>NZ_CP158508.1:0-258833 GCF_045346035.1 Candidatus Arsenophonus nilaparvatae | reverse complement strand
GCACAAACATTGGCGGGACCCGCTGATTTCGACTTCCTGAATCACATAGGCGAGTGTTATTCCATGCTACGCCGTTATGCACCAGAATTTATTACTGTGCTCAAACTAAGGGCAGCTCCGGTAGCCAAAAGTCTACTCAATGCCATTAATGTGCTACGTTGCATGAACACTAATAACATTCGCAAAATGCCACTGGATACACCTATCGAATTTATCAAGCCGCGGTGGGCCAAGCTAGTCTTGAGCGATGGAGGTATTGACCGACGTTACTATGAATTATGTGCTCTATCGGAGTTAAAAAACGCGCTTCGCTCAGGCGACATGTGGGTACAAGGGTCTCGTCAATTCAAGGATTTCGACGAATACTTAGTATCGGTCCAGAAATTCGCCACCCTAAAAATTTCCAGTGAATTACCGTTGGCAGTGACCCATGATTGCGACCAGTATCTACGTGACCGGCTGGAATTGCTGGAAACACAGTTGGCAAGAGTCAACCATCTGGCAGCCACCCATAGCCTACCAGACGCCATCATTACAGATTCTGGCTTGAAAATTACACCTCTGGAGGCTGCAGTGCCGGATGCAGCACAAACTCTGATTGACCAGTCAGCCATACTGTTGCCACATATCAAGATCACCGAATTGTTGATGGAGGTCGATGAATGGACTGGCTTCACACGTCATTTTACACACTTGAAGACGGGTGATATGAGTAAGGACAAAAATTTGTTGATGACGACGATCCTAGCTGATGCAATTAACCTGGGTCTGACAAAAATGGCCGAATCCTGCCCAGGTACAACCTACGCAAAACTGTCCTGGCTGCAAGCCTGGCATATCAGGGATGACACTTACAGTGCAGCGTTGGCAGAACTGGTAAACGCGCAATTTCGTCAACCCTTTGCTGGTAACTGGGGTGATGGAAAGACATCATCTTCGGATGGACAAAACTTCAGAACAGGCAGCAAAGCAGAAAGCACAGGACATATCAATCCGAAGTATGGAAGCAGTCCAGGGCGTACTTTTACACCCATATCTCCGACCAATACGCGCCTTTTAGTGCAAAGGTTGTCAACGTGGGTATCCGCGATTCAACTTACGTGCTGGATGGCCTATTGTACCACGAATCAGATTTGCGAATTGATGAGCATTACACCGATACAGCCGGTTTCACTGATCATGTATTTGGTCTGATGCATCTACTGGGATTTCGTTTTGCACCCCGTATTCGTGATTTGGGTGACACTAAATTATTTATTCCAAAGGGTAATAACGCCTATAGTGCACTTAATGCATTAATAAGTAATGATAAATTGAATATAAAACAGATACGCGTCCACTGGGATGAAATTCTCCGATTGGCTACGTCAATCAAACAAGGAACAGTTACGGCTTCACTGATGTTACGAAAATTAGGAAATTATCCGCGTCAGAATGGGTTGGCTTTCGCTTTGCGAGAGTTGGGTCGTATTGAACGAACTCTTTTCATTCTGGATTGGTTGCAAAGTGTTGAATTACGCCGTCGGGTTCAGGCAGGATTGAATAAGGAGAAGCTCGTAACGCATTATCTCGCGCAGTGTTTTTTAATCGATTAGGTGAAATTCGTGATCGGGGCTTTGAACAGCAACGTTATCGGGCTAGCGGCCTTAATCTAGTGACTGCCGCCATCGTATTGTGGAATACGGTTTACTTGGAGAGAGCGATCAACTCATTACGTGCTCATGGACAATTTGTAGAGGAGGAACACCTAAAATATTTATCTCCTCTTGGATGGGAGCATATTAATTTGACAGGGGATTACGTCTGGAAAAATAGTTCTAAAGTAGGAGCGAGTAAATTCAGGGCATTACGTCGATTCAACGGGTCTTAGCGTACAATTTTTTCCGTTTTCTGAGGGGACCCCTACTTGAAAGTACCCGTTTTAGTTATCCGAAAAAGAAAACACGGCCTCATCCGGTTTTTATGTCCCCTCGGGGACGTTTTCAACCGCCATCGTGCTGGAAGGTGCGGATGCCAACGCGTCAGTGAAAGGCGAAACCAAAAAAGTGGCCATGCAGTTTAAATTAACCGGACTTGCCCATCTGCCTGGCAATCAAAAGCTGGATAAATTAACCCACTGTTTTGTCACTGCATCGGCCTGGGGAGAAATTTCCAGCGAACGGGCAGAAGTGAGACTCGAGCGACTGTCGTGTGTCATCAACAACAAACACATTGACCAGGTGGTTGAAGGGCATGTGGGATTTTATGGCAAAAACGGGATTAAAGGGATACCGGTGATGCGAAATGGTGCCATGCTGGGACTGGCTTTTGGTGCGGGTGCATTAGGGGTTGGGTAACGCCTTCTCGCAAATTGGTAACACCACCGTCGGCATGGGCGCAACCCATCAGGCCACTACTCAGGAAGTCGCCAGACAAGCGCTAGGAAGTGGGGCATCTACGGCAGCCAATAAACTGGCAGATTATTACATTGAACGCGCTGAGCAGTATCATCCAGTTATCCCGATTGGGGCAGCCAATCGCGTCGAAGTGGTTTTCCAAAAAGGGTTTAAGGCGGAATTTATTGAAGACCTGGCAGCGAAAAAGGCCAGCGAATCGCCCACTCAACTGGCGAAAAACGTCAGCAATAGCGTAAAAACCAACCTGCCACCGGAACTGCTTAACCAGTTGGGCAGTGCGGCCTCAATGGATTTATCCGATTTTGTCACACCCACAAAACCACCGTCAAATAACGGAGGCGTGAAGCCATGAATCGATTCGCAACAAACATCCTCGTCGCCATTAATCAGTGCGTTGAACACACGTTACAACAGGTTAAAAAAGGCTTTTTTTACTTACCGGTTATCTTTTTCTGGTTAACGATGATGTTTTTTTATGTTGGGTCTTTATCAATCAATGAGGACGTTAAATTTAGCGAAGTGAGCCAGGTAATGGATGCGGGATGGCAATTGCTTGAACCGGTTTTTCGCTTGTCGCTTTGTATCACACTGATACTTTGTCTTTTGCGGCTTGCCATCGGTCTTTTTCGTCGAAATTAACCCAGGTGAAATCAATCAAAGAGGAATAATGTGATGAATACGTTAGCGCAGAAATCCATTATCAAACGTCCACTCCTTAATGGGGTGAGTACAAAAAACACCGCGATGTTGCCGATTAAACAAAATGCGTCAATCGTTAAAAAAATAACAATGCATGGCTTACAACTAATAATGAATGTCAGTCTTTATTTTCCCATAACGTTTGTTTGGCTCACGGTCGCTTTTGCGTTAAGCGGAAATTTGGCAATAAGCTATCCGTTTGAACCCGAAGCGATTTACTTAACGTTCGATAAAGTTATTGACCTACTGACACCTGTTTTTCTTCTGTCCGTCGCCATCACGCTAATCATTTGTCTGTTGCGTCAGACGGTCGCGATTTATCAAAAAAAATTTAACAGAAAGGAATCAACATCATGCTGAGTTATCGTATATGGCTTATCAGTAGTGTTGTGTTGCTCTCAGGTTGCGCCGGCATGAATAGTGAGTTTGAATTTGGTAAACCTGCTAAAGACTCGGGTTACTGGATGAGTGAAGCCGATGAGATGACGGATACTGCCAGTTATTCAGTCGCCCAACATAAAGGGAGGTGGTCAAGTCCGCTAAAGGATTTACGCTATCGGCTTACCGCTTAATTCAGTTAAGCAATCTACAAACACCGGTGACATTTTTAACTGAGCGCGCGATAAGTGCAAACTATCCGCGCTCGACGACGGTCAAATCGCCTACATCACGCTGGCTAACGAATAACGCCCCCGTACAATCCAGTGCTGCGTGTCCGGCAAGTCCTTGTCTGTCTGAAACCCGCACCCCCTCTCGACAATCGGAACGCATTACGCGTGCCTGGATAGCGCCTTATGTGTCACCGGATGAGGTCGTCCATACCGGCGAAGTGGTTTATTTCGTTACCACCCCGGCCACCTGGGCAAATGTGGAGACGATTTGATGTTAAAACACGTCAATCCACTTAAAATCATTGAACTGGTGGGTAACGCCTTGATGGAAAAAGACACCACCCGTGAAACGGCGAAAAAGCTCGAGGCGATGGATTATCCGCATTTACGCGACCTATTGCCCTACAGGGATTATGACAGCGCCCATCAGCTTTTTATTAACGAGAACTCATTAGGTTTTTTACTGGAAGCGCAACCCTTAATCGGTGCCAATGAAAAACTGGTGGAATCACTCGAAGAGCTGGTGAAAAACAATCTGCCGCGCGATATTCCGCTGCAGGTGATTTTACTGTCCAATCAAACGGTGTACGAGAAATTAACCACCGGATTGCGTGATTTTAGCTGGCAGGGCAATCGTGCCGACGAATGCAATCAAATTACGCAGGGATTTTATCTTGACGCGGCGCGTAATCAATTTACCAATCCGCAAAATCTGCCGTTGACGCTGAGAGATTACCATCTGTTTTTTGCGTTCTGCCAGCCATGGAAGCGGATAACGGAAAGTGAAATCATTAAAGTGCGTGAAATCCGCCGTAACCTGTTAAGTGCACTCAATGCCTCGGATATTCATGCCGAAAATGCGTCAATCACCCGCTTTTTGCAGATGATGCGCGAAATGACTAACCCCGACACAGAAAGATTAAAACCGTACTCATCAGAATGGATAGAAGACAAAGACATTAATCAGCAGATTGTGCAGAACAACACCTGCTACTGGTTTAAGCCTGGGTATGTGGAAATTACCGGTCGCAATGAAGAAGATAACCCGTTTTCGACCCGTGCCATTCATTTTAATCTCGACAGTAATCCCAGAGAGCACTATCTCTGGCAAAACGGCAACATCATTTCTAATTTACTCAATCCGCAAAACGGCATCCGTTGCCCGTTTGTGATGAGTTTTATCATACAAACCGAAGACCAGTCTCGTAGTCAGGCCGAAGCCAATAAGAATTTCTTGAGTTTGGAGCAAAAGGTCGTCTCCTCCTACGCCAAATATATTCCCTCAACCAAACGCCAGCACGCCGAATGGAAAAGTTTGCGCGAAGGGTTGCTCTCTACCGCGACGTCACTGTCCGGTTATTATTTTGGCGTCACGCTCTTTTGTCGTGATGATGAAGAGGAAGCGGCTAAAGAAGCTGAACGCACCAAAAAGCCTTTTCGATGCAGGGGCTTAATATGGTGAGAGCGGATTTAATGCAGATGCGAAACTTCCTGGGTCATTTGCCTTTCGCGGTAGGTGATAATCCGAAGCTCTGGAAAGACTTCTTGAAAACGGGTGCCATTCAACGGGCAGAATCTTTTCAGGCGGTCAATCTCATGCCGATTATCGCCGATAACAAACTCAGTCAGGCGGGGATAGTGTTCCCGAGTTACCGCCATCAACTGGCGTTTCTCGATATTTTTGACGCAAGTTTGCCGAATACTAACTTTAACTGGTTTGAATCGGGCACCTCAGGCGCAGGGAAATCGGTGTTGGCACAAACGATTGCCAGGCAGGTATTAGACAGTGGCGGGTATTTGTCCATTTTTGATATTGGTGATAGTTACAAGGCGTTTTGCCAGAGTGTGGGTGGCACCTACATTAACGGAGAAACCTTGCGCTTTAATCCGTTTGCCAACATTACCGATATCACCTTGAGCGCTGAGCGCATTCGTGACCAGTTGTGCATTCTGGCCAGTCCCAATGGATTGATGGATGAAGTGCATGAATCATTGATACTCGAAGCCATCACTGAATCCTGGCCGAACAAAAACAGGATATGCGTATCGATGATGTCGTTAATTATCTAAAAAAACATCGCGGTAAAATCCAGGAAGCTAGCCGTATCACCGGTCGCATTGATGAAATTCTGGTACTGCTAAACAAATACACCACCAAAGGGATATATGGCAAATATTTTAACAGCAGCGAGCCGACCTTAAAGCCCGATATGCGCTTTGTGGTCACCGAACTCGGTGGCTTAAAAGCCAATCGTGATTTGCTCATGGCGGTGTTATTTACGCTCATGCTCTGGGCAGAGAACCTGATGTACAACACGCCACGGAGTTTACGCAAGATGAACATTATTGATGAAGGTTGGAAACTACTGGATGCCAAAAGCCCTAAAGTCCGCGATTTCATCGAAGAAGGTTACCGTACTGCCCGTCGGCATAATGGCTCCTTTGGCACTGTAACACAAAGCATCCGCGATAAAAATTTAAGTACGGCAGCACTGGCCGCTTATGACAACAGCAGTTTTAAATTCACACTGATGCAGGATGCAAAATCCTTTAACTCCTTTCAAAAGAAGAACCTTCCACCTTTAACGAGATGGAATGGGCATTAATTCAAAAGTTCCCCCCTGCCAGCCGTGCCGGATTTAGTGCCGTGCATTTAAGCGTTGGCGGTTACAGCAGCTTTCATCGATTAATGCTCGACCCGTTAAGTAATGAACTCTTTTCCTCCCGAGGTGATGACTTCACCTATCGGGAAAAACGCCTAAAGGAAGGCGCAAACATCAATGACATTATTTTTGAAATGGCGCAAAAGAAAGACCCTGCGTTATTGGCGAAATTAAAGCAAGTAAAGCCTTAAATCAGCTTGAGGTAATTTCTTACTTGCCTCATGGAGTGGGATTGTAAAGATACAGAAAATGAAGCCCTTGCAATTAACTTTTTTTTGGAGAAAACAAATGCAAAAAATAGTGGCATTACTCACAGGATTAACAAAAACGCATGCAATAAAGAAAACAATCACGTTCACTTTCGCTTCGTTTTTCATTCTGTTGGTGTCTTGTTTTTATACCCTTGGGGTAGGGGCAGGCAGGATATTGTTCAACGCTGTCACCCAACTAATAAAACAAAACCCTAACCTTGAAATCCTGGCGCTTTTTTGGGGGATGACCCAGACACTCTGGATTTTAGGGATTTTTTGTTTGGGTTTGGCAATCGTTGAATATTTCAGTCAAAAAACAACCCAACCTCGTTGGGTCAACACCGTGTTAAAGCCAAACGCCTATTTAAAGTGGATGGTAGAAATGCTGTATTGGTCAGCGATAATTTTGCTGATGGTGGGATTCACTGTTCGCAATCTCGGACTGGATGTCAGTCAAATTCAGCTGTTCGCCGTTAACGTCAATCTGCCCTCACCGCTGATATTTTTTCTTTCTTTAGGTCAGGCGGCGTTAGTGTCTTCAGGTTTACTTGCCCTATTAGGCGTAATGGATAACCTGCCCGCACTAAAAAAGCCCGTCAAAAAGGCCTAAAGCATGAAAAAGACCGCCATCATCAATTTTATCACGGGGAGCTTGTTAAGTGCGCTGCTGATTATTTCCGTACAACACTGGTTTTTTCCACCGACGAACATTATCACCTTTGATATGAAAAAGACCACTGATCGCTTTTTAGTGCAAGTCAGCAAACTGGACTTAACGGAGGCGCAAAAAGACCAACTCATTGCGAAATATAACAACACCCTAAAGACCGTTTTAGAAAAAACGCGAAAGGTAACACGTTGATATTAGTCAGTGGTGCGGTGATGGCAGGGGCAGTGGATAAAACGGCTGATATCCAGCAACAAATTGCTGAGGCGATGAAAAACCATGAATAAGTGGCTGCCTTGTATCGGTATTCTGATGAGCTTTAGTGCGGTAAGTCTAACCACTGAAATCGGCACGTTTGGCGATGTGTGGGAGATAGCCGAACAAAACCTGCTGACGGTAATTGAAGGGCAGGTGGAGAGTGCCTTTTTAGGCAATGAGGAGAAAATTCAGCAGGAATGGCGTGAACGGGTAACAAAAAATGCCGAGCGACCTGAACCTGTACAGAGGCTTACCAAAGCGCTAAAAAATACCACACGGACGTTTGACCCCAGTTTCACGGTCACCAAAGATATTCGTGACCACAACGGCATCGTTTTTGCGCGCAAAGGGCAGAAGGTGAATCCATTTGATATTACCCCTTTAATGAAACGCTCTATTTCATCGATGGCGATGACGAAAAACAACTTGCCTGGGTTGCCGCGCAAAAACCTGCTACCGCCATCCATAAAATCATTTTGGTGAACGGAAATATAAAAACAACGGCGGAGACCTTAAATCAGCGTATCTACTTTGACCAGGGTGGCGTTTTGGTTAGCAGGTTTGGTATTGAGAAATTACCTAGCGTAGTGGATGAAATGTCGAATCAATCATTATTACGCATAACTGAGGTGGCGGTACAATGAAGCGCCAAAACACGCAAAATAGAGAAAAAGAAATCATGAAAAGACATCTCATTATCGGATTACTGCTGGGTGCATTTTTGCTGCCAATGTTTGCACTGGCTGAAACATCATTATCTTCACAAAATATTAAAAGAATGGTCGAAGCTTACGAAATGTACACTGGGAAATTCACCCCCGTTTTAAATGCAAAGTCTCGGGTAGGGGTTATTGCTCTATATAACTATCATTGTAAGTCTTGTGCAAAGATGGTGCCGACGATTTTAAATCTGATTAAAACACACCCTGATATCCGGTTTGTTTTTAAAAATCTACCCGATAAATCAGATCAATCTGTTTTGGCTGCGCAAGCAGAATTGATGGTATGGAGTAAATGTCCCAAGGCATTTTTAAAATATTTTACTGAATTATTTAAAAGTGGGAATGTTCAGCAAGCAATAGAAAAATCCAAATATCCTTTTACAGATATTGAAACTGAATTAACTAATGTTGCCATTGATAGCGATGTTATGTCACTTGTAACGGCTCATTATGCTAACCAGTTAAATATCAAAAAGCTCCCTGCTTTTATTGTTGTTAATTTTACTAATCCTGCTGCAGAAAATACGACAATATTAACAGGGGTGGTGGATGAAAAGACGTTATTAGCTGCTGTTGAAAAAGCGAAGCGAGGAGAATAATGAAAATGCGCCTCTTGCAACTATTGCTCGCTTTTTTGCTATTTAATCCGATGTTATCGGCAAAAGCGTCATTGTGTGAGGGTCGCTGGGTCAATCCCATTACCGATATCTGCTGGCGTTGTCTGTTCCCAATCAGTCTCGGCAATATCAGTTTAAATAGCAGTGAATTACCGGACACGCGTAATCCCTCCTCACCGATTCAGCTATGCCCTGCACCACCGCCGTTATTTCAACGTATTGGCCTTGCGATAGGCTTCTGGGAGCCGTTTGCCATGACCGATGTGACGCGCTCACCGATGTGTATGGTCAATATGGGCGGTTTCACCATTCCGATAGGACAAATTGGCATGGGAAAAGGCACCAAAGGCGCGAATGAAAATCCAGGCGGCATGTACCACGTGCACTGGTACAAATATCCCTTGATTAGCTGGCTTAATATCTTAACCACCATCGGATGCATGCAAGGGGGTGAATATGACATTGGCTATCTCTCCGAACTTGACCCGATGTGGATGGACGACAATCTGGCACTCTTTACTAATCCAGAGGCGCTGCTATTTGGCAATAGCATCGCGCAGTTAGCCTGTGCCGCCGATGCGATTGCCAGTGAAGCCAGCTTGCCACTCGATGCGCTCTTTTGGTGTGCAGGTTCTCACGGCTCAATGTATCCGTTTACGGGGACGATTTATTCGGAAAGCAGTGGCATTAATAGCGCATTGTTACTCACCGAGCGCATGAATTTCAAATTACATCGCCAGGGCATGATTTGGGACACGATTGGCGAAAACAGGGCGGTATGTCAGGAATACCCGACCGTCATTATGCCGAAAAGCCGTTACCGCTATCAAATGGTTAACCCCGTGCCGGATGCCAATCAGTGCCATCCAACCGGTCGCAGTGTTATTCGCTGGCAAACCGGTAAAGAAATGCCAAACACCAAAAAGAATTACGGCTATCTGGTGTGGAAAAAACGCAACTGTGTGGTGCTTTAGGAGGATAACGATGCGAAAACTACCAATATTCTCTCTATTAATTTTACTCGCCTCAACCACTACAACGGCAGAGGAAAGCATGCCGTTAGAAGGTATTACACAAGAAACCGCCTATTTTTTATCCTCCAGTATTCCAGAAAAAACGCTAGTGCCATTATTAAAATCGGCGCAGGCAAAAGGGATTCCGGTCTATTTCAACGGTCTGATTGACAACAGTATGGAAAAAACCGCCCGCTACTTACTTAATCTGATACAAAAATATCAGGTAGCGGGTATCCAGGTTGATCCGCTGCGCTTTGACTATTATGGCATTACCCAAGTTCCTGCGCTGGTTAAACGCTGTGGTAAGGATTTTGATATTGTGTATGGCTCAGTGGCGTTGGAGGAAGGATTAACACAGATTCATCAGCATGGAGCGTGCCGTGATGAATAAAACACTGACCGTGCCGCTCTTTATGTTTGCGATATCGGCTTTTGCCAATGACATGGATAGTGCCGCGAAAGAAGGCTATGACCTCGCCGAACAAACGCAAAAGCAGACAGAATCTGCGCTAAAGGATTTTCAGCCACAAAAGGAATTACCCAATTTTACCGCTAGCCCCAATGAGGCGGATTTCTATCAAGATGCATCGAAAATAGGTAATGCTGCCAATCAGTCCCTAGATGACAGTGAATTAGGCAAGCTCGCCCGTGAAACCTATATCAACAATCCGAAGGATAAAATCGACTGGCAATCGGATATGGTGAAAAACAGCCAGACGATACAGGAAAATGCCGAAGGCATTACGGCAGGCAGTGCCGAGCACTGTAGTAAAAAAAGTATTAGCCAGTCGAGCTTTAAAGCGCATGTTTGTGAGCGGGGAAAAACGATAGTCAGCACCTGTACTAACACGGCAAGTATTGAGTGGACAAGTGAAACGCAAACCAAAACCGTCACCCGCGTTTATCAATTACAAAACTTACCGTTCCATAAGGAAGGGAGGCGGATTGTTGCGGTTATCACGCCGGATGTGGATGGCACGATAGAAAAAGTGACTTACACCTATCAAGGTTGTTACCGTTGCTACCACAGCGTGGGCATTTCTGGGATGGGTAATAGTTTTATTTATTGGCTCGGCGGAAAGGAATCTATTAGCGGTGAGCTAAAGATAACTAACCGAAAATTTATTAAAGGCAAGCCAATTCCGTTTTCACACAATGATAAAAGCCGCTCTGGCGCCTATCGATTTCATCAGCCTGCCAAATTAACCTTGCGCTTTACCGTAAAAGCCAAAGAGACAATCTGGCACCCGAAAGTCGTTTGGACGCAAAAATGCCCCGTTGATAAGGCCAATGCCGTCAAAACCAAAGCCTGGTGCAGCCAAAAAGGGGAAACCCGTTATGTCGTTAAGGAAGGTAAACGTTATCCGGTTACATTGCCTTGCTGGCAGCAATCCGAGCATTGGGTCGTCTCAGAAAACGATGATAATACCTGTACCCGCTGGGAGAAAGACCCCAATTGCATTGAAGGGACACGCCGGTGTTTACAGAAAATCGGCAATTTATGCGTTAAAGAGTCGGTCAAATTCCAGTGCCAGCAAACCACGCAGGAGAAGGTTTTCTTTGTGGCGCTAAGTTCTACTGCTCAGACGGCAAATGTGCCGCCATTGCCTCGGGTAAAAACAATGATTTTGGTGAAGCGGTATCGCAATTAGCCGCACTCGCCAAAGCCGGTAAAGACATTATTGGGGATGGCAAGAATATCAGTGCCTTTACCGGTAAACCGATGGCGTGTCGTAAAACCGCCATTGGTTTTAGCAATTGCTGCAAAAGCAGCGGTTGGGGACATGATATAGGGATGGCCAGTTGTGACAGTGAAGAAAAAGCCATTGGCAAAGCCAAAGCGAAAGGATTGGTGGTTGATGTTGGGGAGTTTTGTGCTGAAGACGTGTTAGGCGTGTGTTTGCGTAAAAAGCACAGTTATTGTGTGTTTGACAGTAAGCTCGCGCAAATTGTGCAAGCCCAAGGTCGGGGTGGTCAACTGGGCGTCGGATTTGGTAGTGCTAAACATCCGGATTGTCGTGGGATGACCATTGACGAGTTGCAACAGGTGAAATTTGATACGCTCGATTTCACCGAATTCTATGACGAACTTAATAGCCAAACGAAACTACCGGACAGTCAGAAGCTCACTGAAAAAATCAGCCAGCAGATTAAAAACGAGTTACAGGGGCGCAAATCATGAAACGCGTTCTGTTAAGTGGCTTGCTGTTATCGGCGGTGGTTACCGCCAAACCGGACGATGGCTATCACTATTCCCCTGCGGTCGGTTGGCATTGGTATAACGAACCGGTACCGCAACAGGAAACGCCGGAAGCACCGTCATCACCGCAAAAAACGCTGTCAGCCGTGGAAACCATGCAAAAAATTAAAGCCCTGGGCGATGAATTGCGTAATGCCGCGGTGCTCGACCCGAAATCGCCGGAGAAAGTGGCGCGCTGGATAGCATTTCAAAACTACTGGTCGGATAACGCCAGTCAGTTTTCAGCCACCTGGCAGAAGGTGCTACTCCTCAAACCGGAACTCGATTACAACAACCGTCATTCCCATTATAACGCCACCGCAACCCTGTCTTACGCGAACGAACGCAAAGCCCAGGCCACTGCCATTAAAGCCGTCAATGAACGCTATGGGGTCTTTTTCTTCTATCGTGGCAAGGTACCGCTGGACAACAAATTAGCCCAAGTGGTGCGGGAATTTGCCCAGCAATATCAGATGGCGGTGATGCCAATCAGTGTCGATGGTGTCATCAACCCTGAATTACCTAACAGCCAGAAAGACCGAGGACAGGCAGCCAGGATGCAAATTCGCTATTTCCCTGCGCTTTTTTGGTTGACCCGAGCACGGGTAGTTACCATCCACTGGCTTATGGTTTTATCAGTCAGGATGATTTAGCCAAACGGCTGTTAAACCGCGTCACTGATTTTGAGCCGAGGGATTAACGATGAAAACACTATTTGCTTTTTTTGTACTGCTTTTCGTCATACCCGCTAACGCGGACGTGATTGACAAAATCGCCGCACTTGAAAAACACAAGACAGGGGCGGGGAATAACCCAACGCAACCGCGCACAGTGCCCAAAGCGAAACCACAGACCTTTCGCTTATCAAACGGACAGGCGATTAATATCACCCATTGGCAAATCGTGCATTTTATGAAATCCGATTGTCAATATTGTCAGCAGTTTAATCCCATCCTGAATGCCAACGCACAGCAACTGGGTATTCCGGTTTTTGTCTACAGTTTTGACGGACTCGGTGATAGCACCTTTAACAATGTATTACCGGTAACGCTTGATGTAATTGGTGAGTTTTTCCCTGAATTACCGCAGGTGACCCCAACGGATTTCATTGTTAACACCCAAACGCTGGTCGCCATTCCGGTTTCGCAAGGCATGTTGAGTGCAACGGCCTTCGTTAACCGACTTGAGCAATCGTTTAGACTTGCTGAAAAACTGGGGGTATTGCAATGAAAAAATGGGACTCGTTAATTGCGCTGACGCTTTTTTGTGCCTCCGCTCAATCCGGTATTAATGAAGATTTAAACAAGTTTTTCCAGCAACTCGACAGCAGCAGTGGGGAATGTCACCCAAGCGGCGGCGTGGCAGGGACAGGCCGCGGGTTATCTCACGGGTGGGTCGCTGTTTCTGCGCAACCCCGTCAGGCAAATCCAGCTTATCTCGGTGACGTTACCCGAAGTGAAATCCGGTTGTGGCGGCATTGATGCCTATCTGGGGTCATTTAGCTTTATTAACTCAGACCAGATAAAAGTGATGGCCAAACAGATTTTAAGTAATGCCGCAGGTTACGCCTTTGACCTGGCCTTGGAAACCGCACTACCGCAAGTCAAGGCGGTTAAGGATTATCTACAAAAGCTGGCTACCGATATTAACAATACTAATATCTCCACCTGTCAGGCGGCACAAGGGATTATCGGTGGACTGTGGCCAAAAATCAGGCCAACACCCAACATATTTGTCAGGATATCGCCGGTAATCACAGCGTTTTTGCCGATTGGGCAGCGTCCCGTCAGGGCTGTGGCGTGGGCAATGAAACCAATAAGGTGTTTAATCACGCCAATGACGAAGAGAAAAAGCGCATACCGCGCAATCGTAACTTAACCTGGAGTGCGTTTGAGAAAATTAACCAATTTATAAGTAATGACAGGGAATTGAAGGAGCTGATGATGTCGCTGGTCGGTACCGTGATTTATGGCAATCAGGGAGAGTTATCGGTGTTGCCAGGGCTAGGGGCAAGTGACAGTGTGATGGACGCAATTTTAAAGGGGGCACAACGGAGGTATATCGTTGTGACGATGTCACGCAATGCCTGAAGCCCACAAAGAGCAAAATCACAGTCACCGCCAGCCATGGCATGATAGCACAAATCCAAAAGTTGTTGTCAAGCCTGTTTAAAAAATCCACTACTGATGCGGCGTTAACCGATAAGGAAACGGCCTTGATTGGCAGCACCCGCGTCCAAATTCTGCGCTACGTGATTGACAGTGCCTCACTCAGTCTCGATGAATCGATAGTCACGTCGCTGGCTGAGTACATCGCCAGCGACATGGTGGTGAGCTATATCGACGGTCTGATTGATTTGGTGGAGGTAGCCGGCGCAGGAGCCTGAATACCGAAGAAGAAAACAAACAGTTTCAAAACAGCCTTAAAACCGTGCGCGAGAAAATGGCGCAGCGCTTAACCAAAATGCGCATTAATCAAAGTCATCTGCTGGAGCTTGAGCGCAATTTGCACTATTTGCGCCAGCAACTCTCATCGGGTTTGTCTTCCCGATTGATGAGCAACTATCAGTTTGGAGGGTAAAGATGGTGTTAGATACCTGGTTTATCAGTGGCGGCGATATGGTGACCCAAACTTTAAATGCGGTGGCAGCCATGGTCAATCACCGCACCTGGGGTGGGCTGCTTTATCTGGCCGAAACGCTCGGCATTTTAACCTGCGTCATGACGTACGTTAAAACTCATGACTTAAAGGGACTTTTTGCCTGGGGGTTTACCTTTGTGTGTGTCACGGCATTATTGCTCACACCCAAAGTCACCGTGGTGGTCAACGACCTGACGAGGCCGGACAAAATTAATCGGGTGGATAATGTGCCAGTGGGCTTGGCAACGCCACTTTGGTTATTAACGGGTATCGGCCATTCCGTAGCGACATTTTATGATGACTTTTTCCATCTGCCAGACAGTGTCGCCTACAGCAAAACCGGTTTGATGTTTGGGCAAAAACTGATGCAGGAATCCCTGACCTTTCACAGTCATAGCCCTGAAATTAACGCCAATTTCAGCGAATACGTGAAAAACCGTGTCATCCCCGATATCCAGCTAAACCACAAATACAGCTTAAGTCAGCTTCTGAATACTCGGGATATTTATAGCCTGATATTTTCCAAACCCAGCCCCTTAAGAGGGATTTATTATCAGGGGTGGGAGGCTGAAAACACCGAGGGGCAAGGAGTCAGTTTATGACCTGTCAGCAAGCCACCGTGAAACTTAAAAACCTGCTTAATCTCGATACCACCGGCACCGGCAGCACATTGATGTTTTATGCGCGTAAACTATTTCCCGGCCGCCACGATGCGTCCGTGGTATTACCGCATATGCTGGAAGGCAGCTACAACTACTTTATGAAAGCAAGCCAAAGTGCAGCGGATATTCTAAAACAGAATATCATGATAGCCGGCTTGAGAAAAGGCTTTAACGCTTATGCAGCCGCCATGAATGACCCCGCAGGGTTAAACCTGATTACCACCGAACAGTCGCTGGCCAAAATGCGTTTATCCCATCAAGCCAGTTATCATCTGGCTAGTGAAATGTTACCGCAACTCAATACCGTGCTGTGCTGCTGTGCATTTCGCTCTTTCCGATTATGGCCTTAGCGCTTTTTGTGAGAGAAATAACCTACAAAGTGATAATTAATTACTTAAACATCATGGGCAGCCTCATGTTATGGCCAGTGATGTTTGCTATCTTTAATCACATTTATAATTTTATGATGGCCACCACCCTAAATGGCGAAAATGTGACGTTTTCTAATCTGGACAGACTCACCCAGACCGGCAGCACCACGGCAGGGATTGCCGGCTGGATGATGATGTCGATTCCGTTTTAAGTTTTAAGCTCTTTACTTCGCTTGGCCAACAGATTGCCAGTGCCGGCTCCTATCTGGGTAACGCCCTGGCTGGGGCAACGACCGCCGATGCGTCAGCGGTAGCGAGCGGCAATTACAACATGGCCAATATGCAGGTGGAAAACATCAACGGCTTTAAAACCGATTTAAACCGCAGTTACAAAGCGGGACTTTCCAGCCAGCAAATCGATAACGGGGCGATGATTAGCACCACTCAAAGTGGTCAGCATATTGTCGATACCACCCAAGCCATCTCGAAACTGCCGTTTAGTCTGGATACCAGTTCGATGCTCGATACCAGCTTTAGTAAAGCATTGAGCAGTCAACACCGCGAGACCGAAAGCTATCATCAGGGCTTAAAAAGTGCCATATCGGACACCTATAATATCTCAACGGCGCTCAGTAACCAGTTTAACAAGCAAGGGTCATTTGAAAATGGGTTAACGGGTGAACAACGTCAGGCGATAGAAGATATTCAGCGGCAATCACAACAGGCGAGATCTTCATTATCATCAAATAGCAGTACAGCGAGAGAAGATAGAACTTCAACGGATAGTACTGATATTGCCGGTTTTGGATTTGGGGCAAAAGGGAGCATGAGTGTTAGTAAGGGATCATCAAACGCAAAAGCGAGCGCGGAATTAGATGCTAACGCAAGGTACAATCATGAATGGCGAGATACTAATACAGACTCCGCTTCAAAAAGCAATAAAACCAGCGATGATATACAAACAGCGAAAGAGTTTTCATCGAGTCAGTCAGCTTCAGTAATTAGAAACATGACCGATAATGAGGTTAGCCGGATTTCCAACGCGGAAACGCGATCTTTAGTCAGAGATTTAAGAGCCTCACTGCAAAATACCAGCGAAAACTTTGCTGGATTCACTGCTAGCCAAACCAAAGAGCAAACTATCTCGGAGCAAGCCAATTTAACCGAAACAGAACGCCTAAGTGCTTCACACCGTCTGGAGCAGGAATTTACCCAGTTTGCTTATTCACGTTTAGGCGAAGCTGAGGCAAGTCATGTGTTAACGGATGCGGGAACACCAGCGGTCAGGGCGCAACGTGAAGCACTGGTCAGCGAGTTCATTGACAGGATAGCCGACGATATCCGCCATAATCATTTTGCAACCCAAGAGGTAGTGGCCAGTCATTATCAGGGTATGCAGGTATCTCACGACGCCAGCCAATATAATCCAGCTGGCTTTAATCAAAGTGCGGCGCAATTGGAAAAGCAAGCCGATAAAGGCCAAATCCGGCAACACCAGACCATTGTTAACCCAGAAACGGGTGAAAGCAATAAGGTCAGCCTACTTGAATCCGCCGAGGCCAATACCGGTGAATATGCAAAAGCGATACGGGCAGAAAAAACCGAGTTTGGGCATAACGTGGCACCCACACAGGATAAAATCACCGCCAATGAGAAGGCGATAAATAAGGAAAAATCCGCTAATCTTAAAAGGTACGAGGATAAAGGAGGAAAATCACAATGAGATTTATTGCATTTATCATCACAATAGTCATCCTCGAAACACTATTTTTGTTCTACTTTAAGCAAGCCTCATCGATGATCGCCATGAGCGTCATTAACCTGAGCGCTGTATTTTGTTTTTTTCAAAAAATTGGCGTGAAAGTGAGAAAGTATTCAAATACCCTCTGTTCGGTGGCTTTTTTATCGGAAATATTTTAATTCTTTCAAGAGAATTTTTAGAGATATCGGCAAAAAATGATGGATATGTGTTTTCCGAAGTTATCTATGGAGGGATAATACTATCCGCAATCATTTCATTATTTATTGCAGGCGCCATTCTTTTTTCTTACGCCCCTCAAGATTGGCAACGGAATGGATCTTCACATCATTCATCCCATCAGTTTTCTCCCGTTAATAATCAAAATTTAAATGATGATAGCGCTGAAACTTATTATACGTATTCTGATGACGATAGTTTCAGCAGCAGAATAGAAACAAATCCAGCAACAGGCTTATTAAGTTGTGGGGAATTGACTCAGCTGGAAATATGTATGGCACAAGTAGCCATGATTTTTCATCTTTTTCGTCATCCTTTGACGACACATACAGCAGTTCTTCTAGTTTTGACAATGATTTCAGCACAACAAGTGGGTTTGATCACAATGACCATTTATCAGGGAGTCATCGTGATATTTAATCCTAATATATAACCATTTTTTATCACCTTTTTACTTGAACAGCATTCTGTTCAAGTAATTCCTTATACCTTTAACATGGAGTCTTTAAAAATGGCATACCCTTTTAAGCGTTTAATTTTGGTCAGCTTCATCTCAACTTCACTAGCCTTGACCGGCTGTAGTGCGGTCAGCACAGCAGTTAAAAACGCAATCTTGAAGTAAAAACCCAAATGAGCGAAACCATTTGGTTAGACCCCGCTTCCCAAAAACCGTTTACCTGCAAATTAAAAATACTTCTGACAAAAATATGTCGGATTTAGCGAGCTTAATTAGAAAAGCGGTTGAAGCAAAAGGCTATACGGTGGTGAATAATCCGAATGCCGCCTATTACTGGATACAGGCCAATGTCTTAAAGGCCGATAAGATGGACTTAAGAGATGCCCAACGCTTTTTATCACAAGGTTATGAAGGCGCTGCCCTTGGCGCTGCGGTAGGCGCAAGCGCCATGGCTTATAACGTCGATTCCACCGGCGGCGCATTAGGCGTGGGATTAGCCGCAGGGCTGGTTGGCGCGGCGGTCGATGCGATGGTGGAGGACGTGAATTACACCATGATTACCGATTTGCAGATTAGCGCATTAAGTAAAGGTACCAATGTGACAGTAAATGATACCGCACGCTTAAAACAAGGCACCTCCGGCGCTAAATTGCAGACCAGCACCGAAACCACCAACCGTCATAAATACCAGACGCGCATTGTGTCCAATGCCAACAAGGTCAATCTGAAATTTGAAGAAGCGAAACCGGAACTGGAAAACCAGCTAGCGAAAAGCATCGCCAATATTCTTTAATTTCTCAAAAAATAAAAGCCCAATAAAAATCACCATCTTAATAAAAAATTGGGCTTCCTGTTCAAAGGAAACTTGATTATGAGTCTTGATGCCAGAAACATGACCCAGGGCGGTCAGGTGATTAAATACATGGTGGCCATGTTTATGCAGATTGCCAATATCGTGGCGTTCTGGGTAATTCTGGCCACCATTCTTGTCTTTTTTGCTACCATCGCCGTTCAAATCCCGCTTGAGAAGATGATACACGGGTTAGCTTACTGGGCAATGGATACACTGGTGATACCGCTACAGGAAGCCATTGGCACCAGCGAAGGCGGCACTTTTACCTTTCACTGGCTAAATCCCCGAACCGATCAGGTGGTTGAATTCGAAAAACCGCCCGCGAGGTACGCCTCGACAGGTATTTTATTCATTGCTATGTGTTATTGAAAGACGCCGCATTCTGGGCGTGGGGCGTTGCCTCCTTTACTTTTGTTGGCCTGATTGTGGCGGTGTTCTGGTGGTTAGGTAAAAAAGGCGCTCAGCAACGTAAAAATGAGATTATCGGCGGTCGCTATCTGGCAAATTCGGTAAAAGAAATTAACCAGTTTTTAAAAGCCAAAGGCAAACTTTCATCGCTTAAAATCGGTGATTTGCACCTGGTTGAAAACAGCGAGCAACAAAATTTTGGCTTACATGGCACCGTGGGAACAGGGAAAAGCACCGCCATTAATGACCTATTGACTCAGGTAAGACAGCAGGGGAAAAGAGCCATTATCTACGATAAAGGCAATAACTTTATCCCGCTTTTTTATCGGGAAGGCAAAGATATTATCTTAAATCCGATGGATGCGCGTTGCCCTAACTGGGATTTATGGCGCGAATGCCAAGACCGCGCTGATTTTGAAACCTTTGCGCTGCCCTTATTCCCCGATGCAAAAAGTGGTGACCCGTTCTGGCTGATGTCTGCTCGCCTGTTGTTTGTGGCGACCGCTGAGCATATGCGTTCACATCCTGACCGCTCGATTAAAAAATTATTGCAGCGGTTATTGTCGATTTCGCTGGCTGAATTGCATGATTTTGTACAGGGCACCGATGCGGCTAATCTGGTTGATGGCAGTATTAAAAAACCGCTATGACCATTCGTACCGTGTTAAGTGCTTATGTGAAAGCGCTGCGCTACTGTCAGGGATTGGAAAAAGAAGGCAAGCCGCCATTTTCTATTCGGGAATGGGTACAAAATGCCGATGAAGATGCCTGGATTTTTATCTCCAGCGATGGTCGCTTACACGCTGCCTTAAAGCCGTTAATCAGCACCTGGCTTAATATCACCATGCAATCCGTGCTAGCCTTACCCCGAGTAGAGAACGACGTATCTGGACGATATTAGATGAGCTACCCAGTCTTCATAAACTGCCCGTTATTCTTGATTACCTCTCGGAGGCGCGTAAGTTTGGTGGGGCAACCCTTATCGGCATTCAAAACTTCTCACAACTGGAAGCGAACTATGGCGCTCAGGAAGCACGTGCGATTTGGGATTTAGTTAATACTACCTTGTATTTCCGTGCCCCCAGTGGCAGTGTCGCCGAGTGGGTACAAAAAGAACTAGGCGAAACCCGTTTGCTGAAATTCCGTGACCAGTACAGTTATGGTGTGGATACTATTCGGGATGGTGTGAACTTCTCGAAAGAAGATACCCGCGAAAAAATTGTCAGTTTTTCCGATATTCAGAATCTGGATGATTTGCAGTGCTTTGTCTCGCTTCTGGGCGATGTACCGATTGTCAAACTCACCTTGGAACATAAAACATATAAAACGATTGCCGCAGGGAAAATTGAGCGTGATGTCTCCGCCATTTTTGATAATCAGATTGAGCAGGAACTGAATAAATCGGGAATTGAAAATAAAGTGGATAAATTGGTCACCGGTCGGCGCACGCAATCAGACCAAAGCAATCAAAACCAGACCAACAACCCGCAGACGATGGAAATAACACCCCTGAACCCGCGCATTACATTGAGACCGTTAACTATGGTGGTGTCAAGGCGACTGAACCCGTTTCTGTTGTTAAAAGCAATGATGTTATTCAAAACATACAAGAGACTAATATCAACTTAAGAAAAACCCAAGCTACCGAGAAGGAGATTTAGCCTATGCTCTCGGTTAAAAATCTCACTAGTGGTGGGGCAGCTACAAGTGCTAACTATTATGAGGAAAAGGATAACTATTACTTTGTCGGTGAAGAAGGGATACAGTGGTTTGGTAAAGGCGCTGAACGGTTAGGATTAACCGGCACGGTGGATAGAAATACCTTTAAACAGATGCTGGAAGGGAAACTAACGGACGGCACCGATTTAAGTTTTAATGTTAATGGTAAAAATAAACATCGACCAGGCTATGATTTAACCTTTTCTGCTCCTAAAAGTGTGTCGGTATTAGCGTTGGTTGAAGGTAATACCGCGGTGCTTGATGCACATAAACAGGCGGTGGTGTCAGCACTCAAAGAGATTGAAAGCGTAACCTCGACCCGTTCAATGACAAAAGGAGTCACGCAAACCGAAATCACCGGCAATTCGATTGCTGCGCTTTTTCTTCACACCACTAATCGTAATCTCGACCCTAATTTACACACACATGCATTATTAATGAATGCCACCTGGTCAGATAAAAAGGGGTGGAAAGCGCTGTCATCAGATAAGATAAACCGCAGTGGATTTAGCGAAATCATTAACGATTTACAGGTTACTTTTGGCGCTATTTATCGCCAGCATCTCAAAGAGAGCTTACAAAAGCAGGGATTTTCTTTTGTTTCAACGGGGAAAAATGGTTTATGGGAAATAGAAGGCGTACCCACCGAACCGTTTTCATCCAGACGCAAAGAGGTTGTTGAAGCAGTGGGTGAAAACGCTTCCGCCAAACAGAAAAGTGCTGCCGTGTTAGCTACCCGTAAGGCAAAAACTTTTACTAATGTCGAGACACTGCATAAAGAATGGCAAGCGGCGCTCGCAAAAACCGGTTACTGCGCGGATAAAGTGAAAAAAGCAGAAAACCTCAACCCATCTACGCCTGTGGTTAACCTAAAAGAGGCTATCTCACAATCCATTAAGGTACTGTCAGATAAAAACACCCGATTTTCCTATGATGCATTATTAACCCATGTCATTAATCGCATCCCTTGCCAGCCGAAAACATTAGAAACATTACGGGAGGAAATTAACCAGGCGATTAAACAGGGAAATCTGGTGCCACTTAATTCAGAAAGCACGCTGTTAACCACAGAAAACCACCTTAAACAGGAAAATGAGGTTAGCACACTCATTCATCAGTTGCGGTACAGCAAACATGAGTTAACAACAACACAGGAAAGCGCATTAGCCAAAAATATTATCCAAAACAATGTTAGATTTAATCTGGTTAATCTTAAAGGCGGGTTTGCCCATGAAGTTCAGGTTATCGACGAAATCCATACCCTTGCCAAAGAAAATAAGTTAAATACCGTTATTATTACGCCCAATAAAAAAATCAGCGATAAATTGCAAGAGCATGTCAATAAAAAGTAAAAACCATCAGCATTGATGACTATTTAAATGACACACAGAAAAATAAAAATAAACGGCAATTAATCGGGATTTACCAGTCTGAACATCTCCCCTTAATAAAGTCGCGTCATTACTCAGTCGTTCCTATGCCGAGGGTGACACGATTATTGCATTAGATAGCGACAGCCGTAAAAACAAAGGACTGACCAATGAAATCGCACGAGCACTCGGCGCTGAACCGATTAATGCCTTTGAATCCAATGCCGATAAACACCTCTATTTTATTCCTGAACAGGACAAAACGAACAGAATACAGACCGCTGCTAATCATTTTGCTAACTTTTATGCCTTAAATAAGGAGGTCATCATTCAGGCAGGCAATAACCCAACAAAAGAAGCGATAACCACACAAACCCGTAATATTTTAATCGAAAAAGGATTACTGTCTGAAAACAAGAGGGTAGTGACCACCAAAAAATCGATATTTTTAGATATGGCTAACCGCAATCAGCGTAACACCTATAACATCGGCATGATACTTGAGCGCACAACAGAAAATGAACGGCAGCAGTATCAGATAAAAAGTATTAGCAAACAAAGTAATAAACTCCTGTTACAGGATAGTGAAGGTAACACGTCTGCGCTTTCAATTAATAAAATCGATAGTCACTACCGTCTCTTCAAGGTACAGGAGATGGAACTGCGAGAAGGTGATAGAGTCAAATCAACCGGTGTGTTTGGCCAGAATATTCAGGCGGGTAAAACCTTTACCATTACCGAGCTAAAAAAAGGCAATTTTTTATTTGCCGATAAAATCATCATGGAAGATGAACACGGCAAAAAAGCGTCATTTACCCCAAAAGCCGATAGCAAACTGGAATACCACTACTGTGAAGCGTTTGGGAATAGCCTTGATAAAAATCAAACCGTGATTGCGGTGTTTAACGAAAAAGAGGTCAATAATTCGACCATCAATCAGATAAGGCGAAGTGGAAAAAACATTATCGGCATTACCGGTTTAGATAGCGATAGTATCCAAAAACGGTTACAGCAAACTGAAATTAGCACCACCGTGCTCGCTGATATCCAGCAAGGCAATGAATCATTCATAAAAGCCGCCGATGTCGCAAAACATAATGTCACCCCTGATATCCAAAAACAGCTAAACATCGCCATTGACCGTCGGACAAAATCAAGTATGGTTTTTAATAGTCTGGATGTGATTACCGATGCAGCAAAATCAAGTGATTTTTCGTTTAATGATTGTATAAATGCTTTTAAACAGCGCCTAAAAAAGGCGAAGTGAAATGCGTGGATGAAACAACACACGAGCTTTATGGTCGCTTTATTCGCAAAGACGATTTTGATAACGAGGTGAAAATCCTCACGCAGATTTTACAGGGCAAAAACAGTCAATTACCGTTAATACAAAATAAAGAAAAACGGCATTTTACCGGATTAACCCAAGGCCAACAAAAAGCCGCCGAACTGGTTTTAACCTCAAAAGACCAGACAATCATGATACAAGGCTATGCCGGTGTCGGGAAAACCACCCAGTTTAAAACGGTAGCACAAGCCCTTAACGATAATCGACCTGATGTGAATATCGTCGGCCTCGCACCCACCCACAAAGCGGTCAATGAATTACAGGCAGCGGGCATAAAATCCCAAACCATCGCCAGCTTTCTGATGGAAAAGCACCAGAGCAACCTCAAAACATCGTATAAAAATACCCTGTTTGTGATTGATGAAAGCTCGATGATTGGCAATAAAACCCTGGCAGAATTACTACTTAACATCACGGATAATGCAGGGAGAGTCGTCCTCTCAGGGGATGCAAAACAGCTAAAAGCCTTCGAGCGGGGCGCCCTTTTGCCCTCGCCTGGCAACGCAGTGCCGCCGATAAAGTCGTGATGGACGAAATCGTCAGACAGACACCCGAATTAAAACCCGCTATTGAAGCGATAATTGCCGGAAACACGCAAAAATCACTGGATATTATTCAGCAGGTTTCCCTGACCGAGTAGCAAGGGATAATGGTGCTTTTATTCCCGAAAGCGCAATCATGAAGAGCGCTTCATCAGGTAAAGCACAGGAAAACGACAATCAAATGATAAAAATGGTGATTGATGACTATGTGGGTAGAACGAAAGAAGCGCGTGATAATACGGTGATTATCACCCCGTTAAATGCCGACCGAAATCAGTTAAATGAAAACATTCATGAGGTGATGCAAAGTCAACAGAGGCTGGGTAAATCAGCCCGTGTTCCTATTTTACAACGCATTAACCATCAGGAAGCGGATTTAAAAGATAGCCAGTTTTGGCAAAACCAGTTGGGGCACATCGCAAAAATCAATCAACATTATTTTGAAATAACAGGAGTTTCAAAAGAAGGCATTGTTAGTCTGGTAAATCGGGAAAATAATCAGGAGAAATACCTGTCACCGCTTGAAGTAAATCCTGCCGTCGTCGCGCTCTTTGAAGACAAAACCATTGAAGTCTCAGAAGGTGAAAAAATCCGGCTCACCACGACCGATAAAGACCGCAATATTGCCAATAACGACAGGGGCATGATAAAACGGATTGAGGACGATAAGCTCTATATTGAGTTAAACGGCAAGCTCGTCACCTATCAACCACAAAAAGAATATGCCGACAGACATCTGGATTACACCTATGCCATCACAAGCTATGCTTCACAAGGCGCGTCTTATCCGTATGTCATCGTCTATGAAGTGGCGAGTACCATCGCTGCAATGGATAATACCTATGTGGAATTATCCCGCGCAAAAGAACACGTTCAGCTTTATTTATCAGATGGCGACGCCTGGATGAAAAACCTGACAAAAAATTCCGGTGACAGAGTAACCGCGCATGACATCCTGAACAAACAGGAAGACCAACTGGCTAGAAATGAAATCAGAATTTGGGATAACAGCAAAGAAGTAGGCAACACCAAATTAGCGCAAAAAATCGACCAAACCCTGGTTGAAATCGCCAGATTCTCACACCATCACCGACCAGAATTATTATTACCTGTCAACAACGAACACGGCATTCAGCGAGGAAATCTCCATATTCCGGTTGGCGTTTATACAGGGAAAACAGACATCGAAGAAGCCACTTACAAAGGTGCATCCGATGGTATCTATATCGTACTAAATAAGGGTAATGATGAGAACAGCGTTAACCTCTATTCACTATCACAATTTGATGAAGCCTTAAAAAATGATAAAAAAGACCATTCGATTGTGATTGAACTGGATAATATCGCTAAAAATGAAATACCCGAAAGTTTACCGCAAGATAGAGAAATAGAAAAAATTAATGATAAGCAGGATATAACATTAGAATCGGCACTACTGCATGATGATGAGAAAATACCCGATCTTCAACTCGAAGAAGAACCACCGAAACTGGAAAAGAAAACGATGAAATGAATATTTCATATCATCATGAAGACGAACAAAAACAGAAAATCAAAGAAAAAGAGTATGGAGATTAATTTTTAATAGGTACTAAATGTGATTATCGCATAGTATAAAGATATCTATGCGATAATATAAATTAATGTACTAGCATAAGGCTATTACATTAGTTGCCGAAGGTCCTTTATGGCCACTTTCGACTGAGAAGTTTACTTCTTGCCCTTCATAGAGCGTTTTATAATCATTACCCTGAATCGCAGAATAATGAACAAACACATCCTGACTGCCGTTTTTAGGTGAAATAAATCCAAAACCTTTATCCGCGTTAAACCACTTAACAATACCTGTGTTGATGCTTGACATATAAGTTCCTTAATTTTGTTAATTAATCAAAAATCTCAAAGATTAACATGATTTTACTAATGGTATTTAATCAGAAGGAACTCATTAATGAAGAGGTATTATGATATCGCTAAATTTTGAATTACTTAAAATTTTACTAATAAAAAGAGATTGTTAATCCCGAAACTAGACTTAATTAACTCATACTTTATCTTTTTAATCAATAGTTTTTTATTCTACAAGACGTTTTGCGTTAGCTAAATACAAGGCTAAGACCATGAATAATATCGATATTGTATAAATCAATACAGAAAATGGATCTTTATGTTCTACGATAATTAATCGAATGATAGCAGTAATACCGATATATACAAAATATTGTAAAGGAAAATGATACAAAGAATTAAAATATTTAATTATCAATGCGATAAATTCAAAATAAAGAAAATAATTAACGATCCCTTCAAGCAAAAGATAAGTCTGGGCTGGATTGGCTGACCTGAATAATAGTAAAGCTAAAGTAAACGTTTCTTTCATCAAAAAAACAATCAAAATAACAGCTAACAATAATAAACTGAAACTAATTATCCATTGCAATATGCGTGATATTAATATTTTGTTATATTTAGTGGTTTCATAAACTATAAAATCCCCTTGAAAATAAATAAGGTTACCCCCATTTAGCATTATAACTGAACAAGGTAATATACGAATCAATAAGCGCAAAAAGGAGGACAATATGGCTTATCGTTCTTTTTCTCTTATTCCTATGCTAAGTGATAACCTGTTATCGGATAGATTTACGCAAATGGATAAACTGTTTAGCAGAATAACCGGCGAGAAACCTTTATCAGATGTTCCATCTTATAATTTATACCAAAAAGATAAAGAAAATCTCGAACTCACCGTAGCAGTTCCTGGTTATAAACAACACGAATTAGATATATCGGTGCTGAATAATAAACTGACCATCAGCGGAAAAAGTGAATCGGAGAAAGAGGAAGAGAGTAATGACAGCAAAACTGAAAAATGGCTACATAAAGGTATTGAGAAAAAAGGTTTTTCGATGAGCTTCGACCTTGACCATCGCATCAGAATCCAAAATGCCAACTTAGCCGATGGTTTGCTAACATTAACCTTTAATTACGAAATACCGGAAGAACAAAAACCACAAAAAATCGCTATTGGTCAAACGTCTCAACCAGAAGTTATTGAGCACAAAAAATAACTTTTAAAGCCCCTAATTTCAGGGGCTTTAAAATAAAAACATTGCCCTATTTCTGTTTAAAAAAATAATTAACTTTGTAATCCACTTCACTAAATTTTTTCTTCACTACATCGTAGCCATATTGATTCATCATTCGTTGATCGATATCTTGAGGTTTAGTATTAGCAAACTCAAACATAGAATCAACTCTTAATTCTGTTTTAAGGACAGCATCAGCAATTAGAGCCAGTTTTTCATCCAAACTAATATCTTGATTACCCCCTTCTTCTCTTTTTTTCTTTAAAACTCTTGCACCGATTTTTAACATATCTAATGCGATAGCAGTACGATTTGCTGTCGATTTGTTCTCACCATCTTTTAATTTTTCATCAATTATTTCATCAATTAAATGCAAAATCGTGAAAGGGATTGTTAATGTCATTCGATGAATATTTTGTTCTTTCATAAAAAATTTTCCTAATTTTATAAAAATAAGACTAATTATTGTTTAATTTTTAACCTTTAAAAAACATCTAAAAACATGCTATAATATGTTTATTAGCATATAATGTAGAAAAACGCTAAAAATAAGCATTATTTAATGCATTTTATAATATGTTTATAAACATTTAATAAAATTAAAATAAGCATATATTTAATATTTATTCTTTATTAACAATTAGTTAAATAAATATTCTTATAATCATTTTAAAATATGTTTATTAGCATTTGTTTTTTGTGATTAAAAAATATTCATATTAAATATAACTAACTGAAATTAAATATAAAATTATGCAAAATTAATTTTGCAAGTGATGTGTGTGTGTGTGTGTGTGTGTGTGTGTGTGTGTGTAAGTTAGTAGTAGAAAAAGTGAATTTGGTGAGGTAATATTGATAGTCTTTATTGGAATTTCTTTAAAAAACTTTTTGCTTTATAGGGGCGACAATATGCCGAATTGTTCTTGATTTTGAATAAAGAGCTACGTGATGAAAATTAAAAATTTAATGTGGCTATTTTTTCTTTTTATCTCAAAGTTATCGCTTGCCGATTGCTTTGATAAAGCCGGAAGTTATTATCAAATAGACCCCGATTATTTAAGAGCGATTGCCAGACAAGAATCAAACTTTAATCCACATGCAAAAAACAAAAATAAAGATGGCTCGTTTGATTTAGGCGTGATGCAAATTAATAGCAAAACCTTTAACGCCATAAAAAAGAATATCCTAAATTATCTGAAAATGACTTAATCAATCATCCTTGTTTAAATATTCATATCGGGGCAATGATTTTAAGTCGTAACTTTGCTCTCTACGGCAAAAATTGGTTAGCAGTTGGTATGTATAACGCAGGAATGCGAAATACCAATACATCAATTAAAAATCGTTTCCACTATGCAAATAAAATTTACCAATACTATAATCAGATTAAAGAAGGAGAAATGATCAGTAAACACCTACAATAAAAAATATATTCTCCTATAACATTTTCTTAAATCAAAAAAATAAACTATCAATACAACAACTATCATGAGCAGGAAGAGAACGAAGAAATTTTTTAAGTCTCTTGATAGAATCAATTTTTTAATTTCCTTATCTACATTACTCGTCTCGATTTTAATCTCTTCGATATATTCACTCATTTTTTCTTTGATTTTCTTTTTACTCGATGCAGAAAAATTTTTCCAAACATAACTCTTGACACCTTGCCGGTTAAAAATGTCCTGATGCGTTAAATTTAATTCCCGTAAACGCATTTCTAGAAGATGACTAATATGCAAAAGGGTCTCACTATCAAACTCATACGCTTCATCACTCACGTATTGACTATACATACTAATGAGGGTAACAACGTCACCTTTCTTTTTAGCAATGGAAAGTGATTGCATAATCTGATGTTTTTCTGCCTTTTTAGCTAAATCTGTTTCTTTATCGGGATGAATAACATTAGCAATCTTTTTGTAAATTTTATTTAGCTCACTCCCTCTAAAAATCTCAGTGATTTTAGTGCCTTGTTCTTCGCCTTCCTGATAATAATTAAACTCAAAATCTGCCCAATCCCGCTCTGAATTTTCCCAATCTTCTTTCTCTTCAGGATGTTTTTCTAAATAAGCATCCTTAATGCCTTCAATCAAATTGACTAAATCATTTTCATTTCCCGATCTGAAGGTATCTCTAATTTCATTATGGGGTAATTCAATATCATTACCAAGCGTGGCTTTTAACATTTTTTAAAATCATTACAGGCTTTATCCAAAATTTTTTGATTCTCTTTGGCAAAATATTTTTCAGCATAATTGTCGAGATCTTCGGCAAGTGAACTGAGGGTCTCAGGATTACAGAAAAACGGGAAATCATATAAGAAATATAACTGACTTTCTAAGTACTCAAAAAGACTCTCACGATCTTTCGAATTCAGATCGCACTTATTACTCAAAAAAGACATAAAATGCTTGACACGTAAACAGCGAATATCTGCGAGTGTTTTTTCATGAGGCAAAACAATCTGTTCATATTCTTGATATAAACTATCGACTTTCAATTCCGCTTTTTGATTACGTTGCTCGTATTGTTTTATTTTATTCCATAAAAAACGGATAGTATCAGCCTGAGACTCGGTATGTTCTTTATGCGAAAAATTTCTTTTTAAGAGAATTTGATTCATATGAAATATTAGTGTTATTTAAGTAAAATAAAAGCATAACATGAAGACATTATTGATAATAATTCTTTATCATCTTTCCAGTGTTCGTTTCAAATTAAGATAAAGCACCTCTGCCATGTCGTGCAAATCTTCGCACTCATCTGCACAATCATCCAGATTAAGCTGATTGAGCTTATCTAAGAGGATTAAGATTTGGCTTTTGATAAAACCTGCCATATTCAGGGCGGTTAGTTCTTGTTTTGTCATTGATTGTTAAAAACGTTCAGTAAAATTAAAAAGGAAATAGATATTAGGTTATTCTACCCGATGATAAGGATTTTTCTTTTCCGGCGCTGTCTGTCAATGGCATGGAGCTGTGAAACTCCGGTAAGTAAATCAGAAACGATTTTCATATTTTGCCCATTAAGTCGATTACCCAATCCGCCCCAACGCTGAATAAGCAATAAATCACCAAATAAATCATAACAGAGTTCCGCTTCATACCAGCGAGAATCATTTTCCCAACGCCAAATCATAGGTTGATGGGATGACTTATTTCGTCGTGCCAAACGTTGCAAATTATCTTCAACATCCGCTTGGGTGACCTCTCCGGCTATCTGACCTTCTTTGTCATAACGAAACGCGCCTAACTGGATAAGGGCTCAATAATCAGCGTGATGACCAATACTCCCTAAACAGGCTCTCAAACGCTTTCTAGCTATCGGTAATGATTTTTCCTTCACCTCCTGCCACATATCCTGCTGGATACCAATTTTCATTGGGCGCAACTTGCCATCAGGGAAAAGATAAGGCCAAAAAGTGGTTATCTGGGAAATAGCTTCCTCTAACGGCAGTCTCTTTTTGGGCGGAGTAGGTGGTTTTGGAATTTTAACCTTCACTGCCTGTTTAGATTTAACGACTGATTTCTTGGGCTGCTGTTTTGCTACTTTGGGAGGATGAGGCTTTTTTGCCTGTTTTTTGGGCGTAGCGTTTACCCAGACCTTTTTACCGTAAACGGGGTTACTTGAGGTCTGTTCTTCCTGTGAAGCTTTTCTTGGGCGATTGAGGCTTAATTTTTGTCGTTCCGTCATCATTTAATCTTTAAACAGGGTGCTCATTTCAGTATCAGTCAAGCCGGTAAATTTCATCACAGATTGTCTGTCCATGCCACTTTCAAGCATTTGGCGCGCTATCTTTATGGATGCCTGTTTTTCGCCCTCTTGAATTCCTTCAAGTTTGCCCTTTTGCATCCCATTTTGTTCACCAATTTGAATACCTTTTTGAATACCTTCTTGAACACCATCATTTTTACCTAGCTGATAGCCTTCTTGTTTTAATGTTTGAGCAATAGTCATAAGTGCCCCTTCGTTTTTCTCTGATTGTTTAGCTATCTCGGTGATAAATTCCATTGGCTTTTGTGAATTCCCTTCTTGGATGAGATAATTAAACAGGGTAATGACTTGATTATCAGTATAATAATTATACGATAACAGTTTAACAATACTATCCAGTAATTCTGTCATATCCCTTCTGCGGATGTGTTTCTGTATCAATTCCAGTAAAGCCATTCGCTTATGCTTCATAATCTCACCATCGTCAAGCGTGGTGACATCGACTAGCTTAAATGGTTTTGTGTATATTTTTTCAGCAATATCACGCCCACTAAAACAGTCTAGCCAATCTGTACTATACGGATGAGGACTCTTTTCACCGCAATAAAACAGGATGGGAAAAACGAGTGGTAGCTCCTTGTGCACTGCTTCCAGATGCTTTTGCATCGTAGCCATACAATAACGCATGAGTCGCCATGCCATCAGTTTATCCGGTGTGGATTGGTGCTCAATCAGCAGATAAATATAACCTTGCTCTTGTTGGGTATTAACAGAATAGAGAATATCGCTCTGGTAGTTTCTCATTTCACTATCAACGAATGAGCCAGATTCCACTTTAATACTATCCAATTCACACAGCGCTTTAATCTCATCTGGTAGCCAGATAGCAAAGAAATCTTTAGCCGTCTCTTTTTCACTTAAAAACTGCTTGAATATCGCGTCATGTGGCGTTGGGGTAAATTTTTTACTCATCCGATATCTTCAATAATTGCTCGCTTCAGATTGAATTATGGCAAACAAACCCGCTATATTAAATACGCTATTTATTCATTACATATTAGATATCATAATCCAGCCACACAAAAACGCACCCTATCTTCTCAGGTGCGTTTATTTTTTGCTATTGGCAACTTTTCATGACTAATCACAGGAAAACGGCTCAAAATCGATTACAGGCTGTTTTACAGGTATTCCTGAGTTAAGTTTGTGCCGTTTTTTCATTCTCAGCAACGTTGGCCAGAATATTTACCAACAATTTGTTGATGATAAGTGTCTTCTTCGCTCGGGTCGCTGAGACATACAGCAAATTGATTTCATCTCTAAAGGCTGCTTTGTCCATATTAGGGTCAAAGAGATTATTCGGAAAGTCATTATTGATTTCGACAATGTCCCATTCCAATCCCTTTGCTCGGTGGGCAGTGGTAACGGTAATACTGGCTTCATCTTCAGTATCTACCGTTCGTTTCCGTAAAACATCCACTTTTTTTGGTAATGGCGTGAATTTTTCGATGATTTTGATAGATTGCAACATTTCCTGGTCGCCACTGGCATGCGCTATGCGCTTATAATTGGAATAATTGCGATATTCGGTGTAAAGCCGCTGGTTGCTCATCTTCTTTCGCTTACCGAGTGAAAACCAGTGAAGGTTAATTAATTCATCGATACGATAAGCATGTATCCCGTTGACCCAATAGATAGTTGCTTTTTTGCTACTGGCTTCGAGCGCTGAACCAATTACGCCTGCTACCGTTCGACTGAGGATGGCGCGGTGAGGAAAACCTTGCTTAGGCATATCAATGAGAATGTCATCTTTTTCCCTCTGCCAACCACTTGATGCGTTTCACCGTTCATGGCCAGTAATGCATTAGCCATATCTGCGATACAAGTACCAAAGCGAAAGCTATGCGTTAACCAGAGACGGTCAGCATCACTAAGCAAAGGCGCCTTTAATGCATCGACCGCCCCTCGAAAACGATAAATCTGTTGATGAGCATCACCCACCATCGCTAATTTCGTCGTTTGACGAAAAACAATATCGTGAGTAACCGGATTAGCGTCTTGCGCTTCATCAAACAAAATAACGTCAAAACGAGGGGAAAGGTTAGGTTGAGAGAGTTGGTACAGCTTCAAATACATATCATGAATAACGGGGAAATTATCAGCAAGGTCAATCATTCGACGCCAGAGTCGTTCACTCTGGATGACAACCTCATTAGCCGTAAACGATTTTTTGACTTCCCCCATCAATATTGAGGGACAGTGGCGTAACATAATCTGATTATCGACACTGCACATAAAGTTCTTTAAGGTGTCCTGAATGGCTTTTACGTATAGCCAGTCATCGCTCTGAGTAGCATTGGCAATATCAAAAAGACGCAGAGAATGGGTTAATCGATTAGCGTAATTTCTACCAAAGCCAGGCCATGCTAGTTGATGGGATGTTTTACAAAGCACATTAGCCGGAAATTTCTCATCCGCCTCTTCCCTCACTGAGCGATTAAACGCAATGTAGAGCATCCGGAGTTCCGGATGCTTTTCGGCATATTTCACTAACGTTGAGGTTTTCCCTGTTCCGGCAAAAGCATTAACCACAAGCTTCTCGCCCTGCCAGTCAATGACAGCTTGTTGTTCTGGCGTTGGATTTATCAAAATTTTTTCCTGCATAACTTAATGCTATAAGTTTACCAGAGAATCCAATAAATAGTTTTGTAGATAAAACGTCTACATTTGCCGAAACGCATAGCCTGTAAAATTAGTTGGCAAAATATAACAATTTGGATGGGTTTGATTGTGAAATACGGAGTTGAAAATCTTTGTTGAAAGTTTATGATTGAGTTGCCATGAGTCGATATTTGATTATTAGAAATAAAAAATTTCCATCAACATAATTAGCCAACTTCAAAAGTTGGCTTTTTCTTTCTTTGAAATCCGAAAATGAAAAATTCGCTAAACGCATTTTGAGACCCAATGAATTTTTTGCTGTACAGAATTTACGTTTTTATCGAGAAAATAGCTCAGAATGGATTACAGGCGGTTTTAGGGGTGGTTATGACGGGTATTTCTGTTTTAATTTTCAAAAATGATTAGATTTAACGATTTTTAGTTTCTGATAGGTGATTCTTGCTGTTCAAAATCGTTCGGTTTCGGACTCTATACAAAACACCTGTACAAAAATAGTCAAATTGTGTTTTGTACAGGCGTTTTAATTCGTACATCGTTTTCGGTCATGTTATTTGACCGCTTCTTTCAAACTTTTACCCGCTTTAAAACTCGGTACGTTTGCAGCAGCAATTTTAAGTGTCTCACCCGTTTTGGGGTTGCGTCCATCTCTGGCTGCGCGTTGCTTAACCTGAAAACTACCAAAGCCAACTAGCTGTACGTCATCTCCCGCCTTTAGTGCTTCTGTCACCGTTTCGATGAATGCGTTAAGTGTTTTCTCTGAATCTTTTTTGGTTAAGTCAGCTTTTTCAGCGATTTGATTGATGAGTTCTGTTTTGTTCATGTTGTGCCTGAATGAGTGGATACTTTAATTCTAGTGATGCTAGCTGTAGCAACTGAATAGTGCAATGTTTCAGTGTAATTAACCAAAAAAAAACAAAAAAATCTTTTTAATTAAAACTCCTCCGCTCGCCGCAAGTCTGTGACCGAGCGGAGCGAGTGAGCAGACGAGGAAGCGGAATATCACAATTGCAAAAAAGAAATACGGTCACTCAGTAGTAATATATTTTTCGGTTAGAGTTTTATTGGATGAAAAGTTATCCACAGAAAAACCTCGCGTGCGCGAAGTTATATTTAGTTATGTATAAGTTAAAAGAGTTAAAAGACAAAAAAAGAGTAGTAAGGTTATGTTTTTACTATATAAAAAAATATAATATTTTCCTAAATTACGATACTTTTTTCCTAAATTACGATACTTTTTTCCTAAATTACGATACTTTTTTCCTAAATTACGAATGACTTGAGAGTTTGTCCACAGTTTTTTTTGCAGTTTTTGATTAATTAACGCTCTGATTTTATCATTAGTTCCTAAATTACGATATGTATGCTATAATTTTCTTAAATTACGATGAATTTCGCAATTCCTAAATTACGAAAAGATCATTTAAAAAAATAAACAAGCTCATTCGGTGCTATCAACACTGAATGAGCTCTAACCAACAATCCTAATCAATCTAGGAGAGAGGCTGTGGTTGATCATACAAAGAAAACAGGAAAACGCAATTTGAAGACGTTACGCCCACGTAAACATAAGCAATTAGAGTTTTTCATTGCCGACGAGGTTGATGTTTCAACTTTTCGCGATGAAATTGCCAGTATGGAGCATCCTTTTTTTGCCTTGAAAGGCGGTGATACAAAAATTAGACAATATAAAAATGGTAGTGTAATCGTTACTGTTAGGCCAGCGGTTGAAATTGGATTAGCAACAATTTTTGATAAGGATATTTGGATTTATGCTATATCTAAATTACAAGAAGCCATTAATAACGGGCGCCCAATTAGTCGTATTATAACTTTTACCCCATATGACTTTTTTGTTACGACTAATCGTAGTTCAAGTGGTGTCGGTTATCGAGAATTAAAAAAAGCACTATCTCGATTAAAAGGTACTACCATTGAAACGAATATCGTATATTCGGAAGATAAGGAAGAAACCGCCATTTTTGGTTTAATTGATAAAGCTAGAATTTTGGAAGATAAAAAGGGTCAACTTGAAATTGGTATGGTTGAACTTACATTACCTGAATGGCTTTATCAGGCAATCACAAAAACTAAGGTATTACAAATTAGTCCTGATTATTTTCGTATCAGGAAAGCAATCGATAGACGATTATATGAAATAGCGCGTAAACACTGTGGCAATCAGCATGAATTTATTATTTCACTCGATAAATTATATGCTAAAACAGGTAGTACAGCAGCTTTATCTAAGTTCAAATTTAATATTAAGCAATTAGCTAAAACGAATGATCTTCCTGATTATGAAATTCTTTTAATTCCACCACTGATAAAATAATTTTTAAAAATCGCAATCAAAATACTCCTCAGGCAGAAGCTTCACGTAAGAGAGAAAAAGGTAAACGTGAAGTTTATAAGATAAAAAAACACTTATTGAATAAGTGAAATTTATATAAATTAGATAGCAGCTACCTTTTTTATATCTTATAGCTAGCTAAAAAAAAGGTAGCTGAAAGCTTGCAAAATAAACCTCATTTATTATTATCTAATGTATATTAACAAGCTATCTGAAAGATAGCTAATATATATCAGATAGCTTGCGGATAGATATATTTTATCTAAAAATGGTGATAACATGACATGTATAATTGCGTTTGTATCACAGAAAGGTGGGGTAGGAAAAAGTACTTTAAGCAGAGCATTAGCTAGAGAAGCAACAATAGAGGGCTTAAGAACTAAAATTGCTGATCTCGATATACAACAATCCACTACGGTTGATTGGCATAGACGTCGATTGCAATTCAATATACAACCCTTAATTTCAACGTCTAAGAATTTCAAAAATAATTTAACAAAAAGTTAACATACATTATTAAGCAGAATAACGGGGATAAAACGTAATTTTTTCTTTTTTGAGGTGAGAGAAAGATTTATCAATAAGCGGGTAGTTTGCGGAAAAGTGCAGGGAACTACGTTAAGGTTTTATGGGTCTGTAAAATTTTTTGTGTAAATGGCTCCTCCGTTAGCAGGTGATCCGATCACCGTACATCAACATAAATTGACTCATGGCGGGTTTCCAATCTTTGATAGGCATCGTCCATTTTATTGAAATATCTTGCAAGCCTCGATTCTTGAGTTCTGTTATCACCGATAGCCAGAATTTAGCTTCTTCGCTTTTTGCTATCCACAAGCCCAACAATTCCTTCTCTCCATGGATATTTATGCCCAAAGCGAGGTAAACGGATTTGTTGATGACTACGCCGGAATCCTGACTTTTAACAACAATACAATCAAGATAAACGATAGGATACAGCCCCTCCAGCGGTCTCTTCTGCCAGCCTTTAACTCTTCCATCACCTCATTGGTTACCTGAGAAATGAAGGTTCCGGACACACTTCAACTCCATAGACTTCTTGAAAATGTGCCTGAATATCTCGAACCGTTAACCCTCTCGAATACAAAGAAATTATACGTTATATTTAATGTGGTTAATTTTTATTTAAACCAGAAATTTAATCCCCATACTCTTTTTCTTTAATTTTTTGTTTTTCTTCGTGATGTAAAATATTCACTTCATCGTTATCTAATCGTTTAGATTCTTTATCGGAGTCTGCCTCGTCTATCGATAGATTGTTTTCGGTTGGTAATGACAACTCCTCGTCATTCATCAATTTTTCGCTATCCTCACTCTCAAGGAGTTTACTCTCCACATCTTTTAACAATGTCTCACTGATGTCAAGGTTTAACGCTTTATCTATATCGATGGAAAGACTTTCTTCTACTGTAGTTGCTAATTCGTTGAGCTTCTCTTTTTCCTGCGTAATTTCTATCACGATGGTAGTATCCGTTTCTATTTGTTTTAGTGCGCCTGGTAACTGGTCAGTCTGATAGGTTTTGGGTTCCACACTTTCATCGCCCTTCTGAAGAATGATGTACTTACCTTCTTTCGCACCCTGATAACTGGCGCTTTCAAAATCAATATTGCCCGTATAAATCCCTACTGGCAAATGGTAGTTGCCACGGTGGATACCGTTTTCATTGACAACGGGCAATAAGATTTCAGGGGATTTATTTAGGGAACTTAATCTTCCTGCCTCGGCGATGACTGGGTCTACTTTTTTCGCTAATGCGGTTTGGGTGATAACTTTGCTTTGCTCCCACAAAGTTTTTTCACTCACTGCCAATTGGTCATCCTGACGTTTGATAAAATCATGGGCTGAAAAACGCTCACCGCTATGGGTTTCAATGTGCTTTATCCATTTCTCGGTATCGTCGAGGTAGACCTGAACATGGGTTTTACTGCGTGAGAATTCGACATAAGTATTATCCAGCGCGGCCAGTTTCGCTTTGTTGTCACTCGCACCATCATAAACAATCACATAAGGCACGGATGCACCCTGTGAAGCATAAGCGGTAACGGCATAGGTATAATCAAGATGCCGGTCGCTCATTTCCTGATTGGGTTGATAGGTTAATGTCTTACCATTAAAATCAATTAACAAGGTATCCCCTTCAATTTTTTCACTATCCCTATCTCATTATTTGCCGCCATACGTTCTTTATCGGTGACGGTCAGCCTAATTTTTTCGCCTGGACTGACGGTTATCTTATGCGCCTGATACAATGTGACGGCATCGGGATTTAGCGTCATTACTGAAAGATAACGCTCTTGGTGATTGTCAGACTGATGCAGTGAGAGGGTGCCATCTGCTGACGTTTCATTAATGTGATAATAGGTATATTTTGTTTAATCAGGGGTAACTGGGTGTTTTTGCCTTTGAACGAATCAGCCTACGGCTGCAAATCGATAACCAGTAAGTACAGACATAAAAAAAACCGCCTGTAATTGATTTTAAGGCTATCAAATAAAAAACCTATCATTCCCTATTACCCATCGTATATCTCTTCATAAAAAGTGATACAGGACGTTTTATAGCGTGTTTTGTCGGTTAGTTAAATAAGATTTGGTTAAATAATCCTGCAACGTTAAAATTGATTATTTTTTCACCCTAAAACATGACAGTTATTAATCGTTAAATGGCTAATTTCGTTTCTTTTTTCCGTGAGTTAACTTCCCGATGAGAGCTGATTTTCAACCCAAACCGTTAAAATTGCTTTTTGAGCGGAATAATGCATGGGCGGCGATCATGGAAACTACCCAACTGAGAGATATTGAAATCGAGGTGGTAACAAAAATGTTAGCCTGTGGCACAACGATGATGGGGTTCCGTCAATACTGTTGTGAAAATGAAGATTGTGCTCATCAGAAGTTAGTTTGTTTTACCTGCAAGGGACGAGGTTGTCCATCCTGTGGAACAAAAGCCACGGATACTTGGATAGACACAAATATAATGCGTTTACCGGATGTCGAATGGCAACATGGTACGTTTACGATGCCGGATAGTCTTTGGCTTCTCTTTGAATTGAATCGATGGTTACTAGGGAAACTGTTCCCGTTTGCTGCGGACAATTTACTTTATGCAGCAAAAAAACGGGGATTAACAATGGGTATTTTTGGTGCGCTACATACCTATGGGAGAAAACTAAACTGGAACACGCATATTCATCTCTCATGGACAATGGGCGGCATCAATCAAAATGAAAAATGGAAGTCGATGCAATTTGACCTCGCTAAAGTCAGAAAACGTTGGATGTGGAATATTCGACAATATCTTCTTTCTGTCTGGGGGAAAATTTACCTACCTGAAAGTTTACAGCACATAAGAGATTATGATGAGTGGAAGCGGTTTATTCTGAATGCAGGGAAAAATGCTGAAGGTAAAGATTATTGGCATGTTTATTTTGCCGACCCGACATCCAATGCCCAAAAAACAGCAAAGTATATTGGGCGTTACCTGAAGAAACCGCCAGTCTCTGGCGCAAGGCTAGCGCATTATGATGGAGGAAGTCGCATTACGTTGCGGTTTTTCGACCATAATACCGGTCATTATAAAAATTTAGATTTAACCCAGAAAGAATTAATTTTACGGCTTATCAAACAGATCCCCGAGAAACATTTTCGGATGATCCGTTATTTTGGTTTTTTGGCAAATCGAGTGGTGGGAAAATTACTCGATATTGTTAGAAAAGCAGTGGGACAATCGGCATTCAAAAGAAAACGTTCGATGACTTTTACCCTGCTAAGCCAGCGGTTTTTAGGAGTCGATCCGTTTAGTTGCATTCTTTGTGGTGGCAGGATGAAATTTTCTCGTTTTATCGAAGGATTGAGGATAGCTCAATTAGTCGATCATGCTTTAGAGATTGCTCGAATGCGTTACGTCCCCTTTTTGGGGTAAGGGGAGATCTACTTAAAATCCACTCAATTGTACAAAGTTAACTCATATTGTTCATAAAAACATCATTACCGCTTATTGACAAATCTTTCTCTCGCCTCAAAAAGAAAAAAATCACGTTTGATACCCGTTATGCTGCTTAATAATTAATGTTAATTTTTCGTTAAATTATTTTTGAAATTCTTATACATTTATTTTGAACGAATATAAGTTATTGTATTTATTTATTTTTTATTTTTATAACTGCTTTTAGTTAAAGCTATTTACATGTCAATTTTTTTTAGTAATTGTTCCACCCTACCTGCTATCCCGTGCCACCCTACCTGCTATCCCGTGCTTTATTGGGAAATATATATCTGAAAAAATGTTGACAGGAATTATTGGTCACTATATAAGTGTAAGTGTAAGTGTAAGTTTTGCATTATGGGGGAAAATTGAAAAGAATAAAATATGCAGATTATGAAAACGATATAGTTAGGTTGAGAAATGAAGGAGTTAGCTATGCAAACATTGCTCTTTGGCTTGCAGAAAACAAAAAAGAAATGGCCTCTGTTAATGGTGTCAGAAATTTTTTGCTGAAATTGGAGATAAAAGAAAAATCAAGTAAATAAGTGTTGCCCTTATCCAGACAAGAACGCAGGGCAACACTAGGCATCTACATCAATAGAGGAATATTGATATGTCTGCAAAGAACATGATAAGTGTTTATAAAAGGTTATGTAAAGAAGTTACTCTGCGTTTTTTTACAATGCGTGGGGATGCGTTTGCATTATTGTTGTACATACTGACGACATTACGAGCGGAGGTTATGTGAGCAAAAACGTGAAATCTCGTTGGGATGACATTGGTAAACGCATTATGGAGAGAAAAAATAAGTCTCCTGATAGGGTTGCTGATAAAATTAATGCGATCCTTAACCGTGAAGATGAGTTATCAGCATCACCAATACCAAATACAACAATGAATTCTCAATCTCTTAATACTATTTCTAAGGAAGAAAATAAAAAAAAATACTTACCCATTAGTAAAAAAACACAGATACCTGCACCGAATGTGGTATTACGCAGTGCTTTGTTTGGTGTTGTAAAAAGAGGTTCTAGGAAATATGAAAAAAATGTTCTGAAAACTACACTAAATGGCTACACCGTAAAATTTACAGGTGAACAATTAGATCAGTCGGATTTGGATGTATGGCTAGAATGTTTACAACGTTGTCAGGATTCTCCTCTAGGGTATACGGTTCGGTTTGCAGCTCATAATTTTTTGCTTTCAATACAGCGGAATACAGGTAAATCAGATCATGAATGGCTGAAGAATAGCCTCCTACGTTTAAAAGCCAATGCGGTTGAAATTTCTGACGGTAAATATACTTATATCGGTAGTATTATTGATTTAATCTACCGAGATGAGAAAACAGGGGAAAATTGCTTGGCGCTAAATCCTAAAATATCAGCCTGTTTTGGTGATGCAGGTTGGACAGGAATAACTAAAGAAATAAGACTCAAACTTAAAGGTAAACCTTTGACTCAGTGGTTATATGGTTTTTACAGCAGTCATGCTAAGCCGTTTCCCGTAAAAGTAGCGACACTGAAAGAATTGTGTAGTAGCGAAATAAAAGAATTATATAAATTTAGGCAGATATTACAAAAATCTTTGAACGAATTATCTGCTGTTACTTGTTGGTTATATGAAATTGATAACACAGATAAGGTAATACTTAAGAAACATTGAAATAAAAATAACGCTCTTTATACGTGTAACTAGCACGCACAAAGAGCTAACCCAAACCCTAATAACGCTAGGAGTCGGACTATGCGAAATAGTACGCATATTGCACGCATAATGAAAGCGTGCGGCATATCAATCGAGCAGCTTTTGAGCTTTGCTCTCACATCGAAATACCTTACAACCCGTCAGTGTAATGGTCAACAAATTCTGTAGAAGATCTAAGCGGCATTCTTTAGTTCATGATATTTTTGATGTGGCGTTAAATAACCAATCGTTGAATGGCGTCGATAATAATTATAAAACTGAATGTAATTTTCAACTTCATAGACAACAGATTGATGATTCATAAACGATAAATGGTTAAGCTTTTCTGTCTTTAAACTCCTAAAAAATCTTTCCATCACGGCATTATCGAGGCAATTACCTCGCCGACTCATGCTTTGAGTTATTTTCCGTTCAAAGAGGTGCGCCCTAAACTCCTCCGATGAATATTGGCAACCTTGATCTGAATGGAACATCAAACTTGTCGTATCCGGTAATTGCCGTTCAATGGCGTTATCTAAGGCTTCTTTCACTAATTTCGTATCCGGTTTTGTTGATAAGGCATAACCAATAACTTCTTTGGTGGCTAAATCTAACACGCAAGCTAAATAGCTCCACCCATAGTGATATCTAATATACGTGATATCACCGACATAATAGTGATTATGCTGTTGAGGGGAAAATTGTCGTTTAAGCAAATTAGGGGCATATCGATGTTCGTTACCCGATGAGGGATAGTAATGCTTTTTCGTTGGTCTAATTGCAACTAATTGATTTAATTTCATGATGTTTGATATTTTATAAGTGCCAATCTGGCACCTAAACCCTTTAACTCAGCTTGGATACGTCTTTTGCCATAAGTTTGGCCCGATGTATAAAAAATACGTTTGATTTCGCCACACAGCCTTTCATTTTCAACTGTCGGTATTTTCGTTTCATAATAAAAACTACTACTGCTTACTTCAAAAAGATGGCATAACTCAGTGACCGTAAAATTGGGGTACATAATTTTCATTTGCTTCACGATTTTGAGTTTTGATTGTCGAGGATGAAGTAAGCCGCGGCTTTTTTAATATGTCATTATCCCTCTGAGCACGCTTAAGTTTTGCTTCTAATTCTTGTATGCGCTGTTGCTCGGGCGTTAACGCTTTTGATTTTACAGGCGTATTCCCATTCAACTCGGCAAGATATTGTTGCTTCCAGCGCGATACGGCAGATTTACCCGCACCGGATATTTTTTCAACTTGGATATTGCTATATCCACCTTCAACCATGAGTTTTGCATATTCCAGTTTTTGCTTTGCGCTAAAGGTCACTTTTACTTTTCGTGGCATGTTTATACCTATAAGATTTTGCTTAATTATAAGCTATAAATCTCTACAGTTTTATTAGACCACTACAGGTGTGAACAAGTCGAATTTGACAGAGGATATTCCGATTCTGCGGCAGGGTTGTTCGGTGCTCGCTCCGCTTCAGCCCTGCAAGAGAAACGTTGCCATAAAAAATGGGAGTCAAACTTAACAATCCTATCACAACAACACCTTGTTAATTATTAGCATGATTCATCAAGTAGCCGGAATCGCTGTCCACTTTCACCGGAATACGCAAGAGAAAGATATATTTATTCAACAACAAACTAACATCTAAATTATTATATTATCGAGCATTTTTAATTTCGTCACAAAAACAAGGAGGAAGTTGCCCTGGCGCTTTATTGATAACTTCATCATTATCCAGCCCTTCATTTTTCATGGAAACAATTTTTGCAAATTCAGAAATAATTACGTAAGGATAAGCAGGACCTTCGTCACGGAATCGGAGCATGTCATCAATAAATTCATTTTGATAACAGATAGTTTTTTCAGGATGTTGCCCTTCACCAGCAATCCATTGAGGGAAAAATATTGTTCCGTGTACTAATTCCCGCTTTAAATCAAACAAAAGGCTTACGGATGTACCAGTAGGTTCATGCCAGTCGACTTTATAAACATGTGATGCAAATTTAATCGCATGCATCTTTTGGTGTGTGACCCAACGCCCTCCAACAAGACCATAATAGATTCGGTAATCACATGTAGTATGATTACGAGCATACCATTCATATTTCCATCCATTGTCGTACGCATATAGAAAATCGGTGCCTATAAATCCAGATAGATCCTCTGTTTGTTTTTTTAATGACTCATGCTTCATTGAAGTTGACCTCTATTTTTATCAAAACGTGATTAATGCTTTAAGATGAAGTTTAAACTGTAAAAAGTGGCAACCAGTAAAGGTGTGGTGCGGATATTTAACATCGATTACTCAGATTGTGCTCATTACTAAGGAGTAGGGGCAATCCTATAGCAAATAATGGACTAAGTATAATTCTATTTCACTTAGTGAAATAGAATCCAGACTTCATTCATTACACAAATGTTCTTCAAATATCGCAAAGCGCATCAAAATACCCGAACGGGTCAAAGCGACCGCGACGAAAAATAACAATGTAATTGGTTCTGTCGCATTAAGAATATCTATTTGATAAAATGAAAAGTTAGCTATTTTTATACCGATATGAGATGCCACTATGAATATAGTTAAACAAACTTTTAAACGTCTCCACTATCCCGTCGAAGTTATTTTAGTTTGTCTACATTGGTATTTAGCTTATTCATTAAGTCTGCGTAATCTCGAAGAGATGATGCAAGAAAGGGGTATATTTGTTGATCACTCTACGATCCATCGTTGGATATTACGATTAACACCAAAGCTGGCCAGTGTTGCCCGAAAGAAACGAAAAATCTATGGTGGCAGCTGGTATCTGGATGAGACCTATATAAAAATAAAAGGGAAATGGCATTATCTTTATCGAGCGGTAAATGGTCATGGCGAAACCATTGATTTCATGTTAAGTAAAAAGCGCAATAAGAAATCCGCCTATCGGTTTTTAAGAAAAGCTATTGTTCAAAATACTTATCCAACGGTGATTAATATCGATAGAAGCAAAGCAAACAGAGCAGCCATTCAATTAGTTAATAAACCCGATCTCATGATAAAAAGCCGGCAGTGCCGTTATCAAAATAACATCGTGGAGCAAGATCACCGTTTTATTAAAAAACGCTATCGATCGAGGTTAGGATTTAAAACGTATCAAACGGCAAAAGTGTTATTGGAAGGAATAGAAATACTGCATATGCTTCATAAACAACAAATCCCTATCAATGGACAAACGCTCTCTCCGGTAGATGCCTTTTATGCTTTAGCTGCCTAACAATTCCTTTAAATACCACAAATCAAACTTTTCACATTAATGCGACAGAGCCTTCTTTTTTCAACCCCGTTGAAAAATTACCGGCGTAATAGCAACTAAGTGCTCTTTTCAAAGTGCCACCGCGCTGATAGCAATCGGTCATGATTTTTTCAAAAATGGCAAGATTGGTGCAGGGTTCGAAGAGTTGTTCATCATTAACATTGTAGGTTTTAAAATTGGTACTGGTGATTTGCATCAGGCCCAGCGAGTAACGTTTTCCTTGTGTTTTTAATTGATTAATATGTGAAAGTGCCTGGTTTTTGCTCTCAGGAAACAGTCCTTTTTTTACGCCTACAATGCCGATGGCATAAGGATTAAAACCGGACTCCACTCTGGCAACCGCCAAGGCCGTATCAGGATGGACAGAAGGCGCACACTGCATGGCTAAGGCAAGAAACGCCGTGGTGGATAACATGAATTTACCTCCTTTTTTTATCAGGCTGTGTTCTTTCCTCCTCGGTGCCTAAAATGCGCTTTAAATTATCCCTTGCTTCATCGCCATGTCGTTCAACCACATAGTTAATAAATTCAGAGATAGTGACGGGACGCCCAATATAATGACCGATATCGAGCACGATTTTATCGAGGCGGTCACGTAATGCCGCGCCAACATAAATATTTTTCCCCGGACGCGAAAGTTGTTTAAACATTATCTTTTTCCTTGATAAAGAGGACTAGCGGCGGCGGCGATTTACCGCATAGAGGCAAGTTCTGGGTAAACAGCAGTTAGTAAAACTGGCTTCTTCTTTTTTATTCCTCATCTGTAATCCTGTTTTTAACGTATAAAGAAAATCGGCCAGCATATCGGTATTATCTCGTTTTTTATTTAATATTTTTCTCCATATTGAATCAATAATCTCTTCGGTTGAACGGGACATTTTTTCATATCCCCTAATAATACTGAGTCTTAATAGCCGTATTTCATCGTTTTCTTTGCACTGTTCACGATAGCGCATTTGACGACGCTCACGGCAGCGTTGACGAGCGTTCATTCATTTATCCCCCTAAAAGAAGATTTATGGTAAGTACACCAGAAAATACTTACTACAAATCCACCTATTGGTGATTTGTGTACACCTGTGTCGGCATACATCCAGCCAGAAAGCGTTATAAGCTCCGCCTTGAGCGTAAAAATCAAGGCTACCGGCGATCAACCCGTTATTCCGTCGCTAATTTTTTAGCAGCGAAATAACGAGCCATGCAGCATGACTACATCGTTTTCCGCCATACTGCGGATCGCCGATACCGATTTGTTAAAGAGCAGGCGCAACTATTCAGATAACAGGCACCTCTACCAACACTGGATGTTTTCAGAATCAGGTCACCCGGAAAACGTGGGCGAGGGAAGATGATGCATTAAAAAATCAGGTCGGGGTATGGAGGGAACCTCCGTTTTCCATAAAAATAAAAACATAAAAATCAATAACTTAAAAACAAAAATAAATAAAATGCATATTTATCAATGAGATAAAACAAATGTTATTTAAAATAACACTCCACAAATTTTGTGGATAAATTGCAGAGTGTTTTCTCATTAAAGTCACGTAGAGGCGATTAATTTAATAAAGGCATCTTGAATAATAAAATTAAATAACGCCTTTAATTCAGAAGAGGAATTAAGTTCGTACTTATGCATTGCGCTGTTCAAATGATTATCTATCGTACTTACACTAATATTAATTTTTAAAGCGATTTCACTCCTCGTTAATCCAACCCTAAAAAGTGATAAAATTTCGATTTCTCTTTTAGAGAGTTTTGGAAAAAGTTCTGAGTAAGGCGTAAAATCTTCAATCCGAAAATACTTCATTATCCCCCCTGTTCAGTTAGCGTAACCGTCAGAGCACATCACTCTGACGACGAGTCTTAAACGCTAATGACTTGACTACCAGAAGGTAGAAATTCAGGAGGAAGGTATTGATTTATACCGTTAGTGCGGCAATAGCTTCTAAATTGCCTACAGTTATGCACACCCGATTTCTGATAAATCGATTGCAAGTTGTTTTCTATCGTCCGATGGGACAAATTAAGTTTTCTGCCAACTTCTTTGCTACTTAATCGCTGTAGTGTAAAAAATACAATTTGGCGCTCTCGCTGACTAAATCTGCAATCTGACTGAATCAGATTAATGGTATAAGGTGACTCACCTTCGATATATTCAAGCAGCGATAAAAACAAGAAGGGTTGAGCATAAAAAAATGCTCCTTGATAAACGTTCTTTTCATCGAAGCGCGGAAAAAAATCAAACCGCAACGGTTGAGGCGGTTTTTTGTAACCAGCGGGTAACGTACTCAGCAGCGATAACGGCAATCTTTTATTACGCGTGATCTCTTCGCGTGCATGAAAAACATCCAATACTTGAGAAGATTCTACCGTCATCCCCAGAATATCGGTCATCGCGGCATTGGTATAAACCTCTGATTCAGCGTCAGTAAAGCCGCAGGGGATCGTGAGACTTTGGCAAAATTGCTTGATGGGGCTGTTCATGCGGCACCCCCTATCTTCAGAAGGGATGCACGTTGGCGCGGCGTCAAATGACGTGAAATACGCGCAAATTCAGCGAGTATGGCGGGTCTGGCGTTATAGACACGCTGGCAAAAAATGGAATGCAGACTTTTAGGGCGAGTTTTAAGTAGGATAGTAGCCATAATAGCAACCTCAGTAAGTAGCTGGTTTTCGCTACCACTGGAGTTCCTACACTCATGGGTGGTAGCCCAGACGGGGGTAGGAATACCGGCCTTACTGATACCGGCCACCACAAAGGATGCCCCACCTGAGCCACCATAATTTACAGGTATGCCTAGGCGTTTTTGCGACGTAAAAAAAGACGCATGGCGCGTCTGGTGTCGCCAGTAAGATACACAGGTTCCTACACCCGGTTAACCATTGAGAGTTAACGTCTAAATTATAGCGCCTGAGAGGAAAATCGGCAAGGATATCTTAATAGAAGTAGGTGTATATTGAGGGTCACTCTTAACCGTGTTTACATTGACTTAAAACGCCATAATTTGTCAGTGCCAACTTTTATGCCGATTCTTGGTGTGGCAATGTATTCTGGTCTGGCTGTGGTATCGTAAACACAAAAATTATGCGATTGTGTTAAATCAATCTGGTTATTATTTTTCGTGATAGTTAATTTTTTGCACAGTTTACCCGGCCCATCCAAAGCAATAACTGTGGGTTTGTATAAATCGATTCCCCGAATTAAAACTGCCGCTGGAAATCCTTCACGTTCGGTCACAATATTCAGGCAATGGTACATGCCGTAAATAAGATAAACATAGGAAAACCCGGCAGCACCAAACATGACGGCTGTTCGTGGCGTACAGCCTCGCGCGGCATGACAGGCCGGATCATCCTGCCCGATGTAGGCTTCTACTTCGTTGATAACACCATAATAATCAGCAAACTTTAAAATTTTTCCCAACAAATCCTTTGCCACACAAAGCGTATCACGCTCATAAAATGAGCGAGGTAAATAGTATTACTCGACATCGATTAATCCATCAGTGCATTAATCTCAGCATCAGAAAGCCCCGTCGACATTTTGACAATTGCCCGATCAATACCATTGGCTAAAAGCTGGCGCGCTATGGTTCTGGCAGATTCTTGCCTACCTTTTTCTATGCCTTTTTCAATGCCTTTTTCTATGCCACGCTGCTCACCCAGATGAATGCCTTTTTCTATGCCACGCTGTTCACCAAGTTTCTCGCCTTCTTGCCGTAGCTGCTCTGCAATAGTCATCACCACCTCCCGATAATCAGTTGCTCTTTCCGCAATCTGGTGCAAAAATTGCTTTGCATCAGAAGTATTTCCTCGTTCTACAATATAACAGATTAATCCTCGAAATAGCTCAGGCTGCAATACCCACTGATTGAGCAAGGATGCTATATCCTGACTTAATTCTAGCATATCGCGGGTGCGAATATGCTTCATCACCAGCTCCATCAGGGCAACATGTCGATGTGTGACAATCTCCTCATCCGGGATGGCCGTCACGTCAACCAGAGGAAACGCCTGCATATAGACAGACTTTGCCAGTTCCGGATCAGCAAAACAATCCAGACAATGGGTACTGTAGGGATACGGCGAAGTGTTACCTTGATAAAACAGCAGCGGGATCACCACTGGCAACTGATCGTTGCCCTGCTCAAGATGCCGTTGCATCGCCGCCACCGCATAGCGCATCAAACGAAATGCCATCAGCTTTTCTGGGCTGCTCTGGTGCTCGATAAGGCAATAGACGTAACTATCATGACCCGCTGTGGTCTTCATCGAATAGAGCATATCCGAACACTGGCTACGCAGGTCTGGCTCAATAAAGCTTCCGGACTCCATCGCCAGCGTACTAAAATCACACAATTGACGAAGTTTTTCCGGTAAATGAATTTGCAGAAAATCCCTTGCGATGGTGATATCACCAAGGAATTTCTTAAACAGACTGTCATGGTGGGAAAGTGTCTTTTTCATTAATGCATTATACCTATGAGGGATAACCCTCGCCATTCTTTCACATTAAAATTTGAATATCCCGACGCGAATACCCAGCTTTTGTTTCTCCTGAAGTTTAACTGTTGCTTCCTGATTTTGTTTAAACAGCGAAAAACCGCGCTGTTGCTTCAACAACTGCTCTGAGGTATCCAATGGTTTCAATTTATCAAACGGCGCGGGCTTGATGCCCATTGCACCCTGATTTTCGATGCGCCAGTTATTGCGCTTGTGATTTGCCCATCCCTGCTGATTGCCCTTCCCATCAGTCAGCGGCACTTTTACTGTGGTTTCTCCCTCCTTGCGCATTTTTATCACACTGCCAACTTTTACCCCTTCACGCTTGATTTCATCAGCAATATTGCTACCCCATCGTGTCATCTCTGTTTTGTTTTTCAGGGTGCGCAGCGTGATATAGTTTTGCTGCTTGTTTTTTGGATCAAACAGGTAATTTGTCCGACCGAACTCAACCACTTCAAACAGATTTCGTAGGCGATCAGGCTCACGTTTAAGCTGCTCTTTCTTCCCGAACTCATATTTATGGGTACATTTGACGTTATAGCCCATTTTTTGCAGGTTTCCGGCAAACTTCTCGCGTAACTCGCGCAGGTCTTTTTTACGAATATTAATCCGCTTACCGCCATTATCAGGAATGCGAAGCAATGCATGAACATGTGGATGATGTTCTTTATCAGTATGGTATGCCATCAGAACGCGGTTTTCAGGATATTTTTCTTTTAGTGTCTCCTCTGCCGCTTTAAGCATATCTTTTTCCGATACCTCCGCTATCTTCGGTGATGAAAACACCATATTATGCACCAGATTAGGTGAGCGGTCATGGGTGTACTGCTTTTTATCTTCATCATCGATAAGCGATTCATACGCTTCTTTTCGTTGTTCCCGGTCAGCAATGTGATATTCCACGCCATTGTTATCACGTAAAGTTATTTCCCCTTCTCGTGCAATATAGTTTATTTCATTTTTAACCCCGCGAGGCCGGTTAGCGCTGCCGGTGATTTTTACCATTACTTCACGACTCGCTCCTTTCTGTAACATCCGGCTTTGAATGTTCTTTTCATATTTTGCGCCACCGTTACGCATTTTAAAGTTATACGGTGTCCTTCTGGCCTGCTCCTGTTGCCCCCGTAATTTACGGGATTTATATTCATCATCCGAATTTTTACCTATTCTTTTTGACATAAAATTCCCTTATCATTTTGGCGCATTACGGATTTTTACACTACGCACATTCACAGCAGCATTAGTCAATTGCCGCACGGATTTTTTCACGTCCTCAACGTCCTTATTGAGTTTTTTCACCGCTTCCCACAATTCTGTTTGTTTTACATCATGATACTGACGTTGACGAATAATCGTAGCCAGATTACGCCCCACGGTATTGACGGCATTTCTTGCCCGGCGTAACTCTTCTACTTCCTCATCCAGAAGAACAGGCTCCGTCGTCATGGCAAGGTTTAACAAAATGTATAAGAATTTCACAAAATGTATAAGAATTTCAAAAATAATTTAACGAAAAATTAACATTAATTATTAAGCAGCATAACGGGTATCAAACGTGATTTTTTTCTTTTTGAGGCGAGAGAAAGATTTGTCAATAAGCGGTAATGATGTTTTTATGAACAATATGAGTTAACTTTGTACAATTGAGTGGATTTTAAGTAGATCTCCCCTTACCCCAAAAAGGGGACGTAACGCATTCGAGCAATCTCTAAAGCATGATCGACTAATTGAGCTATCCTCAATCCTTCGATAAAACGAGAAAATTTCATCCTGCCACCACAAAGAATGCAACTAAACGGATCGACTCCTAAAAACCGCTGGCTTAGCAGGGTAAAAGTCATCGAACGTTTTCTTTTGAATGCCGATTGTCCCACTGCTTTTCTAACAATATCGAGTAATTTTCCCACCACTCGATTTGCCAAAAACCAAAATAACGGATCATCCGAAAATGTTTCTCGGGGATCTGTTTGATAAGCCGTAAAATTAATTCTTTCTGGGTTAAATCTAAATTTTTATAATGACCGGTATTATGGTCGAAAAACCGCAACGTAATGCGACTTCCTCCATCATAATGCGCTAGCCTTGCGCCAGAGACTGGCGGTTTCTTCAGGTAACGCCCAATATACTTTGCTGTTTTTTGGGCATTGGATGTCGGGTCGGCAAAATAAACATGCCAATAATCTTTACCTTCAGCATTTTTCCCTGCATTCAGAATAAACCGCTTCCACTCATCATAATCTCTTATGTGCTGTAAACTTTCAGGTAGGTAAATTTTCCCCAGACAGAAAGAAGATATTGTCGAATATTCCACATCCAACGTTTTCTGACTTTAGCGAGGTCAAATTGCATCGACTTCCATTTTTCATTTTGATTGATGCCGCCCATTGTCCATGAGAGATGAATATGCGTGTTCCAGTTTAGTTTTCTCCCATAGGTATGTAGCGCACCAAAAATACCCATTGTTAATCCCCGTTTTTTGCTGCATAAAGTAAATTGTCCGCAGCAAACGGGAACAGTTTCCCTAGTAACCATCGATTCAATTCAAAGAGAAGCCAAAGACTATCCGGCATCGTAAACGTACCATGTTGCCATTCGACATCCGGTAAACGCATTATATTTGTGTCTATCCAAGTATCCGTGGCTTTTGTTCCACAGGATGGACAACCTCGTCCCTTGCAGGTAAAACAAACTAACTTCTGATGAGCACAATCTTCATTTTCACAACAGTATTGACGGAACCCCATCATCGTTGTGCCACAGGCTAACATTTTTGTTACCACCTCGATTTCAATATCTCTCAGTTGGGTAGTTTCCATGATCGCCGCCCATGCATTATTCCGCTCAAAAAGCAATTTTAACGGTTTGGGTTGAAAATCAGCTCTCATCGGGAAGTTAACTCACGGAAAAAAGAAACGAAATTAGCCATTTAACGATTAATAACTGTCATGTTTTAGGGTGAAAAAATAATCAATTTTAACGTTGCAGGATTATTTAACCAAATCTTATTTAACTAACCGACAAAACACGCTATAAAACGTCCTGTATCACTTTTTATGAAGAGATATACGATGGGTAATAGGGAATGATAGGTTTTTTTATTTGATAGCCTTAAAATCAATTACAGGCGGTTTTTTTTATGTCTGTACTTACTGGTTATCGATTTGCAGCCGTAGGCTGATTCGTTCAAAGGCAAAAACACCCAGTTACCCCTGATTAAACAAAATATACCTATTATCACATTAATGAAACGTCAGCAGATGGCACCCTCTCACTGCATCAGTCTGACAATCACCAAGAGCGTTATCTTTCAGTAATGACGCTAAATCCCGATGCCGTCACATTGTATCAGGCGCATAAGATAACCGTCAGTCCAGGCGAAAAAATTAGGCTGACCGTCACCGATAAAGAACGTATGGCGGCAAATAATGAGATAGGGATAGTGAAAAAAATTGAAGGGGATACCTTGTTAATTGATTTTAATGGTAAGACATTAACCTATCAACCCAATCAGGAAATGAGCGACCGGCATCTTGATTATACCTATGCCGTTACCGCTTATGCTTCACAGGGTGCATCCGTGCCTTATGTGATTGTTTATGATGGTGCGAGTGACAACAAAGCGAAACTGGCCGCGCTGGATAATACTTATGTCGAATTCTCACGCAGTAAAACCCATGTTCAGGTCTACCTCGACGATACCGAGAAATGGATAAAGCACATTGAAACCCATAGCGGTGAGCGTTTTTCAGCCCATGATTTTATCAAACGTCAGGATGACCAATTGGCAGTGAGTGAAAAAACTTTGTGGGAGCAAAGCAAAGTTATCACCCAAACCGCATTAGCGAAAAAAGTAGACCCAGTCATCGCCGAGGCAGGAAGATTAAGTTCCCTAAATAAATCCCCTGAAATCTTATTGCCCGTTGTCAATGAAAACGGTATCCACCGTGGCAACTACCATTTGCCAGTAGGGATTTATACGGGCAATATTGATTTTGAAAGCGCCAGTTATCAGGGTGCGAAAGAAGGTAAGTACATCATTCTTCAGAAGGGCGATGAAAGTGTGGAACCCAAAACCTATCAGACTGACCAGTTACCAGGCGCACTAAAACAAATAGAAACGGATACTACCATCGTGATAGAAATTACGCAGGAAAAAGAGAAGCTCAACGAATTAGCAACTACAGTAGAAGAAAGTCTTTCCATCGATATAGATAAAGCGTTAAACCTTGACATCAGTGAGACATTGTTAAAAGATGTGGAGAGTAAACTCCTTGAGAGTGAGGATAGCGAAAAATTGATGAATGACGAGGAGTTGTCATTACCAACCGAAAACAATCTATCGATAGACGAGGCAGACTCCGATAAAGAATCTAAACGATTAGATAACGATGAAGTGAATATTTTACATCACGAAGAAAAACAAAAAATTAAAGAAAAAGAGTATGGGGATTAAATTTCTGGTTTAAATAAAAATTAACCACATTAAATATAACGTATAATTTCTTTGTATTCGAGAGGGTTAACGGTTCGAGATATTCAGGCACATTTTCAAGAAGTCTATGGAGTTGAAGTGTGTCCGGAACCTTCATTTCTCAGGTAACCAATGAGGTGATGGAAGAGTTAAAGGCTGGCAGAAGAGACCGCTGGAGGGGCTGTATCCTATCGTTTATCTTGATTGTATTGTTGTTAAAAGTCAGGATTCCGGCGTAGTCATCAACAAATCCGTTTACCTCGCTTTGGGCATAAATATCCATGGAGAGAAGGAATTGTTGGGCTTGTGGATAGCAAAAAGCGAAGAAGCTAAATTCTGGCTATCGGTGATAACAGAACTCAAGAATCGAGGCTTGCAAGATATTTCAATAAAATGGACGATGCCTATCAAAGATTGGAAACCCGCCATGAGTCAATTTATGTTGATGTACGGTGATCGGATCACCTGCTAACGGAGGAGCCATTTACACAAAAAATTTTACAGACCCATAAAACCTTAACGTAGTTCCCTGCACTTTTCCGCAAACTACCCGCTTATTGATAAATCTTTCTCTCACCTCAAAAAAGAAAAAATTACGTTTTATCCCCGTTATTCTGCTTAATAATGTATGTTAACTTTTTGTTAAATTATTTTTGAAATTCTTAGACGTTGAAATTAAGGGTTGTATATTGAATTGCAATCGACGTCTATGCCAATCAACCGTAGTGGATTGTTGTATATCGAGATCAGCAATTTTAGTTCTTAAGCCCTCTATTGTTGCTTCTCTAGCTAATGCTCTGCTTAAAGTACTTTTTCCTACCCCACCTTTCTGTGATACAAACGCAATTATACATGTCATGTTATCACCATTTTTAGATAAAATATATCTATCCGCAAGCTATCTGATATATATTAGCTATCTTTCAGATAGCTTGTTAATATACATTAGATAATAATAAATGAGGTTTATTTTGCAAGCTTTCAGCTACCTTTTTTTTAGCTAGCTATAAGATATAAAAAAGGTAGCTGCTATCTAATTTATATAAATTTCACTTATTCAATAAGTGTTTTTTTATCTTATAAACTTCACGTTTACCTTTTTCTCTCTTACGTGAAGCTTCTGCCTGAGGAGTATTTTGATTGCGATTTTTAAAAATTATTTTATCAGTGGTGGAATTAAAAAGAATTTCATAATCAGGAAGATCATTCGTTTTAGCTAATTGCTTAATATTAAATTTGAACTTAGATAAAGCTGCTGTACTACCTGTTTTAGCATATAATTTATCGAGTGAAATAATAAATTCATGCTGATTGCCACAGTGTTTACGCGCTATTTCATATAATCGTCTATCGATTGCTTTCCTGATACGAAAATAATCAGGACTAATTTGTAATACCTTAGTTTTTGTGATTGCCTGATAAAGCCATTCAGGTAATGTAAGTTCAACCATACCAATTTCAAGTTGACCCTTTTTATCTTCCAAAATTCTAGCTTTATCAATTAAACCAAAAATGGCGGTTTCTTCCTTATCTTCCGAATATACGATATTCGTTTCAATGGTAGTACCTTTTAATCGAGATAGTGCTTTTTTTAATTCTCGATAACCGACACCACTTGAACTACGATTAGTCGTAACAAAAAAGTCATATGGGGTAAAAGTTATAATACGACTAATTGGGCGCCCGTTATTAATGGCTTCTTGTAATTTAGATATAGCATAAATCCAAATATCCTTATCAAAAATTGTTGCTAATCCAATTTCAACCGCTGGCCTAACAGTAACGATTACACTACCATTTTTATATTGTCTAATTTTTGTATCACCGCCTTTCAAGGCAAAAAAAGGATGCTCCATACTGGCAATTTCATCGCGAAAAGTTGAAACATCAACCTCGTCGGCAATGAAAAACTCTAATTGCTTATGTTTACGTGGGCGTAACGTCTTCAAATTGCGTTTTCCTGTTTTCTTTGTATGATCAACCACAGCCTCTCTCCTAGATTGATTAGGATTGTTGGTTAGAGCTCATTCAGTGTTGATAGCACCGAATGAGCTTGTTTATTTTTTTAAATGATCTTTTCGTAATTTAGGAATTGCGAAATTCATCGTAATTTAAGAAAATTATAGCATACATATCGTAATTTAGGAACTAATGATAAAATCAGAGCGTTAATTAATCAAAAACTGCAAAAAAAACTGTGGACAAACTCTCAAGTCATTCGTAATTTAGGAAAAAAGTATCGTAATTTAGGAAAAAAGTATCGTAATTTAGGAAAAAAGTATCGTAATTTAGGAAAATATTATATTTTTTTATATAGTAAAAACATAACCTTACTACTCTTTTTTTGTCTTTTAACTCTTTTAACTTATACATAACTAAATATAACTTCGCGCACGCGAGGTTTTTCTGTGGATAACTTTTCATCCAATAAAACTCTAACCGAAAAATATATTACTACTGAGTGACCGTATTTCTTTTTTGCAATTGTGATATTCCGCTTCCTCGTCTGCTCACTCGCTCCGCTCGGTCACAGACTTGCGGCGAGCGGAGGAGTTTTAATTAAAAAGATTTTTTTGTTTTTTTTTGGTTAATTACACTGAAACATTGCACTATTCAGTTGCTACAGCTAGCATCACTAGAATTAAAGTATCCACTCATTCAGGCACAACATGAACAAAACAGAACTCATCAATCAAATCGCTGAAAAAGCTGACTTAACCAAAAAAGATTCAGAGAAAACACTTAACGCATTCATCGAAACGGTGACAGAAGCACTAAAGGCGGGAGATGACGTACAGCTAGTTGGCTTTGGTAGTTTTCAGGTTAAGCAACGCGCAGCCAGAGATGGACGCAACCCCAAAACGGGTGAGACACTTAAAATTGCTGCTGCAAACGTACCGAGTTTTAAAGCGGGTAAAAGTTTGAAAGAAGCGGTCAAATAACATGACCGAAAACGATGTACGAATTAAAACGCCTGTACAAAACACAATTTGACTATTTTTGTACAGGTGTTTTGTATAGAGTCCGAAACCGAACGATTTTGAACAGCAAGAATCACCTATCAGAAACTAAAAATCGTTAAATCTAATCATTTTTGAAAATTAAAACAGAAATACCCGTCATAACCACCCCTAAAACCGCCTGTAATCCATTCTGAGCTATTTTCTCGATAAAAACGTAAATTCTGTACAGCAAAAAATTCATTGGGTCTCAAAATGCGTTTAGCGAATTTTTCATTTTCGGATTTCAAAGAAAGAAAAAGCCAACTTTTGAAGTTGGCTAATTATGTTGATGGAAATTTTTTATTTCTAATAATCAAATATCGACTCATGGCAACTCAATCATAAACTTTCAACAAAGATTTTCAACTCCGTATTTCACAATCAAACCCATCCAAATTGTTATATTTTGCCAACTAATTTTACAGGCTATGCGTTTCGGCAAATGTAGACGTTTTATCTACAAAACTATTTATTGGATTCTCTGGTAAACTTATAGCATTAAGTTATGCAGGAAAAAATTTTGATAAATCCAACGCCAGAACAACAAGCTGTCATTGACTGGCAGGGCGAGAAGCTTGTGGTTAATGCTTTTGCCGGAACAGGGAAAACCTCAACGTTAGTGAAATATGCCGAAAAGCATCCGGAACTCCGGATGCTCTACATTGCGTTTAATCGCTCAGTGAGGGAAGAGGCGGATGAGAAATTTCCGGCTAATGTGCTTTGTAAAACATCCCATCAACTAGCATGGCCTGGCTTTGGTAGAAATTACGCTAATCGATTAACCCATTCTCTGCGTCTTTTTGATATTGCCAATGCTACTCAGAGCGATGACTGGCTATACGTAAAAGCCATTCAGGACACCTTAAAGAACTTTATGTGCAGTGTCGATAATCAGATTATGTTACGCCACTGTCCCTCAATATTGATGGGGGAAGTCAAAAAATCGTTTACGGCTAATGAGGTTGTCATCCAGAGTGAACGACTCTGGCGTCGAATGATTGACCTTGCTGATAATTTCCCCGTTATTCATGATATGTATTTGAAGCTGTACCAACTCTCTCAACCTAACCTTTCCCCTCGTTTTGACGTTATTTTGTTTGATGAAGCGCAAGACGCTAATCCGGTTACTCACGATATTGTTTTTCGTCAAACGACGAAATTAGCGATGGTGGGTGATGCTCATCAACAGATTTATCGTTTTCGAGGGGCGGTCGATGCATTAAAGGCGCCTTTGCTTAGTGATGCTGACCGTCTCTGGTTAACGCATAGCTTTCGCTTTGGTACTTGTATCGCAGATATGGCTAATGCATTACTGGCCATGAACGGTGAAACGCATCAAGTGGTTGGCAGAGGGGAAAAAGATGACATTCTCATTGATATGCCTAAGCAAGGTTTTCCTCACCGCGCCATCCTCAGTCGAACGGTAGCAGGCGTAATTGGTTCAGCGCTCGAAGCCAGTAGCAAAAAAGCAACTATCTATTGGGTCAACGGGATACATGCTTATCGTATCGATGAATTAATTAACCTTCACTGGTTTTCACTCGGTAAGCGAAAGAAGATGAGCAACCAGCGGCTTTACACCGAATATCGCAATTATTCCAATTATAAGCGCATAGCGCATGCCAGTGGCGACCAGGAAATGTTGCAATCTATCAAAATCATCGAAAAATTCACGCCATTACCAAAAAAAGTGGATGTTTTACGGAAACGAACGGTAGATACTGAAGATGAAGCCAGTATTACCGTTACCACTGCCCACCGAGCAAAGGGATTGGAATGGGACATTGTCGAAATCAATAATGACTTTCCGAATAATCTCTTTGACCCTAATATGGACAAAGCAGCCTTTAGAGATGAAATCAATTTGCTGTATGTCTCAGCGACCCGAGCGAAGAAGACACTTATCATCAACAAATTGTTGGTAAATATTCTGGCCAACGTTGCTGAGAATGAAAAAACGGCACAAACTTAACTCAGGAATACCTGTAAAACAGCCTGTAATCGATTTTGAGCCGTTTTCCTGTGATTAGTCATGAAAAGTTGCCAATAGCAAAAAATAAACGCACCTGAGAAGATAGGGTGCGTTTTTGTGTGGCTGGATTATGATATCTAATATGTAATGAATAAATAGCGTATTTAATATAGCGGGTTTGTTTGCCATAATTCAATCTGAAGCGAGCAATTATTGAAGATATCGGATGAGTAAAAAATTTACCCCAACGCCACATGACGCGATATTCAAGCAGTTTTTAAGTGAAAAAGAGACGGCTAAAGATTTCTTTGCTATCTGGCTACCAGATGAGATTAAAGCGCTGTGTGAATTGGATAGTATTAAAGTGGAATCTGGCTCATTCGTTGATAGTGAAATGAGAAACTACCAGAGCGATATTCTCTATTCTGTTAATACCCAACAAGAGCAAGGTTATATTTATCTGCTGATTGAGCACCAATCCACACCGGATAAACTGATGGCATGGCGACTCATGCGTTATTGTATGGCTACGATGCAAAAGCATCTGGAAGCAGTGCACAAGGAGCTACCACTCGTTTTTCCCATCCTGTTTTATTGCGGTGAAAAGAGTCCTCATCCGTATAGTACAGATTGGCTAGACTGTTTTAGTGGGCGTGATATTGCTGAAAAAATATACACAAAACCATTTAAGCTAGTCGATGTCACCACGCTTGACGATGGTGAGATTATGAAGCATAAGCGAATGGCTTTACTGGAATTGATACAGAAACACATCCGCAGAAGGGATATGACAGAATTACTGGATAGTATTGTTAAACTGTTATCGTATAATTATTATACTGATAATCAAGTCATTACCCTGTTTAATTATCTCATCCAAGAAGGGAATTCACAAAAGCCAATGGAATTTATCACCGAGATAGCTAAACAATCAGAGAAAAACGAAGGGGCACTTATGACTATTGCTCAAACATTAAAACAAGAAGGCTATCAGCTAGGTAAAAATGATGGTGTTCAAGAAGGTATTCAAAAAGGTATTCAAATTGGTGAACAAAATGGGATGCAAAAGGGCAAACTTGAAGGAATTCAAGAGGGCGAAAAACAGGCATCCATAAAGATAGCGCGCCAAATGCTTGAAAGTGGCATGGACAGACAATCTGTGATGAAATTTACCGGCTTGACTGATACTGAAATGAGCACCCTGTTTAAAGATTAAATGATGACGGAACGACAAAAATTAAGCCTCAATCGCCCAAGAAAAGCTTCACAGGAAGAACAGACCTCAAGTAACCCCGTTTACGGTAAAAAGGTCTGGGTAAACGCTACGCCCAAAAAACAGGCAAAAAAGCCTCATCCTCCCAAAGTAGCAAAACAGCAGCCCAAGAAATCAGTCGTTAAATCTAAACAGGCAGTGAAGGTTAAAATTCCAAAACCACCTACTCCGCCCAAAAAGAGACTGCCGTTAGAGGAAGCTATTTCCCAGATAACCACTTTTTGGCCTTATCTTTTCCCTGATGGCAAGTTGCGCCCAATGAAAATTGGTATCCAGCAGGATATGTGGCAGGAGGTGAAGGAAAAATCATTACCGATAGCTAGAAAGCGTTTGAGAGCCTGTTTAGGGAGTATTGGTCATCACGCTGATTATTGAGCCCTTATCCAGTTAGGCGCGTTTCGTTATGACAAAGAAGGTCAGATAGCCGGAGAGGTCACCCAAGCGGATGTTGAAGATAATTTGCAACGTTTGGCACGACGAAATAAGTCATCCCATCAACCTATGATTTGGCGTTGGGAAAATGATTCTCGCTGGTATGAAGCGGAACTCTGTTATGATTTATTTGGTGATTTATTGCTTATTCAGCGTTGGGGCGGATTGGGTAATCGACTTAATGGGCAAAATATGAAAATCGTTTCTGATTTACTTACCGGAGTTTCACAGCTCCATGCCATTGACAGACAGCGCCGGAAAAGAAAAAATCCTTATCATCGGGTAGAATAACCTAATATCTATTTCCTTTTTAATTTTACTGAACGTTTTTAACAATCAATGACAAAACAAGAACTAACCGCCCTGAATATGGCAGGTTTTATCAAAAGCCAAATCTTAATCCTCTTAGATAAGCTCAATCAGCTTAATCTGGATGATTGTGCAGATGAGTGCGAAGATTTGCACGACATGGCAGAGGTGCTTTATCTTAATTTGAAACGAACACTGGAAAGATGATAAAGAATTATTATCAATAATGTCTTCATGTTATGCTTTTATTTTACTTAAATAACACTAATATTTCATATGAATCAAATTCTCTTAAAAAGAAATTTTTCGCATAAAGAACATACCGAGTCTCAGGCTGATACTATCCGTTTTTTATGGAATAAAATAAAACAATACGAGCAACGTAATCAAAAAGCGGAATTGAAAGTCGATAGTTTATATCAAGAATATGAACAGATTGTTTTGCCTCATGAAAAAACACTCGCAGATATTCGCTGTTTACGTGTCAAGCATTTTATGTCTTTTTTGAGTAATAAGTGCGATCTGAATTCGAAAGATCGTGAGAGTCTTTTTGAGTACTTAGAAAGTCAGTTATATTTCTTATATGATTTCCCGTTTTTCTGTAATCCTGAGACCCTCAGTTCACTTGCCGAAGATCTCGACAATTATGCTGAAAAATATTTTGCCAAAGAGAATCAAAAAATTTTGGATAAAGCCTGTAATGATTTTAAAAAAATGTTAAAAGCCACGCTTGGTAATGATATTGAATTACCCCATAATGAAATTAGAGATACCTTCAGATCGGGAAATGAAAATGATTTAGTCAATTTGATTGAAGGCATTAAGGATGCTTATTTAGAAAAACATCCTGAAGAGAAAGAAGATTGGGAAAATTCAGAGCGGGATTGGGCAGATTTTGAGTTTAATTATTATCAGGAAGGCGAAGAACAAGGCACTAAAATCACTGAGATTTTTAGAGGGAGTGAGCTAAATAAAATTTACAAAAAGATTGCTAATGTTATTCATCCCGATAAAGAAACAGATTTAGCTAAAAAGGCAGAAAAACATCAGATTATGCAATCACTTTCCATTGCTAAAAAGAAAGGTGACGTTGTTACCCTCATTAGTATGTATAGTCAATACGTGAGTGATGAAGCGTATGAGTTTGATAGTGAGACCCTTTTGCATATTAGTCATCTTCTAGAAATGCGTTTACGGGAATTAAATTTAACGCATCAGGACATTTTTAACCGGCAAGGTGTCAAGAGTTATGTTTGGAAAAATTTTTCTGCATCGAGTAAAAAGAAAATCAAAGAAAAAATGAGTGAATATATCGAAGAGATTAAAATCGAGACGAGTAATGTAGATAAGGAAATTAAAAAAATTGATTCTATCAAGAGACTTAAAAAATTTCTTCGTTCTCTTCCTGCTCATGATAGTTGTTGTATTGATAGTTTATTTTTTTGATTTAAGAAAATGTTATAGGAGAATATATTTTTTATTGTAGGTGTTTACTGATCATTTCTCCTTCTTTAATCTGATTATAGTATTGGTAAATTTTATTTGCATAGTGGAAACGATTTTTAATTGATGTATTGGTATTTCGCATTCCTGCGTTATACATACCAACTGCTAACCAATTTTTGCCGTAGAGAGCAAAGTTACGACTTAAAATCATTGCCCCGATATGAATATTTAAACAAGGATGATTGATTAAGTCATTTTCAGATAATTTAGGATATTCTTTTTTTATGGCGTTAAAGGTTTTGCTATTAATTTGCATCACGCCTAAATCAAACGAGCCATCTTTATTTTTGTTTTTTGCATGTGGATTAAAGTTTGATTCTTGTCTGGCAATCGCTCTTAAATAATCGGGGTCTATTTGATAATAACTTCCGGCTTTATCAAAGCAATCGGCAAGCGATAACTTTGAGATAAAAAGAAAAAATAGCCACATTAAATTTTTAATTTTCATCACGTAGCTCTTTATTCAAAATCAAGAACAATTCGGCATATTGTCGCCCCTATAAAGCAAAAAGTTTTTTAAAGAAATTCCAATAAAGACTATCAATATTACCTCACCAAATTCACTTTTTCTACTACTAACTTACACACACACACACACACACACACACACACACACACATCACTTGCAAAATTAATTTTGCATAATTTTATATTTAATTTCAGTTAGTTATATTTAATATGAATATTTTTTAATCACAAAAAACAAATGCTAATAAACATATTTTAAAATGATTATAAGAATATTTATTTAACTAATTGTTAATAAAGAATAAATATTAAATATATGCTTATTTTAATTTTATTAAATGTTTATAAACATATTATAAAATGCATTAAATAATGCTTATTTTTAGCGTTTTTCTACATTATATGCTAATAAACATATTATAGCATGTTTTTAGATGTTTTTTAAAGGTTAAAAATTAAACAATAATTAGTCTTATTTTTATAAAATTAGGAAAATTTTTTATGAAAGAACAAAATATTCATCGAATGACATTAACAATCCCTTTCACGATTTTGCATTTAATTGATGAAATAATTGATGAAAAATTAAAAGATGGTGAGAACAAATCGACAGCAAATCGTACTGCTATCGCATTAGATATGTTAAAAATCGGTGCAAGAGTTTTAAAGAAAAAAAGAGAAGAAGGGGGTAATCAAGATATTAGTTTGGATGAAAAACTGGCTCTAATTGCTGATGCTGTCCTTAAAACAGAATTAAGAGTTGATTCTATGTTTGAGTTTGCTAATACTAAACCTCAAGATATCGATCAACGAATGATGAATCAATATGGCTACGATGTAGTGAAGAAAAAATTTAGTGAAGTGGATTACAAAGTTAATTATTTTTTTAAACAGAAATAGGGCAATGTTTTTATTTTAAAGCCCCTGAAATTAGGGGCTTTAAAAGTTATTTTTGTGCTCAATAACTTCTGGTTGAGACGTTTGACCAATAGCGATTTTTTGTGGTTTTTGTTCTTCCGGTATTTCGTAATTAAAGGTTAATGTTAGCAAACCATCGGCTAAGTTGGCATTTTGGATTCTGATGCGATGGTCAAGGTCGAAGCTCATCGAAAAACCTTTTTTCTCAATACCTTTATGTAGCCATTTTTCAGTTTTGCTGTCATTACTCTCTTCCTCTTTCTCCGATTCACTTTTTCCGCTGATGGTCAGTTTATTATTCAGCACCGATATATCTAATTCGTGTTGTTTATAACCAGGAACTGCTACGGTGAGTTCGAGATTTTCTTTATCTTTTTGGTATAAATTATAAGATGGAACATCTGATAAAGGTTTCTCGCCGGTTATTCTGCTAAACAGTTTATCCATTTGCGTAAATCTATCCGATAACAGGTTATCACTTAGCATAGGAATAAGAGAAAAAGAACGATAAGCCATATTGTCCTCCTTTTTGCGCTTATTGATTCGTATATTACCTTGTTCAGTTATAATGCTAAATGGGGGTAACCTTATTTATTTTCAAGGGGATTTTATAGTTTATGAAACCACTAAATATAACAAAATATTAATATCACGCATATTGCAATGGATAATTAGTTTCAGTTTATTATTGTTAGCTGTTATTTTGATTGTTTTTTTGATGAAAGAAACGTTTACTTTAGCTTTACTATTATTCAGGTCAGCCAATCCAGCCCAGACTTATCTTTTGCTTGAAGGGATCGTTAATTATTTTCTTTATTTTGAATTTATCGCATTGATAATTAAATATTTTAATTCTTTGTATCATTTTCCTTTACAATATTTTGTATATATCGGTATTACTGCTATCATTCGATTAATTATCGTAGAACATAAAGATCCATTTTCTGTATTGATTTATACAATATCGATATTATTCATGGTCTTAGCCTTGTATTTAGCTAACGCAAAACGTCTTGTAGAATAAAAAACTATTGATTAAAAAGATAAAGTATGAGTTAATTAAGTCTAGTTTCGGGATTAACAATCTCTTTTTATTAGTAAAATTTTAAGTAATTCAAAATTTAGCGATATCATAATACCTCTTCATTAATGAGTTCCTTCTGATTAAATACCATTAGTAAAATCATGTTAATCTTTGAGATTTTTGATTAATTAACAAAATTAAGGAACTTATATGTCAAGCATCAACACAGGTATTGTTAAGTGGTTTAACGCGGATAAAGGTTTTGGATTTATTTCACCTAAAAACGGCAGTCAGGATGTGTTTGTTCATTATTCTGCGATTCAGGGTAATGATTATAAAACGCTCTATGAAGGGCAAGAAGTAAACTTCTCAGTCGAAAGTGGCCATAAAGGACCTTCGGCAACTAATGTAATAGCCTTATGCTAGTACATTAATTTATATTATCGCATAGATATCTTTATACTATGCGATAATCACATTTAGTACCTATTAAAAATTAATCTCCATACTCTTTTTCTTTGATTTTCTGTTTTTGTTCGTCTTCATGATGATATGAAATATTCATTTCATCGTTTTCTTTTTCCAGTTTCGGTGGTTCTTCTTCGAGTTGAAGATCGGGTATTTTCTCATCATCATGCAGTAGTGCCGATTCTAATGTTATATCCTGCTTATCATTAATTTTTTCTATTTCTCTATCTTGCGGTAAACTTTCGGGTATTTCATTTTTAGCGATATTATCCAGTTCAATCACAATCGAATGGTCTTTTTTATCATTTTTTAAGGCTTCATCAAATTGTGATAGTGAATAGAGGTTAACGCTGTTCTCATCATTACCCTTATTTAGTACGATATAGATACCATCGGATGCACCTTTGTAAGTGGCTTCTTCGATGTCTGTTTTCCCTGTATAAACGCCAACCGGAATATGGAGATTTCCTCGCTGAATGCCGTGTTCGTTGTTGACAGGTAATAATAATTCTGGTCGGTGATGGTGTGAGAATCTGGCGATTTCAACCAGGGTTTGGTCGATTTTTTGCGCTAATTTGGTGTTGCCTACTTCTTTGCTGTTATCCCAAATTCTGATTTCATTTCTAGCCAGTTGGTCTTCCTGTTTGTTCAGGATGTCATGCGCGGTTACTCTGTCACCGGAATTTTTTGTCAGGTTTTTCATCCAGGCGTCGCCATCTGATAAATAAAGCTGAACGTGTTCTTTTGCGCGGGATAATTCCACATAGGTATTATCCATTGCAGCGATGGTACTCGCCACTTCATAGACGATGACATACGGATAAGACGCGCCTTGTGAAGCATAGCTTGTGATGGCATAGGTGTAATCCAGATGTCTGTCGGCATATTCTTTTTGTGGTTGATAGGTGACGAGCTTGCCGTTTAACTCAATATAGAGCTTATCGTCCTCAATCCGTTTTATCATGCCCCTGTCGTTATTGGCAATATTGCGGTCTTTATCGGTCGTGGTGAGCCGGATTTTTTCACCTTCTGAGACTTCAATGGTTTTGTCTTCAAAGAGCGCGACGACGGCAGGATTTACTTCAAGCGGTGACAGGTATTTCTCCTGATTATTTTCCCGATTTACCAGACTAACAATGCCTTCTTTTGAAACTCCTGTTATTTCAAAATAATGTTGATTGATTTTTGCGATGTGCCCCAACTGGTTTTGCCAAAACTGGCTATCTTTTAAATCCGCTTCCTGATGGTTAATGCGTTGTAAAATAGGAACACGGGCTGATTTACCCAGCCTCTGTTGACTTTGCATCACCTCATGAATGTTTTCATTTAACTGATTTCGGTCGGCATTTAACGGGGTGATAATCACCGTATTATCACGCGCTTCTTTCGTTCTACCCACATAGTCATCAATCACCATTTTTATCATTTGATTGTCGTTTTCCTGTGCTTTACCTGATGAAGCGCTCTTCATGATTGCGCTTTCGGGAATAAAAGCACCATTATCCCTTGCTACTCGGTCAGGGGAAACCTGCTGAATAATATCCAGTGATTTTTGCGTGTTTCCGGCAATTATCGCTTCAATAGCGGGTTTTAATTCGGGTGTCTGTCTGACGATTTCGTCCATCACGACTTTATCGGCGGCACTGCGTTGCCAGGCGAGGGCAAAAGGGGCGCCCCGCTCGAAGGCTTTTAGCTGTTTTGCATCCCCTGAGAGGACGACTCTCCCTGCATTATCCGTGATGTTAAGTAGTAATTCTGCCAGGGTTTTATTGCCAATCATCGAGCTTTCATCAATCACAAACAGGGTATTTTTATACGATGTTTTGAGGTTGCTCTGGTGCTTTTCCATCAGAAAGCTGGCGATGGTTTGGGATTTTATGCCCGCTGCCTGTAATTCATTGACCGCTTTGTGGGTGGGTGCGAGGCCGACGATATTCACATCAGGTCGATTATCGTTAAGGGCTTGTGCTACCGTTTTAAACTGGGTGGTTTTCCCGACACCGGCATAGCCTTGTATCATGATTGTCTGGTCTTTTGAGGTTAAAACCAGTTCGGCGGCTTTTTGTTGGCCTTGGGTTAATCCGGTAAAATGCCGTTTTTCTTTATTTTGTATTAACGGTAATTGACTGTTTTTGCCCTGTAAAATCTGCGTGAGGATTTTCACCTCGTTATCAAAATCGTCTTTGCGAATAAAGCGACCATAAAGCTCGTGTGTTGTTTCATCCACGCATTTCACTTCGCCTTTTTTTAGGCGCTGTTTAAAAGCATTTATACAATCATTAAACGAAAAATCACTTGATTTTGCTGCATCGGTAATCACATCCAGACTATTAAAAACCATACTTGATTTTGTCCGACGGTCAATGGCGATGTTTAGCTGTTTTTGGATATCAGGGGTGACATTATGTTTTGCGACATCGGCGGCTTTTATGAATGATTCATTGCCTTGCTGGATATCAGCGAGCACGGTGGTGCTAATTTCAGTTTGCTGTAACCGTTTTTGGATACTATCGCTATCTAAACCGGTAATGCCGATAATGTTTTTTCCACTTCGCCTTATCTGATTGATGGTCGAATTATTGACCTCTTTTTCGTTAAACACCGCAATCACGGTTTGATTTTTATCAAGGCTATTCCCAAACGCTTCACAGTAGTGGTATTCCAGTTTGCTATCGGCTTTTGGGGTAAATGACGCTTTTTTGCCGTGTTCATCTTCCATGATGATTTTATCGGCAAATAAAAAATTGCCTTTTTTTAGCTCGGTAATGGTAAAGGTTTTACCCGCCTGAATATTCTGGCCAAACACACCGGTTGATTTGACTCTATCACCTTCTCGCAGTTCCATCTCCTGTACCTTGAAGAGACGGTAGTGACTATCGATTTTATTAATTGAAAGCGCAGACGTGTTACCTTCACTATCCTGTAACAGGAGTTTATTACTTTGTTTGCTAATACTTTTTATCTGATACTGCTGCCGTTCATTTTCTGTTGTGCGCTCAAGTATCATGCCGATGTTATAGGTGTTACGCTGATTGCGGTTAGCCATATCTAAAAATATCGATTTTTTGGTGGTCACTACCCTCTTGTTTTCAGACAGTAATCCTTTTTCGATTAAAATATTACGGGTTTGTGTGGTTATCGCTTCTTTTGTTGGGTTATTGCCTGCCTGAATGATGACCTCCTTATTTAAGGCATAAAAGTTAGCAAAATGATTAGCAGCGGTCTGTATTCTGTTCGTTTTGTCCTGTTCAGGAATAAAATAGAGGTGTTTATCGGCATTGGATTCAAAGGCATTAATCGGTTCAGCGCCGAGTGCTCGTGCGATTTCATTGGTCAGTCCTTTGTTTTTACGGCTGTCGCTATCTAATGCAATAATCGTGTCACCCTCGGCATAGGAACGACTGAGTAATGACGCGACTTTATTAAGGGGGAGATGTTCAGACTGGTAAATCCCGATTAATTGCCGTTTATTTTTATTTTTCTGTGTGTCATTTAAATAGTCATCAATGCTGATGGTTTTTACTTTTTTATTGACATGCTCTTGCAATTTATCGCTGATTTTTTTATTGGGCGTAATAATAACGGTATTTAACTTATTTTCTTTGGCAAGGGTATGGATTTCGTCGATAACCTGAACTTCATGGGCAAACCCGCCTTTAAGATTAACCAGATTAAATCTAACATTGTTTTGGATAATATTTTTGGCTAATGCGCTTTCCTGTGTTGTTGTTAACTCATGTTTGCTGTACCGCAACTGATGAATGAGTGTGCTAACCTCATTTTCCTGTTTAAGGTGGTTTTCTGTGGTTAACAGCGTGCTTTCTGAATTAAGTGGCACCAGATTTCCCTGTTTAATCGCCTGGTTAATTTCCTCCCGTAATGTTTCTAATGTTTTCGGCTGGCAAGGGATGCGATTAATGACATGGGTTAATAATGCATCATAGGAAAATCGGGTGTTTTTATCTGACAGTACCTTAATGGATTGTGAGATAGCCTCTTTTAGGTTAACCACAGGCGTAGATGGGTTGAGGTTTTCTGCTTTTTTCACTTTATCCGCGCAGTAACCGGTTTTTGCGAGCGCCGCTTGCCATTCTTTATGCAGTGTCTCGACATTAGTAAAAGTTTTTGCCTTACGGGTAGCTAACACGGCAGCACTTTTCTGTTTGGCGGAAGCGTTTTCACCCACTGCTTCAACAACCTCTTTGCGTCTGGATGAAAACGGTTCGGTGGGTACGCCTTCTATTTCCCATAAACCATTTTTCCCCGTTGAAACAAAAGAAAATCCCTGCTTTTGTAAGCTCTCTTTGAGATGCTGGCGATAAATAGCGCCAAAAGTAACCTGTAAATCGTTAATGATTTCGCTAAATCCACTGCGGTTTATCTTATCTGATGACAGCGCTTTCCACCCCTTTTTATCTGACCAGGTGGCATTCATTAATAATGCATGTGTGTGTAAATTAGGGTCGAGATTACGATTAGTGGTGTGAAGAAAAAGCGCAGCAATCGAATTGCCGGTGATTTCGGTTTGCGTGACTCCTTTTGTCATTGAACGGGTCGAGGTTACGCTTTCAATCTCTTTGAGTGCTGACACCACCGCCTGTTTATGTGCATCAAGCACCGCGGTATTACCTTCAACCAACGCTAATACCGACACACTTTTAGGAGCAGAAAAGGTTAAATCATAGCCTGGTCGATGTTTATTTTTACCATTAACATTAAAACTTAAATCGGTGCCGTCCGTTAGTTTCCCTTCCAGCATCTGTTTAAAGGTATTTCTATCCACCGTGCCGGTTAATCCTAACCGTTCAGCGCCTTTACCAAACCACTGTATCCCTTCTTCACCGACAAAGTAATAGTTATCCTTTTCCTCATAATAGTTAGCACTTGTAGCTGCCCCACCACTAGTGAGATTTTTAACCGAGAGCATAGGCTAAATCTCCTTCTCGGTAGCTTGGGTTTTTCTTAAGTTGATATTAGTCTCTTGTATGTTTTGAATAACATCATTGCTTTTAACAACAGAAACGGGTTCAGTCGCCTTGACACCACCATAGTTAACGGTCTCAATGTAATGCGCGGGTTCAGGGGGTGTTATTTCCATCGTCTGCGGGTTGTTGGTCTGGTTTTGATTGCTTTGGTCTGATTGCGTGCGCCGACCGGTGACCAATTTATCCACTTTATTTTCAATTCCCGATTTATTCAGTTCCTGCTCAATCTGATTATCAAAAATGGCGGAGACATCACGCTCAATTTTCCCTGCGGCAATCGTTTTATATGTTTTATGTTCCAAGGTGAGTTTGACAATCGGTACATCGCCCAGAAGCGAGACAAAGCACTGCAAATCATCCAGATTCTGAATATCGGAAAAACTGACAATTTTTTCGCGGGTATCTTCTTTCGAGAAGTTCACACCATCCCGAATAGTATCCACACCATAACTGTACTGGTCACGGAATTTCAGCAAACGGGTTTCGCCTAGTTCTTTTTGTACCCACTCGGCGACACTGCCACTGGGGGCACGGAAATACAAGGTAGTATTAACTAAATCCCAAATCGCACGTGCTTCCTGAGCGCCATAGTTCGCTTCCAGTTGTGAGAAGTTTTGAATGCCGATAAGGGTTGCCCCACCAAACTTACGCGCCTCCGAGAGGTAATCAAGAATAACGGGCAGTTTATGAAGACTGGGTAGCTCATCTAATATCGTCCAGATACGTCGTTCTCTACTCGGGGGTAAGGCTAGCACGGATTGCATGGTGATATTAAGCCAGGTGCTGATTAACGGCTTTAAGGCAGCGTGTAAGCGACCATCGCTGGAGATAAAAATCCAGGCATCTTCATCGGCATTTTGTACCCATTCCCGAATAGAAAATGGCGGCTTGCCTTCTTTTTCCAATCCCTGACAGTAGCGCAGCGCTTTCACATAAGCACTTAACACGGTACGAATGGTCATAGCGGTTTTTTTAATACTGCCATCAACCAGATTAGCCGCATCGGTGCCCTGTACAAAATCATGCAATTCAGCCAGCGAAATCGACAATAACCGCTGCAATAATTTTTTAATCGAGCGGTCAGGATGTGAACGCATATGCTCAGCGGTCGCCACAAACAACAGGCGAGCAGACATCAGCCAGAACGGGTCACCACTTTTTGCATCGGGGAATAAGGGCAGCGCAAAGGTTTCAAAATCAGCGCGGTCTTGGCATTCGCGCCATAAATCCCAGTTAGGGCAACGCGCATCCATCGGATTTAAGATAATATCTTTGCCTTCCCGATAAAAAAGCGGGATAAAGTTATTGCCTTTATCGTAGATAATGGCTCTTTTCCCCTGCTGTCTTACCTGAGTCAATAGGTCATTAATGGCGGTGCTTTTCCCTGTTCCCACGGTGCCATGTAAGCCAAAATTTTGTTGCTCGCTGTTTTCAACCAGGTGCAAATCACCGATTTTAAGCGATGAAAGTTTGCCTTTGGCTTTTAAAAACTGGTTAATTTCTTTTACCGAATTTGCCAGATAGCGACCGCCGATAATCTCATTTTTACGTTGCTGAGCGCCTTTTTTACCTAACCACCAGAACACCGCCACAATCAGGCCAACAAAAGTAAAGGAGGCAACGCCCCACGCCCAGAATGCGGCGTCTTTCAATAACACATAGCAATGAATAAAATACCTGTCGAGGCGTACCTCGCGGGCGGTTTTTTCGAATTCAACCACCTGATCGGTTCGGGGATTTAGCCAGTGAAAGGTAAAAGTGCCGCCTTCGCTGGTGCCAATGGCTTCCTGTAGCGGTATCACCAGTGTATCCATTGCCCAGTAAGCTAACCCGTGTATCATCTTCTCAAGCGGGATTTGAACGGCGATGGTAGCAAAAAAGACAAGAATGGTGGCCAGAATTACCCAGAACGCCACGATATTGGCAATCTGCATAAACATGGCCACCATGTATTTAATCACCTGACCGCCCTGGGTCATGTTTCTGGCATCAAGACTCATAATCAAGTTTCCTTTGAACAGGAAGCCCAATTTTTTATTAAGATGGTGATTTTTATTGGGCTTTTATTTTTTTGAGAAATTAAAGAATATTGGCGATGCTTTTCGCTAGCTGGTTTTCCAGTTCCGGTTTCGCTTCTTCAAATTTCAGATTGACCTTGTTGGCATTGGACACAATGCGCGTCTGGTATTTATGACGGTTGGTGGTTTCGGTGCTGGTCTGCAATTTAGCGCCGGAGGTGCCTTGTTTTAAGCGTGCGGTATCATTTACTGTCACATTGGTACCTTTACTTAATGCGCTAATCTGCAAATCGGTAATCATGGTGTAATTCACGTCCTCCACCATCGCATCGACCGCCGCGCCAACCAGCCCTGCGGCTAATCCCACGCCTAATGCGCCGCCGGTGGAATCGACGTTATAAGCCATGGCGCTTGCGCCTACCGCAGCGCCAAGGGCAGCGCCTTCATAACCTTGTGATAAAAAGCGTTGGGCATCTCTTAAGTCCATCTTATCGGCCTTTAAGACATTGGCCTGTATCCAGTAATAGGCGGCATTCGGATTATTCACCACCGTATAGCCTTTTGCTTCAACCGCTTTTCTAATTAAGCTCGCTAAATCCGACATATTTTTGTCAGAAGTATTTTTAATTTGCAGGTAAACGGTTTTTTGGGAAGCGGGGTCTAACCAAATGGTTTCGCTCATTTGGGTTTTTACTTCAAGATTGCGTTTTTTAACTGCTGTGCTGACCGCACTACAGCCGGTCAAGGCTAGTGAAGTTGAGATGAAGCTGACCAAAATTAAACGCTTAAAAGGGTATGCCATTTTTAAAGACTCCATGTTAAAGGTATAAGGAATTACTTGAACAGAATGCTGTTCAAGTAAAAAGGTGATAAAAAATGGTTATATATTAGGATTAAATATCACGATGACTCCCTGATAAATGGTCATTGTGATCAAACCCACTTGTTGTGCTGAAATCATTGTCAAAACTAGAAGAACTGCTGTATGTGTCGTCAAAGGATGACGAAAAAGATGAAAAATCATGGCTACTTGTGCCATACATATTTCCAGCTGAGTCAATTCCCCCACAACTTAATAAGCCTGTTGCTGGATTTGTTTCTATTCTGCTGCTGAAACTATCGTCATCAGAATACGTATAATAAGTTTCAGCGCTATCATCATTTAAATTTTGATTATTAACGGGAGAAAACTGATGGGATGAATGATGTGAAGATCCATTCCGTTGCCAATCTTGAGGGGCGTAAGAAAAAAGAATGGCGCCTGCAATAAATAATGAAATGATTGCGGATAGTATTATCCCTCCATAGATAACTTCGGAAAACACATATCCATCATTTTTTGCCGATATCTCTAAAAATTCTCTTGAAAGAATTAAAATATTTCCGATAAAAAAGCCACCGAACAGAGGGTATTTGAATACTTTCTCACTTTCACGCCAATTTTTTGAAAAAAAACAAAATACAGCGCTCAGGTTAATGACGCTCATGGCGATCATCGATGAGGCTTGCTTAAAGTAGAACAAAAATAGTGTTTCGAGGATGACTATTGTGATGATAAATGCAATAAATCTCATTGTGATTTTCCTCCTTTATCCTCGTACCTTTTAAGATTAGCGGATTTTTCCTTATTTATCGCCTTCTCATTGGCGGTGATTTTATCCTGTGTGGGTGCCACGTTATGCCCAAACTCGGTTTTTTCTGCCCGTATCGCTTTTGCATATTCACCGGTATTGGCCTCGGCGGATTCAAGTAGGCTGACCTTATTGCTTTCACCCGTTTCTGGGTTAACAATGGTCTGGTGTTGCCGGATTTGGCCTTTATCGGCTTGCTTTTCCAATTGCGCCGCACTTTGATTAAAGCCAGCTGGATTATATTGGCTGGCGTCGTGAGATACCTGCATACCCTGATAATGACTGGCCACTACCTCTTGGGTTGCAAAATGATTATGGCGGATATCGTCGGCTATCCTGTCAATGAACTCGCTGACCAGTGCTTCACGTTGCGCCCTGACCGCTGGTGTTCCCGCATCCGTTAACACATGACTTGCCTCAGCTTCGCCTAAACGTGAATAAGCAAACTGGGTAAATTCCTGCTCCAGACGGTGTGAAGCACTTAGGCGTTCTGTTTCGGTTAAATTGGCTTGCTCCGAGATAGTTTGCTCTTTGGTTTGGCTAGCAGTGAATCCAGCAAAGTTTTCGCTGGTATTTTGCAGTGAGGCTCTTAAATCTCTGACTAAAGATCGCGTTTCCGCGTTGGAAATCCGGCTAACCTCATTATCGGTCATGTTTCTAATTACTGAAGCTGACTGACTCGATGAAAACTCTTTCGCTGTTTGTATATCATCGCTGGTTTTATTGCTTTTTGAAGCGGAGTCTGTATTAGTATCTCGCCATTCATGATTGTACCTTGCGTTAGCATCTAATTCCGCGCTCGCTTTTGCGTTTGATGATCCCTTACTAACACTCATGCTCCCTTTTGCCCCAAATCCAAAACCGGCAATATCAGTACTATCCGTTGAAGTTCTATCTTCTCTCGCTGTACTGCTATTTGATGATAATGAAGATCTCGCCTGTTGTGATTGCCGCTGAATATCTTCTATCGCCTGACGTTGTTCACCCGTTAACCCATTTTCAAATGACCCTTGCTTGTTAAACTGGTTACTGAGCGCCGTTGAGATATTATAGGTGTCCGATATGGCACTTTTTAAGCCCTGATGATAGCTTTCGGTCTCGCGGTGTTGACTGCTCAATGCTTTACTAAAGCTGGTATCGAGCATCGAACTGGTATCCAGACTAAACGGCAGTTTCGAGATGGCTTGGGTGGTATCGACAATATGCTGACCACTTTGAGTGGTGCTAATCATCGCCCCGTTATCGATTTGCTGGCTGGAAAGTCCCGCTTTGTAACTGCGGTTTAAATCGGTTTTAAAGCCGTTGATGTTTTCCACCTGCATATTGGCCATGTTGTAATTGCCGCTCGCTACCGCTGACGCATCGGCGGTCGTTGCCCCAGCCAGGGCGTTACCCAGATAGGAGCCGGCACTGGCAATCTGTTGGCCAAGCGAAGTAAAGAGCTTAAAACTTAAAAACGGAATCGACATCATCATCCAGCCGGCAATCCCTGCCGTGGTGCTGCCGGTCTGGGTGAGTCTGTCCAGATTAGAAAACGTCACATTTTCGCCATTTAGGGTGGTGGCCATCATAAAATTATAAATGTGATTAAAGATAGCAAACATCACTGGCCATAACATGAGGCTGCCCATGATGTTTAAGTAATTAATTATCACTTTGTAGGTTATTTCTCTCACAAAAAGCGCTAAGGCCATAATCGGAAAGAGCGAAATGCACAGCAGCACAGCACGGTATTGAGTTGCGGTAACATTTCACTAGCCAGATGATAACTGGCTTGATGGGATAAACGCATTTTGGCCAGCGACTGTTCGGTGGTAATCAGGTTTAACCCTGCGGGGTCATTCATGGCGGCTGCATAAGCGTTAAAGCCTTTTCTCAAGCCGGCTATCATGATATTCTGTTTTAGAATATCCGCTGCACTTTGGCTTGCTTTCATAAAGTAGTTGTAGCTGCCTTCCAGCATATGCGGTAATACCACGGACGCATCGTGGCGGCCGGGAAATAGTTTACGCGCATAAAACATCAATGTGCTGCCGGTGCCGGTGGTATCGAGATTAAGCAGGTTTTTAAGTTTCACGGTGGCTTGCTGACAGGTCATAAACTGACTCCTTGCCCCCTCGGTGTTTTCAGCCTCCCACCCCTGATAATAAATCCCTCTTAAGGGGCTGGGTTTGGAAAATATCAGGCTATAAATATCCCGAGTATTCAGAAGCTGACTTAAGCTGTATTTGTGGTTTAGCTGGATATCGGGGATGACACGGTTTTTCACGTATTCGCTGAAATTGGCGTTAATTTCAGGGCTATGACTGTGAAAGGTCAGGGATTCCTGCATCAGTTTTTGCCCAAACATCAAACCGGTTTTGCTGTAGGCGACACTGTCTGGCAGATGGAAAAAGTCATCATAAAATGTCGCTACGGAATGGCCGATACCCGTTAATAACCAAAGTGGCGTTGCCAAGCCCACTGGCACATTATCCACCCGATTAATTTTGTCCGGCCTCGTCAGGTCGTTGACCACCACGGTGACTTTGGGTGTGAGCAATAATGCCGTGACACACACAAAGGTAAACCCCCAGGCAAAAAGTCCCTTTAAGTCATGAGTTTTAACGTACGTCATGACGCAGGTTAAAATGCCGAGCGTTTCGGCCAGATAAAGCAGCCCACCCCAGGTGCGGTGATTGACCATGGCTGCCACCGCATTTAAAGTTTGGGTCACCATATCGCCGCCACTGATAAACCAGGTATCTAACACCATCTTTACCCTCCAAACTGATAGTTGCTCATCAATCGGGAAGACAAACCCGATGAGAGTTGCTGGCGCAAATAGTGCAAATTGCGCTCAAGCTCCAGCAGATGACTTTGATTAATGCGCATTTTGGTTAAGCGCTGCGCCATTTTCTCGCGCACGGTTTTAAGGCTGTTTTGAAACTGTTTGTTTTCTTCTTCGGTATTCAGGCTCCCTGCGCCGGCTACCTCCACCAAATCAATCAGACCGTCGATATAGCTCACCACCATGTCGCTGGCGATGTACTCAGCCAGCGACGTGACTATCGATTCATCGAGACTGAGTGAGGCACTGTCAATCACGTAGCGCAGAATTTGGACGCGGGTGCTGCCAATCAAGGCCGTTTCCTTATCGGTTAACGCCGCATCAGTAGTGGATTTTTTAAACAGGCTTGACAACAACTTTTGGATTTGTGCTATCATGCCATGGCTGGCGGTGACTGTGATTTTGCTCTTTGTGGGCTTCAGGCATTGCGTGACATCGTCACAACGATATACCTCCGTTGTGCCCCCTTTTAAAATTGCGTCCATCACACTGTCACTTGCCCCTAGCCCTGGCAACACCGATAACTCTCCCTGATTGCCATAAATCACGGTACCGACCAGCGACATCATCAGCTCCTTCAATTCCCTGTCATTACTTATAAATTGGTTAATTTTCTCAAACGCACTCCAGGTTAAGTTACGATTGCGCGGTATGCGCTTTTTCTCTTCGTCATTGGCGTGATTAAACACCTTATTGGTTTCATTGCCCACGCCACAGCCCTGACGGGACGCTGCCCAATCGGCAAAAACGCTGTGATTACCGGCGATATCCTGACAAATATGTTGGGTGTTGGCCTGATTTTTTGGCCACAGTCCACCGATAATCCCTTGTGCCGCCTGACAGGTGGAGATATTAGTATTGTTAATATCGGTAGCCAGCTTTTGTAGATAATCCTTAACCGCCTTGACTTGCGGTAGTGCGGTTTCCAAGGCCAGGTCAAAGGCGTAACCTGCGGCATTACTTAAAATCTGTTTGGCCATCACTTTTATCTGGTCTGAGTTAATAAAGCTAAATGACCCCAGATAGGCATCAATGCCGCCACAACCGGATTTCACTTCGGGTAACGTCACCGAGATAAGCTGGATTTGCCTGACGGGGTTGCGCAGAAACAGCGACCCACCCGTGAGATAACCCGCGGCCTGTCCCTGCCACGCCGCCGCTTGGGTGACATTCCCCCCACTGCTGCTGTCGAGTTGCTGGAAAAACTTGTTTAAATCTTCATTAATACCGGATTGAGCGGAGGCACAAAAAAGCGTCAGCGCAATTAACGAGTCCCATTTTTTCATTGCAATACCCCCAGTTTTTCAGCAAGTCTAAACGATTGCTCAAGTCGGTTAACGAAGGCCGTTGCACTCAACATGCCTTGCGAAACCGGAATGGCGACCAGCGTTTGGGTGTTAACAATGAAATCCGTTGGGGTCACCTGCGGTAATTCAGGGAAAAACTCACCAATTACATCAAGCGTTACCGGTAATACATTGTTAAAGGTGCTATCACCGAGTCCGTCAAAACTGTAGACAAAAACCGGAATACCCAGTTGCTGTGCGTTGGCATTCAGGATGGGATTAAACTGCTGACAATATTGACAATCGGATTTCATAAAATGCACGATTTGCCAATGGGTGATATTAATCGCCTGTCCGTTTGATAAGCGAAAGGTCTGTGGTTTCGCTTTGGGCACTGTGCGCGGTTGCGTTGGGTTATTCCCCGCCCCTGTCTTGTGTTTTTCAAGTGCGGCGATTTTGTCAATCACGTCCGCGTTAGCGGGTATGACGAAAAGCAGTACAAAAAAAGCAAATAGTGTTTTCATCGTTAATCCCTCGGCTCAAAATCAGTGACGCGGTTTAACAGCCGTTTGGCTAAATCATCCTGACTGATAAAACCATAAGCCAGTGGATGGTAACTACCCGTGCTCGGGTCAACCAAAAAAAGCGCAGGGAAATAGCGAATTTGCATCCTGGCTGCCTGTCCTCGGTCTTTCTGGCTGTTAGGTAATTCAGGGTTGATGACACCATCGACACTGATTGGCATCACCGCCATCTGATATTGCTGGGCAAATTCCCGCACCACTTGGGCTAATTTGTTGTCCAGCGGTACCTTGCCACGATAGAAGAAAAAGACCCCATAGCGTTCATTGACGGCTTTAATGGCAGTGGCCTGGGCTTTGCGTTCGTTCGCGTAAGACAGGGTTGCGGTGGCGTTATAATGGGAATGACGGTTGTTGTAATCGAGTTCCGGTTTGAGGAGTAGCACCTTCTGCCAGGTGGCTGAAAACTGACTGGCGTTATCCGACCAGTAGTTTTGAAATGCTATCCAGCGCGCCACTTTCTCCGGCGATTTCGGGTCGAGCACCGCGGCATTACGCAATTCATCGCCCAGGGCTTTAATTTTTTGCATGGTTTCCACGGCTGACAGCGTTTTTTGCGGTGATGACGGTGCTTCCGGCGTTTCCTGTTGCGGTACCGGTTCGTTATACCAATGCCAACCGACCGCAGGGGAATAGTGATAGCCATCGTCCGGTTTGGCGGTAACCACCGCCGATAACAGCAAGCCACTTAACAGAACGCGTTTCATGATTTGCGCCCCTGTAACTCGTTTTTAATCTGCTGGCTGATTTTTTCAGTGAGCTTCTGACTGTCCGGTAGTTTCGTTTGGCTATTAAGTTCGTCATAGAATTCGGTGAAATCGAGCGTATCAAATTTCACCTGTTGCAACTCGTCAATGGTCATCCCACGACAATCCGGATGTTTAGCACTACCAAATCCGACGCCCAGTTGACCACCCCGACCTTGGGCTTGCACAATTTGCGCGAGCTTACTGTCAAACACACAATAACTGTGCTTTTTACGCAAACACACGCCTAACACGTCTTCAGCACAAAACTCCCCAACATCAACCACCAATCCTTTCGCTTTGGCTTTGCCAATGGCTTTTTCTTCACTGTCACAACTGGCCATCCCTATATCATGTCCCCAACCGCTGCTTTTGCAGCAATTGCTAAAACCAATGGCGGTTTTACGACACGCCATCGGTTTACCGGTAAAGGCACTGATATTCTTGCCATCCCCAATAATGTCTTTACCGGCTTTGGCGAGTGCGGCTAATTGCGATACCGCTTCACCAAAATCATTGTTTTTACCCGAGGCAATGGCGGCACATTTGCCGTCTGAGCAGTAGAACTTAGCGCCACAAAGAAAACCTTCTCCCTGCGTGGTTTGCTGGCACTGGAATTTGACCGACTCTTTAACGCATAAATTGCCGATTTTCTGTAAACACCGGCGTGTCCCTTCAATGCAATTGGGGTCTTTCTCCCAGCGGGTACAGGTATTATCATCGTTTTCTGAGACGACCCAATGCTCGGATTGCTGCCAGCAAGGCAATGTAACCGGATAACGTTTACCTTCCTTAACGACATAACGGGTTTCCCCTTTTTGGCTGCACCAGGCTTTGGTTTTGACGGCATTGGCCTTATCAACGGGGCATTTTTGCGTCCAAACGACTTTCGGGTGCCAGATTGTCTCTTTGGCTTTTACGGTAAAGCGCAAGGTTAATTTGGCAGGCTGATGAAATCGATAGGCGCCAGAGCGGCTTTTATCATTGTGTGAAAACGGAATTGGCTTGCCTTTAATAAATTTTCGGTTAGTTATCTTTAGCTCACCGCTAATAGATTCCTTTCCGCCGAGCCAATAAATAAAACTATTACCCATCCCAGAAATGCCCACGCTGTGGTAGCAACGGTAACAACCTTGATAGGTGTAAGTCACTTTTTCTATCGTGCCATCCACATCCGGCGTGATAACCGCAACAATCCGCCTCCCTTCCTTATGGAACGGTAAGTTTTGTAATTGATAAACGCGGGTGACGGTTTTGGTTTGCGTTTCACTTGTCCACTCAATACTTGCCGTGTTAGTACAGGTGCTGACTATCGTTTTTCCCCGCTCACAAACATGCGCTTTAAAGCTCGACTGGCTAATACTTTTTTTACTACAGTGCTCGGCACTGCCTGCCGTAATGCCTTCGGCATTTTCCTGTATCGTCTGGCTGTTTTTCACCATATCCGATTGCCAGTCGATTTTATCCTTCGGATTGTTGATATAGGTTTCACGGGCGAGCTTGCCTAATTCACTGTCATCTAGGGACTGATTGGCAGCATTACCTATTTTCGATGCATCTTGATAGAAATCCGCCTCATTGGGGCTAGCGGTAAAATTGGGTAATTCCTTTTGTGGCTGAAAATCCTTTAGCGCAGATTCTGTCTGCTTTTGCGTTTGTTCGGCGAGGTCATAGCCTTCTTTCGCGGCACTATCCATGTCATTGGCAAAAGCCGATATCGCAAACATAAAGAGCGGCACGGTCAGTGTTTTATTCATCACGGCACGCTCCATGCTGATGAATCTGTGTTAATCCTTCCTCCAACGCCACTGAGCCATACACAATATCAAAATCCTTACCACAGCGTTTAACCAGCGCAGGAACTTGGGTAATGCCATAATAGTCAAAGCGCAGCGGATCAACCTGGATACCCGCTACCTGATATTTTTGTATCAGATTAAGTAAGTAGCGGGCGGTTTTTTCCATACTGTTGTCAATCAGACCGTTGAAATAGACCGGAATCCCTTTTGCCTGCGCCGATTTTAATAATGGCACTAGCGTTTTTTCTGGAATACTGGAGGATAAAAAATAGGCGGTTTCTTGTGTAATACCTTCTAACGGCATGCTTTCCTCTGCCGTTGTAGTGGTTGAGGCGAGTAAAATTAATAGAGAGAATATTGGTAGTTTTCGCATCGTTATCCTCCTAAAGCACCACACAGTTGCGTTTTTTCCACACCAGATAGCCGTAATTCTTTTTGGTGTTTGGCATTTCTTTACCGGTTTGCCAGCGAATAACACTGCGACCGGTTGGATGGCACTGATTGGCATCCGGCACGGGGTTAACCATTTGATAGCGGTAACGGCTTTTCGGCATAATGACGGTCGGGTATTCCTGACATACCGCCCTGTTTTCGCCAATCGTGTCCCAAATCATGCCCTGGCGATGTAATTTGAAATTCATGCGCTCGGTGAGTAACAATGCGCTATTAATGCCACTGCTTTCCGAATAAATCGTCCCCGTAAACGGATACATTGAGCCGTGAGAACCTGCACACCAAAAGAGCGCATCGAGTGGCAAGCTGGCTTCACTGGCAATCGCATCGGCGGCACAGGCTAACTGCGCGATGCTATTGCCAAATAGCAGCGCCTCTGGATTAGTAAAGAGTGCCAGATTGTCGTCCATCCACATCGGGTCAAGTTCGGAGAGATAGCCAATGTCATATTCACCCCCTTGCATGCATCCGATGGTGGTTAAGATATTAAGCCAGCTAATCAAGGGATATTTGTACCAGTGCACGTGGTACATGCCGCCTGGATTTTCATTCGCGCCTTTGGTGCCTTTTCCCATGCCAATTTGTCCTATCGGAATGGTGAAACCGCCCATATTGACCATACACATCGGTGAGCGCGTCACATCGGTCATGGCAAACGGCTCCCAGAAGCCTATCGCAAGGCCAATACGTTGAAATAACGGCGGTGGTGCAGGGCATAGCTGAATCGGTGAGGAGGGATTACGCGTGTCCGGTAATTCACTGCTATTTAAACTGATATTGCCGAGACTGATTGGGAACAGACAACGCCAGCAGATATCGGTAATGGGATTGACCCAGCGACCCTCACACAATGACGCTTTTGCCGATAACATCGGATTAAATAGCAAAAAAGCGAGCAATAGTTGCAAGAGGCGCATTTTCATTATTCTCCTCGCTTCGCTTTTTCAACAGCAGCTAATAACGTCTTTTCATCCACCACCCCTGTTAATATTGTCGTATTTTCTGCAGCAGGATTAGTAAAATTAACAACAATAAAAGCAGGGAGCTTTTTGATATTTAACTGGTTAGCATAATGAGCCGTTACAAGTGACATAACATCGCTATCAATGGCAACATTAGTTAATTCAGTTTCAATATCTGTAAAAGGATATTTGGATTTTTCTATTGCTTGCTGAACATTCCCACTTTTAAATAATTCAGTAAAATATTTTAAAAATGCCTTGGGACATTTACTCCATACCATCAATTCTGCTTGCGCAGCCAAAACAGATTGATCTGATTTATCGGGTAGATTTTTAAAAACAAACCGGATATCAGGGTGTGTTTTAATCAGATTTAAAATCGTCGGCACCATCTTTGCACAAGACTTACAATGATAGTTATATAGAGCAATAACCCCTACCCGAGACTTTGCATTTAAAACGGGGGTGAATTTCCCAGTGTACATTTCGTAAGCTTCGACCATTCTTTTAATATTTTGTGAAGATAATGATGTTTCAGCCAGTGCAAACATTGGCAGCAAAAATGCACCCAGCAGTAATCCGATAATGAGATGTCTTTTCATGATTTCTTTTTCTCTATTTTGCGTGTTTTGGCGCTTCATTGTACCGCCACCTCAGTTATGCGTAATAATGATTGATTCGACATTTCATCCACTACGCTAGGTAATTTCTCAATACCAAACCTGCTAACCAAAACGCCACCCTGGTCAAAGTAGATACGCTGATTTAAGGTCTCCGCCGTTGTTTTTATATTTCCGTTCACCAAAATGATTTTATGGATGGCGGTAGCAGGTTTTTGCGCGGCAACCCAGGCAAGTTGTTTTTCGTCATCGCCATCGATGAAATAGAGCGTTTCATTAAAGGGGGTAATATCAAATGGATTCACCTTCTGCCCTTTGCGCGCAAAAACGATGCCGTTGTGGTCACGAATATCTTTGGTGACCGTGAAACTGGGGTCAAACGTCCGTGTGGTATTTTTTAGCGCTTTGGTAAGCCTCTGTACAGGTTCAGGTCGCTCGGCATTTTTTGTTACCCGTTCACGCCATTCCTGCTGAATTTTCTCCTCATTGCCTAAAAAGGCACTCTCCACCTGCCCTTCAATTACCGTCAGCAGGTTTTGTTCGGCTATCTCCCACACATCGCCAAACGTGCCGATTTCAGTGGTTAGACTTACCGCACTAAAGCTCATCAGAATACCGATACAAGGCAGCCACTTATTCATGGTTTTTCATCGCCTCAGCAATTTGTTGCTGGATATCAGCCGTTTTATCCACTGCCCCTGCCATCACCGCACCACTGACTAATATCAACGTGTTACCTTTCGCGTTTTTTTCTAAAACGGTCTTTAGGGTGTTGTTATATTTCGCAATGAGTTGGTCTTTTTGCGCCTCCGTTAAGTCCAGTTTGCTGACTTGCACTAAAAAGCGATCAGTGGTCTTTTTCATATCAAAGGTGATAATGTTCGTCGGTGGAAAAAACCAGTGTTGTACGGAAATAATCAGCAGCGCACTTAACAAGCTCCCCGTGATAAAATTGATGATGGCGGTCTTTTTCATGCTTTAGGCCTTTTTGACGGGCTTTTTTAGTGCGGGCAGGTTATCCATTACGCCTAATAGGGCAAGTAAACCTGAAGACACTAACGCCGCCTGACCTAAAGAAAGAAAAAATATCAGCGGTGAGGGCAGATTGACGTTAACGGCGAACAGCTGAATTTGACTGACATCCAGTCCGAGATTGCGAACAGTGAATCCCACCATCAGCAAAATTATCGCTGACCAATACAGCATTTCTACCATCCACTTTAAATAGGCGTTTGGCTTTAACACGGTGTTGACCCAACGAGGTTGGGTTGTTTTTTGACTGAAATATTCAACGATTGCCAAACCCAAACAAAAAATCCCTAAAATCCAGAGTGTCTGGGTCATCCCCCAAAAAAGCGCCAGGATTTCAAGGTTAGGGTTTTGTTTTATTAGTTGGGTGACAGCGTTGAACAATATCCCGCCTGCCCCTACCCCAAGGGTATAAAAACAAGACACCAACAGAATGAAAAACGAAGCGAAAGTGAACGTGATTGTTTTCTTTATTGCATGCGTTTTTGTTAATCCTGTGAGTAATGCCACTATTTTTTGCATTTGTTTTCTCCAAAAAAAAGTTAATTGCAAGGGCTTCATTTTCTGTATCTTTACAATCCCACTCCATGAGGCAAGTAAGAAATTACCTCAAGCTGATTTAAGGCTTTACTTGCTTTAATTTCGCCAATAACGCAGGGTCTTTCTTTTGCGCCATTTCAAAAATAATGTCATTGATGTTTGCGCCTTCCTTTAGGCGTTTTTCCCGATAGGTGAAGTCATCACCTCGGGAGGAAAAGAGTTCATTACTTAACGGGTCGAGCATTAATCGATGAAAGCTGCTGTAACCGCCAACGCTTAAATGCACGGCACTAAATCCGGCACGGCTGGCAGGGGGGAACTTTTGAATTAATGCCCATTCCATCTCGTTAAAGGTGGAAGGTTCTTCTTTTTGAAAGGAGTTAAAGGATTTTGCATCCTGCATCAGTGTGAATTTAAAACTGCTGTTGTCATAAGCGGCCAGTGCTGCCGTACTTAAATTTTTATCGCGGATGCTTTGTGTTACAGTGCCAAAGGAGCCATTATGCCGACGGGCAGTACGGTAACCTTCTTCGATGAAATCGCGGACTTTAGGGCTTTTGGCATCCAGTAGTTTCCAACCTTCATCAATAATGTTCATCTTGCGTAAACTCCGTGGCGTGTTGTACATCAGGTTCTCTGCCCAGAGCATGAGCGTAAATAACACCGCCATGAGCAAATCACGATTGGCTTTTAAGCCACCGAGTTCGGTGACCACAAAGCGCATATCGGGCTTTAAGGTCGGCTCGCTGCTGTTAAAATATTTGCCATATATCCCTTTGGTGGTGTATTTGTTTAGCAGTACCAGAATTTCATCAATGCGACCGGTGATACGGCTAGCTTCCTGGATTTTACCGCGATGTTTTTTTAGATAATTAACGACATCATCGATACGCATATCCTGTTTTTTGTTCGGCCAGGATTCAGTGATGGCTTCGAGTATCAATGATTCATGCACTTCATCCATCAATCCATTGGGACTGGCCAGAATGCACAACTGGTCACGAATGCGCTCAGCGCTCAAGGTGATATCGGTAATGTTGGCAAACGGATTAAAGCGCAAGGTTTCTCCGTTAATGTAGGTGCCACCCACACTCTGGCAAAACGCCTTGTAACTATCACCAATATCAAAAATGGACAAATACCCGCCACTGTCTAATACCTGCCTGGCAATCGTTTGTGCCAACACCGATTTCCCTGCGCCTGAGGTGCCCGATTCAAACCAGTTAAAGTTAGTATTCGGCAAACTTGCGTCAAAAATATCGAGAAACGCCAGTTGATGGCGGTAACTCGGGAACACTATCCCCGCCTGACTGAGTTTGTTATCGGCGATAATCGGCATGAGATTGACCGCCTGAAAAGATTCTGCCCGTTGAATGGCACCCGTTTTCAAGAAGTCTTTCCAGAGCTTCGGATTATCACCTACCGCGAAAGGCAAATGACCCAGGAAGTTTCGCATCTGCATTAAATCCGCTCTCACCATATTAAGCCCCTGCATCGAAAAGGCTTTTTTGGTGCGTTCAGCTTCTTTAGCCGCTTCCTCTTCATCATCACGACAAAAGAGCGTGACGCCAAAATAATAACCGGACAGTGACGTCGCGGTAGAGAGCAACCCTTCGCGCAAACTTTTCCATTCGGCGTGCTGGCGTTTGGTTGAGGGAATATATTTGGCGTAGGAGGAGACGACCTTTTGCTCCAAACTCAAGAAATTCTTATTGGCTTCGGCCTGACTACGAGACTGGTCTTCGGTTTGTATGATAAAACTCATCACAAACGGGCAACGGATGCCGTTTTGCGGATTGAGTAAATTAGAAATGATGTTGCCGTTTTGCCAGAGATAGTGCTCTCTGGGATTACTGTCGAGATTAAAATGAATGGCACGGGTCGAAAACGGGTTATCTTCTTCATTGCGACCGGTAATTTCCACATACCCAGGCTTAAACCAGTAGCAGGTGTTGTTCTGCACAATCTGCTGATTAATGTCTTTGTCTTCTATCCATTCTGATGAGTACGGTTTTAATCTTTCTGTGTCGGGGTTAGTCATTTCGCGCATCATCTGCAAAAAGCGGGTGATTGACGCATTTTCGGCATGAATATCCGAGGCATTGAGTGCACTTAACAGGTTACGGCGGATTTCACGCACTTTAATGATTTCACTTTCCGTTATCCGCTTCCATGGCTGGCAGAACGCAAAAAACAGATGGTAATCTCTCAGCGTCAACGGCAGATTTTGCGGATTGGTAAATTGATTACGCGCCGCGTCAAGATAAAATCCCTGCGTAATTTGATTGCATTCGTCGGCACGATTGCCCTGCCAGCTAAAATCACGCAATCCGGTGGTTAATTTCTCGTACACCGTTTGATTGGACAGTAAAATCACCTGCAGCGGAATATCGCGCGGCAGATTGTTTTTCACCAGCTCTTCGAGTGATTCCACCAGTTTTTCATTGGCACCGATTAAGGGTTGCGCTTCCAGTAAAAAACCTAATGAGTTCTCGTTAATAAAAAGCTGATGGGCGCTGTCATAATCCCTGTAGGGCAATAGGTCGCGTAAATGCGGATAATCCATCGCCTCGAGCTTTTTCGCCGTTTCACGGGTGGTGTCTTTTTCCATCAAGGCGTTACCCACCAGTTCAATGATTTTAAGTGGATTGACGTGTTTTAACATCAAATCGTCTCCACATTTGCCCAGGTGGCCGGGGTGGTAACGAAATAAACCACTTCGCCGGTATGGACGACCTCATCCGGTGACACATAAGGCGCTATCCAGGCACGCGTAATGCGTTCCGATTGTCGAGAGGGGGTGCGGGTTTCAGACAGACAAGGACTTGCCGGACACGCAGCACTGGATTGTACGGGGGCGTTATTCGTTAGCCAGCGTGATGTAGGCGATTTGACCGTCGTCGAGCGCGGATAGTTTGCACTTATCGCGCGCTCAGTTAAAAATGTCACCGGTGTTTGTAGATTGCTTAACTGAATTAAGCGGTAAGCCGATAGCGTAAATCCTTTAGCGGACTTGACCACCTCCCCTTTATGTTGGGCGACTGAATAACTGGCAGTATCCGTCATCTCATCGGCTTCACTCATCCAGTAACCCGAGTCTTTAGCAGGTTTACCAAATTCAAACTCACTATTCATGCCGGCGCAACCTGAGAGCAACACAACACTACTGATAAGCCATATACGATAACTCAGCATGATGTTGATTCCTTTCTGTTAAATTTTTTTTGATAAATCGCGACCGTCTGACGCAACAGACAAATGATTAGCGTGATGGCGACGGACAGAAGAAAAACAGGTGTCAGTAGGTCAATAACTTTATCGAACGTTAAGTAAATCGCTTCGGGTTCAAACGGATAGCTTATTGCCAAATTTCCGCTTAACGCAAAAGCGACCGTGAGCCAAACAAACGTTATGGGAAAATAAAGACTGACATTCATTATTAGTTGTAAGCCATGCATTGTTATTTTTTTAACGATTGACGCATTTTGTTTAATCGGCAACATCGCGGTGTTTTTTGTACTCACCCCATTAAGGAGTGGACGTTTGATAATGGATTTCTGCGCTAACGTATTCATCACATTATTCCTCTTTGATTGATTTCACCTGGGTTAATTTCGACGAAAAAGACCGATGGCAAGCCGCAAAAGACAAAGTATCAGTGTGATACAAAGCGACAAGCGAAAAACCGGTTCAAGCAATTGCCATCCCGCATCCATTACCTGGCTCACTTCGCTAAATTTAACGTCCTCATTGATTGATAAAGACCCAACATAAAAAAACATCATCGTTAACCAGAAAAAGATAACCGGTAAGTAAAAAAAGCCTTTTTTAACCTGTTGTAACGTGTGTTCAACGCACTGATTAATGGCGACGAGGATGTTTGTTGCGAATCGATTCATGGCTTCACGCCTCCGTTATTTGACGGTGGTTTTGTGGGTGTGACAAAATCGGATAAATCCATTGAGGCCGCACTGCCCAACTGGTTAAGCAGTTCCGGTGGCAGGTTGGTTTTTACGCTATTGCTGACGTTTTTCGCCAGTTGAGTGGGCGATTCGCTGGCCTTTTTCGCTGCCAGGTCTTCAATAAATTCCGCCTTAAACCCTTTTTGGAAAACCACTTCGACGCGATTGGCTGCCCCAATCGGGATAACTGGATGATACTGCTCAGCGCGTTCAATGTAATAATCTGCCAGTTTATTGGCTGCCGTAGATGCCCCACTTCCTAGCGCTTGTCTGGCGACTTCCTGAGTAGTGGCCTGATGGGTTGCGCCCATGCCGACGGTGGTGTTACCAATTTGCGAGAAGGCGTTACCCAACCCCCCTAATGCACCCGCACCAAAAGCCAGTCCCAGCATGGCACCATTTCGCATCACCGGTATCCCTTTAATCCCGTTTTTGCCATAAAATCCCACATGCCCTTCAACCACCTGGTCAATGTGTTTGTTGTTGATGACACACGACAGTCGCTCGAGTCTCACTTCTGCCCGTTCGCTGGAAATTTCTCCCCAGGCCGATGCAGTGACAAAACAGTGGGTTAATTTATCCAGCTTTTGATTGCCAGGCAGATGGGCAAGTCCGGTTAATTTAAACTGCATGGCCACTTTTTTGGTTTCGCCTTTCACTGACGCGTTGGCATCCGCACCTTCCAGCACGATGGCGGTTGAAAACGTCCCCGAGGGGACATAAAAACCGGATGAGGCCGTGTTTTCTTTTTTCGGATAACTAAAACGGGTACTTTCAAGTAGGGGTCCCCTCAGAAAACGGAAAAAATTGTACGCTAAGACCCGTTGAATCGACGTAATGCCCTGAATTTACTCGCTCCTACTTTAGAACTATTTTTCCAGACGTAATCCCCTGTCAAATTAATATGCTCCCATCCAAGAGGAGATAAATATTTTAGGTGTTCCTCCTCTACAAATTGTCCATGAGCACGTAATGAGTTGATCGCTCTCTCCAAGTAAACCGTATTCCACAATACGATGGCGGCAGTCACTAGATTAAGGCCGCTAGCCCGATAACGTTGCTGTTCAAAGCCCCGATCACGAATTTCACCTAATCGATTAAAAAACACTGCGCGAGATAATGCGTTACGAGCTTCTCCCTTATTCAATCCTGCCTGAACCCGACGGCGTAATTCAACACTTTGCAACCAATCCAGAATGAAAAGAGTTCGTTCAATACGACCCAACTCTCGCAAAGCGAAAGCCAACCCATTCTGACGCGGATAATTTCCTAATTTTCGTAACATCAGTGAAGCCGTAACTGTTCCTTGTTTGATTGACGTAGCCAATCGGAGAATTTCATCCCAGTGGACGCGTATCTGTTTTATATTCAATTTATCATTACTTATTAATGCATTAAGTGCACTATAGGCGTTATTACCCTTTGGAATAAATAATTTAGTGTCACCCAAATCACGAATACGGGGTGCAAAACGAAATCCCAGTAGATGCATCAGACCAAATACATGATCAGTGAAACCGGCTGTATCGGTGTAATGCTCATCAATTCGCAAATCTGATTCGTGGTACAATAGGCCATCCAGCACGTAAGTTGAATCGCGGATACCCACGTTGACAACCTTTGCACTAAAAGGCGCGTATTGGTCGGAGATATGGGTGTAAAAAGTACGCCCTGGACTGCTTCCATACTTCGGATTGATATGTCCTGTGCTTTCTGCTTTGCTGCCTGTTCTGAAGTTTTGTCCATCCGAAGATGATGTCTTTCCATCACCCCAGTTACCAGCAAAGGGTTGACGAAATTGCGCGTTTACCAGTTCTGCCAACGCTGCACTGTAAGTGTCATCCCTGATATGCCAGGCTTGCAGCCAGGACAGTTTTGCGTAGGTTGTACCTGGGCAGGATTCGGCCATTTTTGTCAGACCCAGGTTAATTGCATCAGCTAGGATCGTCGTCATCAACAAATTTTTGTCCTTACTCATATCACCCGTCTTCAAGTGTGTAAAATGACGTGTGAAGCCAGTCCATTCATCGACCTCCATCAACAATTCGGTGATCTTGATATGTGGCAACAGTATGGCTGACTGGTCAATCAGAGTTTGTGCTGCATCCGGCACTGCAGCCTCCAGAGGTGTAATTTTCAAGCCAGAATCTGTAATGATGGCGTCTGGTAGGCTATGGGTGGCTGCCAGATGGTTGACTCTTGCCAACTGTGTTTCCAGCAATTCCAGCCGGTCACGTAGATACTGGTCGCAATCATGGGTCACTGCCAACGGTAATTCACTGGAAATTTTTAGGGTGGCGAATTTCTGGACCGATACTAAGTATTCGTCGAAATCCTTGAATTGACGAGACCCTTGTACCCACATGTCGCCTGAGCGAAGCGCGTTTTTTAACTCCGATAGAGCACATAATTCATAGTAACGTCGGTCAATACCTCCATCGCTCAAGACTAGCTTGGCCCACCGCGGCTTGATAAATTCGATAGGTGTATCCAGTGGCATTTTGCGAATGTTATTAGTGTTCATGCAACGTAGCACATTAATGGCATTGAGTAGACTTTTGGCTACCGGAGCTGCCCTTAGTTTGAGCACAGTAATAAATTCTGGTGCATAACGGCGTAGCATGGAATAACACTCGCCTATGTGATTCAGGAAGTCGAAATCAGCGGGTCCCGCCAATGTTTGTGCCTCTGTAACGCTGGCGGCGAAGGTGTCCCATGACATGATGGTCTCAATGGCGGCAAACGGATCACCACCGCTTTGCTTAGCTTCAATCAGCACTTGACCAATACGCCCATACATTCGCACCTTATCATTGATCGCTTTACCAGAGGCTTGGAACTGTTGCTGATGCTTGTTCTTGGCTGCATTGAACAGCTTACCAATAATGCGATCATGCAGGTCGATGATTTCATCAGTGACTGTGGCTATCCCCTCAATAGCCAGGGCCACCAATGTGGCATAACGCCGCTGCGACTGAAATTTTGCCAAATCAGAAGGTGTCATCTGACCCCCTTCTCGGGCTATCTTGAGTAAACGATTTTGGTGGATCTGCCGCTCAATACCGTCTGGGAGATCAATCGCCTGCCAGAACTTTAGGCGTTCAATATGCTCAAGCATATGACGTGAGTTTGGTTTGATAGGTGATTGACGTAACCAAGTCAACCACGTTATTTTACTCCCTTCCTTAAGCTCTAGAAGGTTGTCAAGGCGCTGGCGATGACTGTTTTTGAGAGAGCCAGTCAATGCTTCGTAAATGTGCCGATTGGCGCGGGTGATAGCTTCAGCACATAGGCGATCGATAACGTCGACGGTTGGAATAATAATATGCCTGTGACGTAACGTATCAAGCATACTATTAGCCAGCACAATGCCCTTATCTGTCTGTAAGGCCAGCTCAGTCGTAGCCTGTAAAACCTGTCGGTAGTGTGTCAACCCGAAGGCCTCCATACCCAGATAAGCGCGCAACTCCAACATGTGCTCTCGGCGTGTAGTTCCCCGCTCAGCATACTGAGACCAGCAGGCCGTATTGATACCTAACTGGCTTCCGACCCATGCTAACAGCGATGTAGAAATAACAGTATCGGTCAATAGACCTTGACCAGGAAACCGCAGCAAACATAACTGGATAGCCATACCCAGTCGGTTGGTATCACCGCGTCGTTGTAGAATAAATGACAGATCAGCTTCAGTGAGTGTGTAATACCGGATCAATTCATCATCGGTATTAGGTTACACCATCAGGTTTTTCCGCTCGGTAGCGGACAACGTTGAACGGCGTGGCATATGCCTCCTTGTTCTTAAAAATGGTCGTTTTTGAGAATTGAATTTATCATTTTTTGCATGACGGATTATCTGGGCTTAGCGATTCTCGAAATCAATTATTGAAACTCTATTCTTAATTCCCTATGCTCTCAATGAGTTTTGATAAAAAATCAGCAGGCAGGTGAGAAAAAAATGGAAAACAAATTGCGGTTTGAAGTACAGGGAGATTTAGGCTGTTTCGTTTACCCTGATGAAAGGTTTGCTCCTTTGCTGGATGAGTTCGAGCATCTGCTTGGTACGCATCAGTCTGGCGAGTTGAATGATAAGCGTTATATTGCCGAACTGAATCGTTTTATCAGGCTGGAGCCAGATCTTATTGATCTTCATGCGCACCTGTCATTTATCTTCCTGGAGCAGGATAAGCCCAAAAAAGCACTGGATGCCGCTCTGGTCGGACTGGCAGCAGGTAACCGCCTTATCCCTGAGAGTTTTTCAGGTGCTATTGAATGGGGATATGTAGATAATCGCCCATACCTTCGCGCTCTGCAGGGGGCGATGCTGGCGTATGTACGCTTACGACGTCATAAAGATGCTGCCACGCTTATTGATAAAATGCTGGCTTATAACCCTAATGACAATCAGGGAGTCGCTATCTGCTGGGCTCGGAAGTACTGCGCGCCGGCGACAAAGAACGGGCGGCCAATATTTTTGATGAGCACGCAGATAATTATCCTCCTTACTGCTATGAGCAGGCCCTTCTTTATATCCTCAATAAAGACTGGGTCAAAGCAGCAACAGCACTTCGACACGGATTCAGCGCGAACAGTTACATCGCTGAAATACTTTCCGGTAACTTCCACCCGCAGCCATTAGCAATATGGCATGGGAGTAATTTAGCGAAACCAGAGATGGCGGCTGACTATATCGAAATGTATGGTGAGCTGTGGTTCCGTCATCCTGAAGCGCTGGCATTTGTCCGCTGGTTATTTAACCATTCCAGTATTATGACCGAACGGGCCTCCCTGATGAAATGTTCTGAAGACCTTTTCAGTGAAGGAGATTTTGATGCCCGTGGGCGTATTATTGACCGTCAGCGGCAGTTGCTGAGTGGAATTGATCATCGGCTTTCAGCGGAGGTCGTTAAGAAGATGAAAAACAGACGAGGGCAGGAAATCTGGCCATGGATGTACACTTTGGGATGTTCTGCCGTATGATGATTGGCTATGCGCGAGTTTCCAGACAAGATCAGAATCTTGATTTACAAATTGAAGCCCTGACCAGAGCAGGGTGCGAAAAAATTTATGAAGATAAAATCAATGGTGTACGAACTGAACGCCCAGGGTTAACCAGAACACTGGAAATGCTTCGAGAGGGCGATACGCTGGTTGTATGGAAACTCGATCGTCTGGGTCGTAGCGTAAAACAGCTTGTTGATATCGCTGGAGAGCTGCACAAACAGGGCATTCAGTTCAAAAGTCTCACGGATGCTATTGATACCGGAACACCGTCGGGGCGTTTTTTCTTCCATGTTATGGCTAGCCTTGCAGAAATGGAGCGAGAGTTGATAATCGAACGTACGCGGGCAGGTCTTGATTCAGCAAAGGAATTCGGGCGTAAAGGTGGGAGAAAACCAAAAATGACCAGCAGTAAAATTGAATCGGCTAAAAAATTATTAGCCAGCGGTATTCCTCCCAGAGACGTAGCTAAAGATCTCGGTGTTTCTGTTCCAACGTTGTACCGTTGGTTGCCGGCATCAAGACATTCTTAGACCATATTCAGGAAATTACGGTTTAAATGCGCCACAAAGAGTAAAACTGGAAGTCTCAGTTCAAATGCACGCACTAGTCGATGAGGCACTGTTGCAGTACGTTTCGCATACCTCTGGCGTAGCAGCGCTAACATCGGCCTGGGAAAATACAGATCGCTACGTCCACTTCAAACAGCTTAACGTACAATTTTTTCCGTTTTCTGAGGGGACCCCAAGTATCCCTTTCGGTGGCAGAATAGCGATTTGAGAGGAATAACCTGTTTGACTTGCCCCTGGTGTTGGACGGCTTTCCATCGCTTTTTTATTACTCTGTATTTCAGCCTGAAGCTGACCCACATTGGCCTTCAACTGGCTATTTTCATTTTTAACCGCATCAAAATCGCGCTTGATGCCCTGAATTTCCTTTAATAGCCCCGCCATTGCCTGGCGGTTTTCTCTTTCGCTTAACTGGGCATCGGTGACCACATTGCCTTGCACCTTGTTATCAAAGGTATTGGTAATCGAACCGGTTAAATCCGGCTCCTGAGCGGTGGAATTACCTGACTGTGCGGTGCTATCAGTGGCGGTTAGTTCAACGCCGGAGGCTTGCTTGTTTATCCACCAAAGCAGTGTAAAAATCGTCACCACTGCTACTCCAATTGCACCAAATAACATCTTTTGATTTTTGCGGATAAAATGATTGATGTTCATTCCGGTTTCTCCTTAATCAGAAGAAACAGCGTGACCTGCTCATGCGGTCGTAAGGTGTTAACGGTCGGATTAAACGCAATGACTATCGTTTGCGGAACCCAGAAGACCCGCTCATTTAACTGAATGGGTTGGGTTGTTTTATTCTCAATATTCACACGTAATAGCCGAAATTGTTTACCCTGAAAACTGACGCTGTCCCGAAAGCGAAAGTTGTTTAACGCAGCGTCTTGCCAATTGACGTTGACACGACCATTTTTAACAAAACCCGTTGGGATGTTGTCGTTCATCGCTGCCGTGAAAGTCCGTGTGATAAACTGACTGTAAGAATCGCTTGTTTTTCCCCACTCCTCGGCACTCGCGTCAGATTTCGCCTCGGTATTCATTACACTTATATTGATGCCCTGGGATTTTTTAATCGGTATCGCATTGACCGTAAAACCAAAGCCCTTTTCGGTTTCAATGTAAAGCGAAAACGGCATCGTTTCCTCGGTGGTAAAAATCAATGCCCCACTGTCAGTGGCTTTTTTATCGGCGAGCTTGCCGGCTGCGCTATTGGCTTCCACTATCCGGTCGTTCATCACCGCAATCACATTGGGTTCACGATTACTCACCATTAGGCGCACCACGCTGTGAGGTGTAACGGTCAGGGTTTCTGCCCAACCCGATGTGGAAATCAAAATAAAACTTAAGCAAAAAAGCAGTTTTTTCATACCGGCAACTCCACAAAATCCGTCAGTTTCAATGCCCCGTCACGCGTCTCGAGGCGCAAGCGATAGTGCTTCTCGACCGGCTCCACGGCTTTAATGCCGTAGAAAAAGTGCAATTCGCCGGTAATGTCCACCACGCCGGTATCAGCGCTCACTTTGACTGCCTTCAGATAGAAGGTAGAGCTGGCTTCATTGATATTCATCCGCTGACGCTCTTCGGCTAACACGGCAATCAGTTTTTCGCGTAAATGTGCATCACTATAGGCCAGCAACAAATCATGACTGTCTTTGATGGTTTGCGCAGAGACGTTAAGACGCAGATTCAGTAGACTTAAGGCCATCAGGCGAAGATAACGTGCATCACCGCGCGTGCCGTAAAAACTAAAACCTTCATGGTCAACCATGGGGGTCACAATCGTTTGATGATTATTGAGAAGCTGGATAGTCAACTCCCTGTTTTGCATCAGCAGTCGGTAGCAAACACCTAAACTTAACACCGTTATCACCACACAGGTCACGACCCCGATGGCCAGTTGTTTTTGTGATGATTTTCGCAGTTGATAATCCATGTAGTCGCCTCACGCTATCCAGTACCGTTTGAAACTCTCGGGTAAAACAGTGATAAAAAAACGCATAATGGAAGTCGGTAAACACCAGTACGCCAGCCCCAACAGATAACTTGACCCTTTGCCCTGCTTAAGTCTGCGAAGCCCGACAAAGGCGACGGCTAATGCGGGGGCAAATATCCACGTATTGACGAAAATCGCACAACCAATAAGCGGCAAGTAAACCACCACCTCATCCATCGTCAGGCCACAAAAACGCCGCTGATGGGTGAGCGTGGTCGGAAACTGATAGCGAGAGGCGGCATTCATTTAAATCAAACCGAAGACCACGTTAACAAATACAATCACCGCAGCAATCCCGCCAAACACCGCCAGATTTTTGGTTTTTACATAAGCAAAAATCGCGGCAAGGATTTCCAGTACGTACAAAATCCAGACAACGGTGGAACCTTTACCGAAGGTGCTTTTCACTACATCCTTGCCGCCACTGAATAAATCCCCTGTTGTCGGTGGATCCGCATAAACCTGCATAGCAGGAATAAACATTAACAATCCAAAAAACATCAGAGTGAATAACGATTGTTGTTGCTTTAAAACCTTAAAGATGGCTACCGCACCCGCAGTGAAAGGGTTTTTTAGGCATGAAGTGACCTTGCCGTTCATTTAAGTCTCCTTAAAACGGTTAATGATTAAATTGAGTAAAAACTTAGCGTTGTGCTGTGCTAACCCTTAGTAAGGGTTGGAATTTAGGTAATTAAAAATTAACAGTGGTTAATTTTAATGTTAATTAATTTCTCCTTTTTAGATTTTTTAAAAGTGAAAATTTTATTTACTTTAAGGTATACCCTAAATTTAGGTATTAAAAGTGCTAAAAATTACGTGGAAATTTTTTAAATTTGTGCTATGGCGACGAGGGGTAATGTTTGTGATTTTTTATAAAAAAACTAAATTATGAAGATATATTTTACGCATTAATCAATAGCAAACAGGATGACATTAATATGGAATTTATACTGAGTGATACCGAAAATGATAAAGAAGAAAACACCATAATAAATAACCTATGGAAACATAATTCACAATTTACGCCTGTTGATATTCATCCTCTAAGAGTGATTTTTCAAGATAACAATCAGATTCAGGGTGGATTAATTGCTAGAACATGGTGGGGAGGTCTTGACATCCAATACTTATGGATAACTGAAAATTACAGAAAAAAGAATATTGGCAAAAAATTAATGCAGATGGCAGAAGATGAAGCGATAAAAAGAAAATGTCACATGGCTTATGTTGATACTTTCGATTTCCAAGCCGTTAATTTTTATAAAAAGCTCGGATACGAAGAATATGGTCACCTGTCCCAGTTCGCTCATCGTCATACCCGATATTATTTATCTAAACAACTAGGGATCTGAGCTATGAATAATAATGCCTATATTGATAGCAACAATAATATTATTGCTCATGCGATTATGATGATAGAACATCTCAACGAACCGTGGGGAATTAAGGATAAAAATTCACACCATGTCTACATGAACAAGGCGGCGCTAAAATTCACAAACACCCCTCAACACTTTGCTTTCGAAGGGAAAAAAGATAGTGAATTTCCTACCCAATGGAGTGAACTGGCAGATGACTTTGTTCAGCATGATAATTTAACCGCAAATACTAATCGAAGTGTCAGAGTAATAGAAACACATTATTGGAATGGCAATAAATGTTTAACCCCTTATATTAGCGAGAAAATTCCGCTTTTAAATTCTCAAAGAGAATCCTTAGGTATTTTATGGAATGCAAAAGAACTCATTTATATCAACCCATTAATTAACATAAATAAAAGAAATCCGACGGTAGTTACAACAGAAATAAAAAACACCCCATTCAACAAAAAAGAATTAAATGTTATTTTTCTTGTACTCCAAAATTTATCTTATAAAGAAATTGCCAATATATTAAATATTGCCCCTCGTACTGTCGAGAGTCGGTTAAAAATCATCTTCAAAAAAACAGATGTGCATTCCCTTTATCAATTAAAAGGCTATTGCAGTCATATAGGCTTGGATAACTATGTGCCTGATTCTTTTTTATGTAAAGGACTTCATTTTATCACAAAATAAAATGGTTATGTGCGGGATAAATACTGCTATTTATAACAAGGTAAACTTATCATATGAACCTAATAGATAACTATCCGACAAGTCGTGTTCCCACTAATATAAGTTTATCATTCCTTAGTGTCACCTTAGTGCATGCGGGCATGTTAACCGCTTTAGATCAATTCATGCTAGGCGCAGTATTAGGTCATTCAATGACTATAGCTGATGCCTTTCTAGCCATTTTTATCAGCAGTATTATTTTTGGGGTGGTAACTTTTGGATTAGGCTTTGCGGGTATGAAAGAGGGGTTATCCAGTAGTCTCCTCACCAGATGGTGTGGTTTTGGACAAATAGGTTCAATCCTTGTTAGTTTGGTGATAGCTATTAGTTTGATAGGCTGGTTTGGCGTGCAAAATGCCGTCTTTGCGAAAGGACTTAATTTTGCATTAGGCGATAAGTTAGGGGTTGAATGGTCAGCAACATTTTCTGGATTATTTTTGACCGTCCTGGTTGCTTTTGGCTTTAAAGCCTTACGATTTACGGCGTGGATTGCCGTCCCGTTCTTTATCATCGTTATTGTCTTCATTTCTGTGAGAATTCTTGATAATCACAATACCATTGAATTAATTAATTCAATTCCTACTGGCGAACCAATGACACTCCCTTCCGCCATTACATTAATTATGGGCGGTTGTATTGTAGCCAGTCTTATTACACCCGATATGAGTCGATATTCAAAAAACAGTCGGCAAGTATTTCTTATGACGATGGTATCCATTATTCTGGGTGAATTTCTGGTTAATGGCCTTGCTATATTATTAGCCAGGGCATTAAATACCGCAGATGTTGTCACTATTATGACCGAGACAGCAGGAGGGATTGGATTGCTGGTTGTTATCTTTTCTACTCTACGTGTCAATGATATTAATCTTTACTCATCATCATTGAGTATTGCTAATTCAATTTCTGTGCTAACGGGCAAAAAGGTCAATTATACGTTAATCACCTTAACAATAGGTATCATTGGAACAACGCTTTCTGTTTTAGGGATTTTGGAAAGATTTGTGGATTTTTTAACGCTGCTTGGTGTGGTCTTTCCCCCTATAGTCGGCGTGATGCTAACTGATTATTTTATTGTCAAAACTCACAGAAATATTCTCAAAGAAACACAACAATATGAAAAAATCCCCGAAAATAAAGACACACCATTTATAGGTTGGTATGCCCTTTTTGCCTGTATAACAGCAAGCTACATTGGATTAACAATAGAAACAGGCGTTCCTACTGTTAATTCCTTGCTTACTGCCAGTGTTATTTATGTTTTACTAAACTTCATCAAAATCCCTTTTTTCATGAAAAAAATAAAAAGCTAATCTTAATAATGGGAGAAATAGTCGCATTTGTGCCACCGCTCTCAATGAGCTAGTCGAGCCTAATTCCAAACGGTGCTGAGCTTCAATCAAAGAAGCTTGGACACTTCGAATAGAGACATGACGGATATCAGCTATATTGGCAATAGGAATACCAATTGCAAAGAGAAAAATATTTTCTTGTTGAGTTTGCGTAAATTCAGGAAACAACTGAGAAAATTGTTTTAGTTCGTCAGAATAAAAAACACTCATGCGATCCCTCCCATTTCTACAAATCCACGTCCCTTATGTATAAATTCAGACGGAATATATCGTTCAAATCCTTGGGATTTGCAAAATGCCCTTAGCTGACAAGCAGAATGCACATCGGCTTTTTCATAGATAATATTTAAATGATGATCAGTTGTTCTCGTTCCGATATTTAACCGTCTGGCGATTTCCTTGCTATTCAAGCGATGCAACGCTAAAAACAGAACTTCCCTCTCTTTATCAGTGAACAGCTTGTTTGGCTTTTCTGTAGTCACGGCATAAGGCGGTATGCCATCGACATACTCCAAGGGTGATAAAAACAGGAACTCGTGGGCGTGGAAGAAAGTGCCTAGGTAGCCATTTTCTCTACAAAAAAGCGGTAAGAAATGAAATTGCCAAACGGTAGGTAATTTCTTGAAATTAGCGAGTAGATTGCACATCAACGAAAAAGGCACTCTTTCAGCGTGAACTTTCTCTATCAACGTTTTCATTTCGACAGAAAAAATCATCGAAGAAAGCAAATCTGACATTGTCATATTCATTTCCAGCTCACCTTCACAATCAACAAAACCAGAAGGTACACCGCTACTCAAAAAGAATTTAATCATCTCGGATTTCATACCGCACCTCCGATACTACGAAGGTACTCGCGCTGACGATTGGTAAGATATTTTGATGTGTGAGCAAAGCTCAAAAGCTGCTCGATTGATATGCCGCACGCTTTCATTATGCGTGCAATATGCGTACTATTTCGCATAGCTCAACTCCTAGCGTTATTAGGGTTTGGGTTAGCTCTGTACGAGTGTAATCAGCACTCATACAGAGCGTTATTTAACCTTCAAATGCTTTCATTTTTCTTAACTACTTTCTTAACGACCACTTTATTCGTACAATCAATTTCGCAATGCCAATCAGTGACATAAGATAACTCTAAAAGAGCCTTTTTTAATTTCTGCTTAAATGTTTTTAATTCACTGACTTCACTACCACATAGTATTTTTATTGTTTCTACCTTAATTGGGAATGATTTAGCATGACTGCTATAAAAACTATACAACCACTGTGTTAGTGGTTTACCTTTTAGTTTTAACCGCAATGTTTTGGTAATTCCAGTCCATCCAACATCACCAAAACAATCAACAATCCTAGGATTCAAAATAAGACAATTTTCACTTGTTTCTTCATCACGAAAATGTTCAGATATCAAACTACCTGAATAAGTATATTTTCCATCTGATATCTCTATATCATTAAATTTTAAACGAAAAAAAACAGATTTAAGCCATTCATGTGCAGATTTTCCAGTATTACGATTTATAGATTTTAGAAATTCATATGAAGAAAACTTAACTATATTTCCCAATGGGATTTGCTGACAACGTTGTAAACATTCCAGCCAAACATCCAAATCTGCTTGATCTAATTGCTCTCCTGAGTATCTAACGGTATAACCGTTTAATGTAGACTTTAATACTCTCTTCTCTATTTTTCTCTTGCCTTTAGCAACTAAACCAAACAAAGCGCTCCTGAGAATAGTGTTAGGAACTGGAATTCTATTTGTTCTAGTGACTGGCAAGTAAACATTATCTTTAAGAGGAATTTTAATGGGATTATTTTTTTCAGAACAGTTATCTTTTTTTTCTGATATTTTATTTGCAATAAAATCAACTCTATCCCATATATTTTTCATTAAATAGCTCCTTGTTGTTTTTCTTTACAAGGAAGCGCCAAAAATTTTATTATTAATGTTGCTGACATAAATGTACCTATAGTATTAGCTGTTAGCGTCTGCCCCTTGTCTCTTCCAAAGTCAAAAGGGGCAGATATTATTTTTTTAAAGCATCAATCATTTCCTGCTTTTTCACAAAAGCACGTATAGCTCCAGCAGTAACCCCGAATTTTTTATGAGTTGCAAGCCAAATTGCTATATCCTCGTAAGAAGACCCTTGAGATCTAAGCCTTAAGATATCTTCTTTAAAATCACTGGTTTTATTTTTCATGATTATTAAATAACCTAATCCTTTTTTTAATTGGACAAAAGCATGGATTTACCAATGAATAATAACTATAAATAAATAAACGAATAATAGCAATAATAATAGTAGTAGTAATAGTAAAAAAACAACAATAAACACGGCATAACGGATACCAAAACACGGCATAGCGGATACCAAAACACGGCATAGCGGATACCAAAACATGGAAAAGAACAAAAAAACAAACGAAATAAGAAACGATAAAATTAATAATAATAATAAATACAATAATTTATATTAATTTAATGAAGTAAATAGGAAGGTGATAGCTCAACTAAATAAGTTCATAAGCTATTGATTTTAAAGGAAAAAAAAACAACAGGGGATTTATGTAACTTATTGAAAATAAAAGAAAAAAAGGAAAAAGAAAATCACCCCAAAAGCCAGCTAATCTTTTATAATCAAAAAAATATAATCTTTTTAATCGGCGTTACCCCTGTGGATAACTTTCCCTTCAACAAAAATCCAGAACCGAAAAATATGTTACTACTGAGTGACCGTATTTCTCTTTTGCTGATAGTGATATTCCGCTTCCTCGTCTGCTCACTCGCTTCGCTCGGTCACAGACTTGCGTCGAGCGGTGGGATTTTAATTAAAAATATTTTTTTGAGTTAATTAACGCTGAAACATTGCACTATAGCGCTGCCCCAGCTAGCATCACTAGGATTAACGTATCCATTAATTCAAGCACACCATGAACAAAACCGAACTTATCAATCAAATTGCTGAAAAAGCCGACTTAACCAAAAAAGATGGCTATGTCTGCGTAAAGTGTGGTTGTGGGCTAAACTGATCATGATTTCTTCCGACGATAGGTATAAATCATGGACGCGATTCAGTTCATGTATAAGAAATTAATACCCAAAACGGTTAAATATTAATCAATTTGGGTATTTTTAAGATTGAAATGGAAATATGTACTCAACCAATCGTCATAAATCGATTTTGAGGTACCCAGAACGCTTTATAAGGCGTTTTCTTGATATAAGTAACCCAATGTAGTGCTTTTGAATTTGAATGCCCAAGAGAGTCTTACAGGCGCTTATAATGTGAATGGAATATATTAAAACTGAAGGACAGTGACAAGTCGTCGCCGGAGGCGACCATCTTGGATCGCTGGATTTCCAAGCTTTCCAGCCTTAATAATGAGCAGCGGGAGCAGGTGAAAGCCTCTCTTTCAGCAGACAAACCTCTCCCGGATGTGTTGAGAACTACACCGGATAACTGCCCACATTACCATCTGGGGGCATTACGACCGTGGGGATCCAGTCGTGGTCTTCCCCGCTATCGCGGCAAATCCTGTGGTAAAACCTGTAACCCACTGACAGGTACGCCAATGGCCCGGTTACGAAAGCGGCATCTCTGGCTGGATTATGCTGATACGTTGATTCAGAGTCTGAGTGTACGCAGGGCCGCAACAGGCTGTGGCATAAACAAGGATACGGCGTTCCGCTGGCGACACCGATTTCTGAAGCAGATTGCCGGACATCAGGCACTTCATGCGTACGGTATCGTCGAAGCTGATGAAACCTTCTTCCTTGAGTCGTTCAAAGGGAAGAGGGGACTTCCACGGCCTCCGCGAAAACGGGGAGGAAAAGCCAGGTTGCGGGGGATATCAGCCGAGCAGATCCCCGTACTGGTGGTTCAGGATCGTAGCGGTCAACATGCCGACTTCCAGCTGGATAAACTTGACATTCGGCATGTCGGAGAGCGGTTAGCGCCCTTGATCGACGCGGATGCGATTCTTTGCACCGACAGTACGAAGATCTATGCCCACGTAGCCCGGGAACAGGGAATACCCCATCGCTCGGTAAACCTCAGGCAGAAGCGCAGGGTCAATGGACCTTTTCATATTCAGAATGTTAACGCCTACGACAGCAGACTGAAAAACTGGATGCGCCCGTTTCATGGGGTCGCCACCAGGTACCTTACGCATTATCTGGGCTGGAGACGCATACTCGAGCGCCATAAAATCCTAATCAATCCTTTGATTTTACTGAAAGAAGCCTTGGGCCTGTTCGATGTACAACATTTAACGCAGACATAGCCAAAAAGATTCAGAGAAGGCACTTAACGCATTCATCGAAACCGTGACAGAAACGCTAAAGGCGGGAGATGAAGTACAACTCGTTGGCTTTGGCAGTTTTCAGGTTAAGCCACGCGCAGCCAGAGATGGACGCAACCCCAAAACGGGTGAGACACTTAAAATTGCTGCTGCAAACGTACCGATTTTTAAAGCGGGTAAGACTTTGAAAGAAGCCGTCAAATAACTGACCGAAAAGCATGTACGAATTAAAACGCCTGTACAGAACACAATTTGACTATTTTCGTACAGGTGTTTTGTGGCGTGTTCGAAACCGAACGATTTTGAACAGCAAAAAACGTCTATCAGAAATTAATAATCGATAAATCTAATCATTTTTGAAAATCAAAACAGAAATACCCGCCATAACCCCCTCTAAAACCGCCTGTAATCCATTCTGAGCGATTTTCTCGATAAAAACGTAATTCGTACAGCCGAAAATTTATCGTCGCTCACAATGCGTTCTCTGTCGCTTTAACTTTAGCATTAAAGTCAAACGCAATATCAAAAACTGCACAGATTTCCCTAAAACACCTATTCAATCAATTTCTGGTAAACTTATAGCATTGAGTAATGCAGGAGAAGATTTTGATAAATCCAACGCCAGAACAACAAGCTGTCATTGACTGGCAGGGAGAGAAGCTCGTTGTTAATGCTTTTGCCGGAACAGGGAAAACCTCAACGTTAGTGAAATATGCCGAAAAACATCCCGAACTCCGGATGCTCTACATTGCGTTTAATCGCTCAGTGAGGGAAGAGGCAGACGAGAAGTTTCCGGCTAATGTGCTTTGTAAAACATCCCATCAACTGGCATGGCCTAGTTTTGGTAGAAATTACGCTAATCGATTAACCCATTCTCTGCGTCTTTTTGATATCGCCAATGCTACTCAGAGTGATGACTGGGTATACGTAAAAGCGATTCAGGACACCTTAAAAAACTTTATGTGCAGTGTGGATAGTCAGATTATGTTACGTCACTGTCCCTCAATATTGATGGGGGAAGTCAAAAAATCGTTTACGGCTCACGAAGTCGTCATGCAGAGTGAACGTCTTTGGCATCGAATGATTGACCTTGCTGATAATTTCCCCGTTATTCATGATATGTATTTGAAGCTGTACCAACTCTCTCAACCTAACCTTTCTCACCGTTTTGACGTTATCTTGTTTGATGAAGCACAGGACGCTAATCCGGTTACTCACGATATCGTTTTTCGTCAAACCACGAAGTTAGTGATGGTTGGTGATGCTCATCAACAAATTTATCGTTTTCGAGGGGCTGTCGATGCATTAAATGCGCCTTCGCTTAGTGATGCTGACCGTCTCTGGTTAACCCATAGCTTTCGCTTTGGTGCCTGTGTTGCGGATATGGCGAATGCATTACTGGCCATGAACGGTGAAACGCATCAAGTGGTTGGTAGAGGTGAAAAGGATGACATTCTTATTGATGTTCCTAAGCAAGGTTTTCCTCACCGCGCCATCCTCAGTCGAACGGTAGCAGGCGTAATTGGTTCAGCACTGGAAGCCAGTAGCAAAAAAGCAACTATCTATTGGGTCAATGGAATTGATGCTTATCGCATCGATGAATTAATTAACCTTCACTGGTTTTCACTCGGCAAGCGAAAAAAGATGAGTCACCAACGGCTTTACACCGAATATCGTAATTATGCGAATTATAAGCACATGGCCAATGCCAGTGGTGACCAAGAAATGTTGCAATCTATCAAAATCATCGAAAAATTTACGCCACTACCAAAGAAAGTGGATGTTTTACGGAAACGAACCGTAGAAACAGAAGAGGAAGCCAGTATTACCGTTACCACTGCCCACCGTGCAAAGGGACTGGAATGGGACATTGTCGAAATCAATAATGACTTTCCGAATAATCTCTTTGACCCTAATATGGACAAAGCAGCTTTTAGAGATGAAGTCAATTTACTGTATGTCTCAGCGACTCGAGCGAAGAAGACACTTATCATCAATAAATTGTTGGTAAATATTTTAGCCAAAGTTGCTGAGAATGAAAAAACGGCACAGACTTAATCCAGTAATGCCTCTAGAAGCGCCTGTAATCGATTGTGAGCCATTTTCCTGTGATTAGCCAAATAAAGATATGCCAGTAACAAAAAATAAACGCACCCGAGAAGATAGGGTGCGTTTTTGTATGGCTGGATTATGATGTCTGAAATGTAATGAATAAATAGCGTATTTAATATAGCCCGCTTGTTTGCCATAATTCAATCTGACGCGAGCAATTATTGAAGATATCGGATGAGTAAAAAATTCACCCCAACACCCCACGATGCCATATTCAAGGTGCGACATGAAAGTCGCTTTTATGATTGTCTCACCCGTCCTTACGGATAGCGAGACCTGTTGTTTCCTCAACAGTAGCCTACCAGAGCATGCGATGTGGGTAACTGCATGGTGTGAAGCCTCTGGGACAATGTAATCCTTATTCAGAAGAGTTTAAGCCGTGAGGCAACTCAACTGCTGGAAGCATCATCCGGCAGGGATGCTAGGCTGAGCAGTATGGCTAACATATGTGAATTACGGTTTAATCCTCGTTACTGACGAACAAGTCAAAGATGCTGACAGACTTGAACCAAAAGGTAAGTGATAGGCTGCCTCAGCTTTTGAATCTGGGCACAGGAACGCAACATCACCGGGGAAGACGTGAAGCCTAACCTGCCCTTGTCATTAAAGCGAAACATGGTAAGCCCGTATTTCTGCTACAAAGCAAAGTTAACCGTAAGGTGAACCTATAGAAATGCGGGTAAAGGATGATCGAGAAAGCGAATGTCACTCTGTAACAAAGTGGATAGGGATTGCGTCTTAGACTATATAGCTAAGCGACTTAATTTTGATTACATTATTTATATGAGCTATTCAATTGATTTTAGACGTAAAGTGATATCTACGATGGAAGAAGAAGGGTTGAGTATCAGAGAAACAGCGAAGCAATTTCGGATTGGCCCTGCCTCTGTATCGCGTTGGATTAATCAAATAGAGCCAAAAGCATCGACTACGCGTCAGCGAAAAATCGATAAATCCGAGTTGATAAAAGATGTTGAACAATATCCAGATGCTTACCAAAAAGAGCGTGCAGAGCGTTTTGGCGTTTGTCAGAAGGCCATTTGGCAAGCGCTTAAAAAGATGGGATTGACCTATAAAAAAACGCTACGTCATCCGAAAGCCGACGAAAGCGCTCGGCAAACGTTTCAACAAAAAAAACAACAGTATGAAGAAGAAGGTAAGCCTATTGTTTTTATTGATGAAAGTGGTTTTTCACACGATACCCCACGGACTCACGGCTATTCCCCAAAAGGTCAACGCTGTTTTGGTTTGAAAAACTGGGGAGCCAAGGGAAGAACAAATGTTATCGGTGATTTATTGGGCACAACGCTGTTTTCTATCGGATTATTTGATATCAATATTAACAGCGATGTTTTCTATGCATGGGTCACCCAAGTCCTTATCCCAGAACTTCCTAAAAACAGTGTAATCATGATGGATAATGCAACTTTTCACAAGAAACAGAGTATTCAACAAGCCATAATCGATGCGGGGCATATGGTGGAATATTTGCCTACATATTCGCCAGATCTTAATCCAATTGAGCATAAGTGGGCACAAGCTAAAAGCAAAAAAAGAGAGAGCGGTTGCGACACAGATATTTTGTTCTCACTCCATATGGTGTAATCAAAATTAAGTCGCTTAGCTATATCATCCCACGTGAAAACGGGCAGACTTCGATCAGGCTTTTCATAACGAGAGAGTTTGATAAAACTTCAATGGAGGAAAAGCAGATGACAACACTGACAAAGAGTGTTGGTGCATCCTCAGTTTATCTGGAACCATGGGACAAAATTCCGTGGAGAAAATGCTACAGAGAAACCAGAAGGCTACAAACCCGTATCGTTAAGGCTACAAAGGAAGGCAGATGGAACAAAGTTAAATCTTTACAACATCTGCTTACCCACTCTTTTAGTGGCAAGGCTCTTGCCGTCAAACGAGTGACAGAAAATCGAGGCAAAAGAACAGCTGGAATAGACAAGAAAGTATGGTCTACTCCACGTTCAAAGTATCGTGCGATCAAAATGCTTATATCTTATGGGTACCATCCTAATTCATTAAGAAGGATTTATATTCCTAAAAACAATGGTAAGAAAAGACCGTTAGGGATCCCGTGCATGATTGATCGAGCTATGCAGGCTTTATATCTATTAGCGTTAGAGCCTGTATCGGAAACTAAAGCAGATCCTCATTCTTATGGCTTTCGTCAGGAAAGATCGGCAGCAGATGCCATTGAGCAGTGCTTTACCGTACTGAACAAAACTAATGCTGCAAGATGGGTTCTTGAAGCGGATATAAAGGGATGTTTTGACAATATATCGCATGAGTGGCTGTTACAGAACGTCCCCCTGAACCATCTAATCTTAAAGAGATGGCTTAAGATGGGATACTTTGAGGGGAAAAAGCTATTCCCTACTGCGAAGGGCACTCCTCAGGGTGTAGTGGTCTAATAAAACTGTAGAGATTTATAGCTTATAATTAAGCAAAATCTTATAGGTATAAACATGCCACGAAAAGTAAAAGTGACCTTTAGCGCAAAGCAAAAACTGGAATATGCAAAACTCATGGTTGAAGGTGGATATAGCAATATCCAAGTTGAAAAAATATCCGGTGCGGGTAAATCTGCCGTATCGCGCTGGAAGCAACAATATCTTGCCGAGTTGAATGGGAATACGCCTGTAAAATCAAAAGCGTTAACGCCCGAGCAACAGCGCATACAAGAATTAGAAGCAAAACTTAAGCGTGCTCAGAGGGATAATGACATATTAAAAAAAGCCGCGGCTTACTTCATCCTCGACAATCAAAACTCAAAATCGTGAAGCAAATGAAAATTATGTACCCCAATTTTACGGTCACTGAGTTATGCCATCTTTTTGAAGTAAGCAGTAGTAGTTTTTATTATGAAACGAAAATACCGACAGTTGAAAATGAAAGGCTGTGTGGCGAAATCAAACGTATTTTTTATACATCGGGCCAAACTTATGGCAAAAGACGTATCCAAGCTGAGTTAAAGGGTTTAGGGTGCCAGATTGGCACTTATAAAATATCAAACATCATGAAATTAAATCAATTAGTTGCAATTAGACCAACGAAAAAGCATTACTATCCCTCATCGGGTAACGAACATCGATATGCCCCTAATTTGCTTAAACGACAATTTTCCCCTCAACAGCATAATCACTATTATGTCGGTGATATCACGTATATTAGATATCACTATGGGTGGAGCTATTTAGCTTGCGTGTTAGATTTAGCCACCAAAGAAGTTATTGGTTATGCCTTATCAACAAAACCGGATACGAAATTAGTGAAAGAAGCCTTAGATAACGCCATTGAACGGCAATTACCGGATACGACAAGTTTGATGTTCCATTCAGATCAAGGTTGCCAATATTCATCGGAGGAGTTTAGGGCGCACCTCTTTGAACGGAAAATAACTCAAAGCATGAGTCGGCGAGGTAATTGCCTCGATAATGCCGTGATGGAAAGATTTTTTAGGAGTTTAAAGACAGAAAAGCTTAACCATTTATCGTTTATGAATCATCAATCTGTTGTCTATGAAGTTGAAAATTACATTCAGTTTTATAATTATTATCGACGCCATTCAACGATTGGTTATTTAACGCCACATCAAAAATATCATGAACTAAAGAATGCCGCTTAGATCTTCTACAGAATTTGTTGACCATTACAGTTTTCGTCTGGTTTCATCGTGCCTCAGCCTTTTAAACAATCTGTTAATATTGTTGTGATGGTATCTTAAATAAAATGGCTATTTAACCAAGCAATATATTAGCATACTGCCGACCACCAAAAACGTAAAAAAGAGGTGTTTGCTATCCATTAACCGGGAATTGTTATTTGATATGTAAGTACAAATATATGTACTTTCTATCAATTTGGCGTATACTGCATATAAAGTAACTTTCTATACGAGGTCAGCATGAAAACTGTAAATTATAGTGAAGCGAGACAAAATTTAACTTCCGTCATGAATGAAGCCATCAATGACAGAGTTCCCGTGTTAATCACGCGCCAAAAAGGAGTGTCATGCGTTTTATTATCTTTAGATGACTTTCAATCATTAGAAGAAACAGCCCATTTATTGCGCTCCCCTGCAAATGCTCGTCACTTACTCGATTCTATTGATGAACTTAATAGCGGTAAAACCGTTATTAAGTTCATTGATAATATTTGATTTTAAAATGTTGATAATTGTTATTAAACAACCCTTATTTCTTTTCTGTAGGTGGTATTGTTGTGCTTTTATTGATGGTTTTTTTACAATGGTTTTTTCTATTATGAACTTAATATTTTCAGACAAGTCATGGGATGATTATCTTTATTGGCAACAATTTGATAAGAAAAATATTAAACGAATCAACGAACTAATTAAAGATATAAAAAGAGAGCCATTTAGCGGTATAGGAAAGCCAGAGTCATTAAAATATAATTTAACAGGCTTTTGGTCTAGAAGGATCACAGATGAGCATAGATTGGTTTATAGGGTTACTGATAAAGGGCTAGAAATAGCCTCTTGCCGATATCACTATTAAATAGTTAATAATGAAAGTATAAATCAGAATCCAAAAATCGGTTTTATTATTACGATGATTGTTTTTATACATTTTAACCAAGTAATGTTGCTTTTAAAAAGCCGTCAAAAACCGGAGTTATCACCATGCAAACTATTTTCATAGTTAACTGTTATCAATAAAAATAAAACCACTAGGACAACTAATCCAATCGGTCAATGTCTCACATAGTTTGAAAACGTAAAAAGCATTTTTAAATTTCGTGCTGTTGCAACCACTCACATTAAATAAGAATGTAATTTACTTTCTTAAATATTGCACCTTCAGCCTCGCATCGTTGGCTGACTCGATGGTATAGCTAAGCGACTTAATTTTGATTACATTATTTACATGAGCTATTCAATTGATTTTAGACGTAAAGTGATATCTACGATGGAAGAAGAAGGGTTGAGTATCAGAGAAACAGCGAAGCAATTTCGGATTGGCCCTGCCTCTGTATCGCGTTGGATTAATCAAATAGAGCCAAAAGCATCGACTACGCGTCAGCGAAAAATCGATAAATCCGAGTTGATAAAAGATGTTGAACAATATCCAGATGCTTACCAAAAAGAGCGTGCAGAGCGTTTTGGCGTTTGTCAGAAGGCCATTTGGCAAGCGCTTAAAAAGATGGGATTGACCTATAAAAAAACGCTACGTCATCCGAAAGCCGACGAAAGCGCTCGGCAAACGTTTCAACAAAAAAAACAACAGTATGAAGAAGAAGGTAAGCCTATTGTTTTTATTGATGAAAGTGGTTTTTCACACGATACCCCACGGACTCACGGCTATTCCCCAAAAGGTCAACGGTGTTTTGGTCTGAAGAACTGGGGAGCCAACGGAAGAACAAATGTTATCGGGGCTTTATTGGGCACAACGCTGTTTGCTATCGGATTATTTGATATCAATATTAATAGCGATGTTTTCTATGCATGGGTCACACAAGTCCTTATCCCAGTACTTCCTAAAAACAGTGTAATCATGATGGATAATGCAACTTTTCACAAGAAACAGACTATTCAACAAGTCATAATCGATGCGGGGCATATGGTGGAATATTTGCCTACATATTCGCCAGATCTGAATCCAATTGAGCATAAATGGGCACATGCTAAAAGTAAAAAAAGAGAGAGCGGTTGCGACACAGATATTTTGTTCTCACTCCATATGGTGTAATCAAAATTAAGTCGCTTAGCTATAATTGTGAGTCTGGCGAAAATGACATTGCCCAGCCCACAGGTTTTCGAGCAAATAAATCCAATACCACCGCCAGATACGCCCATCGTGAGCCTGTCCAAATATAGGTTACATCGCCACACCAAACCTAGTCAGGTCCGGTGACAGAAAATTGTCTGTTGAGAAGATTGGGAATATCAACGCGCTCATCTTCTCCCCGTTTGTATTGATGTTTTCGCGTTTGGCAACTGATAATGTTTAACTCTTCCATTAGTTTACCGGCCAGCCAACGGCCAAGTTTTACACCGTATGTATTGGTAACTATCGTGGCGATACGCCTCGCGCCAGCAGACCCGCCACTGACGTTCCAAGCTTCGCTGACCAGGCTACGTTTTACTGTCCGTTCAGCATCTGGTGCCTTGGGTCGACACCAATAGCGATAACTGCTTCGGTGAATATCAAAAATACCACACAACGCTTTTACCGGATAAAGCGCCCTTAGCTTGTCAACTACCAAGAATTTTTCATTGAGTCCGACATTAAGAGCGCAGTAGCCTTTTTTAAGATGTCATTCTCCATTTCCAGGCGTTGAATTTTTTTCTTCATTCCCTGAACTCAATGTGCTCCGGCGTTAATGGCAGACCAGGGGCTGTTTTTCCTTGACGTTCTAAACGAAGGGCTCTTACCCATCTGCTAATAGCTGAAAGGCTTACATTCATCGCTTTCGCTGCCTCCAGGTGGGTGTAATTTTGGTCAAGGACTAATTTGGCGGTTTCACATTTAAATTCAGCAGTCATTTTTTTACTCATTGGTCCACCTATAAAAATTATGAGGTAAGCATATCACCTCAACTTAGGTGGCCAAATTCAGTATGCCACTACAAGTATCATGACCGAGCTTTAGCGAGCGAATGAACGAGGAAGCGGAATTTCCGTTAACTATTTTCCGTAAATGGAAGAAATTTTGATTAAAGAAGAGCCAAAAGATAAATTGAAGTCAAAGTGATCTCCATCAGTGTTATTAGCTGATCTCCATGCATGGTAATATACACTTTAGAGATTGTCCTAATGCGCTACGTCCCTTTGTTGGAGGTAAGGGGAGATCTATTTAAAATACGCTCTATTGCACAAAATAACCGCATATTGCTCATCAAAACATCATGGCAGTCTGTTTAGAAACTTCACACTCGCCTAAAAAATGGAAAAATCATTTTTTTCACCGCGTTATTCTATCCCAAAATAGTTTTTTTTGTTAAAAAAATTTTGAAACTCTTAGACGTTTAACGTAAATTAATGTAATTTTTTTGTTAATTAAAAAATGTGGGCTAAAATGTAATTTACAGCTATCCACTTTTAATGGAGCGTCCGATGAAAAAAATCTTAATAACCGGGTCAAGTGGTTTAATCGGTCAAGCGCTTTGTAAAAAAATTGATAAATTCTATTGGATAGAAAAATTTGATAGCAAATTGCCTGAAGATTCTTCTGAATACGGTGACATTCTTCTTCCTAAGATATTACAACAACGGCTAAAACATTGTGATGGCGTTATCCATTTAGCCGCTATTTCTCGGGTTATTTGGGGTGAAAAACAACCGGACATTTGTTGGGAAACTAATGTCACGGGGACAAATAATCTCCTTGATTTAGCATACCAATCCCCTAAAAAACCCTGGGTATTATATGCAAGCAGCCGAGAGGTTTATGGGCAGCAACAGTTATTCCCTGTCAAAGAATCAGCACCCTTGCAACCATTAAACATTTATGCCAATTCGAAAGTCACAGCGGAAGGATTGGTTGCAAAATACAAATTAAAGGGATTAAAAACCGCAATTTTACGTTTTTCGAGTGTATACGGAAGTATTGATGATCATCATGATCGGGTTGTCCCCGCTTTTTGTCAAGCTGCTGTCACAGGAAAACCCATTCATATTGAGGGACCCACTAATATGTTTGATTTTACACATGTTACCGATGTGGTTGAAGCGATATTTAAAGTTATAAAGCGTCTAGAACAAGGACAAGAATTACCCACGATGCATATTACATCGGGTCAACCTGTTTCCTTAGAAACACTGGCAAAATTGGTCAACGGCTCTGCCAAGCATCCACTCAAGCTCATTATCGATCCCCCTCGATGTTTCGATGTTTCAACATTTTATGGTGATAACAGCTTAATACGTTGTTTATTGAATTGGGTGCCTAAAATAGATATTGAAACAGGCATTTCCCTGTTAATAAACGATTTTTATCAAAAAAAATCGGCATAATTTTGGCGAGGATTGAAGATGAGAATACTAAAAATCATTCATGGATATCCCCCTCATTATAATGCAGGCTCTGAAGTTTATAGCCAAATGTTATGTCATGGTTTAGCGAAAAATAATGAAGTTCATGTTCTCACTCGAGAAGAAAACCCGTTTGCCGAAGATTTCACTTGGAACATAACACAAGATAATCATCACCCGTCTATTACATTACACAAAATCAATATCCCCCTCGAAAAATACCGCTACCGTTATCAGCACCCATACTTAGATAAGCGAGTAGAATCATTTATTGATAGGATAAAACCTCAGATAGTTCACATTGGACACCTCAATCACCTATCCACTTCATTAGTCGATATTATCGCGAAAAAAAATATTCCGATGGTTTATACGCTACATGATTATTGGTTAATGTGCCCACGTGGGCAATTTATACAACGTAATCCTGATGTTGACTCTCCCCTATGGTCACTTTGTGACGGACAAAAAAATAAAAAGTGCGCAACATACTGTTATTCCGGTTATTTCTCAGGAAATAAAAATGAAAATAGTATTGATATTGCGTATTGGACTAATTGGGTAAAGCGGCGTATGCATCAGATGTATCAGGTTGCAGAAAAAATAAAATACTTTATTGCCCCTTCCTTCTATTTATACCATCGATATATAACCGATTTTGGGCTGCCGCCTCATAAAATGATTTATTTAGATTATGGTTTTGATTTAGATAGACTTAGCCGTCGTCAACGTCTCTCTAAAGAGGATTTTACTTTTGGTTATATCGGCACCCATATTCCAGCTAAAGGGATCCAGCTATTAATTCAAGCGTTTTCTAGGTTGGGAGATAACTGTCGATTACGCATTTGGGGAAGGCCTAGACCGCAAAATACAGCAGGATTACACGTAATCGCCGCAAAACTGCCTTCTCAAGTTCAATCTCGTATTGAGTGGTTACCCGAATACTCTAACGAAAAAATCATTAAGACCGTTTTTAATCATGTAGATTGTATCGTTGTTCCTTCGATATGGGTAGAAAATTCACCTTTGGTGATCCACGAAGCATTGCAAGCCCGAATTCCTGTCATTACCGCCAACATAGGCGGCATGGCTGAATATGTCCATCATGAGATTAACGGACTCTTGTTTGAACATCGAAATGAAAAAAGCTTATCTGAGCAAATGCAACGTTTAGTTAATCATCCCTCATGGGCAAAAAAGTTAGGCCTACGGGGTTATATCCAATCGCCGGACGGTAATATTCCGAGTCAAAAAGATCACGTTGCAGAAATAGAGAAAATCTACAAATCACTACTTTAAAATAGTGACATCTATTGAGGAAATTAAAATGAAACTCGGACCATGGCGTATTACCTTCGATACTAACCCTGATGATTGTAATTTAAAATGCATCATGTGTGAAGATCATTCCCCTTATAGTCTCACTCAGCCTAATAGGATAAAGGCAGGTATACCTAAAAGGCGGATGGATATTGATTTAATCAGAAAGATTCTTGCTGATTCCCAAGGAACTCCATTACGAGAAATAATCCCTTCAACCATGGGAGAACCCTTAATTTATCAACACTTTGATGAAATTATTGCATTGTGCCATAAATATAAAATTAAACTTAACTTAACGACTAATGGAACTTTTCCACGAAAGGGCGTTGAAACCTGGGCTAGGGAACTTATTCCTGTTACATCGGATGTAAAAATATCCTGGAATGGCGCAAGTAAAAACGTACAAGAAAAAATTATGTTAGGAAGCCGGTGGGAAAAAGTCTTAAATAATTTAAAGAAATTTATCATTATCCGCAATGATTATGCAGAAAAGGGCGGAAATTATTGTCAAATCACTTTACAGATGACTTTTCTCGAAACCAATGTACAAGAATTAGCGAACATCGTGCAACTAGGTATCGATATGGGTGTTGATCGTATTAAAGGTCATCATTTATGGGCGCATTTTAAAGAAATTAAATCGTTGTCAATGCGACGAAATGAAGAGGCTATTTCTCGCTGGAATCAAGCGGTTATGCAAGCCAGAACACTCGCTAATACTCATCGATTACCGAATGGTAATTTTATCAAATTAGTGAATATGGACTTACTCGATAAATCGGCTCACCAGGATTTATCGCCTGGTGGGGTATGCCCTTTTTTGGGACAAGAAGCTTGGGTCGCAACTGATGGACAATTTAATCCCTGTTGTGCACCCGATAAAGAACGGCGTCAATTAGGTAACTTTGGGAATCTGAAAAATCAAACCCTTACGAATATTTGGCAAAGTCAATCATATGAAGATCTTAAGAAAAACTATATGCAATACGCGGTATGTAAAGGATGTAACATGAGGAAACCGATCAATTTTTGATGACAAAAATACCCTAAGGAACGTTTATGGACTTGATAAATTGGCAAAAAACGCAAATTTCTCCGTGCGGAACGTTCCATTTGTTGGGGAATATTCCCATCTATTCGTCTCGCTTTAATAAAATTATGAAATACCATGAACCAGGGTTAGCCGCTGTTGAAGATGAATCAGGCGCTTATCATATCAATATTCATGGCTTGCCTAACTATACTCGCCGTTTTTTAGAAACATATGGTTTTTATGAGCGACTTGCTGCCGTTAGAGATAAATCCGGCTGGTTTCATATTAAACCTGATGGGAAGGAATGTTATCCCGCTCGTTATTTATGGTGTGGTAATTTTCAAGAAGGCTTATGTCCAGTCAGAGATAAAAAAAATCATTATTTTCATATTAATCATCACGGAGAAAAAGCTTATAAAGAAATGTACACTTATGTCGGTGATTTTAAAGATGGCGTGGCTGTTATCTGTAACAAAGCGGGATTACATACTCATATCGATAAGCAAGGAAAATTACTTCATCGAAACTGGTTTTTAGGATTAGATATCTTTCATAAGGGCCAAGCTAGAGCAAAAGATAAACAAGGGTGGTATCACGTCGATAAATCAGGCCAGTCACTTTATCCGCAGCGATATGCTCAAGTCGAACCATTCTACAATGGTGTGGCTCATGTGGAAACTTTTTTAGGCGAGTTATTAACCATTGATACTCGCGGTCAAAAAATTATTCAATTACGGCCGGCCAGTCAAAAAATTTGGCAAAAAATTTCAGGGAAAATGGTAGGATTTTGGCAGACAGAGACACTGGCTCTCACCGCTCGTTTGCAACTATTGGATGGTTTACCGGGCACAACAGAAGAGATAGCTAAAAAAATAGGATTACCGTCTAAACATCTCGGAAGATTATTACGCGCCTTATGGGAATTAGATTTTGTAAAAAATGAAACAGGGTTATGGCAATTAACAGAAAATGGAAAGGATTTTGTTCCACATAAAGATAATTTTTTATCATCTGCTGCAATTATGTGGTCTGATGTTTATAGGATAGCTTGGAAAAATTTAGCTAAAATTATTAGTGAGGGGAGAGACAACCCTCATACTTTATTTAAAGTCAGCGCATCAAATGAAAATAGAGAAAGGTATCATCATGCAATTGATGGATACGCCAGAGAAGATTTTTCAGTTTTACTAACGTTGATTGATTGGCAGCAACATCAACAAGTTATTGGTATAGGCAGAAGTGCAAAGGGATTGCTAGAACGAGCCTTAACGACGTACAAACACTTACAGGCATTATTATTAGGCGAGGATTATATTTTTCACCCTATTTCTATCAATTCTTCGCTTAAGTTTCGATATCATTTACAATCACATGTGTTATCTCATCCCTGGCCAAAAATGGCAGATGCTATTTTACTGCCTAGAGTCCTACATTATTGGCCTGACAAACAGGCTATTTCTATTTTACAGAAAGCCCACGATGCCTTATTACCTAATGGGAAAATTTATTTAACAGAGATGCTTATTGACGAAAAAAGACCTGAAGGGGCTTTGCTTGATCTCAATATGCTAGCGGAAAGTGGCGGAAAATTAAGGACGTTAAGTCAGTGGAAAATATTATTAGAGAAATCCTCATTATCTATGCTGCAACACCTAAAAATTAGCGATACGGCGGACCTCTTAGTGTTAAAAAACAACCTTAAAGGAAAATCCCGCAATGCAATCAAAAAGAAGCATTTTTGAAGAGACAGGCATCGTTGTATTAAATAATGCGGTAAATCGTGAGTTAGTTTTATTAATAAATAAAACCGTGACCTTTTGGATAAACACCTATGCAAAGGAATTAGCCTGCGATATTGGAGACTATTTAAAGTCAGTTAGTCGATGGGCACATCCTTGTCTAATGACAGAACAATTCTATCCGTCGATAGAAACTCCGTTGATGGATATTGCAAGGGCATTTATCGGGGGCTCAGTTAGACTACATAAAATAAATATTATCAGTAAATCCGCTTACGCAGATTTACCCGTACCTTGCCATCAGGATATTTCTTATTCCCGAGAAGATCCTTATGAGTTTTCTTTATGGTTGGCTTTACAGGATGTCAATCTTTCTGACGGGGTCCTTGAATTTTTACCATATAGTCAAAAAGATAAAATTGAACCCGCAGTGGATTTTTGGTCTCCTGAGTTTATAGATCACAAACACCAATCCGCTAAATGGCAAAAAAACTTAATCAAGGTACCTGTAAAAATGGGGGATGTGATTGCATTTGATTCAAGAATTTGGCACCGTAGTGCGAAAAACACCTCAGGCCAAAATCGATTTGCATTGGTTACACGTTGGAGTCGAAGTAATCATCCATTATCCCTTGATATACCGGAAAGAATCCCCGCCTATTTTGGGATGTGGACATGTGCAAAAGTGACAGAATCACTGTTAAAAAAAGGACTAGAAAAATTGTCACAGCAAGCTGTAGATGCTGATTTTGCGACGATTATTAAATTGTGGCAAAAACAATTAACTTACCAGAAAAAGCTCCCCTTTAATATCGATACCCCCCAAACCCAAAAAGCCCTAGCAGGGGTCTCTATTCTTCATTACGCTGCCACCTATCACAATGGAGGAGACGCCCAAGGTAAAGTCTATGCACATTTATGGTATAGCCTTTTAAGACCAATAAATCAATGGCTCAATACGGACGGATAAAAAATCCTATTTTAGGAGGATAAGGGTAATACCATGCAGTTAAGTAAAGAATTAACATTCTTATTAAACCAAGAAGCGGATTGGCGTAATAATACGATAAACTTAAACGCCTCAGAAAATTATACCAGCCCAATGATTAAAAAAATCATCGGCTTACATCCGAGTTATGATTTTTATGATTTTCCCCCTTCTGGAGGGGTCATTGTAGGCCCATGGTCCTTTTCTAATACGATTTACCTTCAAAATATCACAAACCATATTAATCAATTGAGTGAGAGTTTATTATCCTGTCCTACTTTAGATACCCGCGCTAAAGGAGGGCAAGCAGCCGAAATAGCTGTATTAACCGGATTGGGAGATAGTAACGACCACGTTTTTTACGTACAAGAAAAAGATGGAGGACATTTTGGATTAAATTTTATCTGTAAAAAAATAGGAATTGTATTAACGCCAATTTGTTTTGATAAGCAAAAATATCAAATAGATGTCGATAATACAATAAAAATCATGCGGAAAGTTTGGAAAAAGAAGCCTTCCAAAAAATTAATTATCCTAAGTCAAAGCTTTATTTTATGCCAACAACCCCTCAAGTATTTCGTGGAAAGGGTAAAAAACAGCTTTTCTGATACCGTGATCACTTATGATATTTCCCACACCTTAGGCCTTATTGTTGGTAAACAATTAATCAATCCAATCACACAAGGTGTGGATATCATCCATGGAAGTACCCATAAGACTTTTCCTGGTCCACAAAAAGGCATCATAGGATTTCCTATCTCATGCAATGAAAATATCAAAAAAAATATAAACCACGCCTTATCCCCAGGGTTGCAATCTAACTGCGGGACATCAGAGGTATTAGCATTAGCGGCTACTTTAGAAGAAATGAAACTGTATGGAAAAGACTATGCTCAAACAACTTGCCTACATGCAAAATATTTAGCGAATCTATTAGATTCATCCGGTTTAAGTGTTGCAGGAAAACAATTTGGGTTTACAGAAACCCATCAAGTATGGGTTACCATTGGTACTGAACAACAGGCATGGCAAGCCTGTGCTAAGCTGCACAATGCAGGAATACGTGTCTACCCTGCCAGTTTACCTTTTGTTAATAGTTGGGGGCTAAGATTAGGCACAAATGCAATGACGCGTTTAGGTTTTTCAACAAATGAAATTAAAAAAGTGGGTCAATGGATGGTAGATATTCTACTTAATAACGTGGAGCCGGAAAAGGTATTCAAAGACGTTCAAAGTCTTATGCAAGAGTTTTCTATAAAAGATGTTCACTTTACCTTTAAAAGTTAACTGGGTATGCAGTATACTCATTAACTATGTTTATCTAAGAAACGTTGAATAGCAGAACTGACCGTGTAAATATTATTTTGAGTGATGCCTTGGTGAACAATCGCTCTAACTTTCTTATCATTTAACGCTAATAAACGGATCCCTTTTTTAATCAGAGCATTAACAAGCTGATACGCTGTACGTGAAGTGCCATATAACTGAAAAATAACAATGTTAGTTTCTATGTCTTCAGGATTGATCTCAATATGTGAATGTCCTGCTAATGACATCGCCAGCAATTTAGCATTTTCGTGATCATCAGCTAAACGTTCTATATTATTATCCAATGCATAAAGGCAACCAGCGGCTAAAATACCGACCTGATGCATTGTGCCTCCCTGTTGAAATTTGTAGTACCAAGCCTTATCAATAAAATCTTTGCTTCCACACAATACGGCTCCCATTGGAGCACCGAGTCCTTTTGAAAAATCTACCCAAACAGAATCCGTGTAACGACAGAACTCTTGGGCAGAGATCGTTGAAGAGACAACCGCATTAAATAATCGTGCACCATCCATATGAACCGCCATCCCATGTTTTTGAGCAACCTGGTGAATAACGCATAAGCTTGATACAGGCCAAACAGCGCCCCCACCTAGATTAGTGGTTTGTTCAATAGAAACCACGCGTTCGCGAGGAATGTTATAGCCTTTTAGTTTGCCAATAGCTAACTCTAATTGTCGTACACTAAAAATACCTTTATCACATTCAATACCTATTGGTGTTGCACTTACTAATCCCGCTGGCAACCCTGATACCAAGTTAGCCGCATGAGCATACTGGTCAAAGAAAATCCGATCACCTGCGCGGTCACACCATACACGGTAGGCTACCCCATTAGACATAGTGCCAGATGGCATAAAAACACCGGCTTCCTTACCCAATAAATGACACACGCGCTCTATTAAAAGATTAACCGTAGGGTCTTCCCCCGCAACTTCATTACCTACCTCTGCCCTATACATGGCTTTTCTCATTGCCGATGTAGGACCAAAGTTAGTATCGCTGAAAAGATCAATTTTCATTTCTACCCCTCGATAATATTAAATCAGAGAATTGACATTGGTTAATATTTTTTTGTATTGAAGTCAGTGCCCCCTCAATTAATCTGTGAGGTAGATATTTATCATTATAGAATTATTGTGCCCGTCCCTTTTGAAATTGTATATAAATTCTTTTTTATTGTCGGCGTATCTTTTTATAGCTAGTCGACATTATTTTGATTACAAAAATATATGTTTTATCCAATATAAATTTACTGATATAGAGCAATTTATTGTAATCATTTTAAAGTCGCCTAGCTATAAAAAACCGATTTCAAACAAAAATACTGATGATGTTGGCTCTACGTAACATCTCTTATAATTGTGTCCAGTCTTCGATTCTTAACCCCTCAAATCTTTCAAACTCTCTAGTGTTGTTTGTTACTACAACAAGCCCTTTGCTTCTGGCATGAGCGGCTATATGTAAGTCATTGTCACAAATGGGTTTTCCTTTTTTTCAAGATTAGCCTTTATATCACCGTAATGAAATGCAGCTTGTTCGTCATAAGGTAAAACGGTTAATCGAGAAACAAAGTCATTAACTGTTGCTAAATTTTTAACAGAGTTCATACTTTTTTCAGCACCAAAAATTAGCTCTGCAAACGTTATCGCAGATATAGCCAGTTGATTAGTATGTTGATTGAATTTAGGCAATAGCGATACGGGTTTCCGTTTAATCGTAAATATAACGATATTTGTATCGAGTAAATATTTAATCAAAGGATTCTCTTTCGCTTGTTATCTGTTCAGTTCTGTTTGATAAAAAATCATCCGTTACAGACTGCTCTGATAAGAAAAAACTATCCCATGCGTTTTGTACAGGAGAAATGATGCGTTCTTTACCCTTCACTCGAACAATAACGTCTTTAACATCATCAGGAAAACGTGTGTCTGCTGGCAGTCGAACATTTTGAGTTCGATTGCTCATAAAAACTTTACCTTGCTGGATCATAGTTCACATCCTCCTAATGTTTGCTATATGGCATCAGTGTATAGCAAGCATTAAGATACACGCAAGAGCAGACAAACGATAGAATATTTTTTCATACAGCCCCCCTTAATTAAGTATTAGCTCTATTTTTTTCTGCACTTTATTAGCCCAATTTTCGGAGTTACCGCAATCGTTTTCTGCACCCACTAGCCGTAACACCCTGCTGTAAACACTCGTACCGACCATGTGCTTGACGCTGTTCAGATATCCATAGAGTGCGTCAGTCACAATTACATCGTCTGGACTCAGGGTTTGACCGCATACCCGACTGCGGATCTGAATGATGTCGTTTACTACGCTCATACATTCAGGGCAGCTTTGCTTGTAGGCGGTCAAATCCTTGTAGGTATACCCCTTTGTACCTTGTTTTTGTGAATAGTCTTCTACAGTTGCTGACCCGATGCCAGCGCAAAGGGGAATGAAAAGCAGAATTAATTTTGTCTTTTTCATTTTCATGTGAATTAATTGGTCTTTGTGGCGTTCAAATAACGAATGTCTTCTTCAATCTGCTGTTCGGCAGTATCTAATACCTTTTCCAGTTCTTCTGGCGTTTTGGCTTGCAATACATCCTGCATTTTTTCTTCCAGCAACATGTGTAATGGTCAACAAATTCTGTAGAAGATCTAAGCGGCATTCTTTAGTTCATGATATTTTTGATGTGGCGTTAAATAACCAATCGTTGAATGGCGTCGATAATAATTATAAAACTGAATGTAATTTTCAACTTCATAGACAACAGATTGATGATTCATAAACGATAAATGGTTAAGCTTTTCTGTCTTTAAACTCCTAAAAAATCTTTCCATCACGGCATTATCGAGGCAATTACCTCGCCGACTCATGCTTTGAGTTATTTTCCGTTCAAAGAGGTGCGCCCTAAACTCCTCCGATGAATATTGGCAACCTTGATCTGAATGGAACATCAAACTTGTCGTATCCGGTAATTGCCGTTCAATGGCGTTATCTAAGGCTTCTTTCACTAATTTCGTATCCGGTTTTGTTGATAAGGCATAACCAATAACTTCTTTGGTGGCTAAATCTAACACGCAAGCTAAATAGCTCCACCCATAGTGATATCTAATATACGTGATATCACCGACATAATAGTGATTATGCTGTTGAGGGGAAAATTGTCGTTTAAGCAAATTAGGGGCATATCGATGTTCGTTACCCGATGAGGGATAGTAATGCTTTTTCGTTGGTCTAATTGCAACTAATTGATTTAATTTCATGATGTTTGATATTTTATAAGTGCCAATCTGGCACCCTAAACCCTTTAACTCAGCTTGGATACGTCTTTTGCCATAAGTTTGGCCCGATGTATAAAAAATACGTTTGATTTCGCCACACAGCCTTTCATTTTCAACTGTCGGTATTTTCGTTTCATAATAAAAACTACTACTGCTTACTTCAAAAAGATGGCATAACTCAGTGACCGTAAAATTGGGGTACATAATTTTCATTTGCTTCACGATTTTGAGTTTTGATTGTCGAGGATGAAGTAAGCCGCGGCTTTTTTAATATGTCATTATCCCTCTGAGCACGCTTAAGTTTTGCTTCTAATTCTTGTATGCGCTGTTGCTCGGGCGTTAACGCTTTTGATTTTACAGGCGTATTCCCATTCAACTCGGCAAGATATTGTTGCTTCCAGCGCGATACGGCAGATTTACCCGCACCGGATATTTTTTCAACTTGGATATTGCTATATCCACCTTCAACCATGAGTTTTGCATATTCCAGTTTTTGCTTTGCGCTAAAGGTCACTTTTACTTTTCGTGGCATGTTTATACCTATAAGATTTTGCTTAATTATAAGCTATAAATCTCTACAGTTTTATTAGACCACTACAGATGAATTTGCACAGAGTCCAAACCGCAAAATACTATTACCAAAAGCTGACGGTACTACAGGTACAATGGAAGTAACGTGTAGAGAGGCTATGAAAGCTATTAAATCTTTGGTGACAAGGGAGAAAAATTCGTTAGCAGACGGAATAATGAATGTTCGTAACTCCTATAATAGGAGATGTAATCAAAACGCTGTAACCTCGAAAGACCGATGTACACCTGCCTTTGCCGAAGATAGTATGCAAAAAACATTACTGTTTTACAGTAATTCGGGAACTGACTTACGACAATTCCAAACAATGTTGTTGATGTACCCGTATATGGTGAATATGCCGAGTACGGTGAATGAAAACGCCTATCACTATTATGCTGCGGTTGCCAAGAATCAATCGCAAATACAACAATCGTTTAAGTGGGCTTCTGAGGGATCGAGTTTCTTAATTTGGGTACAGTATCTTCAATCATTTGTGCAAGCTGCGGTGTACGGATTAGTACCGTTTGTGGCGTTTGCGCTGGCGTTTGGAATGATGGGGATAGGCTTAACCTTAAAATACATTTTGGTTTTGCTGTGGGTTCAAACGTGGCAACCGCTAATGGCAATTATGAACGCCATTTTACTGACGAAAACCCAATCCGATTTATCCGTGTTGTCGTCTGGCATAAACACATTCAATGACCTATATCATATCTTGGATGTGACGCAAAAAAATATCGCTCTAGCAGGGCATCTGATGGCTTCTGTACCTGTATTGGGGGCTTTCGTTGTCTTTGGCTCGTCCTATGCGTTTATGGGGCTGACAAGTGGCTTATCATCCACAAGCGCACCAGACTCAGCACCTTTAGCTCCAGCAGCTACCGATGCAGCACCAATTAACACCACGTCTTCTCTATCATCACATTCAGCCTTTAATGCTGTATCAGCCATGACAGGGACAGACCAAACAGGACCGAGTTTAAATATTGGCAAGACACTATCATCCAATCTTCAATCATCAAGACAAAGACTCGAAAATGCACAAAAACAGTTTAATGCGGTAAGTGGCAGTAACGTAAATGTCGGCACGGGATTATCAGAAACAGGTGGTATAAACCAAGGTTCTAATTTTACTTTGGGTGATACTCATACACACAATCAGGATGTGGGAGTTACAAAACTAGAGTCTGGCGGGGCGGAACATAATAAAACATTGTCAACAAACTCAACTGGAACAATCTCTGCATCTGTGGGGGGGCAAGTTTCGACATCAACACCGAACAAAGGCGGTGGCGGGAAATATCCTGTCTCAGGCTCAATTGCGAGTGCAGTGAGCATAGGTAGTTCTGTAGCAAATTCAAAAACTGATGCAACAAAAATTAACACGGGAGATCAAATATCTAAGAAAACAGGAGATAGTTTAGTTAATGCGAATCAACTATCTGCTTCTCTATCCGATGGTTATCAATATAATAAACAAGGTCAAGTCAGTGGTTCGCATTCAAGAACCAATGGTTATCAGGACGCACTTACAGAATTACAATCAGCACAAAAAGCCTACAATGAAGCAGTCTCACTCAATAATTCTATTGGTACACAACAAACCTTTAAGCCTTCTCAAGTGGCTTATTTGGCAGAAAATAATCAAGATACACTCACCAGTATTGATAATAAAAACTTGGGAAATCAAGAATACCAAAAATCGAAACAGCAATATGCACAACAGTTGTCAACCGCAATGAGTCGTTCAGACGCAGAACAAGCAGCGATTCTGTATGCAGCTAATGACAATGGTACTTTAGCTCCTTATGCAAATGATTTGTTTGGTCCTAGTGTCAATACCGAAGGTTTGTCTTCATCAAAAGTACAAGAAAACGCAAATCTTGCAAACGGAGTAGAAGGAGAAGTTAACAGGGGAATACCAGCGCGTGTAGCAGACGTAAATAATAATGGTTCTTCCATAGACCAAAAAGGCATAAATCAAAAAGATTTTGCTAAAAATGAAACCGACCTATATTACGGGAGTCTAACTCAACAACACTTTGAAAATTTGAAAGATAAATTCTCTCCAGCAGAAGAACACGGTCAAACCGCAATGTTTTATTCCGACCGAAATGCGAAAAGTGCAGAAGCACTAACACATTCTACTGTAAATACCTCTGAATCACTCACGCAGCTTGGAACAGGCATTACGAATGGAATGAAAAATATTACGGGAGATTACGAAAACATTAAAGCAACCGATCAACATGAATTGAGCAAAATAACAGACCGTTCAGTAGTAGGCTCAAGCCTCACACAAGAACAGGCTCGAAATATAGGCAATTCCTTTGCAGAGTTTGGAGCAGTAGCAAAAAATGCAGGAGGCATTCAAACAATAAACGATCAAGCGAGTCGTTTTATGAAAGTGTATAGAGAGAATGGGGGAACAGGTACTGATGCACAAGTGTACACTGCCTTAAATCAGACTCAAAGATCAATGCGTCTAGGCGATGGAATGGCTACATTCAATCACGCTTCAAATGCGCTTGTCGGTGGCAGCGGGGATAAAATACCTCACAATTCAGATCAAAGAACCATATCAGGTATAGATATAACCCCTTATGCTGTACAGGGATGGCGTAGTTTTATAGATAAAAATTGACATCCTACCCGCCCCAAAGAGGCTGTCGCAAAAGAGGTAATATCATGTTTTTAATGATTTAAATGTTTTGATTTTAAAGAAAAAATTAAATTATTTTTATTATAAATCCCTCTTTTTCGACAGACTCTGAAGGACAGGGATTTACGGCGCACAGGGTAAATGCAGCAAAAAAAAGTCTGTAAAGAATTTTGTGTAAATGGCTCCATCGATTAATCCATCAGTGCATTAATCTCAGTATCAGACAGCCCCGTCGATATTTTGACAATCGCCCGATCAACGCCGTTGGCTAAAAGTTGGCGTGCTATGGTTCTGGCGGATTCTTGCCTACCTTTTTGTTCGCCAAGCTGAATACCTTCTTCACGGCCTTTCAAGATACCTTTTTCTATACCTTGCTTCTCGCCCTCTTGCCGTAGCTGCTCTGCAATGGTCATTACCACCTCCCGATAATCAGTCGCTTTCTCCGCAATCTGATACAAAAATTGCTTTGCATCAGAAGTATTTCCTCGTTCTACAATATAACATATCAATCCTCGAAATAGCTCAGGCTCCAATACCCACTGATTGAGCAAGGACGCTATCTCCTGACTTAATTCTAGCATATCACGGGTGCGGATATGCTTCATCACAAGCTCCATCAGCGCAACATGCCGATGCGTGACAATCTCCTCGTCAGGGATAACCGTCACGTCAACCAGTGGGAACGTCTGCATATAGACAGACTTTGCCAGTTCTGGATCACCAAAGCAATCCAACCATTGGGTGCTGTAGGGATACGGCGAGGTTTTACCCTGATAAAACAGCAACGGTATTAACACGGGTAAGGTGTCATTGCCCTGCTCAAGATGGCGCTGCATGGCGGCAACCGCATATCTTAGAAGCCTGAACGCCATCATCTTTTCCGGTCTGCTCTGATGCTCCAATAAACAATAGATGTAACCCCGTCCCGTTGTCGTTTGCACAGAATAGAGCATATCCGAGCACTGGCTACGCAGGTCTGGCTCAATAAAGCTGCCGGACTCCATCGCCAGTGTACTAAAATCACACAATTGACGAAGTTTTTCAGGTAAATGAATTTTCAGAAAGTCCCTTGCAATCGTGATATCACCGAGGAATTTCTTAAACAGGCTGTCGTGGTGGGATAGTTTACTCAATTTCTAGCCCTTTTTTCTGCCAGTGATTTTTTTAACTTATAAATTTCCCGCTTACCTTTTTCCCGTTGCTGCTCATCTTCTTCCTGTTCTGGCGTTAAATTACGGTTATTAAAAATCACCATATCCGCTTTAGCATCGTAACGAATACTGTAATCTGGCAAGTCATTCGCTTTAGCCAAATTCTTCAACATTCTTTTAAATTCTGCTTTATTCGCAGTGCTTCCTGTTTTCAAATGCAGTTTTTCAAGAGATATGGTAAACTCCCCTTGGTTGCCACAATGCTTGCGGACTATCTCATAAATTCGTCGATCTACCGCCTTTCTAATGCGGAAGTAATCGGGGCTTATTTTCAAAACTTTTTTCTTATGCAATGCCTTATACAGCCAATCAGGTAAGGTTATCTCTACCATACCAATATCCAACTTGCCTTTTTTTTCTTCAACTATATGCCAGCTATCGATAAGACCAAAACCTGTTGATTCCTGTTTATCATCAGAATAGGTAATATTTGTTGTAATTCTTGTCCCTGATAGCCTATCCAATGCTTTTTCTAACTCTTGATAAGTTCTACCGCTAATTGTCCTATTAGTTGTGACAAAAAAATCATAAGGAGTGAAACAGACAGTCCTACTGATTGGCTCGTTGTTATTCAGAGCATCCTGCAATTTAGATATCGCATATATCCAAACATCCTTATCAAAAACAGTCGCTATACCTGCCGAGTGAGGTTTTATGGTAAGGCTAACATTTCCTTGTCGATATTCCCGATCATTCGTATCACCCCCTTTAAGGGCAAAAAACGGATGCTCCATACTCGCCATCTCATCGCGAAAGGTGGAAAGTTCTACCTCATCGGCGATAAAAAAATCTATCTCATGCTTACGGGGACGTAACGTTCTCAAGTTGCTTACTCTCGGTTTGTCAGTATGATCGGCCATAGCCTCAACTCCTATCTACGCTAGGGGTAGTGGTTAGAGCCTGTTCGGTGTTGCTGCACATAACAGGCTAGTAAATTCAATAACTTAATAATTTTCGATCTGTGATTTACACATATTCTTAAGCATCAAAAAACGGGATAAATCGAACGAGCAATAATGATGAAATCAATAAACGATAGAAAATCACTGTGATTCACACATATAATACTGTGATTTAAACATAAGTCAATAGATACACTCTCCTTTTTCTCTGTGGATAGCTCACCATAGCTACTGTGATTTACACATAAAAATACTGTGATTTACACATCAGGTACTGTGATCTACACATAAAATACTGTGATTTACACATAGCTAGGCGAAAAAAAATCTTATTTATTATATCCTTGCGTCCGTTTTTTTCCCTCTAACTTGTTTTAACTTATACATAACTAGTCTTTTAACCGAGTTTCACCCCCTTGAACCTGTGGATAACTTCACTTCCAGAAGACCTGCCAATGGCAGATTTTTACTCTTTCCTGATAAAACGCTCCCTGCCAATCTCAGACATCAGTGTGAACGTGCTTCAATCAGCATTGGGTGATCTTCCGCTTCCTCGCTTTTGCTGTTCGTTCCTCGTCGCTACGCGCCTGCGGTACGCCTCAGCAAAAGACTGCGGCGAGCAACTGTCTTGAAGACAAATTCTTATGTCATAAAACCTTTACAGCTTTAATCGAAAGACAACAGAGTGACAGAGCCTTTTTTACCATTAGTGAAATTCCGCTTCCTCGTCTGTTCGCTCGCGGTGCTCGGTCACTTCCTGCGGCGAGCGGGGCGATTTATCAGGCTGTGATCTTATCTGTTCAAACAGGATAAGCCTCGTTACCGTTTTCTGTCAGTTATAAATCATTTTTATCAACGACGTGAGTGTACACAATCCCGTCTATCCAGTTATTTCATGATTTCAGCCCTGACTAACAGTAGAAGCGTTTTTATCGACAATATCATTGTTCCATAATGTTCCATCTCTTATCATCGCATTAAGAATGGTTAATAGTTTTCTCATGCAAGCAACAATCGCCACCTTCTTAGGTTTCCCTGCCTGAACTAATCGAGTGTAAAATGCCTTGATAACCTGATTAAAACGGGTGGCCACTAATGTCGCCATGTACAAGGTGGTACGCGCCCTCCGCCGACCACCTTGAATGGTTCTTTTTCCTCGCATGCGACCTGAATCACGGTTCATAGGCGAAACACCAACCAATGCACTAATTTCCCTACGAGATAATTTTCCTAATTCAGGAACTTCAGCTAGCAAGGTCGCTACACTTACAGGTCCAATACCCTTAACGCTATTTAACAACTCTGCACCTGCTTTGAAGTTTTTTTGGATATACTGAGCCATCTCATCGGTGATATGCTCAAGTTCCTTGTTTAGAGCTTTAACGATAGTGTTAATACTTTTTTGAGTTTGAGAGTGACTTCTGGACAACCGATTACGTTCGGCAACCAGCATTTCAACCAATTGGCGCCTTCGCGTGACCATGGCAGCTAGCATGAGTTCTTCAGTCTTAGGAAGAGGACGAATAAAACGTTCACGCTCTGGATGCCGGTCGACAACATCACCCAACTGGGCTAACATCTGTGCATCGATACGATCCGTTTTTGCTAGACACCCCATGGTGCGAGCGAAAGCACGGGCCTGACGAGGATTAATGACCACCACGCTCAATCCAGCAGCTTGCAGAGCACAAGCAGCAGCAGCCACAAAACCTCCTGTAGCTTCCATTATGACCAACGTGATCGGATGCTTGGCTAATTCAGCCAATAGCAGATCAAAACCTTTAGAATCGTTAGAAACTCTGAACGGTGATTTAGTCTGACCTATCGCTATATCCAAGGTCGCTTTAGACACATCAACACCAACAGTGACCTGAGGGTGAATTGGATTTGGCTGACTCATATTTACCCTTCCTTGCAGATACGAAGTGGATTCAAACAACTGTTCGGGCTTTAGATGAGAGGCTCGGTACATGCGCTATTTGCTCGCCGACGGGCTTTAATCCCTTGGGTGGAGACGTGCTGCATGACCGCGCCAAATCTAACCACAAAACGATATTACTAAATTTCCTAGATACAAGCGGTGAGAGTTACAAGAACTTATTCTTTTTCGATTTAGATGCTTATCAGGGCATAGAGGTATGAAAATCCCTAATAGTGCAAAATACATAACCTATAAATCAAATTTAAGCCCCCTAGAAAGCCTGTAGTGGCCTTTTCTCCGTTTTAAACAGGCAAAGAAGACATTGGAAGTGTAAAAGACCGCTAAAGGGGCTTAGGTGAGATTTTAAAAGACATAAGGTCATCCGTGCATTGATTAAAGAAAATCCCGACCAACCATTGACTTTACGACCATTTGGTCATATAATGTTTTTATTCTCTTTAAGGGATAAATCAAACTGTAAAACAACGCCACGATTTTGAGTTTTGATTGTCGAGGATGAAGTAAGCCGCGGCTTTTTTTAATATGTCATTATCCCTCTGAGCACGCTTAAGTTTTGCTTCTAATTCTTGTATGCGCTGTTGCTCGGGCGTTAACGCTTTTGATTTTACAGGCGTATTCCCATTCAACTCGGCAAGATATTGTTGCTTCCAGCGCGATACGGCAGATTTACCCGCACCGGATATTTTTTCAACTTGGATATTGCTATATCCACCTTCAACCATGAGTTTTGCATATTCCAGTTTTTGCTTTGCGCTAAAGGTCACTTTTACTTTTCGTGGCATGTTTATACCTATAAGATTTTGCTTAATTATAAGCTATAAATCTCTACAGTTTTATTAGACCACTACACCCGAAAAACCAGAATAGACAAAAGCCCCTCAAGGGGCATCCTGTTAGCAGCGTCAGTTAAACCCGTAAATTTCATCACCGATTGCCTGTCCATGCCACTTTTGAGCATTTGTTTTGCAATCTCAACGATAAATATCTTTTCTGTGACCAATATCTATTATTAGAATAATTGATTCTTTATCTTGAATATTTACCACAATTCGATAATTCCCGACCCGATAACGCCATAAACCTTTTTTTTCTCCATTTAAAGATTTTCCATAAATTCTTGGGTTTTTGGTATTAATCAGGTTTTTATTTATCCAGGATAAAATAAATAATTGGTCTGATTTACTGATTCCTTTTAAAGTTTTTACAATATTTTTATGATATTTAACTGTGTACATCATCAAGACCTAAATCAGAGATTAGCTCATCATGATTAATAACATCATCATCAGTCATTTCTTTCATGATTTTATTTGCGCGCTGATAAAGCTTGATATCAATTTCATTTTCAATACGTTCAAGCGCTGACTGTCTTAACAGATTTGAAACAGAAATACCGTTAAAATCCGCAAAATCTTTCAGCAATTCTTTATCTTGTTTGGATATTCTAATGGTTAAATTTTCCATTTGCTCACCTATAATGTAATTGCATTGCAAATACATTATAGGTTAGTGATAACATTTAAGTCAATGACTCGTAGTGACTGCTCCCCACCCTATCGGGCAAGGCTTCCCACTTCGTAGGCCGCAACCGACTGTAGTGGTGACCAGGAAATGTTGCAATCTATCAAAATCATCGAAAAATTTACACCATTACCAAAGAAAGTGGATGTTTTACGTAAACGAACGGTAGACAGTGAAGATGAATCAACGGTTACGGTTACCACTGCCCACAGAGCAAAGCAACTGTCTTGAACAGTATATTTATGGAGCAACGTTATGATACGACTCATCCCATTCTTGGTTCTTTCTGAGAATCGCATTCAGGATAGTCAGCAGTTTGCGCATACAGGCAACCAGCGCCACTTTTTTGGCTTTTCCTGCTGCAACCAGCCGTGTGTAAAATGCTTTTATCACCGGATTGAAACGAGTTGCAACCAGTGCAGCCATGTACAAAGAGGTTCGAACTCCGGCCCGACCGCCAAAAATGGTTCGTCGGCCACGCATGGTTCCCGAGTCTCTATTAACAGGAGCTACCCCAACCAGCGCACTGATCTCCCTGCGCGAGAGTTTCCCTAACTCAGGGACTTCTGCCAGCAATGTAGCAGCAGTCATCATACCAATGCCTTTGATAGTACTTAGCCGCTCTGCAAGCTCGTTGAAATGATCAGTAATATGCTTATGCATATCCTCGTCAATCCGTTTAAGTTCATTTTCTAGTGCATTGATGATGTTACTGATGCTTTTTCTGTTTTGCGGGTGAGATGGATGCATCCGGTTTCTTTCAGCTACAAGCATTGCAATCAGCTGGCGTCTGCGCACCACCATAGCAGCAAGAATCTGACGCTCTGCATCAGGAATAGCCTGGATAAAACGTGACCGCTCAGGATGGCGGTTAATGACATCAGCCATCTGAGCTAAAACTCTGGCATCTATTCTATCAGTCTTTGCCAGATAGCCCATGGATCGAGCAAAGTCTCTGGCTTGCCTGGGATTGATAACGGCAACATCAAAACCTTCAGCCTGAAGAGCGCATGCAATCGCTGCCTCGAGACCACCTGTAGCTTCCATCAGAATCAAGGCTATGTTGTTCTTTTTCAGTTGATAAATGATGGTATCGAACCCGTCAGGGTTATTGCTGACTCTGAACTGCTCAATGTTATTGGTGCCTGCAATATCCAATGAAGCTTTAGAAACATCAATTCCTACACAAATTGGATTTAGCTGACTCATATTACCCATCCTTGCAAATACGTTATGAATTACGGACAACTGTTCGGGTTTCAGATGAGTGGCTAAGTGTATGCATCATTCGCTTTGCTACGGGCTATAAACCCCAGGGACAATCGGATTACATACACCTTGCCAAATCTAATCGCTATTATTATAACCAAATTTCAAGATACAAGTTACCGTCTTGAAAGTCAACCTTAAAAACTAAAAATAACCCATGAATTTAATTCTATAATTTTAGGTTAATTCCGCTTCCTCGCCCGTTCGCTTGCTCTCGGACTCCGGTGAGCGGATAGAGTTAGCTTAGAGGAGGTTTTGTCGCTTAAAGCCAAAACTGGGTTTGCGTTATCATCCGTAAATTGATTTTAAGCCACCTAGGAAGCCCGTAGCACCATTTTCTCTATCTAAGACATCCAAAGTGCCACCTAAAATCTAAGATGGCTCAAACTCGATTTTATGAATTCAAAGTTGGGCTTGAGTAGTTTTGGTCATAAGCTAGACCCGTTTTCAATACTCCATAGCACAGGTGAACTAATTTCCTCATTGCTGCACCTAGAGCTGACATTTTTGACTTACCTCTTGTTAATAGACGATCATACAATGACTTAATATGTCGGTTATGGCGTATTGCTGTTAGAGCTGATAAATATAATTTAGCGCGAATTTCAGATGGTCCTATTTTAGATAGATGGGCACGCCCGTTAACAGAGGTACCTGATCGGCGTTCTACAGGCACTAATCCTAAATAAGCAGCCGCCTGCTCAGCACTATTAAAATCATGACCGCGTAATACCATCAGCATATGACTTCCTACTTGAGTCCCAATTGATTTGATTGATGTCAGTAACTCCATGTCTTTTTTCAACTCAGGATGGTTATTGATATGCTTGGAAATCTCAGATTCAATAGCCAATAACTCTTTTTCTAATACTTTTATGCACTTAACAAGTGATTGCCTAACAACTTTTGGCGTAGGCGTTGTTAAGGTCTTTTCCTGACGGTTTTGTTCACGTAATAAATCAGCTAAAAGCGCTTCTCGACGTTTGATTAATGATTTCAATGCTCGAATTTCTAGTGATGGAGCTATCCATGCTGAAGGCTTTTTTAGCTCCCCATAACAAGCTAAAACGAAGGCATCCACTCTATCTGTTTTAGTTAAAATACCCATGCCTTTTGCAAACTCTCTTATACGATAAGGATTTACGATGGAAACATGAATACCCATATCATAAAGTTCGGTGCAGAGTTGTTCGTGATAAGTTCCTGTAGATTCAAGAGTAATTCTTACATCTTCGAGTAAGCATTTTTGTGTTTTCAGCCACTCTATCAATGTGTTAGCTGAATGTTGATCATTTTTAATGACTTTGTTTTTTTGTTTTCCCTCAATACCCTTAGCTAACAGGCAGATATCTAGCTTTTTTTTACTGACATCTATTCCGATTTGATACATGAGAATACTCCTTTCACATAATAAACCATCATGCCTATTCCCCTTGTACATACAGAGTCAATGCTCTCGGTAACCGTTCAATCTAAATGCTGGCATGAAAGGAGAAACAGAGGGCTTTAACTAAAAAACAAGGTTGTCCCATTGGCGGAGTCACAAGCTCACTCTGTTTCATGTGATGGTAGCTAATCATCACAAATAACAAGATACAAGGCGGTGTCGGTGGTTTCGGTGTTTTAACCTTCACTGCTTGTTTAGGTTTAACAATAGGTTTCTTGGACTCCTGTTTTACTACCTTTTGGGGTTTCGGTTTTTTTGCCTGTTTTTTGGGCGCAGTATTCACCCAGACCTTTTTACCGTAAACAGGATTACTTGAGGTCTGTTCTTCCTGTGAAGCCTTTCTAGGACGATTGAGGGTTAATTGCTTACGTTCTGTCATCGTTTAATCTTTAAACAGGTTAATCATTTCATCATCATTCAAACCCGTAAATTTCATTACAGATTGCCTGTCCATACCACTTTCGAGCATTTGGCGCGCTATCTTCATCGAAGCCTGTTTTTCACCTTCTTGAATGCCTTCAAGTTTACCTTTTTGCATCCCATTTTGTTCACCAATTTGAATACCTTGTTGTATGCCTTTTTGGATTCCTATCTCTTCAATTTGCTGAGCAATAGTCATAAGTGCTCCTTCGTGTTTCTCTGATTGTTTGGCTATCTCAGTGATAAATTCCATTGGTTTTTGAGCATTCCCTTCCTGAATGAGATAGTTAAACATAGTGATAACTTGATTATCAGTATAATAATTATACGACAACAGTTTAACAATGCTATCCAATAGTTCTGTCATATCCCGTCGGCGAATATGTTTCTGGATGAGAGTCAACAAAGCCATGCGTTTATGTTTCATAATCGCGCTATCATCAAGCGTGGTGACATCGGCTAACTTAAAGGGATTGGTGTAGATACTCTTCGCTAGTTCCTTGTCCTCAAAGCAATTGAGCCAATTCGTACTATAGGGATGAGGACTTTGTTCACCACAATAAAAGAGTATTGGGAATACCAATGGTAATTGCTTGTTTCCGGCTTCTAAATGCTTCTGCATTGCTAACATGCTATAGCGCATGAGTCGCCATGCAATGAACTTATCAGGGGTGGATTGGTGTTCAATTAAAACATAGATATAGCCACTTCCCTTTGGGGTGCTGACCGAATAGAGAATATCACTCTGGTAATTTTTCATCTCACTATCGATAAATGAGCCAGATTCCACTTTGAGGCTGTCTAAGTCACACAAGGCTTTAATCTCATCCGGTAGCCAAATGTCGAAAAAATCTTGGGCAGTTTCTTTTTCACTCAGAAACTGCCGAAATACAGCATCATGGGGTGTTGGGGTGAATTTTTTACTCATCCGATATCTTCAATAATTGCTCGCGTCAGATTGAATTATGGCAAACAAACCCATTATATTAAATACGCTATTTATTCATTACCTATCAAACATTATAATCCAGCCATACAAAAACGCACCCTATCTCTTCTGGTGCGTTTATTTTTTATTACTGGTATCTTTTCATGGTTAATCACAGGAAAACGTCTCAAAATCGATTATAGGCCGTTTTAGAGGCATTACTGAATTAATCCTGTGCCGTTTTTTCATTCTCAGCAACGTTGGCCAGAATATTTACCAACAATTTATTGATGATAAGTGTTTTCTTCGCTCGAGTCGCGGAAACATACAGCAAATTGACTTCATCTCTAAAATCGGCTTTGTCCATATTAGGGTCAAAGAGATTATTCGGAAAGTCATTGTTGATTTCGACAATATCCCACTCCAGTCCCTTTGCTCGGTGGGCAGTGGTAACGGTAATACTAGCTTCCTCTTCAGTTTCTACGGTTCGTTTCCGTAAAACATCCACTTTTTTTGGTAATGGCGTAAATTTTTCAATGATTTTGATAGATTGCAACATTTCCTGGTCACCACTGGCATGCGCTATGCGCTTATAATTCGCATAATTACGATATTCGGTGTAAAGCCGCTGGTTGCTCATCTTCTTTCGCTTATCGAGTGAGAACCAGTGAAGGTTAATTAACTCATCGATACGATAAGCATCAATCCCGTTAACCCAGTAAACAGTCGCTTTTTTGCTACTAGCTTCCAATGCTACTCTAATCACACCAGCTATTGTTCGACTGAGGATGGCTCGGTGAGGAAAACCTTGCTTAGGGATATCAATAAGAATGTCATCTTTTTCACCTCTGCCAACCACTTGATGCGTTTCACCGTTCATGGCCAGTAATGCATTCGCCATATCCGCAACACAGGCACCAAAGCGAAAGCTATGCGTTAACCAGAGTCGGTCAGCATCACTAAGCGAAGGCGCATTTAACGCATCGACAGCCCCTCGAAAACGATAAATCTGTTGATGAGCATCACCCACCATCACTAATTTCGTCGTTTGACGAAAAACAATATCGTGAGTAACCGGATTAGCATCCTGCGCTTCATCAAACAAAATAACGTCAAACCGATGGGAAAGGTTAGGTTGAGAGAGTTGGTACAGTTTTAGATACATATCGTGAGTAACGGGAAAATTATCAGTAAGGGCAATCATTCGATGCGAGAGCCGTTCACTCTGGATGACAACATCATTAGCTGTAAACGATTTTTTGACTTCCCCCATCAATATTGAGGGACAGTGGCGTAACATAATCTGACTATCTACGCTACACATAAAATTCTTTAAGTTATCCTGAATCGCTTTTACGTATACCCAGTCATCACTCTGAGTCGCATTAGCAATATCAAAAAGCCGTAGAGAATGAGTTAATCGATGAGCGTAATTTCTACCAAAACTAGGCCATGCCAGTTGATGCGATGTTTTACAAAGCACATTAGCCGGAAATTTCTCGTCTGCTTCTTCCCTCACTGAGCGATTAAACGCAATGTAGAGCATCCGGAGTTCGGGATGCTTTTCGGCATATTTCACTAACGTTGATGTTTTCCCTGTTCCGGCAAAAGCATTAACCACAAGCTTATCGGGTTCTGTCGCATTAAGAATATCTATTTGATAAAATGAAAAGTTAGCTATTTTTATACCGATATGAGATGCCACTATGAATATAGTTAAACAAACTTTTAAACGTCTCCACTATCCCGTCGAAGTTATTTTAGTTTGTCTACATTGGTATTTAGCTTATTCATTAAGTCTGCGTAATCTCGAAGAGATGATGCAAGAAAGGGGTATATTTGTTGATCACTCTACGATCCATCGTTGGATATTACGATTAACACCAAAGCTGGCCAGTGTTGCCCGAAAGAAACGAAAAATCTATGGTGGCAGCTGGTATCTGGATGAGACCTATATAAAAATAAAAGGGAAATGGCATTATCTTTATCGAGCGGTAAATGGTCATGGCGAAACCATTGATTTCATGTTAAGTAAAAAGCGCAATAAGAAATCCGCCTATCGGTTTTTAAGAAAAGCTATTGTTCAAAATACTTATCCAACGGTGATTAATATCGATAGAAGCAAAGCAAACAGAGCAGCCATTCAATTAGTTAATAAACCCGATCTCATGATAAAAAGCCGGCAGTGCCGTTATCAAAATAACATCGTGGAGCAAGATCACCGTTTTATTAAAAAACGCTATCGATCGAGGTTAGGATTTAAAACGTATCAAACGGCAAAAGTGTTATTGGAAGGAATAGAAATACTGCATATGCTTCATAAACAACAAATCCCTATCAATGGACAAACGCTCTCTCCGGTAGATGCCTTTTATGCTTTAGCTGCCTAACAATTCCTTTAAATACCACAAATCAAACTTTTCACATTAATGCGACAGAGCCCCTTTAAGTTCAGTGAAATCGACGAACGCACGCGCCCCTGGTTGGTGCTCTTGAATAAACATGACTTCTTTTTCACCACCGTACTGACTTTTCCAGATCCTGATGCGGCGTTGCAGCGTGCGCAAGATCGAATCGGGGTACTGCCCTGGATATATCTCTTGGAGATGCTCCAGAACAGTGATTGGTGTCAGTGCCGGTTGCTGTTTCAGCATAGGTTCAAGAACACTTTGCCAGATAGTTTCTAGTGGATCTTTGCGAGTTCGCCAGTGATGACTGCCAACGGGCTGGTGCTGGCCTTTATCGATCCGTCGTGCCGAGCGCACAGAGATACTGCTTTTGGCGGCAGCAACCTCCTGAGTCGCGCCTTTGTTGCGATTTTTCATATAGAGATGGACCTGTTTGTTGGTGAGAGCCACAACATCTCCAGAGTGGGGTTGGTTGTGATCTCAGATTACAAACCGGCCAAACTAATTGTCGCGTACCGGCCAGATTAATTGTCGTCAGATACCTCTACTTAGGTGGCCAAATTCAGTATGAAATGACACTTACAATAATAGTTGGTCAATTAATTCGTTACTGATCGACATTTTGTTGTCATTTAATTATTTTTTATCAAAATGCCATTTCCACAGTTTATTTTACATTCCCGGTATTTACCGTACAGTAAAAAGAATCAGCCCGAAACTGGTCTGCTGACAGCCTACAACGAGCGACTAATAACTCAAAAGTATCGCTAATCATATCTGGTGTTCCGCAAGCATAAACATCGTATCCGCTCAAATCGTTAATGTCAGATTCGATCCAATTTTGCACATGCCCAATTCTACCAGACCAACAATCCAGTATATCTGGACGTGATAAAACGGGAACGAATTCGAAATTGTCGTATTTTGACGATAGATTCGCAATAGATGTTTTGAAATACCAGTCTGAAATACCTCGTCCCCCCCAATACAACTTGATTATTCGATCCCTGGGTATTGCTCCGCTCTCTAAAATGGCCTTGATGGGAGAAAAACCTGTCCCAGTTGCTATAAATAGAATAGAACGTGAAGAATTCTGGTTAAGAATAAAATCTCCATATGGACCATATATCCATAGTACATCTCCAATATTGATTGAGTCGCATACATAATGCGAAAAAATCCCATTATCATGCCATCTAACGTGTAATTCGATTCGTCCATCTACTTGAGGGATATTTGCGATTGAATAGGCCCTGGATATACCGCAAGAACTCTCAACATAAATGTATTGTCCAGGAATCGGGTTAATATGAGTATGGGCAGACAATTGTAATGTCAACACAAATACTTTACCATAAAGTTGCTTATCTAATAAGATAGAACCTTCTTTATGAGTTTTTGGCGTTGTACTCCAAACATCCTGTTCACACACAATATCACTGGTTGCGGTCGCGCAACAAGGCAGAAAATAGTTTTCTGCAACTTCAGCATCGCTCAAACAGCTGCTGAAACCTGACAAATATTCTATTTTGCCCTTCAATAATCTGGTACGGCAAAGCCGGCAGGTTCCGACCAGACAACCATGTTGGAGCTTAATGCCAGCGTCTTGGGCTGCCTCTAATACCGTTATTCCCATAGGTGACTGGAAGCTTATACCCTCAGATTTCAAAAATATGTTGTAACTCATATGCTATCTTCTTAGGCAATCATTGAACGTGGCATCCTTGTTTAAGGTAGCCATATTTGTTATTATCAAATCATGAGTATAGCGGTCAAGTAAATTTGGCCCCCGTACCTGACTGTTGACGGAACAGTCGCTCTGATTCATTTGGCGTTAATCCACCGTTATAGCAATGGGGTCTTACATCGCTATAGTAGTGGGTTATGTACCGAATAATGGCTGACTGGGCTGTACTGCAGCTTTGGTAACCAGCTGTCGGCATCCATTCGGTCTTCAGGCTACGGAAAAATAACTCCATTGGGCTATTGTCCCAACAGTTCCCCCTGCGGTTCATGCTTTGAGTCATCTGATAACACTACAATGCCTGTCAACTACTGAGAACTTTTCAGTGAGTCCGACATTAAGAGCGCAGTAGCCTTTTTTAAGATGTCATTCTCCATTTCCAGGCGTTGGGGTTTTTATTCATTGTCCTTAGCTCAAATTATTCCAGCCTTAGTGGAAACCTAGTCGGTATCTTGCCCTGGCGTTCTAAAAGAAGGGTGATTACCAATTGACTAATGGCTGAAAAACTTACAATTATCCCACTACAGGGCAGAATTTAAATGTTTGACATAATCTCTTCCTGCTTGAACAAAAGTGTCAGGAGTAAAGCCGCCACCTGACTCTTCAATTATAAAATTTCCTTGATAGCCTTCCTCCTGCATGAAAGTGAGCACTTGATGAAAATTAAAATTCCCATACCTCAGAGGTAAGTGTACATGTTTACCATTAAGTACATCATTGAAATGAGCGTTACATACATTAGGTATAATACTTTTTAGTTTTTTCAAATATGACTCTGTATTAAGCTGATGGTAGAAAGAATGAAAATGCACTAGGTCAAGAGTCAAGCCAATATTGCATTCATTACTTATATAATTGTGCTGCTCATCTGAAAGGAGAATGTATTTCTCGCGGTCATTGCCTGTATTTTCCAGTAAAATACTAATACCAAAATCTGTAGCGATTGCCGCTAGACTTTCCAGTGATTTTGTTAGCTGACAAAAATCGAAGTCTCTAACTCCGTTCTGATTGTACTCTATATAACCGGGATGCAAGGTTATAATTTTAACACCTATTTCTGAAGCTTTAACTATATATCGCCTTATATAATCGACAGCACTAATTCGAATGACTTCGTCTTTGTTAGCAATGTCGGTATTTATTCCGATGTACGGAGCATGAGCAGAGAAATAGATACCCGCTTTCTCATGAACATGGTTTAATTTATTGCGCTGCTTTTCCCAATGGTTAGGATTAGAATCAATAATGGCTCTGAACTGTTTCTCAAATTCAATTTCTATTACTAAATATGAATCAGAGAGATTATCTACTAAGCCAGCCATATCTGCAGGGTTGTCGAATATATTTGTGGAAATTCCTATTTTTGAAGCAAGGTTCAATGTATAAGAATTTCAAAAATAATTTAACGAAAAATTAACATTAATTATTAAGCAGCATAACGGGTATCAAACGTGATTTTTTTCTTTTTGAGGCGAGAGAAAGATTTGTCAATAAGCGGTAATGATGTTTTTATGAACAATATGAGTTAACTTTGTACAATTGAGTGGATTTTAAGTAGATCTCCCCTTACCCCAAAAAGGGGACGTAACGCATTCGAGCAATCTCTAAAGCATGATCGACTAATTGAGCTATCCTCAATCCTTCGATAAAACGAGAAAATTTCATCCTGCCACCACAAAGAATGCAACTAAACGGATCGACTCCTAAAAACCGCTGGCTTAGCAGGGTAAAAGTCATCGAACGTTTTCTTTTGAATGCCGATTGTCCCACTGCTTTTCTAACAATATCGAGTAATTTTCCCACCACTCGATTTGCCAAAAACCAAAATAACGGATCATCCGAAAATGTTTCTCGGGGATCTGTTTGATAAGCCGTAAAATTAATTCTTTCTGGGTTAAATCTAAATTTTTATAATGACCGGTATTATGGTCGAAAAACCGCAACGTAATGCGACTTCCTCCATCATAATGCGCTAGCCTTGCGCCAGAGACTGGCGGTTTCTTCAGGTAACGCCCAATATACTTTGCTGTTTTTTGGGCATTGGATGTCGGGTCGGCAAAATAAACATGCCAATAATCTTTACCTTCAGCATTTTTCCCTGCATTCAGAATAAACCGCTTCCACTCATCATAATCTCTTATGTGCTGTAAACTTTCAGGTAGGTAAATTTTCCCCAGACAGAAAGAAGATATTGTCGAATATTCCACATCCAACGTTTTCTGACTTTAGCGAGGTCAAATTGCATCGACTTCCATTTTTCATTTTGATTGATGCCGCCCATTGTCCATGAGAGATGAATATGCGTGTTCCAGTTTAGTTTTCTCCCATAGGTATGTAGCGCACCAAAAATACCCATTGTTAATCCCCGTTTTTTTGCTGCATAAAGTAAATTGTCCGCAGCAAACGGGAACAGTTTCCCTAGTAACCATCGATTCAATTCAAAGAGAAGCCAAAGACTATCCGGCATCGTAAACGTACCATGTTGCCATTCGACATCCGGTAAACGCATTATATTTGTGTCTATCCAAGTATCCGTGGCTTTTGTTCCACAGGATGGACAACCTCGTCCCTTGCAGGTAAAACAAACTAACTTCTGATGAGCACAATCTTCATTTTCACAACAGTATTGACGGAACCCCATCATCGTTGTGCCACAGGCTAACATTTTTGTTACCACCTCGATTTCAATATCTCTCAGTTGGGTAGTTTCCATGATCGCCGCCCATGCATTATTCCGCTCAAAAAGCAATTTTAACGGTTTGGGTTGAAAATCAGCTCTCATCGGGAAGTTAACTCACGGAAAAAAGAAACGAAATTAGCCATTTAACGATTAATAACTGTCATGTTTTAGGGTGAAAAAATAATCAATTTTAACGTTGCAGGATTATTTAACCAAATCTTATTTAACTAACCGACAAAACACGCTATAAAACGTCCTGTATCACTTTTTATGAAGAGATATACGATGGGTAATAGGGAATGATAGGTTTTTTTATTTGATAGCCTTAAAATCAATTACAGGCGGTTTTTTTTATGTCTGTACTTACTGGTTATCGATTTGCAGCCGTAGGCTGATTCGTTCATAATCTATAATCTGTTGTAATGAAAACTCCGCTTCATTCCAATGCTTTCCGAGTCTATAAACTCGTATGTTTCTGGGTGCTTTAAAATAGCGCTTTGGTGAATTCCCGCACAAGTGGAGAAAGCATTTTCACCGAGAAGTGGTTTATTGTGATTAGGTTTTTTTCCAATGAGAGTGTAAAAGTATTGGCACACATTAACTATTTCACGAAGTTTTATTTTGCTAAAAATTTTATCTTTGTAGGGATAACAATTATTCAATATTCCTATAACTTCTTCAAAAGAAGCGTTACCGCAGCGTTCACCTATTCCTCCAAGGGTTACTTGAACCTCCTTTACTCCAGCCTCTATGGCCTCTATAGTATTAGCTACCGCTAAACCAAGATCATTATGAAAATGAACACTTAAATTCAGATTTGGGTAATTTTTTACAAAATTATTCAACCGAGATCTTACAGATGATGGCGTCATTGAGCCAACCGTGTCTGCAAAGCAGATGTTGTAAATACCATTCATAATAAGATGGTCTATTAGACCACGTAAAAAATATTCACTACCTCTGCTTGAATCTTCAAGTATCGCATAGATATTACCTTGAAATTTCATTTCTCTAACTTGCATAATTGTGCGATTTAATAAGTTTAATGCCTCAGATTGACTAATTTGAATCTTTTTTTCCAGATGCAGTTCTGAGCCAATACACAAAAGATTGATAGTAGAGTTTGGAAAAGGCCGCAATACCTTAATTGTTTGAGTAATGTCATTTTCGTTAAGGCGGCACAAAGCTGCAATATTAGTATCCCCAGCGATCACCAAAGCTTTCTCAAAAAGTTCTTTACTTTCTTTATCCGTCACCATTCCTAATTCAATTACTGACACGCCGAGTTTAATTAACCTTTTTAATAAATTCAATTTCTGCTCGTTGGTAAGAAGATAACCTATACCTTGTTCACCGTCTCTCATAGTTGTATCGAAAAAACGAATATCATTCATAATAATCTCTACCTTAAAACATTCGTGATCCATATTTTTAATACTTATAATTTACTTGGTAGAAGTGAATATAGCTATAAGCAGAAGATAACTCAGAATGAGTCAGATATATCTGACTCATTCTGAGTTATCTTCTGCTTATAGGGGTTTGGGGAGCAACGGAACGGTAAACGCCGTTAAGTGGTCAATTTAAATAGCCATTAATTTATTTATCAATAAATTAGGTTCTGTCGCATTAAGAATATCTATTTGATAAAATGAAAAGTTAGCTATTTTTATACCGATATGAGATGCCACTATGAATATAGTTAAACAAACTTTGAACGAATCAGCCTACGGCTGCAAATCGATAACCAGTAAGTACAGACATAAAAAAAACCGCCTGTAATTGATTTTAAGGCTATCAAATAAAAAAACCTATCATTCCCTATTACCCATCGTATATCTCTTCATAAAAAGTGATACAGGACGTTTTATAGCGTGTTTTGTCGGTTAGTTAAATAAGATTTGGTTAAATAATCCTGCAACGTTAAAATTGATTATTTTTTCACCCTAAAACATGACAGTTATTAATCGTTAAATGGCTAATTTCGTTTCTTTTTTCCGTGAGTTAACTTCCCGATGAGAGCTGATTTTCAACCCAAACCGTTAAAATTGCTTTTTGAGCGGAATAATGCATGGGCGGCGATCATGGAAACTACCCAACTGAGAGATATTGAAATCGAGGTGGTAACAAAAATGTTAGCCTGTGGCACAACGATGATGGGGTTCCGTCAATACTGTTGTGAAAATGAAGATTGTGCTCATCAGAAGTTAGTTTGTTTTACCTGCAAGGGACGAGGTTGTCCATCCTGTGGAACAAAAGCCACGGATACTTGGATAGACACAAATATAATGCGTTTACCGGATGTCGAATGGCAACATGGTACGTTTACGATGCCGGATAGTCTTTGGCTTCTCTTTGAATTGAATCGATGGTTACTAGGGAAACTGTTCCCGTTTGCTGCGGACAATTTACTTTATGCAGCAAAAAACGGGGATTAACAATGGGTATTTTTGGTGCGCTACATACCTATGGGAGAAAACTAAACTGGAACACGCATATTCATCTCTCATGGACAATGGGCGGCATCAATCAAAATGAAAAATGGAAGTCGATGCAATTTGACCTCGCTAAAGTCAGAAAACGTTGGATGTGGAATATTCGACAATATCTTCTTTCTGTCTGGGGGAAAATTTACCTACCTGAAAGTTTACAGCACATAAGAGATTATGATGAGTGGAAGCGGTTTATTCTGAATGCAGGGAAAAATGCTGAAGGTAAAGATTATTGGCATGTTTATTTTGCCGACCCGACATCCAATGCCCAAAAAACAGCAAAGTATATTGGGCGTTACCTGAAGAAACCGCCAGTCTCTGGCGCAAGGCTAGCGCATTATGATGGAGGAAGTCGCATTACGTTGCGGTTTTTCGACCATAATACCGGTCATTATAAAAATTTAGATTTAACCCAGAAAGAATTAATTTTACGGCTTATCAAACAGATCCCCGAGAAACATTTTCGGATGATCCGTTATTTTGGTTTTTGGCAAATCGAGTGGTGGGAAAATTACTCGATATTGTTAGAAAAGCAGTGGGACAATCGGCATTCAAAAGAAAACGTTCGATGACTTTTACCCTGCTAAGCCAGCGGTTTTTAGGAGTCGATCCGTTTAGTTGCATTCTTTGTGGTGGCAGGATGAAATTTTCTCGTTTTATCGAAGGATTGAGGATAGCTCAATTAGTCGATCATGCTTTAGAGATTGCTCGAATGCGTTACGTCCCCTTTTTGGGGTAAGGGGAGATCTACTTAAAATCCACTCAATTGTACAAAGTTAACTCATATTGTTCATAAAAACATCATTACCGCTTATTGACAAATCTTTCTCTCGCCTCAAAAAGAAAAAAATCACGTTTGATACCCGTTATGCTGCTTAATAATTAATGTTAATTTTTCGTTAAATTATTTTTGAAATTCTTATACATTTATTTTGAACGAATATAAGTTATTGTATTTATTTATTTTTTATTTTTATAACTGCTTTTAGTTAAAGCTATTTACATGTCAATTTTTTTTAGTAATTGTTCCACCCTACCTGCTATCCCGTGCCACCCTACCTGCTATCCCGTGCTTTATTGGGAAATATATATCTGAAAAAATGTTGACAGGAATTATTGGTCACTATATAAGTGTAAGTGTAAGTGTAAGTTTTGCATTATGGGGGAAAATTGAAAAGAATAAAATATGCAGATTATGAAAACGATATAGTTAGGTTGAGAAATGAAGGAGTTAGCTATGCAAACATTGCTCTTTGGCTTGCAGAAAACAAAAAAGAAATGGCCTCTGTTAATGGTGTCAGAAATTTTTTGCTGAAATTGGAGATAAAAGAAAAATCAAGTAAATAAGTGTTGCCCTTATCCAGACAAGAACGCAGGGCAACACTAGGCATCTACATCAATAGAGGAATATTGATATGTCTGCAAAGAACATGATAAGTGTTTATAAAAGGTTATGTAAAGAAGTTACTCTGCGTTTTTTTACAATGCGTGGGGATGCGTTTGCATTATTGTTGTACATACTGACGACATTACGAGCGGAGGTTATGTGAGCAAAAACGTGAAATCTCGTTGGGATGACATTGGTAAACGCATTATGGAGAGAAAAAATAAGTCTCCTGATAGGGTTGCTGATAAAATTAATGCGATCCTTAACCGTGAAGATGAGTTATCAGCATCACCAATACCAAATACAACAATGAATTCTCAATCTCTTAATACTATTTCTAAGGAAGAAAATAAAAAAAAATACTTACCCATTAGTAAAAAAACACAGATACCTGCACCGAATGTGGTATTACGCAGTGCTTTGTTTGGTGTTGTAAAAAGAGGTTCTAGGAAATATGAAAAAAATGTTCTGAAAACTACACTAAATGGCTACACCGTAAAATTTACAGGTGAACAATTAGATCAGTCGGATTTGGATGTATGGCTAGAATGTTTACAACGTTGTCAGGATTCTCCTCTAGGGTATACGGTTCGGTTTGCAGCTCATAATTTTTTGCTTTCAATACAGCGGAATACAGGTAAATCAGATCATGAATGGCTGAAGAATAGCCTCCTACGTTTAAAAGCCAATGCGGTTGAAATTTCTGACGGTAAATATACTTATATCGGTAGTATTATTGATTTAATCTACCGAGATGAGAAAACAGGGGAAAATTGCTTGGCGCTAAATCCTAAAATATCAGCCTGTTTTGGTGATGCAGGTTGGACAGGAATAACTAAAGAAATAAGACTCAAACTTAAAGGTAAACCTTTGACTCAGTGGTTATATGGTTTTTACAGCAGTCATGCTAAGCCGTTTCCCGTAAAAGTAGCGACACTGAAAGAATTGTGTAGTAGCGAAATAAAAGAATTATATAAATTTAGGCAGATATTACAAAAATCTTTGAACGAATTATCTGCTGTTACTTGTTGGTTATATGAAATTGATAACACAGATAAGGTAATACTTAAGAAACATTGAAATAAAAATAACGCTCTTTATACGTGTAACTAGCACGCACAAAGAGCTAACCCAAACCCTAATAACGCTAGGAGTCGGACTATGCGAAATAGTACGCATATTGCACGCATAATGAAAGCGTGCGGCATATCAATCGAGCAGCTTTTGAGCTTTGCTCTCACATCGAAATACCTTACAACCCGTCAGCGTCAGTACCTTCGTAGTATTGGAGGTGAGGTATGAAATATTTAACTTCAAACAACCCACCGAATTTATTTTTGAATGACAAAGAGATTAATTATGTCATCAACTCTTCTTTGGAGCGCGAAATTAATAAAATTGGCACGTTGAAATACTCCTATTCTGTCATGGATAAAAATAATCCGAACCGTTATTTTTGTTTGTCAAATTATCCCGAAGAATGGGTTGAAATTTACAAAGCAGAAAGCTACCAGTATGTTGACCCACTGATTAAAAAATCATTAAACCGGACTTTACCGTTTTTTGGGATGAAAATATTCTCATCAATTTGAAATTGACGTTAAAAAAGATAGTGAATGCCACAAAAATTGTGATTGTTGTGGTGGTCATACTTTCATCTTTCATGACCTCAACCACTATTTGGCGCGGTTAAATGTGATAGTCGATGAGCAAAATTCCCCTGAATTGGAAACACAAATCAAAGAAAAACTGCAAATGTTGCTGATGGTCACGCACAACAAACTGATTGACGCTTATACCGAACGCAGCAATGAGGGTAAAAAGGCGACGGTAATATTTAGCCCGAGGGAAAATGAAATCCTTTACTGGGTGAGTTTGGGAAAAACGTATCTTGAAATCGCGATGATATTAGGTATTAAAACAGGCACAGTTAAATTTCATATGAGCAACGTAGTGAAAAAACTGGGCGTATGCAACGCGAAACAAGCGATAAGAGTCAGTGCTGAACTCGGCCTTATCAAGAGACTTGGGGGTGGTGCATGAAACCTGAGATGATTAAACTTTCGTTGAGCGCTAATGTTCCCTGTGGTTTTAGCAATAGCGAGGGAAAAATTCAGACTGATGCCAAAATGACAGATTTACTTTTTAAGTTAATCCGTACTCCTGAAATGAAAACATTGATAGAAAAAGTACAGATTGAAAGATCCCCATTTTTCGTAATATGCCATTTGCCATCTGATTACAACAAAGCGCCCAAAGTTTGGCAATTCCATTTTTTACCGCTTTTTTGTAGTGAAAATGGCTATCTTGGCACTTTCTTCCACGCCCACGAGTTCTTGTTTTTGTCGCCGCTGGATTATGTCGATGGCATGCAGCCTTATGCGGTTACTACTGAAAAACCAAGCAAACTGTTTACTGCTAAAGAGTGGCAAATTCTATTTTTTATGATGCAGCGATTAAGTCTCAAAGAAATTGCAAGACGATTAGATATCGGAACGAGAACAGCACGCAATCATTTAAATATTATCTATCAAAAAGCCGATGTGCATTCAGGTTGCCAATTAAGGGCATTTGGTAAATCGAAAGGCTTTGAGCGCTATATTCCTTCTGAACTACTGTCTTCTGGCAGACAACGTATTAGTTCCAAAACGGTTAATTGAGCTTATTGCTCTGGTTTTTAATCGAATAGTTAAGGAGCTAATTAATAATGCGTAATGTTGATAGGGGTTATTTTTCTCTATTTTATCCAGTATTTCCTGAGTTATCAAACAATCAAGTTGACACCGTCTTATGGATAAGAATGCATTTTTCTCCAAAAGATATTGCTAGATTGAAAAGCATAAGACATGACTCTTTGAAGAAGGAGTTGTCCAAAATAAAAAAAAAGCTGAATGTTTTTTCCCAAAAAGAGTTAGAGGCGCTTGTAGATAAAAGACTTTTTATCTTCTCATTTTGCCCAGGTGCTTTGTTAGAAATGACAAAAAATCTTTCAAATTAAAATTTCAGATAATGAAAATAAAGCCCCCTACGAGGGGGCTATTCAAGCTCCTTTATTCTTTTATACTTTACACAAAAGTCATACTGGATTTTAAGGATACAAAAACCCTATGAAGAAGGATGAAACGTTTTCATCGGTAGCGACGGTAGTGGAGTTAACACCTGAAATGAATCGCTTGTTATCTCAAGCGGCTGCTCGTTCCAGACGGAGCAAAACACAAGAGGCGACCATTCGACTTTTTGACCATTTAAAGAACTTTCCGGATATTGCAACAGAAGGTCGACGATTTAGAGAGCATAATTAAAAAATATAGCAGATAAGATAATGTTAGGTGTGATTTTTCTGAAATATTTTGTTACAAAGTTAAGAAAAATACCGTAGAAAATACTGTACCCGCTTTTTTTTCTGGCGACTACGTTTAAAGAGTAATAGGAGCAATAACGCTTGTTATTCATAAAAATGCACGATTCCCGATAAAAGAGGCTTGAAATGATAACAACCAAAGATACCGAAAAAAACATATTGTCATTGGATTCATTAAATCAAATTCCATTGATAGCAATCATGGAGCGATCTGGGCTTCCTTGGGGAATTAAAGACACAGAATCTCGATTTGTTTATATGAATCAAGCCGCCATGAACTTTTGTAATATCCCTAAAGGGTTTGATTTTGAAGGTCGTCTAGATGAAGAACTACCTGTTGCTTGGTATGACTTAGCGCCCGAATTAAAAGCCCATGACAGGAAAGCAGAATCAAGCAAAGAAGGGGCTGTAATGGTCAACAAATTCTGTAGAAGATCTAAGCGGCATTCTTTAGTTCATGATATTTTTGATGTGGCGTTAAATAACCAATTGTTGAATGGCGTCGATAATAATTATAAAACTGAATGTAATTTTCAACTTCATAGACAACAGATTGATGATTCATAAACGATAAATGGTTAAGCTTTTCTGTCTTTAAACTCCTAAAAATCTTTCCATCACGGCATTATCGAGGCAATTACCTCGCCGACTCATGCTTTGAGTTATTTTCCGTTCAAAGAGGTGCGCCCTAAACTCCTCCGATGAATATTGGCAACCTTGATCTGAATGGAACATCAAACTTGTCGTATCCGGTAATTGCCGTTCAATGGCGTTATCTAAGGCTTCTTTCACTAATTTCGTATCCGGTTTTGTTGATAAGGCATAACCAATAACTTCTTTGGTGGCTAAATCTAACACGCAAGCTAAATAGCTCCACCCATAGTGATATCTAATATACGTGATATCACCGACATAATAGTGATTATGCTGTTGAGGGGAAAATTGTCGTTTAAGCAAATTAGGGGCATATCGATGTTCGTTACCCGATGAGGGATAGTAATGCTTTTTCGTTGGTCTAATTGCAACTAATTGATTTAATTTCATGATGTTTGATATTTTATAAGTGCCAATCTGGCACCTAAACCCTTTAACTCAGCTTGGATACGTCTTTTGCCATAAGTTTGGCCCGATGTATAAAAAATACGTTTGATTTCGCCACACAGCCTTTCATTTTCAACTGTCGGTATTTTCGTTTCATAATAAAAACTACTACTGCTTACTTCAAAAAGATGGCATAACTCAGTGACCGTAAAATTGGGGTACATAATTTTCATTTGCTTCACGATTTTGAGTTTTGATTGTCGAGGATGAAGTAAGCCGCGGCTTTTTTAATATGTCATTATCCCTCTGAGCACGCTTAAGTTTTGCTTCTAATTCTTGTATGCGCTGTTGCTCGGGCGTTAACGCTTTTGATTTTACAGGCGTATTCCCATTCAACTCGGCAAGATATTGTTGCTTCCAGCGCGATACGGCAGATTTACCCGCACCGGATATTTTTTCAACTTGGATATTGCTATATCCACCTTCAACCATGAGTTTTGCATATTCCAGTTTTTGCTTTGCGCTAAAGGTCACTTTTACTTTTCGTGGCATGTTTATACCTATAAGATTTTGCTTAATTATAAGCTATAAATCTCTACAGTTTTATTAGACCACTACAGTTAGAGGAAGCCATCTCACAGATAACTACGTTTTGGCCTAATCTTTTTCCTGATAGCAAGTTGTGTCCGATGAAAGTGGGTATCCAGCAAGATATGTGGCAAGAAGTGAAGGGAAAAGGCTTACCACTAGCCAGAAGGCGTTTAAGCGCCTGTTTAGGGAGTATTGGACATCACGCTGATTATCGCGCCCTTATCCAGTTAGGCGCGTTTCGTTATGACAAAGACGGCCAGATAGCAGGCGTTGTCACCCAAGCGGATGTTGAGGATAATTTGCAACGTTTGGCAAGGCGAAATAAAGATAAATGAAGGAATCTGAATTAATTGCTCATGCAGAGAATGCGGCTCTGTGGAAAAAATATCGGACATTAACAAGTTGGGAAGTCCGTTTTTTAAATAACGTCATCACTTCATATCGGCAGTGGAATAACATTTCACCAAAACAAAAAGCCACTGCATTTAAAATCCTCCAAAGAGTTGGCGAAATTAAATAAATTTCTTATTAAAAAGTAACACCAAAATAAAACCATATTGGTTTTATTATTTTATTTTTTCATTATCTGGTTTTATTTATTTAACCAAATTGGGTTTATTTTGTGTTTTTATTTTTATTTTTGGTTTACTATTGGTAATTAAATTAATACCAATAAGGATTGTTTTATGAAAAAGATATTTTGTGATGATGGCTCTACTTTCGTGAAGCTGGCTTACGCTGATGAGCAAAAAAAGCTAGTGACAAAAATAACAGAAACCTCATTTTTAGCGGGAAACTGGAATTTTGCTTTTGGACAAAACATTTATAACTATGAAATAGAGGGCAAACGTTATTCTTTTAACGATGGGATTAATAACGCTAGCGAAACCACAACGGTTAATTATCAATATAGCGATGAAAATTTGCTCTCGGTTCATCATGCTTTACTGAATACCGATTTAACGCCCTGCGAAATAGAATTATATGTGACATTACCTTTATGCGAATTCTTCAATGAACAGCGTCAAAAGAACGCAAAAAATATAGAAAGGAAGAAGGTTAATTTATTAAGAGAAATAAAATATCATGATGGAGAAGGTTACAAAGATACCTTCAAAATAAAAAAAGTTCATGTTAGTCCTGAATCTTTAACCGCTTTGCACGAAAGGTTTAAACATGACGACGTTAATGATTATGAATCATCTCTTATTGTAGATTTAGGCGGAACAACGTTAGATTGTGGTGTTGTTTTAGGAAAATTCAGACAATTAACGCATGTTATTGCCGAGCCGTCATTAGGTGTTTCTTCCGTTATTAAAAGAATACAAAAAATAGTTAAATCCGAGACGAATATCGGCTTAAGTTACGCTTCTGCTAATAATTTAATGTTAGATATTTTTTATAAAAAATATGCGTTTTTAAGTTCGTTGGTCAATCGAGAGCAGCAAAAATTAGACATGATAAAATCAGAAACTGAAGATGCTATAAATAATTTATCGGTATTGGTATCCGGTAAGCTAAAAACGTTTAATGAATTTCAGCGAATTTATCTCATCGGCGGGGGTTCATCTTTAATTAAAGATAAAATTGTTAAAGATTTTGAACATTTAAAGAACAAGATATATCAAGTTCCTGATTCGCAATTTGCCTTAGTCAAATCGATTGCTAATATGATTTTAGGGGACGATTAAATGCGTGATAAAAGAAAGAAAATCATTGTACATATTCATCCAGATTCCTTCAGAGAAGACCAATTCGCCGATGAAATGCTTGATCAACCGTTAATCAAAAAAGGCGATTTTCTGAGGAAATGTTTCTTATCAGGCTTGGCTTTGCATTTAGCTGATCATCGATTGCCCAATATGATCTCCTGTCTATTAGATGAAAATTTTAATCTTGAACAATTGCATAACGTTTTGGCTTTGATCTCAAAGTCAGATAACCCTACAAAAAAAGAAGATATTCCAGAAGAAAAAAAAGTTTTAGATGAAATCAAAAATAACTTGTTGCTTGGGTAATATGGGGTTTGGGGAGCAGAGGAACAGTAAACGCCGTTAAGTGGTCAATTTAAATAGCCATTAAACTATTAATCAATAAATTATGCATCTTCATTGAAAGCTCTCAGCTCTCCCTTACTGACAGATTCCGGTACCGTAAATGAATAACGCCCCTGCATATTGATATGCCCACACTGTAATGGTGAAAGTTTCTCAACGTCTGAATCCAGAACCGGATAACCCTCACGCCTGAGCTGCTGAATTGCTGCATTCATGTAAATCGTGGTCCACAGAACAATAATATTGAGCGCCAGACCTAACGATCCAAGCTGATCTTCCTGCCCTTCACGGTAAGCCTGTCTCAGTTCTCCCCGCTTACCATGAAAGACATTTCTGGCCACTGCGTGGCGACCCTCTCCAAGGTTGAGCTGTTGCAACGTTCTTCGACGTTTGTTTTCATCGTCGAGGTAAGTCAGCATATGGATAGTTTTATCAGCACGGCCTATTTCGGCTATAGCCTGCGCCAGACTGGTTGGCCTGTCGCCCGTTTGTAGTGTTTTCATGATGGACATTACGTTCAGTCGACCAAGTTTGAGGGACGCAATCAGCCGCAGAATATCATCCCAGTGTGGCTCTGTTTTTTTTCCAAAATTAAGGCGATGCGAAGATATCGCGTTAAACGGACCGTAATCTGCTTTAGGGTCGGTGCGCCAGAATCTGGCTCCCCCTGTGTCCGCGATCCTTGGACAAAAACGATATCCCAGCAGGCGGAAAAGCCCGAAAATAACATCGCTGTATGCACCAGTATCGGTCATTATCTGGTATGGTACTTGATCCGTTTGTTGCTCCAGAACGACAGCCAGAATGACCAGACTATCCCTGAGCGTTCCAGGAACAACGATGTCGTTTATCCCCGAATACTGGTCAGATATCAGGTTGTACCATGTAACCCCACGTCCTTCTTTGAAGTATTTAGGGTTGGTGCCTGCATGCACTGTGCGCACAGGAACAACAAATCGCATACCATCAGCTGACGCCACCTCACCACCCCCCCAGATGTCCGCCAGGGGGACGCCACTTTGTGCTGCGCCATCGTTACGTATAAAGGGCTCTGGACCGGTGATACAGGCTTCTGCCATCAGCATGGCGCAGATGCTGATATTCAGGTCCGAAACGCGGGAGCTTTGCTCTGATGAATGGGTAAAAGCACCGGTGAAATGTGTCCGGGCATCGATTTCCAGTATCAGTTCAGGCAAATCAACGCGTGGCAACATATCTGCCACCCGCTGCCGTAATGCGATCAGTGATGGTGTTTCTTCAATCGCATCCAGAGGACTCAGGATCAGCTCAGTTTTATCGCCATTCTCCGCAAATCTGACTGCCGGGTTTTCCGGTAGTCGGTCCAGCACATCACGATATGTTAAATCCAGTTCTGTTGCGATGGCCGACAGAGTGGCACCTGGTGCTGATGATAATCCCAGAGAACGGCAGATTATTGGACGCAGAGCTTCCCATTCCTTACCTTCGATGAGTCCTGCCCGAGGATCTGCATAACGCCAGCTGGGATTGACATAAATATCCCGTTTTTTCAGTGTAAGCTGAAGTTGCTTCAGTGCACAAAACGTATAAGCGTGAAAATCTATACTGCCATCTTTTCTTATCACATGCTGTTGCCACGGTTTATTGATTATTTCGCGTGGAGCATCGTTGTCTGTTTTTTTCTTTTTTAAATTAACTTCAATCCAGCATAGCGCTTCAATTAATGCCTCAGCTGAGGCATTGCCTTCAAAATGAATCCTGGAAAGTAAATCAGGTAAAAAACGCCATACCGTTTTGAATTTAGCATCAAGCTCATTGAAGTAGACGTTATTAGCTGGCCGAATAAGTGCCGTCACATTATTTACAGCATGTTTCAGTACATCTTCGGGAATGATATTGAAGATATTACCACGAACATCAGTATCAGGTAACTTGTCGTCAAGGACCATCCGACATGCTTTTGCCAGTATTTCTGCTGCACGATCCAGATCTTTAAGTGTTCGTTGGCGGTTCCGTTTATCTGCCTGAACCGCTTCATTGAACAGATCCCGGAGTAGTGCTTCAAGTAATTCAAGTGCATCATCCTGAGCCGTCGCCTCCATACAGCAGGAGAATGCAACAAGCGTAGCCAGTTTTCTTTTTTCTGGTAAGCGCTGAAGCGCTGTTGTTTTAGCCGTTGAAGCATAACGTGCCAGGGCAGCAATACGGGTATCCGAAACTGGCGTAATTGCTGGTAATGTCACTCCCAGGTTACGTATTGTCTGAAGGCGGCCTATCGCCTGCACCAGTGATGTGGCATTCACTTTAGTGGGTCCGGTACGTAACTGATCGAGTAACGAATAGCGGCTCCCGGCTGGAACCGAAAGAAGCTCCAGTAGCCGTTGTGCCTGAGAGTCATCAATGCAGGCTGCCAGTGAATACCAGAGTCGGTTTTCGACCCTGCTGCGTAACCGGGCTATATAACGTTCGAGCAACGAATATCCGGGTAATAAGACTTTATGTGATAAAAGCCATCCGGTGCATCTTTCAAAAAGAATACCCGGACGACTCGTTCCGGTCCAGCATAAAGAATATAACCAGCGGGTCAGTGAAAACACCACGCGGGTGTCGGTAAACTCCGTGTAACCATATATTTTTGTAATTTCATCTATATGTTGTCGACGTTGCTTTCCTGAGTTATATATATTAACCAGCTCACTACCACTCTCAATACATAGTTGCTCTGCCAGAAAGTCAGTGACAGCAATCGGAATTATAGTCGTTAAATCGGGGAAACGTCCGAGGTAACGGACTGTACATAATAATATGGCATAGCCCAACCGGTTATGGTCTCCTCGTTTTTCTGAAATATTCATCCGGTCAAAATCATCAAGATGAAAATAGCGAGCCAGTGTTTCCTTTGTCAGTTCGCCATGGTAGTTACCGTAACCTGCTTTTTGATCTTCGGAAAGAAAATTAACCGGCATCGTAAACCATCCTTAGTCTAGGGGCATCTCACGAATTTTTTTGCGACTGGTGGATTGCCCAGACGCGTTTGACCTGGCTGATGCTGCATCCGGCCAGCGTGGCTGTGCGCTCAATGGTTAACCCGAACTGCCGAAGAGTAATGATACGCTCATGGGTCACGAGATTGGCCTTCCTGCCTGCGTACTTGCCTGCAACTTTGGCGAGTTGAACCCCCTGTCGCTGTCTTTCCCGCCGTATTTCGTAGTCATCTCGTGCAGTCTGAAGGGCAAGTTTCAGCAGTAGCTCCTGAACAGATTCAAGAACAATGCGGGAGACACCATCATTTTCTGCTACCACTTCTGACAAATCCACTATGCCTGGAATAGCCAGCCGGGCACCTTTGTCTCTGATGGAAGCAATCAGTTTTTCAGCTTCAGGAAGAGGGAGACGGCTGATACGGTCAATTTTTTCGGCTATAACCACATCACCTGGCTGAAGGTCGGCGATCATGCGGAGAAGTTCAGGTCTGTCAGCCCTGGCACCCGATGCTTTTTCCCGATAAATGCCGGCTATATAAAAACCACTGGCAATGGCCGTTTTTTCGATGTCAGCCTGACGTGTCAGATCCTGCTCTGATGTGCTGACCCTTTCATAGATGCGAGCAATTTTCATTCACTGTAGCCAAATACTCATTTTGGCTATCCTAAATGAGGTGGTCAAAAATGGCAATCTGCTATTTAAATTAGCTGGTTTATTTTTGGCTATTTAAAATGACTGCTTAACGGCGTTTACTGTTCCACTGCTCCACAAACCCCTTACCCATTTCTTTGCTGTTATCCCAAATTCTGATCTCATTACGAGCCAGTTGGTCTTCCTGTTTGTTCAGAATGTCATGGGCGGTTAATCTGTCGCCGGAATTTTTTGTGAGGTTTTTCATCCAGGCATTACCATCTGATAAATAAAGCTGAACGTGTTCTTTTGCGCGGGATAATTCCACATAGGTATTATCCATTGCAGCGAGGGTACGCGCTCCTTCATAGACGATGACATAGGGATAAGAAGCTCCTTGTGAGGCATAACTTGTGATGGCGTAGGTGTAATCTAGATGTCTGTCGGCATATTCTTTCTGTGGTTGATAGGTCACGAGCTTGCCGTTTAACTCAATTTGGAGTTTATCATCATCAATACGCTTTATCATGCCCCTGTCGTTATTGGCAATATTGCGGTCTTTATCGGTTGTGGTGAGGCGGATTTTTTTACCTTCTGAGACTTCAATGGTTTTGTCTTCAAAGAGCGCGACGGCGACAGGTATTTTTCCTGCCAATGAAGATTTTCGCGCTGAAAATCCACGATAATTTGTTTTAGTACATTAATATCGTTCGGTAAGTTATCTATCGAGAATTTCATGACGTTACTTTACCATCACGCGGCGAAATATTCACCGAAATTTAACTGGCTGCCCTGTAGTTGAGTGGTTGGTGTGGGCGTATTTTACACCGGCCAACAGCCAATACCACTGCGCTTCGGTGAGATGCAAGGTTTTTTGAGAGGCAGTAGACCAACGGAAAAAATCCCGCTCAAGGCGTTTGTACCAGAGGCAGAACCCTGTTTTATCCCAGTAAAGGGCCTTCACCTTGTCTCGATTTCGGTTGCAGAAGACGAATAGCGCCTCATCGAAGGGCGAATGGGCCATATCCTGCTCGATAATTAGTACCAACCCGTTGATGCTCTTGCGAAGACTTGAATTTTATATGTCTGTACGAAACTCGTGTCTATATCTTCATCAAGGGATTTTAGCGTCGTCAGCAACGCTAGAAGATAATCGTACGGGTTAAGATCATTGATACGTGCATTTATTTTCACCAGGCTCTGTAAACAGCTCACTTCCATGGGCACCCGCTTGTGTATTGACAAACAGCTAGTTCTTGCGCACTTCACAAACGGCTTTATCGCCCGCTCCGCGCGGTGGAGATTTAACAACGCTTACGAATAAGTCAGATATTTCAGACTGCTACTTTGAAATATCTGACTTATTCCGAGTTCTGTTTTAGCTATTTAAAAAAAAAATCTTTTTACTATTCTGTAAGAGCAAATAGGGTTAATTTTTTATCTAAAAAATGCTCTCTTTACCTTACACAATTAAAAAAGGCCAATTTTTTAATTTACCAGTACTAATTTTTATATAGATAAGCCACTTAGCTATAAATTAATAAAGTTTTCAACACCAGGGAATTTTATGAATATAGATACTAAATCTAACTTATTAGAATAACTTTTTTAAACAATTTCTATTAATTTTTTGAGCATAATTCAGCAGTACCTCGATGTTATATAACTAAACGGCGTTAAAATGATTAAAATTTAGTTATTTGTGTATATTATTATGATTAAGGAAAACTATTATGCTTATTAAGTATAAACATAGGACAACGTTTAGGCGACTACAGCCAGGTATGAAAGTTTTTTATAACGAAGAAATCGTGAAAATAATAAAATTAAGTGATCGAAAATTAACAAACAAAGGGTTAATATATCAATATGATGTTGATGGTGGTAATGGATATTTGATAGGCGAAAGTGGAAAGAAAATATTCATACTAGACTAAATTTACAAAAAATAAAAAAATTGTATCAAATAAAGTTTTATTTTTAATATGTTTGAAATAATCAATCTAATCATTATTATACTTTAGGGAAAGGAGAATAAAAAACTCAGGGGGCGATATGAGAAAAATAATAAAATTAAGAGATGGGCTTATTTTTGTTCAAAAAATGAGTAATTAATAGCCTACTATGGCAAAAACATCTTTTGTCTACCTTATTGAATCCTACTTTTATTTAAAGATTGAATTTGCCAACCTCTCAATCTCTTGTTAGTAAAAACAAAATCTTGACAAAGACTATTCTTTGTGAACTAATTAAACATTAGAATTATGGGTCCATGTTAATGCTTTATTTTATAATTTTATTAGTTATTGTAATTTTTTGTTTTATAGTTTCCATTCCAAATAAAACAAAAACGATTAGTCATAAAGTTACCTATGATTTAAAGACACGAAGAGTATTAATCGATAATTTTTTTGTTTTAGTTAGTTTTAGAAATGAAACTATGAATCATAAAGTGTTTGAATATTTAGCCAAAAATGAAAATCAATATGTTACTTATGATGAGTTAGATAAATCCATATTTAATGGAAGAAAGGTAGAACTAAATAAAATTGTTGATGCAATGGGATTTAAGGGAGAATTAAAAAAAATATTGTTTTCATTTGATAGTAAAAAAATCATATATCATCCTAAAAAATTATCAGAGATAACAACTATTAAGTTATATTAGTTACAGAATCATATTCTTGATTATTTGCAATTTTTATTGGTTTATATAATAAATTGTCTTTATTTAGCTATTTTTGAGATATTTTAGTAAGCGCAAAATTCATGGATGTTTAGTTTCTGTTCAGGAATAGGGGGTATTATTGGGTTACATTATCTGATTTTCTAAAGTCCAAATTGGGATCTAATAGATATGGAGAACATGAATCAATCTACTAACGATTTTTTCCAAGAGATAAGATATTAGTAGAAATCAACTAGTATATTGTCACACTATATTAACTTCACACTTGAGAAACTAAATCTCCTCCTTTTACATTAATTTAACGAGAATTTTCAGAGTAAGTCAGATATGTTAATTTATTTAAGAAATTTTCTATTGGCTATTTACGGAGCAATAGGTATATTGGGATGGTATAATTTTATTGAAAAAAAAGAATCAGTTGATGTTCAATGCGATGTTTTTTCTTCGGACATAACGATTAGATATTCTAGATTTGTTTTACGTTTTTATTCAAGAGAATTATTAAGGGAGTTAAAATTTATCTTAGTTAATAATGAAATGACTGATGAAAATAAAATTAATACAATGATATTAAATGCCCTAGAAAATAATATGGAAACTATTATCAGCCAGTTTAATTTCGTTGATACTCCAATAAAAAATCTTGGTAACTGGTATGCCGATAATTTTGATTTTAATAATTTTCAAAAAGAAATTATTACTATAATGTTTGATCCTACCTTAAAGGTTGATGCGAAAATACAAAATATTTCTGATCTTTTAGAAAGTTATCATCTAAAAATAGTATCATTATTAATGAATAAATTAAGAGGTAACACTACAAACGGGCGACAGGCCAACCAGTCTGGCGCAGGCTATAGCCGAAATAGGCCGTGCTGATAAAACTATCCATATGCTGACTTACCTCGACGATGAAAACAAACGTCGAAGAACGTTGCAACAGCTCAACCTTGGAGAGGGTCGCCACGCAGTGGCCAGAAATGTCTTTCATGGTAAGCGGGGAGAACTGAGACAGGCTTACCGTGAAGGGCAGGAAGATCAGCTTGGATCGTTAGGTCTGGCGCTCAATATTATTGTTCTGTGGACCACGATTTACATGAATGCAGCAATTCAGCAGCTCAGGCGTGAGGGTTATCCGGTTCTGGATTCAGACGTTGAGAAACTTTCACCATTACAGTGTGGGCATATCAATATGCAGGGGCGTTATTCATTTACGGTACCGGAATCTGTCAGTAAGGGAGAGCTGAGAGCTTTCAATGAAGATGCATAATTTATTGATTAATAGTTTAATGGCTATTTAAATTGACCACTTAACGGCGTTTACTGTTCCTCTGCTCCCCAAACCCCATATTACCCAAGCAACAAGTTATTTTTGATTTCATCTAAAACTTTTTTTTCTTCTGGAATATCTTCTTTTTTTGTAGGGTTATCTGACTTTGAGATCAAAGCCAAAACGTTATGCAATTGTTCAAGATTAAAATTTTCATCTAATAGACAGGAGATCATATTGGGCAATCGATGATCAGCTAAATGCAAAGCCAAGCCTGATAAGAAACATTTCCTCAGAAAATCGCCTTTTTTGATTAACGGTTGATCAAGCATTTCATCGGCGAATTGGTCTTCTCTGAAGGAATCTGGATGAATATGTACAATGATTTTCTTTCTTTTATCACGCATTTAATCGTCCCCTAAAATCATATTAGCAATCGATTTGACTAAGGCAAATTGCGAATCAGGAACTTGATATATCTTGTTCTTTAAATGTTCAAAATCTTTAACAATTTTATCTTTAATTAAAGATGAACCCCCGCCGATGAGATAAATTCGCTGAAATTCATTAAACGTTTTTAGCTTACCGGATACCAATACCGATAAATTATTTATAGCATCTTCAGTTTCTGATTTTATCATGTCTAATTTTTGCTGCTCTCGATTGACCAACGAACTTAAAAACGCATATTTTTTATAAAAAATATCTAACATTAAATTATTAGCAGAAGCGTAACTTAAGCCGATATTCGTCTCGGATTTAACTATTTTTTGTATTCTTTTAATAACGGAAGAAACACCTAATGACGGCTCGGCAATAACATGCGTTAATTGTCTGAATTTTCCTAAAACAACACCACAATCTAACGTTGTTCCGCCTAAATCTACAATAAGAGATGATTCATAATCATTAACGTCGTCATGTTTAAACCTTTCGTGCAAAGCGGTTAAAGATTCAGGACTAACATGAACTTTTTTTATTTTGAAGGTATCTTTGTAACCTTCTCCATCATGATATTTTATTTCTCTTAATAAATTAACCTTCTTCCTTTCTATATTTTTTGCGTTCTTTTGACGCTGTTCATTGAAGAATTCGCATAAAGGTAATGTCACATATAATTCTATTTCGCAGGGCGTTAAATCGGTATTCAGTAAAGCATGATGAACCGAGAGCAAATTTTCATCGCTATATTGATAATTAACCGTTGTGGTTTCGCTAGCGTTATTAATCCCATCGTTAAAAGAATAACGTTTGCCCTCTATTTCATAGTTATAAATGTTTTGTCCAAAAGCAAAATTCCAGTTTCCCGCTAAAAATGAGGTTTCTGTTATTTTTGTCACTAGCTTTTTTTGCTCATCAGCGTAAGCCAGCTTCACGAAAGTAGAGCCATCATCACAAAATATCTTTTTCATAAAACAATCCTTATTGGTATTAATTTAATTACCAATAGTAAACCAAAAATAAAAATAAAAACACAAAATAAACCCAATTTGGTTAAATAAATAAAACCAGATAATGAAAAAATAAAATAATAAAACCAATATGGTTTTATTTTGGTGTTACTTTTTAATAAGAAATTTATTTAATTTCGCCAACTCTTTGGAGGATTTTAAATGCAGTGGCTTTTTGTTTTGGTGAAATGTTATTCCACTGCCGATATGAAGTGATGACGTTATTTAAAAACGGACTTCCCAACTTGTTAATGTCCGATATTTTTTCCACAGAGCCGCATTCTCTGCATGAGCAATTAATTCAGATTCCTTCATTTATCTTTATTTCGCCTTGCCAAACGTTGCAAATTATCCTCAACATCCGCTTGGGTGACAACGCCTGCTATCTGGCCGTCTTTGTCATAACGAAACGCGCCTAACTGGATAAGGGCGCGATAATCAGCGTGATGTCCAATACTCCCTAAACAGGCGCTTAAACGCCTTCTGGCTAGTGGTAAGCCTTTTCCCTTCACTTCTTGCCACATATCTTGCTGGATACCCACTTTCATCGGACACAACTTGCTATCAGGAAAAAGATTAGGCCAAAACGTAGTTATCTGTGAGATGGCTTCCTCTAACAGCAATCGCTTTTTAGTTACCGTCTTGAAAGTCAACCTTAAAAACTAAAAATAACCCATGAATTTAATTCTATAATTTTAGGTTAATTCCGCTTCCTCGCCCGTTCGCTTGCTCTCGGACTCCGGTGAGCGGATAGAGTTAGCTTAGAGGAGGTTTTGTCGCTTAAAGCCAAAACTGGGTTTGCGTTATCATCCGTAAATTGATTTTAAGCCACCTAGGAAGCCCGTAGCACCATTTTCTCTATCTAAGACATCCAAAGTGCCACCTAAAATCTAAGATGGCTCAAACTCGATTTTATGAATTCAAAGTTGGGCTTGAGTAGTTTTGGTCATAAGCTAGACCCGTTTTCAATACTCCATAGCACAGGTGAACTAATTTCCTCATTGCTGCACCTAGAGCTGACATTTTTGACTTACCTCTTGTTAATAGACGATCATACAATGACTTAATATGTCGGTTATGGCGTATTGCTGTTAGAGCTGATAAATATAATTTAGCGCGAATTTCAGATGGTCCTATTTTAGATAGATGGGCACGCCCGTTAACAGAGGTACCTGATCGGCGTTCTACAGGCACTAATCCTAAATAAGCAGCCGCCTGCTCAGCACTATTAAAATCATGACCGCGTAATACCATCAGCATATGACTTCCTACTTGAGTCCCAATTGATTTGATTGATGTCAGTAACTCCATGTCTTTTTTCAACTCAGGATGGTTATTGATATGCTTGGAAATCTCAGATTCAATAGCCAATAACTCTTTTTCTAATACTTTTATGCACTTAACAAGTGATTGCCTAACAACTTTTGGCGTAGGCGTTGTTAAGGTCTTTTCCTGACGGTTTTGTTCACGTAATAAATCAGCTAAAAGCGCTTCTCGACGTTTGATTAATGATTTCAATGCTCGAATTTCTAGTGATGGAGCTATCCATGCTGAAGGCTTTTTTAGCTCCCCATAACAAGCTAAAACGAAGGCATCCACTCTATCTGTTTTAGTTAAAATACCCATGCCTTTTGCAAACTCTCTTATACGATAAGGATTTACGATGGAAACATGAATACCCATATCATAAAGTTCGGTGCAGAGTTGTTCGTGATAAGTTCCTGTAGATTCAAGAGTAATTCTTACATCTTCGAGTAAGCATTTTTGTGTTTTCAGCCACTCTATCAATGTGTTAGCTGAATGTTGATCATTTTTAATGACTTTGTTTTTTGTTTTCCCTCAATACCCTTAGCTAACAGGCAGATATCTAGCTTTTTTTTACTGACATCTATTCCGATTTGATACATGAGAATACTCCTTTCACATAATAAACCATCATGCCTATTCCCCTTGTACATACAGAGTCAATGCTCTCGGTAACCGTTCAATCTAAATGCTGGCATGAAAGGAGAAACAGAGGGCTTTAACTAAAAAACAAGGTTGTCCCATTGGCGGAGTCACAAGCTCACTCTGTTTCATGTGATGGTAGCTAATCATCACAAATAACAAGATACAAGGCGGTATGGGTGGTTTTGGTGTTTTAACCTTCACTTCCTGTTTAGGTTTAACGACAGGTTTCTTGGGTTGCTGTTTTGCTACTTTGGGAGGATGAGGCTTTTTTACCTGTTTTTTGGGCACAGCATTGACCCATACCTTTTTACCGTAAACGGGGTTACTTGAGGTTTGTTCTTCTGGTGAAGCCTTTCTTGGGCGATTGAGACTTAACTTTTTTCGTTCCGTCATCGTTTAATATTTAAACAGGTTACTCATTTCAGTATCAGTGAGACCCGTTGATAATTTCACGATATCTCTTTCTACGCCTTTTTCAAGAAGTTGGCGCGCTATCTTCATCGAAGCCTGTTTTTCACCTTCTTGAATGCCTTCAAGTTTACCTTTTTGCATCCCATTTTGTTCACCAATTTGAATACCCTTTTGAATACCCATTTCTTCAATTTGTTGAGCAATAGTCATAAGTGCTCCTTCGTGTTTTTCTGATTGTTTGGCTATCTCAGTGATAAATTCCATAGGTTTTTTTGCATTACCTTCCTGGATGAGATAGTTAAACAGGGTGATAATTTGATTATCGGTATAATAATTATACGACAGCAGTGTCACAATTTCATCAAGAAGCTCTGTCATATCCCGTCGGCGAATGTGCTTTTGTATCAACTCTAACAAAGCTATTCGCCTATGTTTCATAATCTCACCGTCTTCGAGTGTGGTGACATCTGCCAACTTAAACGGTTGCGTATAGATACGTTCGGCGAGTTTTCTGTCATGAAAACAGTCCAGCCAATTCGTGCTATAGGGGTGAGGGCTTTTTTCACCTGTATAAAACAGGATGGGGAAAACTAACGGTAATTGCTTATGTCCATTCTCTAAATGTTTATGCATTGCCGCCATACTATAACGCATCAATCGCCATGCAATGAGCTTATCAGGGGTGGATTGAGCTTCAATCAATACATAGATATATCCGCTTCCTTTCGTGGTGCTGACTGAATAGAGAATATCACTCTGATAGTTTTTCATTTCACTATCGACAAATGACCCTGATTCTACTTTTAAGCTGTCTAAGTCACACAGGGCTTTAATCTCATCCGGTAGCCAAATATCAAAGAAATCTTTAGCCGTCTCTTTCTCACTTAAAAACTGCTTGAATACGGCATCATGCGGGGTTGGGGTAAATTTTTTAGTCATTAAGGTTAATGCCTTGTTTTACCTAACTGTGGGTTATTGAACAGGTTATCACAATGGCATAAAATTTTACTGTTAAGGTAATTATTTTCTTCTTCCAGATTTCTTTAACGTTAAAATTTCTACGCTCGCCGCAAGTCTGTGACCGAGCGGAGCGAGTGAGCAGACGAGGAAGCGGAATACACTATTAGCAAAAAAGAAATGCGGTCACTCAGTAGTAACATATTTTTCAATTAAGGGTTTTTGTTAGAAGAAAAGTTATCAACAGGGGTAACGCTGATTAAAAAGATTATTTTTTTATTATAAAAGATTATCTGCCTTTGGGGGTGGATTTATTATTTTATTTTTCTTTTTTTTTCAATAGTTTACGATATATCTTTATTGTTTTTTTTACATTAAAAATCAATAACTTATAAAGTTAGTATGTCGAGCTATTACCTTCTTATTTATTTTACTGAATAAATATAACTTACTGTATTTACTTATTTTATATGTCATTAAACTACTTTTTATTATGCTTATTCTGTATTTTTTTCTAATCTCCCGTGTTTGCGTCCGCGCTATCCCGTGTTTTTTATTGAAAATTAATTGATATTTTGACTTAACTAGATATAATAACTTAAATGACTTATATGGAGTTTTTTTGATGAATAAACCAAAAGGTCATAAGCGAAATTTATTAAAACCTTACGATAAAGAGATGAGAGAAATGCGAGAGAGAGGGTTTTCTTTTCAGCAAATATCAGATTTTCTTTTGACTAAGAAGATTATTGTATCAAAAGATACAGTGAGGCTTTTCTTAAAATAATCTACTGCCCCTCTCACATATCAATATTCAAGGGGCAGTAAGACGGCCAACTAACCTATTCAGGAGGTTTTATGTTAGCAAACAATATGATAACTATTTTTAAGCTTCTTTTCAAAAGAATTATTGAAAGAGGCTAAATAAATAATGAAAAGTATTTGGGAAAGAACACAAAACATAGCCAATAAGATTGCAGAAAAAAAAGATAATTCAATTAAAAAAACTAAAGAATCAGAAATAAATAAGCTCATATCTAATGGAAATGATAATAATTCAGATTATAACGATAACGTATATAAGGAAATATACTTGCCAATTAGTAAAAAAACTCAAATTCCTGTGCCTAATACAATATTGAGAAGCGCATTATTTGGTGTTGTTGCTAAAGGCACTAGAAAATTTGAAAAAAGTGTCTTAAAAGCCACAATTAATGGATATCAAGTTAAATATACCGGAGAACAGTTAGATCAATCAGATCTTGATGTTTGGTTAGAATGTTTACAACGTTGCCAAAAAAAATCACTAGGGAATAAAGTAATATTTTCTTCTAATGATTTTTTAAAGAGTATTTCACGTAATACAGGAAAATCTGATCATGAATGGTTGAAATCTGTCTTTTTAAGACTAAGGGTTAGTGATATTGAAATCTCAGATGGAAAATATACTTATGCCGGAGGTTTAATTTTTGAACATTATAGAGATGAAGAAACTGGTAAAAATATTGTTGTTTTGAACCCCAAAATAGTAGCTTGTTTTGCTGATTATGCTTGGACTGGGTTAACGAAATCCTTACGTTTAAAACTAAAAGGAAAACCATTAACACAGTGGTTATATAGCTTTTATAGCACTCATGCAAAACCATTGGCTATCAAAGTTCAAACATTAAAATATCTTTGTGGTAGTGAGCGGCGTGAGTTAAGAAAATTTAGATATGATTTAAAAAAATCTTTATCAGATCTATCTGAGATAACTGGTTGGAATTGTATAATTGATCAAACAGATAAAGTGATTGTAAACAAAAATAACACTCTATTGCAGTGCTGATAACACTGCAATAGAGCTAACCCAAACCCTAAGACAACTAGGAGTTGAGCTATGCGAAATAGTACGCATATTGCACGCATAATGAAAGCGTGTGACATATCAATCGAGCAGCTTTTGAGCTTTGCTCACACATCAAAACACCTTACAACCCGTCAACGTGAGTACCTTCGTAGTATCGGAGGTGCGGTATGAACTCCGAGATGATAAAATTCTTTTTGAGTGGTGGTGTTCCTTCTGGTTTTGTTGATAGTGAAGGCAAAATCGATACCAATGTCAAAATGACAGATTTACTCTATTTGCTGATTCGTTTGCCTGAAATGGGAACGCTATTAGAGAAAATTCATACTGAAAGATCCCCTTTTTTCGTAATATGCCATTTGCCTTCTGATTTCAAGAAATCGCCCACCGTTTGGCAATTTCATTTTTTACCGCTTTTTGGTCACGATAAGGAGTACTTAGGCACGTTCTTCCACGCCCACGAGTTCCTGTTTTTATCACCGTTGGAATATGTCGATGGCATGCAGCCTTATGCGGTTACCACAGAAAAACCTAACAAGTTGTTTACTGCTAAAGAGTGGGAAGTTCTGTTTTTAGCGTTGCATCGCTTGAATAGCAAGGAAATCGCCAGACGGTTAAATATTGCCACTAGAACAGCAGAAAAACACATCAACATTTTATACGAGAAGGTCAACGTCCATTCTGCTTGTCAGCTAAGAGCTTTTGGCAAATCGAAAGGCTTTAACCGCTATATTCCTTTTGAATTATGTAATTCCGATGCTGTTAGCTCGAATTATTCTTGTGAATTTTGATGTTTCTATATCATCTATTGTGTGTGGAGACATTCAAAATGAAAGAATTTGAAGTCAATGAATATCTTGAATTGTTGCCAAAACTTTCAACAAGAGAAATCCAGATTTTGGTAATGACCTGCTCTGGTTTTAGTAGAACAGAGATAGCGCTTGAGTTGAATGTGAGTCTTAATACCGTCAATTCGCATTTCAAAAACGCGCTAAAAAAATATGATTTAAATACTTACGCTCAATTGCAGTCCCTATTTTTCTTTAATTTTTTAAGGAATTTAAAAAAATTACGTTAGTTTTTTAATGCAGTGTGGCTTTATTGGGGGCAGATTAGAGATCGGAAAACTGCCCCTTATTTTTATTTGTTATTTTTTGTTTTCATTAATAACCAATAAGCTATTCCCGATGTTAAAATAGAATTTAAAGAAGGAATGCCAAAATTAAATATTACCCCAACAACAGTACCTATAATACAGGCAATAATAGCCGACCAGCCAATGAGTGGCGTAGAGGAATCGTCAGGTAATAACCCTTTTTCTCTGGTTTCATCTAGTATTTTTCGACTCGTTTTCAAAATATAATAATCAACCAGCATCACACCGGCTATTGGTGGAAAAATGACACCAAGCATAGAGAGGAAATCAACGAAATGATTTAAGATGCCCGCCATTGATAATGCTGTACCTGCTAATCCAACGCAAATTGTTAGTTTAAAATAATCCCATTTCTTTCCAGTGAAAGCATGAAGTGCATTGGCTAATCCTAAAGATGCTGAGTATAAATTAACATCATTCACTTTAATGACAGATAGTATAATTGAAGCTAATCCGATAACTCCTGCATTACGAGTCATAATGGTCACAATATCAGCAGTATTAAGTCTATGTGCTATATATATTGATATACCATTTATAATAAATTCGCCCACTACAATACATAATGTTATCATCCAAAAGAGATGATTTTGATTTTTACAGTAACGACTAATATCAGGCGTTGTTACTGCGCCTACCATAAAACCCCCAGCAACTACTGTTGCAGCCTGAGTGATACTTAAGTGAGATGTGTTTGAATAATTTTGAATAATAATATCGTTTTTAAAAATTAAGAATAAAAAAATATATAACATAACCATAAAAAATAAAGGCACGGCTATTTTTGCTGTCCATGCTAACGCTTTAAAGCCAGAAGCGACTAAAAAAGTCAGCAATATGCCTGAAAAAAAAGCGATTACGCCAGAATTAATTTTATACTCTACTGCATGTAGTATGCCTTTCGTAAAAATAGTATTTTGGACACCAAACCAACCAATTAAACTAATGACAATAACTAAACTTAATAGTACTGAACCGATACGTCCAAATCCACAATATTTCGCTAATAAGCTAGTTGAAAGCCCTTCTTTCATTCCAGCAAATCCAAGGCCAAGACTTATGAATTCTATAATTAAACTCCCTAAACATGTGGCAAGCATAGCGTTCCAAAATGTCATACTATGACCTAAAGTGGCTCCTATTATGAATTGGGGTAAAGTTGTTGCCATTCCCATCCTAACTAACGTTACGCTAACTAAGCTCACTTTGGCTTTTTCTGGGATTCTATTGAGCGAGTAAATGTCATCAAAATTCTTTTTCATTATCCTTATTTCCTTTAGATGGAAGAGAAAGGTAGCCCGAAAATCGATTAATGGAATAATTTATTTACTATAGTTTATTAAGTAAAATAACGTTCTACCTGATATTCAGGTACTCTAATTTTATATAATTAACTAAAATTTAATATGAATATAAGTTACTGTAATTTAGTTAATCATTTATCATAAAATTATATTAGTAATAAAGGAATTAATACGATGACTAATAATGAAAATGATCTAAAAAAATATATATCCTCACCGCAATCTCTAATTTCATTCATGGAACACAGTCAAGCTTTTTGGGGAATTAAAGATTTAGATTCAAAATGGATATATGCGAATAATTCATCACTAGATTTTTATAGAATAGAAAAAGGATTCAATATAGAAGGAAAATTAGATAGTGAAATACCAATGCCTTCTCAGGAGATCAGCGAAGATTTAGTTCGTGCTGATCAGGATTGCATGAACCGTAAGAAAAGAATCACTTCAATAGAAATTCATTACTATGGAAAAAATAACATAGATACTCCAATTCCTAGCCTTTGCTATAAATCCCCTTTGTACGATGATAATGAAAATATAATTGGAGTAATTTGGCACGGAGAAAAAATTAATGCACCTGAATTGTTATATTACATGGACAGATTAAATAGAAATACTATTCAATTTGACGCACCTAATGATCTTTTTACCAAAAGAGAACTCGAAGTCATCTTTTGGGCACAACAAAGACTTGGCATTAAAGAGATAGCTAGACGATTAGATATCGTACCTCAAACAGTAGAAGTGCACATAAAAAATATTTATAGAAAAGCGGATGTACATAATTCAATTCAGTTAGTTGAGTATTGCAAGCATGAAGGACTTGATCGATATATTCCTGCTGACTTTATTCGTAAAGGTGTACAAATTATGGCATAGATTTTTTATCTACCTTAATTTCAGGTATTCCTACTTAATTAAATCTTATTATATTTAAATTAAATTCATTACAATTATAAATAATAATCAAATACTCCATTCTAATACCAGGGAAATATTGAAACATAGCAATTTAATCACGTTATATTTTGACGATTAATAGTTTTTATTATCAATAAAAAAGAAATATAAGTCTCGATTAATTTTTGTTGTTTTTAAAACCCCAAAATCTAAAAATTTAGAAATGAATATCAACGAATGCAGGAAAAGGCTGTTTAGTTAACTGTCTTTATAAAAAAACTGTAAATTGGTTATTTTTTAACCGAAAAATCACCTTTTAGGTGATACCAAGTCCTAATTTTTTGAGGCATGATGTTGTCAACGAAAAACGATGCCGGAAAGGAATTAAATATGTTCAAAGGTTTGTCTAGAAGAGGGAAAAGTATTTATATCGGTGCTGATGTTCGAGACAAGCTAGACAAGATTGTGCTCGACATCGGTCATTATGTAGGAAGACCTGTGACAGTTAGTGAATTTATCCGCTATTCGGTTGAGAAGTGCGGCGATGAGATAAGGGATAGGCTCAAGGAAATTTTAGGAAGTGCAGAAGAAAGGAAAGAATCTGGGGAAATATAAGTTTGCACTGAAATAAAAATTAATTTTTGGGGTAACCTTTCAAGAGGAAATAAATAAAGCAAAAAACGAAAAGCAATCTATTTAATCAAGTGTAAGAAGTAGAAACTTATTTAATTTAATCATTAACCGTTTTAAGGAGACTTAAATGAACGGCAAGGTCACTTCATGCCTAAAAAACCCTTTCACTGTGGGTGCGGTAGCTATCCGTAAGGTGTTAAAGCAACAGCAATCATTATTCACTCTGACGTTTTTTGGATTGTTAATCTTTATTCCTGCGATGCAGGTTTATGCGGATCCACCGACAACCGGGGATTTATTCAGTGGCGGCAAGGAGGTGGTGAAAAGCACCTTTGGTAAGGGCTCAACCGTTGTCTGGATTTTGTACGTACTGGAAATTTTGGCCGCGATTTTTGCTTATGTAAAAACTAAAAATCTAGCAGTGTTTGGCGGTATTGCTGCGGTGATTGTCTTTGTTAACGTGGTCTTCGGGTTGATTTAAATGGATGCCGCTTCTCGCTATCAGTTTCCGACCACGCTCACCCATCAACGTCGTTTTTGTGGGCTGATGATGGATGAGGTGGTGGTTTATTTGCCGTTAATTATCTGCGCGATTTTCGTCAATATGTGGATATTTGCGCCCGCCTTAGCCATAGCTTTTGTTGGGCTTCGCAGGCTTAAGCAGGGCAAAGGGTCAAGTTATCTGTTGGGGCTGGCGTACTGGTGTCTACCGACTTCCATTATGCGTTTTTTTATCACTGTTTTACCCGAGAGTTTCAAACGGTACTGGATAGCGTGAGGGGCGTGCATGGATTATCAACTGCGGAAATCATCACAAAAGCAATTAGCCATCGGGGTCGTGACCTGTGTGGTGATAACGGTGTTAAGTTTAGGTGTTTGCTACCGACTGCTGATGCAGAACAGGGAATTGACTTCTCAGCTTCTTAACAATCATCAAACGATTGTGACCCCAATGGTTGCCCACGAAGGTTTTAGTTTTTACGGTACGCGCGGTGATGCGCGTTATCTTCGCCTGATGGCGTTGAGTCTGCTTAACCTGCGTCTGAATGTCTCCGCGCAAACCATCAAAGATAGTCATGATTTGTTGCTGGCTTACAGTGATACCCATTTACGCGAAAAATTAATCGAAGTGTTAGCCGAAGAGCGCCAGCGGATGGCTATCAATGAAGCCAGCTCTACCTTTTATCTGAAGGAGGTTAAGGTGAGTCCCGATACTGGTGTGGTGGACATTACCGGCGAATTGCACTTTTTTTACGGCATTAAAGCGGTGGAGCCGGTCGATAAGCACTATCGTTTGCGCCTCGAGACCCGCGACGGGGCATTGAAACTAACGGATTTTGTGGAGTTGCCGGCATGAAAAAACTGCTTTTTTGCTTAAGTTTTATGTTGATTTCCACATTCATTTGGGCAGAGAACCTGACTGTTACCCCTCATAGTGTGGTGCGACTTTCCGTGAGCAATCGTGAACCCAATGTGATTGCGGTGATGAATGACCGGATAGTGGAAGCCAATAGCACCTCCGGCAAGCTCGCCGATAAAAAATCCACCGGCAGTGGGGCACTGATTTTTACCACCGAAGAAACCGCGCCGTTTTCGCTCTACATCGAAACCGAAAAGGGGTTTGGTTTTACCGTCAATGCCATCCCCGTCAAAAAATCCCAGGGCATCAATGTGAGTGTCATGAATGCTGAGGCGAAAGCTGACGCGAGTGCTCAAGAATGGGGAAAAACCAGCGATTCTTACAGTCAGTTTATCACTCGGACTTTAACGGCAGCGATAAACGACAACATCCCCTCTGGTTTTGTTAAGAATGGTCGTGTCAACGTCAACTGGTCAGCGTCGGCATTCGCTAACTTCCGCTTTCGGGACAGTGTGAGCTTTCAGGGTAAACAGTTTCGGCTATTGCGGGTGAATATTGAGAACAAAACAACCCAGCCCATTCAGTTAAATGAGCGGGTCTTCTGGGTTCCACAAACGATCGCTATTGCGTTTAATCCGACCGTTAACACCTTGCGACCGCATGAGCAGGTTACCTTGTTTCTTCTGATTAAGGATAAACCGCAATGAACATCAATCATTTTATTCGCAAAAATCAAAAGATGTTATTTGGCGGGATAGGGGTCGCGGTGGTGGCGATTTTCACGCTGCTGTGGTGGATAAACAAACAAGCCTCAGGCGTTGAACTCACCGCCACTGATAGCACCGCACAGTCAGGTAATCCTTCTGTTCAGGAGCCAGATTTAACCGGTGCGGTTACCAATACCTTTGATAGCAAGGTGCAAGGCAATGTGGTCACCGATGCCCAGTTAAGCGAAAGAGAAAACCGCCAGGCAATGGCGGGACTATTAAAGGAAATTCAGGGGATTAAGCGCGATTTTGATGCGGTTAAAAATGAAAATAGCCAATTGAAGGCCAATGTGGGTCAGCTTCAGGCTGAAATTCAGAGCAATAAAAAAGCGATGGAGGGGGATGGCAGTCCAACACCAGGAGTAAGTCAAGTAAATCATCCTCCTCAAATCGCGATCCTGCCACCGAAAGGCCAGCTTGAAAGTACCCGTTTTACTTATCCAAAAAAAGAAAATACGCCATCGGGCTTTTATGTCCCCTCGGGGACGTTTTCAACCGCCATTGTACTGGAAGGCGCGGATGCCAATGCGTCAGTGAAAGGCGAAACCAAAAAAGTCGCCATGCAGTTTAAATTAACTGGCCTTGCCCATCTACCTGGCAACCAAAAGCTCGACAAATTAACCCATTGCTTTGTCACCGCCTCTGCCTGGGGTGAGATTTCCAGCGAACGGGCAGAAGTGAGACTCGAGCGTCTGTCGTGTGTCATTAATAACAAACATATTGACCAGGTGGTTGAAGGACATGTCGGTTTTTATGGCAAAAATGGTATTAAAGGCATACCCGTTATGCGAAATAGCACTATGTTAGGCCTTGCTTTTGGCGCAGGGGCATTAGGCGGTTTGGGTAACGCCTTCTCACAAATTGGCAGCACTACCGTCGGTATGGGCGCAACCCATCAGGCCACCACTCAGGAAGTCGCCAGACAGGCATTAGGCAGTGGCGCATCAACGGCAGCTAATAAACTAGCGGACTACTACATTGAGCGTGCCGAGCAATATCATCCGGTTATCCCCATTGGCGCTGCCAATCGCGTCGAAGTGGTTTTCCAGAAAGGCTTTAAGGCCGAATTTATTGAAGATTTGGAAGCAAGAAAAGCGGCTGAGTCACCTACCCAACTGGCGAAAAACGCCAGCAACAGTTTAAAAACCAACCTTCCACCGGAGTTGCTCAATCAGTTAGGCAGTGCCGCCTCAATGGATTTATCCGATTTTGTCACACCCACAAAACCACCGTCAAATAACGGAGGCGTGAAGCCATGAATACGTTAGCGCAGAGAACTATCATCAAACACTCACTCCTTAATAGGGTGAAAACAAAAAGCAACAACATTTTGTCGGTTAGGCAAAAAGTGTCAGTCGTTAAAAGAACCGCTCTGCAGTGCTTACAATTAGTATTGAATGTCAGTCTTTATTTTCCAATAACGTTTATTTGGCTCACAGTCGCGTTTGCATTAAGCGGTCATTTTTCAATGTCCTATCCCTTTGAACCGGATGCGATGTACTTAACGTTCGATAAAGTTATTGACCTACTGACACCTGTTTTTCGTCTGTCCGTCGCCATCACGTTAATCATTTGTCTGTTGCGTCAGACGGCCGTGATTTATCAAGAAAAATTTAACAGAAAGGAGTCAACATGATGTTGAACTGTCGGGTATGGATTATTAGCGGTATTGTGTTGCTCTCTGGCTGCGCTGGCATGAATAGCGAGTTTGAATTTGGCAAACCTGCCAAAGATTCCGGTTACTGGATGAGTGAGGCCGATGAGATGACCAATACTGCCAGTTATTCAGTCGCCCAATATAAAGGCGAGGTCGTCAAGTCCGCTAAAGGATTTACGCTATCGGCTTATCGCTTAATTCAATTAAACCCGATGCAAACAGCGGTAACATTTTTAACTGAGCGCGCGATAAGTGCAAATAATCCAAACTCAATGAAGGTTAAATCACCTGCATCACGCTGGCTAACGAACAACGTCATCGCACAATCCCCTGCTGCGTGTCCGGCAAGTCCTTGTCTGGGAGAAGTGACTACCCCCTCTCGGCAAGCTGAGCGTATCACGCGCGCCTGGATAGCGCCTTATGTGTCACCCGATGAGGTCGTCCATGCTGGCGAAGTGGTTTATTTCGTGACCACCCCATCCAGCTGGGCAAATGTGGAGACGATTTGATGTTAAAACACGTCAATCCGCTTAAAATCATCGAACTGGTGGGTAACGCCCTGATGGAAAAAGACACCACCCGTGAAACAGCAAAAAAGCTCGAATCGATGGATTATCCGCATTTGCGCGACCTGTTGCCGTATCGGGATTATGACGGCGACCATCAGCTTTTTATTAACCAGCAATCATTAGGATTTTTACTGGAAGCGCAACCCTTAATTGGCGCGAATGAAAAGCTGGTCGAATCACTGGAAGAGCTGGTGAAAAACAATCTGCCACGCGATATTCCACTGCAGGTGATTTTACTGTCCAGTCAGACGGTGTATGAGAAATTAACCACTGGATTGCGTGATTTCAGCTGGCAAGGGAACCGTGCTGATGAGTGCAATCAGATAACGCAGGGGTTTTATCTGGATGCGGCGCGCCATCAGTTTGCCAATCAACAGAATCTACCGTTGACGCTCAGAGATTATCATCTGTTTTTTGCCTTCTGCCAGCCATGGAAGCGGATAACGGAAAGTGAAATCATTAAAGTGCGTGAAATCCGCCGTAACCTGTTAAGTGCGCTCAATGCCTCGGATATTCATGCCGAAAATGCGTCAATCACCCGTTTTTTGCAGATGATGCGCGAAATGATTAACCCGGATACAGAAAGATTAACACCGTACTCATCGCAGTGGATAGAAGATAAAGATATTAATCAGCAGATTGTGCAGAACAATACCTGCTACTGGTTTAAGCCTGGCTATGTGGAAATTACCGGACGCAATGAAGAAGACAAACCGTTTTCCACCCGCGCCATTCACTTTAATCTCGACAGTAATCCCAGAGAGCACTATCTCTGGCAAAACGGCAATATTATTTCTAATCTGCTCAATCCGCAAAACGGCATCCGTTGCCCGTTTGTGATGAGTTTTATCATTCAAACCGAAGACCAGTCCCGTAGTCAGGGTGAAGCCAATAAGCAGTTTCTGGATTTGGAGCGGAAAGCCTCCTCGTCTTATGCCAAATATATCCCGTCAACCAAACGCCAGCACGCCGAATGGAAAAGTCTGCGTGAAGGCTTGCTCTCTACCGCGACTTCACTGTCCGGATATTACTTTGGGGTCACGCTCTTCTGTCGTGCTGATGAAGAGGAAGCCGCTAAAGAAGCCGAGCGCACCAAAAAGCCTTTTCGATGCAGGGACTCAATATGGTGAGAGCGGATTTAATGCAGATGCGCAATTTCCTGGGGCATTTGCCTTTTGCCGTGGGCGATAATCCGAAGCTCTGGAAAGACTTTTTAAAAACCGGAGCGATTCAGCGAGCAGAATCCTTTCAAGCGGTCAATCTAATGCCAATTATCGCCGATAACAAACTCAGTCAGGCAGGGATAGTATTCCCGAGTTACCGCCATCAACTGGCGTTTCTGGATATTTTTGATGGTAGTTTACCAAATACCAATTTCAATTGGTTTGCATCCGGTACCGCAGGGGCGGGGAAATCGGTGCTGGCACAAACGATTGCCCGACAGGTGCTAGATAGCGGCGGTTATTTGTCCATCTTTGATATCGGCGACAGCTACAAAGCTTTTTGCCAGAGTGTGGGGGGTACCTACATTAACGGGGAAACCTTGCGCTTTAATCCGTTTGCTAATATCACTGATATCACCTTGAGCGCTGAGCGCATTCGTGACCAGTTGTGCATTCTGGCCAGTCCCAATGGATTGATGGATGAAGTGCATGAATCACTGATACTGGAAGCGATTACCGAATCCTGGCCTGACAAAAAACAGGATATGCGTATTGATGATGTGGTGGCATATCTTAAAAACCATCGCGGTAAAATCGAGGCAGCCAGTCGCATCACCGGTCGCATTGATGAAATTCTGGTGCTGCTAAACAAATACACCACCAAGGGAATATACGGCAAATACTTTAACAGTAGTGAACCGACCCTAAAGCCGGATATGCGCTTTGTGGTCACCGAACTCGGCGGCTTGAAAGCCAATCGGGATTTGCTTATGGCGGTGTTGTTTACCTTAATGCTCTGGTCAGAGAATTTGATGTACAACACACCACGCAGTTTACGCAAAATGAACATCATTGATGAAGGCTGGAAGCTGCTTGATGCCGAAAGCCCCAAAGTCAGGGCTTTTATCGAGGAAGGTTACCGTACCGCCCGTAAACATAATGGTTCATTTGGCACCGTGACTCAGGGTATCCGTGATAAGAACCTAAGTACCGCGTCACTGGCGTGTTATGACAATAGCAGCTTTAAATTCACCATGATGCAAGACGTCAAAGCCTTTACCACCTTTCAAAAAGAAGAACCCTCCACCTTTAACGAGATGGAATGGGCATTAATCCAAAAGTTTCCTCCCGCCAGTCGTGCCGGATTTAGTGCGGTGCATTTAAGCGTCGGCGGTTACAGCAGTTTTCATCGATTGATGCTCGACCCGTTAAGTAATGAGCTTTTTTCCTCTCGCGGTGATGACTTCACCTATCGGGAGATGCGCCTAAAGGAAGGGGCAAATATCAATGACATTATTTTTGAAATGGCGCAACAGAAAGACCCTGCGTTATTGGCGAAATTAAAGCAGATAAAGCCGTGAGAAAAGGAGGTGTGAATTGAACATCATAATCATCATGGCGTTGATAATCATCGCGTGTTTGGGTGTGCTTCTCAAGTTACATCCGCAGTCAAGGTGGCGCTGGGTGATTCAGGTGGTGCTGGTAGTTGCGATGACCACTGAGTTTTTCATGATTTCAACAAGTATTCGGGGTATCACCCAGGTATGTCATGGGATAGGGCTTTAGTGAGCGTTTGTCATATCAATTAACTTTTTTGGAGAAACTCAACATGCAAAAAATAATTGCATTGCTCACAGGATTAACGAAAACGCATGCAATAAGTAAAGCGATCAACTCCGGTTTCGCTTCGTTTTTCATGCTGTTGGTGTCTTGTTTTTATACCGTTGGGGTAGGGGCAGGCGGGATATCGTTCAACGCCGTCACCCAACTAATAAAACAAAACCCTAACCTTGAAATCCTGGCGTTTTTTTGGGGGATGACCCTGACACTCTGGATTTTAGGTGTTTTTTGTTTGGGCTTGGCAATCGTTGAGTATTTTAGCCAAAAAACAACAAAACCTCACTGGATGAAAGTCTGGTTAAAGCCAAACGCTGATTTTAAATGGATGGGTAACATGCTGTATGGGTCAGCGATAAGTTTGCTGATGGTGGGATTCACTGCTCGCAATCTCGGGCTGGATGTCAGTCAAATTCAGCTGTTCGCCGTTAACACCAATCTACCCTCATCGCTGATATTTTTCCTTTCTTTAGGGCATGCAGCATTAGTGTCTTCAGGTTTATTTGCCCTATTAGGCGTAATAGATAACCTGCTTGCGCTGAAAAAGCCTGTCAAAAAGGCTTAACCGCATGAAAAAGACTGCCATCATCAAATTTATTGCGAGTAGCCTGTTAATTGCACTGCTGATTGTTTCTGCACAATACTGGCTTTTTCCGCCGACGAACATTGTCACGTTTGATATGAAAAAGACCACTGATCGCTTTTTAGTGCAGGTCAGCAAACTGGACTTGCCGGAGGCGCAAAAAGACCAACTCATTGCGAAATACAACAACACCCTAAAGACCGTTTTAGAAAAAAACGCGAAAGGTAACACGTTGATATTAGTGAGTGGTGCAGTGATGGCAGGTGCAGTGGATAAAACGGCTGATATCCAACAACAAATTGCTGAGGCAATGAAAAACCATGAATAAGTGGCTGCCTTGTATCGGTATTCTGATGAGCTTTAGTGCGGTCACTCTAGCCACTGAAATCGGCACATTTGGCGATGTGTGGGGGATTGCTGAACAAAACCTGCTGACGGTGATTGAAGGGCGGGTGGAAAGTGCTTTTTTAGGCAATGAGGAAAAAATTCATCAGGAATGGCGGGAACGGGTAACAAAAAATGCCGAGCGGCCGGAGCCGGTTCAGGGACTTACCAAAGCGCTAAAAAATACCACACGGACGTTTGACCCCAGCTTTACGGTCACCAAAGATATTCCTGACCACAATGGTACCGTTTTTGCGCGCAAAGGACAGAAAGTGAATCCGTTTGATATCACCCATTTTAATGAAACGCTCTATTTTATCGATGGCGATGACGAAAAACAACTTGCCTGGGTTGCCGCGCAAAAACCCAAAACCGCCATCAATAAAATAATTTTGGTGAACGGGAATATAAAAACAACGGCGGATGCCTTAAATCAGCGTATCTACTTTGACCAGGGTGGCGTTTTAGTTAGCAGGTTTAGCATTGAGCGATTACCCAGCGTAGTCGATGAAATGCCGAATCAACCTTTACTGCGGATAACTGAGGTGGCAGTGAAATGAACAGATTTGAGGAGTTAGATTCTAATCCGCAAAAAACGGGCAATGACCGCATTCATCTTTATCTTCACAGCTCAAACATTGGTGAAGAAATTGGGGAGCAGATAAGCCCCCTGATTGCTTTTGGGGTTCACAATATAAGCATTAAACTCTTGTATGTCGCAGAAATTGAACATTTTGACGTTTTAATTGAATTCAGCCATCAAGTAGCCCGTGAATTTTCGCCTGACGACGAAGTTTATGTTTTTGATGAAACAAAAACGGATACCAACATTGGTGATGAATTATTCAATCGGCTGACGAGCTTAAAAAAAGGCACCGAAATCAGAATACAAAAACAGGAGATTTTATGAAAAGTCGTATCACAGTGGGTTTATTAATGAGCGCATTATTGTTGCCGGCTGCGGTATTAGCCGAAACAACACGCTGTACGCCAAAACATACCGAGGGCGATACGATTATTGCAGTAGATTGTAAAGTGCTGAGCACCGAAGAAATCCAAAAAAGCGCCATTGAAAATCTCAGCACAAATTTTGGTGGTATGCATCCGGTCATTAATACAAAAGGAAGCGTCACGCTTGTTGCGGTTTATGATTATGCGTGTGCCGACTGTAAAAAAATGGCACCGCGGTTGTTAACGCTGGCAAAAAACCACCCCGATATTCGCGTGATATTTCGAAATACGCAAGGTGAATCATCGAATGCCCAATTAGCGGCGCAGGCTGAAAAAAAGGTCTGGATATTGCAGGGAGAGAAGGCCTTTATGCACTATTTTAGCCAGCTATTTAAGGGGAAATCCGTCAAGGATGCGATGTTTGGCGTAGGAATTGCGTTTGCTGGCACGAAAGAGGAGCTTTTGGGATGGGATACCACGAGCGACAAGATAACCAGGCAAACCAAAGACTTCCTGGAAGAGTTAAATATAAAAACCACACCCGCGTTCATTCTCACTGCCACCAAAAATCCAGATGTGAACACCACCACGATGTTAACCGGTGTGGTCGATGAAAAGACGTTATTATCCGCCGTTCAAAAAGCGAAGCGAGGCGAATAATGAAAATGCGCCGCTTGCACTTAATGTTCGCTTTTTTGCTATTTAACCCGATGTTATCGGCGAAAGCGTCATTGTGTGAGGGTCGTTGGGTTAATCCCATTACCGATATCTGCTGGCGTTGTCTGTTTCCAATCAGCCTTGGTGATATCAGTTTAAATAGCAGTAGTCTACCGGATACTCGTAATCCTTCCTCACCGATTCAGCTATGTCCTGCGCCCCCGCCGTTATTTCAGCGCATTGGTCTGGCGATAGGTTTCTGGGAGCCGTTTGCTATGACCGATGTGACGCGCTCACCGATGTGCATGGTCAATATGGGTGGTTTCACCATTCCGATAGGACAAATTGGCATGGGAAAAGGCACCAAAGGCGCGAATGAAAATCCAGGCGGCATGTACCACGTTCACTGGTACAAATATCCGCTGATTAGCTGGCTTAATATCTTAACCACCATCGGCTGCATGCAAGGCGGGGAATATGACATTGGTTATCTTTCTGAACTTGACCCGATGTGGATGGACGACAATCTGGCGCTTTTTACCAATCCAGAGGCAATGCTGTTTGGCAACAGCATCGCGCAGTTAGCCTGTGCTGCTGATGCGATTGCCAGCGAAGCCCGCTTGCCACTCGATGCGCTCTTTTGGTGCGCGGGTTCACACGGCTCGATGTATCCGTTTACGGGGACGATTTATTCAGAAAGCAGTGGCATTAATAGTGCGCTATTACTCACTGAGCGGATGAATTTTAAGTTACATCGCCAAGGCATGATTTGGGACACGATTGGCGAAAACAAGGCGGTGTGTCAGGAATACCCGACCGTCATTATGCCCAAAAGCCGTTATCGTTATCAGATGGTCAATCCCGTGCCGGATGCCAATCAGTGTCATCCCACCGGTCGCAGTGTCATTCGCTGGCAAACCGGTAAAGAAATGCCCAATACCAAAAAGAATTACGGCTATCTGGTGTGGAAAAAACGCAACTGTGTACTGCTTTAGGAGAATAACGATGCGAAAACTCACCTTACTCTCTCTCTTAATCTTGCTGACTTCAACCACCACACAAGCAGAGGAAGGGATGTCGTTAGAAGGGACACAGCAAGAAACCGCCTATTTTTTGTCATCCAGTATTCCAGAAAAAACGCTAGTGCCCTTATTAAAATCGGCGCAAGCAAAAGGGATCCCGGTCTATTTCAACGGTCTGATTGACAACAGTATGGAAAAAACCGCCCGCTACTTACTTAATCTGATACAAAAATATCAGGTAGCGGGCATCCAGGTTGATCCGCTGCGCTTTGACTACTATGGCATTACCCAGGTTCCTGCGATGGTTAAACGCTGTGGCAAGACATTTGATATTGTGTATGGCTCAGTGGCGTTGGAGGAAGGATTAACGCAAATCAGTCGTCATGGAGCGTGTCGTGATGAATAAAATACTGACCGTGCCACTTTTGATGTTTGCGATATCGGCTTTTGCCAACGATATGGATAGTGCCGCGAAAGAAGGTTATGACCTGGCTGAACAAACGCAAAAGCAGACGGAATCTGCGCTAACGAATTTTCAGCCACAAAAGGAATTACCTAATTTTACCCCTAACCCCAATGAGGCAAATTTCTATCAAGATGCATCGAAAATAGGTAATGCTGCCAACCAGTCCCTTAATGACAGTGAATTAGGCAAGCTCGCCCGGGAAACCTATATCAATAATCCAAAGGATAAAATCGACTGGCAATCGGACATGGTAAAAAACAGCCAAACCATTCAGGAAAATGCCGAAGGGATTACCGCAGGCAGTGCCGAGCAGTGCAGTAAAAAAAGCATTAGCCAATCGACATTTAAAGAGCATGTCTGCGAACGGGGAAAAACGATAGTCAGCACCTGTACCAACACAGCCAGCGTTGAGTGGACAAGTGAAACGCAAACCAGAACCGTCACGCGAGAATATCAATTACAAAACCTACCGTATCACAAAGAAGGAAGGCAGATTGTTGCGCTTATCACGCCGGATGTGGATGGCACAATAGAAAAAGTGACTTACACCTATCCAGGTTGTTACCGTTGCTACCACAGTGTGGGCATTTCAGGGATGGGTGATAGTTTTATTTATTGGCTCGGCGGGAAGGCATCTATTAGCGGTGAGCTAAAAATAACTAACCGACAATTCATTAAAGGCAAGCCAATCCCGTTTTCACACAATGATAAAAGCAGCTCTGGTGCCTATCACTTTAATCAGCCCGCCAAATTAACCTTGCGCTTTACCGTGAAAGTCAAAGAGACAATCTGGCACCCAAAAGTCGTTTGGACAGCGAACTGCCCTGTGGATAAAGGCAATGCGGTCAAAACAAAAGCCTGGTGCAGTCAAAAAGGCGAAACCCGTTATGTCGTTAAAGACGGCAAACGTTATCCTGTCACGCTCCCTTGCTGGCAAGGATCCGAGGAGTGGGTCGTCTCTGAACGGGATGATAATACCTGTGGTCGTTGGGAAAAAGACCCGAATTGCAGTGAAGGGACACACCAGTGTTTGCAGAAAATCGGCAATTTATGCGTTAAAGAATCGGTGAAATTCCAGTGTCAACAAACCACCCAGGGGGAAGGCTTTCTCTGTGGCGGCAAATTCTACTGCTCAGACGGCAAATGTGCCGCTATTGCCTCCGGTAAAAACAATGATTTTGGTGAAGCGGTATCACAATTAGCCGCACTCGCGAAAGCCGGTAAAGACATCAGTGGGGACGGCAAAAATATCAGCGCCTTTACCGGTAAACCGATGGCGTGTCGTAAAACCGCGATTGGTTTTAGCAATTGCTGCAAAAGCAGCGGTTGGGGGCATGAGATTGGTCTGGCCAGTTGTGACAGTGAAGAAAAAGCGATTGGTAAAGCCAAAGAAAAAGGATTGGTAGTTGATGTGGGGGAGTTTTGCGCTGAAGACGTGTTAGGGGTGTGTTTGCGTAAAAAGCACAGTTATTGTGTGTTTGACAGTAAGCTCGCGCAAATTGTGCAATCCCAAGGTCGGGGTGGTCAACTAGGAGTAGGATTTGGTAGCGCGAAGCATCCTGATTGTCGCGGACTCACCATTGACGAGTTGCAACGGGTGAAATTTGATACCCTCGATTTCACTGAATTCTATGACGAACTCAATAGCCAGACGAAACTACCGGACAGTCAGAAGCTCACTGAGAAAATCAGCCAGCAGATTAAAAACGAGTTACAGGGGCGCAAATCATGAAACGCCTTTTGTTAAGCAGCGTGCTGTTATCGGCGATGGTGACCGCAAAGCCCGACGATGGTTATCACTACTCCCCTGCCATCGGCTGGCATTGGTATAACGAACCTGCACCGCAACAGGAATCGCCGGAAGCACTGTCATCACCGCAAAAACCGCCTTCAGCGGTGGAAACCATGCAAAAAATCAAAGCGCTGGGCGATGAATTGCGTAATGCCGCGGTGCTTGACCCGAAATCACCGGAGAAACTGGCGCGCTGGATGGCATTCCAAAACTACTGGTCGGATAACGCCAGTCAGTTTTCAGCCACCTGGCAGAAGGTGCTACTACTCAAACCGGAACTGGATTACAACAATCGGCATTCCCATTACAACGCCACGGCAACCTTGTCTTATGCGAACGAGCGCAAAGAACAAGCTAGTGCCATTAAAGCGGTCAATGAACGCTATGGGGTCTTTTTCTTCTATCGTGGCAAGGTACCGTTGGACAATAAATTAGCCCAAGTGGTGCGGGAATTTGCCCAGCAATACCAGATGGCGGTGATGCCAATTAGTGTCGATGGTGTGATAACCCCTGAGTTACCTAACAGCCAGAAAGACCGAGGGCAGGCAGCCAGGATGCAAATTCGCTATTTCCCTGCCCTTTTTTTGGTTGACCCGAGCACGGGTAGTTACCATCCACTGGCTTATGGCTTTATCAGCCAGGATGATTTAGCAAAACGGCTGCTTAATCGCGTGACTGATTTTGCCCCGAGGGATTAATGATGAAAACGATACTCGCATTTTTAGTGCTGTTGATGACATTACCCATTGCTGCAAGCGTGCTCGATGAAATCGCCGCACTCGAAAAACACAAGACAGGGGCAGGGAATAACCCAACGCAACCGCGCACAGTGCCCAAAGCGAAACCACAGACCTTTCGCTTATCAAACGGACAGGCGATTAATATCACCCATTGGCAAATCGTGCATTTCATGAAATCCGATTGTCAGTATTGTCAGCAGTTTAACCCTGTGCTGAATAGCGTCGTGCAGCAACTGGGTATTCCGGTTTTTGTCTACAGTTTTGACGGACTCGGTGATAGCACCTTTACCAACGTATTACCGGTAACCCCTGATGTGATTGGGGAGTTTTTCCCTGAATTACCGCAGGTGACGCCCACCGATTTTATCGTTAATACCCAAACCCTGGTGGCCATTCCGGTTTCGCAAGGCATGCTGAGCGCAGAAATGTTTGTTAACCGACTGGAACAGTCTTTTGGGCTTGCTGAAAAACTGGGAGTCTTGCAATGAAAAAACAATACAAATTAATTGCCATGATGCTGTTTTGTGCCACAACGCATGCCGGTATCAATGAAGATTTAAACAAATTCTTCCAGGAGCTCAATAGCGGCAGTGGCGCAAATGTCACGCAAGCAGCGGCGTGGCAGGGACAGGCAGCCGGTTATCTCACGGGTGGGTCACTGTTTCTGCGTAATCCCGTACGACAAATCCAGCTTATCTCGGTCACCTTACCCGAAGTGAAATCCGGTTGCGGTGGCATCGATGCTTATCTGGGGTCATTTAGTTTTATCAACTCCGACCAGATAAAGGTGATGGCGAAACAAATTTTAAGTAATGCCGCCGGATACGCGTTTGACTTGGCATTGGAAACTGCACTGCCGCAAGTTAAGGCGGTTAAGGATTATTTGCAAAAGCTCGCCTCGGACATTAACAACATGAACATTTCTACCTGTCAGGCGGCGCAAGGGATTGTCGGCGGGCTATGGCCAAAATCACAAGCAGCGAGCCAGCACGTCTGTCAGGATATCGCAGGAAATCATAGCGTTTTTGCCGATTGGGCAGCCTCCCGTCAAGGCTGTGGCGTGGGCAATGAAACTAATAAGGTGTTTAACCATGCCAATGACGAAGAGAAAAAGCGTATACCGCGCAACCGTAATTTAACCTGGAGTGCGTTTGAGAAAATCAATCAGTTTATAAGCTCAGACAGGGAATTAAAGGAGTTGATGATGTCGCTGGTTGGCACCGTGATTTATGGCAATCAGGGAGAGTTATCAATATTACCAGGGCTTGGAGCGAATGACGGTGTGATGAACGAATCAGCCTACGGCTGCAAATCGATAACCAGTAAGTACAGACATAAAAAAACCGCCTGTAATTGATTTTAAGGCTATCAAATAAAAAAACCTATCATTCCCTATTACCCATCGTATATCTCTTCATAAAAAGTGATACAGGACGTTTTATAGCGTGTTTTGTCGGTTAGTTAAATAAGATTTGGTTAAATAATCCTGCAACGTTAAAATTGATTATTTTTTCACCCTAAAACATGACAGTTATTAATCGTTAAATGGCTAATTTCGTTTCTTTTTTCCGTGAGTTAACTTCCCGATGAGAGCTGATTTTCAACCCAAACCGTTAAAATTGCTTTTTGAGCGGAATAATGCATGGGCGGCGATCATGGAAACTACCCAACTGAGAGATATTGAAATCGAGGTGGTAACAAAAATGTTAGCCTGTGGCACAACGATGATGGGGTTCCGTCAATACTGTTGTGAAAATGAAGATTGTGCTCATCAGAAGTTAGTTTGTTTTACCTGCAAGGGACGAGGTTGTCCATCCTGTGGAACAAAAGCCACGGATACTTGGATAGACACAAATATAATGCGTTTACCGGATGTCGAATGGCAACATGGTACGTTTACGATGCCGGATAGTCTTTGGCTTCTCTTTGAATTGAATCGATGGTTACTAGGGAAACTGTTCCCGTTTGCTGCGGACAATTTACTTTATGCAGCAAAAAAACGGGGATTAACAATGGGTATTTTTGGTGCGCTACATACCTATGGGAGAAAACTAAACTGGAACACGCATATTCATCTCTCATGGACAATGGGCGGCATCAATCAAAATGAAAAATGGAAGTCGATGCAATTTGACCTCGCTAAAGTCAGAAAACGTTGGATGTGGAATATTCGACAATATCTTCTTTCTGTCTGGGGAAAATTTACCTACCTGAAAGTTTACAGCACATAAGAGATTATGATGAGTGGAAGCGGTTTATTCTGAATGCAGGGAAAAATGCTGAAGGTAAAGATTATTGGCATGTTTATTTTGCCGACCCGACATCCAATGCCCAAAAAACAGCAAAGTATATTGGGCGTTACCTGAAGAAACCGCCAGTCTCTGGCGCAAGGCTAGCGCATTATGATGGAGGAAGTCGCATTACGTTGCGGTTTTTCGACCATAATACCGGTCATTATAAAAATTTAGATTTAACCCAGAAAGAATTAATTTTACGGCTTATCAAACAGATCCCCGAGAAACATTTTCGGATGATCCGTTATTTTGGTTTTTGGCAAATCGAGTGGTGGGAAAATTACTCGATATTGTTAGAAAAGCAGTGGGACAATCGGCATTCAAAAGAAAACGTTCGATGACTTTTACCCTGCTAAGCCAGCGGTTTTTAGGAGTCGATCCGTTTAGTTGCATTCTTTGTGGTGGCAGGATGAAATTTTCTCGTTTTATCGAAGGATTGAGGATAGCTCAATTAGTCGATCATGCTTTAGAGATTGCTCGAATGCGTTACGTCCCCTTTTTGGGGTAAGGGGAGATCTACTTAAAATCCACTCAATTGTACAAAGTTAACTCATATTGTTCATAAAAACATCATTACCGCTTATTGACAAATCTTTCTCTCGCCTCAAAAAGAAAAAAATCACGTTTGATACCCGTTATGCTGCTTAATAATTAATGTTAATTTTTCGTTAAATTATTTTTGAAATTCTTATACATTTATTTTGAACACCATTCTAAAGGGTGGTTCAACGGAAGTGTATCGTTGTGATAATGTCACCCAGTGCCTGAAACCGACCAAAAGCAAAATCACCGTACCGACCAACAAGAGTATGATAGCACAAATCCAAAAGTTATTATCAAGCCTGTTTAAAAAATCCACTACTGATGCGGCGTTAACCGATAAGGAAACGGCCTTGATTGGCAGTACCCGCGTCCAAATCCTGCGCTACGTGATTGACAGTGCCTCGTTAAGCCTCGATGAATCGATTGTCACGTCGCTGGCTGAGTACATCGCCAGCGACATGGTGGTGAGCTATATCGACGGTCTGATTGATTTGGTAGAGGTGGCAGGAGCCGGCAGCCTCAATACCGAAGAAGAAAACAGACAGTTTCAAAACAGCCTTAAAACCGTGCGCGAAAAAATGGCGCAGCGCTTAACCAAAATGCGCATTAATCAAAGTCATCTGCTGGAGCTTGAGCGCAATTTGCACTATTTGCGCCAGCAACTTTCATCAGGGTTGTCTGCCCGATTGATGAGCAACTATCAGTTTGGAGGGTAAATGGTATTAGATACCTGGTTTATCAGTGGCGGCGATATGGTAACCCAAACCTTAAATGCGGTGGCAGCCATGGCCAATCACCGCACTTGGGGTGGGCTGCTTTATTTGGCAGAAACCTTGGGTATTTTAACGTGTGTCATGACGTATGTGAAAACCCATGACCTAAAAGGGCTTTTTGCCTGGGGCTTTACCTTCGTTTGTGTGACAGCATTATTGCTCACACCCAAAGTCACCGTGGTGGTCAACGACCTGACCAGACCCGATAAAATCAATCGGGTGGATAATGTGCCGGTAGGATTGGCCACGCCACTTTGGTTACTGACCGGTATCGGGCATTCCGTTGCGACCTTTTATGATGATTTTTTCCATCTGCCAGAGAGCGTCGCCTATAGCAAAACGGGCTTGATGTTTGGCCAGAAACTGATGCAGGAATCATTAACCTTTCACAGTCACAGCCCTGAGATTAATGCCAATTTCAGTGAATACGTGAAAAACTGTGTCATCCCTGATATCCAGCTAAACCACAAATACAGTTTAAGCCAGCTACTCAACACCCGCGATATTTATAGTCTGATTTTCTCAAAACCGAGTCCCTTAAGAGGCATTTATTATCAGGGGTGGGAGGCTGAGAACACCGAAGGGGCACGCAGTCAGTTTATGACCTGTCAGCAAGCCACGGTAAAACTTAAAGCGCTGCTTAATCTCGATACCACAGGCACCGGCAGCACGCTGATGTTTTATGCACGTAAACTCTTTCCAGGCCGCCACGATGCCTCGGTGGTGTTACCGCATATGCTCGAAGGCAGCTACAACTACTTTATGAAAGCAAGCCAAAGTGCGGCGGATATTTTAAAACAGAACATCATGATAGCGGGCTTGAGAAAAGGCTTTAACGCCTACGCAGCCGCCATGAATGACCCAGCAGGGTTAAATCTCATGACCACCGAGCAATCGCTGGCCAAAATGCGCTTATCCCATCAGGCCAGTTATCATCTGGCCAGTGAAATGCTGCCGCAACTCAATACCGTGTTGATGTTGCTCTGCATTTCCCTGTTTCCGATTATGGCTTTAGCGCTTTTTGTGAGAGAAATAACGTACAAAGTGATAATTAATTACCTTAACATTATGGGCAGCCTCATGTTATGGCCTGTAATGTTTGCTATCTTTAATCATGTTTACAACTTCATGATGGCAACCACGCTAAATGGCGAAAATGTGACGTTTTCTAATCTGGACAGACTCACCCAGACCGGCAGCACCACGGCAGGGATTGCCGGCTGGATGATGATGTCTATTCCGTTTTTAAGTTTCAAACTCTTCACCTCCCTCGGCCAACAGATTGCCAGTGCCGGCTCCTATCTGGGTAATGCTCTGGCAGGGGCGACGACCGCAGATGCGTCAGCGGTGGCAAGTGGCAATTACAATATGGCCAATATGCAGGTGGAGAACATCAACGGCTTTAAAACGGATTTAAACTGGAGTTTCAAAGCGGGACTCTCCAGCCAGCAAATCGATAACGGGGCGATGATTAGCACCACACAAAGTGGCCAGCATATTGTCGATACCACGCAAGCCATCTCGAAACTGCCGTTTAGTCTGGACACCAGTTCGATGCTTGACACCAGTTTTAGCAAAGCCTTAAGCAGTCAACACCAGGAAAGTGAAAGTTACCATCAGGGCTTAAAAAGTGCCATATCGGACACCTACAATATCTCAACGGCGCTCAGTAACCAGTTTAGTAAGCAGGGATCGCAAGACAGTAAATTATCCAGTGAACAGCGCCAGGCGATTGAAGATGTTCAACGACAATCCCAATATGCAAAAGAAGCTATGTCTTCAAATAACAGTACATCCAGAGAGGATAGAACTTCAACCGATAGTACCGATGTTGCCGGTTTTGGATTTGGGGCAAAAGGAAGCCTGAGTGTTAGCAAGGGATCATCAAACGCAAAAGCCAGCGCGGAATTAGATGCTAACGCAAGGTACAATCATGAATGGCGAGACACTAATACAGACTCTGCGTCAAAAAGCAATAAAACCAGCGAAGATATGCAAGTGGCAAAAGATTTCGCATCGAGTCAGTCAGCAACCGTTATTAAGAATATGACGGACGATGAAATTAGTCGCATCTCTAATTCGGAAACCCGTTCTTTAGTCAGAGATCTAAGAGCCTCACTGCAAAATACCAGTGAAAACTTTGCCGGATTTACGGCCAGTAAAACTAAAGAACAGCGCATATCAGAACAAGCCAATTTAACCGAAACCGAACGTTTAAGTGCTTCGCACCGCCTGGAGCAGGAGTTTACCCAGTTTGCGTATTCGCGTTTAGGTGAAGCGGAAGCAGGTCGTGTATTAGCGGATGCGGGAACACCTGCGGTCAGGGCGCAACGTGAAGCGCTGGTCAGCGAGTTTAGCGATCGGATAGCCGACGATATCCGCCATAATCACTTTGCCAGTCAAACGGTAGTGGCCAGTCATTATCAGGGTATGCAGGTATCTCACGATGCCAGCCAATATAATCCAGCCGGCTTTAATCAAAATGCGGCACAATTGGAAACGCAAGCCGATAAAGGTCAAATCCGGCAACACCAGACTATTGTTAACCCCGAAACCGGTGAAAGCAATAAAGTCAGTCTACTTGAATCCGCAGAAGCCAATACCGGTGAATACGCAAAAGCAATACGGGCAGAAAAAACCGATTTTGGGCATAACGTGGCACCCACGCAGGATAAAATAACCGCCAATGAGAAGGCGATAAATAAGGAAAAATCCGCTAATCTTAAAAGGTACGAGGATAAAGGAGGAAAATCAGAATGAGATTTATTGCATTTATCATCACAATAGTCATCCTCGAAACACTATTTTTGTTCTACTTTAAGCAAGCCTCCTCGATGATCGCCATGAGCGTCATTAACCTGAGCGCTTTATTTTGTTTTTTTTCAAAAAATTGGCGTGAAAGTGAAAAAGTATTCAAATACCCACTGTTAGTTGGTTTTTTTATCGGAAATATTTTAATTCTCTCAAGAGAATTTTTAGAGATATCCGCAAAAAATGATGGATATGTGTTTTCCGAAGTTATCTATGGGGGGATAATACTATCCGCAATTATTTCATTATTTATTGCTGGCGCCATTCTTTTTTCTTACGCCCCTCAAGATTGGCAACGGAATAGATATTCAGATCATTCATCACATAACTTTTCTCCTTTCAATAGTGAACACGCAAATAGCAATCTTTTTGATGAAGAGATCTCTGATAGATTAGATACTAATCCAGCCACAGGGCTATCAATGAGTGGATGTGGTTCAGATTGTGCGGGAAATATGTACGGTTCCGGCAGTTATGATATAGGCGGATCTTTATCTTCCTATTCTTTTGATAGTTCATATGATGATTCATCACTTAATTCATCTAGTCACTATGACAATGATTTCAGCACGACAAGCGGGTTTGATCATGATGACTATAGCCGTCGTGACAGTTAATCCTTAGATAACCTTTTTTTATCAGAATGTTACTTGAACAGCATCTTGTTCAAGTAATCTCTTATACCTTTAACAAGGAGTTAATTAAAAATGGCACACCCTTTTAAGCGTTTATTGCTGGTTAGTTTAATATCGACATCTGTGGCTATAACAGGCTGTAGTGCAGTCAGCACGGCAGTGAAAAAACGCAATCTCGAAGTAAAAACCCAAATGAGTGAAACCATCTGGTTAGATCCGGCTTCTCAGAAAACCGTTTACCTGCAAATTAAAAACACCTCCGATAAAGATATGTCAGATTTGGCGAGCTTAATTAGAAGAGCGGTGGAAGCAAAAGGCTATACGGTGGTGAATAATCCCAATGCCGCCTATTACTGGATACAGGCCAATGTGTTAAAGGCCGATAAGATGGATTTAAGAGATGCCCAGCGCTTTTTATCGCAAGGTTATGAAGGGGCTGCCCTTGGCGCAGCGGTGGGCGCAAGTGCGATGGCTTATAACGTCGATTCCACCGGCGGCGCATTAGGTGTGGGATTAGCCGCAGGGCTGGTTGGCGCGGCGGTCGATGCGATGGTGGAAGATGTAAATTACACCATGATCACCGATTTGCAGATTAGCGCATTAAGCAGCGGCACGAAAGTGACGGTCAATGATGTGGCAAGTCTACAGCAAGGCACCTCAGGCGCTAAACTTCAAACCAGCACCGAAACCACCAACCGTCATAAATACCAAACGCGGATTGTGTCCAATGCCAACAAGGTCAACCTGAAATTTGAAGAAGCAAAACCGGAGCTGGAAAACCAGTTAGCGAAAAGTATTGCCAATATTCTTTAATTTCTTTCCCGTCTTAAAAAGCCCAATAATTAAAACTTTCTTGATAGAAAATTGGGCTTCCTGTTGCTAAGGAACCGTAATTATGAGTCTTGATGCCAGAAACATGACCCAGGGTGGTCAGGTGATTAAATACATGGTGGCGATGTTTATGCAGATTGCCAATATCGTGGCGTTCTGGGTAATTATCGCCACGGTGATGGTCTTTTTTACCACCATAGCCTTTCAAATCCCGTTTGAGAAGATGATACACGGGTTATCCTATTGGGCAATGGATACCCTAGTGATACCGCTACAGGAAGCGATTGGCACTAGCGAAGGAGGCACCTTCACCTTCCACTGGTTAAATCCCCGAACCGGTCAGGTGGTTGAATTTGAAAAAACCTCCCGCGAGGTACGCCTCGATAGGTATTTTATTCATTGCTATGTGTTATTGAAAGACGCCGCATTCTGGGCGTGGGGAGTCGCCTCCTTTACCTTTGTTGGCTTGATTGTGGCGGTGTTCTGGTGGTTAGGTAAAAAAGGCGCGCAACAGCGGAAAAATGAGATTATCGGCGGTCGTTATCTGGCAGGGTCAGTGAAAGAAATTAACCAGTTTTTAAAAGCCAAAGGAAAACTCTCATCGCTTAAGATTGGGGATTTGCACCTGGTTGAAAACAGCGAACAACAAAATATTGGGCTGCATGGCACCGTCGGCACAGGGAAAAGTACGGTGATTAATGACCTGTTAATGCAAGTAAGAAATCAGGGGAAAAGAGCCATTATCTACGATAAAGGTAATAACTTTATTCCGCTTTTTTATCGCGAAGGCAAAGATATCATCTTAAACCCAATGGATGCACGTTGCCCGAACTGGGATTTATGGAGAGAGTGCCAAGACCGCGCCGATTTTGAAACCTTTGCGCTGCCGTTATTGCCTGATGCAAGTGGTGACCCGTTCTGGCTGATGTCTGCTCGCCTGTTGTTTGTGGCGACCGCTGAGCATATGCGCCCCCACCCTGACCGTTCGATTAAAAAACTATTGCAACGGTTATTGTCCATTTCACTGTCCGAGTTGCATGATTTTGTACAGGGCACCGATGCGGCCAATCTGGTCGATGGCAGTATTGAAAAAACGTCGATGACCATCCGTACCGTGTTAAGTGCTTATGTCAAAGCCTTGCGCTACTGTCAGGGATTGGAAAAAGAAGGCAAGCCACCTTTCTCTATTCGGGAATGGGTGCAAAATGCCGATGAAGATGCCTGGATTTTTATCTCGAGTGATGGTCGCTTACATACTGCCTTAAAACCGTTAATCAGCACCTGGCTCAATCTCACCATGCAATCGGTACTGGCGTTAACACCAAGCAGAGAAAGTCGTATCTGGACAGTGTTAGATGAATTACCGAGTCTTCATAAACTGCCGGTCATTAGCGATTATCTCTCCGAAGCCCGTAAATTTGGTGGGGCAACCCTTATCAGCATTCAAAACTTCTCGCAACTGGAAGCAAACTATGGTGCTCATGACGCTCGCAATATCTGGGATTTGGCGAATACCACCTTGTATTTTCGTGCCCCCAGTGGCAGTGTGGCCGAGTGGGTACAAAAAGAACTGGGTGAAACTCGTTTATTGAAATTCCGCGACCAGTATAGCTACGGCGTGGATACTATTCGGGATGGGGTGAACTTTTCGAAAGAAGATACTCGTGAAAAAATTGTCAGCTTCTCCGATATTCAGAATCTGGATGACTTGGAGTGCTTTGTCTCACTCCGCGGGAATGTGCCGATTGTTAAACTCACGCTGGAACATAAACAATATAAAACGATTGCCGCAGGGAAAATCGAGCGTGATGTCTCCGCCATTTTTGATAACCAGATTGAGCAGGAACTGAATAAATCGGGAATTGAAAATAAAGCTGAGGCCATTGCCAGCAACACGTTCAATAATAACAAAAAAGCAAACACCAACAGCGGCGAAGGTAATAAAAATGAAGAGGAAGCTTCTACGTCGACGGCTAACGATGATTTACCATCAGGAACCGACATCACTTTGCCTTGGGAAGCATCAACATCAGATGATGTGGCACCAAGAAACCTTTATCATGAAGCCATTACCACTAACGTTCCTCTCGATGAATATCAGGACATCAACAACAATAACCCGCGAAAAATCGAGCATGAAAAATCGGTGTAAGGAAAGTCGATATGTTGACCGTTAATAAAATTACCAGCTCTGCCGGTGCAGCCAGTTATTATGAAGAAAAGGATAATTACTATTTTAACGGCGCGGATAACACCCAGTGGTATGGCACAGGGGCAAAAATATTAGGTTTAACCGGCAGTGTGAATAAAAACGATTTTTTACAGGTGCTTGACGGTAAGTTACCGGATGGCAGCGATATGACGCATGTATCAAAAGGCAAAAACACCCATCGTGCCGGTTACGACTTTACCTTTTCCGCACCAAAAAGCGTTTCCGTACTGGCATTGGTGGTCGAAGATAAAAAAGTAGTTGAAGCACATAAAAATGCGGTAACAAAAGCCCTTAATGAGATAGAGCGGATGGTCTCTACCCGTACCATGCATCAGGGTGTCAGCACCTTTGAAAACACGGGTAATTTAGTCTCCACCCTTTTTTTGCATGACACCAGCCGAAACCTTGACCCACAACTCCATACGCATGCGGTAATTGCCAATGTCACACAAAACAAGCAGGGTGAGTGGAAAACGCTATCATCAGACCGTCAAATGGGTCAGGGATTTGTTGAGGTGACTTGGAATAATCAGGTGGCATTAGGCGCATTATATCGTCAGTTCTTGAAGGAAGAACTAACCGGACAGGGCTATCAGTTTATTGCAGTAGGTCAAAACGGTCAATGGGAAATAAAAGGCGTACCCACCGAGATTTTCTCCAGTCGCCGAAAGGAAATCATTGCAGCGGTAGGTGAAAAGGCAACCGCAAAACAAAAAATGGTGGCCACTTTAGATACTCGCCAGAAAAAAGATTTTTCCAATATTGAAACCGTCCGTCAGGAATGGAAACAAAAGTTACAGGCCACCGGATTTGATAAAAATACCATCATTAAACCAGTAATACATGAAAAAATCGACCGGCAACAACAAATTACGCTGCAACAAGCCGTTAAAAATGCCATTCAGTCACTGGAAATGCATCACCACAGATTCACCTATGACAAACTCTTAACACAGGTGATTAGTCAGATACCTTATGAATCTGGCATGATAAATAGCATAAGAGCTGAAATTGGACATTTTTTGGATGAAGGGGCTTTAATTCCGGTTAATAGAGAAGGTACCGCCTTAACAACTCCCCATCAGCTAAAAGAAGAAAACGCCGTATCACAGTTAATAACTCACTTAAGCGCCAAAGAAAGTGGGTTAACCTCAACACAAGCCAGCCCGTTGACAACCCGTCTGGTAAAAAATAATGCGGCAGTCAATGTTGTCAATCTAAAAGGGGATGCAAATCACCATCTCAGCACGCTTTCCCAGATTCAGACGCTGGCAAAGGAAAATCGACAACCCCATATTATTGTCGTGCCGAATGTGACAACCAAAAACAATTTGGTTGCCGAGCTTAAAAATGACATAAATGTAATGACGTTAAAAGAAATCAGACAGAATGAAAGGGTTGTCAAAAATAGCCTATTAAGCGTCTATCAGTCCGAAAAGATAGGGCTTGATAAGATGAAATTTCTACTGCAAACCGTAAACTACCACAATGCGAACGCGATTATTTTTGATAGCACAGCAGGTTCAGAAGCTGGATTGATGAAACAGATTGTCAGTAACCTTACTATCCCAACGATTAACTGTCATCAGGTCAATACCAGCAAACGGCTTTATTTTGTCGAAAAAGTCGACAAAAGAGACAGAGCACAGCTTGCGGCAAACTATTATTCTCTGTTACACGCCACCAACAAAGAGGCTATCATTCAGACAGGGAGTAATAAACTGAATGCTGAGATAACACATAGAGTCCGTAACACATTAATAGAAAAAGGATTGCTGTCATCGCAATCTGTCACCATTTCAACGCGAAAATCAGTGTTTCTCGATGCTTCAAATCGTAACAACCGCAATACCTATCAGGTTGGTAATCAATTAGAAAGAATTAACGGCGAGCAGAAGGAAACCTTTTTAATTAAGGACATCGACAAAAAGACCAACACCCTTGTGTTATTAAATGGTGACGGCTGTTATACGCAGCTCCCTATCAATAAAATATCAAATCACTATCAACTGTATAAGACCGAAAACTTAGAGCTACGGATGGGGGATAAAGTGAAATCAGAGCGGCGATTTGGTGACAATATTCCTGCCGGTAAAGCCTTTACCGTCAGCCAGATAAGAAAAGGAAATTTTTTGTTTCGGGATAAAGTCATCCTGGAAGATAATCACGGCAAGACCTTTTCCTTTTCACCGAAAACCGGAGCCTCATTAGCGTACTATTACTGTGAATCGTTAGGAAAGCGCTTGTCAAAAACCAAAACGGTGATTGCTATCACCAATGACCGAGAACTCAACGATAACACGATTAATCAGATTAAGCGCAGCGGCAAAACGGTCATTGCCATCACTGGACACGATAAAGCCACTATTAATAAAAAAATGGCCTTTAACGATGTAAAAATGGAAACCATCAGTGCAGAAAAAACCGATTTTTATAAGGTAATAAACAACCAGACCGCAAAACAAAATCCGCAAGCTGATATACAAAAAGCCATCGAGATTGCTATCGATAAAGTAACCGGTTCAAAGGTCTTTTTTAATGGTGCAGCAGCCATCACAAAAGCGGTTCAGTTATTACCTCATACATCCATTGAACAGATTGCCGCTCAGTTTGAAAAACAGTTAAAACAAGGCGATTTTATCGCTATTGGTGGCAGTTTTAACACACTGATGGGGAATTTTATTGAAAAATCAACCTTTGAAAGAGAATCACTCATACTTAAACAGATTTTAAAAGGTAAAAATACCCAGTTACCCCTGATTAAACAAAATTTGCCTATTGACACCACTGGACTCACACAAGGACAACAAAAAGCCACAGAGAAAGTCTTGCGTTCCTCTGACCAGATTATCGCCATTCAGGGTTATGCAGGCGTAGGAAAAACCACCCAGTTTAAAACCGTGGCAACATCCCTCAAACAGAATAGACCCGACATCACGCTAATGGGACTCGCCCCCACCCACAAAGCGGTGGCAGGACTTAAAGAAGCCGGTATTCCATCCCAGACCATTGCCAGTTTTCTGAATGAAAATAATAACGAAACCAACTTTAAGAATACCCTGTTTATCATTGATGAAAGCTCAATGATAGGCAATAAAACCTATGCCACCTTATTAAAAACCATTACCGAAAAATCAGGCCGCATTGTGCTTTCCGGTGACCGACAGCAACTCAAATCTTTTGAAAGTGGCGTACCATTTAAAGTCACGCTAGAGCGCAGTGCCGCAGACACCATAGTGATGCGTGAAATTGTTCGACAAAATCCGGAATTAAAACCCGCAATCGAAGCCGTAATAGCAGGCAATATCAAACAATCGCTCTCTGTCATTAATAGCGTGCAGCCAGATACCGTAATGCGTATGAAAAATAATGATATTCCAGCTAATTCAGTGGTTGACTTCAAAGGGAAAACGCAGGAGGAAAAAATAGCCACGATTGTAAATGATTTTACCAGTAGAACAAAAGACGCACAGGATAACACCCTGATTGTCACCCCATTAAATCGTGACAGAACAGCCATTAATGAAGCGATTCATCAAACACTTTACCCAGATGACAAGCAAAGCCTGGCTATCCCCACCTTGCAACGTATTAATCACGCTGCCGCTGACATCAAAACCGTGGATTTTTGGCAAACAAACACCGGTAACATCGCCAAAATCAATCAAACCTATTATCACATTAATGAAACGTCAGCAGATGGTACCCTTTCACTGCACCAGTCTGACAATCAGCAAGAGCGTTATCTGTCAGTCATAACCCTTAATCCGGATACCATCACATTGTATCAAGCGCAGACGATAACCGTCAGTCCAGGCGAAAAAATTAGGCTGACCGTCACCGATAAAGAACGCATGGCGGCAAATAATGAGTTGGGGATAATCAAAAAAATCGAAGACGATACCCTGTTAATTGATTTTAATGGCAAGACGTTAACCTATCAGCCCAATCAAGAGATGAGCGACAGACATCTTGATTATACCTATGCCGTTACCGCTTATGCTTCACAGGGTGCATCCGTGCCTTATGTGATTGTGTATGATGGTGCGAGTGACAACAAAGCAAAACTGGCCGCGCTGGATAATACCTATGTCGAATTTTCCCGTAGTAAAGCCCATGTACAGGTTTATCTGGACGATGAAGATAAATGGATAAAACACATTGAAACCCATAGCGGTGAGCGCTTTTCAGCCCATGATTTTATCAAACGTCAGGATGACCAGCGTGCAGTGAGTGAAAAAAACGTGTGGGAACAAAGCAAAGTTATCACCCAAACCGCATTAGCGAAAAAAGTAGACACCATAATCGCCGAGACAGGAAGATTAAGCACCCTCAATAAATCCCCTGAAATCTTATTACCGGTTGTTAATGAAAATGGTATTCACCGCGGCAACTACCATTTGCCGGTGGGGATTTATACGGGCAATATTGATTTTGAAAAAGCCCGCTATCAGGGTGCTAAAGAAGGTAAGTACATCATTCTCCAGAAGGGCGATGAGGGTGTCGAACCCAAAATCTATCAGACTGACCAGTTACCAGGCGCACTACAACAAATAGAAACGGATACTACCATCGTAGTAGAAATTACGCAGGAAACAGCACAAAACAATGAATTGGCAACTGCAGTAGAAGAAAGTCTTTCTGTTAGTGATATAGACAAAGCGTTAAACCTTGACATCAATGATACATTACTTAAAGATGAAGAGAGCAAATTACCTGAGAATGTTGATGCTGAAAAATTGATGAATGCAGATGAATTTTCCTTGCCAACCGAAGACAATCTATCGATAGACGAGGTAGACTCGGATAAAGAGTCTAAACGATTAGATAACGATGAAGGCAATATTTTGCATCATGAAGAAAAACAAAAAATTAAAGAAAAAGAGTACGGTGATTAACTCATTGCGTTAATGTGTAGTAGCTGAAAGCTGATTTGACAGATATTGTATAAATGATCGATAGTTAACTAATAATACAGTCCTTTGCTCGCATAATATTGAGGTTACTAAAACCTAATTTCTAAACAAATGAAGTCTGCATCTTCGGGAGAAAAGAGATGCTAAAAACATTATTAACCTCAGATGTTGTTCAAGTGCTCCAAAATACAAAAGATTGGGGTGATGCAGTAATCAAATCCTGTCAGCCATTAATTGATAATGGTTCAATTGAACCCCAATACGTGGAAGCAATTATTCAATCTCACAAATCTATTGGGCCATATTATGTTGTAGGACCTGGCATCGCTATGCCTCATGCCAGACCGGAAGATGGCGTAAATCAACTTTCTTTAGGACTAACTGTAATCAAAAATGGGGTTAATTTCGATGTAAATGAAAATGATCCCATCAAATTACTTTTTGTTCTTGCAGCAACAGACAGCAATAGTCATATTGACGCCATCGCTCAACTTTCAGAGCTTTTTGATAATCAACATGACGTAGAGAAGTTAATGAATGCAGATAATATAGAGGATATTTTATCTGTCATCAGCAAATACTAACTAATAGACTAAAAATAAGGATAGTATAATGAAAATCACCGTAGTTTGTGGAAATGGCTTAGGTACTAGTCTAATGATGGAAATGAGCATTAAAACGATCCTGAAAGACCTTGGCATCGAAGCTAATGTTGATCATGTTGATTTAGGATCAGCAAAAGGAACTAAAAGCGATATTTTTGTCGGTACGGCTGATATTGCAGAACAATTGGTTGCACAAGATGTAAATGGAAAAATTGTCTCGTTAAGCAATATGATAGATAAAACTGCAATGAAAGAACGTATATCAGCTGCATTGATTGAACTGGGGGCGCTGTAGGGGGCAGTATGACATTTTTTCGTTTCCTGATGCAAGATGTGTTATCTGAACCAGCTATTCTGGTCGGTTCTATCGCATTAATTGGATTAATCATACAAAAAAAAACCGTCACTGAATGTATTAAAGGTACCGTAAAAACCATTATGGGGTTTGTTATTCTGGGTGCTGGGGCAGGGTTAGTTGTTAATTCATTAGGTTATTTCTCAGCAATATTCCAACTTGCATTTAATACTCATGGCGTTGTACCGAATAATGAAGCCATTGTTTCTATCGCACAAAAATCTTTTGGTAAAGAAATGGCGATGATCATGTTTTTCTCTATGGTTATTAATATTTTCATTGCTCGTTTTACGCCTTGGAAATTTATTTTCTTAACGGGTCATCATACCTTATTCATGTCAATGATGGTTGCGGTTATTCTGGCGACGGCGGGTTTTGAAGGGGCTATGTTGGTGATGATTGGTTCCTTAGTAGTCGGTTTTTGTATGGTGTTCTTCCCTGCCATCGCTCATTCATATGTGAAAAAAATCACAGGATCCGATGATGTTGCTATTGGTCACTTTTCAACTATTTCTTATGTATTAGCGGGTTTTATTGGTAGTAAATTTGGGAATAAAGCCCATTCTACAGAAGAAATGAAGGTACCTAAAAGTCTACTATTTTTACGCGATACACCCGTTGCCATATCTTTTACTATGGCCATTATTTTTCTTATTACCTGTTTATTTGCAGGAGATGAACAGGTCAGAGAAATAAGCGAAGGGAAAAGTGGATTTATGTTATCACTAATGCAATCTATTACTTTCGCTGCCGGTGTTTATATTATTCTACAAGGTGTTCGTATGGTGATAGCTGAAATTGTGCCAGCATTTAAAGGGATCTCAGATAAACTAGTACCAAATGCAAAACCTGCATTGGACTGTCCGGTTGTTTTCCCGTATGCGCCAAACGCTGTTCTTATTGGATTCTTAAGTAGTTTCACAGCAGGTGTTATTGGTATGTTCATCTTGTATACACTTAATATGACTGTGATTATTCCAGGGGTCGTTCCTCATTTTTTTGTTGGCGCAGCAGCAGGAGTATTCGGGAATGCAACTGGTGGACGTCGAGGGGCTATTTTAGGCGCTTTCGCTCAAGGTTTATTAATTACCTTCCTGCCTGTATTCTTATTACCTATACTTGGAAATGTTGGTATTGCCAACACAACATTTAGTGATGCTGATTTTAGTGCTGTTGGAATATTATTAGGAATAATTGTCAGATAATCCAGCACCCCTCTATATCGGCGGCATTTTTTCTAAATGAGGGGGTAATGCGATTTTATTAAAGAATCTTCTTTGAAAACAGCATTATGATTCATCGAACGCGATTTTTAATCGTGTTAACAACCATGTTTTTCGTTTAATCGAGTTCTGTTTGTTGATAGCGAGACTAAGTGCTTTCTTTTGTCCAATGATAACCACCATTTTTTTACCTCTGGTGACCCCAGTATAAATCAAATTTCGTTCAAGCATAAGATAGTTCTGCATAGCTATCGGAATCACAACACAAGGATATTCAGAACCCTGGCTCTTATGAATGGTTGTTGCATAAGCTAAGGATATCTCATCAAGCTCATTAAAATCATACCGGATTGTTCTGCCATCAAAATCGATGATCACTTCAGATTCAACCGTATCAATTAACGTAATAATTCCGATATCACCATTAAAAACATCTTTATCATAATTATTCACTAATTGAATAACTTTATCACCCAAAGAAAGCGTCCGGCCATAACGTGTCACTTTCGAGGAAGTGTCATTATTATTAAGCTGAGATTGTAACATGTCATTAATACTATGCGCGCCAATTCCGCCCCTATTCATTGCAGTTAATACTTGGATATCCCTGACCGGATCAAATCCAAACCGCATCGGTAATCGATGTAAGATAATATTTAGAAGTTTATTTTTGATATCTTCAATATCTTCCGAATGAATAAAGAAAAAATCACTTTCCTCGCCTTTTTTCACAATTTCAGGGAAGCGCCCCATATTAATAGCATGAGCACTGGTGATAATTTTAGAACAAGCTGATTGCCGGAATATTTCGGTTAATCGACTAACAGGGATTTGCTGACTATGAATAATATCAGATAAGACATTCCCGGGTCCTACCGATGGTAGCTGATCGATATCCCCTACCAACAGCAACGCTGAATGGTCAGGTAATGCCCGTAGTAATTTATTCATCAATACAATGTCAATCATTGAGGATTCGTCAACAACCAGTAATTCGGTATCAATAGGGTTATCAGCATTGTGTTTAAAATCAAATTGTGAAGGATCAAAATCCAGAAGACGATGAATCGTAGTGGCATTTTTTCTGGTTGATTCACTCAATCGTTTAGCAGCCCGTCCAGTTGGCGCACAAAGCGTCAGTTTTATTCCTTTAGTTTTTATAATATGTAGGATACTGTTAATCACCGTAGTCTTACCAACGCCAGGCCCGCCTGTTATAACACTCACTTTGCTGTTTAAGGTTTTTTCGATAGCGGTCTTTTGCGAATCGGATAACGTTATCTTATTTTGTTTCTCAACCCAGGGAATGGATTTTTCCTGTGCGATATTCTCCCAGGGAAGTTTTCCAGAAATCAAACGCTTTAAATGACCCGCAACACCTTGTTCAGCAAAAGATAATGACGACAAAAATACCCAGATTTCATTTTCAACCGATTGTAAAACCAGCCGGCGTTCTGTTAATTCAATCTCAATGGCCTGGCGTATAATGTCTTCATGAATATTCAGTAGGCGATGGGTTTTATTAATTAATGCTTCTTGTTCTTCTGCACAATGTCCCTGATTAGACAACTCCTGTAAAACATGCCGGATACCGGCTTGAGCACGGATCAGAGATTGTGTATCGACGCCTAGGTTTTGTGCGATTTGATCTGCTGTTTTAAACCCAATACCATAGATATCAATCGAGAGTTGATAAGGATTCTCACATACTTTAGAAATTGCCGATTCACCGTAGGTTTTATATATACGAACAGCTCTTGAAGTTCCGACCCCATGAGATTGTAAGAAAACCATAATTTCCCTGACTACTTTTTGTTCTGCCCAAGCAGAACGAATCTTTTGCTGGCGTTTTTTTCCAATGCCTTCAACTTCAAGTAATTTATCAGGGTGGTGTTCAATAATATCAAAAACATCGGCACCAAAGGACTTGATAAGTTGTTTGGCAAAAACGGGGCCTATCCCTTTGACCATACCTGAACCTAAATATTTTTCCATGCCTTCCAGAGTGGTAGGAACAATAGTTTTTATATGATGGGTTTTAAACTGTAGGCCATAATTAACGTCGTTAAGCCAGATACCCATACATTCAATATATTCCCCTGCAGTAATAGAAGCAGTATTACCCGTTACAGTAATTAAATCTTTATGTCCGGAAACCTTAGCTCTAATAACAAAAAAACCAGAAGCTTCACTATGAAAAGTGACGCGTTCAACAACACCTTCAAGGGATTGCGGTGATTGAGATTGACTATTTTGCATGAACTATCTCAAGGGGAATATAATTAAAAATTATCCTTTAGAATTTTTACTCATTCTATCAATATAAGCCATACCAAATGCAGAGACAACAAAAGCCAGATGGATAATAACACACCACATTATTTTATTATCCGCCACTTTTTCTGCTCCCATAAAAAGTCGTAAAAGATGAACGGAAGAAATGGCGACAATCGATGAGGCCACTTTATTTTTAATGGAATTAACGTCCATTTTCCCCATCCAGCTTAATTTTTGATGTTTATCATTGACGGTCATTTTTAAAATAAAGTTTTCATAACCTGAAAACATAACCATAACTAAAAGCCCCCCAACTAGCGCAATATCAATCAGCGATAAAACCGTTAAAATTAATCCAGATTCAGTGATAGCAAAAAGTTCTGGGATGACATGAATTATCTGCTGAAAAAACTTTAAAGTGAGTAAAATAAATCCAAAAGACAACCAAATATAGACAGGAAATAATAACCATCTTGATGCATAGATGATTTTTTCAATAGATTTTTCCATTCTTTTAGCTTTCCTTTATTTTAAAATTTTGATCAAAATTATCAAAAATATTATTTCCGTTTAAAAAAATAACTCAGCTTATATTCTATCTCTTCCAGATACTTTTTATGATTTTCATCTGACATATATAATGAAGTTTTTTCTTGATTTTTCTTCGTTGCATAAAACAAAAGATTTTCCATAAATTCCATCTTTAAAACGGATTGAGCAATTAAAGTAAGTTTATCATCTAGCGTAATTTGTGGTTCTTCATTGTCTTTATTCGCCTTTCTTTTTTGCATAACAAGGCAACCAATTTTTAACATCTCCATCGCAATAACAGTGCGATTTGAAGTAGAATTAGGTTCACCATCGGCGCGTTTATCTTCAACGAATTCGTCTATTTGTTTCAGAATAGAATCAGGTATGGGTAAAGATAAGCGATATTTATTTTTAGTATTTTCCATGAAAAAACCTTAATGATTAGTTTACACAATAACTATTATTTTACATTAAAATACATTTTACAAAAGAATCTTTTTAGATTCCAATTAGAGTCTAAATAGAATCTATTTTTTAAATAAATTAATTATGACGTAAAATCAGTATATTAATTAAAAAACAAAAGAATCATTTAAGAATCTATAAGGACTCTTATGAGATTCTTTTAATATAATATTTATATAAAACATAAGGATGCTATAAAGATTCTTATTAGACTCTATATAGATTCTATATTTAATAAATAAAAATATATAATTCACTAAAAAAAGACTATATTTCATATAATTAAAGAAAAATATATATTTTGCGTGTGGTGTGTAAGTTATTGGTAGAAAAAGCGGATTTGGTGAGGTAACATTGAAAATTATGATTGGAATATCTTTGAAAAATGCTTTTGCTTTATAGGGGCGACAATATGCCGAATTGTTCTTGATTTTGAATAAAGAGCTACGTGATGAAAATTAAAAATTTAATATGGCTATTTTGTCTTGTTATTTCAAAAATATCGCTTGCCGATTGTTTTGATAAAGCAGGAATTTATTATCAAATTGACCCCGATTATTTAAGAGCGATTGCCAGACAAGAATCTAATTTTAATGCTAAAGCAAAAAACAAAAATAAAGATGGCTCGTTAGATTTAGGGATTATGCAGATTAATAGCAAAACCTTTAACGCAATTAAAAATGAATACCCTACGTTAACAGAAAGTGACTTAATCAATTATCCTTGTTTAAATATTCATATTGGGGCAATGATTTTAAGTCGTAACTTTGCTCTCTACGGAAAAAATTGGCTAGCCGTAGGGATGTATAACGCTGGAATAAAAAATACCAATACATCAATTAAAAATCGTTACCACTATGCCAGAAAAATTCATCAACATTATCAGAAAATAAAATCTGGAAAAATGAATGAGAATACAATTTATTAACCAACTCAGAGAAATAAAAAAGAGGAAATAACCATGTTAAAATCTTTATTAAATTTAGATAAAATGATAACGCCAAAGATTATAATAATTTTTTATTGGCTTGGTATAATTGCTGTTTTATTTTCTGGAATTGCTGCTATTTTTGCTGGTAGTCATTTAGGTGGGTTTTTCTCAGGTTTTATAGGTGGATTAAGCACAATTTTTATTGGTCTTATTGGTGTAAGGGTTTCTTGTGAATTAATTATTTTATTATTTAACATTTACGCCAAACTTAAAGAAATAGCTGAAAATACAAAAATAAAACCATAGCATAATTCATTTAACGATTAATTACGCCAAGTGACTGCTGATTTTAAAATAAATAGCCCACGAAAAGATAAATAATGAAACTGGGCGGATATACCGCCCTTTCTATTAATCTTTAAAAGCACTGTCCAACGCAATGATTTGTTTATAAATCTCTTGCATTTGATTTTTAATCGGCTTAATCAGTTGCGCCGCTAAACGCTCGGTAAGTTCGTCAGCGTTATATAAATATTTCCGCTCAAATTCAAAAAGCTGCATATAAAACATATCCATTTTCTCAACGAGTAAAGCCACCTCTTTTCGTAGCACTTCATGACCAGAATAATTCATTTTGATTTCCTCTTTAGGCTGCACGACAAGCACGCAAAGCGGCAATACGTTGTTGACCAATGGCATGATATTCAGCGAGAAGCTCAATACCAATGTAACGCCGTCCTGAAAGCGCAGCAGCGATACAGGTAGAGCCAGAACCAGCAAACGGATCGAGTACAATAGCGTTAGGTTGCGTAAAAGATTCTATGAGTGGCTGTAAACTACTGACAGGCTTCTGAGTTGGATGATAGATATTGCCTGTATATTGCCATGACTGTACGTCTTTCATTGGCTTTACGGGCATCACGGGACGGCCTTTAGCCAACAGATAAGCATTTTCGTGGCTGTGCCCCAAAAAACCAGTTTTTGACGTATAGCGTTTCTTGAAAACGAGATGACCCACAATACGGAAGCCGGATTTTTTCCAGGCATCAACAAATTTCTCAACCCGATTCCAGCCGTAAAAACTGACCATCAGGCTATTGGGTTTCAATACGCGAAACATTTGTTGACAGGCAGGCTTTAGCCATTCGTCATTTTTATCGTTGGCAATTGAACGCCCTGAGCGATCCGTGTAATCAACCAGATAAGGCGGATCGGTGAGAATAAAATCGATTGCATTATCAGGAAAAGTTGACATAATTTTCTGGCTGTCACCCTGTATAAATCGGGACATTTCAGGTGTCTCCTATTTAGTGGGACAGCAGGAGGTGACCCCATGTCACCGTTCCCTTACTGCCCGATGCCACGAAGCCATTGACCATTTGGGGTCAAGTGGACCGTGGAATACCGGAGCCATGTGTGGCGAGGATATGCCGCGAAAGCCACTTGAAGGCTTGCCGTCCCCTAAAAATGGGCGTATGACAAGCTGGCATCGGGCAGTAAGGGAGTCCTTCAAATTTAAAATTAATGCGATTGATAAATCTTATTTCTAGGCGGAATTCAATCTATTTAAGCGATACGCTTTTTTTCACTGTGCTTTTAACACCCTGTAGGGAAACATAAGCGGAGCCGCCATTAGCGGCGACATCCTTATTGTTAAGACTTCATGCCTTTTAAATTATCGATGATTTTATTATTACCAACCTGGTTATCTTTAATGGGCGTTAATTCTTGCTCCTTTTTTTCGTTAGGAGTCTTTTCAAAAACGCCAACAACCTGTTTTATCAAAGCGATAAGTTCATCTCCTGTTATTCCTTGTCGATAAAGGCTAGAAATAATTGCGGGTAAACGTGTATCTACTTCAGCTAAAGCAACACCACAAACCACTGCTTGCCTAATAAATTCCCCTCGCATTTTTAATGGTAATTTATCCATGAAATTACACGCCTCATCATCTTGAGGATATATGTCAGGACGCAGATAAGATTGTATTTTTCGTCTCTCTTTCATACATCTGCCTTATACGTAAACGAGGGTTTTAACGAGAGCAAGTTGAGCATCATCCAATTTTCTAACTTTTTTATTACGAAAATGAGCAGTTACGTAATTATCAATCAATTCAGCACCACCCCCTGCTAAATAAATGCGATTGACTTTTTGAAGTTGTTCTATTTGACTAATCACACTTTTAGCGTAGTTCTCAATCGCATTATTAATTTCGGTCATGACATGATCAATCATGCTACGGTTATTAATAATTGCACTTATCTCTTTTCTCTTATCTTCAGAACTTAAAATAGCATTAGCTTCATATTCGTTAATATCACTATCAGCGATCCCCATCGCTTTAATAATGGCAATAGCAACACTACGAGTACCAATTGAAGCATTACCATAAACCTCAGATACGTCCAGTTCACCACCTGTTATAATACCACAATCCATAGTAGTGCCACCCAGATCGACGATGATGCTTTTTTCCAATGGAGAAACATCATCTTTTTTCAATTCTTCTGCAACGGCAGGAACTGACTCTGGCATTACAAAAACACTTTTTATTTCAAATGATTGATTATTATTTACTTTTACTTTCCTTAAAACATTATTTCTTTTTCGTTCAATGTTAGCCATGTTCTTTTGCCCATCCTGATGAAAAAATTCATTAATAGGCAATGTGACAGTTATTTCTATTTCCTGTGGAGATAGAGTAGATGTTAATAACGCTTTATGAATCGCCAACAAATCAAGATCGCTGTATTGAAATGCTATGTTTGTTGTAGAAAGAATTGCATTATGTCCCTTGTCAAAAGCGTACTTTTTCCCATCGATGTCAAAGTTCAACACTTGATTAAACGCCTCTGATTTCCATCCTTCTCTAAAAGCATTAGGTGAAATATGGGTTTTAATATTCCCATTTTCTAGCCAGGCTAATTTCACACAGGTAGAACCATCATCACACATTACACTGAGCATAAAAAATCTCACTTATTTAAATTAATTTATTAAAAAAGAAATTTTATATTATCATAATAACATAAAAAAAGAGATTAATGTAAATATATTATCTAATATTTAACTAATTGTTATTTTTAATTCTCAATTATCGAAATTAAAGAAATAATAAGAAATCCTAAAACAAAAAATAGGTGATATATGAAGAAAATTTAAGAATTTTCATTATGGTTATGGGTTGGATTTATTTCGCCGTGCTAAACGTTGCAAATTATCCGCAACATCCGCTTGAGTGACCTCTCCGGCTATCTGACCGTCTTTGTCATAACGAAACGCACCTAACTGGATAAGTGCGCGATAATCAGCATGATGACCAATACTGCCTAAACAGGCGCTTAAACGCCTTCTGGCTATTGGGAAACCCTTTTCTTTCACTTCTTGCCACATATCTTGCTGGATACCAATTTTCATTGGGCACAACTTGCCATCAGGGAAAAGATTAGGCCAAAACGTGCTAATTTGTGAAATCGCTTCCTCTAACGGCAACCGCTTTTTAGTTACCGTCTTGAAAGTCAACCTTAAAAACTAAAAATAACCCATGAATTTAATTCTATAATTTTAGGTTAATTCCGCTTCCTCGCCCGTTCGCTTGCTCTCGGACTCCGGTGAGCGGATAGAGTTAGCTTAGAGGAGGTTTTGTCGCTTAAAGCCAAAACTGGGTTTGCGTTATCATCCGTAAATTGATTTTAAGCCACCTAGGAAGCCCGTAGCACCATTTTCTCTATCTAAGACATCCAAAGTGCCACCTAAAATCTAAGATGGCTCAAACTCGATTTTATGAATTCAAAGTTGGGCTTGAGTAGTTTTGGTCATAAGCTAGACCCGTTTTCAATACTCCATAGCACAGGTGAACTAATTTCCTCATTGCTGCACCTAGAGCTGACATTTTTGACTTACCTCTTGTTAATAGACGATCATACAATGACTTAATATGTCGGTTATGGCGTATTGCTGTTAGAGCTGATAAATATAATTTAGCGCGAATTTCAGATGGTCCTATTTTAGATAGATGGGCACGCCCGTTAACAGAGGTACCTGATCGGCGTTCTACAGGCACTAATCCTAAATAAGCAGCCGCCTGCTCAGCACTATTAAAATCATGACCGCGTAATACCATCAGCATATGACTTCCTACTTGAGTCCCAATTGATTTGATTGATGTCAGTAACTCCATGTCTTTTTTCAACTCAGGATGGTTATTGATATGCTTGGAAATCTCAGATTCAATAGCCAATAACTCTTTTTCTAATACTTTTATGCACTTAACAAGTGATTGCCTAACAACTTTTGGCGTAGGCGTTGTTAAGGTCTTTTCCTGACGGTTTTGTTCACGTAATAAATCAGCTAAAAGCGCTTCTCGACGTTTGATTAATGATTTCAATGCTCGAATTTCTAGTGATGGAGCTATCCATGCTGAAGGCTTTTTAGCTCCCCATAACAAGCTAAAACGAAGGCATCCACTCTATCTGTTTTAGTTAAAATACCCATGCCTTTTGCAAACTCTCTTATACGATAAGGATTTACGATGGAAACATGAATACCCATATCATAAAGTTCGGTGCAGAGTTGTTCGTGATAAGTTCCTGTAGATTCAAGAGTAATTCTTACATCTTCGAGTAAGCATTTTTGTGTTTTCAGCCACTCTATCAATGTGTTAGCTGAATGTTGATCATTTTTAATGACTTTGTTTTTTTGTTTTCCCTCAATACCCTTAGCTAACAGGCAGATATCTAGCTTTTTTTTACTGACATCTATTCCGATTTGATACATGAGAATACTCCTTTCACATAATAAACCATCATGCCTATTCCCCTTGTACATACAGAGTCAATGCTCTCGGTAACCGTTCAATCTAAATGCTGGCATGAAAGGAGAAACAGAGGGCTTTAACTAAAAAACAAGGTTGTCCCATTGGCGGAGTCACAAGCTCACTCTGTTTCATGTGATGGTAGCTAATCATCACAAATAACAAGATACAAGGCGGTATGGGTGGTTTTGGAATTTTAACCTTCACTTCCTGTTTAGGTTTAACAGCTAGTTTCTTGGGCTGCTGTTTTCCTACTTTGGGAGGATGAGGCTTTTTTGCCTGTTTTTTCGGCGTAGTATTGACCCAGACCTTTTTACCGTAAACAGGGTTACTTGAGGTCTGTTCTTCTGGTGAAGCCTTTCTTGGGCGATTGAGGGTTAATTTCTGGCGGTCGGTCATGGTTTAATCTTTAAACAGGTTACTCATTTCAGCATCATCCAAGCCCGTAAATTTCATTACAGATTGCCTATCCATGCCACTTTCGAGCATTTGGCGGGCTATCTTCATCGAAGCCTGTTTTTCACCTTCTTGAATGCCTTCAAGTTTGCCTTTTTGAATACCCATTTGTTCAATTTGTTGAGCAATAGTCATAAGTGCTCCTTCATGTTTCTCGGATTGTTTAGCTATCTCAGTGATAAATTCCATTGGCTTTTGAGCATTTCCTTCTTGGATGAGATAATTAAACAGGGTGATAACTTGATTATCGGTATAATAATTATACGACAGCAGTGTCACAATTTCATCAAAAAGCTCTGTCATATCCCGTCGTCGAATGTGTTTTTGGATGAGTGTCAACAAAGCCATTCGCTTATGTTGCATAATTTGACCATCATCTAAAGTTGTAACATCCGCTAATCGAAACGGTTGTGTATAGATACTCTCAGCTAATTTTCTGTCACGAAAACAGTCCAACCAATTCATGCTATAGGGATGAGGGCTTTTTTCACCTGTATAAAACAGGATGGGAAAAACGAGTGGCAACTCTTTGTGACCCGCTTCTAAATGTTTATGCATTGCAGCCATACTATAACGCATCAATCTCCATGCAATAAGCTTATCAGGGGTGGATTGAGCTTCAATCAATACATAGATATATCCGCTTCCCTTTGAGGTGCTGACTGAGTAAAGAATATCACTCTGGTAGTTTTTCATCTCGCTATCGACAAATGAGCTAGATTCCACTTTTATGCTATCTAAGTTACATAGAGCCTTAATCTCGTCAGGCAACCAAATATCGAAAAAATCTTTGGCGGTCTCTTTTTCACTTAAAAACTGCTTGAATACACTGTCGTGTGGCGTTGGGGTGAATTTTTTACTCATCCGATATCTTCAATAATTGCTCGCGTAAGATTGAATTATGGCAAACAAACCCGCTATATTAAATACGCTATTTATTCATTACCTATCAGATACTGTCTTGTTCATCATAATCCAGCCATACAAAAACGCGCCCTATCTTCTCGGGTGCGTTTATTTTTTATTATTGGTATCTTTATCATGGTTAATCACAGGAAAACCGCTCAAAATCGATTACAGGCCGTTTTAGAAGTGTTTCTAAATTAATCCTGTGCCGTTTTTTCATTCTCAGCAACGTTGGCCAGAATATTTACCAACAATTTATTGATGATAAGCGTCTTCTTAGCTCGGGTCGCTGAGACATACAGCAAATTGACTTCGTCTCTCAAGGTTGCTTTGTCCATATTAGGGTCAAAAAGATTATTCGGGAAGTCATTATTGATTTCGACAATATCCCACTCCAGTCCCTTGTATCTTGTTATTTGTGATGATTAGCTACCATCACATGAAACAGAGTGAGCTTGTGACTCCGCCAATGGGACAACCTTGTTTTTTAGTTAAAGCCCTCTGTTTCTCCTTTCATGCCAGCATTTAGATTGAACGGTTACCGAGAGCATTGACTCTGTATGTACAAGGGGAATAGGCATGATGGTTTATTATGTGAAAGGAGTATTCTCATGTATCAAATCGGAATAGATGTCAGTAAAAAAAAGCTAGATATCTGCCTGTTAGCTAAGGGTATTGAGGGAAAACAAAAAAACAAAGTCATTAAAAATGATCAACATTCAGCTAACACATTGATAGAGTGGCTGAAAACACAAAAATGCTTACTCGAAGATGTAAGAATTACTCTTGAATCTACAGGAACTTATCACGAACAACTCTGCACCGAACTTTATGATATGGGTATTCATGTTTCCATCGTAAATCCTTATCGTATAAGAGAGTTTGCAAAAGGCATGGGTATTTTAACTAAAACAGATAGAGTGGATGCCTTCGTTTTAGCTTGTTATGGGGAGCTAAAAAGCCTTCAGCATGGATAGCTCCATCACTAGAAATTCGAGCATTGAAATCATTAATCAAACGTCGAGAAGCGCTTTTAGCTGATTTATTACGTGAACAAAACCGTCAGGAAAAGACCTTAACAACGCCTACGCCAAAAGTTGTTAGGCAATCACTTGTTAAGTGCATAAAAGTATTAGAAAAAGAGTTATTGGCTATTGAATCTGAGATTTCCAAGCATATCAATAACCATCCTGAGTTGAAAAAAGACATGGAGTTACTGACATCAATCAAATCAATTGGGACTCAAGTAGGAAGTCATATGCTGATGGTATTACGCGGTCATGATTTTAATAGTGCTGAGCAGGCGGCTGCTTATTTAGGATTAGTGCCTGTAGAACGCCGATCAGGTACCTCTGTTAACGGGCGTGCCCATCTATCTAAAATAGGACCATCTGAAATTCGCGCTAAATTATATTTATCAGCTCTAACAGCAATACGCCATAACCGACATATTAAGTCATTGTATGATCGTCTATTAACAAGAGGTAAGTCAAAAATGTCAGCTCTAGGTGCAGCAATGAGGAAATTAGTTCACCTGTGCTATGGAGTATTGAAAACGGGTCTAGCTTATGACCAAAACTACTCAAGCCCAACTTTGAATTCATAAAATCGAGTTTGAGCCATCTTAGATTTTAGGTGGCACTTTGGATGTCTTAGATAGAGAAAATGGTGCTACGGGCTTCCTAGGTGGCTTAAAATCAATTTACGGATGATAACGCAAACCCAGTTTTGGCTTTAAGCGACAAAACCTCCTCTAAGCTAACTCTATCCGCTCACCGGAGTCCGAGAGCAAGCGAACGGGCGAGGAAGCGGAATTAACCTAAAATTATAGAATTAAATTCATGGGTTATTTTTAGTTTTTAAGGTTGACTTTCAAGACGGTAACTTGTATCTTGAAATTTGGTTATAATAATAGCGATTAGATTTGGCAAGGTGTATGTAATCCGATTGTCCCTGGGGTTTATAGCCCGTAGCAAAGCGAATGATGCATACACTTAGCCACTCATCTGAAACCCGAACAGTTGTCCGTAATTCATAACGTATTTGCAAGGATGGGTAATATGAGTCAGCTAAATCCAATTTGTGTAGGAATTGATGTTTCTAAAGCTTCATTGGATATTGCAGGCACCAATAACATTGAGCAGTTCAGAGTCAGCAATAACCCTGACGGGTTCGATACCATCATTTATCAACTGAAAAAGAACAACATAGCCTTGATTCTGATGGAAGCTACAGGTGGTCTCGAGGCAGCGATTGCATGCGCTCTTCAGGCTGAAGGTTTTGATGTTGCCGTTATCAATCCCAGGCAAGCCAGAGACTTTGCTCGATCCATGGGCTATCTGGCAAAGACTGATAGAATAGATGCCAGAGTTTTAGCTCAGATGGCTGATGTCATTAACCGCCATCCTGAGCGGTCACGTTTTATCCAGGCTATTCCTGATGCAGAGCGTCAGATTCTTGCTGCTATGGTGGTGCGCAGACGCCAGCTGATTGCAATGCTTGTAGCTGAAAGAAACCGGATGCATCCATCTCACCCGCAAAACAGAAAAAGCATCAGTAACATCATCAATGCACTAGAAAATGAACTTAAACGGATTGACGAGGATATGCATAAGCATATTACTGATCATTTCAACGAGCTTGCAGAGCGGCTAAGTACTATCAAAGGCATTGGTATGATGACTGCTGCTACATTGCTGGCAGAAGTCCCTGAGTTAGGGAAACTCTCGCGCAGGGAGATCAGTGCGCTGGTTGGGGTAGCTCCTGTTAATAGAGACTCGGGAACCATGCGTGGCCGACGAACCATTTTTGGCGGTCGGGCCGGAGTTCGAACCTCTTTGTACATGGCTGCACTGGTTGCAACTCGTTTCAATCCGGTGATAAAAGCATTTTACACACGGCTGGTTGCAGCAGGAAAAGCCAAAAAAGTGGCGCTGGTTGCCTGTATGCGCAAACTGCTGACTATCCTGAATGCGATTCTCAGAAAGAACCAAGAATGGGATGAGTCGTATCATAACGTTGCTCCATAAATATACTGTTCAAGACAGTTGCTTTGCTCTGTGGGCAGTGGTAACCGTAACCGTTGATTCATCTTCACTGTCTACCGTTCGTTTACGTAAAACATCCACTTTCTTTGGTAATGGTGTAAATTTTTCGATGATTTTGATAGATTGCAACATTTCCTGGTCACCACTACAGTCGGTTGCGGCCTACGAAGTGGGAAGCCTTGCCCGATAGGGTGGGGAGCAGTCACTACGAGTCATTGACTTAAATGTTATCACTAACCTATAATGTATTTGCAATGCAATTACATTATAGGTGAGCAAATGGAAAATTTAACCATTAGAATATCCAAACAAGATAAAGAATTGCTGAAAGATTTTGCGGATTTTAACGGTATTTCTGTTTCAAATCTGTTAAGACAGTCAGCGCTTGAACGTATTGAAAATGAAATTGATATCAAGCTTTATCAGCGCGCAAATAAAATCATGAAAGAAATGACTGATGATGATGTTATTAATCATGATGAGCTAATCTCTGATTTAGGTCTTGATGATGTACACAGTTAAATATCATAAAAATATTGTAAAAACTTTAAAAGGAATCAGTAAATCAGACCAATTATTTATTTTATCCTGGATAAATAAAAACCTGATTAATACCAAAAACCCAAGAATTTATGGAAAATCTTTAAATGGAGAAAAAAAAGGTTTATGGCGTTATCGGGTCGGGAATTATCGAATTGTGGTAAATATTCAAGATAAAGAATCAATTATTCTAATAATAGATATTGGTCACAGAAAAGATATTTATCGTTGAGATTGCAAAACAAATGCTCAAAAGTGGCATGGACAGGCAATCGGTGATGAAATTTACGGGTTTAACTGACGCTGCTAACAGGATGCCCCTTGAGGGGCTTTTGTCTATTCTGGTTTTTCGGGTGTAGTGGTCTAATAAAACTGTAGAGATTTATAGCTTATAATTAAGCAAAATCTTATAGGTATAAACATGCCACGAAAAGTAAAAGTGACCTTTAGCGCAAAGCAAAAACTGGAATATGCAAAACTCATGGTTGAAGGTGGATATAGCAATATCCAAGTTGAAAAAATATCCGGTGCGGGTAAATCTGCCGTATCGCGCTGGAAGCAACAATATCTTGCCGAGTTGAATGGGAATACGCCTGTAAAATCAAAAGCGTTAACGCCCGAGCAACAGCGCATACAAGAATTAGAAGCAAAACTTAAGCGTGCTCAGAGGGATAATGACATATTAAAAAAAGCCGCGGCTTACTTCATCCTCGACAATCAAAACTCAAAATCGTGGCGTTGTTTTACAGTTTGATTTATCCCTTAAAGAGAATAAAAACATTATATGACCAAATGGTCGTAAAGTCAATGGTTGGTCGGGATTTTCTTTAATCAATGCACGGATGACCTTATGTCTTTTAAAATCTCACCTAAGCCCCTTTAGCGGTCTTTTACACTTCCAATGTCTTCTTTGCCTGTTTAAAACGGAGAAAAGGCCACTACAGGCTTTCTAGGGGGCTTAAATTTGATTTATAGGTTATGTATTTTGCACTATTAGGGATTTTCATACCTCTATGCCCTGATAAGCATCTAAATCGAAAAAGAATAAGTTCTTGTAACTCTCACCGCTTGTATCTAGGAAATTTAGTAATATCGTTTTGTGGTTAGATTTGGCGCGGTCATGCAGCACGTCTCCACCCAAGGGATTAAAGCCCGTCGGCGAGCAAATAGCGCATGTACCGAGCCTCTCATCTAAAGCCCGAACAGTTGTTTGAATCCACTTCGTATCTGCAAGGAAGGGTAAATATGAGTCAGCCAAATCCAATTCACCCTCAGGTCACTGTTGGTGTTGATGTGTCTAAAGCGACCTTGGATATAGCGATAGGTCAGACTAAATCACCGTTCAGAGTTTCTAACGATTCTAAAGGTTTTGATCTGCTATTGGCTGAATTAGCCAAGCATCCGATCACGTTGGTCATAATGGAAGCTACAGGAGGTTTTGTGGCTGCTGCTGCTTGTGCTCTGCAAGCTGCTGGATTGAGCGTGGTGGTCATTAATCCTCGTCAGGCCCGTGCTTTCGCTCGCACCATGGGGTGTCTAGCAAAAACGGATCGTATCGATGCACAGATGTTAGCCCAGTTGGGTGATGTTGTCGACCGGCATCCAGAGCGTGAACGTTTTATTCGTCCTCTTCCTAAGACTGAAGAACTCATGCTAGCTGCCATGGTCACGCGAAGGCGCCAATTGGTTGAAATGCTGGTTGCCGAACGTAATCGGTTGTCCAGAAGTCACTCTCAAACTCAAAAAAGTATTAACACTATCGTTAAAGCTCTAAACAAGGAACTTGAGCATATCACCGATGAGATGGCTCAGTATATCCAAAAAAACTTCAAAGCAGGTGCAGAGTTGTTAAATAGCGTTAAGGGTATTGGACCTGTAAGTGTAGCGACCTTGCTAGCTGAAGTTCCTGAATTAGGAAAATTATCTCGTAGGGAAATTAGTGCATTGGTTGGTGTTTCGCCTATGAACCGTGATTCAGGTCGCATGCGAGGAAAAAGAACCATTCAAGGTGGTCGGCGGAGGGCGCGTACCACCTTGTACATGGCGACATTAGTGGCCACCCGTTTTAATCAGGTTATCAAGGCATTTTACACTCGATTAGTTCAGGCAGGGAAACCTAAGAAGGTGGCGATTGTTGCTTGCATGAGAAAACTATTAACCATTCTTAATGCGATGATAAGAGATGGAACATTATGGAACAATGATATTGTCGATAAAAACGCTTCTACTGTTAGTCAGGGCTGAAATCATGAAATAACTGGATAGACGGGATTGTGTACACTCACGTCGTTGATAAAAATGATTTATAACTGACAGAAAACGGTAACGAGGCTTATCCTGTTTGAACAGATAAGATCACAGCCTGATAAATCGCCCCGCTCGCCGCAGGAAGTGACCGAGCACCGCGAGCGAACAGACGAGGAAGCGGAATTTCACTAATGGTAAAAAAGGCTCTGTCACTCTGTTGTCTTTCGATTAAAGCTGTAAAGGTTTTATGACATAAGAATTTGTCTTCAAGACAGTTGCTCGCCGCAGTCTTTTGCTGAGGCGTACCGCAGGCGCGTAGCGACGAGGAACGAACAGCAAAAGCGAGGAAGCGGAAGATCACCCAATGCTGATTGAAGCACGTTCACACTGATGTCTGAGATTGGCAGGGAGCGTTTTATCAGGAAAGAGTAAAAATCTGCCATTGGCAGGTCTTCTGGAAGTGAAGTTATCCACAGGTTCAAGGGGGTGAAACTCGGTTAAAAGACTAGTTATGTATAAGTTAAAACAAGTTAGAGGGAAAAAACGGACGCAAGGATATAATAAATAAGATTTTTTTTCGCCTAGCTATGTGTAAATCACAGTATTTTATGTGTAGATCACAGTACCTGATGTGTAAATCACAGTATTTTTATGTGTAAATCACAGTAGCTATGGTGAGCTATCCACAGAGAAAAAGGAGAGTGTATCTATTGACTTATGTTTAAATCACAGTATTATATGTGTGAATCACAGTGATTTTCTATCGTTTATTGATTTCATCATTATTGCTCGTTCGATTTATCCCGTTTTTTGATGCTTAAGAATATGTGTAAATCACAGATCGAAAATTATTAAGTTATTGAATTTACTAGCCTGTTATGTGCAGCAACACCGAACAGGCTCTAACCACTACCCCTAGCGTAGATAGGAGTTGAGGCTATGGCCGATCATACTGACAAACCGAGAGTAAGCAACTTGAGAACGTTACGTCCCCGTAAGCATGAGATAGATTTTTTTATCGCCGATGAGGTAGAACTTTCCACCTTTCGCGATGAGATGGCGAGTATGGAGCATCCGTTTTTTGCCCTTAAAGGGGGTGATACGAATGATCGGGAATATCGACAAGGAAATGTTAGCCTTACCATAAAACCTCACTCGGCAGGTATAGCGACTGTTTTTGATAAGGATGTTTGGATATATGCGATATCTAAATTGCAGGATGCTCTGAATAACAACGAGCCAATCAGTAGGACTGTCTGTTTCACTCCTTATGATTTTTTTGTCACAACTAATAGGACAATTAGCGGTAGAACTTATCAAGAGTTAGAAAAAGCATTGGATAGGCTATCAGGGACAAGAATTACAACAAATATTACCTATTCTGATGATAAACAGGAATCAACAGGTTTTGGTCTTATCGATAGCTGGCATATAGTTGAAGAAAAAAAAGGCAAGTTGGATATTGGTATGGTAGAGATAACCTTACCTGATTGGCTGTATAAGGCATTGCATAAGAAAAAAGTTTTGAAAATAAGCCCCGATTACTTCCGCATTAGAAAGGCGGTAGATCGACGAATTTATGAGATAGTCCGCAAGCATTGTGGCAACCAAGGGGAGTTTACCATATCTCTTGAAAAACTGCATTTGAAAACAGGAAGCACTGCGAATAAAGCAGAATTTAAAAGAATGTTGAAGAATTTGGCTAAAGCGAATGACTTGCCAGATTACAGTATTCGTTACGATGCTAAAGCGGATATGGTGATTTTTAATAACCGTAATTTAACGCCAGAACAGGAAGAAGATGAGCAGCAACGGGAAAAAGGTAAGCGGGAAATTTATAAGTTAAAAAAATCACTGGCAGAAAAAAGGGCTAGAAATTGAGTAAACTATCCCACCACGACAGCCTGTTTAAGAAATTCCTCGGTGATATCACGATTGCAAGGGACTTTCTGAAAATTCATTTACCTGAAAAACTTCGTCAATTGTGTGATTTTAGTACACTGGCGATGGAGTCCGGCAGCTTTATTGAGCCAGACCTGCGTAGCCAGTGCTCGGATATGCTCTATTCTGTGCAAACGACAACGGGACGGGGTTACATCTATTGTTTATTGGAGCATCAGAGCAGACCGGAAAAGATGATGGCGTTCAGGCTTCTAAGATATGCGGTTGCCGCCATGCAGCGCCATCTTGAGCAGGGCAATGACACCTTACCCGTGTTAATACCGTTGCTGTTTTATCAGGGTAAAACCTCGCCGTATCCCTACAGCACCCAATGGTTGGATTGCTTTGGTGATCCAGAACTGGCAAAGTCTGTCTATATGCAGACGTTCCCACTGGTTGACGTGACGGTTATCCCTGACGAGGAGATTGTCACGCATCGGCATGTTGCGCTGATGGAGCTTGTGATGAAGCATATCCGCACCCGTGATATGCTAGAATTAAGTCAGGAGATAGCGTCCTTGCTCAATCAGTGGGTATTGGAGCCTGAGCTATTTCGAGGATTGATATGTTATATTGTAGAACGAGGAAATACTTCTGATGCAAAGCAATTTTTGTATCAGATTGCGGAGAAAGCGACTGATTATCGGGAGGTGGTAATGACCATTGCAGAGCAGCTACGGCAAGAGGGCGAGAAGCAAGGTATAGAAAAAGGTATCTTGAAAGGCCGTGAAGAAGGTATTCAGCTTGGCGAACAAAAAGGTAGGCAAGAATCCGCCAGAACCATAGCACGCCAACTTTTAGCCAACGGCGTTGATCGGGCGATTGTCAAAATATCGACGGGGCTGTCTGATACTGAGATTAATGCACTGATGGATTAATCGATGGAGCCATTTACACAAAATTCTTTACAGACTTTTTTTTGCTGCATTTACCCTGTGCGCCGTAAATCCCTGTCCTTCAGAGTCTGTCGAAAAAGAGGGATTTATAATAAAAATAATTTAATTTTTTCTTTAAAATCAAAACATTTAAATCATTAAAAACATGATATTACCTCTTTTGCGACAGCCTCTTTGGGGCGGGTAGGATGTCAATTTTTATCTATAAAACTACGCCATCCCTGTACAGCATAAGGGGTTATATCTATACCTGATATGGTTCTTTGATCTGAATTGTGAGGTATTTTATCCCCGCTGCCACCGACAAGCGCATTTGAAGCGTGATTGAATGTAGCCATTCCATCGCCTAGACGCATTGATCTTTGAGTCTGATTTAAGGCAGTGTACACTTGTGCATCAGTACCTGTTCCCCCATTCTCTCTATACACTTTCATAAAACGACTCGCTTGATCGTTTATTGTTTGAATGCCTCCTGCATTTTTTGCTACTGCTCCAAACTCTGCAAAGGAATTGCCTATATTTCGAGCCTGTTCTTGTGTGAGGCTTGAGCCTACTACTGAACGGTCTGTTATTTTGCTCAATTCATGTTGATCGGTTGCTTTAATGTTTTCGTAATCTCCCGTAATATTTTTCATTCCATTCGTAATGCCTGTTCCAAGCTGCGTGAGTGATTCAGAGGTATTTACAGTAGAATGTGTTAGTGCTTCTGCACTTTTCGCATTTCGGTCGGAATAAAACATTGCGGTTTGACCGTGTTCTTCTGCTGGAGAGAATTTATCTTTCAAATTTTCAAAGTGTTGTTGAGTTAGACTCCCGTAATATAGGTCGGTTTCATTTTTAGCAAAATCTTTTTGATTTATGCCTTTTTGGTCTATGGAAGAACCATTATTATTTACGTCTGCTACACGCGCTGGTATTCCCCTGTTAACTTCTCCTTCTACTCCGTTTGCAAGATTTGCGTTTTCTTGTACTTTTGATGAAGACAAACCTTCGGTATTGACACTAGGACCAAACAAATCATTTGCATAAGGAGCTAAAGTACCATTGTCATTAGCTGCATACAGAATCGCTGCTTGTTCTGCGTCTGAACGACTCATTGCGGTTGACAACTGTTGTGCATATTGCTGTTTCGATTTTTGGTATTCTTGATTTCCCAAGTTTTTATTATCAATACTGGTGAGTGTATCTTGATTATTTTCTGCCAAATAAGCCACTTGAGAAGGCTTAAAGGTTTGTTGTGTACCAATAGAATTATTGAGTGAGACTGCTTCATTGTAGGCTTTTTGTGCTGATTGTAATTCTGTAAGTGCGTCCTGATAACCATTGGTTCTTGAATGCGAACCACTGACTTGACCTTGTTTATTATATTGATAACCATCGGATAGAGAAGCAGATAGTTGATTCGCATTAACTAAACTATCTCCTGTTTTCTTAGATATTTGATCTCCCGTGTTAATTTTTGTTGCATCAGTTTTTGAATTTGCTACAGAACTACCTATGCTCACTGCACTCGCAATTGAGCCTGAGACAGGATATTTCCCGCCACCGCCTTTGTTCGGTGTTGATGTCGAAACTTGCCCCCCCACAGATGCAGAGATTGTTCCAGTTGAGTTTGTTGACAATGTTTTATTATGTTCCGCCCCGCCAGACTCTAGTTTTGTAACTCCCACATCCTGATTGTGTGTATGAGTATCACCCAAAGTAAAATTAGAACCTTGGTTTATACCACCTGTTTCTGATAATCCCGTGCCGACATTTACGTTACTGCCACTTACCGCATTAAACTGTTTTTGTGCATTTTCGAGTCTTTGTCTTGATGATTGAAGATTGGATGATAGTGTCTTGCCAATATTTAAACTCGGTCCTGTTTGGTCTGTCCCTGTCATGGCTGATACAGCATTAAAGGCTGAATGTGATGATAGAGAAGACGTGGTGTTAATTGGTGCTGCATCGGTAGCTGCTGGAGCTAAAGGTGCTGAGTCTGGTGCGCTTGTGGATGATAAGCCACTTGTCAGCCCCATAAACGCATAGGACGAGCCAAAGACAACGAAAGCCCCCAATACAGGTACAGAAGCCATCAGATGCCCTGCTAGAGCGATATTTTTTTGCGTCACATCCAAGATATGATATAGGTCATTGAATGTGTTTATGCCAGACGACAACACGGATAAATCGGATTGGGTTTTCGTCAGTAAAATGGCGTTCATAATTGCCATTAGCGGTTGCCACGTTTGAACCCACAGCAAAACCAAAATGTATTTTAAGGTTAAGCCTATCCCCATCATTCCAAACGCCAGCGCAAACGCCACAAACGGTACTAATCCGTACACCGCAGCTTGCACAAATGATTGAAGATACTGTACCCAAATTAAGAAACTCGATCCTCAGAAGCCCACTTAAACGATTGTTGTATTTGCGATTGATTCTTGGCAACCGCAGCATAATAGTGATAGGCGTTTTCATTCACCGTACTCGGCATATTCACCATATACGGGTACATCAACAACATTGTTTGGAATTGTCGTAAGTCAGTTCCCGAATTACTGTAAAACAGTAATGTTTTTTGCATACTATCTTCGGCAAAGGCAGGTGTACATCGGTCTTTCGAGGTTACAGCGTTTTGATTACATCTCCTATTATAGGAGTTACGAACATTCATTATTCCGTCTGCTAACGAATTTTTCTCCCTTGTCACCAAAGATTTAATAGCTTTCATAGCCTCTCTACACGTTACTTCCATTGTACCTGTAGTACCGTCAGCTTTTGGTAATAGTATTTTGCGGTTTGGACTCTGTGCAAATTCATCTGTAGTGGTCTAATAAAACTGTAGAGATTTATAGCTTATAATTAAGCAAAATCTTATAGGTATAAACATGCCACGAAAAGTAAAAGTGACCTTTAGCGCAAAGCAAAAACTGGAATATGCAAAACTCATGGTTGAAGGTGGATATAGCAATATCCAAGTTGAAAAAATATCCGGTGCGGGTAAATCTGCCGTATCGCGCTGGAAGCAACAATATCTTGCCGAGTTGAATGGGAATACGCCTGTAAAATCAAAAGCGTTAACGCCCGAGCAACAGCGCATACAAGAATTAGAAGCAAAACTTAAGCGTGCTCAGAGGGATAATGACATATTAAAAAAGCCGCGGCTTACTTCATCCTCGACAATCAAAACTCAAAATCGTGAAGCAAATGAAAATTATGTACCCCAATTTTACGGTCACTGAGTTATGCCATCTTTTGAAGTAAGCAGTAGTAGTTTTTATTATGAAACGAAAATACCGACAGTTGAAAATGAAAGGCTGTGTGGCGAAATCAAACGTATTTTTTATACATCGGGCCAAACTTATGGCAAAAGACGTATCCAAGCTGAGTTAAAGGGTTTAGGTGCCAGATTGGCACTTATAAAATATCAAACATCATGAAATTAAATCAATTAGTTGCAATTAGACCAACGAAAAAGCATTACTATCCCTCATCGGGTAACGAACATCGATATGCCCCTAATTTGCTTAAACGACAATTTTCCCCTCAACAGCATAATCACTATTATGTCGGTGATATCACGTATATTAGATATCACTATGGGTGGAGCTATTTAGCTTGCGTGTTAGATTTAGCCACCAAAGAAGTTATTGGTTATGCCTTATCAACAAAACCGGATACGAAATTAGTGAAAGAAGCCTTAGATAACGCCATTGAACGGCAATTACCGGATACGACAAGTTTGATGTTCCATTCAGATCAAGGTTGCCAATATTCATCGGAGGAGTTTAGGGCGCACCTCTTTGAACGGAAAATAACTCAAAGCATGAGTCGGCGAGGTAATTGCCTCGATAATGCCGTGATGGAAAGATTTTTTAGGAGTTTAAAGACAGAAAAGCTTAACCATTTATCGTTTATGAATCATCAATCTGTTGTCTATGAAGTTGAAAATTACATTCAGTTTTATAATTATTATCGACGCCATTCAACGATTGGTTATTTAACGCCACATCAAAAATATCATGAACTAAAGAATGCCGCTTAGATCTTCTACAGAATTTGTTGACCATTACACATGTTGCTGGAAGAAAAAATGCAGGATGTATTGCAAGCCAAAACGCCAGAAGAACTGGAAAAGGTATTAGATACTGCCGAACAGCAGATTGAAGAAGACATTCGTTATTTGAACGCCACAAAGACCAATTAATTCACATGAAAATGAAAAAGACAAAATTAATTCTGCTTTTCATTCCCCTTTGCGCTGGCATCGGGTCAGCAACTGTAGAAGACTATTCACAAAAACAAGGTACAAAGGGGTATACCTACAAGGATTTGACCGCCTACAAGCAAAGCTGCCCTGAATGTATGAGCGTAGTAAACGACATCATTCAGATCCGCAGTCGGGTATGCGGTCAAACCCTGAGTCCAGACGATGTAATTGTGACTGACGCACTCTATGGATATCTGAACAGCGTCAAGCACATGGTCGGTACGAGTGTTTACAGCAGGGTGTTACGGCTAGTGGGTGCAGAAAACGATTGCGGTAACTCCGAAAATTGGGCTAATAAAGTGCAGAAAAAAATAGAGCTAATACTTAATTAAGGGGGGCTGTATGAAAAAATATTCTATCGTTTGTCTGCTCTTGCGTGTATCTTAATGCTTGCTATACACTGATGCCATATAGCAAACATTAGGAGGATGTGAACTATGATCCAGCAAGGTAAAGTTTTTATGAGCAATCGAACTCAAAATGTTCGACTGCCAGCAGACACACGTTTTCCTGATGATGTTAAAGACGTTATTGTTCGAGTGAAGGGTAAAGAACGCATCATTTCTCCTGTACAAAACGCATGGGATAGTTTTTTCTTATCAGAGCAGTCTGTAACGGATGATTTTTTATCAAACAGAACTGAACAGATAACAAGCGAAAGAGAATCCTTTGATTAAATATTTACTCGATACAAATATCGTTATATTTACGATTAAACGGAAACCCGTATCGCTATTGCCTAAATTCAATCAACATACTAATCAACTGGCTATATCTGCGATAACGTTTGCAGAGCTAATTTTTGGTGCTGAAAAAAGTATGAACTCTGTTAAAAATTTAGCAACAGTTAATGACTTTGTTTCTCGATTAACCGTTTTACCTTATGACGAACAAGCTGCATTTCATTACGGTGATATAAAGGCTAATCTTGAAAAAAAGGAAAACCCATTTGTGACAATGACTTACATATAGCCGCTCATGCCAGAAGCAAAGGGCTTGTTGTAGTAACAAACAACACTAGAGAGTTTGAAAGATTTGAGGGTTAAGAATCGAAGACTGGACACAATTATAAGAGATGTTACGTAGAGCCAACATCATCAGTATTTTTGTTTGAAATCGGTTTTTTATAGCTAGGCGACTTTAAAATGATTACAATAAATTGCTCTATATCAGTAAATTTATATTGGATAAAACATATATTTTTGTAATCAAAATAATGTCGACTAGCTATAAAAAGATACGCCGACAATAAAAAAGAATTTATATACAATTTCAAAAGGGACGGGCACAATAATTCTATAATGATAAATATCTACCTCACAGATTAATTGAGGGGGCACTGACTTCAATACAAAAAAATATTAACCAATGTCAATTCTCTGATTTAATATTATCGAGGGGTAGAAATGAAAATTGATCTTTTCAGCGATACTAACTTTGGTCCTACATCGGCAATGAGAAAAGCCATGTATAGGGCAGAGGTAGGTAATGAAGTTGCGGGGAAGACCCTACGGTTAATCTTTTAATAGAGCGCGTGTGTCATTTATTGGGTAAGGAAGCCGGTGTTTTTATGCCATCTGGCACTATGTCTAATGGGGTAGCCTACCGTGTATGGTGTGACCGCGCAGGTGATCGGATTTTCTTTGACCAGTATGCTCATGCGGCTAACTTGGTATCAGGGTTGCCAGCGGGATTAGTAAGTGCAACACCAATAGGTATTGAATGTGATAAAGGTATTTTTAGTGTACGACAATTAGAGTTAGCTATTGGCAAACTAAAAGGCTATAACATTCCTCGCGAACGCGTGGTTTCTATTGAACAAACCACTAATCTAGGTGGGGGCGCTGTTTGGCCTGTATCAAGCTTATGCGTTATTCACCAGGTTGCTCAAAAACATGGGATGGCGGTTCATATGGATGGTGCACGATTATTTAATGCGGTTGTCTCTTCAACGATCTCTGCCCAAGAGTTCTGTCGTTACACGGATTCTGTTTGGGTAGATTTTTCAAAAGGACTCGGTGCTCCAATGGGAGCCGTATTGTGTGGAAGCAAAGATTTTATTGATAAGGCTTGGTACTACAAATTTCAACAGGGAGGCACAATGCATCAGGTCGGTATTTTAGCCGCTGGTTGCCTTTATGCATTGGATAATAATATAGAACGTTTAGCTGATGATCACGAAAATGCTAAATTGCTGGCGATGTCATTAGCAGGACATTCACATATTGAGATCAATCCTGAAGACATAGAAACTAACATTGTTATTTTTCAGTTATATGGCACTTCACGTACAGCGTATCAGCTTGTTAATGCTCTGATTAAAAAAGGGATCCGTTTATTAGCGTTAAATGATAAGAAAGTTAGAGCGATTGTTCACCAAGGCATCACTCAAAATAATATTTACACGGTCAGTTCTGCTATTCAACGTTTCTTAGATAAACATAGTTAATGAGTATACTGCATACCCAGTTAACTTTTAAAGGTAAAGTGAACATCTTTTATAGAAAACTCTTGCATAAGACTTTGAACGTCTTTGAATACCTTTTCCGGCTCCACGTTATTAAGTAGAATATCTACCATCCATTGACCCACTTTTTTAATTTCATTTGTTGAAAAACCTAAACGCGTCATTGCATTTGTGCCTAATCTTAGCCCCCAACTATTAACAAAAGGTAAACTGGCAGGGTAGACACGTATTCCTGCATTGTGCAGCTTAGCACAGGCTTGCCATGCCTGTTGTTCAGTACCAATGGTAACCCATACTTGATGGGTTTCTGTAAACCCAAATTGTTTTCCTGCAACACTTAAACCGGATGAATCTAATAGATTCGCTAAATATTTTGCATGTAGGCAAGTTGTTTGAGCATAGTCTTTTCCATACAGTTTCATTTCTTCTAAAGTAGCCGCTAATGCTAATACCTCTGATGTCCCGCAGTTAGATTGCAACCCTGGGGATAAGGCGTGGTTTATATTTTTTTGATATTTTCATTGCATGAGATAGGAAATCCTATGATGCCTTTTTGTGGACCAGGAAAAGTCTTATGGGTACTTCCATGGATGATATCCACACCTTGTGTGATTGGATTGATTAATTGTTTACCAACAATAAGGCCTAAGGTGTGGGAAATATCATAAGTGATCACGGTATCAGAAAAGCTGTTTTTACCCTTTCCACGAAATACTTGAGGGGTTGTTGGCATAAAATAAAGCTTTGACTTAGGATAATTAATTTTTTGGAAGGCTTCTTTTCCAAACTTTCCGCATGATTTTTATTGTATTATCGACATCTATTTGATATTTTTGCTTATCAAAACAAATTGGCGTTAATACAATTCCTATTTTTTTACAGATAAAATTTAATCCAAAATGTCCTCCATCTTTTTCTTGTACGTAAAAAACGTGGTCGTTACTATCTCCCAATCCGGTTAATACAGCTATTTCGGCTGCTTGCCCTCCTTTAGCGCGGGTATCTAAAGTAGGACAGGATAATAAACTCTCACTCAATTGATTAATATGGTTTGTGATATTTTGAAGGTAAATCGTATTAGAAAAGGACCATGGGCCTACAATGACCCCTCCAGAAGGGGGAAAATCATAAAAATCATAACTCGGATGTAAGCCGATGATTTTTTTAATCATTGGGCTGGTATAATTTTCTGAGGCGTTTAAGTTTATCGTATTATTACGCCAATCCGCTTCTTGGTTTAATAAGAATGTTAATTCTTTACTTAACTGCATGGTATTACCCTTATCCTCCTAAAATAGGATTTTTTATCCGTCCGTATTGAGCCATTGATTTATTGGTCTTAAAAGGCTATACCATAAATGTGCATAGACTTTACCTTGGGCGTCTCCTCCATTGTGATAGGTGGCAGCGTAATGAAGAATAGAGACCCCTGCTAGGGCTTTTTGGGTTTGGGGGTATCGATATTAAAGGGAGCTTTTTCTGGTAAGTTAATTGTTTTTGCCACAATTTAATAATCGTCGCAAAATCAGCATCTACAGCTTGCTGTGACAATTTTTCTAGTCCTTTTTTTAACAGTGATTCTGTCACTTTTGCACATGTCCACATCCCAAAATAGGCGGGGATTCTTTCCGGTATATCAAGGGATAATGGATGATTACTTCGACTCCAACGTGTAACCAATGCAAATCGATTTTGGCCTGAGGTGTTTTTCGCACTACGGTGCCAAATTCTTGAATCAAATGCAATCACATCCCCCATTTTTACAGGTACCTTGATTAAGTTTTTTGCCATTTAGCGGATTGGTGTTTGTGATCTATAAACTCAGGAGACCAAAAATCCACTGCGGGTTCAATTTTATCTTTTTGACTATATGGTAAAAATTCAAGGACCCCGTCAGAAAGATTGACATCCTGTAAAGCCAACCATAAAGAAAACTCATAAGGATCTTCTCGGGAATAAGAAATATCCTGATGGCAAGGTACGGGTAAATCTGCGTAAGCGGATTTACTGATAATATTTATTTTATGTAGTCTAACTGAGCCCCCGATAAATGCCCTTGCAATATCCATCAACGGAGTTTCTATCGACGGATAGAATTGTTCTGTCATTAGACAAGGATGTGCCCATCGACTAACTGACTTTAAATAGTCTCCAATATCGCAGGCTAATTCCTTTGCATAGGTGTTTATCCAAAAGGTCACGGTTTTATTTATTAATAAAACTAACTCACGATTTACCGCATTATTTAATACAACGATGCCTGTCTCTTCAAAAATGCTTCTTTTTGATTGCATTGCGGGATTTTCCTTTAAGGTTGTTTTTTTAACACTAAGAGGTCCGCCGTATCGCTAATTTTTAGGTGTTGCAGCATAGATAATGAGGATTTCTCTAATAATATTTTCCACTGACTTAACGTCCTTAATTTTCCGCCACTTTCCGCTAGCATATTGAGATCAAGCAAAGCCCCTTCAGGTCTTTTTTCGTCAATAAGCATCTCTGTTAAATAAATTTTCCCATTAGGTAATAAGGCATCGTGGGCTTTCTGTAAAATAGAAATAGCCTGTTTGTCAGGCCAATAATGTAGGACTCTAGGCAGTAAAATAGCATCTGCCATTTTTGGCCAGGGATGAGATAACACATGTGATTGTAAATGATATCGAAACTTAAGCGAAGAATTGATAGAAATAGGGTGAAAAATATAATCCTCGCCTAATAATAATGCCTGTAAGTGTTTGTACGTCGTTAAGGCTCGTTCTAGCAATCCCTTTGCACTTCTGCCTATACCAATAACTTGTTGATGTTGCTGCCAATCAATCAACGTTAGTAAAACTGAAAAATCTTCTCTGGCGTATCCATCAATTGCATGATGATACCTTTCTCTATTTTCATTTGATGCGCTGACTTTAAATAAAGTATGAGGGTTGTCTCTCCCCTCACTAATAATTTTAGCTAAATTTTTCCAAGCTATCCTATAAACATCAGACCACATAATTGCAGCAGATGATAAAAAATTATCTTTATGTGGAACAAAATCCTTTCCATTTTCTGTTAATTGCCATAACCCTGTTTCATTTTTTACAAAATCTAATTCCCATAAGGCGCGTAATAATCTTCCGAGATGTTTAGACGGTAATCCTATTTTTTAGCTATCTCTTCTGTTGTGCCCGGTAAACCATCCAATAGTTGCAAACGAGCGGTGAGAGCCAGTGTCTCTGTCTGCCAAAATCCTACCATTTTCCCTGAAATTTTTTGCCAAATTTTTTGACTGGCCGGCCGTAATTGAATAATTTTTTGACCGCGAGTATCAATGGTTAATAACTCGCCTAAAAAGTTTCCACATGAGCCACACCATTGTAGAATGGTTCGACTTGAGCATATCGCTGCGGATAAAGTGACTGGCCTGATTTATCGACGTGATACCACCCTTGTTTATCTTTTGCTCTAGCTTGGCCCTTATGAAAGATATCTAATCCTAAAAACCAGTTTCGATGAAGTAATTTTCCTTGCTTATCGATATGAGTATGTAATCCCGCTTTGTTACAGATAACAGCCACGCCATCTTTAAAATCACCGACATAAGTGTACATTTCTTTATAAGCTTTTTCTCCGTGATGATTAATATGAAAATAATGATTTTTTTTATCTCTGACTGGACATAAGCCTTCTTGAAAATTACCACACCATAAATAACGAGCGGGATAACATTCCTTCCCATCAGGTTTAATATGAAACCAGCCGGATTTATCTCTAACGGCAGCAAGTCGCTCATAAAAACCATATGTTTCTAAAAAACGGCGAGTATAGTTAGGCAAGCCATGAATATTGATATGATAAGCGCCTGATTCATCTTCAACAGCGGCTAACCCTGGTTCATGGTATTTCATAATTTTATTAAAGCGAGACGAATAGATGGGAATATTCCCCAACAAATGGAACGTTCCGCACGGAGAAATTTGCGTTTTTTGCCAATTTATCAAGTCCATAAACGTTCCTTAGGGTATTTTTGTCATCAAAAATTGATCGGTTTCCTCATGTTACATCCTTTACATACCGCGTATTGCATATAGTTTTTCTTAAGATCTTCATATGATTGACTTTGCCAAATATTCGTAAGGGTTTGATTTTTCAGATTCCCAAAGTTACCTAATTGACGCCGTTCTTTATCGGGTGCACAACAGGGATTAAATTGTCCATCAGTTGCGACCCAAGCTTCTTGTCCCAAAAAAGGGCATACCCCACCAGGCGATAAATCCTGGTGAGCCGATTTATCGAGTAAGTCCATATTCACTAATTTGATAAAATTACCATTCGGTAATCGATGAGTATTAGCGAGTGTTCTGGCTTGCATAACCGCTTGATTCCAGCGAGAAATAGCCTCTTCATTTCGTCGCATTGACAACGATTTAATTTCTTTAAAATGCGCCCATAAATGATGACCTTTAATACGATCAACACCCATATCGATACCTAGTTGCACGATGTTCGCTAATTCTTGTACATTGGTTTCGAGAAAAGTCATCTGTAAAGTGATTTGACAATAATTTCCGCCCTTTTCTGCATAATCATTGCGGATAATGATAAATTTCTTTAAATTATTTAAGACTTTTTCCCACCGGCTTCCTAACATAATTTTTTCTTGTACGTTTTTACTTGCGCCATTCCAGGATATTTTTACATCCGATGTAACAGGAATAAGTTCCCTAGCCCAGGTTTCAACGCCCTTTCGTGGAAAAGTTCCATTAGTCGTTAAGTTAAGTTTAATTTTATATTTATGGCACAATGCAATAATTTCATCAAAGTGTTGATAAATTAAGGGTTCTCCCATGGTTGAAGGGATTATTTCTCGTAATGGAGTTCCTTGGGAATCAGCAAGAATCTTTCTGATTAAATCAATATCCATCCGCCTTTTAGGTATACCTGCCTTTATCCTATTAGGCTGAGTGAGACTATAAGGGGAATGATCTTCACACATGATGCATTTTAAATTACAATCATCAGGGTTAGTATCGAAGGTAATACGCCATGGTCCGAGTTTCATTTTAATTTCCTCAATAGATGTCACTATTTTAAAGTAGTGATTTGTAGATTTTCTCTATTTCTGCAACGTGATCTTTTTGACTCGGAATATTACCGTCCGGCGATTGGATATAACCCCGTAGGCCTAACTTTTTTGCCCATGAGGGATGATTAACTAAACGTTGCATTTGCTCAGATAAGCTTTTTTCATTTCGATGTTCAAACAAGAGTCCGTTAATCTCATGATGGACATATTCAGCCATGCCGCCTATGTTGGCGGTAATGACAGGAATTCGGGCTTGCAATGCTTCGTGGATCACCAAAGGTGAATTTTCTACCCATATCGAAGGAACAACGATACAATCTACATGATTAAAAACGGTCTTAATGATTTTTTCGTTAGAGTATTCGGGTAACCACTCAATACGAGATTGAACTTGAGAAGGCAGTTTTGCGGCGATTACGTGTAATCCTGCTGTATTTTGCGGTCTAGGCCTTCCCCAAATGCGTAATCGACAGTTATCTCCCAACCTAGAAAACGCTTGAATTAATAGCTGGATCCCTTTAGCTGGAATATGGGTGCCGATATAACCAAAAGTAAAATCCTCTTTAGAGAGACGTTGACGACGGCTAAGTCTATCTAAATCAAAACCATAATCTAAATAAATCATTTTATGAGGCGGCAGCCCAAAATCGGTTATATATCGATGGTATAAATAGAAGGAAGGGGCAATAAAGTATTTTATTTTTTCTGCAACCTGATACATCTGATGCATACGCCGCTTTACCCAATTAGTCCAATACGCAATATCAATACTATTTTCATTTTTATTTCCTGAGAAATAACCGGAATAACAGTATGTTGCGCACTTTTTATTTTTTTGTCCGTCACAAAGTGACCATAGGGAGAGTCAACATCAGGATTACGTTGTATAAATTGCCCACGTGGGCACATTAACCAATAATCATGTAGCGTATAAACCATCGGAATATTTTTTTTCGCGATAATATCGACTAATGAAGTGGATAGGTGATTGAGGTGTCCAATGTGAACTATCTGAGGTTTTATCCTATCAATAAATGATTCTACTCGCTTATCTAAGTATGGGTGCTGATAACGGTAGCGGTATTTTTCGAGGGGGATATTGATTTTGTGTAATGTAATAGACGGGTGATGATTATCTTGTGTTATGTTCCAAGTGAAATCTTCGGCAAACGGGTTTTCTTCTCGAGTGAGAACATGAACTTCATTATTTTTCGCTAAACCATGACATAACATTTGGCTATAAACTTCAGAGCCTGCATTATAATGAGGGGGATATCCATGAATGATTTTTAGTATTCTCATCTTCAATCCTCGCCAAAATTATGCCGATTTTTTTTGATAAAAATCGTTTATTAACAGGGAAATGCCTGTTTCAATATCTATTTTAGGCACCCAATTCAATAAACAACGTATTAAGCTGTTATCACCATAAAATGTTGAAACATCGAAACATCGAGGGGATCGATAATGAGCTTGAGTGGATGCTTGGCAGAGCCGTTGACCAATTTTGCCAGTGTTTCTAAGGAAACAGGTTGACCCGATGTAATATGCATCGTGGGTAATTCTTGTCCTTGTTCTAGACGCTTTATAACTTTAAATATCGCTTCAACCACATCGGTAACATGTGTAAAATCAAACATATTAGTGGGTCCCTCAATATGAATGGGTTTTCCTGTGACAGCAGCTTGACAAAAAGCGGGGACAACCCGATCATGATGATCATCAATACTTCCGTATACACTCGAAAAACGTAAAATTGCGGTTTTTAATCCCTTTAATTTGTATTTTGCAACCAATCCTTCCGCTGTGACTTTCGAATTGGCATAAATGTTTAATGGTTGCAAGGGTGCTGATTCTTTGACAGGGAATAACTGTTGCTGCCCATAAACCTCTCGGCTGCTTGCATATAATACCCAGGGTTTTTTAGGGGATTGGTATGCTAAATCAAGGAGATTATTTGTCCCCGTGACATTAGTTTCCCAACAAATGTCCGGTTGTTTTTCACCCCAAATAACCCGAGAAATAGCGGCTAAATGGATAACGCCATCACAATGTTTTAGCCGTTGTTGTAATATCTTAGGAAGAAGAATGTCACCGTATTCAGAAGAATCTTCAGGCAATTTGCTATCAAATTTTTCTATCCAATAGAATTTATCAATTTTTTTACAAAGCGCTTGACCGATTAAACCACTTGACCCGGTTATTAAGATTTTTTTCATCGGACGCTCCATTAAAAGTGGATAGCTGTAAATTACATTTTAGCCCACATTTTTTAATTAACAAAAAAATTACATTAATTTACGTTAAACGTCTAAGAGTTTCAAAATTTTTTTAACAAAAAAAACTATTTTGGGATAGAATAACGCGGTGAAAAAAATGATTTTTCCATTTTTTAGGCGAGTGTGAAGTTTCTAAACAGACTGCCATGATGTTTTGATGAGCAATATGCGGTTATTTTGTGCAATAGAGCGTATTTTAAATAGATCTCCCCTTACCTCCAACAAAGGGACGTAGCGCATTAGGACAATCTCTAAAGTGTATATTACCATGCATGGAGATCAGCTAATAACACTGATGGAGATCACTTTGACTTCAATTTATCTTTTGGCTCTTCTTTAATCAAAATTTCTTCCATTTACGGAAAATAGTTAACGGAAATTCCGCTTCCTCGTTCATTCGCTCGCTAAAGCTCGGTCATGATACTTGTAGTGGCATACTGAATTTGGCCACCTAAGTTGAGGTGATATGCTTACCTCATAATTTTTATAGGTGGACCAATGAGTAAAAAAATGACTGCTGAATTTAAATGTGAAACCGCCAAATTAGTCCTTGACCAAAATTACACCCACCTGGAGGCAGCGAAAGCGATGAATGTAAGCCTTTCAGCTATTAGCAGATGGGTAAGAGCCCTTCGTTTAGAACGTCAAGGAAAAACAGCCCCTGGTCTGCCATTAACGCCGGAGCACATTGAGTTCAGGGAATGAAGAAAAAAATTCAACGCCTGGAAATGGAGAATGACATCTTAAAAAAGGCTACTGCGCTCTTAATGTCGGACTCAATGAAAAATTCTTGGTAGTTGACAAGCTAAGGGCGCTTTATCCGGTAAAAGCGTTGTGTGGTATTTTTGATATTCACCGAAGCAGTTATCGCTATTGGTGTCGACCCAAGGCACCAGATGCTGAACGGACAGTAAAACGTAGCCTGGTCAGCGAAGCTTGGAACGTCAGTGGCGGGTCTGCTGGCGCGAGGCGTATCGCCACGATAGTTACCAATACATACGGTGTAAAACTTGGCCGTTGGCTGGCCGGTAAACTAATGGAAGAGTTAAACATTATCAGTTGCCAAACGCGAAAACATCAATACAAACGGGGAGAAGATGAGCGCGTTGATATTCCCAATCTTCTCAACAGACAATTTTCTGTCACCGGACCTGACTAGGTTTGGTGTGGCGATGTAACCTATATTTGGACAGGCTCACGATGGGCGTATCTGGCGGTGGTATTGGATTTATTTGCTCGAAAACCTGTGGGCTGGGCAATGTCATTTTCGCCAGACTCACAATTATAGCTAAGCGACTTAATTTTGATTACACCATATGGAGTGAGAACAAAATATCTGTGTCGCAACCGCTCTCTCTTTTTTACTTTTAGCATGTGCCCATTTATGCTCAATTGGATTCAGATCTGGCGAATATGTAGGCAAATATTCCACCATATGCCCCGCATCGATTATGACTTGTTGAATAGTCTGTTTCTTGTGAAAAGTTGCATTATCCATCATGATTACACTGTTTTTAGGAAGTACTGGGATAAGGACTTGTGTGACCCATGCATAGAAAACATCGCTATTAATATTGATATCAAATAATCCGATAGCAAACAGCGTTGTGCCCAATAAAGCCCCGATAACATTTGTTCTTCCGTTGGCTCCCCAGTTCTTCAGACCAAAACACCGTTGACCTTTTGGGGAATAGCCGTGAGTCCGTGGGGTATCGTGTGAAAAACCACTTTCATCAATAAAAACAATAGGCTTACCTTCTTCTTCATACTGTTGTTTTTTTGTTGAAACGTTTGCCGAGCGCTTTCGTCGGCTTTCGGATGACGTAGCGTTTTTTTATAGGTCAATCCCATCTTTTTAAGCGCTTGCCAAATGGCCTTCTGACAAACGCCAAAACGCTCTGCACGCTCTTTTTGGTAAGCATCTGGATATTGTTCAACATCTTTTATCAACTCGGATTTATCGATTTTTCGCTGACGCGTAGTCGATGCTTTTGGCTCTATTTGATTAATCCAACGCGATACAGAGGCAGGGCCAATCCGAAATTGCTTCGCTGTTTCTCTGATACTCAACCCTTCTTCTTCCATCGTAGATATCACTTTACGTCTAAAATCAATTGAATAGCTCATGTAAATAATGTAATCAAAATTAAGTCGCTTAGCTATACCATCGAGTCAGCCAACGATGCGAGGCTGAAGGTGCAATATTTAAGAAAGTAAATTACATTCTTATTTAATGTGAGTGGTTGCAACAGCACGAAATTTAAAAATGCTTTTTACGTTTTCAAACTATGTGAGACATTGACCGATTGGATTAGTTGTCCTAGTGGTTTTATTTTTATTGATAACAGTTAACTATGAAAATAGTTTGCATGGTGATAACTCCGGTTTTTGACGGCTTTTTAAAAGCAACATTACTTGGTTAAAATGTATAAAAACAATCATCGTAATAATAAAACCGATTTTTGGATTCTGATTTATACTTTCATTATTAACTATTTAATAGTGATATCGGCAAGAGGCTATTTCTAGCCCTTTATCAGTAACCCTATAAACCAATCTATGCTCATCTGTGATCCTTCTAGACCAAAAGCCTGTTAAATTATATTTTAATGACTCTGGCTTTCCTATACCGCTAAATGGCTCTCTTTTTATATCTTTAATTAGTTCGTTGATTCGTTTAATATTTTTCTTATCAAATTGTTGCCAATAAAGATAATCATCCCATGACTTGTCTGAAAATATTAAGTTCATAATAGAAAAAACCATTGTAAAAAAACCATCAATAAAAGCACAACAATACCACCTACAGAAAAGAAATAAGGGTTGTTTAATAACAATTATCAACATTTTAAAATCAAATATTATCAATGAACTTAATAACGGTTTTACCGCTATTAAGTTCATCAATAGAATCGAGTAAGTGACGAGCATTTGCAGGGGAGCGCAATAAATGGGCTGTTTCTTCTAATGATTGAAAGTCATCTAAAGATAATAAAACGCATGACACTCCTTTTTGGCGCGTGATTAACACGGGAACTCTGTCATTGATGGCTTCATTCATGACGGAAGTTAAATTTTGTCTCGCTTCACTATAATTTACAGTTTTCATGCTGACCTCGTATAGAAAGTTACTTTATATGCAGTATACGCCAAATTGATAGAAAGTACATATATTTGTACTTACATATCAAATAACAATTCCCGGTTAATGGATAGCAAACACCTCTTTTTTACGTTTTTGGTGGTCGGCAGTATGCTAATATATTGCTTGGTTAAATAGCCATTTTATTTAAGATACCATCACAACAATATTAACAGATTGTTTAAAAGGCTGAGGCACGATGAAACCAGACGAAAACTGTAATGGTCAACAAATTCTGTAGAAGATCTAAGCGGCATTCTTTAGTTCATGATATTTTTGATGTGGCGTTAAATAACCAATCGTTGAATGGCGTCGATAATAATTATAAAACTGAATGTAATTTTCAACTTCATAGACAACAGATTGATGATTCATAAACGATAAATGGTTAAGCTTTTCTGTCTTTAAACTCCTAAAAATCTTTCCATCACGGCATTATCGAGGCAATTACCTCGCCGACTCATGCTTTGAGTTATTTTCCGTTCAAAGAGGTGCGCCCTAAACTCCTCCGATGAATATTGGCAACCTTGATCTGAATGGAACATCAAACTTGTCGTATCCGGTAATTGCCGTTCAATGGCGTTATCTAAGGCTTCTTTCACTAATTTCGTATCCGGTTTTGTTGATAAGGCATAACCAATAACTTCTTTGGTGGCTAAATCTAACACGCAAGCTAAATAGCTCCACCCATAGTGATATCTAATATACGTGATATCACCGACATAATAGTGATTATGCTGTTGAGGGGAAAATTGTCGTTTAAGCAAATTAGGGGCATATCGATGTTCGTTACCCGATGAGGGATAGTAATGCTTTTTCGTTGGTCTAATTGCAACTAATTGATTTAATTTCATGATGTTTGATATTTTATAAGTGCCAATCTGGCACCTAAACCCTTTAACTCAGCTTGGATACGTCTTTTGCCATAAGTTTGGCCCGATGTATAAAAAATACGTTTGATTTCGCCACACAGCCTTTCATTTTCAACTGTCGGTATTTTCGTTTCATAATAAAAACTACTACTGCTTACTTCAAAAAGATGGCATAACTCAGTGACCGTAAAATTGGGGTACATAATTTTCATTTGCTTCACGATTTTGAGTTTTGATTGTCGAGGATGAAGTAAGCCGCGGCTTTTTTAATATGTCATTATCCCTCTGAGCACGCTTAAGTTTTGCTTCTAATTCTTGTATGCGCTGTTGCTCGGGCGTTAACGCTTTTGATTTTACAGGCGTATTCCCATTCAACTCGGCAAGATATTGTTGCTTCCAGCGCGATACGGCAGATTTACCCGCACCGGATATTTTTTCAACTTGGATATTGCTATATCCACCTTCAACCATGAGTTTTGCATATTCCAGTTTTTGCTTTGCGCTAAAGGTCACTTTTACTTTTCGTGGCATGTTTATACCTATAAGATTTTGCTTAATTATAAGCTATAAATCTCTACAGTTTTATTAGACCACTACACCCTGAGGAGTGCCCTTCGCAGTAGGGAATAGCTTTTTCCCTCAAAGTATCCCATCTTAAGCCATCTCTTTAAGATTAGATGGTTCAGGGGGACGTTCTGTAACAGCCACTCATGCGATATATTGTCAAAACATCCCTTTATATCCGCTTCAAGAACCCATCTTGCAGCATTAGTTTTGTTCAGTACGGTAAAGCACTGCTCAATGGCATCTGCTGCCGATCTTTCCTGACGAAAGCCATAAGAATGAGGATCTGCTTTAGTTTCCGATACAGGCTCTAACGCTAATAGATATAAAGCCTGCATAGCTCGATCAATCATGCACGGGATCCCTAACGGTCTTTTCTTACCATTGTTTTTAGGAATATAAATCCTTCTTAATGAATTAGGATGGTACCCATAAGATATAAGCATTTTGATCGCACGATACTTTGAACGTGGAGTAGACCATACTTTCTTGTCTATTCCAGCTGTTCTTTTGCCTCGATTTTCTGTCACTCGTTTGACGGCAAGAGCCTTGCCACTAAAGAGTGGGTAAGCAGATGTTGTAAAGATTTAACTTTGTTCCATCTGCCTTCCTTTGTAGCCTTAACGATACGGGTTTGTAGCCTTCTGGTTTCTCTGTAGCATTTTCTCCACGGAATTTTGTCCCATGGTTCCAGATAAACTGAGGATGCACCAACACTCTTTGTCAGTGTTGTCATCTGCTTTTCCTCCATTGAAGTTTTATCAAACTCTCTCGTTATGAAAAGCCTGATCGAAGTCTGCCCGTTTTCACGTGGGATGATATAGCTAAGCGACTTAATTTTGATTACACCATATGGAGTGAGAACAAAATATCTGTGTCGCAACCGCTCTCTCTTTTTTTGCTTTTAGCTTGTGCCCACTTATGCTCAATTGGATTAAGATCTGGCGAATATGTAGGCAAATATTCCACCATATGCCCCGCATCGATTATGGCTTGTTGAATACTCTGTTTCTTGTGAAAAGTTGCATTATCCATCATGATTACACTGTTTTTAGGAAGTTCTGGGATAAGGACTTGGGTGACCCATGCATAGAAAACATCGCTGTTAATATTGATATCAAATAATCCGATAGAAAACAGCGTTGTGCCCAATAAATCACCGATAACATTTGTTCTTCCCTTGGCTCCCCAGTTTTTCAAACCAAAACAGCGTTGACCTTTTGGGGAATAGCCGTGAGTCCGTGGGGTATCGTGTGAAAAACCACTTTCATCAATAAAAACAATAGGCTTACCTTCTTCTTCATACTGTTGTTTTTTTGTTGAAACGTTTGCCGAGCGCTTTCGTCGGCTTTCGGATGACGTAGCGTTTTTTTATAGGTCAATCCCATCTTTTTAAGCGCTTGCCAAATGGCCTTCTGACAAACGCCAAAACGCTCTGCACGCTCTTTTTGGTAAGCATCTGGATATTGTTCAACATCTTTTATCAACTCGGATTTATCGATTTTTCGCTGACGCGTAGTCGATGCTTTTGGCTCTATTTGATTAATCCAACGCGATACAGAGGCAGGGCCAATCCGAAATTGCTTCGCTGTTTCTCTGATACTCAACCCTTCTTCTTCCATCGTAGATATCACTTTACGTCTAAAATCAATTGAATAGCTCATATAAATAATGTAATCAAAATTAAGTCGCTTAGCTATATAGTCTAAGACGCAATCCCTATCCACTTTGTTACAGAGTGACATTCGCTTTCTCGATCATCCTTTACCCGCATTTCTATAGGTTCACCTTACGGTTAACTTTGCTTTGTAGCAGAAATACGGGCTTACCATGTTTCGCTTTAATGACAAGGGCAGGTTAGGCTTCACGTCTTCCCCGGTGATGTTGCGTTCCTGTGCCCAGATTCAAAAGCTGAGGCAGCCTATCACTTACCTTTTGGTTCAAGTCTGTCAGCATCTTTGACTTGTTCGTCAGTAACGAGGATTAAACCGTAATTCACATATGTTAGCCATACTGCTCAGCCTAGCATCCCTGCCGGATGATGCTTCCAGCAGTTGAGTTGCCTCACGGCTTAAACTCTTCTGAATAAGGATTACATTGTCCCAGAGGCTTCACACCATGCAGTTACCCACATCGCATGCTCTGGTAGGCTACTGTTGAGGAAACAACAGGTCTCGCTATCCGTAAGGACGGGTGAGACAATCATAAAAGCGACTTTCATGTCGCACCTTGAATATGGCATCGTGGGGTGTTGGGGTGAATTTTTTACTCATCCGATATCTTCAATAATTGCTCGCGTCAGATTGAATTATGGCAAACAAGCGGGCTATATTAAATACGCTATTTATTCATTACATTTCAGACATCATAATCCAGCCATACAAAAACGCACCCTATCTTCTCGGGTGCGTTTATTTTTTGTTACTGGCATATCTTTATTTGGCTAATCACAGGAAAATGGCTCACAATCGATTACAGGCGCTTCTAGAGGCATTACTGGATTAAGTCTGTGCCGTTTTTTCATTCTCAGCAACTTTGGCTAAAATATTTACCAACAATTTATTGATGATAAGTGTCTTCTTCGCTCGAGTCGCTGAGACATACAGTAAATTGACTTCATCTCTAAAAGCTGCTTTGTCCATATTAGGGTCAAAGAGATTATTCGGAAAGTCATTATTGATTTCGACAATGTCCCATTCCAGTCCCTTTGCACGGTGGGCAGTGGTAACGGTAATACTGGCTTCCTCTTCTGTTTCTACGGTTCGTTTCCGTAAAACATCCACTTTCTTTGGTAGTGGCGTAAATTTTTCGATGATTTTGATAGATTGCAACATTTCTTGGTCACCACTGGCATTGGCCATGTGCTTATAATTCGCATAATTACGATATTCGGTGTAAAGCCGTTGGTGACTCATCTTTTTTCGCTTGCCGAGTGAAAACCAGTGAAGGTTAATTAATTCATCGATGCGATAAGCATCAATTCCATTGACCCAATAGATAGTTGCTTTTTTGCTACTGGCTTCCAGTGCTGAACCAATTACGCCTGCTACCGTTCGACTGAGGATGGCGCGGTGAGGAAAACCTTGCTTAGGAACATCAATAAGAATGTCATCCTTTTCACCTCTACCAACCACTTGATGCGTTTCACCGTTCATGGCCAGTAATGCATTCGCCATATCCGCAACACAGGCACCAAAGCGAAAGCTATGGGTTAACCAGAGACGGTCAGCATCACTAAGCGAAGGCGCATTTAATGCATCGACAGCCCCTCGAAAACGATAAATTTGTTGATGAGCATCACCAACCATCACTAACTTCGTGGTTTGACGAAAAACGATATCGTGAGTAACCGGATTAGCGTCCTGTGCTTCATCAAACAAGATAACGTCAAAACGGTGAGAAAGGTTAGGTTGAGAGAGTTGGTACAGCTTCAAATACATATCATGAATAACGGGGAAATTATCAGCAAGGTCAATCATTCGATGCCAAAGACGTTCACTCTGCATGACGACTTCGTGAGCCGTAAACGATTTTTTGACTTCCCCCATCAATATTGAGGGACAGTGACGTAACATAATCTGACTATCCACACTGCACATAAAGTTTTTAAGGTGTCCTGAATCGCTTTTACGTATACCCAGTCATCACTCTGAGTAGCATTGGCGATATCAAAAAGACGCAGAGAATGGGTTAATCGATTAGCGTAATTTCTACCAAAACTAGGCCATGCCAGTTGATGGGATGTTTTACAAAGCACATTAGCCGGAAACTTCTCGTCTGCCTCTTCCCTCACTGAGCGATTAAACGCAATGTAGAGCATCCGGAGTTCGGGATGTTTTTCGGCATATTTCACTAACGTTGAGGTTTTCCCTGTTCCGGCAAAAGCATTAACAACGAGCTTCTCTCCTGCCAGTCAATGACAGCTTGTTGTTCTGGCGTTGGATTTATCAAAATCTTCTCCTGCATTACTCAATGCTATAAGTTTACCAGAAATTGATTGAATAGGTGTTTTAGGGAAATCTGTGCAGTTTTTGATATTGCGTTTGACTTTAATGCTAAAGTTAAAGCGACAGAGAACGCATTGTGAGCGACGATAAATTTTCGGCTGTACGAATTACGTTTTTATCGAGAAAATCGCTCAGAATGGATTACAGGCGGTTTTAGAGGGGTTATGGCGGGTATTTCTGTTTTGATTTTCAAAAATGATTAGATTTATCGATTATTAATTTCTGATAGACGTTTTTTGCTGTTCAAAATCGTTCGGTTTCGAACACGCCACAAAACACCTGTACGAAAATAGTCAAATTGTGTTCTGTACAGGCGTTTTAATTCGTACATGCTTTTCGGTCAGTTATTTGACGGCTTCTTTCAAAGTCTTACCCGCTTTAAAAATCGGTACGTTTGCAGCAGCAATTTTAAGTGTCTCACCCGTTTTGGGGTTGCGTCCATCTCTGGCTGCGCGTGGCTTAACCTGAAAACTGCCAAAGCCAACGAGTTGTACTTCATCTCCCGCCTTTAGCGTTTCTGTCACGGTTTCGATGAATGCGTTAAGTGCCTTCTCTGAATCTTTTTGGCTATGTCTGCGTTAAATGTTGTACATCGAACAGGCCCAAGGCTTCTTTCAGTAAAATCAAAGGATTGATTAGGATTTTATGGCGCTCGAGTATGCGTCTCCAGCCCAGATAATGCGTAAGGTACCTGGTGGCGACCCCATGAAACGGGCGCATCCAGTTTTTCAGTCTGCTGTCGTAGGCGTTAACATTCTGAATATGAAAAGGTCCATTGACCCTGCGCTTCTGCCTGAGGTTTACCGAGCGATGGGGTATTCCTGTTCCCGGGCTACGTGGGCATAGATCTTCGTACTGTCGGTGCAAAGAATCGCATCCGCGTCGATCAAGGGCGCTAACCGCTCTCCGACATGCCGAATGTCAAGTTTATCCAGCTGGAAGTCGGCATGTTGACCGCTACGATCCTGAACCACCAGTACGGGGATCTGCTCGGCTGATATCCCCCGCAACCTGGCTTTTCCTCCCCGTTTTCGCGGAGGCCGTGGAAGTCCCCTCTTCCCTTTGAACGACTCAAGGAAGAAGGTTTCATCAGCTTCGACGATACCGTACGCATGAAGTGCCTGATGTCCGGCAATCTGCTTCAGAAATCGGTGTCGCCAGCGGAACGCCGTATCCTTGTTTATGCCACAGCCTGTTGCGGCCCTGCGTACACTCAGACTCTGAATCAACGTATCAGCATAATCCAGCCAGAGATGCCGCTTTCGTAACCGGGCCATTGGCGTACCTGTCAGTGGGTTACAGGTTTTACCACAGGATTTGCCGCGATAGCGGGAAGACCACGACTGGATCCCCACGGTCGTAATGCCCCCAGATGGTAATGTGGGCAGTTATCCGGTGTAGTTCTCAACACATCCGGGAGAGGTTTGTCTGCTGAAAGAGAGGCTTTCACCTGCTCCCGCTGCTCATTATTAAGGCTGGAAAGCTTGGAAATCCAGCGATCCAAGATGGTCGCCTCCGGCGACGACTTGTCACTGTCCTTCAGTTTTAATATATTCCATTCACATTATAAGCGCCTGTAAGACTCTCTTGGGCATTCAAATTCAAAAGCACTACATTGGGTTACTTATATCAAGAAAACGCCTTATAAAGCGTTCTGGGTACCTCAAAATCGATTTATGACGATTGGTTGAGTACATATTTCCATTTCAATCTTAAAAATACCCAAATTGATTAATATTTAACCGTTTTGGGTATTAATTTCTTATACATGAACTGAATCGCGTCCATGATTTATACCTATCGTCGGAAGAAATCATGATCAGTTTAGCCCACAACCACACTTTACGCAGACATAGCCATCTTTTTTGGTTAAGTCGGCTTTTTCAGCAATTTGATTGATAAGTTCGGTTTTGTTCATGGTGTGCTTGAATTAATGGATACGTTAATCCTAGTGATGCTAGCTGGGGCAGCGCTATAGTGCAATGTTTCAGCGTTAATTAACTCAAAAAAATATTTTTAATTAAAATCCCACCGCTCGACGCAAGTCTGTGACCGAGCGAAGCGAGTGAGCAGACGAGGAAGCGGAATATCACTATCAGCAAAAGAGAAATACGGTCACTCAGTAGTAACATATTTTTCGGTTCTGGATTTTTGTTGAAGGGAAAGTTATCCACAGGGGTAACGCCGATTAAAAAGATTATATTTTTTTGATTATAAAAGATTAGCTGGCTTTTGGGGTGATTTTCTTTTTCCTTTTTTTCTTTTATTTTCAATAAGTTACATAAATCCCCTGTTGTTTTTTTTTCCTTTAAAATCAATAGCTTATGAACTTATTTAGTTGAGCTATCACCTTCCTATTTACTTCATTAAATTAATATAAATTATTGTATTTATTATTATTATTAATTTTATCGTTTCTTATTTCGTTTGTTTTTTTGTTCTTTTCCATGTTTTGGTATCCGCTATGCCGTGTTTTGGTATCCGCTATGCCGTGTTTTGGTATCCGTTATGCCGTGTTTATTGTTGTTTTTTTACTATTACTACTACTATTATTATTGCTATTATTCGTTTATTTATTTATAGTTATTATTCATTGGTAAATCCATGCTTTTGTCCAATTAAAAAAAGGATTAGGTTATTTAATAATCATGAAAAATAAAACCAGTGATTTTAAAGAAGATATCTTAAGGCTTAGATCTCAAGGGTCTTCTTACGAGGATATAGCAATTTGGCTTGCAACTCATAAAAAATTCGGGGTTACTGCTGGAGCTATACGTGCTTTTGTGAAAAAGCAGGAAATGATTGATGCTTTAAAAAAATAATATCTGCCCCTTTTGACTTTGGAAGAGACAAGGGGCAGACGCTAACAGCTAATACTATAGGTACATTTATGTCAGCAACATTAATAATAAAATTTTTGGCGCTTCCTTGTAAAGAAAAACAACAAGGAGCTATTTAATGAAAAATATATGGGATAGAGTTGATTTTATTGCAAATAAAATATCAGAAAAAAAAGATAACTGTTCTGAAAAAAATAATCCCATTAAAATTCCTCTTAAAGATAATGTTTACTTGCCAGTCACTAGAACAAATAGAATTCCAGTTCCTAACACTATTCTCAGGAGCGCTTTGTTTGGTTTAGTTGCTAAAGGCAAGAGAAAAATAGAGAAGAGAGTATTAAAGTCTACATTAAACGGTTATACCGTTAGATACTCAGGAGAGCAATTAGATCAAGCAGATTTGGATGTTTGGCTGGAATGTTTACAACGTTGTCAGCAAATCCCATTGGGAAATATAGTTAAGTTTTCTTCATATGAATTTCTAAAATCTATAAATCGTAATACTGGAAAATCTGCACATGAATGGCTTAAATCTGTTTTTTTCGTTTAAAATTTAATGATATAGAGATATCAGATGGAAAATATACTTATTCAGGTAGTTTGATATCTGAACATTTTCGTGATGAAGAAACAAGTGAAAATTGTCTTATTTTGAATCCTAGGATTGTTGATTGTTTTGGTGATGTTGGATGGACTGGAATTACCAAAACATTGCGGTTAAAACTAAAAGGTAAACCACTAACACAGTGGTTGTATAGTTTTTATAGCAGTCATGCTAAATCATTCCCAATTAAGGTAGAAACAATAAAAATACTATGTGGTAGTGAAGTCAGTGAATTAAAAACATTTAAGCAGAAATTAAAAAAGGCTCTTTTAGAGTTATCTTATGTCACTGATTGGCATTGCGAAATTGATTGTACGAATAAAGTGGTCGTTAAGAAAGTAGTTAAGAAAAATGAAAGCATTTGAAGGTTAAATAACGCTCTGTATGAGTGCTGATTACACTCGTACAGAGCTAACCCAAACCCTAATAACGCTAGGAGTTGAGCTATGCGAAATAGTACGCATATTGCACGCATAATGAAAGCGTGCGGCATATCAATCGAGCAGCTTTTGAGCTTTGCTCACACATCAAAATATCTTACCAATCGTCAGCGCGAGTACCTTCGTAGTATCGGAGGTGCGGTATGAAATCCGAGATGATTAAATTCTTTTTGAGTAGCGGTGTACCTTCTGGTTTTGTTGATTGTGAAGGTGAGCTGGAAATGAATATGACAATGTCAGATTTGCTTTCTTCGATGATTTTTTCTGTCGAAATGAAAACGTTGATAGAGAAAGTTCACGCTGAAAGAGTGCCTTTTTCGTTGATGTGCAATCTACTCGCTAATTTCAAGAAATTACCTACCGTTTGGCAATTTCATTTCTTACCGCTTTTTGTAGAGAAAATGGCTACCTAGGCACTTTCTTCCACGCCCACGAGTTCCTGTTTTTATCACCCTTGGAGTATGTCGATGGCATACCGCCTTATGCCGTGACTACAGAAAAGCCAAACAAGCTGTTCACTGATAAAGAGAGGGAAGTTCTGTTTTTAGCGTTGCATCGCTTGAATAGCAAGGAAATCGCCAGACGGTTAAATATCGGAACGAGAACAACTGATCATCATTTAAATATTATCTATGAAAAAGCCGATGTGCATTCTGCTTGTCAGCTAAGGGCATTTTGCAAATCCCAAGGATTTGAACGATATATTCCGTCTGAATTTATACATAAGGGACGTGGATTTGTAGAAATGGGAGGGATCGCATGAGTGTTTTTTATTCTGACGAACTAAAACAATTTTCTCAGTTGTTTCCTGAATTTACGCAAACTCAACAAGAAAATATTTTTCTCTTTGCAATTGGTATTCCTATTGCCAATATAGCTGATATCCGTCATGTCTCTATTCGAAGTGTCCAAGCTTCTTTGATTGAAGCTCAGCACCGTTTGGAATTAGGCTCGACTAGCTCATTGAGAGCGGTGGCACAAATGCGACTATTTCTCCCATTATTAAGATTAGCTTTTTATTTTTTTCATGAAAAAAGGGATTTTGATGAAGTTTAGTAAAACATAAATAACACTGGCAGTAAGCAAGGAATTAACAGTAGGAACGCCTGTTTCTATTGTTAATCCAATGTAGCTTGCTGTTATACAGGCAAAAAGGGCATACCAACCTATAAATGGTGTGTCTTTATTTTCGGGGATTTTTTCATATTGTTGTGTTTCTTTGAGAATATTTCTGTGAGTTTTGACAATAAAATAATCAGTTAGCATCACGCCGACTATAGGGGAAAGACCACACCAAGCAGCGTTAAAAAATCCACAAATCTTTCCAAAATCCCTAAAACAGAAAGCGTTGTTCCAATGATACCTATTGTTAAGGTGATTAACGTATAATTGACCTTTTTGCCCGTTAGCACAGAAATTGAATTAGCAATACTCAATGATGATGAGTAAAGATTAATATCATTGACACGTAGAGTAGAAAAGATAACAACCAGCAATCCAATCCCTCCTGCTGTCTCGGTCATAATAGTGACAACATCTGCGGTATTTAATGCCCTGGCTAATAATATAGCAAGGCCATTAACCAGAAATTCACCCAGAATAATGGATACCATCGTCATAAGAAATACTTGCCGACTGTTTTTTGAATATCGACTCATATCGGGTGTAATAAGACTGGCTACAATACAACCGCCCATAATTAATGTAATGGCGGAAGGGAGTGTCATTGGTTCGCCAGTAGGAATTGAATTAATTAATTCAATGGTATTGTGATTATCAAGAATTCTCACAGAAATGAAGACAATAACGATGATAAAGAACGGGACGGCAATCCACGCCGTAAATCGTAAGGCTTTAAAGCCAAAAGCAACCAGGACGGTCAAAAATAATCCAGAAAATGTTGCTGACCATTCAACCCCTAACTTATCGCCTAATGCAAAATTAAGTCCTTTCGCAAAGACGGCATTTTGCACGCCAAACCAGCCTATCAAACTAATAGCTATCACCAAACTAACAAGGATTGAACCTATTTGTCCAAAACCACACCATCTGGTGAGGAGACTACTGGATAACCCCTCTTTCATACCCGCAAAGCCTAATCCAAAAGTTACCACCCCAAAAATAATACTGCTGATAAAAATGGCTAGAAAGGCATCAGCTATAGTCATTGAATGACCTAATACTGCGCCTAGCATGAATTGATCTAAAGCGGTTAACATGCCCGCATGCACTAAGGTGACACTAAGGAATGATAAACTTATATTAGTGGGAACACGACTTGTCGGATAGTTATCTATTAGGTTCATATGATAAGTTTACCTTGTTATAAATAGCAGTATTTATCCCGCACATAACCATTTTATTTTGTGATAAAATGAAGTCCTTTACATAAAAAAGAATCAGGCACATAGTTATCCAAGCCTATATGACTGCAATAGCCTTTTAATTGATAAAGGGAATGCACATCTGTTTTTTGAAGATGATTTTTAACCGACTCTCGACAGTACGAGGGGCAATATTTAATATATTGGCAATTTCTTTATAAGATAAATTTTGGAGTACAAGAAAAATAACATTTAATTCTTTTTTGTTGAATGGGGTGTTTTTTATTTCTGTTGTAACTACCGTCGGATTTCTTTTATTTATGTTAATTAATGGGTTGATATAAATGAGTTCTTTTGCATTCCATAAAATACCTAAGGATTCTCTTTGAGAATTTAAAAGCGGAATTTTCTCGCTAATATAAGGGGTTAAACATTTATTGCCATTCCAATAATGTGTTTCTATTACTCTGACACTTCGATTAGTATTTGCGGTTAAATTATCATGCTGAACAAAGTCATCTGCCAGTTCACTCCATTGGGTAGGAAATTCACTATCTTTTTCCCTTCGAAAGCAAAGTGTTGAGGGGTGTTTGTGAATTTTAGCGCCGCCTTGTTCATGTAGACATGGTGTGAATTTTTATCCTTAATTCCCCACGGTTCGTTGAGATGTTCTATCATCATAATCGCATGAGCAATAATATTATTGTTGCTATCAATATAGGCATTATTATTCATAGCTCAGATCCCTAGTTGTTTAGATAAATAATATCGGGTATGACGATGAGCGAACTGGGACAGGTGACCATATTCTTCGTATCCGAGCTTTTTATAAAAATTAACGGCTTGGAAATCGAAAGTATCAACATAAGCCATGTGACATTTTCTTTTTATCGCTTCATCTTCTGCCATCTGCATTAATTTTTTGCCAATATTCTTTTTTCTGTAATTTTCAGTTATCCATAAGTATTGGATGTCAAGACCTCCCCACCATGTTCTAGCAATTAATCCACCCTGAATCTGATTGTTATCTTGAAAAATCACTCTTAGAGGATGAATATCAACAGGCGTAAATTGTGAATTATGTTTCCATAGGTTATTTATTATGGTGTTTTCTTCTTTATCATTTTCGGTATCACTCAGTATAAATTCCATATTAATGTCATCCTGTTTGCTATTGATTAATGCGTAAAATATATCTTCATAATTTAGTTTTTTTATAAAAAATCACAAACATTACCCCTCGTCGCCATAGCACAAATTTAAAAAATTTCCACGTAATTTTTAGCACTTTTAATACCTAAATTTAGGGTATACCTTAAAGTAAATAAAATTTTCACTTTTAAAAAATCTAAAAAGGAGAAATTAATTAACATTAAAATTAACCACTGTTAATTTTTAATTACCTAAATTCCAACCCTTACTAAGGGTTAGCACAGCACAACGCTAAGTTTTTACTCAATTTAATCATTAACCGTTTTAAGGAGACTTAAATGAACGGCAAGGTCACTTCATGCCTAAAAACCCTTTCACTGCGGGTGCGGTAGCCATCTTTAAGGTTTTAAAGCAACAACAATCGTTATTCACTCTGATGTTTTTTGGATTGTTAATGTTTATTCCTGCTATGCAGGTTTATGCGGATCCACCGACAACAGGGGATTTATTCAGTGGCGGCAAGGATGTAGTGAAAAGCACCTTCGGTAAAGGTTCCACCGTTGTCTGGATTTTGTACGTACTGGAAATCCTTGCCGCGATTTTTGCTTATGTAAAAACCAAAAATCTGGCGGTGTTTGGCGGGATTGCTGCGGTGATTGTATTTGTTAACGTGGTCTTCGGTTTGATTTAAATGAATGCCGCCTCTCGCTATCAGTTTCCGACCACGCTCACCCATCAGCGGCGTTTTTGTGGCCTGACGATGGATGAGGTGGTGGTTTACTTGCCGCTTATTGGTTGTGCGATTTTCGTCAATACGTGGATATTTGCCCCCGCATTAGCCGTCGCCTTTGTCGGGCTTCGCAGACTTAAGCAGGGCAAAGGGTCAAGTTATCTGTTGGGGCTGGCGTACTGGTGTTTACCGACTTCCATTATGCGTTTTTTTATCACTGTTTTACCCGAGAGTTTCAAACGGTACTGGATAGCGTGAGGCGACTACATGGATTATCAACTGCGAAAATCATCACAAAAACAACTGGCCATCGGGGTCGTGACCTGTGTGGTGATAACGGTGTTAAGTTTAGGTGTTTGCTACCGACTGCTGATGCAAAACAGGAGTTGACTATCCAGCTTCTCAATAATCATCAAACGATTGTGACCCCCATGGTTGACCATGAAGGTTTTAGTTTTTACGGCACGCGCGGTGATGCACGTTATCTTCGCCTGATGGCCTTAAGTCTACTGAATCTGCGTCTTAACGTCTCTGCGCAAACCATCAAAGACAGTCATGATTTGTTGCTGGCCTATAGTGATGCACATTTACGCGAAAAACTGATTGCCGTGTTAGCCGAAGAGCGTCAGCGGATGAATATCAATGAAGCCAGCTCTACCTTCTATCTGAAGGCAGTCAAAGTGAGCGCTGATACCGGCGTGGTGGACATTACCGGCGAATTGCACTTTTTCTACGGCATTAAAGCCGTGGAGCCGGTCGAGAAGCACTATCGCTTGCGCCTCGAGACGCGTGACGGGGCATTGAAACTGACGGATTTTGTGGAGTTGCCGGTATGAAAAAACTGCTTTTTTGCTTAAGTTTTATTTTGATTTCCACATCGGGTTGGGCAGAAACCCTGACCGTTACACCTCACAGCGTGGTGCGCCTAATGGTGAGTAATCGTGAACCCAATGTGATTGCGGTGATGAACGACCGGATAGTGGAAGCCAATAGCGCAGCCGGCAAGCTCGCCGATAAAAAAGCCACTGACAGTGGGGCATTGATTTTTACCACCGAGGAAACGATGCCGTTTTCGCTTTACATTGAAACCGAAAAGGGCTTTGGTTTTACGGTCAATGCGATACCGATTAAAAAATCCCAGGGCATCAATATAAGTGTAATGAATACCGAGGCGAAATCTGACGCGAGTGCCGAGGAGTGGGGAAAAACAAGCGATTCTTACAGTCAGTTTATCACACGGACTTTCACGGCAGCGATGAACGACAACATCCCAACGGGTTTTGTTAAAAATGGTCGTGTCAACGTCAATTGGCAAGACGCTGCGTTAAACAACTTTCGCTTTCGGGACAGCGTCAGTTTTCAGGGTAAACAATTTCGGCTATTACGTGTGAATATTGAGAATAAAACAACCCAACCCATTCAGTTAAATGAGCGGGTCTTCTGGGTTCCGCAAACGATAGTCATTGCGTTTAATCCGACCGTTAACACCTTACGACCGCATGAGCAGGTCACGCTGTTTCTTCTGATTAAGGAGAAACCGGAATGAACATCAATCATTTTATCCGCAAAAATCAAAAGATGTTATTTGGTGCAATTGGAGTAGCAGTGGTGACGATTTTTACACTGCTTTGGTGGATAAACAAGCAAGCCTCCGGCGTTGAACTAACCGCCACTGATAGCACCGCACAGTCAGGTAATTCCACCGCTCAGGAGCCGGATTTAACCGGTTCGATTACCAATACCTTTGATAACAAGGTGCAAGGCAATGTGGTCACCGATGCCCAGTTAAGCGAAAGAGAAAACCGCCAGGCAATGGCGGGGCTATTAAAGGAAATTCAGGGCATCAAGCGCGATTTTGATGCGGTTAAAAATGAAAATAGCCAGTTGAAGGCCAATGTGGGTCAGCTTCAGGCTGAAATACAGAGTAATAAAAAAGCGATGGAAAGCCGTCCAACACCAGGGGCAAGTCAAACAGGTTATTCCTCTCAAATCGCTATTCTGCCACCGAAAGGGATACTTGGGGTCCCCTCAGAAAACGGAAAAAATTGTACGTTAAGCTGTTTGAAGTGGACGTAGCGATCTGTATTTTCCCAGGCCGATGTTAGCGCTGCTACGCCAGAGGTATGCGAAACGTACTGCAACAGTGCCTCATCGACTAGTGCGTGCATTTGAACTGAGACTTCCAGTTTTACTCTTTGTGGCGCATTTAAACCGTAATTTCCTGAATATGGTCTAAGAATGTCTTGATGCCGGCAACCAACGGTACAACGTTGGAACAGAAACACCGAGATCTTTAGCTACGTCTCTGGGAGGAATACCGCTGGCTAATAATTTTTTAGCCGATTCAATTTTACTGCTGGTCATTTTTGGTTTTCTCCCACCTTTACGCCCGAATTCCTTTGCTGAATCAAGACCTGCCCGCGTACGTTCGATTATCAACTCTCGCTCCATTTCTGCAAGGCTAGCCATAACATGGAAGAAAAAACGCCCCGACGGTGTTCCGGTATCAATAGCATCCGTGAGACTTTTGAACTGAATGCCCTGTTTGTGCAGCTCTCCAGCGATATCAACAAGCTGTTTTACGCTACGACCCAGACGATCGAGTTTCCATACAACCAGCGTATCGCCCTCTCGAAGCATTTCCAGTGTTCTGGTTAACCCTGGGCGTTCAGTTCGTACACCATTGATTTTATCTTCATAAATTTTTTCGCACCCTGCTCTGGTCAGGGCTTCAATTTGTAAATCAAGATTCTGATCTTGTCTGGAAACTCGCGCATAGCCAATCATCATACGGCAGAACATCCCAAAGTGTACATCCATGGCCAGATTTCCTGCCCTCGTCTGTTTTTCATCTTCTTAACGACCTCCGCTGAAAGCCGATGATCAATTCCACTCAGCAACTGCCGCTGACGGTCAATAATACGCCCACGGGCATCAAAATCTCCTTCACTGAAAAGGTCTTCAGAACATTTCATCAGGGAGGCCCGTTCGGTCATAATACTGGAATGGTTAAATAACCAGCGGACAAATGCCAGCGCTTCAGGATGACGGAACCACAGCTCACCATACATTTCGATATAGTCAGCCGCCATCTCTGGTTTCGCTAAATTACTCCCATGCCATATTGCTAATGGCTGCGGGTGGAAGTTACCGGAAAGTATTTCAGCGATGTAACTGTTCGCGCTGAATCCGTGTCGAAGTGCTGTTGCTGCTTTGACCCAGTCTTTATTGAGGATATAAAGAAGGGCCTGCTCATAGCAGTAAGGAGGATAATTATCTGCGTGCTCATCAAAAATATTGGCCGCCCGTTCTTTGTCGCCGGCGCGCAGTACTTCCGAGCCCAGCAGATAGCGACTCCCCTGATTGTCATTAGGGTTATAAGCCAGCATTTTATCAATAAGCGTGGCAGCATCTTTATGACGTCGTAAGCGTACATACGCCAGCATCGCCCCCTGCAGAGCGCGAAGGTATGGGCGATTATCTACATATCCCCATTCAATAGCACCTGAAAAACTCTCAGGGATAAGGCGGTTACCTGCTGCCAGTCCGACCAGAGCGGCATCCAGTGCTTTTTTGGGCTTATCCTGCTCCAGGAAGATAAATGACAGGTGCGCATGAAGATCAATAAGATCTGGCTCCAGCCTGATAAAACGATTCAGTTCGGCAATATAACGCTTATCATTCAACTCGCCAGACTGATGCGTACCAAGCAGATGCTCGAACTCATCCAGCAAAGGAGCAAACCTTTCATCAGGGTAAACGAAACAGCCTAAATCTCCCTGTACTTCAAACCGCAATTTGTTTTCCATTTTTTTCTCACCTGCCTGCTGATTTTTTATCAAAACTCATTGAGAGCATAGGGAATTAAGAATAGAGTTTCAATAATTGATTTCGAGAATCGCTAAGCCCAGATAATCCGTCATGCAAAAAATGATAAATTCAATTCTCAAAAACGACCATTTTTAAGAACAAGGAGGCATATGCCACGCCGTTCAACGTTGTCCGCTACCGAGCGGAAAAACCTGATGGTGTAACCTAATACCGATGATGAATTGATCCGGTATTACACACTCACTGAAGCTGATCTGTCATTTATTCTACAACGACGCGGTGATACCAACCGACTGGGTATGGCTATCCAGTTATGTTTGCTGCGGTTTCCTGGTCAAGGTCTATTGACCGATACTGTTATTTCTACATCGCTGTTAGCATGGGTCGGAAGCCAGTTAGGTATCAATACGGCCTGCTGGTCTCAGTATGCTGAGCGGGGAACTACACGCCGAGAGCACATGTTGGAGTTGCGCGCTTATCTGGGTATGGAGGCCTTCGGGTTGACACACTACCGACAGGTTTTACAGGCTACGACTGAGCTGGCCTTACAGACAGATAAGGGCATTGTGCTGGCTAATAGTATGCTTGATACGTTACGTCACAGGCATATTATTATTCCAACCGTCGACGTTATCGATCGCCTATGTGCTGAAGCTATCACCCGCGCCAATCGGCACATTTACGAAGCATTGACTGGCTCTCTCAAAAACAGTCATCGCCAGCGCCTTGACAACCTTCTAGAGCTTAAGGAAGGAGTAAAATAACGTGGTTGACTTGGTTACGTCAATCACCTATCAAACCAAACTCACGTCATATGCTTGAGCATATTGAACGCCTAAAGTTCTGGCAGGCGATTGATCTCCCAGACGGTATTGAGCGGCAGATCCACCAAAATCGTTTACTCAAGATAGCCCGAGAAGGGGGTCAGATGACACCTTCTGATTTGGCAAAATTTCAGTCGCAGCGGCGTTATGCCACATTGGTGGCCCTGGCTATTGAGGGGATAGCCACAGTCACTGATGAAATCATCGACCTGCATGATCGCATTATTGGTAAGCTGTTCAATGCAGCCAAGAACAAGCATCAGCAACAGTTCCAAGCCTCTGGTAAAGCGATCAATGATAAGGTGCGAATGTATGGGCGTATTGGTCAAGTGCTGATTGAAGCTAAGCAAAGCGGTGGTGATCCGTTTGCCGCCATTGAGACCATCATGTCATGGGACACCTTCGCCGCCAGCGTTACAGAG
>NZ_CP158507.1:0-3099876 GCF_045346035.1 Candidatus Arsenophonus nilaparvatae | reverse complement strand
TAAACTAAATCAGCTTGTACAAGCTATGATCTCAGTACACTATAATAGATCATAACGCAAAATTTGAATAAGATCCTCACTCTTTTACACAGTTTTAGCACTTTTTATCCACAGGATTAAATTTAGGATCAAGATGTATAAAATGAATAAGGAAGTAAAAAGAATACTAGCACATATATTAGATATACATAACACCTAGTAACAGATAACTTTAGATCAAACTAGACGATTAGTCTCTATTTTGAGCCAAATAATTTTTTGATCTTTTAATGATCCTTGAGATTTCCATGAGAATCCGTATAATTTTGCACCTTGTGGGTGATATCATCATTTTTCCAGTTTTCTGGCAGTGCTTGGTAAGAAAGGAAAGTAGGGTATTCGTTTAAGTTTTATCGTAGCTAATGGTGGAGAAAAGCGTTGAATTTTTCTCCCGCATTGCGTAATGCTAGATATTTTATTACAATCCTGCCTCTTTGCTATATTGGTGTTGTTACGATTGGATATATCAGTATTGTTTGTTCCACTGGTCACCCACGAATTTACTGAATCAATAATAACTATTTTGTTAAGTTAGGTAGAAACCGCTATGAAACGCACTTTTCAACCGTCCGTACTAAAACGTAACCGTTCTCACGGTTTCCGTGCTCGTATGGCCACTAAAAATGGTCGTCAGGTTTTGGCTCGTCGTCGTGCTAAAGGCCGCGCTCGTCTGACCGTTTCTTCAAAGTAATAACCCTATCGAAGTGGTTATGCTTGCTTTTCCTAGGGAGTTAAGATTATTAACTCCCAGGCATTTTGATTATGTCTTTCAGCAGCCACAACGGGCGAGTTCTCCAGAAATCACCATTCTTGGACGCCTCAATGAGCTGGGATACCGGCGCATCGGTCTTACTATCGCAAAAAAAAATGTTAAACGGGCACATGAACGCAATCGAATTAAGCGATTAATGAGAGAATATTTTCGTTTACATCAGCATGAGTTGCCTTCGATGGATTTTGTGATATTAGTAAGAAAGGGGGTTGCTGATTTGGATAATCAAGAAATCACCGAAACATTAGGCAAATTATGGCGTCGTCACTGTCGTTTGGCTCGCGGTTCTTAATCTCGATAATAAGAGGTTATCAATTGATAGTAAGTCCATTATTAGGGCCGCGCTGCCGTTTCAACCCTAGCTGTTCCCAATATGGGATCGAAGCACTATATCGATTTGGATTGATAAAAGGTGGTTGGTTAATGATGAAACGCGTATTAAAATGCCATCCTTTACATAGAGGTGGTGACGATCCTGTTCCACCTAGACAGAATGACCATAATAGAGAACATTAACGATGGATTCGCAACGCAATCTTTTATTCATCGCTTTGCTATTTGTTTCGTTTTTAATTTGGCAGACATGGGAAAGTGATAAAACACAACCTATAAAGACTGACCAAATTGTAAAACAAATGGATATGCCAAGTCATGATGACCAAGCTAATCTAGGTAATGAGCAAGCTAAATTTATCACAGTAAAAACTGATGTGCTTGAATTACGCATCAATACCCGTGGCGGCGATATTGATCAGGCTGAGCTGTTGCTTTACCCTAAGGAATTACATTCATCTGATCCGTTTCGTTTATTGGAAACCAGTAAAGATTTTATTTATCAAGCACAGAGCGGCTTGATCGGTCAGGATGGTCCCGATAACCCTGGCTACAATAATGGATTGCGTCCTTTATATCTCTCAAATGCAACTAGTTATGTGTTGCAAGATGGCCAAGATGAACTGCGTGTTCCTCTTACCTTTACTGGTAAAGATGGAGTAGTTTATCAGAAAGTCTATCTATTAAAACGTGGTAAATATAATATTTCTGTTGAGTATAATATTGACAATAATAGTGCCAAACCATTGACGCTAGCTTTTTTTGGTCAGTTAAAACAGACTGCAGAACTACCAAAAGAGCGTGATACAGGAAGTAATAATTTTGCCTTACATACTTATCGTGGCGCAGCATATTCTTCCGATGAAACAAATTATAAAAAATATAGTTTCAGTGATATTACTGATAATAGTTTAAACGTTAATACTAAAGGTGGTTGGGTCGCAATGTTGCAGCAATATTTTGCTACAGCATGGATCCCTGGCTATCAGAACCAAAACGCTTTTTATACAATCGATTTAGATAAATCCATTGCTATTATTGGCTATAAGAGTTCGCCAATAACAGTTGCAGCTAATAGTAAAGGTAATTACACCTCAACCTTGTGGGTAGGTCCTGAATTACAATCGGAAATGGCAGCAGTTGCACCACATTTAGATTTAACTGTGGACTATGGTTGGCTGTGGTTTATTTCTCAACCGTTATTTAAATTATTGAAATTTATTCATGGTTTTATAGGTAACTGGGGCTTTTCCATCATTGTTATTACTTTTATTGTGCGCGGGATTATGTATCCATTAACTAAAGCACAATATACTTCAATGGCAAAAATGCGTCTGTTGCAGCCTAAACTTGCGGCGATGAAAGAACGGATTGGTGATGATAAGCAACGTATGAGCCAAGAAATGATGGCTCTCTATAAAGCAGAAAAAGTCAATCCGTTAGGTGGTTGTCTGCCTTTATTGATTCAGATGCCTATTTTCCTAGCTTTATATTATATGTTGATGGGTTCTGTCGAGCTGCGCCATGCTCCCTTTATTGGTTGGATCCAAGATCTATCAGCTCAGGATCCATACTATATTCTACCGTTGTTAATGGGTTTGACGATGTATATTATTCAGAAAATGTCGCCAACGACAGTAACTGATCCTATGCAACAGAAGATTATGACCTATATGCCGGTTATTTTTACGGTATTTTTCTTGTGGTTTCCTTCTGGTTTGGTTTTATACTATATCGTTAGTAACCTGGTGACGATTATCCAGCAACAAATTATTTATCGTGGATTAGAAAAGCGTGGCCTACATAGTCGCGATAAAAAATAAGTTTTGGCATTTTGTTATTTGCAATTAAAGAAATAACAAAATAGAAAATGTATTAAGGCGGTCATTAGACCGCCTTAATCATATTTATGGTAAGAATTGAGAGTAAAATGAGTATATATACCAATGATACAATTATTGCGCAGGCAACCCCTCCTGGACGTGGTGGTGTTGGTATTTTGCGAATATCAGGGCCAAAAGTTGTTGAAGTTGCCCGCATTGTTTTAGGTAAAATACCTCGACCTCGCTATGCGGATTACCTGCCTTTCTATGATAACAATGGCAAAGTGTTAGATCAGGGAATTGCCCTCTATTTTCCTGCCCCCAACTCATTTACTGGTGAAGATGTTCTTGAATTGCAAGGGCATGGTGGGCCTATCATTATTGATTTATTACTTAAACGGATTTTAGCTATCAATGAGATCCGGATTGCTAATCCAGGTGAATTTTCTGAGCGCGCCTTTCTTAATGACAAAATGGATTTAGCTCAGGCGGAAGCTATTGCTGATCTAATCGATGCAAGCACTGAGCAGGCTGCTCGTTCAGCGGTAAATTCGTTACAGGGTGTTTTCTCACAGCAGATTTATGAAATGGTGGAAGCGCTTACTAACTTGCGTATTTACGTTGAAGCTGCAATTGATTTTCCAGATGAAGAAATTGATTTTTTATCTGATGGTAAGATAGAAACAAAATTGAATCAGGTAATAGCCCATTTGGATAGTGTGCGTTTACAAGCTTATCAAGGTAGCTTATTACGAGAAGGCATGAAGGTTGTGATTGCAGGACGACCGAATGCAGGTAAATCTAGCTTATTAAACGCGCTATCTGGCCGTGAAACGGCGATTGTAACGGATGTTGCTGGCACAACCAGAGATGTATTACGTGAACATATTCATATTGATGGTATGCCTCTGCATATTATTGACACGGCAGGCTTACGTGAAGCGACAGATGAAGTTGAGAGAATAGGTATTGAGCGAGCCTGGCAAGAAATAGAGCAAGCAGATCATATATTATTTATGGTGGATAGCACCACTACAGAAGCAACTGAACCTGAGCAGATTTGGCCGGAATTTATGGCGCGATTGCCGAAATCTTTGCCTATTACGGTGATTAGAAATAAAGTCGATATTACTAATGAACCAGTAACAATAACAAAAGTTAGTAATTACTCACTTATTCGCCTGTCAGCCTATCGCAAAGAAGGTATTGATTTATTACGTCAACATTTGAAAGAAAGCATTAGATTTAATCATCATATAGAAGGCGGATTCTTAGCCAGACGACGTCATATTCAAGCACTTAATATTGCCGCAGAGCATTTACAGCAAGGTTATCAACAGTTAGTAGTTGCTCACTCTGGTGAGTTATTAGCAGAAGAACTTCGTTTGGCTCAACAGGCATTAAGTGAAATTACAGGGGAATTTAGCTCCGATGACTTATTAGGTCGTATTTTTTCCAGCTTCTGTATTGGAAAATAGCATGTAAACAAAAACAATCACTCCACATCAGCAGGCAGATCTATTTCAGGCAATGACTTGTTAAATTTTAAGCTACATTGATATCCTCTCGGCCTAAAGGTCGAGAGTTGTTACTGTTTCTGGATCACAAATTGTTCTTTAGTTGGCTCTATTTTCGATTAAAATGTTTTGCTTTAAGTAGTTTAATATTTCAACGGTTTTAAATATTATTAAATAACGCAAATTAACTGACCATTTTTACTGTAATTTATCGGAATATGTTTATCTAACCCTGGCGAAAAGGAGATAATTTTTCCCTATTGTTATATAGCACAGGGGAGAATGATTTAACTCGATTCATTAGCTTTTGGTATTTTTACTCATTCTATCAATATAAGCCATGCCAAAGGCAGATAAAACAAAAGCCAAATGGATAATTACACTCCACATTATTTTATTATCGGCTACTTTTTCAGCTTCCATAAACAGTCGTAAAAGATGAACCGAAGAAATAGCAACAATTGATGAGGCAACTTTATTTTTAATGGAATTGACATCCATTTTGCCCATCCAGCTTAATTTTTGATGTTTATCATCAACGGTCATTTTTAAAATAAAGTTTTCGTAACCTGAAAACATCACCATAACTAAAAGCCCACCAACCAGTGCAATATCAACCAGCGATAAAACCGTTAATATTAATCCTGATTCAGTGATAGTAAAAAGTTCAGGAATGATATGAATTATCTGCTGAAAAAATTTTAAAGTGAGTAAAATAAATCCAAATGATAGTCCTATATAAACAGGAAAAAGTAGCCATCTTGATGCGTAAATGATTTTTTCTATCGACTTTTCCATGTTATTTATCCTTTTTTTAAGTGAATTTCTAAAATTTAATTGCCAAAAGTATTATTTTTGCTTAAAAAAGAAACAAAACTTAGATACTGTTTTATAATGTGATTTTGATAATTATCATTAGTACTAGATTGAGATATTTTCCAATATAAAAGTTTTTTGTTAAATACCATTCGTAATACGGATTTCGTGACTAAAGCTAGTTTATCATTAAGTGTAATTAGGGATCTTCATTTTCTTTCTTGGTTTTTATTTTTAATATTTTATTAACAATAAAAAAACATTCTAAGAAGACAATTGGCTTCATCACTAGCATATTGTTTTATCAATTCGTTATAATAAAAATAAATTGAATATAGCTAATGATAAATGGTATTTATTCTATTAAAATTTCAAAATATTTATATTAAATTAGTAATTGCTATATTATTTATTATATTAATCTATTAAATCTTATCTTGGTCATCATTAGAAATGATAGAATACATTAATTTATTTAATAATGAAATGATTCAATTGAAAATATAAGCAAATATTTAAAAAAAATTTTTAAATTTATATAAATATTAGAGCTCATTAGATTAAATATTTATTGGTTGTGTTAATATTATATAAAGCACTGTTTGAAATTAGAGCAATCATATTTATTTTTGACTAAATATGCTAAAAATTAATATTTAATAGTGGTTAAAAAAAAGACCATTAAGAGATGTTTTATCATAGACAATCAGCGCAAATAAAAACCATATTAATAAAGTTAAGTATGATTTAATTATCTATTTGAAAGATAAATTAATTGATTAATATAAAGCATGCAGATTAATATATTATAATAAATAAAAAACTCATCAATATTAAGAAATATAGTTTAGCATAATATATGAAATTTGATTTTCAGCTGGATCTTCTAATAATATGGTTAGGCGCTCTCGACTAAAATATTAACATATTATTTACATTATGTTTTTATCGTAATATCGAATTTAAAAGCAGAATTTGAGCTAGCAGATGAATTAATGTTTTTTTAGATGTCTATCAAATCTGACTATTATCAATCATCAATTTTCAATGAGACAGATCGCACAAATAAGCCAATCATAATAGCTATAAAAAATAATAAACATTAATATGTTTCTGTTTTGTTAAAATTGATAATTTTTATAGCTATCTGATTATAGGAGTGATTATGATTGTCGAATTTCTTGTTATTTGGCGCCGCTGGAACTTCCAACTATTAACGATTGCTTATTTACTGACAACTGGATTCTCCGCGAATGCAACAACCTGCAACTTAATGAATAAATTGACCAAACGACCGCTGTTAATGGAAGTCACACAACCCTATTCTGCTGATAATCCGATGGCCGGTGTACTTTATAAAATGGTTTTCTCTGCTGATGGTAAATACGATTACCATATTCTCAATAATGGCAAACAATACCACGGAAAATATCGTTATCGCCTGGTGGAGCCAAATATTGGTGTAATTGACGCCCAAGAAGAGTTTGAAGGTCAAACTACCCACTATACCATCACCTTACTATGTGAAAATGAACATAGCGGCGTCTATTTTTATCAACAAAGTAAAGGTATTGGAGGGCAGAGAGTTAATACTGGCCGCTATTATATTGATAAATAGTGTTATTGAGAGCACTTTTCGCTGAGCCTAAGTTAAAGTATGTTACTTATAACAAAGGCTAGTGAAAACTACAAACTCAACACTGGTTGAAGTTTGGGTTATTGTTTAAATGTTAACGATTAACTTGCTAATAAGTAAATGCAGCCGTTAATCGTTGATTTTATTTTACTAATTTTCCTGATTTTTCTCGGTTTTTCTCAATAATAACCATCGTTTTATTGCTCTTATAGGGGCATATGGTGACATATTGGCGGACGAAGGATCTGTTTCTTCCATCAGCGTGGACGATGCTTTATTAAGCGTTAAATTGGCCAGAATGGCGATCACTGTACCTATGGTGATGCCGCTATGGAGGAACATTTGCATCATGCTAGGAAAACCTTCAAATAATTGTGGTACCATGATAGGCATCAGGCCAAGAGCTAATGTTAGTGCTACTACCATTTCGTTATTATTATGTCGATAGGTAATACTGCTGAGCGTGCGAATTCCTGATACGGCGACCATACCAAACATTATGACGCCGGCTCCTCCTAATATCGGTTTAGGAATTGCTACCACCAATGCGGCCATTTTGGCAAACATCCCCATTAGAATGAGAAGCACTCCCGAAACAGAGACAACGAAGCGGCTACGCACACCGGTAAGACCAATCAGACCAACATTTTGAGCAAACGCAGCATAGGGAAAAAGATTAAACAGCCCTCCTACCATAGTTGCAATACCACAGGCGTTGAGACCGTTACGTAAAGTGGTAGCATCGGCCTTTTTGTCAACCATATCGCCAATAATCATCATTGATGACATAGTTTCTATCATCACGACTACCATAACCATAGATAGTAGTGCGACCGGGACAATGTGAAATTCGGGCTTAGCTAGCCACATAATTTGGGGAAAATTAACCCAGGGTGTTGAATTGACGAAATGAAAATCAAGCGGCAGAAAGCAACTCCAGATAACTGTACCACCTATTAAACCAAGAAGCACAGCAATATTTTTGATCATTCCTGTCATAAAGTGATAGATATGAAGAATAATAATAAGTGTCAGAGCTGCCATGACAAGCGGTAGAATGCTCCCGCTATTGCCACTAATAATCCAATTGCCTGCAACGGGCGTTAGCGAAAGCCCAATCAATGTCACAATCGAACCCATGACAACTTTAGGGAAAAAACGTACAAGATGGCATATCCAGGGTGCGCATATCAGCGTGAATAATCCGGCAATAATTACGGCGCCGGAAATGCCGCTAATACCATACTGTTTACCGATTAGCATCATTGGAACCAGTGCGGCAAATGTGCAGCCTTGCACTAATGGTAAGCGACAGCCAATCCATGCCCCAAAACCGAACGATTGGGCAATAGTTGCTATTCCGCAGATAAACAGATCAGTACTAATTAATAGAATAATTTGCTCTACGGGTAAGCCGACAGCATTACCGATAACTAATGGAACGGCGACTGCGCCAGCATACATCACTAAAACATGTTGCAGTCCGTAAAGTATCATTTGCCCAATGGGAAGTATTTCGTTAACTGGGGCTGATTGGTGCTTGGAGAGAACAGATCCTTTCATAAAGTTACATCACTCCTATTGGTGAGTACTTCGTTAACCGGGCTGATCGGTGTTTGGAAAGAACAGTTAATGTACGTGTTAGAACAGTATTTGGCATACAAACTGGTCTAAATTGCTCCAATCAGCATTTCAGCAAATATCAATATCCATGCGTAACCCATGCCAATATAAATAAAGAAGTAAAAATGTTGGTGCCATTCGTGAATCAAATCACGTTTTGTTGTTGGCCGGGCCGGTAAATAGGAAGGTATCATTAAAAACGGATCAAATATGCTTATTTTATACTTGGGGCTAATTCTCATCTTGAGAATAAAGGAAAAGCTGCTGATTACGGCTATTAGTTTTCAACTCTGCACTAAAATCACAATCGATATTACTTGCTATAGTGGCAAAGTTTACTTTTATCCGGCTTTTATTAGTCGAAAAGAGATATTTCCTGGTTTCACTGTGATACGTCATTCTCAAAGTGAGAATAATTTATGACAAGAAGATGGATAGTGCTAAACATGATAAAGGTAAATTTTTGAAGCGAATCACAAAATTTTATGTTAGGCCTAAATTATTAAAAATATTTGCCCAATTATTGCATCCTGATTGGGACAGTATACCTGAACTTACTAGCTAGGAGAGCGAATGAATAAATTAATTATTGCTGATCCAAGTGAATGCATCGGTTGTCATGTTTGTGAAATTGCCTGTGTAGTTGCTCATAATCATCAACGTTGGCCACAGAGCACTCGTGAGTTTGTTCCGCGTATAAGGGTATTGAATGACGCGAAAAACAGTATTGCAGTAACCTGCCGTCATTGCAATAACGCTCCTTGTATTACCAGTTGCCCGGTGGATGCATTGCGTTTTGTTAGCGCAACTGTTCAGCTTGATCAAACTCGCTGTATTGGTTGTAAAAGTTGTATTGTGGCCTGCCCGTTTGGCGCCATTGATATGGTGCCGGCAGTGGATTCAGATATCGCCCTGGCACAAAAATGTGATATGTGTCAGACAATTAATGCTGACCAACCAGCTTGTGTGACACATTGTCCCACGCAGGCGTTACGGATTGTTGATGAACAATCGTTGTTAACTTTGCGTCAAGAGAGACAACAAAGAACAGTAAATAGAAATTTTCGCCAGCTTGAAAAACAGCCACGACGTAAACAGATACTGAATAAGCCGCTGCGAAAAGGAGCGCAGAAAGTTTCTGCCCAGCAACGTATTCAACATTTTGCCGAAATTTATATTGCGCTTAATCAACAACAAGCTAGTTATGAAAGCAGTCGTTGCCTCTATTGCGCGCAAAAAGCATCCTGCAATTTAACATGCCCTTTACATAACCATATACCGGATTTCATTCAGTTAGCCAGTGAAGGAAACATTATTGCAGCTGCTGAATTATGTCATCAGTCCAGTTCTTTACCAGAAATATGTGGTCGCGTCTGTCCACAGGAGCGGTTATGTGAAGGTGCATGTACCATGAAACAACATGGGGGATCGGTCGCTATTGGAAATTTGGAGCGCTACATCACTGACACTGCACTGGCACAAGGCTGGCAACCAAATTTATCACAAGTAAGCCAGCGTTCAGAACGAGTGGCGATAATTGGTTCTGGACCAGCCGGGCTTGGTTGTGCTGATATCCTTGCAAGAGCGGGGGTTAAGGCTGATGTCTATGAGCGTCATCCCGAGATCGGTGGATTACTTACTTTTGGTATACCTCCTTTCAAACTTGATAAGCAGTTGTTAAGTTCTAGACGCGAGATTTTCAGTACGATGGGTATTCAGTTTCATCTCAATTGCGAAATTGGTCAGGATATTGCTTTCTCTACGTTGGCTAATAATTATGACGCTATTTTTCTCGGCATTGGAACCTATGGTTTGATGAATATTGGATTGGAAAATGAGCATGCATCAGGCGTAATTCAGGCGCTAGATTTTTTGACTGCCAGCACGAGACGGGTAATGGGATTAAAAGATGATCCTCGCTATCCTTGGTGTGACGTAACAGGCAAAAATATCGTGGTATTAGGCGGTGGTGACACTGCAATGGATTGTCTGCGTACAGCAGTGCGTCTCAGCGCAGCCAGTGTAACTTGTGCTTATCGACGCGACGAAGCTAGTATGCCAGGTTCGAAAAAAGAAGTGATTAATGCACGAGAAGAAGGCGTTGAGTTTTTATTTAACGTTTCACCTCAGCAGATTATATTAGATGATACTGGACAAGTATCAGCGGTGAGACTGACCCGGGTTCAGTTGGGGGAACCAGGTAACGATGGGCGGCGAAGGCCGCAACTTATTGCCGGTTCAGAATTTGAACTGGCGGTGGATGTATTAATCATTGCTTTTGGTTTTCAACCACATGACATGCCTTGGTTACGGGGACATAATATTAAACTTGATGATTGGGGGTTGCTCCAAACCGGAGGTCAAGGGCGTTTGTTAACACAAACTAGTAACGATAAAGTATTTGCTGGTGGTGATGCCGTGCATGGTGCAGATCTAGTTGTAACGGCAATGGCTGCGGGTCGACAAGCTGCGTGGGATATTCTTAACCTGTTTGATCGAAAAACGTCTAATGGTCAATGAGTTATAAAAATAACATTGATCAATCATAGTAGAGAATAATATAACAGATAAAAGTAGATAACTGTTTGAATGGTTGATTGGTTATAAACGGTTTAACGATATTAATATATTAAGCATTAAACCGTTTTTTACATTAATAAAAATGATAAATTTAATATTTTAAAAAATTAGTTTTCTATTATCAGGATAGCGGGAAAATCGAAAAATCAAACAAAAGACCAATATAATCTAACAGTAAAACTGTGATCTTAAATTAGCAGTAACCTCTTCAATAAAATGAGTAAATTAAGATAAATTTGCCAATATACGTAAAGATGTAAATTGTTTAATTAACTATTGAGTCAGAAAACGTAATCAGCTAAAGTAATATTGTTATTGGTAGACGCCAATAACCGAGGTTTTGCAGCCTTGTTCACTAACACACTGGTAAGAAGTTTTACCAGTGCTACTTGTAGCGCCCTCTATGGCGGTTCAGGTAGGGGAGCCGAAAGGCTCGCCGGAGTTAGTGCCGGTCTGCAAACCTTATCTGGATCGCCTCCAAAATAGAAGGGATAGTAAAGATGTTTGATTTTAGCTATAACTTGCTCTGCGCTAACATTGTTGCTGTATTACCAGAAAATATAACTCTATCATCAATTTCCCGTAAATTCGGATTAAACTCAAAAGTACTAAAAAATAGACTTTTTCGCCTTTTTTCAATTGGTGAAAAGAATATTATTGCTGGTATAGAGCACCATCCATCTGCAATCTTGCCAAGTTATTATTGCGATAGTCCAAAAAGCTTTCCAATAGAAGCATTCATATTGAATGTATAACTTAATAAAAAATTATTTTGCTGTGAACGACTATTTCGATTTAATAATCTTAATGTTATTTTTTTAATGTGACAAAGTTCAAATTTAGGATTAAAAAATTAAATATTTTTTGAGAAAAAATAATTTTCTAATTCATCTTATCACCTTATGAAATTACATATGATATTGTTTACTAAGTTATTAAGAGGTCTTGATGTGCAATAATATGAATGATATATCCATTAATATTATCGATTCAATTATTATGATGATAGAAAATCTTGATGAACCTTGGGGAATTAAAAGTATAAATTCAGAGCATATTTATATGAATAATTCTGCCCGCCTTTTCACAAATACACCAAAAAATTTTTCCATTGAAGGTAAAATGGATGAAGCTTTTCCTACTAGTTGGAGTAAATTATTTCACGAGCTTAAAGAACATGACGAATTAACGAAAATTGAATCCTCTACGACGAGAGTAATTGAAATAGATTATTGGAATGGAAGTTCTACCTTAATACCGTATATCAGTGAAAAAATCCCCCTTTTAAATAAAGATAAAGAGTGTATTGGAATTTTATGGAATGCAAAAAAAATACTTAATATAAACCCATTGATCTATCATGAAAAAAAAGCTGTCAATATATTAAAAACTTATCAAGAAAGTAGTTTTTTTTCCAAACGAGAACTTGAAATAATATTTTTACTGCAACAAAGATTCGGTAGTAAAGAAATAGCAAAATATTTAAATCTCTCACCTATAACAGTAAATCATAAATTACAGGTTATTTATCAAAAAATGGGTGTTAATTCGGCCAGACAACTTATTGAATACTGTAAAACATATTCCCTTGATAACTTTATACCTGAACGGTTTTTAACTCCAGGTGTTCTCTTTATAACAAAGTGAATTAATTATATGAATTTAATAGATAACTATCCAACAAATCGTGTCCCCACCAATATACGTTTATCCTTTTTGAGTGTTACATTAGTTCATGCTGGTATGTTAACCGCCTTAGATCAATTTATGCTAGGTGCAGTATTAGGTAATTCAATGACTTTAGCTAACGCTTTTTTAGCTATTTTTATTAGTAGTATTATTTTTGGCATTATTACTTTTGGTTTAGGTTTTGCGGGAATGAAAGAAGGGTTGTCCAGTAGCCTTTTAGCTAGATGGTGTGGCTTTGGGCGCATTGGATCAATTTTGGTCAGTCTTACAATAGCCATTAGCTTGATAGGTTGGTTTGGGGTACAAAATGCAGTTTTTGCTAAAGGGCTTAATTATGCATTAGGTCATAAATTGGGTTTTGAATGGTCAGCAACGTTATCCGGTTTATTTTTGACGATCCTAGTTGCTTTTGGTTTTAAAGCGCTACGATTTACGGCCTGGATTGCGGTCCCTTTTTTTGTCATCGTGATTTTATTTATTTCGGCAGGAATTCTTGAACATCATAATAGCATGGATTTGATTCAGTCAGTTCCTGGCGGTGAAACAATAACACTGTCTTCTGCAATCACATTAATCATGGGAGGATGTATCGTTGCCACGCTTATTACGCCAGATATGAGTCGATATTCAAAAAATAGCCGTCAGGTATTTTGGATGGTTATGGTATCAATTATTCTTGGCGAATTTGTCATTAATGGGCTGGCTATATTATTAGCCAGGGCATTAAATACGGCAGATGTCGTAACCATTATGACGCAAGCGGCTGGTGGTATTGGCTTGTTAGTGGTTATTTTCTCTACTTTACGTGTAAATGATATTAATCTTTATTCATCGTCATTAAGTATTGCCAATTCAATTTCAGTATTGACCGGCAAAAAAGTTAATTACACTATTATCACTTTAGCCATAGGTATCATTGGTACAACTCTTTCTGTTTTGGGTATTTTAGACAGGTTTGTTGGTTTTTTGACCATCCTTGGTGTCGTCTTTCCGCCGATAGTTGGTGTTATGTTAACGGATTATTTTATTATAAAGACCCATCGAAATATTCTTCAGGAAACGCAACAACTAGAAAAAATTCCAGCCAATAAAGACACACCTTTAATTGGTTGGAATGCTGTTTGCGCCTGTATAATAGCCAGTATTATTGGCATAACCGTAGAAGTAGGCATACCGACGATTAATTCTCTACTCGCTGCTTGTATTATTTATGGTTTATTAAGTAAAATTAAGAGATAACTAACGGTGTAACAACGAAAAAATTATATTAATGGCGACCACTCTTGATGAGCTGGTCGATCCAGAAAGTAGTTTAAGTTGTTACTACTGCTAACTAATTTAGCATTCATCGCTGCTTTTCAGCGACTTTGATAAATAATAGCGAGTATAGCAATGAGCAAATTTGTCTAAATGGCCATATTCCTTATAGCCTAATTTTTGATAAAAATTAACGGCTTGAAAGTCAAAAGTATCAACATAGGCCATATGACATTTTCTTTTTATGGCTTCATCTTCTGCTTTTTTCATTAAATCTTTTCCAAAACCTTTTTTTCGATAGTTTTCTGCTATCCATAGATATTGGATATCTAAACCACCCCACCATGTTCTGGCAATCAAACCCCCAACAATATTATTGTTATCCATTAAAGTCACTCTTAGCGGATGCATATCTACCTTGGTAAAATTGGAATTATGTTTCCACAAACTATCGATGATGGTATTTTCTTCTGCAATATTTTCTTTATCGTTAAGTATAAGTTTCATATTCATATCATCCTTGTTGTTTACTACCAAAAATGTATTTTTAATTTAATTTTTGTGTCTACCAATTATCTATTCATGTTATAAAGTTTTTTTGTCATATTTTTTGATTTTTAATAAAAAAATTTATAATTTTAAATTTTTTTATATTTTTAAAATTCATGTTCATTTTTATCTTTCTGCTATTGTGGTAATTTGCTGTCACTAAAATAACTGCTTCATCCTATTAACAGAAAATCATCTGATAATCAAGGTTAATTATTGACCTTTTTTATAACTTATAATTTGTTTACTGTAATTAACAAAAGAAGATATAACTAATTTGTTTTTACTAAAAGTTTAGCAATTTATTATCTGAAAAATTTTTAGTTAGTTTAAAGGCTTTTGCCAACACCAGGGTATATTTTTAATTAAATAAATAATGGAGGAAGTAGAAATATGGATATTAATTCTAATAATGTAAATTTAAGTTGCAAAAATTAAAACCAAGAATAATCGTTTTGACGATGAAAAAATATTAATAATAAAATCAAGGAATGTATAGATAACATAAAAGGGATTAATTTATCGATTTTATATCGATACAAGTAATGAAATGCGAATGGGCAAAAGTGGTAAGAATAATCATTGTTATATGATAGTTAAAAGTATGTGATATCTATAAAGTAAATAGTTAAAAACAATAAATTTAGTCTTAATTTCAGTAAGTTAATTGACATCAAAACGCACTTCTTTTCTTGTGGTGCGTTTTATTTTTTTATCTATTAATGATAGAGCATGCTCTATTTGCCCAGTTAACAACGGCACGGTCGGCCATGGTTAAAATAGATCTCACCTCAATACAATCAGCTACCTCCCTCTTGTTTAGTGCAAAAACAGATTAAAATATAGGTTACTTATTGATAGTATTATGTTTAATTTCTATCTAGTTTGAACTCTAACTCGGTACTCATGGTTGAACTAATATGAATGGGCTTAGGTCCAATAGAACGACTCTTTATAATGGCCGTTAGTGCAGCCTTATCAAGGGTATTGAAACCAGAGGAGCGAATGATTTTAGCGTCATATAAGCTACCGTCAGCATTGATATTAAATTGTAATAGTACTCGCCCTCGATGGCGCTGCTTTCTGGCTTGACGGGGATACATTTTATGACGCTCGATTTCTTGTTTGAGTAACGAATAATAGCGTTCACCTTCTTTGTGTTCTCCTACCTTTATTTGAGAAGTATCATTATTTAGTGCTCCTCCTTGCATAGTAGTATTATTGTCTCCGTCTAAATTGACTGCTGGATCAACAGATGGGTTATTGTTCTTATTCTTATTTATTTTCTTCTTGGTTTCTGAAAAGGTTTTGTTGTTGGTCTTTTTGACCTCTGTTACTTTTTTTTTGTTATTAATTTTTTCTTGTTTTGGGTTAACGGTTAGTACTGGATTTATTGCTGAATCAGGTAAAATAATCGGTAGCTCTTCACTAATAGATTTATTTATCTCTGATGTTGTTTCTATACCGGCGGATATCAATGTAATTGTTGTATTAGGGAAAATGTTATGGTGGCTTGATAATGTCTGAGTAGCATTAATCGAAGTAGAAAAGCACAGCCATATTAAAGCAGTATGTAAAATAATCGATAATAGAATATAAGCTAACAGTCTTATCATGGTTTTTTATCTCAATATTTTAGTAGGTTTAATATGGTTGTGTTGTTGTTTATTTAATTAAAATGTACTGTTAAAGCTAAGTTTAAATGTTCTTCCTGGAGCGGGCATCATCGAGCGAGTTAACGGATCGAGATAATATTCATCAGTTAAATTGGTCCCGGTTAATTCTATTGACATGTTGTCGTTAATTTTATAATCCACATAGGCATCAATTGTAAAAATTGGATCCCAACGCATTGGATTGTTATTAATGCCTAAATAAGAACTAGATTTAATTCTCATTAAATGTTTTTCATCACGATTTTCTGCTTTACTGTGATAGGTAAATCGACTGCCAATTTTGATTTTTTTATCCCACAAACGAGCACCTAAATTCATATTAAAGGAGTAATTAGGTTGAATTGCGGTACGTAAAAAACCACCTGGAAAACCGCCATCAATACATTCTGGAATGTTGTGTTGATTATAGGGATCTAAAAGATGAGTGGAGTTAAGATCACAAACTTTATTTTTTATATTATAAACATAACTGATATCACTAAAAATCAAACCATTATCATAACGTCCCTGTACTTCAATACCGGATAATAACTGTCTATCCATTTGGGTAAAATTATAGTGCGCATCTCGATCGAATACATTTTCTATGGTGGTATCAAAATAGGTTAATTTAATATCAGCGTGTTTTTCTGTTTTTAATAAATTTGCCAGATTATAGTGGATACCTAATTCTTGTGTTTTAGCACGTTCCGGGTTGATTTTTTCACCAAGAATAATCTTACGTATTCCAGAAAAACCGACACTATTTTCAAATAAGCTGGGCATTCTGACTGATTCGGCATAACGAAGATAAACACTTAAATCATCAGTGATGGATACGGCAGCTGAGAGGACCGGAGCAATTCCGTGATCTTTGCGTTTTTTCTCTTTTTGCCATAGCATGTCTGCTGGTGGCTGAATAAAAATTTGATCATCATGATAAACATTGAAAGGATAATGGCGTTTTACGGTTTTGCCGGTTTTAAAATCATTCACCTCTTCATCAAAATTGATTTTACCGTTAAAGAAAGGATTATCCCTTTTATGCAATTTTCCATCGTTAGGGTTATAAAGTAAGGGGGTCGATTTAAATCGATAATCGGTTCCGCTTGGATTATCAGGTCTTCGCATTCTTCTATCATTATTCATCTCAATACTGTATATTTGAGAGTATTGTTCATTTTGTTCTTTCTTTGCTATATCTAGCCAGCTACGTTGCTTTTTTAATCTATCAATATTGTTTGTTATCGCTATTTTTTGCTGCTCATTAAGTGGATTTTTATTATCGTTTAAAGAGTTATTTAATTGTATTATTTCCCTATAATAAACCTCCATTTCATCACTTTGTTTGTTTATTTGCTTCCTTAAGTTACTGCTATAAACTTGAATGTCATGATCATATTTACTATCTGAGTCATGATCTTGTTGACTATCCGACCGAAAATATTGGACTTGATAACCAGCATGGTGGCCGCTTTTTTTATAGCCTTTTGCTTTTTGATCCCTTTTTTTATTAACCAGATCATCAATTGACCAATAAGTAACATAATTGGCACCGGCTGAGAAAGTTAAGAATTCCACCGGTTGCCAGTCGAATTTAAAAGCCAGTTGATACTCTTGCCGGCGGCCTTCTCTACCAGGATATTGAAACAGCCAAATGTCTACCCCAGCGTAGTCAGTATGGTTAATTAATTTTTCATTTTGAAAGTGGCTGCTCAGAGTAAGATTTAAATTAGGTGTCAGGGTAAATATATTGCTAATATCCAAACCCCAGCGGTTATTCTCATTACTATTATTAGCGGTATTAATTAACCTGCCATCAATAGTGGGATCTTTAATCGCTTTTCGATACTTATATCTGGTGGCAGTATCCCAATTAACATCTCTGTTTATTGGCGCTCTTGGGTAGCCGCCGGCACTATTGGTATTTGCATCAGTATGGTTAAACCAGGCACTCATATAAAAATCGAACCATAGACTATCAAGCGGTTGGTATTTAAGGCTGGCGCTACCGGCTTTTTGGTGTACTTGGGCTAAAGGCCATTGCGGAACCATATTGCGATCGACATCAACAAAACCCAGTCGAGATGGCATAATATCACCGAACTCCAGTCGGGAATCGCGATAAGTAAAATTAACTGTTAAATCATCCGCCAGATGCCAATTGTTTTTTAGCAACAGCGATTCCATCATGTTGGAAGTGTTAGGCACTTCTTTGCCAGCATGATAAATGTTGGCGACAAAAGGCATATAAGGATCGATTCTGGTATTGAGTTTGGTAAATTCTGATTTAATCGTTTTAGTTACCGGATAACGGTAACGATTTGCTCCTCTGGTACCGGCAAAATAGTTGCCTTTATTGCGGTAACTCGAGGCGATCAACAAATCATATTTCTCTTGTCGCAAGCCAACGGCAATCCGATAAGCATAATCGTCCAAACCGCCTAACGGTTTATCATGGTAATGGTGGGGACGAATATTGATTAAAGGATCATTAAATAAATAGGAAAAACCACTTAGTCCTTCTGAAATATTACGATAGTCCTCGCCTAATGGTAACTTTTTAAGCTGCGGTTTGATTGCGTTATTGCTGCCTTCTAATTTAACCGCGAAACCAAAGTTTTCATTTGCTGGCAGAATGTCATTAATATTAATTGTTTTGATGGTAATGCCGCCGCCGACCGAACTTTTAGTATGACGTGATAGCGAAGCCCCTTTTTCAATTTCAATTGAACTAATTAAATTAGGATCAAGATAGTTACGGTTATTGGCACCATTGTAGCCGCGGGTTACGGTAATTGATTGCTCAGTGCCATCAACGGTTAAGGGGATCCGTCCTTGTCCTTGAATGCCTCGAATATTAGGATCGATAGACGCACCATTACGTGCTTCACCACTATATACACCCGGCGTAGATTGAAACAGATCAGCCGGTGAAGCTCCTTTGAAACGTTCTATCATCTCTTTGCCAAGATAAATATTAGAAATATTTTTATCATAGATATTGTCATAACCGTGTTCATCTTGTTGTGACATATCAGAAACCTCAATTTTACCTAAATGTTTTTTTTCCGCGTTTGTCTGTTTATCAGAAGATTGATGTTCAGCATAGCTAATAGCGGGGATAATCGAAGTAGAAAGTGAGATGGCAAATGCTATCGGTTTTTGGCGGCAGTTAAAAAAGTACATGATTTCCTTACCTAAAATAATTTTTAAATTAACAATCAAAAATAACGTTCAAAATTGAGTTACAGATCGTTTTTTTGATAGCGATAAAGCCAGCCGACATTGCTATTATTATTGCGATGAAAAAAGGTAACAGAGGGCGTGAAGCCAATAAGTTTTTTGGTTAGTTTTAATTTAATTGCGTAGATCCATTCTGTATCGTGCCGCTTGGCGCCGAGTCGTTGATCAAAATGTTTAAATTGATGTTGATTCCAAAGTAATGAAAGATTGGTTTCCAGATAAGGTAATGAGCTAAATTTAACGCCGCTACCAATATCATAGCGCTGGTAATCTTTTATTTTCCATTGATGTGAATGTTTAGAAAAACCAAAAGAGAGATACCAATCCATATTGTTAAAGGGATAATGAATAGAAAAAGAAGTTTCATGCTTCAGACCATTATTTTGTTGCCATTGGTAATAGTCTTTCCATTTAATTTGTTGATTAATCACTAAATCTAATTTAGTCACAACAGTTGGACGGTAACGCCATTCAATTTTTGCCCCTACTTCATAGGCATTCGGATCTTCTTCACCTTGTTCATAACCAAATAAGGGGCCGGCTAATAAGTAATGTTGCTGTGTTTGAAAATAGTAGCCAGTGTAGATATTGGCCTGATATTCATTATATGGGTTGTTTTGCCGATAGATTTGACCATTTGCCGTTAGGCGAATAAAAACCGAATGGGGCTCTTGCAGCATAAATGACTGTTGAGTCATACCGAATACAGAAAAGCCTGATGAGGTGATTTTTTTCGGCATTTTGCGAATCAATAGGCAATAGCCCTCAATATTTTTTTTAAGCACTCTGCTGGGCTACCAGGCGATCTATTAAGATTATCCGTTAGGTGGTAACCTAATGAAAATGTCGCAAAGAAAGAATTTTTATTATTAGCCACAATGAGAAGATATTTTATTTTTTTCTTAACCAGCTCAGGTAAATCTTGCTGTATTATTAATTCATTTAATAATGGTTTTGCTTTATGGTAAATCCGATTTTCAATATAAATATAACTTAAATCGAGCTTGGCGCGGGTAAAGTGAGGATTTATTGTTATTGCCTGTGATAAATAATGTATAGCAGATTGAAGTTCTCGATTTTTATATGACAACAAACCCTGCATAAAATAAATTAAACTCTTATCATGATAATTATTTTTTATTAATTTATTTAAATGATTTTCAACTTGTTGCCAATCTTTTTTATTAATAGCAATGAAAACATTAGTAATGTAATTCTTATTTTTTATTTTATTCACTTGTATATTATTTATTATTAATGAATTGGCGATAGTTAATTTTATATGAAAAAAATAATAAATAAATAGCGTTATGATTAATAGTTTCTTGTTAGTCATTTTTATTTCCATAATAAAAAAGAGCATAGAAATTCCATGCTCTTTTAAAATTTAAAATAAATTACTGTTTAGTGCCGCCAAAAGCAGTATCTAATTCATGATTACCATTAAATTGGGTAATACCGGCTATATGTTTGGCATCTGCACCAAAGAAGTGGCCTTTGGTTGTTCCTTCAATTGAATTGGCTGAAGCTTTTCCACTGAAAGAGCCATTACCATTAATATTTGCATCAATATTCATGGTTAATGCGCTATGACTTAATGATCCTTTTAGGCTGTTTTGCACAAAATCGGCGGTTAATTCACCAGTCATCAAGCCATAGTTAGAATAATCGTTAAACCCTTTAATAGTATAGGTGGCGGTACCTGCGGTTGGCATATTTGCCGTAATATCTTTACCTGCATAGTAAGTGGTGTGAGAGGATGAAGACATATCACTAGTTTGCGCCCATTCACCGAAGAAAACATCAATATCGTCGAGTTTAGCGAATGCAAATGATCCCATATTGGGGTGGTGGGAATCGCTTGTACCACCAAGCTGATAAACGTTATTATCATCTTTATCAGAGTACATTATCAAACCGGGAAAACCAATTTTATTACCGCCATGTAATTCAGATAAACCAATAGCCGGATCACCTATCTCGGCTTTATGAAAGCCATTAGAGGCTTGTTCCATTTTACCAACACTCAGAGAATTGCCATGAGCGGTATTTGATTGATTAAAACCAGTTGCTGCATGGCTAAAGCCAATATATCCAATTGATAATGTTAGCAAGGTAATAATATTTAATTTTTTCATTTTTAATTCCTTGTAAAAATATTAAATTTTTTATGATAAAAAATGGGATAGACGAATAATTCATTGTCTTAAATAAACAATAAAATAAAAAATAACCTAAGTAAATGATAGTTATTATCATTTGGTTATAAAATAAATAAATATATAACTAACTAATTTAATAGCAGTATGATTTAATTTTACTTTTTAAATTTAATGGTTATTAAATATCAGTAATCAAAATTTAAAAGTGTGATCTCAATTAAATAAATGAGGCGGTAAATAAAATAAAATTATTTTATAAAAGAATTTTATTTTATTAATTTAATTATATTTATTAAATAAAAAATAAATGATATTTATTGAATTTAATTATTCCGTTAAGCGTTCCGGATAACTAAAAATAGTGGCTTTACCCGATCGACAAAAACCAACTAACGTCAATTGACATTGTTGGGCAATTTCAACCGCAAGGGAAGTGACGGCTGAGATAGCAAAGAGGATTTCTACCCCGCAGGTTGCTGCTTTTTGTACCATTTCATAACTTGCTCTGCTTGAAATTAACACTGCGCCGTTTTGCCATTTTTCTCGACTTTTCATACCAAGCAATTTATCAAGTGCGACATGACGGCCAATGTCTTCACAGCCTCCCGCTAGCTCACCGGTGGGAGTTATCCAGGCTGCGGCATGAGTACAGCCGGTTAATTGGCCAATTTTTTGGATGGTATTTAATTGAGATAAGGCCTGATCCAGATAAGTTAGTGAAAATGATTGCGTGAAGGGAAGCGGATTGATTGGACGAAATAGTTGGCTAAGTTGTTCTGTGCCACAGATGCCACAGCCAGTACGGCCAGTTAGATTACGCCGTTGTGCTTTTAATGCCATAAACTGGCGGGGTGATAGTTCAATATTTAATTCTATGCCCTTTGAGTCATATTTACTGATGTTGATATCGCGAATTTCTTCAGCAGATTGGATAATGCCTTCGGACAGCGAAAAACCTACAGCGAATAGGGTTAAGTCTTTTGGGCTTGCCATCATGACGGCATGGGAAATGCCATTGTAGACTAAGGCAATAGGGACTTCTTGCGCAACATTGTCCAAATTAAAAATATTAAAATTTTCCTTTTGGAGAACTTTTATTTCGGATACTCCGATGTTTTTAACATTTTTCATCATTTCAGTTGCACAAAAATTACTCATTAGCCGAATTACTAATAATATAATACATTAAAAGAGATTATATTAATTATTATGGATAGAGAGTTTGATCCGACCAAAAAAGATCGTGATTTAATAAAAAATGATCACCTATTTTGCTGTTTTTTTATTTTATGGAAACCAATGTCAGTCATGTGAATGAGGAGATTTTTAATGCAAGTCAGCAGAAGACAGTTCTTTAAGATCTGTGCTGGCGGTATGGCAGGTACAACGATTGCTGCTTTGGGTTTTGCTCCGGCAACTTCATTAGCATCTGCGCGTCAATATAAACTATTACGTGCCAGAGAAACCCGAAATACCTGCACATACTGTTCAGTTGGTTGTGGATTATTAATGTATAGCCTTGGTGATGGGGCTAAAAATGCCAAAGAAAGCATATTCCACATAGAAGGAGATCCCGACCATCCGGTAAGTCGAGGCGCTTTGTGTCCAAAAGGTGCTGGACTAATTGATTTTATCCATAGTGAAAGTCGTCTGCAATTTCCCGAATATAGAGCCCCAGGCTCTGATAAGTGGCAGCGTATTAGCTGGCAAGAAGCATTTGATCGGATTGCTAAGTTAATGAAAGCCGATCGTGATGCTAACTTTATTAAAACCAATCCTGCCGGGACAACCGTTAATCGTTGGTTAACAACCGGTATGCTGTGTGCTTCAGCTAGCAGTAACGAAACCGGTTTTGTTACCCAGAAATTTTGTCGGGCTCTGGGAATGTTAGCGGTTGATAATCAAGCTCGTGTCTGACATGCGCCAACGGTAGCAAGTCTTGCTCCAACATTTGGTCGCGGTGCCATGACAAATCATTGGGTTGATATCAAAAATGCTGACCTGATCATTGTTATGGGGGGAAATGCGGCGGAAGCTCATCCGGTCGGATTCCGTTGGGCAATCGAAGCAAAAATCCACAATAAAGCTAATTTAATTGTCATTGATCCGCGTTTTACCCGTACTGCATCAGTGGCAGATTTTTATACTCCTATTCGTTCAGGTACTGATATTACTTTTTTATCGGGAGTGATTAACTATCTAATAAGTAATAATAAAATTAATAGCGAATATGTGAAATCTTATACCAACGCCAATTTAATTGTGCGCGATGATTATCATTTCGAGGATGGGCTATTTAGTGGCTATGACGCTAAAAATCGCCAATATGATAAAACTTCCTGGAACTATGAGTTAGATGGCAACGGTTTTGCTAAACGAGATGAAACTCTACAGCATCCACGTTGTGTTTGGCAGTTGCTTAAGTTACATGTCAGTCGATATACGGCGGAAGTGGTTGCCAATATTTGTGGAACGCCGCAAGAAGATTTTATTAAGGTTTGTGAATATATCGCTGAAACCAGCGAAAAAGATAAAACTGCTTCTTTTCTCTATGCATTAGGTTGGACACAACATTCTATCGGTGCACAGAATATTCGTACCATGGCAATCATTCAATTACTGTTAGGTAATATGGGAATGGCCGGTGGCGGAGTTAATGCTTTACGGGGACATTCAAATATACAAGGTTTGACTGATCTCGGGCTGTTATCTCAAAGTTTAACCGGTTATATGAACTTACCATCGGAAAAACAGAGCACGTTAGCCAGTTATTTGGCGGCCAATACCCCAAAACAAACACTTCCTGATCAAGTTAACTATTGGAATAATTACCCTAAATTTTTTGTTAGTTTAATGAAAACTTTTTATGGCGACAAGGCGCAAAAAGAGAATGATTGGGGTTTTGACTGGTTACCTAAATGGGATAAAAGTTACGATGTACTACAATATTTTGAGATGATGAATAAGGGGGAAGTTAATGGTTATATTTGTCAGGGATTCAATCCGCTGGCCTCTTTCCCCGATAAAAATAAAATCATTGGTTCATTGTCCAAATTAAAATTTTTAGTCACGATCGATCCATTGAATACTGAAACCGCTTGTTTTTGGCAAAATCATGGCGAATTTAATGATGTGCAGCCAGCAGAAATCATGACCGAGGTTTTCCGCTTACCCTGTTGCTGTTTTGCTGAGGAAAATGGCTCTATTGTTAATTCTGCCCGTTGGCTACAATGGCATTGGAAAGGCGCAGATGCACCCGCAGAAGCGCTCGGTGATGGAGAAATTTTAGCTGGTATTTTTCATCGTTTGCGTCAGCTTTATCAACAACAAGGTGGCGCTGTACCTGAGCAACTATTAAATATGCGCTGGGATTACTATGATCCTTATCGCCCAACAGCGGAAGAAATTGCACAAGAAAGTAATGGTTACGCGTTGGCAGATTTGACGGATGCTAATGGTAATCTACTGGTGAAAAAAGGCCAGTTACTGTCAGCTTTTGCCCAATTACGAGATGATGGAACTACCAGCAGTGGTTGTTGGATTTTTGCCGGTAGTTGGACGTCCGCGGGTAATCAAATGGCTCACCGAGATAATGCCGATCCTTCTGGTCTAGGTAATACATTAGGTTGGGCATGGGCTTGGCCGGCTAACCGCCGCATCCTTTATAATCGAGCATCCGCTGATCTGGCGGGAAAACCCTGGGATCCTAAGCGTCAATTAATTGAGTGGGATGGAGCCAAATGGACAGGCATTGATATTGCTGATTATAGCGGGGCACCGCCAGATTCCGGTGTTGGGCCATTTATTATGCAACCAGAAGGATTAGGCCGTTTATTTGCTTTAGATAAGATGGCCGAAGGCCCCTTCCCTGAACATTATGAACCTTTTGAAACCCCGTTAGGAACTAATCCGTTACATCCAAATGTTATCTCTAATCCTGCTGCCCGCCTATTCAATGACGATCTTAACGCATTAGGAAACGCTGAAAAATTTCCTTATGTCGGCACAACTTATCGTTTAACTGAGCATTTTCACTTTTGGACCAAACATGCGCATTTAAATGCGGTTATTCAACCTGAGCAATTTGTTGAAATTGGTGAACGATTGGCAGAGAAAAAAGGTATCAAAGCAGGCGATGTGGTTAAGGTTAGTTCTAACCGTGGTTATATCAAAGCGAAAGCGGTGGTGACTAAGCGTATCCGTACCTTAAAAGTTGATGGTCGGGAAATTGATACAATTGGGATCCCAATCCATTGGGCATTTCAGGGACTGACGCGAAAAGGCTTTATTGCCAATACGCTAACGCCATTTGTTGGTGATGCCAATACTCAGACGCCTGAGTTTAAAGCATTCTTGGTTAATGTGGAAAAGGTGTAAGGAGGTAGATGATGGCTTCACAAGATATTATTCGCCGCTCTGCGACCAACTCGTTAACACCGGCTCCTCAAGTGCGCAGTGATAAAGAGGCAGTCGCAAAATTAATTGATGTCACCACATGTATTGGTTGTAAGGCGTGTCAGGTTGCCTGTTCCGAATGGAATGATATTCGTGATGAAATTGGTCATAACGTTGGGGTTTATGATAACCCGTTAGATTTGACGGCGAAATCATGGACTGTGATGCGCTTTGCTGAAGTTGAAGAGCAAGGGAGATTAGAATGGCTGATCCGCAAAGATGGCTGCATGCATTGCGCTGATCCAGGCTGTTTGAAAGCTTGTCCTTCTGCGGGAGCGATTATTCAGTATGCCAATGGAATAGTCGATTTTGACTCAGAGCATTGTATTGGTTGTGGTTATTGCATTGCTGGTTGCCCTTTCAATATTCCCAGATTAAATAAAGAGGATAATCGGGTTTATAAATGCACCCTTTGTGTTGATCGGGTTGAAGTAGGTCAAGAGCCGGCTTGTGTAAAAACTTGCCCGACTGGTGCAATTCATTTTGGTAGTAAGAGCTCGATGAAACAACTTGCTGCTGAACGAGTTGAAGAGTTGAAAACCCGAGGTTATCAAAATGCCGCGCTTTATGATCCACAAGGTGTTGGTGGTACGCATGTTATGTATGTATTACACCACGGTGATAAGCCCGAGCTGTATCATGGCCTGCCAGATAATCCGACTATCAGCCCAACCGTCACCTTCTGGAAAGGTATTTGGAAACCGTTAGCTGCTGTAGGGTTTGCCGTTACCTTTGCTTCTGCATTTTTCCATTATCTGGCGGTGGGTCCAAATCGTGTTTCTGATGAAGATAATGCGGATAAATTGCCAAATAATGATGATCAAACATTAACAAAGAGCGATAAATTGGCGAGTAAAAAAAAGAGGAGGATAGCTGATGATAAAAAAACCGAATGAAAAAATTATCCGCCATTCTGCCAGTGAACGAATCAATCACTGGCTAGTGGTTATCTTTTTTTTATTTACGGCAATTAGTGGATTAGGTTTTTTCTTTCCATCGTTAAATTGGTTGATGAATATTTTAGGTACGCCACAACTATCAAGAGTGCTGCATCCATTTTTGGGTGCCATGATGTTTGTGCTGTTTGTTGGCATGTTTATTAGATATTTCAAACATAATTTTATTGATAAACAAGATATTATTTGGGCTAAAAATATTGATAAAATTTTAAAAAATCAAGAAGTCGGTGATGTTGGTCAATATAATTTAGGTCAAAAAGCGGTATTTTGGTTGGCAACAATTTGCCTGTTTTTACTTTTGATTAGCGGTATTATTATTTGGCGTCCTTATTTTGCTGACTATTTTCCCATCCCAATTATTCGTTTGGCATTGCTGCTTCATTCTGTTGCGGCGATTGGTTTAATAATGACGATTATTATTCATGTTTATGCCGCTATATGGGTAAAAGGCTCTATTCGAGCAATGGTTGAAGGGTGGGTAACGCGGGCTTGGGCGAAAAAACATCACCCTCGTTGGTATCGTGAGATTGTTGAAAAAGAGAAGCCACAGCAAGAAAAGAGCAGCTAACAGCGTTTTTTTCGAGTAGTAATAACAGAGGCAGAATAATTATATTCTGCTTTTTTTATGTTATTTATCCGTTTATAGATCCCTGTTAGCTTTTGGTCTATTCTGAGATTTATTGGGCAATAATGGTAAAATAAATCATCAAAGAGAGCATATCTATGAGCATTAGGATTTTACCTAAAGAAGAGATGGGTAAAAATGAACCAGCCAAAAAAGGCATCTGTCATATCCCGCCGGTTTTATTTCCAGATTTAAACAATCTATATCAATCCCGAGCTGAACGTTTCCAATCATTAGCGACGGCAGAAAATCCATTTAGTGAATATCTCATCTTTGCTTCCCATGTTACCCGCGCTCAGCAAAATGCGCTGTATGATAATCCTTTGATGATGGATATCACGGATATCCTGCAACAATCGATGATCGCCAATAAACCGCCATTAGATTGTAAAACTTTTATCCGCACTGACCATTGGCATAAATTATTTAATTCTTTAATTGCTGAACTGGCTCCTGTGGTACCCGAAGAAGTAAAGCCCGCATTAGAAAACTTAACCAAAGTTTCTATACATGAGTTGGAGTTGATGGCAACAGCGTTACTCAATGGTGAATTTAGCCAAGTACCACCAGAACAAGCATTGTTTATTTGGGCTGCCCTTTCCTTGTTTTGGGCACAAATGGCCAGTCAAATCCCGGGTAAAGCTACCGCCGAATATGGTGAGCATCGTCAATTTTGTCCGGTATGTGGCAGTATTCCAGTTTCTAGTGTGGTGCAAATAGGGATAAATCAAGGGCTGCGTTATTTACATTGTAATTTATGTGAAACTGAATGGCATATTGTGCGGGTAAAATGTAGTAATTGCGAACAAACAAAAGAATTAGATTATTGGTGTCTAGCTAGTGAATATGCGGCGGTTAAGGCTGAAAGTTGTGGTGATTGTGGCAGTTATTTAAAAATTCTCTATCAGGAGCGAGATGCCAAGGTTGACGAAGTTGCTGATGATCTGGCTTCCCTGATCCTGGATGCTAAATTGGAAGAAGAGGGATTTGCGCGTAGCAGTATTAATCCATTTTTATTTCCTTGCGAATAATTTAAGGTATCAATCGCTTATGTCCAAAGATGTTACTTCATTATATCGTCAGTTACCCGCCATCGATTATTTACTGAATGAAGCGCCGGTTTTATCGTTGATAGAAGGTTATGGTCGAACTCAAGTAACAAAGATATTACGCAATATGCAGCAGCATGCACGTGAACAAATAAAACAGCAGCAATGTTTACCTGTGTGGCAAAGTGACTGGATTGGTGCGCTTACTCATCAACTCCAACGGCAGGAGAATTGTGCCTTACGGCCAGTTTTTAATTTAACCGGCACGGTGTTACATACTAATTTGGGGCGTGCGTTAATGGCAGAAGAAGCGATTGAAGCGGTTGCTCAAGTGATGCGTTATCCAGTGACCTTAGAATATACGCTTAATGACGCAGCGCGTGGACATTGTGATCGAATATTAGCTGATTTACTCTGTGAACTAACGGGTGCTGAAGATGCTTGTATTGTCAATAATAATGCTGCTGCAGTGTTATTAATGTTAGCAACTATCGCGGCGGGACGGCAGGTTATTGTATCGCGAGGAGAATTGGTCGAAATTGGCGGCGCATTTCGCCTGCCAGAGGTAATGAAACAGGCTGGCTGTCAGCTGATAGAGGTAGGAACAACCAATCGAACTTATCTCCAAGATTATCAGCGTGCAATAAATGAAGAGACTGGTTTGTTAATGAAAGTCCATACCAGTAATTACCGTATCCTAGGTTTTACCGCCGAGGTTGAAGGCCATCAGTTAGCTCAGCTTGGTGCTAAATATAATATTGCTACTGCGATTGATTTAGGTAGTGGTGCGCTAATTGATATGAGCCAATATGGCTTACCGGCTGAGCCGATGCCACAACAATATCTGGCTCAAGGAATTGATCTGGTGTCAATTTCAGGCGATAAATTACTTGGTGGCCCGCAGGCGGGTATTATTCTAGGCAAAAAAAGTTGGATAGAGGCTATTCAACAACATCCGTTAAAACGCGCGTTACGAGCGGATAAAATGACGTTAGCCGCCCTGGAAGCTACATTAAGACTCTATCAGCATGGCGAAAAAGTGACAACTTCGTTACCCACCCTTAACTTTCTGGCACGACAGCAACAGGAAATTCGCCAGCTGGCGCAACGGCTTATTGAACCGATAAAGCGCCATTATAGTGGTCAATTCAGGGTTAAAGATGAAGCCTGTTTTTCGCAGATTGGTAGTGGTTCACTACCCAATGAACGATTGGCTAGTTGGGCAATACCATTTACGTCTAAAGATAATAAAAGTAATCAGTTGCTATCACTGGCTCGCCAATGGCGACAATTAGCTACTCCTGTTATTGGTAGGATTTCAGCTGGACGCTTATGGCTAGACTTACGCTGTCTAGATGATGAGGCTAAGTTATTACAGGTTTTATTAAAACAATGATTTTTGCCACCGCCGGTCATGTTGACCATGGAAAAACTGCCTTGATTCAGGCAGTGACAGGGATCAATACGCTGCATTTACCGGAAGAAAAAAAACGCGGCATGACAATTGATCTTGGCTTTGCCTATTGGCCACAAGCAGATGGTCGCTCGATTGGTTTTATTGATGTTCCAGGTCATGAAAAATTTCTCGCTAATATGTTAGCTGGTATTGGCGGCATATCCCATATATTGCTAATTGTTGCTTGTGATGATGGCATTATGACTCAAACCAAAGAGCACTTGGCTATTTTGCGTCTCATCGGCCGCCCGCAAATAACGACCATATTAACTAAAGCTGATCGCGTTTCAGTTGAGCGGATCCAAACGGTACAAACCGAAATCTCACAATTATTGACAGAGTATGGCTGGTCTCAGTCACTCTGTTTTGTCACTTCTACCTTAACTGGAGAAGGCATTCCTTTATTACGATCACATTTGCAAATGTTACATGGTCAAGCTGGCCAGCATGCCAAACTTGGTCATCGATTTCGTTTGGCGATCGATCGGGTGTTTAATGTTAAAGGCACAGGTTTAGTCGTCACTGGAACGGCTTTGTCCGGCCAAGTCTCTGTTGGTGATACCCTATGGTTAACTGGAATAAATAAGCAAGTCAAAATTCGGCGATTGCATGCGCAAAACCAGCTGGTTTCACAGGCACAAGCCGGTAATCGGATCGCTTTAAATCTGACGGGTGATATTAGCAAAAAACAGATTTCTCGTGGTGATTGGTTGTTAAGTGAACAACCGGCGTTTGCGGTTAATAAAGTTCTGGTTGAAGTTGAAACGAATGAATGTTTAAAAAATTGGCAGCCGTTACATCTCTATCATGCCGCTAGTCATGTGACCGGACGTATCGCTTTATTAAACCAACCACCCGATAAACCATTACTGGCTGAGTTGTCGTTGGATACTCCTTTATGGTTGGTAGATAACGATCGATTAATCTTGCGTGATATTAGTGCGCAGCGAACTTTGGCCGGTGCGCGAGTGGTTAAACTTCATTCGCCGCGCCGCGGTAAACGGCAAGCCGAATTCCTATCGTGGTTATCGCAGTTTGCTAATACCACTGGCGATAAGGAAAATTTGGCTTTTCAGTTGCCAACCGGCGAATTATCACTTAGGGATTATGGTTGGGCACGTCAACTTACTCATTCCTCATTACAAGCGTTAGTTTCGCAATTTGATGTGCTGATAGTTAACGATATTGCATTTTCTCAAATTAATGTTCAGCAGGCTAAACAGCATTTGATGCAAATATTGGCCGGTTATCATCAACATCATGCTGATCAGCTAGGAGTGGGCCGTGCCCGTTTAAAACGGATGGCATTACCTGGGTTGAATGATGAGCTGGTGTTTAGCCTACTGCGTCAACTGGTTGATGAAAAAAGGCTGATACAAACCAATGGTTGGCTCCATTTAGCTGAACATAGTTTGGTGTTTGACCAACAACAGGCGCAATTATGGCAAAAATTAGAACCCTATTTTGTGGCAAACCAGCCTTGGTGGGTACGAGAATTGGCAGTAAAAATTCAACAAGATGAAGCCATCATTCGCCATTTGTTGCGAAAAGCGGCAAAATTGGGTTTAATTACGGCGATTGTGCCGGACCGTTATTACCATAATCTACAAATTCAACAATTTGCTGCCATTATTCGACATTATAACCATCTAGAGGGAGCCATTACGGTGGCCAATTTTCGTGATGAGTTAGCAATAGGACGAAAATTAGCGGTTCAGATTTTGGAATTTTTTGATCGAAGCGGTTTTACCCGACGTAAATTTAACGCGCATATTTTAAGAGATCAGGGATTGTTTGAATAAATTATTTTTCGTTATTTTTAAGTTGATCGATTTGAGCAGCAGATAAAATTATTAAAATGTTAAGCATTTAGCATAATTTTTTATAGTCGCAATATATTCATTTTTCCTTTTATTGATTGAAATTTCTTGCTTTATGGAGTCAGCCATGAGAGCGATTGTTTTTACTGATCCTACCCTACCACTTAGCGATATACATTCACTTTATGAAATCGAGCTAGCAAAGCCCCAACCTCAGCCGCGTGATCTGTTGGTTAAAATTGCTGCTATTGCGGTCAATCCGGTGGATACAAAAATGCGCCAGCGTGAAACACCCAAAACACCAGGTATTTTAGGTTGGGATGCTTGTGGAGTGGTGGAGTCGGTTGGTAGTGAAGTTACGTTATTTAAACCAGGCGATTGGGTTTATTATGCCGGCTCTATCGATCGGCCAGGATGCTATGCCGAATATGGACTGGTGGATGAGCGGATTGCCGGGCATAAACCAACAGCGTTAACTGCCGTTTAGGCAGCAGCTTTGCCATTGACCTCAATTATTGCTTGGGAGCTGCTATTTGACCGACTAGCGGTTGCGGAGAATGGTGCTGCTGGTAAATCGATATTGATTATTGGTGCCGCCGGTGGTGTGGGTTCAATACTGATCCAATTAGCGCGTAAACTGACTAAGTTGCAAGTTTTCGCTACCGCTTCACGGCCGGAAACGCAGCAATGGGTCAGTGAGTTAGGGGCGCATGCGGTTATTGATCATAAAAAACCGTTAAGCCAGCAGCTTGCTGCATTAGGCATTCAGCATGTCGACTATGTGGCTTCATTAACCCACAGTGATGACTATTATCAGCAGGTATTAGATATTCTTATTCCACAAGGAAAACTGGCATTAATCGACGATCCTAAAACCTTTGATATTATGCCAATGAAACGTAAAGCCCTTTCATTGCATTGGGAGTTTATGTTTACGCGTCCTGTTTTTCAGACTGAAGATATGATCAAACAACATCAATTATTGCAACGGGTGGCAGGATTAATTGATCAGGGGATATTAAAAACCACCATCAGTGAAGAAGTTGGTAAAATAAGTGCTGAAAATTTGCGATTTGCCCATCAAATGATAGAAAGTGGCAAAGTAAAGGGCAAGCTAGTATTGGCTGGTTTTTAATTTAATGATTAGGGTTTTGATCTAATTTTCGAGGTGCTTAATTTGCACTTTTTTTAGTATTGACTAATTGTATATGTTGGCGAAGGAAATAAGTGCCGGATGCGCTTTTGTATTACACAAAAGATAAATATTTTTCATTTCTCTATAGAACCTAAAAATAGCTATGAAATATTTAATAACAGGATGTGCCGGTTTTATTGGATTTACGTTATGTCAGCGTTTATTACAACATGGTCATGATATTGTTGGGGTGGATAATCTTAATCATTACTATGATCCTGGTTTAAAAAAAGCCCGCCTTGAGCGCTTAACAATTTATTCGCAATTTCAGTTTTTGCGGCTGGATATTATTGAGCGGGAAAAGGTAATTGAAGTGATTACCTTAGGTAAATTTGATAGAGTGATCCATCTGGCAGCGCAAGCGGGTGTCCGCTACTCTTTAAAGGCTCCTTTCGCTTATGCAGATAGTAATTTAACCGGTTTTCTGTCGATATTGGAAGGTTGTTATTATGGTCAAATCCCTCATTTGATTTATGCTTCTTCCAGCTCGGTATATGGTACCAATAATCAATTTCCTTGTTCTACCACTATGTCCGTTGATCATCGCATCTCCCTCTATGCTGCCACCAAAAGAGCTAATGAGTTAATGGCGCATGCTTACTCTCATCTGTATAATTTGCCGACCACTGGGTTACGTTTTTTTACCGTTTATGGTCCTTGGGGTCGGCCAGATATGGCATTATTTAAATTTACTAAAGCTATTTTGGAGATGAAACCGATAGATGTATATAATAATGGCGATCTGAGCCGCGACTTTACTTTTGTTGAAGATATTGTTGAAGGAATATTATCGATTGCTGATATTATTCCGCCAAAAAAGAGCGATAAATCTTTAACGGCTAGCAGTGATGCGCCTTATCGTATTTATAATATTGGTAATGGTCAGCCAATAAAATTATTGGATTTTATTTCTGCTCTCGAGCAGGCATTAGGACAAAAAGCCATTAAAAATATGCTGCCGATGCAAGCCGGTGATGTCCATACCACCTGGGCTGATACCAAAGATTTGTTTTCGTTAACCGGTTATCGGCCACAGATTTCGATTAAAGAAGGGGTAAAAGCGTTTGTTGACTGGTATCGGACTTATTATCACGTATAGCCTGGATCCTAAATATTTGAGAGGTTAGTTTTGAAAATTGCTATTGCAGGAACAGGTTATGTTGGCCTGTCGAATGCGATGTTGTTAGCGCAACATCATGAGGTAGTTGCGTTAGATATTATTGCTGAAAAAGTAACGATGCTGAATAACCAGCGGTCACCCATAGTGGATAAAGAAATTGAAGCGTTCCTGACAGAAAAAAAATTGAACTTTAGGGCAACGACGGATAAACAACAGGCTTACCAGGGGGCAGATTATGTGATTGTTGCTACCCCGACTGATTATGATGCCAAAACTAATTATTTTAATACTTCTTCTGTAGAAGCAGTGATTGATGATGTAAACCACATTAATCCAGCTGCTACCATTGTTATTAAGTCAACCATCCCAGTGGGGTTTGTCGCCCGCTTACAACAAGAAAAAGGGTATAAAAATATCATTTTTTCACCGGAGTTTTTACGTGAAGGCAGAGCGCTATATGACAATCTTTATCCTTCTCGTATTGTGGTGGGTGAACGTTCCGAACGTGCCAAGATTTTTGCCGATTTATTATTAGAAGGCGCACTGAAAAAAGATGTCGCGGTGCTATTTACTGATGCCACCGAAGCGGAAGCGATAAAATTATTTGCCAATACTTATCTGGCGATGCGAGTGGCCTATTTTAATGAGTTAGATACTTACGCTCATAGCCGCGGATTGGATAGTCGTCAGATTATTGAGGGTGTTTCACTCGATCCGCGGATTGGCAGCCACTATAACAACCCCTCTTTTGGTTATGGTGGTTATTGCTTACCAAAAGATACCAAGCAGCTACTGGCTAATTATGATGATGTACCAAACAATTTGATTAATGCGATTGTAGAATCAAATCGGACGCGTAAAGATTACATTGCCGAAAGGATTATTAGCCAAAATCCGCAAAAAGTAGGCGTTTACCGGTTAGTGATGAAAGCTGGCTCGGATAATTTCCGCGCATCGGCAGTACAAGGTGTGATGAAACGGATCAAAGCAAAGGGAATCGAAGTCGTGGTTTATGAGCCGGTTTTACAACAAAGCGAGTTTTTTCACTCCAAAGTAATTACCGATTTGGCCGATTTCAAAGCCCAGTGCGATATTATTTTGGCCAATCGATTGGTGCCGGAACTGGAAGATGTAAAACAGAAAGTTTATACCCGCGATCTATTTGGTCACGATTGATAATTAGCCATATTCTGACGCCAATCGCAGCTTAAGATTGGCGCTTTGATTATTGCTGATTTGCCTATTTTTATCACTGGCGAGTTGCCATAGCTGCGAGTGGTGGCAGCTTTTTATAGTCTCCCTGATAATCAAAAAGTAACACTTACCGTTAGTTGATCGGTATAGTTGCCGCTAGTAGGTGTATTTTGACCAGTTAAAATTTGCGCCAAATAATTGTAGGTACGCGTTAGTTGATCTGCACTGATGGTGGTAGAGTTGGCACTAGACCATAGTTGGCTGCCACTTGATCCCCAGCGCGTAGTGGTGGTGTTGCCTTGATAAATATCATAGCTAATCAGATTACTGCCATTGGCCATATTGCGCACGCTATTAACTGCATGTTGCCCATTATCGATTCCTACATTATAGAGGCTACCTTTGGTGCAGGTGATGGAAATGGTTTGCGATACATTTGGAAAGCTGCTAATTAACGGTGCGCTGCCAAAATTAATGTTAGGCGCGGTGATGGTTGAGCAATCATTGGTTACGATCAGTGACACCACCGGCGAAAGGGTGGTACTGCCAACTTGTGGATTTAAACAGATCGAACCAATGCCGAGTAGACCACAAATATTCCAGTTAATGGTTAGATTTAACGTTACGTTATAGGTTCCGGCTGATAAATTTTGTCCAGTGACGGTTTTAAAATAGATTGGAATAGTAAATACGTTGCCGCCTAATAAGTTAAGCAATTCGGTTGATGAGTAATTGATAGTACTACCAATCGGCGTCGTAGTGGCGCAGTTGGAAGCTTTACACATATTAATGGGTTCAAGATCGGTATTGGCGGTGTTTTTCATCGCCGCTTGCGTCCCGCTTGAGCTTGATGCGCTATTGAATTTGGCTGAAATTGTATCAGTGGTTAATAATGAAGCGAGTACTGCTCCACAGGTGACGACTAGGTTAGCCGAGGTTGATTGAACAGTGCTATTGATGACAAAAGAAGTCTGAGTACCAAAAGAAGCATTTTGCATGGTTGCACTACAAGCAGCCCAAACAGGACTGTTAATCAGGCCAGTCAATAACAACGTAATGGCAGAAAATAGACGTTTATTCATGGTAACTCCTGGGGTTGCCATCTAAAGCGCATGTAAGCGGGCCGTAGGTTTTTAGTTGTTGGCTAGTGTTTGCCAGCAGTTGTAAACTAACCTGGCAGTGTTTACCTTCCGGCGTGCGGACAGTTAGTAAATTGTTTGGCTCTAATTCTTCCAGGTAAACCAGTCCCTCCCAACCAACATAAGTGTCTAGTTTGCCCGCCCGTGAAACCACGCTGGCTAATGGTAGTGCTTTGCCCCGTTGATCGGTCAGGATGACACTAGCAGCATGGCGTACTTTGATGGGGAAATGGAGCAGATAGCCCCTGCCGCGTTTGACAGAAATACGTTGTTTGGTGGTATCTGCATAGATATCGGGTGGTAAATTTAGGGTATTGATACGATAACTGGCTGGGTAGTAGGCTGGTACACTAGGGATCAACAAATAACCAGATTTTCCGGTGTTACCATAGGGTTGATGTTCATAATCAACGGTAATATTAGGGTATCCATCGGTACTCACTAATACAAAACCATCGTTGATTTTATTAGCCGCTTGAATGGTACCGTCCATGATAACTAGTGAGCCGGAAACATTCGCCCACTGGGTATAGTTGCCAGACGAACCATAAATTCCGCCCTGCATTTGGACATGGGCATTGCGCCAGCCTAGTGAGGCTTGTTGATAATCATCTTGCGAGTCTTGATGCGCGTAGGCCATGTTCCAGCTGAATCCGCCGTCGCTTGGCATGGCATGGCTATAAGTGACGCGCTGAGTATTTTGCCCGGCAGTATTGCGTTGCGCATCTATCGTCATCGAATCCAAGAAGTTAAATGGAATTTGTAGCACTAAGGCGAATGACCAGTTATTTTGTGAATAATCGCGGCTAGCAGAAGCATAAAAACTGCTATTGCCCCATAAACCCTTACTCCATGATAAGTTGAGCAAGCGATTTTTATCGCCGTTGAAGCTATAAATGTCCAGGTAAGCCAAACCAATACTGCCAAATTTATTTAATGATAATGAGGCAGAATATTGCGAACTCCGTCGACTTAAACTGTAGATAGGTTGGGTATCGTTAGGATTGTTGGGTTGATCATATAGTGCCAAATTACCAAACTTGCTGTTGCGGATGGTATGTTGGGTAGCCAAAGTAAAACGAGAGTGAGTATATTGGTAACCCCAATTAAACTGATTGCCGTGATTGCCTCGCATTTGACTGAGCGTATAAGCACCATTAAGCACACCAAAATTACCCAGTTTAATTAAGGAGCCAAAGCCACCTAGCGCCAATGAGGATGCTGCCTCCGCATGGGACTCTAATGTCAGCCAATCAGTAGCACCATAGCGGTAAGAACCACTGGCGGCTACCGGCCCGTAGGAAAAGTTTTTGATACCATAGTCACGACGTAGTGCGCCGGCTGAAAATGCACCATCAGAAAGACCCGGTTTCAGCAAGGTACTGGCAACATAAAACGGTAAGGTGGTGGAAACCTGTCGGCCAAGGGCATCAGTGGTGACCAATACCGCTTCACCAGAGCCATTAATATAGGGGATATCGGTGATAGTAAAAGGGCCAGGTTGTAGCTGGCTATTACTGGATCGATAACCATTGATAAATAGGTCAACTGCGGTAGGGACGGCAGTTTTACCAGCAAAGGTCGGTAATGGGTAGGTAATAATATCGGGTCGGATAGAGAAGTCACGGGACAGTGACAGCCCACCCATTCTGACACTACTATTCCAGCTTAATGCGTTGCTAATCAAGTCGCCGACCGTCCAGCTTATAGCATGGTTTTCGTTTTCATTGGTGTAAGTGGTGTCATAACGAGTAAATCCCTGATTATCGTTATGCTGATCACTACCACCAATTTGCTGTTTAAATACCCCGGTGCTGGATAGGCTGCCAGCCATACTAAACAAGCGTAGTTCATTCCAGACAGAAATTTGTGAATGATTATGCTGAGTCCGGTTGGCGTAGATATCATAATTAAATAGCGCTCCCTGGCTACTAAGTCCCTGATAGCGGTGAGGGTTATTGCCAATCGTTAGGTTTTGCTGTGGCAACCAGCTGTCGGGAACTTGTAATAGTAGCCGTTGTTGGCTGCTGTCATAGCTGACTTGCACAGCGGGCATGGTACTGACGTCAATTTGCGGTTGCGTTAGTTTCGCTGCGGGCAAACCGGCTTTTTGTAAATCAGCGGCAGATAACCAAAAATGGCCTTTACGTTCATTGACGATCGCGATAATCCCGGTGGCATACTGGTTAACCACTAACTCCAACCTATATTGCAAATTTTGTTGATTGATTTTGCCAGTTGGTGGTGGTGGCAGTTCAGACCAGCTGTTATCCGCCGCTGTCGATAATAGCGGTATGGGTAAGGTAATCAGTAAGGTAATTAAGTTGGCTAATTTACCTGTTAAATGGGCAGTCTTCATCTTTACTGGTATAGCCCAGTGCTAGATGCTTGCCATAGTTGTTTATCGGTATTAATTTGTGCTGTTAGCCGTTGTGGCTGTTTAATGGTGGCGGGTAATGGCCAGATATAACTCGAGCCAGCTAATACATAACCAAACAGGCTATTCGCCAGCACAATGCGTTTTTTGCCTTGTTGCACCACCACCTGGCTTAAACGGGCATGGATCGGGCCTCGATTGGTAATTTTGATGGCTGGCTTGCCATTTAATCGGGTTAATTGCCAACTGAGGTATTTTTGATCCAGTTGAATTGGGTCACCTGAACCACGCAGATAGTTAATACCTTCACCATAAACAAACAGCGGAATGGAATAGCGCATCTGCATATTAATGCCAATCTTCGGCGCTGCTAATTGTTCTGGTGTCAATATTTCATCGGCTAATAAGCGGTAGGCAATCTCTTTGCCAGCCGGGACGGTAGCTTGTTTTATTAAGCGGATCAGCTGCTTCTGACCCGCTTCAATCCGCATAAAAGGTGGACTGGCGACGACATTTTGTTGATTACTATAGCGATCTTGGCCATCAATTTGTTGCCAGCCTATTACTCTGATTTGCATGGTGGTGGGCTCAGTACCCTTATTTTCGATCCAGAATTCAGTGGCATTATCGTTAGCGGTTAATACCGGATCCATTGGCCAAATCATGACATGGTTAGCGGATTGGGCTGAGGAAGCGAAGAATAATAAGGTCAATAACCATAGTGTCGAAAAGCAACATAAAGGGGGTTGCGAAACATTGATCATATAGTATTCCTCCATGATCACCAGGATAATGTTACGGTTAATACGTCAGTATAGTTACCGGATGGATTATTGGCGCCGTTAAGTTGCAGCACGCCATAGATTGGTAAAATAATATTATTGCTATTGCTGTAACTAACAGAAACATTCTGATTGAGCGCAATCGGGATGGTGTGGGCACTATCAGCATAAAGTAGGTAAGGCAGTAGGGTAGCAAAACCGCTTTGTTTGACATTACGGCTGGTGGTGTAGTTGTTGCCACCATTAATACTCATGCTGAGTACAGTGCCGGGCGTACAGGCTAAAGTTAACGAGGTATTGGGCGTTAAGCTAGCATTAATATTGCCATTAGTATTACTGGGATGAGTGCCAAAATCGAGGGTGCCAAATAGTGTACCCCCGGATACTATACAGCCAGGCGTAATAGTGGCAGCAACTTGGAATGTTTGGCTGGTAATGGCATGACTAGGCAGAGCGCTAAAAATAACCAACAATACAATAAAACAGGCTAAATAATCATCAAATAATAGCCATAAATAGTTGTTGCCAGACATATTTCATCCTGAAAAATAATATAAATTAATAATTTATAGTAATATTAACAACGTCAGTATAGGTTCCAGCTATAATACCAGCATTTGTGCCATTGCCTTGGATTAAGCCGTATAAGGTATAGGTACTAACCCCATTTGTTGGTCCTGATACAGGGGTAATTGTGGCATTATTGGCAAGAGCAGTACCCGGAGTGGGTGAGGGATTAGTATCAAAAACACCATAGAAAACGCCATGTGAATTACCTGTTAAATTGACATAACGAGCTGTTGAACCAATCTGTGTACCATGTGGAGTTGTCGGTGCAGTGTTATTACTACTGGTTAATACAGCGGAAAAAGTATCATTAGGCGGACACTGTACCGTAAATGTTGTGCCACTATTAGAAAGTTGGGTTATTAGTTGACTAAAAGTGGTGGGTTGGGTACCAAAATCCAGCGTTCCCAAGGGAACACCCGAAGTTGCAGTTGAACCGTTAACAACACAGGAATTGGATAGGGTTAGGGTTACATTAACCGTTCCCGTTGTGGTTGCAGCCAGAGCAGAATGAGAGGCTAACAAACAGCCGATAACAGAGAATAAACGTATACCTTTCATTATGGCTCCTTACTATGATGGCTACATAGCTGTTCAATTGTTTGCTAACGGCAATCATTGCTATTCATGGCTGACAGTAAATAGCTTTGTTATGGCAATTAAGTGTTATAACAAAAAGGAATTATTTTATTACCATGATTTTTAATTTGAGTATTGAGTAGAAATGCAAAAAATGCCAATAAAATTATTGGTTTTTTTAGCGAATTAATTTTTTTGACGCAACAGATTATTTTTATCAGGTAAACTTAAGGGCACCTCGAAAAACTCGAAATCTTCAATGGCTCTCCGGCTTGTCTCTAAATAATTAGATGTTTTTTGATCCCCCCGCTACTAATCCTACCGTCCATTGCCATGGACAGTGTCATTTTGTCCATTCTGGGCGTTAAAAAGCTAAGATGCCGGTACGCTGGAAGTACGCCAACCGCTTTAGGTTGTAACATGCTGCCATCATCGTCATGGCAAAATTAGCGCGCACTTGCCCAATGGTACGGATCAGTTTTCTACCCATTTGTTCCATCGCCGCGAATGCATGTTCAACCCGTGCCCTAATCTTTGCAATCCGGTGGTTGCGCCCTTGCTGAGTCTTGGACAACGGTTTATTTCGATGGCCTTTACGCTGAATCTGGCTCCTATAGCCGTTTGCCTTGAGCCAAGCTTCCCGTTCCGCAGAGGGATAGCCTCGGTCGGCGTAGATATTACGGTTGGTGTTGGCCTTGTCGATGACCCTCTCGAAATGCTGACTGTCGTGAGTGCTGGCCGTATCGGTGACGATTTTTCTGATGAACTTGTACTTCTTGTCCATGTTCACAGAAAGCTTATAGCCATAATGGCTCTTACCGTGTTTTTAGTCCACGTGGCGTCTAAATCTTTTTGCCGCCGCTTGGTTGGTTTCCAATGAGCAGGTATCGCTTCCTGCTTGAGTTGCTCCTTTTCGTCCTTCGTGAACGACTGCTTCGGAGCAGGTACCAAGGTGGCATCGATGATTTGGCCTCCCCGAGCTATAAAGCCTTTCTTCAAAAGCTGTGAGGTTACACCATCGAAAATGGCTTTAGCACCAGCTTCACCGATCCTGTTCTCGAACGTCCACACAGTGGTACGGTCAGGTATATTGATGGCATGGAGCAACCCACAGAAACGCTTGAAGCTCATTCTGTCCAAAAGCTGGTACTCCATCTGCTCGTCAGACAGGTTGTAGATACGCTTTAGAACTAAAATGCGAACCATGGTCTCGGTTGGAAATGGTGGACGTCCTCCTTTTTTGCTGACAGGGCGTGGTACCACATGGTCGATTTCCGCTGCCAGATGCGCAAAGTCTATACAGGTTTCGATCTTGACCAGAGGGTCGACCAACTGGTCAATCGTCTGTAGGTGATACTGGTCTGCAAGGAGGTCATACTTAATGGCGTTTCTTTTCTGCATGGTGGTCAGGGCAATAGGTCAGTTTTCGATAATTTTATCTGCGAAATCAAACTCTGGTTAGGTTTTTCGAGGTGCCCATACATAGGCAACATAAGAGTATATAAAACAAATATTGCAGGAATTGGTTACACACTTGGTAGTTATTCAATGTGTGGCGATGTATATTTTCCGGCAAAGGGTAGGTCGTGGTCGGGTGATTTAGACGCTGTAACTAGTTGTGGGTATGTTGGGGCTTGGAATGCGATAACTCATAAATTTTATGTGAGAATTTACAAAATAGGCGCGACAGGTAATGGTTATGTTGCAGCCAGAAAAATTGGAGAAAGTGCTATTCAATACAGAAACCCTCCAGTAAGTTGGGCAAAAGGAAATCCTATTTTCTTAAATACTTTTAAAATTACGACGATAGGCAATAATAGCAGTGGACAGAATAACAACAATAATAATAACCATATATGGTCTAATAATGGTATGAATAGCAACAATAACAATAACAATAACAATAACAATAACAATAACAACAACAGCAATTAACCTAATTGTAAAGACAATAAAAATAAGTGTAATATCAATTGATAAATTATCTCTTTATAAATTTTTTATCTAATTTTTTGCTAGGTGTTTTTCTATTTTTGGTTATAAAATCATATAGTTGTTTAAATTATATAGTAAGCATTTTATTATTGATGTATAAAATAATGAAAATAAAATTTATGGTTGTTACTTTTATTTTATTAAATATTGAATTTTTGGTAGACAAGATTAAATTTAATTAGGTTAAGTTATTAATGAATAGTATTTTAATATGAGTGATAACTATTTCTAGATTATAACAAATCATATGATTTAATATTTTTAATTTAATGAAAAAATTAATAACTTAATTTCTTCAATGATGCTTTTTAGGGAAGATATATTTTATTTTAATAAAATAATTTACTAGGCATGAATAATGATTATGCAAAAATTATTTTAATAAGGAATACGTTTATGAAAAATTTATCTTTAATTGTGTTGCTTACTTATAGTTTTGGTTATACCCATCTGTTTTTGCTGAATGTATTTAGATAGGTGGACAAATAAAGGTGGATGGGAGAGATCTTCTGGTGACGGATTACATGCCGGTAGGTACATTATTAGATACTCTCACAACTGATTTAATTAAAACTTATCAGTGTTCTAATGTAAAGAATATGACCTCTGGTGGAAGAGTATATGGTGAATTCGTTGCCAATATTGATGACGTAAGAGTATATAAGACAAATATCGTGGGGATTGGTTATGCATTTGGTGTTCATTCAATGTGTGGAGATATGTATTTTCCGTCAGAGGGCTGGATTGATAATTTAGATGCTACGTCTACTTGTTGGAGTAGTGGAATTTGGGGTCCGATAACACACAAATTTAGTATAAGAATTTATAAAATAGGCCCGACAGGTAATGGTTATGTTTCAACGAGAAGAGTTGGAGCAAGCTGTCTTTTCTACGATGATACAAAAAGTTGGCCAAAAGAAAATTTGGTTTTTTTAAATTCTTTTAAAATTATGATGTTAGGCGATGACAGTAGTGGGCAGGGCAATAACAATAGTGGAGGTCAAGCTAGTAACAATAATGGTGGACAAGGCAATAACAATGGTGGTGAGCAGGGTAATCAGAACTGGAATAGACAGGATAATAGAGATAGAGGTGGGCAGGGTAACAACAGTGGAGGTGGCCAGGGAGGTAACCAGAATAATAACTCCATTTGGCCTAGCGGTAATCAAAATAGTAATGATAACATGAATAGAAATAATCGTTATTGAAAAGCTAGTGGTTGAAATTACTCGTTTATTTTTTTATGAAATTTTATTTATTGAGCGACAGTTTTTTCTTATAGGTAGAATTTATTATGGCAATTCTGCTTAGATTATACATTCTGTAAGCTAATAAATAGATTTAATAAACTTTAAAGTTAACGAATATTTTATTGTATTTACTATTTTAGCATTATGTTGATAAGCATGAATGTTAGTAATCTTGATTTGGTTAATATTTAAAAATATATAAAATAAGGTTACCTAGATAAACTATTGCTAATGGTGATAATGATAATTGAAGATTATAAGTAAGAATATATATTAATTATCATTTTTTTCGATTTTAAAAAGTAACGAAATGTATTTTTTTATTAGAATTTATTTTCTATTTTATATTGAATTAATTTAAAATAATGAATATTGGCCAATATAAGCAATTGCAGACTATTCTGATGGTTATCTTTTTTTTTATGTTTCCATTAATGATATCAAAAAGTTATATTGTTTTATAGTTATACTATTGAATATATTATCAATTTCTTTTAATTTAATAAATCATGGAAATTATATTTTTCTACTAATCAAAAGATATTATACTTTTTCATAAAAAATAGAAATTTATCTTATATATTAAATTGTTATGGTCAATTATTGTGTTATAAAAGAAAAATATTTTACTAATTCTAAGCAATATTTTGTTATTTATAAGTAAAAATTGGCTAAATGTAGGTATAAAAATCTAATTTGGTTGATTTTGTTGGGGTTATATTTTTGTTGTTAAATGGTTTTGTGGGATTTAATATTAATATTAATGAATAAAATAAACATTTATTTCTTTTTTATTCCTTATTATTGATATTAATGATTGGAAATTGCATAATCAAAAATACTTGCAGATAGTGATTTAAAATTCATTAACTGTAAGTATTTTTTTATCGATAAATTTATTTAAAACTTTATTTATCAAAATTCCTTTAAAAGCAAATAGAAAATAAGGTGTTTATTTATAGCTACTATGTTTTCGCATATTAATTTATTCTTATTTAACAAAATTAAATATTACCGTTAAGAAATTATTTCATAACGCTATATTTTTTTTTATAAATAATAATAGATTGATGTTGTATTAATAATATTGAGGTATTTATGAAATTCCCTTTAGTGCTGCTAGCTATTAGTGTTATCCCTGTTGCTGTTAATGCTGGTCCTACAATCACCTTTGAAGGTGAGGTAAGTGCACAAACATGTGAAACCGAGGTTAATAAAGAGACTAATTCGATAGTTCTTTTACCCAATGTTTCTGTTAGTGAGTTATCAACCTCAGGTAGCACAGCTGGCTTAACACCATTTGATGTCTCAATAAAAAATTGTACGGCACCAACTAGTGGTAATATTGATATTAAAACAAAATTTTTGGGCCACAATGTAACCACTGCAGGTAATTTAGCTAATCTTGTACTTCCTAAAGATAACGGCGCCGAGAATGTCGCAATTCAAATTACTGAGAATAAAGACGGGACTAAACCGGTGAAATTAAATGGTGTGACTGAAGTTTCGGGTTTAGTTCTTAAAAAAGATGAAGCGACAGCTTCTCATACATTTGGCGTGCAATATATTTCTGAAAAAGGTAGTGCAAAAGCGGGTAAAGTACAAGCAATCGTTGAATATACAATAGGTTACTTATAATTTCTGCTATTTATCTTATATTAAGCTGAAAATAGTAATATTTTCAGCAATTATTAAGTATTAAAGAAATTATTGATTGCTAATTATTTACCAAATATAAGTTTATTACTGATATCTATGTATTAATTATAAAGGTAATTTTATTCGGGTTATAAAATGAGTAATATATTAATTTCATTTATTGCTGTTATCACACTGTTTTTTGCTAATTTACTGTCTTATAGCCATGCCAGCGTGGTAATGACAGGGACTCGTGTGATTTATTATGAAGGGATGAAAGATAAAACTATACAATTAACAAATAATGATAATCATCCTAATGTTGTTCAAATTTGGTTAGATAATGGTAGTGAATCTTCTGCTAATGAAATAGCAGATATTCCATTTATTGTTAGTCCACAAATTTTTCGACTAGAAGCCAAATCAGGTCAAATAATTCGGTTAATGTTTATAGGTAATAAACTTCCTAAGGATAGAGAGTCTATTTTTTATTTTAACTTTAGCCAGGTTCCTGCTTTTAATGAACAACAGCATCAGGCTAATAAATTAGTATTATTATTTAATACACGAATAAAAATTTTTTATCGACCTAAAAATCTACCAGATGATATAAATCGGCTTGCGGAGCAATTGATATTTAGACAGAGTAATAATCAAATGATTGTTGAAAATCCTACCGGATATTATGCCGTTGTTCATTCTGCGATGTTAATTTCTAATGGTCAGTCATTTAAGTTAGCTGATTCTATTATGTTATCTCCAAAATCAAAGACGCAATGGAAATTACCGAGTTCAGTTAACCATAATGCAAAAAATATTATACGTCTCACGCTATTAAATGATTATGGTGTTGATATCGTTACCGAATTACCTTTATCAGCTCAATAATAATCAAAAATAAATATATTTTGTTATTTTTATTTGTTAGTAGGAAAATTAAGTATGAACCGCCCTGTTAGATTACTAATATTTTCTAAGTTCGTGTCAATAGGGAAAATAGTATTTTGTTATTTTAGGCTAGAAAAGTATGTGCTATTATTGACATTCATTCCTTATTTAGTCTACTGCTCAAATGATATATATACTTTTGATCCAACCTTATTTCGTGGTGGAGTAGTTAGCCAGGCAATGTTGGCTCAATTTAATCAGGCTAATTCAATTATTCCTGGTAAATATAAAGTTGATATTTATATTAATAATCGTTTCTTTCAATCTAAAGAAATAACTTTTGTTGAAAATAAAAATCACACAGTTGGTCCATGTTTTAATTTAGAGACGATCAAGCAAGCTGGGATAATAGTAAAATCAATCGATCAAATATCTGCTCAAAGGTGTATATTTTTGCCTGATTATATTGCTGGTAGTAGAGTCAAGTTAACTTTATCTGATTTACGACTTGATTTAATCATCCCTGATGATGGGTTACAAAATATTCCAAGGGGTTATGTTGATCCTAACTTATTGGATGCGGGTAGTTCTATTTTTTTTCTTAACTATATTGGAAATTATTATCATATTAATAATGATAATAATGTCAAAGATCAAGATATTGCTTATCTCTCTTTTAATGGTGGTATGAATTTGGGTGTATGGCAATATCGGCAAAAGTCGAATTACACTTATTCGCGACAAGCAGAGTCTCACTGGAGTAATATCCGTAGTTATTTGCAACGACCTCTTCCCACGATTACGGGGATGTTGTCATTAGGTCAATTGGTTACACAAGGAAAATTTTTTTCTGGGTTGAATTTTAATGGACTAGCTCTTGCTAGTGATGAGCGGACTTTACCTGATTCCTTGCGTGGTTATGCGCCGGTTGTACGGGGAGTCGCTAATACAACTGCAACTGTAACTATCAAGCAAAATGGTAATCAAATTTATCAAAAGACAGTATCACCGGGTGCTTTTTCGATTACTGACCTCTACCCTACCAGTTATAACGGTGATCTCGATGTTGAAATTACCGAGGCAGACGGCTCAGTGCGCCGTTTTAGCGTGCCATTTTCAGCGGTTCCGGAATCTCTTCGCCCCGGTAGCTATCGCTATAATTTTTATTTCGGGCGAACACGTAATATTGGTCAGGATTCGGTGTTTGCTGATGCTATTTATCAGTATGGTTTGAGTAATAGTCTCTCTGTCAGTTCAGGTTTGCGGCTTGCTGATAAATATCAGGCCATTATGTTAGGTGGTGTATATGGCAGTCGATTTGGCGCATTAGGGTTTAATACCACTTATTCTAATTCAGTTGTTGCTATCGATAATCAATCTGCTGATCGTTCTGAACGCCTTCAGGGCTGGATGGCTAATCTGTCTTATAGCCGCACTTTTAATATAACCAATACCACAATTTCATTGGCTGGTTATCGTTATTCGACAGAGGGTTATCGGGAGCTTGCAGATATTTTAGGCATTCGTGAAGCTGTTACTCGAGGCACTCAATGGAGCTCTTCAACTTATAGACAACTTAATCGGCTTGAACTGACCTTAAGTCAACAATTAGGTGAATTTGGTAATCTGTTTCTTTCAGGTTCAATGCAAAATTATCGTGATAACCGGCCGCGCGATAGCCAGTTGCAATTAGGTTACAATAAAGCGTTTGATAATGGCTTAACAATGAATGTTGTCGTTGCTAAGCAGCAGTTGGCTGAATCAAATGAACATTTAGGCAAAGAAGAAACCTCTACCTCCGTTTCCTTTTCTTTTCCATTGGGTAGTCAATATGCTAGTTATACGCCGACAGTAAGTAGCAGCTATACCCATGGTGGAAATATCGGTGATCAATACCAGGTAATGTTGTCAGGAACAGCAAATGATCAACAAAGCCTAAATTATAGTATTGGTTCTAGTTATGTTAGGCAGTATGACCAATCTACCGTTAATGGAAGCTTGCAAAAACGTTTTTCCAATATGAATTTGGGTGTTAATGCGTCTAAGGGCAAAAACTATTGGCAGGTTGGCGCTAATGCTCAGGGAGCTTTAGCACTTCATAGTGGCGGGATAACTTTTGGCCCCTATCTGGGCGATACTTTTGTTTTAGTTGAAGCTAAGGGGGCGTCTGGTGCCTCTGTCTTGAATGCTCAAGGAACAGTGATTGACGATAATGGTTACGCATTGGTCCCATCTATAACACCATATCGTTACAATAAAATTATTATTGATCCACAGGGAATGGCGGAAAATTTTGAATTAAACGAGAACGAAAAACAAGTTGCGCCGTACGCCGGTGCTGCGGTTAAAGTCATGTTTAAAACCCGTGCAGGTTATGCCTTATTGATTAAAGCACAGTTAGCTGGTCATGCTGCTCTCCCTATTGGTACTGAAGTTTTTGACCAAGAAAATAATGTGATTGGCATGGTTGGTCAAAATAATCAAATGTATGTCAGAACGGAACAAGATTCCGGTACCTTACTATTAAAATGGGGTGAGGCGGTTTCCGAACGCTGTTATCTAGATTACTCGCGTATGGGTCATGCATCAGATAAACAGCCTATTACAAAATTAACAGCTATGTGCGTTCAACGTTAACCAGCAGCTGGAGTAAGATGATGAAATATATTTCTTATTGGTTAAGAACAGGTTTATTAATCGCGACCCTTTTTACTATATCGTTATCAGCAAGCGCAAATTGTAAAATAACCGGTGTTTCTCAAACTGAGGATAATCGTTCCGCTCAGATGCTTTTTGGTCGGATCAATCTTACTGATACTTATTTTCAGCCGGTTGGTTCGTTACTCGCTTCTATTGTTGTTCCTCCAACCGCTTATACTTTTGGTGGAGCTAATGCTTCCTCGGTATTGTGGATCTGTGACGAGGCCGATCTGCCTCAGCTTTATTTTTTGGTGGCAACAAATGGTGATGATAGAGTCGGTGGATTTCATGAAACCGGTCTTATTGATGGATTGCCTGGTGTGTATGCATCCTGGCTTGCGTATGTTGGTATAAAACAAACCATGGCAGGTGTTGTTGTACAACGTAATTGGAAAAGGGTTCCACTTACTACTTATTTATTGGTTGAAGGAACGCAACCAGGGAAAGGTCAAATACATATTCGATTACAAGATATCCCGCCAATGCAAGTGGAACTTTATCGAGTCAGTACAATTCCACCCAGCAATGCGGTTTCGAATTATTGTAGTGGGTTAGGTACAAGAGGGTTAGGTTATGCGAGTGCAACAGGGACAAATTACCAATGTACCCAACCGAATGCTTATATTCAATTTGTTGGCCCGGGAATTGTACATGACAACGAAGGCGAAGATTCTGCCCATAATTTTCGCTTTTGGGGGGTAGATAATGGTTTTGGCTACGGTTTACGGCAGTCTGTTACGTTGAGTAATAATGCCACTTGTGTAGCAAAAAATGCGACACCATTAGTGCTTTTCCCTACTATTTCTAGCCAAGAATTATTGGCTGGTGGTACCAGAGAAGCTGATATTTCTGTCCAAATCGAATGTAGTGATAATGTGAACTCAGGTACGACAAGTGGGCAAACAGCAATTGGAATTCAAGTTTCGCCAGGTGCTTATCGCGCTGCGCAAGGGTTAAATTTGATTAATGCTCAAGGTGGTGTAATGGCACTCGTTTCAGATAATTATGGACTTGATGCTACATTAGCAACCGGGGTTGGTATTACTTTGCGTAATAGTGTTACTCAACAATCGATGGTATTTGTTGCTCAACCTGGTATTACTGGTATCGGGCCCAGTGGAGAAAATGTTGGCTGGTATCCTGTGCTTAGAGATGCTAAAAATCTGGGTCCTTCAGTTTCTGGTTATACACATTACTTACACTCATACACCGCGGTACTACAGCAATTACCAGGTCAAGTTATTAAACCAGGAAAAATACATGCTACCGCGTATGTATTGGTAAAAGTACAATGAAGCGACTAACAGCTGTTGTAGCATGCTTATCACTATTCTGGCTGATACCAGGTAAAGCAGGGATCATGGCCAATATGACCCGAATTATTTACCATCAGGGTGATAAAGAACGTTCTGTTTTGTTAGCCAATACTAATAAATACCCGGTTATTGTGCAGAGTTGGGTGGATCATGGTGAAGCAGATCCACAAGCAGAAACACCTTTTGTGGTGCTTGCTTCAATTTTTCATCTGCCAGCGCAAAAAATCCAGGCTATCAGAATTGTTTATAATGGTGATTATCTGCCGGATGATAGAGAGTCAGTTTTTTGGTTAAATTTGTATGAAATACCGCCTAATTTACATCATCAAGCGTTAAATCAGAATAATGCTAAAGTTAGCCTGGCAATGAATACACAATTAAAATTGTTTTATCGCCCGAAAAAATTGGCTGATTTTCCCGCCAAGCTGGCAGATAAAATAACTTTTACCCTGCAACAAAAAGATCAAGAATGGGTCTTGATCTGCAAAAATTCATCACCTTTTCATATTTCCTTTTCTCAAATCGTTTTTGACAGTCAGCATCAGCGTTATCCGATTAAACAACAGATGGATATGATGACGCCTCCATTTTCAGAGCATATATATCGATTTGAACAACCATTTTCTCAGCACAATGGACAGATAATCTTTTCATATCTGAATGATGCCGGGTTTTCTGTGCGAGAAGTAACCACTCTGCAAACACCTTAGTTTGCTCACCTAGATTAATAGTTAAAAACTATAAATCCGAATTTTTTTGGCCTATTAGCTTTTATTTAACAAAAGAGCATCTGCTGTTTGCCGGCTGTTGTTTGGGTTTTATCGGTTGATTAGTTTGCTCCTGTTGCGTAACAATATAATTAAGGCCCAATATTTCACTGGTGTATCGGCGGATCTGGTTAAGCAATGTTGGATTTTGTTCTAAATGCTGACCATAGGATGGAATGATTTCATGTAATTTGGCATTCCACTGATTTTTTACTTTATCAGGAAACGCCTTCTCTAATAAATTTAACATAATATAAGGTGAGGTTGATGCGCCAGGTGAAGCGCCAAGCAGACCAAAGACGGTTTTATCATCAGAGATAAAAGTTTCCGTGCCGAACTGTAGTGTGATGGGTTTATTTTTGGCATTTTTTATGATTTGTACGCGTTGCCCAGCGATTACTAATTGCCAATCTGCTTTTTTGGCGTTTGGGTAATATTCTAACAAAGATTGATAACGTTCTTCATCATTTAACATTAATTGACTGACTAAATATCTCACTAAATCTAAGTGTTTGATGCCAATGGCAATGATGGGAATTATATTACTGTCATTGGTAGCAGCAAAAAGATCTAGTTGACTACCATATTTGAGAAATTTATTAGAATAAGTCGCAAAAGGTCCGAATAGCACATATTTTTTACCGCCCAAATAGCGCGTATCGATATGGGGAACTGACATAGGGGGAGCACCAAGTGCTGGTTTTCCATAAACTTTTGCGGTATGTCTGTTGACTACCTCAGGGTTATCGGTAACAAGAAATTCACCACCAACAGGAAATCCGGCATACTGTTTTGCTTCTTCTAATCCTGTGTATTGTAGTAATTTAATCGTTGCACCACCTGCACCAATAAAGATTAAGCGAGTTTTTATATGACTCTCTTCGCCGGTTGTGAGGTTTTTAAAACCGACACTCCAAGTGCCATCATCATTACGACTAATTGCGTTCACTTCAGCTTTGGTCTGTAACTTAAAATTTGGATGTTTGAGCAGATTGGCAACTAACTGACGGGTTATTTCACCATAGTTTACATCAGCGCCAATATCCATTCGTGTTGCTGCAACGGGTTGTTTTGCATCTCGCCCTTCTATAATAAGTGGTGCCCACGATTTAATTTCCTCCGCAGAGGTAGAATATTTCATGCCATAAAACATAGGATTTTTGATCATAGCTGCATAGCGTTTTGCTAAGAAATTAATGTCATCTTTTCCCCAAACAAAGGCAATGTGTGGAACAGGATTTATAAAAGTTTGGGATTGGTGGAGAACCCGGTGTTTTAGTTGGTAAGCCCAGAATTGTTTGGAAATTTCAAATTGATTGGCAATTTCTATTGCTTGAGTGATATCAATTTGCCCATCTTTTTCAGGTGTATAGTTCATTTCCATGAAGCCTGAATGACCGGTACCTGCATTATTCCAGCCATCAGATGTGTCACCCGCGATCCTATCTAGTCGCTCATACAAGCGGATTTGCCAATCTGGTTGCAATTCTGCTAAATATGTAGCTAGTGTCGCACTCATAATACCAGCGCCGATAAGCACAATATTAACAGTAGGTTCATTGGTTGAAGTATTGATCGTGTTTGAAGCTGTTGGCCTAAATAAATAAATTAAAAAAATAATTACTAACAGACCAATAATCCCAGCTGTATATTTTAATGATCTCTTCATATGAAAATGCACCTTAATTATCGATGAATCACATCAAGCATAAGAATTAATTATGGTATTCTGTTGCTCACTCCGCAATAATTTGATAATTAATTACATAATATATTGTTTATTATGAAATATTATTGTTTTTTTAATTGTTAAATATTAGTAATGATTTAATTTTTTATAAAAAATACTTATAATTAGGTATAAAAAAAATACTTTTTGTGTTCTAAAAATAGGTAAAAAAAGATAAAAAGTGATAATACTGCTTAAAAGTTAGTATTTAATGGTGATAAAATAGGCAAAACAAGGGTTAATACTGTTATTAATCAAACTTTAATTGGTAAATTGTTTTTTCATAGTTACTTTATTATTAATATAAATAATATCCATGATAATTAAATAAATTTTTTATTATTATTTTTTGACGGCCTTGGTGTAGATGTAGAGGAGTAAAATGATGGAACTTTTGATTGGTGTATTGGTTACGATTGGAATAGGTCGTTATATTATTAAAGGCTATTCGGCCACTGGTGTTTTAATGATAGGCGGAATATTGCTGCTTATTATCAGCGCAATTATGGGGAAAAATATATTACCGAATGATGTGCCAGTGACGGGTTGGAAAACCACCGATATTTTAGAATATATCAAATATCTACTGATGAACCGTGGTGGTGATTTAGGGATGATGATTATGATCTTATGTGGTTTTGCTGCTTATATGACTCATATCGGGGCTAATGATGTTGTGGTCAAAATAGCATCTAAGCCATTACAAATGATTAATTCTCCCTATGCATTAATGGTTGCAGCCTATATTGTTGCTTGCTTAATGTCACTGGCTGTGTCTTCAGCAGCGGGACTAGGGGTCTTATTGATGGCGACCCTATTTCCGATTATGGTGAATGTCGGCATTAGTCGCGGCGCCGCTGCAGCAATCTGTGCCTCACCTGCGGCAATAATTTTGGCTCCTACATCAGGTGATGTTGTGTTAGCAGCGAAAGCATCAGGCATGCCACTAATTGATTTTGCTTTTAAAACTACCTTACCGATTTCGATTATTGCTATTATTGCTATGGCGATTAGCCACTTTTTTTGGCAGCGCTATCTCGACAGACGTGAGCAGGTAAAAACCGAAAAGCTTGATGTTAATGAAATTAAGACCAATGCGCCTGACTATTATGCTATTTTACCTTTTACACCGATTATTGGGGTTTTAATTTTTGATGGTAAATGGGCACCTCAATTACATATTATTACAATTATTGTTGGCTGTATTATTCTAACGAGTCTGATTGAATTTGTGCGCTGTTTTAAAGTAAAAACGGTGTTTGATGGGTTAGATGTTTGTTATCGTGGTATGGCTGATGCATTTGTCTCAGTTGTCGTACTGCTGGTGGCTGCCGGGGTATTTGCGCAAGGATTAAGTACTATTGGTTTTATTTCCTCGTTGATTAATTTGTCACAATCTTTTGGTTCTGGCGCTATAATGATGATGATTGTGCTGGTGGTGATTACTATGTTGGCGGCGATGACAACTGGTTCCGGTAATGCGCCATTTTACTCTTTTGTTGAACTGATCCCACGTTTAGCCAGCCAAATGGGAATTAATCCAACTTACTTGGTGATCCCTATGTTACAGGCCTCTAATCTTGGTCGAACAATGTCACCTGTATCCGGCGTGGTGGTTGCGGTGTCTGGGATGGCAAAAATTTCGCCTTTTGAGGTAGTTAAACGTACGTCTATTCCAGTTTTAGTTGGACTATTGGTTGTTATTATTGCGACTGAAATTTTAGTTCCAGTTTATCCTATATAAATTTTCCCTTTTACATCAAATCCGGAACGATGGCTGTAATCATGTTCTGGCTTTGATGAACAGGTATGTTGGCCATATTTTAACCTCATGTTTAGGGTTGATATTTATCATTAACTATCACTTTCCTAATGGCCCGTTTGATCACTAATGTAAATTCTCTCTGCAAGGTAATTAATCATGTTTTTGGTAGCAGAATTGATAGTTGGCGCAATTTTGGGGTTAATTATTAGCTTAACGGGCGTTGGTGGGGGAGTTGTTGTATTACCGGTTTTAACCTATTTTTTTGGTATGGATGCCTTGTCTGCTGTTGCAACCGCCAATTTTCTCTCTATGTTGATGAAAATCTCATCTTCTTATATACATTTTCGTTTAGGCAATGTTCCGATTAAAAGTGCCATGGTTGTGTTAGCTATTATGATACCGGCCACAGCATTGACAAGTTATCTGGTAAGTTATGTTAGCCAATTACAAAGTTATCAACAGCAAGTTGAGTTAGGCATTAATATACTTATTGTAGTCGCTATTATTTATTCCCTTTTTCTGTTGATTTATCGGATATTTTTTTCATTTTCAATCAACCAGTTTGAAAGAAATAATACTATTGATATCAAGTCATTATTATTGCCGGCTATCAGTGCTGGCGTAGTGCTTGGTGCTACCGGAGTAGGTGGTGGTGTTGTTGTATTACCACTATTGCTACGCTATCTAAAATTATCTATCAAACAAGCGATCGGCACCGCGATTTTTATAACAACTATTTTGTCAGGTTCATCAGCAATTGCTTATATGCGCAATGGACATACTCACATTATTCTTGCGCTTACCCTATGCATAGGATCATTAATGACTATTCCGTTAGCCAAATATTTAATGTTGCGTTTATCTGATCGTGTTTTGCAGTATCTAACCCTGTTATTTATTTTATCTAGTGCCATTATGATGAGTATAAAGTTATGGCATTATTTTTAGCGACCAAAAATATAAGAACCTATCGTTTGTGGAATTTCAACACTCTGAAACATAAGTAATCCGGCAATAACTAACACTATTCCACCGATTAACATTATTCCTAAACTCCAGTAAGGATTGACATTAAACCCTTGCCATTTCGAATACCGAATAGCTAAATGGCGAGCGCTATGGACTAGTAAAGCAATTCCGCTAATAGTTATTGCAGTTCCTAAGGCCATCATTAGCGCGGCGATAATCCCCCAAGAATAAACACCGACTACATAAGAAAAAAGTAGAACAATTAATGCGCCAGAGCAGGGACGTGCTCCCATCGCGGCTATAACTGCAAGTTGGGTTCGCCAATTGCCTTGTAATTCATCATCAGACAATACGTGTTTGTGGCCACAATTGCAGTCATGAGCATGTTGATGTTGGTTAGGCGAATGGATTTTAGTAAATTGAAAGGGGGCTTGACGAGATTGTTTAAATACTTTTCTTAGTCGGGAGATTGCTTTTAGACATAGTAACAGACCAAGAAAAAAGACTAAGCCATAGCTTATTTTCTCTAACCAGAAGCGGCTTAGATGTAAGTGTCGGCTAGATAGCTGGAACAAGCCAAGAACAATGGATGTTAAAACAATAGCAATAGAGCCCTGTAATAATGATGCTAATAGCGTTAGGGTAAGGCTTTTTTTTAGTCTTGAAGAGTGGGTGGCAATATAGGTGGTAATAATGATTTTGCCATGCCCTGGTCCCAAAGCATGTAATAAACCATAAAAAAAGCTAAAGCCAACGAGTAATAATCCTGCTTCAGTTGGTGAGCTCGCCACTCGCATTAGGAGAGAAGAAAGATGTTGATTAAGTTCTCGTTGCCAAGTTACCGCTAGTTGTAAACCAAAATGCCAATATTTGAATAAATAAAATGACAATATGCCAAAAAAAGAACTAAGTAATCCGATTACTAGATAGTACTTTTTATTAAGTAAATTGATTGCTGGCTTGCTGGGCATTATTGACATGTTATGTTTACCTTTTGCGCAAATTGTTGGCCGAGACTAAGGTCTTCTTGCGGTGTTTCTGCTTTATCAAGAGAGAGGGCATAATCGATTATCGATGCGTTGGGCTTAGGTGTTATAAGCTGAATTTGGCATTGGATTGAGGTATTAGTTGATGAAATTTTTGCTTTGTTGCTATAGGTCATATCAACATAATAACTTGGGTCATAAGTCATTATGGTTAATGTCTTACCAGTTAGAGTTTCTGGCTTAGCTAATTTTAGAGTAAAAGAGAGCACGGCTTGGTTCCCTTTGCGCGATAGGTGATAGTCTTTTGGGTAAAAGGAAAATTTTATTAATTTATTTTTATAATATAGGGAGGTAAAATAGTGTTGTTTAATAACATTAGCCATAACTTCAGCACTTAATTGTTTCCACACTTCATCACTTTCTTTTGCTTGTTGTGCATCATAGAGTAAATCTGCTGATGTCATGGCATCCATAACCCAAGTCATTTTCATGGCAATGAGATTACCATCTTTTATTTGTAATTCATTTTGCATATCAATAAAACTGTGGGGATGAGCAAAAACGGTTATTGAATAGCATAATGTTAACGCCATTAATAGATTTTGTAGCAAAATTTTCACTATAGCTATTGATTTGTAAGGGTGCATTTGAGTCATCAAATAGGATATTTTGATTAACCGAAAATAGCATATCTATGCTATCAATTTTCTTTGATAATTAAATGTTACTTTGCTATTTAATCGGTTAAAAGGTTTATTACTTATATTTACTCAGATTTTTTGCAATCTTGGTTCATATTTCATTGATAATAAATTTATTGTTATGTAAACCCTCCATTTTTGTTATAAATAGATCAATTAATCGCTTTATTCGATCAATTATTATCTATTAATAGCTTTTACAAATCAAAAATGTTTGTATCGATCGTTTTAAACGATTGGAAGTCATTTGAATTAATAGGTTAAAAATAAAAGAACAAGGAAGAAGCTTAACAATACATGGATGTATTTATAAAACTAAAATTAGTATCTACAAAGTAAAGTGATAGAGAAAAATTATATTTACCTGTTTAGGGCTATTTTTAATTCAAATTGGTGACTACCTAATTAGTCACCTTTGTATAGCTGAAGCTTATTTTGAACAGGTAGCTAATTTAAAAAATTTTTAGTTGTTTGCCGGTACTTCAGATGAATGATGAGTTGATATTTTCCATTCTTTTCCATCCCAGACGTAGGTAAATGTATAACGAGCTGAAACAGTGGATTTATCTTTAAAAGTAAAAGTATAAGTACCGATATCGATTGCCTTATTACAACCAATACGAATAGTTCGACCATCAATTTTTCCTACAGGCTTTTTGGCTAAAAAGTGTTTGAAATAGTCGGTACGCTCAGCATCCGTTAAACGAACTTGACTTGATATAGTTGGTAATAGTACTGCATCAGCGAGATAGTTTGCCGAAACCTTTTTCGCATCGCCACTTTTTAATGAATCATTCCAGCGCTCAAATAAACCAGCAATTTGTTGTTGATCTACCTTTACACATTTGGGAGCTGTCTCTAGAGCGAATGTATAACTAGAAAGTAAAGTTAGTGGAATGATTAAAAAACTCAGTTTTCTCATAAATGTCTCGCTATTAAGTATTATTTTTTTATGATGTTTTAGAATGATTATTATTTCATATGGAAATAATTTTTCCTATATTTAGTAACCTATTTCAGTAATAGCCAGAACCGGTAAAAAAATTAAAATTTCCCCTGAATTTTTTTTCATGCTGGTGTTTAAAAATTTCATTTTATAAATTAATTTCATATAGTTAACTGGAATTGTTTTTTGCTGATGTTGATTAAGGCACAATTAAAGATTAGGTTAATCAATATGATTAGTACAATGATTACTTTAACTAATAGCGGTTTTTATTGTTAGTTACCCAATGTTTGAGTTATCAATCTTTATTAGTTTAAACCGGTGGAATTCGTGGTTAGTAATCCGTATCTGACAGTTAATAATATAGATGAACTGGAACGAGCGTTTGCTACGCTGTCTATCAATTGACCTAGCCAATGCTTATCACAAACAATAAAGCCAGATGGTTTGAAACTATCTGGCTTTTTTATTAGATTAATTTTTGATTAGAGTTTGATGATAGCAATAATGGCAATCATACTAATAATGGCAGCCGCACCATAAAAAATCCATTTACCGGCTGGAATCGCTATTTTTAGATCATGCATGCCATGATGAAGTCGATGCAGTCCACACCAGATAGGTAAAATGATCATTAATAGCAAAAAATACGGCCAATAAAGCTTTGGCAAAATGTCAGAATGCGTTCATAACTTAACATTTCTGGTGCTAAACCTAGAGGAATAAAAATTGCTAGCAAAAGAATAATAACCGGAGAGATAATTGCACTCCACATACCACCAGCACCAAATAATCCCCAAAAAATAGGTTCATCAGAACGTTTAGGAGGTTGATTCATCATTGTTCTCCTTAAATTATATTAGCGCTATAGCTAAGATAATGGTTGTTGCTAGAAAAGTAATACCCCAAAGTAATTTTATAATGCTTTCTTGGGCTATTTTTTTATTTTTTATCACGATATTAACAGCTTTAGGCGCCAGTTCGAACCAGGTTTTTGTATGGAATAAAGTTGCTATTAAAGTGAAAATATTAATTAATAAAACGATTGGATTATGCAGAAAGGTAACATAATTAAACCAGCTTTCAGGCCCTGCTGTTAAAGAAAATAGGCCATAAAGCACGACTAAACTAAACCAAATTTGAGGGATGGCGGTTGCTTCCCGAATAACATAAAAACGATAAAATCCAATCTGTTGCCACCAATTTGATGACATTTCGCGTACATAAGGCTTACGTTTTGTCGTCATTTTTTTCTTCCTTATCTTGGTTTCAACATAGCAATAATAAAATCTTCTGCGCTTGCGGCTTTTCCTTGCTGAATAGCAGCGGCAGGATCGACATGTTTAGGACATACTTCAGAGCAGTAACCGACAAATGTACAGCTCCATACACCATTATCGCTATTTAATAATGGCATGCGCTCTTTTTTGCCTTTATCGCGGCTATCAAGGTTATAACGTTCTGCCAGTGTGATTGCAGCAGGGCCAATAAATTCTGGATTAAGGCCAAATTGAGGGCAAGCTGCATAACACAGGCCACAATTAATACAGCCAGAGAATTGATGATATTTAGCCATTTGACTAGGGGTTTGTTTATTGGGACCATCACTAACTTTACGATTATTACCAATAATATAGGGTTTAATAGCTTCAAGACTCTCAATAAAATGGGTCATATCTACCACTAAATCTCTTTCGATAGGAAAATTGCCCAATGCTTCTACTTTTAAGCCATCGGTATAGTCCCGTAAAAAAGTCTTGCAGGCTAATTTAGGCATCTGGTTAACCATCATACCGCAAGAGCCACATATTGCCATACGACAAGACCAACGGTATGAGAGCTCAGGTGCTAAGTGGTCCTTAACATAACCGAGAGCATCTAGTAAAGAAGTCTGTTCATCATAAGGTACTTCATAAGTAACAGAATAGGGGACATCGTCAGTTTCAGGATTATAGCGCATGATCTCCATTTTCAGTTTTTTCATCTTAGCCATTCACCTGCTCCTTCTTTGCTTGCTCTTGCGCTGTTGCTTCACCACCATAAACTCGCTTAGCTGGCGCTAATTTGGTAATTTTCACATCGCGATAAGCAATATTTGGGGCGCCTTGTGAGTTATAATAGGCAAGAGAATGTTTTAGAAAATTAACATCATCACGGACAGTACAACCTTCATCCAGACGCTGATGAGCACCACGCGATTCTTTGCGATAGAAAGCCGAATGAGCCATACATTCCGCTACATCTAGACTAAAGCCTAATTCGATAGTGTAGAGCAGTTGAGTATTAAAGACGCTGCTATGGTCTGTAATTTCAATATGTTTAAAGCGTTCTTTAAGTTCAGCTAGTTTATCCATGGTTTTTTGCATTAATTCAGGTGTACGATAGATGCCACAACCTTCCTCCATTGCTATCCCCATTTCATCACGGATGTTAGCCCAATTCTCTTTACCTTTTTGGTTGATCAGTTTGGTTAAATTGGTTTCAACTTCACGCGCTTTTAATTCAATGGCGTTATTATTGGCTGGAGAGACTTCAGTGGCATATTTAGCCGCTTCAATGCCAGCTAATCGCCCAAAAACGACTAATTCTGCTAAAGAGTTAGAACCCAGGCGGTTTGCACCATGTAAGCCAACTGACGAACATTCGCCCACAGCAAACAGACCTTTAATTGATGTTTCACATTTCTGATCCGTTTCAATTCCCCCCATTGTATAATGTGCAGTTGGGCGAACAGGGATAGGATCAGTAACGGGATCGACGCCGACATAAGCTTTGGCTAATTCACAAATAAAGGGTAGGCGTTCATGTAGTTTCTCTGCGCCCAAATGGCGTAAGTCAAGATGCACGACATCACCGCGTGATGATTTTATTGTGCGACCTGCACGCCACTCATGCCAAAAAGCTTGAGAAACCTTGTCTCGAGGGCCTAATTCCATATATTTATTTTCTGGTTTACCTAGAGGGGTTTCAGGCCCTAAACCATAATCTTGTAGATAACGATAGCCATCTTTGTTGATGAGGATCCCGCCTTCACCTCTACAACCTTCAGTCATAAGTATTCCAGAACCTGGCAAGCCAGTCGGATGGTATTGGACAAATTCCATATCACGTAATGGAATGCCATGCCGTAATGCAATACCCATACCGTCACCGGTAACAATTCCGCCGTTAGTATTATAACGGTAAACACGGCCGGCTCCACCGGTGGCCATAATAACGGCTTTTGCGTTAATTTGAATATGAGTGCCCTCCATCATATGGATAGCGACTAGGCCATGTACTCTTCCTTCATCAACCAGAATGTCTAACACAAAATGTTCATCAAATCGCTGGATTTGTGGGTATTTGAGAGAGGTTTGAAATAGAGTATGCAACATATGGAAGCCTGTTTTATCAGCAGCAAACCAAGTGCGCTCGATTTTCATTCCTCCAAAGCGACGGACATTCACTGTACCATCTTTTTTACGACTCCATGGGCATCCCCATAATTCCAGTTGTGTCATTTCGGTTGGACAATGTTTCACAAAATATTCAACCACATCTTGTTCACATAACCAATCTCCCCCTGAAACCGTATCATTAAAGTGATAATCATAGGAATCATGGGATTGAGCAATTGCAGCTGCGCCACCTTCTGCAGCGACAGTATGACTGCGCATGGGATAGACTTTTGAAACCAAAGCAATTTTTAGATTGGGATTAGCTTCAGTAGCAGCAATTGCTGCCCTCAAACCAGCTCCACCAGCGCCTATTATGACTAAATCAGCATTAAAGGTTTGCACACTATGCTTCTCCATTACTAATTGAAAATAAACTTCATGTTGTTATGGCATTGTTATTTAATTATGATTAATAATTAACAATAAATTATTATTTAGCAATTTATAACAAATTGTTACCGACAGAGATTTGATTCAGGTACAAGTTTTCTAGGATTTTGCTTATAAAAAGTGAGAGTTAATAGACTTGTTTAAAAATTAGCTATTTTTGGTCATAAAATGGGTATAATTAAGTTTATATGTTATCTTATTGACTTAGTGGATTTTAGGTTGGTTTTTATTTTTATTGTATTGATAATGATTTTTAAATAAATCTCAAACAATTACCAGCAGCAAATTTTTGTTGCCAATTTAATAAATAATATGATTTTTATTTAATAAAAATAGCGTAATTATATGCTTATTTATTGATATATAACATTATTCTATTTTGGTGTTTTTTTATATCAATAAAAATATATTCATTGATAATATTTTTATGAGCAATAAGGTAATTTTAGTCATATTTATAATAATTTTATAAAAATAAAAATAAAAATAAAAATATTATAAATAAATGCAATTTTAATAAATAAAAATTTACATTAATCCATTAAAATGATTATTTTTATTAATTTTATAGCTGAAAATAACTTCCAAATGTTTTTAACATATTGATATTATTTGAATTTATTTTTTATGGTTTGATGATTTTGAGTTGAAATATTTTCTTTATTCAGCTAAATTGGAGATCATATAGAAAGTAGTTATATCAACTTATAACTAACGTTAATTATTTATTTCAACTAATTAATATTTTCAAGTTCTCTTACTATTTAACTAAGGGTTAGTTTATTTTTGTTAAAAAACAGAGTGATGAGATTAACGATATGAAAAATTTGTTTATTTGTTTACAGGCGAGTAAACTAGCGCGCTTTATTCTTTTTTGGAGTTTTTACAATGAGTGAGATAGTGAATTGGCAACCGAGCGCGTCTATCAATAACTTACTGAAAAGAGCCAAAATTATTGCTGAAATCAGACGTTTTTTCATCGATCGAGGAGTAGTGGAAGTAGAGACGCCTATATTAAGCAAATTCACGGTAACAGATATTCATCTCTCACCGTTTGAAACCCAATTTGTTGCTCCGGTAATTGCTGACAGCACCAAATTGTATATGATAACCAGTCCTGAATATCATATGAAACGCTTGCTAGCGGCCGGCAGTGGGCCTATATATCAGATGATTAAAGCTTTTCGTAATGAAGAAGAGGGACGTTATCATAATCCAGAATTTACTATGCTTGAATGGTATCGGCCTCATTATGACATGTACCGACTTATTGATGAAGTAGATGATTTGTTGCAACAAATTTTGGACTGCCAACCCACTGAGCGGATATCATATCAACAGGCCTTTCAGCGTTATCTAAACATTGATCCATTAGCACTGGAGTCAGAAAAAAAACAATTACGTGATGCAGCAGTGAAGTTGGGTTTAAATAATGCCGAAACAGAAGAAGACAAAGATGTGTTATTACAATTTTTGTTTACTATGGGAGTTGAACCAAATTTAGGTAAAGATAAGCCTACCGTTATCTATCATTTTCCTGCTTCACAGGCAGCATTAGCTGAAATTAGTAAAGAAGACCACCGAGTTGCTGAGCGTTTTGAAGTTTATTTTAAGGGTATTGAGTTGGCCAATGGTTTTCGTGAGTTGACTGATGCACAAGAACAGCGAGAACGTTTTGAGCATGATAATCAGATGCGCGAAAAAATGGGTTTACCAGAACAGCCTATTGATGAATGTCTGCTTGCTGCGCTAGATAAAGTCATACCTGATTGTTCAGGTGTTGCTTTAGGTATTGATCGTTTAGTCATGTTGGCGCTGAATGCAGAAAAAATAAGTGATGTTATCTCTTTTTCTATAGAGCGAGCTTAATTATCAGTAAACTAATAGCAATCAGCGGTAAATTATTACCGCTGAATTTATTGCCGGCTATTATTGATGTTGATGCTGTTTTTGCAAGAATTTTACCCCTAGATCAGGGAAATCGGTAAAGGCACCATCGACGTTAGCTTTGTTATAGATAATATCAAACAGCTGTTGACCGTTTTTCACGTAATTTGGTAGCTTATCAATCCGAATGGTATAAGGATGAACGACTAACTTATTTTTGTGCGCATCTTTAACCATAGCAGTAAGTTTTATTTTACCAGGTTTGGAGCTTTCATTAATAAGCATGTGGTAATCTGGGCCAATGCCATCAGCATACTTAGCAACTTCTTTCATTGCTCCCGGCTTAAACATCCAATCATAGCTATAATTTGTCCATGTACCGTTAGGCTGCTCTTCATAAGTTTCATGCCAGTCCGTGTAAGCAATTAATTGAACCAGTTTTAAATCCATGCCTAATTTAGGTAAAAGTTCATTTTTAATGCGTTTTAATTCATTAGCATCAAAGCACTGAAGATAAACATTGTCGCTTTTCTTGCTGTAGCCATATTGCTTCAGAACTTCTAACACTCTGGTCGAAATATCCTTTCCTTCTTGTTTGTGAAACCAAGGTGCTTTAATTTCCGGGTAAATGCCGATATTTTTACCAGTAGATTTATTCAAACCTTGGACAAATTCAATTTCTTCTTGAAAAGTATGAATATGGAAGCTGGATTTTCCCATCGGGAAACGATTAGGATAGGTTTGAACTTTTTTACCATCTTTAATTTCAAAGGCTTCAGTAAATTTGAGTGATCGAATTTCGGGTAAGGTAAAATCAATGGCATAAAAGCGACCATCTTTGCGAGCACGGCCAGGGAAGCGATCCGCAACGTCTGTAACGCTATCTAGGTAATGATCATGTAATACAATCAGTTCATTATCTTTTGTCATTACCAGATCTTGTTCAAGGAAATCGGCACCTTGCGCATAAGCCATTGCTTTGGCGGGTAATGTATGTTCTGGTAGATAACCACTTGCACCGCGGTGAGCAATAACGACTTTTGCGTTAGATTGAGCCATTGCTGACATTGACATAACTAATAACATACTAGCAACCAAGCTATTTAATTTTATATTCATTAGTATAATTCTCTTTATTATGAGCGGGGAAATCAGTGATAAAATGAGTTCCCCTTTTTGCCAAGCTTATTAATTAAAGATAACTGATTTATGACATAAATTAGCTATGTTGTTCTGCCATTTCGCGTTTATGCTTGCTTTCACTCAGCATCACGATAAATAATAAAATAACAGAAAGTAAACTACCGCCAATCATTACCATAAAGCCGCCATTCCAGCCAAAATAGTCAACGGTATAACCCACAATAGCACTTGCTGCTACCGAGCCACCAAGGTAGCCAAATAAACCGGTAAAACCAGCAGCAGTACCTGCGGCTTTTTTGGGTGCTAATTCAAGCGCATGTAAACCGATCAACATAACAGGGCCATAAATTAAGAAGCCAATAATTAGCATGCAAGCCATATCAATATGAGGATTACCTGGCGGATTGAGCCAGAAGGCAACAGTTGCAATAGTGACTAATGCCATGAAAAATACGCCGGTGGCGCCACGGTTTCCTTTGAAAACTTTATCTGACATCCAACCGCAAAGTAGCGTGCCTGGAATACCTGCATATTCATATAAGAAATAAGCCCATGAGGATTTATCCATAGCAAAGTGTTTAACTTCACGTAAGTAAGTTGGTGACCAATCGAGTACACCATAACGTAATAAGTATACGAAAACGTTAGCAAAAGCGATCATCCAAAGTAGCTTATTAGGCAAAATATATTGCATAAAAATCTGCTTTGCAGTCAGCTCTTTTTCGTCTTTATCAGTATAATCAGGTGGGTAGTCATTTTTATATTCTTCAATCGGTGGTAAACCACAAGATTGTGGCGTATCACGCATTAAAGCAAAGGCAATCATAGCAACAAAAATGGCAGCAAAAGCAGGCATATATAGGGCTGCTTTCCAGTCGTGGAACCATGCCATGCCTAATATAAATAACAACGGCGGGATGCCACCACCAACATTATGCGCGCAGTTCCAAATTGAAACGATACCACCCCGTTCTTTTTGTGACCACCAGTGAACCATTGTTCGGCCACAAGGAGGCCATCCCATACCTTGAAACCAACCGCATAGGAAGAGCAGCACAAACATAATCATAATGCTTGAGGTAGCCCAAGGCACAAAGCCCATAATTAGCATTACTGAGGCGGATAAAATTAGCCCGGCAGGTAAAAATACTCTTGGATTTGAACGATCAGAGACTGAGCCCATGATAAATTTTGAGATACCATATGCAATTGAGATTCCTGATAAAGCAAAACCAAGTTCACCTTTAGAAAACCCCTGCTCAATTAAATAGGGCATCGCTAATGCAAAATTCTTTCTAACGAGATAGTAAGCGGCATAACCCAAAAAGATACCGAAGAAAATTTGCCAACGTAGGCGACGATAAAGCGGATCAATTTGATCTGCCGGAACTCTTTTATTATGTGGTGCTGGCTTAAAAATACTTAACATAATTCCCCTCCGATAGCATTTAAATTTTTGCTATCAAGTAATAAGCAATTGCTAAAACGAAAATGTGAGACGTTATTATTAGGTCTTCTTTCTTAATCGCGCGCTAAGATAACTCATGTTAATGCATATGTCTGCATACGAATGCGAAAATGTTATAAATTTGTGCGTAAACAGACAAAATATATATCGGCGATAGAAATAATTTTTTAATTATTCAAGTATAATTGTGAACTTTGTCATAAATTTGTTAGTTCTGGTACAAAAAATCACCATGAATGCTCGTTTTTGTTTCTTAATAAAGATTATTGATTAAGAGTGGCTTATATTGTGTTCGATGACTACTTATTAAGTCGCTATCAGACATTGGATTAAGGTCAACAATTCACCTATGACCGAATTATTACTGGGCATTCTGTTGGTTACAAGGTATTCCACTGAGTGGATATCGCCACTTTCCACTCAATAGATAGTTTTGTCGCTAAACAGATATTCAATTAGGCAAATTTTGTCTTGATTCAACTTAATTATTATCTGCAGCTAGATAACCATTCTTTTGGTGTTGGCCTTGGAAAAAGTAACTTAGCATGAAGTTCAACATCAATCCATAAGCAGGGAGGAAAAATAACATACAAATAAATAACTTAAAGCTATAATCGACTAAAGCAATTTCTACCCAATTGGCCGCCATAAAAGGATCAGTGCTGTGATAGAATGCAATGAAAAAGAAAGCAATCGTATCCAGTAGATTACCGAAAAACATTGCCGCAGTCGGCGCAATCCACCAACGACGATAATTACGTAATTTATTGAACACGAAAATATCCATAATCTGACCTAAAGCGTAAGCCATAAAGCTTGCTAGCGCAATACGGGCAACAAATAGATTAAATTCATTTAGTGTGATAAACCCTTGCCATTGTCCTTGGTAAAAAAGCGCCGAAAGAATGTAGGAGACAGAAAGAGCCGGCAGCATAGTTGCAGCAATAATCCGTCGAGCGAAAGGAGCACCATAAATACGTACAGTTAGATCCGTTGTCAAAAAAATAAAAGGGAAAGTGAATGCTCCCCATGTGGTATGGAAGCTAAAAATGGTAATTGGCAGTTGTACCAGATAATTACTGGAGGTAATAATCAATATATGAAAAAAGGAAAGCCAAATGAGTGCTTTGATACGCTGTTGTGGCGTCAATTCGAACATATTATACCTTTTTTGTTAAATGGGGTGAGGGAACCCATGATAATTTAATTTACGCGGTGCATCATACGCCTGAGATAAGATAAAAGCAAAATGAATAATAAAATTTTCTTATCTATTTTTATTTAATAAATGGCGGGAGAATTTATTTGATTTGTAATATAATTCCAACCTATTGAATAGGCTTTAAAACTAAATACCAATGCCAGATATTTTTACTAACCCTAACCGAACCCTTGATACACAAGGATTACGTTGTCCTGAGCCAATGATGATGATAAGAAAAATGGTTCGTCAGATGGTTGAAGGTGAAACGTTATTAATTATTGCGGATGATCCGGCTACAATCCGTGATATTCCTGCTTTTTGCCGTTTTATGGAACATCAATTGCTTGCTGAAGAGATTCAGCAACCTCCCTACCGTTATTTGATCCGCAAGAAAGTTAATTAATACTAAAAGCGAAACGGTGTTAAACAAAAAGTATATTGAAAAAAGAGAGATTATTGAATCATGTCTCTCTTTTTTCAAATATATAAATAATATTTAACAAAGTGTTTATTCTGGCTGGCGATCCTTCAATAAACGGAGCGCATTTGCGGTCACTAATGCAGTGGCACCGGAATCTGCTAAAATAGCCATCCATAAGCCGGTTATGCCTAATAAACTGGTCACCAGGAAGATAGCTTTTAGTCCTAAAGCGATAGTAATGTTTTGACGAATATTGGCTCTGGTTGCTCGTGATAACATAATGATCTCGGCTAATCCAGTTAGCCGGTTATGAGTCAATGCCGCATCAGCGGTTTCAAGAGCGACATCCGTTCCATTACCCATGGCGATGCCAACATTTGCGGCCTTCATTGCGGGAGCATCATTAATACCATCGCCAACCATCAGTGTATGGTTGGTTTTACTGAGTGCTATAATGGCATTGACTTTGTCTTCAGGTAACAGCCCTGCCCGATAATCTAAACCAACTTTTTGCGCAATTGATTCAGCTGCCAGTGGGTTATCACCCGTTAACATGACGGTTTTAATACCCAGTTTTTGCAGTTTATTAACCGCATCAATGGCATCTGAGCGTAATGTATCTTGCATAGCAATAATGCCAAGTAACTTGTTATCGACTAGTACCACAACAACAGTTTTACCTTGATTTTCAAGTGTTTTTACAGTTTGCTGCCATTGTATGGTTAATATATCGTCAGAGATTTTATTCGGTGCTGACACCAGAATATATTTATCTGCCAAATAACCTTCCACCCCAATACCAGCCAATGCTTTATGATTCTGGGCGGGTTCAACATTTATTTCTAGCGCTTGAGCCTTAGCCAAAATCGCTTTTGCTAAAGGATGGTGTGATCCGCTTTCGACTGAAGCGGTAAATTGCAATAGTTTTTCCTCGGTCACTGTTTCAGCGGTTATGATGTCAGTAACTTGTGGTTTCCCTTCGGTAAGTGTACCTGTTTTATCCAGGGCAACTTGGGTGACAGAACTTAATTGCTCTAAGACTGCGCCACCTTTAATCAAGGCTCCTCGACGGGTTGCTGCTGCCAGAGCAGAAGTAATTGCCGCTGGAGTAGAGATCACTAAAGCGCAAGGACAGCCTATTAACAGCAAGGTTAGACCACGATAGATCCATATGTCCCATGATTGAGCAAAAAATAGTGGTGGAATAATAATAACCAATGTTGCGACTAACATAATAAGGGGCGTGTAAATTTGGCTAAAACGATCAATAAATCGTTCAATTGGGGCGCGGCGCTCTTCAGCTTCTTCAATTAATATCATTATGCGATCGATCGCATTTTGCCCTTGTTCAGATATTACTTTCATTTGTATAGCGCGATCGATAGAAAGTGCGCCGGCTGATACTTTTTCCCCCGTTTTTCGTTCAACAGGCATTGATTCACCGGTTAATGCACTTTCATCAAAACTGGCAAATTCATTCACTAATTCAGCATCAGTGGGTAAACGGCCACCAGGAAGGATTTCAATGATGTCGCCTGGTTGCAGTGTCGAGACAGGGACAGTGGTTTTTACACCATTTTTAATGAGTACCGCTTGTTCAGGAATAAGGGCCATTAAACTACTGATGCCTCGGCGTGCGCGTCCAGCGGCATATGACTCTAATCTTTCTCCTATCATAAACAACAACAGTACCATCGCGGCTTCTTCGCTGGCATTAATGAATAATGCGCCTATTGCCGCAACACTCATCAATGTTTCTATTGCAAAAAAGGTACCTGAGCGTATTAGTTGTATTGCTCTAACTGTAATCGGGTAGAGTCCATATAATGTTGTTAAAATAAAAGCAATTTGTCCTACTTTTACATCAATGAGGGAAATTCCCCAACTGATTAACATAAAAAATATTAAAATAATGATAGGTTTAGATTCACTAAATGGATTATTTTGCTTCTTTTTTTTGGCTGATTCGGCGGCATTGAGGTTATATAATTTGAAGCCCGCTTGTTGCACAGCTTTGATTACATCATCACGAACATCATCATCAGCATCGACAATTAATTTTTCGGTTGTAAACAGTACCTTTACTTGTTTGACATGCTTGACCTTGCTAACGGCTATTTCAATTTTACGCGCGCAGCTTGCGCAGTCCATACCGCTTACAATCCAATGAAAGCGGTGCTTTCCTCTTGAAATGACGGCATTACTTTCCTCAGGCATAAGTGAATGTTCACTTACGCAATTATATTGATTGGTATCACTGCATGCCTGCTGATCAATAAGTTTAGTGTTACTCTTCGCAGGATGATGTTCATCATCAGCGCTATTTTTTGCTGATAGCGATACGGTTTTTTTGCTATGTTTGTGACCACTAACTTTCTTTTTATCGCTGCTGTGGCTATTGGTTGTGCAACATTTTGCAGTATGCTTATGTTGTTGATGGGTATGCGCACACATAGTATCCCCTTTTTAATTCACTCACTTAAAATTTCGTTTCTGTGATTTACTTTACACTTTAGAGTTAACTCTAAAGTCAAACATAGAAGAGGGGATTTTTTGACAAAAAATGCTATTTAGCTGAAAAATGGTTATCAATCCAACTTATAAGTAAAGCGAACGTACAATGAAAAATTGACCAATAAAATAGCAAGCGGTAATTGTTGCTTTAGAAGCTTTAAATGGGTAACGAAAGTTGGCGATAAGCCAAATACTGTTGGCAATAAAAAGTAAAAATGCACCTATCATAATGGAAAAATTATGTTCTCTTGCTAGACCGAAATATTGTTCACCCGCTACCCAAGCCATAATGAATGACATTGTTAGTAGAAAAATGGCCGGTGCGCGTAGTGAACCAAGAGGTGCCCAGATTATAATTAATACCATGACACTAAGGATTAGTAGGATAGTCAGTAATGGCAAGTAGAAAGTGAAATTCATCTGCATAGTAAAACTGATGGTATAAAGTAGGTAGCTTAGAGACAACAAGAAAATAGTCGGCAATAAACGTTCCTTGGACAGCATTTGCCAGCTGTCAGCAATTAGCATCACCAACAGACCCGCCATGATCAGATAGCCGGCAGCATCAGTAAAATCGGCACTCCAAGCCCAAAATACTAACAATAATAGCGTAACTGGGCGAAACAGCCAGCATTGCCATTGTGGACCGCGATAGGCAGCATCAATATAAAGCCAACCAGAAAATAACACAGCAAGAAATGGCCAACTGATCATGGTTTCCCCACTAACTAAAAAGGTTAATTAGAAATTATTGATCCTATTAGAGGATAGACAATAATAGTTACTAAATATATCAATAATGAAAGCTTGGAAAATATTGTGAATAAATCGGTTATATTCGTTATTACTATTATTATCATTATTATGTTAGCGACGAAACGTTTTTTTGATCAACGTCGACAAGATGTCATTAATGATAATTCTCCGATTATCAGTTATCAAGTTGAGGTCATTGATAAGATAGATTATCCCTATCCTAATATGCGTTCTCGTCAACGAGAGGTTGTTACTCCGGAAACTTTTCGTTATGAAATTTATTTTCAGCGGCTATCGGCTAGTGAGGTAATAAAGATTTTCCTAAAAAAGGAGAAGGAATATAATGCGATTAAAAAAGGGGATAGAGGTACGCTTTATATGCAGGGAACAAGGTTTGTTCGCTTTCAAAGCAAAGCCAATGCAAAATAGCTAAATTTATCAGTCAATAATGCATTGCCTTTGTAATTACTTGCGATTTTTTTTATAGTTAGTCAGTTTTTTGTCTTTTCTGCCAGGCTAAAAGTTCAAAAACGCCAAATAGAAAGATTTTTATTTGCAGCCAACGGGGATGCTTTTCTGTTTTTGCAAAAGCGGAGTGCAAAAAAATGGCTTGCATGGCATGCATGGCATGCATGAAAATCATAAATATCATTGCTACATCTATAAAATATTTTAATGGTTTTGGAAATGGATGGATTAAATTAAACATCATGAATCCCCAAACAAAAACCATTAATAATTTTCCAGCATTTATTAACATGATATTTTCCAACTAATTATTGATTACGAATATAAAGACAGTAAGCGACTTGCCCAGTAACTTTTTTACGATGAAGCTGCCAATTTTTAGGTAACAAGGCTAAATTAGCTTCTGCTTCTGCCTCAACATAGATCCAACAATTTTCGCTTAACCAACCATTTTGTTCTAGTAGCAAGGCTGTTTGTTGCAATAGATCTTTACGAAAAGGCGGATCAAGAAAAATGACATCATAGGCTGTGCCGTTCTGTGCCAGATAGTTCAATGTATCGCTATTAATCACTTGTACATTTTTTGCCTCTAATTTAGCTAGATTGGCCACAAGTTGTGTTGCGACGGAGCGCTCTAATTCAATTAGGGTAGCTGAAGCGGCATAGCGAGAAAGTGCTTCAATAGCTAAAGCGCCACTACCAGCAAAACAATCAAGGCAGCGAGCCTCCTGAATAACAGGCATTAACCAATTAAATAAAGTTTCTCTGATCCTATCTGTTGTGGGGCGTAAGCCCTCACTATCAAAGACGGGTAGTTTACGACCTCGCCATTTACCACCAATAATACGAATTTGGCCACGTGATGCAGATTGTATTTTTCTTGCCATAATTTACATAGTTTAGTCATTACAGTTTGTTAATATAGATGATAATAATACCAATGTTTATCGACAGCATGTACAACATGAAAATTATCGCTAATTTAACATGAAATGGGTGTCAGATATGTGTTGCAATCAAATCAAGTGATACACTGCCATCCTATTTTTATTATTTACATTGGTAACACCATATTTTTACCGCTAGGAGTGTAATAGCAGATGGCTAAAAAGAGAAAAAAAAGTTTTTTTTCCTGGCTAGGGTTAGGATCTGAAAATGAAGTGCAAAAAAGAGAGACAGAGCAACAATCCGAACCGAAAGTAGAAGACAGTTCTGAAGGGGTGATGGATGTAATAGCAACATCACAGCAGTCTGCAAAAGTAGAAAAGGTGCAACCTCAAGTAGCGGAAGAAAAAAACGATCAATGCCAAACAGCAGACATGAAAGCCGCAAAAATTGTTACACCTAGTCAGCAGATAACCACTTTGCAAGACATAGATGAACAGAAAAAAGTACCGCCGATACAACAGCCAAAAAAACCGGCAAAAGAGAATTTCTTTGCACGGTTAAGACAAGGTTTATTAAAAACTCGGCAGAATATGGGAGTCGGTTTTGTTAGTTTTTTTCGTGGTAAAAAAATTGATGATGAGCTATTTGATGAGTTAGAAGAACAACTTTTAGTTGCTGATGTGGGGCTAGAAACAACACGAAAGATTATAGATAGCCTAACTACCCATGCTAATCGTAAAGAGTTGAATGATGCTGCGATGCTTTATAGCAAATTACGCGAAGAGATGGCCAATATCTTATTTGATGTTGATAAGCCATTGGTTATAGAAAATAAGCTACCTTATGTAATATTGATGGTTGGGGTTAATGGGGTCGGTAAAACCACAACAATTGGTAAGTTAGCCCGCCAATATCAGACAGAAGGTAAATCAGTAATGCTAGCGGCTGGCGATACATTTAGGGCAGCAGCGGTTGAACAATTACAAGTTTGGGGAGAGCGTAACAATATCCCGGTTGTTGCTCAGCATACTGGCGCAGATCCTGCTTCAGTGATATTTGATGCCATTCAGTCGGCGAAAGCGAAGGGAGTCGACATATTGATTGCTGATACTGCCGGACGATTGCAAAACAAAGCGCATTTGATGGAAGAGTTGAAAAAAATTGTCCGAGTTATGCAAAAACTTGATCAACAAGCGCCTCATGAAGTGATGCTAACATTAGATGCAAGTACTGGTCAAAATGCAATTAATCAGGCTAAAATTTTTCATGAGGCAGTGGGGTTAACTGGCATTATTTTAACTAAACTTGATGGTACAGCTAAAGGTGGCGTGATTTTTGCTATTGCCGATCAGTTTAAGATCCCGATTCGCTATATAGGGATTGGTGAAGGCATTGATGATCTCCGGCCATTTGTAGCTAATGATTTCATCGAGGCGCTTTTTGTCCGAGAGGATTAATATCAATGATTCGCTTTGAACATGTTAGTAAAGCTTATCGTGGTGGCAAGCAAGCACTTCAGGGCGTTGATTTTCATCTTCATCCTGGAGAAATGGCATTTCTTACTGGCCATTCGGGGGCGGGGAAAAGTACCTTATTAAAGTTAATATGTGGTATTGAACGCCCTAGTACTGGCCATATTTGGTTTGGTGGTCATCACATTAGTCGCTTAAAAAAACGGGAAGTACCTTTTTTACGTCGGCAGATAGGTATGATCTTTCAAGATCATCATTTGTTGTTTGATAGAAACGTATATGACAATGTATCTATGCCGCTGATTATTGCCGGTGCCAGCTCTGAGGATATTCGTCGTCGGGTTTCTGCTGCTTTAGATAAGGTGGGTTTACTTAATAGAGCGAAAAGTTATCCAATTCAATTATCAGGTGGTGAACAGCAGCGAGTAGGTATAGCTCGCGCAATTGTTAATAAGCCTAGTGTATTGCTAGCAGATGAGCCAACGGGTAATTTGGATGATGAATTATCTGAAGGTATTATGCGATTGTTTGAAGAATTCAATCGAGTTGGGGTAACAGTTTTGGTAGCCACTCATGATCTTGAGCTTATTGAGCGTCGTCATTATTCTATTTTGACATTAAGCGAGGGAAGAATGGTAGGAGGTCAGAATGGCTAAAAAACCTATCCATAAAATAGCCAAAGCCAAGGCATTGAAAGGAGGATGGCGAGAGCAATGGCGCTATGCTTGGTTAAATACATTAGCTGATATGTTACGCCAGCCTTTAGCCACGCTTTTAACGGTGGCTGTTATTGCTATCTCGATAACGCTGCCCAGTCTTTGTTATATTGTTTGGAAAAATGTTTCACAAGCCGCGCAACAATGGTATCCCGCACCTCAATTAACCATTTATTTGGATAAATCATTAGATGAAAAAGGCGCTGAACAGACAGTCGCTGGACTTAAGCAATTAGATGGTGTTAAGAGTGTTAATTACCTGTCGCGCGAAGAAGCCATGATTGAGTTTCGCAATTGGTCAGGATTCGGCACAGCGTTAGATCTGTTGGAAGAAAACCCTTTACCAGCAGTAGCCATTATCACGCCTAAAATTGATTTTCAAAATTCACAATCATTGATAAACCTGCGTAATAAAGTAGGTCAATTAGCTGGAATTGAAGATGTTCGCATGGATGATAGTTGGTTTACCCGTTTAGCAGCATTAACTGGGCTGATTGGACAAATTGCCATGGTGATTGGTATTTTAATGGTTATGGCGGTATTTTTAGTGATAGGCAATAGTATAAGACTAAATATTTTTGCCCGTAGGGATACGATTAATGTCATGAAGTTGATTGGGGCGACAGATGGTTTTATTATGCGTCCTTTTTTAAATAGTGGTATTATACTGGGATTCTTTGGTGCTTTACTCTCATTAATACTTTCTGCATTATTGGTATGGCAACTGACCGGTATCGTTACACAGGTAGCGGGTGTATTTGGTACTACATTTCATATTCAAGGTTTTTTATGGGATGAGGTGCTATTAGTTATACTGATTGCTGCAATGATTGGCTGGTTAGCGGCTTGGCTGGCTACAGCTCAACACTTAAGACGTTTCACGCCAGAATGATCATTATCAGCAGGAAAAGTGACACGGGTGATCAATATTGAACTTTTATGCTGACATTTTGTCGAAGTTAAAAGTTCAATGTAATTAAATCAAGGCAATTTTCTTCGATACCAAGCAGTGGTAAACTACTCGATATCAGATTAATCGCTGAGCAATGGAATCTGCTCAAATATAAATTTTTTATTTAGAACTAACTCTTAGTTTGTTGAATTCAAAGAGGATATCAATGACCAAAGATATGCAATCATTAGCATTAATTCCACAAGGTAGCATTGAAGCTTATGTGCGATCAGCTAATGCTTATCCGATGCTAACCGCAGAGGAAGAACAAGAATATGCAAAACGGCTGCATTATCATGGTGATTTAAATGCGGCTAAACAGCTTATACTCTCTCATTTACGTTTTGTTATTCATATCGCGCGTAATTATTCAGGTTATGGATTGCCACAAGCGGATCTGATCCAAGAAGGTAATATCGGTCTAATGAAAGCTGTGCGTCGTTTTAATCCTGAAGTTGGCGTACGTTTAGTTTCATTTGCTGTTCATTGGATAAAAGCTGAAATTCATGAATATGTATTGCGTAATTGGCGGATAGTTAAAGTTGCTACCACTAAAGCTCAACGTAAGCTTTTTTTCAATTTGCGTAAGAATAAGAAACGTATCGGCTGGTTTAATCAAAATGAAGTAGATATGGTTGCCAAGGAGCTAGGTGTAACCAGCAAGGATGTTCGTGAGATGGAATCGCGAATGGCTGCACAAGACATGGCATTCGACATGAATGACGATGATGATAATGGTGAAAATACCACTATTGCCCCGGTTTTATATCTACAGGATAAATCTTCTGCTTTTGCCGATAGCATTGAGGAAGATAATTGGGAAAACCATGCTACTGATAAATTAACGCAGGCATTATCCACCTTAGATGAGCGCAGTCAGGATATTATTCGTGCGCGTTGGCTTGATGAAGAAAGCAAGACCACTTTACAGGATTTAGCCGATAAATATAGTGTATCGGCTGAACGTGTTCGTCAATTAGAAAAAAATGCCATGAAAAAACTTCGGTTAGTAATGGAAGCTTAAAATAAGCCACATCGCGTGATGTAAAAATCTAGCTGAAACTTTTGTTATGTAGCCAATTTAAAGTTTGGCAATTAACTATATGAAAAGTTGTTGAAAGATAGAAAGGTAATAGTAAATTTATTTTGATTGTTACCTGTTAAAATAAAAAGGCATTTACCTGTAAGGTAAGCGCCTTTTTACATGTATCTAGTAGCTTGTCTATTACTTCCCTACAATATTACCTAATATTTTATCTGTCAGTGACATTTTGCGTGTGTTTATATTTAATATACACCTATCCTATTCTGATAGACTCGATCGTTAATTTTTATTCTGCATCAATTGTAATATACGACCAAAGCTAACCGAACGGGTACCAATTTTTTGCATTCCATCTTCTGGAAGATAACTAAATTTTACGTAGAGTAAATCACCACTGGATTTTTCTTTACTTTTAAACGAATTGGTAACGCGATAAAGTTCTTTAAGATCCGCAGGAATACCAGCTGCGTCCGTAAACTGTTCCGGTAGGTACAAATTTAAGCACCTGCTCAAGTGTTTTAACTAAAAAATCCTGTATCGGAAAGAGTCCATTAAAACGTTTGTGTGGTACGTACTTTGTGATGCCCATATATATTTCAGGGGTTTCCTGTAGATGGTTTTCGATACCGCGGGTTTGATTTTTTTCCAAATATTCGAAAATCTCCACTGGTGATCCGATGAGTACTAGCGGCTTAACGCCTGCACCTTTTTCTGAAAAAAGAAACTCGTTATTGCTATTTTTAACTGCCTTTTGCAAGGTTCCTCGATCCTGAATAACGGAGAAAAATTTGCCTTCTTTAACAACCGGTGCTGGTTCACGCCACATATTTATATCATTGGCTTGTGCACCACCGGCAATCACTGTAGTAGCCAGCATCATTACAGCAGTCATTTTATCTTTCATAAAAAACGTCCTTATTGTTTACCGCAGCCTCTGTATAACAATACTATCACCAATACAAACAGAATATAAACAGCAATGTTGACTGTAAAATAATTAAATAGCAGGATAAAATTTTACACCAGAATGATGAATTCGTTACGGAGGCTGTGCTGTCATGATTTACTGACAAGTGGAAAAGAAATCATAAATTTTAAAAAACACCAAAAATTGCAATCATTTAGGATTTTTTTCATTATCATCGAGAATCAATAATTTTATTTTTGTTTAATTCAATTTGAGTTCTTGTTTGATTCAATATTAACCTGATAGCACGCTAGTTTCTTGAAAATGGTGTTGGTAAAATGTTATCAACATGTCAAGTGGTCTTACAGATGCAGAGATGGAACAGTTATTTAAAAATCGATGTTGACGAAAAACCACATTAATAGTCATGTAGTTGAAAATAGCTTTCGATAAATTTTTTGGCATAACGGAAACGATTATGGATCGTTGAATCAACATTACCCATTGCCGCATTATATATTTATGTAGTTAACCATTTACTCCCATATGAAACAAAATTACGCTTTAATATCATTGTACCTGGATGAATATTCAAGCTGGGATTATTTAATAAATTATTTTCAGTTAATGCTGGATATTCTCTTTGAATGGTTTTTAGGAGGTTGGTATTAATCTGGCTAATATCTAAATCAAAGAGGTTATCTGGGTAATGAATGGTTATAGTGAAGATGGAATGCACATGGCTTTGATATTAGCAAATTTATGCTAAATTCGGTAGAACTTCAAACTGAGCTGTTAGATTTGATTGCCTGTGTCAGTAGCAATCGATTCGGAGAGCTGATTTCAACGTTGAGTAATTGGATTTTGCCGGTTTTCATTTAGAGCTGCCATTAGCTACCGTCTCATCATGTTTTCGTCTTATCTTCTGTTTATATATTTGTTCAGCGAGTAGGGTATAAGTAATAACAAAAAAGCACTTATATAAAATATAAAAGTGCTTTTTTAATTAGTATGTTAACCACTTATGGCTAGTTCATACCATATTTTTTCAATTTCTTACGTAGAGTTCCACGGTTGATGCTTAACATTAACGCAGCACGGGTCTGATTTCCACGGGTATATTGCATTACCATATCTAATAATGGTTTTTCCACCTCAGCCAATACTAATTCATATAAGTCATTAACATCCTGGTTATTAAGTTGGGCAAAATAGTTTTTCAGTGCTTGTTTAACTGAATCACGTAGTGGCTTTTGAGTTATTTGATCTTGTGAATTTACAGTAGCAACGGTTAGTACGTCAGAATTTCCGCGTTGTTCGAACATAGTTCTGTCAGCTCTTTTCTTTGATTTACGCAAAATTTTTCGAAATATGCCTCCAACACTTCCAGCTGTTCGCTGGCATCCTCTATGGTGTTGAATGTGCGCCGAAACTGGTCATCAGGTGCATGTTCTCTTAAGTACCAAGAGACATGCTTGCGTGCGATGCGGATTCCTTTGCTTAGACCGTAAAAGTCATGCAGCTCCTTAACATGCGCTTGCATTAAGCACTGCACCTCAGCAATAGGCATAGGTGGCAGTAACTCACCTGTTTCCAGGTAATGCTGGATTTCCCGAAAGATCCAGGGTCTTCCCTGAGCAGCTCTACCAATCATTAAGGCATCAGCCCCAGTGTAGTCAAGCACTGCTCTGGCTTTAAGCGGGTCAGTAATATCGCCATTAGCGATAATAGGAATAGTAACATTTTGCTTAGCTGCTCGAATGCTGTCATATTCAGCTACACCATTAAATAAGCAAGAACGAGTTCTGCCATGAATAGTTACAGCTTGAATACCACAATTTTCGGCCAGTTGAGCTATTTTTATACAGTTCCGTTCTTCAGGTGACCAACCAGTGCGAACCTTTAATGTAACAGGAACATCAACCGCATTCACAACAGCTAATAGAATTTTCTCAATCAGCTCTGGATAGCGCAATAATGCTGAACCTGCTAACTTACGGTTCACTTTCTTGGCAGGGCAACCCATATTGATATCGATGATCTGAGCACCATTTGCAACATTAATTCGTGCAGCTGCTGCCATTTCATCGGGATCACTACCTGCAATTTGCACAGAACGAATGCCTAATTCATCACTATGGATCATTCTCAATCTGGATTTGTCTGTTTTCCAAACCTGAGGATTGGAAGAAAGCATTTCCGACACTGTCATATCAGCACCCATTGAGTAACACAGTGACCGAAAAGGCCTATCGGTGATACCCGCCATTGGTGCTGCAATGAGACAGTTTTTTATCTGATATTGACCAATATACATAGGCGATAAAAGAACACCATCCTGTGACTGCAAGGGCGCGTATATTACGCATTTTTTACGAGATATGAAAGGACAAACTTTGAGCAAATTGATATTTCTTTGAAAAATTTTATCTTGATTTTTTTTGATTACAAATAATATTCATAAAAATCAATATAATGAAAATTTCTGATTTGTTTTCAAATTTTGTTATTCTTTATCGTAAATTCCTTGTTAGGTTAGATTATCTCTGTTGATTGTATAAAAATCAAGCTTGATCACTATTTTTATGATGGTTATTGGAAAGATATTATTTTGTATAAACAATAAAAGTAATTAGTTTGATAATTTTGTGATTTTTTATAGCAGCAGATTTTTAGCAAAATTTTTATTGTCGGGTTAGCGCATTAGCATGCGCTAACCTCACTTATGGCTAATCCGCTTTTTTTATTCCGGTTATTCGGCACCATCCTTCTTTTTCTATTATCGGCTCAATATTAAATTGTTGTTGGTAAGCGGTTATAACTGCTTCCGCCTGACTGGCTAATATTCCAGACAGTCCAAGTAAGCCATTTGGATTAGTTAATCCACCGATTGCACCAGCTAATTCGCGTAAGGGGCCAGCTAAGATATTAGCAATAACAATATCCGCTTTTAGATCTTCAGGCTGATCTTTCGCCAAATATAGAACTAATTTATCGGCGACTCTATTTTGTTCGGCGTTGTTATGGCTAGCTTGGATGGCTTGAGGATCGATATCAATACCAATCGCTTTTTTGGCGCCTAGTTTAAGCGCGGCAATGGCCAATATGCCTGAGCCACAACCAAAATCGATAACTGTCTTATCTTTCAAATTTAAGCTATCTAACCACTCTAAACAGAGTGATGTAGTAGGATGGGTACCGGTACCAAACGCTAAACCAGGATCCAAAATGACATTAACCGCATTGGGATCAGGCGTATCACGCCAGCTAGGGCAAATCCATAGTTTATGTCCAAAACGCATAGGATGGAAATTATCCATCCATTCACGTTCCCAATCTTTGTCTTCTATTTGTTCAATTTTATGAACAAAATTTTTACCCAATAAGGAGTAATTTTCAAGTTGGCTAATAACCTGCTCCATATCGCTTTCAGCATCAAATAGACCAATAACATCCGTATCTCCCCAAAGGCGAGTTTCACCCGGTAAGGGTTCAAAAACAGGGTTGTCGTAGCTATCCTGAAAGGTGACAGAAACCGCTCCGGTTTCCGTTAATATATCACTTAAGGCTTCTGCTTGCTCGGCTGTCGAATTCAGACGTATTTGTATCCAAGGCATAAATATTCTCTTGAAATCGTAGGTTATTAGCTCGTTTTTATCGATGTAGATAATGATTTTTTCTCACCAACAACATTACCGATTAAAAAAGCAATCAAACTCAATAATAGAGCGGGTACGATGGGGTGAAAATTTAAAAATTTAACATCAAAGACGGTCAATAATGTGTAAGAAAGGGCTCCGAGGATCATTGAACTTAATGCACCAAAACGGTTTGCTCTTTGCCAATATAGTCCGAGTATTAATGGCCAAAGAAAAACCGCTTGTAATCCACCAAAAGCCAGTAAATTTAACCAAATAATCATTTGTGGTGGATGCCAGGCGGCTAATAGTAATAAAGCACCCAGAATGAGGGTAGAAGCACTTGAGATCCAGGTTAATTTTTTCTCTTTTTTTATCTCCTCTGGTGCAATATTTAAATATAGATCTTTTATAATAGTTGCTGAAGATTGGAGTAATTGTGAATTAATTGTTGACATAATGGCAGCCATTGGGGCGGCTAAGAAAATTCCTGCGGCGAATGGAGGTAAAACCGTGATCATTAATGTTGGGATGACCTGATCTGGGATCGTTAAATCCGGTAAAATAGCTCGACCTAATGCACCTGCTAAATGCATTCCCAACATTAAAATAGCCATCACAATGGTACCGATGATGATCCCTCGGTGCATCGCTTGGCTATTTTTATAAGAAATGCAGCGGACAGCAGTGTGTGGTAAGCCAATAACGCCAAAACAAACTAATATCCAGAAGGAAAACATAAATGGTATACTAAAGATGTTATCGGCACCTTGTGGTGTGATTAGTTTTGGATCAATCGTTTTTAGTGTCTCTGTTGCCGCCGCCAGACCACCTGCCTTGTGAATAGTCGCAACCAGCAGAATAATGGTTCCTACTAACATAACAAAGCCTTGTAAGGTGTCATTAAGGACACTAGCTCTAAAACCACCAAACGCAGTATAAAGCGCAATAGTGATGCCAAATATTAATAATCCTATTTCATAGGGGATATTTGCCGCAGTTTCAAGTAGACGAGCTCCGCCGATAAATTGAACTGTCATAGCACCAAAGAAAGCGATGAGTAAACTAATGCTAGCAATCCATACCAGTAAACGACTTTGAAAACGAGCATACAGCATGTCATTAAGTGTCACCGCATTATAGCGACGAGCCAAAATGGCAAACTTTTTACCTAGTACACCAAGCGACAACCAAATAGTCGGAACTTGAATTAAGGCAAGTAGCACCCAGCCAAGGCCATATTTATAGGCTGCTCCAGGACCACCTATGAAAGAGCTAGCACTGATGTAGGTAGCAGTGATGGTCATTGCTAAAACAACCCCACCCATAGAGCGATTACCTAGAAAATATTCATGCAAAAATTCGCCTTTTTGACGTCGATGATAAGCATAAATAGACAGTAAACAAACCAATAATAAATAACCAATAAGTGGTAATAGAATTTCAATTTGCATCTTTATCTTCCAATGACATTTGTTTAAAAATGAATTTAACCATTAAGACACAAAGTAAAATAAAAATCAGAGGTAAATATAAACATGAAAGTTCAAACCATAATGGCATCCCTGTTATTCCTATTTCCTCACCGGGGAGGTAGGCAGTCATAATCCAACTACATAAATAAGCAACAGTAAGAAAAACTGACCAACGAGCTTCTTTGTTGGATTGAAGAAAACGTTTGTCCATTGGTTCTCCTGGTAGTAAAAATTTAATCTGAGGGTTTGTATATTAGTTAAAGATTATCTTCAGAAAAAGTATCAAAAATTAGGGTACATTCCGTACCCTATTGTGATGAAAGGTGAATAGAAAAGTTTATTCCTGTGAAGCGAGTTTTTTTTCCAGGTAATGGATATTGGTACCACCTTTGAAAAAATTGCTGTCATCCATAATTTTTTGTTGTAATTCTATGTTAGTTTTAATGCCATCAATAATTAATTCAGATAAGGCATTTTTCATCCGAAGGATAGCAATTTCCCGGGTTTCACCATATGTGATCAGCTTACCAATCATAGAGTCATAGTAGGGTGGAACGGTGTAACCTGCATAAATGTGTGATTCCCAACGTATACCAAAACCACCAGGAATATGGAGGCGAGTAATTTTACCCGGACTTGGCAAGAAGGTATTTGCATCTTCTGCATTAATTCGGCACTCTATTGCATGCCCATGAATTTTAACATCTTTTTGTTTGATAGATAGGGGCAAGCCAGAAGCGATCCTTAACTGTTCTTTAATCAGATCAACCCCAGTGATCATTTCCGTCACAGGATGCTCAACTTGAATACGCGTATTCATTTCAATAAAGTAGAATTCGCTATTTTCATAAAGGAATTCAAAAGTACCGGCACCGCGATAATCGATATCAAGACAAGCTTTTGCACAGCGCTCGCCAATGCTTTTACGCATATCAACTTTTATACCTGGTGCAGGCGCTTCTTCAACCACTTTTTGATGGCGACGTTGCATTGAGCAATCACGTTCGGCTAAATAAATCGCATTGCCTTGACCGTCAGCAAGTACTTGAATCTCAATATGGCGTGGATTTTCTAGGAACTTCTCCATATAAACCATACTATTATTAAAGGCAGCTTTGGCTTCGGCGCGAGTTAGGGTAATGGCTTGTTCTAGCTCACTTTCGTTACGAACAACGCGCATACCGCGGCCACCACCGCCACCAGATGCTTTAATAATAACTGGGTAGCCAATTCGATTAGCAATTGTTTTATTGGTTTTTATCTCATTTCCTAAAGGCCCATCTGAGCCAGGAACACAAGGAACACCGGCTTTTTTCATCGCCTCAATGGCAGAAACTTTATCACCCATGAGTCGAATAGTTTCTGGTTTGGGACCAATGAATATAAAACCAGAACGTTCCACTTTTTCGGCAAAGTCGGCATTTTCAGATAGAAAACCATAACCAGGGTGAATGGCTTCTGCAGCAGTAATTTCTGCTGCCGAGATGATTGCTGGAATATTAAGATAACTTTCAGCTGAAGCGGCAGGCCCGATACAGACAGTTTCATCAGCAAGTAATACATGTTTTAAGTCACGATCGGCGGCAGAATGCACGGCGACGGTTTTTATTTTTAGTTCTTTACAGGCACGTAAAATGCGTAAAGCAATTTCGCCACGGTTGGCGATAACAATTTTTTTAAGCATAGGATGCCTCGTTATTCGATGATAACCAATGGCTCGTCAAATTCAACCGCTTCTCCATTTTCCAGCAGAATTGCTTTAACTACACCTGCTTTGTCTGCTTCGATCTGATTCATCATTTTCATCGCTTCGACAATACATAGAGGATCCCCTAGCTTAACCGTTTGGCCGACTTCAACAAATGGTTTTGCTTCTGGACTTGGCGCTCGGTAGAAGGTACCTACCATTGGCGAGCGAACAGTATAACCACTGATCTCTACTTTTTTCTCATTTGTTGTTTCAGGTAAAATTTGAGAAGGTGCAATGGCGTTTGCTAAAGCCGGTTGATGCGTGGTTGGTGCTGCCATATACTGTTGTAAATTCGGTAAATTCTGCACGATTGTACGGCTAATACGCACTGATTCTTCACCTTCCGAAATTTCTAGTTCAGAAATGCCAGATTCTTCAACAAGCTCAATCAATTTTTTAATTTTACGAATATCCATAAATTAATTCCGTATTTTTATTCTTTACATTTATTAGGTTGGGATTCATCAATGGTTGCTAATTCTTCAATATTTAATAAGAATTTAACCGCAGCTTCTAATGCAAAAATATAACCATCAGCACGGAAACCACAGATGACGCCGTTTGCAATATCGGAGAGATAGGAGTGATGCCTGAATGGCTCACGTGCATAAATATTAGTAAGGTGGATCTCATAAAAAGGAATAGCAACGCTTAATATTGCATCGCGTAAAGCCACACTAGTATGCGTTAATGCTGCCGGATTAATCAATATAAAGTCGATTTTTCCTTGAGCTTGATGGATTTCATTAATAAGCTCATGTTCCGCATTAGATTGAAAATGACTTAATTTAACTCCTAATTGTTTTGCTTTTTGGCTCGTTTGGTTAACAATATCCTGAAGTGTAAGAGCACCATAGAATAGTGGTTCTCTCGTCCCCAGCATATTTAAATTTGGGCCATTTAGCAGCAAAATGTGGAAATCTTTTGCCATTTTGCGGGTATCTCCGACTGATAATTGATAATTAGACAACATAACTTGATGCTAATAGTTTGTCATCTTTTTCTCATAATGAAAACGTTTATTTTGACGACAAAGAGCGATATTATAAACATTTCATAGCAATTAGCAGCAAAATTTTCGTCTAATCAGTAAGGTTGGCTCGAAAAATTTAACGTATTTTTACCAGTGTCCGGCCAGTGATTTGGTTATTGATTAATTTATCGGCATAATCAATCACTTTTTCTAACGGGATCTCTGTGGTTGTTAATTGATAAAAACTATCGGGTAATAAATTGGCTAACCGTTGCCATATCTGTGGGCGTTTGATCGTTGGAACCATCACCGAGTCTATCCCTTGTAGTCGTACATTACGCAGAATAAAAGGCATCACTGTTGTCGATAACATAATATCAGCGGCCAGACCACATGCTGCTATTGTACCTGAATAGCACATTTGTGAAATAACGGTTGCTAATATATTGCCGCCAACGGTATCAATAGCTCCTGCCCAACGTTGCTTTTCTAAAGGGTGAGGTATGGTAGTAAACTCTTTACGTAGCAGCACTTGTTTAGCGCCAAGTGCTTTTAAGTAATCGATATTACTCTCCCGACCAGTTACTGCTGTGACGGAATAACCAAGTTTATCCAGCAGTTGAATTGCGGTACTACCTACACCACCACTGGCTCCTGTCACAACAATGTTGCCTTTATCAATGGTTACGCCGTTTTCTTCCAACGCCATTATACAGAGCATAGCGGTAAAACCAGCGGTGCCGATTATCATCGCTTGTCGCATAGTCATTTTGTCAGGAATAGCTGTTAACCATTTGGCTGGTACTCGCGCTTGTTCTGCTAATCCCCCCCCCAATGGTTTTCACCAACACCCCAACCGGTCAGTAAAACTTGTTGGCCGACTTGAAATTTTGCATCTGTTGAAGACTTAATGATACCAGCAAAATCGATGCCTGGTACCATCGGGAATTGGCGGATAATTTTTCCTTTACCAGTAATAGCTAAAGCATCTTTGTAGTTTAGTGTAGACCAATAAATATCTACGGTAACGTCATCAGAGGGTAAAAGTGTGTCATCGATCGATTTTATACTGGCTTTTAATGCTTGATTTTCTTGTTCTAATAGCAAGGCTTTCATAATTTGTGGCCTTTAAATTTGTATAAGGATGCTGCAGTATAAAGTTATTTTCGTTATTTCGGCGGGCATAAAGTCTCAATAATAAATAAATTGTAAATATGTTTTTTTTACTAGCGTCAATAGGGCGTTATCAGGCAGAATACTAGTTTATTTTAGTAGTAAAAAAAATTTTTTCTTCTATAAATAATAACGTGCAGAATTAATACTTACATTTAAATTATTTTTTATTGCTACTTTAATAACGTATTAACATGGCAGGCTTTTATACTTTAATATAATATTAAAAAGCGAATTGACCTTGCTTTGAGGCATATGTCAACTAATAATTATGTAGCGTCATATAAACTTAATACAGCGGTATATTTTAATCTAAAATAGTTAATTTTCTTGTTAGAAAGTTTTATATTAAATGAATTAAGTGATTTTTATGAGGGTATTGTTTACTTTATACTGTAATTGATTATAGAGAATAAGCAGTAGTAGTGGTTTTTTGTATTGTAAAAAAATTAGCCACTTTTTATTGAAGCGATTTAATTAACTCCTTGTCGTCGCTTCATGTGGTTGGTAAAGTAGACGGATTTTCATTCGTTTCCAGCTTGCAGGATTATCCTTTCGTTATGTTTAAAAAAATTCGTGGCATGTTTTCCAACGACTTGTCTATTGATTTGGGTACCGCCAATACTCTCATCTATGTCAAAGGACAAGGTATTGTGTTAGACGAACCGTCAGTTGTCGCTATTCGTCAAGATCGCGCAGGCTCACCTAAGAGCGTTGCTGCTGTAGGTCATGAAGCAAAACAGATGCTAGGCCGGACGCCAGGTAATATCGCGGCTATTCGTCCAATGAAAGATGGCGTGATTGCTGATTTTTATGTTACTGAAAAAATGTTACAGTATTTTATCAAACAAGTTCATAGCAATAGCTTTATGCGTCCAAGTCCACGCGTCTTAGTTTGTGTACCTGTTGGTGCGACCCAGGTAGAACGTCGTGCAATCCGAGAGTCGGCGCTTAGTGCTGGCGCTCGTGAGGTTTTCTTAATTGAAGAACCCATGTCGGCTGCAATTGGTGCTGGTTTGCCTGTTTCCGAAGCAACGGGTTCAATGGTGGTTGATATTGGTGGTGGAACGACAGAAGTTGCTGTTATTTCATTAAATGGTGTTGTTTATTCGTCATCGGTACGTATCGGCGGTGACCGGTTTGATGAAGCGATCATTAATTATGTTCGTCGCAATTATGGTTCATTAATCGGTGAAGCTACTGCTGAGCGGATTAAACATGAAATCGGTTCGGCCTATCCTACAGATCAAGTTTACGAAATTGAAGTGCGCGGCCGTAATTTGGCTGAAGGCGTACCACGTGGTTTTACACTTAATTCTAATGAGATACTTGAGGCATTACAGGAGCCTTTAACCGGTATTGTTAGTGCCGTTATGTTGGCCTTGGAACAATGTCCACCAGAATTAGCTTCTGATATCTCTGAACGAGGTATGGTGTTAACTGGTGGTGGCGCGTTGTTGCGTAATTTGGATCGTCTATTAATGGAAGAAACAGGTATTCCCGTTATTGTTGCTGAAGATCCGCTAACTTGTGTTGCACGTGGTGGTGGTAAGGCATTGGAAATGATCGACATGCATGGTGGTGATCTGTTTAGTGATGACTAGACGTTAACCAATAGAAGGAGGAACTTAAGGATGGCGCTCCTCCTTACTTTATGTATAGCGATGTTAATGTTTAACGTTTATTTATTTTTTATCAAAATAACTCATGAAGCCGATCTTTAGTCGAGGGCCATCCCTACAATTACGTATTATTATTGCGATCGTTGTTGCAATCGCGTTGGTTGCTTTTGATCGTCAATTTGATACTTTTAATAAAATACGTAGTTATTTAGATACGGCTGTTAGTCCTTTTTATTTTTTGGCAAATGGTCCGCGAGAACTGCTTGATAATATTTCAGATGCATTGGCGAGAAGAGATCAACTTCTTTTTGAAAATAAAGCATTGAAGAAAGAGGTTTTATTAAAAAAAGCAGATAATTTATTACTTGGACAACTTAAACAGGAAAACGCTAGATTACGTGAGCTATTGGGTTCACCTCTACGTCAGGATGAACACATGATGGTTACTCAAGTGCTTTCAGGTGCGAATACACCTTATCGAGATCAAATTGTGATTGATAAAGGTTTACATGATGGTGTTTATGAAGGCCAGCCTGTTATTAGTGATAAAGGTGTTGTTGGACAGGTTATCGCAGTGAGCCAGTTTAATAGTCGTGTTTTACTGATTTGCGACACAACGCATGCATTACCTATACAAGTATTACGTAATGATATTCGAGTTATTGCAGTGGGTACAGGATGTAGTGATGATCTTCAACTTGAACCTTTACCAGATAATATTGATATACGTATTGGTGATGTAATAGTTACTTCTGGTTTAGGCGGGCGTTTTCCTGAAGGTTACCCAGTTGCGACTGTTTCTTCCGTACGACATGATACCCAGCGCGCTTATACGATTATCCATGCTCGGCCTACCGCAGATTTACAAAGACTACGCTATCTTTTATTGCTATGGGGAAACTCTAGCGATCCTTCTCATCCTTTACCTCCATCAGAAGTATATCGCGCAGCAAATGAACGTTTAATGAAGATTCTGCCCCAGGTGTTTCCTGGCCCAAACGAGCTTCAAGGGCCACAGCTACCGTCAACAGAAATGAAAAAAAATGTCGAGCAACCTCCTTTGGTCGCTCAGTAGGAATTGCTACCGTGAAATCAAGGCAACTAAAGGAAACATAAAATGGATCAATACCGTGGAAATGGGCGGTGGATCATTTGGCTGTCCTTTTTAATTGCAATAATCCTAGAGCAAGTGCCCTGGCCTGAACAGTTTATTTATTATCGCCCCACATGGTTAGCATTAATTTTAATTTATTGGGTTATGGCTTTGCCGCATCGAGTTAGTGTAGGCACAGGATTTTTTTTGGGGATCTTTATGGATCTAATCCAAGGTTCAGCTCTTGGTGTACATGCATTAGCTTATAGTATGATTTGTTATTTGGTATCGTATAAACATCAGCTTCTTCGTAATATGGCACTGTGGCAACAATCCCTTGTTATTGCTGGATTATCAGTGGTTATGAATTTTACGATCTTCTGGGCGGAGTTTCTTTCCTCTCTAGTATTATTTCATCCCGAAGTATTCTGGAATTGTTTGATTAATGCCATCTTGTGGCCTTGGATGTTTTTATTATTGCGCAAAGTTCGACGCCAGTTTTTAGTTCGTTAAAAATGGGCAGCCAAGTGTCTATTTTTTCTGAGAGTTTTTTCTATGGTAAATAGAATTTATTTAGCGTCAGCTTCGCCAAGAAGGCGTAAGTTAATTGAGCAGCTAGGATGGTTATTTGACATTATTCTCCCTGATATATCTGAATTATGTTACGAAGGAGAGACAGCCTGTGAGTATGTTATTCGCTTAGCATGTGAAAAATCTCAGGCGGGTGTTGATATGGCAGAAAAACCCTACCCAGTGTTAGGTGCGGATACTATTGTCGTAAGTGACGGAAATATTTTGGGTAAGCCTAAAGATGAAAACCATGCTGCGCATATATTAAGACAACTTTCAGGTAAAACACACCAGGTGATGACTGCAATCGCGTTCTCAGATAAGCGAAATACATTGTATGATTTAATTGTCACCAAAGTGACATTGCGGCAATTAACAAATAAAGAAATCGATCAATATATCTTGTCGGGTGAGCCGATGGACAAGGCAGGAGCTTATGCTATCCAGGGTAAAGGTGGCTGTTTTGTTAAGCGGATTGTCGGAAGTTATCACGCTGTAGTAGGGTTACCGTTAGTTGAAACAGATGAATTATTGACCAAGTTTCTGGCGTTAAATAAGCGTTAAATAATAGGAATGAGAGCTATGGTAGCTGAACTATTAGTCAATGTAACCCCCTCTGAAACACGGGTGGCTTATATTGATGGTGGCGTGTTACAAGAAATTCATATTGAGCGTGAAGCTAAAAGAGGCATTGTAGGTAATATTTACAAAGGTCGTGTGAGTCGAGTCTTGCCCGGTATGCAGGCGGCCTTTGTTGATATTGGCTTGGAAAAGTCCGCTTTTCTTCATGCCTCAGATATTATGCCTCATACCGAATGCATTGCCGGCGACGAACAAAAAAACTTTCATGTACGTGATATCGGCGAATTGGTTCGGCAAGGGCAAGATATTATGGTACAGGTGGTTAAAGATCCGCTAGGAACAAAAGGTGCTCGTTTAACAACGGATATCACATTACCATCCCGTTATCTGGTTTTTATGCCGGGCGCTTCTCATGTCGGCGTTTCCCAACGCATTGAAGGTGAAGAAGAACGAGAACGTTTGAAAAATATTGTTGAGCTATTTTGTGATGAGCATGGTGGCTTCATTATTCGTACTGCGGCAGAAGGGATCGGTGATGATGAATTGGCTCAAGATGCCTCTTTCTTGAAGCGTTTATGGGCTAAAATTGTTGAGCGTAAAAAACGTCATAAGTCCCGTATGCAGATTTATGGTGAACTGGCTTTAGCACATCGTATCATTCGTGATTTTGCCGGTGCTTCATTAGATCGGATCCGTGTTGATTCAAACCTGACTTTTATTTCATTAAAAGATTTTATTGATGAATATGTGCCTGAAATGACAGTAAAACTTGAACTGTATCAAGGACCATTACCAATATTAGATCTGTATGATGTTGAGAAAGAGATCCAACGTGCTTTAGAACGTAAAGTTGAATTAAAATCAGGTGGTTACCTCATTATTGATCAAACTGAAGCAATGACCACTATTGATATTAATACTGGTGCTTTTGTTGGTCACCGTAATCTGGAAGAGACCATTTTTAATACCAATATTGAAGCGTCACAAGCTATAGCGAGGCAGTTAAGGTTACGCAACCTAGGCGGCATTATTATTATCGATTTTATTGATATGCTTGATCCTGAGCATCGTCGTCGTGTTTTGGCATCGTTGGAACAATCATTATTAAAAGATCGGGTTAAAACCACCATTAATGGTTTTTCTCAACTAGGATTGGTCGAGATGACACGCAAAAGAACACGTGAGAGCCTTGAACATGTTCTATGTGATGAATGCCCGACTTGCCAGGGTAGAGGAACAGTAAAATCGGTAGAAACAGTCTGTTATGAAATTTTACGTGAAATTGTTCGTATAAATCGTACTATCGATGCCAATCGTTTCTTAGTCTATGCTTCAGCGGCAGTTGTTGAAGCATTAAATGGTGATGAATCTCATATATTGGCCGAAGTAGAAATTTTTGTTGGCAAATCTGTCAAAGTCCAAATTGAGTCACTGTATAGTCAGGAACAGTTTGATGTCGTTATGATGTAGTTATGATAGTGGTTAAATTGCCATTGTAGTAACTTCTTTTGGAAGGAGAGATGGGTGAAACGACTACCTAAGGTATTGGTAGCCATAAGCGCAATAATAGTACTTATTATGGCATTGGCCATTATTGGACTACGTCTTTTTCTTCCACAAATTAATGAATATCGCAATCAACTTGAAGGACAGCTGCAATCATTAACAGGAATACCGTTTAAAATTGGTCATATTGAAGGTGAATGGGTCTCTTTTGGACCAGTATTAACGTTTTCTGATGTTAGTGTCAGCACGAAAAAAGTGAATATTCAGGTAAAGAAAATAAAATTTTCACTGGATATATGGCGTTCACTCTTTTCTTTACATCTCCGTTTTCGGGATATTATTTTCTATCAATTAAATGCAGATTGTTATAAACCACTTGAATTTGTCAGTGAAGGCGATTTTAGTCATTTTGATTTAGATGCTTTAGATGAATTGTTTTTACAGCAATTTGATTATTTTACCTTAAAAGAAAGCCGTATCACTTTTCTGACGCCGTCGGCAGAAAAAAAGACCTTAAAGATCCCTGAACTGACCTGGTTAAATCAAAATGAATATCATCGAGCACAAGGATTTATCAGTCTTGATAATTTTGAACAGCAGCAAGATCAGGATGCCATTCAAATTAAACTCAATCTTCGTAATAAAAATGGTGTGATTAATAGCGGCACGGTTTACTTACAGGCAGATAATGTAAATTTGCGCCCTTGGTTAAGTCGTTGGTTACGTGATAGTACTGGATTACAGAATGCAGTATTTAGTCTTTCTAGCTGGATTACTATCAAAGATAGTCGTATCGAAGGTGGGCAATTACAGTTGCATCAAGGACAGGCAAATTGGCAGGTTGATGGACAAGAGCATCAGCTGGTTGTTGATGATTTATTGCTGACCCTACATCGTCAAGAGAATGGTTGGTTATTTAATATTCCACAGCTACAACATTTAAAAACTGATCAACAACAATGGCTTGAAGGTCAAATTTCTCTACTCTATTTACCACAATCAAAAGCAGATGAAAATCATTGGCGTATACGGATTAATAATATTCAATTAGAGCGATTAAGAACTATTATCCCTATTTTCTCTTTTTTCACGCCTGAATTTATTAGTGATTGGCAAAAACGTCAGCTAAAAGGTCAACTCGTCGCACTGGCATTGGATATTACGCCGGGCAAGCCAGAGAAGGCACTCATTGATGCCACCTGGCAAGATATTAGCTGGATACGCTGGAAAGATATACCTTCAGTTAGCCATTTTAGTGGTTCATTGCGAGGTAGTCAGCAAAGTGGAAGATTCTCATTTAACTTAAATAATAGTTTTATCGAATATGCGCCAATGTTTAAAGTGCCATTGGAAATTTCTGCCGGACAGGGAACCATTTTTTGGTCGGAAGAAGGCCAATCACGCCAGATTTGGAGTGAGGATCTGATGCTGCAAGCAAAATCGCTATCGACAACCGGCGATTTTCGTTATCAGACAGCAAAAGATCAGCCACCTATATTAAGTATTTTGGCTGGCGCAAAATTGACCGATGCGGGTGATGCATGGCGTTATTTTCCCACCACGTTAATGGGTAAAGATTTATCTGATTATCTGACGAAAGCAATTATTAGCGGTCATGTTGATGCCGCCACGATGGTTTTTCACGGTGATCCGGCTAATTTTCCTTTTAAAAAGAATAATGGACAATTTCAAGTTGTTGTACCGCTACGAGATGCGACTTTTAAGTATCAACCTGATTGGCCGACAATTTTTGATTTGGATATCGATCTTAATTTTGAACGTAATGGACTTTGGATGTCGGCGCCTAGTGTAAAATTAGGTGATGCTAAAGCAGTAGATCTTAGCGCAGATATTGCCGATTATAGTCAATCTAAATTATTAATAAAATCTCATATTACCGGTGATGGAAAAGCGATCCGTAATTATTTTATCCATAGCCCGATGGAAGGTTCGATTGGCAAGGCATTAGATGCAGTGAAAATAGGCGGTAACGTTAGTGGCAAATTGATGCTTGATATTCCGTTAGAGAGAAATAGTGGTAGTGTGATTGCTAGTGGTCAAGTTGATCTTAAGAATAATGATGTCGATATCACAGCTATTGATAGTCAGCTGGAACAGCTAACGGGGCGTTTTTATTTTCATAATGGTGATTTGAAAAGTGAAAAGTTGCAAGCTGAATGGTTTGGCCAACCGATAAATTTAACATTTAATACCATTAATGAACGACAGAATTACCAGATCAATGTAAATGTTGGCGGTAATTGGCAAGCTAAAAAAATCGCTATTTTGCCTAAATCGATTACGCGTCAATTGGCAGGTAGCACAGCCTGGCAAGGACAGGTTAATATTCAATTGCCCAATCAACTAAAGCAAAATCCAACCTTATCCATTGCTCTGAATAGCAAATTAGATAAGCTTATTAGCCAATTTCCTGCTTTGGATAGCGAGCAAGTAAGGCAATTAGGTGATATGCAAATTCGTGCTAGTGGTGATACCCGGCAATTACAAATTTATGGTGATGTTGGTAAGCAAGTTAGCTTTAATAGCCAATGGCAATTTACTGAAAAGCAAGTTCGTTTGCTAAAAGTAGCCATTCAGCCTTACACAGCTAAAGGTGTTGTTCTGCCCGACAGTCCATTAGTTATGATCAACTTACCTGAAATCAATGATCCGAAATGGCTTTCATTGTTGACTTCATTTTCTTCATTAAATTTAGCACCGCAAAATTATGGTAAATCATTTGTAATACCCGATACCGCTATTGTTAACTTGCCAAAGATCACTTTTGCTAAACAGCAATGGAATAATATGGCATTTACCATTAATAAAACCGCTGAATTAACGACAATTGTTGTAGATAGCGATAATTTGAAGGGTAGTTTAAGTATTCCGAAGCAGGGTGATTGGCAAGCTAAGATTAACTATCTTTATTTTAATCCAGAAACTTCATTCCAACAGCAGAATTATGTGGCAATAAATAACCTTGCGCAAAGATATGATATTTCAGCTTGGCCAAATATGAATATTTATTGCTCAGAATGTTGGCTTGCAGGCTATAAACTAGCTGAACTAAAAGCACAAGTCATACGCAATAGACAAACCCTCATTTTAAAAGAAGGATCGTTAATAAATAGCTCCACTGATCTGAAAATCTCTGGTATATGGCATGCAGATCAGCAAAACAGTACAACGATAAAAGGGATATTAAAAGGTAATCGATTTGATGATTTGGCTGCTTATTACGGCATACTAGTGCCGATTAAACAGGCACCTTTTAAAATTGATTTTGATTTAAATTGGGCCGCAGTACCATGGCAACCTGATGTTGCTAGTTTGAACGGTAATCTGAGTTTTAAATTAGCTAAGGGAGCAATTGCTCAGATGGGTGGTGGTGGAGCCGGTCAGTTGTTGCGTTTTATCAGTTTTGACGCACTTTTACGTAAATTGCAATTGGATTTTAGTGATACCTTTAGTGATGACTTTGCGTTTGATGCCATTCGGGGTAACGCTAATATAAAAAATGGCATCTTGAATACTGATAATTTTTATATTGATGGTTTAATGGCTGATATTACAATACATGGCAAAATTAATTTAGTTCGTCGTGATATGAATTTAGAAGCTATTATTACCCCTGAAATTTCAACCACGGTAAGTGTTGCAACGGCATTTGCCGTTAATCCACTTGCGGGTGCGGCAGTGTTTGCTGCAACTAGAGTATTGGGCCCATTATGGAGTAAAATATCGGTTATTCGTTATCGAATTACCGGTAGTCTGGAACAACCAAAAATTGATGAAACTTTACGTCAATTGAAGGAGAATCAACGGGATGACAAGTGACAATATTGCACTATTACAATTGTGTAGTGGTAAAAATACTAAACATAACCTTGCTCAGATAGAGCAGCAGATTAAACAATTACCAAATAGTGTGAAATTGGTTTTAACACCGGAAAATGCACTGTTGTTTAGTGATAATATCAGTTACCGTAATTTTGCTGAATCACAGGGAGAAGGTCCTTTACAAGGTGCAATTGCTGAAATGGCTCGTCATTATCAAGTATGGATATTGGTGGGCTCTATGCCATTAATCAGCCGCGAAGATCCTGAGCTTATCACGAGTAGTAGTCTGTTATTTGATGATAGCGGTGCAATTCGTGCTCGCTATGACAAAATTCACATGTTTGATGTGAATATAATTGATGATGAACAAGATATTTATAACGAATCGTCAATTTATCAACGTGGTGAACATATTACAGTAGTTGATACGCCAGTTGGCCGTTTAGGAATGACGATTTGTTATGATTTACGTTTTCCCTGCCTGTTTCAGGCATTAAGAAAGCAAGGGGCGGATCTCATTGCTGTGCCGGCTGCTTTTACACGTTTAACTGGTGAAGCTCACTGGGAACCACTGTTAAAAGCCCGCGCGATTGAAAATCAATGTATTATTTTGGCGCCGGCACAAATAGGCGTGCATGGTCAACGTCGTACTTGGGGTCACTCAATGGTGATTGATAGCTGGGGCAATATTTTGCAAGAAAATGCAGATGCAGTCAGTGCATTAACGCTTAATATTGATAAAGCTAAAGAAAGCCTGATTGGTGTCCGTGAACAGATGAAAGTCGTAAAGCATAATCGCTTCCGTACTAGTTTGATGCCATTAATTGAACACAAAACGAAATAGAAAGAGTAAATAAATATGAGTTTAACCTCTGTTAGTGAATATTTGCTGACATCAAACGATCTTAATCATCAACATCTGCAAGATGTTTTACAATCACTTGCCGAGCGACATTTAGATTATGCCGATCTCTATTTTCAATCGAGTTGTCATGAAGCATGGGGATTGGAAGACGGAATTATTAAAAGAGGATCCTACAATATTGATCAGGGTGTAGGTATTCGCGCTATTCGTGATGATAAAACCGGATTTGCTTATGCCGATCAGATAACTTTACAGGCACTACAGCAAAGTGCTAATGCGGCTCGAAGCATTGTAAATCAGACAGGGAAGGGCAAAGCATGTCTAATTAGTAAGGTTAATTTTAAACATTTATATTCTGCGATTGATCCTATACAAACAATGAGCCCGGAAGAGAAAATCGCATTGTTGCAGCGTGTTGATCAAGTTGCCCGAGCCGAAGATCCTCGTGTGCAAGAGGTCGATGTAACGCTATCTGGTGTTTATGAACATGTTCTGGTCGTAGCAACAGATGGCACGTTAGCGGCTGATATTCGTCCATTAGTACGCTTATCTGTCAGTGTGTTAGTGGAACATGACGGCAAGCGTGAGCGTGCTGGTAGTGGTGGCGGTGGGCGCTATGGTTACCAATATTTTCTTGAAACAGAGCAAAGTGAAGTTCGGGCGGAATATTATGCTCGAGAGGCTGTCCGCATAGCATTGGTTAATCTTACCGCAATTGCTGCACCGGCAGGCACAATGCCTGTGGTACTCGGTGCTGGTTGGCCAGGTGTTTTACTACACGAGGCAGTCGGCCACGGTCTTGAAGGTGATTTTAATCGGCGTGGCACATCTATTTTTAGTGGAAAAGTAGGTCAACAAGTTGCTTCACCACTTTGTACCGTGGTTGATGATGCCACTCTAGTCGGTCGTAGAGGATCTTTAGCCATCGATGATGAAGGTGTACCGGGACAATATAATGTCTTGATTGAAAATGGTATTTTAAAAGGTTATATGCAAGACAAAATGAACGCTCGTTTGATGGGGGTTGTGCCAACCGGTAATGGTCGGCGTGAATCTTATGCGCATTTGCCGATGCCTCGTATGACAAATACTTATATGTTAGCCGGACAATCAACCCCGGCAGAGATAATAGCCAGTGTTGATCGTGGTATTTATGCACCTAATTTTGCTGGTGGGCAAGTTGATATTACTTCGGGCAAATTTGTTTTTTCGACTGCGGAAGCCTATTTGATCGAAAAAGGGAAAATCACAAAGCCGATAAAAGGAGCAACATTAATTGGCTCCGGGCGAGAAGCAATGCAGCAGATTTCAATGGTTGGTAATGATCTCAAACTTGATAGCGGGATTGGTGTTTGCGGCAAAGAAGGGCAAAGCGTTCCTGTTGGTGTGGGCCAACCCACATTAAAGCTCGATAGTATGACGGTTGGTGGAACAGCATAATAAATTTTTGGATGATTGGATGAATAAAAAAATTGTTATCTTGCTAATATTAGCCATATTAATAGGGGCAGGAGTTTACTTTAAATGGCATAGTCGGCAGCAGGCAGACATAATAGGGCAAACAGTAGCGCCCACGGTTGTCCATAATATTGACAAGTTAACCGCACAGCAAAATGTGGTTAATTATCTAAGGCAATACCATCGATTACCAGACTTTTATATTACAAAAAGAAAAGCACGACAAAGTGGTTGGGATCCAAGGGCAGGTAATTTATGTCAAGTTGTGCCGGGTAAAGCGATTGGTGGCGATAGATACAACAACAGAGAAAAATTGCTACCTGCTGCTCCAGATCGCCAATGGTATGAAGCCGATATCAATTATCACTGTGGTCATCGAGCTAGTGATAGATTGCTTTATTCATCAGATGGATTGATTTATGTGACGTTAGATCATTATAAAACCTTTTCAAGAGTGAATTAAATGATGCATTGTGTTGAATTTGATTTTCGTGAAATAGACAATCTGAATGACTTTTATCAAAAAGCGATATTGGTTTTTGAATTACCAAAATGGTTTGGCCAAAATTTGGATGCACTTTGGGATATGTTGACTGGTGGAATTGCTTTACCGGTAGAGGTTATTTTTTCTCATATAAATGAATATCAGTTAACAGAATTTGCTGAGCTGATAACGGTTTTTAGAGAAGCTGAACAAACATTGGGAGGGCAATTCATATTTCATTGCCGAGCCTCCCAATCTAATCCAGCTTAGGCACTTTCAGATAGTGTCTTTAGGTATTGAAAGAGTTGGCGATAGGCTTTAGCCGGTTTATTTGCCTCTCTTTCTTTTTTACAGTTACGAATTAAGGTCCGTAGCTGTTGACGATCAGCTAAGGGAAATAAACGTATTACATCTTCAATTGCATTATCGCCATTCTCTAATAATTGATTACGTAAAGCTTCAAGTTTATGTAATATGGCGATTTGTTGATTGTGCCGATTTTTTAGCTTATCCAACGCGTCATAAATAGGTTGAGGATCTTGCGCTCTGAGTAATTTACCAATAAATTGTAGCTGGCGTCGTCGCCCTTCACGCTTAATTTTTTGCGCTAATTCAACAGCTGCTAGTAGTTCATCATTAAGGGGGATACGTTCTAGTTCATGTTTACTAAGTTCAACCAGTTCTGCTCCCAGCTTTTTTAGCGCTTCGGCATCACGCTTGATTTCGCTTTTACTGACCCAGATGATTTCATCCTTATCGATATTATCGGCGTTATCATCGAACCAGTTATCGGGCTGTTTTGCCATCGCGGTTTTCCTCTTAGCAAGACGTCGGATTATTTTATTTCAGAATAATCTGTCGTCTGGTATGTTAACATCTTATCTCTATTGTAACTGGGAAAATAGATTTAATGCTATAGAGGATTTATTTTCTGCTGAAGATAGGTATTGGTTGAGTTGATTTTATTTTCTATTTTTGGATGATATCAATGAGTTTGACGGAACAGGTTTTATTACAACGTAAACAATTAGAAGAAACAGTTGCCTATGCATTATCAATCGCCAAAAAGAGTTGTGATGCAGCTGAAGTGGCTATTAATAAATCAACAGGTATCAGTGTAAGTACACGTTTTGGTGAAACTGAAAATATTGAATTTAATAGTGATGGTGCTCTTGGCATTACGGTTTATCATAAACAACGTAAAGGTAGTGCATCGTCCACTAATTTACATCCAGCAGCGATTAAGCGTACTGTGCAAGCGGCTATTGATATTGCACAGTATACTTCGGAAGATCCTTTTGCTGGTTTAGCAGACGCTGACCTTTTGGCTTATCAATCACCTGATTTAAAACTCTTTTATCCCTTTGATATTGATGCTGAAAAAGCGATCCAATTGGCAGGTCAAGCGGAGATGTCGGCTTTAAATGCGGATAAAAGAATTAAAAATACTGAAGGTGGAAGTTTTAATAGTCATTATGGCATTAGAGTGTTTGGTAATACTCACGGAATGCTACAGAGCTATTGCTCCAGTCGGCACTCAATGTCAAGTTGTGTGATTGCTCAGGAAAATGATGGAATGGAGCGCGATTATGCTTATTCCATTGCCCGTCGATTAGAGGATTTGCAATCACCTCAATGGGTTGGACAGGAGGCTGCTCGCCGAACTGTCGCCAGGCTTTCACCGCGTAAATTATCAACTATGAAGACACCGGTCATTTTTGCTGCTGAGGTAGCAACCGGTTTATTTGGTCACCTGGTTGGTGCGATTAGTGGTACAAGTATTTATCGTAGATCCTCTTTTTTATTAGACAGCCTCGGTAAGCAAATTTTTCCTTCTTGGCTAACCATTCAGGAGAAGCCACATCTGATTAGCGGACTAGCGTCATCTCCCTTTGATAGTGAAGGTGTGAACACTAGTCAACGTAATATTATTGAGCAAGGGATATTACAAACTTGGTTATTGATCAGTTATTCAGCACGTAAGCTTGGCTTGCAGAGTACTGGTCATGCTGGTGGTATTCATAACTGGCATATTGCCGGCCAGGGGTTAGATTTTGCTGCTTTATTGCGAGAAATGGGGACGGGGTTAGTTGTTACTGAATTGATGGGGCAGGGAGTTAGCTCGGTAACGGGGGATTATTCTCGGGGAGCAGCCGGTTTTTGGGTTGAAAACGGCGTAATACAATATCCTGTCAGTGAAATTACTATTGCTGGCAATCTAAAACAGATGTGGGCTAATATTGTAACAATAGGCAACGATATTGAAACTCGCAGTAATATTCAATGTGGTTCGGTATTATTACCAGAAATGCATGTTGCTGGTCAGTAAATTTTGCTAATAATTGCTGTCGTTGAATGAGAAGATTTGGCCGGATTGAACGGTTAAAATGGTAGGCATTTACAGCAAGAGCAGAAATTACCTGATGACGGAGAAGTTATCGATGGGGTTGATGCCAACTCAGTAGCATTTTAGTGTGGCAGAATGACTTTTACTCAATTTGCCACAGTATATGAAATGACATTGAAAGAATAATAGTGTTAGCAGATATCGCGTAATTTTGAGGTAGTTGATAGCGGTGAAAAGTGGCTGTCTAATAACGTTGATTTAATTAAACTTTTTGAAAGAGACTGGTTAATCGTCTTCAAGTTTATGATGAAAAAGTTGAATAATTGCTGCTAGTGCCTGCTCTTCATCTGGACCGGTTACTTCAATATCGATATAACTACCTTGTTCTGAATCTAACATTAACATCGCTATAACACTATCTGCTTGAGCTTCTATATTATGGCAATTGCGCAATAGCACCGAAGATTCAAATTGTTGGATTAGTTCACAGAGCATCATTGCTGGCCTGGCATGCATACCCTGTTGATTTTTTATAATAATGCGGTGATAGACAGTCATGACTTTCTCTTTTCTAACGTCCGATGACGCGACTGAACATTTTTGCCTCTAGAACGAAAGTAATCAGCCAGTTGTTCGGCAACATATACTGAACGGTGTTTACCTCCGGTACAACCGATAGCAATCGTCAAATAGCTACGGTTATTAGATTCTAACATGGGTAACCATAATTCAAGATAACTACGTGTTTGATAGATAAAGTTATGCACTTCTGTGTGTCGGTCAAGAAAGGCAGCAACAGGACGATCGAGACCTGTCATAGGACGTAATTTAGGATCCCAATGTGGGTTAGGTAAAAAACGGACATCAAACACATAATCTGCATCGATCGGAATACCATGTTTAAAGCCAAAGGATTCGAAAACCATGGTCAATTCACGTTCCCGTTTACCTAATAAGCGTGCTCTAAGCATTTCAGCCAGTTCATGTACTGACATTTCAGAGGTGTCGATAACTAAATCTGCGCGTGAGCAGAGTGGCTCTAATAGATCATTTTCTTCATCAATAGCATTTTCTAATGATAAATTTTTATTGGAGAGTGGATGCAAACGGCGTGTATCACTATATCTTCTGATCAGCGTATTACGATCTGCATCAAGAAAAAGTAATTGTGGGGAAAAACTAGCCGGTAGATTTTTTAATGCATTCTCGAAAATTGTTGGGTTGTCTGGCATATTACGAACATCGATACTCACGGCCGCAGAAGTTTGTCGTTCAGCAAGTGAATTTGCTAATTCTGGCAGTAAAATAACGGGCAGATTGTCAACACAATAAAAACCCATATCCTCCAGTGCCCGTAGAGCAACTGATTTACCTGAACCAGAACGGCCACTGACTATCATCAGCACCATGAGTCATACCCCTTAAGTTTCTTCACAATGAAAATCATTATTTGGCTTAGATTTTTAGAAACCAGTTATTCAGTAATGATTTTATAGAGTTCATCATTACTTTGCGCAGCGCGTAAACGACGACATAGGTTCTTATCAGCTAACCGTTTGGCAATTAAAGAGAGAGTATGTAAATGTGTTTTACATTGCTCTGAAGGAACTAATAATGCAAACAGTAAATCGACTGACTGATTATCAATGGCATCAAAAGCAATAGGTTCATCTAAATGGAGAAAAACACCAACTGCGTCGGATGAATTGTTTTCATTTAATTTGCCATGTGGGATTGCAATACCTCCACCGATACCGGTTGTGCCGACTTTTTCACGGGTTAATAATGAGTCAAAAACGACACTTTCAGGTACATTCAGTGCAATTGCAGCAACTTCACTAATAATTTCTAGTGCTCGTTTTTTACTCGTACAATGTACATTATTTAGTGTACATGATGGTGTTAATACCGAGCTTAATGATAATTTTTTTTCACTGTTCATTGGATTTATTCACTTAGGGCAATTATACCAGATATCCATAATGAATATCTGGCATGAACGATACTAACATCGATAATCTACATTTAGTGTCATAGTGCCCTTATTGTTTAATAACACAGATTAATGTTGTTTCAATTTTTCTTTGTATTTAGTAAGCTGGCGCGCCATTTTTTCTACCATGGCATCAATTGCCGCATACATATCATCTTCTTGAGCAGAAGCATGTAGTTCTGCTCCATTTACTTTCGCCGTTGCCTCAGCAATTTGATTAAATTTCTGTACTTTTAAAATTATATGAATAGCATTGATATGGTCAAAATATTGTTCAAATTTTGAACACTTTTCTTCCACGGTTTGGCGTAATGCTTCGGTAATTTTAATATTTTGGCCAGTAATTTGAAATTCCATAGTATCTTCCTTCTCAGTTAATTCAAATCAGTTTTTTACGCTGATTCGAGGGTGGAATGGATAGAGACTCTCGATATTTAGCAACTGTACGACGAGCAATTTGAATACCCTGTTCTGCTAGTATGCTCGTTAATTTGTTATCACTCAAGGGTTTTGCAGGGTTCTCTGCCGCAATGAGTTTTTTTACTAGCGCGCGTATAGCGATAGAAGAGGCTTCTCCTCCGGTATCAGTGTTAACATGGCTAGAAAAAAAGTATTTCAGTTCAAAAATACCTCTTGGACTATGTAGATACTTTTGCGATGTGACACGGGAAATCGTCGATTCGTGCATATCAACCTGATAAGCAATATCCGCTAGTACCATAGGTTTCATATGCTCTTCACCATATTCAAAAAACTGTTGTTGATTTTCAACAATACATTGGGCAACTTTTAATAAAGTTTCATTACGACTTTCTAAACTTTTTATTAACCATTTTGCATCTTGTAAGTTATTACGGATGAATTGGTTATCTTCTTCATTATCAGAGTGTTTACCTAGAGAAGCATAATGTTGATTGATTTTTAAGCGTGGAATGTTTTCAGTATTTAGAGCTACTTGCCAGTCATTATCTATTTTGCGCACTAGAGCATCGGGGACAATATATTGTGGTTCATTAGTTTGAATGATTTGCCCAGGTTTAGGATCTAATCGTTGGATCATCGCGATAACTTCTTTCAAGGCCGTTTCTTTTAATTTGGTTTTTCGGCTAAGTTGCCGAAAATCACGATTGCCTAGTAATTCTAAATGGTCGTTAATTATCAGTTTAGCTTCTTTTAGAAAAGGAGTCTCGCGAGGTAACGCTGATAACTGAATTAGTAAGCAGTCTTTTAAATTTTTGGCTGCGACGCCAATCGGATCGAAGTGCTGGATCCGTTTTAATACAATTTCAACTTCTTCCTGGGTAATATCTGCTAGGGCTAAACCCGCGTAAATATCTTCAATAGTGGTGCTTAAATAGCCGGAATCGTCCACAGCATCAATAATGGCGGTAGCAATCGCGGCATCTATTTCAGTAAAAGGTGTTAATGATGCTTGCCAGGATAAATAATCTTGCAACGTTTGCAATGTTTCTCCTTGGTAGATAGGAAAATCATTGTCACTAAAATTATTGGTTAGAGTTGGATAGTTATCTGAGGGGTAAATTTCTTCCCAATTAGTATCTAAAGGTAATTCGCTTGGCACATCATTTTGTTCGATGGCGTCAAAACTATCTAGTGCCGTTGGCTCGTTATCATTAATATCTGATGTTTCAATTTCCTGGTAGAGGTCATCTTGTTCAAGTAAAGGATTGCTTTCAAGAGCTTGCTGAATTTCGTGTTGAAGTTCTAATGTTGAAAGTTGCAACAAACGAATAGCTTGTTGTAGCTGTGGTGTCATAGCCAACTGCTGACTGAGTCGGAGTTGCAAACTCTGTTTCATAAAATTGGCTTAGCCTCTTGGGAATAACATAATAAAAAAATTTACCAACTTTAATTAGTCACGGTTAGAGGCGGAAACCTTCTCCCAAATAGACACGTTTGACTTGTTCATTTTCTAAAATCGCTTTAGGAGTTCCATGAGCGATAAGATGACCTTGACTGACAATGTAAGCACGTTCACAGACATCTAATGTCTCTCTCACATTGTGATCGGTTATTAATACGCCTAAACCATAATCTCTCAAGTGTTGGATTATTTTTTTTATATCTAATACTGAAATCGGATCAACACCAGCAAAAGGTTCATCTAAAAGAATAAATTTAGGATCAGCCGCTAATGCCCGGGCTATTTCTACCCGGCGACGCTCCCCGCCAGAAAGTGATTGACCGAGGTTATTTCGCAAATGAGTAATACTAAACTCTTCCATCAATTCTTCGGCACGTTGCTGTTTTTCTTCGAATGTTAAATCTTTACGAATTTCTAATACAGCCATCAGATTATCGTAAACGTTTAGTCGGCGAAATATTGAGGCTTCTTGTGGTAAATAACCTATTCCCCTACGAGCCCGTTCGTGAAGCGGCAGCAAACTAATATCTTCATCGTCGATAGCAATTTTTCCAGTATCACGAGGAACGATACCAACTACCATATAAAAGGTTGTCGTTTTACCTGCACCGTTTGGCCCAAGTAAACCAACGATTTCACCTGAACTGACCTCCAGGCTAACGTCTTCAACAACCTTGCGGTTTTTGTATGTTTTTGCCAAATGTTTCGCAGTTAATTTCGCCATTTTTTATTATTTACTCTTACTATTATTTGTACTTTTTACCCCAGGGCCTTTTTCTTGTAATTGGGAAGGTAACAGTATGGTCGTTACTCGTTTCCCTTTATCACTAAATGCTTCCATTTGTTGGGTTGGGACTAAATAGGTAATTTTGTCACCTTTAATATTGCTATCTAGTTGTTCAAGGTAAGCATTACCCGTTAGGATGACCAGCTCTTTTTCCATTTCATAACGTATTTTGTCGCTGTGACCTTTGATCGGTTTACCATCATCTTGTAATTGATAGAAATTGGCTGGTGTACCATAGGCTTCGACAACCATCTTTTTGGCATCGCCGTTCGGACGGGTGACAACAACTTTATCAGCTCGAACATCTATAGAACCTTGTTTTATGACAACATTTTCTGTAAATGTGGTAATATTTTTTTCTAAATCAAGTGACTGTTTAACTGAATCAATCTGAATGGGTTGTTGAGAATCACTTTTCAGCGCTATTGCTGGCAAGCTTAATATGAATATTGAACTAGTCAATGCTACATTAATGAAGATTTTTTTTGCCAATATCATTTAGTTGTTTCCTTCGGGAGCTGTTTGCTTATTGGGGATTTCATAATAGGTTTTAACATCTTCAATTAATTCAGCGGTATGCGTTCTCATATTACCGCGCATTTTCATACCCACTGATCGTAAACCGATACCAATTACTGTGACTTTATCATCAGATGAAACATCCTGGGTAATTAGGTTAACGATGGCATTTTCCGTCAAAATTTTTTGTAAATCTGAAGTTGGATTTAAGCTATTTACTTGAACATTACCATATAAATAAAGCATGTTGTCGTTGGTTAATTTGGCTTTATTAGAGCGTACGGCCCAAGAGGGGATACTTTTTGGGTCATAAGTTGTTAATACTGGATTAATAAACCAGCTGGTTTTATTACTCGAAAAGTGGTGCGTCTCATCCGTTATCAGCTTATAGGCCAATTTACCCATTGGATCATAGACATGGGTAATGGCATTACCAGTTTGATAATTTGGTTGGCTGTTATCAACCATAGCGGGTGCTTTTGATTGATTAAAATCAGCTAAGTTCCAGCCAATAAGCGCTAAAACAATTAGTGTTAATATAATGTTAAGCCAAAACTTAAATTTGCTCATCGTTGTTTCATTTTTGCCTATATTGATAAACCGTGGGCATTTTCTATCTTATCTTGAGCAAGCAGGATCAGATCACAAATTTCACGTACCGCACCTTTGCCGCCTGCTTGATATGTAACATAATGCGCTTTACTTAACAACATTGGATGCGCGTCAGCTACAGCAACCGAAAGCCCTATCTGCGACATGACCGGCCAGTCAATTAAATCATCACCAATATAAGCAATCTGTTGAGGTTGGAGTTTTAATCGGGTTATCAGATCATTATAAGCTAATTTTTTTTCACTTTGCCCTTGGTAAAGATAATTAATACCGAGTGTTTTGGCACGATCTTCCAATAATTTAGCTTTACGACCAGTAATAATGGCAACTTCAATTGCAGAGGTCAGTAAACAACGGATACCATAACCATCTTTTACATTGAATGCTTTTAGTTCTTCTCCATTATTTCCCATATAAATTAAGCCATCTGTCATGACACCATCAACATCACAAATTAGTAATTTTATAAGACGTGCTTTTTCAACGATATGTTGGTCTATTGGGCCATAACAGGTTGTGATTTTATTATCATTATTCATGTATTATTTCCAATAATTATATGATGCCAGCTTGCAAAAGATCATGCAGATGAATAACACCAATAAGTGTATCTGCTTTTGCCACCAGTAAGGAAGTAATATGGTGGTGTTGCATCAAATTTAAGGCGTCAATCGCTAGCATATCGGGTTTTACCCTAATACCACCGGCTGTCATTACATCGGTAATTTTGGCATTATTTAAGTCAATATTCATTGCAAATACGCGTCGTAAGTCACCATCGGTAAAAATACCTTCAATTTGCATTTCTTCATTACAAATCACAACCATACCTAGTTTTTTGCGAGTAATTTCCACTAATGCTTGCTGTAATGTTGCCTGTTTCATGACATTTGGAATATTTTTCCCAGTATGCATTAGGTCACTCACTCTTAATAAAAGTTTGCGGCCCAATGTGCCACCTGGATGAGAAAGTGCAAAATCTTCAGCAGTAAAACCCCGCGCTTCAAGTAAAGCGACCGCAATAGCATCTCCCATAACTAACATCGCGGTTGTGCTTGTTGTTGGCGCTAGACCTAATGGACAAGCTTCCAGCGGTACTTTGATACAAAGGTGAAAATCTGCCGCTTTTCCCATGCTACTAGCAGGATTTTTTGTCATACAAATTAACGCAATGTGTTGGCGTTTTAACACTGGAATCAGTGCTAATATTTCATTTGACTCACCGGAATTAGAAATAGCCAGAACAATATCTTGACGACTAATCATGCCTAAATCACCATGACTAGCTTCTCCTGGATGGACAAAAAAAGCCGGTGTTCCTGTACTGGCTAATGTGGCTGCAATTTTACGGCCAATATGGCCTGATTTACCCATCCCCATAACAACGACTTTGCCAGTACATTTGAAAATCAGTTCACAAGCTTGGTTAAAATCATCATTGATATATTGCTCCAAATTGGCAAGCCCGCTACGTTCAATCTCCAATACCTTCTTCGCTGTTTTTTGAAAATCAATTTCAGACATTTTTATTCCCCAATTTGATATAACTAATTTAATTATATGGGTTAATAGATGTTTAGTAAGACTCGTTTTTTCATATCACTCGCTTTGTATTACTTGTCATCAATATATTATCCGTACGTTGTATTATTAGAAAAAATAGCATTTTTCACTATGATGACATTTGAAAATTTGTTTATTGTGACGATGAAATGAACAAAAGTAAAATTGGCAATAATATTGATAGCGAATATATGCTAGTTTTTAGGTAATATGTTCCATACTGAGTAAATATACTTAAATGATAATTAGACAGAAAGGCTATTATCGTCATGAAGAAGTCTGTAGATAATATCATAGAAATCAAAGATATGTCTTTTATTCGGGGTCAACGGCTGATTTTTACCGATATGAGCTTGACGATCCCCAGGGGAAAAATTACGGCAATCATGGGGCCATCAGGTATTGGAAAAACAACGTTGCTACGTTTGATTGGTGGACAATTACAGCCAGATAAGGGAGAAATTTGGTTTGATGGTGTTAATATTCCAACACTATCACGCGCGGAACTTTATGCTGCTCGCAAGAAAATGAGTATGTTGTTTCAGTCAGGTGCCTTGTTTACAGATATGAATGTTTTTGACAATGTTGCTTTCCCTTTACGTGAACATACTGTTTTAGCAGCAGAAATTATTCGAACAGTGGTCATGATGAAACTAGAAGCAGTCGGGTTGAGAGGTGCGGCTAATCTTATGCCAGCTGAACTATCAGGTGGTATGGCGCGACGAGCAGCATTGGCACGCGCTATTGCCCTTGATCCACAATTAATTCTATTTGATGAACCTTTTGTTGGGCAAGATCCGATAACCATGGGAGTTTTGGTTAAACTTATTGATGAACTTAATCATGCATTAGGTATTACTTGTGTTATTGTTTCTCACGATGTGCCAGAAGTGTTGAGCATAGCGGATAAAGCTTATATTGTTGCGGAGCAACATGTTATTGCTGAAGGTACAGCGAAAGAATTGCAACAAAATAAGGATGCGCGGGTTAGGCAGTTTCTTGATGGTATAGCAGATGGTCCGGTACCATTTAAGTTTCCGGCAGGAAATTATGCAGCAGATTTATTAGGGTGATGGGATGATACTAATTGATACATTAGCCGCATTAGGCCATCGTTCACTAGCTATGGTGGCGACATTTGGTCGTGCTGGCTATTTGTTATGTCGGGCCTTATTTGGCAAACCTGAATTTGCAAAACAATGGCCATTATTAATAAAACAGCTCTACAATGTAGGAGTCTTATCTTTATTAATTATTGCTGTATCGGGATTATTCATTGGCATGGTACTTGGTTTACAAGGATATTTAGTCTTGACCATGTTTAGTGCTGAATCCAGTCTTGGCATGATGGTCGCTCTTTCTCTATTAAGGGAACTAGGACCAGTGGTGACCGCACTTTTATTTGCTGGCAGAGCAGGTTCTGCATTAACGGCAGAAATAGGGTTGATGAAAGCAACAGAGCAGATCTCTAGTTTGGAAATGATGGCGGTTGATCCATTACGTCGAGTTATTGCGCCACGTTTTTGGGCCGGACTGATCAGTATGCCATTACTGGCACTAATTTTTGTCGCCGTAGGCATATTAGGTGGTGCGCTAGTCGGTGTTGATTGGAAAGGAATTGATGAAGGCTTTTTTTGGTCATCGATGCAATCTGCTATTGAGTGGAAAAAGGATATTCTCAACTGTTTTATTAAAAGTGTGGTATTCGCTTTTACAGTCAGCTGGATAGCTTTATTTAATGGTTATGATGCCATCCCAACATCGGAAGGGATAAGTCGTGCAACAACCAGAACCGTTGTTCATTCTTCATTAGCTGTGTTGGGTTTAGATTTTGTGCTTACTGCACTGATGTTTGGGAATTAATTCATGCAAAGTAAGAAAAGTGAAATTCTAGTTGGACTATTTGTTTTGATTGCATTAGCTGCAATTGTCTTTTTATGTTTAAAAGTTGCAGATATTAAATCATTTGGTAATCAACCAACTTATAAAGTTACTGCTTCTTTTACCAATGTAGGCGGATTGAAAGTAAACTCGCCGGTAAAAATAGGTGGTGTGGTGGTTGGCCGAATAGTCGATATTATGTTAGATAAGAAAACTTATACGCCACGTGTTACCTTAGCGATTTTTAGTCAATATGATAATATTCCTGATAACAGCTCATTGTCGATACTTACTGCGGGATTATTAGGTGAGCAGTTTTTAGCACTTAATGTGGGTTTTTATGATCCGGATATGGGAATTACCTTTCTTAAGGACGGTGGACGCATCGAAGATACTAAACCGGCCATAATATTGGAAGATTTAATTGGGCAATTCTTATATAGAAGTGGCGATCCTAATCGTTCGAATAGAGCAAGCTCAGTTTCCTGAAATAACGAAAAATCTTCCACGACACCATGATGAACAATCTAATATGATAAGAAAAGGAACCTATTTTATGTTTAAACGTTTCTTAATAGTGGCTTTGTTAGTGGTTGCTCCATTTGCGATGGCGATAGATCAAACCAATCCATATAAACTGATGCAAGAAGCCGCTGCTAAAACTTTTACTCGCTTAAAAAATGAGCAGCCTATGATCCGGCAAAATCCAGATTACTTACGCAGGGTTGTTCGTGAAGAACTTATGCCTTATGTACAAATTAAGTATGCAGGAGCATTAGTCTTAGGATCTTATTATAGTAGTGCAACTCCGTCACAACGGGATGCTTATTTTCAGGCGATTGAAGCCTATTTGGAACAAGCTTATGGGCAAGCTTTAGCAATGTATCATGGGCAACAATATCAAATTGCGCCTGAACAACCACTGGGTGATAGGAATGTGGTTGCTATTCGGGTAACAATTACCGATCCACAGGGCCGACCACCTGTACGTCTTGATTTTCAATGGCGTAAAAATAGCAAAACTGGCTATTGGCAGGCTTATGATATGATTACTGAAGGTGTTAGTTTAATTACAACTAAACAAAACGAATGGGCTAATATTTTACGTACTAAAGGTATTGACGGCTTGACACAAGTGTTGCTCAATAGTGCAAAAAATCCCATTACGCTGGAAAATAAAAAATCATGATACCCATGTTGACTTGGGAGCAGAAAGGTCAAATGTTGATTTTAACCGGTGAGCTTGATCGTGATACTCTACCCGCTTTTTGGCAACAGAGAAATCAGTTGCTAAAAGGTATTAATGCGATTAATGTTTCTCAGTTATCTCATATCGATTCTACCGGACTCGCTATGTTTATTAGGTTAAAATCAGAACAGCAGTCAGAGAATAAATGGGTATTTGAAGGTATTAGTGAGCGTTTTAAGACCCTTATTAGGCTTTATAAACTTGAGGATTTTATGAACTAATTGGGTCATAAATTTTAAAAATAGTTTATATATAAAGCAAACGCTCTTGTGCATTTTTATGCCAAGGGCGTTTTGTTTGATTTGCAGCAGATGATAGATCGATTAGGATAGATGGATTGTCTTTTAATGTTAGAATTGAGTTTAATTATGGATACAAATGAAATAAAGCAAGTATTAATAGAACAATTGAAACTTGATGAAGTGATTGTCAATGGCGAAGGTAGTCATTTTCAAATAATTGCTGTTGGTGAAATGTTTGACGGTATGAGTCGGGTTAAGCAGCAGCAAGTGATTTATGCACCACTAATGGAATATATTGCAGATAATCGGATCCATGCATTATCAATTAAAGCTTATACCCCCGCGGAATGGAAAAGAGATCGTAAGCTTAATGGTTTTTAAGACTATACTTTTGCATTAATAATATAAATATTACTCATAGAGAATTTCTAGATGGACAAGTTTCGATTGAAGGGGCCAACCCGTTTGATGGGAGAGGTCTCGATTTCTGGTGCAAAAAATGCGGCACTACCGATATTGTTTGCATCGCTTTTAGCAGAAGAACCCGTTGAATTACAAAATGTTCCAAAGCTAAAAGATATTGATACAACAATTGAATTACTTAATCAGTTAGGTACAAAAGTTGAGCGTAATGGCGCTATTTTTGTTGACGCACGTGGTATTAATAAATTTTGTGCTCCTTATGAATTAGTCAAGACGATGCGTGCATCTATTTGGGCTTTGGCGCCATTAGTGGCTCGTTTCGGTCAAGGCCAAGTATCTTTACCGGGAGGATGTGCGATTGGTGCGCGTCCAGTTGATTTACATATTGCCGGGCTTGAACAACTTGGTGCCAAAATTACCTTAGATGAAGGTTATGTTAAAGCATCGGTCGATGGTCGTTTGCAAGGCGCCAATATTGTTATGGATAAAGTTAGTGTCGGCGCCACCGTGTCTATTATGACGGCTGCAACTCTGGCAGAGGGAAAAACCGTTATTGAAAACGCAGCTCGTGAACCTGAAGTTGAAGACACAGCCAGCTTTTTAAATTCATTAGGGGCAAAGATCACGGGTGCAGGTACAGACAGCATTATTATTGAAGGAGTTGTGCGCTTAGGTGGTGGTATTTATCGAATTTTACCTGATCGGATTGAAACAGGTACATTTCTGGTTGCAGCTGCTATCTCTGGAGGTAAAGTAATCTGTCGCAATACTAAACCAGCTACATTGGATGCAGTATTAGCTAAATTACGTGAGGCGGGTGCAGAGATTGAAATTGGCGAGGATTGGATCCAGCTGGATATGCATGGTAAGCGGCCAAAAGCAGTGACTATCAGAACAGAACCGCATCCAGGCTTTCCAACCGATATGCAGGCACAATTTAGCTTACTTAATTTAGTGGCTGAAGGTGTTAGTACAATAACAGAAACTATTTTTGAAAATCGTTTTATGCATATCCCTGAGTTAATTCGTATGGGAGCCCATGCGGAAATAGAAGGAAATACCGTTGTTTGTCATGGTGTTGAACAACTTATGGGTGCCCAAGTCATGGCTACCGATTTACGGGCATCTGCTAGTTTAGTACTTGCTGGATGTATTGCGAAAGGAAAAACGACTGTTGATCGGATTTATCATATCGATAGGGGATATGAGAAAATAGAAGAGAAGCTACGTAGTTTAGGGGCCAATATAGAACGTATTACTGCAAAGAAAATATAACCTGCTATTTTACTAAGGTAAAAATCAGTAGCTTTGTTAGACTGCTGATTCTTACTTATTGTAGTAATGATTTACCTTCTTTGTACTCTTCAATTTTAACGTGGACAGTCATTGTTTTTTCGTTGCGCAGTAGTGTGACAGGGACGATACTGCCCGGACTAATTTCAGCAACTTGATCCATTGTTTCCGCAGCCGAGATAACCGGTTGATCATTAACAGAAATAATAATATCACCGACTTGAATACCAGCATTTTCTGCCGGGCCATTTGCCGCGACCTGAAAAATACGTAGCCCTTTAATTTGATTAATATCGTTATTGTTAGAGCGAATACGGGGTAAGTCCCGCGCAGTGATACCGATAAAACCACGGATCACTCTCCCATCACGAATAAGTTTTTCCATAATTTTAGTTGCTAATTCTGTTGGAATAGCAAAACCTAATCCCTCAGGCGTAAAACCATTTTCTGAATGATCAAATGAGAGTGTATTAATTCCCATCAATTTACCTTCAGTATTAATTAGCGCTCCGCCTGAATTTCCATGATTAATAGACGCATCGGTTTGTAGAAAATTCTGTCGGCGGGTAGGACTTAGCCCTACCCGTCCAGTGGCGCTAATAATTCCTTGTGTCACTGTTTGTCCTAAATTATAGGGGTTACCGATGGCTAACACGATATCGCCAACGCGCGCTTTACGTTGTGGGTTAATCGGAATCACAGGAAGATTTTCGGCGTCTATTTTTAAAACAGCCAAGTCTGTTAAGCTATCTGAGCCAACGATGAGTGCGTCAAAAATTAATCCATCAGGCAGTGCAATCTGAATTTGATCCGCGTTATTAACGACATGTCTGTTGGTAATAATATAACCGTTACTGCTCATAATGACACCAGAGCCTAATGCAGTTAATTCGCGCCCATTTTGGGAAAAACTACCGGTCCCGCTGCTATAAACATAGACAACTGCCGGTGCTGCTCTACGTACCGCTTTACTATAACTAATTGGTTGCTCATCTTTTTTACCGTCAAGGAGGTCAGTGAGTCCTTTTGGGCGTATAGATGGAATAGCCATTAGCAAAATAGTAGCGATAACAAGCCCTACAATGACAGCACGAAAAAGCTTGATGAACATAGTAAGTATTCTGTAATAAAAGATAAACGAGATAATAAAATAGCAGGATACCATAAATACAAACAGGTACGATAGTTAACAGTACCTGTTTGCTGGGTGATTAATTGAATATATTATTACCGCGAAGTAATAAATAGATATTTTGATCACCACGTAAAATATTTAATGCTAAAGCAGTAGGTTTAGTTTCAATAATTTTACGCAGTTGATTAATATTTTCTATCCGTTGTTCGTTGGCACTAATAATAAGATCACCTTTTGCCAGGCCAAGCATGGCTGCAGGTGAATTAGACGAAACGCTATCGACCTTAACACCTTTAGTGCCTTTGATTGTACTATTGCTTAAAGTGGCTCCCATTAGTGACGTGGTTAAAACTTCGGCTTTCGTACTGCTAGAATCACTATCTTCTAAGGTAACATTCACTTCCATTGGCTTGCCTTTACGTAGTAGACCGATGGTGATCTGCTTACCGATTTCACTAGTGCCAATTTTAGCTCTCAATTCAGCGAAGCTATTGATATATTTGTTATTAATCGAAACCAAAATATCACCAGATTGAATGCCTGCTTTAGCTGCTGCAGAATTTGGTATCACTTCACTGACAAATGCCCCTTTTTGCACATCAATCTTCAATGCTTTCGCTACATCAGAAGTCATTTCAGTGCCTTTGATCCCTAGCAATCCACGTTTTACTTCACCATGTTTGATAATTTGATCACTAAGAGATTTAGCCATATTGGATGGAATGGCAAAGCCAATACCAATATTACCCCCACCAGGCGCTAAAATAGCGGTATTAATACCAATTAGTTCACCATTGAGATTAACTAATGCGCCACCTGAGTTACCTCTATTAATAGAAGCGTCAGTTTGAATAAAATTTTCCAGACCTTCTACATTTAAACCACTACGACCCAATGCAGAAATAATGCCTGATGTTGCTGTTTGACCTAAACCGAAAGGGTTACCAACAGCAACAGCAAAATCACCAACTCGCAGTTTATCGGAGTCAGCTATTTTAATCGCCACTAAGTTCAATTTTTTCAGATTTACTGTACTTGAATCTTTGATTTGTAATAGGGCGATATCTGTTTGTGGATCACGGCCGATAAGCTTAACGTCAATTTCTCTGCCATCATTAAGCTGAATTTGGATGCTATTAGCATTATCGATGACATGGTTATTAGTTAGGATATAACCTTTTTCAGCATCAATAATAACCCCGGAGCCTAATCCTTCAAAAGGGCGAACACTTTGTTGTTGTGAGGGAAAATTGGGCCCAAAAAAGAATTTAAATTCTTCGGGTAGCTGTTGATTTTGAACACGTGTTCCAGATACGCGAATACTAACTACGGCAGGAAGTACTTTTTCTAGCATCGGTGCTAGGCTAGGTAATTCTTGACCAGATGATAAAGCAATTGGTGGCATTGATGCAGCATGACTTACTGCAGGTATACTTATGAGTGAAAGACTGATACTCATAGCTAATATAGTTAAAAAATGTTTCTCTTTTTTCATCATGAATTCAATTCTCATACATACCTAATTTATTTAAGGTAATTTGCTATCCTGGATAGAAAAGGCCTCAGCAGGTTTAAGACTTTAAATTATGCAAAAAAGTTCAGCCAACAGATAGTAGTAATCGTTTTTTTACATGTATTTACATGATATTAATTTTTTACAACAAAATAACTCTATCAGGTGGATACGCTATCATCAAAATTAGGTAAAGATGCAATTTTATTAATATATCAAACCTAATTTACTTTCTTTTTTCTTTTATTGTGCGAAATAAGCCAGAAGAACCTTCAGAGTAATCTTTAGGTGGTAAATTAACTGGAGCTTGATCATTGTCTGATTCTGATTCAGTCAAACGATAGTTAAAAGGGTTGTTTTGTATTGGCATATCAGGCATCAATTCATGAGAACTTTTTGCCATATGCTGGTAGAGTTGACGATAATCTTGCGCCATGTTATCGAGTAACTCTGCACTACGCGCAAAATGGCTGACCAATTCTTTACGATATTCTTCCAATTCATGGTTTTTCTTTTCAAGTTCAGCTTGTAAAGCTTGTTGGTTACGTAGCTTGGTATTGCCGAAGCGAACTACTAGTGCACCAATAATGAAACCTACAATTAGACCGATTAGTGCATATTCCCAAGTCATGTTGACTCCTTCATTAACAAAACAACATTTATTTTCATAGAAATAGATTCACAGTATAGCAGTCACTATACCTGTTAAAAGGCTATAAGTGAAAGTGGGAAAAGTTATTGCTAATGATTTCATAGTATTTTGCGGTATTAAAGTAGTAAAGATTATCGATATAATGTTTATGATTGGTTTCATTGGTCAATTAAATTATGACATTTTTAAGGAGTATCACGTTGATGGCATTGTTGACTCCCACTAAACTTTACCAACAGTTTTTGGCTACCGGTGATTATCAATTTGATGAGGTGCAAAGTAAGGCGATAGCACGTTTAGATATTATTCATCATCAGTTGCTTAATAAAACATCCCAGTTATCATTGAAAAATAAAATTGGCCAATTATTTGCTAAGAAACTTCATACAAATCGTGAGCCTGTGCAGGGATTATATATGTGGGGAGGTGTCGGCCGAGGTAAAACTTGGCTGATGGATCTCTTTTATCAGAGTTTACCGGATGGCAGAAAATTACGCTTACATTTTCATCGTTTCATGTGGCGAGTGCAGAATGAAATGATTGAGTTACAAGGTCAGCCAGATCCATTGGAAATTATTGCTGATAGATTTAAAAGACAGACCGATGTTTTATGCTTTGATGAGTTTTTTGTCTCTGATATCACTAATGCCATGATTTTGGCAACGTTATTGAAAGCTTTATTTGCCAGAGGCATTTGCTTAATAGCAACGTCTAATATTCATCCAGATGAACTCTATCGAAATGGATTGCAACGAACACGTTTTCTACCTGCGATCGAACAAATTAAAAAATATTGTGACATTATCAATGTTGATGCAGGTATTGATTATCGTTTACGTACCTTGAAGCAAGCTGGTCTTTATCTTACGCCAATTGATGAAGCGAACTGCAATCGTATGGATGAGATATTTATTAAATTAGCTGGCAAATCTGGAGTTAGGTTTCCTATTCTTGAAATTAATCATCGTACTATGCCGGCAATCTGTACCGCAGAAGGCATCTTATCGATTGAATTTAAGGTATTATGTGAAGATGCACGTAGTCAAAATGACTATATCGTCTTAGCAAAAGATTATCATATGGTACTACTGTATAATGTTTTGTTGATGTCAGAACTGCATGAAGATGTAGCCAGGCGTTTTCTCGCTCTGATTGATGAGTTTTATGAACGAAAAGTTAAGTTGATTATTAATGCTGAGGTAGCAATGGATAAACTTTACCAAGGGCATTTGTTACGTTTTGAATATCAACGCTGTTTATCAAGATTGCAAGAAATGCAGAGTGAGGAATACCTAAAATTACCTCATATAGCTTGATTAGTGGGTAATAATACAATAAATTGACGAGAAATTTATTTTTTGGGTCGATTTTTGGCAAAAATTTCTCTATAATCTTGCCACCCCACGTTACAGCAAGTTTTTTATTTCCCAAAAATCTTGCATTAATGTCAGTTTGACTACTCGAAGGGGTAGGATTTATTGGACAAAAATTAGCGTGAACATACTGAAGTATTTTTATAAAATATGAGTGTTTGCCAACATGTAACTTATATATGGGTAAGCTTTAATGAAAACTTTTACAGCTAAACCAGAAACCGTAAAACGCGACTGGTACGTTGTTGATGCAGATGGAAAAACTTTAGGCCGTCTTGCAACTGAAATTGCTCGTCGTTTGCGCGGCAAGCATAAAGCGGAATATACTCCGCATGTCGATACTGGTGATTACATCATTGTTGTTAATGCAAAAAAAGTTGCTGTTACTGGTAACAAGCGTGAAGACAAAATCTACTATCGCCATACTGGTTATATCGGTGGTATCAAACAAGCGACCTTCGAAGAAATGATTGCCCGTCACCCTGAGCGTGTAATTGAAATTGCGGTTAAAGGTATGCTACCCAAAGGACCTCTTGGTCGTGCGATGTACCGTAAAATGAAAGTTTATGCGGGTAGTGATCACAACCACGCGGCACAGCAGCCGCAAGTTCTTGACATTTAATCGGGATGGATATAGGCAATGGCTGAAAATCAATACTACGGCACTGGTCGCCGCAAAAGCTCTTCCGCACGTGTCTTCATTAAGTCAGGTAGCGGTAATATTACTATCAATCAACGCAGCTTAGAAGAATATTTTGGCCGCGAAACGGCGCGAATGGTTGTTCGCCAACCGTTAGAATTGGTTGATATGTTGCAGAAACTGGATCTATACATTACCGTTAAAGGTGGTGGGATTTCTGGTCAAGCAGGTGCAATCCGTCATGGTATTACACGTGCATTGATGGGATATGACGAGACACTACGTTCAGAATTACGTAAAGCTGGGTTTGTTACTCGTGATGCGCGTTCTGTTGAGCGTAAGAAAGTGGGACTGCGTAAAGCACGTCGTCGTCCACAATACTCTAAACGTTAATTTTTTGTTTTTACAACAAATTAGTAATAAAAAGCCCGCCTTTAGGCGGGTTTTTAGCATGTTATAAATTTATATTATCTTGCGATTATTAATTTAATTTTTTTTGTTATTAATTTTTTCAATAAAAAATTGCTTTAATTTTGTACATTTATCATAAAATCTTGTCAAACTTTCCCCCATATTGAACAAAATCTGATAGACTATAGGCCATTATTTTCTTATCTATTTCTCACCTGATTTGGTGGAAATAACATGTATTAATTGTAGTTTAATAAATAAAGGTCAAATGTCTGTTAACCGAGTAAATTGGTTCACTAGCATTTTAAACATGTAAGAATGGCCTGATTAATTATATTATGGCTGTTTATTCTTTTTTAATAAAACTTGGAGGTTTTCATGGCTGTCGCTGCCAACAAACGTTCGGTAATGACACTGTTTTCCGGCCCGACCGACATATTTAGCCATCAAGTGCGGATCGTATTGGCAGAAAAGGGCGTGAGCGTTGAGATTGAGAATGTTGAAGCGGGTAATTTGCCTCAAGATTTGATTGATCTAAATCCTTACCAAACAGTACCAACGCTGGTTGATAGAGAATTAACATTGTATGATTCCCGTGTTGTTATGGAATATCTTGATGAACGCTTTCCGCATCCACCATTGATGCCTGTTTATCCCGTTGCTCGTGGTAATAGTCGTTTGATGATACATCGGATAGACAAGGATTGGTATTCTTTGATGTATAAGATTGAAAATAAGGATCCTCAAGCTGATGCTGCCCGTAAGCAGTTAAGGGAGGAACTGATAGCAATCTCGCCAATTTTTAAAGAAAGACCGTTTTTTATGAGCGAAGAATTTAGTCTAGTTGATTGCTATTTAGCTCCCCTTTTATGGCGTTTACCTTACTGGAAGATCGACATCCCTAAAGGAAAAGAAACAGAGGGTATTCGTTCTTATATGGAACGTGTATTTGAGCGAGACTCTTTCCTTGCTTCATTAACTGAAGCTGAGCGTGAGATGCTTTTATCTACCACAGGTTAATTTATTATGGAATTGTTAGGAATGTCGCCACGTCGTCCTTACCTTCTTAGGGCTCATTATGAATGGCTTCTCGACAATAATATGACACCCCATTTAGTTGTGGATGTTAATATTTTTGGCGTAAATGTACCGATGGAATATGCGAATAAAGGACAGATTATTTTAAATATTACACCTTCTGCTGTCGGTAATTTAGAACTGACTAATGAAATTGTCAGCTTCAATGCCCGTTTTGGTGGCGTTCCTCGCCATGTTGAAGTACCTATGAGCGCTATTATTGCTATCTATGGGCGCGAAAATGGAGCAGGAATGATGTTTGAACCTGAGCCAGAATATGAGGATGGTGCAGGTAATTCTATTGCTCAAAGTGAAAATTTAGTACTGGTTAGTGATACTGAGTTGTCAAACGAAGCGCAAGAAATAACGTCGATTTCATCTTCTGATGATGAGCCGCCGATGCCACCGAAAGGACGCCCGACGCTACGTGTTATAAAATAAGGTATCTCATGATTGAGGGGGAGTATCAAATACTGCCCTTTTTTCTTTTTTAAATCTATATTTTTTGTTTATTAAATTTTTATTTATCTGATAATTATAAAATTTCGTTTATAAATTAATTCATTATTCATGAAAATCTAAATGTAAATTATCCCTCATAATGTATGTTAGATCCCTCTGTTTTTTGTCTATATAAGTTATGATTTAAGCTGATTTTTTGTATCGGAGTGTGTATGAAGCTGCTTAAAGGACTTGCTCAATATTATGTTGATTTAATGATGAAGCTTGGCTTAATTGGATTTTCCTTACTATTAGCCACAGCACTTGTCGTATTAGCTATGGTATTACAGATTGCGGTTGATATTTTATTATATGGCAATGTTCATAATATTGATTTAGTTCGCTCTATCTTTTTTGGATTGATTATTACGCCTTGGGCGGTCTATTTTCTTTCTGTTGTGGTCGAACAACTTGAAGAGTCTCGTCGTCGTTTATCAGGCATGGTTGATAAATTAGAAGTTATGCGTAAGCGTGATGCCGAGCTTACTGACAAACTTAAAGGAAATATTGCTCAGCTCAATTTGGAAATTGCAGAGCGTGAAAAAATACAAAAGGCGCATTTAGAATTATTAGAAAAATTGCAAAAAGAGATGAAGCGCCGAGAGCAGACACAACTTGAGTTTGAACAGCAGTCTATATTATTACAATCATTTTTAGATGCATCACCTGATCTTGTTTATTATCGTGATGAAAATAATGATTTTTCTTGTTGTAATCGAGCAATGGAATTATTGACAGGTCGCAGTGAAAAGCAACTTATTGGGCTAACTTATCGTGAAATTTATGGTGAGGAAGTTGCCGAAAAGGAGCTGGAAACTGATGAAAAAGTATTTCGTCATAATGTGTCATTGACCTATGAACAATGGTTGGTATATCCCGATGGGCGGAAAGCATGCTTTGAAATACGTAAAGTCCCGTTTTATGATCGGGTTGGAAAACGTCATGGGTTAGTAGGGTTTGGACGCGATATTACCGAGCGTAAGCATTATCAGGAAGCGTTAGAAAATGCCAGCAGGGATAAGACAACGTTTATTTCAACTATCAGCCATGAGCTTCGTACGCCGCTTAATGGGATTGTTGGACTGAGTCGTATATTACTCGATACAGAATTAACCGATGAACAAACAAATTATTTGAAAACTATTCATGTCAGCGCTATCACTTTAGGTAATATTTTCAATGATATTATTGAGATGGATAAGATTGAACGCCGCAAGGTTAGTTTAGATAGTCAACAAATTGATTTTAATGAATTTATTTCTGATCTTGAAAATTTATCGGGGCTTTTAGTACAACCTAAAGATTTAAAATTTATCTTAGAAGTAAAAGAAAATTTACCGAGCAAGATCATTACTGATGCAACACGGTTACGGCAAATACTATGGAATTTAATTGGTAATGCCGTCAGATTTACTCAACAGGGTGAGATCAAAGTTCGTATTTGGTATGAAGGACATGAGCAACTTTTTATTCAGGTTATTGATAGCGGTATTGGCATCCCAAAAGAGGAGCAAAAAAAAATTTTTGCCATGTACTATCAGGTAAAGGGTAGTGCTGGTGGCCGACCAGAAACGGGTACTGGAATTGGTCTTGCTGTTTCTAAACGGTTAGCGCAAAGCATGGGGGGAGATATACAGGTCGATAGTACATTAGGGGTAGGTTCTTGTTTCACTGTATCCGTTATAGCGCCCATTGTTGCAAAAACGGTTGAAACGCCAATACCAGAAGCTGTTTTACTACCCAAGTTGCATATTCTTTTGGTGGAAGATATTGAATTAAATATCATCGTCGCGCGATCTGTATTAGAAAAATTAGGCCATACCGTTGATGTTGCTATGAATGGAAAAGAAGCACTAAAAATGTTCAAAATTGGTAGCTACGATTTGGTTTTATTGGATATCCAACTACCTGATATGACCGGTCTCGATATTGCACGTCAGTTTCGTCAAATCTATGCTAATGATAAACTTCCACCTTTAATTGCATTAACAGCTAATGTATTGAAAGACAAAAAAGAGTATCTTGCTGCCGGTATGGATGATGTATTGAGTAAACCACTGTCGGTAAGTGCATTAATAAAGATTATTGAAAAATATTTGACTGATTGTAAAAATAAATCCATCAACATTCCGCTAAAACAACTTGCTAATCATGATGACGTATTAGATATCAATATGCTCAACCAATATTTCGAATTAGTTGGACCAAAACTGATTGAAGAGAGCATAAAGATCTTTGAAAATGTGATGCCAGGATACCTATCTTTATTGGATTCTAATATTGTGGCCAAAGATCGAAATGGGATTGTTGTAGAAGCCCACAAAATTAAAGGTGCAGCAGGTGCAGTTGGTTTGCGCCATCTTCAGCAGTTAGCTCAACAGCTCCAATCTCCTGATTTACCTGCCTGGTGGGATAATATTCAGGAATGGTTTGATGAATTAAAAGTAGATTGGCAAAAAGATGTTAAAGTTTTGAAACAATGGTTAGTCGGCGCTGAAAAAAAATAACCCCAACCGAAGTTGGGGTGCGCGAATATTGCGCCAACACCAGGGAAATCGTTTTTACTCACCAATTATGATATGAATAAATGTAGATGGTGAGTAAAATAGAAACCTTTATTTTTTGTCAGCCAATCAACATAACAAATATAATCGTTTTTGTTACAAGATTCATTAAAATTTGTGATCAAGTTCCATGTTATCACATTAAATGAATTAGTAACAATCTACTACAAATGGAGTCAAATATGAAACCTATTGCAGTAATTTTAAGCGGATGTGGTGTATTCGATGGCAGTGAAATTCATGAATCAGTACTTACTATGTTATCTTTGAGTAAAAATGATGTTGAAATATGTTTTTTTGCACCTAATAGAGAGCAACTAGATGTTATTAATCATATAAATGAAGAAACAAATCAAGAAAAAAGGAACATAATGGTAGAGTCTTCACGTATTTCATGTGGAAAAATAGCACCTTTATCATCTGCTGATGCAAAAAAATTTAGTGCAGTCATTATTCCTGGTGGTTTTGGGGTGGCAAAAAATTTATCTAATTTTGCTATTAAAGGAAGTGATTGTGAAATAGATAAAGATTTATTAACATTTTGTCGCGAAATTCACCAACAAGGTAAGCCCATGGGATTGATGTGTATTGCGCCTGTTATGTTACCTAAAATTTTAAATAAAGCGGTAAAGTTAACAATAGGCAATGATAAAAAAACTATTGCCCAAATAGAACAAATGGGAGGAACACATATTATTTGTTCCTTTGATGATATTGTGGTTGATGAAGATAATAAAGTAATAACAACACCCGCTTATATGTTGGCATCATCACCAAATGAAGCATGGCAAGGAATTAATAAATTAGTTAAAAAAGTAATTGAACTGGCAAGTCGTTAGTTATGTTAGTTTACTTACTATTATTATGGAATTGGTTAAAAAGGGCATTATTAATCTTATTTTCTTGTTGGTTAATAACGATTTTGATTTTCAAATTTTTGCCTGTTCCGTTTTCGATGGTCATGCTAGAAAGAGAAATTAACGCTTGGTTATCATTAAACTTTTCTTATACTTCTCGTTCCGCTTGGGTTGAGCTTAATGCCATCTCACCGAACATGTTAATTGCAGCGATTGCCGCGGAAGATCAAAATTTCCCAAATCATTGGGGATTTGATTTTCAGGCAATAGAAAGTGCTATCAACCAAAATTCGGCTAGTAAAAAACCTACTAGAGGAGCTTCAACTATAACTCAACAAGTCGTAAAAAATCTTTGGTTATGGGATGGAAGAAGCTGGCTTCGTAAAGGTGTTGAAGCTATTATGACGCCGGTAATTGAAGTTATGTGGTCTAAAAAGCGGATTTTGACGATCTATTTGAATATTGCTGAGTTCGGTGAGGGTATTTTTGGCGTAGAAGAAGCATCAAAATATTATTTTAAAAAGCAGGCAAATCAATTAAATGCAGTTGAAGCTGCACGATTAGCTGCGGTTTTACCAAATCCGTTAGCTTATCAAGTAAAAAAACCATCTAATGATTTATTAATTCGTCAAGCGTGGATACTTAAGCAAATGCAGCAATTAGGTGATAAGAATTTTCTGAAAAAACATGGCTTCATTGCTGACTGAATAGCTCATCAGAATATAGTAATGAGATTTTTATTTTTTCAGTATTTTATTCTGAAAATATCAGTCCTGTTAATGGCTTCATATTTGATTGCTAAATAATAACTTTAATCATCATTTGATTTTTAACTGAATAGAGTTCTGAATATACTAGTCGTTTGATTGAAAATGAAATCAGTCAGATAGAAGTTTGTTGATAAATCTATCTGCCGTGTATCAACCAGAAGTATAATCAATACACGGAAGAGGGAGGACATCAGTCTTTAGCAATTTTTTATTAGCTATAAAAAATAGTTAGAAAGATACACCGCCTCGAACCATTCTTCGAGCCGTGCTGCGAACAGCATCCATTGCTAAGGCTTTTGCCGCATTGGGTAGAATAAAGCGTTTCATTAAATTCATTGCATTGCCTCCTAACCAGTTTAAGAATTGAATGAATTCACCAGCAACATACTGAAAATAGGGGTTTGTGATGGTCAATTGTAACGCAGATCCAATCCCCATAGTGGCTGAACCAATTGCACTTCCCATCCATTCATTTGGACCGCCAACTGAAATTTTACGTGAGAAAAATGAAAATATCTTATCTCCTAAACTGTGGCCAACGAATCGACTAATGGAATTATTACCAACATAAGCAGCAAATAGTGCTTCTGATCCGTGTCTGACAATCGCTCCGCCAGCATAATTAAATGCATATGAGCTAATATTATCTGCGTGACGACCTATTATTCCTCCAGTATAGCTGCCGTATGCGGCATATTGCCCTACGCGTGCACTATGCTTAACGCCAGTTATAAATCCACTGGCGGCGCCAAATGTGGCAGCAGAAACTTCCATTGCCAGGCTGGTTCCTTTACCGCCAATGATATTGACAGTACCAATAGCAACGCCTGCTGCATGGGCACCACCCATGCCTCGATCAGAATTACCGATTAATCCTCCTGCAGCCCCAGAAAGACTTCCTACCGCACTAGCTATCCCGATACTGGTTAATCTGGCGCCATTAAGTCGAGCAGTTACGGCACTTAATGTTGCTCCTGCCGCCATATTCTCGGTCGTTGATCTTCCCTGAAAGCGTTTACTGAAAAAACTGGCTATGCCTCCGGAAAGTTGGTTCAAATTCCAGCCGGCAATCGCACCAATAATAAATGAGCCAATACCTACTGCAACTAGGATCCCGCCACTAGCGCTTACTGTTCCAGCTATCGTTAATCCAATCGCTATTATCGCTAATCCACCCATCACTGCGCGGGTGATTTTCATACCTCTAGCTAATGAACGTCTTATTGGTTCTCCCTCTCTTCGACTTAAATAGGTTGAGACGATAAATATGTTGCGAAAGCGATTGCGACTTGATTCACCTCGTTCATCGCTATACATAATAGGATTATTTTTTACCATTCGATATAGATTGAAGCCATCCACGGTACCGGCTGGATCAGCACTTAACCATCGTCCGATCCAGGGTTGATAGTAGCGATGACCATAATAGTAGAGGCCGGTTGCATCACGCTCTTTGCCGGAATAGCGAAAGATTTTATAATCTGCTTCTACTTCGCTTCTGGCTGTCCATATCGCAGTACCACCATAAGGATAATATTCTTCCAAACTAATCAATTGCCCTTGCCCATCAATTTCTATAGAGCTACTACCTATTAGATTATGGTAGCTATAGCGTAATTGATTATTATCGATACCGTTTGGTCTTCCCATTTGCCAATGTAAAACCTGCACTAGAGCTTGCTCCAAACCATCTATCGCTATGATATGTAAATCTTCGGTTAAGGTTTCATTTATCTGTTTGGTACGTAACTGTAAGCCTGTCAGATAAATAACCTGTTGTTGATTGATGCTATGCGCAGTTTGCGATATGGTCGTTTTAGTTACGCGTTGGCCACCGGCATCATAGCGATAGATTTCATTATCGGAAGTTAGTCGCTCACGTTTTACCGGCGTGACTTGTAATAATTCTCCATGAAAATTCCAGCTAACAGCCTGACCGGGCTGTAATTCTGTTTGGTGACCACCGGCATCAAACAGTTTGTCGACTTGTAATGGGTCGGTAGTTAGATCGCTGAGTACAGCTCGATTACTGCGGTTTGAGACGGTAATGTTGGTTGTATAACTGTTGTTACTGGCTGGGGCGCTATGGCGGATTTGGGTCAAATTACCCGTCACATCATAAACATAATGCCGAATGTAATTTGTATAGACACTATTATCAGCAGGCAGAGGAATGATTGGAGAGGCTAAAGTGAAGTTTTGTGGTTGAAGGTTAGCCATTTCACGGCCGGTAATGGATACCAGTTGATAAAGCGTATCATAGGTATAGGTATTTTCTGGAATGACTTTTTGATTATGCCAGAAGCGGGTTGCCTCAGCATCATTACGCACATTGATCATATTACCGACCTGATCATATTGATAACGTAAATCTTGTAATATTTTTGCCGCCATTTGATGTGCTGCTGGACGTTCGATTTTTGTGGCGATTAACCGTTGGGTTTGCGGTTCGTAAAGGTAGCTGGTTACGATACCATTGCCATGTTCTTCGCGTAATTTTTGTCCCGCGGCGGAGTAAGTTAACGATTTTATGATTATCTGTTCAGTAGTATTTTCTATGGTTAACCAGCTACTTTTTAGCATACCAGCAATATCATATTCTAACCGACGTCGGTTACCTTTAGCATCAATATTAAGTAATAATGCTCCGGTAGTATCAACAATATTTTGCATAGTATAGCTATCATTTGATAAGTAAATTTGCCAGATAGTCTCATCCTCTGCTTGCCAGTTAGCTTCCTTATTATTTATTAATAGCTGTTGAGTTAAAGATAATGGCACTCCTATTAAGGCGATACTATTGACTTGCTGTAAACCAGCAGTGTCATAATGGCGTAAACATTGTCCAAGCAGGTTCTTTTGCTTTTCGCTATCACTATTATCAGCCCAAATAAAACGTTCTGTAACATACTTTGTTTTTGATGGTAATTGTTCAGTAATACTAATAGGTCTTCCGAGTTGCTGGCTATCTTCATATTGCCAGCTACGAAAAACACCCGTTGCAGAGAAGGCAAATGTCGGCCGACCGGCAATATCATGCAGATCATAAGTCGTTCCGGCATCAACACTGTTAGTAGCTAAAACCATACTATTTAGTGATGTATGGTAGTAAAAATTGGCTTTTATCGTCGGGTCATTTTTTTGTTGTTCATATAACCGTGGATCAATACTTTTTATTAATAAACCATGCGCGTTATATTGATGACGGGTAATGCGTTCATTAGTGATATTGGTGCTATCGGGATGGCGATGATAATCGATTTCTCTTACGGTTAAACCTCGGTTATCAACTATTTTAATGGTCGGCGTTCCTTTAAATAATGACGATGATTGCATATTTTCTCCATGTTTATTCACTATTATTTAGTTGCAAAAGAGAAATAAAATTTTCAGATCCTTTTATTATTAATAATCGATTGTTGTATAACAGGTTATATTTATATTTTCAGCAAATAGCGATTTAATATTATTAAGTTAACGAATGTTATTTAATGGGGGTTATTATTTGGATGTAAAGTAATTGCTTTTGTCAATATATTAACTTCAAGTAATAACACAAGCGATTAAATCTCGAAGAAAGTTGCTTAATTGATTGATGTAGGTTTTTTAGGATTGGGCTATTTTAGAAAATAGTACTAAAAATATTTTATTTTCGTTAAAGATAGCAAAGGTTATTGAGCGTCGTGAAATATAGCAGCTAAAATTAGCTACCCGGCCTTGTGGCTGCCGGGTAACAAATTAGAAAGATAATCACTTTTTATATTGAATGAGAAAATATTAATTAAGGTAGGTAAATGCGGTAGTTACGCGTTTAACGCCATCTGTCTCACTGGCAATTTTCGCTGCAGCAGCTCCTTCCTGTTGAGTTAGAATACCAAGTAAAAATACCTCTCCACCTTCGGTAATAACTTTGACGGTTGATGATTTAACCGAATCACTGGTAAGAATTTGTGATTTTATTTTGGTGGTTATCCAGGTATCTTTAGAAGCCGTACCAAGATCAACCGGTGTTGCCTGACGGATCTCATTATAAACTGCTTCAACACCTTCTACTTTGGTTGCTATCTGTTTTGCTCTTTCAGCTAATGCAAGATCGGGCGCTTGGCCGGTAAGCAGTATCTTACCTTCATAAGCTGTAGTAATAACACGTGCATTGCGGGTAATTTCTTGATCTTTGTTAATAGCAGCACTAACGCGGGCTTCTAATGTTCCATCATCGACCTGGCGACCGACACTTCTTGGATCCGTCGCACTTTTTGTGGCGACCGCCGCTGAGCCTATTACAGCAGCCCCAATGCATCCTTGTAATAAAAGGGTACTGCATATTATGGTAATTAGAGGAAATAGTCTCATTATTACTCCTTAGTCATCTTGATGCGGAAAAAGTGTATTATCGATTAGATCACATAAACAGTTAACTGTTAATAGGTGAACTTCTTGAATTCTGATGCTTCTTTGCGAAGGTATTCGAATTTCTACATCCTGTGTGCCTAATAAACCGGCTAATTCTCCGCCATCATGACCGGTTAAGGCCACAATCGTCATATCACGAGCGAGTGAAGCTTCAACCGCTTTTATCACAACGCGACTATCGCCTTTGGTGGCAATTGCAAGAAGTACGTCACCAGATTGGCCTAATGCACGCACTTGTTTTGCATATACCTCTTCGGGTTTTTGGCCATTAGCGATCGAGGTTATAATCGCATTGTCTGTGTTAAGACATAAAGCGGGCAGACTCGGACGTTCAGCTTCAAATTGATTGATCATACTGGTCGCAAAGCGTTGTGCAATAACTGCTGATCCGCCACTGCCGCAACATAAGATTTTATTACCATTTAGCAAGGCGTGAACGATCATAATCGCTGCACGAGAAATAGCATCGGGTAATGCTTCAGCAGCGGCAATTTGTGTTTGAATACTTTCGGTAAAACAGGCTTTAATTTTCTCCAACACGTTAAGACCTACTTACATATAATTAGTGGATGGCATCATAGTCACTAAAGGCATTTGGTAACCATTCAAATTGATTGCCGGTAGTAGCACAAATATCAAAACGACATAAAGCAGTTTCTATGTTTTCATTTTGTTTAAGCAGCCATAATTTTGCGGCTGCAAGTAATTTTTTTCGTTTGTTTAAAGTTACTGACATCAATGCATTACCGAAGTTATCATGGCGGCGAAAGCGTACTTCAACAAACACCCAAGTGTTTTGATCTTTCATAACTAAATCAATTTCTCCAACCGGGAAACTCACATTGCGGCTAATAAATTGTAGTCCTTGTTGTTGTAAGAATTGTTTGGCTTTATATTCGAAGTGACGTCCTTGTATCCAAGATAAATTTGGCGATTTTAGCATAGCGGATATCCTTATCTATAAGCTGAGGGTGTCGTTAAAATGACACTTTAGTCACTATTTTACTCTATTTTTATCTATTGGCTGATAAATTTTACTTTTAACTTACAATTTATTAAATCAATTGAACTTTTCCTTGTTTAAATTTCAACCACGGTAGGGTACGAAAAATTACGCAATTGTTACTATTTACACTTAGTTTGCCTGTGGCTCCATTTAGTTCGATATCATGTTGTTGTAATTGATTGAAATGATTGGCTAATAACCAGGCATCAATTCCCATAGCGTAAAGACGAATTAGCGAGTAATCAGCAGAGAGTCGTTGATTAGCTTGAGTTAGTAAAGTGGAATTAGCGCCGGCAAGTAAAGGGATTTCACTAAATTGTAAGCCTTCCATTTCCAGATAATAATCGGTGCTTAAATCTGTTTGATGACTACGAGAACTGGCATAAAGCGTTGGACGTGTGCGACTGTCGGTTGCGATATCTATCATCGGTTTGATCAATGACAATTCATCACTTGTGGCGACAATATACACCGCATCAATCGCCTCTGCCGTATCGTTGGTATTTTGCTGTTCGGCAATTACTATTGGCGTGCCTATCATCTGTATTCCAGTACTTTGAGCAGTTCTAGCTTTTAGGCTATCAATATTACCAAAACTTTGTTTACGTACTGGGGTTTGTTTCAATTTTTGCCACTCTTGTGCAAATATATTTGCGATACGTTCCCCAAAAGGAGAAGAAGGGATCAGGATCAAGGGTACTTGTTTGCCCTCTTTTGCCATATGGCGAGCCGCATTAACCGCTTCATCTTCAGGCGACAGAGAAAAGTAACAAACATTATTTTTAAGCGGCATTTTATCATTATCTAATTCATTTAATGTCAAAAGATTTAATGGAGTATTTATTTGAATGGCTTTAAGGACATCCGGTTTTAAAAGTGGCCCGACAACTAAGGTAATGCCATCCTGTTCAGCTTGTTGCAAGAGTGACTCAATCGATTGAGTATTGGTATCGTATACTTTAACCTGTTGATTATTAATAGGTGCATTGTCAATAACAAGCGATGGGGTTTGTGGATTGTTTTCCTGCGTTACATTATTGCTACTGCTAGTAATTGAATCAATAATACTTTGAACGGGATCACTATTTGGGCTATTTTGCTCGGATGAGCTGGTTGCGGTTGTCGGATCGATGGGCAAACCTTTTTGGGCATCAAGGAAACCTTGTAAAATCGCTTCAGCAAATATTTTACCGTTATTACTTAAAGGCAAGAATAGACCAATTTTAGGGTTGTTACTGATTGAAGATTGATGAATGATTTGTATGAGTGCTGTTGGGGAAGTTTTAACACCCGGATTGGCTGGATAGCGTATTTTCCAGTCATTAAATGCATTTTGTAATGCCGCCGGATCTTGGTAGTTATTATGGTATAAATCAAGCAGATCAATCCAACCTTGTAAGACATTTTCATCTGCCCTAACAGCTAATTTTTGAACTTGTTCAGCAGGCAAACTGATTAACATTTGCCAAAAATCATCAATATTTTTCTGGTGATTAACCTTATCTTTTAATAGGGGTTCTTGCGCGATATAGGCGCGCAAAGCTTCAGCAGATGGTGTACCATTAGCGGCATCAATAATTGATTGATAATGGCTGATTTCAGAGCTTGCTTGTATGGTTGCATCGGCAGTCGGTTTACTTTGATCTAGTGAGGAATGACATCCTACTAACAAAAGAGAGGATAGTATCGCTATACATATCAAGCCTTTTTTAACAAAAATTGAAGAACGCATACTTTGTCCAGTGATGTAATTATTATTGCTCAATTTTAATTGGTTATTCGGAATAAACAATGAATGAACCTAATCAAGATATAGAGGTAGAGATGGTATCAACACTATATATTGTACCAACTCCTATTGGTAATTTGGATGATATCACTCTGCGTGCATTGCAGATCCTTAAGCAAGTAGATCTTATTGCAGCGGAAGATACCCGGCGTACGGGTTTATTATTGCAGCACTTTGCTATCAATACCCGCATGATTTCCTTACATGATCATAATGAACAACAGAAAACAGATCAATTAATTCCTCAATTAAAACAGGGACTAAGTATAGCGTTAGTTTCTGATGCAGGCACACCGCTAATTAATGATCCTGGTTATCATTTGGTAAAATCTTGTCGCCAAGCAGGTATTCTAGTAGTTCCTTTGCCAGGGCCATGCGCAGCAATTACGGCCCTTTCCGCTGCCGGTATCGCCTCAGATCGCTTTTGTTATGAGGGATTTTTGCCAGCAAAACGCAAGAGTCGACAAGAGGTATTGCAAGCGTTAACGGAGGAGTCGAGAACACTTATTTTTTATGAATCACCACATCGTTTGTTAGACACATTAGCAGATATGGTCGCTATTTGGGGCGCTGAGCGTTATGTTGTCTTAGCTCGCGAATTAACAAAAACCTGGGAATCTATTCATGGTTTGCCGGTTGGAGAACTACTTGATTGGGTAAAAATTGATGAAAATCGTTCTCGTGGCGAAATGGTATTGGTGGTTCAGGGATATAGAACACCACAGGAGGGTGAAGTAGTTATTTCCTCAGAGGTGAAAAAAACGTTAGCGTTACTACAGCAATCATTGCCGTTAAAGAAGGCGGCGGCTATTACGGCAGAAATTTATGGTTTAAAGAAGAATGCACTATATAAATATAGTCTTGAACAGCAAGTTAGTGCTGATAGTGTAATCAAGTAGATTAGCTGTTGGCCAGTTGTGATAAATAACTATACAAATTAATGTTAAATCCCTATAATTCGGCGTTGGAGTTAGCCAGACAACCGCTGCTTTATTGTTGATTACCCTAGGTAATTGTTAATAAAGGGGAGGAAAGTCCGGGCTCCATAGGGCAGGGTGCCAGATAACGTCTGGGAGGCGAAAGCCTACGACTAGTGCAACAGAGAGCAAACCGCCGATGGCTATTAAGCACAGGTAAGGGTGAAAGGGTGCGGTAAGAGCGCACCGCGCAACTGGCAACAGTTTGTGGCACGGTAAACTCCACCCGGAGCAAGGCCAAATAGGGGTTCACTAGATGCGGCCCGCATCGAACCCGGGTAGGCTGCTTGAGTCAGTGCGCAAGTGCTGGCCTAGATGAATGGTTGTCCACGACAGAACCCGGCTTATCGGCTGACTCTAAAACATTAAAAACCCCATTGTGAGTAAAATTACAATGGGGTTTTACTTTTAGACTATTTAGAGTGCAATAAAATTGATAAACCGATTATTTATTATCAATAGCGTCTATAAACATTGCTTAGTCATTTCAAGTAATTTTTTAACGTCCTCAGGACGGGTATTACCGGTTGCTTTATCGATGATAGAGCTATAAATATGAGGAATAATTTTCTTTACACCAGCATTTAATGCAATTTTGAGAATTTCGGTGTAATTGTTTAAGTCGATACCGCCAGTTGGCTCAAGATAAAAATCACAGCTAGCACAAGCTTCTGCAACAACTTGATATTCTTCGCGATATTTTAACCCTTCCATATTAAAAAATTTCACAGAACTTGCGCCCATATCTTTTAACATTGCAATTGCCGTTTCAACAGGAACAATGGCGTCTGGATAATTTGAACTTAGCGGCCCGGTAGAAATTTTTACTTTACCCACTTCACCAGTTGGCGAAATAAGCGCATTAACAATAGTCTGATCTTGACCTAATAATGCACGACTAGTTGCGGCACCAGTAAATACCTGGTTTACATGTTGCGGCTGAATGACTTTAGCAATCTGCGAAACCATATTAGATTGATTAGGATCGCCTGCACCTAAACCGACAGAAAGTGCATTATCAATTTCATCAGCATATTTAGCCATATCGTCAATAGCACTATTTAAGTCAGCATAGTTTTTTGACAGCACGCCAACCACGACATAAGTTTCAGCGGCTTGATAAATCTCTTTAGCATTTTGGTGAGAGCCTGCCAGAACATTCAGACAAACACGATCATGATAGAAATTAGGGGTTAATTGTTTTCCCATTATTTGACTCCAGTAACAACTTGGCGTATGCGTGAGACAATTGTTTTCAGTTGTTCGTTAGTAACACTGCGGATATCAGCTTCAACTTTTCCTTCGTTGGCTTTATATTCGCGAAAATAGATAGCGGTATCGCCCTGTTTCAATTCTGCCATCATGGCATAAGTAGTTTTACCAATGGCTTTTTGATCGAAGCTGATTTCTGCCCGAGCAATATCACGGCCAGCGGCATCCCAAACGATTTGGGCTTTGACGCCTTTGATTTTGTTAAGATCATCGATAAAATCAGACATCCTCTCAACCATTTGTTTACCGGTCTCTTTTTTGGCAGTTAGGTAGAGTTCAATCGCTAGTGCTAGACCTAAAATACCCTCTTTACCGACTTTCATCGCACGACCAATGCCGCTACTTTGTTGTTTAACCCATTCAACGTATTGATGTTTGCCAATAACTAGTCCGCTAGTTGGGCCTTCAATCGCTTTAGCGCCACTGTAGATCACTAGATCAGCGCCATCTTGATAATAAGTCACTAAATCTTCTTCTGCAGCTGCATCGACTATTAAAGGGATTTGATGTTTTTTAGCAACCTGTGCCGCTTCTTTTACCGTTAGCATACTTTTTTGTACGCAGTGATGCGATTTAACATAAAGAATAGCTGCGGTTTGGTCAGTAATTTTGGCTGCAATTTGGGCTGCACTACACTCATTAGCATAACCGGCTTCGACGATTTCACCGCCACCAAGTGCAACCATGGTGTCAACTGGTGCACCAAAATTAACGTTATGTCCTTTTGGCATGACAATTTCACGGGCTACAGGTTGAGGTGAAGTGTGAAGGTTATAAAGTAAATCAGCATTGTCTTTTACTATCACCGCAGCGACGGATTGCGCAATGCCGGCTGAGGCGCAAGAAACAACCACTGCATTTTCCACCTTCAGTAGCTTGGCAATATACTGGCCGGTTTTATTTACCAGATCTTTAATTTCAAAGTAATGATTAAGTCCATAGCCGACACGCTCTGTAACTTCAGCTTTAGGCGTTGAAACGCCCAGCATTGTCATGCGCCCGGAGGCATTAATTACATTTTTGAGTTGATATTTTTTATAAATCGATTGCATATTCAGACTCACTTTCTGTGGAAACAATTGCTTTGCCGCCAACAATGGCAACAACAGGTACAAACTTATGGCTACCAAAGCGTACTTCACCTTCTGCATCAGAGAGTTCAGTACGCTCTTCTTTGAGATCAAAGATAGTGAAGTCTGCGTCCATACCGACATCCAGATAGCCTTTACCTTTTAAATGCAGTAGATCGGCAGCTTTTTTAGTGACACAATCTATTATTTGTTGTATTGAGAATCCCATACAAAGAAATTTGGTCATCACGAAAGCCAGGCTATAAACTGGGCCATTGATACGGTTTTTATGGTAGATATCGGAACTGATGATATCGGGATAAGTACCAATACGCATAGCTTGTTCCGCGACTTTAAAGCTGAAACTTTCACCACCGTGCCCCACATCCAGGATCACCCCACGAGCAAGAGCTCGTTGAATCGATGGTTTTAAATTACCGTTATCGTCCAGAATGCGATTAGGCTTACCATTAAAACAGTGGGTAATGATGTCGCCCTTGGTTAACAAATCTGCAATATCATCAAGATTAGGGGGATTGTTACCAACATGAACCATTAAGGGTAGCCCACTTTTTTTCTGCATTTCTTTTGCTTTGACAAGTGGGGTTATACCATTTTCACCAACCACGCTTTTACTCATGCGTGCTTTTATTCCGACAACAAACTCTGGATGATCAGCGATAGCTTTTTGTAAACTAGCATCGTCAATTTGCTGCATGTCGGCTAATTCATTTTGGGCAATAATACCTGTTTTAGCGATATTAAGCAGTGAATAAACATTGGTTTTGACTTTACGTGTAATGGCAAAAAAGTGATCAATATCGTCAGCCCCAACACTGCCAGCATCTACTAGTGTGGTAACCCCGCAAGATGCGCCAGCTAAGTCAGGTTCATCGAAGTAAATAGGCGATTCTGGATAGCAATGGGTATGGGCATCGATCCAACCGGCACTAATGTAAAGTTGGCCTTTTAGGTCAATCGTTTTAGTTGCTTGTTGTTCTTTGGCCGCATCTGGGCCAATGGCAACAATTTTGCTATCACGTACTAAGATATCAACGATCTGGCCGTTGATAAGTTTCCCTTGCTTGATAATGAGATCGTTCATAATAGCCTTCTTTATTTTCTTGCTAATTTAAGCGGCGATAGGGAAGAAATAGCCCAGAACCATCGCGCCGAGTATTGCTCCACCGGCAATCGGTTTTTTCCAAATATAAAAAAGTAGTGAACCAATAAGTGAGCCAATACCAATTGGAATCGAGGCTGCCATGGCGGCTAAGATGATCAATGGGCCTAAAAACCGACCAGAGGTATTACCTGCACCCATCATGACATCAGCACCGAAGGTCGAATTAGTTTGTCCAACGGTAAATTTGCGGGCGAAGATAATGATACAACCAATAACGATACCTAATACTAAGCCGGTCATCAGTGATGCCCAGAAATTGGTGACTAAAAAGTCCATACCACTAGCAAGTAATAGTGCCGGTACGCCTAAACCCAGTCCAGTTTGCAACGCGCCACCAATATCCAGGATCCCTACCAGTGAGCCTTCAATGATACGAGCAAATAGAAAACTAGCACCAAATGCAGCTACTGCACCAAAAACACCGGTATCGAGACCAGAACGTAGCATCGCCACGAAGGCGACTTCATTGAAAGCACCGAAGCCATAAACGACATACATATGGGTTCCGGCAAAGATGCCGGCGGACAGTAGTCCAACAAACAGAGGAAATGACCACTCTGCATACCAAAAGTCTTTTTTATTGATTTCCGTTGTCATAATTATTCTCCACTCATGATTTGGTGGATATGTTGCAGCCAGTTTGGTGCACCAAGATGGAAAGATTCGAGTATTTTGACATCAAATCCGCGGAAGAAGGCGCTGAGTACGAACAATAAAATCACTGCCGCCATCATAGTGCGGGTAATTTTTGTCCAGCCACTATCGTCGACCCCTTTACCAATTAAGATCCCAAGTACCAGACCTGGAATGGCATTGCCCATAATAAGTTGTGCACAACCGCCAAACAGTGTTGCCCAGAAACCAGAACGGCGACCAGCATCCATGGCGGCTAGCCAGAAGATAACCGGCATGACGATTTCGACTAATAAATTTGCTGCTGGAACTAAGACATTAATTGCCGTAGTTTGTAGTGCAGATGGAACGGCAGAAGCGGTTGTGTTCAAAAAGGCAACGACCAAGGCACCGATAATGCCACAGGCAATGGCCATTTTCTTTGGGTTATGCATCGTTTCTGCGACATTGCGGTTTTTGATCATTAAAACGGCGGTACCCCAGTTGGGTATGATTCGGTGATCAACATCTTGGGTAAATGCACCAGCAGCAACGGATGATGCCCAAGCGTTGAAGAAAAAACCTAAGCCGAATGAAAAGTGAGAAGCAGGATCGCCTTCACAGGAATTTAATTCACCTAATGTACGGAAAGCCCCCATACCTTGGACAGTGGGTGCGTGAAACATACGCGCAGCACCTGCACCGAGGCCAAAACCACATAAGCCACCGATAATTAGGGACATGCCGAGTATTTCTAAAAAAGACGTTGTCTCGCCCATGACATTTTCTCCAAATCAAGATACCGATTATTCAGCGGTAAATGTGATTTCTTTAACATTTAGCAAGGTGATATCTAATGAGACATCTAACACAACAGAGAAATATTCACGCTTGCGGGGTAAGAATAAGAAAAGGAATTTTTCTGTTGTTGTTTTTACTTTAGCACTGATAACGGTGATGTCTTTGGGTTCGATACGTAACAGAATGTTATCAGTGTTTTTTAGTATGGTACGTTGAATTGAACTTAGTGCATCAGCAAGTGCTTTTTGGCGGGAATTCCCTTGACCATTAACACGTACAGATGTTTCCATTTTCTGTTTCATCATGCATTGCCATATTTCTTATTGAATGCTTTAACTAAACGTTCGCCCAACTCCTCTTTGTCCATAAAACCAAATCCGAGGACAATACAGCCATCTGCAATCGCTGTTTCGCCTTCTTCAATAGAACGCATCCCATAACGTGCTTTATAACCATACTTAGTCTGTGCAGTAATGGCACCGGCACCGCCACTACCACAAAATGAGATCCCTAAGTCTGCATTATGCTCTTTCATTACGTCGCCTAACTTCATATCAGCAGCAACGCCGGGAATGACGGTTGCTTTACCACCGGCAGTTTCAACACCGGCAGCTACTTTTTGTCCTTTGCCTAAACGGTCACCAATAACGACATGGATCTGTTTCATATTTAATTCTCCTATTATCTTTATGAGTTAGAACGTGCTACTTCAAAATGAACTGACAGCAGATAAGCCTCTTCGTAAGCTAAACCGGGCAAGGTATTAACAACTTTCTCGGCCAAGGCAATTGATTCAGGGGATATTTCCTCAAATAGTGAGACATCCACTTCAGGTAAAGACTCACCTGTTTTGGCTCTTTCTACCATTGCTTTAACGTGAGAACGTAGCATCTGTTGTTGAACATCAGTTGTATGGGCCCCTTCAGCTTTTAGCCAGCCATCAATAATAGAAATTAATTTATTGGTGACAGTCTCTACATCCAGGTTATCTTTTGCGACATTAAAAACAATTGAGGATTGACTCATAAACTTTCGCTATCCCATTTGGAAATTAATATAAAACTGGTTTTTTGCTATTGTTAATAACTTTAGTTCTTTCAAGTATGGTTTTGGAGAGGAAACATTTCCACTTTAAACTGGCAAATATCTGGAAAAATAAAGACAAAAATAGCGAATTAATTTTAATCAAACTGGAAGTTTAGCTAAATCAAAGGCTAATTTTTTTATTATTTATGTTGTTATTCAACGCGTTGGAATATTATTATTTTTGTTTTATATCAGTAGATTAGGTAATGTAAAGTTGATTAATTATTTGTTTATTTAGTGAGATCGTTAAGTGGAAATAGCCTACGGAATAATAATAGATTTCTGGAAATTTGGCTTGCCAGTTTAAAGTAAACTAAAAATAAGTGACTAGCAAAAAGATAAAAAAGTTACCTATCTTATGACAATGATCACTAAAAATCACACTTTTATTTATTATTTCCACTTTTCCACTATTAAGTGGAAATTATTAATTAATACGACTCAAACTATCTTTAGCAATAACCTGAAAATCATTGAAATTTCTACTATTAATTAATCTTTTAGTGGCTTTTTCTTTGACGAAAGTTACAAATAACTCATAAATAGCGATAGCTTCTTCATAGTCAGCTTTACTAATCGCCAACAAAAAAATGACATTAGCAACTTCCTTGGTTTCTGCATTCCATTCGATCCCTTGAGGTGAAATAATCGTAACCACCACTGTTTTATTCGCTAATAAACCTAATGAGTGAGGTAAGGCAATTCCTTCACCCAGTAGAGTAGAGACAATTGATTCTCGTTCGAGCAGTGATGGGTAAAAATCGCTAGTGACATAACCATCGGCTTGCAGTTTTTTACAGATTTTCTTAAAAAGTGCTTCTTGGCTAATTTTTTCATTAAGTATGATGAAATAACGTTCATCAAAGAATCGTTCAATAATATAAGGTTTGGTTTGGTTGATCATCGCTAAACGCCCGACTTGCTCCAGTTGATAGGGAGTAGGAAAGGGGGCGATTTTCACCACCGGTTTATTTTTTTCTGCTAATCGAATGGTGGTGATAACAAAATCTTCATCGATGTTTTCTAAGGTTTCATATTCTTGTAACGACAGCGCACGATTAAATTTTAGTTGCGGAAATTCACGCATAATTTTGGTTTCTATCACACGTACTGTTGAGTTGCCTGAATCAGTAACGATTAAAACCTGTGTTGGCCGATGATGGCTGGTACCATAATTACATTCCAAACTTACCCCAATATGAACTGCCAGATAACCAAGTTCGTCTTCACTAATTGGGTAAGGGAGCAGGGTACTGGCACTGCGTAGGGCATCGAGGGTGACATCATAAGCAAAAGGATAATATTGTTTGATATCGTCAAGTAAAGGATTTGGTGTATTAATATTAAATTGTAAACGAGTTAATAACGTGGCGAGATGGGTTGTCAAATCACGTTTTAGTTTTTCATCATTACGTAAATCGTAATTATATGAGTCGTTTATATATTGCAAAATATGAGCAAGTAGTTTGGTATGTAAGCCCGTTTTTTGATTGGGCTGTTCGTTACCAATAATACGTTGTGCTGCAAGTTGCGTACATAAGTAAGCTTGTTCTGCGTTTGATAGTTCACTACCAAGAAAGTAAATCAGCCCGTTTGAAATTTCTTTGACCGCATTTTGAATAACAGGATCCATTTCATTATTGATAAAAGTGGTTAATTCACGGCCACGAGTAATACGTAAGATAGTGGTAGCACAATTGAAAATGAGATATTGGTGGCCTTCGTTAGTCAGTCGAATATCAAAACGGCTAAGACTATTTTGCAATACTTTATCAATATAGGTTAAATCAATATTATCAAGATAAGTTAGGCTAAATTTAGCGATATCTTTATTTATTTCCTGTGAGAAACGGCGCCACAATATTTCGGTAATACAGGTACGAATCGCCCATTCATTGCCACTTAATTTTATTCCTTGATGGGGGATACCTTCGATCTGGATGTTATGTTTATGCAAATATTCTCTAACGATACTCATGTCCTGTTGTATGGTACCGCGACTAATAAACCATTTTTCAGCGATATCATCTAACTTAACGGGTAATGGTAGCATTAATAGCTTTAATAATAACGCATCAACCCGATCTCTGGCTGTTCGCGGAATATTTTCATCATCGGCTATTTTTTCCGTTTTGATGGTAGCAAAAAGCGCTTCGTTATTAATTTTTAAATGATAGCCATTACCGCGCTCATAAACGATACACGCATCATAGTCTTGCAAATATTCATTTAATTCGTTGATGTCTGAACGTATGGTGCGCGTTGAAACACCAAAACGTTTAGCAAGCTCACCTTGCGATACAATTTCGCTCTGAATATTAGTAAAAATCTGGTGGATACGTTGATTTGTAAAAACAGCCACGAGTAATACCTTTCAATTAATAAAATAGAAAAGTTGTCTGTGATTGAAGATGATATCCTAGTTATAAATTTGATAAAAAGGCTATCACTGACATCCAAATAAATTATATCTATTAAAACAACTGTATTTATTCTATCACTTTTATTGGTTGTCGATCTTTTTATTAAATATTTTATTGAAAGTTATCAATTTTATATTTAGTTTAAATAAATCAATATACCACGAAAATCTGTTTGGGCAGTTAATTTTACCTTTTGTTCCTGCATTAAAAATGCACCATCACTACAGTGAATATAAGCTATCTTGTGATTGTTGTTTGCTAATTTTACTATTCCTGTAATGGAATATAGATAACTATTTTTTCCTTTCAGACTAAGCGTCATACTTTGTTCTGTTTTTAAATAAATATGACTAATCCAAGTTTGTTGGCGGATTTTTAAGCTATTTTCCGAACCATTTGGTGAAGCAAGTAATGTCAACGCATCATTATTAGTGAGTTTACGTTTTTGTGGCGGGTGGCAGAAATATTCAACGCAGGCATTTATCCATAGTTGTAATTGTATTAACGGTTTTTCGTGACTAACATTGTGTTCGCTATAACTTATATGAGGTATCGGAGATAAAAGTAAACACTCATTTTCAGATTGATGAATGCGATTTCCTTCGCTATCGTGGAATTCAGCGTCGCCCTGTAAAACAAGATTAATGATATCGATATTGGGATAGGTTTTGGCCTGACAAGCGGCTTTTGGCGCAATAGTTTCTCGATTTAATACTCGCAAAGCGCCGTAATGGGTAAAATCAGGATCAAAATAGTGGCCAAAAGAGAAGGTATATTGTACTTGTAGCCAAGCAAAATCAGCATGACCACACTGTTTTTGTATTCTAGGAATTATCATAGTAATTTTACCGTTCAGATAATTTATGATTAAAAATAATAATTAACTAGGCGTAAAATTGTTAGCTAGTTAATCTGAGTTAAACATTCAAATTTCTTGATTGAGATCCTTTATGAGTAAAGAGCGGGCACTAACATTAGATGCATTACGCGTAATGAATGCCATTGATCGACGCGGAAGTTTTGCAGCCGCAGCTGATGAATTGGGTAAAGTTCCTTCTGCATTAAGTTATACGATGCAAAAATTAGAAGAAGAGCTTGATGTGGTGCTTTTTGATCGCTCTGGCCATCGAACACGTTTTACTGACGTTGGTCGGATGTTGTTGGAACGAGGGCGGCTATTGTTAGAAGCAGCAGATAAACTTGTTGTTGATGCTGAAGCATTGGCGCGCGGTTGGGAACCTTATCTTACCATCGTTTGTGAAGTATTGATCCCCGTCTCAACGCTTTTTCCTTTAGTTGATAAATTGGCACAAAAATCTGAAACTCAACTCTCTTTATTGACTGAAGTATTAGCGGGTGCATGGGAGTGTTTAGAAACGGGTAAGGCAGATATTGTTATTGCGCCTGATTTGCATTTTCGCTCTTCACCTGAAATTAATAGTCGTTTACTTGGTACGATTAATAATGTTTATGTTGCCAGTCCAGAGCATCCTATTCATCAAGAGCCAGAGCCACTTTCCGACATGACTCGGATCAAATATCGTGGGATTGCCATTGCAGATACCGCTAAACAACGACCTGTCTTAACGGTACAGTTGTTAGATAAACAGCAGAGATTAACAGTAAGTTCAATCGATGAAAAACGTCGTGCTTTATTAGCGGGCTTAGGTGTTGCAACCATGCCATATATGTTGGTTGAAAAAGATATTAAAGCAGGACGATTACGGGTCGTAGGATCAGAGTATAGTCAAGAGACTAATATTATTATGGCCTGGCATCGTGGCAAAATTGGTGAAGCTAAATTTTGGTGCTTACGCCAGATCCCCCAATTGTTTAATAGTGATCACTATTCTTTTCAGTTATCGTAAAAATATTCGGTTAAATTTTACTTATGGGCGATGGTAAAATGATCGCCCAAGCTTTAACTATTACCATTTTTTATTTAACCAGTGATCAATACTGAATTTGCCTGGTCCGAGAATGGCTAATAGCATATAGCCGCCAGCAATAGAAAGATCTTTTAAAAACATTAATTGGTTATCGCCTTCGGCAAAGTTGAAGTGAAAAATAAAAGCGGTTAATAGACTAAAAGCAACGGTAAAAATAGCTATGGTTCGGGTTAAAAAACCCAATAGTATGGCAATCCCACCGCCAAACTCTAATAAAATAGTCAATGGTAGTAAAAATGCAGGGACACCCATCGCATGCATATATTGCTGAGTTTCGATATAGCCGTTACCAAGCTTACCATATCCGGCAAAAATAAATAACAGTGGCATCAGAATACGCGCCACTAGGATAGTGATATTCTCTATGTTTTTCATATTAATCTCTCTTAAAGCATCATATTTAAAGTAATAGTTTTTAATCTGTAGTGGGCAGTTTGACTGCTAGGCAAGAGCAGTTAATTGCTGTTTTATTCATAGTAAAGCCTACATTATTAAAAATACTAGCTAAGAAAATTCAATCTATTATGCAAAAAAATTGAATGAATTAATCGAGAATAGTTTTTGTCTAAAAGGAGTGAATTGTTATTATCAATTCGTAAATGGATTACGCTTTTTTGGCTATAAATGTTTGTATGGTTTTTGCTATCCCCCAAACACCGATAGCTCGTCGACTTAGTCGATAAAGTTTTTTAGGATGACGGATATTATAGAGTGCAATTAATGAGAAACTAGCAATGAGCAGTGGTTTGAAAACTAACATTTTTTGCCAGGTACGATCATAAGATGCAGTAATTGTTAACCAATGTTCAGACGTAGCTGATAACGCATTACGCTGCTGCTGAATATTAGTCAACAATTGCTGCTTTTTTAATACCAGTTGTTTACGTTTACTCAGTTTCATCTTCATTCTGTTTTAACTGTTTGATATCCTGTTTTAATTGTTCACGGGTTGCGGCTAATAGAGTCTTGCTATGGGCTATTTTTAATGTCCAACAAGTACCTAATAACGCTAGGATAAGTAAAACAGCGGTTGTAATCGCAACGACTTGTATACGATAGGCTGGATCAACCATGAGAAAAATTAATACCAGCAAACTCATAAGGCCAAATGCGATCAATAGTAATGTGGTGCCGGCTAATAAAATCAGTTGGACAAAGGTCTGTTTTTCTTGTTCGAGTTCGACGGCAACAAGTTGCAGCCTTGTCTCAACCATATTAATAAGAATAGAACCTATCCGTTGTAAGGTGCTTAGCAAGCCTTTAGCCGGTCCATCTGGATGTTGATTTTCTCGCATATTAACGTTTAGCCAGTAAAATGCCTAATACCAGCCCGACAGCGGCACCAACACCAACACCTGTCCATGGATTTTCATGTACATAATCATCAGCACGGCCAGCAACTTCCTTAGTTTGATGAATAATTTTACCGCTTACATCACTCAGTTTTTGGCGAGAATCATCTAACGCTTTTTCTGCTTTACGGCGAATTTTGTCAATTTCTGCTTTGGATTTATTTTCTGTATTGTGCAAAACTTCTTCCAAAGAATCCGCTAATGATTTTAATTCTGTACGCAGGTTTTCGGTATTTTTCATAACGTTAACCTCTCTCAATAAATAATGTTAATTTTTATCACTTTTATTCTTTGAGAATAGTAAAAGAACCAATAAAATCAATCTATATCTCATTTAAGGTAATTTAAAATTTGTTATATTGAAATATAAAAATAATTATACTGGTATGAATTTGATAAACGGTTTGACCGAAAGCTATGCTGTTACCAGGAAAGTAGGCAACAGCATAAGTTAGCTTGGATTTAGGGATTACGGCGCTTAAATTTTTTCTTTAGTACTACGGCTATACTGCCTATTAGGCCAATAAAAAGCAAAACAAGCGGGATCAGCATCAAAATACTCATGATTTGGCGTTCGTAGTATTGAAAGAGTGGGCTTTTACCGAATACATAACCAATAGTAGTTAAAATTAATACCCAAAGTAATCCACTAAGCCAATTAAAAAACTGGAAGCGTTTATCAGGTAAACCGGATAGGCCAGCGATGGTAGGTAGGATGGTCCTGATAAAAGCAAGAAAGCGGCCAATAAGCAGCGCTGCCAAGCCATGGCGATGAAACAGGCCATAAGCACGTTGGTGATAATGTTCAGGTAGATGAGAAAGCCAGCTTTGCACAATTTTATTATTTCCTAGCCATTTACCCTGAAGATAGCCTACCCAGCAACCCAAACTGGCGCCTGCGGTTAAGATAATAACTGTCAATGGATAATTGATAGTGTCTTTAGCTATTAGGACGCCTACTAGAATGAGTAAACTGTCACCGGGTAAAAAAGCGGCAGGTAATATTCCATTTTCCAAAAATAATATTATAAATAATATAATGTAGATAGCCCATACTAATGAAGGATTCATTAGCATATTGTAATCTTGATGCCAGAGTGCAAAAAAAAGTTCTTTAACTAATTCCATCAAGTGTTTCCTAAATACCGTGATCTTTAAACCTAATTGGCAGTTATTACCTATTATCCCTTATTAGAGATAATGTGAACCTAGTTAAAAGGGTTGTAGCATGAACCTAAATATTAAATTCAGATATAAGCATAATATATTAGACTAGTGTAATACTCTAACAAAATCATAAATAACTAAATAGCAAATTTTTCGTTGAAATTGACTCTCTATTTAATATTTTATTTTTTTACAATTCATGAAGTACATTTACCTATATCTTGTGTTTCGCTAGCAGATCTTTTATTTTAATAGCTAGCAAAGGGGAGTAACTTCTTTAGCCGGTCTATCGTCATTACGGTGTTATGCACCCGGTAACCGGGCATCACAGGTGGATATCAAAGTAGCTTTTGTGTTGTAAGTGAGACCTTGCCAGCGGGCAAGGTTTACTTATAATTTAAATTAGTGGAATAGAAACCTATGAAGACTAAAATGGATTATAACGGCTGAGCCTTCTGTAGGAATTGGCCGTTTTTCGTTTCTAGGAGCTAAAATGCATTCTGTTGGTACTCCCGTATTATGGGCAATCTTTACTGTTGTTATTGCGATTATGTTACTTATTGATATTTCTTTACAGGGTAAGCATCCGGGAAGAGAAATAACAGTAAGACAGGCTGTTGTATGGAGTTTTATTTGGATTAGTTTGGCATTATTGTTTGCCTTAGGTTTATGGTTTTATTTTAAACAGACAACTAGCCTAGCGATTGCTAATCGCCAAACAATGGCTTTTTTGACTGGTTATTTACTGGAAAAAGCGTTAGCTGTTGATAATGTATTTGTTTGGTTAATGTTATTTAATTATTTTTCAATCCCAGTCAATTTACAGCGCCGAGTTCTTATCTATGGTGTCTTGGGTGCGATAGTATTGCGTACTATCATGATCTTTACAGGTAGTTGGCTAGTCTCTCAGTTTCACTGGGTTTTGTATCTCTTTGGCATTTTTCTATTATTTACCGGTATAAAAATGTTTTTTGTTAAAGAAAATGATCAATCGATTGATAAAAAACCACTAGTAAAATGGGTCGGTTCTCATTTACGCATGACAGATACTTTACATGGCGAGCGTTTTTTTATTCGTCAACAAGGTATTTTATTTGCTACTCCGTTGATTATGGTATTAATTTTAGTTGAGATTAGTGACATTATTTTCGCCGTGGATAGCATTCCTGCCATTTTTGCAGTAACCACGGATCCTTTTATTGTCTTGACCTCAAATCTATTTGCGATTTTAGGTTTGCGAGCGATGTATTTTGTTTTATCAGGTATTGCTGAAAAATTCTCTATGCTAAAGTACGGGCTATCTATTATCTTAATTTTCATTGGTATAAAAATGTTATTAATGGATATTTTTCATATTCCAACCGCTGTATCGCTAAGTGTTGTTGCGGGGATTTTAACATTAACGATGTTCATTAATCATATTGTTAATAAATGCAAAAAAATCATTTAATTACTAAATAAATATCTTTAAATATTATAATGTTGTATCCCTTTATATTGATTAGCAATGATAGAAAGGGATATTGCTACTTTCTCTATTAGTAAAATGAGTTCTGCTAGTTAATTTATTAATAAAAGAGTTAGTTAATTGTTTATCTAATAAATCTGTTTTTATCTATGATGGTATCTTTTTACCGTCATAAAAATACTTTGGAATAACAATGTAAAAAAACATATTAGCTTACTGTCTAATATCGTATATGCAAGTTTTGTAATGCAAATACTAATTGATTCACTTGCCGTATTCTTTTAGGTCAGACTTTAATTTTATGGCGTTTTGAATGATAATTTATTTGACGATTTATTTATTAGTTCTATGAAAGTTATTGCGCCTATTTTAGTATCAACATCGGTTATGTTTTCGACTGTTAACCACAAAAAGGTCAAAAAACCAATATTTGTTCTATCTTACTATTCTGTATTTTTGCTACTTTTTTGGCGGCTATATCCACGCTTATTGGTGTTTTTCTTTATATTGTATAAGCAAGACGCATTCCTTGATCAATAGCACGCCGAGCATCAAGTTCTGCAGCAATATCGGCACCACCGATAATATGGGGTGTCTTGCCTAATTTATATAATGCTTCGGCTAAAGTACGAAGTGATTGTTGGCCAGCACAGATGATGATGTTATCAACAGGCAAACACTTTTTTTGCTTGTTATGATAAATATGCAATCCCTGATCATCAATTTTCTGGTAGCTAACATCATTCATCATTGTAACGCCATGGCGTAGTAAGTTTAAGCGATGGATCCAGCCGGTTGTTTTTCCTAGCTGTTCACCAACACGGGTTGATTTTCGTTGCAGCAGATAAATTTTACGAGCAGAATCAATGTTCTGCTCACCCTTAGGATAAATACCACCTGGTTGAGATATGGTGGTATCAATGTTCCATTGGTGGGTAAAAGCATCAATGCTTTGGCTACTATTATCTGTTTCTTGACAAAGATATTGTGCTATATCAAAACCGATCCCTCCAGCCCCGATAATTGCAACCTGGGGACCTATGGTAATATGATGTTTTAATACATCATAATAATTCACGACACTGGCGTGATCGATACCTTCAATGTGAATTTTTTTTGGTAGTACGCCTGTAGCGATAATGATCTCGTCAAAGTTTACCAATTGTTCAGCAGCGGCTTTTTTAGTTAAATGAACAGTAACATTTTTTAGTGTCAGTTGACGTTGAAAGTAACGAATAGTTTCTTGGAACTCTATTTTTCCAGGTATTTGTTTAGCAAGATTCAGTTGGCCACCGATCTGGCATTCTTGTTCAAATAAAGTAATATGGTGCCCACGCTCCGCCGCTGTTATTGCAAATGATAATCCGGCAGGACCTGCGCCGATAACAGCAATATTTTTTGGTTTTAATATTGGTTGGAAAGGAAAGTCTAATTCATGGCAAGCTCGGGGGTTAACTAAACATGATGCTTGTTTGCCAACAAATATCTGATCTAAACAGGCTTGATTACAAGCAATACAGGTATTAATTTCATCCGCACGATTTTCGGCTGCTTTTGTCATAAACTCTGCATCAGCAAGAAATGGCCGAGCCATAGAAACTAAATCAGCACAGCCGTCAGATAAAATCTTTTCAGCTACCTCAGGTGAATTGATACGATTAGTGCAAATTAAGGGGATTGATATTTTTCCCATCAATTTTTTAGTGACCCAAGTAAAGCCTGCTCTTGGTACCATCATTGCAATCGTCGGGATCTTTGATTCATGCCAGCCAATACCTGTACTAATCATCGATGCGCCTGCATTTTCGATTGCTTTTGCTAAAAGCTCAATCTCACCCCAATTGGAGCCTTTTTCAATTAAATCAAGCATAGATAGTCGGTAGATAATAATGAAATTATTCCCTACCTGTTGCCGAACAGCTTTAATGACTTCAATTGGAAAGCGGATCCGATTTTGATAACTACCGCCCCATAAATCATCACGATGATTAGTATATCGGGTAATAAACTGGTTAATTAGATAACCCTCTGAACCCATAATTTCTATACCATCATAACCCGCTTGCAAAGCAAGTTCGGCGCAATTGGCATAGTCTTCAATTGTTTGCAAAATTGCAGTATCACTGAGTGATTTAGGCAAAAAGGGATTAATACTAGCTTGTAATGCACTAGGTGCAACTAGATCTGGATGGTAGCTATAGCGGCCAGCGTGCAGGATCTGTAAGGCAATTTTTCCTCCCGCTTGATGAACCGCATGAGTAATTTTTTTATGGTGAAAAATTTGTTTCTTACTAATTAGGGTTGCCCCATGTTTGGTCAGGCTGCCAGAGTGATTAGGGGCGATGCCGCCGGTAATAATTAATCCAATATTATTTTTTGCCCTGTCTGCATAGAACTTTGCTAACCTAACACTAGCTTGAGGATGCTCTTCTAGCCCAGTATGCATAGAGCCCATAATTACTCTGTTTTTTAATTGGGTTTAACCTAAGTCTAATGGCTTAAATAGATGAGGAAAGAGATGCATATCCATTTTCCTTATGATGGGTTCTTAGTATTGGATTATTGTTTTACTTAATAGCCAATTGCAACGCAAATTGTAGAAACATTATCTTAATTTAACCTATATTAATAGTTGAAAGACTATATTATTATTAATAAATTGTGATTTTTATCATATTTACCGATGTATTATTTTATAATTATTAAATTGCCGTAAAGTCCTACACTAAATAGTTAGGATATAAATAACGTTGTAAAAGTCTAAAAATGCAATTTTCATTCTTTTGGTAGTTAAATGTTATTAATTTTAGTGTAGGGTCACATTTGAATGATAGGAGATTTGATAGAATTGTGCTTGTTTATAGATCTATTTTCACATAATGATATCAATTGAATTTTTACAGGACAGTTATAAACCACATATTTAGTAAACATAGTTGTATAATTTTAACATATTGATTTAGAAGAGTTATTTATAGTAATCGACAATTTTTTGTATTCACTTTACTTACGGTCGTTGAGAGTAGACTATAAAATAGTTATATTATTGCGTTTATTTATATGTATAAGATTTTTGAGACTTAGCTAAAATTTAAGTAAACAAAAATTAGTATAGTGAAGAATTAACCAAAATAGTTTTAGAAGATATTTGGTAGTTCTTTCTTATTTTGTTTTAGTGATAATATTTTTAATGATTAAGTTTATCCTGATTATGTTGAGGTATTGTTGGGTTTTGGATGAGCAAGATAAAACTAAAAAGCCGTGGCAATTTATAAATATATAGGTGGTTATAAGAAGGGTAATGGCTCTAATCGAAAAATAAAGAACAAAAAAATTAATGTTAAAATATGATGAGCATCTGTAGAAATATAATCCGGATGAGTAATAGTTCATTTTTCATATAAAATTAATTATATTCTATATTAACAATAGAATTTTTATCTTTAATTAAATCTATAATATGAGGATGAATATGATACTTAGTATTTGGTGTTTAATCTATAAATCAAAGAAGGTAATGTTATAACAAGAAATTTATTTCACAACCTTTTGTTATAAACTTCATTAAATTTAAAATTCTTGTAATGTACAATAGTAAAATAAAATTTATATTATAATTTGCTAATTGTAATGTATATATTCTAGTTATTTATTTTTTTATTTAAATGCACTAAGAATTATTGATTTTACAATATCACAATTTCTATTTTTTAAAAATGTAAAATATATGTATTTTTATACAGTTTATTGTAAGTGGTTAAATATGATAAATTTTTAAATTTTTAAATTTTTAAATTTTAAAAATTTCATTATTATTCTTATAAATGATTGCAAATTGATGATAAGTAAACAATAAATGAAAAAAAGGTATGTGACATTTTATTATTTATAAGTTATAAGAAGTAATAACAATTGATAGGGAGAAGTTATATGTAGCTATATTAGGATAAAATAAAAGTTTACATTATATATTATTACATTGAGAATTCTAAAAATATAAAAATTATTGAGCTGATTATTTATATGTTTTGAGTTGTTTTTTTAATAAAATTTTGCTTCTATCTAATTTTTTATAGAGAAGATAATATGTTTTTCGTAAAAAATTTATTTTTATCAGATTTTCATATAGGAGATAATATGTTTTTCTCAAAAAGAGTTGAGCAATTTATAACTATTGCCCAAAAAGGAACATTTAAAGAAGCGGCAGATGAGTTATGTATATCTCCTTCTGCCCTTAGTAAGGGAATGAAGGAAATAGAGGGGCAGTTAGGTGTTCAACTTTTTCAACACTCAGGAAGAGGAGCAAAATTAACTTCTAATGGGGAAAAATTATATCAAGAATTATTCCCATATTATCAGGATGTAAGTGCTACAACAAAAAAATTAATGTTAGGTTTTTCTAGTAAAAAAAAGTCTGTTATTAATATAGCGACAGATGATGCTTATTTTCCTGATCTGGCCTCAATAATATCAAAAATAGATTCAATTGAATCGGGAATTCTTGTTGATATTAAGAAGTATTCTAATCATTTAATATCAGATATTATATGTCGTATTCAGGCAGATATTTTTATTGCTTCAAGAGAAGAGGAGAATTTACCTGCTAATATTGAAAGTCTATCACTATGTTCTAAGTTAGAATTAGGTGCAGCTGAAAATATTATAAATCACTACAAAGATAAAGATAAAATGGAATTACTACTTAATAATAATATTATACAAACAGAAAGTATGTTGTTATCGAAAGGTTTTGAGAGAATAAAAAATATATTAATGGATAAGCATAAGAAGAATATAATTTCAGTTCCAAGTATTGATGATGTTTTTCATATATTAGGTGATGGAAAAGGTATTTCGTTTATTCCTAAATCCAATAAAAATATATCATTAGGTAAGCAACATAAAGTTAATTTCGCTATCCCTGCTGCCCCTTTCAATATCGAAGTTCGAGGAAAATTATATTACAAGACTGAAAAAAAAGAATCTTTACAATGGCTTATAGATTTAATATGTGATTAATATGATGTAATAAACACCAGGGAATCTAATATTAAACCAAAAATATATAATATAGCAGTTTTTCTGTATCGAGTTTTATTTTAAAGTTATCTTCTGGTTTTATTTATTACATGATATTTATTGTTTCATTGAGCGATGCCTATTAGGTTTTTAATATTATCAATTTTAATTTAATTATCACTTTAATAAATAATTTAAATTGCTTTTGTTATTTTAATGATTTATAAAAGTATTATATTTAAATATAATAATAGATTAATTTTTTATTTTAATAGCTATTTGTTAGTGATGCTATTTCATGTAAATTTTAATATAATAATTTTAAAATGTTGTAAGGTGAATCTTATTAATAATGAAATGTGGAAGTTATTTTAAAATAATTTAGTGTTTATATGATTCTCACTAAGTATGGTAATTTAAATAATTATTATTTTTCTCCACGACTCATATTATTGGTATTTAAAAAAATAAAACTTTTGCTAGTAAAAATATATATTTTAAATTGCTTATGAAAATATAAATTTTTCATCCGATAAGTAAACCACTATTTAAATAATTTTTATACTTTAAAGGTGTTAATAAATTTTTTATTGAGTAATTTTAAAGCTACTATTCTTCATCAACTATAGCGATATCGCATAGCAGTGATAAGCAGAATGGCTTGATTATCGAGCTTGATCACTGCAGTCGAACTTCTGGTTTATTAATTTAACCTAAACTTTCCGCTACTGACAAATAATCAGTATAAATTTGAGGTGAGCCGGAGAAGGATGCAAATTGCTTCCACTCTTTATACATAAGTTTAGTATCCTGATGCGCGCGTGCAAAATGATCAGCTTCATCAGTGGCTATATCTGGTTTGGGATAAAATAGATTAAGTGCTGCAAGACTTTCAATCTCCATCATTACGATATATTGATCCAGACGATTTCCGCGTTCACCTTTTAACAGGCGAAATTTCCAGCTGGGATAATCCTCTATTCGATGATGGTTTTCAGCAATAAAAGTTTCAAATGTTTCTGCCTTAATCCCAGGCCGTAGTGCTAGGTTGTGGATCCCAATTATTCTGGCGATAGGCTCTTGGTTAGGTAGTTCCTGATAGCGTGGGCCATAACAGACGGTACTTTTTTTATTTTCAGCTAGTAGTTGATAATCAGTGTAAATAGTTGGAATTTCACTAAAAGTACCATAACGTTGCCATTCGGCAAGAATACCATGTATTTTTTGTGGTTGTTGCTGCCAGAATTGATTGGCTAATTCTGTTTTATTGCCGTTACTAGATTGATAGCGATTACGATGTTCTGTGCTTTCTATTTCAAACAGCATCAGGTATTGTCCAACCCGCTCGCCACGAAGACCACGCAATAGCGTCCAACGCCAGCCAGGATAGCATGGAATATAGACACCTTTTTGGCGAACGAAGGTTTCGAATTGCGCGGGTGTGATACCAGCCTCGGTATCGATTGCAATGTAATAAAGACTGAAAACGGGTAAGGGTGAGTTATATTTTCTTTCCATTAATGATTTCCTTACATTTGTGCTACAGATAGCCGGCTATGGCACTTGCCAGATATTATGTCATTGGCCATCTAGTGTGATGCTGATTGCAAATAATAGGATGGCCATCGCGGAGTATCGGTTGCTACTATTAATAACGGGTTTTATACATCTGTTGCGATAATGACGTTATCATGTCTGTAAGCCATGCCGAAAATGTGGCATCAAATAAATAGTGTTTATTTTTTTATTAAGCAATGTTAACAAAATTGGGTGTTAATAATGGATTCAACTAATATCGCCGCTTCTTTAGTTAAAAAAACCCTGTTATTATCAATAGAAATAAGTTTTCTATGCTGTAATGTTGTTAGTGCATTATTAATAGTTTTATTTGTAAAAAAACTTTCCCCATCAAATTTTGCTTTATAAACATTATCATCTACTGGGATCAAGCTAGATAATGCCATTTTAAAAGCATTTATTCTTTTTTGATTGTTTGAAAAACCTCTAATAGAGTGGCAAGGTAGTTGGCTTTCATTAATAGATTCTTTGTATTGTTTATAGTTTGTTATATTTATCATTTCAGAGGAGATAGATTTTGAGCTGCCACCTAAGCCAATCGCTATCTCTGGAAATTGTTTATTAAGATCTGTAATAAGGCTTTTCCATTTTTCAGGGTAAGTATTTTTTTTATAAAAATACATGGTCGGGTGTTCGTTATATTCCATGGCGAGATATCTATCTATTAGATCACGCATTTGATACTGTTTTCCTAAACTGGGTATCGATCTATCTGCGACAGTAATTATTTTTTTCTGCCACAAACTATCTCTCTCTCCCGATACGCCGGTTCTAGTTTCCATAAACTCTTTCATATGTAATTTAGTGCAAACAACATGCGAAATATTGAGTTTTTTTATTATTTCCATATCGTTTTTTACATCATCAACAGTTTGACCGAATAAACCATAAATGAGGTCAACGCTAATCAATTCAAAACCTAATGCATTAGCATCTGCAATAGTTTTAAAACATTCTTTTGCAGTATGTTTTCTGCCACATGCTTTAATTAAATGATCCTGAAATGATTGTGTACCAAAGGATAATTTAGAAAAACCTAGTTCTTTCAGTAACGATAAGTATTCTTTATTAAGACTACCAGGCTCTCCTTCAAATCGCATGGTAGTGGATGAAAAATTAAAATTATTTTTATAAAAACTTATTAATCTTTTTAATTCGCTATCGGGCAGAAGAGAGGGAGTACCGCCAAATATATTAAATTCACCGATGTTTACATTAGCAAGATTTGGTACTTGTTTTAGCCAAAGAGTGGCTTCTTTTATATTAAGGTCAACGATTTCTTTAAATAAACTGTCAGATTTTGCTGACTTAGGGTTCACTATAATGGTGGGAAATTGACAAAAATGGCATCTATAACAACAAGTTGGAATATAAACCCAGAGATGAATATTTCCTGCCTTTTTTATTTCCTTATTCATATCATCAAAAAATGAGGTTAAGGGATAATTGTCGATATCACCTGGGAAAATATGACAACCAAAAGGATCTTTAATCACATATTCAAGTAAATCTGTATTTTCTTTTTTACTTAAAATGTTGCATATATTTGGTCTAGGATATTTTTCATCAATATCATTAAGAGAAGCAATATAGGTATCTCGCATTAGAATACTCCACCATTAGCAAAATAATTGTGTGCTTCTCCTGATTCTCTATCCTCACAAAAATAATAAACAAATCTATTAAAGGGCACCTCGAAAAACTCGAAATCTTCAATGGCTCTCCGGCTTGTCTCTAAATAATTAGATGTTTTTTGATCCCCCCGCTACTAATCCTACCGTCCATTGCCATGGACAGTGTCATTTTGTCCATTCTGGGCGTTAAAAAGCTAAGATGCCGGTACGCTGGAAGTACGCCAACCGCTTTAGGTTGTAACATGCTGCCATCATCGTCATGGCAAAATTAGCGCGCACTTGCCCAATGGTACGGATCAGTTTTCTACCCATTTGTTCCATCGCCGCGAATGCATGTTCAACCCGTGCCCTAATCTTTGCAATCCGGTGGTTGCGCCCTTGCTGAGTCTTGGACAACGGTTTATTTCGATGGCCTTTACGCTGAATCTGGCTCCTATAGCCGTTTGCCTTGAGCCAAGCTTCCCGTTCCGCAGAGGGATAGCCTCGGTCGGCGTAGATATTACGGTTGGTGTTGGCCTTGTCGATGACCCTCTCGAAATGCTGACTGTCGTGAGTGCTGGCCGTATCGGTGACGATTTTTCTGATGAACTTGTACTTCTTGTCCATGTTCACAGAAAGCTTATAGCCATAATGGCTCTTACCGTGTTTTTAGTCCACGTGGCGTCTAAATCTTTTTGCCGCCGCTTGGTTGGTTTCCAATGAGCAGGTATCGCTTCCTGCTTGAGTTGCTCCTTTTCGTCCTTCGTGAACGACTGCTTCGGAGCAGGTACCAAGGTGGCATCGATGATTTGGCCTCCCCGAGCTATAAAGCCTTTCTTCAAAAGCTGTGAGGTTACACCATCGAAAATGGCTTTAGCACCAGCTTCACCGATCCTGTTCTCGAACGTCCACACAGTGGTACGGTCAGGTATATTGATGGCATGGAGCAACCCACAGAAACGCTTGAAGCTCATTCTGTCCAAAAGCTGGTACTCCATCTGCTCGTCAGACAGGTTGTAGATACGCTTTAGAACTAAAATGCGAACCATGGTCTCGGTTGGAAATGGTGGACGTCCTCCTTTTTTGCTGACAGGGCGTGGTACCACATGGTCGATTTCCGCTGCCAGATGCGCAAAGTCTATACAGGTTTCGATCTTGACCAGAGGGTCGACCAACTGGTCAATCGTCTGTAGGTGATACTGGTCTGCAAGGAGGTCATACTTAATGGCGTTTCTTTTCTGCATGGTGGTCAGGGCAATAGGTCAGTTTTCGATAATTTTATCTGCGAAATCAAACTCTGGTTAGGTTTTTCGAGGTGCCCTTAAGTTATTATTTCACTCTGCTAATAAATAGTTATTAATTAATATAATATGCATTTTTTCTTAAATTAAGATTGGTGCAAATAAGCCATATTTTGTTTCTAATTAATTGAAGAAAAAGTTATTTTTAAATACTTATCCTGTCATGTTAAATTAGTCAGTAGGAAATAAATAGCTCATTTTACGCGGTTAACCAGAGAGGTTTTATATTTTTGAACAGAGAATTAAATTAATAGGGGTAGTTGCAGAAGTGATAGTAAATTAAATTTATATTTTAATTTTGTTTTTTTATTTTCATAAGTCGTAGCATTTTATCTTATCGTAATTTAATCAGTAATAATAATTCTTATCCCCAGCTATTTTGATAGGCTGGGGCGGAAGTCATAATTAATAACTGTCAGAATGGGTTTGAATTGATATGTTATTTAACATCATCAATCTCGTTAATCTCGTTTATAAATGTTAAGTCATAGAGATTTTTGTCAGTTGAATAATCTTTAACTGACAAATCTTCTTCAGATTCATAGCCAGATTCATCGCTTGAATCTGGCTGGACAACAGTACTTTGGTCGATGGTGGATTCTTCAAACAACGGTTTATCAGACATTATTTCATCAAAATCTGATTCTAAACCATCAGATTGTAACCTTATATCAGCAAACTCTACTTCTGGTTTATCAAACTCAAATTCTGAATCATCAAACTGTAATGCTGGCTCATCAAATTCTGATCCTAAATTATAAAACTTTTCCCGTAAAGCTTTGTCATTTAAAAGAGAGCTAATTGGATTAGAAGTTAAACTATCATCAAAATATTCACCCGGTTGGTTTAGTGATAAGCCCCATAATCTATCAAGTGTTTTATCACCAATTTTAATTGCGCTAAGTTTTGCATTAACAATAGCGTGCTCTTGTTCGCTTAGGTAAGAAGCATCCTGGGTTATCGGATCATAAAAATCCATTTTCGCTTGTTGCAATATATTTATAAAGAAAGGCTCATTTTTGATTGTATATTGGCTGAAAAACAGCTCGCGCAAATTATTATAATTTTGGCCAGCGAAGGTATTTCTCAAGAAATTGTTGCCTAATTCACCCGTTTTGCTAGAAAATATCAGTTGTTTATCATTTTTAAATAATGCAATAAATTCATTAGGTTTGTTACTATCTTTAACGCCAAGAAAATTATCTTTACTATAGTCACTGTCGTCTAATTTTTTTAGCAAACTATGTTGATTTTTTTCACTACCGCCTGAATATCTTCTAATAGAGAAATCTAATAGTTGCTTGGTATCGGGATTTTCGACAGAAAGTGCTTCCTCTAATTTCATACAGATATTTTTTACATGAAAATCAGCTAATTGTTCTCTTTCATTAATATTTTTTGTTTTTTCATAAATTTTATCACATTGATATAAGGTAAAGTTGCCTACTTTTAATTTATATCCCCAGTCGTCATTGGCATCTTTTGGGGTAATTTCTAGTTTAAATTGATTGTAATGTTTGGGAAGTGCCAGTTTTCTAAGTTGGATAAATTTTTCCAACCGAGCTGATTCGGGGTTAGAAACATCAGTATTTTTTACATCTTGAATGGTTTCAAAAAGTTGTTCTATTTTTTGGCGTCTGACGCCACCTTTAAACCAATCCATTATGGAATCAATAAAATCGGATACGTTTTTTATTTTGGTTGCTTCATTTAAGCTATTAGCCGCCAAAATCTGATTAAACTTGCTATCACTAATTGTTAATGATGTTATTTTTGGTAGAGAAAAGCTTATATCCATAATATCCTCAAAAAATTAGTCAAACCTTAGTGTTGGTTTTGATTATTTAATATAATCAGCAAAAACTTAGAATAAAATTATTAACATCTTCTAAATTATATGAATTGTAAAATTGTTATGTATTATAAAAATTATTTAATTTTTTTATATCTATTTTCGTAAATGCAATCAAAAATATATTTATTAGTAAAATAAAAATTATTTAATAAAAGATAAGTTTTTAATTATTTTTTATTCAGTTAGATTATTGTCTTTGATACAGAATATTATCTACTATTTATTAAACTGTTATTTAAATTATTCATTAAATGGATTTAATGCCTCATTATAATTTTGTTTTTTTGTGACTAAAGACGTTAATGTATTTGTTATGCTGGAGACTTCTGGGTGACTTTTTTTAGTTGCAATTAATTTTTGCGGTAATTGTTTGCTATCATCAATAACATCAGTTTGCTCTAAAACGCCATGATTGATATTTTCTAAAAATGCCGCCTTTTCTTTTTTATTAAGGTTTTGCGTGATAGTACTAATTTTACATGTTGGGCAAAGGGATTTTATTATATTTTCAATACATACACTATTAGCTGGTACATTTTCTAATTTAGTTATTAGGCTTTCATAAAATTCTTTTATTAATTCATTTCTTTTTTCACGGCTATCAAGTTTGGTTTTAGAAGTTAAATTTAATTTAACATATCTTATATTGGTATCGTAATAAATATTTTTATCATCGCCGCTGGTTGGGCTTAATAAAAAAACTTGTTTAGAAGGGGAAACAATACCTAATATTAAATGTTTTTTATTAGTAAAATTATTTTTTTTCTCAATAAAAGATAAACTAGTATAGCCCTCTTGATAGGTTTCTCTCAGTTTAGCACCAATACTTTTTTGGTTATATATTATTGGTTCATTAGGGTTATTTATTTTTAATACAACGCCATTATGTTCTTTATTATTTATATTATCATCTAATTTTTGCTTTATATTTTTGGCTATAGTCAAAAGAGATTCATCTTTATAAGTATAATCATATTCATGTGCCAAAATATCACTCACTAAAAGTTTTTTTATTTCCTCAAAAGTCTTATTAACATAAGATTTACTTTCATTATATTGACCCAAGTGAAAAACACGAACTTTTTTATATTCGATAATAGTTTCGTATCTGTTTTCGTTATTAGAAAATCTTTGTGTTAATTTTAGTCTTTCACCTTTAGGTAAAGATATGAATATTACTTTTTCTTCAGATTGCTGATTTTCAATACTGTTGAGGGAAGATAATAGATTTTTAGTTATTGCAATACATTCAGCTCTTGATTTTTCTTTTCTGTGATCTTCAATTAAATGTATTACAACATGGCTTATCCCTAATGTTATTATTGATAATAATAATTTACCTTTGTCACTAAAACTAACATAATTTTCAGGGTCATTAATGATATTATTTATAATACTTGAATTGTTATTATTAATAAGTTTTAGTTCAGTATTTAGTTCGGTAGATAAAGCGCGATCTATAATCATAATTTTTCCCTAAATTTATATGACTATAGGATATTATCAATATTTATTATCAGAGATCAATTAAATATGTATAATGATTATATATATAGACAAATTAACTATATTTTTGGAATATTTAGAGATATGTTTGAATAAACATATGATCGTCAAAATATATCTTTAAATATTCTCTATCTTTATAGTATTTAATTTTTATTTTTCATATTTTAGCTGATAAAAACATTTCGATATCAGTGAAAATTTCATCCCACTCTTGCTGATCAATATTCATGAATCCGAAAGCACGTAAAATAAATGCCCCCTCTGTGGCAAAAAAGACAAGCCGAGCACGTCTCCCCACTTCGGTTGAAGTATCTAACTTAGCGATACGTTCACGATACCACTCACGAGTACTATTAAGATATTCTGGTGTTTGCAGTAATGCAGCCATTAAACCTGCACCTTTAGTGTTAGATGCTTGCTCAAAATGGTAGGTTGCTTTCATGTGCGCTATTACCCGATTTTCGGCTGAACTATCCTGCGTAAGTTGTTGAAAAAAGATTTCATTGTAGGCTTTTTCCCAGCGATCAAACATTGCATCAATCAGCGCTTCTTTATTACCGAAACAATACTGAACCCCTCCTTTGGAAATTCCCATTGCTTTTGCCACTGCATCGATAGTCAGTGCGCTGACACCCTGTTGGTGAACAATATTTTCGGCTACATCTAATACCTTATCTCTATCTATACTTCTTTTACGTCCCATTAAATAAAACCTCTTTTAAAATACATACGTATGGATTAATATCGTAAGCTTAACGTTAACATTATGGCAGATAAACATACTACATATTTTTTTCTAAATAGAGATATTTTATGGTTAATACTCATGATAATCGCAGATGGATTGCGCTCCTTTTAATTTCTAGTGCTCTTTTCTTAATTGTCATTGATATGACAGTGCTTTATACAGCATTGCCGACTTTAACCCATGAACTCCATGCCAACGCATCTGAGAAATTGTGGATTATCAATGCTTATCCATTGGTGGTTGCCGGATTATTGCCAGCCGCGGGTATGCTAAGTGATCGCATTGGTCATAAGAAAATGCTGATCAGTGGTTTACCACTTTTTGCATTAGCTTCACTTTGTGCTGCATTCTCGCCTAATGCAGAAAGTTTGATTGCTGCTAGAGTCTTTTTGGCGCTAGGTGCCGCGATGATGATGCCAGCAACTTTATCAATTGTTCGTCATATTTTTACTGAGCCTCAAGAACGATCACTAGCGATTGGTATCTGGTCAGCGGTTGCTGCTGGTGGCGCTGCGGTTGGACCTTTAGTAGGTGGTTTATTACTGGAATATTTTTGGTGGGGATCGGTATTTTTAATTAATGTGCCTGTTGTTATGTTGGTGCTACCTTTTTCAGTGAGTTTGATCCCAAGCTGTGGTGGAACAAACAAACGTGCTATTGATTTTTTAGGCTCATTATTAATTTTAGTCGGTTTAGTTGGGCTGATTTATGCATTAAAAGAGTTAAGCAAACCCAATTTTTCTTTACTTGAATTTTGTGCTGCTGCCTTGATTGGCGTTATCTTTATGCTGTTTTTTGTATTACGCCAGCGCAAACAATCGCAACCGATAATTGATTTTTCTTTATTCAGTAATCGACTGTTTTCAGCGGGAGTAATTATCGCCGTTATTACTATGAGTGTAATTGTTGGCATTGAATTAGTTTTAAGTCAACGCTTACAGTTAGTACTTGGTTTCACACCATTACAAGCTGCGCTTTGTATCCTTCCAATACCCATTGGTTCCGTGTTTGCATCGCCATTGACCGGTTTACTGTTACCTCGTTTTGGCGAGAGATTAACGACCGTGGTAGGTTTTATATTAACGCTGGTTGGGGTAATAGGGATGCTCCTGTTCTATCAGAGCGCTATTACTTTGTTGTTGATTAATTTATTCATGATTGGTATCGGTATGGGAATGGCATTTACCGCTGCATCTACCACGATTATGCTCAATGCGCCTGATGAAAAGTCCGGTATGGCAGCTTCTATTGAAGACGTTGCTTATGAGCTGGGTAGTGTATTAGGCGTTACCATATTGGGCGGCATGATGACGGCAATTTATAGTTATACTCTTTTTGTTCCCGAACAGCTAACAATTGATGCACGAGTTTATGACAGTATCGATGAAGCATTAAGCACGGCATCAACGATGGATAAAGATCAGGCTCAGATATTGATAATGGAAGCGAGTAAAGCCTTTGATACTTCTTTTGTTGTTGTTTTTATTACCATTGTTTGCATATTGTTAGTTAGCACTGTGATTTTACAACGTATGTTGCGCCCTTTAATCAAAAAATCATGATGATATGAATTTTTGTGCTGTTTTAGATCTTACAAGAAGTTTTAGTGATTGTTTTTTGTAAAGCTAGTTGTTGGCGTTGTTCTATCTCAGGGATAGTGAGCTGATCCTAACATTCTATTACTGAAAATATAACCTGTTAGAGGTAAATTAGAGATGGAGTTACAGTCATTGCAGTTTTTTAAAAATTTGTCTGATGAAACAAGATTTAGGATCGTAGTACTTTTGCGAGAAATGGGGGAGCTTTGTGTTTATCATCTTTGTATTGCACTTGAGCAACCCCAAACTAAAATATCTCGTCATTTAGCCATGTTAAAAAAGAGTGGGTTGCTACAAAATCGTAAGGAAGGGAAATGGGTTTTTTATCGACTTTCTTCACAGATTTCTCCATGGGTTATGCAAATTATTGAGTCTGTATGGTCAAATCAACACCAACTGATCGACTTAATGGCTAAAAAATTGATACCAGAAAATTTGCCTGCACGGAGTGTTAATTTCTCACTCTAGAATAAAACGCAATAGCGTGCAATGTGAGCAACCTTTTATTTATCTATTTGTTACTAATCAGAATAATTTAGTATTCCGATTAGTAATTTTTTAAATAATTTTTAATTTTGCTAAACACTGTAAAGTCAATGATTCGCGTTTTGACACTGCTTTATCATCTGAGATCGCGACATTAAGGGCAAAAGTTTTTATTTTACCGTCAGCGTTTTCCACCCATCCGACATACCAGCCGGTACGCTCACCATTAATATTGGCTAAGCCACTTTTAGCATAAATTTTAATATTGGCAGTCTGTTTGATAAGTAGCATATTAGCTACTTCACTTTGAATGGTTTTATCAATAGGTAGTTGTTTAGTGGCTAACTTATAGATAAATTGGGCTTGTTCTTGCGGGCTAATTTTTAATGGGCCGTCTAACCAAAATTTGGTAACATCATTGCCTATTTTTCTATTACCGTAGTGCAAACGATAAAGTTCTTTTTTCATTATTGCCAGACCCATACGTTTTGCAATCTCTTGATAGACAGGGACAGCGGATAATTTCATTGCTTCTTGCATATTCATATCTTTATTCCAACTACTAAGATATCTGGGCTGTCCATCCCATTTAAAAATTTCGTTAACAGTCACTTTTTGATTTTTTAAAGCAATTAAGGCATTAACAATTTTAAATGTTGATGCAGGAACATATTGGGTTGCTGCACGTTTTATCTGGTCGCCATAGTTGTTAATTGATTTGCCATCATAAATGGTTAATACACCACGTATATGCTGCTGCTGAAAGATTTTTTTTATTTCGCTAGAAACGTTACTTTCCGTTATCTTGTTTAGCGGCTTGGTGATGTTATTACTATCATTAGAAATGTTATTTGCCTGAGTAGTTAGTGGTAAAAATAGTAAAATAATAACAACTAATTTTTTATTCATCTTTGTATTCTTTAAATAATATGTGCAATAGACACTATCATATTTTTGTTAGGGTTAATACTAAACATAGGACCTGTTTTTATTTATTATTAGCAGTGTTTCTTTTTATTATTTGATCATTACCGCTCAAGTATTAAGTAAAAAATAGAGAGAAAATTAACAAGATCGCTATCAAATCTGTAACACTGAACACACAAAGAAAAGCTGGTGCTCACGATGAAAACAAGTCGTGGCTGACTATTTTTATTAATGCAGTTAATAGTTTATTTAATTTTTGGTTAACGAAAAACAGAACATGGTGATTGAATCAGCATTGATAAGTATTATGTCTGCGTTAATTATAGCTATCGCCGTTATCAAATATATCAACAATATCATTTTTATAATCTGGTCTGTTAACTGTAAAGCCATCTTTGTTATAATTGATCGTTTGCATATCGGCGCTGTTTAGAGGGTGAATAGATTGGAAAATAAGGTCAGCTGTTGACCTTATTACAGCTGAAATTAAATATCACTTAACTAACTTAACTGCCTGGCGGGTAAGTTGGCCAATAGTATCCCAATCTTTAGCTTGAATTAATTTATTATTAACCATCCAGGATCCTCCACAAGCAATAACTTGTGGAAAAGCAAGATAATGACCAATATTTTCTAGATTGATTCCACCGGTTGGCAAAATTTCTAATTTCGGATAGGGTGCAAGCAGTGCTTTGAGCATAGATAACCCGCCAGAAGGCTCTGCAGGGAAAAACTTGACACAATTAATACCCAATTGCATGGCCTGCTCGATTTGGGTTGGGTTATTTATACCGGGAATAATGGGTATGTCTAATTCATGACACGCTTTTACCGTATCGGGGTTTAAACCTGGTGAAACGATAAATTCAGCGCCAACCGCTTCGGCTTGTCTAATCTGTTCTCGATTGATAATGGTGCCTGCACCAATCAAAATTTTGTTCGGCATCGCTTCTTTAAGCAGTTTGATCGCATCTGCTGCTGCTGGCGTACGGAACGTTATTTCTGCTACTGGTAATCCGTTTTTAACTAATGCTTCGCCTAAGGGAACAATATCTTGTGCTCGTTCAATAGTAATAACCGGAATGATCTTAAATTTTCGTAATTTATCTATCAGTGTGAGCATAATCAATCTTCCTTTAGTGTTGAAATTGGCGAGTAATGCTTTTTGTTGCTGAATTGGAATGATAGCACTTTTATGTTAAATAACGATATTTACTAATTACAGAATCATTAGCTTACATCGTTTTTCACTATTTTCATCAGCTGGATAAGATGATTATTCAATAAGATTAATGGTTGCAAAAAATAATCGTGTTACTTAAATAACCGGTTAATTTATTTTTATCATTAAATACGCTGTTTGTATCTTTTATTTATAATTGATATTAAAAAATCACTTTACCACGTTATGTTTTATTAATACTTATTTTTTATAATATAAAATAAAAATGCGAGATATCTTTATAAAAATTCATCGGTAAAATATTATAACAATTTATTATTTCTTAATATTTTGCTATTAATGAGTCTTACTTTTTGAATAAATATTTTTATATTTTTATATTAAAGAAGAATATAAAATTATATCTATTTTTAGTTATTTTTTGTTGAAAAATAGAAATGCAACTATAAATGTTTATTTTTTTATTTTAATAAATAAATAAATTATTTTTTGTGTAAGATTCAGCATAAAATTTCAATTTTTTGGTAATTTTAATTTAGATAAGTGTAGATCTTGACTGGAATAAAAAATTCATTTTATTAATTAGATAAAATATCTGCTAATGTATACCAAAAGCAGTAATTAATTCGAGTAATATTTTTCTTTTTAATTATTTCATTATCATAAATCTAAGTTAATTTGTTAATAATTAACTTATTTATTAAGTATAAAAATGATTTTATTTATTGATTGTTAAATAAAATATTTACTTTGATATAAATCACAAAAAATAAAATATAACTTTAGCTTTCTTGTAAGTTAGATAGGGGCATCTAATATCAATTTAGGTTAATGTTATTTATTATTAACCTTTCATCATTATGCCAATAAAATAAATTTTATTTTATTGGCTTATTCATTTATTTTTTGGAGTTAATTATGTTTAAGAAAATACTCCCGTTATTACTATTATCTACGACTTTATTTTCGTCAAATATATTAGCGGCGACAAATTCAGCAGGTGGAATAATTTCAGTTGTTGGTGCTATAAGTGATACTACTTGTAAAATTAATGGAGGTGATAGTGCAAACTTTACTATATTATTAGATCCCATTTCTGTTGCTGATGCAGGAACAGCGGCATTTGCGGTTGTTCAAAAAAATCAGAAAGCATTTAAGTTAACTTTTTCTGATTGTGCACCTGCTGGAGGTTCAGGCAGTAATTTAAAATTCCATTTTTCATCACCAAGTACGATATCAACGGATGGTCAATATTTAGTGAATGATACGGTAGATGAAAATAATCCTAACGTAGCAAAAAATGTCGGTTTTAGTTTGTCTACCCCAAGTGCTACCACGACTGCTATTCCATTAAATACCCCTTTTGATACAGGAGTAAAAGGAGATAAAACAGCACCACAAGCTGACGAGTTAACATTTATCGTTAGTTATTATAAAACGCGAGCGGAACCTGCTAAAGCGGGTCCATTGCATTCAAACTTAATCTATACCATCTCTTATTTGTAAATAACATTAACCAGGCTCTTTTTGAGTCTGGTTTTTAACGGACTATTTATTATGAAAAAATTTTTGTTATTTATTATATTAATTATTTCTTCTAAAAATATATTAGCCAATATTGTACTGCAAGGGACTCGTATCATTTATTATGAAGCTAAAGGGAATGTTACGGTACAATTAACAAATAATGGAAAATTACCAGCATTAGTACAATCATGGGTTGATGATGGCAATATAAACTCTACCCCAGAAAAGAGTCATTCACCTTTTTATGTTTTTCCACCTATTGTAAAAATAGCGGGACTAAAAGGACAACAATTAAAAATAAAAATGATATCGCATAAATTACCTAAAAATAGAGAAAGCGTTTTTTATTTAAATATTCTTGATATTCCACCATACCCAGAAAATACCCAAGGTAAAAGCGTTTTGCAATTGGCAATTAAATCAAGAGTTAAATTATTTTATCGGCCAAAGGAATTAATTACTCCTCCGGCAGATGTATATAAAAAAATAAGTTATAAATTAGAGGATAATGATCTAATAGTAACAAATAATTCTAAATATTATTTCACGATTGCAAAAATTACTCATATTAATGAGGCAAAAAAAAGCCTGATAAAATCGAAGATGATCCCTCCATTATCAGACTTTAAATTACCGCTACAAAACAAGGTTAAGCATAATAAATTAACCGTAACTTATGTTGATGATTTTGGCGTCTATAAAACAAGAAATATTAACCTTAAATAAGAAGATAAATCGTGAAAAAAATATATTATCTTTATAATAGCTTAATTTTATTAGGTATATTGGATTGTATGCCGGAGTTATTTGCAGAGGAGTTTGATACTTCTTTGCTAGTAGGAAAATCAGCTCAAGGAGATATATCTCGTTTTTATCAGAATAGTGAAATTCCGCCAGGTAAACAATTGGTCGATATCTATGTTAATGATGATTGGAAAGGACAATTTGAAGTTAATATTGGCGAAAAAAATCAAAATATTAGTATTGATGCTAAGGATGCTAAAAAATTAGGTTTAAAATTTTCATCTTACACAAAACAGATGATTGAACAAAAAACGACTGTCTCGTTAGATAATTTAGTCAATGATATCAACTACTATTTAGATGTTAATCAGTTAACATTAAATATTTCAGTGCCGCAAATTTCTTTAGTTAAATCGGAAATAGGTTATGTTGATCCAGTGAATTGGGACCATGGTGTCCCAGCAATTATTCTCTCTTATAATACCAATTATTATAACTATCAAGAGAAAAAAAATCGTAAACAGAGTAATGAAGCTTTTTTTGCCAATTTAAATACCGGTATTAATTTAGGTGCCTGGCAATTTCGAGATGAATCAAGTTATTCTTACTATTCCAGTGGTGATCATAAATGGCAAAATAATACCCGCTACTTACGCCGTTCTTTCAGCGCTATATCTTCAAATTTGATGTTAGGTGATTTTTATTCCCCCTCTGCCTTGTTTAGTAGTATTCGTTTTAGAGGTGGTGCATTAACCACGGAAATGAATATGTTACCTAACTCCAGCCAAGAATTCACGCCGATTGTCAGAGGGGTTGCTCAAACCAATGCGTTAGTAAAAGTATATCAGAATGGAAATCTAATTTATCAAGAAACCGTTCCGCCTGGAGCGTTCGAGTTTAGTGATCTACGTGCAGCAGGAGGAGCGGGCGATCTTTCCGTTGTTGTGCAAGAAGCCGATGGCCGGCAAGAGTCTTTTACGGTGCCATTTTCAGCGGTACCTAATATGATGAAAGCGGGTGTTTATACTTACAGCATTTTGGCTGGGCAAGCAAAAATGACCAATACCCATTTCCAACCGAAATTTGCTCAAGCAGAAGCCTATTATGGTATCAATAATTTAGTCACCGTTTATACCGGCTTTATTGGTAGTCGTGATTATGCTGCTATTATACTTGGCAGTGGCTGGAATTTTCCGTTTGGTGCTGTTTCGGTTGATGCGACCCATGCTGCAGCTTATTTAGATACAGGAACCAAACGAGGACAAAGTTTTCGCTTGGCTTATAGTAAGTTTTTATCAACCACCGCTACCAATCTGACTATAGCGGCCTATCGTTATTCAACGGGAGATTATTATAGTTTTGTTGATTCCATTTATGCCCATGATAATTATCAAGCATGGCTTAAATATCAAACGACGATTAAAAATAATCCTAATGATCGAAATGAAAATAATCCATCAGATTTAGATTTGGCAACTTTTGATGCCTTACGGGGTGCCCGTGCCAGAAATACATTTAATTTAAATTTAAATCAGCATTTGGGGAAAGATAATGGTGTTATTTTTTTGGCTGGTACGCTGAGAAACTATTGGAATGTTGGCGGCAGCAGTCGAGAATATCAAATAGGTTACTCAAATAATTATAAAAATATTACCTATAACTTATCCGTTTCACGGGTAAGAAATACCGATCAAAAAGAAGAAACCCGTTATTACCTCAGCGCCAGTGTTCCAATTAATCTATTTGGTCGTAATGCTTATCTCAATTCGGGTGTCTACCTGACAAATTCCAACTATCAACAGGCCAATATTAGTGTCAGTGGGACAGCGGGTAAATATGATTTGATCGATTATACGTTAACCGCTTCAAATCAGACCGGTGGTAATAATTTAATTAGTGGTAGTGTAAATTACCGTAACCCTTATAGTACGATTGGTGCTTCATATAGTGAGGCTAATAATTATCGACAGTCAGGTTTGAATGCCAGAGGAACCATCGTAGCATTTCCCTACCATATTCTTGCTTCCGGTGAAACAGCGAATACATTAACGGTATTAGAAGCACCAATGGCTGAAAATTTAACCGTTAATAATAATCGAACGGTGCTTACCAATAAACAGGGGTTAGCATTAGTAACCAATGCCACTCCTTATCGTACAAATGTTTATACCCTTTCTCATACCAGTCAGACCTCAGGTGCAGAAATTACTGACAATATAGCGCGTGTGATCCCCTATGACGGGGCGGTTAGTCATATCAAATTAGAAACCGATCAGCGAAAAACTTATATGTTAAAAGCGACTTTTGCCGATGGTAGCAATTTACCTTTTGGTACCGAGGTTACTGATAGTCAGGGTGAATTTGTTGGTCATGTTGGGCAGTCAAGTGTGCTGTATATAAAAAGTGATCAGTTACCACAATCATTGAATGTCAAATTGAATATTGAAGGTAAAACAGAATGTACCATCCAGCAACCCATTCATACCTTGAACATCAATCGTAATATTTGCCAATAGCTGGGGAAAATAAGATGAATAAATTAGCAATAAATTTTTTATTATTATCAGCGTGTTCCTTCAGTCAATTGGTTTATGCCGATTGTAAACCCAACAGCACTATCACAGTGCCGAGTTTATATTATGATTTATCGGCTGATTTTAGTAGTGCATCAATGGTAGTAGTAAAAACGGATAAAACCACGTTCCCAGGAACATTTACCTGTAGCTCCCCAGGGCTATTTTTTCCTAATGCGATTGGTATTGCTTCGCCATTTAATGGTCGAACAGCAACAATAGGATTTCATGGTGGTAAGCAGTTTATCCAGGTTACAATGACTGCGTTAGGAAAAGATCGCGTAACCAACTTAGCTAGAGGTACCCATCCTGCATCGAATTTGAATACTAACTTCACCTTACAGTTTAGCTTATTGAAGAGTAAACCAAGCGGTAATTATACTGAAGTGGCTGGCGATACTGCGGTTATCTCACCCTTTATCTTGGTATCAGATGCTTCATCGTTGGGTATTTTAGTGTGGTTAGTTAGGATTGTACTAAAATTAGTTGAGTTTTTATTAACCTGGCAATGGCCGGTTGATGAAAATGATATTTTTCTTCAACCGATTACTATTAAATATAATCCTATTGCCACTACCTGTGATTTTTCAAATAAAGGATTAGTGGTTAATTTACCTATCGTTAGTATCAGTGATATTAAAAATATTGACCGGCCTGGTTATCAGCCTTTTACCCTCAATTTTAGCTGCAGCGATCTTTTAGCAGGCAATAAAACGACGCGAAATATTGCCATGTTTTTGGCCAGCAATAATTTACATAGTGCCGATAAAACAGTGTTAATAAATACCACTCAACAAGGTGCTAAAGGAGTCGGGTTTCGCCTTGTGCAAAGGAATAAAACATCATCACCCATTCTATTTTCCAGCAGTGAAAGTGTCCAAGGCAATGCGACATCTATTTTTAATATTGCGGCTGGCAGTGCATTAGCTCCCTCGTTTTCCATTGACATGGCGGCTTATTACTACGCTTATGATCTGAATAATATTTCAGCCGGAAAAATAACCTCAACGGCAACTTTAGTATTTTCTTATGACTAAATACGATTAATTATAAGGATCAAAAAAATGGCGAAAAAAAATTACTTAGCTTTCTTACTCTATTTTATGGCTTTCTCAAGTAGTAGTAGTGTCTTTCTTAAAGGCACGCGAGTTATTTTTTCTGCTGAAAGAAAAGAGGCTATTATTCAATTAGTTAATTCCAGCGATAACCCATCGCTGGTACAAAGTTGGGTTGATGAAGGTAATATTGATTCTACACCGGAGACAACCCAAGCACCTTTTGTTGTGACGCCCCCAGTTGTAAAAATAAATCCAAGAGGAGGCGCCCAGCTTCATATTCGGCAGTTAGCAAACCAGTTGCCAACTGATCGCGAATCTATTTTTTATCTTAATGTGCTGGATATTGCGCCAAAACCCGATAGTTTAAAAACGGATAATATTTTACAGTTAGCACTAAGAACACGAATTAAACTGTTTTATCGACCACAAAATATTAGCCAAACGTCTCAGAGTGTCATTGAGCATATAAAAATAAGTAAGGCTGGAGGATCAGTTGTTATTGATAACCCAACCGGCCATTTTTTTACTCTGGCTGCATTTTATAACCCAACAAATAAAAATAATATTTTATCTAAAACCGTTATGCTCTCACCTTTCTCACAACGAACGGTGGAAAATAAAAGTTATACTATTTTAGGTAATGAGATTTTGTTGGAATATATTAATGATGAGGGTAAATTTGTTAATCAAGTGAAAAAAATCAAATAATATTAAACGGCTGGTATTTCGTTATTTAAGCTAACTACTGCTAAATGCGATTATCAAATGTCAGCATATTTTCTATGTTGGTTTTGATTAATATAATTTGTCTGTTTAATAGCTAGCGTTAGATTGTTGTTGCCAGAGATGGGCAGCAACCAGCGCTTTCCAGGGAGAATATTGTGCTAACCATTTTTCTGTCTCTTTTGCACTTATTCTCTCACTGCAATTTAATAAATACTGAAGATTACGTTGGACGGCGACATCACCATGTAGAGAACCGTTCAAATAATTGAAGCCGCGCAGCAAGGAATAACTGATTGTCCATGGACCAATTCCTTTTATTTCACTCAATTTTTGCGTCCATGTTGCCAGATTATTTTCATCTACTGGAAGATTTAATAGGTGATGGTTATTTTTTAACATATTGCATAATACAATAAGGGTTTTTGCTTTACCGATAGAGAATCCACATATTCTTAGTTTCTGTTCATCATTAGCATGGATCGCATAAAAAGAAGGAAAACACCAAATTCCTGACGAGTGTTGTTTACCAAAAGCATGAATAAATCGACGGCGAATAGCAATTGCAGCAGCGACACTAATTTGTTGCCCTATAATTGCCCAAGTAATTGCTTCAAATGCTGTTGCTGCTTGATAAACCCTTAAACCTTGTTGACGAGAAATTAAATTACCAATAATTGGATGGTTATGGTATTTATCTTCAAAAAGCTCAACGGGTTGATATAAACCTAGCATATTTTTTGCTAGTTTTTCGAGCTGCTGCTCAGTGATAACGGCAGCTGGATTATCCGTTTGCAGAGAAACCAAAATGCTATTTTTATTTAATATAAACGTTAACTCAGTCGGCTGGCCACAGCATGTAATTCCTTTTCTTAATTGGTTATTGGTAATAATTTCTGCCACATTTTGCTTATCTCGTGAGTGATAGGCAAGAAAGTCTTGGTAATGATAATTGTTTGGTAAATGAATAATGGTTTTTTTGTCTAGCATTTTGTTATGGTTATTTAATTTTAAACTTAGTGAACAGTTGGCGTTTAATTTGATAAAAAATAGTAACATAAAAGCGAATAAATTAAAGGCAAGAATTTCCGCATCTAATTCTGTCATCAGCGAGCTGAAAACTAAAAAAATTGCTATTTTTTACTGTGGGGCTGGATGATATTACCAAATGTTATTGTGAGTTGCCTACGCGATGAAAATCTAAATTACATGATAGTGTATTGTTAACTCTTTTTATTCATTCATTCTTAATTTTTAATTTTCTCTGGTTATTTATTCTGTTATTTTCACTTAAGAAGGAAATGGTTAGCTTATTTTATGTTTTAAAATTTACCATTAAATATAATTGCTGTTTTTATCATTATTAAATATTAATCCTATTGAAATAGCGTTTATTTTTTATTAATAGATGGGCTGGTTAGCTAAATAAAATTATTTTTATTTGTAATATTGTTTAAATGAAAATAATAATTAATCGTTTTTTATTTAACATTATAGTAATAAAAATATTGTTTAAGCTAGAAAACTATTAAGCATTTTTTAAGTAAAGAAAGAAAATTACTATGGATTATTTTTTTATTAACATCAAATGTTAATGATGCATTGGTTTATTTTTATTAATTTGGTTTTAATTTTGAATTTATGTTAATTATTGGCATTGCTGTTGTGGAGTGACATTAATTCATAAATGGAAACAAATTTATACGTTTTTAAATAATACTTATCTATATCTTTGTAATCGATATAAGTAAGTAAAAGGAGTAATTGCAAATGGAATATTATCAAAAAAAACGTTTTTTTACCCTTCATTGTGCATTTTATCTCCTTCGTTAGCGTTAATTTAACGCGATCCAAAGTTTATTAATTGGTAATTATCCAGACAAAATAAGCAGGGATAAGAGTAATAAAAATTTATTGATTAAGGTAGTAAAAATAAGAATAGCTACATATCAATGTCTTTATTAATTTCAATAATAGATTGAAGTTATTATTTAGTATTTGTTTTTATTTTACACAAAAAATAGTAGCAATATTTTTATATTATTTAGATAGGGAAATTATTTATGCAATGCATTGCTAATCGTTACTATTCGAAAACAAAAAAGATAACTGCCTATATATTGTTATTTATACAATTGTTGTTACCTATTTTTGTTACTTTTTCATCTGTCGCTAAAGCGGCGCAGGATGATGATGTTGCTAGCAATCAGATGCTGGAAACAATCAACGGTATAGATGCGTTAATAAATAATAACTCTACTTCAAAAAACTCTGCTCCGCAGTCCCCATCATCGCTTCCATCAGCAGCAGCAACGGCATCAAGCTGGAATATTCAGACTTTGCCTGATAATCAATCATTGATATCGGCGTCAACTGCAAATAACAACAAACCGTCAGTCGCTCATCATCCGGTATTACCGACATTAGATATAAAAGAGACGTCGCAAGCTAAACAAATTGTCTCATCAGAAAAGCAATTTGCGCAAGGAGCAACCCAGGTAGCGCAAGTTTTTGCCAATAATAATGCCACAGAGGCGGCCATCGGTTATGCGCGTAATCGAGGTGAAGGCCTAATAAATCAGAAAATTAGTGATTGGTTGAATCAGTATGGCAAAGCACGCGTGCAAATTAGTTCAAATAAAACCGGTGATGCTGATTTACTTTTACCATTAATTGATAAACCAAACAGCTTATTGTTTAGCCAAATTGGCATTAGAGCTAATGAACAACGGAGTACTACCAACTTAGGATTAGGTTATCGTCAATATCAGCAAAATTGGATGTGGGGCCTTAACAGCTTCTATGATTATGATATTAGCGGCGGTAATGCCCGTTTTGGTGTTGGTGGTGAGTTGTGGGCCTATTATTTGAAATTAGCGGTAAATGGTTATTTCCGTTTAACTGACTGGCATCAGTCATTCCTGCATGAGATGCGCGATTATGATGAACGGCCGGCCAATGGATTTGATATCCGAGCTGAAGGTTATTTACCCAATTATCCTCATTTAGGGGCTTATGCTAAATATGAACAATACTTTGGTGAAGGGGTTAGCCTTAGTCATAATCCATCAGCTAAAGATTTGAAAAATAATCCTTCTGCCACAACTTTTGGCTTAAGTTATACCCCTTTTCCATTATTAACATTGAAAACTCAAGTCTCTCAGGGAGATTCCAACGATAGTCTGATTGGCGTGGAATTTGCCTATCGGTTTGGCATACCACTGGCTGCTCAGTTAAATCCAGATAATGTTGATTTAATGCGTAGTTTAGTGGGCAATCGTTATGATTTTGTTGATCGTAATTACAATATCGTTATGCAGTACCGAAAACAGGAGATATTAGCCATTTCTCTGCCAGACAGTGCGATGGCTGAAGCTGCTCAAACCATAGCCATAAAAGCGACGGTGCAAAAAGCTAAATATGGGCTCAATAAAATTTTATGGAGTGCCCCGGAGTTATTAGCTAAAGGTGGCAAGATCCACGAAACATCAACCAATACCATTGACTTAGTGTTACCTGCCTACGATGAAGATAACCAAGGTAGTAAAGCTTATACCTTATCCGCTGTTGGTGTTGATAATGAAGGTAATAAATCTAAAGCTGCCGTAATGATGATCAATGTTACTCAATCAAAGGATGGTTTTGCTTATTTTACGTTAGAAAATTCGGCGCCAATACCGGCAGATGGTAACCAAACGTATTTAGCTAAAGTGCAACTACAAAATGACAAAGGGGTACCACTAGCGGACAAACAAGTGACATTTTCCGTTACCGGTTTTAGCCAAAGTGCTAGCACCTTGGCAGCAAAAAATAATGGCGGCAATGCTGGGGTCGTCATGCTTAGTGAAGATGGTCAAAGAATGGGTAATCCTTTAACTGAGACTACGGATGCTGAAGGTAAGATCAATATAAAAGTTAGAAGTGACTTGGCCGGTCAGGGAGAATTGATTGCTACCATGGCAAATGGTAAGAAAAAAGCGGTTGCTATCCAATTTACCCCTGATGTCACTACCGCCAAAGTTAGAAATGTTAACCTGATTGATAAGAAAAATAGTAAGGTAGCTAATGGAGTCGATAGCTTTAGCTACGAAGCCTTTGTTGTCGATCAATTTAATAATCCATTACCAAATGTTGATGTTGCTTGGTCACATAATCAGCGAGATAAGGTCATTTTATCAGATAGTCATAGTAAAACGGATGCTAAGGGACGGGCGATTATTACCCTGCGTAGTACTCTTTTTGCTGTCGATAATGTGGAAGTCAGTGCCAAATATGACAATACGCTTGAAATGACTGCAGATAGAGTGGTCAGTTTTGTTGCTGATGAACGCACTGCCAAGGTTAGTGATGTTTCATTGAATGGCCGGGCAACAAATAAAGTTGCTGATGGAAAGAGTTATTTTAGTTTTAGTGCCCAACTGGTTGATGGCAATGGTAACCCGATTAAGAAAAGTGGATTAGTTGTTAATTGGACTCATAATAGAGACCCACAAAAGGTTCTATTGTCGGCTGCAACCACCCCAACAGACAGCAATGGCATTGCCTCCGTTGAATTAAGAAGTACCACTAACCCCATCAATCAGATACGAGTTAGTGCAAACTATGCAGCTACAGCAAGTGTAGAAGCGGATAAAGAGGTCAATTTTATCGCTGAAGAAGGGATAATTACCGTTGGGACTGTTGAGTTAAAGGATCCTAATATCGTTACTAAAGTAGCCGATGGTCAATCCAGCTTTACTTTTAGCGCACAGCTTGTTGATAACAAGGGGCAACCTGTTAACCAGGCCGGCATCGATGTTGATTGGTTCCGTGATAAGGATGACGTTAAGTTATCAGACAATACTAGCAAAACGAATGAACACGGAATTGCTACCATTACACTGCAAAGTACAATTAAGGCCGTCGATGAGGTACAGATCAGCGCCAGTTCGGGCAATTTAGATGAAATAAATGCCAATAAGAAAGTGAGTTTTATTGCTGATAAAAGTCAGGCTCATATCGGTAGTGTGCTGTTAGATGGTTCAGAAGTCGAGAAAATCGCGGATGGTATCACTTACTTTAGTTTTACTGCCCAACTGGTGGACAATAATAATAACCCGATCAGGGAAAAAGGATTACAAGTCGATTGGTCACAAAATAGCGGCGATAAAGTTAAATTAGCTAATAGTAGCCACACTGACGAAAACGGTATTACTGCAGTTAAGCTGTATAGCACAACAACAGCGGTCAATAATGTAGAAGTTAGTGCTAGTTACACTGGTACAGCAAGCAAATCGGCTGATAGAAAGGTTAGTTTTACAGCCAATAAAGGTACGGCTAAGTTAGGTGAAATTAGGTTATTAGATAAACCGACAACCCATAAAATTGCAGATGGCAAGCAAAAATTTACTTTTGATGTCCAGTTGTTTGATAAAAATAATAACCCAATTAAACAAGCGGGCATAATCGTCTATTGGGGACATGATGGAGTAGGGAAAGCCCAATTAAACCCAACCAGTGAAACGAATCAAGATGGTGTTGCTACCGCTGAATTGCAAAGTACAACCATGGCTGTTGATGATATTGAAGTTTTCGCCAAATTTGGCAACGACGATAAAAAGACGGCAAAAGAAAAAGTAAGTTTTATTGCTAATAAGGCCACAGCAGTGGTCAAAAATGTCAAGTTAGACGGTAAGATAGACCGTAAAGTTGCTCATAGTAGTAATAACTTTGTTTTTACCGCTCAATTGGTTGATGGCAATAACAACCCGATCAAGGAAGGAAATTTACCGATTAATTGGTCGGCGGATCCAGCTAGCAAAGTTCGCTTTAAGGGTGGCAACATCAGTCAAACTGATGCAAGCGGCCATACCTCTATCACTTTAGAAAGTACAGGCGCTGAAGCAAAGAATGTGCTCGTCAGTGCCCAGTACGAGAGTTCAGTTCTACAACCCGCTGATAAGCCAGTTAGTTTTATAACTGTCTCTTTTAGCCATTTAAGTGTTAATGGTCATGATTTCCCAACCGGGGATAAATTCCCAACTACTGGCTTTCAAAAAGCTAAATTTACCATCGTGACGCAAGGCGCGCCGGCGTCAGAATTTGCATGGAAAAGCAATCAAAGTTGGGTTTTGGTTGATGATGGCAAGGTAACGTTTAATGGTGATGCGAGCAGTGCAAGTAAAACTGTCACTATCACAGCAACACATGAAACCGGTGGTAACCCGATTGAGTATACCTTTACTCTAAATAACTGGTTTGCCTTCTCTGGTGAGAAAAACTGGAATGAAGCTAAAAACTGGTGTGTAAGTAATAACGGGACGATGCCAAAAGTGGAGCAACTTAGCCAAGGTAAAGGGAAACGTGCAGTCGGTTCATTATGGAGTGAATGGGGTAAATTCAGTCATTACGGTATAGAGGATGGCTATTATTGGACTTTAACTCAGGGAATAGGTGGTCGCTATATAGTCGTTAAATTAGACGATGGTTTTTCTGAGAAAGATAGTTATACCCATGACACAGAGGCAGTGGTTTGTTCTAAGACGCTGTAATTCATATTCCCGCCTCACATGATGAGGCGGGAATATAAAATGTAAAAATTTTATATTAATAAAAAAGTAATCAGGAAAATTTGCGTGATTAATGAAGGAAATACGTCAGTTATCAGCTTGGTGGCAACAAGTTTTACTTATATTACCCACAAAATTTCTTAGCAACCGATTATGAAGCAAAATATTTATAATAACTGACTGTTTTAGCGAAATAATTTTTTTGTTTATTAGTAATAGGATTTATATATTATTAGGGAAGAGATCCATGCAACGTAAAGCTGATTGTTATTTTACAAAAACGAAACGGATAATCGCCTATATTTTACTGTTTATACAATTGTTTTTGCCTGTTTTCGTTGCTTCTTCTTCAATTGCAAAAGCGGCGCAAACGAGTGAACAAAATAACCCGATGATGGACACCATCAACGGCTTAAATAATTTACTGCAAAGTCCTGCAGAGAAAGATATGCCCGTTCTCGATAAAGAGCCTGCAAAGTCGGATAAAAATAATGCGCCGGTAAAATCATCGACCTCGCTTTCGTCATCGGATTCAGCATTATCCATGTTAGAGGCACACTTCTCTTCCCAACAACCGGCAACTGCCATTCAACGACCTAAAAATGCCGAGCAGGATATTATTTTTAATAGCTTGCCAACCCTAGGCATCAAAGATAGTGAGCCTAATTCGCAAACGGCTGTTTCCAGCGAACAACAAATGGCGCAAAATATTTCTCAATTAGCACAGACATTGTCAACCGATGATGCCATCAAGGCTTATATGGGGTATGCCCGCAGTATAGGTGAAAATCTGGTAAATCAAAAAATCCATGATTGGTTGAGTCAATTTGGTAATGCCCGGGTGCAAATTAATTCCAATAAAACCGGTGATGTAGATTTATTGGTACCGGTATTTGATAAACCGAACAGTCTGTTGTTTAGCCAAATTGGTATTAGAGCGAATGAGCATCGCAACACCACTAACTTAGGTGTAGGTTATCGCCAATATCAGGATGCCTGGATGTGGGGCATTAATAGTTTTTATGATTATGATATTACTGGCAGTAACTCTCGTTTCGGTGTTGGTGGTGAATTATGGGCCGATTACCTTAAACTGGCGGTTAATGGTTATTTTCGTTTAACCGACTGGCATCAATCACGTCTGCATGAGATGCGAGATTATGATGAGCGTCCAGCCAATGGGTTCGACCTTCGTGCTGAAGGATTTTTACCCAGTTATCCACATTTAGGGGCTTATGCTAAATATGAAAAGTATTATGGTGATGGTATTAGCCTTAATAATGGTCTCTCAAGTAGTGATTTGATCGATAATCCTTCTGCTACCACTTTTGGCTTGAGTTATACCCCTTTCCCCTTATTGACCTTTAAAACCCAAATTTCGCGGGGCGATACTAAGGAAAGTAGCATTGGGATGGAATTGGCCTATCGGTTCGGTGTATTGCTGGCTGAACAGCTTGATCCCGATAATGTTGATTTAATGCGTAGTTTGGCGGGTAACCGTTACGATTTTGTCGATCGTAATTACAATATTGTCATGCAATATCGTAAGCAAGAACTGTTATCCATTTCTTTACCAGAAAGTACTGATGGCGAAGCAGCGCAGACCATGCCGGTCACGGTTACGGTTAATAAAGCCAAATATGGTTTAAAACAAGTTAGCTGGCAAGCGCCAGAATTAGTTGCTAAAGGAGGTAACATTCAAATTGTGTCACCGACTTCAATTAACTTAACCTTGCCAGCTTATATTTTCCAAAAACAGGCAGAAGTCGCTCAATCTTACCGCGTCTCAGCAGTGGCTGTTGATAATGAAGGTAATCAATCTAATACCGCAGTTATGATGATCAATGTCTCGCCATCACAAGATACCATTCGAGCAATGACATTAACGCCAAATAATACCCAGGTAGCCAATAATAGTGATACTTATGTTGCCACTGCATTAGTACAGAATAAAAAACATCAAGCACTCGCCGGTAGAGCCATTACTTTTACCATTGATGGATTCAAATCTAGTGGGGTAACACTGTTTGATATGGATGGCAATCAAGGTAATAGTTTGACGGTGATAACTGATAACAAAGGTAAGGCTAATGTTAATATTAAGAGTAAGGTGGTTGGCACCGGAATATTAACGGCGGCGATGAAAAATGGCAATAGAAATACTATTCCTGTTAGTTTTGCACCTGATATCGCCACCGCCAAAGTTGAAAGTGTTACATTAATTGGTAATGAAACGAATAAAGCGGCTGATGGTATAAGTCGGTTTACTTTCGAGGCATTAGTGACCGATCAATTCAATAATCCGGTACCCAATGTTAATGTTAATTGGTCACATGATAGAGGTAATACCGCTATCTTATCGGCAGATCAGAGCCAAACTAATGAGAATGGACGAGCGATGATTACTATGACCAGTAGGGTTGTGGTGGATAATGTTACGGTTAGTGCTCATTATAATAATCCCGCTAACAAAATAGCGGCGAATAAAGCGGTAAACTTTATTTACATTTTGGATACCGCTAAGGTCGGTAGCGTTACCTTAGAAGGTAGTGAAACACAAAAAATAGCTGATAATAATAGCTTCTTTACCTTTACCGCCCAATTGATTGATGGTAACGATAATCCGATTAAGCAAAAAGGTTTAGATGTTAATTGGTCACATAATAAAGATAATGAAGTTAAATTAGCGGCAAAAAGTCAAACCGATGAAAACGGGCGAGCTTCTGTTGTGTTGTATAGTACGACAGCAGCAATAAAAGGCGTAGTTGTTAGTGCAAGATTTGGTTCAACCAAAAGAGTCGATGCAGATCGGGAAGTGGCCTTTATTGCTGATGAAAATTCAATCAGAGTAAAGAGTGTGACACTCAATGATCAAAGCGATAGTAAATTAGCTAATGGTCATAACAAATTCACATTTACTGCTTTGGTATTAGACGGCAATGATAATCCAGCTAGACAACGGACGGTGAAATGGGCGCATAATAAGAATGACGAAGTAACACTGTCGGCAACAACCAGTGAAACCGATGAAAATGGTCGCACGACGATTATGTTACACAGCACCAACACTGCGGTGAATAATATTATTGTCAATGCAAGTTATGGCACTTCTGCACCAATAAATGCGCAACCAGTTGAATTTTATGCTGATACCAATACCGCTCAAGTGGGTAGTGTCACATTAGTCGATAGTGAAGTTAACAAAGTCGCTGATGGCAACAATTACTTTACCTTTGATGCTCAATTAGTCGACAAATATGGTCATCCGCTTAAAAAAGCGGGTCTGAATATCGAATGGTCACACAATAAAGAGCAACAAATCACTTTATCCGCTGCATCAACCACGACCAATGATAGTGGAATTGCCTCGGTTACTTTGAAAAGTAGTAAGGTTGCGGTAGATGATATCATAGTTTATGCCAAATATAGGGTACCTCCATTAAAACCAGCTGATAAGAAAGTGAATTTTGTTGGTGATATTAAAACCGCTAAAGTGGGCGAGATCATATTAAATGATGCTGACAATAATAAGATCGCTGATGGTAAGAATGGCTTTGAGTTTAGCACTCAACTAGTTGACCATAATGGTAACCCGGTTAAGCAAGCAGGATTAGTCATTAAATGGCGACAAGAAAAGGGTACTATCGTTAGCTTGCCTGCAAGCAGTGAAACAGATAGTGATGGGCGTGCGACTATTACGCTTAAAAGTAGCCAAAAAGCAGTGAATGATGTGGTGATCTATGCGCAATATGCAACAAGTGGTGAAGAAAAATCCGAAGCGGTGAATTTTATTGCTAATATTAACACCGCTAAAATAAAAGCAGTCATATTAGATGACAAGGTAATTGATAAAGTGGCAGATGGCCTCAATGATTTTACCTTTAAGGCCCAACTGGTTGATGAATTTGATAATCCTATTGAGGTGGCGGATCTGGATATCAGCTGGTTGCTGGATGATGATAAAGCTGAAGATGCTCATTTATCGGCAGCATCAAGTCAAACAGATAAAAACGGCTTTGCCAGTATAAAACTCAAAAGCACTACTAAAGCAGTGGATAATGTGGTCGTCAGCGCCCAATATGGTACTGCGGCTAAAATAAATGCAAACACACCCGTTAACTTTATAGCCAATCTTGCTACGGCTAGAGTTGGTAGTGTGACATTAGTCGATGATATCGTTCGTAAGGTTGCCGATGGTAAAAACCATTTTACCTTTAAGGCGCAGCTGGTTGATCAACATGAAAACCCGGTTAAAGTGCCAAATTTAGATGTTAACTGGCAGCAGGACATGAATGGTAATGATGTTATCTTACCGGCTAGCAGTAAAACTAATAGTGATGGGCAAGCAACGATAGAACTAAAAAGTACCAAGACGGCAGTAAATAATATTACAGTTAGTGCACGGTATGATTCCAGTGAGAAAAAAGATGCCGATAAGCTAGTTAATTTTATCCAGGTTTCTTTTAAACAGCTTAAAATTAATGGCACATATTTTGACCTGAATGCAGGAATTCCGACTATTGGCTTCCAGGGTGCGACATTTGACATCATTACTAATGGTGCACCTGTTAATGAATTCAATTGGCAGAGTAGTGAAAGTTGGGTTTCCGTTAAAAATGGAAAAATAACTTTTAGTGGCGATGCTAGCAATAATTCAAAAACAGTCATTATCACGGCAACCCATAGTTCTGGTGGTGAGCCAGTTGAATATGAATTTACACTTAAAAAATGGCATTTATATAGCCAACAAGAGATGAATTGGAATGATGCTAAAGACTGGTGTGCTAATAAGGGATTGACACTGCCAACTGTTGCACAACTCAGTGCTGGTCAGTTTGTACGAGGTATTGATTCACTTTGGAGTGAATGGGGTGACGTACGTTTATATAATTGGAATTATCATATGTACTGGACATCTGAAACATCAGGTAACAATGTTAAAGCTGCTGGTATGGTCAGTGGTTATATAAATAACAGTGGTGAAGGTAAGAACAATCGATTCTTTTTTACCTGTGTTCGCGATCTTTGATGAACGTTAATTAAACGCTTATCCCATTTAGCGAATATTAAGTTACTGCTAATAGAGGTTTATGTGCTGAGTGTATTGGTACATAAACCTCTTAATTATTAGAACCATCATGGTGTTGGCCAGACAAGATAAATTTAAGCGAGTGGGTTTTTGGTAAGTCGATTGAAGGGGACTTTAATTCGTCATCATCGATGACTGACCCGATCCTGCTGATGACTAGCTAGAACCGGGTTTGAATTACGGCAAGTAAAAATTAGCTGGCTTTTTTCGCTGCCGCAGCGGCGTTGACAATAGTAGCAAAAGCATCGGCTTTCAGCGATGCGCCGCCAACTAATGCGCCATCAATATCTGGTTGACTGAAAAGCTCGGCAGCATTGCTGGCATTCACTGAGCCACCATACTGAATAATCACTTGTTCGGCAATGGCCGGATCTTGTTTGGCAATATGGTCACGAATAAATTTATGTACCGCTTGCGCCTGGGCGGGAGTGGCTGATTTACCGGTGCCAATTGCCCAAATCGGTTCATAAGCGATAACACTATTTTCAAATGCGCTGGCACCTAAGCTATTTAATACTGCATCGATTTGACGGGCGCAGACTTGTTCAGTTTTGCCGGCGCTATTTTCTTCTTCAGATTCACCAATACAAAGTACCGGCGTTAATCCTTGCGATTTTAACACGGCAAATTTGCGGGCGATAAATTCATCGCTTTCTTGATGATAAGTTCTACGTTCAGAGTGACCGATAATAATATATTTTGCGCCAATATCTTTTAGCATTTCCGCTGAGGTATCACCGGTAAAAGCACCAGACAGATTGACATCAACATCTTGTGCGCCAAGTGCTATCTTGCTACCGGTTAAAGCTTGTTTTGCTTGCGCCAGGTAAAGCGCTGGTGGGGCAATTGCGACATCACAGCCTGTGACATTATTTAATTCGTTACGCAAATTTCCAATCAGTTCTTCAACCATTTTTGTACTGCCATTGAGTTTCCAGTTCCCCATGACTAATGGATGCCGCATGTTTTCCTCCAACTAAAAATATTTATTAATAAATGAGATAAAGACAATTGATCATTATTCAGTTTATGCAAAAGGATAGTATAAAGATGCTATGACTAAATCACTTTGTTTTTCGTCATTCATGTGTGATGTTATCATCATTTAGTGAAAGCTTAACCGGTTCAATAGCGAAAGTAATCATGTTATCTTTACTTTTTACTAAAATATAACGGAAAGCGCCTACTATCGTTTCATCACTCTGCACTTGGTTATGTTGTTCTAACATACGATCTAATACCGCGGTTAATTGATGTGTGTTATTAATTGAAGTGGTTTTTTCGAAGTGATTAATAATTGCCATAATATAACGTTCGAATAATTGTCGATTAATTTTATAGCTGTTTACCTCTTTTGGTGGCAGTAATGTTAGCTGTAAACTTTTAATTTTTTCACTTCCTCGTTCAAGTACAGCGGAGGAGTAAATTTTGCTGTTAATTCGACTGGCTGCACGAATATAAGGTAAGCTAATATCCTTGCTTTTGATCACTTTAAATTCATGTATTGGATAGCTGGGATTATCCTGATTATATTTTTGCCGAAATACGGGAATAGTTTCATTGAATAAGGCTGCATCGGGCGATAAATAAGCAACCGAAACCTCTGTTTCAGGCATAATTGGTAATTCTTTTGCCTGCACCGGCAACAGTGGCAATAATGCAATAAATAGTAATACTAACTCAAATTTGCGATTGTAAATTTTCATCATCGTTACTCGTCAGTATGAATTTTTTCATAAAGGATCCATTAGGATAAGATAAATGACATTACAACAATGGGCACTCTCATTTAAAGGACGAATTGGTCGAAAACCATTTTGGTTTGGTATGGTTATTTGGTTTTTATTAATGGTCATGATATTTAGTTTGCAAACTTTTTTGTTATTTTCTCCTTATATTTTACTGTTATTAGTCATTTTGTTGCTCTACCCATTGGCGACAATTTTTACTAAACGTCTACATGATCGTGGTAAATCTGGTGGCTGGTTGTTGTTATTATTGTTGGCTTTTGTGCTATTTTCTATTGACGTTAGTTTATTCACACCTTTTTGGCAGTGGGGGATTGGACGATTTCTACCTTTATTTATTGTTACCATATTATTTTTAGATTGTGGTAGTTTTAAAGGTCAGGATAAAGCAAATCGTTATGGTAAAAAAACTGAACAAGTTGACTATCTCAGCTGATTAATTTTTATTTACCTCGGCTTACCAATATTGTTCACTGGTAATGTGCCCCGCTTTACGGCGTAAGTGTTTATCCATCGCTCTTTGTATTTTTAGTAGTTGTTGGGTATCTTTAACCATTTGTGGATTACCGCAAAGCATAACATGGCTCGTTGTGGGATCAATTTCTGCCTTTACTGCTTGTTCTAGCTGTCCGCTTTCAATTAGCGCTGGAATACGGCCGGTGAGTGAGCCAGTTTTGTTTTCGCGACTGACAATAGTTTGGATCTTCAATTTTCCCTGATATTTTTTCTCAAGAGCTTTCATTAATGGTAAGTAACTCAGATCTTCCGCGTAACGTACCGCATGTACCAGGATAATTTGGTTAAATCGGGCTAAATTTTCGCCAAATTGCAAAATGGATAAAAAAGGCCCAATTGCGGTACCTGTCGATAGCATCCAAAGCGTTTCACAATCAGGTAGTTCTTCTAACACAAAAAAACCTGCTGCCTCTTCAGTGACATAGATAGGATCACCGGGTTTCAATGCTTCAAGGTGTGGGCTGAGTTTTCCTTCCGGTACGGTGACGAGATAGAATTCTAATTGATTATCATCGGGTGCGTTAACATAAGAATAGGCGCGTTGGATACGCTGGCCATTGATTTCTAGCGCAAGTTTAGCATATTGCCCCGCAATAAACGGTTTAATTGGCGCTTCGAGGATCAAACTAAATAAGGCATCTGTCCATTTATGGTTTTTAATAATTTTTCCTGTTACCCAATTCGCCATACTACTGGCCTCCCAATGTGTCAAATAAAGCGTTAATGTTTGGTCATATTATGTCAAATCTAGGCAAAACCATTATCGATAATGTGTTTTAACTATTCAGTTAAATTATGACTTTTTCATTATGATATAAAATTGTACAGTTATGTTTACAAAATAAGTCAATTAGATTCGGTTAGGTGGAAAAAATAATTTAATCGGTTAACTCGAATTTTTTTTATAATTTGTTAGATTAATTGATATTAACGTACAGATTTAATGGGGCTGTTTTTCTTTAAGCCTAAGATATTGTAACCTTTTTTAATACATTGATTATTAGATAAAATGAGAAAATTAGAACACTTCAATTTGCTATTAATGCTCATTGTTTTAATTGCTGTCGGGCAGATGACGCAGACAATTTATGTCCCCGTTATTGCAGAAATTGCTGCCTATTTCGCTGAACCTGATGGTGCGGTGCAAAGCGTAATGGGAGCGTATCTGCTATTTTATGGTTTTTCACAACTATTTTATGGACCTATATCCGATCACGTCGGTCGTCGCCCGGTTATTTTAGTCGGTTTAATTATTTATTTGATCGCAACCATAATCGCAATTTCCGCACCTTCATTAAAGATCTTGATTATTGCCAGTGCACTGCAAGGTTTAGGTGTCGGTGTTGCCGGCGTGATGGCAAGAACTATGCCGCGTGATCTCTATATCGGAATCGCATTGCGTTATGCCAATAGCATATTGAATATGGGAATATTAGTTAGTCCGTTACTGGCACCGATGATTGGCGGTGGTATTGCCTATTTTTTCGGCTGGCATGCAACTTATATTTTCCTGTTTTTATTGGGTAGTTTTGTCTTGATCAGTATGTGGAAATGGTTGCCTGAAACTTGCCCGCCCGCATCTGAAAAAAGAAATATGCTTTCTGCTTATTATTCGTTGCTATCAAATCCTACCTTTGATGCTTACCTGGTCATATTAATTGGTGGACTGGCGGGTGTTGTGGTATTTGAATCAAGTAGTGGTGTATTGTTGGGGGGAGTATTAGGTTTAAATAGTATTACCGTCAGTATTCTATTTATTTTGCCTATTCCTGCGGCATTTTTGGGTGCTTGGTATGCCGGGCGCGAAGGAAAAACTTTTTATCAGTTAATGTGGCATGCCGTTTTTTGTTGTGTTTCTGCGGCTATTATCATGTGGTTACCAGGTTGGTTTGGATTTATGAATGTGTGGTCACTGTTGATCCCTGCCGGACTTTTTTTCTTTGGGGCAGGTATGTTATTTCCATTAGCTACCACCGGAGCAATGGAGCCTTTCCCTTATTTAGCGGGTGCCGCCGGTGCACTGGTTGGCGGTTTGCAAAATGTAGGTTCAGGTGTGGCGGCTTGGTTGTCAGCCCATTTACCCCAAACTGGACAATTCAGTTTGGGGATGTTGATGTTTGCTATGTCTATCCTTATTTTATTATGCTGGTTACCTCTGGCATATAAAATGGATAAAAATTAACACCTATTTAATAAATATATTTAGATAATAAAATTAGCTGAATATGGGTTTTGTTACGCAATCGCTATATGATTTTTGTTGGTGAGACACGCGCTCTTCAAGCAATCTAGAGGTGATTATTCCTTCTATACTGTGAGAAAAACGCTGATCTGTCAGTAATTCAGCTAATATAAGGTTGCCCTTTTCTGCTATGTCGCATGATTTTGCTGCTTTGTTATTTCTGTTGTCAGCGACTTGTTCCCTAATTGATGGTGTGACCATTATAGGCTCTTGGTTATTGGTCATATTTGCCAGCTCTGTTTCACTATTTTCACCGTTATAAAGGATCTGTTCTTCGATATCTACAATCAAATGATTGGGATTGATTAATTGGATTGGCGTAAAACTGTCGGATGGTTTGGTTACAGTTGCTGCTGGATCCTTTGTTAACTGTAAGGGCTTAGGTAACCATGCGATGGGGTAGCTTTCTGACGAATTAATCGGCATGGCAATTAAATTTTCTTTTGCTATCGGCTGATAATTTTCTTGCCCTACTGGACGCCAGGTTAATTCTATAGTGTCCCAATATTGATCACCAACCGCGTGGCTATTGGTGCTCCAGAACAGCCAAATAGGATAATGTTTACCTGCTTCCAGATAGATTGTTTGATTATCACGGTAGTCAAGTGTGTAAAGGCGGTTTTTGTGTTGGATATAAACCTGTCCTATATCATCGGCTTTAAATTTTACCTGATAATGATTGGTTTCAGTCGGTGCTAGAAAGCCAGAAAAAATCCACAATGTGGGTTTCAATTTTTTGCCGTTTAACACGTTAGACTGAAAATCTGCATCAAAGTGGCCAAATTTTTCTTTTCCCATCCAATAATTAGGAGAATCTTCCTGCCAGCGTTTGGCATAAAGAGGAGCGTTATTTAACCACTGTTTTTTATTTAGTAGTGTATTAAATTGAGATTGCGTCAAACTTTTGCTGCCTAAATTTAGCTGACTGAGATCATAAATGCTTAAATTTAATCCACCATGTTGCGACCGATCAGGAACCTGATAATGGTGTTTAAAAGTTTGGCTTAATCCTGATGGGTAAGTTATGGTTGCGGAAATGGTTGTTGCACCATGGCCGATTAGTTGGCCGTGATGGTTAATAACTTTCGGATTAGATGAATACCAGTTAATCGTCCCTTGTTGAAAAGATTGAGGTAGTGCTAATGATTCTGTTGCAATGGTTTTTGTCTGTTGATAAGGGGTAGTAAATAGGTGTGAATAGGCAATATCTTCTTGGGGAAGAGACAGCGGAAAAATTTGCTTTTTGAGTACTCCTCCGTCTAACCATTCGGCTTTTAATGCACTGGCTGGGTGATATTTTGTCAGTGTGGCTGTGCCATTTGCATAAATTAATGAGTCCCCTTCTGTAATTGACCAGCGAATTGCTTTACCTTGCCAGTAGTTAACTAAACGTAGTGGGTGTGAAATGCTAAATTCGCTACGCTGATCAAATAGTGTGTTAGCAAGCGCATCAGGATTAGTATAACGATAAACAGAACGATTACTTAATTGACCTGAGGGGGCTTCAAGGATCTCGAAACGTACCAGTTCACCTTTGTTAGCAATATGCAAACTTAGCGATTGTACTGAGGTTGCCGGTATTTGCAGCAACTCGGTCAGTAATCCATGCTCTGTAGCGTAAGTTACTTTCAAGGCATAAGGGTAATGTTTCTGTAATGGGCGCCCTTTTGCAGTGAGAAAATTGTGGTAAGGCTGAGGGAGGTTACCCTGGGTTGTAAAAACCTTTAGCTGATTCTGTGGATGAGGTTCGGTATTCGGCTCCAGTGTTTGGCCGTTATGTTGAACCAAATGGCCGGTGATCCAGTAAACCGGTTTATTATGCTGGTAAGCGAGGCTTTCTTCTTCGATATTATACTGTTGATGATTATTCTTTGTCACTGTAACCCACTGCTGAAGAGTTTTATCCCATACTTGATAGAAACCTTCTCCGGCAAAGCCACCATCTTCGCTATCTACACCCGTTATCTGATTGGGATACCATTGATATTGCTGTTCGACAAATTGATAATTTTTCGCAGTATTATAATCAGAAAAAAATGAAAACACCTGTCCAGGTAATAGTGAACCGTTACCACCGTGCATCGGATCGGTATTAGGATAGTAATTATTGTTATTATCAATAGAAAAGTTTGGCAAATATTGTTGAGTAACTTGATCATAACCCCAACTTGCCTGATAGCCTGATTTATAAGGATAGTTGGGATCGTTTATGCTATGAGGGCGGCCTATAGCGTGGCCGATTTCATGAATAAAAATACCAGCGCTCGCGCTACCACCACCTTGCTGTCCGCCACCTAGACCACCATAGGGATTAGGAAAAAAGGCGACATAGCTTATTTCATTATCACCGATATTAGTTCGTCGTAAACGATTAGCCAAATTATAACTGGCGGCAATAGCGCCTTTAAATCCGCCATTACCGGCATGCGGATCACTGCCTGGTTCGTTTTTTGTTACCAGTATAAACAGCATTAAATCCGTCTTCAAAAGAAGAAAACTGTTCAAATGCGACACTAGGGTAAGAATAAAGAGTGAGTTTTTTAATGGGCAGTTTAGCTACTATTTTATCACCCCATTGATCTATGCTGTCGTTAATAACCTCATCGTTGCCGGTATGATGAGCGATTCGCATGATACGCAGAGTTAAATTTAGATCAGTACCCACTTTAGGTCGAAATGCAAATGTTTTTTCTTGATAATGAGGTAAAGCAAGCGGTTGATCATTGGCTGTCAGAGTAATCGAAATCCCCGGTTTTATCCATTCTTCTTTGAGTGGTGCAATATAACTATCTTGATCGTTATGACCTCTTTGACTAGCAAGATTATCCTGACTGGGTAAATCAAGCGATGTGGGTAGCTTTTTATCACCGCTTAATAGAACACGACCTAATTCATAACCATCAGCATCATGAACGATTGCGGTAAAATCTGGTGCCGGCGCGCCAGAGATGCTACTGGCATTAAGTTTAATTAATGCCCAGCGATTCTGGACAAGTTGTAAATAAGGATCTTGAGGACGAAACACATGGGTTTGAGCAATAAAAACATCATGTAACTTAAAATCAGCAGGGATAGGCTGGTGATTAGCAATAGGTTCCTGATAATCAGGTGTTTTGAGCGTGAAGGTTTTAACGGTTGGAAAAAAAGGAATGGGGGCCTGATCATGTTGCAAAATGACGGCAATAGGACGACTGATATTGCCAGCCCGATCGATTGCTTGAAGATGAAATTGATCATAACCTGGAAAACTATCATCGTAGGCTGGCTGATATTCCCATTGCCCTGTTGTGCTATCTATTTGTGCTGTGCCGAAATGCGGGGCTGCCAGTAACTGCCATGACCATCCTTGATGTGCTATTGACTGCGGCAATTGACCACGGATAACGCCAAGTTTGGCCTGGGTAACATAGTTATTAGGTGTGGCAATGTCCGACATTTTTATTAACTGATCATAACTGCGATGGGTTTGTAACACAAACTCAATTATCTGGCGACCTTGATGATCATTGATTACCAGCTGTTGATAGTCGCTATCCCATTTAATTTGGATATCATCATTACCCATTAATTTATTAAGTCTATTTTCTAATATTTTTGCTAACTGTTGATTATCAAATTCAGCAGGGAGTGTTAAGTTAATATCGGTATAAAAAAGAGGTGCATTTTTCATTGTTCCATTTAAGGCAAAAGAAAAATGGGTTATGCGATGGCGCTGTGAAGCATCGTAAGAAAGGCGATAATTAGCGTGGCCAAAGGGTGATAGCTTTTGTGATAAAATAATTGGTGTGATAGCGGCGGTTTTACCCACCACAAGTGTTTCAACTGTTCTTTTGTGTGGATCGGTAATGATCAACTGGCGATCATGGTAAGTCACTTGTACACCCTTATGCTCAGGTAAATGACGATTGATGTGCGCCTCCATTGCAGCAGCAAGTGTAGAACCTGAGGTGATATTTTCTAGTGGCATATAGGTAAGATCTAATACTAGATTACCGTTACTATCTCGCATACGGATAGAAAAAACCTTGGCTTGACTTGCTACTTGATCGGTAAAATTGAGCATTTGATAAGCAAAAATCATTTTTTGCTGGCCAAAATGCCATTTTTGGTTAGTAAGATTATTTGATGATATTGGTGGCTCTTCAGATGGAGTGGCAGAAGACGTTGTTTGATGTTTTTTAACCAGATTTTGCTTGTCAATGAGCTCAGCTACAGTGAGCTTCTGCTGCCATAGAGGATCATCTCCTTCACCATATATCGTTATTTCAATTGGATTATATGGATTAATTTCGTTTGTGATAGGCAGATTTAATTGCCAATTACCCTGCTCATCATATTTGGCGTGATAATATTGATTACCATATTTGATCTGAATAAAAACTAGATTAGTTTGTGTGTTTATAGGTAATGCTCGATCGGTGGATATTTCACTTTCTAATGTAGTGGAAGTTATATTTTTACATTGATTGTGATTGTTATTAAATTTTTCAAATGAAGTCTGGCAAACTAAAATATTACCCGACAAATTTATATATTGATTTTTTTTATACAATAATAAGTTTTTTATATTTACATGTAATTTATTATGGTTTTTTGAAGTAATAAAAGAATTGTTATTCATAATTTATTTTTTTGTATTATTTAATTAATAATCAATCTGACACATCGAAAATTGATATTCGATGAAATATTTGCAGACTAAATGATAATGAATGGCTAATCTATTTTCTTTTCATGACAAACACCTCATATAAATAACATAATGATTATTTGATGTTTTTTATATTATAGGCATAAAAATGACAATTAAAATAATTCGTTTTTGCTAACCTTAGTGAGGAGTTATATATTTTTATTTTTTATTAATTATTTTTATTGAATTAATTATACTTTTTATATAAAAATAGCAGTAATTATTTACTGCTATTTTATTATTTATCGATTTTAATTGAGATTAAGTGTGTTCTTCCCAATCTCTGGCGCGGGAAACGGCTTTTTTCCACCCGTTATATTTATAGTTACGTTCAGTGGTTTCAATTCCAGGAGTGAATTTTTTTTCAATACGCATTTTTTCTTTAATTTCATCCAAATCTTGCCAGAAACCAATAGCTAGCCCAGCAAGTAAAGCTGCGCCTAATGCGGTACTTTCACGAATAATAGGACGCTCTACGTAGGCTCCTAGGATGTCAGATTGGAATTGCATCAAGAAATTATTGGCGACAGCACCGCCATCAACACGCAATGAACTCAGGCGCATATCAGCATCTTTTTGCATCGCTTCCAGAACATCACGCGTTTGGTAGGCAATAGATTCTAATGTTGCACGAATAATATGGTTACGATTGGCGCCGCGTGTTAAGCCAAAAATCGCACCGCGGGCGTAAGGATCCCAATAAGGCGCGCCTAAACCTGTTAGAGCTGGAACGACATAAACACCGTTATTATTTTTGACTTTATTAGCGAAATATTCAGAATCGTTAGCATCATCAATTAATTTCAGTTCATCACGCAGCCATTGTATAGAAGCACCTGCCATGAAAACGGCACCTTCTAAGGCATAATTCACTTCACCTTGTGGGCCACAGGCAATAGTAGTTAGTAAGCCATGATCGGAAATTTTGGCTTTTTTGCCGGTATTCATTAATAGGAAACAGCCGGTTCCATAGGTGTTTTTAGCCATTCCGGGTTGGACACATAACTGACCAAAAAGGGCAGCTTGTTGATCGCCGGCCATTCCGGCTATTGGTATGCGTGTTCCACCTTTACCACCAATATTGGTTTTCCCATAAATTTCTGATGATGGACGTACTGTTGGTAATATGGCGCGTGGAATATTAAAGGCATCGAGGATTTTTTGATCCCACTCCAGCTCATGAATGTTAAACAGCATAGTACGAGATGCGTTAGTATAGTCAGTAACATGGATACGCCCTTGTGTCATTTTCCATACTAGCCAAGTATCAATAGTCCCAAAGAGTAACTCGCCATTTTTTGCTCGTTCATAGGCTCCGTCAACATTCTCCAGGATCCATTTAAGTTTGGTACCGGAGAAATAAGGGTCAACTACTAAACCGGTATTTTCACGGATATATTTCTCCAGTTCTGAGTTATTACGCTTTAGTTCGGTACAGAAATCAGCAGTACGACGACATTGCCAAACAATCGCATTATAAATGGGTTTACCGGTTTTCTTTTCCCAAACTATAGTAGTTTCGCGTTGATTGGTTATACCAATTCCGGCAATTTGATCACTGCGAATATCAGAAATGGCTAATGCTTCAGCTAAAGTAGCACTTTGGGTTGCCCAAATTTTTATTGGATCATGTTCTACCCAACCCGGCTTTGGGTAAATTTGAGGAAATTCACGTTGAGAAATATTAATAATATTAGCATCATGATCAAAAATAATGGTTCGTGAACTAGTGGTACCTTGATCAAGTGCGATAATATATTTTTTTGTTGTTGGTGTTTCAGTTGTCATAATAATTGTCCAATTTACTTCATATTATTTTTTTGAATTATTTTTGCGTTTATTTTTTGTTTTGATTTGCCATAGTAGGCAAATGGTAGCCAATCAGTTTGCGATAAGCAAAAGCACCGAGAATAGCACCAACAAAAGGTGCCGTTAGGGGAATTATGCAATAAGGAAAATCTCGTCCACCAGTTAAGGCAATATCACCCCAACCAGCCAGATCAGCTATTAGTTTGGGGCCGAAATCGCGAGCAGGATTTAATGCGAAACCGGTAAGTGGGCCAAATGAACCACCAATAACTGCAATCAGAATACCAATAAGTAGTGGTGCTAGTGGGCCTCGGGGTATGCCATTGTTATCATTTGTTAAACTTAATATCATACAAACCAAGATAATAGCAATAACAACTTCAACCAGAAATGCCTGTAGGACGCTAATTTGGCCTGCTGGATAAGTAGAAAAAACGCCGGCAGTAAATAAGCTTGCTGGTGAACCACGTACTATATGGTGTAATTTTTCATAATCTAGAAATAGTTCGAAGTACAACCCATAAACGAGAGCGGCAGCGACGAAGCCTCCCAGCATTTGTGCAATAATATAAGGCAGTACTTTTTTTCTATCAAAATGGGCAAATAACCAAAAAGTAACGGTAATCGCCGGATTTAAGTGCGCTCCTGAAATACCTGCCGTAAGGTAAACGGCTAGAGCCACGCCAAATCCCCAAATCATACTGATTTCCCATAAACCTAGTTGTGCGCCTGCAATACGCGTAGCAGCAACACAGCCCAGGCCAAAGAAGACCAGTAAGGCAGTACCTAAAAATTCAGAGATACATTGACCTGTCAGCGTTGGTGAAGTAATTTTACTCATATGTTTATCCTACAAAAGTATGCATACTAAGCAATAAAATTGGTTTTTTATTTGTTATTTCCTAGGGAAACTCTGAAGGAATTTATCGTTAAATGAACGTAAACGGAAATAATGGGATCAAATATGTTGGATCACTTCAAAAAAATGAGCGAAATCGCTCTGATAAAGTGATCGAACTGACATTCTAGTTGATGTATTTTTTTGCAATTAGTTGGATAAATAGAAATAATTAAGGTTAAATCGACATTTATCGAGAGCTTTCAACTAGACAGGCGTAAGAAGGCTACTTACAATCGTAGCATTGCTAAAAAAGGGGACGAAAGAATGTCATTTGAAGTTTTTGAAAAGTTAGAAACTAAAGTTCAACAAGCTATTGAAACAATTGAGCTTTTGCAGATGGAAGTTAATGAACTTAAAGAGAAAAATAATATTTTGTATCAAGAAGTAGCGAGTGCTAAAGAGAAACATGGAACGCTGGCTCATGAAAATGAGAATTTAAAACAAGAACAGCATGCTTGGCAAGAGCGTTTACGCGGTCTATTAGGTCGAATGGAAGATGTTCAGTAATCGTCCGATATTTCATTACATTAGAAAAAAATAGCAATAAGGGCAAAATTTGTTGCCCTTATTGCTACTTAATCGATAGATATTGAATAATACAACAATGTTTGTTTTTAGCTGAAAGAGTATTAGTCTTCAATATCTTGATCGTTGTTTGACTCATCATCTAAAAGTAATGGATGCTCGGAAAGGATAATACCGGTATTATCTGCGTACAAATAATCTTCTGTAAAGAATGTGACGCCACCAAAATTGACTCGCACATCACTTTCTCCGATACCCTCACTGGTACAACCTACCGGAATGGCAGCGATTGCTTGAATACCGATATCTAATTCTGCCAATTCATCAACCTGACGTACTGCACCGTAAATAACAATGCCTTCCCATTGGTTTTTCATGGCAAATTTTGCCAATTCAGCATCAATTAGCGCCTTACGTACAGAGCCGCCACCATCAACTAATAGGATCCGACCCTCCCCCTGTTCTTCCAGTAAATCGTAGATGATGCCGTTGTCTTCAAAACATTTCACTGTTACGATTTGACCACTAAATGAAGTACGCCCGCCAAAGTTAGAGAATAAAGGTTCTACCACATTCACCTCTTCTTGGTAGATATCACAAAGCTCGGAAGTATCATATTTCATAGGATTTCGGTCTATTTTAAGTACAAGGGAAGTTCAGTATATCCTTATCTGGTTATTTTTTGCAAAAACATAGCTGATAAAAATACTGAGAAAAATCAAAATTACAATAATTAATTTAAAATAAGTCCAACAGAAAATAGAATATTAGTCAGCAATGCCGCTTTTACCATATTTTCCAATAAAGGTTTCATACCCAGCGCGGTGGTATCATGGATAACTCTCTTTATGTGGTTTAGTAACATCGGTATAGCGAGCAAAAATAACCAACCCGTCCAGTGATGAAGATATAACAAGCTAAACAGAATTAAACAAAAAATGGCAATTAAGATGAGTGCCGCATGATACTTTCGAGCGCCTTTAGTGCCTAATCTAACAGCCAAGGTATTTTTACCGGCTTTAATATCATTTTCTATATCACGCATATTGTTAACGTTTAGTACTGCTACTGACAGCAATCCACAAGCGGTTGCTGGCAATAATATCATCAAATTAAAGTGGTTAGTATGCAGATAGTAAGTTCCGATCACACTTAACCAACCAAAAAAGATCAACACTGAGATGTCGCCAAGCCCCAGATATCCATAGGGTTTTTTCCCCACGGTGTAGGTGATGGCTGCTATTATAGCGATAACGCCGAGTATCAGAAAGCCAATAATATCCTTTGGCATTCGACAAGCGACTATGATCAGAGTTAAGCCACATAAACAACAAATAAAGATAGTGATTTTTAGGGCAACTTTCATTTCTGCCAGGCTAATAATTCCTTTTTGTATACCTCGTAATGGCCCCAATCGTTGCTCGGTATCACTGCCCTTAATCGCATCGCCATAATCATTCGCCAGATTGGATAGAATTTGTAGTGCAGCAGCAGTGAGTAAAGCTAATAATGCAATAGAGAGGGTAAAAGTGCCAGACCAATAAGCTAATGCAGAACCCGTTATAATTGGCGCAATACCCAACGGAAGTGTTTTGGGGCGTAAACTTTCTAGCCACGCCTGTATTTGTATAGGCTTTCTTGATGTGATTAAATTCATGTAATTAATCCACAAGTTTGTTGTTATAAAAATAATGGGAGGCTTAGCCCCCCATCCAAGATTATAATCAGCAAAGTTAACGACGCCAGATTATAAAATAAATCGACTCAGATCTTCATCAGCAACTAGTTCATCTAGATGCTTAGCTACGTAATCAGCGTCAATTATAATGTCTTGACCATTGCGTTCACTAGCATCGAAAGAGATGTCTTCCATCAATCGCTCAAGAACGGTATGTAATCGACGAGCACCAATATTTTCTGTTTTTTCATTTACTTGCGATGCTGCTTGAGCAATTTTATTAATACCTTCTGGCGTAAATTCAATGTTTAAACCTTCGGTTGCCATCAATGCTTTATATTGTATAGTTAAAGAGGCATTTGGTTCAGTTAAAATACGGTTAAAGTCTTCTGCCGTCAACGCTTGTAGTTCGACTCTGATGGGTAATCGGCCTTGTAGCTCCGGGATCAAATCCGATGGGCTGGCAACCTGGAATGCACCAGAAGCGATAAACAGAATATGATCAGTTTTTACCATCCCATGTTTAGTAGAAACGGTGCAGCCTTCAACTAAAGGTAGCAAATCACGTTGTACACCTTCTCGAGAGACATCAGGGCCAGACGTTTCACCACGTTTACAAATTTTGTCGATTTCATCGATAAAAACAATGCCGTGTTGTTCAACTGCATCAATGGCTTGCTGTTTTAGTTCTTCTGGATTGACCAGCTTTGCTGCTTCTTCTTCAATCAATATTTTGAAGGCTTCTTTGATCTTCATCTTACGGGGTTTATGTTTTTGCCCTGCCAGATTTTGAAACATAGATTGCAATTGACTGGTCATTTCTTCCATACCAGGAGGAGCCATAATTTCAACGCCTACCGGTGTAGTAGCAACCTCAATTTCAATTTCTTTATCGTCCAGCTTACCTTCTCTTAGTTTTTTACGGAAAGATTGACGTGCGGTAGAAGGTTCTACATTAGGATCAGGTTGTCCCCAATTATTTTTAGCCGGAGGTAATAAAACATCAAGAATACGTTCTTCTGCCAGTTCTTCTGCTCGGTAACGGTTTTTTTCTATAGATTGCAGGCGTACCATTTTTACAGCAGCGTCAGTCAAATCACGAATAATAGAATCGACCTCTTTACCCACATAACCGACTTCAGTAAACTTTGTTGCTTCTACCTTGATAAAGGGAGCATTAGCCAGTTTTGCCAAACGACGGGCAATTTCAGTTTTACCCACACCAGTTGGGCCAATCATCAAAATATTTTTCGGTGTTACTTCCTGACGTAGTGCTTCATCAAGTTGCATACGACGCCAACGATTACGTAGCGCAATAGCGACAGAACGTTTTGCTTTGTCTTGACCAATAATATGATTGTCCAATTCACTGACAATTTCACGAGGCGTCATTTCAGACATGTTTAAATCCTTAAGATTTTGAAGAGAGCTCTTCAAAGTTAAAATTATGGTTGGTATAAATACAGATATCACTCGCTATATTTAACGCTTTTTCTGTAATATCACGTGCGCTCATTGTTGTATTTTCTAACAATGCACGCGCAGCGGCTTGTGCATAGGCGCCACCAGAACCAATAGCGATCAAATCATTTTCTGGTTGAATAACATCGCCATTACCTGTAATGATCAATGAGCTGTTTTCATCTGCAACAGCTAAAAGCGCTTCGAGTTTTCTCAGCATACGATCAGTACGCCAATCTTTAGCCAATCCAACAGCGGCTTTCGTTAGGTGTCCTTGGTGAAGTTCTAGTTTTCGTTCAAAAAGGTCAAACAGGGTAAATGCATCAGCAGTACCGCCTGCGAAGCCCGCAATAACTTTATCATTATAAAGGCGGCGCACTTTACGGACGTTGCCTTTCATGACGGTATTACCCATCGTCGCCTGTCCATCACCACCAATTACAACTTGGCCATTACGGCGAACACTTACGATTGTAGTCATGAGTCAGCCCTTGGTTATTTTATTAGGGGAGTATGTAAACATACTTTTTAGGTTTTTTATGACGTAAAAAGTCAGTATTTACGCTATTAGGAATGTAAATGGGGGATAATAATTATTTTTCAACCCTTACTTGTACGAAGAATGCAGCCGGATACGCCGACAGATTTAGCTCGGTCACGTATTTTTTCTGCTGCTTCTTGATTGTAAGGCCCAAGAACTACGCGATGCCAACCTTCAGTCGAGCTAATCCTACTCTCTAAACCTGAAAAGGCCAGGTTAGCTTTAATTGATTCTGCTTGCTCCAGGTTCTTAAATGAGCCGCATTGTACCACTATTTTTTGTTGGTTATTTGTTGGTTGTTGGGGCTGTGGTGCGGGTTTTAATCGCAGAGGTGATTCTATTGGTGGGCCATTAATGATCACGTGTGAGCGGGGAACATTATCATTATTAGGCACCTCGGATAGATTTGTGGTGGGATTGCGTCTATCCGCATCAATCTGCTCAAGAAATTGACGCTGTTCATTGGTTAACTCGGTGGTGTTATTAATATTTGATTTGGTTGAGTGGTTAAAGTTTGGTAGATCAGAGCCCCGCTTTTCCAGCTCTTTTATGTAACGCCACCGTTCTTCTGGTTTAGGAGGTAGACTGTTGACTGGCTGATTGCTGTTAGGTGAGGTTGTTTTGTTAAGCACAGGAACGCGTTTATTTTGCGTAATGTAATATAAGCCACCAATAAAGACAATTACGATGGCAATAGCGACAGCAAGGGTTGTTTTCGGCAATCCTTGATTTGACTTTTTTTTGCCTGCATGCTTATTTTTACGGGGCGTTGTGCGCCCTCGTCTTACGTAATCTTTTTGTGCCACTTTTCAATTCGCTAATTAATAAAAAAGTTACATTAATTCGTTATATGTTACTTAACCTAATCACTTTTGACTAGTTTTTAGGTGGACAAACACTATCACGGATAATTAAATGGCAGTCTAGCAGTTTTGCATTTTTATCTATTCCGTGGCCTTCGATTTTCGCTAAAAGTAGTAACATTGCCTGGCGACCAATTTCAAAGCGAGGTTGCTCGATTGTGGTGAGAGCGGGTTCACTATATTGTGCAAAATTGAGATTGCCAAATCCAATAATAGATAAATCTCTTGGTAATGTTAGCCCCATACGTTTGGCCTGTCATATAGCACCAATAGCCATAATATCATTATGGCAAAAAATTGCGCTAGGTGGCTTAGTTAATGCAAAAAGTTTTTTTATGCCTTCAGCACCACCTTGGTAACTAAAATCACTATTAATAATATATTCCTGTTGCACCTTTTTACCTGCCCGCTGTATCGCTTGAGTGTAGCCTTGCAAACGATATTGGCAAGACAGAATGGTTTCTGGGCCTGTTATGCAAGCAATATATTTATGACCCAGTTTTTGTAAATAGTTAATTGCATTAAAAGAGTAGGTTAGATTATCAATATTTATAGTAGCAAAATTGAATTCAGGTACAAATTCATTTGCAACAACTATTGGTGGTAAATTTTTTAGTTTTCTATTGGCGAGTGAAAACGGAATATCAGAATTGAGTAACACAATGCCATCAATTTGTTGGCTAATAAATATATCAATAAGAGTGTGTTGTTGTTTTTTATAATGTTTACAATCACCAATCAGTACCATATATCCTTGTTCAGCAGCCACTTGTTCAATACCACTAATAATATCAGGACAAATAGGACTGGTAATATCGGGTATAGCAACAAAAATAGTTTTAGCTTTGCTTGATTTGGTATTTTTTGTCAGACAATAGGTATCATAACCCGTTTTCAACGCAGCTTGTTCAACCTTCTGGCGCGTCTTGACAGAAACTTGATCTGGCCTAGTGAGTGCTCGTGAAACGGTTGCAGTAGACACGCCTGCTGTGTTAGCAACATCCTTCATCGTTGCGTTGTGGTGATTTATCTTTTGTTGCATATCTCCACCTTGCATACTTCAATGACTAATTAAGTCTATTTAATCAATGCATTTACTTATCTTAATCACTTTGCCAGCAAAATTTGTAAATAAATTTGTCTGAATCGTTCAATTAGATTTATTTATAGAATAGCTTCGCACAAAACTAATTTTATTTGCTTCAATAGGTGTAAGTAGATGATTAATAGCAGCGACTAATTTTCAGTTGGATCAACATCGATATTCCATTTTACTTTTCGACTTTCAGGGTATGCCATAATTTCAGGTAAAATATGTGAAAGGAATTGTTGTAAATAGGAGCGCGAAGGATGCTGGAGTAGTAATTGCCAACGGAAACGGCCTGCCCGCTTAGCTTGGATCGCCGGTGTAGGACCCATTAACCAAAGTTGTGAGTCGCGCCTGGTATGTTGTTCTATATATTGGCGGAACTTGTTTAAAAAATCAGGTGCCGATTGGTTATGATGATCTTCTGAACGGATCATGATATGACTGCTATGTGGTGGCAAAAAAACATCACGTCGTTCCGCTAGTGTTTCTGTCGCGAACGCGTTATATCCTTTTTCTAATAATGTCGCTAATAATGGATGTTCAGGGTGGTAGGTTTGTAGGATCACTTCACCATGTTTACCGGCCCGCCCAGCCCGTCCAGATACTTGGATATAAAGCTGAGCAAATCTTTCGGTTGCCCGATAATCACTGGAAAAAAGTGCGCCATCTACATTCAGTAGGGCGACCAGAGTAACATCAGGAAAATGGTGTCCTTTCGCTAGCATTTGGGTGCCGATCAAAATTCGAGCACCACCTGTATAGACAGTTGCTAGCTGTTTTTCTAATGCGCCTTTCCGCCGAGTGGTATCTCTGTCAACGCGGGTAACCGGTATATTAGGAAAAAGCTGGTTAATAGCTTCTTCTAACTGTTCAGTTCCTAAACCGACAGGGAGCAGATGCGTTGAGCCGCAGTGTGAGCATTGTATTGGGATTGGCAGTTGACTATCACAGTGATGGCAACGTAGCTGACGTTGATGATGGTGTAGTGTGTAATAATGATCACAACGTGAACACTCGGCAATCCAACCACAATCATGGCAAATTAATGTTGGTGAGTAACCGCGGCGATTTAAAAATAGCATCACTTGATTATTTGCTGCCAGATGATCTTCAATACGCTGTATTAATGGTCTTGACATACCATATTTTAATGGCTGGCCTTTTAAATCAAGTAAATGTTGACTTGCCGGTTTGGCGTTTCCAGCTCGTTGGGTTAGATCTAGACGGTGATATTTTCCTTGTTCAATATTATAAAGACTTTCTAACGAAGGTGTTGCAGTACCCATAATAATTGGAATGTTCTCTTTTTTGGCACGAAAAACAGCCAGATCACGGGCATGATAACGCCATCCGTCTTGTTGTTTGTAAGAGTTGTCGTGTTCTTCATCAATAATGATCAAGCCAAGATTGGCAAAGGCAGTGAATAATGCGGAGCGCGTGCCAATTACAATAGCACTGTGTCCCTTTTGTGCCCGCAACCAGACCGTCAGTCGTTCACTATCATTTAATGCGGAATGCAGCACATCAACAGGCGCATTAAATCGCTCACTAAATCGTTGGATAGTTTGGGGAGTAAGACTAATTTCAGGTACCAGGACTAATGCTTGTTTACCTTGTGCTAAAACATTTTCAATCACACTGAGATAGACTTCTGTTTTACCAGAACCCGTGATCCCCACTAATAACCAAGGCATAAATGTTGACAGAGAACTTATTGCCCCTACTGCTGTTGACTGTTCTAGGTTAAGTTTTGGTTTTTCACCACAAAGATGAAAATCAGTATGCCAGTTTTCCATTTTTGGTTGGATGGGTAATAGTTGAATCAAGGCGCTCTTTTTTAATGCTTGTAGTGCACTTTCACTCAATTCGTATTCTGTTATTTGATGACGATAAAGGGGCTGTTGCTGTAGTAATGCGAGCGCCTGTTGTTGTTTTGGCGCTCTTTTAAGCTGGTTTGGGGCAAAAATTTTACCTTGCTGGCTGATTTGCCATTGCCATAGCGGAGAAAATGTTGCCGCTTTGCCTTGCCGCAGTAACACTGGTAGTGCATGAAATAGTACTTCACCAATCGGGTGATGGTAATACTGAGATGCCCAAAGTAGCAATGACCATAAACAGTCAGAAAATAACGATTCTTGATCTAACACTTGTTCAATGGTTTTTAATTGTTCACTACTGAGCTCACTATTTTGATTATGCGATAATACAATACCTAAGGTAGTACGCTTGCCAAATGGCACCAATACCCGGCAACCTTTAGCTGGTAAAGGAAGATTGGATTGGTAATCAAAAACGCGCATTAGCGGAACAGGGAGCGCCACTTGAACAATAGCCATTATTAAATGTTCCTAATCATTTTCATACAGCTTATTTATAAGACACATAAAGATAGAGTATCACATTATTTGAATAGATTTCATTGCGCTATAAACAGATTTTCTGTATGATCCGCCACCTTTGTTAGTAATTTTGATTACTAACACTATTCTTAATCGATTTGACGTATGGTGTCTAGCGTTAGGGTTAGATAGCGATGCGGCCTAAGTAGAGGTTTTCTATGAAAAAAGATATTCACCCTAAATATGAAGAAGTTACTGCGACTTGTTCTTGCGGTAATGTAATGAAAATTAAATCAACTGTTAATCATGATCTGAATTTGGATGTTTGTGGTAAATGTCATCCATTCTATACAGGTAAACAGCGTGATGTGGCTGCCGGCGGCCGTGTTGATCGCTTCAAGCAGCGATTCAATATTCCAGGCATGAAAAAATAATAATGGCTTAATGATACAAGCCAAAATCATGCTTATAATATAGGAGTAACACTTCGCTTAATATCGGGGTGTTACTGTTATATAAAACCAAATTTGTTGAATTAAAAACAATTAAACTAAGACTATTTTTACAAAAAACTTTAGTTATTTGATCTTTAAACACAAAATGTATAAGAATTTCAAAAATAATTTAACGAAAAATTAACATTAATTATTAAGCAGCATAACGGGTATCAAACGTGATTTTTTTCTTTTTGAGGCGAGAGAAAGATTTGTCAATAAGCGGTAATGATGTTTTTATGAACAATATGAGTTAACTTTGTACAATTGAGTGGATTTTAAGTAGATCTCCCCTTACCCCAAAAAGGGGACGTAACGCATTCGAGCAATCTCTAAAGCATGATCGACTAATTGAGCTATCCTCAATCCTTCGATAAAACGAGAAAATTTCATCCTGCCACCACAAAGAATGCAACTAAACGGATCGACTCCTAAAAACCGCTGGCTTAGCAGGGTAAAAGTCATCGAACGTTTTCTTTTGAATGCCGATTGTCCCACTGCTTTTCTAACAATATCGAGTAATTTTCCCACCACTCGATTTGCCAAAAAACCAAAATAACGGATCATCCGAAAATGTTTCTCGGGGATCTGTTTGATAAGCCGTAAAATTAATTCTTTCTGGGTTAAATCTAAATTTTTATAATGACCGGTATTATGGTCGAAAAACCGCAACGTAATGCGACTTCCTCCATCATAATGCGCTAGCCTTGCGCCAGAGACTGGCGGTTTCTTCAGGTAACGCCCAATATACTTTGCTGTTTTTTGGGCATTGGATGTCGGGTCGGCAAAATAAACATGCCAATAATCTTTACCTTCAGCATTTTTCCCTGCATTCAGAATAAACCGCTTCCACTCATCATAATCTCTTATGTGCTGTAAACTTTCAGGTAGGTAAATTTTCCCCAGACAGAAAGAAGATATTGTCGAATATTCCACATCCAACGTTTTCTGACTTTAGCGAGGTCAAATTGCATCGACTTCCATTTTTCATTTTGATTGATGCCGCCCATTGTCCATGAGAGATGAATATGCGTGTTCCAGTTTAGTTTTCTCCCATAGGTATGTAGCGCACCAAAAATACCCATTGTTAATCCCCGTTTTTTTGCTGCATAAAGTAAATTGTCCGCAGCAAACGGGAACAGTTTCCCTAGTAACCATCGATTCAATTCAAAGAGAAGCCAAAGACTATCCGGCATCGTAAACGTACCATGTTGCCATTCGACATCCGGTAAACGCATTATATTTGTGTCTATCCAAGTATCCGTGGCTTTTGTTCCACAGGATGGACAACCTCGTCCCTTGCAGGTAAAACAAACTAACTTCTGATGAGCACAATCTTCATTTTCACAACAGTATTGACGGAACCCCATCATCGTTGTGCCACAGGCTAACATTTTTGTTACCACCTCGATTTCAATATCTCTCAGTTGGGTAGTTTCCATGATCGCCGCCCATGCATTATTCCGCTCAAAAAGCAATTTTAACGGTTTGGGTTGAAAATCAGCTCTCATCGGGAAGTTAACTCACGGAAAAAAGAAACGAAATTAGCCATTTAACGATTAATAACTGTCATGTTTTAGGGTGAAAAAATAATCAATTTTAACGTTGCAAGATTATTTAACCAAATCTTATTTAACTAACCGACAAAACACGCTATAAAACGTCCTGTATCACTTTTTATGAAGAGATATACGATGGGTAATAGGGAATGATAGGTTTTTTTATTTGATAGCCTTAAAATCAATTACAGGCGGTTTTTTTTATGTCTGTACTTACTGGTTATCGATTTGCAGCCGTAGGCTGATTCGTTCAAGAATAAGACAAATAATTAATATTCCCATGTATCTGGATCAATACCTTTTTGGCGCATAACGATTTTTGCTGCTTCTGGAATCTCATCATCACGTTCTTTACGTAAATCATCGTCATTTGGCAACGGTTGCCCCGTGAAGGCGTGTAAAAACGCTTCACATAGCAATTCACTGTTTGTTGCATGGCGTAAATTATTAATTTGTCTACGAGTGCTCTCGTCTGTCAAAATTTTAAGTACTTTTAATGGGATAGATACTGTGATCTTTTTTACTTGCTCGCTTTTTTTACCATGTTCAGCATAAGGGCTAACATAATCACCATTCCACTCAGCCATGGGATACCTTAAGTTAAGTCAATCAATAGAAGAATTTAGTTGCTGTATAAATATAGCCTTAATTGGCAAAAATTTGTTTAATAAGTTTCTAATATTCTATCGTTTATTGTCGGGTTTAATATTGATAATTATCCCATTACTTGATTTAAACGTAAAGTATTTTGGATTTCCAGATGTATTAACATCTTCATGTCCATTTAGTTATATTTGATTATCTTTTTAATTTTTTTAGTGAATCGATATTATGTTAGTTGAACCAATAATGTTAACCATATGTCATTGGTTAAGTGCTATATTAGCAGCGTATTATTTGATGTAAGCTAGCAACTACCAATAAAAATTTATTAAGTTTTTCAGTAGCTATTGAAGATTTAGGTAATGCGTTTCAGCTAGTAGCGAAGAGGTAACTTTTTATCATGAATGCAGTGACAGCGGGAGCAGTAAAATATCACCATCGTCAATTACATAAATTTGGTGGTAGTAGTTTGGCTGATATGAAATGTTATCAGCGAGTCGCTAATATCATGGCAAATTATAGCCAGCCAGGTGATTTAATGGTGGTATCTGCGGCAGGAACAACAACCAATCAGTTAATTGATTGGCTGAAATTAAGTCAAACAGATAGTGTTTTAGCCAATCAGGTACAACAGGCAATTCGCCGTTATCAACAAGATCTTATAATTGGGCTATTACCTGACAAAAAAGCACAGATAGTAAAGTCGGCTTTTTTAGCTGAGCTTGATCGTTTAAGCACGTTAGTAGATAAATCAATTCATGCTGATATTTATGCAGAAATTGTTGGCCATGGAGAAATTTGGTCTGCGCGTTTGATGTCCGCGGTATTAGAAGAATTCGGTTTGGCTAGTCATTGGTTAGATGCACGGCTTTTCTTGCGTGCAGAGTTTGCAGCTCAACCTCAAGTAGATGAAACCCTATCACGCCCATTATTACAACAGCTTTTGCAACAACATGCTAATAAACGGTTGGTAGTAACGGGTTTTATTGCCCAAAGTAAACAAGGTAAAACGGTATTACTAGGGCGTAATGGTAGTGATTATTCAGCAACCCAAGTGGCGGCGTTAGCGGAGGTTAATAAAGTAACTATCTGGAGTGATGTTGCGGGTGTATACAGTGCTGATCCACGCAAAGTCAAAGATGCTTGTTTACTGCCACTATTACGCCTTGATGAAGCTAGTGAATTAGCGCGTTTAGCGGCACCAGTGCTTCATACTCGCACCTTACAGCCAATTTCAGTCACTAATATTGATTTACAACTTAGATGTAGTTATCAGCCTGAGCAGGGTTCGACAAAAATAGAGCGTGTTTTGGCATCAGGTACGGGTGTCAAAATTGTTACCAGCCATGATGATGTTTGTCTGGTCGAATTAATCGTGGCAACTCAGCAAAATTTTAGCCAAATCTATAAAGATATCGATTTATTACTAAAGCGAAATCAATTGCGGCCATTAGCGATTGGTTTACATCCAGATCGAAAATTGATCCAGTTATGTTATACCTCTGAAGTTGCTGCTAGTGCTCTAGCGCTATTAAAGGAGATGGTGGTAGTAGAAAAATTATCATTACGTGATCATTTTTCTTTAGTGGCAATTGTCGGGGCGGGCGTTGGTAAAAATCCCCTGCATAGTCATCGTTTCTATCAACAATTAAAAGATCAACCGGTTGAATTTATTTGGCATTCTGAAGAAGAAATAAGCCTGGTTGCTGTTTTGCGCGCGACTCAAACATCACATTTGGTTCAGGGATTACACCAGAGCTTATTTCGGGCAGAAAAACGTATTGGCTTGGTTCTGTTTGGTAAAGGTAATATTGGTTCTCGCTGGCTGGAATTATTTGCTACCGAGCAAAAAACGATTTCCGCTCGTAGTGATTTTGAATTTATTCTGGCAGGTGTAGTCGATAGTTGCCGTAGCTTGTTAAATTATGAGGGCATCGATCCAAGTAGAGTATTAGCTTTTTTTGATCATGAAGCCACAATCCATCAAGATGAAGCGCTTTTTCTTTGGATGCGAGATCATCCGTTTGATGATCTGGTTGTATTGGATATAACAGCCAGTGACTTATTAGCCAAAAGTTATCTTGATTTTGCGAGTTACGGTTTTCATCTAATCAGTGCTAATAAGATACCCGGCGCTCTAGCGAGCGATGACTACCGTCAGATCCGTGATGCTTTTGCAAAAACAGGTCGATACTGGCTGTATAACGCGACAGTCGGGGCGGGATTACCAATAAATTATACTGTCCGTGATTTAAAAGAAAGTGGTGATAATATCCTTTCTATTAGTGGTGTTTTTTCTGGTACCTTATCTTGGTTATTTTTACAATTCGATGGCACGGTACCGTTTAATCAATTGGTTGAGCAAGCTTGGCAGCAAGGCTTAACCGAGCCAGATCCACGAATTGATCTTTCTGGGCAAGATGTGATGCATAAATTGATCATTTTGGCACGTGAAGCGGGCTATGAAATTGAACCTGAACAGGTACGAGTTGAGTCATTAGTTCCCGCCGAAGCTGCAGCCGGTGATCTGGATGCGTTTTTTGAAAATAGTATGGTCATTAATGAACAAATGGCACAACGTTTCCAGGCTGCTCAGGAAATGGGCATGGTGTTGCGTTATGTTGTTCGCTTTGATGCCACTAAGAAACGCGCCAAAGTCGGTGTTGAAGCTGTTCTGCCTGATCATCCATTGGCCGCCTTATTACCCGGTGATAATGTTTTTGCCCTAAAAAGTCGTTGGTATCGTGATAATCCGTTAATAATTAGGGGGCCTGGTGCTGGACGTGATGTGACGGCGGGCGCAATTCAGTCTGATCTTAATCGCTTATCACAATTGCTTTGATCGCCATAATAACAGCATAATCTCTTTGCTTCTACATTCATTGATAGTCAACAAAAGCAGAGGAGTTATTCCTCTGTTTGCTGGTAAAGTCTTTTCGATGGTTAACAATATTGGCTAGCTAGTCCTTCATTCAACAATTTCCTGAAATTGCACCCTACCTTGTACTGAAATAATCTTTATAGTGGCAATAAGTCAATTATAAAATTTTATAAAGATGCCATACTTTTTGATCTAGATTTAGATTTGATGATAAAGCAGATATCCGTTATATGATCAGAGAGTGTTATTATTTGGCGATTCTATTTTTAGCGTGAGAACGAGAAAAGGTAATTATCGACTGATAAAACAGTCTCAACTTAAATAATGCATAAGTAAGCTTTTAGCCAGTGAAAGTTAGGGAGTCTTAATGGATCAACAATATTCCGCGATGCGCAGTAATGTCAGCATGTTAGGTAAATTATTAGGTGATACAATTAAAAATGCTTTGGGTGAGGATATTTTAAATAAAGTAGAATCTATCCGTAAATTATCAAAATCTTCTCGGGCAGGAAATAAAGCACAACGTCAAGCTTTATTGAAAACATTACAAAATCTCTCTAATGATGAACTTCTTCCTGTTGCCAGGGCATTTAATCAATTTCTTAATCTAGCTAATGTCGCAGAGCAATATTATAGCATTTCTCCTCATGGTGAGGCATCTAGTAATCCTGAGGTATTAGCCAAGCTTTTTACTCGCTTAAAGGAAAAAAAATTTACTAATAAGGTGATAACAAAAGCGATCGATGAATTATCAATTGAATTAGTATTAACTGCCCATCCAACAGAAATTGCGCGCCGCACTTTAATTCACAAATTGATTGAAGTGAATACCTGTCTGGCACAGTTAGATCATGATGATTTAGTGGATTATGAACGTAACAATATTATGCGACGTTTACGTCAATTAATTGCACAGTGCTGGCATACCGATGAAATCCGTAAAAATCGCCCTACGCCGATTGATGAAGCTAAGTGGGGATTTACGGTAGTTGAAAACTCATTATGGGAAGGGGTTCCTGCTTTTTTACGTGAACTGAATGAGCAGCTTGAAACCAGTTTGACGATTAATTTGCCTGTTGACACTAATTTGATCCGATTCACTTCCTGGATGGGAGGAGATCGTGACGGTAATCCCTTTGTTACTGCCGAAGTCACTCGAGAAGCGCTTTTACTAAGTCGCTGGAAAGCGGCTGAACTTTTTTTAGCTGATATTCAAATCTTGGTCTCTGAGTTATCGATGTCAGAAGCAACGGCTGAACTTCGACAATTAGCCGGTGGTGATGATATTGATGAGCCTTATCGCCAGATTGCTAAAGATTTACGTAGCCGTTTACGCAATACACTCGATTATCTGGATAGTTGTATTAAAGGTGAAAAGGTATTGCCACCTGAAGACTATCTTTATGATAATCAACAACTTTGGCAACCACTTTATACTTGTTATCAATCACTTATTGCTTGTGGTATGCCGATTATCGCCAATGGACAATTACTCGATACCTTACGCCGCATTCGTTGTTTTGGTTTGCAATTAGTACGCATTGACATCCGTCAGGAAAGTAGCCGCCATACTGATGCATTAGCAGAGCTACTTAATTACCTTGAGTTAGGTGATTATAAAAATTGGTCAGAGGAAGAAAAACAGACTTTTCTATTGGCTGAACTAAGTTCTAAACGGCCACTTTGGCCAAAAAATTGGCAACCTAGTGCAGAAACGCAAGAAGTATTGGCTACTTGCCAGGTTATTGCCGATTCACCGACGGACACCATTGCTGCTTATGTTATTTCCATGGCAAAAGTACCATCTGATGTATTAGCGGTAAAATTGCTGCTTAAAGAAAGTGGCTGTTCACTAAAATTACCGGTGGTGCCACTGTTTGAAACCTTAGATGATTTAAATAATGCTGAAATCGTGATGCAAAAATTGCTCACCATCCCCTGGTATCGTGAGATTATTGATAATAAACAGATGGTCATGATCGGTTACTCCGATTCAGCCAAAGACGCTGGAGTGATGGCGGCCTCGTGGGCTCAGTATTGCGCTCAGGAAGCGCTAATTAAACTTTGTGACAAAGAAAAAGTTAAGTTAACCCTATTTCATGGTCGTGGTGGTACCATCGGTCGCGGCGGAGCGCCAGCGCATTCGGCACTGCTTTCGCAACCGCCTGGTAGTTTAAAAGGCGGATTAAGAGCTACTGAACAAGGGGAAATGATCCGCTTTAAATATGGTTTACCGCAAGTGACGATGAGCAGTTTATTTATTTATACTAGCGCAATATTGGAAGCTAATTTATTGCCACCACCGGAACCAAAACCAGAATGGCGTGCGGTAATGGAAATATTATCTGATATCTCATGTAATATGTATCGTGATTATGTTTGCCAACAACCGGATTTTGTTCCCTATTTTCGCGCTGCCACCCCAGAGCTTGAGTTAGCTAAATTACCATTGGGTTCCAGGCCGACAAAACGTCGTCAGGATGGTGGTGTAGAAACTCTGCGAGCTATTCCCTGGATTTTTGCCTGGTCGCAAAATCGCTTAATGTTACCCGCCTGGTTAGGTGCAGGGGCGGCATTGCAGCATGTTATTGATAATGGCATGAAATCAGTTCTTGATGATATGTGGCATGACTGGCCTTTCTTTAAGACTCGTATTGCGATGTTAGAGATGGTATTTGCTAAAGCTGATTTGTGGTTAGCTGAATATTATGATCAGCGATTGGTTGAAAAACGGCTGTGGCCATTAGGCGAAGAACTACGCAAACAGCTGGCGCAAGATATTAACAGTGTACTTGCTATCTCGAAGGATAAAACATTAATGGCTGATTTACCGTGGATTGCTGAATCCATTGCCTTAAGAAATGTTTATACCGATCCTTTAAATGTCTTACAGGCGGAGTTATTGCATCGTTCTAGGCAACAGCAACAACCGGATCCCTATATTGAACAAGCGTTAATGGTGACCATTGCCGGCATTGCCGCTGGTATGCGTAATACCGGCTAAATTTTGTCAAAAACAGCCAAATTAGCTGCGATAGCAGCTATTTTTTGCGATAGGGAGTTTTTTAAGATTATTTAGCATACAAAAGTCATTATCATTATTGCAATAACTATACTTAGCAGCAAAAGGAATTTGCTATGCCAAATATTGGAGATTATCATCAAAGGCTTATTGGTAGTGATATTTTTATAGGAAAAACAGATAGTTTCAACGATAGATTTGCGGTAAGAAAAAGCTACGATATTATAAAGAAAATGAATGATATTCGTAATACCCTATTACTACCTTTTGCAACACTGACGAGATCTGAAATTTATAATAAAAATTTTGATCATCTTTGCCATTTTATTAAAGCCAGAATAGATGTTAAAAGTAAAATCTCTATCAATCTTGCTGAAATAGAAAAAAGTATTGATTTAAATAAACCGCGTGATTTTAAATTAGAGTCACCTGCGAGAATAATTGAAACTTTATTTTCTGAAATAGCAGGTAAGAGCAATCATTTGATTGAGTTAAAAAATAATGGTTTCCTGTTGCTTAACAATAATGAAATAAATTTTTCTAAAGCAATGTATACATTTTCCTATCTTTATCATCAGTTAGATGAAGATAAGCAAGTTATTTTGCAAAAAGAAATTGCTGCCAAAATTTTTTTAGGTAGGCATTTTAATGAAAGTCAATCTAATTTATTAGTTCAAGTGCTGAAAAATATGGTTACACCCGAATCGATATTATATTCAAATAGTTTATCTAAAGCGGCTGATGAATTTATTCAATTAAAAAAATATTCTTTTTATGATTCTCCTCTTGATTATTTTATTAAACAAGAAAGAGATGACATCATTGATAACTGTATAAAACCATTGGCTGAATTTTATTTTCAGGTTGATAATAAAAAGAAAATTATTGAAGATTTCATTGATATAGTAATAAATAGAAAAAATAAATCTTTAACCAGCCAACAACAGCAAGATATTTATCGTACAATAGAAAGTTATTTTAATATTTATCAAGCCAATTTTAGCAACTTAAATCTTAATGCTTCTATTGATATTTTTAAGAATGATTGGTGTCAAAAAGGTTACACTAAACATCTTCTCAGGCAGGAGAGTTTGTATCAATTAAACACGTTTAGAAGATTAATATGTAATGTAAGTAACGCATTTACAGACTAACAGAGGAATAATTTTTTTCAATCGTTTAAAATGTCTTTCAAACAATGATCTGCCTGGTTAGGTGGATTATTTAACTTGATATAGCTCACATTTATTTCACTCCGCCAATATAATGTGTAAAATAACAGCATATGTGTAGATGCCTACCGGCAAGCCACTGCTTGGCCAGAGTCATTTAATCCTTTCCAGTTAGATAATATGGTAACAATTTGTGTCTATTGAAAATTTAAGAAATATCGCCATCATCGCCCACGTCGATCATGGAAAAACGACACTGGTCGATAAATTATTACAACAATCTGGCACCTTTGGTGAACGTAATAATCTCGATGAACGTGTGATGGATTCCAATGACTTGGAAAAAGAACGTGGCATCACGATTTTGGCAAAAAATACCGCCATCCAATGGCATGATTATCGAATTAATATTGTTGATACACCAGGGCATGCTGATTTTGGTGGTGAAGTCGAACGGGTTATGTCAATGGTTGATAGTGTGCTGCTATTGGTTGATGCAATGGACGGTCCGATGCCGCAAACCCGCTTCGTTACCCAAAAAGCCTTTGCTCATGGTTTAAAGCCAATTGTGGTAGTCAATAAAATCGATCGCCCAGGCGCAAGACCTGATTGGGTTGTTGATCAGGTTTTTGATCTATTTGTCAATTTAGGGGCGACTGATGAGCAACTGGATTTTCCTATCATCTACGCCTCAGCCTTAAATGGTATTGCTGGAATCGATTACAATGATATGGCGGCAGACATGACGCCACTCTATGAAGCAATTGTAAAATATGTTGCTCCGCCGCAGGTTGATCTGGCGGGTGCTTTCCAAATGCAAATATCTCAGCTTGATTACAACAATTACTTGGGTGTTATTGGTATTGGTCGCATTAAGCGTGGCGCAATCAAACCAAATCAAACCATCACTATTATCGATAGTGATGGCAAAACACGTAGTGGTAAAGTGGGTAAGGTATTAACGCATTTAGGATTAGAGCGTATCGATTCTGAAATTGCTCAAGCCGGTGATATTATTGCCTTAACGGGTCTGGGAGAATTAAATATCTCAGATACCTTATGTGATCCAAATAATATTGAGGCATTGCCAGCACTGGCTGTTGATGAGCCAACGGTAAGTATGTATTTTTGTGTTAATACCTCACCATTTTGTGGTCGTGAAGGAAAATATGTTACTTCCCGTCAAATTTTAGATCGCCTGAAAAAAGAGTTAGTGCATAACGTTGCATTACGTGTGGAAGAGACTGAAGATCCTGACGCTTTCCGTGTTTCAGGTCGTGGTGAGCTGCACCTTTCGGTATTGATTGAAAACATGCGCCGTGAAGGTTTTGAATTAGCTGTTTCTCGACCAAAGGTTATTTTCCGTGAATTTGAAGGTCGTAAACAGGAACCTTTTGAACAGGTTACACTCGATATTGAAGAGCGGCACCAAGGCGATGTTATGATGGCATTAGGCGAACGCAAAGGTGAATTGCGCGATATGTTGCCTGATAGTAAAGGACGGGTACGGCTTGATTATATTATTCCAAGTCGTGGACTGATAGGTTTTCGAACTGAGTTTATGACCATGACATCAGGGACCGGTTTGCTGTATGCAACCTTTAGTCACTATGATGATGTTCGTCCTGGTGAAATTGGTCGCCGCCAAAATGGTGTCATGATCTCAAATGGTCAAGGTAAAGCGGTAGCTTATGCACTTTATAGTTTGCAAGATCGCGGTAAATTATTCCTTGGTCATGGTGCTGAAGTGTATGAAGGACAAATTATTGGCATTCATTCTCGTTCTAATGATCTAACTGTCAACTGTTTAACGGGTAAAAAATTGACCAACGTGCGTGCTTCAGGGACAAATGAAGCGACAACTTTATCGCCGCCGATTAAAAAAACATTAGAACAGGCGTTAGAATTTATCGATGATGATGAATTAGTGGAAGTTACGCCACAATCAATTCGTTTAAGAAAACGTTATTTGACCGAAAACGATCGCCGTCGTGCCTATCGAAATAAAGAAATTTAAATAACAAAAAATTGTTTGATTTAATATAAATAAAAGGCGTATTAAACGCCTTTATTTTTTTATCTATTGATTGCTCAAATCCAATTATTATTTAGCATAACGACAAAATTTACTGTCAGCGACCTGTTGAAAATACTTTAAATGTTCAATCAGTGCAGTGTGGCAGTATCATTTTAAAAACAATAACATTATTACTTTAATATCATAAGAGTTAATTAAAATTAATTAAAATTAATTAATTAATTTAGAATGATAATTTTAAATTAAGGTGGGTTGAATATTTGAGATGCTTTTTTTCTGTCACGAATAAAAAGCAGTGTAAGATTTAACCAAAAAACCAATTAAATACCTTTTATAATCAACTAAATAATAGACAATTTTATCTATAACAAATATTTTATTGATAAATGAGATTGGCCGATTGGATATAAATAATTCGATATAATCTGAAAATGTTATCCATTTTGTTCAATATATTATTCTTGTTTTGCTGATAATTATTTTAATTTATTCAAATTAAAAAAAGATTAAAATTGTAACACTTGTCACAGCTAGTCGTTAAATATGTTATTACCTATGGCATCAATTTTATTTATTATAAAAAAAATTCTATTTTGACAAATAATAATTTTCTTCTGTTTGATCCTTTTAATAATGATATAGTGAAGTTATATCAGTCACTATGGAGAGAATTTATGCTGTATATTTTCGATATGGGTAATGTAATTATTAATATCGACTTTAATCGAGCGCTACGGGTTTGGAGTGAATTAAGTAAAATTCCTATCGTCAGTTTGGCGCAAAATTTTGAACTAGATGAAACAGTGAAACTACATGAATGTGATAAAATTTCTGATTTTGAATTTGCTGAATTTACCAGTGAAAAATTAGGTTTATCATTAAGTTTTGAAGAGTTTGCACTGGGATGGAACGCTATTTTCGTTTCATTGCGTTATGATGTAATCGTAATTATGACCCGTTTACGTGAGCAAGGCCATCGTGTGGTTATTTTGTCCAATACAAATCGTTTACATCAAAATTATTGGCCTAGTCATTATCCTGAAATCGCGGCTTCTTCAGATTTTCTCTACTTATCCCAAGATCTTGGCATGCGTAAACCTGATCTGGCAATCTATAAATATGTTTTACAATCAGAGGGATTTACTGCAGAAAATGCTATTTTTTTTGATGATAGCGAGGAAAATGTTGCTGCCGCCGCACAGTTGGGTATTAAAAGCTGGCATGTTAGCGATAAAAATACTGTCGCAAAATATTTTGCTAACTATGATTTCAGCATCCCGGCCAAACAGTAGTTATCAATATGACTGAAATAATACTTAGTTTAATGTTATCTTTGTTTTAGTACAGGATTTGTATGATTGCCTTAATTCAACGTGTGACTCAGGCTAATGTAATAGTTGAACAAAAATGTGTTGGCCAAATTGCAGAAGGTTTATTAGTGTTTTTGGCTATTGAAAAAGAGGATAATGAGCAAAAAGCTCAACGGTTATGTGAAAAAATAATTGGTTATCGTATTTTTAACGATGAGCAGGATAAAATGAATTTGAGTATTCAGCAAGTAGGTGGCAGTTTGCTGGTTGTTTCGCAATTTACTTTAGCAGCTGATACAAAAAAAGGAATGAGGCCTAGCTTTTCAAATAGTGCAACTGCCGATAAAGCTAATGCACTATATCATTATTTTATTGAGCAGTGCCGATTGAGAGGAATAAAAGCAGAAACAGGACAGTTTGCTGCAGATATGCAAGTTAGTTTAACGAATAATGGTCCAGTAACATTTTACTTGCAGGTTTAGTTATAAACTCTGCCATTATTTATTAAAAGGAGAGAATTTTATGTACCATCTACGAGTACCAAAAACAGAAGCCGATTTTAAAAATTATTATCAGTTTCGTTGGGAGATGTTGCGTAAACCTTTCCATCAACCACCCGGCTCTGAAAAAGATGGTTATGATTCCACGGCGCATCATCAGATGATAGTGAATGAAGCCGGTCAGATACTTGCCATTGGTCGATTGTATATAAATGCAGATGATGAAGGTGCTATCCGTTTTTTATCTGTTCATCCGAGTATGCGAGGCAAAGGATTAGGAAAACTGATTGCCATGGCATTGGAATCAGTTGCACGGCAGGAAGGTGTAAAAAGAATTGTTTCTAGTGTCCGTGAGGAGGCTGTTCCTTTTTTTCGTTGTTTAGGATTTAAAAATCGTGGTCCTATTGCAAGCCAGCTTCTTACACCGGTGAAGCATTTTTTGATGATAAAAAAGGTGCAAACCCTGGATAAAATTTTACGTAGACCTGATTGGTGTAATCAATTACAAAAAATTTGGCACGAAAAAATTCCGTTAAGTGAAAAGATGGGAATAAAGATAGTGCAGTATACCGGCCAGAGTTTTATCACCAGTATGTCTGAAGGTAGAAATCAAAATCCTCACCATAGCATTTTTGCTGGTAGTCAGTTTTCACTAGCCACTTTAACCGGTTGGGGGTTAATATGGTTATTACTACAGGAAAGACATTTGGGTGGTGATATTATTTTGGTTGATGGTCATATTCGTTACCATAAACCGATTGTTGGCCGTCCAAATGCAGTCGCCGATCTTTGTAATATACGCGGTGCTTTAGATCGACTGGCTAGAGGATGTCAAGCTGTAATTGAGTTAGATGTCGATATTGGTAGTGATAAAAGCGCTCACGCCTCACTATTTACCGGTACTTACATGGTATTAGCTGATGGCAAAAAACAGAAATGATCTGACAGCCTGGCCATGATGCCAAAATTGGCAGCTAATCGATGCAACTAAGGTTTTTCGTCGTTGGCGGTAGTGAGTGGTATTTGACTATCATTTTGTGCTGTTATTTCGCCTTTGCTCATAGAGTAAGCCTTTTTTTCTCCGCTAAGTGTTTGATAGGATAGTTCTCCGGTCAATGTTTGCGCGATTGGATTGGCCAACAAGTTGCCTTTCAGAGTGAAATTGAAATCCGCTAATGTCTGTATGGGTAAATTTTTCCATCCCCATTGATTTAATATTGCTAAATCAACATTTATTCCATTGGCTGATAATGAAAAAGTATTATCATTGGCCTGCTGTTGAATATTAGTGGTGAATTTTACTAAGCCATTTTCGATATTGGTATTGAGCTCGACCGCAAAAGAGTGATCGCTATGGGGAGAAATTTGTATATAGGGTTGTCGTAACATAACTTTATTTAAGGTACCACTGCTCGCTGTAAAGGCGCCTTTTCCTTGCCATAATCCCCATTTTTTTTGTTTGATCAAATCCATATTGGTTAAGTAACCATTAACATTAGTCAATTCAAAGGGAAAATTGGCGTTGATATCCATCAGTAAGGAATTAGTTAATTTAAAATTAGTAATATGTAATGAATTCAGCCAATTGGCGACGGGTGTTTTAAAAAAACTAAACCAATCATCTGCTAATTGATAACGTATACCTGCTAATTGAGCATTAATAATATTGATAGATTGCTGTTTGGTATGCCAGTTTGCTTCAATGTTAAAAAGGCCTTTGTCATAATAACCAGCAAGACGGTTAAAATGCAAAATATCATTGGTAAATGTCATATCAGCCATTAATTGACTAATTTGTTGATTTTTATATACTAATTCATCAACATTTAGACTCAGTTGACTGCTAGGACTGTTCCAATTGCCAGCGGAAAGGACTATATCAGCCACTTTACCTGATAAACCGGCAATCGCCCAATCTTTTCCTTGGAAGTGGGTATTAGTCAAATTCAGCTCTTTTATGGACAGCTTTTTAATATCTTGTAGCTTATTGATCAATTGGGAGAGTGATGAAGAAAATTGCCACCCGGTATTGGTTAACATCAGTTTTGCTAAAGTAATTGCTTGATCGGTGTATTGAACAGCTTTGGCATTAATAACCCCGTTATTGAGGTAAGCGGTAAACTCATCGATAAAAAGAGAATTGATTTTATAGCTTCCCTTTGCTAGCAGGGTTGTTAAATGAATATTATTAATCTCAAACTGTTCGGTAGTGAATTGAAAATTTCCCTCCCCAAATGGGTTATCAGCAGTTGGTTGCCAGGGGGTTATTCCACCCGTTATATTGCTTGCCAGCAAGCCAATATTACCGATTCGATAGCTAACGTTCATGTTTTCAAGTTGCAATATTTTGCTGTTAAAAGGAAAAATCTGGCGGGAAGAAGGTAGCGTTAACTCACCTTCAGTAACAACCAACCGATGTAACCATGAGCCTGAAAATATTTTTTGCCACAGCAATTCAAAGGTAATTTGTTTGGTATTTAGCTTAAAGCTATTTTGTTTATTATGGATAGCAACATCTTGCAATACAATTTCGCCTGGCGTAGTGAGATGGTGACTGATCACACCTATTTTCACATCATATTGGGTATATTTACTGAGTAAGTCACTTAACTGTTTTGCTCCCCACTGTGTTTGTATGATCAGATAAATAAATATAATCAGTATAAGGAACGTAAGAATCAGGTTTTTTAGCCAGCGCACCCGGATGTCCTCTTTATCATAATTGTTTAGTAACAATCTTGCTTTATGCTGTAATGAATTATTTGGCTTAATATTAAAATAAAAATAAATTATTTGGCTAATGAAATTTTTGATATCGTCAACAAAAAAGGATTTTGTTGCATTAACACCAGACAGTAGATCAGCAAAGATAGAGTTGTTGGTGTTAATGCAACAGAACTCACAAGAGTGGTTACAGTACCATAATCTTTGTTATGATAATTAAGTAGAGTTGTTTATTTTTTAATACCAAAATGAAGCTACATTAGTTAAATTATTTTAAACCATAAAAGCTTTAATATCTGCCAATATTTTTTCTGTTTAGCAAAAATTAATTATATATTAATCTGTTTAATATATAAAAAATAATCTATTTTACTTATATGAAAGTTACTTAGTATTCATTAAAATTATTTTTATTATTCAATATGAAAAGTAATATTTTATCATCCGCTACTCTTACTTGGAGAAGATAGATTGTCTTTTTTAATTTTAAATACTCAGCGGTATTTTTTATGTCTGTTAAATTAATGGTATTATTTTTTAAACAGTTAATTAAAGCATCTTATTGAAAGCCTGGTTCGAGAAGAGAGCTATCTCTAATTTTTCTTTATAAACACTATTATTTGTTAAATAAGAAATTTTATCGATATTAATTATATTTTCATCTAAATCGATTTCTGTTAATTTTCTATTATTAATTATTTTTTTATAATGGTCGGTTTCTTCAAATAATCTGTTTTCATTATTTATCTTATTTTTTACTAAAATATAGTTTTCATTAAAATTATTTGATATTTTGATTAAGTGTTTTTCATTAAATTTCATAGAATAAATTTAATATAAAACACTTCGTCAATTTTCATCATAAGTATAACAATTTGTGGGCTTAATCTAGGGTTGATGTTTTCTTTCCACAAAAAACAGCATGTTATTTAACGACTTCATTGTGCGTTAGAAGCCAAAATACTCTTAAAAACTATCAGTCTTATCAAATTTTTCGGTTTTTTACTTGTGTTCAAATAAAAAATTAACTTTAATCAATGAGCCTGCTTTTTGTGTTGTTACAAAACATTCCACAACATCTTATTTGTTCTTTCATAAAAACTAACAATAAAATGAGGTACGTAAATGTATCATCTTGATGTCTATGGCACCTTTGTTGCTGCCACCTTAGTATTATTACTTGGACGTAAACTTGTACAATCGGTTGCTATTCTAAAAAGATATACTATTCCTGAGCCCGTTGCCGGTGGGTTACTTGTTGCACTAATTCTTCTGTTATTGAAAACAACTTTAGATTGGGGGGTAAGTTTTGACCTATCTTTGCAAGAGCCCATGATGTTAGCCTTTTTTGCCACAATTGGCCTCAATGCTAATTTGCTGAGTCTAAAAGCGGGTGGCAAAACGCTACTTATTTTTATTTTCGTGGTGGTTGGCTTACTGTTGGTGCAAAATACAGTTGGTATTGCTTTGTCAAAATTATTGGGTCTCGATCCATTGATGGGATTATTGGCCGGTTCCATTACGTTGTCTGGAGGCCATGGTACCGGTGGTGCTTGGGGTAAAATTTTTACCGAATATTATGGTTTTCAGAGTGCAACTGAAGTTGCGATGGCTTGTGCAACATTTGGTTTAGTATTTGGTGGATTGATTGGCGGCCCGATAGCGCGCTTCTTGGTTCGTAATATGAAAACACCAGCAGTGAGCCAAAATTCAGAGGATGATAAAGAAACCCCTATGGCATTTGAAAAGCCACAAACTGGACGAGTAATAAGTTCTTTAGTGTTAATAGAAACATTAGCCATGATTGCGATTTGTATGGTGGTGGGTAAATTGGTTTCGCAATGGCTATTGGACAGTTATCAGTTTACTTTACCTACTTTTGTTTGTGTTTTATTTACCGGAGTGATTTTAAGTAATAGCTTATCATGGGTTGGTTTCTACCGCGTATTTGATCGCGCGGTTTCAGTTTTAGGTAATGTTAGTTTGTCACTTTTTTTGGCGATGGCATTAATGAGTTTAAAACTGTGGGAACTTGCTTCGTTAGCCATACCAATGCTCATCATTTTGATAATACAAGCGATTGTGATGGGTTTTTATGCTATTTTGGTTACCTTTCCAGTTATGGGTAAAAATTATGATGCTGCAGTCCTCGCAGCCGGTCATTGTGGTTTTGGCTTAGGGGCAACGCCGACGGCAATTGCTAATATGCAAGCTGTAATAGAAAGGTTTGGTCCTTCTCATTTGGCTTTTCTTGTGGTACCAATGGTTGGTGCTTTCTTTATCGATATTATTAATGCATTAGTGATTAAATTTTATCTATGGCTACCTATTTTTTCAACGCCAATAATGAATGGATAGTAGAAATGTAATTAATATAACTGAGCCGCTGATATTTAGCGGTTTTTGCCCTAGCAAGTAATCGTTAATTAACTCAAGCGTTGCTATATTGTGAACGTTCAGGTAACCAACGTTCAATCAGCGCATTGGTATGATTGGGATAATGTTGTTGCAAATATTGGGCGATATTTCTGATTTCAGGCAATAGGTCTTGATCGCGCATTAAATCAGCCACTTTGAATTCTGCATTTCCTGTTTGACGAGTACCTAACAACTCTCCTGGACCACGAATTTCCAAGTCTTTTTGCGCAATGATAAAACCATCATTGCTATCTCTAAGTACCTGTAAACGTAATTTAGTCGCGTAAGTGAGTGGGGTTTTATATAGTAAAACACAATGTGAGGCAACGCTCCCCCGGCCAACCCGGCCTCTTAATTGATGTAACTGAGCAAGCCCTAAACGCTCTGGATTTTCAATAATCATCAAACTGGCGTTTGGCACATCGACACCCACTTCGATAACTGTCGTTGCGACTAATAGTTGTAGTTTATTGGCAGTAAAATCTGCCATCACGTTTTGTTTTTCTACCGATTTCATCCGTCCATGAACTAAACCAATATTTAATTCAGGCAATAGGCGCGTGAGTTCTTCTTGTGTTGCTTGAGCGGCTTGTGCTTCAAGCACTTCAGAGTCATCAATTAATGTACATACCCAATAAACTTGTCGTTTTTCTATCTGGCAGGCCTTTTTTACTCGTTGAATAACTTCATTGCGGCGGGTGTCAGGAATGGCAACTGTTGTGACAGGAGTTCTGCCTGGAGGTAGTTCATCAATGATTGAATTATCCAGATCCGCATAAGCTGTCATCGCGAGCGTACGTGGGATCGGCGTTGCTGTCATGATTAGCTGATGAGGATAAATGCCGTGTTGCTGACCTTTTTCCCATAGCGCCAGACGTTGATGTACACCAAAGCGATGTTGTTCATCAATGATCACTAATGCTAAGGCGTTGAATTCGACTTGTTGTTGAAAAATGGCATGAGTACCAATTATCATTGCGACTTCGCCCTGTGCAATCGCTTTTTGTTGACTCAGTCTGGATTTTCCTTTCTGTTTTCCTGATAACCAACCTACTTGGATACCAAATGGTTCTAGCCATTGGCGAAAAGTATTGGCATGCTGTTCTGCTAATAATTCGGTAGGTGCCATGAGTGCTGCTTGTTTACCATGTGCGATAGCACGAATTGCGGCAAAGAGCGCCACTAATGTTTTACCTGAACCAACATCGCCTTGCACTAAACGCATCATAGGGCTTGTTTTAGCCAGATCTGCTTCAATTTCACTGACAACTCGTTGTTGGGCTTTGGTTGGAGAATAAGGTAACCGTGCCAGTAATTGATGTTTTAATTTTTCTTCTGCTGGTAATGGCTGGGCGGAAAATTGTTGTGTTTCACTCCGAACCATTAGCATACTTAGTTGATGGGCTAATAACTCTTCAAATATTAATCTACGTTGCGCCGGATGCTTACCCTTTTCCAGTAGATCCAGAGGGATATCGGGTGGCGGGCGATGAAGTGTTTGAATAGCCTGTGGTAAACTTATCAATCCTCTATTAAATGGCGTCGGGATCAACTCATTGATCGCACAAGTATCAAGTAGCGTTAACGCTTGAGCAATAAGTTTGCGTAAAGTTATCTGACGTATCCCTTCAGTTGTTGGATAAATGGGTGTTAATGTATTTTGTAACTCAATATGTTCGGCATTAGGTTTTATTTTATATTCGGGATGAATAATTTCTGGTCCTAAATTACCTCGCCGGATTTCACCATAAGCGACGACGTATTTGCCGACTGCCAGACTATTCTTCATAGCGGTAGAAAAGTTAAAAAACCGCAGGGTTAATGTTCCTGAGCCATCACTAATTTGGCAGGTCATCATTCGCTTACGTCCAAATGCGATTTTAGTTTGTAATATTTCGCCGCTTACAGTCACAGAGTTACCCAGTTGAACTTCACTAATCGCATAAAGCTGAGTTTGATCTTCATAACGCAAAGGTAGGTGAAAAAGGAGATCTTGGATAGTACGAAGTCCCATTTTATTGAGCTTTTCTGCTTGCGTTTCACCAACACCGTTTAATGATGTTAATGGAATAGCATCAAGTAATTTCCCCCTCATGCGGTTAGTTCTCCAGAGTGCGTTTTTTACCTGGTACTTTAGACGATTGCATAGCTGCCCACCATGCATCACTGGCAACAATTTCGCCATGTTCGTTAATTAGTGGTCGGGGAAGTCCTTTATGTTTTGAAACGGCGGCTAATACCGGATAACCGCCCTCAAAAAGCCACGCCTGTTGCTCTTCTTCTGATAGCTGACTAAAAAGGCTGTCATACATATTGGCATTTTGTCTTTGCCGTTGCGCTTCATAAAGAATTAAAGCAGAAGCTACTGAGACATTTAATGACTGTACCATACCCATCATCGGAATATGAATATTGTGATCAGCCAGTGCGAGAGCTTGTTTGGAAATGCCCGCTCGCTCTTGTCCCAAGATGATACAGGTAGGTTGATTATAATCTATTTGACGAAAATCGATCGCTTGGTTGGTAAGATGAGCGGCTAAGATTTGCATGCCCGCAGCTTTGCAGGTAGAAATTGCATTTTCAATAGAGGCATGAGTCCTTACTTTTACCCAATGATTACTGCCGGCTGCTGCTGCGGATAAGCTTTTGCTGCTATTTTTACACCAGATTGCATGAATTTGTGGTATTCCAACCGCATCAGCGGTACGGATCACGGCAGAAATATTATGTGGTTTATGAACATTTTCAAGACAAACCGTCAGATCAGGTTGGCGCATGGCGATCACTTGACGAATGCAAGCATAACGTTTTGAATTCATAACTTAGTTCCGGTTACGGCTGATGCGTAAGACATCAGGCATGATACGGATTTTTTTCATAATATTAGCTAATTGAATACGATCCTTAGCGGTTAAGCGAATAAATGCGCAGTAGACACGCCCGTCTTTCTCTTCGATATTCATACTTTGAATACTAGAATTTGCACTATTAATTGCTGCTGTTAAATTAGCTAATGCCCCTTGGTGATTGATCATATCGACTTTAATTTCAGCAATGAAGTTGTTATTAACGCCCTCATCCCACTCTACTTGCATAAATTTCTCAGGCTCTTTTTGATAGCCTCGAATATTACGGCAAGACTCATGGTGTATGACTAAACCTTTACCAGGGCTAATATGAGCAACAATCGGATCACCGGGGATAGGGCGACAACATTTAGCAAAGGTAATTAATACCCCTTCTGCTCCTTTGATTGGTAGTTTACTACGGCTATCACTATTATCTGTGATAACGTTATTTATACTAGCATTACCTAACAAATTATGCGCAACAACGACACTCATGGTATTGCCAAGGCCAACTTCAGCGAGCAAATCATCAATTGAATGAAGTTTCATTCTTACTAATTCTTTATTGATATTCTCTTGCGGAATATCGCCCAATTTGTTGCCATTGCCTAAAGCGTGGTTTAGTAAACGGCGGCCTAAACTAATTGAATCTTCTCGTTTAAGGTTTTTAAGTAATTGGCGTATTTTTGCTCTGGCTTTGGAACTAACAACGAAATTTAACCAAGCTGCGTTTGGCCTTGCGCCAGGTGCGGTAATAATTTCTATGGTCTGCCCGGTATTTAACGATTGAGACAAAGGATAGGGTTGGCGATCTACGCGGGCTCCAACACAAGCATGACCTATATCGGTATGAACAGCATAGGCGAAATCAACCGGGGTTGCGCCAGTAGGCAATTCGACAATTCTACCTTCGGGGGTAAAAACATAGATTTCGTCAGGAAAAAGATCTGATTTTACACTTTCGATGAATTCAAAAGAATTACCTGCACTTTGTTGAAGTTCTAATAGGCTTTGCATCCAGCGTTGTGCTCTAATTTGAGCGGTTGTGCTAGATTCTCCTTGTTCTTTATATGCCCAGTGAGCAGCGACACCCATTTCTGCCATTTGATCCATATCTTCGGTACGAATTTGTACTTCAATAGGTACGCCATGTGGGCCAATCATTGATGTATGTAAAGATTGATAGCCATTTGCTTTTGGGATCGCAATATAATCTTTCACTCGCCCTGGCCGAGGATTATATAAACTATGTACCTGCCCAAGAACGCGATAACATGTATCAACGTCTTTAACAATAATCCGAAAGGCATAAATATCCATAATTGAGTGGAAGCGTTGCTCTTTCAGGTGCATTTTGCGATATATTGAATAGAGATGTTTTTCTCGACCACATACTCGGCAAGGGATCTTGGCTTCCAATAATCGACCTTCAATTTCTGCCAAGATTTTTTGTATCATCTCTTTTCGGTTACCACGAGCGGCTTTTACAACCTCTTTAATAACTCGATAGCGATTGGGATATAGAGCTTCAAAGCCTAGTTCTTCCAATTCAGTTTTGAGATGATGAATACCAAGACGATGTGCCAGCGGGCTATAAATTTCTAATGTTTCTCTCGCGATCCGGCGGCGCTTATCAGCACGAAGGGAACCTAAAGTACGCATATTGTGCGTTCGATCGGCGAGTTTGATTAAAATGACACGGATATCTTGCACCATGGCCATAATCATTTTGCGAAAATTTTCTGCTTGAGCTTCTTTTTTGTCACGAAAATTGAGTTTGTCGAGTTTTGATACCCCTTCAACCAGGCCAGCAACGGTTTTACCAAAAAGCTGTTTTATATCCTGAAAAGTTGTCGGGGTATCCTCGATAATGTCGTGTAATAATGCGGCCATTAATGTTTCATGATCTAAACGCATTTCCGCTAAAATGCATGCCACCGCGACTGGATGGGTAATATAAGGTTCACCACTTGAACGGGTTTGGCCTTCATGTGCATCCCGGGCGACAAGATAAGCTTGTTTCAGTAACGATATATGCTCTTTTGGCAGATAGTCCTGAACGATTTGATTGAGGCTTTCAAACAGGTACAAGGCAGGCCTACCTTTTCAGTTAACGACGACCTTCAGCAATAGCGGACACTGCTTGCATTTCTGCCGCCTCTTGCTCCTGCTGTTCTTGACGTTCGCGGACATCAAGAATTTGAGCATTAATCAACCCTGATTCTATTTCGCGCAGTGAAATAACAGTGACCTTATCGTTTTCTTCTTTAACTAAAGGATTTTTACCATTAATTTGTAATTGACGCGCACGCCGTGCCGCCACTAAAACCAAGTCGAAACGATTACCAATTTTTTCTACTGCATCTTGAACTGTTACACGTGCCATAATATGACTCCAAAGATAAAGAAATGACCGGATATAATACTGAACCTTTACTCAGTCTGCCAATAATTTATTAATTAAAGTATTATGTCGCTGAATCTGACGTTCTAAACGTAGACGCTCAGATCGAATAATAGATTGTAAATCTCCCAATGCAGTATTGAAATCATCATTAACAATAATGTAATCATATTCGTTATAATGTTTTATTTCAGCGACCGCTTGTGTCATCCGCTGGTTAATCGTTTCTTCGCTATCTTGCCCGCGACCACGTAACCGGCGTAGTAACTCATTTTTAGAAGGCGGTAAGATAAAAATAGTGCGAGTGGAAGGCATTTTTTGGCGAATTTGCTGTGCGCCTTGCCAATCAATATCTAAAAATACATCGACACCGCTATTAATAATTTCTTCAATAACTGCCCGGGAAGTTCCATAATAATTGCCGAAAACGCAGGCATATTCAAGAAAATCATTATGCTCAATCATTTGCTGAAATTTGCTTTCAGTAATGAAATAGTAATGTTCACCGTTTTTTTCACCAGGGCGTATCGCTCTAGTGGTATGCGAAATAGAAACTTGTGTGTCATATAAAGGCTGAGTTTTTAATAAAGCCTGAATAAGACTCGATTTACCTGCACCACTTGGGGCAGACACGATATATAACGTTCCTTGGATCATGATGATTTCTTGATTAATAGGCTAATTAATTAATAAAAATTTTTTAAAAAGTACAAAAGCTCTTTAATAGTATACACATGCAATCAGTAACATACAGCTTTAGTAACATTTTTAATGAAAGATCTGAATTATTTTTGAAAATAATTACCATTTTTGCGAAGTGCTTTGAGAAAAAATGATTAATAAATATCTTCATAATTATTTTCTATTTACGACTTCCCAATAATGGGAATTGTATATTGAAAGTATTTTTCGTGAATGAAATAAATAGATGATTAAAATTATGCATGGATGCTGTTTATTATGAGATCTTTTATTTTAATTTCAGTCTACTATCGTCAGAGCTTTTTTTTATTATTGATTTTGCTAAATATAAACTCATCAATAGCGGAAAGCATGCAATGCCCTGATTGGCCTGAATTAGTTTTGCATAGGGAAATTAAAGCAGTTAATTCAAAATTAAAAAGATGGAATAAAGCATATTATATTAATGGCCAAAGTTTGGTTAATGATGAAACTTACGATCAAATTTATGCGTTATGGAAACATTGGTCAAATTGCCTTCATCAGCCGATAGATAAAACTCATTCGCTTTCTTTACCCGTTAAAGGAAGAAAAGTTCATCCAGTTGCTCATACTGGCTTAAAAAAGATAACCGTTGATGAAGTCGCTAGATGGATAGCGGGTCGTCATGAAATTTGGTTACAACCTAAAGTCGATGGTGTGGCTGTTACATTGGTTTATCGAAAGGGTAAATTGGCTGCATTAATTAGTCGAGGTAATGGTGTAGAAGGGATTGATTGGTCTAAAAAAGCTGATTTTCTGCCAGCAATTCCCAAAAAGATCCCAAATCATGCCTCTCAATTAATATTACAAGGTGAACTGTTTTGGTATCAGTCTGGTCACCAACAAGCCATTATGGGTGGCGCTAATGCTCGTAATAAAGTTGCCGGCTGGTTAATGCGAAAGAATTTATTGGTTCAACAAGAGAAACAAATTGGAATATTTGTTTGGAGTTGGCCTAATGGGCCATCGAACATGCAAACACAATTTGAACAATTAGAAAGTTGGGGTTTTCCGTTAACGAAACGCTATTCTCATTTGGTCAGTAGTGTTGATCAAATTACACAATGGCAACGCTATTATTACAATCAACCAATGCCTTTTGCAACAGATGGTATTGTATTAAAACAACTCCCCTATACTTTAGGCCAATATTGGCAAGTGGGCATAAATAACTGGTCTGTTGCCTGGAAATATCCGACACCACATAAGGTTGCTCAAGTTAAAACCGTTAAATTTAATATAGGCAGAACCGGAAAAATCAATCCTGTCATTGTTGTTTTACCCGTGGAAATTGATGGAAAACAGATCCGGCATATTAGTATGGGATCATTAAACCGTTGGCAAGGGATGAAAATTTTGCCTGGAGACACGATACAAATATCATTATCTGGTCATGGGATCCCGAAATTTGACAAAATTGTTTGGCGAATTAAACAGCAGAAAATGCTGTCCGTACCAGAGCAAAAAAATTATCACCCATTAAGCTGCTTCTATTACTCAATGAGATGCGAAAGTCAATTTGTTGCTCGCTTAGTTTGGTTGGCAAAACAGCTTAAGATGCAAGGGATCAATGAAAAAGGCTGGTTAGCATTAATAAGAGCTGGAAAAATAACCAATTTAATAGATTGGGCTACTTTAACCCTGGAACAAATCAATGAAGTGGCAATGTTTAACGCCATTAAAGGAAAATCTATTTATCAACAATTTTTATCAGCTCAAAAACAGCCTTTTTCTAATTGGTTAAAAGGGCTTGGAGTTCCTTTACCAGAAAAGCTTTTTAGCAAAATAACCTGTTGGGATGATTTATCATCTAAAGAGATAAATAGTGATATTTTATCTCGTAAACAACAGAAAAAGTTAGCGCAGTTTATTGAGCATAAAGATGTTAAACAGCTGGTAAAAATTTTGCGCCAAATTAATATAAATGGATTTACCAATGATAATCAGTTTAAGTAAAAAGTTACTGATTTAATTAGATATATGGAGATCTTAATCATTATGTTCATAATTGAATACTGGTAATCCTAATCGATAACGAATGGCAAGTAGACGTGCGGTTAAACCAGCGATTAAGGTGATGATAATAACTATATCTTTAGGTAGTGGAGTATGTAGTATTAATCCGATATAAAGCCATGCCGCAGCAAAGGAGATGCCAGCGTATATCTCTTTTTGAAAAACCAGCGGAATTGTATTACATAACATATCGCGCAGTACGCCACCGAAAACACCCGTGACGACGGCTGCAATAGCGGCAATAATATAACTATAATTCATATCGAGCGCTATTTGAGCGCCAATAATGGAAAAGACAATAAGACCAATCGCATCCAAAATTAAAAATAAACGTCGTAAATGTTTCATCATTGGCGCCAGCCAGATAGTAATAACTGCCGCACAAGCAACAATGACAATATATTCAGGATGTTTAACCCAACCAAGAGGATAGTGTCCTAATAAAATATCGCGTACAGAACCGCCGCCAATTGCGGTTGCTGATGCAATAATAATAACACCGAAAACATCCATCTTACGACGGCCTGCGGCTAAAGCACCTGTCATAGCTTCAGCTGTAATACCAATGATATAAAGTATGCTAAGTAACATAATGATTTTTAGATACGATAACCCTTAAGGTTTAAAGTTGTATTATAAAAATAAAGTATTGACTAATATTTTTGTCATGCTCACAGAATTATATTATTTTTTATCGTTCACCATAAAAGAGTGCGGATAATAAAATGTTTTATCAAGAACAGCAGGTTACTTTGGATAAACGTAATCATCAATTGACTAATATAAACGTATGGACATCAGATAGCCAGTGGCTAGTTTTTGATGTACGGCCAAATAGTGCCTCTTTTACTGGGTTAACGATAGAAAAAGTTAATATTAAAACGCGACAACAAAAACAGATCTATGGCGCGAAAAATGGCGCGTATGTTGGTGTTGTTACGGTAAGTAGTGAAAATCCACCCAGATATGCTTTTATTCATGGCCCGGAAAATCCCGATAAAAATTGGCATTACGATTTTCATCATCGTCGAGGTGTAATTGTTAACGATATGGCCCCTAATATTGCAGAAAATATTGAGGCCATGTGTATTACGCCGCCTTTTTTAGCAGGTGCATTGAGAGGAGGCACGCATGTCCATGTCTTTAGTTCAGATAATAGCAGGCTGAGTTTTACCTATAATGATCACGTGATGCATGAGTGTGATCCGGCGCTTGATTTGCGCAATATTGCGATTGCCATCCCTTATCATGTTATTAATGTAGGCATTGAGGGTCATAAAAAACATCACCGTGAATATAATGGCCATTATTATTGTGTTGTGATCAGTGAAACAACGCCTGTACCAACACCAGGTAGTAATGAAATTAGCCGTGCTTATGAAGAGGGTTGGATCGGTCGAAATGGGTATGAGAGAGCGAATGGTGAAAAGCAACGTTGGGCGATTGCATTTATAGGTGATACCTGCTCTCTAGATGGCAAAATAGTGGCCGAAATTTTTATTGTCGATTTGCCCGAAGCTGCTGAAAAGTATGCCATTGCAGGAGTTAATCCAATACAGGGTACAGAAACCGCTATGCCTGCACCACCAAAAGGGATTAAACAACGCCGCTTAACCTATACCCATGAACACAATTACCCGGGGGTGGTTAATCAACCGCGCCATTGGCTGCGATCTTCGCCTGATGGCAGTAAAATTGGTTTTTTAATGAAAGATGATAAGGGGATTGTTCAGTTTTGGTTAGTTTCTCCGGTTAGTGGGGTAATGCAACAAATTAGCAAGTCTGCATGGCATATTCAGTCAGCGTTTAGCTGGGATAGCGAAGGTCGGTATGTGGCGTTTATTTGTGATAATAGCGTGATGTTATGTGAAATTCCTTGCGGCAAACTGATTCGTTTGACTGATCGCAGTGATTTGCCGCCATTAGGTGATGCAGTGGTTATTTCCCCGGATGACAGCTATGTTGCTTATCTGCGTAATATTGCTGGCTATCAGCAAATTTTTATTGTGGCTACTGGGATTGTTTGATTTATATAGATGCAATTTTAAGTTTCAATTGAATAATATTTTACTGCTGAATGACCGATTCGTTTTATAGCAAAATAGTGCATTGGATTGGGGGTATCCCGCTTTTAATTTTTAATCTGCTGGCTGATATACTGAGGTTTCTGCCAATAAACACAGATGCTGATCAAAGCAGGTAATTTTTTTATTTGTTATAAAGATTATAGTCTTATGCTATACCCCAATACCATCCAACGTTATTGATATCAGAAGTGATAAGTTGCGCTTAACATAATATCATGGGTTTTGACCTTGGTTTTTGAGTTATATTCTGTGTCAAGATAGTTGTTATATACTTCAGCTTGGCCGGCATCCAGATATTTGTAACTAAGATCAAATGAAAAATCTTTATTAACCATGTATTTGATCCCTGCTCCCACGCTCCAGGCAAAGTTGTTAGTGGCATGGGAGCGTGTCCATAAGGTAGTTGTTTGAGACCCTATACTTAAGAGTGGGGAGGTTTTTTGGCTTATATAAGCATAACCTAGTCCGGCAGAAATATAAGGTATGAAATCAGATGAATTTTTAAAATCATAATAAGCATTAAGCATTAAGCATTAAGCATTAAGCATTAAGCATTAAGCATTAAGCATTAAGCATTAAGCATTAAGCATTAAGCATTAAGCATTAATGTGTTTAATTTTATTTGGTTTTTAACTGTGCTTTTTAAAGAACCAATAGTAGGAACTTCATGAAATTTTGTATAGCTATAATCAGTATTTGCTCGACTAGTAAAGTCTAGTTCGGTTCTAATTGGAATATTGAAATTATCAAAAAAATCATATCCCAAAGAGAGACCAATTCCAAACACCGCAGTTCTGTGGTTATCCCCTTTTAGTTTTTCATTAAGATTGGTTGATGGGTTAGAAACTGGGAAAAATTGCCCAGACATTTGCATAATCGATGCGCCCATTTTACCAGTGATATACAAACCAGATTTGCTTTCATTTGCTAATAACGTTGAAGGGATTAAACAGGTGGTTAATAAAATTAATAGTGTTTTTTTCATATTTTATTTCTCTAAAATTAATAAAATTTTATTTATATAGTGGGTATGATTTATATATTAGATGAATCATTTGAAATAAGCAGAAAAATTGACAGTAAAATAATGATTTTTTTAATATAATTAATTTAATAAACTAAATTTGAGTTATGATTGTTAAATACAATAATCGATATCATGTATTTATAAATAATATCAAAGGATTACCATAATTAATTGAATAAAAAATAGACAGAAAATGATGTTATTCAGGTGATTTATTTGCTGGTGGTTTGATAAGTGATATCTGTAGCTTGATAGTTTTCCCAATCTTGAACGCGTTCTTTTGGCGACGGTTGCGGTGCAATATTATCTGCCTGGAAATAATCATAGGGTAGTAAAACCGTGTCAAGCAGCGCAGAAAAAGGTAAGTCAATCATGGCAAGGGGTTTTATCACCCAGCCGGTATCGCTATCTTTTAGTATTCGGGTATCAGCTTTGGTGCCTGAATAGTAACCTTGATGGGGGCCGACATGGGTCATAATACTTGAACAGCCACATAACAATATCAGGCAGCCAACCATATTCAAACTAATGCTACAAATAACGAGGATTAATCGTTTCATTAAAGGTATAAGCCTAGCTTCTCCAAGCGAGTATGAATTTTAATGATAAACATTAATGTTAAAAATACCAGTTTATTAATAGAAATAAAATTTTTTAACAATTATTTTCTGTCGTATGTCCTAAATATGGCACAATTAATGGAAAATTGGTCACATAAAATTCTTATTTACTGTTGGAATGGGCAATTTGTTTAAATAGAATTATTGATTAACGATTTCTTTATTTCTGCGGAGTTAGTTCAACCTCTTTTTAAATAGCATAAAATAGGCCAGCAAAGAATAATCATCGGTAGTTGTAATTTCATTAACGGGTAAACAAGTGGGTAATAATAAATGTTGAGCGCATTTTAATTTTTCTGCATAAATTATTCCGCAAATAGTCTTTTTATCTATTTTTTAAAGCATTTTTCCAGGTTTGAACATGAGATAGCACCCGTATTAAGTCAATAGTCAACTTTAATACCTTTTATTCTGTCAATTGTTATAGCTGGATTATTCGTAAAGTGATTAGGTTTTATAGTTTTCATTAAATTAACCAGCAATAGTTTGGTATATTGGTGAAAATATCGCTTTATTGCTTAATTAAAAGAATACTTAATATGTTGTAATAATTGCGGTGTTAAAGAGCTCGGGATGTAGATCATTTCATTAGCAATATGTTTGAATATGATCCCGTTAACTTTACAATTCAAAGTCCTCGTTATTATTTTATCACCTCTTATCTTGTATATGATAAGAGGTTTTTTTATGTATAGAATTTTATTGCTTAATATATTTAATAAAGTTTATTGAATTTATGCTATTGATAGGCAATTTCAATTTCATCAGCTAAAATCGCAATCCCTTGTTCAATTTTTTCTAGTGGTAGAATATAGTTCATTCGCATACATTGATGCGAATGATGCCAGTGTTCATTAAGCCCAGGGAAAAAATAATCGCCGGGCACCATTAATACACCGCGTTTTTTAAGACGTGTGTAAAGTGTTTGACTGTCAATTGGTAAATCTTTAAACCAAAGCCATAGAAATATCGCACCTTCTGGTTTATGGATCAGGCAGCGGCTTTCTGGTATATAACGGCGAATAATTTTTACCGTTTCAGTAACGCGTTGTTGATAAAAAGGTTTTATTACTGTTTGTGAAAGTTTCAATAGATCATTACGTTTAAGGATCGCTAACATTAATGCTGGGCCTATACTACCTGGGGATAAGCTAATGATGCCATTCATGTTACTGATCGCGTTGATAATCGATTCGTTGGCAATAATAATACCGCAGCGACAGCCAGGTAATCCTAATTTGGATAGGCTCATAGATAGAATAATATTTTCATTCCAGATAGGTGTGGCTTGATTAAAAATAATACCTGGAAAGGGAATACCATAAGCACTGTCAATCAAAAGCGGAATAGCATACTGTTTGGCTAAAGCATCTAATTGCATAATTTCTGCATCGGTAATGACATTTCCAGTCGGATTGGTGGGTCTGGAAACGCAAATTACACCGATATCATCGGTTATTTTTAACGATTCAAAATTAATCCGATATTTAAATTGACCATTAGGCAGGATGTCAATTAGCGGTTTATTAGCAACAAAAATATCATCATCAAGTCCAGTATCGGCATAACCAACATATTCTGGTGTTAAAGGGAAAAGAACTTTACGTTTTATTCCTTGTTCACAACAGCCGGCGAGGATATTAAATAGATAAAAAAAAGCGCTCTGACTGCCATTAGTCAATGCGATATTTTTAGCACTAATATTCCAGCCTACTTGCTCATTTAACGTATTTGCTAATGCTTCCAGTAAGGCATCTTTTCCTTGTGGGCCATCGTAGTTGCATAATGCTTCATTGAGCTGACCATTTTTAGCCATTTCTATCAATAATTGCTGAAAATATTGATCCATTTCAGGAATGTGTGCTGGATTACCGCCACCGAGCATAATAACGTCAGGTTTGCGTAAACCTTCATTTAGATCTTTCATTAACAGAGAGATACTGGATGAACTGGAAAATTTTTTACCAAATTGTGAATGTATCATATTTTTCTTTATCAGCTTTGCAGGTGACTATTAAATAAATAGCAACAATATTCTGCTATTATCGCTAGAATGATGGCTGGATTAGCAAATTAGTTAGACGATATTATAATTCTTTTATATTTTTGTGATTATAAATTTATCATAATGATATTTTTATTACTCGTTTTTTTTCTGTCGACAAATACAATCGCTCAAATGGTCATTTACCATACCGATTGCTTGCATAAAGGCGTAACAGATGGTGCTACCAACAAATTTAAAGCCACGTTTTTTTAAAGCAACCGAAAGATGATCAGAAATATTGGTATGAGTAGGTATTTCACTCTGATGTTGCCAATGGTTGATTTGTGTTTTTCCATCGACAAATTGCCAGACAAATTGGCTAAAATCTTCACCTGCTTGGATCATGGCTAAGTAAGCTTGAGCATTGGTAATGATAGCATTAATTTTCAGGCGATTACGCACAATACAGAGTTCTTGCATTAAACGATCAACATCTTGTTGCGTCATTTTGGCAATTTTAGTTGGATTAAAATGGTAGAAACAGTCACGATAGCCAACACGTTTTTTCAAAATAGTATACCAAGAGAGACCGGCTTGTTGACCTTCAAGGCAAAGCATTTCGAATAATTTCTGACTATTTTTTTCTGCTTTTCCCCACTCTTGATCATGATAGGTAATATATTCCTCATCGCTAGTGACCCAATGGCAACGTCGTGGCGTCATTTTTTCATTACTCCTATTGTGAGCTATCGGTCTATTATCGGATATTAATAAATTGATGATAGGGATTTTAATCAGTATTGCTATTACTTGCCAGGACAATAATATCGATAAATTTTCTTCAAAATAGGCGCTAATATTAAATAGGCAATGTATTTTGATTGCTAAAAAAAGATACTTTAATTAATTGAAAAAAGAGGGAAATTATAATTTATGCTAGGTTTTATAAATTTGGCAATAAATTATTCAAACGAGTCTATTAATGCCTTTTTATTATGATTATTTTTATTTTATTCGTTATTAAAAGAGAATTGGTTTTGTAACTTGAGTGTTAAAGTTAATCCTAAATTAGTTAGTTATCTTTTTCATAAAGACATATTTTAATATAAGAAATCAACAAATTTATTTTATTAACAAAAGGTTATAAAAAACATATTGCTTTAGAAATTATTAATCAATGATTTTTAATCAAGATTATTTAATTTATTTTTAGCTATTTTAGTTTCTAATAAATGTAATTTGAGCCTGTTTTGCTAAAAACATTTTTTTAAATTGCCATTCAATAACTGCCATTGCTCCTTGTGCTTGCAGTTTATTTTTAACTGTAAGCCAAAAATTGGCATTGTCGGTATAAATAATAATTTTATGGGCGTTAGCGAGTGCATAATAATAAACAGGAGATGCTTGTTCAGCGGTGGTAGGAAAAAATGTCGAATATTGCCATTTTTGGCTACTATTAGAAGACGCCTTGAGCTGCTGAATATGACTAATGTTTAACAGGGCTGAATGGTTAAACTCACGACTTTTTTTATCAAGCTCAATCAATGTTGATTGTGGCTGTGAAGTGCAGCTGGTTAGAGTTAATAATGTCAGCATTAAAAATAATATTTTCATGTTAATTACATCTGTTTTTGCAACTTTAATTTAACGGATTTTTTCATATCGAATCGTTTTACTGCAATATTTTATTCGACGCTGATGAGCAAAAATTTGTTATATCAAAAAGTTATGTTAATTATTTTAATAGAAAATAAGTGAGTAAATATCATATCTTATTATGATAGTATTTGAAAGTGAGTGTTTTTTGAAAAATGAGTTAGTTAAGCTGAACGAGCCATTATTGAGTATTAATAACAATAAGGCATAGTGTGAATTTATTAAGCAATAAAGCCAAATAAACATTAACCTTTTGACTCCTTTCAATGTCAGGAAATACTAAATAATTAACGACTGAGTCTGAGTATAATAATTGGCTATATTGGCGGTTTTTATTATTCCATGCAGTAAGTATTAAAAGTTGCAAAGCTTTGATTTGGATGTGATTTGCAAATTAACCAACTGATAAAATTAATTTTTTACTTAAAAACAGTGTTTCTTATATTAATATCAATCTTATTACATTATTTTGTTGATATATATTAGAGTTTTTCATGATTAAAAATTATCTAACTAAAAAAACTTCACAATATTATCAATAAGGAAATGGCTCTGCTTGATTCCAATAAAAGCGGGAATGAGGATATAAGAAATGCTAAACAATTTTATGATCCTATGAAGTAAGTCAACAGATATTATATTCTACAATAGCGAATAATAACCTTTGTTTACAGTTTAAAAATGGTGAAATAGTTTATCCATTTTGTGGTCGAGTTTAACGGTGTTCCTGGCGAAATCGTTATATCTTATAACAATAGAGACCATTTTCATTATATCAGTATCAATGCTGATGATGATTTAAAGCCAGATTTTGTCATTAAAGTTGCAGCTAACATTGTAACGGCCCATGATTTTATCTTATAAATAACCTTGCGCGGTCATATGAATATGGCAGAAAAAGCATTGCAGTAAGTCAAATTGAAAATATCTTTTTTGCTGATAACTGTTGAATTAATTTTCGATGTTAGTGATTAACTAGTGATGAGGCTAATCAATCAGCTAACTTAAAATTACTAAAGATTTATCAGGCTGTTTTCATGTAAAACAACATCAATGTGTAATCAGTGCTGCATATCTGTTCGCCAAAGGGTATACTGAATCACTTTTTTAAATCACAATCTATCTATCGCGCGAATCTAACATGCAAAAGTTTGATACCAAAACCTTTCAGGGATTGATCCTAACATTACAGGATTACTGGGCGCGTCAAGGCTGCACCATTGTTCAACCATTGGATATGGAAGTTGGTGCAGGGACGTCCCATCCGATGACTTGCTTGCGGGCACTAGGCCCGGAGCCAATCGCTGCTGCTTATGTGCAACCATCTCGTCGGCCAACTGATGGACGTTATGGTGAAAATCCTAATCGTCTTCAGCACTATTATCAATTTCAAGTCATTATTAAGCCTTCACCGGATAATATTCAAGAGTTATATCTTGGTTCATTAAAAGCATTAGGGGTAGATCCCTCTGTTCATGATATCCGTTTTGTTGAAGATAACTGGGAAAACCCAACTTTGGGAGCCTGGGGACTTGGTTGGGAGGTTTGGCTAAATGGGATGGAAGTCACCCAATTTACCTATTTTCAGCAAGTCGGAGGCTTGGAGTGTAAACCGGTTACCGGTGAGATCACCTACGGCCTTGAGCGCTTGGCTATGTATATTCAAGCGGTTGACAGTGTGTATGAGCTAGTCTGGTCTGATGGCCCGTTAGGCAAAACAACCTATGGTGATATTTATCATCAAAATGAAGTTGAGCAGTCGGCTTATAATTTTGAGTATGCTAATGTTGATTTTCTTTTCAAATGTTTTGAAGAATATGAAAAAGAAGCACAATATTTATTGTCACTAGAAACGCCACTGCCTTTACCCGCTTATGAACGAATTTTAAAAGCTGCCCATACGTTTAATTTATTGGATGCACGTAAAGCTATTTCAGTCACTGAGCGGCAACGTTATATTTTACGTATTCGTACCTTAACCAAAGGGGTTGCAGCAGCTTATTATGCTGCTCGTGAAGCATTAGGTTTTCCAATCTGTAAAAATAAGAATTAAGAGGCTGTCATTATGCAACAGACTTTCCTGGTGGAAATCGGCACAGAAGAGTTACCGCCGAAGGCTCTTCGTTCATTAGCTGGATCATTTGCGGCAAATTTTAAACATCAATTAGAACAGGCTGAACTGCAGTATGGTGAAGTGCTTTGGTATGCCTCTCCCCGTCGTTTAGCACTAAAAATCACCGATTTGGCCGCACATCAAGCTGATCGTGAAGTTGAGAAACGCGGCCCGGCAATTAGTCAGGCTTTTGATGCGACAGGTAAAGCGACGAAGGCCGCTGAAGGTTGGGCTCGTGGCTGTGGCATCACCGTTGAGCAGGCAGAACGTTTGGTCACCGATAAGGGGGAGTGGTTATTTTATCGTGCGACCAGTAAAGGCCGTGCCGCAAAAGAATTACTTGTTGATATGGTGGCGAATGCATTGAATCAGTTACCGATCCCAAAACTGATGCGCTGGGGAGACAAGGCAACACAATTTGTCCGGCCTGTTCATACCTTAATCATGTTATTGGGTGATCAGCTGCTCGAAGGTGAAGTATTGGGTATTCCGAGCGATCGCGTGATCCGTGGCCATCGATTTATGGGAGAAGCTGAACTGACTATTGATTCAGCGGAACAATACCCTGCGATCTTACGTGAACGTGGTAAAGTTATTGCTGATTATGAAGAGCGTAAGTCCTTAATCAAGCATGAGGCGAATAAGGTAGCACAGCAATTAGGCGGTACTGTTGAATTGTCCGATAGTTTACTCGAAGAAGTAACATCATTGGTTGAGTGGCCGGTGGTATTAACCGCAAAATTTGAGCAGAAATTTTTGTCTGTACCAACGGAAGCGTTAGTTCATACCATGAAAGGCGATCAAAAATACTTCCCAGTTTATGATCAGATTGGTAATTTGATGGCTAATTTTATTTTTGTTGCCAATATTGAATCTTCTGAGCCACAGCAAATCATTGCTGGTAATGAAAAGGTGATCCGTCCACGTTTGGCAGATGCTGAATTTTTCTTTAAAACCGATTGTAAAAAGCGTTTAGAAGAATATTTACCCCGACTGGAAACAGTTTTATTCCAAAAACAGCTTGGTACATTGCGTGATAAAACCGATCGTTTAGAAGTGTTAGCCGGTTGGATCGCAGCTAAAATTGGTGCCGATGTCAATCATGCTACTCGTGCCGGTCTGTTATCCAAATGTGATTTGATGACCAATATGGTGTTCGAATTTACCGACACACAAGGTGTTATGGGGATGTATTACGCCCGTCGGGATGGTGAAGCGGAAGATGTGGCGGTGGCAATCAAGGAGCAGTATCAACCCCGTTTTGCTGGTGATCAGTTACCTTCTAATCATATCGCGGTTGCGTTGGCGCTGGCCGATAAAATGGACACTCTGGTAGGTATTTTTGGTATTGGCCAACCGCCTAAGGGCGATAAAGATCCCTTTGCCTTACGTCGTGCGGCCCTTGGTGTGTTACGTATTATTGTTGAAAAGGGTTTCGATCTGGATTTATTAGCATTAACACAGCAGACGGCCCAGTTGTATGCTAATAAGCTAACCAATAAAAATGTTGTCGATGATGTTGTTGAGTTTATGCTGGGGCGTTTTCGTGCCTGGTATCAAGAGCAAGGTTACCGCATTGATACTATCCAGGCTGTTTTAGCTCGTCGGCCAACTAAACCGGCAGATTTTGATGCTCGTGTGAAAGCTGTTACCCATTTTCGGACTTTGCCAGCGGCAGAAGCACTGGCGGCGGCTAATAAACGGGTTGCCAATATTCTGAATAAGTCAGATGAAAAATTGAATGACAATGTTGCCGCCACAGTGTTAAAAGCACCCGAAGAGGTCACCTTAGCGGCTCATCTGGTTGTTTTACAAGATAAGCTGGCACCATTATTGGCTGACGGACAATATCAAAGCGCATTAACTGAATTGGCTTCACTGCGTGAGGTTATCGATGCTTTCTTTGATAATGTAATGGTGATGGATAGCGATCAAATGGTCAGGCTCAATCGTCTGACCTTGCTAAGTCAGTTGCGTGATTTATTTTTACAGGTAGCTGATATCTCTTTATTGCAATAATCTATTCAGCGATTAAAAATCCCTTGGATTAATCTTCAAGGGATTTTATTTATAATTAACATTTTTATTTCTGTTATTACCTATATTGGGACCTGTTATTGTAGGTAATCACCAATAACCATACTTGCTATGATTACTGATTTGGTACAATTTATTGTGCAGTGAAAACTTGTTCCCAAGCAGCAGGAAGTTGGTTTGTGTTGTCTTTAATGATATTTAAAGTACCATATTGATAGCGTGTTGCCTTACCAATTGGGAAAACTGTTGGCTTATCATTTTTTTGAGCGCCAATAGCGATTTGTCCCTCATCAACAAAGCTAGCTTTATTAATTAAAGTGATCTCTAATTTAACCGCAGCATCGTGATTTGCGTTATCAACATTGCTGATATCATATGCAGTTATCGTTCCCTCCTCATTATTTTTAAATTGGCTATTTACCAACTGATATTTTTGGTTTTTAGCGATCAATTGATCATTATTTTCAATAGCTGTATCTAGTGCGGTTATTTTAACAGAGTCATCACCTTGAATAGTTTTATTGTTTATGAGGTGTGAATATAATAAGTGGTAATCATGATGGTTAGCGATTATCTTGTCTTCATTGAAAATTACGAAATCTTGGCCATTGATGGCTAAAGACACTTTACTTTTAATTACGCCAAAATTTATAAAATCAGTGTTAATAAATGTGTAATTTTGATTATTTGCAATCAATTCCTTTTGGTTAAAAATATTGCCATTTACACTAGAAATATTCATAATTCCACTACTATTAATAACACCCTGATTATCTAATTTACCAGAACTAATATGAAGATAACTATCATTGGCATTAATTGTTGAATTAGCGTCAATAGTTAGCTTAATTTTTCTTGAATTATATTCTTGGTTATATTGAGTAATATTAATATATTTTGGATTATCGACATCTTCTAATCTATTTTTACCAGCAATCAACGAAATATCATTGACATTTAATTGACTGGATTGCAGGTTGATTGATCTGGCAAAAACACGGCTGATTGCAGCGTCAGTAAATTTCTCTGATATAACATTTTTGAAACGAATTTGCCCGCGTTTTGTATCATAGGTAAATTTATCCGTCATTTGGCCATTGTCAAGCATATTACTTATTTTCGCTGTGGTTAATGTAAGCCTACCCATGTTAGTAACGCTACAATCGTTACAATCGTTACAATCGATACTACAGGGATTGGCAATGATAAAATGCGGTTTACTGTCACCAAGTACATTGATATTACCACTGATGCGGGTTTTATCATTTGAAATGATTTCATTGAGAATGATTTTGGCTGGATTTTCCGTGGCATTATTAATATCAATCCCTGGTTTAGCAACATTAAATTTTTCATATTTATTATGAGATATTCCATTGCTATCCGTTGGCATAATCTCAATGACCGGACGCTTTTCAATCGTATTAATATTAATCTTTTTATCCAGGCTGACAATATTGGTCTGCTGCTGAACTGCTCCTGACGCGCCTAAAACATAATTAGAAATTCCCATTCCAATAAATAATGATAATAGGGATAGTTTATATTTAGAGCTTATTGATTGATTCATTTTATTTCCTTATAAAATATAATTATAAATTAAAATATGATGTTTTCTTTAATAGCAAAATTTGATATTTTTTCTATTTCATAATGAAAATTACAAATAGCATTAATTTTTTATTATCTCAATTAGAATATTTTTTATTCTTAGGTTATTGATATCAATAAACAGTAGATATTTTATTTTTTTGGCAAAATAAAACACTCATGTTATTAATAACATGAGTGTTTTTAAAAAAGTCATCATTAAAGTTTATAAATTATTTTTTTATCCTTACTAATAATAGTTTTATATTGATTAGCAAAACGAATATATTTATCACATAACATTTTCAGAGAAATCGAGTTCAACACTATTATTAGAGTTTCGTTTGTGAGGTAATACAAAGCTAAAATCAACAAATCGACTAGATTTTAGCTCGGTTAAATCATACTTTGCTGAAGTTAAAATAAACTGATTATTAATATAGGCGTTGTTTCCTTTTATGGTCATTTTTTCGCTATAATCGATTATGCCGCTATTATAAAATTGTCCATTCTTTATTTCATAAATACCATTTTTACTTTTTATTTCAGCTTGATTGTTAATGTTGCTGTTATCAGCAAATATTTCTATTAACTCGGTATTTTTTATCTTACCGCTATTATTAAATTTTCCATTTCTAATAAGAAAATGGCTATTTTTAGCTTTTATTTTAGATTGATTGTCAATATTTGCATTTATACCGGTAATAACTAACATTTCAATATTATTTATGGTGCCGTTATTATAAAATTTTCCATTGATTATTTCATAATGACTATTTTGGTTACTGGCAAGTGTGCCTGCATTATTAAAGATACCATTTTTTATTTTAAAATAACTATGTTTGCTATTTATTGCTGAATGACGATCGATAGTTAATCTTGCATTTCTGGATAGTCTGCTATTTTGCAAGTTATTATCAGTAATATGAACAGCTTTGGTCGCGCTAAGCTTGGTCATGGGGCTAACACTATTGTTGATAACATTATTATCATCAACTGCAATGGTAATATTATTGACATATAACTGGCTGGATTCTAGTTTAACCGATCTTGCCAATAATTGTATTTTATTAGCATCGGTAAAATTTTCTTGTTTGATATTTTTAAAATGAATATGTTTCTCTCTCATATTATCAATTAGTTGGTTAGAAGGCTTATTTTCCTCAAATGGGGAAGTGATTAAGCTGACCGTATTAGCATTGGTCATACTACAGCGATTACTACAATTAATCCCATTAGGATTAGCAATAATTAAATGAGGTTTATTATTACCTAAAATAGTAATATTACCATTGATATTGGATTTTTCTGCTGAAATCACTTCGCTAATAATAAGGTTAGCGGGGTTGTTAGTGGCATTATTAATTTTAATGCCATGTTCATTGACATTAAATTTTTCATATATATTGTGAGAAATTTTAAACTGTCCTTTAGAAACTGTTGGTAATATATTAATTGTTAATGATTTATTGGTGGATTTTAAATTAATTTCTTTATTATAACTGATAATCTCAGTGGGTTGTTTTAATGATACAGAATTATTATTTATCAAAGATAATTCAGACGCAAATATATTGCCAGAAAATGATATTGTCAGCGCTAATAAATTTAATTTATGATTATTGTTTTTTGATAAATACATATTATATCCTTATAAAATAAATGATTTTCTATCTATTAATTTTTTATTAATTTATTTTAACTTTTTTTAAAAAACAATTAATTTTTTTAAAACTTACTTATTTTTTGTAAAATTTATATTATATTTAATCTGTTATTAATGTTATTTAACCACATGCATTGATGTAAATTATAATCTACAGCTGTTTTCTATTTATTTTTTATTAAAAAATAAATTGTTACTGTTTTTATCATCGAGATAGTAAATATTAATTAAAAAATTATTGACGACTTTATCATGTCGCAGTAAGATGCACACCGTTTTCGGCGAGTAGCGCAGCCTGGTAGCGCAACTGGTTTGGGACCAGTGGGTCGGAGGTTCGAATCCTCTCTCGCCGACCAAGTTCCCTAATCCTGTTTTTAGCAAAGCTTTTCATCTCCACCTCATTAATCATACCTACTTATTCTATAATTTAATTTGTTATTAGCCTGAATACTTTAAAATAGAGTCTTAATGTATTTTTTCTGAATTTATTCAATAAGTGTGATAATTAATTTTGTGCTTCTGGTTTTTTATTTAATAAAGAATAAAATAGTTGCTAATTTTGATATATTTATTCTTATAAAAAATTTAATTTTATTTTTTTGTTATCTATCAGTGAAAGGAATTCACGCTCTTAATTCATAGCAAAGGAATGCTGATGAAAAAATATCTATTTTTCTTATTATTGGCTATTTATGGTCACGATTATGTGCAAGCTGGTGTTGTCGAAGACGCAAAGCAAGAGATAGCTCAGCAGCAACCGGTTTCTATTCCAATTAACTCTCAACAAATTAATAAAAATCAAACTTATCCCATTGAATCTCATTGCTTAAATATCAAATTTGTTTTTTTAAATGGTCAGGAATTATTTGCTAAATCATTACAGAAAAAATTATCTGTATTATCAGATAATATTATTGGTCAATGTTTAGGTGATAAAGGATTGAATATTTTTCTCGCCGGAGTAAATCAAATATTCATCGATGCCGGCTATTTGACGACCAAAGTTTTGCTGCCAGAACAAAGTTTCATGTATGGTATTTTACGTATTGAACTGATCCCAGGCCTTATTTCTGATATTCGTTACGAAGATACCGGTAAAAGTCACTACTCTCTGCGTACTGCTTTTCCACAATCAACCATTCTTAATGTTCGGGACATTGAGCAAGGATTAGAAAATCTACAGAATTCGCCTTCAACCCAACCAAAAATCACTGTTGATGATGATCCTAACTTAGCCAATAGTAGTATCATAACTATTAATCGACAAAAAAAGCGCGCTATTCGTGGCCGACTTTCTTTTGATAATAGTGGCCTGAAAGATCATGCCAATTTAATGATTGATAATGTGTTAATGCTTGATAATCCTACCTTATTAAATGATTTCTTCTATTTTTATATCAGTCGTGATTTAGATACCGACCATAGTCGTGGGATTAAAGTCGCGGCATTCTTTTACTCATTACCTTTTCGTAACTGGCGGTTTGATTTATCAGGTAATTATCAAGATTTCTATTCCTGGGATGGTATTAAAACACCAGCCGGTAATTTATATAAAAGCAGCCGTTCTAAATCATTATCTGCGCAAGGTCAATACCTGATTAAGCGACGTTATGATAGTAAAACTTACTTTAATTTTGGGACTAGCATTGTGACCAATAATGGCTACATTGGTGACCAAGAAATTGGTGTTTATAAGCGTAGGGCAACTTATTGGAATATTGGTTTGAAGCATCAACACTATTTACCGCGTGCTGAACTCAATCTGGCAATGGAGTATAAGCAAGGCACTAATTGGTTTGCCGCCATGCCTTCGCCGGCAAAGGAGTTAAAACGACCACAAATTTTTCAATTTTCGGCTGCTATTAATCGACCCTGGCAAATCAACCAGCAGTTTTTTCTTTATGAGGGAATGGCAGCGATTCAGTTAAGTCGTTCTCAACTGGATGGATTTTTAGACGTTGATAGCATTGGTGGCAAAAATAGCGTGCGTGGCGCAATGTTAACTAATTCTTTGTCCGGCTCCCATAGTTTACTTATCAAAAATGAACTTAGTTGGTATACACCATTGCCTGGCCATGTGCTCTATGCAACCTTAGATTACGGTTCAGTTTCGGGAGATCGAGCTCGTTTTTGGCGTGATGATTACTTAATTGGTACATCGATAGGCTTAAAAGGCGGTTATAAGCAATTAAGCTACAGTACTTATGTTGGTTTTCCGCTATTAAATTCGTCAGATCGTAAACACGATCATATGGTTTCTGGTTTTCGAGTTAGCCTCAGTTATTAATCATTTATCAGGTATCCAGTTTGAGGATACCTGCCTGATATCCATTTTTCTATTTTATTCTTTTTTGTTGCTGAATAATTTTGTCTTTTGCTAGCAGATATTTTAATAATTAGCCAATAATTGGTTAATTATTGATCAAGTAAGCGTTCAGATGAAAATAGTTGTTAATGTCTATTTAAGTTATTTTATTTGGAGTTTACCACTAATAAATTATAAATTTATTATTTTTTATCCTATTTTTATGAATTATAGGTTTTATATTCGTTTCTTTTTTGTCTAAAAAAACAGCAATAAAAGTATTGACGTGAGCGGTAACAATTGATTTATTGTTTAACGTCCGTGATAAAAATATAACTAAATTACAATATCAGTAGCACTATTTAGTAAATTGCTTAAAAAATATAATAAAGTGACAACAGGGGAAGCATAATATGAAGTTTTTTATGAAAAATGCAGGGGTTTTATCTATTAGTATCAGTTTGATTACTCTAGTTATTTCTACTGATTTGCAAGCAAAAACCTTGGTTTATTGTTCAGAAGGCTCACCAGAAGGATTTAATCCACAATTATTTGCGTCAGGAACAACTTATGATGCTAGTTCTATTCCACTTTATAATCGACTGGTGGAGTTTCAATTGGGTACCACAGAGATAAAACCGGCATTAGCTGAACGGTGGCAAGTTAGTGATGATGGAAAAGTTTATACTTTCTATTTGCGCAAAGGGGTTAAATGGCATACCAGCAAAAACTTCAAACCAAGCCGTGAATTCAATGCTGATGATGTCATTTATACTTTTATGCGGCAAAAAGATGCATCTCATCCCTATCACAAAGTTTCAGGCGGCAGCTATGAATATTTTATTGGTATGGATTTGGATAAAATCATCGATAAGATAGAAAAAATTGATGATCATACTGTACGTTTTGTTCTTACCCGCCCTGAAGCACCCTTTTTAGCCGATATGGCAATGGATTTTGCTTCTATTTTATCGGCAGAATATGCCGAACAGATGATGAAAAAAGGTAAGCCGGAGCAGGTTGATCTTGAGCCGATTGGTACCGGCCCATTTCAGTTAATTCAATATCAGAAAGATTCGCGCATTCTTTATAAGGCCAATCGTGATTATTGGGGAACTAAGCCTAAAATTGCTCGTTTAGTGTTCTCGATTACCCCAGATGCAGCAGTACGCTATGCTAAGTTACAGAAAAATGAATGCCAGGTTATGGCATTCCCAAATCCAGCTGATCTTGAACGCATGAGGCAAAATAAACAAATCGTATTGATGGAACAACCGGGTCTCAATGTTGGCTATCTGGCCTTTAATACTGAGAAAAAGCCATTAGATAATGTAAAGGTTCGTCAGGCACTGACCATGGCGGTTAATAAAGATGCCATTATTGCGGCGGTTTACCAAGGCGCAGGCCAGAAAGCGAAAACGCTTATCCCATCAACCATGTGGGGGTATAACCAGGCGATTAAAGATCACCCTTATGATCCACAGAAAGCAAAAGCACTATTGAAAGAGGCAGGTATTGCCGAAGGTTCTACTATCGATATTTGGGCAATGCCAGTACAGCGACCCTATAACCCTAATGCCCGGCGCATGGCGGAGATGATCCAAGCTGATTGGCAAAAAGTGGGTATTAAAGCCAACATTGTTAGCTATGAATGGGGCGAATACCTTAAACGTGCCAAGAATGGCGAGCCTCAAACAGTGATGATCGGTTGGACGGGAGATAATGGTGATCCCGATAACTTTTTCGCTACCTTATTTAGCTGTGCAGCTAAAGCACAAAGTATCAATTACTCCAAATGGTGTAATAAAGATTTTGAGGCTCTCATTCAGCCAGCACGTGTGACATTTGATCATAATAAACGTATTGAATTGTATCGGCAGGCTCAGGTTGTTATGCATGAGCAAGTGCCTGCTTTGATTATCGCTCACTCAACAGTATATAAGCCTATTCGTAAAGAAGTGACAGGTTTTGTGGTTGATCCACTAGGCAAACATCACTTTGAAGTTGTTGATATTAAAGAATAAATTCTATCTTACTAAGTTGATTGTTAATTAATTACTCTATCGGGTTTACTGATAGAGTAATCATTGGCTTTACTAACTTGCCGGTCGAATGAAATCAAACAACTTAAGTATATTCGTCAGCATTTAACAGAGAAATCATCGAATGTGGCAATTTATATTTCGGCGTTTGGGTATTGTCATCCCTACGTTTATCGGTATTACCATACTGACTTTTGCATTTATCCATATGATCCCAGGTGATCCAGTCACAATTATGGCAGGTGAACGCGGTTTAAGTCCCGAGCGTCATGCACAGATGATCGCACAATTAGGGCTGGATCAACCGTTGTGGCAACAATATTTAAATTATATTCATGATGTATTACGAGGCGATCTGGGCATCTCCTTAAAAAGTCGGTTGCCTGTATGGCAAGAATTTTGGCCACGTTTTATGGCAACTTTAGAGTTGGGTATTTGTGCCATGATATTTGCGATTACGATAGGGATACCTGTGGGCGTATTAGCGGCTGTCAAGCGTGGTTCTGTTTTTGATCATACCGCCATTGGGGTGTCATTAACCGGCTATTCGATGCCTATTTTTTGGTGGGGGATCATGCTCATTATGCTGGTTTCTGTACATTGGGATCTAACGCCTGTTTCAGGCCGCGTCAGTGACAGCGTTTTTCTGGATGATGGCTATCCACTAACCGGATTTATGTTAATTGATACTTTGCTATGGGGGGAAACTGGCGATTTTATTGATGCGGTTAAGCATTTAATTTTACCCGCTATTGTTTTAGGCACGATACCCTTAGCTGTGATCGTGCGGATGACACGCTCTTCAATGCTGGAAGTATTGGGTGAAGATTATATTCGAACCGCGCGGGCAAAGGGGTTAAGCCGAAGACGAGTAATTTTGATCCACGCGTTGCGTAATGCTTTACTGTCGGTTGTGACAGTGATTGGTTTGCAGGTTGGTACGTTATTAGCCGGGGCTATCTTGACGGAAACTATTTTTTCTTGGCCCGGTTTAGGGCGTTGGTTAATCGAAGGGTTGCAACGTCGTGATTATCCGGTGGTTCAAGGTGGGGTTTTGCTGATCGCAACTTTGATTATATTGGTTAATCTGCTAATTGATCTGTTATATGGCATCGTTGATCCACGAATTCGGCATAAAAAATAAGGAAGGCAAATATGTCTCAACTAATTGAACAACAAATAGACAAGATGCCGGCGCCATTAACACCGTTGCAAGAATTTTGGCATTACTTTAGTCGTAATAAAGGGGCGGTTATTGGCATGGGGTATATTATCCTCATGGTTGTTATTGCTTTATTAGCTGATCTACTTGCTCCTCATTCACCTAATGAGCAATTTCGTCAATTTCTATTGATGCCACCGGTTTGGCAAGAAGGCGGCAATTGGCAATTTATTTTAGGGACTGATGACGTAGGGCGAGATTTGTTATCAAGGCTAATGCATGGTGCACGCTTATCGCTACTTGTCGGTGGTTTAGTCGTCATCCTTTCCCTGATTATGGGTGTCTCGTTTGGCTTATTTGCCGGTTATATTGGTGGTTTGGTTGATATAGCTATCATGCGGGTTGTCGATATTATGTTGGCTTTACCCAGTTTATTACTGGCCTTAGTATTAGTGGCGGTTTTTGGCCCTTCAATTGTTAATGCTTCATTGGCACTGGCTTTTGTTGCTTTACCACACTATGTGCGATTGACACGTGCGGCAGTATTATTAGAAATCAATCGCGAATATGTAACGGCTTCACAAGTGGTTGGCGCCAGCGCATTACGTCAAATGTTTATTAATATTCTACCTAATTGTTTTGCACCTTTAATTGTGCAGGCTTCTTTGGGTTTTTCCAATGCTATTTTAGATATGGCCGCGCTAGGGTTTTTAGGTATGGGAGCTCAGCCTCCAACCCCGGAATGGGGCACTATGTTATCGGATGTTTTGCAGTTTACGCAAAGTGCGTGGTGGGTCGTAACATTTCCTGGTTTAGTCATTTTGTTAACAGTATTAGCATTTAATCTGATGGGCGACGGTTTGCGCGATGCCTTCGATCCTAAACTCAAGCAATAATGAGGTGATCTAATGGCATTATTAAAGATAAAAAATCTTTCTGTTCATTTTGGTGATCAAACAGCCCCTTTTCGTGCGGTTGATCAGATTAGTTATCAGGTAAAAGCTGGTGAAGTGGTTGGTATCGTCGGTGAATCAGGTTCAGGTAAGTCAGTCAGTTCATTGGCGATTATGGGGCTGGTTGATAAGCCAGGTCATGTGATCGCCGATAGATTAATTTTCAATGGACGCGATCTATTAAAAATGCCAGCAAAAGAGCGCTGTCAGTTAATTGGAGCTGAAGTAGCAATGATTTTCCAGGATCCGATGACCAGCCTTAACCCTTGCTTTACTGTTGGTTATCAAATTATGGAAACGTTAAAAATTCACCATGGCGGTAATCGTCGTAGTCGTTATCAACGCGCTATCGATTTGTTAACAATGGTCGGCATTCCTGAACCAAAATCACGCTTTGGTATCTACCCGCATCAGTTATCAGGAGGTATGAGCCAGCGTGTTATGATCGCGATGGCACTGGCTTGCCGCCCTAAATTATTGATTGCTGATGAGCCAACGACAGCACTCGACGTTACTATTCAGGCACAAATCATGGAGCTGCTCTTAAGCTTGCAGCAACAAGAAAATATGGCTTTAGTATTGATCAGCCATGATTTAGCGTTAGTAGCTGAAGCTGCTGATCATATTATTGTCATGTATGCCGGGCAGGTGGTGGAATCAGGTAAAGCCAATGATATTTTTAGTGCGCCACGTCACCCCTACACACAATCACTATTGAAGGCATTGCCCGAATTTGCGCTCAATAAACAGCGCTTAGCTTCGTTACCAGGTGTTGTTCCGGGAAAATATGATCGTCCAGTTGGTTGTTTACTTAATCCACGTTGCCCTTATGTCGGTGACAAATGCCGAACTGAGGAGCCGCGATTGCAGGTTATCGCTGATAGGCAAGTAAAATGTCATATTCCACTGGATGATAACGGGAGGCCAACAATATGAATAACCTCAACCAATTGGTAACACCCTTACTAAAGGTAGCGGAACTGAAAAAATATTATCCAGTAAAAGGTGGCTTGTTTTCAGCGGATAGAACAGTAAAAGCCTTGGATGGCGTTTCATTTGAGCTGCAAAAAGGTAAGACATTGGCGATAGTCGGCGAATCAGGTTGCGGAAAATCGACATTAGGGCGGCTATTAACCATGATTGAAACGCCGACTACTGGTGAGCTTTACTATCAAGGGCAGGATCTATTAGTTAAAGATAAAATGGCGCACAAATTGCGGCGGCAAAAGATCCAAATGGTATTTCAAAATCCTTATGCATCGCTGAATCCACGTAAAAAAATCGCTCAAATCCTCGAAGAGCCTTTATTAATTAATACCCCATTTTCTGCTATCGAGCGTAGAGAAAAGGTCTTGCATATGATGGCCAAAGTGGGGTTGAAGGCAGAACATTTACACCGTTATCCCCATATGTTTTCTGGCGGACAAAGGCAACGTATTGCTATTGCCCGTGGCTTAATGCTTGAACCGGATATTGTGATTGCCGATGAACCCGTATCGGCACTGGATGTCTCTGTTCGGGCACAGGTATTAAATTTAATGATGGATCTACAGCAGGATTTTGGTTTGTCGTATGTTTTTATTTCTCATGATCTATCGGTGGTTGAGCATATTGCTGATGAGGTGATGGTGATGTATTTAGGCCGGTGTGTTGAAAAAGGCACGAAAAAACAAATTTTTGGCTATCCACGCCATCCTTATACTCAAGCATTATTATCTGCTATACCTCGGCTCAATGCTGATTTACGTCGTGAACGGATCAAATTAACCGGTGAATTGCCAAGCCCAATCGATCCACCACCAGGTTGTGCTTTTACTGCCAGGTGCCAACATGCTTTTGCCCAATGTCGCCACTCACGACCAGAGTTAACTAGTTATCATGACCACCAGGTTGCTTGTTTTGCCACCGATTTAACGAATATTTAGTGATCACTCGTAACTAATCAATCTCTTTGTTAATTGAAGTGATAATAATATTTATTAGTATTATTATCACTTTTTTATTATTTAGCTGTTAGCTTGTATATCAATATCATCAGATCACAGGCAATATATAGCTTAAAATTAATTAAATAGACTGCTAAATATCTACAGTAAAAAATAAATAAGGAATATATTATTTTATAATGCCAGTTTAATAATAATATTTAATAAATATTTATTATGATAACTATCTTAATGATTATATGTGTGTTTTTTATTTTATTTGACAAATTACATAATATTTTTTTAAGCTGAAAAAGCTTTAGTTTAAGCGTTAATTTATTAATTACAGGGAACTATTTTATGACAAAAAATAAACTGAGCTTTATTGCTTTAAGTGTTACCAGCATCCTTTTTTCTTTTCATATTAATGCCAGTGAAAATATTATTGTTGATAGTAATAAGAGTAAAGATCTTACTATTAAAATTAAAGATGGAATTGAACATATTAATATTACAAAGACTAATAACCAAGGTATTTCACATAATTATTATCAAAAGTTTAATGTTAGTGAAAAAGGAGCTGTTCTTGATAATACCGCTGTAGCAGCAAATATAATTATTAATGAAGTGACTTCGGCGGAAAAAAGTTTTCTCAAAGGCAATTTAAGGATTAATGGTCAGGAAGCAAATGTGATGGTTATTAATCCATATGGTATTGAGTGTGATGGTTGTTCAACTTCTGGTGTATCAGAATTCACTCTGCGATCAAGAACTTTATCGGATAACTTAATGGATGTACAGGGGTATGGAGCAGCAAATGGTAATACTTTTATGATGAACGAATTACCTTCTTCTGCTAATCAGATTGTCTTTAAAAATATTTCTCAACCAATTAATGCTAATGGTTCACTAATGGTTGATGCCGATAGAGTAGCTATAATCGATGGTGATTTGCAACATGACCAACACTATAAATTGATTATGAATCATAATGAAGCGATTATAGCTAATAAGGTGACTATAAAGAGTAACGATTTATTTATTGATCACAGAGTCGCAATGAATTTTGATCAATTAAAGATGAATATTGCTGGTAAAGTTAATAACTACGGAGAATTAATTGCCAATAATGTGGATATAGAAGTGCAAGGAGATTTTATCAATCACCGAGACGCTGAACTGAATATTGGTGGCAATAATAATGATAAGTTAAACAATTCGAATTTCAAGGCAGCAAAATTAAAAGTTGATCACGCATATTTTGATATAGTTAACACTAAGATCAAATTTGACATTGATGAATTTAATAGCCTTAATGGTCAGCTAGGTTTGATAAATTCGATTGTTACTATCAATAGTAACAAGTTTTTCAATGAAAACGACTATAAGAAAAATGATCAACATCATATTGAAGAAAATCTTTCAGATGGTGCTATATTACTTGATAATACTAAGTTCATTATAAATAGTAAGGAGATTATCAATAAAGCTGTTATTAGAGGTAATGGTAGTTTGGAAATTAAAGCTAATTCTTTTATTGGTAGAAATAATATTAAAATAATGGGTAAAAAAACAACTAAAATAGGTCAATTTACTATTAATAAAAATGGAGAAGTAAAAATTACTGTTAATGGATTACTTGATACATATGGAAGTAAAATAGCGGCTAGTAATAGTTTGATAATTAATACACAGAAACTAAAAGCTAAAAAAGGTGATATTAAAATTATTAATAGAAATAAAAACATTAAACCTATTGTTCGTATAGCTGATTAATTAATATTAATCTTGATTAAAATTGAAAATTTTCTAATAGTAATAAAATTAAATTTAACAAAGCCAATAGAAAAATAAATTAGTTGTTTATCAATAGATAATTTATCAACTATAGCACCTATTAGAAAGCAGGTGCTATATTTATACAGCAATCAGCGAGAAGAATGATAAATTTCATTATTAAGCTAATTGAAATTTTGCTCAAAGTTTAAAGTAAACACATGCAGGAATTTTTATTGTTAAAATTTATATTTATAATAATATAATTAAAAATATTATTATAATAAATAATTATATTTTTTTATTTTATTTTATTTTATTTTATTTGACACATTACCTAATGTTTATTTAAGATGACAACGCTTTAGTTTAAGCATTAATTTATTAATTACAGGGAATTTATTTTATGACAAAACACAGACTGAGTTTTATCGCCTTGAGTATTGCTGGCATACTTTCATCTTTTCATATTAATGCCAGTGAAAATATTATTATTGATAATAATAAGAAAAAAGATATTACTCTAGAAATTAAAAATGGCATTGAACATATTAATATTGAAAAAGCGAATGAGAATGGTATTTCCCATAATTATTATCAAAAGTTTAATGTTAGTGAAAAAGGGGCTATTATTAATAACCCAACTTATCTAGCGAACTCAGCTGCAAAATTTATTATCAATGAAGTCACATCTAATGAAAAGAGTTCACTTAAAGGTGAATTGCGGGTTAAAGGCGATAATGCATATTTGATGATTGCCAATCCAAATGGTATTGAGTGTAATGGTTGTTCATTTTCCGGTACTAAGCAACAGTTATTAGTAACAGGTAAAGTTAAATTAATCAATAACGAGGAATCATCAACCTTCTCACAAGGCGGTAAGATCCACTATAAAGATGGCGATTTGAAAATTAATGTCTCAGCTGAAGGAAAGATTATATTTAAAAATAATATTAAGTCAGTTCATGATGAAGGGTTATTAACACTTATTTCTAATGAAATAGCGATGTCTGATGGTAATCTAAATGGTAAGTTTCTTAAAACCATTATTGGTAATAATGAAATTAAATTTTCCCGTAAGCATAAAGCCCCTGGTTTATCTTATGTAAGATATAATTTTCCTACTAATCAACAGCTTCCAGCCAATTATTCACTTATCCGTAAAGGAAAAGACGGTAAAGCGGATATATATCGAGTAGCCAATTATTCTGATTATTATCACTCGGCGACGGGCTACTTTGGCAAGCAGGAAAATAGTCCCGATGCAGGTTTGTTGATTAATCAACATGCAACTGTGAAATTTAGTGGTTTAAGCATTACACAAACGGGAGATAGTCGCGTTATTAATGAAGGGCAGTTGAGTGCTAAAAAGTTTTATGCAGATGTGGAAAACCAATTCATTAATAGGAAAGGCGCTGTATTGGATGTTGGTGATCAACAATATAATAAATCTGTAAATAAATCGCTTATTAAAGCAAAAATATTAAAATTTGATCATGCAACTTTTAAAATGAATAACACTAATACAAATATTAATGTTGATTCGTTTGAAGGTATGAATAGTTATATAAAAAGTGAAAATGCCATTGTTTATGTAAAAAGTAACCAATTTGATAATAAACAGGACTCTTATCAATATCGTCATTTTGATGGTAATAAACCATCAGATTCAAATTATGGCCAATTTTCACTCAACAATTCCAAGTTAGTATTCGATAGTAAAGAGATTACCAATAATGCTGACTGGATAGGGGATGGTCGCTTAGAAATTAACACTGATTCTTTAAAAAACCGTGGCACTATTAAGGTAGAGGGTACAAGAACAACCAACATAGGCCAACATACTATTAATAAAAATGGGGCAGTAAAGATAAAAGTTAATGGAATACTTGATACATATGGAAGTAACATCGTTGCCAGCAATGGTTTAATAATTGATGCTCAGCAACTAAAAGCTAAAGATGGCAATATTAAAATTATTAATAAAAATAAAAACATTAAGCCTGTTATTAGTACAGCAGAGTTAATTGATATTACTCCTGATGAGCAGTTGAAATTTGTTAATAGTAATAAAGTCGACTTTAATTGGAAGATGTAAGTAAAAAAATAAATTAGTTGTTTACCAATAAATGATTTATTATTAATAGCGCCGACTAAAGATAGGCGCTATTTTTTTATTCAGCAATTAACGGGATGAATAATAAACTTAACTGTTAAGTTAATTGAACTTTTCTTAATATCCAAAGTGAAAGTTTGATGGACAGCCTTTATTGTTAGAATTTATTTTTATAATATAATAAAATAATTAAAAACTTTATTATTATAAATAATTATGTTTTATTTTTTTTATTTAACTTGACGCATAATATAATTTTTATTTAAGATAAAAACGCTTTAATCAAAGCATTAATTTATAATTTATTAATTACATGGAGGTGCTTTATGAGAAAAAATAAATTGAGTTTTATCGCTTTAAGTATTGCTAGTATGTTTTACTCTTTCCATGTTACTGCCAATGAAAATATAATTGTTGATGATAAGCTAAAAACCGATTTAATGGTTGAAATGAAAGATGGTGTTGAACATATTCATATTGAGAAAGCAAATGAAAATGGTATTTCTCATAATTATTATCAAAAATTTAATGTCAGTAAAAAAGGTGCTGTTCTTGAAAATACAAACGATTTAGCGGCAAAAATTATTGTTAATGAAGTGACTTCGACAGAAAAAAGTTTACTCAGAGGCAAGTTAACCGTTAATGGTAAAGCAGCCGAGCTAATTATTGCTAATCCTAATGGTATTAAATGTAATGGTTGTTGGTTTGCTGGTTCACCAACCCAACGGTTAGTAATAGGAAAAGTTTTTTATATTGAAGAAAATTCTCTAACCGGCTTTCGAAATCGGGGTTTTAATGATGTACAGTTAGGAGAAATACTTTTAGCGATTGAAAATGGTGATATTGTATTTAAAGGTAATAGTCGTGTTCATCGTAGCGGAGAAGGTCGCTTAGATCTTATCTCGCGTAATGTTAAAATTTTGGATAATAGTTCTCTGTCTGCAAGCACAATTTATGGCACGATTGGTGATAATATTTTAAGAGTTTCTCATGATAATCAATTATCCATTATTGGAAAAAGTATGCCATCAACCGAGACTCCTGCTACCGGTTTATCTATTGGAGCAGATGCACGAATTCAAGCTAAATATATAAATATTAAGTTAACTAATGATAGTTCAATGAATAATAGATAATAAGTTGGGACGAATAATCTTGATGTGGATATAAAAAGTAATTTATTAAAGAAAAAATGTGCAATTAGCTATTGGTGATAATGGTAACGATAAACCAGAAGAATTATTGTATTTTGCAATAAAAGCTAAAAGTCTTAGGTTTGACAGCACATATTTTAATATTAATAAAGTAGATGTAATTTTGTTTTTGAGTCATTATTGGTTAATTATGATAATATTACAAATATTAGCGATTATATTATTAACTTTGATAATTAATATAGATTATACAACAGGTAATAATAAAATTAATGATAGTAAATTATATTTTACCTAAAAAATAATAAACATAGGAAATGAAGTTCTCGTTTTTGATAGAAGCTTAATTCTAGGTAATGGGCATCTGAAATTAAAATCATTTGGTAATGTAGAAAATAGTGGAACTATAGAAATTATTGATACCAGTCTAGTATCGACATTAGTTGAAGATACAATAAATATAGATGCTATTAGTGTTAATAATGATAACGGTAAGATAATTTCAGTAAGAGATTTAACGGTTGATATAGTTGTTTTTCTGCTAAAGATGAAGTTATTTCAACGACATATTGGCAGAATAAATCGCTAATATGATACCGTTTACCATTTGATGAAATGACATTTGCTAAAATAGCAATACTGAATTTGGTCAAAGTGATAGATTATCAGAGGATATATTTAAATAGTTAACCTCTCCAAGTCATAGCGGCTACGGCAAAGTAGGCGCTATTGTTTTTTCTGATCGACAAACAAATCATTTCTATGAGAATAATATTCCATAAAATTATTTGAATGAAAATTTTATCATAAAAATAGATAACAAAATTGTATTAATACATTGATTTAAATAGATCATCTGTGATGTATGTTGTTATTCGTTATATTTGAATAATTTTATTTATGAATTAACAACTTTATTGATTGTAATCGTAGTTAATTATTAATGTGTTTTATATTATTTAAAGTGATAATATCAGTAACCTGTATTAAACAACTGTTTTTGACCATAATGTAGTTAATAAAATCCGATAGATATCAAATAATCTGTCAAAAAACGTAGTGGTGAACTTTAAGCTTAACATGGTAATCTTAGAGATCTAAAAACATCCCAAATATTATGAGATTTAACCAGAGATCGGCTGTCTAAGCCCTGAGGTGGTACTTTCCGTTAAAAATAAATGTGGCATTTGACGGTTAAATCCAACAATTAACAACAAGAGGTTTGCATGCAGGGCATAAAAATTCGGTATTTTATTGGTGGCGCACTAATGGCTTTGTCCAGCCAACTGCCGGCAGAAACTTTGCAACCTGATCCTGCCTGGCAGCAGGGTAAATTAGATAATGGTTTTTCCTGGCAACTATTGCAAACTCCACAGCGGCCGAATGATAGGATCCAATTGCGGTTAGTTGTCAAAACGGGTTCAATGGTAGAAACAGCAAGTCAGAGAGGTTTTACCTATTTGATCCCCAAAATGGCACTGTTTCACAGCAAAACTTTAAGCAGTTCGCAATTACAACAGTTATGGCACAATGCGATTGATCCAGCAGCACCGATCCCTCCGGCGATTGTCTCTTATGACGTAACTCTTTATAACCTAAGCTTACCTAACAATCGACCTGAGTTACTGAAAGAGGCACTGCAATGGTTGGCAGGCTCGGCAGCGGGTAGCCAATTTGATAAAAAATCATTAATGATGGTAACGTCGTTACCAAAGCGTATGGTAGTAACACATCCAGCTAATGTAAAAGATCCTTTATGGCGAGCGAGAATAAAAGGATCAACCTTAATTGGTCATGAACCGGGAGTGATGCCAGTTACACCGGTTAAGTTAGAAGAAATTAACAAATTTGTTCAACAATGGTATACACCTGACATAATGACGCTTTATGTCGCTGGCCATGTTGATAACCGTTCATTGACCGAAAATATTAATCAGATTTTTTCAGCACTTAGTGGAAAACGTTCTATGCCGGTTACTGTGGCGGCGCTACCCGTTCTTCCACCACAAATAATTAATTTAACCAGCTCGGATCCAGCAAAAGATTCTTTATCGTTGACTTGGGATTTTGGTTGGCGAACGATTAACGATTCTGAAATGTTAAAGCGTTATTGGCTTGATGATTTAGCCAGAGAGGCTATTTTTCGTTCAATTAAACAATCTTTTGACAAAAAATATGGCAAACTTGTTGGATTGAATATGGATTGCCGTATTCAATATCAGCGAGCGAGCTGTGCATTATTAGTATCGGCTGCGCCTGAAAAAATGAAGAGTGTATCCGAAAGCTTGTTAGCAGAGTTATCTGCTATTAACAATAAAGGTATTTCTCAGGCCATATTTGAGCAAATAGTACAAGAAAAACAGCAGCAATTAGATCAGCTCTTTGCGGCTTATGCCAGAGTAAGTACTGACATATTAATTAATCAGCGGCTGATTTCACAACAAAATGGTGTCATAGATATTGCCCCGGAACAGTTTCAACGTTTAAGGCAAGCTTTCTTGGCAGAATTAACATTAGCTGTAATGACTGAAGATGCTAAACGGTTGGTTGCGCAAGAGCCTACCTTTATTTTATCTCAACCAGTGGATACAAGGCGATTAGATATTGAACAGCTTAGAAATAAGTTTAAACGGGCTCTTTGGCCGGCAGTGGCTGCATCCGCAACGGAACAGGAAGTAAATGACAGCTCACCTGTTACCAGCTTTAATTAATCATGATAAAAAAGCATAACTCAATGGTAATAAAGATATTTGGATATCATGAACAGGTAGCTATCATCTTAAATAAATAGGGTTATGCAGCAAATAGTTACTGATGATTATTTTTTTCAGCAATATTTATATAGCAGAATTGTTGGATTTCATTGCTAACTTTTTATTACTAATAAGTTAACAAGTAATCGTTTTATTATTACTCTGGTTTATCTGTGGCTATCCAGGCAGCACAGAAAAGTGTCAAACGGGCAAAAAAGTAGAAAAAAGCCATAAGACCAATAACTGAACCAAATGCTGCACCCGATGGTGAGCTCGCTAGGTTAGGCAATACCCAAGTCATAATAGATTTGAGTATTTCAAAGCCAATAGCGGCAATTAATGTTCCTTTCAGTAACGAAATACGGCGAAATTGTTGATGAGGTAAGATCCAAAAAATCCATAGGAACAATAGATAATTTGCCATAATTGAGATGGTTAAGCCGACTATTGTCCAAATTGGACGTAACCATTCAATAGCATCAAGATGCAATAGACTAACCAGTGTTGCTTGTGCCGAGCCGGCAATAGAAGTTAATGTAATGGTGATAACTAAGGCAATTAATAAGCCGATAAGAAAAAGAAAATCACGAAAATAGCGAAAAAAAATGGATTCTTTCTCATCTTCGTTTCTTTCCCAAATATCGCGAAATTGCGCCAAAATAGCTTGACGAAGGTTATTAACCCAATTAACACCAGAATAAAGTGCAATCGCTAAACCGGTCAAACCGACGGCTGTACGTTGGCGAATAGCAGTATCGATACTTCTTTCCAGCGTTTGGGCTAATGTTGGATCACTAATACTTTTTGATATACCACGGATCAATTTTTCCAGCAAATCGGGATTGGAGGCTAATATAAAGCCAGTTGCAGCAAAGGAAAACATAAGGACAGGGATCAAAGAGAGAAAAGAAAAATAGGTAATAGCGGCACCAAATTGGTTGCCCATACGGTCATTAAAACGTTCTGCCGCGCGGATTAAATGGGCAATAAATGGAATATTACAGATAACATCAACCCACTTCTTTGAATAGGTTAATGCTTTTTTACCACTAACAACACTTTTGCTCAATGTGTTTTTCACCTTTTTGCTCTCCTTAGGCTGCATGGCTATCATTTGCTCAAAATTATTTTTAAGCATGACCTATTTTTATTTAAATCCGTTTAATTTGCTGATGATTTATTTACTTGCTTTTAATATTTCCTCTGCTTTATGCAGTTCAATTTTGGCTTGTTGCAGTTTTTGTTGCTGCTTACTAATTTTATTCTTATCTCCTTTTGCTTGTGCCTCTTTCAAGTCAACTTCACGTTCTCTAACTTTTAAGCGTTTTTTCTCAACTTCATTTTTATTTTTTTGATATATAAACTCAGAGCTACAATTATTCTCTAAATTTTTTAAAGCCGTTTTTAACCCATCAATTTTATCTTGATTATTATCTTTTTTAGCATATTCGATTTGGGTCTGTATTGTTTGTTTTTTTATTTCACACAACTTTATTTGTTGGTTAGCAAATACCAGGTTACTACCAAGCATAAATGCAATACAATATATGGATAATGATATTTTTCTCATCGTCTATTCACCTTTTATTGTTAATAGTCTATTTAGCATAATGCTATAAATATGTTATGTCATTATCAGAGTTTAATATTACTGTGATAAAATGTGCGGTAATATAAGTATAATAGTGGTTATATTTAGCCCCCGCAAAAACAGTTTTTTACATTAAATGGTAATAAATTTATGTTAAGTTATCGTCACAGTTTCCATGCTGGTAATCACGCAGATGTATTAAAGCATATTGTACAAAGTTTGATTATTGAGTCTCTCAAGGAAAAAGAAACGCCTTTTCTGTATCTTGATACTCATGCTGGAGCTGGTCGCTATCAACTAACAGGTAGGCATGCTGGTAAGACGGAAGAATATCTTGAGGGAATTGCGCGTTTATGGCAACGAGATGATTTGCCGACAGAGTTAGCTGCTTACCTAACAGTAATGACTAAACTGAATGCCAAAGGTGATCTTCACTATTATCCAGGATCGCCATTATTGGCTAAGTTTTTATTACGCGAGCAGGATAAACTGCTATTGACGGAATTACACCCTAGTGATTATCCCATACTAAGATCAGAATTTGCCAAAGATAAACGAGCACAAGTTTTACGGCAAGATGGTTTTCAACAGTTAAAATCTAAGCTCCCGCCATCAAGCCGTCGAGGCATTATTTTGATTGATCCACCATACGAATTAAAATCAGATTATCAATCAGTGGTTAACGCTGTTTTAGAAGGTTATAAGCGGTTTGCTACTGGAATTTATGCTATTTGGTATCCAGTAGTTTTACGACAGCAAGTTAAGCGAATGATGCACGGACTGCAAAATAGTGGGATTCGTAAAATACTAAAGATTGAATTAGCAGTACGTCCAGATAGCGATCAGCGAGGAATGACGGCGTCGGGCATGATAATCATTAATCCGCCATGGAAATTGGAACAACAGATGCGTACGTTGTTACCATGGTTACATAAGGTTTTAGTGCCCGAAGGAATAGGTCATACCTGCGTAGAGTGGATTGTGCCGGAATAGATTTTTTATTCCTCATTGTAGTTTGGTGGTTTTTAACGGGTTATTAATAAATAGCCCTATAAGAATGTTAGTTAAACTGTAATTTAATTAATAAAATGGAATAAATTAACGATGAATGAGCATTATAATTATATTGCTATTGGTGGTGGTAGCGGTGGAATTGCTTCAATAAATCGTGCTGCTATTTATGGTCAGAAATGTGCGCTTATTGAAGCAAAAGCATTAGGTGGAACTTGTGTTAATGTTGGTTGTGTACCCAAAAAGATCATGTGGTATGCCGCACAAATTGCAGAAGCGATAAAAGCTTATGGGCCTGATTATGGTTTTAGTACGAGTATTAATCAATTTGATTGGCAGAAATTGATCACTAACCGACAAAGCTATATTAATCGTATCCATCAGTCTTATGAACTTGGTTTGAGCACTAACAAAGTTAAGGTAATTAATGGTGTTGCGCGTTTTATTGATGCTCATACCATTGAGGTTAATGGTAGCAGGCTAACCGCAGATCATATTCTAATTGCCACCGGTGGCAGACCTGCTTGGCCTAATATTCCCGGCGCGGAATATGGGATAGATTCAGATGGTTTTTTTCAATTAACATCTTTACCTAAACGAGTCGCAGTTGTTGGTGCTGGTTACATCGCTGTTGAATTGGCTGGCGTATTGAATGCTTTGGGTAGTGAGACCCATTTGTTTGTTCGCCAACATGCTCCTTTGCGTCATTTTGATCCTATGGTGGTTAAATCATTGCTAGTGATCATGGAAAATGAAGGTATAACATTGCATACTGAATCTATTCCTAAAGCTGTGATTAAAAACTCTGATGGTAGTTTAACTTTACAGTTAGAAAATGGCCAAGCTCAAACTGTTGATACATTAATATGGGCAATTGGTCGTGAGCCCATGACAGACAATTTAGGTCTTGATCTGGCTGGTATAGAACGGGATAGCAAAGGTTATATTAAAGTTGATAAATTCCAAAACACTAATATAGAAAGAGTGTATGCAGTCGGTGATAACACCGGAGCGGTCGAATTGACCCCAGTTGCTGTAGCGGCTGGCCGTCGATTATCAGAACGTCTGTTTAATAATAAACCTGATGAGCATCTGGATTACAGCAATATACCTACAGTAGTATTTAGTCATCCGCCAATAGGCACTGTTGGTTTGACTGAACCACAAGCAAAAGAAAAATTTGGTAGCGATAAGATTAAAGTATATCAATCGTCTTTTGTTTCAATGTACACAGCGGTAACCGCTCATCGTCAACCCTGCCGTATGAAGTTGGTTTGTGTTGGTGAAGAAGAGAAAATTGTCGGTATTCACGGTATCGGTTTTGGTATGGATGAAATCTTGCAAGGTTTTGCGGTTGCATTAAAAATGGGAGCTACTAAACAAGATTTTGATAATACCGTGGCTATTCATCCAACGGCGGCAGAAGAATTTGTTACTATGAAATAATCACCATCTTGTCAGTGGTTATTTTTATTGATGGATTTTAGCCGGCGAGTTAGATTATTGGTTAAGGATTATCGGCACAAAGCTGATGCTATTCGATGGTTGAGAAACTAGGAGAATATAGCTTAATTTATTAATGAAACTGTTACCTATTATATAATGTTGATTCTCGAAGATGGTAACCATTATTTGAATACCTGCGTGCTCGATGTTATTAAAGTTGGGAATTTTCCCAACTTCTGAAGGTTAATCATTAGCTCTTTATAAAGGCAAGTAAGTCAGCATTGATAGTATCTGCATTTGTAGTAGGCATTCCGTGTGGAAGCCCATTATAGGTTTTCAATGTGCCGTTTGGTAATAATTTTGCCGCCAATGGGCCTGAGGATTCATAAGGAACAATTTGGTCATCAACACTGTGCTATTACTAAAACAGGGATTGTGACACCTTTCAGATCTTCAGTGAAGTCTGTTTGTGAGAGGGCTACAATACAATCATATTGTGCTTTGGCACTACCCATCATACCCTGACGCCACCAATTGCGAATAATGCCCTCCGAAGGTTTTGCATTCGGTCGGTTATAACCATAAAATGGCCCTGCCGGAACGTCATAATAGAATTGTGCACGGTTGGCAGCTAACTTAGCCTGCATGTCATCAAAAACTGACTGAGGTAATCCTTTAGGATTATTTTCGCTCTTCACCATAATGGGTGTAACAGCGCTGATAAGCGCCGCTTTAGAAACACGATCTTTACCATGACGAGCTATGTAGTGGATGACTTCACCACCACCAGTAGAATGGCCTACATGGATGGCTTTCTGTATACCAAGATGATTAACCACAGCGGCGACATCATCAACGTAGTGATCCATATCATGGCCATCCCAGACTTGGCTAGAACGTCCGTGACCGCGACGATCATGTGCTACCACACGAAAACCCTTGGTTAAGAAAAATAACATTTGATTATCCCAATCATCAGAACTTAATGGCCAGCCATGATGGAAGAAGATCACTGGAGCATTTTGAGGTCCCCAGTCTTTATAGAAAATTTCAACTTCATCCTTCGTTGTTACGTATCCCATGCTTACTCCTTATAATCGTTTATGGTTTTAGTCTGGAATATCTTGATTATTTAGCTAACTTCATGTAATTCAAAGACTATTTAACTTAGTCACATTATGAAATTTAAAGCTTTAGAGAATATTAGTTAAGTATGTAATATTGGATTTCAGGGTAATTTAATCACGTTCTTATTTTGCTTAAACACTAATCAAGTAATTTTAATAATAGCTTACTAAGGTCAAGATCCTAGTAGGGAAATAGGCTTATTTTAGAGAGCAATTAATTATTATGTTGATTTGTCTTTTATTGAGGTTTGTACAGTTTTTATTAAAATAATATTGATATATAAGGATTATTAGATGTTGTGGTGAATATTGGTGGTTCAACTTGTGCCATTTTTCAATATATTCGCAATGTATTAAAATCATATCTAATTATTTTATAATTATCTTAATTGTTTATATATTAACGAATATATTATTAATTTTTTATAATTTGTTTGTTAACCAATTAGCGATATAATCGGCTATCTGTTCAGGAGAGTTAATATCCAATTGCAGAAGTTGGGTAGCTTGTTTATCATCACTTGCGACTGCTATAACGTGTTGATCCATGATATCCAAGAAAGGGCGATTGGAAGTCGCTCGATACAGCGCAATTTTAGGGATACTTTCTTCTTTAAATCCTTCAACTAAAATTAAATCGGTCTGTTGGGGATCAAATTGATTGGCTAAATAAGCTAAATCAAGAGCGGTATTATTTGATGTCTCTGTCATTAACGCCCAACGTTGTTGACAGGCAATTAATGTTTGCTTAGCGCCTGCTTGGCGTAATTGATAGCTATCTTTATTAGGCTTATCAATGTCCATGTCATGATGGGTATGTTTGATAATCCCGACTTGAATATTCTTTTTAGCTAGCAAAGGAATAACTTTCTTTAATAGCGTTGTCTTTCCCGTACCACTATAAGCTGTTATTCCAAGTAGTGGAATTACATTTTTATTTGTCATTTATTTGCTGTTGCTCCCATTGATAGCAATCTGCCAACGTATTCAGATTAACAAAATTTTTGTCATAACTGGCAAAATTTACTGCTGAAGCGTTAATTTTTTCCATAAAAGACATTACCTTGTGCTGATGCTTAATTAAATTTTCTTCTAGTGTTGGGATAACAGAACGATGAAGTAATGCAAAAGTTGGATGGTTAAAGCCAGCGCTCGCGACATAACTGCCGACATTTTCTTTGCGACCTTGCCAAAGTTTCATCACTAGGTCATCGGGAAAATCTGGCACATCACAAGGTACAAAGACAACCCAAGATGTTTGAGCGGCATAAAGACCTGCTAACATGCCGGCTAGGGGACCAGCAAAATCGACTATGGTATCAACAATAACAGGATATCCCGCTTGTTGATATTTTGTGATATTTCGATTGGCATTAATGAATAGATAATCAACTTGTGGCAACAGTTTTGCAATTGCATATTGGTAAAGTGATTTGCCTGCAATCTGGATCAGCCCTTTATCGCCCCCATTCATTCGACGAGCTTGCCCACCTGCTAATATTATGCCAGTGACTACAATTTTGGCCATACTCAATTTACCTATTATGTTGGAGCCTTTAATTATTTATTTAATCTTGTTATAAACAACATTTTATATTATGAGAGTAAAGAATTAAATATTCTAATATGTTAATCTATTTTTAGTGAAAAAATTGTGATTAATTAACAATATTTATAAGATTTGTTATCTAAATAGATTATATAGTGGCTGGCCATTGAAAAATTAGCGGTAAAATAAATGAGTGCTATTTTGGACGACAGAATTTTTTCGATTAGAATACTACTCATGGCAGTTTGATTGTTTTTGATAAGCGGTATCGATATATTAACAATTACGCTGAACGTAATAAAATTAAAAGGAAAGCTAACTAGATTGAGTTTTATATCTAATCCGATTATTCTTTAATGATACTTATTTTTGTACCACTTTCACCCATTAATACTCCATTACTGTCATCTACATCAAATTGGTAAATTAATCCCTTTTCTGTTAGTTTTATGTTGCGTAACTTTATTATTTTGAACACTTTTTCATTGTGAAATACAGCCATACCAGGCTTTAATCTTTGAAAAGTTGTTTTACGTTTTTGTTGTACATTAAACATAGTAACTTTCCTAAAATATTTTGTTAGAATATTAAATAAGCATTAAACCGATTAAGATTAATCATGCTATTAATTACCTACAATAATAGTAAAAATATCTTTATATTAATATATTTAAAAAATTCATCCTAAAAATATACTTTATAAACAAATTTATATAATATAGAATGAATTAACATAAATTTATCCCTTAATTATTTTAATGATAGACATTTAAATAAATTTCCCAAGTGTTGGCAAAAGCTTTTAACTAAATTTATAATATTTATGAAGCAACTATTTTAATATTTATTTTCAGATATTTTGTAATTATAAAACAGTGTATTATATTGGTAAATACCTAGGTTTTAGGTATTGCTGCAGATTAATATTATTAATATACTTAACGATTTAATTATTTTATGGAAATAAATTTTGCTACAGATTGCGCTTGCTCAGATTGATACAATTTTGGGCGATAAGAAAAGTAATTTATTAAAAATAGAAAAATTATGTAAAAAAGCGGCATCGAATAATACGGATATTATCTGTTTCCCTGAATTAGCAACAACTGGTTATTCGCCAGAATTATTACGTACTGAACTATGGTCGCTGAGTGAATCGAATGGAGGCGAAACTGACCAATTATTAAGTAAACTCTCAACACAACTAAATCTAACCATTGTATGTGGATTTATTGAACGTGGAGAGATTTTAGGTGAAATTTTTAATTCGGCAGCTGTTTGGACGCCAAATAATGAAAGTTGGATTGGAACATTTCAAAAAATTCATTTGGTTAACCATGAAAGAACTTGGTTTACTGCTGGGAAGAATATACCTATATTTGATACGCCAAAGTGCCGTATTGGTGTAATGATTTGTCACGATGCCGGTTTCCCTGAACTTGCTAGAATTTTAACCTTGAAAGGAGCAGATATGCTGTTTCTTCCCGCGGCCTGGCATAAAGAAAGTAAAGATATCTGGTCGATAAATTGTGCCAGTCGAGCGTTGGAAAATGGCATTCATTTAGCAGCTGTCAATCGGTGGGGTAAAGAACAAGATCTAAATTTCTTTGGTGGCAGTCAATTAATAGGAGCACGTGGGCAGTTGTTAAAAGTAGCATCTTATAATGATGAAGATCTTGCTTTTTGCGAGGTTGACTTTAACTTACAAGCAAAAAGCAGATTAGAGATACCTTATTTGCGGGATAGACGGACAGATATTTATTCTATTGAATATTTATCTGAAAAATAGCTACTTAGTCTTTTTGCTGAAAAAAAGTGCACAGTATCCAATATGCGATACTGGCGCTTAATAAAGAATTCAATGATGGTATGCCAAAGTCGATTGTAGCACCAACAAAGCTGCCTAATAAACAGGATATAATGGCATTCCATCCGATTAAAGGTATTGATGTTAAGCTTGGTAATTCGCCCGTTTGTCTAGAAGCATCGAGTAATTTACGATTAGTCTGAATGATATAATAATCAATCAACATTACGCCAATAATAGGAGGGAAAAGGATACCAAGGAAAGTGAGGAAATCGACAAATTTTTCTAGTATACCTAAAACAGATAAAATCGTTCCTATACATCCTAAAGTAATTGTTAGCCAAACGTAAGATAATTTTTTGCCAGTTAGTCCTTCAACCGCACTAGCAACACCTAACGATGAAGAATACAGGTTTAAGTCATTAATTTTTATAGCTGATAAAATAACCGTAAGAAGACCGATCCAGCCGGCTGTTTGTCCCATAATTGTCACTACGTCATGGGTGTCCAGTGCATGGGCAATTAATATTGCAATACCATTAACAATAAATTCACCAATAATAATTGATGTTAATGTCATCCAAAAGACATGCCTACTACTTTGACAATAACGGCTAATATCTGGTGTAGTGAAGGCGCCGGTCATACATCCACCAACAACTGCTGTAATCGCAGCGCTTAGAGTCATTGCGATACCGGTAGGTGTAGTCGTGATTAGATTGATAATATTATGATCTTTTACTAATAAAAAGAAAATCCAGCCTACTACCAGAGTAAAAAGTGGCACAGAAATTTTTGCTGTCCAATTTAACGCCTTAACACCAAAAGCAACTAATGTTGTTAGTGTTAAGCCTGAGATGATGGCCGCCCAACTAAAACCGAACCAATTATTAGTAGAATAATTTAGGCTGTTAGCTAAAATTGAATTTTGTATACCAAACCAACCTAGCAAACTAACAGCGATAATGATTCCGACCAACGCTGAACCTATACGTCCAAATCCGCACCAACGAGAAAGTAAACTAATTGATAATCCCTCTCTTGCACCGGCAATCCCCAAACCCAAACTTAATAATTCCAGTATTAAGGTACCGCATAATGTTGCTATCATTGCTTGCTCAAATGTCATGGCATGACCTAACATGGCGCCGAGCATAAATTGTGAAAGTGAGGTCATTTGTCCTATTCTGATTAATGTTACATTTAATAAACTCAATCTGGCACTAAGAGGCACCCTATAAAGTGAATATGAAGCATGATCAGACATATATTAATTCTCCTGTTGTTTTACTGTTTGATTTATTTAACAAATTTTATTTCATTTTTTAGAAATTTTTGTGGAACATATCTATCAAATCCCGTTGATTTACAGTATTCAATCAGCTGTCTTAAACAATGTACGTCCACTTTTTTATAAATATTCTTCAGATGGACTTCTACTGTTTGGATGGCAATATTTAAAAATTTCGCTATTTCTTTACTACTAAGTTTTTGATGAGCAAGAAAAACGATATCAAGTTCTCTATTGGAAAAAAGATTATTTGGAGGAGTGAATAAATATACTGAAGGATGGGATATGTTTATGCATAAGTTGGCTAATTCGCGTCCGTGATAAATTGTTCCTATAATTTCGCCAGATTCGCTATAGAACGGTCGTTTTTCAAAAAAGTAGGGTTTTAATTTTTTTTCTTTAAAATTAAATGAGGTCTGAATTACAGCCTCTTTTTTGTCATTAAAAATTACATTGTTATCATGTATTATCAAATCTGAGGATAATTCTGCAACAGGATGAGGTAATTCGCTATCAAGTATACCTTCTATGTTAAAATCGAGCTTTATCCCTAGATGACTAAAGTTATTAGCATAAACATATCTCGAGTTTAAATCTTTAATTCCCCAGGGATCTTTCTCATGTTTTAAAAATGAGTGCAAGCTACCTAACTCTTTGCTTGATATAGTTTTTCCCATTGAAGTAACCTTTTTATTTTTAAATGGCTAAACCTTTTTTATGAAAAAATGATATCTTTTGCTTTGATTTTTAAGTTTTTATTAAATTTAATGGCGCAGCGTTAATTTTTTTTACAATAAGATTACGGCAGGACATATTTAAATAGTAATTTGTCCACATTTCAAACGGATGAATGCTAAATTGTTCAGTAATAATTTGTTTATTTTTTGAATATGATTGAATAGAGGTATTTGCTAATGTTTGTGAATTTATTTTAAATTTTGAGGAAATATCTGATGGGCTCGCACTGTTCTTTTGTAACTTATTACTAACGTTGATAAAACACAAAATATGCATAAAACTAACAAACATTTTTGATCCCTCATTTTAAAGTGACAATTATCAGTTGGGTATAGATTTGCAGGAGGTAAAACCTCGTTTGTTAGAATTTCCTGACGTAAATATTACTTGAACCGAACCCAATTGTCTTACACGAAACAACAGTTAATTAAAGAATTTATATTTAATTCTCGTATGTAATATCGTTAATGATAGATTTATCATATTTGTTGCACTAAAGAAAAACGCTGATAATTATTATTAGCGTTTTTTGGTAACAAAAGGTTTATTTTCTCAAAATAGGTTATTTTTAACACAGTAGATAGTTAATGCGTTCTCATCAGTATATTGTGCTAAAAATTTAGTGATATTTATTTAATTTAAAGATTTTTTAAGCCATGACAAATAATTGTTATCGCCATCAGTTACTGTTATTGCTAATAACTCCGGAACTTGATAAGGATGATGGGTTTTAATGTGTGAAAAAACTTTTTCTTGTAAAGTGACATGTGTTTTGATGAGCATTTGTATTTCAGTTTGTTGTTCTAGCTCATCTTGCCAGTAATAAAACGAGATAGCTTTTGGTAATAGCGTAATGCAAGCAGCGAGTTTTTTAGCAAGTAATTGTTTAGTAATGTTTTTTGCGGTTTCTTCATCGGGCGCTGTACAGAGAATAATGCGAATACCTTCATTATTGAGATGTGAAGTTGCTTCATTTAAATGCTGTTGCATCATCAGTAACCACCTTTATAAAAATGTGATGAAAGGAATTAAAAACGGCTTCTTGAGCAAGTGTTAATTAGTAGAACAAATATGTGAATTTAAAAATTAGTTATATCTAAATTGTGTAGAAAACACATTACAATGTGTTAATTATTTTATATATAGATAATATATGTTAAAACCGTGATTTTTATTCATTATTGCTAATGCGATATGATCAAAATTAAATTTGTTAAGTTGATTTATTATAAATATGTTTATCTATTAGATAGTTGATATTTTAACTCAATACATAATAGTAACTAATAAAAAAATAATTTTTATGTTAACTGGCAAAGTAACGCTTTCTCTAGCAGATAATCCTTGGTAATTTGTATAAATAATTTGTTAGTAAGGTATTGAAAAATGAAATATCATCGGTTAAACGAAGTTATTGAACTGCTGCAACCCTTATGGCAGGAATATCCAGAATTAAATTTGGCGCAATTATTGCGAAAATTAGCTGATGAAGCTGGTTTTAAAGGGGATTTATGCGATTTGACTGACGATACTTTGATCTATCATTTAAAAATGCGTAACTCTCCAACGGAAGCCGCGATACCTGGTTTGCAAAAAGATCACGAAGACGATTTCAAAACAGCGCTTTTACGCGCTCGTGGCATCATTAAAGATTAACCTGATAGAGATAATCAAAGTGACACAGCAAAGTGCTTTTCATTTCAAAACGATTACCCCCGATTTAATTCATGATGCGTTAATAGAAGTTGGATTATACCCTGATTCAGGGATAATCGAGTTGAATAGTTATGAAAATCGAGTTTACCAGTTTCTAGATGAACAGCATAAACGTTACGTTGTGAAATTTTATCGACCAACGCGTTGGAATCGGACTCAGATCCAAGAAGAACACGATTTTATGTTGTCTTTGTATGAAGCTGGTTTATCGGTTATTGCTCCTCTATTTTTCGCCGGGCAAACTGTATTGGAGTATCGAGGTTTTTTATACGCAGTTTTTCCGAGTGTTGGGGGACAGCAATATGAGACTGATAACTTGTTACAGTTAGAAGAGGTAGGTCGATTAATTGGGCGCATTCATCAAATAGGATATCAGCACCATTTTTCTACCAGGCCAACTATTGGAATTGATGAATATTTAATTACTCCTCGTAACATTCTAGCGAATACTCCTTTACTACCCGGTAAATTAAAACAAAATTTTCTATTTGTCCTTGATGAGCTTATTGTTGAAGTAAAAAAGCGTTGGTCGCAATCGCATAGTTATCTTCGCTTACAGGGTGATTGTCATCCTGGTAATATTTTGTGGCGAGATGGCCCTTTTATTGTCGACTTTGATGATGCTCGTAATGGCCCAGCAGTACAAGATTTATGGATGCTTTTAAACGGCGAACGTCGGGAACAAAGAATTCAACTTGAAATATTATTAGAAGCTTATACTGAGTATACGAATTTTGATAATGAACAATTGGCACTGATTGAGCCTTTACGAGCAATGCGAATGATTCATTATTTATCATGGATTGTTCGGCGTTGGGAAGATCCGGCTTTTCCGCGAGCTTTTCCTTGGATGATTGAGTATGATTTTTGGCGTAAACAGCAGTTACTTTTTTCTGAACAGATCAATGCGCTAAATGAGCAGCCTTTGCAACCCGGTTTAATATATTAATAAATGGAAAATATTTTTGGAGAATGAGTAATATGAATAAATTTTGGTTAGCTTTAATAGGGTTAGTACTGTCTTATGGTGTTTCTGCCGCAAATTACGCGGAGGGTACTGAATTTATCAAAATAGAAAAAGCGGTACAAAATGCACCTCGCGTCGTAGAGTTTTTTTCTTTTTACTGTCCACACTGTTATCAATTTGAATCCATCTATCATGTATCCCAAACCGTAGCAAAAAATTTACCTAAAGACATTAAGATGGAACGCTACCATGTTGATTTTTTGGGGCCATTAGGCGCTGAATTAACAAAAGCTTGGACGGTAGCAATGGTGTTGAAGGTTGAAGATAAAGTGTCACCATTGTTGTTTGAAGGGATCCAAAAGACAGAATCGATAAATACCCCTGCTGATATTAAAGCCGTGTTCATTAAAGCTGGCGTCAAAAGTGAAGAATATGATGCAGCGCTAAATAGTTTTGTCGTTAAATCGTTGGTTGTAAAACAACAGCAAGCAGTGGAAGAGTTTCAATTACGTGGTGTGCCGGCTATTTTTGTTAATGGTAAATATATGATACGTAACAATGGCATCACGATTGAAGATGTCAATAATTATGCTAAAGCTTATTCTGATGTTGTTAACTTTTTAATTAGTAAATAAGTAAGCCTTTTTTCCACCTTTTTTAATAGCGCCATGTTGTACCAACGGTTTAACATATTGGTACAACAGCGGATTTTTCCTATTTTTTGGCATATTATTCTGTAATATCCACAAAAAAATGTTAACCGGCAAAAATAGCAGTGCGATATTATTTTTATCCGTAACGTCTTGATTATCATTTAATATTGTTTTCTAAGTTAAATCTGTTTAACTATTGAATATAGTGTAATAAGAAGATTTACACACAAGTTTATCCACAGGATGTTCTAGTGCTATAAGCGGTGGAAAAGTGACAAATTGAAAATAAATTCAGGCAAAATTCGTCTCTCTCGCATGAGTGTGGCATTCTATCACTATTAATTATTTTGATGATGAAAAAGACTATGGCTCAAATTGCAGAAAACCCATTTATCCTAGTTGATGGCTCCTCTTACCTTTACCGTGCATATCATGCTTTTCCCCCATTAACCAACAGTGCAGGGGAGCCAACCGGTGCTATGTATGGTGTTCTTAACATGTTGCGTAGTTTAATTATGCAATATCAGCCGAGTCATATTGCGGTAGTATTTGATGCTAAAGGAAAAACTTTTCGGGATGAATTATTTGAGCAATATAAATCTCAACGACCACCAATGCCCGATGATTTGCGTGAACAGATAGCGCCGCTACATGAAATGGTTGCTGCCATGGGGCTTCCTTTATTGGTTGTTGCTGGTGTTGAAGCTGATGATGTAATAGGGACATTAGCTTTACAGGCTAGTAAGAAAGGATTGCCTGTACTAATCAGTACAGGAGATAAAGACATGGCTCAATTAGTGACCTCTGATATAACACTCATTAATACCATGACAAACACTATCTTAGGGCCAACAGAGGTTGTTGATAAATATGGTGTGCCACCTGAGTTGATGATTGATTTTCTCGCGTTGATGGGAGATTCATCCGATAATATTCCTGGTGTACCAGGTGTAGGAGAAAAAACGGCATTAGCTTTATTGCAAGGAATTGGCGATTTGGCAACGATTTATAATGATTTGTCTGCAATTGCTCCGTTAGGGTTTCGTGGTTCGAAAACATTAGCAGAAAAAATGGCACAACATAAAGACATTGCTTTTTTATCTTATAAATTAGCCACAATTAAGACTAATGTTGATTTAACTACAGATTATGATGGACTGGTTATGCAGGCGCCTGATATTGAAAAATTACATGCGCTTTTTAGTCATTACGAATTTAAGCGTTGGTTAGCTGATTTACAAAATGGTAGTTGGCTAACGAAAAAAACAGCTAAATCTGCAACCACTCTTTCTGATAACAATAGCGATATTTCTTTAGCTAAAGAGCCTGCAGCCGTACTATCAACAGAGCATTATCAAACGATATTGACCAAAGATGATTTGATGCAATGGGTTGAAAAGTTGCAATCGGCAAAGCGTTTTGCCTTTGATACTGAAACTGACGGCCTTGATACACTATCGATAAATTTGGTTGGGCTCTGTTTTGCCATTGAAGAAGGTAAAGCTGCTTATCTTCCGCTGGGGCATGATTATCTTGATGCGCCACAACAATTACCTTTAGATGAGGTGTTAGCGGCGATAAAACCGGTATTAATTGACCAAAATATTCAAAAGATTGGTCAGAATTTAAAATTCGATTACAGCGTGATGGCCAATTATGATATTGAATTAAAGAATATGGCCTTTGATACAATGCTGGAATCTTATATATTAAATAGTGTTGCCGGACTTGGTCGTCATGATATGGATAGTTTGGCGCAACGGCATCTCAATCATAAAACTATAACTTTTGAAGAGATTGCCGGCAAAGGAAAAAATCAATTAACATTCAATCAAATCCCACTTGAGCAAGCGTCAACTTACGCAGCCGAAGATGCCGACGTCACATTATTATTACACCAAACGCTTTGGCCTCAACTTGAGGCAGAACCTAAATTAAAAGAAGTTTTTCAACAGATAGAAATGCCGTTAGTACCGGTATTAGCCCGTATGGAACGGGTTGGGGTGCTTATCGATGCAAATAAGCTGGCTAAGCAATCTCAGGAGATAGCAAGCCGATTAATGGAAATTGAAAAAGAAGCTTATGCTATCGCTGAACAAGAATTTAATTTGGCATCACCTAAACAATTACAAGCTATTTTGTTTGAAAAACTTCAACTGCCAGTGGTGAAGAAAACCCCTAGTGGGGCACCCTCCACTAATGAGGAAGTCCTAGAAGAGCTGGCCTTTAGTCATGAGCTGCCAAAAATTATTCTGCAACACCGTAGCTTATCAAAATTGAAATCGACTTATACCGATAAACTACCCATGATGATCCATCCAAAAACGAAACGGGTACATACTTCCTATCATCAGGCAGTAACAGCGACTGGTAGACTCTCTTCCCGTGATCCTAATTTACAAAATATTCCAGTTAGGACTGAGGAAGGGCGAAGGATCCGTCAAGCGTTTATCGCTCGCGAAGGTTATAAAATTGTAGCCGCAGATTATTCGCAAATTGAATTGCGTATTATGGCCCATCTTTCGCAGGATAAAGGATTGCTTGATGCTTTTGCCGAAGGACAAGATATTCATAGAGCAACAGCGGCAGAGGTTTTTGGGGTATTGTTGACCGATGTGACTAGTGAGCAGCGCCGTAGCGCAAAAGCAATTAATTTTGGTTTAATTTATGGTATGAGCGCTTTTGGACTGTCCCGTCAGTTAGGAATTACTCGTGGCCAGGCACAGCATTATATGGATCGTTATTTTGATCGCTATCCTGGTGTTTTAAGTTATATGGAACGTACCCGCAAGCAAGCTGCGGAGCAAGGTTATGTCGAAACGCTAGCAGGACGCCGACTCTATTTGCCCGATATTAATTCCCGCAATACAATGCGACGTAAAGCATCTGAACGTGAAGCCATTAATGCACCAATGCAAGGAACGGCAGCAGATATTATAAAAAAAGCGATGATCACATTAGATACATGGATTGAAACGGTAAAGCCTGATCTCTATATGTTGATGCAAGTACACGATGAATTAGTTTTTGAAGTAAAAGCGTCTGCTGTTGAGCGGTCACAACAAAAAATCCGTCAGTTAATGGAACACAGTATGCAATTAACTGTTCCACTAAAAGTTGATATTGGTATTGGTGATAATTGGGATGAAGCACATTAAAAAGAAAAAGCGGCATTTATGCTAATTGCCGATAAGAATTTTAAGTAAACTAACTTATTTTACTCGTGACAAAATAACGTAGTAGGTAATAACTTACTTTTGTTAGGATGATCGACCAAACTGTTTTAGTAAACTAGGCAGTTTTTATCACTAAAAATATATAGTTTTTGCTAATTATGCGCCAAAGTTATCAAGCAATTAGTTTTTATTACATAAAGTTATTTTATGACTTAAATTCAATCGAAAAAAATAACAAAAAACTTTTTTTTATTCGCGAAATAAAGTAAAGTAATTGACGTAGGGTACAGAGGTAAGATGTTCTATTTTTAAAATCTATTACTTTATGTAATAAGATAAGCTAATTATTAAGCTGCTCTAGTCAAATAATTGACTGGAGCATTTTTTTATTTGTTTTTAAGAAAATGTGACAGTAGTGATAGATAAAGCCCTCTAATTATCCATCATGTAGACTAATTATGCTTAGAATGGTGCTCATTGAACCATTCATCTAATTTAAGTTGTAATTTATCGATACCTATTTTTTTCAATGAAGAAAAGGTTTCAACTTGTATATTACCCGCCACTGTTTTTAATCTATTACGTACTGCTATGATTTGAGCTTTTTGTTTATTGGGTACTAGTTTGTCTGCTTTGGTTAGCAATACCAATATTGGGATATTCATTGCTACAGACCATTCAATCATTTGTATATCCATATCTTTTAATGGATGACGAATGTCCATTAATATTATCAATCCTTTTAAACATGTTCTTTTTTGTAAATATTCACTTAATGCTTGTTGCCATTGGCGTTTAATTGATTCAGGGACTTCCGCATAGCCGTAGCCAGGTAAATCAACCAGCCTAATACCCTCTGCAACTTCGAACAAATTGATTAGCTGTGTTCTGCCAGGTGTTTTACTGGTACGGGCTAGATTTTTTTGTTGGGTAAGTGCATTTAATGCACTGGATTTACCGGCGTTAGAACGTCCAGCGAAGGCAATTTCTATACCATGATCGTTTGGTAAATGGCGAATATCAGGTGCGCTTGTGACAAATTTTGTCTGGTGATAATTATAATTTTTGTTTGTCATCATTGTTTCTCGCTGATTTCGGCTTAAATTAGAGAAATTATACCTTTAAGAGGATAAATTAAGATAGTGATAGCTACATGAAAGATAGATTATTATGTGTTAATGAATTTTATTAAAAATAACATTTTTTACATAAGAAAAAAATATGGAATGTGACAGAATAGATCCTATTATTTAATTAGGTCAATTTATGCCAGTTATGTATTTTTACTTAGTATAATGACCTGACGGTACTAAATTTTAGCTTACATTTTCATCTAAAATATAATTAAAAGGAACTTGAATGTTAAAACGTTTTTTTGTGCCGCTACTGGTAGCGTATATGGTTAGTATCTCTTCATTTGCTGTTGCAGCAGGAGATACTATCGTTAAATTAGTGACTTCGGAAGGTGAGATCGAACTTGAGTTAAATAATAAAGCAGCGCCTATAACAACGGAGAATTTCATTCAGTATGTAAAAGCAGGTTACTATCAAAATACTATTTTCCATCGTGTGATCCCAGGTTTTATGATCCAAGGTGGTGGTTTTATTAGTGATTTGCAACCTCAATTAAATATTCGCTCGCCAATCAAAAATGAAGCTGATAATGGGTTACGTAATTTACGTGGAACCATTGCAATGGCGCGTACAACAGCTAAGGATAGTGCTACTAGCCAATTTTTTATCAACATAGCAGATAATGCATTCTTAGATCATGGCCAACGTGATTTTGGTTATGCTGTTTTTGGTAAAGTGATTAAAGGAATGGACGTTGTTGACAAAATTTCGAAAGTAAAAACAAAAGATATTGGTCCTTACCAAAATGTGCCAACTCAAGAAATAAAAATTATTTCTGCCAGTATTGAATAAGTTATCTAATAGCAGGAAATATTTTTCTGCTATTAAATTTAACATACCTACCGATATTTAATTACAATAAGAAAACTAAAATAATTTACCTGTCTTTATCTTGCTATCAATGGCAGGACTTTACTTTATAATAAAACAAAATTTCCATCAGTTTATTAAGTTATATCGTTATTTTGTTGTTAATGAGGAATTATTGTTTGAGTAAGCTATTACCTAGTTGCCAGAAATTAATAGAAAATATTGTTGAACCGAAAATAGAACATAAAAATAATCAATTTTCAGACTTACAGAATATGGCCCCTATGTCTACTTATTTTTTTGATGAGAAAATTGAATATATTCCGGGCAAAATGGTTCGATTTTCTGAAAAGACACAAGCGCTTATTACAAGTTCACCTACATTGAGTCGGGCATTGGAGACATTAGAAATTGATGGTTGGAAATTAGTTGTAGCGCAACGGGGGCAAGGAACCGCGACCGATTTACGACGGAAAACTGTATTTATTTCAAATCGAATATTGAATCATCCTAATTTAACTATCCAAGCGTTATCCCATGAAATTGGGCATATTTTTTATGCAGCAAAGCCAAATATAAAATCTAAATCAAATTTTGTTTCTCATTTTTTAGCCAGTGAAGGTGCTGCAACGATTAAAAATATTGAGATCCAACGAGAAATTATTAATCACATGGCAGTGGATATTGGAATTACGGCAAATCCAAGAAATATAGAATGTTATAATGAAGTCTATGATAATTATCTTATTGATAACAAATTTGATGAAGCAACTAAATATATTGGCGAAATTTATCGAAATAACGAAATAACATCAAATAATTTAAAACCTTATGGTCAATATTATAACGAAGTTTATAATAGTTTATAGTAATCCTTTATCATTATTCTCATTTATAATTATTGTGTTTATTTATTAAAATGAAACATTTTGATTGATTTTTGTAAGCCATTTTTTTCTACGGTTATGGTATGATAGCCCACGTTATTGTTATGGTATAATAATCAGTACAATCTGCCTTAATAATAAAGTTCATAATCAAGGAATTATTACTATAAAAATCATTTGGATAGCCAGTTATGCTTTTGATAATTGATAACTATGATTCGTTTACCTATAACCTTTATCAATATCTGTGTGAGTTAGGAGTTCATGTTGTAGTTAAACGTAATGATGCAATAACTATCTCGGAGATAGAAACATTAGCGCCGACACATTTAGTTATTTCACCGGGTCCATGTACACCTAATGAGGCGGGTGTTTCACTAAATACAATTTCATATTTTGCCGGTAAGATCCCAATTTTGGGGGTTTGCCTTGGTCACCAGGCGATTGGTCAGGCTTTTGGTGCTTCAATTGTCAAAGCGAGAGAAGTAATGCATGGCAAGGTATCTGCAATTCATCATAACCAGCAAGGTATTTTTAAAGGATTAAATCGTCCATTACAGGTTACTCGTTACCATTCTTTGGTGATTGATGCCGGAACTTTACCCGCTACCTTTGAGGTTACTGCCTGGACGCTACATGATGGAAATATTGATGAAATTATGGGTATTCGGCATAAAACACTACCTATTGAGGGCGTCCAATTTCATCCAGAAAGCATCTTGAGTGAGCAAGGACATGAGTTATTAAATAATTTTCTAAAGTATTAATTTATTACAAATTAGATCATGTCTGGTTATTTATTTCAATGATAAGTATAACTATCAACGTTGGAAAAATAGGTTTTATTTTGCTTGAAATGTAAATCTCAATAGGGGAAAAGCAGTATATAGAAAGTAAATATGTTTTTTGTATTTATCATCGATACAGGGCTACTATTAAACATAATAAAAGAAATTTTTGTTAAATTTTTTATTATCAAAAAATGGTACAAAGATGATAATTTGTAAACGTATTTATGCGGATAAAACCGGTAATAATGGCTATCGGGTATTGGTTGATAGGATATGGCCAAGGGGTATTAAAAAACAAGATCTTCGCTATGATGAATGGAATAAAAATGTTGCTCCATCAAATGATTTAAGAAAATGGTTTCATAAATATCCAGCAAATTTTACTCAATTTAAGCGACTTTATTTTGAAGAATTAGAAAATAATCCTGATAGTTGGCAACATTTATTGCTTAAAGTAAAATCGGACTGTTTGATACTTCTTTTTTCTAGCAAAGACGAACATTATAATAATGCGGTAGTATTAAAATCGTTTTTGGAAAATAAACTTAATAAGGTTTGATTATTATACTCTGACTATCTAGTAAATTTTATGATAGATAGTTCGGTTATTTTTAATTTCAAATATCATATTAAAGTTGTATCATAATTCAGCTATTCGATTTTTTATTACTATTGTAATTATATATTCATAATTTAATTGTATATTAATAACAATAAATAAGTTTATAAAACCAATACACTACATAAAAGTAGGTACTGGTTTATAAAATATTAACGTGTACCGTAAACGACAATGGTTTTACCGTGAGCAGAAATCAGATTTTGATCTTCTAGCATTTTTAGGATACGTCCCACTGTTTCACGTGAGCATCCTACTATTTGACCTATCTCTTGGCGAGTAATTTTAATTTGCATTCCATCTGGATGCGTCATCGCGTCAGGCTGTTTTGCTAAATTTAATAATGTTTGCGCAATACGGCCTGTAACATCCAAAAAAGCTAGATTACCGACTTTTTCAGAAGTTGTTTGTAAGCGTTTAGCCATTTGTGCTGATAATCGCATCAAAATATCTGGATTTACCTGTATTAATTGGCGAAATTTTTTATAAGAGATTTCAGCGACTTCACAGGCGCTTTTAGCTCTAACCCAAGCTGTTCGCTCTTGCCCTTCCTCAAATAATCCAAGCTCACCAATAAAGTCCCCCTGATTCAGATAGGAAAGGATCATCTCTTTTCCTTCTTCATCTTTAATCAAAACAGCAACAGAACCTTTTACAATATAATAAAGTGTTTCTGCTTTTTCGCCCTGATGAATAAGAGTGCTTTTGGATGGATATTTGTGAATATGGCAGTGTGACAAAAACCATTCAAGAGTCGGGTCTGTGTGTGGTTTGCCGAAAACCATTCGCTTAATCCTCTAATGTTATTGCAGCCTAAATATGAAAATACCAATCTTCATAAGGCTGGCTTATCTTATAAAATTCTAACATAGCATACTAACTTGTTTAGTTTGGAAAAGTTAATATTAACTATAGGGTATATTGATTCGGAATTTTTGGTATTGATCTTAACCATACTATAAATGTGCTTTTGCTTTGTAGCATAATAAAAGCATCCTGTCTCTACTGTCTCGATTCAGTCATGTTGTATAGACCAAATAATCGATATTTTAGCAATAAGTTGATTAGTTTTATTGTGTTTATTAATAAGTATGACAAAGTAAATATTACATTTCAAAATTAAACCGAAATAATAATATATTATTTCATAAGTTATCAAATTATAGCAAAAATAAATATTAACATTATAATATAATTACGTTATTAAATAATTAACCAGAAAATATTACCGCGATTATTATGATATACGGAAAAGATAATTTTATGCATAGTTTGAACTTTAAAATGGTTATAAGAATAAAAAATTGATATAAGTAAAAATATAATGCTGTATTGTTAGCTTATTTTATGGATAATTTTTTTATTAGTGACAAGCATTTTTACTAATGGGGTCATAATTAACTCCAATGCTAAACCTAGTTTTCCACCTGGAACAACCAATGTGTTCATTGAAGAAATAAATGAATTGTGTAGCATGGATAAAAGATAGGGAAAATCGATCTGGGTCAGACCATTAAATCGGATCACTATAAAACTTTCATCTGGTGAAGGAATCGCTTTAGCGGCAAAGGGGTTAGAGGTATCAACGGTTGGAACACGTTGAAAGTTGATATGGGTACGAGAAAATTGTGGGGTGATATATTTAATGTAATCTCCCATTGAGCGGATAACTGAATCCATCACAGCTTCTCTTGAATGACCCCGTTCTGATGTATCACGAATTAGTTTCTGGATCCATTCAAGATTAACAATAGGCACAACACCGACTAACAAATCTACATGTTTAGCGACATTATATTTTGATGTTACAACCCCACCATGTAACCCTTCATAAAATAGTATATTGGTATTTTTAGGTAATGCTTCCCATGGTGTAAAAGTCCCAGGTTGAAGATTGTAAGGGACGGCTTCATCGTAGGTGTGCAAATAGCGTCGGCGTTTTCCAGTCCCTTTTTCACCATACTCGATTAAACTTTGTTCAAGCAGACCAAAATCATTGGATTCAGGTCCAAAATAACTAATATGACGACTCTGTTCTTTAGCTTTACGTAGCAACATCCATTTCAGGGCGAGTATAACGATGAAAACTATCACCTTCAATGGTTGCTGCCGAAAGCTTTAACTGAGTAAAGATTTTTTGAAATGCAAGGCTGGTGGTGCTGGTGCCCGCACCACTGGAGCCTGTTACTGCAATGATCGGATGATTAGCTGACATTATAAGTGGCTTCCATTACGCATTCAGATAACACAATGTTTTAACACATTAATTACAATAACGTAAAATTTCTTTTTATATAGCGATGTATACAGTTATTTAAGAATGTAATTGCGTTTTTGGCAAAATATTTATCGTTTCATGTAATTCAGACCAGACAAGCACAACACTTCCTAATCGTAATTGTTGCTTAATATCCTCAACTTTTTCTTCCAGCGTTTTCTCATCTTTACCATAATCCGTTCCTTCTCGTAACACAAAGCTTTCAATCAAATTATTTAAAGTATCTGCTGCTAGCTGTTGCCATGGAATGATCATAAATTACGGCTCCAGATGTGGGGTTAACCAATCAGGTATGCGTTGCTCAAGCCACATTTTAGGCTGTTTTAATGTGCCACTAACAAACCCAACGTGACCACCATGTTCTGTCATTTGATACTCAATATTAGCGGGTAATTGGTTGATATCCGGTACAACTTCAGGCGCCATAAAAGGATCATCTTTTGCATGAATAATTAATGTTGGCACACGGATATTCGGTAACCGAGGCAGAGCACTACATTGATGATAATAATCCGCTGCATCTTTAAAACCGTGTATTTTCGCCGTGATGACATTATCAAAATCACGTAGCCGTTTTAGCTTTTTTAGTTGTAGCAAATTAAGCGGTAATGAACCTGGGTAGCGAATGAGTTTACGTGTTGCATTACGTTTAAGACCGTTTAGTAAATAACGCTCATAGAATTGTGAAATCCCTTTTTCTAAACGAATTGAACAAGGCTCTAACATTAAAGGGGCGGAAACAATGACTGCTGCATTAACATCAGCATATTGTCCGGTTTCTGCTAAATAGCAAGCTAACATATTACCACCAAGTGAGTAGCCAACCGCGGCAATTGGTACTTGACCGTAAATCGTTTTCTGCCATTTGAGGAAGTAGCGGGCATCGGTAATTTCACCGGAATGATAAATGCGTTTTTGTCGATTCGGTTCTCCACTACAGCCACGAAAATGCATAATTACACCAAGCCATCCTCGTCTTTTAGTCGCTTCTAACATGCCATGAGCATATGGGCTTCTAAAACTGCCTTCTAAGCCATGAAAAATGACCAATCGAGGTTTATGCTTCGCAGATTGAGGATCTTCACTCCAAGCGAGATCAATAAAATCGCCATCAGGTAATTCTAGGCGTTGCCATAACGGTTTGATTTGCGGCTTTTTCCTCACAATACGGGGTAGTAGTGTTTGTAAATGAGGATTTTTAGCCCAATTTATTGGTTGAAAATTTTTACTCATAATTGTAAATCTAAATAATTAATTCTACATATATTCTGATAATATATTGTTATTTTTAATATGAAAAAAAGATTAATAATAGTTAATCAAAGGATCTTAAATGAGTTATGGGCTGATTTTTGCGTTATTTACTTTTTTATTCATTGTGGCGATTACTCCTGGGCCAAATAATTTATTATTTACGTCATCAGGTGCTCAGTATGGTTTGCGGCGTTCAATACCTTTAATGTTCGGTGTAATATTAGGTATCCAGAGTATTTTATTTATTTCTGCTGCTGGCCTTGCTGTTCTTTTACTGCTTTCGCCGGTGCTACAAATTATAATGAAAATTGTTGGGAGTTTATATTTATTATGGCTTGCTTGGAAACTCGCTACATCCCACCATATGCAACTTAATACAGAGTCCAAAGTTGCTAAATCAATTAAATGGTATCAAGGGAGTTTATTACAATTCCTGAATCCCAAAGCATGGATGATGGGCTTAGGTGCGGTTAGTAGTTATAGTGTTGCTGATAACTATGCTAACTCGATTTTGATCATAAGTTTTGTTATGTTGATTGTCAATTTAATCGGTGGTTTTGTCTGGGTTGGTTTTGGTTCTTTAATCGGCATCCTGCTTCGTGGGCGTAATGCTTGGTTTATTTTTAATATTACAATGAGTATTTTTACACTCGCTTGTATCCCTTTTATTTGGTTGCATTAACTTAAATCGACATTTTTACTAGCGAACAAATAGGTAAAAATAAAACCGAATAAATAGGAAATCAGTAAGCCAGCAATATAGATAAGTATACCGCTAAAAATCCCGGTTGTAGATGTCATCAGTGGAATAGCAATTAATCCGGATGGGCCGAAAACCGAGTTGAGGCCAATTGGATGACCCAACCAGGCAACTAATCCGATAAAAAAACCACCAGCGGCTCCGCCAAGACAAGCGATTATAAAAGGTTTAATGCGCGGTAAAGTTACCCCATAGATTAAAGGTTCAGCAATACCTAATAAACCCGGGATAATTGCCCCCCGTATCTGATTACGTAAGCCAGAATTTTTGGCTGCTTTGATATAGAGCGCTAATGTTGCACCAATTTGACCACCACCTGCCATAGCCAGGATCGGGAAAAGAGGATTAAACCCTTGTGTTTCCATTAAAGCGAAATAAACTGGAATAAAACCTTGATGTACACCAAAAACAACAGCGATCAAAAATAGACCAGCTAATATAGCGGTACCAAATGGATTGCCATTTAAGTGAATAAATAGCCAAGACATACCAATAAATAAATAGCTACCTATTGGCATAATAATCGTGTAAGTAATGGCGCCAACAATCAGCAATGTGATTGCGGAAGTCAGTATCATATCTAAATTGGCGGGAATAATTTTTCTGATTTGTCGTTCAATCCAGGCACCACAAATACAAGCAAGTAGAATACCAATAATATTACCTTGAGGATCAATGGTGTAATTGAAAAAGGTACTCATATTGGAGAAGAAGCCTGTTGTGGCGTGTGGATCGTAGCCCAAAATAAAAAGTGACGCAATAATGGCACCATTAATCCCTGAACCACCAAAAACTTTTTGCGTATTGTAACCAATCAAGATCCCCAGAAAAGCATAAAGGCCTTTGCTAAAGACAGACATATAAAGTATTAAATGAACAAGAAAAGTCTGTTGAGTTGCCTCAGTTGGCAGACCGGCTGGATAGTATATTTGTTTGACCAATGTTGCAAAGCCAAGTAATAAACCAACGGCAATAAAACCCGGTATAAGTGGGGTAAAGATAGTGGCAAAAGTGGATAAAAATTTATGAACGCCACTGGTTTGTTTAGTTTTTAATTGTTTTTTGTTGTCGGCGGCAATTTCTTGCAAATCATTCTTAGTGGGTAATATTGTTTCTGTCTCAGAGCTGTCTGCTAATAATTGTTTCATCATGTCGCTAGCAGTTTGAGCATTACCTGGGCCTAATACAATTTGTAGTTGTTTATCACTGTCGATAATTCCTAACACACCGGGAATTTGTTTGAGGCGATTTTTGTCAACTAATTGTATGTCATGCAACGTTATGCGTAAGCGTGTCATACAGTTGCCGTGCTGAATAATATTTTTAGCGCCGCCAATAGCCACCAGTATCTGACTTAACATTTCATTAGTTATTTTTGCCATGGTACTTTTCCTGTAAAACGATTATTAATAGCCAGTTTGCTGTTTTAAGGCGGCTCGAATAAAACCATCATTGTCAGCTAGTGTTTGTTTAGCTTGTTGGGCATTTAAGCCGGTAAGGATCATAACGATAGCGGTTTTACAATGGTTATTACATGCAATAAGGGCTTGTTCTGCTGTTGTTCGATCACACTCTGTTGCAGCCATGACAATATGCTTTTGACGTTCAATAAGTTTAGCATTGGTTGCTTCTACATCTACCATCAGGTTACCGTATACTTTTCCAGTCCGTATCATAGCACCTGTAGTGATCATATTAAGGACTAATTTTTGTGCCGTGCCGGCTTTCATTCGTGAGGAGCCAGTAATTACTTCAGGGCCGACAATCGGTATTATTGCGATATCTGCTATGTTGACCATTTCACTGTTAGGATTACAACTAATGCAGGCAACAGTTGCGCCTGTCGTTTTAGCGTAGTTCATCGCGCCCACTACATAAGGTGTGCGGCCACTTGCGGCGATACCAACTAAAACATCTTTTTGATTGAAATTAAAAGCTTTAAGATCATCAGCCCCAAACTGCGGATTATCTTCAGCGTTTTCTACCGCTTGAAGAATTGCTTGGTGTCCACCAGCAATTAGGCCGATTACCATGTTACGAGGGCTGCCATATGTTGGTGGACACTCACTTGCATCTAAAATGCCTAAACGGCCTGAAGTGCCAGCACCGCTGTAAAACAATCTACCATTATGTTGAAAAGCATAGGCAACTTTGTCAATAACAAGCGCAATTTCAGTTAGTGTCTGCTCGACAGCAATCGGCACTTTTTTATCTTCCTGGTTAATGATTTTCAACATTTCTAAGGTTGATAATGTATCTATACTGTTACTAGCTGGATTGCGACTTTCTGTTACCATTTTATTAAGATCTAATGTCATCGAATGTTTCCTATATGTCATTTTGGGGAGATATTAAGGAATTATTTATTCTTTATATGTGTTATTGATCACAAAGCGATCTATTCTTATTTCATGGTGACAAAGGAATAAGAGAAAAATGAAAATAATATTATGTTAGCTAATTTATTGTTTAATCAGCCATTAATTTATTAGAATAATAAATAATAAATAATAAATAATAAATAATAAATAATAAATAATAAATAATAAATAATAAATAATAAATAATAAATAATAAATAATAAATAATAAATAATAAAATAGGAATAATTTATCATAATTATTTTAATCTGGTGATCCGAATATTATGAATAGTCTTCAGTATAGTATGGCCATATTGAGTAAAATTTCATGGTTGTTACCTCAGTTAGCGTTAAATCAGCAGAAAATCGCCACCTTTATTCTTGAACAACCACAAGCGGTATTACTGCTTTCATCACAACAAATAGCGGAACAAATAGGTGTCAGTCAATCAGCAATTGTTAAATTTAGCCAGAAAGTTGGTGTCAAGGGATTTCCGGCTTTAAAACTGGCTATTAGTGAAGAGTTAGGACGTAAGCAAGTACTTACTGAGCAATCACATAAAGTTATTCATAATCAGATTGCCAGTAACGATAGTTTGATGGTTATTGCACAGAAACTGGCGCAAGAAAAAATTGATTCGGTTACCGAAACAACTCGGCGAATTAATTATCAAATTTTTAACAAAGTTGCCACATTGGTCAATCATGCCCAAAGAGTACAAATTGTTGGCATTGGTGGGTCAGGATTAGTGGCAAAAGATCTCTATTATAAATTGCAAAAAATAGGTATTACTACTCTTGTTGATTTAGACCACCACGTTCAAATAACAACAGCGCTAACTCTTACTGCAAAAGATATTCAGATTGCTATTTCATTTAGTGGGAAGCGAAAAAATATTTGCGAAGCGGCAGCAATAGCTAAGCAGCAGGGAGCGAAAGTAATTGCCATTGTTGGTAATAAACAACAGACACCATTAGTGCAGTTAGCTGATTATGTATTGGAAAGTATCGCTGGTGAAAATGAATGGCGAAGTTCGTCAATTTCTTCTCGTGCCGCCCAAAATACGTTGACCGATTTGTTATTCCTGGCGCTATTACAAAAACGGGAGGTAAAAGCCCGTTCATTAATCATAAATGCCCGTTTAATGATCAACAAATTAGATGAATAGTGACTGACGGCACGATGAGGCTAAGCGTAGCCTCATTAATGCCAGCTGCGCTTAGTTAAGTTTTATTATATTGTTAAAAAAATCTGTCTTGAATCGAATTATGCCTGACATTCGAACTCTTTTATCATATTTTCCAGAGTTTCTTGCTGTGCTAGCCACTCGGTTTCGGTTTCCTCTAATGTCGATTTTGTTTCAGTTTGCTGTTTTAGGTAATTATTGAGTTCAGATTTACGATTGTGGTTATAAATATCACTATCAGCCAGTTTTTGTTCAATTTGAGCTAATTGATTAGATAGATTTGTGATCTTTTGTTCTAATATTGATAACTGTTTTCTGATTGGCTGCGTGCGTTGGCGGAATTCTGCCTCACGTCGTTTTTGTTCTTTACGATCTTGGGCAGTTAAGTTAGCTGATAGCATCTTATCTTGTAACTGTTCCTGACGAATTTGTTGGTGCTGTTGTTTATTCTGTTCGGTTAACCATTTTTGATAGTCGTCCAGATCACCAGCAAAAGGCTCAACCTGACCTTGATGAATGCGATAAAATTCATCTGTTGTTGAGCGCAGTAAATGGCGATCATGGGACACAACAATTAAGGCACCATCAAATACAATCAATGCTTCTGTTAATGCCTGTCGCATATCCAAATCTAGATGGTTAGTTGGCTCATCGAGCAGCAGAAGATTGGGCCGTTGCCAGACAATCAAGGCTAATACTAACCTCGCTTTTTCCCCGCCGGAAAAATGCATACATGGCTCATTTACTTTGTCGCCTTTAAAGCCAAAGCCACCAAGATAGTCGCGCAAATGTTGTTCAGTTTCTTGCGTAGCAAGGCGGTAAAGATGTTGTAATGGCGACTCATCCATGCGCAGATAATCTAATTGATGTTGTGCGAAATAACCGAGTTTAATGCCTTTCGCTAAGGAAATTTCCCCCTGTTGGGGTAATAGATCACCAGCCAGTAACTTGATTAAGGTTGATTTACCTGCCCCGTTACGGCCGAGTAAACCAATTCTTGAGCCGGGAACCAGATTGAGTTTAATTGATTTTAAGATTACTTTATCGCCGTAGCCAGCGCTAACTTTTTCCATTTTAAGCAGGGGATTAGGTAAACAATCTGGTGCTCGAAACGAAAAGTGAAATGGGTTATCAATGTGGGCGGGGGCAACTAGTTCCATACGCTCTAACATTTTGATCCGGCTCTGTGCCTGTTTAGCTTTTGTTGCTTTATAACGAAAACGATCAATATATTTTTTTAAATGGTTAACTTTTTCTTGTTGGTTTTCGTAAAGTGCTTGTTGTTGCGCCAGTTTAGTCGCTCTTTGTTGCTCAAAGGAAGTATAATTACCGGTATATTCGAATAAATTTTCTTGTTCGATATGCAGCACTTTGTCAATGATAGGATCGAGAAAATCTCTATCATGGGAAATCAGGATCAGAGTGCCGGTATAATTTTTAAGCCATTTTTCTAACCAAATAACCGCGTCTAAATCTAAATGGTTAGTTGGTTCATCAAGTAATAATAGATCAGAACGACAAATTAAAGCTTGTGCCAGATTTAGTCGCATCCGCCATCCGCCGGAAAAGGCGCTGACAGGTTCATCTATTTGTAATGGTGAAAAACCTAAACCATGTAATAAACTAGCAGCATGAGCGCGAATACTCCAAGCATTGATAGCATCCAGTTGACCATGTATTAATGCAATAGCATGGCCATCATTTTTGTCATTTGCTAGTTGTAGTTGTTTTTCTAATTTGCGGTATTCGTGATCGCCATCAATCACATATTCAATGGCGGATTTTTTTAGCGCGGGTGTTTCTTGATTGACCCAAGCGAGAGCCCAAGTTGTTGGAAAAGTAATGCTTCCTGCTTCAGGTTGCATGTCACCTTTGATTAACGAAAATAGAGTCGATTTTCCACAGCCATTTTTGCCAATTAAGCCCACTTTTTGGCCTGGTGTGATAGAAGCTGTTGCACTGTTTAGTAAAACCCGAATACCACAGCGCATTTGTAGCGAAGAAAATACAATCATATAAACCGTATCTTGATAATATATTAAATCATTTATAATTTTAAAGAATATAAATGGCCTTTGGTGTGTATGTTAACTAAAAATTGTGCTTCTGGCACGCTTTTGAGGAGCTAATTATGTCGCTACCACCCAAGATTCTCATTATCTATGTCCATCCTGAACCTACTGAATCTGTGGCGAATAAGATGCTCATTGAATATGTTCAGGATTTAGACAATGTTGTGATCCATGATTTATATGGCACTTATCCGGACTATTTTATTAATGCCAGTTATGAACGGAAGTTGCTTTGTCAGCATGAAATTATCATTTTTCAGCATCCGCTTTATACCTATAGTTGTCCATCTCTTTTGAAAGAGTGGTTTGATAGAGTATTAACGCGAAATTTTGTTTGTGAGCAAAGTAAACAACTTAAAGGCAAATATTGGCGTTCGGTTATTACTACCGGAGAGCCTCAGGAAGCTTATCAATATGGTGGTTATAACCGTTTTCCGTTAACTGAATTGTTACGTCCTTTTGAACTTATTGCTTTAATGTGTGAAATGCAATGGTTATCACCGGTGATTATCTATATGGCAAGAAGGCAGTCGCTTGAAGACATGCAGGAGTGTGCAAAAGCCTATCGTGATTGGCTAAAATCACCCTTAGAGCATGGAGGTTTATAATTATGGAAGAATTTAGTTCATTCCGTTCTATTATGATATTCCTATTGGCGGGTGTCATTATGGTACCTATTGCCCAAAAAATTCGGCTAGGGGCGGTATTAGGATATTTATTAACTGGTATTGTCATTGGGCCATTTGTGCTGGGGTTTATCCGAAATGTTGATGAAATTATGCATTTCGCTGAATTAGGCGTGGTTTTTTTGATGTTTTTAATTGGCTTGGGACTTAATCCAGTTAAATTATGGACATTAAGGCGTTCAATTTTTGTTGTTGGCACCGCTCAGGTGATCATAACAGCCGCACTATTTACCGGTTTACTGATTATTATTCATTTTTCTTGGCAAGCAGCACTAGTTGGTGGGCTAGGTTTAGCGATGTCATCAACGGCAATTGCCTTACAGATTATACATGAAAGGAACATGAGTAATGCAGAAAGTGGGCGATTGGGTTTTTCTGTCTTACTTTTTCAAGATATGGCAGTGATCCCGATATTGGCACTTATTCCATTTCTTGCCAGTGGAACGGCTGATAACGATTGGTATCGAATTGGACTAAAAGTGGTTGCCTTTGTTGGTTTATGGGTAGGAGGGCGCTATTTATTACGGCCATTATTTCATCTGGTTGCTAAGTCAGGTATTCATGAAATATTTACTGCCGCTTCGTTGCTTGTCGTATTAGGTGCGGCTTTTTTTATGGAAAAACTCGGCTTTTCTATGGCGTTGGGCACATTTATGGCGGGTGTACTACTGGCTGATACTGAATTTCGTCATGAGCTGGAGATCACGATAGAACCTTTTAAAGGTTTGCTACTCGGTTTATTTTTTATTTCTGTTGGCATGTCGCTTAATTTAGCCATCCTTTGGTCACATTTATTAGAAATAGTCTTCGGTGTTGTGATCCTGGTAATATTAAAATTTGCTATTCTCTATATTTTAGGTTGGCTAGCGCGGGTGCGTCGTTCTTCACGCCTACTGTTTGCTGGCGTATTGAGTCAGGCTGGTGAATTTGCATTTATTATCTTTTCGACCGCTATTAATGTGAAAGTAATGAGTAACGAGCAAATGTCGCTGTTATTAGTTATTGTTACTTTATCTATGATGACAACGCCACCGATGATGCAGCTAATCAGCAAATTACTGACTCACTGGTACAATGTGCGTAATGAGCCGATTGAAAAACCTTTTGTTGAGGATACTGATCCACAAGTTATTTTGGTAGGGTTTGGACGTGTTGGCCAAGTTGTAGGTCGTTTATTAATGGCCAATAAAATTCGTATTACGGTATTAGAGCAAAATGTCAGTGCAATTTATACGATGCGACGCTTTGGCTATAAAGTTTATTATGGCGATGCGCAAGATTTGCAATTACTGCGATCGGCCGGAGCGGCGAAAGCCAGCGTGATTGTTATTACCAGCGATAATCCGGAAGAAGTGATGGGGATAGTTCATTTATGTCAGGCTAATTTTCCCAATCTTCATATCATAGCAAGAGCACGAGGACGTTTTGAAGCGCATCAATTACGAGAAAATGGTGTGACCGATTTTTGTCGAGAGACATTTGTCAGTGCGCTTGAGATGGGCGAAAGGACATTGATAAATCTAGGTATACATCCCCATCAGGCTCACCGAGCAAAACAGCATTTTCGTCGACTAGATGTTAAAATATTTAAAGAAAATTCGCCTAAAGCCGGTGAGGGTGAGATTGGCCAAGCGACTCGAATCAAAGAAGCGCGTAGAGAGCTTGAAGAATTGTTTGAAATAGAAATAACGCAAGAGCGTGGACAACCAAAAAGTTGGGATTAACATAAGATTAATTAGCGAGAAAGTGAATGTCTGTAATACGTAAAAGATTCATTGCTGGCGCTGTTTGTCCTAAGTGCCAATCTCAAGATACGCTGATGCTTTGGCAAAAAAATGCATTTGATTACCTTGAATGTAAAAAGTGTCACTATAGGCAATCTCAGACAGTAGATGGATCTGATAGTCATATCAAAGATAAAAATTTGCAAATAGAAATTTTTACTTTGAAATAAAAATAATGTTTTTTATAAGTTTCAATACAGCTGTACTTTTTTTTTGTACAATCGGAAAAATTTTTTATCCACGACGTTGTAGGAGATGTAATGAAAAAAGTAGCGAAAGATTTAGTGGTGAGCCTGGCTTATAAAGTGAGAACAGAAGATGATGTATTAGTTGATGAGTCGTTGGACACTGCGCCACTTGATTATTTGCATGGTCGTGGTTCTTTGATTTCAGGTTTAGAAAAGGCACTCGAAGGACGCAGTGTCGGTGAACATTTCGATATTGAAATCCAAGCTGATGACGCTTATGGTCAATATGATGAGAATTTAGTTCAACGTGTACCAAAAGATGTTTTTGTTGGTGTTGATGAGTTACAAGTTGGTATGCGTTTCTTAGCTGATACCGATATGGGCTCAGTACCGGTAGAAATTACCGGTATTGAAGGTGATGAGGTTATCGTTGATGGTAATCACATGTTAGCTGGTCAGAATTTAAAATTTAATGTTAAAATTATCGCGATCCGGGAAGCTACTGAAGAAGAATTAGCGCACGGCCATGTTCATAGTGAGGATGGTCGTGAGGGTGGTTGCTGTAATGGTGAGCATCATGGTGATAAAGGGTGTTCTCATGGACATGGTGGTTGTGGTTGTCATTAAGTTGGCATAATAATCACCTAGACTGAAATAAATCAGCGAGAAAATAGGCTCGCTGATTTTTTGATTGCTTAATAGTGTGGTGGTGGAGTTTCTTCATTAATTGGCGCTAATGGTGATGATTGTGTGGCTTTTAATCGTTCAGTAACCAGTTGCATATGTTCTTTTAATTTAACCATTTCAAGTTGTTGTTCGACAACCACTTGATTAAGCGCTTCAATAGTGATCTCTTGAAAAGATAATTTACTTTCCAAATCTTCTAATCTTTCTTCATATTTTTTAAGTAAATCCACTTGAACCTCCTGTCGGGAGTGAAATACATAGATTGGATATTCGATATAATGCCTACTGATAAAGCCTTAGAGAAGTTTTTTCTATTATGATTTAGCTGGTAACTTCTTTTTATTGGCCTGGTTTAACTATATTTAATCCCTTAACTTATTGTATTATCTCGCAGTTGATTAGCTAATACACTTTACTATGACTGATTAGGAATAATAAACATAATTGGAGAATTGAATGAAATCATTATTTAAAACAACTCTTTTAGTGACGTCTTTGTCTATGTTGCTAAATACCTCGCAAGTATTCGCTGCTGATGCAAATAAGAAATTTGATAATGAAGATCAGCGTAGCGCTTATGCATTAGGGGCTTCGCTGGGTCGTTACATGGATAATTCTTTAATGCAGCAAAAATCTATCGGTATTAATCTTGATAGGCAACAGCTTTTAGCTGGCGTACAGGATGCGTTTATTAATAAAAGTAAACTTAATGATCAAGAAATAGAAACAACCTTAAAAGCACTTGAAAAAAGAATACAAACTGCAGCCCAGCTAAAAATGGAAGAAGAGAGTAAAAAGAATGATAAATTGGGTGATGATTATCGAGCTAAATATCTTAAAGAAGAGAAAAGTGCAGTAAAAACAAAAAGTGGATTAATTTATAAAATTGAAAAACCAGGCCAAGGAGCAAAACCAACAGATAAAGATACTGTCGTGGTAAATTACGAAGGTCGTTTAATTGATGGCTCAGTATTTGACAGTTCTTATAAGCGTAATGAACCGTTAACAATTGCGCTTGATTCAGTGATCCCTGGTTGGACCGAAGGTTTGCAACAATTGAAAAAAGGCGGCAAAATTCAACTTATTATTCCACCAGAATTAGGTTACGGAAAATCTGCAGCAGCGGCAATTCCAGCAAATTCAACTTTGATCTTTAATGTTGAGTTATTAGATATCAAACCGGCTAAGAAATAATTGAGAGACAAAAGAGGCAGAGTTAAACTCTGCCTTTGGCTTTCTTATATATCAAGGATAGTCGAGATTTATTTATATTAATTTATGATGAGTGGCAATATAAATGCGGTAATAGAAATTGCGCATTATCAATAAATACATCGAATATAATTTAAAGTATTTTTATAAATGTTAATATTATTCAATTTACTTAATGTATTATTAGCAGGTTTTTTTGTGATTTTTGTCTAAATTAAATGATTAAGTTACTTTTTTGTTTATGTCCTGTGAGGCAGGCCAAAGGTCTGACACGAGATCCCTTGACGATCGGTCTTTGTGGTTTTAACGTCTTAGATTCTTTTTACCGTAAGTTTAGCGTATTGATGATTGCTAAATAAATTGCACATTAATAATAAGATCGGTGTTTACTCACATAATCGTTTAATAAAGTTTCGTCAATATGTAGAGGATGGAGTCTGAATGTCTAACCTATTATATTCTAATGATAGCTGTGATAATGATTTACTGGATGATCAACCGTTTGATGGTGTTGATTACGCGATTTTGACATCTTATGAATCGATGGTTGACGGTTTGGCTATGTTAATTGGTGGGCATTGTGAAATTGTTCTTCATTCACTTGAAGATTTAAAATGTTCAGCGGTCAGAATAGCTAATGGTGAACATACAGGCCGTAAGATTGGTTCACCAATTACCGATTTAGCTTTACGTATGCTACATGATATGACCGATATTGATTCCAGTGTATCGAAAGCTTATTTTACGCGCGCAAAAAGTGGCGCCTTAATGAAATCAGTCACTATTGCTATCCGTAATCCCAAACGGCGAGTTATTGGTTTACTTTGTATTAATATGAATTTAGATATGCCATTTTCTGAGATAGTCAAAACATTTGTGCCGGAAAAAAACCATGAAGTTGCTTCCAACGTTAATTTTGCCTCTTGTGTTGATGATCTTGTTGCTCAGGCATTGGAATTTACCATAGAAGAAGTTAATGCTGATCGCAATGTGCCAAATAATATGAAAAACAGACAAGTCGTGCTCAATTTATATGAAAAAGGAATTTTTGATATTAAAGATGCGATTAATCAGGTTGCTGATCGTTTGAATATTTCTAAGCACACTGTTTATCTCTATATACGGCAGTTTAAAAGTGGTGAGTAAATAAATGGGGGCTTCTACTTTAAATAAGCCTTTGACTTATTGTCTATTAGTGACAGAGCCTGCTTATGGAACTCAGCAGGCCACTAATGCTTGGCAATTCGCGAATGCTTTGGTTATGGAAGGACATATACTAAAAACCGTTTTTTTCTATCAAGAAGGTGTTTATAACGGTAATCAATTAATTTCACCAGCTAGTGATGAATTTAATTTACTTATAGGATGGAAAACATTAGCACAGCAGACAGGATGTCAATTGAATGTCTGCGTTGCTGCTGCATTGCGACGGGGTATTATTGATGAAACTGAAGCCAAAAATAGTCACTTACCTGGTGCTAATCTGGATGAAGATTTTGTATTGAGCGGGTTAGGTAGTTTGGCTGAGGCCATGCTTGTCTGTGATCGCACAGTTCAATTTTGAGATAAATATGAAAAAAATAGCATTTGTATTTATGAAAATACCTCATGGAACTTCAAGTAGTCGTGAAGGATTAGATGCTTTGCTCGCCGCTTCTGCATTAACTGAAAAGATTGGTGTTTTCTTTATTTCTGATGGTGTTTGCCAATTACTGGTCAAACAAAATCCGAGTAAAATCCTGGCGCGTGATTACATTTCAACCTATAAATTACTGCCATTATATGATATTAATGCTTGCTATATTTGTCAGGAAGATCTTGAAGCAAGGGGATTCTCTGCTGACAGTAGCTTTATCCTACCGGCAACAGTTATTCCTGCTGACAGGCTTAGACGTAACTTAGCAGATTATGATGTAATTCTGACTTTCTAGTTAAACAGAAGACTAACATGCTATATACCATTTCTACTTCCCCTTATTATAGTGACTTTGATTCACTAATTAGCTTATTAACGGAACAGGATGAGGTATTATTATTACAGGATGGGGTTTTGCTGGGACATAAAGTCTCATCGGGTAATGAAGATAATAATTTTTTAATGCAATTAAAAGATAAAGGGATTCAAGTTTTTGCTTTACAAAATGATGTAGAAGCCAGGGGATTAATGCCATATATGTCATCTTATGTCCGTCAGATATCTTATGTTGATTTTGTGCAATTAACGGTAAAACATCCACAATATTTTGCTTGGTAATGGATGATCCTTTGTATATTTCTTGACACCTGCCTCTGTCAGCAATAAAATTTCGCGTCCTCGTGTTTTATCATGGCGATAAGCGAGGAGAATATCCGTGTTTACGAAGCAAAAACCAGGAGCTTTTTTAATGGCAACAATTAATCAGCTGGTTCGCAAACCACGTAGCTCGAAAGTTGTGAAAAGCAACGTTCCTGCACTGGAAGCTTGCCCGCAAAAACGTGGTGTATGTACTCGCGTATATACTACTACCCCTAAAAAACCTAACTCAGCATTGCGTAAAGTATGCCGTGTTCGTTTAACTAATGGTTATGAAGTGTCTTCTTACATTGGTGGTGAAGGCCATAACTTGCAGGAACACTCAGTAATCTTGATTCGTGGTGGTCGTGTTAAAGACTTACCCGGTGTGCGTTATCACACTGTCCGCGGTGCACTGGACTGTTCTGGTGTAAAAGATCGCAAACAAGGTCGTTCTAAATACGGCTCTAAGAGGCCGAAGGCTTAATGGTTCTCCGTTAAGTAAGGCCAAACATTTAATTTTTTAATGTCAAAACAAACTCATAGAGTTTTGGACAACCCTGAATTTAAAAACGGAGTATATCCATGCCACGTCGTCGTGTAATTGGTCAACGTAAAATTCTACCAGATCCAAAGTTTGGATCAGAATTATTGGCTAAATTTATTAATATTTTGATGGTAGATGGTAAAAAATCTACTGCAGAAGCAATTGTATATAGTGCGCTTGAGGCCCTGGCTCAACGTGCTGGAAAAGATCATTTAGAAGCCTTTGAAATAGCTCTGGACAATGTTCGTCCAACAGTGGAAGTTAAATCACGCCGTGTTGGTGGTTCAACTTACCAGGTTCCTGTTGAAGTTCGTCCTGTCCGTCGTAATGCATTAGCAATGCGTTGGATTGTTGAAGCTGCTCGTAAACGCGGTGATAAATCGATGGCTTTGCGCTTAGCAAACGAATTATCTGATGCGGCTGAAAATAAAGGCACTGCTGTTAAAAAACGTGAAGATGTTCATCGTATGGCAGAAGCTAACAAGGCGTTTGCACACTATCGTTGGTAGCATTCGCTAGTTATGTTTCGTAAGGGTAACATGGTGTTACCCTTGTACGAATTGAACGGTCACGAGAGAGGAAAAAATGGCTCGTAAAACTCCCATTACGCGTTATCGCAACATCGGTATTAGTGCCCATATTGATGCTGGTAAGACCACAACAACTGAACGTATCCTATTTTATACTGGCGTGAGCCATAAAATTGGTGAAGTTCATGATGGCGCAGCAACGATGGACTGGATGGAGCAGGAGCAAGAGCGTGGTATTACTATCACTTCAGCTGCAACTACTGCTTTCTGGTCTGGTATGGGTAAACAGTTTGACGAACACCGCATCAACATCATTGACACACCAGGACACGTTGACTTCACTATTGAAGTAGAACGTTCTATGCGTGTTCTTGATGGTGCGGTAATGGTTTATTGTGCAGTTGGTGGTGTTCAACCACAATCTGAAACAGTTTGGCGTCAGGCAAATAAGTATCAAGTACCCCGTATCGCATTTGTTAATAAAATGGATCGTATGGGTGCTAATTTCTTGCGTGTTGTTGAACAGATTGAGTCACGTCTGGCAGCAATACCAGTTCCACTTCAGTTACCTATTGGCGCTGAAGAATCATTCACTGGTGTTATCGATTTAGTTAAAATGAAAGCAATCCAGTGGAATGATAGTGATCAAGGCGTCACTTTCGGTTATGAAGATATTCCAGCAAACTTACAAGCTCAAGCTGAAGAGTGGCATGGTAAGCTGATTGAAGCTGCGGCTGAAGCATCAGATGAGTTGATGGAAAAATATTTTGGTGGCGAAGAGCTGTCTGAAGAAGAGATCAAACAAGCATTGCGTAAGCGCGTATTGAATAATGAAATTATTTTGGTTACGTGCGGTTCAGCCTTTAAAAATAAAGGCGTACAAGCAATGCTGGATGCGGTTATTGAATATTTACCCGCACCTACTGATATTCCGGCAATTAATGGTGTTTTAACCGATGGTAAAAATACACCAGCAGAACGCCATGCAAGTGATGATGAGCCTTTTTCAGCATTAGCATTCAAAATTGCAACTGACCCATTTGTTGGTAATTTGACTTTCTTCCGGGTTTACTCTGGTGTAGTTAATTCAGGTGATACCGTTCTTAACCCAGTTAAAGATAAAAAAGAGCGTTTTGGTCGTATCGTTCAGATGCATGCTAATAAACGTGAAGAAATTAAAGAAGTCCGAGCGGGTGACATTGCTGCCGCTATCGGCCTCAAAGATGTGACTACCGGTGATACGCTATGTGCTATGGATGCGCCAATTATTTTGGAGCGTATGGAATTTCCACAGCCTGTTATCTCGGTTGCTATTGAACCTAAAACTAAAGCTGACCAAGAAAAAATGGGTATTGCTTTAGGTCGTTTGGCTCAAGAAGATCCATCCTTCCGCGTGTCAACAGATGAAGAATCTGGTCAGACAATTATTGCTGGTATGGGTGAGTTGCATCTGGAAGTATTGGTTGACCGTATGCGTCGTGAATTTAAAGTTGAAGCGAACGTTGGTAAACCACAAGTAGCATACCGTGAGACTATTCGTAAGTCTGTTGAGCAGGAAGGTAAGTTTGTTCGTCAGTCTGGTGGTCGTGGTCAATTTGGTCATGTATGGATACGCGTTGAACCTTTGGAAGCAGGCCATGAAATTGGTTATGAATTCCACAACGAAATCGTTGGTGGCGTTGTACCTAAAGAGTACATACCTGCGGTGGATAAAGGCGTTCAAGAACAGATGAAAAATGGTGTTCTGGCGGGCTACCCCATTGTTGATGTCAAAGTGGCATTGTATGATGGTTCCTATCATGAGGTTGATTCCTCGGAAATGGCATTCAAAATTGCAGGTTCTATGGCTTTCAAAGAAGGTTTCATGAAAGCAGGTCCAGTTTTACTGGAGCCAATCATGAAAGTTGAAGTTGAAACGCCTGAAGACTATATGGGTGACGTAATTGGTGACCTGAACCGTCGTCGTGGTATGATTGAAGGTATGGAAGATACAGCAACTGGTAAGACAGTTCGTGCTCAAGTACCATTATCAGAAATGTTTGGTTATGCCACAGATCTGCGTTCACAAACTCAAGGTCGTGCTTCTTACTCAATGGAATTTTTGAAGTACAATGAAGCACCAACCAATGTTGCTCAAGCAATTATTGAAGCTCGTAAAGCTAAGTAATTGGCTTTCGGTTTAACTATTTAATCTGGTTCTCTCCTATTGTTTGAGAGAACTCTATAAGGAATAGAGTCGTGTCTAAAGAAAAATTTGAACGTAAAAAACCGCACGTTAACGTTGGTACAATCGGCCACGTTGACCATGGTAAAACAACTTTAACTGCAGCAATCACCACCGTATTAGCGAAAACTTATGGCGGTAGTGCACGTGCATTTGATCAAATTGATAATGCACCGGAAGAAAAAGCGCGCGGTATCACAATTTCTACCTCTCACGTAGAATATGATACGCCAACCCGCCATTATGCCCACGTTGATTGCCCAGGCCACGCAGATTATGTAAAAAACATGATCACCGGTGCGGCACAAATGGACGGCGCGATTTTAGTGGTTGCGGCAACAGATGGTCCAATGCCACAAACACGTGAGCATATCCTATTAGGTCGCCAGGTAGGAGTTCCTTACATCATCGTTTTCCTGAACAAATGTGATATGGTAGATGATGAAGAGCTGCTGGAATTGGTTGAAATGGAAGTGCGTGAGCTTCTTTCTCAGTATGATTTCCCAGGAGACGACACGCCGGTAATCAAAGGTTCAGCGTTGAAGGCGTTGGAAGGCGTTGCTGAGTGGGAAGAGAAAATTCTAGAGTTAGCGAAAGCATTAGATGACTACATCCCAGAGCCAGAGCGTGCGATAGATAAACCGTTCTTGTTGCCAATCGAAGACGTATTTTCAATCTCAGGCCGTGGAACCGTAGTAACAGGCCGTGTAGAGCGTGGTGTAGTTAAGGTTGGTGAAGAAGTTGAAATCGTCGGAATTAAAGAGACGACCAAAACGACGTGTACGGGCGTAGAAATGTTCCGCAAACTGCTGGACGAAGGTCGTGCAGGTGAGAACGTAGGTGTATTATTACGTGGTACCAAGCGTGAAGATGTAGAGCGTGGTCAAGTATTAGCAAAACCAGGTTCAATTAATCCGCATACTCAATTTGAATCAGAAGTATATATTTTGAGCAAAGATGAGGGCGGTCGCCACACGCCATTCTTTAAAGGTTACCGTCCACAGTTTTATTTTAGAACGACGGATGTAACGGGCACAATCGAGTTGCCAGAAGGCGTAGAGATGGTAATGCCAGGTGATAATATCAACATGAAAGTGACGTTGATAGCGCCAATCGCGATGGATGAAGGATTGCGTTTTGCGATCCGTGAAGGTGGCCGTACAGTCGGTGCCGGTGTCGTTGCTAAAATTATTGCTTGATTTGATATTGAATTTGAAAAAAGAGGCGAAAGCCTCTTTTTTTATGATTGCTGTAAAATTATTACCGATAATCTAATTTTTGAGTATATAATTCAAACTAATATTGAAATGAAAATCATTATCATTTAATATTGCTGGTGAGATTTTAACTGGTCGGTATTAAAAATGTACGTCTGTCTATGTAATCGAATTAGTGATAAAACAATAAAAACTTTAGTTCGCAATAATCACATAACATCTATTAGTGGATTAAAGAAGTGTGTATCTATTAGTAGCCATTGTGGAAAATGCTTGCCTCAAGCAACTCAGCTAATTCAAAATGAGCAAATAAATTTATCTGTTGTTACTGATATTGACGCAGTACAATGAATTAATAGAATAAATTTAAATGCTATCAAAGAACCTCTCTATTTTTAATTAATCAATTACTCTTCGCTTTTCAATAAAAATATTTTTCTATTCTGTTTGTCTAATAATTTCTATCTACACTTTAGATACTGGAAGTGGAGGATAAAAAATGAAAGGCGATAAAAGAATGATCACCCATTTAAATACATTATTGGGTAATGAGCTTGTTGCAATCAATCAATATTTTTTACATGCCCGTATGTTTAAAAATTGGGGTTTATTACGTCTTAATAATATTGAATATGAAGAATCTATTGATGAGATGAAACATGCTGATAAATATATAGAAAGGATCCTCTTTCTTGAAGGTATACCAAATTTGCAGGATTTAGGTAAATTAAATATTGGTGAGAATGTTGAAGAAATGCTTAAATCAGATTTATTGCTTGAATTGGAAGGGGCGAGAGATTTGCGTTCAGCAATTGCTTATGCGGATTCAGTTAGTGATTATGTTAGTCGCGATTTAATGATTGAAATACTAACGGATGAAGAAAAACATATTGATTGGATAGAAACGCAATTGGTTTTGATAGCAAACATAGGCCTAAAAAATTACCTACAATCTCAGCTGGGTGAAGAGGCATGATTTAATTGGTATTTATTGATTAAGATTTTAACAAATATTATTGCATAAGATTTTTATAAATAAATTTTATGCAATTTTTTTATCTACGGCTTGCTCTTATCCTGAAATTACGTATAATGCACGGGCTCTTTAATTCAAGAGCCTGGCCGTAAAGGCTAGTAAGCAGTAAAACTGCGTTAAAAAACAATACCTCCGATTTGGAGGTTATTATGAGAACGATTACACTCCCCTATCAATCGAAATGGGTGCGAGGAGTAATTTTTTACGTTTATAAATAGTTGGAGCTCTGGTCTCATGCAGAACCAAAGAATCCGTATCCGCCTGAAAGCCTTTGATCATCGTTTAATTGATCAATCAACTGCGGAAATCGTTGAAACTGCTAAGCGCACTGGCGCTCAAGTACGTGGTCCGATCCCGTTACCTACACGTAAAGAACGTTTTACCGTTCTGATTTCGCCGCATGTTAATAAAGATGCACGTGATCAGTACGAAATTCGTACTCATAAGCGTCTGGTTGACATCGTTGAGCCAACTGAGAAAACCGTTGATGCTCTGATGCGTCTGGATCTGGCTGCCGGTGTAGATGTGCAGATCAGCCTGGGTTAATCAGGTCGTTGCGCGATTGAGAGGTTGAAACAATGATTGGTTTAGTCGGGAAGAAAATAGGAATGACACGTATCTTCACTGAAGATGGTGTTTCTATTCCTGTAACTGTTATCGAAATTGAAAATAACCGAGTGACTCAGGTTAAGAGCCTGGAAACAGATGGTTATAATGCAATTCAGGTTACTACTGGTAGCAAAAAAGCAAACCGTGTAAAGAAACCTGAAGCTGGGCATTTTGCTAAAGCTGGTGTTGAAGCTGGCCGTATCCTACGTGAATTTCGTTTGAGTGAAAACGAAGAGTTTACTGTAGGTCAAAGCATTAGTGTTGAAATTTTTGCTGACGTCAAGAAAGTCGACGTTACTGGTACCTCCAAAGGTAAGGGTTTTGCTGGTACGGTTAAACGCTGGAATTTTCGCACTCAGGACGCTACTCATGGTAACTCCTTGTCACAACGTGTTCCGGGTTCTATTGGGCAAAACCAAACTCCGGGTAAGGTATTTAAAGGCAAGAAAATGGCAGGCCAATTGGGTAATGAACGTGTAACTGTTCAAAGTCTGGATGTAGTACGCGTTGACGCTGAACGTAATCTGCTGTTGGTCAAGGGTGCTGTTCCAGGTGCAACTGGTAGCAACCTGATTGTAAAACCAGCTGTTAAGGCGTAACGTCGAGGAGATAGGAATGGAATTGGTAATGAAAGACGCGCAAAGCGCGCTGACTGTTTCCGAAACTACCTTCGGGCGTGATTTCAATGAAGCGCTTGTGCATCAAGTAGTTGTTGCGTATGCAGCTGGTGCTCGTCAAGGTACTCGTGCTCAGAAAACTCGTGCTGAGGTTTCAGGTTCTGGTAAAAAGCCATGGCGTCAAAAAGGTACTGGTCGTGCACGTGCTGGTTCAGTTAAGAGCCCAATTTGGCGCTCTGGTGGTGTCACTTTCGCAGCGAGACCACAGGACCACAGTCAAAAAGTAAATAAAAAGATGTACCGCGGTGCTTTGAAAAGCATCTTGTCTGAATTGGTACGTCAGGATCGTCTAATTGTTGTCGAGAAATTTGCACTGGAAGCGCCGAAAACTAAGCTTCTGGTACAAAAATTAAAGGAAATGGCGCTGGATGACGTATTGATCGTCACGAATGAGGTTGATGAAAACTTGTTTTTAGCAGCCCGTAACTTATATAAAGTTGATGTTCGCGATGCAATCGGTATCGATCCTGTTAGCCTAATTGCCTTCGACAAAGTAGTTATGACTGCTGATGCTGTGAAGCAAATTGAGGAGATGCTAGCATGATCCGTGAAGAACGTCTGCTAAAAGTACTACGTGCGCCGCATGTCTCTGAAAAAGCTTCTACAGCGATGGAAAAAAGTAACACCATCGTGCTTAAAGTAGCGAAAGATGCGACCAAAGCAGAGATTAAGGCTGCCGTACAGAAACTGTTCGAAGTTGAAGTCAAAGGTGTAAATACTTTACTAGTTAAAGGCAAAACCAAACGCCACGGTCAGCGAATTGGTCGTCGTAGCGACTGGAAAAAAGCTTACGTCACTCTGAAAGAAGGCCAGAATCTGGACTTCATCGGTGGTGCAGAGTAAGTCGGAGGAGTAAAGAACAATGGCAGTTGTTAAATGTAAACCTACGTCCCCGGGCCGTCGCCACGTAGTTAAAGTGGTTAACCCTGAGCTGCATAAGGGTAAACCTTATGCTCCGTTGCTAGAAAAAAGCAACAAAACCGGTGGACGTAACAATAATGGCCGTATTACTACGCGTCATATTGGTGGTGGTCACAAACAGCATTATCGTCTAATTGACTTTAAACGCAATAAAGATGGTATTGCTGCTACTGTTGAGCGTCTGGAATATGATCCAAATCGTTCGGCGAATATTGCATTAGTTCTCTATAAAGATGGAGAACGTCGCTATATTCTGGCACCAAAAGGCTTAAAAGCCGGAGACCAAATTCAGTCTGGTGCAGATGCAGCAATTAAAGCAGGTAATGCTTTACCTATGCGTAATATTCCTGTCGGTTCAACGGTTCATAATGTTGAGCTTAAACCGGGTAAAGGTGGTCAGCTGGCGCGTTCAGCCGGTGCTTATGTGCAAATCGTTGCACGTGATGGTAGTTATGTAACTATCCGTTTACGTTCTGGCGAAATGCGTAAAGTACTTTCTGAGTGCCGTGCGACATTAGGTGAAGTTGGTAATGCGGAGCATATGCTGCGTGTTCTGGGTAAAGCTGGTGCTAGCCGCTGGCGTGGAATTCGCCCTACCGTTCGTGGTACAGCGATGAACCCAGTAGACCATCCACATGGTGGTGGTGAAGGTCGTAACTTTGGTAAACACCCAGTAACACCTTGGGGCGTTCAAACCAAAGGTAAAAAGACCCGTAGCAATAAGCGTACTGATAAATATATCGTACGTCACCGTTCTAAAAAATAATTAGAGGATAAACCATGCCACGTTCTCTCAAGAAAGGTCCTTTTATTGACCTGCACTTGCTGAAGAAGGTAGAGAAAGCGGTGGAAAGCGGAGACAAAAAGCCTCTCAAGACTTGGTCCCGTCGTTCAACGATCTTTCCTAACATGATCGGTTTGACCATCGCTATCCATAATGGTCGTCAGCATGTTCCAGTTTTTGTTACCGACGAAATGGTTGGTCATAAATTGGGTGAATTCGCGCCGACCCGTACTTATCGCGGCCATGCGGCCGATAAAAAGGCCAAGAAACGTTAAGGTAGGAGGAAGAGATGGAAACTATCGCTATGCATCGCCACGCTCGTTCTTCTGCTCAGAAGGTTCGTTTAGTGGCTGATCTGATTCGCGGTAAGAAAGTGTCGCAAGCTCTAGAAATTCTGAACTATACCAACAAGAAAGCTGCTGGTTTAGTGAAGAAAGTACTTGAGTCTGCTATCGCTAACGCCGAGCACAACGATGGTGCTGATATTGATGACTTGAAAGTAACGAAAATTTTCGTTAACGAAGGTCCAACTATGAAACGCATCATGCCTCGCGCGAAAGGCCGTGCAGATCGTATTTTGAAGCGCACCAGCCACATTACTGTGGTTGTGTCCGATCGCTGAGACTCTGGAGACTAGCAATGGGTCAGAAAGTACATCCTAATGGTATTCGCCTGGGTATTGTCAAACCTTGGAACTCTACTTGGTATGCGAATACAAAAGAATTCGCTGACAACCTAGACAGCGATTTTAAAGTACGCCAGTATCTGAATAAAGAACTGGCAAAGGCATCTATTTCACGTATCGTTATCGAACGTCCTGCGAAGAGCATCCGTGTAACTATTCACACTGCTCGTCCTGGTATCGTTATCGGTAAAAAAGGTGAAGATGTCGAGAAACTGCGTAAAACAGTAGCAGATATTGCTGGTGTCCCTGCGCAAATCAATATTGCTGAAGTACGTAAGCCTGAACTGGATGCTAAATTAGTTGCTGATAGTATCGCTTCACAGCTGGAACGTCGTGTTATGTTCCGTCGAGCTATGAAACGAGCGGTACAGAATGCTATGCGTCTAGGTGCAAAAGGCATAAAAGTGGAAGTCAGTGGTCGTTTAGGCGGAGCTGAAATTGCACGTACTGAGTGGTATCGTGAAGGCCGTGTGCCATTGCACACCTTGCGTGCTGATATCGATTATAACACTGCAGAAGCGCACACCACTTATGGGGTACTCGGCGTTAAAGTATGGATCTTCAAAGGTGAGATTCTGGGTGGTATGGCTGCTGTTGAACAGGTAGAGAAACCTACAGTTCAACCTAAAAAGCAGCAGCGTAAAGGCCGCAAGGAGAGTCGCTGATGTTACAACCAAAGCGTACGAAATTCCGTAAAATGCATAAAGGCCGCAATCGTGGTCTGGCTGCAGGTACGGATGTTAGCTTCGGCACTTTCGGTCTGAAGGCAGTGGGTCGTGGACGTCTGACTGCACGTCAGATTGAAGCGGCACGTCGTGCCATGACCCGTGCAGTTAAGCGTCAGGGTAAAATCTGGATTCGTGTGTTTCCAGATAAACCTATTACTGAAAAGCCACTTGAAGTGCGTATGGGTAAAGGTAAAGGTAACGTAGAGTATTGGGTTGCCTTGATCCAACCTGGTAAAGTTCTTTATGAAATGGACGGTGTTCCAGAAGAGCTAGCTCGTGAAGCATTCAAGTTGGCAGCAGCAAAACTGCCTATCAAAACCACCTTTGTAACTAAGACGGTGATGTAATGAAAGCAAAAGAGCTGCGCGAAAAAAGCGTTGAAGAGTTGAACACTGAACTGCTTAACCTGCTACGTGAGCAATTTAACTTGAGTATGCAGGCAGCAAGTGGACAGCTGCAACAGTCTCACCTGTTGAAACAAGTACGTCGTGATATTGCACGCGTTAAGACTTTATTGACTGAAAAGGCGGGTGCGTAATGAGCGATAAAATCCGTACTTTGCAAGGTCGTGTAACTAGCGATAAGATGGAGAAATCTATTGTCGTTGCTATTGAGCGTATGGTAAAACATCCTTTATATGGTAAGTTTATCCGTCGTACGACCAAATTGCATGTACATGACGAGAACAATGAATGTGGTATCGGTGATCTAGTGGAAATCCGTGAAACCCGCCCACTGTCCAAAACAAAGTCATGGACACTTGTTCGCGTTGTAGAAAAAGCTGTTCTGTAATAGGATAGCCATTTGATAATAGAATAAGCGGCTCTTAATAAAGCGGCCGTTTATTTTTTCTGTCCATATTGATGTTGTGGTGTTATAATGCTGCGCCCTCATGTATGGGTAATTGTACTGCCTCTTCAATTTATATAAGAAGCGGCTTAGTTGTAGTTGACATTTAGCGGAGCACTAAAATGATCCAAGAACAGACTATGCTGAACGTAGCCGACAACTCCGGCGCACGTCGCGTAATGTGTATCAAGGTTCTAGGTGGCTCGCACCGTCGCTACGCAGATGTAGGTGCTATCATCAAAATTACTGTTAAAGAAGCAATTCCACGCGGTAAAGTGAAAAAAGGTGATGTCCTGAAAGCGGTAGTGGTGCGCACCAAGAAGGGTGTTCGTCGCCCTGACGGTTCTGTCATTCGCTTCGATGGCAATGCTTGTGTGTTGTTAAACAATACAAGTGAGCAAGTTATCGGTACGCGTATTTTTGGGCCGGTAACTCGTGAACTTCGTACTGAGAAGTTTATGAAAATTATCTCTCTGGCACCAGAAGTACTCTAAGGAGCGTGCACAATGGCAGCGAAAATCCGTCATGATGACGAAGTTATCGTGTTAGCTGGTAAAGATAAAGGCAAACGCGGTAAAGTAAAACAGGTTCTTTCTTCTGGTAAAGTCATTGTTGAAGGGATTAATCTGGTTAAGAAACATCAGAAGCCTGTTCCGGCTCTGAGTCAACCAGGTGGCATCGTCGAAAAAGAAACAGCAATTGATGTTTCTAACGTTGCAATCTTTAATGTGACAACCGGCAAGGCTGACCGAGTAGGTTTTAGAATTGAAGATGGCAAAAAAGTGCGTTTCTTCAAATCTAACAGTGAAACTATTAAGTAATTTTTGGAGTATACGATGGCGAAACTGCATGATTACTACAAAGACGAGGTAGTCCAAAAGCTGATGACTCAGTTTGGCTACAATTCTGTCATGCAAGTCCCTCGGGTCGAGAAGATCACCCTGAACATGGGTGTTGGTGAAGCTGTTGCCGATAAAAAGCTGCTTGATAATGCAGCTGCTGATTTAGCGGCAATAACAGGGCAAAAACCATTTATCACCAAAGCGCGCAAATCTGTTGCAGGCTTCAAAATCCGTCAGGGCTATCCAATCGGCTGTAAAGTGACCTTGCGTGGCGAACGTATGTGGGAATTCTTTGAGCGTCTGATTTTTATTGCTGTACCACGTATCCGTGATTTCCGTGGTTTATCCACTAAATCATTTGATGGTCGCGGTAACTACAGCATGGGTGTACGTGAACAAATCATCTTTCCTGAAATCGATTATGATAAAGTGGATCGTGTACGTGGTTTAGATATTACTATCACCACTAGTGCGAAATTAGATGATGAAGGTCTTGCACTGTTGATGGCGTTTAACTTTCCGTTCCGTAAGTAAGGCAGGGTATTCATGGCTAAACAATCAATGAAAGCGCGTGATGTAAAACGTGCAAAATTAGCTGAAAAATTCTTTGCAAAGCGCACAGAATTGAAAGCTATTATTTCTGATGTGAATACATCTGATGAAGATCGTTGGAATGCTGTTCTTAAGCTGCAAACGCTACCACGTGATTCCAGCCCTTCTCGTCGGCGTAACCGCTGTCGTCAAACTGGGCGTCCGCATGGTTTTCTGCGGAAATTTGGTCTAAGCCGTATTAAAGTCCGTGAATCCGCTATGCGCGGTGAAATCCCGGGTCTTAAAAAGGCTAGCTGGTAATTATCACCAATTGAATCACGGGAGTAAAGACAGATGAGCATGCAAGATCCCATCGCGGATATGCTAACCCGTATCCGTAACGGTCAGGCCGCTAATAAAGCTGCGGTCAACATGCCTTCCGCTAAGCTAAAAGTAGCGATTGCTACAGTGCTTAAGGAAGAAGGTTATATCGAAGATTATAAAATTGAAGGCGACATCAAGCCAACATTGGAAATTACATTGAAATATTTCCAAGGTAAGGCTGTTGTAGAAAGCATTCAGCGTGTAAGCCGCCCAAGTTTGCGCATCTATAAGAAAAAAGATGAGCTACCACAGGTTATGGCTGGTTTAGGCATTGCGATTATTTCTACTTCTAAAGGTGTCATGACTGATCGTGCAGCTCGCCAAGCAGGTTTAGGTGGCGAAATTCTCTGCTACGTAGCTTAATTCGGGAGGAAAGAATGTCTCGTGTGGCAAAAGCACCTGTCGTCATTCCTGCCGGCGTAGAAGTCAAACTTGACGGTCAGGATATAGCGATTAAAGGTAAAAATGGCGAGCTTACTCGTACAATCCATAAAGCTGTTGAAGTCAAACATGCTGATAATCAATTAACGTTTGCAGCTCGTGAAGGTTTTGCTGATGCATGGGCACAAGCGGGTACGACGCGTTCTTTATTGAATGCAATGGTTATTGGTGTTACCGAAGGCTTCACTAAGAAACTTCAGCTGGTTGGTGTCGGTTATCGTGCAGCTATTAAAGGCAATACTGTAAGTTTGTCCTTAGGTTTCTCTCATCCGGTAGAGCATGAACTGCCAGCAGGTATTACTGCAAAATGTCCTTCACAGACTGAAATTGTGTTGGAAGGAGCAGATAAACAGGCAATTGGCCAAGTTGCAGCAGAATTGCGTGCTTACCGTCGTCCTGAACCTTATAAAGGTAAAGGTGTTCGTTACGCCGATGAAATCGTGCGTACTAAAGAGGCTAAGAAGAAGTAAGGTAACACTATGGATAAGAAAGTAGCTCGTATCCGTCGTGCGACCCGCGCACGCCGCAAACTACATGAACTGGGTGCAACGCGCTTGGTGGTACACCGTACCCCTCGACATATTTATGCGCAGGTTATTGCACCAAACGGTTCTGAAACTTTGGTGGTTGCTTCTACTACAGAAAAAACTATCAATGAGCAAGTAAAGTACACAGGAAACAAAGAAGCAGCAGCAGCAGTTGGTAAATTAATTGCTGAGCGCGCGTTGGAAAAAGGCATCAAAGAAGTTGCTTTTGACCGTTCTGGTTTCCAATATCATGGTCGAGTCCAGGCACTGGCAGATGCTGCCCGTGAAGCTGGCCTTCAGTTCTAAGGTAGAGGTGTAAGATGGCTCACATCGAGAAACAAGCTGGCGAACTGCAGGAAAAGCTGATCGCGGTAAATCGTGTAGCAAAAACCGTTAAAGGTGGCCGTATTTTTAGTTTTACAGCACTAACTGTCGTTGGTGATGGTAACGGTCGTGTTGGTTTTGGCTACGGTAAGGCACGCGAAGTTCCGGCAGCAATCCAGAAAGCGATGGAAAAAGCCCGTCGCAATATGAAAAACGTCGCTCTCAATAATGGTACTTTGTATCATCCTGTAAAAGGTGCTCACACAGGTTCTCGTGTGTTTATGCAACCTGCTTATGAAGGTACGGGTATCATCGCAGGCGGTGCAATGCGTGCTGTTTTGGAAGTCGCGGGTGTTCATAACGTACTGGCTAAAACCTATGGTTCCACGAACCCAATTAATGTTGTTCGTGCAACGCTGGATGCTTTAGACAGTATGAAGTCTCCAGAAATGGTCGCAGCTAAGCGTGGTAAATCCGTCGAAGAAATTCTGGGGTAATGGACCATGGCTAAGACTATTAAAATTACACAATTTCGCAGTACTATTGGTCGTTTGCCAAAACATAAGGCAACCATGATCGGTTTAGGTCTGCGTCGTATCGGTCATACTGTAGAACGTGAAGATACACCAGCGGTCCGCGGCATGATCAATTTGGTTTCCTACATGGTTAAAGTTGAGGAGTAACAGATGCGCTTAAATACTCTGTCTCCAGCTGAAGGTGCTAAACATGCACCTAAACGCGTAGGTCGCGGTATTGGTTCCGGTTTAGGTAAAACTGGCGGACGTGGTCATAAAGGTCAGAAGTCTCGTTCTGGCGGTGGCGTACGTCGTGGTTTTGAAGGCGGTCAGATGCCTCTATATCGTCGTTTACCAAAATTTGGTTTTACTTCACGTAAAGCAATGATTACTGCAGAAGTTCGTTTGTCAGACTTTGCTAAAGTTGAAGGCGATGTCATTGATCTGAATACGCTGAAAGCTGCTAATATAGTTGGCATTCAAATAGAATATGCGAAAGTTATTCTTTCTGGTGAAGTTAATCGTCCAGTAACTGTACGTGGTCTTCGTGTAACAAAAGGTGCACGGACTGCAATTGAAGCGGCTGGCGGTAAAATCGAGGAATAAGTTACAGATGGCGAAGCAACCAGGTTTAGATTTTCAAAGTGCTAAAGGTGGCATAGGCGAACTTAAACGCAGGCTTTTGTTTGTTATTGGGGCGCTGATTGTTTTCCGTATTGGTTCTTTTATTCCTATTCCTGGTATTGATGCCACTGTGCTTGCCAAATTGCTTGAACAGCAAAGAGGCACCATCATTGAAATGTTTAATATGTTCTCTGGTGGTGCACTTAGTCGTGCTTCTATCTTTGCATTGGGAATTATGCCGTATATTTCGGCATCGATTATTGTCCAATTACTGACTGTAGTTAATCCACGTCTAGCAGAGATTAAGAAGGAAGGGGAAGCCGGTCGCCGTAAGATTAGTCAATATACGCGTTATGGTACTTTGGTATTAGCGATATTCCAATCTATTGGTATTGCGACAGGTTTACCAAATATGGCTGGAATGCAAGGGTTGGTAATTAATCCTGGTTTTCCGTTTTATTTCACGGCCGTTGTTAGTTTAGTGACAGGAACAATGTTTCTGATGTGGCTAGGCGAACAAATTACTGAAAGAGGTATTGGAAACGGTATCTCTATCATTATCTTTGCAGGTATAGTTGCGGGGCTCCCGCCGGCCATCGGCCATACCATTGAGCAAGCTCGGCAAGGCGATTTGCACTTCCTCCTGTTGTTGTTGATTGCAGTTTTAGTATTTGCTGTGACTTATTTTGTTGTCTTTATGGAACGTGGTCAGCGCCGCATAGTGGTTAACTACGCAAAACGTCAACAAGGTCGTCGCATTTATGCTGCACAAAGCACACATTTACCATTAAAGGTAAATATGGCAGGTGTTATTCCTGCAATTTTTGCTTCCAGTATTATACTGTTCCCAGGTACAATAGCTTCCTGGTTTGGTGATGGAACAGGTTGGGGTTGGCTGACAGCTATTTCAATGTATTTGCAGCCAGGACAACCGCTTTATGTGTTACTTTATGCATCTGCAATCATCTTCTTCTGTTTCTTTTATACGGCATTAGTTTTTAATCCGCGAGAGACAGCAGATAACCTGAAGAAGTCCGGTGCATTTGTACCAGGAATTCGTCCGGGAGAGCAAACGGCCAAGTATATTGACAAAGTAATGACACGCCTAACATTAGTAGGTGCATTGTATATTACTTTTATTTGCTTAATCCCGGAGTTCATGCGTGACGCAATGAAAGTTCCATTCTATTTTGGTGGTACTTCACTTCTAATTGTCGTCGTCGTTATTATGGACTTTATGGCTCAAGTGCAAACTCTTATGATGTCCAGTCAATATGAGTCTGCATTGAAAAAGGCAAATCTTAAAGGCAAATAATTGTCTTTAAATTAATTTGCTTAGGAAGTTACGGAGAGTAAAAATGAAAGTTCGTGCTTCAGTCAAGAAATTATGCCGTAACTGTAAAATCATTAGACGTGAAGGTATTGTTCGTGTGATTTGCAGCGTTGAACCAAGACATAAACAACGTCAAGGTTAAGAAAAAGCATTTTTTTCTTGCAAAGTTGGGTTGAGCTGGCTAAATTAGCCAGCGAAACTTTTTATCTAAAAAAATGTATAGCTGTTTGAGTATCCTGAAAGCGGGCTTTTCAGCACAGTTATGCAGTATTTAACTTTAGGAGTGCATAGTGGCCCGTATAGCAGGCATTAACATTCCTGATCAACATACCGTAATCGCATTAACATCGATTTACGGCATCGGCAAAACTCGCTCACAGTCAATCTGTGCAGCAACTGGTATTGCTGAGCATGTTAAGATCAGTGAGCTGTCTGAAGAGCAAATCGACAAGTTACGTGACGAAGTTGCTAAATACATTGTTGAAGGTGATTTGCGTCGTGAAGTTACCCTAAGCATCAAGCGCTTAATGGATCTTGGTTGTTATCGTGGTTTACGTCACCGCCGTGGTCTTCCTGTGCGTGGTCAACGTACTAAGACTAATGCGCGTACCCGTAAGGGCCCGCGTAAGCCGATCAAGAAATAGTCGGGGTATTAAATAATGGCAAAAGCACCTATTCGTGCACGTAAGCGTGTAAGAAAACAAGTTTCAGACGGTGTGGCTCATATCCATGCTTCTTTTAACAACACAATTGTTACCATTACTGATCGTCAAGGTAATGCATTGGGTTGGGCAACCGCAGGTGGTTCTGGTTTTCGTGGTTCTCGTAAGTCTACTCCGTTTGCCGCTCAAGTTGCAGCAGAACGTTGTGCTGAGGCAGTGAAAGAGTACGGAATCAAAAACTTAGAAGTTATGGTTAAAGGACCTGGTCCTGGCCGTGAGTCAACTATCCGTGCGTTAAATGCGGCTGGTTTCCGCATTACTAACATTACTGATGTGACTCCGATCCCTCATAACGGTTGTCGTCCACCGAAGAAACGTCGTGTTTAATTACGTTGCGTTTTTAGGATTGTTGGAGAAAGAAAATGGCTAGATATTTGGGTCCTAAGCTCAAGCTGAGCCGTCGCGAGGGTACAGATCTTTTTCTTAAGTCTGGCGTTCGCGCGATTGACACCAAGTGTAAATTAGAACAGGCACCAGGACAGCATGGCGCACGTAAACCGCGTCTATCTGATTATGGTGTTCAGTTACGTGAGAAACAAAAAGTTCGTCGTATTTACGGTGTTCTAGAACGTCAATTCCGTAACTATTATAAAGAAGCAACACGGTTGAAAGGTAATACGGGTGAAAATTTGCTCAATTTGCTTGAAGGTCGTTTAGACAATACTGTTTATCGTATGGGCTTTGGCGCAACACGCGCGGAAGCACGTCAGATGGTTAGCCATAAAGCTATCATGGTAAATGGTCAAGTCGTTAATATTGCTTCTTATCAGGTTTCCCCGAATGACGTTATCAGCGTTCGTGAAAAAGCAAAAAAACAGTCTCGTATTAAGGCTGCTTTAGAACTTGCTGAACAGCGTGAGAAGCCAAATTGGCTGGAGGTTGATGCGGTTAAGATGGAAGGTGTGTTCAAACGTATTCCTGAACGTACTGATCTGTCTGCTGACATTAACGAACACCTGATCGTCGAGCTTTACTCTAAGTAAAGCTTAGTACCAAAGAGAGGACACAATGCAGGGTTCTGTGACAGAGTTTCTTAAACCGCGCCTGGTTGATATCGAGCAAATTAGTTCGACGCACGCTAAGGTAACCCTTGAACCGTTAGAACGTGGCTTTGGCCATACTCTTGGTAACGCACTACGCCGTATTTTGCTTTCGTCTATGCCGGGTTGTGCTGTGACCGAGGTTAAAATTGATGGTGTACTGCATGAGTACAGCACTAAAGAAGGTGTGCAGGAAGATATCCTGGAGATTCTCCTTAACCTGAAAGGGCTGGCGGTAAAAGTTCACGGTAAAGATGAAGTTATTCTGACCTTGAATAAATCTGGAATTGGCCCTGTGACTGCCGCCGATATCACCCCTAATGATGATATCGAAATCGTCAAGCCGCAACATGTTATCTGCCATCTAACTGATGAAAGCGCTGCTATTAATATGCGTATTAAAGTACAGCGTGGTCGTGGATATGTGCCGGCTTCTGCCCGTATTCATTCGGAAGAAGATGAGCGCCCAATCGGTCGTTTATTAGTTGATGCATGCTATAGCCCTGTAGAGCGTATTGCCTACAATGTTGAAGCGACGCGTGTAGAACAACGCACTGATTTGGATAAGCTGGTTATCGAGATGGAAACTAACGGCACAATCGATCCAGAAGAGGCGATTCGTCGAGCAGCAACTATCTTGGCTGAACAACTCGAAGCTTTCGTTGATTTACGCGATGTTGCTAAGGTTGAAGTTAAAGATGAGAAGCCAGAGTTTGATCCGATTCTGCTGCGCGCAGTTGACGATCTGGAATTGACTGTCCGCTCTGCTAACTGTTTAAAAGCAGAAGCTATCCACTACATCGGTGATTTGGTTCAGCGCACTGAAGTTGAGTTGCTTAAAACGCCTAATCTTGGTAAAAAATCACTTACTGAAATTAAGGATGTTTTGGCATCAAGAGGTTTATCGCTAGGCATGCGTCTAGAAAATTGGCCTCCAGCAAGTATTGCTGATGAATGAGATCACAGGTTAAGGTTTTACTGAGAAGGATAAGGTCATGCGCCATCGTAAGAGTGGTCGTCAATTGAACCGCAATAGTAGCCATCGCCAAGCTATGTTTCGTAACATGGCTGGCTCTTTAGTTCGTCATGAGATTATCAAGACAACTTTACCAAAGGCGAAAGAGTTGCGCCGTGTCGTTGAGCCACTGATTACTCTTGCCAAGACCGACAGCGTAGCTAATCGTCGTCTGGCATTTGCCCGTACTCGTGATAATGAGATCGTGGCAAAATTATTTAATGAACTTGGACCGCGTTTCGCGACCCGTGCAGGTGGTTATACTCGTATTATGAAGTGTGGCTTCCGTGCAGGTGACAATGCGCCGATGGCTTACATCGAGCTTGTTGATCGTACTGTTGAGTCTCAAGCAGAAGTAACTGCAGAATAAATTTGCAATTACATAAAAAACCGGGATTAATTCCGGTTTTTTATTATCTAAAAATTAACTTTTTGTCATTTCATAGTTTGCTATCATAGTGGATAATATTTATACATATATAAGAGGTGGTTATGTATCATATAGGTAAATTAGCTAAGTTAGCAGATGTTACAACCGATACAATTCGTTTCTATGAAAAACAAGGGCTAATGGAACGTCCTAATCGTACAGAAAGTGGTTATCGTCTTTATAGCAAAAAAGATTTACAACGTTTACGTTTTATTCGTTATGCTAAGCAGTTAGGCTTTACTTTGGAATCTATTTCAGAATTATTGTCTATTCGCATTGATCCTGCCCATCATACTTGCCAGGAGTCGAAAAATATTGTAGATGCTCGCTTGCAGGAGATTGAAATTAAAATTATAGAGATGGAGAGAATGAGAAATTCATTAAAAATGCTTAGTGCGGCTTGTTGTGGTAGTAAACATGTTAGTACTGGATGTTCAATTTTAGAGATCCTTGAACAAGGCGCCAGTAAACATTAAATGATATGTCCGTTTTGGATGAAATAAAATTTTATAGATGTTTATTTAAAAAGTCATTGATATTGGAGAATTTGGTATGGCAAATTATCAGCATAAACGAGGCCTTATAAAGAAGAGTGCAGTAGAGGCGATACTGTATGATCCTCTATTTAGGCAACGAATTGAAAAAAATAAAAAAGGAAAAGGGAGTTATCGAAGAAAAATGAAACATAGTAAAGAGCAAACGAGTGGGTTAGTAATGCTTAATTTTAAAAATTTATTATTACTAACCCACTAGTTTTGATTATTTTTGTTTTTTTAATAAATCACGAATTTCTGTTAATAATGTGACTTCTTTAGTTGGTGGTGCTGCTGGAGCTTCTTCTTTTTCGCGACGCAATTTATTTATAAGTTTTATCGCAATAAAAATTGCTATAGCGATGATTAGAAAATCAAAAATATTTTGAATAAATACACCATATAATTCATAGTAACAGCAGGTATATTATCGTGGGCTTCCTTTAAGACAAGATGAAATTGCTTAAAATCAATACCGCCGATAAGTAATCCAAGGGGAGGCATAATAATATCTGCAACAAGAGAAGAAACAATTTTGCCAAATGCTGCACCAATAATAACACCCACAGCTAGATCAATAACGTTGCCTTTCATTGCAAATTCACGGAATTCTTTTAAAAAGCTCATAGTCCCCTCACCGTTAATCAAAATAGAACGTAAAATTTTATAAGAATATTTAAATTATAATATCTATTAATATATTTCTATCAAAATTTTTACAAAAAGAATGGGCTAGGTTGGAAGATCTTTTCTACTTCAGGAACATGTTTTTTATCAGTAATGAACATAATGATGTGATCATCTTGTTCAATAATATGATAGCTATTTGCAATGATGACTTCATCATCACGAACAATAGCACCGATAATTGTGCCTGGAGGAAGCTTTATTTCTGAAATTTTTCTACCAACAACTTTGGATGTGTTTTCATCACCGTGAGCAATAGCTTCTATCGCTTCAGCAACGCCTTTACGTAAGGATGAAACATTAATTATATCTGCTTTACGAACATGTCCTAATAAAGCGGAAATTGTTGCTTGTTGAGGTGATATAGCGATATCAATGACTCCTCCTTGTACCAGATCAACATAAGCAGAACGTTGGATAAGAACCATCACTTTCTTTGCGCCCATTTTTTTGGCAAGCATAGCTGACATAATATTAGCTTCATCATCATTAGTCAGTGCTATAAAAACATCTGTTTGCTCAATATGTTCTTCCGCTAAAAGCTCTTGATCTGAAGCATCACCATAAAACACGATTGTATCATGTAATAGTTCTGCTAATTCGGTTGCTCTTTCTTGATCACGTTCTATTAATTTGACGCTGTAATCTTTTTCTAGCTGTTTTGCTAGCCCTGCACCAACATTGCCACCACCAACTATCATAATTCGCTTGTAGGGTTTTTCCAGTCGTTGCAGTTCGCTCATTACAGCACGAATATGCTCAGTGGCTACAACAAAGAAGATTTCATCTCCTGCCTCAATAATAGTGGATCCCTGTGGTCGAATGGGTCTATCTTGGCGAAATATAGCAGCAATTCGGGTATCAATATGGGGTAAATGTTCGCGTAAATTTAAGAGGGAATTTCCTACTAATGAACCTCCATAGTAGGCTTTTGCAGCAACAATACTTACTTTACCACTGGCGAAGTTAACAACCTGAAGTGCACCAGGATATTGGATTAATTTATAAATATAATCAATGACAAGCTGCTCTGGAGAAATAAGATAATCAATCGGTATGTGATCAGGGGTAAAAAGTTTTTCAGTTTCTTTGATATATTCAGATGCGCGTATTCTAGCAACTTTATTTGGCGTATTAAAAAGAGAATAAGCAATTTGGCATGCAATCATATTAGTTTCATCTGAATTTGTCACAGCGACTAACATATCAGCATCTTCAGCACCGGCTTCCCTTAGGATCCTAGGGTATGAGCCATGCCCACTGACAACTCTTAGGTCGAATTTATCTTGTAGCTGGCGCAAACGTTCAGTATTAGTATCAACGATAGTGATATCGTTGTTTTCATCAACTAAATTTTCTGCAAGTGTTCCACCAACTTGTCCTGCACCTAATATGATAATTTTCATTATATTTTTATCTTACTGCCAGATTGAGTATTTATTCAAAATAGTAGTGTTAATTTTTTATCAGAGAAGCATAAAAGAAACCGTCTCCTCCACGTTGAGTTGGTAATATTTGTTGGCCTAGTTCCATATTGTTATTTAAAGATGCTTCAGGATGATGAAAAAGAAATTTCTGTATTTGTTCTTTGTTTTCATCCGGTAAAATTGAGCAAGTTGCATAAACCAGGATGCCATTGGTTTTTAAATAAGGCCAGATAGCTTCTAGAATTTCATATTGTAATTTAACTAACTGCTGGATATCAGTCGGTTTTCTTAACCATTTTATATCCGGATGCCTACGAATTACACCTGTCGCAGAGCAAGGTGCATCTAGCAATATACGATCAAATTTCGCACCCGATGTCCATTCTAGTGGTCTACGTCCATCACCAACAATAACTCTTGCATGTAATTTTAGTCGATTAAGATTTTCTTGGATACGTTTTATTCGTAGTTCATCAATATCAACCGCTAAAACATCAGCTTTGGGAGCAAGTTCTAGTATATAAGTTGTTTTACCACCTGGAGCTGCGCAAAGGTCAAGGATATATTCACCATTTTTAGGTGCTAGTAATTCAACGCATTGTTGAGCAGATAAATCTTGAATTGTTACCCAACCTTGGTCAAAGCCTGGTAATTGGTTAACCGCACACGGTTTTTGTAATTTGATAGCGAATTTACTGTCTTTGCTTAAACTGGCCTCTATACCTGCTTGCTGTAATAGTATTAGATAATCGTGAGTAGAATGATACAATTGATTTACTCTTAGCCACATAGGTGGTTTTAGGTTATTGGCCTCAAGAATCTCTTCCCACTGAGCAGGATAAACTTGCTGAATTTTTTCTAATAGCCATTTAGGATGTAAATAATTGCTTTCATTATTATTGGCTTTTGCATTTAATGCTTGTTCTTGCCGTTGAAATTGTCTTAATACACCATTAATTAAGCCTTTTAGTTGAGGATGTTTCAGTGTGATAGCACCATCAACAGTTTCTGCTAGTGCGGCGTGTGGGGGAATACGAGTAAAATGAAGTTGGTAAATTCCTACCATAATAAGATAATGAATAATGCGTTTTTTTCCCTTTAATGGTTTAGTTATTAATTGTTGAATAAACCATTCCAATAAGGGTAACACTCTAAGTACACCAAAACTCAGTTCTTGTAAAAGAGCTTTATCTTTATCTGATATATTTTTTTGCCATTCGGGAAGTACAGTGCTTAATGATTGTTTTTGATCAATAACCTGGGCAATGACTTGGGCACAAATGCTTCTAAGGTTATATTTTTTATTCATGTTAAATATAATTACCCGCTAATCATAAATGCAAACAAGAAATTTATTACTAATTTGGTTGCAATGCTGAATTTATTATTCTGCCAGGAATAAACCATCCGTGACGAGAGTTTAGAAAATCACTAGCTAACATTATTTTTTTACCGGCCGGTTGTATTTTTAAGATATTTAAAATACCTTTCGCGGTTGCCACTTTAATCCCTGTTTTATCGGCACTTAAAATTGTTCCCGGTGGTGAAGCGTCAATTTCATGATCAATGACTTCGGCATACCAAACTTTAATAGGTTGATCTGCAACAATAAAATAACTTACTGGCCAAGGATTGAATGCACGAATACATCGCTCAATTTCTTCAGCCGAAAGTGTCCAATCAATTAATGCTTCATCTTTACTCAGTTTTTCAGCATAGTTAGCGAATGTATCATTTTGTTCTTCTGGTTTTGCTTGATCTGAAGTGAGTAAATCAAGAGTATGTAGGAGTGCAATAGGGCCTAGTTTTGCAAGTTTTTGATATAGGGTTGCGCTAGTATCTTTTAGTTCAATAGGGCAGCTAACTTTGTAAAGCATATCTCCGGTATCCAGACCAATATCCATTTGCATAATCGTAATACCGGTTTCTTTATCACCAGCCCAAATTGAGCGTTGAATTGGCGCTGCACCTCTCCAGCGGGGTAGCAGTGAGCCATGAACATTCAGGCAGCCCATTGGTAGCATATTTAATACAATTTCAGGTAAAATTAGGCCATATGCGACAACAACCATAACATCGGCATGCTGATTTTCAATCCAGCGCTGACTGTCTGCTGTTTTTAGAGTTGTTGGTTGAAAAATAGGAATATTATTTTCTTCGGCTAGCGTTTTTACTGGGCTTGATGCGAGTTTTCGCCCTCTTCCAGCTGGTTTATCAGGTTGTGTCAGAACGCCAACAATTTGATACTTATCCTTGATACCAAGTAATGCAGCTAAATGTTGTGCTGCAAAATCTGGGGTGCCGGCAAAAATGATTCGTAGACAGTCTGACACGTAAAGATCCCTATATTATAAAATATGATAAATATCATTTTGTTGTTTTAGCTTTTAGACGTTCAAGCTTTTCAATTTTCTGCCTAATGCGTTGGCGTTTTAATGCAGAAAGATAGTCAATAAATAATTTGCCATTTAGATGATCTATTTCATGTTGAATACAGATAGCAAGTAGATCATCAGTTTCTAATTCAAACTCTTTCCCATTGATATCTAAAGCTTTAATTTTGACCCATTTAGCACGAGATACAAATGCCCGTTGTTCCGGTACAGAAAGACAACCTTCTTCAATTCCAGTTTCACCAGCTGTTTCTAGGATAACAGGATTTATAAGTACCAATCTTTCATTACGAGATTCTGAAACGTCTATAACAATAATTCTTTGATGAATATTAACCTGTGTTGCGGCTAAACCAATACCTTCTTCTTCATACATCGTTTCAAACATATCATTCACGATACGTTGTATTTCGGCATCAACTTTTTTTACCGGTTCTGCAATTTTGCGAAGACGCTCATCTGGGTAATGTAATATATTTAATACTGACATAAATGTTTAAAGCTATATCCAAAAAGTGAAAGTTATTTAATACCTATTCTAGACATTTCTCATTATGATTGACAGTATTGGTTATAAATGGAACACACTTATTGCCAATTAAGTCTGGAAAGTATATGGATCCAATGGAAATATGGTTACGTATGAGAATGGTCTCTCATCTTTCAACTGTCAATGCTGCTGTTATTGTAGAGAAACTTATTGCATTAAATAATGTTAAAATTGCTTCTCTTCGGGCATGTGGGTTATCACCGAATCAATGTATACAATTTACTCATGCAAATTCAAAAGCTATTTATGCGGCAATGAAATGGCTTGATGTAAGCGAGCATAAACTCATTACGTTATCCGATCCAAATTATCCATATTTATTAAAACAGATATATTCGCCACCAATTATACTCTTCGTTGCTGGTAAAGAGAAAGCGCTTTCTTCTACTCAAATTGCTTTGGTAGGGAGTCGTTATAATGATTTTTATGGTGAGAAATGGGCTCAAATATTTAGTCAAGAACTGGTACATCACAAATTTACAATTACCAGTGGTTTAGCAATAGGTATTGATGGAATTAGCCATAAAACTGCATTAAAACATGATGGAATAACTGTTGCTGTATTAGGTAGTGGTTTAAATAAATTATATCCAACCCAACATATTAGTTTGGCGGATAAAATTAAGGAGCAAGGGGCGTTAGTATCAGAATATCTACCAGATACTCCTCCATTAGCCAAGAATTTTCCGCGTCGAAATCGTATAATTAGTGGCTTAAGTAAAGCAGTCGTTGTGATTGAGGCTGGATTAAAAAGTGGTTCATTAATTACAGCTAAATGTGCATTGGAGCAAGGTAAAGATATTTTTGCCTTACCAGGTGCGTTAGGAAATACCTTATATGAAGGTAATCACTGGTTAATTCAACAGGGGGCTTATTTAGCCTCGTCGCCTCAAGATGTTATTGAATATTTAAACAGTGGACTACAATGGTTACTAGAAAATAAAATCCTATCTGATAATCTATCGATCGATAATTCTATGAATAATATATTGCGTTATATTAATTATGAACCAACGCCTATAGATTTAATTGCTGAAAGAAGTGGCTTATCAATTACTGAGGTATCTGCTCAATTATTGGAATTTGAATTGATGAGTAAAATTATCTTTGTGTCTGGTGGATATATTAGAGTTGAGTAATTAAAGTGAGATGAGCATGCAAAAGCCAACCCTTTTTAGAAAAATGGCAGGTGAAGATAAGGAGCATTGCCCTAAATGTCAAAGTGAACTTATTATTCGAAATGGGGGCTATGGGCCTTTTGTAGCTTGCTCTAACTATCCTAAATGTGATTATGTTCGGCCATTAAAACAAGCAGCAGACAGCCAAATAATTAAAGAATTACCGGATTATTTTTGTCCCAAATGTGGGCATAATTTGGTGTTGAAGCAAGGACGCTTTGGTATGTTTATTGGTTGTAGTCATTATCCTAAATGTGAACATACAGAGTTAATTGATAAACCTGATGAAACATTAATTGAATGCCCACAGTGTCAAGGTGGTGAATTACTGCAAAGAACGTCACGTTTTGGCAAAGTATTTTATGGTTGTAATTGTTATCCTAAATGTCAATTTGTGCTGAATGCTAAACCAATTTCTGGTAAATGTTCTTTCTGTCAGTATCCATTATTAATAGAAAAAAAGGTTTCACAAAATATGAAAATATTTTGTGCAAATAAATTATGTAATAAACAGCAGTAATAAAAATAAATGGAATAAATTGGTATGGTTGATGAAATATCCCCTTCATTTCGGAATATTATTTTAGCGCTAAATGAAGGTAAAATTATAGCCTATCCGACAGAAGCTGTTTTTGGCCTCGGATGTGATCCTGATAACGATAAAGCAGTCCGTAAGTTATTATTATTAAAACAGCGTTCATTGAAAAAAGGACTAATTTTAATAGCTGGAGACTATAAACAATTAACACCTTATATTGATGATAATAAATTAACTAATTTACAAAAAGAAATGATGCTTTCAACAGGGTCTGAGGTTATAACTTGGGTAGTGCCTGCTAGAAAAGACATACCAAAATGGTTAACAGGAAAATTTGATTCACTTGCGGTTCGTATTACAAATTTTGAATTAATTAAAAAGCTTTGTTTTTTATATGGCAAACCATTGATTTCTACTAGTGCTAATTTAAATGGATTATCACCATGCAGAACAAAAGAAGAAGTTATTGCTCAGTTTAATGGCCAAGTATCCGTTTTAGAGGGTTCTGTTGGAGGACGTAAGAATCCATCTGAAATTCGAGATATAATGACAGGTCACTTGTATCGAAAAGGGTAATGCAAATGGAAGAATTTGCGGTATTTGGAAATCCAGTAGTACATAGTAAATCACCACTTATTCATAAATTATTTGCTGAGCAAACTGGTATTAAATATGAATATAGAAAAGTGCTAGTTCCTTTAAATAAATTTGAAGAAAAATTAGATGATTTTTTTTGCCGAGGAGGAAAGGGAGCAAATGTTACTTTACCCTTCAAGGAATTAGCCTACCATAAAGTTGATGAATTAACTGAACAAGCTCAAATATGTGGTTCAATTAATACTATCAAGAGGTTAGATAATCATAGACTACTTGGTGATAATACCGATGGAATAGGTTTAGTTTTAGATCTTGAGCGTTTGCGCTTTATTGAAAAGGGAATGCATATATTAGTAATTGGTGCTGGTGGTGCAGCACGTGGTGTTATAGCTCCTATTTTAAATTATGGCTGTCGAATAACGATTACGAATCGAACATTTAGCAAAGCAGATAAACTAGCAAAACAATTTTCTGCTATCGGGCATATTAATTCATTGATGTTGGAATCTATTCATTCCGCTGAGTATGATTTAGTGATTAATGCGACATCTTCTGGTGTTGCAGGGGAAGTTCCTGCTATTTCATCCAATATATTTAAGCAAAATGTTTTTTGTTATGACATGTTCTATCGATTAAATGAAACACCATTTTTAACATTAGCGAAAACCCACGGAGTATTAAAATATGCTGATGGTATTGGTATGTTAGTCGGTCAGGCGGCTTTTGCTTTTAAACTATGGCACGGTAAATTACCTGATATTTCATCTGTATTACAGCGATTAAAAGAAAATGCTGACATAAATTAGTTGGTATATTATACGGAAAAAATGATAACGATATCAGGTAATAATTAAGGATAGCATCTTTAATAATACACTTATAAGTAAGTATTTTTCCAATTGTCATAATTAGTTGCGGACTGAACTAAGCCTTCTAACTCTTCTGACGATAATTTTCTAATCTGTTTTACAGGACTACCAATATATAAATAACCACTTTCTAATTTTTTGCCTTGAGTGACTAAACTACCTGCACCGATAACGACATCAGCCTCAATCTTTGCGCCATCTAAAATAATTGAACCCATTCCAACCAAAGTTCGGTTACCAATAGTACATCCATGCAACATAACTTTGTGTCCAATGGTAACGTCTTCGCCAATAATAAGAGGATATCCTTGGGGATTAAGTTTATTCTTATGAGTAACATGAAGTACTGAACCATCTTGAATATTAGTTCTTGCTCCGATAGATATATAATTGACATCACCACGTATGACAGTTAGTGGCCAAATACTTACATTATCAGAGATACGTACATCGCCAATTATCACAGCAGTTGGATCGATAAACACACTATTTCCAATAACAGGTTTTGAATGCAAATAAGGTCTTATATTAGAAGTCATTGCTATTTTTATCCTAAGTAAACTATTTGAATTAGTTAACAAACAGTGAATAGATAAATTTGTATTTTATATTATTAAATATTCTTTTTAATCAAATGAAGTGAATTTATATCTAATAAAATACCATATAGTCTTATCTTTGAATTTTTTTAAATCATAAAGTTGAATGGATACTATAAGATCTAGCTAATTTCGTAGAATTTTAATTCATTATGACGAAAATATATTCATATAAATTAAAAACGCAAAAAAATAGTTGAGTAAATTTTTAGGCGCTCTATAATGCGCCCCCACTGAGTCAGTATAGAATGAATCAATTGAATTGAATTTTCTTGACGCAGGGTAAAGAAAAGTAGAAATAACTACTTGACTTTACAGGTGAAAAGCGTAATATACGCCACCTCGCGGCCTAGGTCGCACGCTCTTTAACAATTAATCAGACAATCTGTGTGGGCACTCGCAAGACATCATCAAAAAATATTTGATTTTAAAGTCTTGAAGAGTGACAAAACAGTTAATTCATATATGAACTAATATGCAGTAACGTTATTTTGGACGGCAGCGGCGAAGGTGGTCAAACATCGGCAAAGCGGGTTGAATAAAAGGGCGTTACGGTCAGTAAAACATTCTTTGAGCATCAAGCTTTTAATTGAAGAGTTTGATCATGGCTCAGATTGAACGCTGGCGGCAGGCCTAACACATGCAAGTCGAGCGGCAGCGGAAGGAAGCTTGCTTCCTTGCCGGCGAGCGGCGGACGGGTGATGTTGTGAAATGTTGGGTTAAGTCCCGCAACGAGCGCAACCCTTATCCTTTGTTGCCAGCGATTCGGTCGGGAACTCAAAGGAGACTGCCGGTGATAAACCGGAGGAAGGTGGGGATGACGTCAAGTCATCATGGCCCTTACGAGTAGGGCTACACACGTGCTACAATGGCGTATACAGAGAGAGGCGAGCCAGCGATGGGAAGCGGAACTCAGAAAGTACGTCGAAGTCCGGATTGAGTCTGCAACTCGACTCCATGAAGTCGGAATCGCTAGTAATCGCGGATCAGCATGTCGCGGTGAATACGTTCCCGGGCCTTGTACACACCGCCCGTCACACCATGGGAGTGGGTTGCAAAAGAAGTAGGTAGCTTAACCTTTTGGATGGCGCTTACCACTTTGTGATTCATGACTGGGGTGAAGTCGTAACAAGGTAACCGTAGGGGAACCTGCGGTTGGATCACCTCCTTACCTAGATAGATGGAATGTGAGTGTTCACACAGATTGTCTGATGAAGATTGAGCAGAAGGTATCATTAGGCTTGTAGCTCAGGTGGTTAGAGCGCACCCCTGATAAGGGTGAGGTCGGTGGTTCAAGTCCACTCAGGCCTACCAACATTGCTGACGGAAGTGGCTGAAAGGCAAGGTTAGCAGTAAGGTGTAATGATACGACAATCTTAATGGGGCTATAGCTCAGCTGGGAGAGCGCCTGCTTTGCACGCAGGAGGTCAGCGGTTCGATCCCGCTTAGCTCCACCATATTGCAAGATAAAAATAGAAAAAAAGTTATTCAGAGCAGGCTGGCAACAGTATGCTGCGAATAATAATGCTCTTTAACAATCTGGAACAAGCTGAAAATTGAAACACACATTATTGAAAAAATAGTGTGGAGAACTCTCAAAACTCCAATTTGAAGTGTTATTCAAATAGGCAGACGAGTAGCATGAGCGAGCAGGGTGAAATTTGCGGCGTAGGCGCGCAGTCAGCGCAGCGTACATAAGTACGTGAGCATGACGAGCACCGCACAACAAAAAATTTCGCACGGCGCAGCCATGACGCTTCTCTATTATTTGATAAGAGACACCTTCGGGTTGTGAGGTTAAGCGAATGAAGCGTACACGGTGGATGCCTAGGCAGTCAGAGGCGATGAAGGACGTGCTAATCTGCGAAAAGCGTCGGTAAGCTGATATGAAGCGTACTAGCCGGCGATGTCCGAATGGGGAAACCCAGTGCATTAATGCACTATCGTTTGATGAATTCATAGTCAAACGAGGCGAACCGGGGGAACTGAAACATCTCAGTACCCCGAGGAAAAGAAATCAACCGAGATTCCCCCAGTAGCGGCGAGCGAACGGGGAGCAGCCCAGAGTCAACATCAATATTTACCGCAGGAGAAGGGTCTGGAAAGGCCGGCAATAAAGGGTGATAGCCCCGTATCTGAAACGGTAAGTGTTGTGAACTCGAAGAGTAGGGCGGGACACGTGTTATCCTGTCTGAATATGGGGGGACCATCCTCCAAGGCTAAATACTCCTGACTGACCGATAGTGAACCAGTACCGTGAGGGAAAGGCGAAAAGAACCCCGGCGAGGGGAGTGAAATAGAACCTGAAACCGTGTACGTACAAGCAGTGGGAGCACCCGAAAGGGTGTGACTGCGTACCTTTTGTATAATGGGTCAGCGACTTATATTCTGTAGCAAGGTTAACCGCATAGGGGAGCCGTAGGGAAACCGAGTCTTAACTGGGCGTTAAGTTGCAGGGTATAGACCCGAAACCCGGTGATCTAGCCATGGGCAGGTTGAAGGTTGGGTAACACTAACTGAAGGACCGAACCGACTAATGTTGAAAAATTAGCGGATGACTTGTGGCTGGGGGTGAAAGGCCAATCAAACCGGGAGATAGCTGGTTCTCCCCGAAAGCTATTTAGGTAGCGCCTCGTGAATTCATCTTCGGGGGTAGAGCACTGTTTCGGCTAGGGGGTCATCCCGACTTACCAACCCGATGCAAACTACGAATACCGAAGAATGTTATCACGGGAGACACACGGCGGGTGCTAACGTCCGTCGTGAAGAGGGAAACAACCCAGACCGCCAGCTAAGGTCCCAAAGTCATGGTTAAGTGGGAAACGAAGTGGGAAGGCTTAGACAGCCAGGATGTTGGCTTAGAAGCAGCCATCATTTAAAGAAAGCGTAATAGCTCACTGGTCGAGTCGGCCTGCGCGGAAGATGTAACGGGGCTAAACCATGCACCGAAGCTGCGGCAGCGACATTTAGATGTTGTTGGGTAGGGGAGCGTTCTGTAAGCCGTAGAAGGTGGACTGAGAGGTCTGCTGGAGGTATCAGAAGTGCGAATGCTGACATAAGTAACGATAAAGCGGGTGAAAAACCCGCTCGCCGAAAGACCAAGGTTTCCTGTCCAACGTTAATCGGGGCAGGGTAAGTCGACCCCTAAGGCGAGGCTGAAAAGCGTAGTCGATGGGAAACGGGTTAATATTCCCGTACTAAGGGTTACTGCGAAGGGGGGACGGAGAAGGCTAGGCTATCCGGGCGACGGTTGTCCCGGTTTAAGCGAGTAGGTGGGTAGTGCAGGCAAATCCGCACTGCTACAACACTGAGACGTGATGACGAGCCACCAAGGTGGTGAAGTAGTTGATGCCCAGCTTCCAGGAAAAGCCTCTAAGCGATAGGTAATCATTAATCGTACCCCAAACCGACACAGGTGGTTAGGTAGAGAATACTCAGGCGCTTGAGAGAACTCGGGTGAAGGAACTAGGCAAAATGGTGCCGTAACTTCGGGAGAAGGCACGCTGGCATTAGGTGAAGGGTCTAGCATCCGGAGCTGAAGCCAGTCGAAGATACCAGCTGGCTGCAACTGTTTATTAAAAACACAGCACTGTGCAAACACGAAAGTGGACGTATACGGTGTGACGCCTGCCCGGTGCTGGAAGGTTAATTGATGGGGTAAGCCGTAAGGCGAAGCTCTTGATCGAAGCCCCAGTAAACGGCGGCCGTAACTATAACGGTCCTAAGGTAGCGAAATTCCTTGTCGGGTAAGTTCCGACCTGCACGAATGGCGTAATGATGGCCAGGCTGTCTCCACCCGAGACTCAGTGAAATTGAACTCGCTGTGAAGATGCAGTGTACCCGCGGCAAGACGGAAAGACCCCGTGAACCTTTACTATAGCTTGACACTGAACATTGAGCCTTGATGTGTAGGATAGGTGGGAGGCTTTGAAGTGTGGACGCCAGTCTGCATGGAGCCAACGTTGAAATACCACCCTTTAATGTTTGATGTTCTAACTTGGGCCCGTAATCCGGGCTGAGGACAGTGTCTGGTGGGTAGTTTGACTGGGGCGGTCTCCTCCCAAAGTGTAACGGAGGAGCACGAAGGTTGGCTAATCACGGTCGGACATCGTGAGGTTAGTGCAAAGGCATAAGCCAGCTTGACTGCGAGCGTGACGGCGCGAGCAGGTACGAAAGTAGGTCTTAGTGATCCGGTGGTTCTGAATGGAAGGGCCATCGCTCAACGGATAAAAGGTACTCCGGGGATAACAGGCTGATACCGCCCAAGAGTTCATATCGACGGCGGTGTTTGGCACCTCGATGTCGGCTCATCACATCCTGGGGCTGAAGTAGGTCCCAAGGGTATGGCTGTTCGCCATTTAAAGTGGTACGCGAGCTGGGTTTAGAACGTCGTGAGACAGTTCGGTCCCTATCTGTCGTGGGCGAAGGAAGATTGAGGGGGGCTGCTCCTAGTACGAGAGGACCGGAGTGGACGCACCACTGGTGTACAGGTTGTCATGCCAATGGCATCGCCTGGTAGCTAAGTGCGGAAGAGATAACCGCTGAAAGCATCTAAGCGGGAAACTTGCCTCAAGATGAGTCTTCCCTGACAGTAATGTCCTATAAGGGGTGTTCGAGACGAGGACGTAGATAGGCTGGGTGTGTAAGCGTAGCGATACGTTGAGCTAACCAGTACTAATGACCCGAGAGGCTTAACCTGACAACACCGAAGGTGTTTTTGGAGAGAGAATTTTAGCTTGTTTTGAGATTGAATCTGGTCGAATTTTGCTGAAGGCCGAGGTGTGTTTGCTACTGAGGTAGGTGAGCAGCCTGTAAGGCAGCGAAATGAGACGGGATAAATAGAAAAGAATTTGTCTGGCGGTAATAGCGCGGTGGTCCCACCTGACCCCATGCCGAACTCAGAAGTGAAATGCCGTAGCGCCGATGGTAGTGTGGGGTCTCCCCATGTGAGAGTAGGGAGCTGCCAGACTTTGATTATGTTAAGAAAGCCACCTTTGGGTGGCTTTTTGACGTTTTATTGTTTGATTTTGTAACTCTTATCTATTCTCTATATATCTACATTAATAGACTATATAATTACTATATATTAATTGAGTTTTGATATATGCATTCTGATAATCATAATGAATTAAAAAAATATAATACTTTTAGTCTTGATGCTAAGGCAAAAGCAATATACTCGGCTACTTCAGTAGAAGAGTTGCTTATGTTATGGAAAAATGCACGACTAAAAGGGTGGCCTATTTTATTATTGGGCGGCGGGAGTAATGTTCTCTTCATTAGTGACTTTGATGGCCTGGTTATTTTAAATCGAATTATGGCGTTAGAAATAACTGAATCAGCTAAGGAATGGTTTATTCATGTTGGCGCAGGAAATAATTGGCATCAATTGGTTGAAACACTTATAAAAAATGGCATCTATGGATTAGAAAATATGGCGTTAATTCCTGGATCTGTAGGGGCTGCGCCTATACAAAATATCGGTGCTTATGGTATGGAATTTAAAGATGCATGTCATTATGTCGATATTGTTAATCTAAATAATGGTCAACAATATCGTTTGGATGCCGCTGAATGTCAATTTGGTTATCGGGATAGTATTTTTAAGCATAAATATCGTGAAAATTTTGCTATTGTTGCAGTTGGTCTGAAGCTTAACAAGCTATGGCAACCCAGATTAACCTATGCTGGTTTGACTTCCTTAGCAGCACAAACAGTGACAGCGGAAACTATCTTTGACGCTGTTTGTAAAATCCGGCAAAGTAAGTTACCTGATCCATTTTTGGTAGGAAATGCGGGTAGTTTTTTTAAAAATCCCGTTATTTCTAGTATGGCGGCAAATGAAATAAAGGCCCATTATCCTCGATGTCCAGAATATCCTCAAATTGATGGTACAGTAAAGCTTGCTGCTGGATGGCTCATTGATCAATGTGATCTAAAGGGTTATCAATGTGGTGGCGCGGCAGTACATAAGGAGCAAGCATTGATTTTAATTAATAAAAATAATGCGACTGGAGAAGATATTGTAGATTTAGCCCGTTATATCCGAAAAAAGATTATAGAGAAATTTGCTATTACACTAGAACCAGAAGTGCGTTTTATTGGTAAATATGGTGAAGTAAATGCTATGGATGCTATTTCATGAAAGATGTAACTATTCCTTTAAAACTCATCAAAATACTTTCTGATGGTAGTATACATTCAGGCGAGCAGTTGGGTGAATTACTTGGCATGACGCGAGCTGGTATTAATAAACACATTCACACACTACGTAAATGGGGTATTGAGGTTAATACTATTACTAGTAAGGGTTACCAACTTACTAGAAAAATGGATTTATTAGACTACGAGCGAATTTATGGTTTAGTGAGACGCGGAAATATAATAGTAAAACCGGTTATTAATTCTACCAATCAATATCTACTTGAGCGCATTGATCAATTAAGTTCTGGTGATGCTTGTGTTGCAGAATATCAAACAGCCGGTAGAGGGAGGCGTGGTCGATATTGGGCTTCTCCTTTCGGCTGTAATCTTTATTTATCATTGTACTGGCATTTAGACCAAGGGCCGGCTGCTGCCATGGGTCTAAGCTTGGTTGCGGGGATTGTGATAGCTGAGACCCTTAATAAATTGAGCGGTAGTAATATAAAAGTTAAATGGCCTAATGATCTTTATCTTAATGAAAAAAAGCTTGCAGGTATTTTAATTGAAATGGTAGGTAAAACTGGCGATGCGGCACATATTGTGATTGGTATTGGGCTTAATATTGCAATGAGTCGTAATTATGAAACAAATATTAATCAAGGATGGATTAATCTTGAGCAGGCTGGTATTCAAATAGAAAGAAATGTGATCGCAGGTCAGATCATTATGGCATTACGTCATGAATTAGTGCAATTTGAGAAATATGGTCTTGTTCCTTTTATTAAGCGTTGGCTGGCGTTGGATAATTTTTTACATAAAAAAGTAAGATTACATATTGGTGATCACCTTGAAATCGGTATCGTGAAAGGTATTAATGAACACGGCGCAATTTTGTTAGAACAAAATGGTGAAATTGTTTCTTATATAGGTGGTGAAATTTCATTACGGCCAGATAATTAGAACAATTGAGTCGAAGCTAATCATCGACTCAATGTTTGAAATTATTTTCTTAATCTAACATTTGTAATTGAATGATTAGAGCCTTTAGTCATGATCAAACTGGCTCTTTCTTTGGTTGGTATTATATTCTCTTCCAAATTTATTTTATTAATTTCTTCCCATATTGTTTTAGCTGTATTGATTGCTTCTTCTTGCTCTAATTTAGAATAATGGTAGAAATAGGCGTGAGGGTCGGAAAAAGCGCCTTGGCAAAATTTCAAAAATCGACTGATATACCATTTTTTCAATAAATTTTCCGGAGCATCAACATAAATTGAAAAATCGACAAAGTCAGATACAAAAACATGATGGGGAGCATGCGGATAATCCATTCCGCTTTGCAAAACGTTTAAACCTTCCAAAATAAGAATATCAGGCTGCTCAATCACTTGCTTTTTATCGGGAACGATATCATAAGTAAAATGGGAGTATACCGGAGCGGTAACCTGTTTGACTCCAGATTTTATATCAGAAACAAATTTTACTAAACGATGCATATCATAGGATTGCGGAAATCCTTTTTTCTTCATTATTCCACGTTCGTTTAAAATCTGATTTGGGTATAAGAAACCATCTGTTGTAATAAGATCAACTTTACGATGCTCGGGCCACCGACTTAATAAAGTTTGTAATAGGCGAGCTGTGGTACTTTTACCAACTGCAACACTGCCTGCAATACCGATAACATAAGGTACTTTAGTACCATTAGTACCTAAGAATTGTTGTAAAACTGTTTGTCTACGTAAATTTGAACTGATATAGAAATTAAGTAGCCGTGAAATAGGAAGATAAATTTTATTTACTTCATCCATTGAAATTTCATCATTGATACCCTTCAGTTCCAGCAGCTCTTTATCCGTTAGTAGCTCTAGTGGAACAGAATCACGTAATGTTGCCCAATGTTCACGGTCAAATTCTAAATAAGGTGTTATTGAAAAGTTTTGTTGTTGTTTCATAAGTCAACATTTACCTGTGTACAGGTTGTCATAATCATTCATAACCAATAAAAAAATAGATTGCATAATAACGATTGAATATCTTTAGGCGTAGAGTTTTTTCTGTTTTTTTTGTATTAATTAAATAATTGATCACAATTCATCCGTTTTTTATTTTTAGCAATGAAATAATATTGTATGTTTTACGATACGTTTTTATTAGTGAGAAAAATTTGATGTCATTTTTCACTAGAGTAAATAGTAAATAAAAAATTTATACTGTTGAGTATTTAAACATTTACTATAGAAAAAAGCAGCAAAAAAGGTTAAAGTGAGTGTTTTATAAGCAAAAGAACAAATATTTTAATTTTTTTGTTGCAACATGCTCGTTCTCTACCTAGAATGCGCAGCACCTGATGCCGGCATAGCTCAGTTGGTAGAGCAACTGACTTGTAATCAGTAGGTCCCGAGTTCGACTCTTGGTGCCGGCACCATTAAAAATTTGGATATAAGTAAAAGGTGGGATTCCCGAGCGGCCAAAGGGAGCAGACTGTAAATCTGCCGTCACAGACTTCGAAGGTTCGAATCCTTCTCCCACCACCATAAGTTTCATCTTAAGTGTTCAGCTTAAAATGCTACCTCGATGCAAAATACTTAAGATAAAATTTGCAGCTGATTAAAGTCAGGTAGCCGAGTTCATCGCGGGCATCGTATAATGGCTATTACCTCAGCCTTCCAAGCTGATGATGCGGGTTCGATTCCCGCTGCCCGCTCCAAGATGTGCTGATATAGCTCAGTTGGTAGAGCACACCCTTGGTAAGGGTGAGGTCGGCAGTTCGAATCTGCCTATCAGCACCACTCCTAGAATGTGTTCTTAATTGTTCCCTGATTTTTTTCCTGCGAAAAAACAAGCAACGAGTATATGACTTTTACTGCTTGGTTAATGTGGTGTAACCACCGATTCCGTGTCTTAGAGGGACAATCTAATGTCTAAAGAAAAATTTGAACGTAAAAAACCGCACGTTAACGTTGGTACAATCGGCCACGTTGACCATGGTAAAACAACTTTAACTGCAGCAATCACCACCGTATTAGCGAAAACTTATGGCGGTAGTGCACGTGCATTTGATCAAATTGATAATGCACCGGAAGAAAAAGCGCGCGGTATCACAATTTCTACCTCTCACGTAGAATATGATACGCCAACCCGCCATTATGCCCACGTTGATTGCCCAGGCCACGCAGATTATGTAAAAAACATGATCACCGGTGCGGCACAAATGGACGGCGCGATTTTAGTGGTTGCGGCAACAGATGGTCCAATGCCACAAACACGTGAGCATATCCTATTAGGTCGCCAGGTAGGAGTTCCTTACATCATCGTTTTCCTGAACAAATGTGATATGGTAGATGATGAAGAGCTGCTGGAATTGGTTGAAATGGAAGTGCGTGAGCTTCTTTCTCAGTATGATTTCCCAGGAGACGACACGCCGGTAATCAAAGGTTCAGCGTTGAAGGCGTTGGAAGGCGTTGCTGAGTGGGAAGAGAAAATTCTAGAGTTAGCGAAAGCATTAGATGACTACATCCCAGAGCCAGAGCGTGCGATAGATAAACCGTTCTTGTTGCCAATCGAAGACGTATTTTCAATCTCAGGCCGTGGAACCGTAGTAACAGGCCGTGTAGAGCGTGGTGTAGTTAAGGTTGGTGAAGAAGTTGAAATCGTCGGAATTAAAGAGACGACCAAAACGACGTGTACGGGCGTAGAAATGTTCCGCAAACTGCTGGACGAAGGTCGTGCAGGTGAGAACGTAGGTGTATTATTACGTGGTACCAAGCGTGAAGATGTAGAGCGTGGTCAAGTATTAGCAAAACCAGGTTCAATTAATCCGCATACTCAATTTGAATCAGAAGTATATATTTTGAGCAAAGATGAGGGCGGTCGCCACACGCCATTCTTTAAAGGTTACCGTCCACAGTTTTATTTTAGAACGACGGATGTAACGGGCACAATCGAGTTGCCAGAAGGCGTAGAGATGGTAATGCCAGGTGATAATATCAACATGAAAGTGACGTTGATAGCGCCAATCGCGATGGATGAAGGATTGCGTTTTGCGATCCGTGAAGGTGGCCGTACAGTCGGTGCCGGTGTCGTTGCTAAAATTATTGCTTAATCTTTAGAGCAATAATTGTAAAAAGGGCATCATCTGATGCCTTTTTTATACTAGCTTGGATAATTTAAGAACCTATCTCATCAATAGTTTATATGGTAGTTTAATTATTGGTGAGATAGGCTCTGATTAAAGAATTATTGGATGTCTCTCAATAGTTGAATGTCATACTGGTTTATGGCGTAAAGTGAGATACAATAGTGGTATGTTTTATTTCGGTCAAATTTGAATTGTTTTACGAGGCAAATTGACTTTTTATTATATCATAGTAGCGGGTTGATTTATGAGTGTGAATAGCGATGCTCAAGAAAGCGGACGTAGTTTTGATGTAGCAAAATGGGTATTAGTCGCGATTCTTTTAGTTATTGCTATTGTTGGTAATTATTATTTCCGACAATACAATCTTGCATTACGTGTCATAGCAGTTGTTGCTATTGCCGCGCTTGCTGGTGGCATTGCATTGTGGACAGCAAAAGGAAAAGCAACTTTAGTATTTGCTCGCGAAGCTCGTATTGAAATGCGTAAAGTCATTTGGCCAACGCGCCAGGAAACATTACAGACAACATTAATTGTTGCGGCAGTTACTGCCGTTATGGCACTAATTCTTTGGGGATTAGATGGTATACTGGTGCGTTTAGTTTCATTTATTACAGGCCTGAGGTTCTAAGATGTCTGAATCCCCTAAAAAACGCTGGTATGTTATTCAAGCATTTTCTGGTTTTGAAGCTAGAGTTGCCCAGTCATTGCGTGAACATATCAAGTTGCATGATATGGAAGATAAGTTTGGTGAAGTGATGGTGCCAACCGAAGAAGTTATGGAAATTCGAAGTGGCCAACGTCGTAAAAGTGAACGAAAATTCTTTCCAGGATATGTTTTAGTTCAAATGACTATGGATGATGCTAGCTGGCATTTAGTGCGCAGTGTACCACGTGTTATGGGTTTTATTGGTGGTACACCAGATCGCCCAGCTCCTATTAGCGATAAAGAAGTTGATGCGATTATGAATCGCTTGCAGCAAGTAGGGGATAAGCTGCGACCCAAAACACTGTTTGAGCCAGGAGAAATGGTTCGTGTTAGTGATGGTCCATTTGCAGATTTCAACGGTGTGGTTGAAGAAGTTGATTATGAAAAGAGCCGTCTTAAAGTATCGGTTTCTATTTTCGGTCGTGCAACACCGGTAGAATTAGATTTTAGTCAAGTAGAAAAAGTGTAATACACTTGGCAACTTGCTAAAGGCGGGAAATTTAGCTACAATTTCGCGCTTTTATTTTTTATAGTCTGAAAATTGCACAGGTCATTATATACACAGGGGAGCTTCATAATTGAAGCGACATTACCCAATTAGAGGAAATATGCATGGCTAAGAAAGTACAAGCCTATGTTAAGCTGCAAGTTGCAGCAGGCATGGCTAATCCTAGTCCTCCTGTTGGTCCAGCTTTGGGTCAGCAAGGTGTGAATATCATGGAATTTTGTAAAGCGTTTAATGCTAAGACAGATAGCTTAGAAAAAGGCTTGCCAATTCCAGTTGTAATTACTGTCTATTCAGACCGTTCATTTACATTTATAACCAAGACACCACCTGCCGCCGTATTACTGAAAAAAGCAGCAGGTGTTAAATCAGGTTCAGGTACACCAAATAAAGAGAAAGTTGGTAAAGTAACCAGCGCACAAATTCGTGAAATTGCTGAAACTAAAGCTGCGGATATGACAGGGGCTGATATTGAAGCGATGATGCGTTCAATTGAAGGTACTGCTCGTTCCATGGGCTTGGTGGTGGAGGGTTAATCAATGGCTAAACTAACCAAGCGTATGCGCAATATCCGTGAAAAGATTGATGCAACTAAACAATATGATATTACTGAAGCAATTACACTCTTGAAAGAATTAGCGACGGCTAAATTTGTAGAAAGCGTTGACGTTGCAGTTAATCTTGGTATTGATGCACGTAAATCTGATCAAAATGTTCGTGGGGCAACTGTTTTGCCGCATGGTACCGGTCGTTCTGTTCGTGTTGCGGTATTTACTCAAGGAGCAAATGCTGAAGCTGCAACAGCTGCTGGAGCTGAATTAGTTGGTATGGAAGAACTGGCTGATAAAATTAAAAAGGGTGAAATGGACTTTGATGTTGTTATTGCTTCGCCAGACGCAATGCGCATTGTTGGCCAGTTAGGTCAGATTTTAGGACCTCGTGGCTTAATGCCAAATCCTAAAGTTGGTACAGTAACGCCTAATATCGCTGAAGCGGTTCAAAATGCCAAAGCTGGTCAGATCCGTTATCGTAATGATAAAAACGGTATCATTCATACCACTATCGGTAAAGTTGATTTTGACGATAGTAAATTAAAAGAAAACCTTGAAGCACTATTGGTTGCGTTGAAAAAAGCAAAACCCTCTTCTGCTAAAGGTGTTTATATTAAGAAAATTAGCCTATCTACTACGATGGGAGCAGGAGTTGCTGTTGATCAAGCAGGATTATCTGCGTCAGCATAATTTTTGAGTATCATTTTTAGCTTTACCTTTGTGTTAAATTTGTATAGAATTTGGCGCCTTATGTTTGCTATTTCTATTTTAAACAGAAAATAGCAAACGCTGAATTTAGGTTGGTGCCTGGCCTTATCCAGGCCCCGTCCAAGACCGTAGGTGTAAGTGATTACTTAATATCCTACGTAGACGGTGACAGAGCCACTAAGATTAATTTCTGGATTCTGCTCACCGTATTTAACGCTCAAACATATGGGATGTTTTGAGTGATGTGAGTCCCGGGGTAACCCGGTTAATCCAGGAGCAAGAAGCTAATGGCACTAAATCTTCAAGACAAACAAGCGATTGTTGCTGAAGTCAGCGAAGTAGCCAAAGGTGCGCTGTCTGCAGTTGTCGCGGATTCTCGTGGTGTAGCTGTAGATAAAATGACTGAACTGCGTAAAGCAGGTCGCGAAGCAGGTGTTTATCTGCGTGTTGTTCGTAATACGTTGATGCGCCGTGTTGTTGAAGGTACTGCTTATGAGTGCCTCAAAGAAGCGTTTATTGGTCCAACCTTGATTGCTTTTTCTAATGAACATCCGGGCGCAGCAGCTCGTTTGTTTAAAGAATTCGCGAAAGCGAATCCAGCATTCGAGATTAAAGCAGCAGCCTTTGAAGGAGAGCTTATCCCAGCGAATCAAATCGATCGTTTGGCAACTCTTCCAACTTACGAAGAAGCAATTGCGCGTCTGATGTCAACCATGAAAGAAGCCTCTGCAGGTAAATTGGTTCGAACTCTGGCGGCACTACGCGATCAGAAAGAAGCTGCTTAAAGCTATTTCCGTTGTTGCTTTTTAACGTATAAAATATTTCTGAATTTTAGGAACCCTTGTTATGTCTGTAATAACTAAAGAACAAATTCTTGATGCAGTTGCAGAAATGTCTGTAATGGACGTTGTTGCACTGATCACTATGATGGAAGAGAAGTTTGGCGTTTCTGCTGCGGCAGCAGTCGCAGTTGCTGCACCAGGTGCAGCTGAAGCAGTTGAAGAAAAAACTGAATTTGATGTTATCTTGTCTGCTATTGGTGCTAACAAAGTTGCGGTTATTAAAGCTGTTCGTACAGCAACTGGCTTAGGACTAAAAGAAGCTAAAGAAATGGTAGAATCAGCGCCAGCAACAATTAAAGAAGCAGTAAGCAAAGACGAATCTGAAACATTGAAGAAATCGCTGGAAGACGCGGGTGCTTCTGTTGAAGTTAAATAAGCTTTGCTTTAAGTTGGCAGCCTAATTTTATAGGCTGACGGCTGGTGATTTTTTAGTCACCAGCCTTTTTGCGCTATAAAGTGTATTAGGGTATCAGTAATATTTCACACTGTTTAGTTACTGAGTGATCCTTTCAATGCTTTTTGCTATTGACGACTTAATATACTGCGTTTATGACTCTGACAATTAAAGCTTGGTAGTTATATAATGCAATGAAATGATTTAAGAGTAATAGCAATAAGTATTATGGAAAATAATCTGTTTTCCGTTCCAAAAAATAGTGTTGCAGATGCTGTCCTTTAGGACGGACAGAGTGGGCCACTGATCAGCAAGCTGAGGAACCCTATGGTTTACTCCTATACCGAGAAAAAACGTATTCGTAAGGATTTTGGCAAACGTCCGCAAGTTTTGGATGTTCCTTATCTTTTATCTATCCAACTTGACTCGTTCGCTAAATTTATCGAGCAAGATTTAGAAGGTCAGAATGGGCTGGAAGCAGCATTCCGTTCTGTATTTCCAATTCAAAGCTATAGTGGCAATGCTGAATTGCAATATGTTAGCTATCGTCTTGGTGAACCTGTATTTGATGTTAAAGAATGTCAGATCCGTGGTGTCACTTATTCTGCTCCTTTACGGGTTAAGCTACGCCTTGTTATTTACGAGCGTGAAGCACCAGAAGGCACAGTAAAGGATATAAAAGAGCAAGAAGTTTACATGGGTGAAATTCCACTCATGACAGATAATGGTACTTTTATTATCAATGGTACAGAGCGTGTTATTGTCTCTCAATTACATCGCAGCCCTGGTGTATTTTTTGATAGTGATAAAGGTAAAACCCATTCTTCAGGTAAGGTATTATATAATGCACGCATTATTCCTTACCGTGGTTCATGGTTAGATTTTGAATTTGATCCTAAAGATAATCTTTTCGTTCGTATTGATCGCCGTCGTAAATTACCGGCGACCATTATTCTACGTGCGATGGATTATGGTACCGGAGAAATCCTCAATCTCTTTTTTGAGAAAACGATTTTCCAAATCAGTGATAATAAACTGTTGATGACGTTGATACCTGAACGTTTGCGTGGTGAAACGGCTTCTTTTGATATTGAAGCCAACGGTAAAGTCTATATTGAAAAGGGCCGCCGTATTACTGGACGTCACATTCGTCAGCTAGAAAAAGACCAAGTCAGCAGCATTGAAGTACCTGTTGAGTATATTGCTGGTAAAGTGGTAGCTAAAGATTACATTGATGAAAGTACCGGCGAATTAATCTGTACAGCTAATACAGAGCTTTCTCTGGATATGTTGGCACGTCTAAGTCAAGGCGGTCATAAAACCATTGAGACCTTATTTACTAATGACTTAGATCATGGTGCGTATATTTCAGAAACATTGCGTACTGATCCAACAAATGATCGTTTAAGTGCATTAGTTGAAATTTACCGTATGATGCGTCCAGGCGAGCCACCTACTCGCGAAGCGGCAGAAAATCTGTTTGAGAACTTATTCTTTTCTGAAGAACGTTATGATCTTTCCGCTGTAGGGCGCATGAAATTTAATCGCTCACTAGATCGTGAAGCAATTGAAGGCTCAAGCATCTTAAGTAAACAAGATATCATTGATGTGATGAAAAAACTCATTGGTATTCGTAACGGTAAAGGTGAAGTTGATGATATTGACCATTTAGGTAACCGTCGTATTCGTTCGGTTGGCGAAATGGCTGAAAATCAGTTCCGAGTTGGTTTAGTGCGAGTTGAGCGTGCGGTTAAAGAGCGTTTATCATTAGGTGATTTAGATGCATTAATGCCTCAGGACATGATTAACGCGAAGCCTATTTCTGCTGCGGTTAAAGAGTTTTTTGGTTCCAGCCAATTATCGCAGTTTATGGATCAGAATAACCCACTGTCTGAAATCACACATAAACGTCGTATTTCAGCATTAGGGCCAGGTGGATTAACACGTGAACGAGCTGGCTTTGAAGTTCGTGACGTACATCCAACGCACTACGGACGTGTATGTCCAATTGAAACACCTGAAGGACCAAATATCGGTTTGATTAACTCATTGTCTGTCTATGCACAAACCAATGAGTATGGTTTTTTGGAAACGCCTTATCGTTTGGTACGAGATGGTATCGTTACTGATGAAATTCATTATTTGTCAGCGATTGAAGAAGGTAACTACATCATTGCTCAGGCGAATACTGTTTTAGATGATGATGGTCGGTTTGTTGAAGAATTAATCACTTGCCGTAATAAAGGTGAATCCAGTTTATTCAGCCAAGATCAAGTGGAATATATGGACGTTTCAACCCAGCAGGTTGTTTCTGTTGGAGCTTCATTAATTCCATTCCTTGAGCATGATGACGCAAACCGTGCATTGATGGGCGCGAACATGCAACGTCAGGCGGTACCGACGTTACGCTCAGATAAACCATTGGTTGGAACGGGTATGGAGCGTGCTGTTGCTGTTGACTCTGGGGTAACAGCGGTAGCTAAACGTGGTGGTACCGTTCAGTATGTTGACGCTTCACGTATTGTTATCAAAGTTAATGAAGATGAAATGTATCCTGGTGAAGCTGGCATTGATATCTATAATCTGACTAAATATACGCGTTCTAATCAGAACACTTGTATTAATCAAATGCCATGTGTTTCGCTCGGTGAACCGATTGAACGCGGTGATGTTTTGGCTGATGGACCATCGACTGATTTAGGTGAATTGGCGCTTGGTCAAAATATGCGCGTGGCGTTCATGCCCTGGAATGGTTACAACTTTGAAGATTCTATTTTGGTATCTGAACGAGTGGTACAGGAAGATCGTTTCACCACCATTCATATTCAGGAATTAGCTTGTGTATCGCGTGATACTAAGTTAGGGCCAGAAGAGATTACGGCAGATATTCCTAACGTAGGTGAAGCTGCATTATCCAAATTGGATGAATCAGGTATTGTTTATATCGGTGCTGAAGTAACGGGCGGCGACATTCTGGTTGGTAAGGTAACACCGAAAGGTGAAACGCAATTAACGCCAGAAGAGAAATTGTTGCGCGCCATTTTTGGTGAAAAAGCTTCTGATGTTAAAGATTCTTCACTGCGGGTACCAAATGGGGTATCAGGAACGGTTATTGATGTACAAGTCTTTACCCGTGATGGCGTAGAGAAAGATAAACGTGCGTTAGAAATCGAAGAAATGCAGCTTCGTGATGCGAAGAAAGACTTAACTGAAGAGTTGCGTATCTTTGAAGCAGGTCTATTTGCCCGTATCCGAGCAGTACTAACTAATGGCGGTATTGAAGGTGAAAAACTGGATAAATTACCGCGTGAACGTTGGTTAGAATTATCCTTAAAGGATGAAGAAAAACAAAACCAGCTAGAGCAATTAGCTGAGCAGTATGATGAGCTGAAAGCTGAATTTGAGAAGAAGCTAGAGGCTAAACGTCGTAAGATCACTCAAGGTGATGATTTAGCGCCAGGCGTATTGAAAATCGTTAAAGTTTATTTGGCAGTAAAACGCCAAATCCAACCGGGCGATAAAATGGCCGGCCGGCATGGTAACAAAGGTGTTATTTCAAAAATAAACCCTGTTGAAGACATGCCTTACGATGAAAGTGGTAACCCTGTTGATATCGTTTTGAACCCACTGGGCGTACCATCACGTATGAATATTGGTCAAATTCTGGAAACCCATTTGGGGATGGCTGCTAAAGGTATTGGTGATAAAATCAATGCCATGCTGAAACAACAGCGTGAAGTAGCCAAATTGAGAGAATTTATTCAGAAAGCTTATGACTTAGGAGATGATCCTCGTCAAAAAGTTGATCTCAGTACCTTTTCTGATGAACAAGTTCTGCGGTTAGCACATAATTTGAAGAAAGGTATGCCAATTGCGACACCGGTCTTTGATGGTGCAAAAGAAAAGGAAATCAAAGAACTATTGACTTTAGCTGAGTTGCCGACTTCCGGTCAGATTACATTGTATGATGGTCGTACAGGCGAGAAATTTGAACGTCAGGTGACAGTTGGCTATATGTATATGCTAAAACTGAATCATCTTGTTGATGATAAAATGCATGCACGTTCAACAGGCTCCTATAGTCTGGTTACTCAACAACCGTTGGGTGGTAAAGCACAGTTTGGTGGTCAGCGTTTTGGTGAGATGGAAGTTTGGGCTCTGGAAGCATATGGCGCCGCTTACACCTTGCAAGAAATGCTTACCGTTAAATCCGATGATGTGAACGGACGTACTAAGATGTATAAAAACATCGTAGACGGCAACCATCAGATGGAACCAGGGATGCCGGAGTCTTTCAATGTATTATTGAAAGAGATCCGTTCGCTGGGTATTAACATCGAACTGGAAGACGAGTAATAAGTGATGTTGTAAAGCTTAGTCGCGACTAAGCTTTATAAATTGTTACACTGGGTTTAGGAGGAAGTGGGTAAAACCGCTTCCTCGCAGGTTTAACTCCGACAGGAGCCATTCCGTGAAAGACTTATTAAAGTTTCTGAAAGCACAGACTAAAACAGAAGAGTTTGATGCGATCAAGATTGCTCTGGCCTCTCCAGATATGATCCGTTCATGGTCATTTGGTGAAGTGAAAAAGCCAGAAACTATTAACTACCGTACGTTCAAACCTGAGCGTGATGGTCTTTTCTGTGCACGTATTTTCGGGCCAGTTAAAGATTATGAATGTTTGTGTGGTAAATATAAACGATTAAAACACCGAGGTGTGATTTGTGAGAAATGTGGTGTTGAGGTTACTCAGACTAAAGTGCGTCGTGAACGTATGGGTCATATTGAGTTGGCTTCACCGACAGCACATATCTGGTTTTTAAAATCATTACCGTCACGTATTGGTTTGTTACTTGATATGCCTTTGCGTGATATTGAGCGGGTACTCTACTTCGAATCTTATGTTGTGGTCGAAGGGGGTATGACAAGCTTAGAGCGTGGACAAATCTTGACTGAAGAGCAATATCTTGATGCTTTGGAAGAGTTTGGTGATGAATTTGACGCTAAAATGGGTGCAGAAGCTATCCAATCTTTGCTAAAAAATCTCGATTTGGAGCAAGAGTGTGAAGTGCTACGTGAAGAGTTAAATACAACTAACTCTGAAACTAAGCGGAAGAAATTGACTAAGCGTATCAAACTGCTAGAAGCGTTTATTCAGTCTGGTAATAAGCCTGAGTGGATGATCCTGAATGTACTACCGGTATTACCGCCGGATTTGCGTCCGCTTGTTCCGCTAGATGGTGGTCGCTTTGCAACTTCTGATTTAAATGATTTATATCGTCGCGTTATTAACCGTAACAATCGTTTAAAGCGTCTATTGGATTTGGCTGCGCCTGATATCATTGTACGTAATGAAAAACGAATGCTACAAGAAGCGGTTGATGCACTGCTGGATAATGGACGTCGTGGACGTGCGATTACTGGTTCGAATAAACGTCCGCTGAAATCTTTGGCCGATATGATCAAAGGTAAGCAAGGCCGTTTCCGTCAGAACTTACTGGGTAAGCGTGTTGATTACTCAGGTCGTTCTGTTATCACGGTTGGTCCTTATCTTCGTCTGCACCAATGTGGTTTGCCGAAGAGAATGGCATTAGAATTATTTAAGCCATTTATTTATGGTAAATTGGAATTACGTGGATTAGCGACAACGATCAAAGCAGCCAAGAAGATGGTTGAGCGTGAAGAAGCTGTCGTCTGGGATATTCTCGATGAAGTGATTCGTGAACATCCGGTGATGCTAAACCGTGCTCCAACGCTGCATCGTCTTGGTATTCAGGCGTTTGAGCCTATTTTGATTGAAGGTAAAGCAATCCAATTACACCCACTTGTGTGTGCTGCTTATAACGCTGACTTTGACGGTGACCAGATGGCTGTTCACGTCCCGTTAACTTTAGAAGCGCAGTTAGAAGCGCGTGCCTTAATGATGTCGACAAATAATATTTTGTCGCCAGCCAGTGGTGAACCTATCATAGTACCTTCTCAAGACGTGGTACTTGGTTTGTACTATATGACACGTGATTGTGTAAATGCTGAAGGTGAAGGCATGGTATTGTCTGGCCCGAAAGAAGCTGAGCGGGTTTACCGTGCAGGCTTAGCATCATTACATGCTCGCGTTAAAGTCCGTATTACAGAAGAAGTCCGTGATGGTGAAGGTAATGTTGAGGTTGCAACTCAGTTAGTTGATACCACAATTGGTCGCGCTATCTTATGGATGATTGTACCTAAAGGCCTGCCGTACTCATTGGTTAATCAGCCGTTGGGTAAAAAAGCAATTTCTAAAATGCTTAATACTTGTTACCGTGTTTTAGGTTTAAAACCAACCGTTATCTTTGCCGACCAGATCATGTACACCGGTTTTGCTTATGCAGCTCGTTCTGGTGCTTCTGTTGGTATTGATGATATGGTAATACCGGAGAAGAAAGCCAGTATTATTGCTGAAGCTGAAGCTGAGGTTGCTGAAATTCAAGAACAGTTCCAATCAGGTCTGGTTACTGCGGGCGAACGTTATAACAAAGTTATTGACATTTGGGCTGCGGCTAATGAGCGTGTCGCAAAAGCGATGATGGAGAATTTATCCACAGAAACCGTTGTTAACCGTGATGGTCAAGACGAACAACAAGTTTCGTTTAACAGCATCTTTATGATGGCTGACTCTGGAGCACGTGGTTCTGCCGCACAGATCCGTCAGTTAGCGGGTATGCGTGGTTTGATGGCGAAGCCGGATGGTTCAATTATCGAGACACCGATCACCGCTAACTTCCGTGAAGGTTTGAACGTATTACAATACTTCATTTCAACTCATGGTGCACGTAAAGGTCTAGCCGATACCGCCTTGAAGACAGCAAACTCAGGTTATTTAACCCGTCGTTTAGTTGATGTTGCACAAGATCTGGTTGTCACTGAGGATGATTGTGGTACCCACGACGGTATTTTAATGACACCAGTTATTGAAGGTGGTGACGTTAAAGAACCTTTACGCGAACGTGTCTTGGGTCGAGTCACCGCGGAAGATATATTAGTACCTGGTACAGCGGACATTTTAATACCACGTAACGCCTTATTAAGTGAAAAATGGTGTGATGAACTGGAAGCTAACTCTGTTGATAGCGTAAAAGTACGCTCTGTTGTAAGTTGTGAAACTGACTTCGGTGTTTGTGCGAAATGTTATGGACGTGATTTAGCGCGGGGTCATATCATTAATAAAGGTGAAGCTGTTGGTGTTATTGCTGCTCAATCAATCGGTGAGCCTGGCACACAGTTGACAATGCGTACATTCCATATTGGTGGTGCGGCATCACGTGCTGCTGCGGAATCGAGTATTCAGGTACGTAACAAAGGTAATATCAAACTAGTTAATGCTAAGTTTGTAACAAATTCCGAAAGTCACTTGGTTATCACTTCTCGTAATACAGAATTGCGAGTGGTAGATGAATTTGGTCGAACCAAAGAAAGCTATAAAGTTCCTTACGGTGCACACCTGAATAAAGGTGATGGTGATGGCGTTAATGGTGGTGAAACCGTTGCTAACTGGGATCCACATACTATGCCGGTTATCAGTGAAGTTGCGGGTATTATTCGTTTCTCTGATATGGCAGATGGACAATCTATTATACGTCAGACAGATGAACTAACGGGTTTATCATCAATTGTTGTGCTCGATACAGCTGAGCGTACTGCGGGTAGTAAAGATTTGCGTCCTGCATTGCGTGTTGCTGATGCGAAAGGCAATGATGTATTAATTCCGGGTACTGATATGCCAGCGCAATATTTCTTGCCTGGTAAAGCGATTGTTCAATTGGATGATGGTGCAACAATTAATATTGGTGATACCTTAGCTCGTATTCCACAAGAATCGGGCGGTACTAAGGATATTACTGGTGGTTTACCACGGGTTGCTGATCTATTCGAAGCACGTCGACCAAAAGAGCCGGCTATTTTGGCTGAAATTAGCGGTATTATTTCTTTTGGTAAGGAAACTAAAGGTAAGCGTCGCCTAGTTATCACACCGATAGATGGTGATGATGCATACGAAGAAATGATACCTAAATGGCGTCAGCTTAATGTCTTTGAAGGTGAGCGAGTTGAGCGTGGTGATGTGATTTCTGATGGCCCGGAATCACCGCATGATATTTTACGTTTGCGTGGAGAGCATGCTGTTGCTCGTTATATCACCAATGAAGTCCAGGAAGTTTATCGTCTACAAGGCGTTAAAATTAACGATAAGCATATTGAAGTTATCGTTCGTCAGATGTTACGTAAAGTCACAATTGTTGATGCTGGTAGCTCTGAATTCTTGGAAGGTGAACAAGTAGAGTATGCACGCGTTAAAGTAGCGAATCGTAAATTAGAGCAAGATGGAAAAGTGCCTGCTACCTTCAGTCGTGATCTGCTAGGTATTACCAAAGCGTCTCTGGCGACAGAGTCCTTTATCTCAGCAGCGTCATTCCAGGAAACAACACGTGTGCTTACCGAAGCTGCGGTGGCTGGAAAACGTGATGAACTTCGTGGTTTGAAGGAGAACGTCATTGTTGGCCGTCTAATTCCTGCCGGTACAGGCTATGCATATCATCAAGATCGGATGCGTCGTCGTCATATGGTTAATGAACCTGTTGAATCATCACAAGTTAGCGCTGATGAGGCAACGGCTAATTTGGCAGAATTGCTAAATGCGGGTTTTGGTAACCGAGACCATGAGTAATGCAGCTTGATCTGTAAAAAATGCCCTCATAACGAGGGCATTTTTATAGCTATATTATGGAGAAAATTAAATAATGACACGCTGTCGTTTTATTACTTTATATATATTGAGTATTTTTATTTCTTTTTTTCTCAGTTTTCCACTTTATGCGGAAAACAGCATGGTTCCATTGTTAGAAAAACGTCTTGATGTTGATCTCAACAAACCAATGAAAGTTAGCCAGGATAGTGTGATTTATGCGGTAGTGGGAGGAAAAATACGGCCAGCTGGTTGGTTATTGAAAAATTCGGTTTTACTTATGCAACCGGCGAAAAATAATTTTTACCGTTTTCATTTTGGTAATAGTGTTGGCTATATTACTCAGCAACAAGCTTTTGAGGCAAAAAAAAATCAGTTTCCGGCTGATACTTTAAAACAATTAGATCAGCCAGTTTATGACTATTTAGTGACCACTGAAAAAACGCCTATCTATGAAAATGCAGATGAGAAAAGCACGGTTATTGTTTTTCTGTCCGCCAATTTGCGTTATCCAGTACTAAGTCGAATAGCGAAGAAAATTGAGTTTGACTCATCATCCATGAGCTCTTGGTTTATTATTGATCTTGGTGGTAGACTGGCTTTTATTGATGGTCAAGATGTTTCATTAGATAAAGGGATCCCAATTCTCACCTATCATCATTTACTTCCTGATAATGAAAATAAATTATTTCGCCATATTTCAACAACTACTTCGGTAACAGCTTTTAAAGCTCAAATGGATTACTTAAAACAAGCGGGTTATCAGACAATTACCTTGGATGAAGTTGATGGTTATTTAAAGAAAAAAATTAATTTACCAGGTAAGGTAGTCAGTATAACTTTTGATGATGGCTTAAAATCGGTTTATCGCTATGCTTATCCAATCTTGAAAGCGCATGCGCAGCTGGCAACGCTTTTTGTTATCTCCTCGCGGATTAAATTTCATGATCAAAAATGGGATCCGAATGGTTTACAATTTATGAGTAGACATGAGTTGAAAAACAGTCGCGATGTCTTTGATATTCAATCTCATTCCCATTTTCTGCATAGATTAGATAATAAAAATCAACCGATTATTTTTAGCCGATCTTATCGTACAGTAAAACTTGATTTTGCCCATTCTCGTCGTGTATTAGCGCCATTTAATCCCTTTCAACGTTACTTGGCATATCCTTTTGGTGCCTATAATGGACAGGTCATGGATGCGGCAAAAGCTGCTGGAATGATGTTGGCACTGACGACTATTCAAGGTAAAGTGAAACTGGGTGATAATCCGTATGCATTGAAACGATTATATGCCTTGCGGAATGATCCAATGGAAAGATTTGCCCAAATGGTGGGCAATGGCGAGCAACAAATTATTAATAAAGACATTATTGTTGATCAATAAAGACTTATTATGTAGGTACTACTATAGGTAAGATCATAGCTAGGCAAATTTTTATTCTATTTAGTTGCTAGAAAAAAAGGAATTAAAAATTAACCATGTGATTGAGTAGACCCGCTATCACCACCGATTAAGGTGGTGTTTTATTAACGGCCTAAATGGTGATCCCAATCTTTCCAGACGGGTTGGAGTCCAGCATTAATAATAACCTTAGCCATGGTTTCAGCGCTGCGATTATCATAGACAGTAAATTGCTCCAGTGCTTGATGATTATCAGCATAACCACCGGGTTGAGTTTTTGAACCAGCGCTAAGGGTATTGATAACCAGTGGAATAATATTATCACGGAAAAAAGGAGATTCACGGGTTGATAATGAAAGCTCAACTTCGGGTGCCAATAAACGGAAAGCGCAAATTAATTGAATTAATTCTGCTTCGTGGATGGTTGATGCTGGCTGAATACCCCCTATACAAGCGCGTATTCGGGGGAAAGAAATAGAGTAACGGCTTTTCCAATATTTTTTTTGCAGATAAGATAGATGATTTGCGACGAGATAATAGTCAACTCGCCAATTATCGGATAATCCGATTAGTGCACCTAAGCCGATTTTATCAATACCGGCCTGGCCAAGGCGATCCGGTGTTTCTAGACGCCAAAAAAAATCTTGTTTTTTCCCCCGTAAATGGTGCTGCTGATAAGTTGGTTGATGATAAGTTTCCTGGTAAACCAGTACACCATCTAAGCCAATTTCTTTCAGTTCACTATATTCTGTAATTGTTAATGGCTGAACCTCCATCAATAGCGTACTGAAATATTTTTTAATTAATGGAATATATTGGCGAAAATAATTCATCCCCACTTTGCTTGGATGTTCACCGGTTACCAGCAAGAGATTATTATATCCAATGGAACGTAGCGCTTCGCATTCTGCAATAATTTCTGTTTCGTGAAGTGTTTTTCGTTTGATTGGGTTGTGCATGGAAAAACCACAATAAGTACAATTATTAGCACATAGGTTAGACAGGTAGAGCGGTACATAAAGACCAACAGTATTGCCAAAGCGCTGGCGGGTTAATTTTTGCGCTTTTTGAGCAATAACTTCCAGATAGGGATAAGCAGCGGGTGAAATGAGAGCCATAAAATCATTCAGGGACGGTCTGTCTGAGCAAATCGCTTTTTCAACCTCTTGAGCCGATTTGCTATTAATTTGTATCGCTAGTTGCTGCCAATCAAGTTGCTGATAAATTTCAGTAAAAGCCGTCATTATTGAAATGCCTCGAGGAATTGAGTTAAAGGGCTAGTGGATGCCGCTTGATGCTGCTGCGCCGCGAGTCCAGCCGCTTGTACTATCTCACCTGCTTCAGTGGCAATGCGAAAAGCGTGAGCCATTGCAACAGGATCATTAGCAACGGCAATGGCGGTATTTACCAGTACAGCATCGGCTCCCATCTCCAAAGCGGCTAATGCATGACTGGGTGCTCCGAGCCCTGCATCGACAACAACTGGGATCGAGGCTTGTTCAATAATAATTTGTAGAAAATCGTAGGTAATTAATCCTTTATTGGTACCGATAGGTGCGCCAAGCGGCATCACAGCAGCGCAACCTACCTCCTCTAAACGCCGACACAAGACAGGATCGGCACTACAATAAGGTAAAACAATAAAACCTTCTTTTACCAATAGTTCAGCCGCTTTTAACGTCTCAATCGGATCGGGTAATAAGTATTTTGTATCGGGGTGGATCTCAAGTTTTATCCAGTTTGTGGCTAAGGCTTCACGCGCTAGACGAGCGGCAAATAGAGCTTCTTGGGCATTTTTAGCACCAGAAGTATTAGGTAATAATTTGACGCCGATTTTTTGTAATGGCGCTAAAATATCATCATTTTTATTTATTAAATCAAGCCTCTTCATCGCCATGGTGACTAACTGACTGCCAGAAGCTTGTATAGCTTGGGTCATCAATGATGAATTAGCGAATTTTCCGCTACCAATAAATAAACGTGATTGAAAAACAGTATCAGCAATTTTTAACATAAATTAGCCTCCGGCAATGGCCTGGAATAGCAGGATCTTATCTTGGTGGTTAATATAGTGATGGTTCCAATCTTCACGGGGAATAATGATCTGATTAATTGCTATTGCAATACCTGATGCGTTAAGTTTCAGATGATCAAATAATTGGCTGATTGTGATCGCACTATTAAGTTCGATCAGTCGATCATTTAGCATAATGTGCATATTTATCTCCTGGTTCCACAAATTAAACAGCTTTTTGCTTTGCTAAGTTGCAAGGTATGCCAATTGTGTTGTTTACCATCGAATAATTTCAGTTTTCCATTGAGAGAAGAAGGTAAATTGATTAATAATTTAATCGCCTCTAAGGCTTGCAGAGTACCGATAACGCCAACAATCGGTCCGACAACTCCTGCTGTGCGGCAGTTTTGATAGGGTTCATTGGTATCAGGATAAAGGCAAGCATAGCAGCCTTGGTTATAGGGAGGTTCAAGCACTAACAGTTGACCATTGAACCCTACTGCACTACCACTAATGAGGTTTTTTTTTTCTGCCACACAAGCTGCATTAATTGCCTGGCGGGTTGACATATTATCAGTACAATCCAATACCAGATCCGTATTACGGACAAGTGGACGGAGAGAATGATAATGTTGTTTGGTGTTAAATGTTTTCACCTTGATTTGTGGATTGAGCTGATTAAGCTGTTTTGCTGCTAATGTGACTTTAAGCTGAGAAACATCCTGCGTATGGTAAAGAATTTGTCGTTGCAGGTTGGAAATATGTAGCTTATCGTTATCGGCCAACCAGAGTTCGCCGACACCGGCCGCCGCTAAATAAAGTGCCGCCGGTGAACCCAGTCCCCCCAATCCCACAATAAGCACTTTGCTCATTGTTAATTTTTGTTGTCCTTTATTACCGATTTCTTCAAGTAATAGCTGACGGCTATAGCGCATAAAAATAGCATCATCAAGCATCGATCATTTCCTTACCTTCGATGAGATAGAGTAACTGAGCAACAACTTTGCGCCAGTTAGTCGATTCGGTGATCGCACTAACCATAGCAATACCCCCGACGCCAGTTGCAAGCACTGCGGGAACACACGCTAAAGAGATACCGCCTATTGCAATAGTGGCATAATCTGGTGTGTCATTAACCTGCTGTTTTAGGGTTACTAAACCTTGCGGTGAAGAGGACATTAATTTTGTAGTAGTAGGAAAAATATGTCCTAATGCAATATAAGAGGGTTTTAACTGCTTTGCTCTGATGAGTTCTTGTTGATTATGGGTCGAAATTCCTAGGCGCAATCCCGCTTTTTGTAGGCGATTCAGATCAGCGAAATTAATATCCTCTTGCCCTAAATGGACGCCATAGGCGCCATATTTTATGGCTAATTGCCAATAGTCATTAATAAATAGGCGAGCTTGATATTGCTGGCCTAGCATAATTGCCTGATTAATATCTTGTTCGAGGTTACTGGCTAATCGATCTTTGATCCTTAATTGAATAGTGGTAACACCGACGCTAAGCAAGCGCCTTATCCACTCGACGGAATCAACCACTGGATACAAGCCAAGTTTATGCTCAGTAGTTGCAAATGCGTGATCAGGCCATTTTGTCATCGGAAATCGTCTCCATATCGTGGTATAGCTCACTACCGTGGGCGCGAAATGTTACCGACATCTGTGCCATTTGAGCTGCATGCTCACGGACTTCTTGTGAAATTTTCATGGAGCAAAATTTAGGCCCACACATTGAGCAAAAATGGGCGACTTTACCAGCGGCTTGCGGTAGTGTTTCATCATGGTAGGCACGTGCGGTTGTAGGATCGAGAGCTAGATTAAATTGGTCTTCCCAACGAAACTCAAATCTGGCTTTGGATAAGGCGTTATCACGAATTTGAGCCCCAGGGTGGCCTTTAGCCAGATCAGCGGCATGGGCAGCAATTTTATAGGTAATAAGTCCTTGTTTTACATCTTCTTTATTAGGTAAACCCAAGTGCTCTTTTGGGGTAACATAACAGAGCATGGCACAGCCAAACCAACCAATTAAAGCCGCACCGATACCAGAGGTAAAGTGATCATAACCTGGTGCGATGTCGGTGGTTAAAGGCCCTAAGGTATAGAATGGTGCTTCATGGCAATGAGTTAATTCTTCCGTCATATTGCGGCGGATCATTTGCATTGGGATATGACCAGGGCCTTCTATCATAACTTGAACATCATATTGCCAGGCTATCTTGGTTAATTCGCCTAATGTATATAGTTCAGCAAATTGCGCTTCATCATTAGCGTCTTGTAAGGAGCCAGGTCGTAATCCATCGCCAAGGGACAAAGAGACATCATAAGCAGCACAGATTGCACAGATTTCTTCGAAATGGGTATACAAAAAATTTTCTTGATGATGTGACAAGCACCATTTGGCCATAATAGAGCCACCGCGAGAAACAATACCCGTCAATCGATTAGCAGTCATTGGTATATAGCGTAGTAAGACACCGGCGTGGATGGTAAAGTAGTCTACGCCTTGTTCGGCTTGTTCAAGTAAGGTGTCGCGAAATATTTCCCAGCTCAAATTTTCTGCAACGCCATTGACTTTTTCTAGTGCTTGATAAATTGGCACTGTACCAATAGGAACTGGGCTATTACGTAAGATCCATTCTCTCGTTTCATGGATATAGCGGCCTGTCGATAAATCCATCACGGTGTCAGCTCCCCAGTGAGTCGCCCAGATTAGTTTTTCAATTTCTTCTTCAATCGATGAAGTTACTGAGGAATTACCGATATTAGCATTGACTTTCACCAAAAAATTTCGACCAATGATCATCGGCTCGGATTCAGGATGGTTAATATTGGCTGGAATAATGGCACGTCCAGCGGCAACTTCTTGTCGAACAAATTCAGGGGTAATATTGTTTGGCAGGTTAGCATTAAAGCTTTGGCCTGGGTGCTGTTGAGTTAATATTTTACTATTGATACGCTCGCGTCCCATATTTTCGCGGATCGCAATAAATTCCATTTCAGGTGTGATTATCCCTTGACGGGCATAGTGCAACTGCGTGACTGTTTTTCCGGTTTTGGCTTTTAATGGTTGTGGTCGGTGATTGAAGCGAAGATGATTCAATCCTGCATCAGCCAGTCGTTGTTGGGTAAAATAAGAGCTTGGTTTTTTAACTAACTCAGTATCATTGCGATCGAGGATCCAGTATTGGCGGCATTTTTTTAAACCCTCCTTAATATCTACAGTTACATCAGCATCGCCATAGGCGCCAGAAGTATCATAGACAGGTATTGCCTCATTCTCTACAAACAAGGGTTTATCTTTTGTACCGCCAACCAAGGTCGGTGAAAGCTGAATTTCACGCATAGGAACTTGGGTATTATAGTGATAACCTGTTAAATAGATCCGTTTTGAATTGGGAAAGTTGATATTTTGTAGCTTATCAAGAAAACGTTGTGCCGCTTCACGTTGTGCTTTTCGTGGCGAAGTGGTATTGGTTTTAACGGTAATATCGCTGGTTGCAATAATATTTTTCGACATAGCAAATTCCTAAAATCATTACAAATGGTTCACGTAAGAGAGAAATTGCTTGTCTGGAGCTCGGTGAGAGTAATAGTATAATAATTGCGCTGTTTACTTTTGATAAGTCAAAATCGCGGGTTGATTACTCTTGTTCCCTTCGCAGGTATTAGCCTGATCAGGTTCCGCGGATCCCGAATTAACGGTCTCAGCCTGTAGGTATTATTAAACCGACTAGGCACTCCGACAAGATGATGTCAGTATATAAGATAGATAATGAAAACTGCAATGGATAACTTCTTCATCAAACAATTGTTAATCAAAGTAGACACTTGATATTGATGAATAAGGCATATTTTCAAAATTCACTAATCAATAAAATATAGAAGAATTGAGCTATATGATTAGAAAAAAGTTAACAGGAACAGAAACAGGCTGGTGGGTGGTTAGTTCTGGTGGTCGAATTTGGTTGCCAAATGGTGATTTACCGAAAGGTTCCGCCCAATTTTGGTCGCTAACAGGAAAAGAGGCACTCCCTATTGGTGAATGGCAAGCGGAAACGATTTGGTTAATTATAGCAAAATCACCAACGGATATGTGTTCGCCGCGATGGATTGCCAGTCAAGATGAGGGGCTATTTAAACTAGTTGGACGCGGTATTCAACTGGCAGAGTTTTATCGTTCGCACCATTATTGCGGTTATTGCGGCAACAAAATGACAGCCAGCTTAACCGAATGGGCATGTTTGTGTAGTCATTGTCATGAGCGCTATTATCCGCAAATTGCGCCCTGTATTATTGTTGCTATTCGGCGTGCTGATCATATCTTATTGGCTCAACATCGGCGTCATAAAAAAAAGCCAATATTTACTGTATTAGCAGGATTTGTTGAACTAGGTGAGACTATTGAAGAAGCGGTGAAAAGAGAAGTAAAAGAAGAGAGTAATATTATCATTAGTAACATTCGCTATATTGCTTCACAGCCATGGCCTTTTCCTCATTCATTAATGATCGGTTTTCTGGCTGATTATGCCAGTGGTGAAATCCAGGCTAATCCTGATGAGTTAATTAGTGCGGATTGGTATCATCATGATAAATTACCGCTTATACCGCCTCCTGATACCATAGCTCGCCGTTTAATTGAAGATACACTGGCTTTATGTCGGCAAGAAAATGATAACTTATACAAATAATATTAATCACGCCATATCTAAGTTGTTGCTAATTTAAGCAACAAGAAAAAGGCAAATACACGATGATAATTGGCAATTTCTAATTGCCATTTAATGGAGCTAATGATGTCTGCATTAACAAACGATCGCTACTTACGTGCGCTATTACGGCAGCCAGTTGATAAAACCCCAGTATGGATGATGCGCCAGGCCGGTCGTTATTTACCGGAGTATCGAAAAATTCGTCAGCAAGCCGGTGATTTTCTTTCATTGTGCAAAAATACCGAGTTAGCCTGTGAAGTGACATTACAACCACTACATCGTTTTCCATTAGATGCGGCGATCCTGTTTTCAGATATTCTTACTATTCCTGATGCGATGGGCTTAGGCCTTTATTTTTCAGCTGGAGAAGGGCCTATGTTTCAGCGTCCAATTGATTGTTTGGCTGATATAGAGAAACTGCCAATTCCTGATCCTGAGCAAGAATTGGTTTACGTAATGAATGCTGTACGCGCTATCCGCAAGGCGTTACAAGGAAAAGTGCCATTAATCGGTTTTTCTGGTAGCCCATGGACATTGGCAACTTATATGGTCGAAGGGCGAAGTAGTAAGGCTTTTACCCATATTAAGAAGATGATGTATACGGAGCCAAAAGCGTTACATTTATTATTGGATAAGTTGGCCCAAAGTGTCATTCTTTATCTAAATGCTCAGATTCGGGCTGGTGCTCAATCGGTGATGATTTTTGATACTTGGGGTGGTGTATTAACCGGGCCTGATTACCATCAATTTTCTTTACATTACATGCATCAGATCATTGATGGTCTACAGCGAGAACATGAAGGGCGTAAAGTCCCGGTGACCTTATTTACTAAAGGCGGTGGCCAATGGTTAGAGGCAATGGCTGCGACCGGTTGTGACGCGTTAGGGATCGACTGGATGACAGATATTGAAGAGGCTCGTTCTCGTGTAGGAAATAAGGTTGCCTTACAGGGAAACATGGATCCTTCTATATTATATGCATCAAAAGAACGTATCGAGTTTGAGGTTAAAACAATTTTAAAGCAATTCGGTCCAGGCAGTGGCCATGTTTTTAATTTAGGTCATGGCATTCACCAGGATATTCCACCTGAGCATGTTAAAAATTTTATTAATTCAGTACACAAGTTATCAGAGCAATATCATCAATAAGTAAGGTTTATCCAAACAAAGAAAATGCCGATAAATAATAATTGTTATATTTTTTATTTATTATTAAATCTAAATTAAATATTTACAATTATTTAAATATATTTTTTTAAATTTTGTGTTATAAAACAAATAATAAAATATATTTATATAAAAATTTTTTAAGTAAAAATAAATATGATTGATACCAAATTATTACGTCAGGAACAGACCACAAAAGCTAAACAAATTATTCTTACGGATAATTTTGCTACCCCTAATCTTATTGCTGGTGCTGATGTTGGATTTGAAGAAAAAGGTACTATAACCCGAGCCGCAATGGTTGTTATGCACTGGCCTTCACTTGCTATTGTTGAATATCATATTGCCCGTATACCGACTGAATTTCCTTATATTCCAGGTTTACTCTCTTTTCGAGAGTATCCTGCACTACTGGCGGTTTGGGAAAAACTGCAACATAAACCCGATCTTATTATGGTTGATGGCCAAGGAATTGCCCATTCTCGTCGTTTTGGAGTAGCTAGTCATTTGGGTCTTTTATTAGATATTCCAACGATTGGTATAGCAAAAAGTCGTCTATGTGGTCACCATGAAGCTTTAGATGAAATAGTGGAAAGCTGCCAACCATTGAATGATAATAATGAGCAAATTGGTTGGGTGTTTCGTAGTAAAAAAAGATGTAAACCACTTTATATCTCACCTGGCCATAAAATCAGTTTAGATGCTTCACTATTATGGGTTAAGCATTGTATTAAAGGTTATCGTTTACCTGAACCTACTCGTTGGGCTGATGGAATCGCTTCTAATAGAGCGTTTTTTAATCGAATGAAACAGAATTTGGCATAATTAAAGTTAAAATATGTGGAACCTGTTGATTTTCAGGTAAACTTCGGCGTAAAAGGTAAGTGAGTAGAAATTTGATGTTAAGAAACCCAATTCATTTGCGGTTGGCAAAATTAGATAGTTGGCGGCATATTACTTTCATGGCCTGTTTATGTGAGCGTATGTATCCTAATTATCAATTGTTTTGTAAACAAACGAGCTTTTTAAATCCAATACGTTATCGTATTATTTTAGATTTAATCTGGGAATCACTGATTATTAAAGATAGTAAAATTGATTTTGATAATCAGTTGGAAAAGTTAGAGGAAGTTATTCCCGTCGCAAATGATTTTGATATATACGGAGTTCATCCTGCTATTGATGCATGTATTGCGTTAAGTGAAATAATTCATTCTTACTTAAGTGGGGAAACATTAGAAAGTGCTATTGAAGTAAGTAAAATTTCGATTCGAACTATCGCAATGTTTGAGATGACTCAGACAGGTAAAGAGATGTCTGATGAAGAACTGAAAGAATTGCTTACCATTGAAGAAGAATGGGATATTCAATGGGAGATTTACCGTTTACTTGCCGCTTGTGAAGAGCGGGATGTAGCGCTGATTAAAGGATTAAAATCCGACCTCCGTGAAGTAGGGATCAGCAATATTGGCATTAAGGTTACCTAATTTCCGTTCATAGTGTTTAAAAACGTGATTTGGTACCATAAATGCTGACTTTTAACGCTTCACATTCGCCTATACTATGCTCTACAGTGAAGGTGGAGAGGAGTACTTTCGGGACGTATATTAAGAATTAATAGGTTCTACATATCCAACGTACTCGATGCTATGCAAATGATAAACACACTGTGTAAGGATAACTTATGAATAAGACTGTAAATAAGAACATGAATAAGGGTCATGTAATTGAATGTGTCGCGCAAAAGGCAAACTTGACTAAGACTCAAGCTAAAAGTGCGTTAGAAGCAGTCATTGAATGTATTACAGATGCATTGAAAGAAGGTGAGCAAGTTCAATTCGTTGGTTTTGGTACTTTTAAGATTAATTATCGTGCAGCTCGTACTGGTCGTAATCCTAAAACAGGTGCAGAACTCAAAATTGAAGCCGCTAATGTACCAGTATTTGTTGCTGGAAAATCACTGAAAGAAGCAGTTAAGTAATTCAGTTGCGAAAGAGAATATTCAGAGGGGGTATTAAACCCCTTTTATTGATTGGGCACATCCTCATTTTACTTGGCGCTTGCACTAGTAAACCTAAAATGCCCGAATTTAGCGCAAGTGGATTTATTTCTGATGCCGGCGTCGTTAGGCTATGGCGCTTAAATGATCAAAAAAGCAACCCTCAAGTAATTGTCGCTGTATATAGTCCTTACCAAGACAAAAATACTACCATTACTTTCTTTGAATATCGTCAAAATAAACTTTGGCAAATTCGGTATCAATCTTTTGACTATAAAAATAAACAGCAACAACAGCTAAGATTTGATCAAAATGACCATATTATTTTTATGCAGCGCATAATAAATAATAACAAAATTCCTTTAACTAAGGATGATATTGTTCGCTGGCGATTTGAATCAGAGCGTTTAATTGAATTGAGCAACACACTTATTGCTGGTAATGTTCATCTTTACCAAGGTCATTGGCGTCAAGGACAGATTATAACTTGTAGTGGTGAAAAACGTGATACATCGTTTACCGCTCAAGCTGAAAATTGGTTGTTGCAAAGAGCCAAGACTAGTTCAGATGACTTGGCTATTGCCTGGTTAGAAGCACCAGAAGGCAACGAGTTATTGCTCGTTGCCAATGAGAATTTTTGTCTATGGGCGCCAACAAAAGAGAAACTTTAAATTTTTTATTTTAAACGAGCGAGTGCTCGATAACCGATATCATCCCGATAGAAACAACCCGTCCAGGATATTTTTTCTGCTTTCTGATAAGCTGCTTTTTGGGCATCAAGAATTGTTTTTCCAAGCGCGGTAACACACAGTACACGGCCACCGGCAGTAATGACTTGGTTTTGTTTTAATTCTGTTCCGGCGTGAAAAACTTTACACATTTCTGCTGGGTTATCATCGATCCCTTCAATAATATCACCTTTACGATAATTGGCCGGATAACCTTCAGCGGCCATGACAACACCTAAGGCACAGCGTTCATCCCAACATGATGTTTTACCCGCTAATTCTCCTTTAGCGCCGGCTAGACAAAGTTCTACCAGATCAGATTGTAAGCGCATCATAATGGGTTGTGTTTCTGGATCACCAAATCGACAATTAAATTCAATAACCTTTGGATTTCCTTGTTTATCTATCATTAATCCGGCATATAAAAATCCTTGATATCGCCGATCTTCGAGCGCCATACCTTTTACCGTAGGATAAATAATTTGATCCATTACACGCTGATGAATAATGTCTGTGACAACCGGAGCAGGAGAATATGCCCCCATTCCACCTGTATTTGGCCCGCTATCATTATTACCAACCCGCTTATGATCTTGGCTTGTTGCCATAGGAATGACATTTTCACCATCAACCATTACGATAAAACTGGCTTCTTCGCCGTCAAGAAACTCCTCAATAACGATACGGTGACCAGCTTGGCCAAATGCATTACCGGCAAGCATATCATGAACAGCATTTTTGGCTTCTTCTAAAGTCATAGCAACAACCACGCCTTTACCTGCGGCTAGCCCATCAGCTTTAATAACAATCGGGGCGCCCATTTTGTTTAGGTAGGCGAGTGCGGGTTCAACTTCGGTAAAATTCTGGTAAGTGGCGGTCGGAATATGATGACGAGTAAGAAAATCTTTCGTAAAAGCTTTAGAGCCTTCTAATTGTGCTGCTTTTTGACTGGGACCAAAGATCGTTAAACCAGCATGTTGAAAAGCATCAACAACGCCTAGAATTAAGGGGGTTTCTGGTCCAACGATCGTTAAACCAACATTATTATTTTTGGCAAAATCGACTAATCCAGTAATATCTGTTATTGAAATATTAATATTGGTTAGATTTTTTTCTAGTGCAGTTCCGGCATTACCGGGTGCAACATAAATCTTGTCAGTGAGAGGTGATTGTGCTGCTTTCCATGCTAAAGCATGCTCACGACCACCATTGCCGATAATTAAAATATTCATGTTATTGCTCCCTAAATTAATGGCGGAAATGGCGCATATCAGTAAAAATCATCGCGATATCATGTTCATTAGCTGCGGCTATGATCTCATCGTCACGAATTGAACCGCCTGGTTGGATAACACAGGTTATGCCTGCGGTAGCGGCAGCATCAATACTATCTCGGAATGGAAAGAAAGCATCAGATGCCATTGCACATCCGACAAGATCTAAATTTTCGTCCTGAGCTTTTAATGCCGCGATTTTTGCTGAATAAACTCGGCTCATTTGTCCCGCACCAATACCGACTGTCATATTATTTTTGGCATAAACAATGGCATTGGATTTTACAAATTTTGCCACATGCCAGCAAAATAGGGCATTATCTATTTCTTGTTCGCTTGGCTGACGTTTGGAAACGACACGCAGATCAGCTTTGGTCACTAAACCTAAATCGCGATCTTGCACCAATAAGCCACCATTTACCCGTTTGAAATCTAAACCTGCAATAGGTGAATGCCATTGGCCACAGGCCAGAACACGCACATTCTGCTTGCTTGCAAGTATTGCGAGGGCAGCTTCAGTAACCGCAGGTGCAATAATGACTTCAACAAATTGACGCTCAATAATTGTTTTAGCCGTATTTGCATCTAATTCACGATTAAATGCAATAATACCACCAAATGCAGAGGTTGGATCAGTTTTAAAAGCGTGATCGTAAGCCGCACAGATATCAGTACTGACCGCAACACCACAAGGATTAGCGTGTTTGACAATGACACAAGCCGGTTTGGAAAAACTTTTTACGCACTCCAAGGCTGCGTCAGTATCAGCAATATTATTATAAGAAAGCGATTTGCCTTGTAGCTGTCTTGCTGTAGCAACAGAGGCTTCTACTCTATTTTCCTCTATATAAAAAGCCGCAGCTTGATGACTATTTTCACCGTAACGCATATCCTGCTGTTTAATAAAATTCAGGTTCAATGTACGAGGAAATTTACCTGAAGGCTGGTTCATCTCACCATAATAAGAAGGTACTAACTTACCAAAATAATTAGCAATCATCCCATCATAAGCGGCAGTATGTTCAAAAGCCTTAACTGCCAAGTTAAAGCGGAACATGTTAGTTAGAGAGTTTTGCTGATTATCCATCTCTTCGATGATTTTGTGATAATTCTGACTATTAACCACGACCGCCACATCTTTATAATTTTTGGCAGCAGAACGGATCATGGCTGGCCCACCAATATCAATATTCTCAATGGCATTTTCTAGCGTACAATCTGGCTTGGCAACAGTTTCTGCAAAAGGGTAAAGATTAACAACAACCATATCAATTGGCGTAATTTGATGTTGTCTCATTATTTCGTCATCTTGCCCGCGCCGGCCGAGAATACCGCCATGTACTTTCGGATGAAGCGTTTTGACACGGCCGGCCATCATTTCTGGCCATCCGGTATAATCGGAAACTTCTATAACAGTTAACCCGGCCGCTAGCAATAATTTAGCTGTACCGCCGGTAGAGATAAGTTCAACCTTACGTTGAGATAAAGCTTTAGCAAATTCAACAATACCTTCTTTGTCAGAAACACTTAGTAGAGCACGCTGAATAGGGCGGAGTTGTGGCATGAAATAGATCCCTTGGAATAATAAAATGTTTTAAAACATTAATTAAATTTTATGGCTATTTGCTTTTACAAATGATATTCGAAAATAACTAGTTTCAATCAAATATTTTTTGTCGCAAACGCAATTGTAACGCAAACGTTTGCGTATTTCGCTATAATTTTTGTCATTTTATTTTTGTGGATAACTCTGTTAATAATTCGGTATAATATAATGCTTTGCTGTTTAATTAATCAATTAAACAAAATTATGCAAAATTAAGCTTGCTAGCTGCGTAAAACTGCCTATAATGCGCCCCCACTGAGTCAGTATAGAACGAATCAATTGAATTGAATTTTCTTGACGCAGGGTAAAGAAAAGTAGAAATAACTACTTGACTTTACAGGTGAAAAGCGTAATATACGCCACCTCGCGGCCTAGGTCGCACGCTCTTTAACAATTAATCAGACAATCTGTGTGGGCACTCGCAAGACATCATCAAAAAATATTTGATTTTAAAGTCTTGAAGAGTGACAAAACAGTTAATTCATATATGAACTAATATGCAGTAACGTTATTTTGGACGGCAGCGGCGAAGGTGGTCAAACATCGGCAAAGCGGGTTGAATAAAAGGGCGTTACGGTCAGTAAAACATTCTTTGAGCATCAAGCTTTTAATTGAAGAGTTTGATCATGGCTCAGATTGAACGCTGGCGGCAGGCCTAACACATGCAAGTCGAGCGGCAGCGGAAGGAAGCTTGCTTCCTTGCCGGCGAGCGGCGGACGGGTGAGTAAGGTATGGGGATCTGGCCGAAGGCGGGGGATAACCACTGGAAACGGTGGCTAATACCGCATAATCTCTAAGGAGCAAAGTGGGGGACCGTTCAGGCCTCACACCTTCGGATGAACCCATATGAGATTAGCTAGTAGGTGGGGTAATGGCTCACCTAGGCGACGATCTCTAGCTGGTCTGAGAGGATGATCAGCCACACTGGGACTGAGACACGGCCCAGACTCCTACGGGAGGCAGCAGTGGGGAATATTGCACAATGGGCGCAAGCCTGATGCAGCCATGCCGCGTGTATGAAGAAGGCCTTCGGGTTGTAAAGTACTTTCAGTCGTGAGGAAGGTATTAAGGTTAATAACCTTAGCAATTGACGTTAGCGACAGAAGAAGCACCGGCTAACTCCGTGCCAGCAGCCGCGGTAATACGGAGGGTGCGAGCGTTAATCGGAATTACTGGGCGTAAAGGGCACGCAGGCGGTTAATTAAGTTGGATGTGAAATCCCCGGGCTTAACCTGGGAATGGCATTCAAGACTGGTTAACTAGAGTCTTGTAGAGGGGGGTAGAATTCCATGTGTAGCGGTGAAATGCGTAGAGATGTGGAGGAATACCGGTGGCGAAGGCGGCCCCCTGGACAAAGACTGACGCTCATGTGCGAAAGCGTGGGGAGCAAACAGGATTAGATACCCTGGTAGTCCACGCTGTAAACGATGTCGATTTGGAGGTTGTGGTCATGAACTGTGGCCTCCGGAGCTAACGCGTTAAATCGACCGCCTGGGGAGTACGGCCGCAAGGTTAAAACTCAAATGAATTGACGGGGGCCCGCACAAGCGGTGGAGCATGTGGTTTAATTCGATGCAACGCGAAGAACCTTACCTACTCTTGACATCCAGCGAATCCTTTAGAGATAGAGGAGTGCCTTCGGGAACGCTGAGACAGGTGCTGCATGGCTGTCGTCAGCTCGTGTTGTGAAATGTTGGGTTAAGTCCCGCAACGAGCGCAACCCTTATCCTTTGTTGCCAGCGATTCGGTCGGGAACTCAAAGGAGACTGCCGGTGATAAACCGGAGGAAGGTGGGGATGACGTCAAGTCATCATGGCCCTTACGAGTAGGGCTACACACGTGCTACAATGGCGTATACAGAGAGAGGCGAGCCAGCGATGGGAAGCGGAACTCAGAAAGTACGTCGAAGTCCGGATTGGAGTCTGCAACTCGACTCCATGAAGTCGGAATCGCTAGTAATCGCGGATCAGCATGTCGCGGTGAATACGTTCCCGGGCCTTGTACACACCGCCCGTCACACCATGGGAGTGGGTTGCAAAAGAAGTAGGTAGCTTAACCTTTTGGATGGCGCTTACCACTTTGTGATTCATGACTGGGGTGAAGTCGTAACAAGGTAACCGTAGGGGAACCTGCGGTTGGATCACCTCCTTACCTAGATAGATGGAATGTGAGTGTTCACACAGATTGTCTGATGAAATAGCGCGTCAAGCCAATCTAAGATTGACTAAAGAGCTTGAAGTCCCCTTCGTCTAGAGGCCTAGGACATCGCCCTTTCACGGCGGTAACAGGGGTTCGAATCCCCTAGGGGACGCCACTTTAGTGATTTAGAAAGGTGGTGCATCACGCTTTTAGTGTTGTGCACTGTTTGTGCTTTACGCAATAATGATTAAACCAATTTAGTGAGTTGGTTTACCAATTATGCTCTTTAACAATCTGGAACAAGCTGAAAATTGAAACACACATTATTGAAAAAATAGTGTGGAGAACTCTCAAAACTCCAATTTGAAGTGTTATTCAAATAGGCAGACGAGTAGCATGAGCGAGCAGGGTGAAATTTGCGGCGTAGGCGCGCAGTCAGCGCAGCGTACATAAGTACGTGAGCATGACGAGCACCGCACAACAAAAAATTTCGCACGGCGCAGCCATGACGCTTCTCTATTATTTGATAAGAGACACCTTCGGGTTGTGAGGTTAAGCGAATGAAGCGTACACGGTGGATGCCTAGGCAGTCAGAGGCGATGAAGGACGTGCTAATCTGCGAAAAGCGTCGGTAAGCTGATATGAAGCGTACTAGCCGGCGATGTCCGAATGGGGAAACCCAGTGCATTAATGCACTATCGTTTGATGAATTCATAGTCAAACGAGGCGAACCGGGGGAACTGAAACATCTCAGTACCCCGAGGAAAAGAAATCAACCGAGATTCCCCCAGTAGCGGCGAGCGAACGGGGAGCAGCCCAGAGTCAACATCAATATTTACCGCAGGAGAAGGGTCTGGAAAGGCCAGCAATAAAGGGTGATAGCCCCGTATCTGAAACGGTAAGTGTTGTGAACTCGAAGAGTAGGGCGGGACACGTGTTATCCTGTCTGAATATGGGGGGACCATCCTCCAAGGCTAAATACTCCTGACTGACCGATAGTGAACCAGTACCGTGAGGGAAAGGCGAAAAGAACCCCGGCGAGGGGAGTGAAATAGAACCTGAAACCGTGTACGTACAAGCAGTGGGAGCACCCGAAAGGGTGTGACTGCGTACCTTTTGTATAATGGGTCAGCGACTTATATTCTGTAGCAAGGTTAACCGCATAGGGGAGCCGTAGGGAAACCGAGTCTTAACTGGGCGTTAAGTTGCAGGGTATAGACCCGAAACCCGGTGATCTAGCCATGGGCAGGTTGAAGGTTGGGTAACACTAACTGAAGGACCGAACCGACTAATGTTGAAAAATTAGCGGATGACTTGTGGCTGGGGGTGAAAGGCCAATCAAACCGGGAGATAGCTGGTTCTCCCCGAAAGCTATTTAGGTAGCGCCTCGTGAATTCATCTTCGGGGGTAGAGCACTGTTTCGGCTAGGGGGTCATCCCGACTTACCAACCCGATGCAAACTACGAATACCGAAGAATGTTATCACGGGAGACACACGGCGGGTGCTAACGTCCGTCGTGAAGAGGGAAACAACCCAGACCGCCAGCTAAGGTCCCAAAGTCATGGTTAAGTGGGAAACGAAGTGGGAAGGCTTAGACAGCCAGGATGTTGGCTTAGAAGCAGCCATCATTTAAAGAAAGCGTAATAGCTCACTGGTCGAGTCGGCCTGCGCGGAAGATGTAACGGGGCTAAACCATGCACCGAAGCTGCGGCAGCGACATTTAGATGTTGTTGGGTAGGGGAGCGTTCTGTAAGCCGTAGAAGGTGGACTGAGAGGTCTGCTGGAGGTATCAGAAGTGCGAATGCTGACATAAGTAACGATAAAGCGGGTGAAAAACCCGCTCGCCGAAAGACCAAGGTTTCCTGTCCAACGTTAATCGGGGCAGGGTAAGTCGACCCCTAAGGCGAGGCTGAAAAGCGTAGTCGATGGGAAACGGGTTAATATTCCCGTACTAAGGGTTACTGCGAAGGGGGGACGGAGAAGGCTAGGCTATCCGGGCGACGGTTGTCCCGGTTTAAGCGAGTAGGTGGGTAGTGCAGGCAAATCCGCACTGCTACAACACTGAGACGTGATGACGAGCCACCAAGGTGGTGAAGTAGTTGATGCCCAGCTTCCAGGAAAAGCCTCTAAGCGATAGGTAATCATTAATCGTACCCCAAACCGACACAGGTGGTTAGGTAGAGAATACTCAGGCGCTTGAGAGAACTCGGGTGAAGGAACTAGGCAAAATGGTGCCGTAACTTCGGGAGAAGGCACGCTGGCATTAGGTGAAGGGTCTAGCATCCGGAGCTGAAGCCAGTCGAAGATACCAGCTGGCTGCAACTGTTTATTAAAAACACAGCACTGTGCAAACACGAAAGTGGACGTATACGGTGTGACGCCTGCCCGGTGCTGGAAGGTTAATTGATGGGGTAAGCCGTAAGGCGAAGCTCTTGATCGAAGCCCCAGTAAACGGCGGCCGTAACTATAACGGTCCTAAGGTAGCGAAATTCCTTGTCGGGTAAGTTCCGACCTGCACGAATGGCGTAATGATGGCCAGGCTGTCTCCACCCGAGACTCAGTGAAATTGAACTCGCTGTGAAGATGCAGTGTACCCGCGGCAAGACGGAAAGACCCCGTGAACCTTTACTATAGCTTGACACTGAACATTGAGCCTTGATGTGTAGGATAGGTGGGAGGCTTTGAAGTGTGGACGCCAGTCTGCATGGAGCCAACGTTGAAATACCACCCTTTAATGTTTGATGTTCTAACTTGGGCCCGTAATCCGGGCTGAGGACAGTGTCTGGTGGGTAGTTTGACTGGGGCGGTCTCCTCCCAAAGTGTAACGGAGGAGCACGAAGGTTGGCTAATCACGGTCGGACATCGTGAGGTTAGTGCAAAGGCATAAGCCAGCTTGACTGCGAGCGTGACGGCGCGAGCAGGTACGAAAGTAGGTCTTAGTGATCCGGTGGTTCTGAATGGAAGGGCCATCGCTCAACGGATAAAAGGTACTCCGGGGATAACAGGCTGATACCGCCCAAGAGTTCATATCGACGGCGGTGTTTGGCACCTCGATGTCGGCTCATCACATCCTGGGGCTGAAGTAGGTCCCAAGGGTATGGCTGTTCGCCATTTAAAGTGGTACGCGAGCTGGGTTTAGAACGTCGTGAGACAGTTCGGTCCCTATCTGTCGTGGGCGAAGGAAGATTGAGGGGGGCTGCTCCTAGTACGAGAGGACCGGAGTGGACGCACCACTGGTGTACAGGTTGTCATGCCAATGGCATCGCCTGGTAGCTAAGTGCGGAAGAGATAACCGCTGAAAGCATCTAAGCGGGAAACTTGCCTCAAGATGAGTCTTCCCTGACAGTAATGTCCTATAAGGGGTGTTCGAGACGAGGACGTAGATAGGCTGGGTGTGTAAGCGTAGCGATACGTTGAGCTAACCAGTACTAATGACCCGAGAGGCTTAACCTGACAACACCGAAGGTGTTTTTGGAGAGAGAATTTTAGCTTGTTTTGAGATTGAATCTGGTCGAATTTTGTTGAAGGCCGAGGTGTGTTTGCTACTGAGGTAGGTGAGCAGCCTGTAAGGCAGCGAAATGAGACGGGATAAATAGAAAAGAATTTGTCTGGCGGTAATAGCGCGGTGGTCCCACCTGACCCCATGCCGAACTCAGAAGTGAAATGCCGTAGCGCCGATGGTAGTGTGGGGTCTCCCCATGTGAGAGTAGGGAGCTGCCAGACTTTGATTATGTTAAGAAAGCCACCTTTGGGTGGCTTTTTGACGTTTTAATTATTGATAACACATTGATTCAAAAAAGCTTATTATTTTGTAGTTGGAAATTGAGCTAACCTATTAAAGAATGCGACGTATTAGCCTATCAACGCGGATCCTGCGTAAACGGCGAATAAGTTTTTTAATTTTTACTGGATAGCGCTGGATATTTTCAAGCTCTTGATAGTGACTTACAATATGAGTATTAGTTGTTATACATTTTAATTCTTTGTTTTTTTGCTGTAACAAAACTTTTTTGGGATCATGAATTAATATTGCATTCTCCAAATCCAGTACCCATGCACGAGGATTGAGATTATTACCGGTTATTAATTGCCAGTTATTATCTATCCAAATTCCTTTTAAATGATAGCTATTTTCTCCGTCTTTCCATAATCTAATAGTTAATTGCTGGTTATCTACAAAGCGTTGTAACCGACAGATAAAACGGCGTAGGTTAATTTCATATAAATAAGGTAATGCACTGATAATTTTAAAAGGTTCTTCTGGTGGAATGTAAAAGTCATTAGCCGTTTTATCGCCAATGATAATTTCAATTTGTTTGCCGTCACGCAGTAATTTACTAATTATACGCGTTAAAATAGTGGGTAAATTAAAATAGGGTGTACAGATAGTCATTTTCTTTTCTGTACTGTTCATTAAATGCGTAATAGTTTTATTTAATTCGTTTTTTTTGCCTAAACCGATTAATGGAGTTACTGCTAACTCTTCATTTGTGGCATTATTTTGCAATTGATAGTGACAACTTTTTAAGTTATGGCGAAATTGTTTAATTAAACTTTTAATTTGAGTATTGCGGGGACGATGTGCTTGATCTAGACGCTGGATGGCGGGTGAAGGTGAAGATAGCAAACTTTGGTCGATAAAACTTTTCATAATTGCAGCTAATTGCGCATTATCTAATATATGATAACGATCGTAACGATAACGTTGGTGTTGCTGGAGATAGACATCATTAATACTGGCGCCGCTATAAATAACCGTATCATCGAAGATAAAACCTTTTAGATGTAAAACACCTAATGCTTCACGTGTGTTGACCGGGATACCAAAAATAGCGATTTCTGATCCTGGGTGTGCCATTGCCATTTGATAATACCAATCGGCATTAGTTGCGCTGGCATCTGCACCAATGCGACCACGTTGAGCACGATGCCAGTCAACCATTATTTTGATATCTAATTCTGGTCGTACCATTTTTGCTTGATAAAGCGCATTTAGTATGTCTCGTCCTGCATCATCATGTTCGAAGTAAAGTGCAGTAATATAAATATACCGTTGAGCGTTGGCAATTTTGTCCAACAGAGCTTTTCGAAAACTTTCTGTTTGGTATAGGGTGACAACTCCAGCAGCAGACTGAGGTAATTTTGCTAATTGCTCAAGATATTGTTGATGCTTTGCTTTTTTTAATTTGGACAACATCACAGTGTAAATTTTCTCTTTTTTATTAAAGGAGTAGATTACATACTCTGGTTTAGGTTTATTGAAAATTGGTGATTCATGATACCATTAGTTTAATTTTTTGTATCTATTAATCCTAGCTATGTTGACCGATTGTTCAGCCACTATTTATTGCATTATTAGTTCTATTTATTTAGTTATAAGATTATTTTCTTCATAGTGTTAGATCAAGATTGACAATACTATCTTCAAATTGAATATCGAGACTAAAACCTAATTTTTGTGCTAACTGTAGCATTTTTTTATTTTCAGGCATGGTGATTGCAGTAAGTTGTCGAGTGCCTCGACTACGGCTATATCTAATAATTTTGTCCATTAACTGATATCCAAGTGTATTACCTTTCATATCAGAACGTACTAAAACGGCAAATTCTGCTTGCTGATTGTCAGGATCTTCTACCACACGAACCACGCCAATAATCTCGGAATTTTTTTTAATAGCGATAAAGGCCATTTCTCGGTCATAATCGATTTGTGTCATATTCGCTAAGTCATCATGGGTAAATTCGCTAATTTCACTAAAATAACGATAATAAAGATCTTCTTTTGTTACCTGAGTAATAAAATCTTTGAGTAAATGTTCGTCTTCGGGCAGGATAGGTCTAAGTTGACATTTTATGCCATTTTTAAGAGAGATAATTTCTTCTAATTCATTAGGATAGGGTCTAATTGCTAATCTTGCTTTAGGATCACCGACTATTGGACAGAGTTCCATAGCAACATCCAGTAAAGTGAATTCTTCATCACATGCTAAAAGTGGGTGAATATTTAGTCGTACAATTTGCGGGCAATCTATTAGTAAGTTTGAAACGCGGACGAGTAATTGGCAGAGACCATCAATATTCAATTGATGGGATGAATTAGTTGATTTTATTTTGTGATTTTTAATTGCTTGAATAACTAAATATCTGGCTAATGTCATGTTAAGAGGAGGGATTGCCACCGCAGCATGGGTTTCTGGCTGCCATTCGATATCTCCATCACCTAATAAGATCAAAGGACCAAAAATAGGATCTTGTTCAATGGCTATTTTTAACTCGAGAGCGCCTGTTTTATTTGCCATACTTTGTACTAATAAACCTTGGATCATGGCGTTAGGAAAGTGTTGCGCTGCGCGATCAAAAATTCCCTGGCTAGCATCTGCTACCTCTTGGGCATTACGTAAATAGAGCATAACGCCTTGAATATCAGATTTGTGAGGAATATCTGCAGAGCGTAATTTTAAAGCAACAGGATAGCCAATTCTTTCAGCGATAGTGATTGCCTGATCACTGTTATGAGCTATCCAGGTGGGTAAAATTTTTAAGCCATATGTGCGTAAAATGGGTTCCACTTCGTGTGTATCAAGTTGGGTGATCCCTTTTTTTAATGCTTTTTGGATTAATGCATGGGCTTTTGTTGTGTTAGCCGTTAATCCAATAGGCAGTGCAGGTGTTTCAGTCAATTGTTTTTGGTTACGGCGATATTCTACCATATGCATATAAGCAGTAATGGCGCCTTCTGGTGTTCGATAAGTTGGAATACTCGCTTCACTAAAACGTTTACGTGCATCTTGTGATGAATATTCGCCACACCAGTTAGTTAATATGGTTATCCACTTGCTGCGGGGATGTGATTGAATGGTTTGAATAATCCTTTCAGCAGTAAATAAACTGGGGGCAATGGTACTAGGTGAATGAATAAGTAATATAGCATCATGATCCTGGCTATCTAACATAATATTTAGGATTTTGATGTAACATTCTATGGTTGCATCATCACCGATATTAATTGGATTTTGGTTCGAGTAAAGATTGGGAAAAATGGCTTGAATTTTTTGTTGAGTATTAGCATTAAGAATTGCCAGTTTTCCTTTGCGTCGAAAAAGCTCATCGAGTGCCATTGCGGCAGGTCCGTTACCATTACTAATAATAGAAAGTCTGTCTCCCTTTAGAGGAGACATGTGACTGAGTGTTTCTACAGCAGAAAACATTTCATGGGTATCTTGTACTCGAAGTAATCCTGCCCGTTGAATAGCTGCGTCATAAGCAGCATCAAAACTTTGTACTTCACCTAGTAAATATTGGGCTTGTTGGGTGCGCCCGCTTTTAACAACCAGAATGGGTTTATTACGTGATGCACTGCGAGCCGCTGAAAGGAATCTCCGTGCCTGTTGTATATGTTCTATATAGAGTAAGATGGCGCTAGTTTTATTATCTCTGGCAAGAAAATCAAGTAGATCATCGATATCAATGTCTAAACTGTTTCCCAGAGCGATAAAGTAAGAAAAGCCAATTTTACGTTGTTGTGCCCAGTCCAGAATAATATTAGAAACTGCTGCAGATTGTGAAATGAAAGCCAGTTTGCCTTTTAGAATTGGAATTGGTGAAAAGCTGGCATTTAGTTGCTGCCAGGGGGCAAGGATCCCCAAACTATTGGGTCCCAATAGTCTTATATTGTACTGCTGAGTTAATGCTTTAAGTTTTACAAACTGAGAGGGTGGTGATGAGAGGATAATGGCCGCTTTACAACCCATTTTTCCCAGTTGTTTTAGGCAGGTTAAATTTCTGTCTGAATTTGTGCAGATAACAGCTAAGTCTGGTGAGAATGGTAATTTATCAATCGTAGGGTAAGTGAGTATTCCCATTACCGCATTTTTATTTGGTGTAACCGGCAGGATCGGGCCTGTAAAGCCACTAGAAAGTAGATTCTTTATAATAACGGAACCCGCTCGTTCTGGTTTTTCTGAGGCACCAATAACTGCAATGGATTTAGGTCGCAATAATGCGTCGAGTCCACGCTGGCTCATAGATATTTACCTTTTTATGGGTATTGTCTATCAATGTAGCTGATTTTTTCGCATTTTTCTGTGATTTTTACTGCTTGAAGACAAAGTATGCTTGCTGGAAATTATTTGTAAAAATAAGTTATGCAGTGATAATTTCATAATTATTAGTTTTTTATGGATTTTTTATTCTTAAATGGTGGTTATTTTAACGTCGCATATATACACGATAAAATTGAACGGTGTTAAAAAATTAGCTTGCTATTGAAAGCGGAATTTAAAAGCAAAAAAATGATAAAAGTTTATCATTTTAAATAGCGCAGAATATTGTATTGTCATTAATAAAAAATAAAACCATTTCTTCATGTTACTATCAATGACTATTGCCCTAAACAAAATTAATAAGATGGTGTTTTAAGCGATACACTATTGGCAACAATCGAGAATTCAACATCATAGAGGTTAATATGTTTAGGATCTCCAAAGAGGAAAATATTTTATTTTCATCTTTGGAGCCTGATCTTATTACGGAAGAGCAGGCTAAAATAACAACCAATTTGGCAATTTTAACAGAAAAATTAGCTTTAGATTGTAGTTTAGCTGATAGACAAGATTGGCAAAATAAAAAATTAGCCAGTTTAATGGAGCAATTACAAATAAGAGAAGCCGGTGATTATTTTGAGTTAGCTAAAATTGATTTGACGGGCATACAGTTACCAGCAGAAATTAATCTTAGTCACGTTAACTTAATGCGTAGTAGACTAATCGCGGTTAAAATGAAAAATGCCTATTTACAAGGTAGTAATTTATTTGGAGCTGATTTGAGCAAAGCAGATTTAAGTAATGCCAAATTAAATAATGCTCTTTTAGACCGGTCGGTTCTGGCAGATGCGAATATATCTAATGCGGATTTGCAAGGCGCAAAGCTCAATAATGCTGATTTAAAATTCTGTAATTTAGCCATGGCTAATTTGAGCGGAGCTCAACTAAAATATGCTGATTTAACCCATGCTAAATTAATGTCAGCAAATTTGTCGCAAACATTTTTATTATGTAGCGTTATGTCGAGGGTTGATTTAACAACCGCAAATTTGTCAAACGCTCAGTTGTACCATATTGATTTAACTGATGCTAATTTGACTAACGCTAATTTAGAACGCACTAATGGTGAAAGTTCAATATTAACAAATGCTAAATTAATAGGTGCAAATTTAACGCGAGCTCATTTTCGTTGCGCTAATATGCAAAATGTAGATTTGACCAATGCGATTTTACTAAATACTGATTTATGGGGCGCAGATTTGACTGATGCGAATCTCACGGATGCTAATTTAAAAAAAGCCAATCTAACAAATATTAATTTTACTAATAGCAATTTAACTGGTGCGACGATATCTTTGGAGTCGTTAATTAATTTAGACCTCCATTCGATCGTGTTGAATAAAGCAATTATTTTATCGATAGATTTTAAGTGGGATCAATATCACCTTGATCGATGTTTAAATCATATAAATAATCGAGAGACAAATAGTGTATTAATGCAAATAGCTAGCATTGATAAAATGTATGACGTTGCAAAAATAGACATGATAAAGCAAATTATTTCATCATTAACAAAACAGAAAGTTGATACTTCTACCATTGAAGTATCATTAATCGATATTTTAGTTGAACAACCCTATTATGCAGATACTGAAATTTCAAATTGGCTAAAAAGTGTTTGTATTAACTATATTGGCAAATTTAATGATTGGCCGATGTCATTACAAAAAGACTCTGTTATTAATTTAATGATAGATACTTTCCAACATTATCCTGATTTATTTTTTAATTATAATTCAGCCTTTATACAGACTATTTCCCAAGCTATATATGAAACTAATTCAGAGGAATTAAATGTAAAAGCAAAAGCGATAACTATTTATGATCACTACTTGAAAAGTAGTCAAACCCAGCCTTATGTACAGATGGATGATTTTGGTGATTATGGCAATAATAAAACCGATTGGTTAGACAAAAATGCGGCAAACTATATTCTCTTCTCTTCTAACGAAAATTTTTATGTCATGATGCTGTCGCAGAATGTATTAACTGAAATGCTTAAGCCAAATCTGACAGAAAAAGATCAAGTATTAAATCAATTTTTTCTCTATCAGCAACAAAATAATTTAACTCAAGCTGATTATCAATTAGAGGATATTTTTAAAAATAAATTTCCAATATTTTATAACGGATATCAATCTCGGCAACGAATAAATACTTTTAACCGTTTGCTAGAATTGTTAGATCTTGGTGAAACGTTGCAAGATTTATTTATTGAGGCAACAAAAAAATCTATTTCAATAGAGAAATTAGTTGACCCAGAAGCACAAATGCAGTTAGAAAAACTATTCGCGCATAAAACATATCAATTTATTGAGCCATATGATTATAAATTAACTGAAAATTTTTATCAGGATATTATCAATACTTATGAATTAAAAGAGGCAACCGATAAAGAAAAAGCAGAAAAAATTTTTAGTTTAGCAGCTGTATTTGTCAAATATACTTCGAGTGCTATTTTTGGTACGGAGATGGAATCGCCTAATGCATTAAGATTTTTTTCCTGCGCGATGTTGAATAAAGCTTATCAACTTTGCCCGACCATTTTTAATTCTGAACAACAAATTAAAGAGTGGAAAAATATATTGCTTGGCTTAGATAAAAGTTTTTCTTGTACTGCCGTATTGTCCAGTGTAATGATATGTCATGCAAGGGAGCAATTTTTTAATGTATTAGCAACGGTATTACCGTCTAATTGGTATTAACTGTGAATCTTAAATTTTTACCGATAGAATTTTTTTAGCTTTAAACTGTATATTGTTTAATAGTGTTATTAGCAAATAATAATAGCGAGTTCTCTGAGTTAGGGTAAAAATATATCTTCATATTGCCATTTACCCATCAACATTTGATTTGCATGGTGTAGTATTAATGTCATGATGTAACGCTAAACCTTAACATAATACCGATAACATGCAGGCCAAAATATTGGCTAATGATAAGAATTAATACTCATAGAACTCGCAGTAATATATGTATATGGCTATTTATTTAACTTAAACTAACTTCTCCATACGGAGAATATTTCCTGTAGTATAATTAGTACCATCTATTGCGCCGGCTAATAATGCTCCGCCAAAATTCATTATGGTACCAGCAGGATCACCAATTTGGGCCCAACCTACCGATGATCTGGCAAAGGCAGAGGTATTTGACCTGAGACCATTTTCAACATCAGTGCTATCTTGCGCATACTGTCTGGCTTTCCAGCTGGGTATATCTGCACCATGAGTTCCCATACTACCGTTTATATTATAAACAGCTCTGCCAAACGGTTGATGGCAATTCTGCGTCTGCTCAGAAAGCAACTGTCGAGTTTGGTTTAATTGCTGAGGAGTGGTTTGGTTTGGAAATAGCGCTTGATTAACGCCGGCAATAAAATCATTCAATATCTTCATTTTTCCCCCTAGTAAAGTATTTAATTGCAGATCTTAAAATTAGTTATATCTATTTAAACTTTTCGCTAAAAACTTATTCAATATGCTTAAGTAATGGCAATAGATTGCTATTTTTACTAGCAAATAAGTTTATTGTGGCAAATTTATTATGTTATTATCTTTAGCATTAATTCAGAAAATTGAACAAAGTCATCGAACCTGCCGATTAAATTTTTTTCAGAAAAAACAAGATCGGGAAATCCTTGCCAAATAACTAGCTGTTTATCATCACTGATTGCTAATACTGGTTGATAGAGTTGGTGGCTTATTAAATTATATTTCATTAAATCAATAATTTTTTCTTGACTGATATTTTGTAAAACCGTGCACATAACTAATCTACCCACAGGGTATTCAATCAATCTAACGGAAAATTTCCCATCTACTCTGATAGAAAATTCAATTTGGTTAAAATTTACCGGCAATTTCAGTCCAATATTTTCATACAGTAATGTTAATTGAGCCGCAAATTCGTCTCTCATATATTTATCTCTTTCAAATAATACAAATTAGATGGTTTAATTATTCAATGAATAAAAATCAATCATGATCAGGTGTAGACCTGAAATATTTCAAATTATGTCAAAATACATATTGGTAGCTAAAAATAAGGTAACTTAGGTGTGATAAAATGATTAAATAGTTAACAACATGTCAGGTAAATATCTTTTATGCTTGAATTGGCTAAAAATCCTTCTAAACAATCTAAATTTAATCATCTTGTGTTAATGCATAAGCTTTCTATCTTGTGCTAATGATAAAGTACAAAAAGTCAGTAGCGTTAGATCCTAACATCATGTAATCTGCCTGACATAACGTGGCTGGAGGCACTCATGAACGATTCATATAGCGGTAAAAACGGTAAAGTAAAAGTGAGGTATGTTCGTAATAGCGAAAACAACACAAATAATGATCGACGAAAGAATAAACATCTTTCTGCTAAAAATAGAAAATCGTCATCACGCCGTAGTGATCGTAATAATGAACGTTTAACTGATGATCCCTGGAAAGTGGTTTCTCAACGGAAAGAGCCTATTACTAGCCATAGTGGTATCAGTGGTAAAAGCCAGGTTGATCCCGAACAAATTCGTCGTCAGCGTTTAGAAGAGACGCGTATTTACGGCGAATATGCCTGCCAAGCAACGTTTAAACATCGCCCGGAAGCAATTGTTCGTGCCTGGTTTGTTCAGTCCATTACCCCGCATTTTCGCGAAGCCCTTAAGTGGATGGCGGCAAACCGTAAAGCCTATCATGTGGTTAGTGAAGAAGAGCTAGTAAAAGCTTCTGGTACTGAGCATCATGGTGGTGTTTGTTTCTTAATTAAAAAACGGATCGGATTTGACGCTGAATCCTATCTAGCCCAGTCGACTAACATTGATTGTGTATTAGCTATTGAGGATATTGGCAATCCACATAATTTAGGGGCGATTATGCGTAGTGGCGCTCATTTCGGCGTACAAGGCATTATTCTCCATGATGTTGCAGCGATGGAGTCAGGCTCCGCAGTTAGAACCGCAGCAGGTGGCGCCGAGTACATTAAAAGCATCCAATCGGATAATTTTTCTGCCACACTGAAAAAATTCCATCATGCAGGCTATACCATTGTTACGACATCTAGTCATAAAGATAATAGTAATATTGATATTGCCAAGGCTGAGTTACCGGAAAAAATATTACTACTATTGGGGCAGGAAAGTAATGGGTTAACTGAAAATGCTTGGCAGGAAGACAGTATAAACCTCTGTATTGGTGGCACAGGTCAGGTGGAAAGTTTAAACGTTTCGGTCGCTGCCGGTATTATATTGGCCAAATGGTGGCAACAAAATAAAATTTAGTCATATTTTATTGAGATAGTTAGCATAAAACTATCTCAATAACTATCATTTCTGTTATCTAGCCTATTTTTTATCAGTCTCGCTATTAATGTGCGCCGCCGCTGCTTTGGCTATCGCCGGCATTGAAAGGGGGTTTTGCCAACCAAAGTAAAACTAAAAGGGCAATAAAAACGCCTGCTGATAACCAAAAAATTTCATTGGCTGAGATAATTAATCCTTGATCAGTAATCATTTTTGCTAGATAAGCGGATGACTGTTGCTCATTTAATCCTAATGCGGACAATTTTGCATAGAATTGTTGCGACTCTGGATTATAGGGGGTAATAATTTCAGTAAAGTGGGCATGATGCATAGCTTCCCTTTGTGTCCATAAAGTGGTTGTCACAGATGTTCCTATCGCTCCGGCAAGTGTCCGGGCAAAATTTGATAGACTGGATGCTGAGGCGAGCTTTTCAGCTGGTAAACCAGATAAAGTAATGGTGGTCAGTGGCATGAAAAAGCAAGCAATAGCTAATCCTTGCACGAATTGTGGCCATGCCGCCGCGGCAAAATCCATCGATGGCTCAAATGTCCATGCTCGCCAATAATAGCAGACGGCGTAAACAATAAAGCTGAAAGTAACGATAACACGCATATCAATTTTATAGCTATATCGCCCGATCAATGGCGTTATTAATAGTGGTAAAATCCCAACTGGTGCTGAGGCTAAACCCGCCCATGTTGCCGTATAACCAAACACTTCCTGTAATAACTGTGGTAGTAATACAATAGTACCAAAGTAGAGCATATAAGCCAGACTGAGTGACAAACAGCCAATAGTGAAATTACGCTCCTTGAACAGGGAAAGATCAATAACAGGGTTATTATCTGTCAGTTCCCAAATAATTAGGAAGCTCAATGCAATTACTGCGGTTATTGCCAGCACAACAATTTCTGTTGAATTAAACCAATCTAGCTCTTTACCTCGATCAAGCATAATTTGTAATGCACCGATACCAACGATCAGTAATGTTAATCCAATGGTATCAATTGGCTTTATCTCAGTTGCGGTTTCACGATCAGCGAGTGTTTGCATAATAATGAAAATAATCGCAATACCGAATGGAACATTAATAAAAAAAATCCATCCCCAGTGATAATTATCACTAATATAGCCACCTAAGATCGGCCCGCAAATGGGGGCAATAACAATTGTTATTGACCAAAGTGCAAGCGCCATATTACGTTTAAGAGGAGGGTAATTATTAAGCAGCAGGCTTTGTGACAAAGGAATAAGCGGACCTGCCACCATTCCTTGTAAGATGCGAAAGAAGATCAATGTTTCTAAACTGCCGGCAATACCACATAGCCATGAGGTTAGGGTGAATAGCGCGGTTGACCAAAGAAAAAGTTTAACTTCGCCAATGCGTTTAGCCAACCAACCTGTGATGGGGATCGAAATTGCATTAGCTACGCCAAAGGAGGTGATCACCCAGGTACCTTGTGAATTAGAAGCACCTAAATTACCAGCAATAGTTGGGATTGCAACATTAGCAATGGTAGAATCTAAAACCTGCATAAAGGTAGCTAGTGATAGCGCAAATGTCATCCATGCCAGTTTTGTACCTTGTAAGGGCTCTTTCGCCACGATGAGCTCCTTTTATTTTGATCCTGAATTATTATTAATAATATCGGTAACTAGTTGATCGACAGGAGCCATATTAATTTTAAACGCATTAGTATGATAAGCTGGGTTATCGCGAATTTTTCGTGAAAGTATTGGGCCATTTTTGTCACTTGTATCGATGGTAACGTCACTGGAAAGTCCGATCCGCAAAGGGTATTTTTTTAATTGTTCTGTATCAATGGTTATACGAACAGGTAAGCGTTGCACAATTTTGATCCAGTTACCGCTTGCATTTTGGGCCGGTAATAGTGAAAACGCGCTACCTGTTCCCATATCTAAGCCTTCAACACGTCCTTGATAAACAATGTTTTTACCATAAAAATCGGTAGTGATTTTTGCTGGTTGACCGATACGAATATCGGCAAGTTGAGTTTCTTTAAAATTTGCGTCAATCCACATATTGTCAGTTGGTACTACCGCCATAAGCGGTGTTGCCGGGGTGATACGAGCGCCAACTTGAACACTACGACGTGAAACATACCCATCAACAGGGGTAACAATTTGTGTCCGTTCTAATGTTAGCCAAGCGTTACGAAGTTCAGTAGCGGCTTGTAAAACTGTAGGTTGTTTATCTAGTGGAGTATCTAACACGATAGCTTGGTTAGCATTAAACTGCTCAACAGCCACATCGAGGGCGGCTTTAGCACTGGTTACCGCCTCACGAGCATGTTGTAATTCTTCTTTACCAATAACTTTTGATTGGCCAAGTATTTCGCGACGTTGAAGATCTTGCTGTAATTTATTCAGTTCAGAACGACGAAGAGAGATATTGGCTTGATACTGTCGGCTATTAATCATATGTTGATGAGTTTGTCTGACGCTGTTAGCTAAGTTAGTTTTTGCTTTTTCCAATTCTAAAATAGCATCTCTGGGATCAAGTTTAACCAGCACTGTGCCACTTTTTACAAAATCAGTATTTTCAACATTAACGGTAATAACGCTGCCAGGTACTTGAGACATTATCTGAATTTGATTGCCTGCAATGTAAGCATTATCAGTACTTTGATGGTGTCGGAGCACTAAAAACCAATAAATTCCACATATTAGTGCAGTAATGATAAAAAAAATGCTAACTAGTACAATTATAGTTCGGCGTTTTTGGGTTTTAGTCGCTGTTAATTGTTGTTCATTAACGCCCATGTTGTATTAAACTCCATATTATTCATTTTACTAATGTTTAATCTACGCTTAATAAGCGAAAGTTTCCAGTAGCTTATAATTATACCACTGGAAACGGTATGGTTATTATTAATAATTTTTTATGATTTGGGATGGTTTTGGGGTAATCATCAACATACTGTTTGATTGTCAAGGTCATCAAGTTTAACTAATAACTTTCTCATCAATTTTTCGATAGTATTTTTTTCTTCAGCGCTAAAAACAGACCAAATTTTTTCTAAATTTTCGTTTTGGCGAGGAAGTATTTTTTTTAGAAAGTTTGAACCCTCTTCGGTTAAATGGAGATATAAGCATCGGCGATCATTGTGACTTTCTTTGCGTTCAATCCATTTTCGATTTTCCAATTCATCTGCAATGCGCGTTGCATTTGTTCTCGAGGAGCCTAAAGCATCGCTAAGTTCAGACGGTTGAATACTATGTGTTGTTTGGGTGTCGAGAATGATTAATGCCATAAATAACGTTTCATTAATTCCTTGTTTTTTAAGCATATTATTTCTATTTTCTAACAATTTCCCTTGCACATGCATACATAAACGCGTTAGCAAAATTTGCTGATAGGGTAGCGGAATAGTTGATTTTTGTTGTTGCTGTTTGCGTTCATTAAGTAATTGCTCTATGGGAGAAAATGAAGTTTCTTTTTGTGTTTGTGTGCTTTCCATTATTTATATACCTTATTAGTTTCAGTTGGTAAGATAGCAACTGTCATAATCAATCTAAATGGTATATCAAAAGCTAAAATTATCAATTATAGTTATTTATTATCGCGAAATTTATTTTGCTATTGGTATTTAATTCATAAATATTTTAAATGTTAATATAATAAAAATAGATTTTAAAATAGCTTTAAATAATCTATAACTTCTTATTTGCAAAATAATTTCATTATCTAATTAATAAAAAATAAATATCATTTGTAATAAATTATATACATTTAATATTAATTAATTGTTTTGTTATAACATTAATGTCAAATTAAACATAGATAAATTAAAATAAACAATGGTTAATCTAAACTAGCTATCTACTTGATTGTTAGATGATAAGTCAAAAATTAATTTCCTTATTCATTTAAATAAAGGCGAATGTCTTTATTGCCATTAAGTTGCCATATAATATAAAAAAGGCTAAAAAGATAACATTCAGCCTATTTATAGAAAATCACATAAAATGTGTAACGACAAAATTTTTGCTAGTTAGTTTTTAAAGCAATCTTTATCCAGTTATTAAACAGTTGTTGATGAGCTTTTATCCAACCTTGAGCATGACGTTCAATGTCAGCTTGCGAAGCTTCACCATCATGCATACGAAGATTTTGGGCATTAATATCAGTAATTGGAATTTCCATAATGGCAAATAGTTTTGCCGCCGCAGGATTTTTTGCTGCCCAAATTTTATTGGCGACTATATGCATTGTACTAGGTGGAAAACCATAATTTTTACCATTTGCTAACGTGGTATCACTTTTATCATCATTTGGTAGTGAAGAAAAAGGAACTTGCAACCAAATAACGTCTTTACCCGGTTTAAGCACGGCGTTGACCCAATAAGGTGCCCAGGTATAATAGAAAATGGGTTTACCTTCTTTGTAACGAGTGATGGTATCCGCTATCATCGCTGCATAATTACCCTGATTATGCTCAACGGTTGTGTTTAGTTGATAAGCATTTAAATGGTTATTAATGGCGGCTTCACAGCCCCAACCTGGATTACAACCAGTGAGATCGGCTTTGCCGTTACCATTGGTATCAAATAATTTAGCAATATTAGCATCTTTAAATTGCGCTATGTTGGTGATGTGGTATTTATCCGCCGTTTTTTTATCTATCAGATAACCTTGAACAGCATTACTGACATAAATGCCTTTACGGTATAGGCGGTTATCTCCACCAACCGCTGCATATTGGGCATTATGTAATGGTTGCCAATTGACAGCCATAAACGTCGCATCACCGGCCGCAATTGATGCGTAAGCAACGGTATAGTCGACCTCTTGGATGGGTAAAATTTGATAGCCTAATTTTTCCAATGCTTTATTGACAATCAAAGTTTGGAAAGTCTCTTCTGCAATTGTGCTTTGTATCGGTTGTACTTTTATACCTTTACCTGGTAGTTCAGTGGCGGAAAGTTTAATACTGATTAATGTTGTTAAAGCCGCAGCCAGTAAAATAGTTTTACGCATGTGATTTCCTCTCTAGGGGGTATCGACAAAATGAATAGGCTAAAATTGTTTATATGATAAAAATGACATCATGTTTATTTGCAGAAACGAGTTTTAATTTTTTGCAATAAACAGGTCATTAAGCCAATAGGCCCCGAGTGATACCAAGCGGTATTTTTTTTAATGCAGGCTTTTTCACCTAATGATTGGGTTAGTCGATCCAGAATAATAGCCAATATAACAATACCAGTACCACCTACCGCTGCTAGTCCCATATCTAATCGACCAATTCCCCTTAGCACCATTTGCCCTAACCCGCCAACAGCAATCATAGATGCAATAACAACCATTGAAAGTGATAACATCAATGTCTGATTAACTCCCGCCATGATAGTAGGCGCAGCAAGCGGTAACTGAACTTTAAACAAAAGTTGATTTCGACTGGCACCAAACGATTCTGCAGCTTCAATAAGATCATCGGGTACTTGCCTTATTCCCAAAATAGTTAGTCGAATAATTGGCGGTAGAGCAAAAATAATTGTGACGACAATACCAGGGACATTACCAATACCAAATAACATAACAATAGGTACCAAATAAACAAATGCTGGTGTAGTTTGCATTGCATCTAGTAGAGGCCGAATTATTTGGCTTGCTGGTTTGCTATTTGCTAACCATATTCCCAATGGTAAACCTATTAACAGACAGAAAAATAAGGAAGTTAATACCAGAGATAAAGTTATCATTGCTTCTGGCCAGGCGCCAATAGCTCCAATGAAGACCAATGAGATGAAAGTTGCTACTGCCACTTTTTTATTTGATAACTGCCAGGCTAATAGAGCGAAACAAACAATGATAAAAGTAGCAGGTAATGTTGTTAGGATTTGTTCAAAACGACTTAACATAAAATCAATCGGTAGACGGATCCCTTGAAATAATGGGCGGAAGTGTAAAACTATCCAATCGATAGCATGTGAAACCCATGAGTCTAACGGTATGAGCGGCTGTTGAAAGGGATGCATGATATCAAAATGTTTTATTGGTACATCGGTTACCGGGATGTCTAACCAATCTGTAGGGGTTTCTGTTGTTATAGAGTTCCAAGGATCATGAATTATTTCTTGACTTATGTGAGTTTGGTTATCCATTTATTGTCTCCTTATCCAATGTTTGCAGTAAGATCCCTTTAGAAATAACGCCAATATAATGTTGATTATCACCAATAACAGGAACTGCACAGGGAGATTGAGCAATAGTTGAAATAAGTTCATTAAGTGGAGTGTTGGCATCAATAGCACAAGGTGAGGTTAAGATTGCCTGTTCAATATTTTTTTTATCGAATAATGCTTGTTCCAATGAGTTGATTGAAACGATACCGACAAATTTTTGACCTCTTTCAATTAAATAACCATAATCACGATCTTCATCATTCAGTATTTTTAGTGCTGAACGTGGGCCAAAACCAGGAGCAATATGTAACAGGGCGTCGGGTCGACGGCGGGCAATATCTTTGGCAGAGAAGACTTGGCTAATATCGACGCCACGAAAAAACGTTTTAACATAATTATTAACCGGATTATTTAAGATCTCATCAGGGGTACCAACTTGGATAATAACGCCATCTTGCATAATTGCAATCCGGTCACCTATCCGCATAGCTTCATCCAGATCATGAGAGATAAAAATAATCGTGCGTTGTTTATCACCTTGTAATGACAGTAATTCATCTTGCATTTCTGTTCTAATTAGTGGATCTAGCGCAGAGAATGCCTCATCCATCAGCAAAATATCAGGATCATTAGCCAATGCTCGTGCAAGGCCAATACGTTGGCGCATACCACCTGATAATTCGTTTGGAAAGGATTGTGTCCATTGTTCAAGATTAACTTGTCGCAAAGCGGCTAATGCTTTTTCTGTTCGTTCTGGTTTGGCAACACCAGCTAATTCCATACCAAATGCGACATTATCTAATACATTGAGATGGGGCATTAATGCGAAGGATTGAAATACCATACTAATTTTTTTACGCCGTACTTTACGTAATTTTTCCTGCGAAATATTAGCAATATCTTCGCCGTCAATTAAGACTTGGCCTTTGGTCGGTTCAATTAGGCGATTGAGGAGGCGCACTAGGGTAGACTTTCCTGAGCCCGATAGACCCATAATGACGAAAATTTCGCCTTCTTCAATGGCCAGATTGGCGTCTTTAACACCAATAGCTAAACCGGTTTTATTAAATATTTGTTCTTTAGTTAAGCCTTTATTGATAAGTTTAAAAGCTTGGTTAGGATGATCTCCGAATATTTTGTACAAATTTTTCACTTCTATTTTAAATGACATGCAATAACAATATCCTATGGTTAGTTAATTAATTGGCGTATTAATTTTTCGTATCCTTATTTAAATTTATGTTTTATATAACCTAACATAATGAAATATGCTGGCAACCTTCTGTTTAACAAAATTAATCAAAAAGGTGGGTGTAATTTTTAGCAAATATTGCATAAAACGTTATTTTTATTGCCAAATTATTTTTTAATAAATGAGGTTTTTGTTTTTAACTAGTTGTTATTAATGAAAATATATTGACTTTCACTTTGAGAATGGCATTTTTTTATTATCAAATAATCTTTAATATGATTTTTTATTTACCAATTAAATTAATTTATAAATTTAATTATTTTTTGTTTTTTTATAGAAGAATAATATGAGTAATTGATTAATATAAAGCGTAAAGATAGGTTTGCTTTGGCGTTAGCAACTAAAAAATTGATTTGCTAGCTGTTATTGATAATAAAAAGCAGGCTAAATAAAATATAGATATATAATATTATATGTCGTATTTATTTAACTGCTTTTTTATCATTATTTAATAGAATATTAATAAATTAAAAGTTCCAATCCTCATCTTCTGTGGTGATCATTTTACCAATAATGTAAGAGGAACCTGAACCAGAAAAGAAATCGTGATTTTCGTTAGCATTTGGTGAGAGTGCTGACAAGATTGCCGGGCTGACATTAGTCGTCTCTTCAGGGAAAAGAGACTGATAGCCTAAATTCATTAATGCTTTATTGGCATTATAGTGAAGAAATTTTTTCACATCCTCTGTCCAACCAACGTCATCATATAAAGATTCGCTATATTTAATTTCATTATCGTATAAGTTTAATAATAATTCATAAGCGAAACCTTTTATTTCATTTTTTTCTTTATCACTATATTTGATGAGTGATTTTTGAAATTTATAGCCGATATAGTAGCCATGAATCGCTTCGTCGCGAATTATTAATCGAATAAGATCGGCCGTGTTGGTTAGTTTTCCTCGGCTTGACCAGTACATTGGCAGGTAAAATCCAGAATAGAAGAGAAAGGATTCGAGAAAGACACTGGCAATTTTTTTCTTAAGAGGGTGAGTGTGACAATAGTGCTCCAATATTAAATGGGCTTTTTTTTGTAAAGCGCTATTTTCTTCACTCCATTGATAAGCATCATCAACATCGGAAGTCAGACAAAGGGTTGAAAAGATAGAGCTATATGAACGAGCATGGACTGCTTCCATAAAGCTGATATTTGACATGACGGCTTCTTCATGCGGTGTTAAGGCATCCGTCATCAATGCAGGCGCTCCTACGCTATTTTGAATAGTATCAAGTAGGGTTAAGCCAGTAAAAACACGTATTGTTAGTTTTTTTTCCTGTTTTGTTAATGTATTCCAAGTTGGAATATCATTTGAAAGTGGAATTTTTTCTGGTAACCAAAAATTGGAGGTTAATTTATTCCATACTTCTAGATCCTTATCATCCTCAATACGGTTCCAGTTGATTGCTCGTACTATCGAATTTTTTATCGCCATTTGATAAACCTATAAATTATAGTGCACATGAAACGCAGCCTTTGACTTCTGTTCCTTCTAATGTTGATTGGCGGATCCGTATGTAATAAAGGGTTTTAATCCCTTTTTTCCAAGCATATATCTGAGCACGATTAATATCTCGCGTGGTTGCGTCATCAGTAAAGAAAAGGGTCAATGACAGCCCTTGATCGACATGTTAGGTAGCAGCAGCATATGTATCAATGATTTTTTCAGCACCTATTTGATAAGCATCTTGATAATACTCTAAATTTTCGTTCGTCAGGTAAGGGGCTGGATAATAGACGCGGCCAATTTTTCCTTCTTTACGAATTTCAATACGCGCAACAATAGGATGAATGCTGGAAGTTGAATGATTAATATAAGAGATAGAGCCTGTGGGTGGAATGGCTTGTAAATTCTGATTATAGATCCCGTGCTCTATAATAGATTGCTTGAGTTTTTGCCAATCTTCAGTAGTTGGGATATGGATGGCTGAGCGTTGAAATAGCTGTTTTACTTTTTCAGTTTTAGGTTGCCACTGCTGATTAATATATTTATCAAAATATTCGCCAGAGGCATATTTAGAGTGCTCAAAACCGCTAAAATATTGTTGGCGCTCAATAGCTAGCTTATTCGATGCCTGTAATGCGTAGTAAGTTACGGTATAAAAGTAGATATTGGTAAAATCAATTCCCTCGTCTGAACCATAATGAATATGCTCACGTGCCAGATAGCCATGTAAATTCATTTGTCCTAAACCAATAGCGTGTGATTTTTTATTACCTGCTTGAATCGAGGGCACTGATTGGATCTGGCTCATATCTGAAACAGCTGTTAATGCTCTAATGGCAATCTCAATTGAATGAGCAAAGTCAGGGGAATCCATCGTTTTGGCAATATTCATTGAGCCTAAATTACAGCTAATATCTTTACCTACATGCCGATATTCTAAATTCTCGTCGTAGATGCTGGCATCATTGACTTGTAAAATTTCTGAGCACAGATTACTCATATTAATCCGACCATAAATAGGATTTAGACGATTGGCATTATCCTCAAATAAAATATAGGGATAGCCTGATTCAAATTGAATTTCTGCTAAGGTGAGGAAAAACTCACGGGCGTTGATTTTCTGTTTGCGAATGTTTTTATTATTTACCATTTCTGAATATTTTTCAGTAATGTTAATTTCCGACATAGGGACACCATAACAGCGCTCAATATCGTAAGGTGAGAAAAGATACATATCTTGATTATTTTTAGCTAGATGAAAGGTAATATCCGGGATCACTACACCCAGTGACAAGGTTTTAATCCGGATTTTTTCATCGGCATTTTCACGTTTAGTATCTAAAAAGCTTAAAATATCAGGGTGATGGGCGTGCAGATAGACTGCTCCAGCCCCTTGTCTTGCGCCAAGTTGATTGGCATAAGAGAAGGCATCTTCTAGCATTTTCATTACAGGTACTACGCCAGAAGATTGGTTCTCAATCAGTTTTATCGGTGCCCCAGCTTCACGTAAATTCGTCAATAAGAAAGCTACACCACCGCCACGTTTTGACAGTTGCAAGGCGGAGTTGACAGAACGGCCTATCGATTCCATGTTATCTTCTATCCGTAGTAAGAAACAAGATACCAGTTCACCACGCTGTTTTTTACCGCAATTTAAAAAAGTGGGCGTTGCTGGTTGGAAGCGGCCACTAATAATCTCATCCACCAGTCGACTAGCTAACTCTTGATTTCCTTGGGCAAGAGTCAAAGCAACCATGCAAACTCTATCTTCATAACGCTCTAAGTAACGCTTACCATCAAAAGTTTTTAAGGTGTAGCTAGTATAATATTTAAAGGCACCAAGAAATGTTTGAAAACGAAACTTGTGGTTATAGGCTTGCTGGAAAAGTTTTTTAATAAAAGTAAATGCATATTGTGCCAGTATTGCCGAGTCGTAATAATTTTCTGCTACTAAAAAATCCAGTTTTTCTTGTAAATTATGAAAAAAAACCGTGTTTTGATTGACATGGTGGCGAAAGTAATGATGAGCTGCCTGCTTATCTTTATCGAGTTGAATTTTATTATCTTTATCATACAGGTTTAGCATGGCATTGAGTGCATGATAATCGAGTTGTTCTTGAGGCTGTACTGTCATAAGGAAGCTCCGTATTACTTCACTGCATTTGTTGTTGCCAAAATTGTTGTAACCCTTGGCGTACTTGTTGAAGATCCCGTTCAGTACCGAGTAATTCAAAACGATAGAGCAATGGTACTTGGCATTTAGCGGAAATAATGTTACCTGCTATAGCGTAAGTTTCACCAAAATTACTATTTCCTGATGCAATGACGCCCCGTAAAAACTTTCGATTTTGGGGTTGATTTAAAAAGTAAATAACAGCTTTGGGCACAGCACCGGTTGTACCACCGCCACCATAGGTAGGGAGCAGTAAAACGTAAGGTTGGGTCGCACTTGGTAGTATCTCATTCGTATCAATAGGAATGCGTGTAGCAGGGAAGCCCAATCTTTGCACAAAGCGATGGCAATTTTCCGATTTACTGGAATAGTAAATAAGTGACTGAGTTTTCATCATATTATGTTAATTACTAGCTAATTGATTGATCATATCAGGGCGAAAGCCTGACCAATGTTGTTTACCAGCTATAACAACGGGTACTTGCTGATAGCCCAATTTGGTAATAAAACGCAATGCTTCATGATCTTGGGTTAAATCCACGACATCATAAGGTAAATTTTTACGTTTTAGTGCTAGACAAGTTGCATTGCACTGTACACAATCTGGTTTACTGTAGACGATAATATTCATTGTTGGCTCCTTAATTTGGTAATAACTAAGTTTACAATTGATCAGCCATTATAAATACTATATCTTGATTTATTTTTATTCAACCATACTATATATAGTGTTATCTAATTTGTGGTGGGAATTTTATCTAACTTATTATTTCAACAAGAAATAAAAAATTTGTATTTTTATTATATTTTTTTAACAAATATTCCAATAGGCAGAAATATTTTTGCCAACAGCGGTAATTTTGCTTGCGGGATAAAATGAATTGTTAAAATAGTTCACTATTTTAAGGAAGTTGTTATGTACCACCATTATTTTTCTACTCCAAAAGGTTTTCCAAGACCTTTCATTCACATTACCGCTGATCATAATGGAATAATCGGTGTTGATTTTGTTAACCAAATAAATGAAAAAGAACGTAAAAATGTTCATACCGAACAGTGTATAAAAGAATTAGAGCAATATTTTAATGGTGAAAGAGACAATTTTTCTGTCATCTTGAATCCTTCTGGTACCCATTTTCAGAAAAGAGTTTGGCAGCAACTTGGTGAAATTCCATATGGCCAATGCTGGAGTTATAAGGAACTCGCAATTGCACTAGGTTCTGCTAATTTCTGTAGAGCAGTTGGTATGGCAAATTCGCGTAATCCTATTGCGCTTATTATTCCGTGTCATCGTGTTATTGGTCATGATGGTAAATTAGTAGGTTACAGCGGTGGGTTAGATATAAAAAGTTGGTTTTTAGATTATGAAAAGAATGGAAATAGTCGAAAAATTGGCTAAAAATGTTATAATAAACATTTATAAACACTATTATTGGTTTTTTTGATTGTTTTTTTAGGCTTTTATCCTATATTACAATGATAATTTAAGTTTTTAATTAATTTCGTGATCTTAGTAGTAGACAATGAAGCATAATTTTTGCTGTACTATATAAGACACAAACTGTGTGTTTTTATTTATGTAAAGGTAATATTGATGTCAAAAGTTAAAGGTAGCGTTAAGTGGTTCAACGAAGCAAAAGGTTTTGGTTTTATCACTCCAGAAGATGGCAGTAAAGACGTGTTCGTTCACTTCAGTTCTATTACAACCGAAGGTTTTAAGACTTTGGCCGAAGGTCAGAAAGTTGAGTTTGATATTACTGAGGGGGAGAAAGGGCCATCTGCTATAAACGTTGTCGCTATTTGATTTACTATAAGAATTTATAATAGTCCGTCTCAATTATTGAGACGGGTTTTTATGTTGGCATGAAATTAAATGATTTATCATTTAATTTCTATGCCTTTCGCTTGTAAATCTGCATGATAAGATGAGCGTACTAATGGGCCACATGCTGCATGCGTGAAGCCCATTGCTATTGCCTCATTTTTCATTTCTTCAAATTCTTTAGGGCTGACATAACGTTTTATTGATAAATGATGTCGACTGGGTTGGAGATACTGGCCTAAGGTTAGCATGGTAACGCCGTGTCGGCGTAAGTCTCGCATAACATCAACTATTTCTTCATTAGTTTCACCTAGTCCAACCATTAATCCTGATTTTGTCGGTATTTCAGGATGCATTTGCTTGAATTTTGCTAGTAGTTGTAATGACCATTCGTAATTAGCGCCAGGGCGTACTTGGCGATAGATACGCGGAACATTCTCAAGATTGTGATTAAAAACGTCGGGTGGCGCAGCGGCTAAAATTGCTAAGGCGCGATCCATACGACCGCGGAAATCAGGCACTAGCGTTTCTATTTTGATGTTTGGATTTTTCTCTCGAATAGCGGTAATGCTGTCAGCAAAATGTTGGGCTCCTCCATCGCGCAGATCATCACGATCTACTGAAGTAATAACAACGTATTTTAATCCCATATCTTTAATGGTTTCTGCTAATTTTGCTGGTTCATTAGGATCAGGAGCATTAGGACGTCCATGGGCAACATCGCAGAATGGACAGCGACGAGTACAGATAGCCCCTAAAATCATAAAAGTGGCGGTACCATGATTAAAGCATTCAGCGAGGTTAGGACAAGAGGCTTCTTCACAGACTGAGTGTAAGCCATTCTTACGCATTGCGTTTTTTATCTCTTTTATTCTGCTGGAATCAGCGGGGAGTTTTATTTTCATCCACTCAGGTTTAGGTAAAATTTCTGTATGATCCGTTCTTATTGTTTTGACAGGGATCAGTGCCATTTTATCAGCGTCACGGTATTTAACGCCACGCTCCATTTGAATTGGTCTACTCATAATTATGCCAGTTCCATTAGGTTCCTGCTGCGGATCAATAATAGATATATTTTATGCTATCATATGTGATCATTATTTATGTCATATTTAAATTTTTTTTTAATAATTATAAAAAAATTATAACAACTTATTCTGCAAGTTGAAATCCTAGTAGGTTGCAGAAATGTTTTATTAATAAAGGTTCGACATCTTTAACCTGGCTGCCAGGGACTAAATCATTTAGTTGCGTCATTTGCATGCCGGCATAGCCACAAGGATTAATACGTTCGAAGGGCGCAAGATCCATATTAATATTTAATGCTAAGCCATGAAACGAACAACCTTTATGGATACGTAACCCGAGAGAGCATATTTTTTTTTGTTCAACATAAACCCCGGGGGCTTCGCGCTGTGCGTAGGCGGTAATACCAAATTCGGATAAAGTATTAATTACCGTATTTTCCAGTGTAGTTACCAGCTCTCTCACACCAATTTGATTACGCTTTAAGTCTAATAAAATATACATTATTTGCTGACCGGGGCCATGATAAGTGATTTGTCCACCACGATCAGATTGGATAACTGGAATATTCCCAGGCGCGAGTAGGTGCTCTTTTTTACCCGCTTGGCCTTGGGTAAAAACAGGGTAATGTTCCACTAGCCAAAGTTCATCTGGTGTATCAACCGCGCGTTTTTTAGTAAACTGATGCATCTCATCAGAAATGGGTTGGTAAGCATGCAGCCCAAATTGACGTAATATAATGGTTTTTTTTAACAAACTTTTTCTGCCACTGATAGGGGTATGCAATAATTATGCAGTATAACCTGCATAAATTATTCTTGCTAGTATAGTTTCAAGTACATCAATAATTTGTGTCTACAACACCATACGAACTAATTCTAGTTTAGCTAATTCTTCGTACAGTTTTTCTATTTGTTCAATGTTGGTTGCTGTGATGGTAATTGATACTGAGTGAAAGTTACCTTTACTACTTGGTTTAACCGATGGTACATAATCACCCGGAACATGTCGTTGAACCACTTCAACGATTTGATCTGTTAACTCAGGTTTAGCAAGCCCCATCACTTTGTAGGTAAATGAGCAAGGAAACTCTAGGAACTCATGTAGTTTGGTTTTCATAGCTTCTCCTAAAATACTACCACCACGCTTATTGCCATATTAAATGTTATATGATTTAGATAGTATATTTATTCATATTTCTTAAATAAAAAATTAAGTTATAAATTGAACATATTTACCATAATGGAGGTTGCAATGTTATTTTTCAATCTTTAGCCAAACCAGCGCTGAAAAAACAATTTAATATAATCTAATATTTTACTAAAAAATCCACCTTCATCGACCTCTTTCAAGACAACAAGCGGCCGTTGTTCAATGATCTTATTATCTAATTGTAAGTTAATGGTGCCAACAACTTGGTTTTTCGCTAATGGTGCCTGTAGTTCAGTATTGTTTAATGTATAGCTAGCTTTTAAATCTTTCATACGACCACGGGGAATGGTCAGATAGAGATCGTTTTCAATACCTAATTTTACCTGATCAGTATTAGCAAACCAAACCGGTTGAGAGGCAAACTCCACCCCGCCTTCTAATGGTTTGACGGTTTCAAAAAAGCGAAAGCCCCAAGTGAGTAATTTTTTGCTTTCGGTGTCCCGACCTTTACTGCTATGGCCACCTAATACAACAGATATGAGTCGCATATTCCCTTCGGTAGCGGAGGCAACCAGGTTGTAACCTGCCGCGGCAGTGTGTCCTGTCTTAATGCCATCTACATTCAGGCTTTTATCCCATAACAAACCATTTCTATTTAATTGGCGGATCTTATTAAAAGTGAACTCTTTTTCTTTGTAAATGGCATATTCTTCCGGAACATCTCGGATCAGCGCTTGGCCGATTAGTGCCATATCATGTGCGGAACTATATTGTCCATCAGCATCTAAGCCATGGACAGTAAGAAAGTGGGTGTTTTTTAAACCAAGGCGTTGAACATTGTTGTTCATTAATTTGACAAAACTCGCTTCGTCACCCGCCACATACTCAGCCATTGCCACACAAGCATCATTACCAGATTGTAAATTAATACCACGTATCAATTGAGATACAGAGACACGATCACCGGGTTTTAAGAACATCAGCGAGGAGCCTTTAAACACGGGGTTACCTGTGGCCCAGGCATTCTCGTCGATAGTGACGATATCGTTCATGCTAATTTTACCTGCTTTAATTGTTTGACCAATGATATAACTCGTCATCATTTTAGTCAGACTGGCAGGGTCACGACGTTGATCGGCATTTTTTTCCGCTAACACTTTGCCTGAATAATAATCAATAAGAATATATGCTTCAGCGTCAATATTTGGTGCAGAAGGGATCACGTTGATTTGCATAGCATTATTGCTATTAGCAAATAGAGTGCTGGAAAATATAAGACTAATATTAAGTATTAGGCTACCGATAGAACGGGAGAAAATTGCATATTTCATAATAATATACGGGATCCGCTGGCAATATGTTAATAGAGTGGGCATCGTAATATCAGCTTAAAAAGTCATATACTATTTCTGAAACAGAGATGCCTGGTTAGTTGCTTTTTATTTTACTCTAATGAGATTTTATTGATTAATCAATAGATTATTCGGTATTTATGATAATGCTCGATTGATTTAATTCTATTAATATTTTGTTTTGTATTTGTTCCGCTATTTTAGCATTTTGAAAAGGGCCAAGTTGCACACGGTAGATATTATTAAATGGTTGAATACGCCCAGGTGTATTTAGCTTTTTTGAAACAGACTGCTGCCATGCTGCTGCTTTAGCCTGATCACTTAACGCACCTATTTGTACGAAATAACGTTCAGTAGCCACGCTTGCTAATTTCATTGACGACGGATTAGCAGGATTATTTTGACTCACCATATTGGTTGATACCGTACTAGGAATTTTTGTTGATTGTATTGATTGAGATAAAGCGGGTTGGTGAGTGTGATTTTCTGCTGTTGATTGATTGCTGCTTGAGGAGTGAGTCTCTAATTTTGGTGGTTTAGGCAAGGCATAACTCTGCTTGGTAATATTAACACCAATCGTGCCAGGTCCAGTTAAGGTGCCGGTAGGGGAAACTAAAATCGGATCAATTTTAATACGCGTTGTTAGCATTAAATTTAACCGATCGGCAGCTGCCTGTGATAGCGCTATATTTTTACCGGCTATATAGGGGCCTCGATCATTAATGCGGACTATCATCATTCTGCCATTGATTAAATTAGTAATACGGGCATAACTTGGAATAGGTAAAGTAGGGTGTGAAGCTGTGAACTCATAAGGGCTGGCTTTTTCACCCGTCGTAGTTGTTTTACCGATAACTTCAGAGCCAAAAATGCTAGCAAAGCCTGTTTCACTGAAATAGGCAGGATCTTTTATTATTTGATAAGTTTGGCCATTAAGTTGATAGTCATTATTAGCGCCAGAGTGATAAGGTTCGTAACGTGGCTCTGCTCCTGATATATCTTGTACCGGCGCCATAGGCATATTGGTATTTTGTTTAGTTTGAGAAACACAGCCTGCTAAAAGTGCTATAGTAATGCTAAATATAAGCCAGTGATAGTGCATTACAGACCTCGTGATTATAAGCTTTTTGACAGAAATTTTCGATGGGTATGGATTGACATAATAATTCCAAATCCAGCCATTAAAACGATTAATGCCGAGCCGCCATAACTTACCAAAGGTAAAGGAACACCCACTACAGGTAAGATACCGCTAACCATGCCAATGTTGACAAATATGTAGACAAACAGAATTAACATTAAGCCACCAACCATAACTCTACCAAAGGTATTTTGTGCATTAGCTGCAATTATTAACCCTCGCATGATTAGTAGTAGATATAATACCAGTAAAATAACTACGCCAATTAACCCGAGTTCTTCAGCTAATACGGCAAAAATAAAATCAGTATGACGTTCTGGTAGAAATTCTAATTGCGATTGCGTGCCATGTAACCAGCCTTTGCCAAATAATCCTCCTGAGCCAATAGCAATTTTAGATTGGATAATATGATAACCAGCACCGAGTGGATCTGTTTCTGGATCGAGTAACATCATAACACGATCTCGTTGATAGTCGTGCATCAGAAAGAACCATAGAATGGGAATAAAGCAAGCGATGCCCGTGGCTGCAATGGCAATCAATTTCCAATTCATACCCGCTAAGAACAGGATAAACAAACCGGAGGCAGCAACTAAAATAGATGTGCCTAGATCAGGTTGAGCGGCAACCAGTAGTGTGGGGAGAAATATAAGTATCAATGCCAGCAGGGTATTTTTTAAGGTGGGAGGGCAGAGATCGCGATTGACAAAACGTGCAACCATCAATGGAACCGCAATTTTAGCAATTTCAGACGGTTGAAAACGAACGAAGCCAAGATCTAACCATCGTTGTGCACCTTTACTGATTTGCCCAAATGCATCGACAAAAATTAACAGCATTAAGCAAAAAATATACAGGTAGGGCGCCCAATTTTCATAGATACGCGGTGAAATCTGCGCCATAACAATCATGATAACAAATCCAATCGCGATTTGTATCAGCTTACGCTGCATCATATCAATATCTTGCCCACTAGCACTCCACATGATCATGACACTGTATATCGTTAAGGCGAGAATAATCAGCAACATTGGAATATCAATATGTAAACGCGTCCAAATAGGTAATTTATGTGATTTATCGGTCATATATTACTGATCTTCTTCTGGAGATACACTGGTATCTGGTGTTTGTGATATCGTTTTTTTACCAAGCAAAACATAATCAAGAATATTGCGGACAAGATCGCCAACGGCCGGTCCAGCCCCACCATTTTCTAGAATAATAGCAACGGAAACGGTCGGCTTTTGATAAGGGGCAAATCCTATCATTAATTTATGATCACGCAAGTGCTCAGCTAATTTACTTGCATTATAGGTTTCATAACTGAATACCTGCGCCGTACCTGATTTGACGGCAGCCTTGTAGGGAGTGTTGGCAAAACTTCTACGTGCTGTACCATTTGGTGCATTAGCAACGCCATACATACCTTCTTTAGCTAACTCCCAAAAGCCTGAATGAATATCACCAATTTGGATATGCTCTTTCTGCTCATAAGGCAGCATAGCATTACCTAATTTAGTGCCATAAAGTAGATGGGGAATTTTAACCGTGCCGTCATTAATTAACGTCACTAATGCTTTTGCCATTTGGATCGGTGTTGTGGTCCAATAACCTTGGCCGATGCCGACTGGAATAGTGTCTCCTTGATACCAAGGTTTTTTGTAGCGTTTTAGTTTCCATTCCCGGGTTGGCATAATGCCAGAGCGTTCTTCGGCAAGATCAATACCAGTATAATGCCCATAGCCAAATTTCTGCATCCAATCGGAGATACGATCGATACCCATATCATAAGCAACCTGGTAGAAAAAGGTGTCGGCTGATTCGATAATGGCTCTAACGACATTTAATCTACCGTGTCCCCATTTTTTCCAGTCTCGGTAACGTTTTTCGGAATTTGGTAATTGCCACCAACCAGGATCAAATATGGTGGAGTTGGCGGTGACAATGTTTTCACTTAACGCTGCGACCGCCATGAATGGTTTAACGGTTGAGGCGGGCGGATATAATCCCTGGGTAGTTCTATTAATTAGCGGACGATTAGGATTATTTAATAAAGCTTGGTAATCTTTATTAGAGATACCATTAACAAATAGATTAGGGTCATAGCTTGGAGTAGATACCAGCGCCAGTACTTCTCCGTTGCGAGGATCGGTTACAACAACGGCAGCTCGGCTGGTGGTGAGCAACTTTTCGACCTCAATTTGTAAATTGAGATCAATAGTGAGATAAATATCTTTGCCTGCCTGAGGTGCTTGTTCATGAAGTTGGCGTATGACTTTTCCCCGACTATTAACTTCGACCTCTTCATAGCCTGTTTTGCCATGTAAAATATTTTCGTAATACCGTTCTATACCTAATTTACCAATATCATGGGTGGCAGTGTAATTTTTTAGTAGACCATCATTTTCTAGACGTTCGATATCCTTATCATTAATTTTGGCTACATAACCAATAACATGCGTTAGCGCAGAGCCATAAGGATAATAGCGGCGTTGGTAACCTTTGACTTCTATCCCGGGAAACCGGTATTGATTAACGGCAAAACGTGCAACTTGTACTTCATCTAGTGAGGTTTTTAACGCTATAGAGGTAAAGCGGCGTGAACGTTTACGCTCTTTTTTGAAGTTTGTAATGTCGTCGTCAGTGAGATCAACTACATCACGCAATTGTGCCAATAGCTCTGTTAAATTAGGGACTTTTTCAGGAATGACTTCTAACTGATAAAATGTTCGGTTTAACGCGAGAGGAATCCCATTTCTGTCATAAATAATACCTCTACTAGGTGGAACAGGAACCAATTTTATCCGATTATCATTGGAGCGAGTTTGGTAGTCTTCATGGCGAACCACTTGTAGATGATAAAGATTAGCAATTAAAATACTTACTAATATCACAATGATAATAAAAGCTATCAACGCTCGACGAATGAATAGAGTAGATTCAGCGGTGTAATCGCGAAAAGGGGTGCGTTTCTTTTTTTTTGTTTCTTTCTTCGCATTCACACTAATAACCTACACAAATATGTTATTCCCGATGGTAAGGATGATTTGTTGTAATGCTCCATGCCCGGTAAAGACTCTCTACAACAAATATTCGAACTAAAGGATGAGGCATTGTTAAGGATGACAGTGACCAACTTTGTTCTGCTGCTGCTTTACAGGCAGGGGCAAGACCTTCTGGGCCACCAATTAGAAAGCTAATATTACGTCCATCTTGTTTCCATTGATCTAATTGTTCAGCAAGTTGTCGAGTTGTCCAGCTTGTACCTGGTATATCAAGGGTAATTATACGGTTACCTTTGCCAACTGCAGCTAGCATCTGTTCTCCTTCTTTCTCGATGATACGTTTGAGATCAGCATTTTTCCCACGTTTTCCCGCAGGGATCTCAATGAGTTCAAAAGCCATATCTTTTGGAAAACGATGAAGATAATCTTGAAAACCGGTCTGGATCCAATCAACCATTTTGCTACCAACGGCAATCAGTTGTAATTTCAAATTCAACTCCAGAGTTTTTCAAGTTCATACATACGGCGACTATCTTCTTGCATGATATGAACAATTGCATCGCCTAAATCGACAACGATCCAGTCAGAAACACCTTGTCCTTCAACACCCAGAGGAATTATTCCTGTCTTACGGAATGCTTCAATTAATTTGTCCGAAACTGATGTTAAGTGGCGATTAGATGTTCCGGTACAGATTATCATGCAATCGGTAATGCTAGATTTTCCACGTACATCAATAGTGACAATATCTTGCGCTTTTGTATCGACAAGCTTGTCGATAATAAATTGTTGGAGTTCAGTTCCTTGCAAAGGTTCACCTTTAATTTCAAGTTAAATAAAAAATATTAATGTTATATTTTATTCAGTTATAAAATTCTGTTGAAAGAAATAAGCATAAGATAATCTATATTTTAATCTAATTTTTAGTAAAACCAGTTGAATATTTATAATTAGTTTTAAGATAAATTATCGGAAATTATGCCTTATTTTCATCAGCAATATAAAAAGCGCCAAGATATTACCAATCACCTTATATACTCACAATAGTTTAAGGGAGTTTTTGTCAATTTTTTATATTTATTGGTTAATTATGAGCAATTTTGATAAAGATGATGTTTATCAATATAGCGCAAAACTGCAGGTGGCAATATATCTTTGCAACTTTTTCTATCACGTTTTCGTTCACGAATTTCAGTTGCAGAAATATTTAACAAGGGGGTATCAGCCAGATATATGGCACCACAAGGTTTATGGCTGAGTATTTCCGGCTCATGCACTTGATGATTTTTTAGCCATTGTTGCATTGATGGAGTTGAAAAATAAGTGCTATAGCCTGGGCGAGCGCAGACTAATAAATGACAAAGATCCAAAATTTTTTGCCAATCAAACCAGGTATTGATTGATAGTAGTGAATCTTGTCCGATAATAAAGGCTAGTGGTTTTTGCCTACCGATTTGTTGCCGAAAAGAGAGTAGTGTTTCAACGGTATAAGAGGGAGTTTTACGTTTAAGTTCACGGGTATCAATACTAAATAGCGGATTATTTTTGATAGCTAATTTTATCATTGCCAATCTTTGTTGAACGGTTGCTTCAGGTTGTGGGCGATGGGGTGGCACATGATTGGGAAGTAAAACAACCTGTTGTAAACCGACTTGCTTAGCTAGCGCTTCAACGGGAAGTAAGTGACCATAGTGAATAGGATCAAAGGTACCACCAAATAGTGCTTGAATAGATTTAGAATTAGCTGTTTGCTTAGTTTGTTGAGTCATTAATAAAACTCTCGGGCAGTGATTTACCGCACAATAGCATAGATAAAGTTTCTAATTTTGGCCAAATTGACTGGCCATAATCTTGTTTTAAATGTAATTCAGCATGGGTAATTAACTGTATTGCAAGCTGTAGTTCGCGAATGGATAAACGTTGTAGCGCAGCGCTAATAAGAGGGCGGCGGGCTTGCCAAATTTTATGCTGATCAAATAATTTTTTTAAATTTTCATCGCTATTTTGTTGTGTTAATGTCAAAAGCAATATCAGTTCACGTTGAATTATACGTAATAGAATCACTGCTTCATAATCTTCGCGTTGTAATTGTTGTAGGATATGCCAAACGCGTTTAATTTTACCTGCAAGTAGCGCATCAACCCAATGATAAGGTGTAAAATTAACGGCATTATTTACAGCCTCTTTGACACGAGGTAGGGTGAGGTTACCATCGGGATATAAGAGTGATAAACGTTCAAGAGCTTGGTTAAGAGCTAGTAAGTTGCCTTCATAACAGTAACAAAGAAGCTCATTAGCTTGTTTATCTAAGGTAACAGATATGGCTTTTGCTCGTTGGTTTATCCATTGAGGTAGTCTGGACTGTTCTGGTGTCAGACAATTAATATAAACTGCATCTTGGCCTATTTTTTTGCACCAGGCACTATTTTCTTGTGCTTTTGTTAATTTGCCGCCGCATAATATGAGTAATAAATCAGGATGTAATAATTCAGCCAACTTAAGTAGCTTTTCCGCTATGACGGTTGTGGGGCCACTTTCAGGTAATATTAAGATTAGGATTTGTCGGCTAGCAAATAGGCTAAGCGATTGACTAAGATGATAAATAGTGTCCCAGTCGGTGCTTGTATCTAGCGAATAGGTATAACGTTCAGAAAAACCCTGCTGTTGAGCAACTTGACAAATTTTATCCATGCTTTCTTGTGATAAAAGCGGATCATTGCCAAAAATCAGATAACAGGTTCGCAGCTTATCAGTAAGCTGCGAAGTTAGCTGCTCCGGGTAAATACGGATCATTCTGAGTCTACCGATAGCGCTTTCTCGACAACCACAGATCCTTCTGGCTCATTCTGAATAGTGCTATGAACGATCAGTAATTTACGAATTAACTGGCGAGCCGCTTGTTCACGCATTTCTTGTTTAACAAGTTCGCTTTCGGCGTCTTTAGCTAGTGTTTCTAACGGATTGTCGAAGAAAGCGCGCTCGACGCGTGTTTTTATCGGATAAACAGTGCCGTTAGGGAGGATAATTTGTGCGCTGACCCAGAAATTTAATTGTTTTTCTGCACTTTTACCGTCTTGATAGATGGAAACGGTTTTGGTGTTTTCTGATGAACCCACTATTTTTAAAATTGGCACATTCTGAAGATTTTCATCGATTAAGTTGACATTATTTAGGCGTAATTGCTGCCTAATTGCACGTGCTAGCGGGCCGTAGGGATCACCACTACTTAATCTTAATGTTTTTAGTTCTTCAGGTATTTGCGTCGTACCTTGTAGGCGAAATCCGCAGCCAGCCGTGATCAACACTGCTAAGCTTAGAAATAAGGTAATTAAATAACGCACATGGTCTCCTTATTAAGTTAGCCGACAACAAGGTTTAACAGCTTGCCTGGCACATAAATTACCTTACGGATGTTCATACCTTCAAGGTATTTTGCCACACCATACTCTTGCGTTGCCATAGCTAACACAGAATCTTGTGATGCATTGATATCGACAGTAATACGCCCACGAACTTTACCATTAACTTGAATAATGACTAATTTAGTATCGTCTATTTTTGCTTGTTCGTCAGCAACTGGCCAAGGCGCATTATCGATATCTCCCAGCTGACCAAGTGCTTTCCACAGGATAAAGCAAGCATGGGGGATAATGGGCGATAGCATCCGTACAATAGCTTCTAGAGATTCTTGTATTAATGCTCGATCCTGTTCACTATCATGGGAGGCTCGCGTCAGTTTATTCATGAACTCCATAATAGCAGCAATCGCAGTATTAAATGCATAACGGCGGCCGATATCATCAGTCACTTTGGCGATGGTTTTATGTAGGTCACGCCGCAGGTTTTTCTGCTCTGGAGTAAGGTTGGTGCTATTTAATGGCGCTGTTTTACCTTTTTGCGTATGTTCAAAAACGGTACGCCAAAGACGACGAACAAAACGATTTGCACCTTCTACACTTGATTCTTGCCATTCTAAAGTAAGTTCCGGCGGAGCGGCAAACATCATAAATAAGCGAACCGTATCCGCCCCATATTTTTCTACCATTAATTGTGGATCAATACCGTTATTTTTCGATTTAGACATTTTACTCATCCCGGTATAGGAGAGTTGATGCCCATGCTTATCAGTTGCTTTGACAATCTTACCTTTTTCATCCCGTTCAACAGTCACATCAACGGGTGACACCCAAACTCGTTGTCCATTTTCACCTAAGTAATAAAAAGAATCGGCTAATACCATTCCTTGACATAACAGACGTTTAGCTGGTTCATCAGAATTTACTAAGCCTGCATCACGCATTAGTTTGTGGAAAAAACGGAAATATAATAGATGCATAATGGCATGTTCAATACCACCGATATATTGATCAACAGGCAACCAGTAATTGGCCGCGGCTGGATCTAGCATCCCTTGGTCATAATTAGGACAGGTATAACGGGCATAATACCAGGAAGACTCCATAAAGGTATCAAAGGTATCCGTTTCACGTAATGCTGCATGACCATTGATGTTAGTCTTGGCCCATTGTGGGTCGGCTTTGATAGGACTTGTGATGCCATTCATCACCACATCTTCAGGTAAAATGACAGGTAGTTGTTGTTCGGGTACTGGCATGACAGAACCATCTTCCATGGTTACCATAGGAATTGGTGCTCCCCAATAACGTTGGCGAGAAACTCCCCAATCGCGTAGACGATAATTGACTTTACGTTGCGCCGAAGCTTGTGAAACCAGTTTATCGGCAATCGCATTGGCGCCTGTTTTATTGTCCATGCCACTAAATTCGCCTGAATTAATCAGTGCATTTTTGTCAGTCAACGGACCTGCTTTTAGATCGGGCATCTGGCCTTCATTATCAGCAATAACCGCTTTGATCGGTAAATGATATTTGGTTGCGAATTCCCAGTCACGTTGGTCATGCCCTGGAACTGCCATTACTGCCCCTGTACCATATTCCATTAACACAAAATTGGCTATCCAGATCGGAATTTTTTCATTAGTTAGCGGGTGAATTGCGAACAGATTGGTGGCAATACCTTTTTTCTCCATGGTTGCCATTTCTGCTTCAGCAACCTTGGTATTACGACATTCATCAATAAAAGCGTTAAGTTTAGCATTTTTTTCTGCCGCGCTTTTTGCTAACGGATGAGTTGCTGCAATAGCGAGATAAGTCACCCCCATAAAAGTATCTGGCCGAGTAGTATAGACAGTTAGCTTTTCATCCATGTCTGCCAGCTCAAAGGTAATTTCAACCCCTTCTGAGCGGCCGATCCAATTACGCTGCATGGTTTTAACTTGCTCTGGCCAGCCATCGAGTTTATCTAAATCATTGAGTAGCTCTTCTGCATAAGCGGTAATTTTTATGAACCATTGGGGAATTTCTTTGCGTTCGACCGGGGTATCGCAACGCCAGCAGCAGCCATCAATGACTTGCTCGTTTGCTAACACCGTTAAATCATTTGGACACCAGTTAACGGCAGCGGTTTTTTTATAAACCAAACCTTTTTCATAAAGCTTAGTAAAAAACCATTGCTCCCAACGATAATACTCCGGTGTACAAGTTGTGACTTCTCGACTCCAGTCATAACCAAATCCGAGCATTTTTAATTGATTTTTCATGTAATCAATATTGGTATAAGTCCAAGGCGCTGGAGCAGTATTATTTTTTACTGCGGCACCTTCTGCCGGTAAACCAAAAGCATCCCAGCCGATAGGTTGCAGTACATTTTTGCCTAGCATGCGTTGATAACGTGAGATAACATCACCAATGGTATAGTTGCGTACATGCCCCATATGTAGCTGACCAGATGGGTAAGGTAACATTGACAGGCAATAGTATTTTTCTTTGTTATTATCTTCTATTACTTTAAATGTTTGTTTTTCTTCCCAATGACGTTGTACGTATTGCTCTATCTCTTCTGGTCGATATTGTTCTTGCATGACACCGATGTTCCTATGGCGATAATGCGGCATTGGCCGCGAATGATATAGTTTATTTTAGATCTGCATAGAATAGCGGATAAATGCCTCTAACAACAACTATTGATAAATATTTAACGAGCAAGTTAAATTAATTTTATTAATGCAAATAGTGGGTTGTTTCAGAGGGTAGTATGTTAGATGGTAAGTCTAGCCCGCTTTAGGCGCTATTTTAATATTATTATTTAGCCGATTGGGCGACGATTTTTGTCACCCAACAAGGATAGAGGGATTAATGTATGATCTTAGCAAGAAATTCTTTAGCACGCTTTGATTTCGGCGCAGCAAAGAAATCATCTTTATTGCTATCCTCAATAATTTTTCCTTCGTCCATAAAAATCATTCGATGAGCAACTTTTTTAGCAAATCCCATTTCGTGAGTGACTACTATCATGGTCATTCCTTCATTAGCAAGCTTTATCATTACATCAAGTACTTCGTTGATCATTTCTGGATCTAATGCGGAGGTCGGTTCGTCAAAAAGCATCGCAATCGGATCCATACAGAGTGCTCTGGTAATGGCAACGCGTTGTTGTTGCCCACCAGATAACTGAGCTGGAAATTTATTGGTATGGTTAGCTAATCCAACTCGCTCTAATAATTTTAAGGCAGTACTTTCAGCGGTTTTTTTATCTCTGTTTAAGACTTTTATCTGTGCTAGTGTTAAGTTTTCAATAATTGATAGATGAGGGAATAATTCAAAATGTTGAAATACCATACCGACTTTTGAGCGCAATTTAGCCAAATCTGTCTTTTTGTCATTAACATGAATATTATCAATATATATTTCACCATGTTGAATTGGTTCTAAGCCATTAATGGTTTTTATTAATGTTGATTTACCTGAACCGGAAGGGCCACAAATAACGACAACTTCCCCTCTTTTGACATTCATCGAACAATCAGTAAGCACCTGAAACTGTCCATACCATTTAGAAACATTTTTTAAAGAAATCATTAATAGTCCTTTTTCAGATAGCTAACTAGCATAAATCTATATAAATTAATGAAATATTATTTTTTTTAACAAATTATTATAATAAAAAAGCTCATTAACTAAATTTAATGATAAATATCAATAACAAGATAAAACCGTATCATCGGTTGTTAAGACATGATGATAATTAATATATGCTAAATTGATTAGTCTTCTTTTTGCTTAATAAAACATGCCAATATGATAAATAGGGCAACCAATGCCCACATAGGCCAGTTACTCCAACGTGCATAAGGTGTAAGACCAGATGTTGGTGTTACCTCAGTATTTAATACTGAGCGAGTGAATTGAGGAAGTTCTGCCTGAATATCACCATTAGGTTTGATTACTGCTGTAACACCATTATTAGTGGCACGTAATAGTGGTCGACCAAGCTCGAGTGCCCGCATGCGCGCCATTTGAAAGTGCTGCCATGGGCCAATAGAATGTCCAAACCATGCATCATTTGAAAGCGTTAATAGAAAATCGGTATCTGATTTAAAGTTGTCTCTAACTTGGGAGCCTAAAATAATTTCATAGCAGATAGCAGCAGTTAGATGAATATTACCAGCAATTAACTGCTGCTGCTCATAATCACCACGACTAAAACCTGACATTGGTAAATTAAATAAAGGGGCAATTGGTCGAAGAATAGTTTCTAATGGTACAAATTCACCAAAAGGCACCAGGTGGTGTTTCTGATAACGATTACTGGTTGGATATTGGTAAGGTTTATTTTCTCCCAACACAATAATACTATTAAAAAAATTACTCACACCCTGTGTGCTTGGTTTAGCATCAACTATACCAGTAATTAGGCGAGTATTTTGTAAGCGCAGTAGTTTATCTAATGAGGTTAGCCAAACGTTATTATCCAATTCGATAGATGGAATAGCGGATTCTGGCCAGATAACGATATTGGCATTGCCAAAATAAGGTTTAGAGAGATCGAGATAAGTACTAATGGTTTGTTCAAGAAATCCTGGTTGCCATTTTAAGCTTTGCGGGATGTTACCTTGAACTAAAACAATTTGTGATTTTTTTTCTGCGACCGGCGTGAACCACTGATAATTTTTAAATATTAGGGGTAACAATAATAAGATAATTGCTGTAATTAGCGGAATAATTCTGCGTTTTAGGCAAGTAAACACTAAGCAGCTGCTAATGATCAGCAGTAGTAATGTTATCATCTCAACGCCAAATATCGGCGCGATGCCTTTAAGCGGCCCGTCGATTTGACTATAACCAAATTGTAGCCAAGGGAAACCAGTTAGTATCCAGCCACGTAAATATTCAGTTATTTGCCATATTGCTGGTGCGGCAAAAATAAAGCGAGCAATATTAAGGTGCGGAAAGAATCGATTGAGCAGATAAGCAAATAGCACGGGATAAAGTGATAAATAAGCTGCCAGTAAGATGACTAAAAAGACATTAACCACTAATGGCATACCACCAAAATCGGCAATACTGACATAAACCCAGTTAATACCACTGCCAAAAAGACCAATTCCCCAACAAAATGCTATTAAACTTGCTTGTTTGCTTGAGCAATTAACAATTAGCAGCTGTAAGCCAAAAAGAGAAAAAAGCGCGGCTAACCAAATATCAAAAGGTGAAAAAGCCAGTGTTCCGCAGAGCCCGAAAATTAACGCGATCAAAGCTCGTAACCACTGACGTTGATAGAGTGGCATTTTTTTCATTAATGCTATTCTTCTATAAGATTTGGGATTGGTGCTTCATCAGGAATTTTCACCTGAACTTGAATGATTTTGCGGCTATCGGCCATGGTAATTTTAAACATATAACCATCAATTGTGATAACTTCCCCTCGGGCAGGCAAATGTCCAAAGGCTTGCATCACCAAGCCACCAATGGTATCAACTTCTTCATCATTAAAGCGCGTGCTAAATGCTTTATTGAAATCATCAATTTGGGTTAGCGCACGAACAGAATAAGCATGTTTGCTTAACTGGCGAATATCAATGTCTTCTTCATCATCATATTCGTCTTCAATCTCACCAACAATTAATTCGAGAATATCTTCGATTGTTACCAAACCAGAAACGCCACCAAATTCATCGATGACTATTGCCATATGATAACGTTGTGAGCGGAACTCTTTTAATAACAGATCAACACGTTTACTTTCAGGCACAACAACGGCGGGACGTAATACTTTATCGATTGTGAAAGGTTCAGCATCAGTACGCATAAATGGCAGTAAATCTTTAGCCATTAATAGACCTTCAATATGGTCTTTATCTTCACTAATTACTGGAAAACGAGAATGTGCTGAGTCGATAATCACATCAAGGCATTCATCTAACGATTGATTTCGTTTTAAGGTTACTATCTGAGAGCGTGGGATCATGATATCCCGAACACGCTCGTCGGAAATATTCATTACCCCTTCAAGCATTTCTCTGGTATCAGGATCAATAACATCTTTTTGCTCTGAATCACGAATGAGTTCAACTAAGTCATCACGATTTTTGGGTTCACCGTGAAATAGTTGATTTAGGCGCCCGAAAAAACTCTTTTTCGAGTGATGATTATCATTGTTTGTAGGATGGTCGTCGCTCATGGCGTTTTATTAAAGTTTCTCTAAGTAGTTTATCGTATCATAATTATTTAGCACAAAAGTAGCATTATAGTTATGCTTTTTCATGCTGATAAGGATCAGGATAACCCAATTTTTGCATAATTTCAGTTTCTATTGTCTCCATTTCTTCTGCTTCAAAGTCAGTTAGATGATCATAACCTAATAGATGAAGACAACCGTGTATTACCATATGCGCCCAGTGAGCATCCTGGTTTTTTTGTTGTTCAATCGCTTCTTTTTCAACAATTTGACGACAAATAATCAGATCGCCAAGTAAGGGTAATGTAATGTTTTCTGGCGCTTCAAAAGGGAAGGATAGCACATTTGTTGGTTTATCTTTTCCTCGATATGTCAGATTTAAATTTTGGCTTTCTGCTATATCGACAATACGAATTGTGATTTCACTTTCAGATTGAAATTGTGGCAGGAAAGCTTCAAGCCAGTTTTGGAATGTCGTTTCACTGGGTAATCCATTATGATCTCTACAGGCCAGCTGGAGATCAAGAATAACTGATTGCAAGCAAATGTCTCCTTTTCTATAGGGCGCTTGATGGTTCTTTTTGTTGACGAAGTAACTGTTTTCGTTCTTGTTCTTTTGTTTCCCAGTTTTCGTAGGCAATAACCACTTTTGCTACTACAGGATGGCGTACTACATCATCACTATGAAAAAAATTAAAGCTCAGTTCTTTAACTTCAGAAAGTACTTCAATTGCATGGCGTAAACCTGATTTGTGGTCACGAGGCAGATCAATTTGAGTTACATCGCCGGTGATCACGGTTTTAGAGTTAAAGCCGATGCGGGTCAGAAACATTTTCATCTGTTCAATGGTGGTATTCTGGCTTTCATCAAGAATGATAAAAGCGTCATTGAGTGTGCGACCTCGCATATAGGCTAATGGCGCCACTTCAATCACATTGCGCTCAATCAATTTTTCTACTTTTTCAAAACCCAGCATTTCAAATAGGGCATCATAAAGCGGCCGTAAATAAGGATCAACTTTTTGACTAAGATCACCTGGCAGAAAGCCGAGTTTTTCGCCGGCCTCAACAGCGGGGCGAGTGAGTAGAATACGACGTATTTCTTGACGTTCTAAAGCATCAACCGCAGCAGCAACGGCGAGATAGGTTTTACCTGTTCCGGCAGGGCCAATGCCGAAAGTAATATCATGGCTATGTATATTAGCAATATATTGAGCCTGATTCGCTGTTCGTGGTTTGACAACGCCTCGTTTGATTTTAATGTTTACAAATTTGTCGTAACTGCCAACATTTTCAACGGATTGCTCAAGAAATTGATTTTCCATAATAGATAAGTGGATTTGTTCAGGGACAATGTCAGGGATAATGCCACGTATAGGGGCTGTATCAACATATAGGCGGCGTAAAATGTTGCTAGCTGCGTTGATATTAAGTGGTTTGCCAATCAATTTGAAACGGTTATTTCGACGATTAATTTCGATAGCGAGTCTACGTTCCAATTGCTTTATATTATCATCGAACGGGCCACAAAGGCTGATTAACCGTTGGTTATCGGCTGGCTCTAAAAATATTTCGCTAGTGGCAATTTGTGGATTATCTTTTGCGATCACTGAGTCTCTCTACTTAATATTAAGGTTGGTAATTTGCTACACCGAGCTCGTCTTCTTTGCGTGTCCGTGCAATAACCGATTCGGGTGATTCTTGGCTCCTTAATGCCATACTATCTTCTGTTTTAACTACTTTACCGCGTAAAGAATTGGCATAGACATCGACAATTTCGACATCAACAAACTTTCCGATCATATTTTGGCTACCTTCGAAGTTTACCACCCGATTATTTTCGGCGCGGCCGGAAAGTTCCATAATATTTTTACGTGAAGGCCCTTCAACCAGAATACGTTGAATGCTACCCAACATTGTTCGGCTATAATTCATTGCTTGCTGATTAATACGTTGCTGAAGTAGATAGAGGCGTTGTTTTTTTTCATCTTCGCAGACATCGTCAGGTAAATCAGCAGCTGGAGTACCAGGGCGTGGTGAGTAGATAAAACTAAAACTCATATCAAAATTAACATCGGCAATAAGCTGCATGGTTTTTTGAAAATCATCTTCTGTTTCACCCGGAAAACCAATAATGAAATCTGAGCTAATAAGAATATCGGGTCGTGCTTTACGTAATTTTCGGATAATGCTTTTATACTCAAGGGCTGTATGAGACCGTTTCATCATCGTCAAAATACGATCTGACCCACTTTGAACGGGAAGATGCAAGAAGCTAACAAGTTCAGGGGTATCTTCATAGACAGCAATAATATCGTCGGTAAATTCAATTGGATGACTGGTGGTAAAACGGATGCGATCAACGCCGTCAATGGCGGCAACTAGACGTAATAATTCGGCAAATGAACAAATTGCACCGTCAAAAGTTGTTCCACGATAGGCATTGACATTTTGACCCAATAAGTGAATTTCACGCACACCTTGCGCAGCTAATTGTGCGATTTCAAATAAAACGTCATCACATGGTCGGCTGACTTCCTCACCACGCGTGTAAGGAACGACACAAAATGAGCAGTATTTATTACAGCCTTCCATAATGGAAACATAAGCTGAAGGGCCTTCTGCTCGAGGTTCCGGTAATCGATCAAATTTTTCAATTTCTGGAAAACTGATGTCGACGATTGGACTACGTGTACCTTTGACTTGATTGATCATCTCTGGTAGACGGTGTAAAGTCTGTGGGCCAAAAATAATATCAACACTGGGAGCCCGTTGACGAATGAAATCCCCCTCCTGTGAAGCGACACAACCACCAACACCAATAATAATATCGGGATTAACATCTTTTAGATTTTTCCAACGCCCTAATTGATGAAATACTTTTTCTTGCGCTTTTTCGCGAATTGAGCAGGTATTTAGCAGTAGAATATCGGCTTCTTCGGCTATTTCTGTTAATTGATATCCATGGGTGCTGTTGAGCAGGTCAGCCATTTTTGATGAATCGTATTCATTCATCTGGCAGCCCCAGGTTTTAATGTATAGTTTTTTATTCGTCAACATTTTGTATATCCGAAGTTTTCAGTAGCAAAATCTGTCATACTGGGAACATTATGTATTAAATTAGAAAATTTTGATATGTATTGTATTCGTTTGGGGCATCGGTGACCAGTATGTTGGATAGATTATTAGTAAATGACTTAAGAAAAACTAGGCCTACTATTAGATTGATGACTATTGATAGCTAAGTTGATATGAATAGAATAGATGAAAATTATGACATTGTAGTGGTTGGTGCCGGTATGATAGGTGCAGCCATGGCAATTGGATTAGCCAAAGAAGGTTGGCAGATCCTGTTACTTGAACACACTAAACCTGCATCTTTCGATCCGTTAGAGCAGCCTGATTTACGCGTTTCAGCGCTAAGTTATACTTCGGTGGATCTACTTAAGCAACTTGGTGTGTGGGATAATGTTTTAAATATGCGTGCCGCCCCTTATCGAAGGTTAGAAACGTGGGAAGGGGAAAACTCACATGTGATGTTTGAAGCAGACAGCCTTGGTTTACCTGAACTGGGTTATATGGTTGAAAACCGTATTTTGCAATTGGCATTATGGCAGCAATTTTCTCAATATCCCAATCTTAGCTTGTTATGTCCCGCCAAATTGGTAGCAATGCAGCGTCAGAATCAACAGTGGGAAATAACTTTAAATAATAATCAGCAACTATCGGCAAAGTTAATTATTGCGGCTGATGGTGCATGTTCTCAGGTGCGATCTTTAGCTGGCATTGGCAGTAGCGGTTGGCAATATAATCAATCATGTCTGCTTATTACAGTTAAGATGGAGCAACCGCAACAGGATATTACTTGGCAGCAATTTTTTCCTTCTGGTCCGCGAGCATTTTTGCCGTTATTTGATCATTGGGCCTGTTTGGTTTGGTATGATAAACCTGCTCGAATTAGACAACTGCAAGCTATGTCCCTAGAGCAGCTTAAGCAAGAAATTATGGCAACTTTCCCAGCTCGCTTTGGCTCACTGCAAGTTGTTGCTAAAGGGAGTTTTCCACTGACCCGCCATCATGCTAATCGTTATGTTGAAGAAGGGCTAGCTTTGATTGGCGATGCGGCTCATACTATTAATCCACTTGCTGGTCAGGGCGTTAATCTTGGTTACCGTGATGTTGATAGTTTGTTGAAAGTATTGATTAATGCTAAAACCTATTTATTACCTTTTTATACTCGAAAAACTTTACTGACTTATCAACAGGATAGGATGCCAGATAACAAATTGATGCAGGCAGGTATGGATGCTATTTATACACTGTTTAGTTCTCAGCTAGCGGGTGTGAAATCGGGCCGAAATTTAGCATTAATGTTAGTACAACGACTAAATACAGTTAAGAAAAAGCTACTTAAATATGCTTTAGGTTTATAATATAAAGTCGATTATGATATTTTTTGACTGTTATGTTGTAAAACGTTGTTTTTCAGGTTGAGAGAATGTCAAGATTAATTAAATTGTGAGATGGATCAAAAAAACATTATTTTTGTTATTTTTTTATGATTCACGTGTTATACTGTATCTAGATGTTTGTTTTTATTCATAAAGTTTATCGTTTTTACTGGTGTTGGTAGTCCAACTTGGCATATGTTTTTGACTATTTCTGTCATGTTACTGTGATATTAATAGCTATGTTTTGATGCTTTTTATTTTACGCGTTTGAAGTAGATCGCCGCTGTTTTTCAGCGGCGCTATTAATTCTTATAAACCATCAACCATCAACTTCCTTTTCTTTAACTGGTTATAGAGCTAAGCTTTTGGCAAAACAAAGCGTATTACAATAATTAATAAAAAGTAATTAATGGCTATTTTATGATGGTTTGTAATTGTTTGAATAAATTATCAAACAATTCTTAATTAGATTTTTAGGTTATCTCACTTTGGGGATTTTTTACCCTTAGCCATGTTTAACTAAAATACTAGAGATATGCCGGTAAATCATTATTAACAAAAAATAATTTTTTATATGTAACTTATTCTTATTCAATGCCGCTCGGGATTTTTGATTTGCCTAATTAACTAAGTTAGCTGGCTGTTTGTGGTACACCTTCAGTCAGCGACATTTTTAAATCATATTTAAATTAGATAAAAATCACTCCATTAAGTATGTCGTATCGTTGCTTTTAAATTTAATTTATGGAAAGTAAAATATTCTTACTGGATATTCTTTTTGAATTCTTTGCAAAATTATTTAATTTTGTAGCTAATTGAAAGCTGATGGCTGGGGTACCAGGATTCGAACCTGGGAATGCCGGAATCAGAATCCGGTGCCTTACCGCTTGGCGATACCCCAATCGGGGATAATTGATATAATAATTAAAATCTATAATATGGCTGGGGTACCAGGATTCGAACCTGGGAATGCCAGGATCAAAACCTGGTGCCTTACCGCTTGGCGATACCCCAACTGGATAAACTAATATCTATAATATGGCTGGGGTACCAGGATTCGAACCTGGGAATGCCAGGATCAAAACCTGGTGCCTTACCGCTTGGCTATACCCCAACGAGAATATAAATAATTTTTATAAAGAATGGTGCGGGAGGCGAGACTTGAACTCGCACACCTTGCGGCGCCAGAACCTAAATCTGGTGCGTCTACCAATTTCGCCACTCCCGCAAATATGGTGGCTACGACGGGAATCGAACCTGTGACCCCAGCATTATGAGTGCTGTGCTCTAACCAGCTGAGCTACGTAGCCATCTTTTTGCATAACCTTTATCGGCGTTGCGGGGCGAATTATGCGTATATCGACCCGAGTCGTCAACTGATTTTTTTACGATTTCTACAGAAAAGTATCTGTTTGTTTGGGTTGTAATCATTTTGTCGATAAAATCGACAAAAAATAACGACGTGGTTGCCAAATAATAATAGCTTGATATGTTAAATATAAAAACTAATTAAGTTAAGATATTTTTGCTCATGAAGTGAAGCGATGCCTTTTATTTCAATGGTAGTGATAATTTCCATTAACAACCAAAAGCATCTTATTGGTATCTTGCGATAAAATGTTGATGGCCATTGAGCAACTTGTCAGTGGGCAAAAGTAAACAAATTAGCGCGTAATATTGTATATCTATGCAGCTAGTTTGCAGCGATTAATAATTGCTGTTGTCTATTAAAATAAAAGATAAATGTGAGTGGCACCATAAATTCTTTATATTCGAGCTAGTAAAAGCATAGATAAATGTATTACAACGCTATTGCTATTCAAGCAAATGTTGTAAAAGTTCGCCATTTAACATAGCACGTTTAGTTAAGGCGAAAGCGCCAATAGCTGAATTATGTACCAGTTGTGAAGTAACAATCGGTAAATCATTGCGGAAATCTTTTAGCGCTTGGGTTTTGATACAGTTTTGCACGGCGGGTAGGAGAACTTTTTCAGCTGCTGTAATTTCTCCTGCAATGACCACTTTTTGCGGATTAAATAGGTTAATAATAATGGCAATTGCTTTACCAAGATGATGGCCTACGTGTTTAATTACTTCAATTGCTAACGGATCGTTTTTATTTGCCGCCTGGCAAATTACTTTAATAGAACAGTTATTTGCTTTTAATTGGCTCGGATAATTTTGGTCAAGTTGTTGCCTAATTCTATTTTCAATAGCGCTATTAGCTGCAACGGTTTCCAGACAACCAAAGTTACCACAATGGCAACGTTCTCCTAATGGATCTATTTGTATATGGCCGATTTCACCCAGATTGTAACGGTTGTTCAATAAAATTTCACCCCCCATAACCACACCTGCACCAGCGCCATGATGAATGCGTACAAAAATGGAATCGGCGCAATTTTGTGTAGCGCCGAAATAATGTTCTGCCAGTGCAAAACTACGAATGTCGTGACCGATAAAACAGGTTATTTTGAAATGCTCTTTCAGATTACGCAGTAATTGCCAGTTATGTACTTTTATATGGGGCATATAATGGACAATTCCTGCTTGTGGATTGACTAAGCCAGGTAAAATAACTGAAATAGCAATCAACTCGCGATTAGGGCGTTGATGTTGTTGAATGAAATTTTCAATGGCGGCAATTAAATGATTTTCTGTTTCTTGTTGACCGGTTTCTGGCAAGGGTGAATGCGCTTCGGCGAGCATTTTGCCGTTTAAGGTGTAAAGTGCTAATGTACAGTCACGACGGCCTAATCTGACACCGATGCTATGAAAAATATGATGTTCAGAAATAATTGAAATTGGTCGGCGACCACCGGTAGAGGCTTGTTGAGCGACTTCTTTAATTAAACCACGCTCCAGTAGTTGGCGGGTTATTTTGGTTACACTAGCAGGCGCCAACTGGCTTTGTTCTGAGATCTGAATTCGAGAAATAGGGCCATTTTGATCAATAATTCGATATACAACAGCACTATTTAATTGTTTAACTAAATCAATATTACCAATTTGCTTCAAGATGTAATTGTTACTCATCAGTATATATGCTCGTTACAGTTCTATTTCACGGCCATTAACAATGGTTTTGCGGATGATGAAGTCGTGATCAAATACGATAAGGTTTGCAACTTTATCTTTTTCTATGCTCCCAAGTTTTTTGTCGACACCAATAGCACGAGCTGGATAAAGTGTGGCCATTCGTAATGCTTCATCTAATGCAATACCTACATGTTCAACGATATTTTTGACAGCATCTATCATCGTTAAGGATGAACCACTTAATGTACCATTTTTATCAACACATAATCCATCGCGATAATATATGGTTTTACCAGCAAAGGTAAAATAATCCATTTCACTGCCATTAGAATCCAGGCCAGCAGGTGCGGTGGCATCTGTTACTAGAACTAATTTATCGCCTTTTAATTGTTTACTGTCACGAATATTAGCCCAGTGAACATGTAATCCATCGGCAATAATTCCTGCATATACATTAGGAGTGTTGTAAATAGCACCCACTAATCCCGGGGCTCGACCTGAAATAGCAGGCATGGCATTGAAAAGATGGGTTGAGAATTGAATACCTGCCTTGAAGCCATTTTGTGCTTCTTCATAAGTGGCATTGGAATGGCCTGCTGAAACAACAATACCGGCTTCAACTAATTGGTGAATATATTTTTCTGCAACTATTTCTGGTGCTAAGGTAATTTTAGTGATCACATCGGCATTTTGACATAGATAGTTGATCATTTCGGCAGAAGGCTGACGAATATATTCAACATTGTGGGTACCTTTTTTGACTGGGTTAATGTAAGGCCCTTCAATATGTAGCCCTAATGCTTGGTTTTTATATTTGGCCAGGTAGTCACGCATCGTCTCTATTGCTGTTTTAATCAGCGGATCAGGGCTGGTGATCAATGTAGGCAGGAAGCTGGTACAGCCATTTCGTTCATTTGCTTTTTGCATAATTTCCAGCGTCTGAATAGAGATATTTGCTGGATTATCATTGAACTGTACACCACCGCAGCCATTAACTTGTAAATCAATAAATCCCGGCGCTAGGATCGCATTTTGTAAATCATGAATTTCAATATCCTGAGGTAATTCTGCAATTGGACAAACTTGTTTTATCTGTTCTTTTTCAATAATAACTGCATGATTGTCCAGTCGTTCATAACCTGTGTAAATAATGCAGTTGATTAATGCATACATGATATTTTACTCTTCTATAATGGCTAAAAAATAGTATAATTTATCGAATTTTTTGTATTTTTTGGTTTATTATATTGAATTTTGCTATTTTAATTTAACTAGCAAATTGATTAATGATGTCAGATTCTAATTGACAAAAATATTTTAAAGTTTTTACTTTTAGCTCAAGGGTTGCTGGTTCATCACAAACTAAAGCCGATTTTGCATGCATTTGTAGGCAGCTAATCGTCCACATATGGTTAATCGAACCTTCGACCGCAGCCTCAACGGCTAATGCTTTATTTGCACCGGTTGCTAAGATTAAAATTTCTTCCGCATCAAGTAGGGTTCCTACCCCAACAGTGACAGCATATTTAGGCACCCTATCAATATTGTTATCAAAAAAACGAGAATTTGCCTGTCGGGTTTCTGGTGTTAGCGTTTTGATCCGGGTGCGAGAAGAAAGAGATGAAGCAGGTTCGTTGAAGGCAATATGGCCATCACTACCAACGCCTCCCATAAATAGATGTATTTTACCATAAGACTTAATTTTATCTTCGTAACGTTTGCATTCAGCGTCGATATCTTTTGCATTACCGTCGAGTAAATTAATATTATTTTCTGTAATATCAATATGGTTAAACAGATTTTCATACATGAAAGTGTGATAGCTTTGTGGATGATTTTTTGGGATGCCGACATACTCATCCATATTAAAAGTAACTACATGTTTAAAACTAATTTTACCTGCTTTATAGAGATTAATTAGCTCATGGTAGGTAGCTAGTGGTGTTCCGCCTGTGGGCAGCCCTAATACAAATGGATTTGTAGCCGTTGGATTAAATTGATTAATTTTGTTTGCAATGTAATTGGCGGAAAAAAGACCAACATCTTTTGCTGTTGTTAGAGGAATAAGCCTCATTATTTTTTTACCTCACTTAATTTTGTTTCATATCAGCTATATTTCAATAATTTTGTATTATTCTTTGTTATTACTTGAGTTTTTATAACTCAAAGATTGTCTATTTATTAACGCCTGAATTCTAGTAAAATAAGATATTTTTCATGAAAAAAAAAAGGTTTTTTGTTTAGCCACTATTTTAATCAAATAACAGGGTGATATTTAGACTTTTATCACAACTTTAGCTGATATAATTTGTGATGCAAAATAATTGGGTCTGAATTACTTAATGAATATATGCAAAAAATTGAATATTTATAATATTTAGCAATAAGATCTCAGTAATGAGGTTATTCAAGGGGAAAACATAGTGAATGTGTTAAGTTATTTACAGCGAATAGGCCGTGCTTTGATGGTGCCTGTCGCTGTGCTGCCTGCCGCTGCGATTTTAATGGGGATCGGTTATTGGATCGATCCTAATGGCTGGGGAGCTAATAGTACTATTGCTGCTTTACTGATTAAATCAGGTTCAGCAATTATAGATAATATGTCAATATTATTTGCAATTGGCGTTGCGTATGGTTTATCAAAAGATAAAGATGGTTCGGCGGCATTAACCGGTTTTGTCGGTTTTTTAGTGGTAACAACCCTATGTTCACCAGCGGCTTATTCGATGATTATGGGTATTGCTATCGAGCAAGTTCCTGCAGCATTTAGTAAAATTAATAATCAGTTTGTTGGGATATTGGTTGGGGTATTGGCGGCGGAACTTTATAATCGCTATAGCGGTGTCGAGTTACCGAAAGCATTGTCGTTCTTTAGTGGCCGCCGTTTAGTACCTATATTGACTTCATTTTTGATGATCCTGTTATCTTTCGTTCTGATGTATGTTTGGCCATTTATCTATAATGCATTAGTACTGTTTGGTGAAAATATTAAAGATTTGGGTTCATTAGGTGCCGGTATTTATGCTTTTTTTAATCGTCTATTAATCTCGGTTGGATTACATCATGCATTAAATTCAGTATTTTGGTTTGATGTGGCTGGTATTAATGATATTCCTAACTTTTTGGCTGGCGCTAAATCGTTAGCTACAGGTTTAGCCGAAAAAGGTATTACTGGGCGTTATCAAGCTGGATTTTTCCCTATCATGATGTTTGGTTTGCCTGGTGCGGCATTGGCCATTTATCAGTGTGCTCGTCCTGAAAATAAAGCAAAAGTCGCAGGTATCATGATGGCAGGTGCTTTCGCCGCCTTTTTTACTGGGATCACTGAGCCGCTCGAATTCTCATTCATGTTTGTGGCGCCGGTTCTTTATGTCATTCATGCTCTATTAACTGGATTTTCTGTTTATATTGCAGCTGCAATGCACTGGATATCGGGTTTTGGTTTTAGTGCTGGTTTAGTCGATATGTTACTGCAGAGTCGTAACCCATTAGCAGTGCATTGGCATATGTTGATTTTCCAAGGGATAATTTTCTTTTGTTTATACTATGTCATATTTCGCGTTGTGATTAATAAGTTCAATTTAATGACCCCAGGTCGTGAAATAATAAACGACTATCAAGCCGTTGATGATTATGACAAAGATATCACCACCAGTGCTAAGGATATTACCCATGAAGCATACCAATATCTTGCGGCGGTGGGCGGAACCGATAATTTAACAGTAATCGATGCCTGTATTACTCGTTTACGTTTAGGTGTAAAAGCCGTTGATATCGTTAATGATGACTTGGTAAAAAAACTGGGTGCATCAGGCATCATTCGTTTAAATAAACATAGTGTGCAAATTATTGTTGGAACCCGGGCAGAAATGATTGCGGAAGCAATGAAAAAGATCGCCGCACGAGAAGTTGTTGCACCGTTAAATTTTGTTGAGAAAGATAATCGACAGTCAGCAGTAAAAGTAAAAAATAAGCATGTGGGGCAAACAATTTTAACGCTGGTGGCACCGGTTAGTGGTAAAATTTATTCCCTTGATGAAGTTCCGGATGAAGCTTTTGCTAGCCGCATTGTCGGTGATGGTTTAGCGATTAAGCCAACGAGTGGTGAGGTATTAGCGCCTGTATCCGGTAAGATTGTGAAAATTTTTGCTACCAATCATGCTTTCTGCATCGAGACAAATGAAGGTGTTGAAGTGATCGTTCACATGGGTATTGATACTGTAACGTTAAAAGGGCAGGGTTGTGAGCGTTTAGTTGAAGAAAATAGTGATGTAAAGGTAGGTCAGCCTATCCTGAAATTAGATCTCGATTATTTGGAACAGCATGCTAAGTCAATGATAAGTCCAGTCGTTATCAGTAATATTGATGATTATCAGGGATTGACAATAGTTGCAACTGGTGAAGTAATCGCTGGAGTAACACCAATTTATGATGTATTGAAGTAATGTGTTTTATCATTATGATTTGATATGATAACCATATAATTAATAATGAATAAAAACGGGAAGGGTTATGAACCTCCCGTTTTTCCTTTATGAGCTTTTTATTGATTAAATAAAGCCTAATAATATATGTTAATAAACGGTTGTTTCTAATTCGGATATCGTAGATGATAAAAGCGTTATTAACATGCTTTTGCATTGAGGAACTATGACAATGAATGAGGCAGATACTCGCCCAACAAATTTCATTCGCCAGATTATTGAAGAAGATTTGGCTACAGGTAAGCATACTCATGTATATACCCGTTTTCCACCTGAACCTAATGGTTATTTACATATTGGTCATGCCAAATCAATCTGTTTGAATTTTGGTATTGCAGAGGATTATCAGGGTCAATGCAATTTGCGTTTTGATGATACTAATCCAGTTAAAGAAGATGTTGAATATGTTAATTCCATTCAAGAAGATGTGAAATGGTTAGGGTTTAATTGGAGTGGTAACGTAAAATATTCGTCAGATTATTTTGATGACCTATATCAATATGCTATTGAGCTGATTAAAAAAGGCTTAGCTTATGTTGATGAATTAAGTCCCGATGCTATTCGTGAATATCGCGGAACTTTAAAGCAGCCAGGTAGAAATAGTCCATATCGTGATCGCACTATTGAGCAGAATTTGCAGCTATTTGACAAGATGCGAGCGGGTGGATTTGAAGAAGGAAAGGCCTGTCTACGTGCTAAAATTGATATGTCATCCTCTTTTATTGTCATGCGCGATCCGGTGTTATATCGAATAAAATATGCTGAACACCACCAATCGGGTAATAAATGGTGTATTTATCCAATGTATGATTTTACTCATTGTATTTCGGACGCATTGGAGGGGATTACCCACTCACTTTGTACCCTGGAATTTCAAGATAATCGCCGATTATATGATTGGGTATTAGATAATATTACCATTGATTGTCATCCAAGACAGTATGAGTTTTCGCGTCTAAATCTTGCCTATACGGTGATGTCAAAACGTAAACTAAATCAGTTAGTGGCGGAGAATAGGGTTGAAAACTGGGATGATCCCAGAATGCCAACCATTTCAGGTTTACGTCGTCGTGGTTATACGGCAGCGTCGATTCGTGAATTTTGTCGGCGTATTGGCGTGACTAAGCAAGATAATACTGTTGAAATGGCAGCATTGGAATCTTGTATTCGTGATGATCTAAATGAAAATGCACCACGGGCAATGGCGGTATTAGATCCCATAAAGTTAGTGATTGAAAATATGTCTGCTGATGAGCAAATGCTGACGATGTATAATCACCCTAATAAACCTGAGATGGGCGCTCGACAAGTGCCATTTAGTCGGGAACTTTATATCGATCGAGCTGATTTTCGTGAAGAAGCTAATCGGCAATATAAGCGCTTAGTTTTGGGTAAAGAAGTACGTTTACGAAATGCCTATATTGTACAAGCTAATCGGGTTGATAAAGATGCAGAAGGCAACATTACCACGATTTATTGTACTTATGATGCTGATACATTAAATAAAGATCCTGCTGATGGACGTAAAGTCAAAGGGGTTATCCATTGGGTCAGTGCATCACATGCCTTGCCAGCAGAGATCCGATTGTATGATCGCTTATTTACTGTGCCTAATCCTGCCGCAGAAGAGGACTTTTTAGCTACCATTAATCCTGATTCTTTAGTGATTCGCTATGGGTTTGTTGAACCAAGTTTAATTACCGCGCAACCGGGAAAAGCTTATCAGTTTGAACGCGAGGGTTATTTTTGTGCAGATAGCCATGATCATACAGCTAAGCAGCTGGTATTTAATCGGACTGTAGGCTTAAGAGATAGTTGGGCAAAAATAGCAAGCTAAGAAATTACTCCGTTAAGAGTTATGGTAAAAAGCGTGGTTTATAGCCACGCTTTTTATTAAAAAATATCGTCATTATTGTTCACGAGATATTTTTATTAACAGAAAAATGGCTTTCTGTTATAAATTTTTATTCGTTTAGAGCAAGTCAAAAAAATATGTAGTCAATATCCTTATCAAAAAAATCAATTGGTTACTAACAAGGATGTTATATCATGCTTAAGTTTATTAATTCATCTCTTCCAATAGAAAAAGCGGTTTTACAAGCAGAGCTGCAAACGATATCACCTAAGATCAATTTCACCTGTCCATTAAAAAGTATTTATAACAGTGATGTTTTTATATCGGTACAAAAAAGACCATTAAAGGGTTTGCATACTTGTCAAAAATTAAGTTTTCCAATAGATAAAGTCAGCAGTGAGCAACGTTATCATAATGCTCTATTGGCTGATTTTGTTTACAATCGTGACTTTACAATTTTAGAAGCAACCCAGTGGGGAATTGATCGTGAATTGGCAAGGTTTGTGTCTAAAATGACTAATATAAAACTTTATCCACAAGATGGTCTATTAGAAGATAGTCATACTGGATTGGTGGCTTATATCTTCCGCAATAAGGTTGAGCGGGAAATTCGATTGGTATTTGGTGGGACAACCAGCGGTCATGGAGTGAGCGGTGGAGCTCCGCGTTATATAAAAAATATTAATAATTTTATTAAGCAATGCGAGGCGAATGTTCATAATGTATTTGGTGGTGTTCCAGCTTGCTATAAGCAGGCTGCGCAATTAATGCATAATCTGCAACAACTGGTTCAAATGGATGGGGAATGGAATGGATACAGGCTTTCAACCAGTGGTCATTCATTAGGCGGTGGTTTAGCTGCTTATGCAGCACTGAAGGTATCTAGCAAAGAAAATGTTATTTTGGCGGAATGTTTTAGCAGTGCTCAATTTGGCCGAGGTTTACAGCGCGATTTGTTAAAGCAACATGGTAGTTTAGATTTAGAGAAGGCTATGCATAATGTCAATCATCATTATGTCGAAGGTGATGTTATTCCGAAGATGGATAAATTTTTTGCGGTTGATCATATTGGTAAAATTAATATTATTCCCCAAGCAACGAACAAAAAAGACAACTTTTTAGCGGCACATTCAAATTATGTCAAGCATAGTCTTATTTATGCGCTACAAACTTGAAAATAAAAGGAGAAATTGGATTGCAATTCTCCTTTTATTTTTAACTGATTAATAACAAAAATAGTAATAGGCTGGGTTATTTTTCTTCTTTACTATTGCGGGCAGGGTGGCCCAAATCGTTTTCATCACAATGATCTTTTTTGGAGCAATGTCCATATAGATAGAGACTGTGATTAGAGAGCTTGATGCCATGACGTTCCGCAATATTTTTTTGTCGTGTCTCAATGGATTCATCGCTGAATTCAATGACTTTACCACAATCCAAGCAAATTAAGTGATCATGGTGATGTTGTTGTGTCAACTCAAAAACCGATTTACCGCCTTCAAAATTATGGCGAGTAACAATACCCGCGTCATCAAATTGATTTAGAACACGATAAACCGTTGCGAGGCCAATCTCTTCCCCCATATCAATGAGTTTTTTATAGAGATCTTCCGCACTGACATGATCGCATTCAGGCTCTTGTAATACCTCTAAAATTTTTAAACGTGGAAGTGTTACTTTAAGCCCTGCATTCTTCAATGCTTTATTGTTGTCGGTCATGCGGATCCTACCTTGTTGCATTAGCAGTGAATTCAATAATATCAAAACATCGTTAACAGTAGTATACTGTTTATTTCAAACTAATTTTACAATTATATATGTCATAATATCATTACACAATTTGCAGGAATTATCATATACAAAAAATATTGACAGCTATCAATCGATAATAGCTTGTAAATTTAGCTCTTCAGATATTTGTTTTACCCAGCTTTCCACTCGCTCAGCGGTTAGTTCCGGCTGTCTGTCTTCATCAATGGCAAGGCCAATAAAGTTAGAGTCATCAGCGAGCCCTTTCGATGCTTCGAAGTGGTAACCTTCTGTTGGCCAATGGCCAACAATGATAGCACCATTAGGTTCAATAATCTCTTTCACAGTACCCATAGCATCACAGAAATATTCCGCATAATCTTCTTGATCGCCACAACCAAAAATAGCTACTAGCTTATTGGTAAAATCAATTTCTTCTAATGTTGGAAAGAAGTCATCCCAATCACACTGTGCTTCACCATAATACCAGGTAGGAATACCGAATAGTAAAATATCAAATGCTTCAATATCCTCTTTACTGCTTTTAGCAATATCATGAATTTCAGCAATATCAGCGCCGCCAAGGGTTTCTTGGATCATTTTGGCAATATTTTCTGTATTGCCAGTATCACTGCCGAAGAAGATACCTATGATTGCCATAAAGTAAATAAACCTCTTAATTTTAATTTGAGTTGCTTTGTTATCTTATCTTATCGTTATTAACAGTAGTAATAGCAAAGATAATAACGATTGATTAATAAATAATTAAATAACCGTTATTTTGACGAAAATAACGGCATAATTCTGTCAATTTTGTGTGTTTTAGGCAAAATAAACCAGTAAAATTGCAATTCATCGGTTTTTCTTTGCTAATTGTGTCAGCAATATTTGTTCTATTAATTCACTACGGCTTATTTTTTGTTCTTGAGCTAGCATATTTAATGCCGCAACAGCACGCTCATTGATTTTTAGTTCAACACGGCGTAAACCTTTGCTTTTATCACGTTTTAACTGATTACGTTTATTAATTTTTAATTGTTCATGTCGAGATAAAGGATTGGTTTTTGGACGCCCTGGTCTAGGTTCATCGGCGAATAAATCCCGGGTTGTGCGATCAGTCTGCTCTTTTGCCATAAATTTAAATGTTGATGGAAATTTGCTAGTTACTTAAACCAATCATACCCTAGCATGATAACTATCGCTACTAACAGATAAAATATACTCAATTGATAAAGCAGCCTATTAGTGAGTAACTGAAGTTAGCAATAGCCAGTAAAACGTATAAAAAGTGATCTTACTGGCGCTGGCGTTATTTTTAAGCGTTAATTTTTGTTATTGTTCCTATTTGTTGATGCCAGAGTTGAGCATAAAAGCCATTTAACTTGAGTAGATTATCATGGCTATCGAATTCAATCACTTGACCTTCATTAATCACACAAATTTTATCAGCATGACGAATGGTATTGAGGCGATGGGCAATACTAATAACAGTTCGGCCAGCAGACAAATAATGCATATTTTTCATGATAGCGGCTTCTGAATCATAATCTAGTGCAGAAGTGGCCTCATCAAGAATTAAAATCCGTGGTTGTGTTAACAGGGCTCGGGCAAGTGCTATACGTTGCCGTTGTCCTCCTGATAAATTCATACCTCTCTCTGCTAACTGCATATTGAAACCTTGAGGAAGTTGTTGAATAAAATCCAGTGCGCCTGCTATTTGCGCTGCCTGGGTCATGGCTTCGTCAGAAGCTGCCGGTTGGCTTAAGCGGATATTATCTGCTATCGAGCCTGCAAACAAAATACTTTCTTGAAGTACTACACTCATATTAAGACGTAAAGCAACGGGATCGGCGACAGCTAGATCCATACCATCAATAGTAATTTGACCCTGCTGAGGAACATAAAGTCGTTGTAATAACTTTGTTAAGGTACTTTTTCCTGATCCTGAAGGGCCTGTGATACCGATAAATTGTCCGGCCTTAATTGACAAGGATAGGTTCTGCAATACTTCTGGCATGTCGTTAGCATAACGAAATCTGATATGATTAAATTCAATATTACCATTAATAGATGCTGTATTGGCTAACCCATTTTGGCCAAATTCAGTAGGTTCATCAAGAATATCACCAACACGTTTAAGGGCGATAAGGGTATGCTGAAAATCTTGCCATACTTGCGCCAGACGAAGGATCGGTTGAGTAACATGTGCGCTAAGCATATTAAAAGCAATTAATTCTCCAGGACTAAGTTGGTCTTGCATAACGGCTTTAACACCAAACCATAATAGAATAGCAGTAGTTATTTTATTGACCAGTGTAATAATTTGACTGGCAATGATACTGCTTTTTTGTACCTGAAAGCTTTTTTGTAATTGGTGACTTAAGATTTTTTGCCAGCGTTGTAAAAACCTATTCTCGGTGGCGGTTGTTTTAACGGTTTCAATACCCGTGATTGTTTCAGTAAGAAAAGTGGTATTATCGGCTTGAGCTTCATACTCTTTTTCTACCCGTTTACGAATAATCGGGCCAATTAATAGCCAAAAGATAAAATAGATAACCAATGAACCAACGACGATGCCAGCAAGTTGGGCACTGTAGTTGAATAACACGACAATAAATAATGTGACAAAAAATAGATCGATAAACAGCATTAATGTTGAGCCAGTGAGAAATTGCCTAATTTGCGCCATCTCACGAACTCGGGCAATAATTTGCCCCGTTTGTCGCTGTTTAAAATAGTCAAGCGGCAGTCCTAATAAATGACGATATAAGCGGCCGGATAATTCAGCATTAATTTGGCCAGAGGTATGATTAAAAATTTTATTACGAATAAAACTATAAATAGGTTCGGCTATTGCTAATGAGATAATGGCAAATGCTAAAACATGTAAGCTATTTAGGCTACGTCCTACCAAGACTTTATCAATCAGATGTTGAAAAAGAATTGGGTGAATAAGGGCAAATATTTGTACAACGCTGGCGAGTATAAAAATATCTCTTAGTTGTTTATTTTGCCTAAGAACTGAAGGGGAAAACCAATCTAATCCAAACTTGATTTTTTTAGCAGTTAATTTTTTTTCCGCCACGAGCAGTACTTTAAATTTGATTGGTTTTTTGGGCTTATTATAATGAGGAAAAGTTAATGTTTTCTCTGAACACGGATTTATTACTTCAATAATTTGTTGCGTTATATTGGTAAATATCCACCATACGCCTTCTATTTCAATTAAAGCGGGTAACGGAATATGTTCCAGTTCAGCTGGTGTAAAAAAGCTTACTTTGCTTTTTAATTGCATATAATCCGCACACTCTCGTAACTGCCAGTCGGTTAGATGTTCAGATTCTAATCCTAAGGAGTGAGTTAACTGTTCAATTGTGATGGATTTACTCAGTTGTTTACCCAGCCAGATTATTGCATCTAGGGCTTGGTTAGTGGCGTTATTAGCTATTGCTACGCTAGGAAAAGTTTCCATCGCTTATTTCTCCCGCATTGATTCGGACAGATATTCACGAATTGGGCTTAAGAGATAATCAATCACACGCCGTTTATCGGTTTTGATTTCTGCCACAATGGACATGCCTGGTGTGATATCAATTGAATGACCATCAACCATCAGATTATTTTGTTTCAGACTGATTTGCGCGGGAAAGATAAGTCCTAATTGCTCATCTTGGGCTGAATCACGGGAGATTGATAATACTTCACCCTCGATAGTACCATAACGGGTATAAGGGAAGGCATCAACTTTAACGGTGACGTTTTGCCCAGGGCGAATAAAACCAATGTCTTTATTTAAGATCTTAACTTCAGCAATTTGCACATCGTTATCTGGTACAATGACCATCAAGTTTTGTGCTGGTTGTAATACTGCGCCTAAAGTATAAATGGTTAACTGTTGAACGGTGCCAATAACCGGTGAGCGTACAATTTCTAACTGCTCTCGTTCATCAAATTTTGCGTATTTTTGTTCTAGCATTGACAGCTGGATCTCTGACTGCTTTTTTTTATCGTTCCATTCATGGTGTTTTTGCGATTGAAATGCATTGAGTCGCTCTTTTAGGTTTTTTTCTTGTGAAACTAAGATATTCAACTCAGATGTTTGTTGGGCAATTAAGCGCTTAGTTTCTAATAATTCTTTTTCCTGCTCTAAATATTCTGATTTACTGATCATCTGTTTTTGACTTAAGGTTTGACGGGCCTCTAAACGCTGTTCGATATTCTTTTTTAATAAAAAAAGCACATTAAGATCATTATTTTTTGCTGTTTGTGATGAATGATTAACTTCAATTTCAGAGGTTAAACTAGCGATTTGCGCATCAAATTGGGCTTTTTCATGGTGATAGTTTTGGCTGATTTTTTCTTGTTGTCGTTTTGTTAATTGGTGAAAGGTGAGTTGTTGGTGAGGAATTTTGTTTTCCAGTAGCGATTGGTAAAGTAATTTCTCAATTGTATGATACTCGATTTGATATGAAATACCGATGATATCCTGACTAACACCCAGTGCGTCAAGAGTGAGCAGCGGTTCCCCTTTTTTCACATGTTGGCCGTTTTTCACATGTAATTCAGTTAATCGGCTCTGCTCATAAGCTTGAATAACTTGTGAGTGCCCCGACACAATAAGTCGTCCAGTTGAGGTGGCTTGAACATCTAATTGTCCCCAGTAGGCCCAACCAATAGTAATAACAACACCGATACTTAAGGTCAGTGCGGTTAAACGTGCAAAAGGTGATGGCGGGCTATTCATCAACGCCAGGTGTGGGGGCAAGAAGTCATAATTATATGGCGGGAAAAACTGCTTTAACTTCCGTGTAATACGATTTGTCATGAAGTTTCCTACTGCTGCTTTAACGATTGTTGTAATGACCACAGATAGTGGTAATGTTTTTTAAGTTGCAATAATTGTGTATGGCTTCCTTGCTCAATAATTTTGCCTCGATCCATGACAATAATATGATGGTGATGACTAAGCGTTGATAAGCGGTGTGCAATAGTAATTACGGTACGCCCTTGGGCAATTTTTTGCATATTTTGTTGGATCATGGCTTGTGTTTGATCATCCAAAGCGCTGGTGGCTTCATCAAAGATCAGAATACGAGGATTGCTAAGTAGTGTGCGAGCAATGGCAATACGCTGGCGCTGACCGCCTGATAATGATTGGCCACCTTCAGCAATTAGCGAATCGTAACCTGAAGGCATTTTTAAGATGAAATCATGGGCACCGGCTAATTTAGCGGCGGTAATCACTTCATCTAAAGTCGCATCAGGTTTTGATTGAGCAATATTGTTAAATACCGATTGGTTAAACAGAAAATTTTCCTGTAATACGATACCAATTTGTTGCCGTAAGCTAGCTATGTTGATTTGGTAAAGAGGAATATCATCAAGTAATATACCGCCTTTTTCTGGTGTATAAAGGCGTAATAACAGACGCGCTAAGGTACTTTTACCGGAACCTGAAGCACCAACAATGCCTATCATCTCTCCGGCTTTAATGGATAAATTATATTGATTAATAATAAGGGGAAGATCTGGTTGATAGCGAAAATCCACATTTTGAAACTGGATTTTGCCGGTTAATTGCGGGTGCAAACCATCACTATGTTGTTCGGCTGGTAAATTAATGATTTGTGCTAGTTTATCAATGGCAACCCGAGTACGGATATAATCCCCCCATAATTGCACCAATTTCCCCAATGGTTGACTACTGTGAGAGACCATCATTTGAAAGGCGATTAATTGGCCTATCGTCATATTTAATGCCAGTACTTCGGCAGCCCCAATCCATAAAATTATCGCCATAGTCAATTTTTCAATAAGCATGACAATATGACTGCCTTGTGAATTTATTTGCTGTGCCTGAAAGTTACTCGCAACCATGTCGGCGGTTTGCGCATCCCAACGGCGGATAAAACGTGGCTCAACTGCCAAACTTTTAATGGTTTCACTGCCAGCGACGCTTTCAGTTAAAAAAGAGGTATTGATTGCCGCATGCATAAATTGTGTTTCGGCCGCTTTTTCTATCTTTGGCGTTATTCGCCAGGCTAACAGTAAATAACAGGGGATCGACAGCAAAAAAATGAGTGTTAGTGTCGTTGATAGAATCGACATTACATAGATAAAGATGAATAAAAAAAGCACGTCGACCATCAAAGTAAACATACTGCCGGTTAAAAATTCACGGATTGTTTCTAATTCTCTAACCCGATTAACAATTGCGCCTACTTGACGGGTCTTGAAAAAGGAGAGTGGTAAGTGTAATAGATGCCTAATCAGTTTTAATCCGAGCCGGATATCAATACGGTTGGCGGTATGGACATAGATATATTCTCTGAAACCTTTTAATATAACTTCAATAAACGCGGCGATTATTAAGGCAAAAATAAGCACATCTAAAGTGCTAAAGGCTTGATGGATAAGTACCTTATCCATAATAACTTGAATAACAATCGGTGATAATAGAGCCAGTATTTGTAATACAAATGAGAAAAACAAGATTTCAATGAATGTCTGTTTATGCTTTAAGAATTCAGGTATAAACCAACGAATATCAAAGCGGGATTGTTTTTGATTTATTTTGAGCTAATTTCCATTCCACTGTTGAAGAAAAGCTTGTTTCTGCCAAATTTCTGGTGGTTTATTACCAGCAGCTTGTATTAAAACTTGCTCATCATTATAGCTCGCTAAAATATAAGGGATATTAGTGTTATCATAAATAATAGCGGGTAGAGTCAGACGCGATAGCTCTTTTTTTTGGCAGCGTTTTTTCTTTACGGTAATTTGATATTTTTGTTGGATTTTTTTTATACAATCAACATAATTGTCATTCTGAGTTATTTCTTTATTATATTCATTTAAATTTATTTTATTATTCAATCTTATGATAATAGAAATTAATTCAAGGGTTTTTTGGTTATATTCATCCATATTAAATAATCACAAATTAAAATATAAAGCAATTTAAATATATTTAATATTAATAAAAGGCTTTATTATTATTAGTTGGAAAGTTTATTCTATCGGCTTATTTTTTTATGAAAAGAATAAAAACAGAGTTTTATTATTTTTAAGACTAGTTATATTTTTAGGCTGAATTAAAATTATTATTTGTTGCAAATTAGTTTATGAATATGAAAAGAATTAAAGGAATAATATATTGTAGATGATTTATTGTTTATCAGCTGGAATAGCGAGAAAACGATGAATAGCTCGGATGACAGCTGCTGGATTTTCAGCATGCACCCAGTGACCACATCCCATAATAATCTGTCCATGAGCTTGTGGAAATTGAGCAATAATATCTTTGCGATAAGCTTCGCTAATATAATCGGAAAGGCCACCACGAATAAAAAGAGCGGGATGCGGCCAGGCTGGAATCGTTTTCCAACTCATCAATTGACGATATTCTTTTTTTAAGACAGGCAAATTAAATTTCCATTTACCTTTATCAAATGATTTTAATAAAAATTGAATTTCACTTTCTTCACTGATCATATTACGCATAATAATAGCCGCGTCTGGCCGTGAAGTTACGTCTGCTTGTATTACTGCTTCTAAAGCGGAAAATATATTCTCATGGCGATTAATTTGATAAGTGACTGGCGCAATATCAAGAACCACAATTTTTTCTATTAGTTGTGGCGCGATTGCGGTCATCGCCATTGCTATTTTTCCACCCATTGAGTGTCCGATAGCGATAACACTTGTTTGCTTTAAATGCGTTAGTAGCGTTAAAACGTCTGTTGCCATTTCAGAATACAGCATCGTTTCCGCCCATGGCGAGTTGCCATGATTGCGAATATCGAGTTGAATAACGGTGAAATAATCTTGTAAATTGCGTGCCAATAGGCCTAAATTTTGTCGATCGCCAAACAGGCCATGGATGAGTACAATCGCAGCAGAAGAGATAGGATTTTCCGGTTGATGGATGCGATAATTTAGCCAGTTATTTAGCAACATAGTCATATTAGCTTTTGTTAATTAATAATTATTATAATGACATGGATATAATGAGAAACCAACAATTATCAACTCGATAGGTAGCAAAATTTAAGTTAATGTTGGTGAGTGAAAGGGTGAGTACCACGATAATATTTTACTATTTATATAAATAATGTGACTAATATCCGATTTCAATAAAGATATCTTTATTCATCGTAAGGTAAAGTTATTAAGCTGTTTCTATACTCATTGAGAATCAAGACAAAAAACTTTTTTATTAAAAGACTAAGCTTAAGTAATTGAAATATTCATTGTTTTGTTTTTTAAGTTTATATCTTATAATTGGCAGGTAATTTTAATTAAAACAGATTGAAATAACATGAAAACGATTGAAGTTGACGAAGAACTTTACCGCTATATCGCTAGTCATACCCAGCATATAGGTGAAAATGCATCGGTTATATTACGACGTCTATTAGGGTTTGACGTTAGTCAGTCGCATATTCCACTCTCGGTCACCGTAAGTAATATAACGACAGGAGTGAAAAAAGATAAAGCAGTTTTTTCCCATGATGCAGCAAGAGTGATACATGATTTATTGCTTTCCAACAATTATGCAACTAAAAGCAAAGCGATTGATCGCTTTATGCTTATTTTATCCACTCTATACAATTTAAATAAACAAGCTTTTGTGGCAGCAACAGAATCAACCCATGGGAGGACGCGCATTTATTTTGCTAACGATAAACAGACCTTATTGGCCAGTGGTAAGCAGACAAAACCTCGCCTAATACCCGATACGTCTTTTTGGGTAATTACCAATACCAACACCAATCGTAAACGCAATATGATTGAACAAATTATGCAAGATATGAAGTTTCCTGTTGAATTGGTTGATAAGGTATGTGGTACGATTTAAACAAATATTATTGGTCACTTAGTTATTATTGCTATGTGTACCGCTGTTGCTGCGGAGAGAAATAAGTGGCATTACATAAACGTGCTGGGCAATCTGCCCAACAAAGTGATTTAATAAATGTTGAACAGTTGGTCGCACAATATTATTCACTACAACCGCAAGTAAAAAATCCTGCTCATAGCGTTAAGTTTGGTACATCAGGTCATCGTGGTAGTGCTTGTCGTCATAGTTTTAATGAGCAACATATTTTAGCGATTACCCAAGCTATCATTGAAGTCCGTCGATTAAATGGAATTACTGGCCCTTGTTTAGTGGGAAAAGATACTCATGTTTTATCCGCGCCTGCTTTTATGACTGTTGTTGAAGTGTTGATCGCGAATGGCGTTGAAGTCATCGCGCAACAAGACGATGGTTTTACACCAACTCCGGCTATTTCTCACGCTATATTGGATTATAATCGTCAGCATCAAGCAAAAGCCGATGGTATTGTGATCACGCCTTCACATAATCCTCCAGAAGATGGTGGCATCAAATATAATCCACCCCATGGCGGCCCGGCTGATGAAGCACTAACGGTTGAAATTGAACGCCGAGCAAATCAATTTATTGCCGATCAATTATCAGCTATTCAACGTATCAATTATCAGGCCGCTATTAAAGATCCTCACTATCAACAACAAGATCTTGTTGAGCCTTATGTGGTTGCTTTGAGTGATGTTATTGATATGGCTGCGATCAAAAAAGCTGGATTAAAAATAGGTGTTGATCCGTTAGGGGGCGCCGGAATAAATTATTGGAAACGCATTGCTGAATATTATCAACTCGATTTAGAGTTAGTTAATGAACAAATAGATCCAACATTTAGCTTTATGCCTTTAGATCATGATGGTGTGATCCGGATGGATTGTTCTTCGCGCTGGGCGATGAAAGGCTTATTGGATTTGCGTAATAAATTTGATTTAGCTTTTGCTAATGATCCGGATTATGATCGTCATGGAATTATAACGCCAGCGGGATTGATGGATCCAAATCATTATCTCGCGGTTGCTATCGATTATCTCTTTCGCCATCGGCCTCAATGGAAAAAAGAGGTTGCGGTGGGCAAAACATTAGTCTCCAGTGCCATGATCGATCGTGTGGTTGCAGATTTAGGACGTAAATTAGTTGAAGTACCGGTTGGTTTCAAATGGTTTGTTGATGGTTTATATCAGGGTAAGTATGGTTTTGCTGGTGAAGAGAGCGCTGGTGCTGCTTTCTTACGATTTGATGGAACGCCATGGACGACCGACAAAGATGGTATCATTCTCTGTTTGTTAGCCGCTGAAATGACGGCGGTGACAGGGAAAAACCCGCAGCAGCGCTATCAAGAACTTGCTCACCTTTTTGGTGAACCTTGCTATAGTCGTATCCAGGCTAAAGCTAGCCATCAACAAAAACAACGTTTAGCTAAATTGTCCGCTGAAATGGTATCTGCAGATATGCTGGCTGGTGATCCGATTATTGCCCGCTTAACCAAAGCGCCAGGCAATGGCGCAGCGATTTGTGGTTTAAAAGTAATAACAGATTATGGTTGGTTCACGGCACGACCATCAGGTACTGAAGAAGCTTATAAAATTTACTGTGAAAGTTTTCGTGGTAAGGAGCATCTTAATTTGATTGAACAGGAAGCTATCCAGATTGTTAATCAAGTTATTGCAGATTGAGCAGTTTATTATCCATTGCACCGTAAAATCCCATCCTTCCGGGGGTATATAAAGCGTGCTTTTCAGACTAGCCAGGTGTTTGCTGCTGTTCAATGTATTACCAAATGATCAATATTGGAGTACCCGGACATAAGTGCCAGGTATGCGGATATAAGGCGAGCGCAGATATCAACAGTGCCGTATATTTTAGCGACAGGACAAGCCGTGCTTACCTGTAGAGGGATGGTGCAATTAGACCGCCCGTTGAAGCAGGAACCCACTGAAATGATCCAGACTTCAGTCTGAACCTAGTAGGGATCCTCGCCCTTCAGGGCGGCGAGGATTTTAATCAATATTGTTTCTTAGTTAAATGAAGTAACATTCTGTTTTAACACCCACTAGACGCAGGATTGTTTGCAATAGAATATTCAGTATTGATTCCTCAAATATATTAGCTCTTCCCAGGTTCCAAAACGAGCGTGTGGGCCGTTTTTCCTGGTTGCAAAGGAAGTGGCTCCCCTTTTACCCAGTGATCATGTCCGGCAAGGAACCATGGACTTATCGGATTACCACTTTGCCCGCCAGGCATTGTTAGCGTACCTTGATCCTCTTTTGCCGGAGCAACAACCAGCCGACTGGATGCACCAAAGCCAGGACGATTAACATGGGGCACATTATGATCACCTGATAATGGATCCGATGGTACCGCAAACCAGGGGCGTAAAAAACTGAACACATGTACAAACGGATGAACAATATCAGCCTTGTTGTTCTGTCCCCAGGTTGCCTCAGTGAGTTTTTTTCTCCACTGGTCAGTGAAGTCAGTACGGTATCCAGTTGATTAACAAGAAAATCAGCCCAACAATTGTATGGAGAAGGGATCCATTTTTTAGCCTTGATTAAGGTTATCACCGTTTCATCCCAACGGGTATTGGCTTTCATATAGCTGGCTTGAGGCCATTGCGCGGTTAGTATTTTATCAACCTTACTGAATATGCCACTATAAATCATGTCACGCCATGCTGATAATAGCAGGTATCCGACAGAATCAATGCAAGCAGAATCCTGCCATTCAGTAATAAAACCCGCAGCCTCCTTACGAAGTTCATGACCTATTATTTGTTCATTTAGTAACGGTAATAGTACCTTTTTCCATTTTTGTATAAGAGGCGCTCTATTATCTAGTTGAATCGCTCTCATAACATCGGCAGAGATTTTGTCAGCCTGTTTAAGGCAGCGTTTTATTTCCCAGGAGCGAACCCCAATATCTGCTCCACCATCGCCAATATAAAGGTATTTATTATTGAAACACTGTCTGTTATTGGCTGACCAGAGAATACCATCAGGCGGATCAATAATATCCGGGTGTTTTTCAGCGGCGAGTAGAGATGCTCCCCATGCAGAATTTTCATCCAGTGGATAAGTATAATTTTCATACGGATCCAATCGCTGTGGTAATCCTCCTGCCAGAGTCCAGCCTATGTGTCCTTCTTTATCTGCCAGCATCATGTTAACAGCTGGCATGCCTAATGCCTTGGCAATATCGATCGCCTCATGAACATTGTTAGCCTCGTTTAAAGATAAGAAATTCAGTGAAATGGCTTGTGGTAACTGGAGAACCCAACGCATGGCCAAATTTCCTTCCTGGGTCGACACCACAGGCCCCCAGGGACTGACAGGGATATTTAGTTCAACAGTGTCATATCCTCCCAACAATTTTCTTACTTTTATCATTTCTTGATGAACTGGCCAGTGCGTTATTGGTTCCTTGGTTCGTATAAAATCAAAAGTACTGGCATAAGCATTTGTGAGCCCCCAGGCAATACTGCCATTACTTCCCACAACAGTCGCCGGTAATCCCGGAAGAGTTAGTCCAGCAAGGGTGATATTTTCACCTTTGTCGGTACAATATGTTATTTTTGCCCGGTACCAGTAATTAGGCAGCATAAGCTCAAGATGCATATCATTGGCCAGCATAGCTTGTCCGTTTTCGCTATGCTGACTATCGACAACCCAGCCATTACTCCCGACATATGTATGCTCCGAAGGTAATAAGGGAGCGCGGTCACTGCTTTGTCTCCACCATGCAGGTGGTGTGGCGTCCGGCGCGACAGGTGGTGCAGGTGGAGTACCGGTTAATGGGGTATCCCATTCGCTCGTATCTGGCATAAGAAACGCCAGTTGTTCTGTCTGGGTGTGTCTGGCAAACCAGCCACGCGCATAAAGACGCGGAGCCTGATTTTGCTGAAGCGCGGATGACAACGCATACAAAACGAGTAAGGTATCTTCATCCCTCCAGTCAGCGGGAGTTGTCAGTAATGCAAGATATTCAAAATGGTGGCCCGCTAATGAAGCTCGCCCGGCGTTAACTCCCCGACTGTATTGAGTGAGAATTTTCTTTTCTGAGACAGGGAGTGTGGTCAGAGTGTCGCGTGCTTTTGTGTGAAATTGCCATAGCCGGTTTTGCTGGTCCGTTTTTAGCGCAAGAACCCCTAACAATTCAGCCAGTTCACCTGCGGCCAGACGACGCATTAAATCCATTTGTGGAAATCGATCCTGTGCGTGAATAAAACCTAGAGCGTAGCTGACATCTTCCCTGGTTTTACCGGTAATACCTGGTATACCGAGCTCTGCATCTCGGGTGATAGTGACCTTACCGTTTAGCAGTGGTTGTTTCAGTATACCATCCAGATTGGGTAAACTAGGCTTACATAGTGCCTGTAGCCAGGCGGGCATACCTGATTTATTATCAGAAAGGAATTCAGCTCCTGAGATAAGACCACTCAGAATTTCGGTACTGATGAGTTCTTTAATCATGTGTTCAAAATACATTCCCGGACCAAGTCCTTATTCGTACCCCCTAAATAACACCTTGTCCTTTCAGTATTTTCCTGTTGTTGATTAAGGTAATTTATCTTTCCGGTATATATTTTCAGTTTGTTTATCTGCCTCTATATTGCTTATCAAAAATTACATTTTGAATTTTTACTAAATTACAGGGCATTAACCATATGTGCGAAAATGTATCGAATAAGTTTGATATCATGGCAAAAAAGAGAAGAAACTAACACAGTCATCAGTAGTAAAATATCTGATATTGAGTTTAGCTATCTTTTACTTTTGACAAATGAATAACCTGATTTTGTTTTATTTACGTGAAGATTGTTCGAACTAAATTAAATGAAACAAAATTTTTTGTGATAGAGGAGGTATATATCCTGGAGGGAAAAGAATGAAACTCTCGATTAATAAAGATATTGATATTCGCTTAAACATTCTGATGCTTTCATATATGAAACATAGTAATGATTTTGGGATTATAAAAGATAAAGAATCAAGGTTTGTTTATGCTAATAAGGCTACCATTAATTATAGTAATTTCTCTAAAGGTCTTTATATATAAACTCTTTTAATAGTCAATGCTCCGTATCTGATTAGAATTTGAAGCTGTTATACAAGAAAACGATAAAAACGTAATGCAAAATCAAAAAACAATTCAAGTTTTCCATATTATTTTTTTAGATTATTTATTTGTTTAAAGTATTATAAATTTTTAGACAGGTAAAAATATTTATTCTTAAATGTTTATTAAATCGTTTTATAATAATAAAAGATATTTATCGTCTTTAAATAGATTAAGGAGACATTGAATGCGGCTTTTTGGGTATGCCAGAGTGTCAACCAGTCAACAATCGCTCGATATTCAAATTAAAGCGCTTAAAGAAGCCGGTGTACGAGCAAATCGAATTTTTACTGATAAAGTCTCAGGTAGTCATACTAATCGGGACGGACTCAATCTATGGCGCTGTTGCAAATATCGTGACGTGGTAGCCTTATTTGTTGGTGAAAGTCTTAACATTTCAAAAATCCTGTTCACCGGGCACATCTCACCTAAGGGATAGCTGAAGTAAAACGACTTAGCCTGACCTTTACGCAGCGCCAGCATTACTTCAATCCCTTTTTATCGTGGCATAAGCGGTCTTCATCGATTTAAACCACAGTGTGGCGCTGATTATCCGTTTCAATTTGCCATGCTCGCATTCGAAAATGTTATTTCGGTACTTAATCTGTCGATGCTCAACTTCAGACGGATATTGACCTTCACGTTTAAGCTGAACGAGCGCACGAGTGTATGTCGGAGACTTATCCGTATTGATAACGCGTGGCAGCTGCCACTGTTTTATGTTGTTTAAAATTTTACCCTGAAACAGGTATGCCGCTTTGCTGTTACGCCGTGGTGAAAGGTAAAAATCCAGGGTATGCCCTCTGTTGTCTACAGCACGATACAGGTAAGCCCACCGGACATCACCTTTACATACGTTTCATCAATGTACCACGGGCAGAGAGCGGAAGGATTACGCCAGTACCACCTCAGCCGTTTTTCCATTTCAGGCGCATAACGGCTGGACCCAGCGATAGACGGTGGTATGAGCAACATGCACGCCACGTTCAGCCAACATCTCCTGCAATTCGCGATTAACGGCACTGTTGCAAAGCTCGGGTCGGATTGTAATTCCTCCAAAATAAAACTTTTTTCATTAGCAAATTAAGTTATTTTAATGTAATTAAGTTGTTAATTTTAGGTTAAGTCTGGAGTTCGTTATGCCAAATGTAAATTCTCGTTTTTTATCATTAAACTGGATGTCGTCTGTATTACATCGTACTAACCATGAAGTTGAAAATAGGTTAATGGAAGAGCAGCGATCAAGCGATATAGTAGTTTCAAACAATCAGTTACAATTAAATGAATTACAGCATGAAGAATTAGCTACTTCAGTAGGGAATAGCACTGAAGCAACTAGTAAGCCGCTTGTTAATAATTTAGTGGCTCTTCTACAAACTTCAAACCATCCAATAAATATTACTTTACCCGCTTCAGAAGCCCCATTTTTTTATTCAATTGCACGTAAAGAACAAAATCGACTCTTATGTTCCATGTTAACTCAAGAGGGTCATACAATAAATCAGCAAGATGATGAGACTCTATCTTATCGTTTAGTCAATCATATCACCGATTATCTTTCCCATAATAAAAATGAGGAAGATAAGATAGAAACTCTCGCAAAGTTACTATTAAAACCCTTAGGTGAATATGGTGCCAATGAAGGGGAAAAAATTCCACCTGCTCGCCAGCAGGCTATTATTGCCGATTGGCTGCAATATGCAGTGTTAGGTTTATCTTCCGATATATGCAGTGTTAGGTTTATCTTCCGATAAATGGTTTTTAGCGCAACTCAATATTGCGACAACACCCGGTGCTGATATAACAAAAAATAATTTGGGATTTCATCATCAATATTTAACACACTGTTTTTTTGAACAATTTAATCGTACAGGCGAACTTGCCATATTATCTCCACAAACTCGCACTTATTACCAAGAAAATGTATTGAGTAGAATTATGCCGACCTTCTGTCTGCAACCGAAGGATATTGCTGATCAGATAAGATTGAAAAATATGATGATAAATCAACCAGAGTGGGGTTACTTGCATGCGGGTGCGATGCTACTCAAAGAAAGTGGAGCTGCACTTAATGACATAAGTTTAGATGAGATTATTAATATAGGAATTCTAATAGAAACACTTATCATTGAGGAAAAAGTACCCGCTGAATATTCTCATTATTTCAAATTACCGGCCCTCATCCATCATCAATTAAAAACTGAAAATAAAAGAGATAGCGCAGAAATTAATGAACAAACTATACCATCTATTTATCCACACTATTTTAATTACTTACATCAATCGAGCCAGAATAATCCGTTTATCCAACTTAGCTATTTATTACAGAACCGGCAAAGTCGTCCCGAACTTGCTAGTCAACAATTAAAAGATCATGGTGTGGATGAGGATTGGTTAAATAATTATTTGTATAAAAATAGAGAGGTGGACTATCCAAATCAGCAGGGCAAGATAAGCACATTACCTAATATCGATACAATTTTTGAACAACAAAACCAGCACATTGTGGATGTTTTTAAGCAAACAGAACACGTTCTTTTACCTCAAGCATTTAATGCACTCAGCGAAGAAGAACAAATATTTTTGCAACGAGCAGAAATAAACCAGGTAAAAGTTGAATACAATGCCAGGGATAGTAACATTCATTTTCTACCACCCGGTGTAGCTGGATTAGTTGCTAACAATGGACTTATTATTCATATTCCTGATGCCACTGATATGCTTATGTGTTCCTTTAATGGAGAAGAACGGATTTATGCCTTAGAAAAAGATCAAAAAATGGGGAACTATAAATTATCGCGCGTTGACCGCAACAGAGATTTAATCTTTGACTTAATAAAAGATCATAAAAATACTCGCTATAACAAAAATTTCGCTTTGAAGATCCACTCTCCTATTTTGCTAAAAAAAACAGATGAGCAGCCAAAAATGGCGTTGGAAAAATTGGCGGAAATACATAGTAATAAGCTGTTTATAAAATTCCATGATGATGGTTATCAGAAAACCACTCGGCAAAAAGTAGACGATTTTTTCTTAAGTCTTATTCCTTTTTACACCTGCATTAATGAAGCGCAAAAAGGTAATGTTAGGGAATCTATTGCCGCCGGTATATTTGATATTTTAAGTTTTTTACCATTTTTGGGTAAAGGACTGCAAATTGGTGGGCGATTTAGTATTGCAATGGGGGAAGCGACGACTCAAGGACTCAAAATCGCAGCAAAACAGGCAACAATTGCGCAGTTCTTAAAACAAGGAGGTAAGCAGTTTATCAGCGTTGGTATCCCCCATATAACAAAAAGTGTACCACCAGAAGCCTACATTGGATTAGGTATAGATTTTTTTCGCAGTGCAGATCCAGGGTTTGAATTACTCACATCTGGCGGCATAAAAGGTATCAATAGTTTAAAAAATACGGCGTTAAAATTAAAACCAAAAATTAATGGCTTAACAAAGCTAGCAGAAACTCTGGAAAAGCAGGTAAAAAATTTTCCGGTAACACCGGCTAAATCATTTAAAATTGAGACCGCTTACCGCACTGAGTTAAAAAAGAAAGTTTTTGTCGTTAATATTGGTAAAAAACAGGGTAAAGATATCTTTGTTCAGATTAATTCAGAAACCGGAGCCCTGTATGGTCGAAGATATCTTAAAGACGATGAGGGTAATCTAACATTAGCGCCTATTTTAATACGAGAACGACTTTATCATCTGAAAACGCAAGGTCTGGGTGGAATGGGTTCTAAAATGGTGGATAAATTTTGGGGTGGGTCATCTGATGTTTTTTTAACTGGATCGACAGAGGAAAAACTCGATGCATTAAAAAAATCATTAGCTAATCGAAATGATAATTCTGTTATTGATTTATCGGGAGCAAATTTAAACGATATGAATCTTTCATTTCTTTTTAATGGTAAAACTAACCTCTCATTAGCGAACTTATCCGGCGCTAATCTAGAAAAAGCGACGCTACAAAAGGTTAATCTAAAAGGCGCTAACTTGCTGCAAGCTAATCTGATTAGTGCAAAAATGGATGGTAGTAATCTAGCCAACGCTAAGCTGAAGGGTGTTAAAATGATGGAAGCTGACTTGACGAAAGCTATCCTGACAGGTGCTAAAATGATGGAAGCTGACTTGACGAAAGCTAGCCTGACAGGTGCTAAAATGACGGGAGCTGACTTAACGAAAGCTAAATTAATAAACGTTAATCTAGCTCAAGCTCATCTGGCAGATGTTAGCTTGGTAGAAGCTAATCTAAAAGGGGCTAATCTAAACGTAGCTAATCTAAATAACGCTAATTTGTCTCAGGCTAATTTGGTCGGTGTAAAAATGGATGATAGTGATTTAGTCGGCGCTAATCTGATAGAAGTTGACCTGACAGGCGCTAATCTAACTCGGGCTAAGCTGGGAAACACCATATTAATTGAGGCTAATTTAACCAATGCTAACTTAATGAACGCTAATTTAGCTCACGCTGATTTGACAGAAGCTAATCTGACAGGAGCTAATCTAACAGAGGTTTACTTGGAAGGAGTTACTTTAGCTAAAGCTAACCTGACAGCCGCTAATCTGACGGGAGCTGACCTGACAGAAGTTGATTTTACAGGAGCTAATTTGACAGGAGCTAATTTGACAAACGCTAGCCTGACACACACTGATTTGATCGGGGCTAATTTAACCAATACTAATCTGACAGGAGCTGGCTTGATAGGCGCTAACTTAAGTAAAGTTGACTTCAGTAATGCCATTTTAAAAGAGCTAAATATTAATGCTGCTAATTTTTCAGATGCCATCCTAAATAATACTTTAACTTTATCTCTTCCAAAAATATGGAATAATGACAGCTTAGATATTACACTTAATCACTTTAACAATCAGAGTAGTTTATTAACGAGTATCAATAGTATTGATAATAAATATAATGAACTAAAAATAAAGTTGGCCTGCCAGTTAATTACTTCGTTAGAAAAATCTAATGCAAATCTTATTAATGTCACATTACCATTACTAGACATTTTTGGCAAAACGTCATTTATGACCAATGGGTATATTAGTCATTTTGTTAATACACTAACGAGCAATTATCTAAAAAATCTTTCACCAAATTTACTCAGTTTGCTAGAAAATCGTTCTACAATAACTAACCTATTTCTTAATTATTTTGACCAACATCCACATCTAATGGTCTCTTCTGAATTTAATAGTAACTTTATTCAAGTCTTATTGGCAGCCAGAACTCAGGGTATTGATGCAGGCCACAGTCTGTATGAAAAGTATCTCAGTATGCCTGAAATTCAGCAACAACTAAAGCATGAAGATATTAAAGAAATTTTTGGTGATTACAAAGGCAATGCAGACTGGTCAGATAACAATGCGCAAAATTTTCTATTATTATCAACGACACCTAACAGAGTACTAGTTGCTTCTGAAAATATTTTATCACAAATGCTGCATCCGGGTCTGGATACTAAGTGGGATCACGTTTATCTTTTTCAAGATGGAAAATGTTTAAGCCCAACAGAATACAGTTTGAAGCAATGTTACAACGAAAGTTTTCCCCTTTTTGCGCCGCACTTTTCTTATAGCTTGAATCAATCAAAATTTTATCAGTTGATCGAGACCTTAGATTTAGGTGACCAGCTTAAATCGTTATTCATAGATGCCACAAAATCTAAAGCCTATGCTACAAAACTAGTGGATGACACTTATCAACAGGAATTAAGTGAAGTTTTCTCTCGCGTACTTGATTTGAAACAAGGTTATATATTGAATGATGAAAATTACAACCGGATTATGAAATTATATGATTTAACGTCAAGTACAGATAGGAGAAAAGCTGAACATCTTTTTTCGTTATCTGCAGTTTTCACCCGTTATTCATCCAGTGCTATTTTTGGAACTGAGACGCACTCTCCTCTGATGCTCAGATATTATGCTTATGCCCTAATGGAAAAAGCTCACACAATTGATCCAACACTGATTGGTCAGGATAAATTCAATGATTGGAAAAATCGACTACTCGGGACAAATAAAGCCTTCACTTGTACAGCGGTTTTATCTGACATAATGACTGGTTATGCCATAAAACACTATAATGATGTTTTAAAAACAATCCAACCACCAACCTGGCGATAATTATCAATGGCACTATTGCAACAGTGCCGTTTTATTGAATCAGACCTGCGTAGTCAATGCTCTGATATGCTCTATTCTGTGCAAACTACAACAGGAAAGGGGTATATTTATACTCTCATTGAACATCAGAATAAGCCGGAAAAATTGATGGCTTTTAGGTTGTTAAGATATAGTGTGGCGGCTATGCATCGGCACCTTGAGCAAGGTAATAAAACGTTGCCGGTCGTGATACCGCTGTTGTTTTATCAAGGTAAAATTTCACTCTATCCTTACAGTACTTGATGGCTGAATTGTTTTGCTGATGCGGAACTGGCAAAATCTGTCTATATGCAGGCATTTCCGTTGGTTGATATCACAGTGATCCCGGATGAGGAAATTTTAACCCATCGACGAGTGGCGCTTATGGAACTGGTACAGAAACATATCAGAACCCGCGATATGCTAGAATTTAGTCAGCAGATAGCTGATTTATTAAATCAGTATGCAATGGGGCCGGAGTTGTTTAAGGGATTAATATATTATAATTGTTGAGCGGGGGAATACTTCTCATGCAAAACAATTTTTGCATCAGATTGCAGAAAAAGCGAAAGCGGATGATTATCGGGAGATCGTAATGACTATTGCAGAACAGCTACGTCGAGAAGGCGAAAAAAAGCATTCTGAAAGGAATTCAAAAAGGAAAAATTGAAGGCATTCAAGAGGGTATTGAGAAAGGAAAACGGGAAGGTGAAAAATAAGCTTCGATGAATATTGCCTGTCAGATGCTTGAAAGCGGTATCGACAGAAAATCTATTATGAAATTCACTGGATTAACAGAGCCTGAATTAAGAAACCTATTTAAAGATTAAAGATCTATCACAAAGGAATTATGGTGATATTTTTATCTAATATTGGACGACTGATATTAATCAGATTGCTATCGTAAAATGTTAAACAAATCTTATTAATAGAAATTCACAGGTTGAACAAAAATTGAATTGAATGCTTATTCGAAAGATAGGGCGCGAGAAATTAAGCCTACATGCGACAAAACACCCCTTGTTCATCGAAAAAGCTATTTTTGTAAATCAATTCCGATTAGTATGACAATAAATTACATTAACAGTGATGTGGTAGAAATGGTTTTTGGTAAACTTCTTTGCAAGGAATTTCCCCTTACCGTTAGTCAAGGGGAAAAATTCATTTTACCAAAAGCGATACTGAGCAGGGATTTTTAGCTAACAGTGTCTATCAGTCTAAGTCAGAGATCTCATCAATCATTAAGGAATTTTAAGAAAATATCATCATCACTTACAATAGGAACAAATTTAATGCCTAAAAATTTTTTTTCGAATACAGAAAAAAATAATTACATCAAGCAGCATCTGGATAAACAATTAGCGAAATATAACAAGGTAAACTACGTCTACGCTGTGATGAATAAAAAAAACACAGATGACATGATGATTATTAGTGATTTATCTGATGATCTTGTTAATAACTATCTTAATAAAAAAACTCAAGACATTGATCCGGTCATTATTAAGGCATTAAATCAGGTTTCGCCTTTTTCTTGGGATGAAAATATTAAAATTAATTCCATATGGCCAGTTAAAAAAGTCTTTGAACCAATCAAAACACTTAATATTATCGGGCATGCTTTTGTTTTGCATGATCACCTAAATAACTTAGCGATACTATCTCTCTATATAGATAAATTTTTAATAAAGGATATTAATTTTTTTATTAATAGTAATAAAGATGAGCTTCAAGGACTTTTGATTCATACCCATGAAATGTTGATTTCACTATATAAGAATGAAAATACAACCGAAAAGATTATATTTTCACCCCGTGAATCAGAAGTACTATACTGGTGCAGTATTGGAAAAACCTATTCAGAAATAGGCACCATACTTAATATAAGTACTTATACTGTAAAATTTCATATTGGAAATGTTGTAAAAAAGCTTGGAGTTATTAATGCTAAACATGCCATCAGCTTAAGTGTAAAACTTAATCTTATTTCTCGTCCACCTGAGGATAACGCATAATCGGATATAATTTAGGGAAACCATCAATACTGATCGGCGAACCAGCATCAATATACCCCCATCGTCTAATCAAGGTTCGTGTACTAAACCTTGTGCATTCAGCGTAACAGGGTAAGTTTTCTTTATCGAGAATAGTATTCAATTCGCTGAATAAATCATCAACTAAGCTTTTACCTCTGAAGGAAGGTTTTACCGCAAGAAGAGATATATAGTAATGACGAAAGGCATGTGGATGATATTGCTCAAGTCCGTCTATAAACGCTACAGCTTTCGAATAGTCTGCTCCACACACTTTGCGTAACTGGTTATCAATTTGAGTGAGTTCTTCTTTTGGCATTGGCATAGATTCAGGCCGGAAATAGACCAAAGCGCCAGCATCATTTTCTGTAAGAAGTATGCCGCCATATTTGCTTGCAAGGTTAACGTATATACGAAAAAAATTCCGTAATACATCAATAAGACTATCACGGTCACGACCTGGAAATATAAGCTTGTGTACCGGTTCTTCAGAAAAGGCCGTCGCTAGAATATCATTGACGTTTTCTAAATCAGTATTTTTTGCGTGTCTACATTTCATTATTGTTCCTCATCATTAAAATATAATAAAAAGCAATCTTATCTTATTATTTTTTAAATAATAATGAGATTAAAAAAGAACAATAATGAAAGTAAAAAAGGAAAAATTATTTTAAATAAAATAGAAATGTTAATATATTATAATAGATGATAAGATAATTCAGTTGAGTTAAATCTATTTAACTTAAATCAATGCGCATATATCAATAAAAACTATTTTGGCGTTGGGGAATAATTTTTCTATTAATTTATTTTATGTTTGATTTTTTATTTTCTTTTTGATTAACATTTAAATTTATTTTTATAAATGGATTTAAAACACCGTCAAAATAACGGTGTTAAATTCAATTTTTATTTTATTGTAGTGACGATAAATTTTTTGCGCATAGGGTAGAGATTTTTAATTGCGAACCCCCAGTGCTCAAAACGATTGGTACAGTTACAGCGATCTCATTTTGCCATCATTTGAGATCCCAGTGCGTTTAATCAACTTGTAAGTTGATATCTTAGTCATGTCAAATTCAAGTTTTCGATATTATTTTTTTAGGTTATTTGTTTGAAATATTATGAAATAGTTCATTTATTAACAATGCTTACCGATGATGAAAACAGCCAGCATATCAGAGAGCCTATTGTCGAGTATACCAATATTATTCTTAAAGAAATGGGGAGATAACAAACTGACAAGGTTTAGCTATCAATGACTGATTTCTGCGGGAGAGCTTGTGTTTTTACCTTTTGTCATTTAACGCATTAATAATGAGATTATATTGCATTATTAATGGGTCATGTTTAATTAAATTATTTGAATAGAAAACTGTCAGTTTAAATTTTAGCTTTTATCTCACGTTAATAATGAAAAATTAACACAAGGAAATTATTCTCATTAAAAAATAAATAATTAAAACTGCTGGATATATAAAAAATATATTTCCTTGATTTATATAATTATAACTATTGATTCTATGTTATTGCTCTGCAAGCTCACATTCATGATCCTGAATCCGTTCAGCAGATACTCCTTTGGACTTTGTTCCTATCCCTGCTAAAATAATAAAGGTGTCTGAATTTCTATTAATTAGCCCAACTCCTGTATATTCTAATTTGCCTTGTTCTTTTTTAACTTTCTCTGCTACAGATTTAAATAGATTGCTATTCATTAATTCATTTAGACTTATTTTTCTGTAATAAAAAGAATAAGGTGGTATTGTTATCTGTTTTTTAGACCAGTTTGTATCTATTTCTCTTTCTGGTATTTTTGAAATGATTTTATTTGCGGAATTAGATAAGCATGATATATGAATATGAAGCTGGTCCTGACTACGAGCATTTTTGGCGTTTAATGTTAATGAAATAAAACGTTCCTTAATCGGCTTACCAAGTCGTTCTGTCAAAAATGTTTTTGCCAGCCATGCGTTATAAAGGTAATTTGGTGAATTGTTTTTTTGTAATTTATCATCCTCAATACCCGTTACTTTGTCAGTTGGTAATAAAAGATATTGATATTTATCATTATCAACTTTGTATATCGCAATTTTTTCATTGATATCAACCAGGCTGCATGGTTGATAAGTGTCTTTATTAATGTATCCCGGTACACAGTTTTCATTTATTTTATGCCATAAAAAATTTCTGTCAGCATGTGCTGTATTTTCAGTATGTATTAATACAACCAGTGAAAAGAATAAACATTTTGAATAATTCATTTTTTAAATAATCCTTTATTTAAAATAAAACTTATTTATAGTTATACCCGTATCTAAATTATATAACTTAAATAGTGGTAGGGAAATAATGGAAAAGTAAATTTTCTGTTACAATAATAGTGAGAAGTTAAGAGTGGTGCTGAGTATTAGTCGCTAAAACATAAAAGGTGTTTAGCGGATTGATTTATTGTCCCTGTAGTGGAAACTGATGTTTATATAACATAGACAAGATTTTCATTTCTTATAATAAAAATTTCCCTATCTGGTAAATTTTAATTCCCAGAATTGCTTTATTTGATTCTAACTTAAATTAATTATCCGAAATAAGAGCAGATCGGTTAGGTTCTATATTAATATCCCTTTGACACCCCCCTTGCCCTATAGGGCCGGAAGGATGTTAATCTATAAAGGTCACATAATAGATTTGTTGGGTTAAATATTGATAAAAGCAGTGATAATGCAAAATTAAGTGCATTATCATAATAAAGATAAAGTTGATTTTTATTAAGGCATAAAGCGGTAGCCAATTCCAGTTTCAGTCAGTAGGTGTACTGGTTGAGTTGGATCGTCTTCCAATTTTTGCCTTAAATGCCCCATATAAATACGTAAGTAATGATTATGTTCAACATAGTTAGGACCCCATATTTGCCGTAACAGATGACGTTGAGTTAACACTTTGCCGCTATTAGCGATAAATTCACTGAGCAAACGAAACTCAATTGGAGTAAGGTGGAGTTCTTGCTGATTTTTCGTTACTCGTCGATTGATTAAATCAACACTAATATCACCAAATCGAAATATTGGGTCTAGCTGATTTTTACGTGCATAGCGGCGTAGGGCAACTCTCACTCTGGCCAGTAGTTCACTGATGCCAAATGGCTTGGTTAAATAATCATCTGCACCGGCATCCAGCGCCATCACTTTATCTGTTTCATCTGCCCGTGCCGACAATACTAATACTGGAATATGGCTCCATTGGCGTAAGTCACGGATCAAATCAATACCGTCACCATCAGGTAAGCCAAGATCGAGGATCAACAAATCCGGCTTGCGGGTCGCTGACTCGATTAGTCCTCGCTGATAGGTTTTTGCTTCATATACACGAAAATTTTCACCTTCTAATGCCAGTTTGACAAATCGTCGTATCTCTTTTTCGTCTTCAATGATTAAAATATTGTGCTGGATCACTCCGTTTCAATTCCCTCTTCTATAGTAGGAACTTCTTTTAAAGGTAAAACAAAGTGGAAAGTTGCTCCACTTTTTTTGTTATTCTCCGCCCAAATTTCGCCATTGTGCAGCTCAATAATCGCTTGGCAAATGGCCAGTCCCAAACCCACACCAGGAATGGAAGATTCTTTTTTAGCTCGAGAAAATTTATCAAAAATAAATTTTTCCTGTCCTTCCGGTATGCCGATACCTTTATCCCAAATTTCAATATGGACATATTTACCTTGAGGGTAGGCATCAATGCCAATAGGAGAGTTTTCAGCCGAGTATTTAATTGCGTTTTCCAGTAAATTAATGATCACACGTTCGAGTAAATTGGCATCGCAATAAAGTAATAGATCAGCAGGAACATTAATTTTAGTTGGATGGCTTTTTAATGCATATTCGAGAGAACGTAATGCGCTACCGATAATTTCTTGTAATGATTCCCAGGTAAGAGTTGGTATAATGCCACCGGACTGGATCCGCGCCATATCTAGCAGATTATTGACTAATCTTGAGGTACTTAGGATTTGCTGACGTATTTGGTTAACCTTTTCGGTATGAGGTGAATGTTCAGCACTTAATTCCAACATCAATATTTCTGTTTGGCCAAATATTACCGTGAGTGGGGTCCGCAAATCATGAGAAAGTGCTGCCAATAAAGAGTTTCTCAGTTGTTCGCGTTCAGCATCCAGTTTGGCAGATTCTGCTTGTCTAGCAAGTTGTAATCGTTCAAATGCATTGGCAATTAAGCCAGTAAAAGTTTGTAGCAGTCGTTGCTGTTCCGGGATCAGTAATTGACGCAAATTTTGTGGTTCGATAGCTAATATGGCTAAAGTTTCTTTTGAAGTCGCAATCGGTTGTAATTGATAAGGCACGCTAGGTAATGTATCTGTTCCGGCACCCGCTGGTTGATTTTTATCAAAGCTCCATAATGCAATTGCTTGATCAATTTGTACTTGACCATAGTCAGCCAGTTTAAGCGGAACCAGTTGTTGATGATCATTGGGTAGCAACAGACTGACTTTTGCTTTAAATGCATTGGAAAGGAAATGATAACCTGTTTTTGCAATATCAATTTCATTCAGAGCTCGGCTTAGCTCTTTGGTCATTTCATAAAGATGGCGAGTCCGTTGTTCACGATAACGAGCGACTTTAGCTTGATAGCGCATACCAGCAGCGAGATTACCTACTAAAAGACCAACAACCAGCATGACAATGAAGGTTATCAAATATTGCATATCAAAAACAACAAAGGAAAAATGGGGCTGGACAATAAACAGATCAAAACCGATAACATTAATAAATGCAGCAAAGATAGAAGGATTTCGGCCATACAGCAGAGCGATAATAACAATCGCTAATACATACACAGTGACAACATTAGCCTGATCGAAATTAAGCAAAAAACGATTAGAAAATAGGGTGATGGTAATACATAACAGAGCGGCGAATAGATAACCCTGGATATTTCCTCGCCATTTGTCACTTAGCGGCCGGCGTTCAGTCTCCTTTTCCCATGAGGTATTTTCATCCAGTGCAATGATAATCAGATCTAAATCAGGTCCTAACTTGCCTAAGCGTTCAGCAAAATCAGGGCGAATTTTACAGTTTAGTAGTCTCCACGTTTTATTTTGCTTACGACCAATAATAATTTTACCTAAGTTATGCTCGCGAGCATAATCTAAAATAGCCTTTTCTTCATTTGCATCAGCTAGGGTTGAGGTTTCTGCGCCTAAATCTTGCGCCAATTTTAGTGCTTTGAGAATAGCGCGTCGTTTCTCCTCAGCTATGGTATGTAATTTAGGGGTTTCTACATACACGGCATGCCAACTACAACCAAGCTTAGCGGCAAGTCTGGCTGCCGATCTAACCAATTTTTCATTTCCTATGTTGTGACCAATGCAAACTAATAAGTTATCGTGAGTATGCCAAACTTGAGAGTAACCTTGGGTATCGCGGTACTCACGCATTTGATTATCGACACGATCGACGGTACGTCTTAGTGATAACTCTCTTAGGGCAATTAAGTTGCCTTTACGAAAGAAATGTTCAATTGCTCGTTCGGCTTGTCCGGCAATATAGACTTTTCCTTCATTCAGCCGTTGGCGTAGGTCGTCAGGTGGTAAATCGACTAAAACAATTTCACTGGCTTGGTCAAAAATATGATCAGGTACCGTTTTACGCACGCGAATACCGGTAATACTGCCGACAATATCGTTTAAACTCTCTAAGTGTTGTACGTTGATGGTGGTTAAAACATCAATACCGGCATCTAATAACTCTTCAACGTCTTGCCAGCGTTTAGGATGACGACTGCCATGCGGGTTACTAAAAGCTAATTCATCCATTAAAATAATGGCCGGGTGACGTGCTAAAGCACCGTCAATATCAAAGGTATTAATTTTACGTCCGTGGTAGCGGATCCGTTTTGCTGGCAGTTGTGGCAAACCTTCCAATAACGCAGCAGTTTCTGATCGATTGTGCGTTTCTACCACACCAATGACAACATCAAGCCCTTGAGAGCGAAGCCGTTGGGCTTCTTGTAGCATTGCATAGGTTTTTCCTACTCCAGCGTAGGCGCCGAAGAAGATCTTTAAGTTGCCGCGAATTTTTTCATTGGCAATACTCAATAAATCTTCTGGGGTAGGGCGTTTCGGTTCCTGGCTCTCCATCTATCAACCTTATTGTATTTTTGCATTCTCAGATTGTTCAAGCACATCAAGAGCTATATTAAGTTTAAGCACATTAACGACAGGTTCACCTAAGAAACTAAAGAAAGGTCGTTCGGTGTTATCGGCAATTAAGTGTCTAATTTTATGTAAAGCGAGTCGGCGCACTTTAGCAACTCTAGCTGCTTGATAATATGCTGCACTTGGTGAAATATGAGGATCTAATCCACTGGCTGAAGCCGTTATCAGATCGACAGGAACGGCCACGTTATTTTGATTATTGAAAATTTTAATTTGTTGAGAACGAACAGCAAACTGTTTTTGCAATTCGGGATTATTGACCGCCAAGTTACTGCCACTCGAGGCTAATCCATTATAAGGGCTATCAGGTGTTGCTGACGGCCGCCCATGAAAATATTTAACATCAGTAATCGATTGGCCAATCAGTGCCGAACCAATAGTACGGTTATTCTTTTCAATCAATGAGCCTTTAGCTTGATAATTAAAGAAAGCATTTGATAAACCAGTGATAAATAATGGATAAACAATTCCGGTTGTAATAGTTAGAAAAATGAATAACACAAATGAAGAACGTAACACATTCATATTCAATACCTTATTAGGACATAAACAGGCTAAGCAGTAGATCAATCAGCTTGATACCAATAAATGGTATAACTAAACCACTTAATCCATAAATCCATAAATTACGGCGTAGTAATGCTATTGCACTCATCGGATGGTAACTAACACCTTTTAGCGCTAATGGGATCAGGGCAACAATAATTAATGCATTAAAAATAACTGCTGACAGGATCGCTGAAGAAGGTGAGTGTAATTGCATGATATTTAATATATTAAGCTGAGGATAGGTCACTGAAAAAGCGGTAGGAATAATGGCAAAATATTTGGCAATATCATTAGCAATACTAAAGGTTGAAAGAGAGCCTCTGGTCATCAACATCTGCTTACCAACATGAACGACTTCGATAAGCTTAGTTGGATTTGAGTCAAGATCGACCATATTACCGGCTTCTTTTGCTGCTTGAGTGCCAGAATTCATGGCAACAGCAACGTCGGCTTGTGCCAGAGCTGGCGCATCATTAGTACCATCACCTGTCATAGCAACCAGGCTCCCATCTGCCTGATATTGGCGGATCAATGCCAGTTTAGCTTCAGGGGTTGCCTCGGCCAGGAAATCACCAACACCGGCCTCAGCGGCAATGGCTGCGGCCGTCAAATGGTTATCACCGGTGATCATCACGGTTTTAATTCCCATCCGGCGCATTTCAGCAAAACGTTCTTTGATGCCTCCTTTTATAATATCTTTTAAGGCGACAACCCCAAGAATTTGTTGATTCTCAACAACAACTAATGGTGTTTCCCCTTTACGGGCAACTTCTTCGACTAATTTTTCTGTTTCAGCTGGGACTCTGGCATGACTGGTTTCCAAATAACGACGAATAGAATCGGCTGAGCCTTTTCTGATCACTCGATCACCCACATTTACGCCACTCATACGTGTCATGGCAGAAAAGGGAACAAAAGTGGCATTTAATGCCTGTAGATCACGTTCACGTAAATTAAACAATTGCTTAGCTAAGATAACAATGCTACGTCCTTCTGGTGTCTCATCAGCCAGTGACGATAGTTGGGCAGCATCAGCCAGTTGTTGCTCTGAAACACCTTTAATGGGTAAGAATTTAGACGCTTGGCGATTACCTAAGGTAATAGTACCTGTTTTATCGAGCAATAAGACATCGACATCACCGGCAGCTTCTACAGCGCGTCCACTGGTTGCGATCACATTGGCGGCTAACATTCGGCTCATACCGGCAACGCCAATTGAAGAGAGTAATCCGCCGATCGTAGTCGGGATCAAACAAACTAATAACGCAATCAGTACCACGATAGAAATTGGGCTACCGCTACCATTGATTTCAGCGCTAAATAAACTGAAAGGATAGAGGGTTGAACAGATTAATAGAAAAATAATCGTTAATGCAGTTAATAGTATGATTAAGGCGATTTCATTAGGTGTTTTGCGTCGTTGAGCACCTTCAACCATCGAGATCATGCGATCAAGAAAAGTTTCACCAGGATTGACCGTACATTGGATAATTAACCAATCAGATAGTACCCGCGTTCCTCCCGTTACTGAAGAAAAATCACCGCCAGACTCTCTAATAACAGGGGCCGATTCACCGGTAATGGCACTCTCATCAACGGAAGCTCCGCCTTCAAGTACTTCACCATCGCAAGGAATAATTTCGCCCGCTTCAACCAGTACGATATCGCCTTTTCTTATTTGATCAGAGTTAATTTTCTCTTTTACTGCCTGATAATCGGCACTGGCTAAACGAGTAGTAATGCTTTGTTTTTTAACACCTTTAAGGCTAGCTGCTTGCGCTTTACTGCGACCTTCAGCCAATGCTTCGGCAAAATTAGCAAATAGAACGGTAAACCATAACCAAACCGCAATTATGCCGGTAAATAGCGTACTGTTGTCAATTGAAGGCGTGAATAATTGATAAAACCAAATTAATGTCGTTAATATACTACCGATATAAACGATAAACATAACTGGATTGCGCCACTGAATTTGTGGCGCACATTTTTTAATAGCGTCAAATAATGCTTGGTGGATCAATTTACTATCAAACAATAGGCTGATATTTTTGTTCATTTATATTCCCTTATTGGACGGAATGCCAAAGTTGTAAATGTTCAGCAATTGGTCCAAGTGCCAGGGCAGGCACAAAAGTGAGTGCACCAATAACGAAAACAGTTAGTATTAACAAGCCAATAAAGAGTGGGCCATGAGTGGGTAATGTGGCAAAGCTCTCGGGCTGGCGCTTTTTCCTTACCATAATACCCGCAATAGCCATTACTGCAGTAATTAAGCCAAAACGACCGACAAACATAACAATACTCAACGTAATATTATAAAATAGGTTATTGCTATTTAATCCTGCAAAAGCGCTACCATTATTATTCGCAGCTGAGGAAAATGCATAAAGAACTTCACTAAAGCCGTGAGCGCCAGGATTTAAAATAGCACTGCGTCCTGCTTCGGTAAAAAGCGCCAGTGTTGTTCCTAGCAATGTTAAAGCGGGGGTGATTAAAATAGCGATAGCGGTTAATTTCATTTCCTGAATTTCGATTTTTTTCCCCAGATATTCAGGTGCTCGACCTATCATTAAACCCGCCAAGAAAACGGCTAGCATAACAAATAGTAGCATGCCATATAACCCGGAACCTACGCCACCAAATACCACCTCACCAAGTTGGATAAGCCACATTGGTATCATCCCGCCCAATGCAGTAAAAGAATCATGCATGGCGTTTACTGCACCGCAGGAGGTTGCTGTTGTGATGACAGCATAGAGTGCCGAATTTAAAATCCCAAAGCGACTTTCTTTACCTTCCAGATTAATATTACTGTTAGCACCTGAAAGCATCAATTGTGGGTTACCTTGCATTTCTGCGTAAACAACGATAGCGATAGCAAGAGTGAAAATGATCCCCATTGTCCAAATTAATGTTGTACCTTGCCGACTATCACCGACCACGCGGCCAAATGCAAAATAGAGTGCAGTGGGGATTAAAAGAATAGCAATCATTTGGCTAAAATTGGTTAACGCGGTAGGATTTTCGAAAGGGTGTGCTGAATTGGTGGCAAAAAATCCACCGCCATTAGTACCTAATAATTTGATTGCTTCCTGCGAAGCGACGGGTCCCATTGGGATAATTTGGTTTTGGTTTTGTAATGTTTCTACCACTAGATACGGCGAAAAATTTTGTAACACACCTTGGCTGACAAAAAATAAGGCAAAAATAATCGCCAGTGGTAGTAAAAGATAGAGTGTAATACGAGCAATATCTATCCAGGCATTGCCCAGCGTTTTTACCCCTTGGCGGGCAAAGGCGCGGATCAGCGCAAAAGCTACTGCAATACCGGTAGCAGCAGATAAGAAATTCTGTACCGTTAATCCCGTCATTTGACTAAAATAACTTAAGGTGTGTTCTCCACTATAGGCTTGCCAATTAGTATTGGTGATAAAACTAATTGCGGTATTAAGTGCAAGATCCCAATTTAGATTGACAAATTTTTGTGGATTGAGCGGTAGATTGTATTGATTGATTAATAGCAGAAAGAGAAATACGCCACCAATAACGTTAAACAGCAGCAGCGCAGTAACGTATTGTCGCCAATTCATTTCATGTATTTCACCGCCGGGTTTGCGCAACCGACAGCAGCTCCATAAGCCGGATTCTATTTTGAAAACCCAGATCGGTAAATCACTTTCAATCAATAAAGCGATATAATTTCCTACAAATTTAGCGATAACAAGCAGGAGAATTAAAAAACTGGCAATTAATAAAGCACTACTTACCATTTAAAAATCCTCCGCATGAGTAAGCGCATAAATCAAATAGAGAAATAATATTCCAATTAGAATGATCCCTGTGATAGAAAAGATGGACACAGTTTGTCTCCTCATGATTTTAATGTACTGAGCTTAAGTCTTTCAATGCAAAGAATCTGATAAAAAGTCTACTCATAGTGTAAAAATAGTATAAAAATACCAATATAATAGTTTGTCTGTTATTACTATTATCGCTATTTTTTGTTACAATAAATAAACCGTAGTTAATATAATGTTTATTTATTGTAATAATGACTGCTTTTTTATTGTTTAATAAGCAAATAAATTACGATATAAAGAAAAGTGCTGATAAAAACAGCAAAAAAGTGGTCTGATGAGTAGTAATGCTGGTTTTTATCAGATAAAATTTTCATTCATTACATAATATATCTCAATTGTTTATATCAATTGATAACTTTATAAGGAGGATCTTTATGTCTGAGTATCGTCAATATCCTTGGCATCAAGTTCTCTTGCGTCGTGTTGGTGTTGTATTATTAGGCATTGTGGCTTTTCCTATCATGATTTTTCGACATGATCGTAGCCGCTTTTATAGTTACCTACACCGCATGTGGCTAAAGACTAGCGATAAACCCGTTTGGTTGGCCAGCGCTGAAGATACCGAATCGATGAAGTAATTAATTGATTAAAAAATAAAATGTCCTATTACTGTTTGTGATAGGGCGTTTTTGTTTTAAGTCGTTGTGAAACATATTTTTAAGTTTAATATTTAATAAAATAAATCAGTTTTACAAATAGGATAGTAAGTAATGCATAATATTGAATTAGAACAACTAATCAATACGCACTTGAATATTTATGAATATCAAGACTATGCGCCCAATGGGCTTCAGGTGGAAGGGCGCTCAGAGGTAAAAAAAATCGTGACCGGTGTGACTGCATCGCAAGCGTTACTTGATGAAGCGGTAAAATTAGCTGCAGATGCGATTATTGTTCATCATGGTTATTTTTGGAAAAATGAAGCCGCCGTTATTCTTAATATGAAGCGTAATCGATTAAAAACATTGCTTTGCAATGATATTAACCTTTATGGTTATCATTTGCCCCTTGATGCCCATCCCATTTTGGGAAATAACGCGCAGTTGGGGAATATCATGGGGGTTCGGTTTGAAAAGCTTATTTCGCCTTTATTGCCAATGGGTAGTTTTGCTCAACCGATAACGGCTGATGATTTAGTGTCGCGTTTAACCAATAAGTTAGCTCGTCAACCCTTGTATTGTGGTGATAATGGCCCAAAAGAGATCAGTACCATTGCCTGGTGTACAGGGGGCGGACAAAATTTTATTCAACAAGCAGCCGAGGCAGGTGTTGATGCTTTTGTGACAGGTGAAGTTTCTGAGCAAACGATCCATATTGCCAGAGAAATGGGGATCCATTTTTATGCCGCAGGTCATCATGCAACGGAGCGATTTGGCGTTAAAATGTTAGGTGAATGGCTGCAAAAAGATTATGGATTTGAGGTGACTTTTATCGATATAGCCAATCCAGCCTAATTTTTGTAAGGATAAACACCAAGCCAGCTAAAAAGTATTAAAACCAAGGGTTATCACCAAACTGTGTCTTGTATTCTATATGATGATTGTTTATGCAAAATAAAATAGTAAGACACAGTTTATTTATCAATAATAATTAACTATTTTTTGGTTAAATCGCTATGAAAATCTCTTTGTTTATAGCCGGTATATAATTGACGGGGACGTGCTATTTTTAATTCTTCATCATGCATTTCGTTCCAGTGAGCAATCCAACCAATTGTACGAGCAATAGCAAAAATAACCGTAAACATGGTTGTTGGGATCCCTATTGCTTTTAAAATGATGCTAGAATAGAAATCCACATTGGGATAAAGTTTTTTCTCAATAAAATAGGGGTCATTTAGGGCTATATGTTCTAATTGCTTGGCGATTTCTAATATATTATCATTTAATTTAAGTTCTTTAAGTACTTCATCGCAGGTCTGTTTCATCACAGTTGCTCGGGGATCATAATTTTTATAAACCCGATGGCCAAATCCCATTAAACGGAAGGGATCATCTTTGTCTTTTGCCCGTTTGATAAATTTAGGAATATTTTCGACAGTTTGAATCTCTTCTAGCATGCGTAAACAGGCTTCATTGGCACCACCGTGAGCCGGTCCCCAAAGAGAGGCGATTCCAGCAGCAATACAAGCAAATGGATTAGCGCCAGAAGAACCAGCAGTTCTTACTGTTGAAGTTGATGCATTTTGTTCATGATCAGCATGCAGAATAAAAATGCGATCCATGGCCCGTTCTATGATTGGATTAACCTGATATTTTTCACAAGGTGTAGCAAACATCATATGAAGGAAATTCGCAGAATAAGAGAGGAAATTTTGTGGGTAAATAAAAGGTTGACCAATAGAGTATTTATAACACATTGCTGCAACGGTCGGCATTTTTGATAGTAACCTAAATGCTGCTATTTCACGATGACGCGGATTATTAACATCCAATGAGTCGTGATAGAAAGCCGCTAGTGCGCCGGTTACACCACAAAGGATTGCCATTGGATGAGAATCACGACGGAAACCTTGCAAAAGCCGAGTAATTTGATCGTGGATCATTGTATGTTCAGTGACAATTTTTTTAAAGTTGTCATAGTCGTTTTGTGAAGGTTTTTCACCGTAAAGTAGTATATAACAAACTTCTAAATAAGTAGAATTGGTAGCCAATTGATCAATAGGATATCCGCGGTGCAAAAGAATACCTTTATCTCCATCTATATAGGTAATTTTAGACTCGCAGGATGCGGTTGAGGTAAAGCCAGGATCGTAGGTAAAATAACCTTTGGAGCCTAATCCTCGGACATCAATTACATCGATCCCAAGTGTAGGGTTTAGTACTTCAAGCTCAATTTTTTCTGCATCTTTATCGACTAATTCTATAGTCTTTTTTTCTTTGCCTGCCATTACGGGTCTCCTTAGCGCTAAAACGCAATTTCCGACAACCATGAAAGCATGATAAAACGCTTAGAAATTGCATGATATTTCATTTATTAAAAGGCTTGAATCATGTTTTTAACGAAGTTTTTATCTAATAAAATTTTTTATTAACAATTCATAATCTATTCTGTTCCTTATATATTTTAAATTATACCAACAATAACATTAGGTTTTTTATGGGTAACAATCTAGCATGTTTATTTTACATAATTTCTTCTTTTGTGTGGCGATAATCACTAATTAATTCAACTTAATCATATGTAAGATAAATGTTTGTTTCTTGTCAAATTACATTATCAATTTAATGACCGATGTTTAAATCGTGATCACACTCACTGTTCAAGCTAAATCTCTCCAAACCTAATGTGTTGTAATTGTAATGGGCATGTGAAGGTCATATACTGCAAATGAGGTCTCCGGATTACCTTGTGGTAGGAGTACCCAGCGTTAATGAGTAACAACTTTTGCCAATGTGTTAGGGATTAATTTATAAGCTGAGTTGTGCTTTGTTATCACGATCGCTGTTTGATTTCTGCTCCAGGTCCGGAGGTAGGAAAACAATAAAGAGCTGTGTGGGCATAAATTGTGAAAAAACAAAGACCTATCAATCTTCAATTGCAGACAATTCATTTTCCGATTACTGCAATAGCTTCGATTTTACATCGTGTCTCTGGCGTTATTACCTTTATTGCGGTCGGTATTTTGTTATGGCTGCTGGGATTATCGCTTTCTTCACTGGAAGGTTTTCAATATGCTACTGAAATTATGGGTAGCTTTTTTATAAAATTCATTATTTGGGGTGTCTTGACTGCACTAATATATCATATTTGTGGCGGTATTCGTCATATGTTAATGGATTTTGGTTTTATCGATGAGAGTTTGTCTGTGGGACGTATTTCAGCGATAGTTGCGTTTATTATCACCGCTATTTTGTCGATCTTAGCGGGGGTTTTTGTATGGTAGTTAATGCATCAACATTAGGCCGCACTGGCACACAAGATTGGCTACTACTTCGTGCGTCTGCCATTATTATTGCCCTTTATACGTTTTATATTGTTAGTTTTATAGTCACAACTGATTTAAATTATACTGTTTGGCGGACTTTTTTTGCTTTTCCAATAACAAAAATTTTTACTATTTTAACGCTCATTTCCATATTAGTACATGCCTGGATAGGTTTATGGCAAGTATTAACCGATTATGTTAAGTCAATCGCCTTGCGATTATCATTACAACTATTTTTTATTGTTATATTAATGACTTATTTAATTTATGGAACAATAGTAGTGTGGGGAGCGTAAATGAAATTACCAGTAAGAGAGTTTGATGCCGTTGTTATTGGTGCTGGTGGCGCTGGGATGCGAGCTGCGTTGCAAATTTCTCAGTTAGGTTTGTCATGTGCATTAATTTCTAAAGTTTTCCCGACACGTTCACACACCGTATCTGCTCAGGGCGGGATCACCGTTGCGTTAGGTAATACGCATGAAGATGATTGGCAATGGCATATGTATGATACTGTCAAGGGCTCTGATTATATAGGTGATCAAAATGCCATCGAATACATGTGCAAAACCGGACCTGAGGCCATACTAGAACTTGAGCATATGGGGTTACCATTTTCACGTTTAGACGACGGTCGTATTTATCAACGTCCATTTGGTGGCCAGTCAAAAAATTTTGGTGGTGAGCAAGCCGCTCGAACCGCGGCGGCGGCAGATAGAACTGGCCATGCCCTTTTGCATACTCTTTATCAACAGAATTTAAAAAACCATACCACGATTTTCTCCGAATGGTATTCACTTGACTTAGTTAAAAATCAGAATGGTGACATAGTCGGTTGTACCGCATTATGCATGGAATCCGGTGAGGTCGTTTACTTTAAAGCTAAAGCTACTATTCTTGCGACAGGTGGAGCGGGAAGAATTTATCAATCAACAACTAATGCCCATATTAATACCGGTGACGGTGTTGGTATGGCTGTCAGGGCAGGTGTGCCATTGCAGGATATGGAAATGTGGCAATTTCATCCAACTGGAATTGCTGGTGCGGGTGTATTAGTGACAGAGGGATGTCGGGGAGAGGGCGGCTATTTACTTAATAAAGATGGCGAGCGCTTTATGGAGCGTTATGCGCCTAATGCAAAAGATTTGGCTGGTCGCGATGTTGTTGCTCGCTCAATTATGATAGAGATCCGTGAAGGAAGGGGATGTGATGGCCCCTGGGGACCACACGTTAAATTAAAACTGGATCATTTAGGTAAAGAAGTGCTGGAATCACGATTACCCGGTATTCTCGAATTATCCAGGACTTTTGCTCATGTTGATCCGGTTAAAGAACCGATTCCTGTTATCCCTACTTGTCATTATATGATGGGTGGGATCCCAACTAAAGTAACCGGACAGGCATTGATGATTAATGAAAAAGGTGAAGATGTTGTGATCCCGGGATTATTTGCTGTTGGTGAAATAGCTTGTGTTTCCGTTCATGGAGCAAACCGTTTGGGCGGAAATTCATTGCTTGATTTGGTGGTATTCGGGCGTTCTGCCGGTTTACATCTGAAAGAATCTTTACTGGAACAAGGCTCAATGAGTGATGCTAGCGAATCTGATATTGATGCGGCCTTAATGCGTTTAAATCGCTGGGATAATACACAAAGCGGTGAAGATCCGGTAGAAATTCGCAAAGCATTACAAGCCTGTATGCAACATAATTTTTCCGTTTTTCGTGAAGGCGATGCGATGGCTAAGGGCTTAGAAGAATTAAAGGTAATTCGTGAACGTTTGAAAAATGCCCGTTTGGATGATACTTCACGCGAATTTAATACCCAACGCATTGAATGTCTAGAGCTGGATAATTTGGTAGAAACAGCGTTTGCAACGGCAGAAGCGGCAAATTTTCGTACTGAAAGTCGGGGAGCACATAGTCGTTTTGACCACCCTGATCGTGATGATACAAATTGGTTATGTCATACGCTATATTTACCACAATCTGGAACTATGACTCGCCGAGTAGTCAATATGCAACCTGAGTTACGTGATCCCTTCCCACCTAAAATACGTACTTATTAATGCGTGGCGTTAATAGTGTTGCGGAGAAAGTAGATTATGAAAATTGAATTTTCCATTTATCGTTACAATCCAGACGTCGATAATATGCCACGTATGCAAGGCTACAGTTTGGAGATCGCTAAAGGGCGTGACATGATGTTGCTGGATGCTTTAATTCAACTAAAAGAAAAAGATCCTACTTTAGCATTTCGTCGTTCTTGTCGTGAAGGCGTTTGTGGTTCTGATGGATTAAATATGAATGGTAAAAATGGCTTGGCCTGCATTACTCCACTGTCAGCTTTGTGTCGTGATAAAAAAAAGGTTGTTGTGCGCCCATTGCCAGGCTTACCGGTTGTTCGAGATTTAATTGTTGATATGGCTCAATTTTATACTCAATATGAAAAAATTCGGCCTTACCTTATCAATGATGGCAAGAATTCACCAGCTCGTGAGTATTTACAGACTCCTGCACAACGAGAAAAATTGGATGGCTTATATGAGTGTATTCTTTGTGCTTGCTGTTCAACCTCATGTCCATCATTTTGGTGGAATCCGGATAAATTTATTGGTCCTGCCGGTTTATTAGCTGCTTATCGTTTTTTAATCGATAGTCGGGATACCGAAACCGATAACAGATTAGATAATTTAAATGACGCTTTTAGTGTATTTCGCTGTCATAGCATTATGAATTGTGTCAGTGTTTGTCCAAAAGGTTTAAATCCAACTAAAGCTATTGGGCACATTAAATCGATGTTATTAAAGCGTAGTGCATAGCTTTGGCAAAAATTCCCGTAATCGAAATGTTACGGGAAATAAAAAATGGAAAACTATTATTTAAAATTGATATTTATTTTATGTGGTAAATTACAGAAGGAACCTTTAAAAACCGGTTGCGGTTTTTAAAGGTTCTTATAAATAAGGGGAATTTAATTAAGCGCTCCTTTATTAATAATCGTGCATAGAACACGTTCAAAGAATCTTTATTGAAACCGTCTATATAAAAAGCGGTACTGTTAACTACGACGAAAACTAAAGCCTATAAGCTTAAGGGATCACAATGCACAACGGCGTAATGAAGGACTGGCTAGATTCAAGTTTTCTAGCTGGTGCAAATCAGTCTTATATCGAACAGCTTTATGAAGACTACTTAATTGACCCTAATTCCGTTAATGCAGACTGGCGAGACTTTTTTAATAAACTACCAGGTGCAAGCTCCAACGGTGAATACTCCCATTCTCAAACACGTGAATATTTTCGTTCATTGGCGAAAGATTCTACACGTTATCAAACTTCGGTTAGTGATCCGTCTTTGGATGCGAAGCAAGTTAAAGTCCTCCAATTAATAAACGCCTTTCGTTTTAGAGGACATCAAAATGCAAATCTTGATCCATTAGAGCTTTGGAAACAAGAAACTGTACCTGATTTAGATCCTGCATTTCATGATTTAACCGATGCTGATTTTGAAAAAACGTTCAATGTTGGTTCTTTTGCTATTGGCCAGGAAACAATGAAATTAAGTGAGCTGTATACTGCACTGAAGCGTATTTATTGCGCTTCAATTGGTGCCGAATACATGCATATTACTAATACTGAAGAAAAACGTTGGATCCAACAGCGCCTAGAACTGGCAACACCGGTTAGTCAACAATTTAGCAAACAAGAAAAGATCCGCTTCTTATCAGAATTAACTTCAGCTGAAGGATTAGAGCGCTATCTTGGGGCAAAATTTCCTGGCGCAAAACGTTTTTCCCTTGAAGGGGGTGATTCGCTCATTCCCATGTTAAAAGATTTGATCCGTTATGCAGGTCATCAGGATACGCGTGAAGTCGTATTGGGGATGGCGCATCGTGGGCGATTAAATGTTTTAGTTAACATTTTAGGTAAGCAACCAAAAGAGCTGTTTGATGAGTTTGCAGGTAAGCATAAAGATCATTTAGGTACTGGTGATGTTAAATATCATCAGGGCTTTTCTTCTGATTTTAAAACAGAAGGTGCTTTGGTTCATTTAGCCTTGGCTTTTAATCCATCACATTTAGAAATAGTTAGTCCAGTAGTCATCGGTTCTGTTCGTGCTCGTCGTGATCGTTTAGATGAAGGTCGTAGTAATATGGTACTGCCCATTACTATCCATGGTGATGCAGCGGTAACAGGCCAGGGAGTTGTTCAGGAAATGCTGAACATGTCTCAGGCTCGTGGTTATGAGGTTGGCGGTACAGTGCGGATCGTGGTTAATAATCAGATAGGTTTTACCACCTCCAATCCTAAAGATGCACGTTCAACACAATATTGCACTGATATCATGAAAATGGTACAAGCACCTATTTTTCATGTTAATGCCGATGATCCAGAAGCGGTTGCTTTTGTTACTCGATTGGCATTAGATTTTCGCAATAAATTTAAACGCGATGTGGTCATTGATTTAGTTTGCTATCGTCGCCATGGTCATAATGAGGCGGATGAGCCGAGTGCTACCCAACCAATTATGTATCAAAAAATTAAAAAACATGCGACACCGCGTAAAATTTATGCGGATAAATTGATAGCGGAAAAGACAGTTACTAGCGACGAAGTAACAGAAATGGTTAATCTTTACCGTGATAAGTTAGATCACGGTGATTGTGTCGTTGATGAATGGCGTCCAATGGGAACTGACTATTCGGTCTGGAAACCCTATTTAAATCATGAATGGAATGATGCTTACCCTGCTAAAGTTAAGAAGAAACGACTACAAGACTTAGCTAAACGTTTAAGTACTATTCCGGCAGAGATTGTCATGCAGCCTCGGGTTGAAAAAATTTACAGTGATCGCCTGGCAATGGCGAACGGTAAAAAATTGCTCGATTGGGGAGCAGCAGAAACTTTGGCTTATGCAACATTAGTTGATGAAGGGATACAAGTTCGTTTATCAGGTGAAGATGCCGGCCGAGGTACTTTTTTTCATCGTCATGCCGTTATTCATAATCAAACTAATGGTTCAGTTTACGTCCCTCTGGCTAATATACGTGAAAATCAAGGAATATTTGACGTCTGGGATTCCGTTTTGTCTGAAGAAGCGGTACTTGCTTTTGAATATGGTTATGCATCAGCCGAGCCACGGGTTTTGACTATTTGGGAAGCTCAGTTTGGTGATTTTGCTAATGTGGCGCAAGTAGTTATCGATCAATTTATTAGTTCTGGTGAACAGAAATGGGGGCGATTGTGTGGATTGGTGATGCTGTTACCCCATGGTTATGAAGGGCAAGGTCCGGAGCACTCTTCAGCCCGTTTAGAGCGTTATTTACAATTATGTGCGGAACAAAATATGCAAGTCTGTGTTCCGTCTACTCCAGCTCAGGTCTATCATATGCTCCGTCGTCAGATACTTCGTAATATGCGACGTCCATTGATTGTTATGTCACCCAAATCATTACTGCGTCATCCTCTTGCGGTTTCTAGTTTGGAAGAGTTAGCAAATGGTGAATTCCAGCCGATAATTAATGAAATTGATCCCATAGATGCGAAAAAGGTCAAACGTGTCGTTTTATGTTCAGGTAAAGTTTATTATGATCTACTTGAACAACGTCGTGAAAACAAACAAAAAAATATCGCTATCGTTCGTATTGAACAATTATATCCGTTTCCCCATAAAGATTTAGAAACTACGCTCAAGCCTTATGCGCATGTTCGCGATTTTGTCTGGTGTCAAGAGGAACCTCTCAATCAGGGGGCATGGTACTGTAGTCAGCATAATATTCGGGAAGCAATTCCAAAAGGTTCATTATTAAGTTATGCGGGACGCCCTGCATCTGCTTCACCAGCCGTAGGCTACGCGTCTGTTCATCAAGAACAGCAAAAAGCATTGGTTGATGATGCACTAAAAATAAATAAATTAAAGGATAGAAAATGAGTAACATAGAAATTCTTGTTCCTGATCTTCCTGAATCTGTTGCAGATGCTACAGTTGCAACTTGGCACAAGAAACCAGGTGATCGGGTAGAGCGTGATGAAGTGTTAGTGGAAATTGAAACGGATAAAGTTGTACTTGAAGTACCAGCAGCAGATTCAGGTATTCTGGAATCAATTTTAGAAGAAGAGGGAGCTACTGTTTTATCAAAACAGCTATTGGGTCGCATACATCTTAGTGATAGTACCGGGATTCCTGCTGAGGTAAAAGAGACTACTGAGTCAGCGCCAGCGAAACGCCAGACTGCTAGCCTTGAGGAAGAGAGTCATAGTGCACTAACACCGGCTGTCCGTCGTTTAATTGCAGAACATGATTTAAACCCGAGCAATATAAAAGGTAGCGGCGTAGGCGGGCGTATAACGCGTGATGATGTTGAGAAATATATTAAAAACCAATCAACAGCAAGCGAAAATAGACCGATTAAGCAACAGAATGACGCATCTACAACGCCATCATCAACTTCTTCTCATCGAAGTGAAAAACGAGTACCAATGACGCGTTTGCGTAAGCGTATAGCAGAGCGTTTACTGGAGGCAAAAAATAATACTGCCATGTTGACTACCTTTAATGAAGTTAACATGAAGCCTGTTTTTGATTTGCGTAAACATTATAGTGAAAGCTTTGAAAAGCGGCATGGTGTGCGTTTGGGTTTTATGTCTTTCTATGTGAAAGCAGTTGTTGAAGCCTTAAAGCGTTATCCTGAAGTGAACGCATCGATTGATGGTTCAGATGTGCTTTATCATAGTTATTTTGATATTAGTATTGCTGTTTCCACACCTAGAGGTTTAGTTACACCAGTATTACGTGATGCAGATGCGCTTAGCATGGCAGAAATTGAAAAGCGTATTAAAGAGTTGGCAGTTAAGGGGCGTGACGGCAAATTAACGGTTGAAGAATTGACCGGTGGAAACTTCACTATTACTAACGGTGGTGTTTTTGGCTCTTTAATGTCAACTCCGATCATTAATCCGCCGCAAAGTGCAATTTTAGGTATGCACGCCATCAAAGATCGGCCAATGGCAGTTGATGGTAAAATCGAAATCTTGCCAATGATGTATTTAGCACTTTCTTATGATCACCGTTTAATTGATGGACGAGAGTCTGTTAGCTTCTTGGTGACAATAAAGGATATGTTGGAAGATCCGGCTCGTTTATTGTTAGACGTCTAGATAACCAATTTAGAGTGAAGTTATTTACTCAGTCTGGAGCAAAGCTTGGTTAATTTTTTATTGACCAATGTTTAAATAAAAATATATAGAGAATTGTTAACTCTCTGTCAGGCTAAATTATGGATAGTGCATCATGAACTTACACGAATATCAGGCAAAACAACTGCTTGCGCATTATGGTTTGTCAGTACCGACAGGTTATGCTTGTGAAACAGCAAAAGAGGCAGAAGAAGCAACAACAAAATTGGGTAATAGTCCTTGGGTTGTAAAGTGCCAGGTACATGCTGGTGGTCGAGGCAAAGCGGGTGGCGTAAAAGTTGTTAATAATCGCGACGAAATCCGGTTATTTGCTGAAAAGTGGTTAGGAAAACGCTTAGTGACTTACCAAACCGATTCCCATGGACAGCCCGTTAATCAAATTTTGGTAGAAGAAGCAACGGATATTGATAAAGAGCTTTATTTAGGTGCGGTGATAGATCGCGCCTCTCGTCGAATTGTCTTTATGGCATCGACTGAAGGTGGGGTCGAAATTGAAAAAGTTGCAGCAGAGACACCAGAACTTATTCATAAGGCTATTATTGATCCATTAACCGGCCCTATGCCTTATCAAGGACGCGAGCTTGCTTTTAAGCTAGGTTTGAGCGGCAAACAAGTCCAGCAGTTTACCCAAATATTTATCGGATTAGCGACAATTTTTCTCGAGCGTGATCTGGCTTTAATCGAGATTAATCCTCTCGTGATAACTAAGCAAGGGGATTTAATCTGTCTGGATGGCAAGCTTAGTGTGGATAGTAATGCACTATACCGCCAAGTAGAATTAAAGGAGATGCGTGATATTTCTCAGGAAGATCCCCGTGAAGCCCATGCGTCGGAGTGGGAATTAAACTATGTTGCTTTAGATGGCAATATTGGTTGTATGGTTAATGGTGCCGGTTTAGCTATGGGAACCATGGACATTGTGAAGTTACATGGCGGTGCTCCAGCTAATTTTCTTGATGTGGGTGGTGGGGCAACTAAAGAACGTGTAGCAGAAGCATTTAAAATTATCTTATCTGATGAAAATGTTAAAGCTGTTTTGGTCAATATTTTTGGTGGTATTGTTCGCTGCGATTTGATTGCTGATGGTATTATTGGAGCAGTTAAAGAAATTGGGGTAACAGTCCCGGTCATTGTTCGTCTTGAAGGCAATAATGCTTAGCTTGGTGCGCAAAAGTTAGCGGATAGTGGCCTAAAAATTACTGCTGCAACCAGCTTGACCGATGCGGCAGAAAAAGCAGTAGCAGCAGCGGAGGCGAAATAAGTAATGTCTATTTTAATTGATAAAAATACTAAAGTTATCTGCCAGGGATTTACAGGTAGCCAAGGAACTTTTCATTCAGAGCAGGCAATTGCTTATGGGACAAAAATGGTCGGTGGTGTAACGCCAGGTAAAGGTGGAACAACACATTTAGGATTACCTGTTTTCAATACAGTCCGTGAAGCTGTACAAGCAACAGGTGCAACCGCATCGGTTATTTATGTTCCTGCTCCATTTTGTAAAGATTCGATTCTTGAAGCTATCAATAGTGGTATCAAACTGATTATTACCATTACCGAAGGGATCCCCACGTTAGATATGCTAACGGTGAAAGCAAAGCTAGATGAAACTGGGGTAAAAATGATAGGACCGAACTGTCCAGGTATTATTACCCCAGGTGAATGTAAGATTGGTATCCAACCTGGACATATTCATAAACCGGGTAAAGTAGGTATTGTATCGCGCTCTGGTACATTAACTTATGAAGCCGTTAAGCAGACAACTGATGCAGGATTAGGGCAATCTACTTGTGTTGGTATTGGTGGTGATCCTATTCCGGGTTCAAATTTTATTGATATATTGAAACTATTCCAGGCAGATCCCCAAACTGAAGCTATCGTTATGATTGGTGAAATTGGTGGTACAGCGGAGGAAGAAGCGGCCACTTATATTAAACAACATATAACAAAACCAGTCGTTGCTTATATTGCCGGCGTAACAGCACCAAAAGGTAAGCGTATGGGGCATGCTGGCGCCATCATTGCTGGTGGCAAAGGTACTGCGGATGAAAAGTTTGCTGCATTAGAAGCAGCAGGTGTAAAAACTGTTCGTAGCTTAGCTGAGATTGGTGAAGCTGTTAAGCAATTAGTGACTAGTAAATAACCTGATTTCGACTATGATTAGTAAAAGCCACTCATAGATAGTGGCTTTTTTTATGTTTAGGCCGTGAGTAATGCTGGTAAACTTGATTTTTTCGATATTAAAAGTGGCATTATGTGGATTAAAAATATTCTGTTGATGGTTTTTTTAATAGCGTTTTGGCGAGTTTTCCCAAGTCAACAACAAGTACATGGTTAAAATGAATTATTGCCTATTTTCTTGGCATGAACAAAACAATAAACAGCTATTTAATATATTGATAACTTTAATAAAAATTGATTTAAATCAAACAATAAAATAGGTTTTATTTATTTTTTCGATGAAATTGATCATTGATCAAATTTAGTCAGTATTTAAATGTAGCGGTATGTTGATTTAATCGCAAAATTTCAATCTTAATCGTATTAAATCTATTTATTATAAGTGTATATAAGCGTACTATTATTAAGATGTTTGTTGTATTTTGATAAATTTTTTATCGTTATTTTAAGATGTATAAAGCTGGTAGTTATGAGGCTTTCATCTTTTGCATTATGAAAGTCAGGTCGCCGCAAGTCGGTGTCTTCCTGCTAGGAGCAAGGAGTCAAGATGTTTGATATTGTCGAACTGTCCCGGTTACAGTTTGCCTTAACTGCAATGTATCATTTCCTGTTTGTACCATTAACACTTGGTATGTCGTTTTTACTAGCGATAATGGAAACGGTGTATGTCATTTCAGGTAAACAGATATATAAAGATATGACAAAATTCTGGGGTAAGTTATTTGCTATTAACTTTGCCTTAGGTGTTGCAACAGGTTTGACCATGGAATTCCAATTCGGGACTAACTGGTCATATTATTCACATTATGTTGGTGATATTTTTGGTGCGCCATTGGCAATTGAAGGATTAATGGCGTTCTTCCTGGAGTCAACATTTGTTGGTTTATTTCTTTTTGGCTGGGATCGTTTAAGTAAAACCCAACATTTAGCTAGCACATGGCTGGTTGCGTTAGGTTCTAATTTCTCTGCGCTGTGGATTTTAGTTGCTAATGGTTGGATGCAAAACCCGATTGCTTCTGATTTTAACTTTGAAAGCATGCGGATGGAAATGCTCAGTTTTTCAGAATTAGTTTTAAATCCCGTGGCACAAGTTAAATTTGTTCACACCGTTGCCGCTGGCTATTGTACAGGTGCCATGTTCGTCTTAGGTATCAGTGCTTATTACTTACTTAGAGGCCGTGATCGACCTTTTGCTAAACGCTCTTTCGCAATAGCGGCAAGCTTTGGTATTGCTTCAGTACTATCTGTTATTGTTTTGGGTGATGAATCTGGCTATGAAATGGGTGATGTTCAGAAGACCAAGTTAGCCGCCATTGAAGCTGAATGGGAAACCCAACCGCCGCCGGCTTCATTTAATCTTATTGCTGTGCCAAATAGCGAAAAAATGAAAAATGAATTCGCAGTAGAAATTCCATGGTTAATGGGAATTATCACTACCCGTTCTATTGATACCCCGGTTTTGGGTTTAAAAGATTTAATGGCGCAACATGAAGTTCGTATCCGCAATGGTATGAATGCCTATGCTCTGTTAAAAAAATTACAAGCTGGTGATAATGATCCTGCTATACGAAAAGCATTTGATGCGAATAAAAAAGATCTTGGTTATGGATTGTTGTTAAAACGCTATACACCTAATGTTATTGATGCCAGCGAAGAACATATTAAAGCGGCCGCTAAAGATAGTATTCCTAAAGTCGGGCCTCTATTCTGGGCATTTCGCATTATGGTGGCTTGCGGTTTCTTAATGTTACTTATTTTTGCTTTATCATTCTGGTCTGTTATTCGTAACCGCATTGGTGAGAAAAAATGGCTTTTACGTTTAGCCATGTTTGGTATTCCATTACCATGGATTGCCGTTGAAGCAGGTTGGTTTGTTGCTGAATATGGTCGTCAACCGTGGGCAATTGGTGAAATTTTACCGACAGCGGTTGCACATTCATCATTAAGTAGTGCAGATCTACTTTTCTCGATGGGGCTAATATGTGGTCTGTATACTTTGTTCTTGGTTATTGAATTGTTCCTAATGTTCAAATTTGCACGTAAAGGGCCGAGTAGTCTTAAAACAGGTCGTTATCATTATGAGCAACAAAATATTTCAGCCCAAGACGCTTAGTAAACAGGAGTCCATTCATGTTTGATTATGAAGTTCTAAGATTTATATGGTGGCTACTGATTGGTGTGTTGCTGATCGGTTTTGCCGTGACCGATGGTTTTGATATGGGTGTTGGTATCTTATTGCCATTTATGGGAAAAACTGATACTGAGCGTCGGATCATGATCAATTCAATCGCACCTCATTGGGATGGTAATCAGGTTTGGTTAGTAACTGCTGGTGGTGCACTATTTGCGGCTTGGCCGATGGTTTACGCTGCGGCATTCTCAGGTTTTTATGTTGCCATGATATTAGTCTTGGCTGCACTATTTTTCAGACCGGTAGGTTTTGATTATCGTTCTAAGCTTGAAAATTCCAAATGGCGCAATATGTGGGATCGTGGCATATTTATTGGTAGCTTTGTTCCTCCGTTGATCATTGGTGTTGCTTTTGGTAATTTGCTACAGGGCGTTCCTTTTACAGTTAATGACCTATTGTATTTGAATTATACCGGGACTTTCTTTGGTTTACTCAATCCTTATGGCTTATTAGCAGGCATTATTTCTATTATGATGATAATCACCCAAGGCGCGACTTATCTCCAAATGCGCACGCTAGGTGAATTACATCTACGTTCACGTAATATCACTTATATCACCGCCTTTTTCACCTTAATTACTTTTGCTGGAGCTGGTTTTTGGTTGATATATGGAATTGATGGTTATGCGATTAAAAGTACAATCGATACCTACGCTGTTTCTAATCCGTTACACAAAGAAGTAGCAAAAGAAGCAGGGGCATGGTTGGTTAATTTTAATAATAATCCAGGACTATGGTCATTACCGGCACTTGGCTTATTTTTTCCAATACTGACTATCCTATTCACCAAGCTTGATAAAGCAGGATGGGCATTTTTATTTTCATCACTGACAATTGCTTGTATTATTTTAACTTTCGGTATTAGTATGTTCCCATTCATTATGCCTTCAAATATACAGCCTAATGCCAGTTTGACGATTTGGGATGCCACGTCGAGCTTATTTACATTGCAAGTGATGACAGTTGTTGCCATCATTTTTGTGCCAATTATATTGGCGTATACTACCTGGTGTTATTACAAAATGTTTGGTCGAATTGACAAAGCGCATATTGAAAATAACAAACATTCATTATATTAAGGAGCGAATGGCATGTGGTATTTTGCTTGGATTTTAGGAACGCTTCTTGCCTGTAGTTTCGCTGTCATTGCAGCTCTGGCTATCGAACAGGTTGAGGCTAATGCTGCTAACAAAGCTAAACATACTGGTGAATGATAATGGTAGATAAAATCTACTCATCAATGCATAAGGGTCCGTTTCGGATCCTTATTCTCTTTATGGCATTTGCCATGGCTTTTTGTGTGATGTGGGATCCAACCTTATTTGCCTCAAATACCAGTTCTCTTACTATATGGCAGGGGCTATTGCTTATTTTGGCAACATGTAGTGGGATAATTTTTGGTATTGGGTTTTTACCTAAAAATGCGTTTTGGCGTTATCTTTTTCATCCTTTACCTGCTGTTTTGATCCTAGCTTGTGGACTATTTTATTTCTTTCGTATTAGTTTCATTTCATAAGATAAGTTTATATTTCACTATTTTTTTGTAACTTTATTTATAAATCATTCCAATAGATGATTCACTTAAGTATAGTGACGGGTAATTTATTGATAACAAGGGGAGTAAAAATATGCTGTTTTGCTGGCCTATCCGTATTTATTATGAGGATACTGATGCGGGAGGTGTAGTTTATCATGCTCGTTATGCGCATTTTTTTGAACGAGCGAGAACGGAAATGTTGCGAGAAAAAGGATTTGAACAGCAGAAATTACGAAAAGAAAATTTAGCTTTTGTCGTACGTAAAATGACAATTGACTATTTACACCCCGCTAAATTGGATGATTTATTGACCGTTGAAACCACAATTAGCTATGTTCAACTTACATCATTGGCTTTTTTCCAACGGTTAATTAATCAGCAAGGGAAAGAAATTTGCACAGCAGAAATAGTTATTGTTTCAATTGATACATTTAAAATGAAGCCAACTAGGCTTCCTGAGTCTATTGTCGCGGAGTTTAAGCAGTGACTGACATGAATATCTTAGATTTATTCTTAAAAGCGAGTTTTTTGGTTCAACTTATCATGTTGATTCTAATAGGATTCTCTATTGCTTCTTGGGCAATTATTATTCAACGAAGCAAAATTTTAAATGCCGCAACCCGAGAAACGGAAGCTTTTGAGGATCGTTTTTGGTCTGGTATTGAGCTATCGCGTCTCTATAAAGAATGTCAGGATCGGCGTGATGCATTAACGGGAGCAGAACAGATTTTCTATTCTGGATTTAAAGAGTTTGCTCGTTTACGTCAAGCCAATCTTCATACACCAGAAGCGGTAATGAATGGTGCTTCTAGAGCTATGCGAATATCGATGAATCGTGAGTTAGAATCACTAGAGACGCATATTCCCTTTTTAGGTACTGTAGGATCAATAAGCCCCTATATTGGATTATTTGGTACCGTTTGGGGAATTATGCATGCTTTCATTGCATTAGGCTCGGTTAAACAGGCAACATTACAAATGGTCGCCCCGGGTATTGCTGAAGCGTTAATTGCAACGGCAATCGGCTTGTTTGCGGCCATTCCAGCTGTGATGGCATATAACCGACTAAACCAGCGGGTCAATAAATTGGATCAAAGTTATGACAATTTTATGGAAGAATTTTTAGCCATCCTGCATCGTCAAGCTTTTGCTTCTGAAAAGCAATAAATGCGGAGAACAGAAAGATGGCACGGACTCGACATAGGCGTGAACTGAAATCTGAAATTAACATCGTTCCTTTATTGGATGTACTGTTAGTATTGTTATTGATTTTTATGGCAACGGCGCCGATTATTTCACAAAGTGTGAAAGTGGAATTACCCGATGCGACTCAATCAAAAATTGTGTCAGGTAGTGATAATCCACCGATTATTCTTGAAGTCTCTGGAGTAGGGCAATACAGTGTCATTATTGATGGTCATCGAGAAGAGCTTTTACCGCCAGAACAGATTGCAGCAATAACAAAAGCCGCATTGGCAAAAAACCCGCAGGCCATTTTTTTAATTGGTGGCGCTAAAGATGTACCATACGAAGAAGTTATTAAAGCGCTGAATATACTTCATCAAACTGGCATCAAATCAGTTGGTTTTATGACTCAGCCTATTTGATGTAATTGCATAATTACTTGTTTGGAAATCTGTTGTGAGAAAGACAAAAGAGCAAAAAAATAAATTGAGTCGCTCTGTGGTACTCTCTATTATATTCCACGTTTTGTTATTTGGTTTTATTATTTTGGGTTCATTGGATGAAATTATTAAGCTTGGTGGCGGTGGTCAAGGCGGTGAAGTGGTTGATGCGATCATGGTTGATCCCGGCGTAGTAATAGAACAGTATAACCAGCTACAACGGCAGCAAAATAGTGCCAAACAAGCCGATACTGAGCGAAAAAAACGTCTTCAACAGCAAGAAGAAGAACTCCGAAAACAGCAGGAAGAAGAACAAAAACGCTTAAAAATGGTTGAAGAGGAGCGTATAAAAATAGCAAGAGAAGCCGAGCAGCAACGCAAGCAAGCAGAAGAAGCGGCGCAAAAAGCCAAGGAGCAACAGAAAATTGCAGAAGAAGCGGCGGCTAAAGCTAAAGCAGAACAAGAACGGCTAATAAAAGAGCAGGCAGAGGCAAAAGCGAAAGCTCAAGCTAAAAAAGAAGCTGAAATAGCTAGGGCTAAAGCACAAGCAGAGGCAAAAGAAAAAGCCGAAAAAGCTGCTAAGGCGCTGGCAGCTAAGAAAAAAGCAGATGCGGCTAAACAGGCTGCTACGGTTGACTCTCTGCTTGGTGGATTAACTGCCCAACAACCAACTCAGCAAATGGGAGGTGCAGCCGCAGCGGGTCAAGGAGGAAATAGAAAAAGCGGGGCATCCAGTTCGGATGTGGCTAATTATGCAGGTAAGATCAAAGCCGCAATTGAAAGCAAATTTTATGATGCTGATATTTATCGTGGTAAAACATGCGAATTAAGCATAAAACTCGCTCCTGACGGCATGTTAATTAGTATTGCAGCTAAAAGTAATACAGCAAATGATCAACCACTTTGTGACGCAGCGATACGTGCAGCCAAAACAGCAACAATGCCTAAACCGCCTAGTCGTAGTATTTATGATGCATTTAATGAACAGGGAAGTACTTTAGTATTCAAGCCTTAGTTAATGAATGTTATGAATAGCATAAGGCTAGGAAAATTAACAAAAGTTTTTCAGTTATCTGGTTTTGTGCATTCACCTTTGTTAATATTCAAATTAATTATTACGGACGTGAATACGTGATAAGGGAGAAAAAATGAAGCAGGCATTTAAATTATTGTTAGGTTTTCTAATATTATGGGCGGCATCTGCTCAGGCAGAAATTCGGATTGAAATTACCCAAGGTATCAATACTGCACAGCCTATTGCTATTGTGCCTTTTAAATGGACTGGAACTGGTACTTTACCCGATGATGTAGGACAAATTGTTGCTGCAGATTTACGCAATAGCGGTAAATTTAATCCTATTGATCCCAGTCATATGCCTCAACAACCAACTACCGCATCGGAAGTCACACCGAATGTTTGGACGGCATTAGGTATTAATGCAGTTGTTGTTGGTCAGGTACAACCGGCTGCTGATGGTCAGTACATTATTAGTTATCAACTGGTTGATGTGGTGAATTCTCCTGGCGCAGTATTGACGCAAAACCAATTAAAAGTGGCAGCCAAATGGCTACGCTATGCGGCACATACTATTAGTGATGAAGTCTTTGCCAAATTAACCGGTATTCGAGGTGCATTTCGTACACGTATCGCTTACGTGGTTAAAACTAATGGTGGAAAGTTTCCTTATGAATTAAGGGTCTCAGATTATGATGGTTATAATCAATTCACTGTCCACCGCTCGCCTGAACCGCTGATGTCGCCAGCTTGGTCGGCTGATGGTGAAAAGTTAGCTTATGTAACCTTTGAAAGTGGTAGTTCAGCATTAGTTATGCAAACGTTAGCGACAGGCGAAGTCCGCCAGATTGCTGCTTTCCCGCGTCATAATGGTGCTCCTACTTTTTCCCCCGATGGAAGTAAGCTTGCTTTTGCCCTGTCAAAGAGCGGAAGTTTAAATCTTTATGTAATGGACTTGGCCAGTGGTCAAACTCGCCAAATAACAGATGGTCGTAGTAACAATACTGAACCTAGTTGGATGCCAGACAGCCAAACGCTGATTTATACTTCTGATCAAGCAGGGCGTCCACAAATATACAAACTAAATATTAATGGTGGTGTGCCAGAGCGTATTACTTGGGAAGGCAACCAAAACCAGGATCCAAGCGTCAGCCCTGATGGTAAATTTATGGTAATGGTCAACTCGAGTAATGGTAAACAGCACATTGCTAAACAGGATCTGGCAACGGGTAACGTTGAATATTTGACGGATACGTTTCTGGATGAAACGCCGAGTATCGCACCTAATGGTACTATGGTAATTTATAGTGCCTCACAAGGGTTAGGTACTGTATTACACTTGGTGTCAACGGATGGGCGTTTCAAAGCGCGTCTGCCGGCGACTGATGGAAAGGTTAAATTTCCTGCCTGGTCGCCGTATTTGTGATGCATAATAATAAGTATGGCAATAATAATTAAAGGATCGAACAAGATGCAATTGAATAAAGTGCTTAAAGGGCTAATGTTAGCGTTACCTATGATAGCCGTTGCAGCATGTAGCTCAAAAAAGGGCAATGACAAAACGGGTGCTGAAAACAATGTAGCAGATAGCAATGCTAGCTTGACAGCTGAGCAACTTGCTAGTCAGCAAATGCAAGAATTGCAAAGTAACAACATTGTTTACTTTGGTTTTGATAAGTATGATGTTACCCCAGAATATGCACAGCTGTTAGATCAACATGCAACATTCCTACGCGGTAACCCTTCAGTTAAGATTACTGTAGAAGGGCATACTGATGAAAAGGGTACACCAGAGTATAATATTGCACTTGGTGAGCGCCGTGCTAATGCTGTGAAAATATATTTGCAGAGTAAAGGCGTAAACGGTGAGCAAATTGCTATCGTATCTTATGGTAAGGAAAAACCGGCTATACAAGGTAATGACGAATCGGCATATGCCAAAAACCGTCGTGCGATACTTGTGTATTAAGAGTATTATATGAACAGTAACTTCAGACATCTTTATTTGAGTCTGTCGTTATTGGTTGGCGTAGCGGCTCCAGTAGTCGCTACCGCCCAAGCGCCAATCATTAATGTCGGCTCAGGCTCTACAAGTGATCGTCTAATGCAAATTGAGACAGCGGTCAATTCTCAAGGGCAGTTATTATATCAAATTCAGCAGCAGTTATCGGATGCTCAGCGGGACATTGATACATTGCGTGGTCAAATTCAGGAAAACCAATATCAATTAAGTCAAGTTATTGAGCGGCAAAAAGATCTCTATACGCAGTTGGATTCATTGACGACTGGTGCAAATAAAGTCAAGGCAAGTACCGACAGTAGTAATAGTAATAATGCTGTTGTCACGGCTAAACCAGCAAATGAAAAAGCTGAGTATGATGCAGCCGTTGCACTTGCAATAAAGAGCAAATCTAAACAGCAGATTGCGCAGGCAATTAGTTCTTTTCAGCATTTTATCAAAACTTACCCTAAATCTAATTATCAGCCTAATGCGAATTATTGGCTTGGACAATTAAATTATAATCAGGGAAACAGAGATGATGCGGCTTTTTATTTTGCTACCGTTGTTAAAAATTACCCTAATTCAGCCAAAGGGGCAGAATCCCTTTATAAAGTAGGGTTACTGATGCAAGAAAAAGGGCAAAATGATAAAGCACGTGTTGTTTATCAACAGGTGATTAAAGCATATCCTAGTAGCCCTAGCGCGAAATTGGCAGAAAAGAAATTAGCGTCACTCTAATGAATAACCCCGAAGTATTTATTGCTATCTATTTCGGGGATAATTGTATGATTAATAAACATTTAAATGTTTTCGGTAAAAAAAACATTGCACCCTTAGCAAAAATAAGTAATATACTCCGCCATCACCTCAGGTAACTTCAGATGGGTCGTTAGCTCAGTCGGTAGAGCAGTTGACTTTTAATCAATTGGTCACAGGTTCGAATCCTGTACGACCCACCATCTAACAATATCTTGTTACTTTCCAAAGAAACAGAAATAACATATAGCACTGTGAGTACAGGATGAGAAGCTGTGTAGGTTCGAGCCGAGCGAAGCGAGACAGCGTTATGCGAAGCACAACGACCCGAAGGGCGAGGGCGTAGGCCGAGTTATCCTGTACGACCCACCATCTAACAATATCTTGTTACTTTCCAAAGAAACAGAAATAACATATAGCACTGTGAGTACAGGATGAGAAGCTGTGTAGGTTCGAGCCGAGCGAAGCGAGACAGCGTTATGCGAAGCACAACGACCCGAAGGGCGAGGGCGTAGGCCGAGTTATCCTGTACGACCCACCATCTAACAATATCTTGTTACTTTCCAAAGAAACAGAAATAACATATAGCACTGTGAGTACAGGATGAGAAGCTGTGTAGGTTCGAGCCGAGCGAAGCGAGACAGCGTTATGCGAAGCACAACGACCGCAGGGCGAGGGCGTAGGCCGAGTTATCCTGTACGACCCACCATCGAAAGATATTCGGACTATTTCTGTCAAAAGCTAATTTCATGTTATCTGTCTTACTTTACTGTAGATACAGAATATAGATGAAAAATAGTATTCTTCTTTATTACAACCAAATGGAAAAATAGGTTATTGAGAACAATTTGATAATAAAAATTAAGCGACAAAATTTTAAATATTGATTATCTTGTTTAGTATACGAAACAAAATTAGCAAATAAATAGTTTTTTTGCTAAAAAATATCATTTAAAACATTAAATACTAAACATAAGAGTACAAAATGCCTAATTTTATCGATTTCAATTTAGCTAGCTACCCATTTCCTGTTAAATCAGCGCCTTTGACGGATAATGAAAAAAAACATTGTAAACGGTCTATTAAGCTATTGTTGGAAAAAAGAAATGCGGTTATAGTCGCGCATTATTATACCGATCCTGATGTTCAAGCTCTGGCCGAAGAAACTGGTGGGTGTGTAGCAGATTCACTGGAAATGGCACGTTTTGGCTCACGACATTCTGCATCGACTTTAATTGTCGCTGGCGTTAGATTTATGGGTGAAACGGCTAAGATCTTAAATCCTGAAAAGACAATATTAATGCCTACATTGAAAGCGGAGTGCTCATTAGACTTAGGTTGTCCTGCAAAGCCTTTTGCTGAATTTTGTGATCAACACCCAGAGCGAACGGTGGTTGTTTATGCCAATACTTCTGCGGCGGTTAAGGCTAGAGCTGACTGGGTTGTAACTTCTAGTATTGCAGTTGAATTAATTGACTATTTAGATAGTCAAGGGCAAAAAATTATCTGGGCGCCGGATCGTCATTTAGGTAATTATGTACAAAGAAAAACCGGGGCAGATATGCTTTGCTGGCAAGCTGCTTGTATTGTACATGATGAATTCAAAATTCAAGCCTTGCAGAAAATGAAAATGTTGTATCCTAATGCGGCAATATTAGCGCATCCAGAATCCCCTGCAGCGGTTGTTGATTTAGCAGATGCAGTTGGCTCAACCGGTCAATTGATTCAAGCTGCACAAAACTTGCCTAATCAGCAAATAATTGTGGCAACGGATAAAAGTATTTTTTATAAAATGCAGCAAGCATGTCCAGAGAAATCATTTTATATTGCACCAACGGCAGGTGAAGGTGCGTCCTGCCGGACTTGTGCACATTGTCCTTGGATGGCAATGAATAGCTTAAAAACTATAGAACAAGGACTAAAAAAAGAGGGTGAATTACATGAAATATCGATTAATGATGAATTAAGAGAGAGAGCATTGAAGCCTTTGGAGCGGATGTTGTCGTTTGCTGCTAACATTAAGTAGCTGAATTATAAGTGTTAATAGGGTAATAGGGTAATAGGGTAATAGGAATGGAGTTTTTCAATACTAGTAATACTATGGTACATATTGCTCTTGGCAGCAATGGTTATAATTTATCTTATATTGAAGCCGTGGCAACAGTAGCTGGATTTTTATGTATTTGGCTTGCCAGTCAGGAAAAAATTATCAATTATCTTTTTGGTCTAATAAACGTTACATTATTTGCGGTTATCTTTTTTCAAATACAATTGTATGCAAGCTTGTTGTTACAAATTTTCTTTTTCGCAGCGAATACCTATGGTTGGTACGCTTGGAGTCGAGTAGATGCTTATCATGAAGCAAGTCTTAAGATCCGCTGGATGAGTTTTTCTAAAGTAGTGGTAACTCTATTTATCGCCATTATTTTAACGCTGCTATTAAGTTTTAACATTGATAAAGTGTTTATTTTTCTTGCCCACGTCACTTGGGACATTGCTCATTTATTAGGTTTTTATCTTGAACCTGTACAAATAGAACCCGATGCATTCCCTTTTTGGGATTCAACCATGATGGTATTATCAATTATTGCGATGATATTAATGACACGAAAGTATGCTGAAAGCTGGTTACTGTGGATCATTATCAATGTTATTAGTGTTGTTATTTTCTACTTACAAGGTGTTTTAGCAATGTCATTTGAATATTTGATGCTACTTGGTATTTCAATCAATGGTTTTCGCCTTTGGGCTCGGTCAGCTAAAGAAAATGGTTCAATATTTTTAGCAGGTTAATAGTTATTTACATTGGCCTAACAGTATGGTTTTAAAAATATTAACAATTTTTATATCATATTATATATTACCACTAAATATTTATAATATAAGTATGAGTACATATTTACACTTTTATCACTAGAGGTTAAATTGAGTTCATCTTTTATTTTTAGAGAATATACTGGCTAAAGAGCTATACATTGAGTAGAAAAGATGACTTATAAGAATGATGACATCAGAATTAAACATATTAAAGAGTTATTACCTCCAGTTGCCTTATTAGAAAAATTTCCGGCAACAGATAAAGCCGCTTTGACAGTTCAAACAGCTCGTGAATCAATACATCAAATTCTAACTGGTAAGGATGATAGACTTTTGGTCGTTATTGGCCCATGTTCAATTCATGACCCTAAAGCAGCCATTGAATATGCCCAAAAACTAAAAAAAATTCATGATGAATTGAAGAATGAGTTAGAAATTGTTATGCGTGTTTATTTTGAAAAACCGCGTACTACTGTTGGCTGGAAAGGTTTAATTAATGATCCTTTTATGGATAACAGTTTTGATATTAATCAAGGATTGCGTATTGCACGTAATTTATTGGTAACTATTAATGATTTAGCTTTACCAACTGCCGGTGAATTTCTTGATATGATCACTCCGCAATATGTTGCAGATCTTACTAGTTGGGGAGCAATTGGTGCACGTACTACTGAATCTCAGGTACATCGTGAATTAGCATCTGGTCTTTCTTGCCCGGTAGGTTTTAAAAATGGTACCGACGGAACAATAAAAGTGGCTATTGATGCAATTAATGCTGCTAAAGCTGCTCACTGTTTTTTATCGGTTACCAAATGGGGGCATTCAGCAATTGTAAATACTACCGGTAATGACGATTGCCATATTATTTTGCGCGGCGGTAAAAAGCCTAACTATAGTGAATCAGATATACAAGACGTTAAAGAGAGTTTGCAAAAATCAGGCTTATCAGCCCAAATTATGATTGATTTTAGTCATGCAAATTGTTGTAAGCAATATAAAAAGCAACTTGAAGTGGCTGAAAATGTTGCTAATCAAATACGTCAAGGTGAAAAAGCAATCATTGGAGTGATGATTGAAAGTCATCTTTTAGAGGGAAATCAAGATATAACTACCGATAAACCGCTAGCGTATGGTAAAAGTGTGACAGACGCTTGTATTGGTTGGCAAAATAGTGAAAAATTATTATATCGTTTAGCAGACGCGGTTCGGATCCGTCGTGAAAAGAGCAACTAATTAATGCTTAATAAGGCCACAAAGTGGCCTTATACTTATAAAGTTTAATTTGATTATTTCGCTTTACCTTGATTAGCAACCGCGGCTGCTTTAGCGGCTATTTCAGCTTGATCACCAAGATAGTAATGCTTAATCGGTTGCATATTTTCATCAAATTCATAGACCAATGGAACGGCGGTTGGAATATTAAGTTCAAGGATCTCGTCTTCACTCATCTTGTCCAGATGTTTGACTAATGCTCGTAATGAGTTACCGTGAGCAGCAATGATGACTTTTTCACCTTTAGCAACTCTGGGTTTAATCACCTCTTCCCAATAGGGGACAACACGTTCAATTGTGGTAGCGAGACTTTCAGTGACAGGGAGCTCTGAGGGGTTCAAATTTGCATAACGAGGATCATTACCGGGGTAACGAGGGTCATCTTTGGTTAATTCTGGTGGTGTAATTTCAAAACCACGGCGCCATAGTTTAACTTGATCGTCACCATATTTTGCTGCAGTTTCTGCTTTATCTAAACCTTGCAGAGCACCATAATGACGTTCATTGAGCCGCCAATTTTTTTCGACGGTTAGCCACTGTTGATCTATTTGGTCTAGAATATTCCACAAGGTGTGAATAGCGCGTTTTAAAACGGATGTATAAGCATAATCAAAAACAAAACCTTCTTTTTTTAATAGCTGGCCTGCATCTGTTGCTTCTTCGCGGCCCTTATCGGAAAGTTCAACATCAGTCCAACCAGTGAATCGGTTTTCTTTATTCCATTCGCTTTCGCCGTGTCTTACTAGAACCAGCTTAGTTACTGCCATAGTTTAAACTCCTATTAGTACATTCATTAAAATCGATCTGAATTATTATATTATCCGTGCAACTGAATACCAATACAACTGATGGTAGTTTTTAAATTGCTGGGTAAGATCTATACTGATTTAACCTGTCTGTCATTAGATTAGCGGTTTAACACCGCAAAATAGCCTATTTTGCTATTATATAAATAAACATTATTTAAGTATCTTGATATTAAACTAATATTAGCTGGATAATTTTGAAATTAAAGAATGAATGCTAATTAAATAGGTAAATAATAGAATGGTTTTGATATTAAGGTTGCTTATTAAAGAAATTGTTTTTTTATCTATGATGACAAAATATTAAGTTATAATAATTATTAATTTTCGGTAAAATAAAATTTTTGGTAAAATAAGTGAAATATATGTTAATTATTTATATAATTAATTAATAAAAAAGATGAACGTAAATAAATAAATTGTTTAATTTGGTTGTTTATATATAAATATAGATGTAAATAAATTATTAATAATAGATTCTAGGGATAATATATAACTATTTTTAAATTATGTGGGTATATTTATATTTGTAACAATAGATAAAAAAATGGAGCCATTTGGCTCCATTTTTCCTTTTATAAGAGAAACTTCTCCGTTAGTTTCAGGCACAAAATAGAATAAAGCAATTAGTATAATAAAAAATACCAATTGATATGTTATATTTCCATATATTAAGTATGTTTCCAAATCAATTAAATAGAATATTCGTTTAACAATTATTAAGGTTTAGAGTGTAAATCTTTATATTCAATATCTGCTAGCTGTAGAGAATATTCAAAGTCAATTTGTTATTAAGTTGTTTTTATTTGGTTGTATTTATAATGAGTTATTTTGCAATATCATTTAATTTTATTTTCTATATTAGTTTTAAAGCAAATAATATGTAATTTTATAATCTCTGTATAGTTAAACTATAATTAAATATGTATCTAAATGTTTTCATTTTTTATATCTCATTGATTTTTATTAATTTAACTCATTGGAGAAAACGATCATAAGTTGATAATTGATAGCTGGCATCTATTAATGTTTGATTTAAGATCGATTAAAACGATTTGCCGTTTTAATATTTATATATATCATTTCACTCACTACAAGCTTAACTTATAGAATTTATTCTTTTTTTTTTGTTTTAGTTCATACTTTAATCTAATCATCTATATGATGAGAATACTTGTTGTTGGAACTTTTAAATAATTTGTATTTGAATATAATTTAACCACTGTCATATTATTTATAAATATAGTTTATCTATGGCTAATAGTTATTCGATATTTTACTTTATTAAAAGTGAGCATTTTTACTTAACTTTATTATTAATAAAATTTTAAGGATTCACTTTTATATGTCGAAACGATTATCTTTTTTTATTAAAAAACTAGTACTACTTTTTTCTGTCATTTTTATGATGTTGTGTAGTACTGAATTATTAGTTTGGATCACTCGAAATGGCTCCTTAATGGAGCTTGTTAATTAGCTACGTAATTGAATAAAGGCTTTGTTATGAATGTTAATTTCCAAAAGTGCGCTTTAGTATTTGGTGCTATGTTTTTATTAAATGCTTGTTCTGTACCTGTGTCAAAAAAGATGAATAAAAAAGTCAATGATAAAACAGCGAGTCAAACTAATAATGGTACCGCTATTGTCAATAACCAGAGTAGTATTCCTGCGCGAAATTATATAGAAAAAAAAGGAATGTTATTTGATGGTATTACTATTGCCTCGTCAAATAATCAATGTGTTGATCGCTTTAATTTTTTAAAAGAAGCGAATGGTGGTAAATACCAACAATATTCTAATGATTATAATAAAATCAGCAGAGATTATACGTTTTTAAATGTTAATAAAAATATTATGGATAAAGATTCAAAAGAATTATTATCTATGACGTTGAGCACTAAATTAGATACTTTATGCTCGAAAGTTCAATTCTCTGGTTTTCAAAGCGTAAAAGAAAAAGTTAAAGCATTATCAAGTATTTAAATATTATTCATATCTTACCACCTTTAATTGATTGAAGGTGGTTTCTTGCTATGTGTGTACATATGAGAGTAAATTAATTATGACACCATTTTCATCCAAGGGAAGGAAAATAATCGCGTGGTGCCTGCTTTTAATACAATTATTTTCTCCCTTCTTTTTTTCTTCAATATCAATAGCTAGTGCAGTTGAAAATGCTGAGATGGCAGATACTATCTCAGGTATTCAATCTTTAGGGCACCTCGAAAAACTCGAAATCTTCAATGGCTCTCCGGCTTGTCTCTAAATAATTAGATGTTTTTTGATCCCCCCGCTACTAATCCTACCGTCCATTGCCATGGACAGTGTCATTTTGTCCATTCTGGGCGTTAAAAAGCTAAGATGCCGGTACGCTGGAAGTACGCCAACCGCTTTAGGTTGTAACATGCTGCCATCATCGTCATGGCAAAATTAGCGCGCACTTGCCCAATGGTACGGATCAGTTTTCTACCCATTTGTTCCATCGCCGCGAATGCATGTTCAACCCGTGCCCTAATCTTTGCAATCCGGTGGTTGCGCCCTTGCTGAGTCTTGGACAACGGTTTATTTCGATGGCCTTTACGCTGAATCTGGCTCCTATAGCCGTTTGCCTTGAGCCAAGCTTCCCGTTCCGCAGAGGGATAGCCTCGGTCGGCGTAGATATTACGGTTGGTGTTGGCCTTGTCGATGACCCTCTCGAAATGCTGACTGTCGTGAGTGCTGGCCGTATCGGTGACGATTTTTCTGATGAACTTGTACTTCTTGTCCATGTTCACAGAAAGCTTATAGCCATAATGGCTCTTACCGTGTTTTTTAGTCCACGTGGCGTCTAAATCTTTTTGCCGCCGCTTGGTTGGTTTCCAATGAGCAGGTATCGCTTCCTGCTTGAGTTGCTCCTTTTCGTCCTTCGTGAACGACTGCTTCGGAGCAGGTACCAAGGTGGCATCGATGATTTGGCCTCCCCGAGCTATAAAGCCTTTCTTCAAAAGCTGTGAGGTTACACCATCGAAAATGGCTTTAGCACCAGCTTCACCGATCCTGTTCTCGAACGTCCACACAGTGGTACGGTCAGGTATATTGATGGCATGGAGCAACCCACAGAAACGCTTGAAGCTCATTCTGTCCAAAAGCTGGTACTCCATCTGCTCGTCAGACAGGTTGTAGATACGCTTTAGAACTAAAATGCGAACCATGGTCTCGGTTGGAAATGGTGGACGTCCTCCTTTTTTGCTGACAGGGCGTGGTACCACATGGTCGATTTCCGCTGCCAGATGCGCAAAGTCTATACAGGTTTCGATCTTGACCAGAGGGTCGACCAACTGGTCAATCGTCTGTAGGTGATACTGGTCTGCAAGGAGGTCATACTTAATGGCGTTTCTTTTCTGCATGGTGGTCAGGGCAATAGGTCAGTTTTCGATAATTTTATCTGCGAAATCAAACTCTGGTTAGGTTTTTCGAGGTGCCCTTTAATGAATGGTGCAAACGCGGGTAATAATATCGTTACTGAAGATAATACTGCATCATCATCTCAGGGGGAAACTTCTCTATTTCCTTCTGAACGTTTAAGTTCAGGATATTATCCGTTAGAAATGCCACCAAGTCTTGAAACTAAAGGCAATAGTGCCAATACGATTAATACTATTTTACCTAATTTAGGTGGAACGGAAACACCACCTGAAGATAATACAGATCAAACTTTAGCTTCAATTGCCAGCCAGGTTGGTAATATTTTAGCAAATAGAAATGCAGTTGATGCTTCAATAGGTTATGCAAAAAATATTGGCGAAGGCTTGGTTAACCAGCGACTTAATGATTGGTTAAATCAGTACGGTACTGCCCGTATTTCTATCGGTACTGATAGAAAATTTTCGGGTGATTTTTTATTACCTGTTATTGATAGCATAAATAGTCTGCTTTTTACCCAATTGGGATTAAGAACCAATAAAGACAGAAATACTTTAAATTTAGGTTTAGGTTATCGCCAATATTGGGGCGATTGGATGTATGGCATTAATACCTTCTATGATTATGATTATAGCGGTGGCAATGCCCGATTAGGTCTTGGCGGTGAAGCTTGGACTGATTATTTAAAATTGGCCGCCAATGGTTATTTTGGCTTAACGGACTGGCACCAATCAAAAATAGCGGTAATGGATGATTATGATGAGCGTCCGGCAACGGGCTTTGATGTTCGTGCCGAAGCCTATTTACCGACTTACCCTAAACTGGGTGGTAGTATTAAATATGAAAAATATTTTGGCAAAGGTGTCCATCTTGGTACCGGTGTCGATCCAGATAAATTAAAAGACGATCCTTACGCCTTGACATTAGGCATAAATTACACGCCAATACCATTAATCACCTTGAAAGGAGAGCATGCGGCCGGTGATCGTAATGACACTATGGTTGGCATGGATATTATTTATCGCTTTGGCGTACCATTATCGCAACAGTTAGATCCTGATGCTGTTGATGTCATGCGTAGTTTGGTTGGTAATAAGTATGATTTTGTCGATCGAAATTATGATATTGTTATGCAATATCGGAAACAGGAATTAATTAATATTTCGTTACCAGCCGAAATGAGAGCGGAAGCAAAAGAAACAATTATTATTCCTGCCACTGTTAATAAAACCAAATATGGTTTGAAAAAAATCAACTGGACAGTCTCGCCTAGTTTTATTGCCAATGGTGGCAGTTATCAGGTTATTTCACCGACTCAATTAGAAATTATCTTACCGGCTTATGTTTATAAAACACAAAAGAATACTGCGCAAGAATATCAAATCAGTGCGGTGGGGATAGATAATAATGACAATGAATCAAACAGAGCGACGACCACAATACGGGTAAAACCTTCCAGAAATGTGGTTAATGATTTGATTGTTGAGCCTAATTCCGTTTTACCGGCTAATGATCGCGATCATTTTACCACCACCGCGGTGATCACCAATGAACATGGACAGCCCTTGAGTCATCAAGTAATTACTTTCCACGTTGATGGCTTAAAACAACAGGATGGCAAATTGGGGGCAACATTGTCTAATGGTTCCCAGAGTGCTACCAATGGGGATGGGATAACGGCAACCACCGATAGCCAAGGAAAAGCGGTAATTTATATAACCAGTAAAGTAGCTGGGGAAGGCAAGATCACCGCAACGATGGAAAACGGCAATTATAAAAATGGGCCGCTCAAATTTAGCGCTGATCGAAATTCAGCTCAGATTGCCAAGTTGAATGTTACTAAGGATAAAGCATTAGCTGATGGTAAAGAGAAGAATATGCTATATGCATTGGTGACTGATCAAAATGGTAACGCGGTAGAGAATATAGCTGTTAATCTTACAGCAACCGATGGCGCAGTCATTGAAAATGGAACAACGGCAAATACTAACCAGCGCGGAGAACTGATCTTTGGTGTTACCAGTACCAAAGCGGGTAGCAGCGAAGTCACTGCCGAAATTAATGGTAGTCAAAAAACCCAGTCGGTTGCTTTTGTCACCGGTCACCCGAGCGCAGAAAAATCATTATTGACAGTACAACCTGCAACGATTGTTGCCAATGGTAAAACCGCCGCTAACTTGAAACTTGAACTGAAAGATGCGCAAGGCAATCCTATTTCTGGTGATAAAGTGGACTTTACCACGAGTTTGACCAATAGTCAGATCAAAAATACTAAAGAGGTAGGCAATGGGGTTTATACCGCTGAACTGACAGGTATTACTGCCGGAGAAAGCACCGTTGGCGTTAAAATTAATGGTTCAGTGCTGAAAGTTAAGCTAGTAACTGTAGTATTAGAAGCTGATCGCGATACGATGATCATTAAAAAAGGTAATTTGATTATATTAAAAGATTATCAATTTGCCGATGGTAAAGCAAAAAATCAGTTAAAGGCGGTAGTAACTGATGCAAATAATAATTTAGTGCCAAATGTAAGTGTAAAATTTGAGGCAGATAATGGGGCGATGCCTGCATTGCAAACAGTTGACACTAACGTTAATGGTGAAGCAAAGTTCGATACCACTAATAAAAAAGCGGGTGGAGTTACCATTAGGGCAAGTATTAATAATTCAACTCAACAGCAAGAGGTTAATTTTGTTGCAGATACTTCAACGGCTGTTATTACGGATAGCAATTTGGTAATCAAGCCAGATAACTCGCCGGCAGATGGTGTTACCAAGAATGAGGTTACTGCCACGGTAACTGATGCAGAAGCTAATCCGGTACCGAATATGGATGTTACTTTTACTGTAAGTGAAGGTGCGACAATTACTACCGTAAAAGGTAAAACCGGTGAGGATGGTAAAGCGACGGCGACAGTAGTCAGTAAAAAAGCCGGTGTTTATACGGTGACGGCTAAGGTTAATGGCAAAGCGACTGACAAAGAAACTACCTTTAAAGCCAATGGAGCAACGGCGGAAATTATTAAAGAGAATTTGGTGATCAAGCCAGATAACTCGCCGGCAGATGGTGTTACCAAGAATGAGGTTACTGCCACGGTAACTGATGCAGAAGCTAATCCGGTACCGAATATGGATGTTACTTTTACTGTAAGTGAAGGTGCGACAATTACTACCGTAAAAGGTAAAACCGGTGAGGATGGTAAAGCGACGGCGACAGTAGTCAGTAAAAAAGCCGGTGTTTATACGGTGACGGCTAAGGTTAATGGCAAAGCGACTGACAAAGAAACTACCTTTAAAGCCAATGGAGCAACGGCGGAAATTATTAAAGAGAATTTGGTGATCAAGCCAGATAACTCGCCGGCAGATGGTGTTACCAAGAATGAGGTTACTGCCACGGTAACTGATGCAGAAGCTAATCCGGTACCGAATATGGATGTTACTTTTACTGTAAGTGAAGGTGCGACAATTACTACCGTAAAAGGTAAAACCGGTGAGGATGGTAAAGCGACGGCGACAGTAGTCAGTAAAAAAGCCGGTGTTTATACGGTGACGGCTAAGGTTAATGGCAAAGCGACTGACAAAGAAACTACCTTTAAAGCCAATGGAGCAACGGCGGAAATTATTAAAGAGAATTTGGTAATCAAGCCAGATAACTCGCCGGCAGATGGTGTTACCAAGAATGAGGTTACTGCTACGGTAACCGATGCAGAAGCTAATCCGGTACCGAATATGGATGTTACTTTTACTGTAAGTGAAGGTGCGACAATTACTACCGTAAAAGGTAAAACCGGTGAGGATGGTAAAGCGACGGCGACAGTAGTCAGTAAAAAAGCCGGTGTTTATACGGTGACGGCTAAGGTTAATGGCAAAGCGACTGACAAAGAAACTACCTTTAAAGCGGATAGTAAAAGTGCAGCATTAGCTCAGGTTCAATTAGATGGCAAAATCACTGAAAAAGCGGCTAATGGCAAAAATTCATTCACTTTTATCGCAGTGGTAAAAGATGCGAATGACAATTTGGTGCCGGATGTTGAGGTGACATGGCAACAAAATAGAGGTAATGATGTTACATTGCCAAAACCTGCGAGCAGTAATACCAATACTAAAGGGGAAGCTAAAATTATCCTAACAAGTACGATTAAAGCGGTTGGGGGTATTCAGGTGAGTGCACAATTAAAAGGTGGTGAGGCAAAAGATGCGGATAAGAGAGTGAGTTTTGTTGGAGATATTTCAACTGCTAAAATCCAAATTAACTCATTAAAACAAAATAATATTGTGCCAGCGGATAACCAATCAGAATATCCATTTGAAATTAGTGCAACTGATACCAATGGTAATGTTCTGAAAGATTATGCTTTAGATGTGGTAATTCCAGAATTATCGATTAGTGAAAAATTTACAACCGATAATCAAGGTAAAGTTAAGTACTCACCGAAGAGTGCAAAAGCGGGTAGCTTTGAGGCCACAGTGACTTCGTCTACCAATACGGCTGTGTCTGACACGCTCAAAGTACAGTATACCATTACAACCTTATCATCATCGCATTAGTAGTAACCCGTTGATTTTCAGAGAGATATGGAGTTTTCAATGAAAAAAATAGCACTCATGATATCAATGCTGTTTTTCTATACCGGCAGCGCGTTAGCGTTGGAATGTAAGGTTTTAGGTAGTTCTGGTGATACTTATCGTGAGACTCAACCGGTGGGGAATGTCTTGATCCCTAAGAATTCTAAAAAGGGTGAAAAGATCTGGATATCTGATCTATTCACTAGAGAGGTAGAATGTAAATCTGGAGAATCAGAGCCGGTCTATTTTTATTATTTTCCAAAAGTAAGTGAGTCAGATATTCCCCGGGGAATGAAATTTGGCATAACCTATAATGGTAAAGATACCGATTTAAATATGTCAGCCTCAGAAAATGAGAGAAGGATACAAACAGATATTAATATGAAAGCCAATAAGCCGGAAAAAGGAATCATTAAAGTAAGACTTTATATAAAAAAAGATGATGATATTGATTCAAGTAGTTTTTCTGGGCAACTAAATATTTATCAGCTTGACGGCAAAGGTGGTTTAAATAGTGCCCCAAAAGGAAATTATCGATTTAGCCTATCTCAATTAAATAATATTACTGAAGTTACATGTGGTTCTAATTATTCCTGGCGTAAATTTAAGGTTGATATCAATAATGATTTAACGTTGAAAGAACAAGACGTATCGAATATTGGCACTTTAAACTTAACTTGCCATGCTAATAATAATTTCGGTCTTAGCGGTAAGCGCGTTACGCTAGATGTTTATCCAGATACCACCAAATCTGCTGAGGCATTTACCACTAATTTAAACGGATTAAATTTTATATTTAACGTTGATGGTGAGGAGTTAAAACCAAATAACAGTATTAATAAGCCTAAAAAAATAGTTGTAGAACTTGATAGTGGTGGTAATGCCAACCTTAATGTCGATGGGCTGTTTAAATTAAATTATCAGGAACCAGGTCAGGATTGGCTCTATAACCCTGCGACCTCAACTGTTACGCCTGAAAATGTGAAAATTAAATCAGATTTAAGGTTAATAGAATAAGAAATTAGTAGGAAATCGTGATAAAAATTTTTATCAATAAATTATTATTATGTTTTGCACACTAATGAAAGGGTTGTTTACATTATTATTTGATAGGGATATCTAGTAAATTTTATTGCAATTAATTTTAAAGGATGTAAGCGGTATTATGAGTGTAAAAAAGAAAATTTACACTAATCTACCGATAGTAAGTAAAAGTAAGGGATTAATATTTATAATAATTATTATTTAGTTGTTGTTTGAAAATTAAACTTATTTCGCCTTAAATAATAGTTATAGGACGTAGTTAACCTGCCAGGGATGGCAACCTATATTTTAAAGCTATGGTGATTAATATGAGAGGTAGATCGCTTTATTAATCGTTAGATAAAAAAGTTGTTTACTTCTTTTATCAGTTAATTTACCATTCGCAATTTCGTGTAGATCAAAGAAAATAATATTTTTAGGATTCAATGACATGACGTACAGTAAAAAAAATCTGTTTAGTGTATTATTGGCTATTATGATGTTGACAGGATGTGCGGGTTTCGCTAAAAAAAATAGCGATATCGATAGTCAGACAGCTGCGGTTGAATCTCCAGTCGACAAATCTGGAATATTATTTAATGGTATTATTATTTCCTCAACGAATAATCAATGTATTGATCATTTAAATCTACTTAAAAAAACTGAACCGGTTAAATATCAAAAATATATTAAAGATTACGTCATGATTATGGATGATATTAAATATTGGAATATCAATAAAAATATTATGGATAGTGATTCAAAAAATCTGTTAGCGATGGCGCTCAATACCAAGCTTGATTTATTATGTGCAAAGGTAAAATATAATAATTTTGTTAGCACTAAAAAGAAAATACAGAAGTTAGTTGATTCCTATCAAAAGTAGTTAATCTTCTATTATATGCATGATATCTATATTAATTTTTTATATTTTATCATATAAAAAGTTTAATTATTTGCTAGTTTAATTAAGCTTTTTATATCTTAAAATAAATTTTATCAAATTAATCTGATGCTATGGTTGGTAATTATTGTAGTGTTGCGATGATAATCTGGCTAGCGGCAAAAATCGCTGTCACTTTACTACCAATTTTTATCTTCTGTTCTGCTATTTCTTGATTTGACATGATTGAGCAAAGTAATAATCCATCCTCCAGTTTCACCTTAAGCTCACTATCTTTATCATCTTTTTCTATATCAGCTACCGTGCCAATTATTATATTATCGGCTGCTGGAGTTGTTGTTTGTTGTGGCAGCAATTTTATTGCTGGCGCTTTGATCAAAATTAAAACTTCTTTGCCAGCAGTTAAGTGTAATCGTTTGCTACTTTGCTTGGTTAATGATGCATTGATAATGGTGTTACTATTAGTTAACTGAATTTTGATATTTTGCTGAATTGAGTGGTTATCATACTCAATTAAAGTACCAAAAAATTGATTACGCGCGCTGGTTTGTAATGAAAAACGTGAAATTGCCGCCAGTAAGCTATCGAGCGGTAAATTTTCATCATTTAACACATGATAGGCTTGTTGCTGGATCTGTTTTAATAATCCATAAAGTTGCAATAACCGTTCGCCATAGGGTGTTAAAGTGGTACCACCGCCACCTTTACCGCCAGTTGCACTGGCAAGTAGCGCTTTATCGGCTATTTGGTTCATTTCGTTTATTGCATGCCAGGCGCTTTTATAACTCATGCCCGCCAATTGTGCTGCTTGCTTGATCGAACCAGAAGATTTTATATATAGAAGTAAGTTGATCCGCCGTGCGTCAGCAAATAGCTGATCATGACGTTTTAGCGTTAAGAAAATATCCATAAAAACAACCTTATTAGCCTAAACACGGTTAATTAATTTATTGTGTTATTACTCTTTGTTATATCAAATAGTGAGAATAGAATGAAGGCTTGTTGATTGTTTCTAAGAAATATCTGCTGATAGAGAATTAGTATTGTTAAAATATAGTAATATCTGTCACTAACCGTATTATTGGTGTAAAAAAATGAAAATATCTAGTGCTAGCCTTCAAAAGAGAAAATAAATAGAATAATCTAAGTTATAAGGTTACTATTTAGTTATGTTCATATTTTACGTAATTGAATAGATCATTATTTTGCTGAGGCTCTCAATGCTAGAAATTTTAAAAAGTATGCTTTTTGCACTGTGTATGGTGCCTATCGTGATGGGCGGCATTATGTTATTAATTTATGGCATTGGCGAGCTTTTTAACATATTGTCGAAGGCACAGTTCCGTCATTCAAAAAAACAACATTAATTCGTTTATCTTCTCTTGATAGTTAGCCAACATTTTTTGGCATTGCCTGAAAAAGTGTTTTATGCTTTTTCAGGCGCTTTATTATTTATTTTTAATCTGAAATGACATATTTAATTTAGACATAACAAATAGCTCAATTATCTCACCGTTCTCTATTCTTTGCTGTTTATTACTTGATCGGCAATAAGCTTAATACTCTATTTAATGTCGTACAGATGCCAAAATATTAAATAAAACAATCCTTTTAAGTTTAAAGGTATAAATAAACTATAAAACTATAAATTGACCAAGTGATTGCGTCGAGCGGTTAATTATTTATTAGATCTACAGGCGCACGAAAGTATTGCTTATGCGCAGTTTCTGGCCGGGATGGCTTTTAATAATGCTTCACAGGGATATGTACAAACCTTAGCCTGGCAAGTGAGCCATTTTTATCATCAACCGTTAACAATTTGCAATGCCGTTTTGTTGCCTTAAGTGCAAGCTTTTAATTTAAAGGTAGTAGCGAAAAAGTTAAAAAATATTGTTGGAGCAATGGGTATTCGAGTTGCTCATATGACCGATCAACGTGGTGCAGAAGCTTGTATTGCTGAAATAAGGCGGCTAAATTGTGATCTTGGTCTGTCTTCGGGACTGAGAAGATTGAATGTTCAGGATAGTGATTTAGCTAAATTAGCTCAAGCCGCATTAAAAAGTGCCACCGGTATCACTAATCCTGTTCAGGCTAATATGACTGATTTGATCACTATTTATCAATTAGCAATGTAGTCTTCATTTTATAACTAATTATTGTTAGAGAATTGTGATCTTTGAATTATATTAATAAGTAGGTAAGTATAATGTAACTACTGAGTTGATCGGAGGTGGTGAGATTTATGAAGAAGGTCGCTATCATTGGTTTAGGCTGGTTAGGATTACCCTTGGCACTTGAGTTAATGCGGTCAGGAATGGCAGTGGTTGGTAGTAAAACCACGTCAGATGGTGTAAATGCAGCAAGGATGTCAGGTATTGATTGTTACCAGCTTCGGTTTACGCCAGATATTGAATGTGAGGCCGAAGATCTGGAACAGTTAATGAATGCTACGGATGTGCTGGTTATTATGTTACCGGTCAATAAAACCGCTGAAGGTGGTATTGGTTATTTGAAGGCGGTACAACTTTTAGTTGATACTGCACTTTCTTACGCTATACCACGTATTATTTTTACCAGTTCAACATCAGTATATGGTGCACAAAGTGGAACTTTAAATGAAGATGCTAAGTTATATCCTAATACCGAGGAAGGCAAAACGTTGGTCGAGGTAGAAAATTGGTTACACCAATTGCCAAATATATCGGTAGATATTCTTAGGTTAGCGGGTTTAGTGGGTGAAGCTCGACATGCAGGACGGTTTTTAGCTGGTAAAACAGCCTTAACTGGCGGAAATGAGCCGGTTAATCTTATTCATCAAGATGATATCATTACTGCGATAAAATTATTAATATTACGGCCAGAGGGTGGCAATATTTATAATTTATGCGCACCTGAACATCCGGTTAGATCATCTTATTATACTGCGGCGTCGCAACGGGTAGCTTTACAACCGCCAGAGTTTATTGCTGAATCAACGCCTATTATAGGGAAAATCATTGATGGTAGCCGTATTTGTAAGGAGCTTGGTTTTGAATATAATTACCCTGATCCTGGCAATATGCCAATGAGTTTATAATTAGTGAATTGATTGTAAGATATATTTGCAGCTAGGCCGTTTGCAAAATTGTCGGTTAGCGCCAAAAATTAGTAATTAAAGGCTTTTGGGCTGATTTATTTGTGCCATCGGCGAACAACTATTGCCTGAAGATTATCGGTTTTTCTGCTTATGGTGAGTAATTATATTATCTCAATTTTATCAACTGAAACAGTTGACAATCCATTTTTTCTACCTCAATTTGTGTAGTAGATCAAAGATAGCGATATTCTTTATGTTTTTTAGCTAACTGTAATCATTATAAGCTCTTTATAGTAGCATACTTGATATATTTTAATCAGAAAGCGCGGGAGATCGATAATGAAAAAGAGCTTGATGAAAATAATTAATCGTTTGACAACTGGATTAGGTCTATTATTTATTTTTGTTTCCTCGATGAATGTTCATGCCGATGGATCGCAGGTTACACCGCAACTTGATGTAAAAGCTTATGTACTGATGGATTACCATAGTGGCAAAGTTTTAACAGCCAATAATCCAGATGAACGTTTAGATCCAGCTAGTTTAACAAAAATTATGACCAGTTATGTAGTGGGTCAAGCAATTAAAGCGGGTAAAATTAGCGTTAATGATCTGGTCACCGTAGGAGAAGATGCTTGGGCAACCGGTAATCCTGTTCTACGAGGCTCTTCTTTAATGTTTTTAAAACCCGGTGATAGGGTTTCAGTGCTGGATTTAAATCGTGGTATTGTCATTCAATCTGGTAATGATGCCTGTATTGCATTGGCTGATTATGTTGCGGGCAGTCAAACTGTTTTTGTCGATCTCATGAACCAGTATGTTACCTCATTAGGCTTAAAAAATACTCATTTTAAGACCGTACACGGCTTAGATTCAGAAGGCCAATTTAGTACTGCCCACGATATGGCGGCATTGACTAAGGCATTAATTAGAGATGTGCCGGATGAATATTTATTACACAGCGAAAAAGTGTTTACCTACAATAAAATTAAGCAATACAATCGCAATCGTTTATTGTGGAGCAAAAGCTTGCAGGTGGATGGGGTCAAGACTGGACATACCAGCGGGGCGGGGTATAATCTTATCACTTCGGCAACGAATGGTCCAATGCGATTAATTGCTGTTGTGTTGGGGGCATCGAGTGATCGCATTCGTTTTACCGAAAGTGAAAAGCTGCTAAATTGGGGATTTCGTTTTTTTACAACCATTGTTCCTATAACGGCAGATAAGCCATTTACTACTGAAAAGGTATGGTATGGTAACCAGTCTACGGTATTATTGGGAACTGAAAAAGATGCAGCAATCACTATCCCGAAAGGAAGAGAACAAGACCTAAAAGCGACCTATAGCCTGAACTCAGATTATCTCAAAGCTCCATTAAGCCAAAATCAGGTGGTTGGGACAATTAATTTCTTTTTAAACGATCAATTGATTGATAAACGCCCGCTCGTAGTGAAACAAGCAATAGAGCAGGGTGGTTTTTTGAGTCGATTATGGGACTATATTGTTGTCACTATTTCCAGTTGGTGGCATGCATTATTTGGTTAGTTAAATCGTTAGATTATAAAAAAAGACCTGTGGGTCTTTTTTTATATAATTAATTTTAATAAAAATAAATAAATAGTTATTAAATTAAATTAGATTTATATTTAATTAATATTTAAAAGTTATTTTAATATAATATTATTTATTCATTATAAATTTATTTTTTATTTACAGACAAACTTCATTGCGACGTGAAATTAATTAACTCATAATTGTTTTAGGTATTATAAAATAATAAATAATTATGTATTAATTTAAATTATTTTAATTTTGCCTATTAATTACTTCGGATTAACAAAAAGTTATTCCGCATTCCCTATTTTTTATTAAATAAAATCTTGTGATGGAGTTTGTGTAATGGATACTGATAAATTTAAAGTCAGAAATCATAAATTAAAAGGAGAGATGAAAAATAAAATAAAGGAAAAAATAAAATTCGGTCCTTCTGTAACGGTAAATGATAATGGAGCTGTTGTAACAGTTAGAGCGATTAACAATATTAATATAGTAGTAGCGGATGGTGGTAAATCACAGATTGGCAATATCACTTCGGGTAAAGAAAACCACATTACGGCAACAGCAAAACAGCATGGTAATGCAGAGATAGGCGATATTATTGCCTGTGAAAAGAATACTATTAGACAAACGGCTAAAGAGAGCGGTCGCTCAATTATTAAGAATGTTACTGCGGGTAAAGAGAATGATATTACGGTAACAGCAGTACAGTATGGTAGTGTAGGGATCGGTGATGTCACAGCAGGTCACAATATTAATATAACGGGAGCGTTATCATGTGAAACACCGGCAGTGGAAAAACCGTGTGTGTATCCAGAGCAAGTGCTGACGGAGGATAGCCCAACAGAGGAAAGCCCGACCGTGAAAACACCATCGGTGGAAGAACCGTGTGTATGTCCAGAGAAAACCAAGGAAAACCTAACAACGCAATCACAGATAGATCTAGCCCCAAGATTGGGTGTGCAAACTCGTAAATCTGCTACTGATAACAATCTAATTAATATAAATTATAATCAAATAAATATAATTAATATCGATAGTTATAGTAGCTTTTCTATTGAAGGAAATATATTTGATATTAATATGCGAGAGGAAAGATTGGGGCAAATAATGTCAGAATTTAAAAATAAAGAATCGACCGCTTATAATATCTGTACTCCAGTGCCTATCAGCAATCAATGCTCAAGCATATATGTGCCGCAAGTTGTTTGACATGTATACTAATATAATAGTGAATAAAATAATTTATTAACATTGAATAAGCCAGTTGTTAAAACTGGCTTATTATCTAATTGTTGTAACAGTTTATTAAATAGTTTAATCGCAATATGTAATTTTAATCGCTAACCCACCTTGTGAAGTTTCACGATATTTGGCATTCATATCTTTGCCGGTTTCATACATGGTTTCAATTACTTTATCCAGACAAACACGCGGATCACTAACCCGACGTAAAGCCATTCGGGCAGCATTAACCGCCTGAACTGCTGCAATCGCATTACGCTCAATACAGGGAACCTGGACTTGACCGCCAACCGGATCACAAGTAAGCCCAAGATGATGTTCCATACCAATTTCTGCTGCGATACAGACTTGGGCAGGACTCCCTCCCATTAATTCGGTTAGCGCAGCTGCAGCCATAGAACAGGCCACACCAACTTCACCTTGACAGCCAACTTCAGCACCAGAAATTGAAGCATTCATTTTATAAAGGGTGCCGATAACGCCAGCAACCAAAAAGAAGCGGGTATAGGAATTTTCGTTAATGGGGCGAATAAATTTATCATAATAAGAAAGTACGGCTGGAATAATACCACAAGCACCATTGGTCGGTGCGGTAACCACTCGTCCACCGGCTGCATTTTCTTCATTGACTGCCAAGGCGAACATATTGATCCAATCAACAACTGCCATCGGATCCGTTGTCGTATTATCGGAGGTGACTAGCATTCTTCTTAATGCTGCTGCACGGCGTGGTACCCGAAGTGGGCCTGGTAATAGACCTTCGGTATTAACACCTCGTTCGATAGCTTGCTGCATAACCTGCCAAACTGCATCGAAATGAGTTTGGATTTCTTCTTTACTACGTAGCGCTAATTCATTTTGCATCACCAGTGCAGACAGTGAAAGGCCGGTATCTTTACAGTGCCGTTGTAGATCAGCTGCTGACTGGTATGGGTAAGGTACTTTAACCGGCGATCCACTTTCTTGACCAAAATGCTGCTCATCAACGATAAAACCACCGCCAATAGAATAATAGGTATTACTATACAGTTTATCTTCAGCTGCGAAAGCGGTAATTACCATACCATTTTCATGCAGTGGTAGATTGGTGGTATGAAAATTCATACCACCTTGTGTAGGAAAATCCACTACATGTTGTCCATTGGCAAGTGATAAGCGCTGAGTTTGTTCAACATTTTTAACAAAAGTGGAGATAGAATCGATAGCTACCGTATCGGGTAGATTACCGGCTAATCCTATAATAATGGCAATATCAGTGGCATGTCCTTTACCGGTTAAAGATAATGAACCATAAACATCAACGCTAATACGCTTTACAGAAGTCAGAATCTCTTTTTCAATTAGATCATCAACAAATTGTTTCCCGGCTTTCATTGGTCCGACAGTATGAGAACTGGATGGGCCAATGCCAATTTTAAAAATATCAAAAACACTACTCATATTTTATTCGCCTCCTTGTTAAAGGCGCTAATTTTTAGTAATAAGCTGGCCGAAGAGTTGAAGTTAATATTGCGGCCTTACGATATTTGGGAAAGCTAATTCGTTTATTCCAATAAATCAAAGCCATCCCAAAATCATTAAACGTTAAAGAAATAATTTATATACTGCAGCTGAAATAGCGATAATACCGACAATGACTACAAAAATATTACTAATATGACCAGAATACTTACGCATAGCGGGTATTCTACTCATTGCGTACATTGGCATCATGAATAATAAAATTGCAATAACAGGTCCACCTAAACTTTCAATAATGCTCAGAATACTTGGATTTAAAGTAGCAACTAACCAGGTAGTGACTAACATAAAAATCGCAGTTGCTTTATTTAGTTTTTGGATATTGATTGTTTTACCTTTTGCCCGATAAGCACGTTCAACCAAACCATTAAAACCCTCACGCGCACCGAGATAATGTCCTAGGAACGATTTTATAATTGCGACGAAGGCAATTAGTGAAGCGGCAAATTTAATAAAAGGTTTATCGAAATAGCCAGATAAATAGTCGAGGATACTGATGTTTGCCGCTTTTGCTTTTACCAAATCAGCAGGAGATAAAGTAAATACACAGCTAAAAACGAAAAACATTACGGTTATAACCATTAAAATATGTGCTGAAGCTAAAATTCGAGAAGCTTTTTGATCCGCATGCTCGCCATATTCTTTACGATTAGCAACGGCAAATGCAGAAATAATAGGTGAATGGTTAAATGCAAAGACCATAACAGGGATAGTTAACCAAATCGTAACCAACATACTCTGGTTATTTTCGGTACTATCCATATTAATATTGGAGAATGAAAGTGTTTCTAATGCAGCGCCATGCCAGTGAGGGATCATATAGAGTGAAAATATCACCAAAACCGCAATAAACGGAAATACTAGCATACTCATTATTTTGACTATATATTTCTCACCCAGGCTAACAATAGCCATGATACCACCGACAAGAACAAGTGCTAATAGCCAGCGTGGTGGAGCATTAAAACCGAGGAGTTCAACGATGAAATTCTCGACATTATTGGTAATTGATACGCCATATACCAATAAGATAGGATAAATAGCAAAAAAATAGAGCAGTGTGATCCAATTACCGGAAGAACGGCCAAAATGTTCTTCTACGACCTCAGTAATATTGCCATTAGGTTTTGAGCCGGATAATACAAAACGGGTTAAACCGCGATGGGAAAAAAAGGCCATTGGAAATGCGAGTAACGTCATTAGAATGACGGGTAATAGGCCACTCATACCTGCGTTAATGGGTAAAAAGAGTACACCAGCACCGATCGCGGTGCCGTATAAACCTAACATCCAAACTGTATCATTTTTACGCCAAACTTTTACGTCCTGGTGTGCATATGAGGAAGTGATGGAATCAACTCGAGTTGTATCCATGGTAATCTCCAAAATATAAAACGAGAAACAAAAAATAGTAAATTTTTAATGTATGAAAACCGGTCAATATAATTATGATTGCAGGTATATTTATACAATATTCTTTATCTACATAAACAAAATATATAGTTAAAGTTTATGTAAATAAAGTAACTGATTATTCTAGTAAAGGTTAATTGCGATACTATACCACATTATGGTTTAGTGTCATTATCACAATACTGTTTAGAATCAATTTTATTTGTTTTTTTATATGTCAAAATTATATTTTAGTTTTTCAGACGCAAATCTTATTATTTATCGGTATAAAGTTCCGTGATCAGCATCCCAAAAGTATAATCATCTATAGTTTGTTGTTAATGAGTGTAAGTTTTTTTGTTTATATTTTGTTAAATTTAGCTATTCTTAGTTAATATTTACTTAAAAGTTGTTTTAATAAATATGATTAATCATTCAGTTAATAAGCTCAATTTTTGATAAAAATATTTTTATTAATTTTTATAATGTATATAAATAAACGGGCAATTTACCGATAATATTTGCCGCTTTCACTTAGTTATAATCATTAATTGATTTATTGTTGGTTATTGGCTGTTTCCATTTTAAACATCATATTATTGTTTTTTTACTTTTGTACGAAAAATAGTTTACTTTTATTAACTTGCCATTTAGATTTCATAGTGAAATGATTTCATTCTAAGATATAACCGTTATAAATTAATAGCCTGAATTTAAATGATAAATGGCATAAATATTAAATCTAGCAATGTTTAATTCTATTTTAGTAAAATCAGATAATGTTATTTTATTTAGGTAACGCTTATCATAAATAATTATCTGCTTATTTAACTTATTAAAAATGTTGAGTGATAAAATAGCCTCGTTAAAATTGATAACTTATTGAATTAACAGAGGCTACTTATGTATATATTTAAATTATCTTAGTATTCAACCTCTAATCCAACCTTTTTTAATTAAAGGCGAAAATAAGATTTGATAAGCTTTTATTATATATGGTAGTAATTTATCACCACCAATTTTCCAGATTGTTTGACTAACTCCACAAGCTATAATCGCAACCAAAAATGCGCCTGCCATATCTAAAGGCCAATGTACACCGAGAAAAATTCTAGCCCACGCAATTGTGAACGCTGGTATAAATAATAACAGCCCAATCCAATTTCTTAACCAGAATAAAAAGCCAAAAGCGAAGGTAAAAGCAATAGTAGCATGATTACTGGGAAATGATGGTGTTGGGGCATGAGCAAGAAAATGTTGGCCTATCCCCAACATAAAAGGTCGTTCTTGTGGGAAAATTACGCCAATAAAACCGGAAATAGCTAAACCGATAATAACTGCGAGAGCGGTTTTACAGACAAACACTCTTTGGCGAACTAGATTTTTCGATGATCCCCAAAGCCAGCAGGCAATGGTAATTAAGGGAAATATAAGAATGAGTCGTTTAGCCAAAAAAATTGCCAATGTTAATGTACCAATGGATGTAATTGGGGTGGCATTAATAAAACTAAACAAACTTAAGTTAATATAGTTTAGCAAGGTAGAGCCCTCATTGAATATGTATCCTGATTATTTATATTAGATAGCCAAGGGTAAAATGTCTTTTACATAGGGTAAAGTAAGTTTGGTAATATTTTTATAAAACTTATTCATTTATTAAAAGAATTCGATGCTCAGTGCGTGGGCGTCCGGTTTGTTGATGATGGGACAAGCAGCTGATGGTGAAATGGGAAAAATAGTCGGCACCACTCTCTGTACTGTGGCTCAGGTTTAACAACGGAGAATACTGGCGCGCACGAATCAAGATAGACAGGAGGGGAAGTTTAAAAGTATCGTTTTGGCCGCAGGCGTACCATCAATAGCAACATTGTGTTGGCCCTTCATCAGAAAGGCACTGGCCAACAGAAATTGTCCGTCAGCTCAATGTTGCCTGATCTACGGTTTATAAAATTGTGAAATACGAAAAGGCCGCTAGAGCGGCCCACATTTACATAATAACAATATGATAGTAAAAGATTTTATATATCATATAGCCCTTGCAAATGATACCCTTTTTGTATGCGCTTAGTCGGAGATTAGCATTGCGAAGACCATTTTACGAATTTGGCGTTATAGACAGATTCATCGTCGCTGACGAAGGTGGCTTCTCCCGCTTTTGGGCTGTCTTTCAATATTCCCAGTAGCTCAGCATGCACTAGCCGTCCATCAAACTCTTTGCCTTTTTCATTGAACGCTTTGTAGCAGCCGACATCACCGGTTAATTCAATTGGCTGATCAATTACACTATATACAACAACATTAAATGTTTTTTCATACTTCGGCTGCCCTTCAATCACCACCGTACCTTCTGAGGAGGGAATAGCTTGGATGATCAGTTTATTATGTAAATCTTTTGCTGCTATGGAAGAAAATGAGAGTAGAACAAGTGAAGAAAGAAGGACCTTATATACCGTTTTCATTGACAACCTCCTTTATGAACATGAACATGAACAATTAGTCATTTATTCGGCAGCGAGATTACGGGGTAAATAAGAGTAAAACAAGCGAAGAAAGAAGAACTGTAGCTACGTTTTTCATTAACTTCCTTCTTCATGAACAACTAGTCATTTATTTGGCAATCAGATTTGAGGTAAAACTTAAATCCTGACTTAATGGATATTATTTAATGCTTACTACGCGGTTATAATTTTTTTACCTAATTTGCGGCAATTTGTATCCATATTGGTAATCACGGTGGTGAACGTCAAATTATTGTAACCTTGCAAGGTCGATTAGATAGTATGAATAAAAAACCGATAGTTTAAATAGGACATAATTTAAACTATCGTATTCCTCAATAATTTGGGGACATTCAAAGAAAAGCAGTGGCATAAGTTAAGACTATTTATTATTCATAAAGTTCTTAAAGAAGAAAAAAAAGCATTTTTTGATCAAAAAATGCTTTTATGATTTGTGCCTGAAACTTAACATATAAAATTAAAATAGAAAATAATTTTAATGAAATCAGTTAATTAAGAAATAAGATGTTTTTTTGCGTAGGCTTCAAAGTCTGTACAACCACCAATATGTTGCTCATCAATAAAAATTTGCGGAACAGTCTCAACAGGTTTACCCGCTTTTTTAGCTAAGTCAGCTTTAGTGATTCCCTCCGCTTGTATGTCAACATAATTATAATCAAAATCATCACGTTCATGTTTTAATTTTTCTGCTAATTCTTTTGCTCGGACGCAATAGGGGCAACCAGAGCGACCAAAAATGACAGTAAACATCATATCTCCTTCAACTAAATTTTATTTATTATCTACAGTTCAATTACTATGCCTATAGTTAGCGTCAAAAAAAGCACAATTTATATTTATTGCTATCTGAAATGTTAACAATTACCTAATATAACAGGATAGTGTTTTTTAACAGGAAACATAGATTGTTATGAGCAAAAAAAAATTATCCGCTATGCGTTCTTTCGGTGATATGCCTAAATTTGTGATAATACTCGAAGTTATTGGTTTATTATTACTGTTATTGGTCTATTTAGTGATAAATAACTATATTGAATTAGCTGCTTTATTTATGAAAAAAGGTGTTTTGCTTGCTATGATTATGCTAGCAATTGGTTGTATGATACCGGCCATCGTTCATATTGTTTGGCGGGCGCTGCCTAAGCTTAGTTTTTTCGGCATTGACCAACAAAAAAATAGTTCGGAACATCACCAACGCAAGCTAAAAGCTAAACAGTGTAATCATCGCAAGATGGATTAAATTATAAGTAGGAATGGCTCGTTAAATATGATTTAACATGATAAAATATGGTCTGTTTTTGGTTTAAGATGATAGATAGCGAATTTTCTTAGGTAGAATTGTTAGTATTTTGTGCAAAATAAGGTTAATTAATGGATTCGATTTGTTTCCCTGACATAGCTAAATTGCGAGAGTGGCTTGTTCAACTCAAAACTTCATATTTTGAATGTGATAATTGCCAGGCATTGCATTTGCCACATATGCAAAATATTGATGGTATTTTCGATGCTAAAGTTGATATTGTTGAAAACATATTAGTTTTCTCTGTTTTGGCTGAACTCAAACCGACATCGATTATTACCCTATTAGCAAATTTAAGCCAAATTAATGCCAGCTCATTAACGGCGAAAGCATTTATGGAAATTAATGATGAAAATTTGCCTAAACTAGTGGTTAGTCAATCTTTTTCGTTATTGGCTGGCATGACTTGTAATCAATTCTCCAGTTTCCTTCAGCAAGCAGAAGAGCAGATGGCGGCTATTATTTTTGAAGTTTATAACAATGATCTACTGTATAGCGGTCAAGAAGATATTGACGATGAAGAGCTATCAGAGCGACCTTTACCTGCCCGCTTTCTGCTACATTAAGTTATAAAAATAGATGCAATCGGCATCTGCCATTCATGTGGATGGATAATGGATTATCTATTTTACATTTATGAAGATTAAAAGAATAACAATAAATCTCAGACTATTTATTACTTTAAAAGGTCTGGCTATTTTGCTAGATTCTTTTTATTCCTGTTAACCGCTTCGTTTGCATTTTATCTACCAAATAATATTTGAATAATAACCGCTTTCTAAAAGGAATTAGAATATGATCAGTTCATCGCAATCTGCTAGTGTCAATAATATTGAATCTTCCGTTGCTTCCAGTCCTAATTTTGATCCGATAAAAGTAGAAATCGATAAAAAAATCGACAATAAATTTGTATTGGTTTTTAGTGGATTTTCTGGCATGGGATATGAAAATACAGAAAAATTACAAGACTATATAACAAAAGAGATAAAACAAAATATTGATGAGCATGGGATTCATAATTTACTTATTGTTGCCGGCGCGACTCCTGAAGGTATTGGCTGTGTCTATGATATTGCTAAAAATTTAGGGGTAAGCACTTTTGGCATTGTTTCACAACAAGCTTCAACAAATAGCCTATCAAAAAATTGTGAGAGTGTTATGCAAATAAAGGATCCAGATAACAGCTGGAAAGTTTTGGATGATTCTGGTGATTCTTATATGGTATACGCTGCAAGTAAAAATGGATGTTTTTTAGCGTTTGGTGGTGGCAGTGTTACTCTAAGTGAATTAGAAGAAGCGGCTGGCAAAGGTATTAAAACAAAAATTTTTCCTGAGTTTTTGCCAGATCCAATTAATTTAGACGGTAAATTAGCGCAAGGAAAAACAATGGCTGAAATATGTTCAATACAAACAAAATATACAAAAGAGATATAGTATAAAAATAATCTCTCCAGCTGATTTACATAAACGAATAAGGCAATATATTTAGCCCGCCATTTATTCTCAATAGCTAGGGTAGTTTGTTATCTTACAAAATGGAGTGATTATTTTAATTGTAAAAACTCTCAGTCTCTTGATGGTTATATTGAATTAAACAAAAAAACATTTATCAAGTGGTGTTCAGTGTTATTGATATCTTACATATTATAGATTTTAGACGTTAAAGATTAGCACACATTGAACACATCAAGTCTTTGCGTAATTAGTTAAAAAATTACCATAAATATAGCCTTCTTTATTAGAAGGCTAGATTTATTTGGTTAAATTTTTTCAAAAGATAAAGTGTATTGTTCAAGCCAACGCATTAATAAAGTCAAAATGCCATTCACGCATAAATAAATAATTCCCGCTGCAATAAAAACATCGACATTATAAGTTTGGCCAAAAATTTGTTGGCTATATCCCATAATTTCTAATAGCGTTATGGTACTTGCTAGTGAAGTGCTTTTAAAGATAAGGATCACCTCATTAGAATAGGATGAAAGTGCACGTTTAAGCGCGTAAGGCAAAATAATTCTTAGGGTTTGGTAATTTGACATACCTAACGCCTGACAAGATTGCCAGCTAGCTTTAGGAATTGCTTTTACTGCACCATGAAATAATAAGGTGGAATAGGCGGCGCTATTAAGCGCTAACAGGGCACAAACCCATGGAGTAGAAATCAATGCCCATAATGCAGGGTACTCTTTTAGTGCGGGAAATTGACCGGGTCCATAGTAAATCAAAAAAAATTGAACCAGCAAAGGAGTGCCGGTAAATAGCGTAATATAGCCTTGAATAATAGCTGAAAAAATCGCTGTTTTTAACGATAAAATAATAGTCAAAAATAGTGCTAACAAAAAGGCAATCAGTAACGCGCATAATGTTAATGATAGACTGGTTGGTAAGCCTGGCAGCAATGACATGATTAAATCGATCATTTTGCGACTCCCCGTTCAAACTGAGTTGTGCGTAATTCAATGCGGCGTAAAATAAATTGACTTACCAGGGTGATAACCAGGTAGATTAATGCCACAATTAAGTACCAAGTAAAAGGTTCCTGAGTACGATTGACAATCGTTTTGGTTTGCAACATCAAGTCATTTACGCTAATCAGTGAAACCAATGCAGTATCTTTTAGCAATACCAGCCATTGATTGCCTAAGCCAGGTAATGCATGACGCCACATTTGGGGCATAATAAGCCGTAGGAAAGCAATATTTCGATTGAGACCCAATGCATGAGCTGATTCCCATTGGCCGGATGGTATCGCTTTTAGGGCGCCTCTTAAGGTTTGCGATGCATAGGCGGCATAGAGTAGAGCAAGAGCAACAACACCACAAAAAAAAGGGATAAAATCGAATTCACTATTTTGTGGGAAGAACCATTCAGGATCAACTTGCCAGGTTGTTTGCCAGAAAATGAAATTAATATTAATGCCGTCACCTAACAACATAATAAATTGTAATGTGCCATAGTAAACGAACAGCACAACTAATAATTCAGGTAATCCGCGAATTAAAGTCACCCAGCAAGAACCAAGCAAGGCTACAGGCCGCCAGCGAGCAGATTCCCAAGCAGTAAATAACAGGGCTAATAATAGCCCTAGTATCAAAGCGATACCAGCAAGAGTAATCGTCAAACCGGCGGCATTTATTAGAAACAACAGATTATTCATCACGATAATCGACTATTTTTGCAACCATTTTTGATAGATAGCATCATAGGTGCCATCTTGTTTTAATTGTGCCATCGCTTTATTTAATTTATCTAGCAGCGCTTTGTTTCCTTTGCGTACCGCAATACCCAGACCCACACCAAAATAATTAGCATCTGTTATTTTTTCACCCACGGCGGCAAGGTTTTCGTTACCTTTTGTTTTTAGCCATTCCGTTGTAACAGCGGTATCTCCAAACACAGCATCTATACGGCCATTTTGTAAATCGAGGATAGCAGTTTGGTAATTATCATACGGGACAGCTTGCATCTCTTTATGCTGTTGGCTGATATATTTTTGATGGGTGGTTCCATTTTGCACGCCAACTTTTTTACCTTTTAATAATGATATTTTATTAATTTTATTTTTTACTGCGATAAATGTTGCTGAGTTATTATAATAACTATCAGTAAAATCAACTTGTTTTTGCCGCTCTGGGGTAATATCAATTCCAGCCATCAAAGCATCAAATCGACGCATTTTCAAACTGGGGATTAAGCTATCAAAAGATTGATGAGTAAATGTACAGTTGGCATTGAGTTTTTTACATATAGCATTGGCCAGATCAATATCAAAACCGACAATGTTATTATTGGCATCAATTGATTCGAATGGGGCATATGTTGCTTCAGTTGCAAAGCGTATCGTCTCTTTTGGTGAGGCTAGTACTGATATGGATAGGCTGCATAAGATAATAGCTAACAGTGATTTTTTCATTACGTTATTCTCAATGAGATGAATGGGATAGATAATTTTCCAAGCCTTGAGTTTGTGGTCTAGTGAAACGATCAATATCGCCTTGCTCCACAATTACCCCTTTTTCCATATAAACTATCTTGCTCGCTGTTTTACGGGCAAAATCAATTTCATGAGTCACTATCAATTGGGTGATGCCCGTTCTTGATAATTCCTGTATAATATTAACCACTTGGGTTGTAATTTCAGGATCGAGAGCAGCTGTTGGTTCATCAAATAACAGAATTTCAGGCTCCATCATTAATGCTCTGGCAATTGCCACTCGCTGTTGCTGACCTCCAGAAAGATGCAATGGGAAACGATTAGCACATTCGGTTAACCGTAAACGGTGCAATAAATTTTCTGCTTTTTCTTTAGCTGCTGCCTTAGTTAAACCTAATACTAAACAAGGCGCTTCAATCAGATTTTCCATTACGGTCAAATGTGGCCATAAGTTATATTGTTGAAATACCATCCCCACTTTTTGTCTTAACGCTCTGATTTCATTTTTTTTGGTTTGGCATGAAAAATCAAAATGGTACCCAGCGATGTTCAGTTGGCCTGAACGAGGCATCTCTAGTAAATTGAAGACACGTAATAATGAGCTTTTACCAGCACCGCTTGGGCCAAGTAATACCATCGTTTCACCCGTTTCACATGTCAAATTGATATTGTGTAGGGCTTGCTCTTCACCATAAAAGCAATTAATTTGTTTTAATTGAATACACATGCTAAAAATATGAATAAATAAACAAGTTAAACAATGATAATCTTAATGGAATAGTTATGCAATATGTGATTTCTGCAAATAGGCTAATATTGATATTTTATAAGGCACTTTGGCTTTATTAAGCTAATTTTATTGTTTTTTATGCATTATTAATGCAATTTTATTAATTTTTTTAGCCATGCCCTTAAATATAAAACGATGAATTGGGCTCATGATTAGCCAATACATTAGTCCTGAAAAACCGGCAGCATGCCACCATGCTCTGACATCTAACGTTCGATATTTGCCACAATCCTTGATGGTAAAAGTTAAACGGCCTAGCCCCGGTGCTTTCATACCAAATAATAGAGTTAATTGATGTCCGGGTTTGATATTAATCACTTTCCAGCTATCGATCATGTCGCCTAAATATAATTCCTCACGTATAGGGCGGCCATATTTTACTTTGTTGAGCATTAAATCATCAATCAAGGCGCGTAATTGCCATAAAATATTGGCGTAGAAATATCCTTTTTTGCCACCAATTTGTTGCACGATTTGCCAAATAGTCTGGCTAGTAGCACGGGTTGTTAGGGTAAAACCGGCATCTTTTGGATAATAACTATATTTGTCACACCATTTTGTCTTTAGGATTGGATCTGAGCCCCAATCCGCTTTATTAATGGCATTAGGCGAGTGAATAAACGCTTGTTTGATTGCTTCATCAACGCTAAGCAATTTTTGTGGAATAAGCTGTTTTAACGCTTGATCATTAGCTGGCAGATTGTGCTGTAGCCCTTGAATTAACCTTTTGGTAATAGAGGGAGAAACTGAAGTTATTAGGCTAATGAATTGAATGGAAATTAATCTAATTGGGATAGGTAGCGGGATAAGCGGTCGATACTTACCGCTTGTCTGCATAAAGCGCTTGAAGAGTGTTTGATAATCAATATATTCCGGCCCACCAGCATCAAGTATACGATGTTCATTAGTTTTGGATGGGCTATCAATTGCGTCAGATAGTACAGCATGTTTTCTAAAGCAATAGGACAAGATTTTGACCTTACCCAACGTGGGGGAGTGAGAATGAATAAGTTGTAAGTCATATCCCGAATTATTTCATAAGGCGCGGAGCCCGCACCAATAATAATTGGTGCCCGAATTTCTGTCAGCGGAATTTTACTTTCACGTAAAATTTCTCCGGTCAGTTTACGTGCCATCAGGTGTTGTGAATGACAGCAATGGTTTTGTAGTGCGCTTAAATAGATAACTTGTTTTACTTGAGAGTGCTTGAGTACATTTTTAACATTAAGAGCAGCCAGGCATTCTTGTTCAATAAGATTATTATTAGCTGCCATACTGTGAACAAGAAAGTAAACGATATCAATATTTGTCATAATATTGTTTAAGGTTTTGGCTGCGAGTAAATCAACATAACAACATTGAGTATTTGGCCAATTTTGTGCTCTAGCCCAATCAAGTTGACGTGTTGCTGCGGTGATCATATGTCCTTGTTTGATTAACGCGGGGATCAGATTTTGACCAATATAACCGTTAGCACCAAGTACTAAAATCCGTTTTTTACCCATGTTTGGTTACCTATTTAGCACCAGAGTGGTTGGCAGAAAATTTAGTTATCTATTAGGTGAAGAAGGCAATCAGTAATGGCGTCAATAGACTTAGTACAAAACCGTGTACAATGGCAGCAGGTACAATAGACACTCCCCCGCTACGTTGTAATATGGGTAGCGTAAAGTCCATCGATGTTGAGCCACAAATCCCCAATGCAGTAGAACGAAATTGATTGATAATAATTGGAATAAGCATAATAGCCGCTAATTCGCGCATTAGATCGTTAAAGAAAGCGGTACTACCAATGACTGGCCCGTAAGCGTCGGTAAGCAGTATACCGGTTAGCGAATACCAACCGTATCCGGCTGCAATCGCTAAACCTACTTTAGTAGGTAGCCCTAATAAAAATGCCGCCAAAATACCACCAAGTAGCGCGCTGGTGGCAACAATTACCGCAATCGTTGCGCCTCTGAAATTGATTAAAATTTGCCGAAGATACATCCCACTATTACGAAGATGGCAACCCACCAATAATAATAAACAGATAAGGGTAATTTCAGTACCATGTTTGGCATAGGATAAAAATGGCCACTTTGTTAATCCTAACAGGAAACCTAGTATTAACACGCCACACAGTGGTAGTGAACTTAAAATCATTTTGAACCGAGAGAGTGGTTTATTGGTTTCCCGTTTCGCAATTTTCCACGGAAAAAGTTTATCCAATAATAATAAAGCAATCAGGTTAGCGGCAAAGGTGCAGCAAAAGAAAACCATGGTATAGATAAAAATTGCAGTAAGATGAGTACTAATATTATCCAATAACGCCAAAGTGATGCCCATTAAAAATAAAATAATGTAAACCATCACACCTAATAGGCGATGAGTAAGCGCTAAAATCTTCTTATTCTTGAAGCGAAACAGATAGCCAAGAGTTAACGGTAAAAGAATGATAAGTAGTCCTGAATACATAGTCCATCCTTATTACAATTAACGCTTTTATGGCGATGATTTTGTGGAAATAATGTGAAAAAGATAGGCAAAATAATGATAAATATTTTATAACAGACTCAAACTAGGCGCAATATCATAGAATAATATTTAAACGTAATTCATTTGCTCACAGGATAATCCAGTAACTATTACTGATAGGCATAAAAAGAGGTTAACCATGTATTTGCAACAAGTGGAGATTTCTGGTTTTCGCGGCATCAATCGGCTTTCATTGACCTTAGATCATAATACTGTGTTAATTGGTGAAAATACCTGGGGTAAGTCAAGTTTGTTAGATGCGCTGACTATTTTATTATCACCTAAGCAGCCGTTATATCAATTTAGCCAACATGATTTCCATCACTTGGTAGATACAGATGAACAAGTCAATAATCTACAAATTATTTTAGTTTTTTGTGAAAACCAGTCAAATAGTGACAACGCTAATCGATTTAAGTCCTTATCTGCATTATGGATTGAAGGAAATGATAAATATAAACGTATTTATTATCGTGTGAGTGCTGAACGACAAAATAATATTGTGGCTACCGAAAGATGTTTTTTAGATAAGGACGGCAATAAGCTGGTTTTAAATGATAATAGCAAATATATCCAGCAGATTATTCGACTATATCCCGTACTACGTCTAAGAGACGCCCGCTTTTCACGCCCTACAGCGGCTGAATCTTATGATGCTGACTATAAAAAAACCTCTGTTAAATTTGCCAGCCAATTACAACAATTGACCCAGGCATTAATAAAAGCATCACCAAAATTGTCTCATGAAGAGATTGAAGATGGCTTTGTGGCAATGCAACAGTTGCTCGGTTATTATTTTGCCGAACAAAATATGCGCTTATTTAATCGACCACATAAGTCAAATATTGCCTATCACTCACCTAATAGAAGAGGCTGGCGAGTGCTGGAAGATATCAATCGTATAGTCGGTAAACCGGAACAGCATTCTATTCGGTTAATTATTTGGCAGCTTTTTTCATCATTTTTACAATTACAAAGCGATTTTCAACTAAATAGCGATACTCGGCCTATCCTGATTATCGAAGATCCAGAAACTCGTTTACATCCTATTATGCTTTCGGTTGCTTGGCGACTATTAAATCTTTTTTCATTGCAGCGTATTAATTCAACTAATTCAGGCGAATTGCTTTCACAAGTTCCACTGGAAAATATATGCCGCTTAGTACGTAATTCAAATCAAGTGGTTGCTTATCGGTTAAAGACGAACAGGTTATCACTGGAGGATATGCGTCGTCTTTCATTTCACATACGCATTAATCGCCCATCAGCACTATTTGCACGCTGCTGGTTATTGGTTGAAGGTGAGACTGAAATCTGGTTAATGAATGAATTAGCACGCCAATGTAATTATCATTTTGAGTCAGAAGGTGTTAAAGTGATTGAGTTTGCGCAATGCGGTCTTAAGCCATTATTAAAGTTTGCTAATAGTATGGGGATCGAGTGGCATACTTTGGTTGATGGCGATAATGCAGGGAAACAGTATGCTGATTCAGCAATTGCTTTTGCTGAAAGAATCAATGATACTCCTCGAGATAGACTAACTACATTACCTGCGTCAGATATGGAGCATTTTCTTTACCGTGAAGGTTTCAGCGATATTTATCATCAGATTGCCGCTATTCCTGATAATGGTAAAATATCACCGCGTCGTGTCATTATTAAAGCAATTCATCGAACTTCTAAACCTGATTTAGCAATTGAAGTCGCCAATAGAGCGGCAGAAAAAGGCGTTAATTCAATTCCTTCTTTGCTGCGCCATATGTTTTCACGTGTTGCATGGCTAGCCAGAGGGCAATCTTAGTAAACAGGTAAGCAATAAAAATATTGTAGTATTTGTCTGCTGGTTTTAGTCGAGGCAGCAGTGGCTCTTATACAGTTTTTAACCTATTCCATATTAAAAAAAGGTATTTTTAGTATGAAATTTCTTCCCAATCAAAAAAAGCGTTTATTAATTTTTCTGATGTTGATATCAATTATTATCATCACCGCTGTGATGCTTTATGTAATAAATTTACCCAAAAAAATAAATTATCAGACTGTACCCGTTATCAGAGGAAATATCGAAAAACATGTACTTGCCACGGGTAAGCTGGACGCGTTGAGTAAGGTAGATGTTGGCGCCCAGGTTAGTGGCCAGTTACAGACCCTTTATGTAAAAGAGGGGGATATGGTAAAAAAAGGGGATTTGTTAGCGGTAATCGATCCGCAAAAAGCGCAAAATGTTGTTAAAGAATCAGAGGAGACGCTGCGTGAACATCAAGCTAATTTAGCCTTAGCGCAGGCTGAATTGAAGTTAGCCGAAATGACTTATCAGCGCTATGTCGATTTGGCAAAGCATCAGGCTATTTCGCGGCAGGAGTTTGATCGAGTTAAAACTGATGTGGAGGTTAAAAAAGCGCGGGTAAAAATTTATATTGCCCAAATTAATCGTAATCAAGCCTCGTTAAATACAGCTAAAACTAATTTGAAATATACCTATCTTACTGCGCCATTAAGTGGGATTGTTACTAACATTAAAACGTTGCAGGGACAAACGGTAATCGCTTCTCAAGAAGCGCCAACTATCATGACATTAGCTGATTTGGATACAATGTTAGTAAAAGCACAAGTTTCTGAAGCTGACATTATTAATCTTAAACCGGGGCAAAAAGCTTCTTTTACTATTCTTGGTGCACCGGATAAAACTTTTGCTGGAGTTTTGAAAGATATTTTACCTACGCCGGAAGAAGTTAATGATGCAATTTTTTATTATGCACGCTTTGAAGTACCCAATCCGCATCATATTTTAAAACTACAAATGACTGCACAAATTAAAATTCAACTTGCATTACATAAAAATGTATTACTTTTACCACTATCTGCCTTGAGAGAAAATATTGCTAATAATCAATATATTGTTGTACTGCTACAAAATGGGCAACAAGTGGAAAGGAGAGTCGAAGTTGCTACTCAAAATTATATTGATGCAGAAATTGTTTCCGGTCTTGCTGAAGGTGACTTAGTAATTACTAACTCTGAGATAGCAAAAGGATGAAGGAATGAGTGCATTACTTGAATTGAGTAATATCGGTCGTAATTATCGAACAGGTGAACAACAGGTAAAGGTACTAGAAAATATTTCTTTGACCATAAACGCAGGGGAAATGGTAGCGATTGTTGGCGTTTCAGGCTCTGGCAAATCAACTTTAATGAATATTCTTGGTTGCTTAGATAAACCAAGTTATGGTGAATACTATCTGGCTGGGCAAAATATAGCTCAACTGGATGACGAGCAGCTTTCTGTTTTACGCCGCGAATATTTTGGCTTTATATTCCAACGTTATCATTTGTTACCTTATTTGACTGCCGAACAGAATGTTGAAATTCCGGCTATTTATGCCGGTACATGCCAGCAAGAGCGCCGTAAACGAGCAATTGGATTATTAGCACGCCTTGGTTTGAGTGACCGAATTAAATATTATCCGACGCAATTATCTGGCGGCCAACAGCAGAGGGTCAGCATTGCTCGGGCATTGATCAACGGTGGGCAAATTATTTTAGCTGATGAGCCAACGGGGGCATTGGATAGCCATTCTGGTGATGAAGTTATTGCTATTCTTAAACAGCTATGCCAACAGGGATATACTGTTATTCTGGTTACCCATAATATGCAGATCGCAGCGCAGGCAGAGCGGATAATTGAAATTAAAAATGGCGAAATTATCCATCATTCCGTGCAACGCGAGCCAACAAAAATATTACCGCCGATTTTCTCTGCTAAAAAGCAGCAAATTTCAATAACGCAACGACTTAATCAGTTTAGAGAAGCGTTACTAATGGCATGGAGAGCAATATTAATTAACAAAATGCGCACATTACTCACTATGCTTGGCATCATTATTGGTATTGCCTCGGTCGTTAGTATTCTTGTTATTGGTAATGCGGCCAAAAGATCGGTATTAGCCGATATTCAGTCAATTGCGACAAATACTATCACAGTTTTTCCTGGTAAAGGATTTAGCGACGTCAGCCCAGAAGATAGACGGGCGCTGACCATAAGCGATGTGGATGCGCTACAAAAGCAGCCATATGTTTTTGCTATATCAGGTAAAATGAGTACTGATGTTCTCTTACGTTATGGTAATCGGAATTCAGCAGCCAGTGCATTTGGCGTTGGAGAGTCATATTTCGATGTTTATGCCATGTCAATGAGCGAAGGTATAATTTTGACCAGCGATATGGTTAAGCACCATGGACAGGTGATTGTTATTGATCAAAATACCAAGGATATGTTTTTTCCTAAGCAGAAACAGGTTGTTGGTGAAATAATATTAGTCGGCAATATGCCTGTTACTATTGTTGGGGTGGCGGCTGAGCAGAAGTCAGTTTATGGTAATAGCAATATGCTACAGATCTGGATGCCTTATACTACGATGAGTAGTCGTCTGATGAATCGCTCTTATTTTGATAATTTTTATATTAGGATCAAACAGGGGTATAGCTCGTTAGAAGCAGAACAACAATTGACGCGATTGTTAACGGTATTGCATGGTAAAAAGGATATTTTTACCTATAACTTCGATACATTGATTAAAACGATAGAAAAAACGACCAATACGCTACAGTTATTTTTAACATTAGTGGCGGTTATTTCCTTACTAGTCGGTGGTATCGGTGTGATGAATATCATGCTGGTTTCAGTAACCGAACGGACGAAAGAAATTGGTATTCGCATAGCAATCGGTGCTCGAAATAGCGATATTATGCAACAATTTTTGATAGAGGCAATTTTTATTTGTTTGTTTGGTGGTTTTTTAGGGATTTTACTCTCTTATATCGTGGCGCTTATTGCGCGCTTACTATTACCGGATTGGCAGTTTGCTTTTAGCCTAATGCCACTGCTTGGCGCTTTAGTTTGCTCAACCATCATTGGCCTCATTTTTGGTTTTTTACCCGCCCGCAACGCGGCAAAGTTGAAACCGGTAGATGCTTTGGCAAGGGAATGAGTAATAAATATTTATATGCTCCCAAAAGAAGCTTGGGAGCAATAATTAAAATAGCAAATGATTAAAGGCAATGAAAACCAACCTATCCATTTTCTACAGGAATAATAAGGCTGGCATGGTTACCCTTAGGCCCTTTAGTTGAACTAAAATTGACCTTTTGTCCAGCTTTCAATGTACGGTACCCTTCCATCTGGATACTGGAATAGTGTGCGAAGATATCTTCGCCACCATTTTCGGGGCAGATGAAGCCAAAACCTTTAGCATTATTAAACCACTTAACTGTACCTGTCTCCATACATCATCCTTCATAATGGGGTTTTATCAAACAAGTGCCTGTGAACAGCTCATTTCATATTGCAGCTAACTAAAAATTGCTTGTTCATAAAATATACTGTATTAAAAAGATATATGGCGTCAAGTGTACTCTATTCGTAGAAACTGGTTCAGTTGCTAAAATTTGATTTAGATAACGCTATAGGTCACTGTTTTTTTATTATTTACTTTTTTAAGGATGATTGGTCACAAATGGGATCAAAGTGATAAACTAAGAATAATTAAGAAAAATGTATAATTAAAATATTTAACTGGATTTTTACATAATGAGTGAGTGCCAATCAGATTATCAGACGGATGTCAGGCTCAAGGAACAAGTGGAACATGCTTTACAGCCACCTTCAATGTATAAGGTGATTTTGAATAATGATGATTTCACACCAATGGATTTTGTAATACAAGTGTTAAAAAAATACTTTTCTTTTGATGAAGAACAAGCCACACAAATTATGTTGGATGTTCATTTTCACGGGAAAGGGATCTGTGGGGTTTATACTGCTGAGGTTGCAGAAACAAAGGCCGCGCAAGTTAATATTTATGCAAGAGAACATGAATATCCATTACTTTGCACGATAGAAGAAGTCTGATTAGACTAATTTATAGGGAGGTGATTATGCTTAACCAAGAACTTGAACTTAGTCTTAATGTAGCTTTTGCCAAGGCAAGAGATAGCAGGCATGAATTTATGACGGTTGAGCATCTATTGCTGGCGTTACTCAGTAATACATCGGCCAGGGAAGCCTTAGATGCTTGCAAAGTTGACCTTGTGGTATTGCGACAGGAATTGGAGCATTTTATTTCACAAACAACGCCATTATTGCCTGAGGATGATAGTCGGGATACTCAACCTACGCTAAGTTTTCAGCGAGTATTGCAGCGTGCAGTGTTTCATGTGCAGTCATCTGGGCGTAATGAAGTTACTGGTGCTAATGTGCTGGTTGCTATATTTAGTGAACAAGAGTCTCAGGCAGCCTATTTATTGCGTAAACACGATGTAAGTCGGCTTGATGTTGTTAATTTTATTTCTCATGGCATGGTCAAAGGTAGTGAGGCTGATAATAGCCATTCCGATTCTATTAATGCCGCTTATCAGAATGAAGAAGCTATTGGCGTTGAAGAACGGATGGATAGCTTTACTACCAACCTTAACCAATTATCAAAAGCCGGCAAAGTTGATCCTTTAATTGGACGTCAGCTGGAGCTGGAGAGAACGATCCAGGTTCTTTGTCGGCGGCGAAAGAATAATCCGCTATTGGTGGGTGAATCTGGGGTAGGTAAAACAGCGATTGCGGAAGGGCTAGCATGGCGTATCATACAAAATGATATCCCGGAAGTAATGAAAGATTGCACTATTTATGCCCTGGATATCGGTTCACTACTGGCGGGTACTAAGTATCGTGGTGATTTCGAAAAGCGCTTTAAAGCATTATTAAATGTGTTAGAAAAAGATGAAAAAAGTATTCTCTTTATTGATGAAATCCATACGATTATTGGTGCTGGAGCGGCATCTGGCGGACAAGTTGATGCGGCTAATCTGATTAAGCCATTACTATCGAGTGGCCGGATCCGGGTGATGGGTTCAACTACCTACCAAGAATTTAGTCATATATTTGAGAAAGATCGTGCGCTGGCAAGACGATTCCAAAAAATTGATATCGTCGAACCTTCTGCTGACGAAACGGTACAGATTATTAATGGATTACGAGCTAAGTATGAAGCTCACCATAATGTTCGTTATAGTCCCAAAGCGATTAAAGCAGCGGTTGATTTATCAGTAAAATATATTACAGATCGCCATTTACCGGATAAAGCAATCGATGTTATTGATGAAGCGGGTGCAAGAACGCGTTTGATGCCACAAAACCGACGTAAAAAAACAATTGGGGTACAGGAGATAGAATCAGTTATTTCCCTCATTGCCCGGATTCCTGAAAAAACAGTTTCTTCTAGCGATAAAGAGCGATTGAAAAATTTAGATAATAGATTGAAATTGCTAGTATTTGGCCAAGAGCAAGCTATTCAAACCCTCAGCGAAGCGATTAAAATGAATCGAGCGGGGTTAGGTAGTAGCCACAGACCTATTGGTGCATTTTTATTTGCTGGGCCAACAGGTGTCGGTAAGACAGAAGTCACTGTGCAACTGGCAAAGGCATTAGATATTAAATTGTTACGTTTTGACATGTCAGAATATATGGAACGTCATACAGTTAGTCGGCTAATTGGTGCCCCACCAGGATATGTAGGCTTTGATCAAGGTGGTTTATTGACAGATGCGGTTATAAAACATCCTTATTCGGTCGTTTTATTAGATGAAATAGAAAAGGCACATTCTGATGTATTCAATCTTTTATTACAAGTGATGGATAATGGTACTTTAACCGATAATAATGGCCGTAAGGCTGATTTTCGTAATGTTGTCTTGGTGATGACCACAAATGCGGGTGTGCAAGAAACACAACGTAAATCGATTGGTTTTACTGAGCAGGATAATAGTACCGATGCATTATCAGAGATAAAACGAATTTTCGCGCCTGAGTTTCGTAATCGATTGGATGGCATAATTTGGTTTAATGGTTTAACACCAGAAATTATTGCCCAAGTTGTTGATAAGTTTATTGTTGAGTTACAAGCGCAACTTGATGAAAAAGGTGTATCAATTGAAATCAGTAATGCGGCACGTCAATGGCTTTGTGCTAAAGGCTATGATAAGGCGATGGGAGCCAGGCCGATGGCAAGAGTGATCCAGGATAATCTAAAAAAACCTTTAGCTAATGAACTTTTATTTGGGCAGTTGAGTCACGGTGGTGCTGTTAAGATCGATCTGAATAAGAAGACGCAAAAATTAACTTATCATTTTGAAGGTATGCATAAAACTAAACCAGAGAATGCAATAATTTAATTACAGATGGTTTATAACCATAGACGATATTCCAATCGTCTATGGCAAGAGCCTGAGAGAAGAGGCGATCAACGGCTACGAAAGATGATTCTGCCTTTACTCAGATCATAAGGTGTTAACTCGACAGTCACTTTGTCGCCCGTCAGAATACGGATATAATTTTTACGCATTTTGCCAGAAATATGCGCAGTAACTACGTGTCCATTTTCTAGTTCAACACGGAACATGGTATTGGGCAGAGTATCTAGTACTGTACCTTGCATTTCAATATTGTCTTCTTTGGCCATCTAATCCTCTGAGTTAATCACCAAGTTTTTTACGGGCAAGATAATGCCGAAAAACCCTCCTTATGTAAAGGAGTGTCGAGTTTAAAGTCACTTTTTCTTTTTATCAAGATACGAAAATTACAGCATTAAAGCTTAATAGTACAAAAATATACAACAAGTATACGGTTTGAACAACGCGAACGATAAAAAAATAAAATGTAATAATATCATAGCAAACCATCTAACTTAGTTTGCAATAGCATGAATGATTCTGTCACTTATATCTTCAAATTGATGCTAAATCAGCTATCTGTTGCCTTTGTTTAGGTAGAAAAATATTTTCCAGTTAATCATTCAAAATGATTAATTTCTGCTGCACTGGGTAAACTTATGGTTTGCTTTAGCCAACATGCTTTATCGATAGGTTGATCGCGATATTGATAGAGATAATTTAAAAACTGTACTCGAGGGATCTCTTTCACACCTAAAGAGGCGGTATATGCATTAATTATTTGACAATCAAACAGTTTTCCACCGAAACGCAGGAAATGGTGATAAAAAGCAATAAGTGCATATTTAGAACCGTCAGTAACACGGCTAAACATCGATTCACCACAAAAAATTTTACCAACATTAACGCCATATAGTCCACCAATTAATTTTGTGTTGTACCAAACTTCAACGGAATGAGCAACGCCCAGTTGATGCAAAGCAGTATAGGCTTCTATTATTTGGTGGGTGATCCAGGTTCCTTCTTGCCGTTGTGCGCAGGCGGCAATAACCTGTTCAAAGTCATGATTTAGCGTAATGGTATAAGCGGTTTTTCTCATTCTTTTTTTAGTTGTTCGGCTAATGTGTATTTCTGCTGGCAAGAGAACTGCACGTGGATCTGGCGACCACCATAATGGAATTTCCGTTGGATTAAACCAAGGGAAAATCCCTTCATAATAGGCAGATTGTAATCTACCAACAGCCAGATCACCGCCGATGGCTAGTAAACCATTGGGTTCATGTAGAGCATATTCGGGCGCTGGAAAGATATAAGATCCATCATCAAGCTGAAACATATAACCGTCCTATTAACTAATTTCGTAATTATGCTAGTACTATTTGAGCTTGATAATATTGAAAATAGCGCCCTTTTAATTGTAATAATTCTGCATGGGTCGCTTGCTCAATAATTTTTCCATCATCCATCACATATATTTGATCCATTTTTTCCAGACCCTGTAAACGATGGGTAATAACTAACAAGGTTTTGTCCTGGCAGTGCTGTTGCAACTGAATTAGTATCTGTTTTTCAGTTTTTACATCTAATCCTTCAGTCGGCTCATCTAATAAAATTATTGGCGCATCATAAAGTAGGGCTCTTGCGATACCTAATCGCCGTTGTTCGCCACCTGAAAGTTGTCGGCCACCTTCACCGATCCAACTATCGAGCCCTTGATTTTTAATCAAGCTGTCTAAACCGACTTGTTTTATTACTTTTGTCAGTAAGGTATCACTTGCATCATCTTTCGCTATTAGCAGATTATTACGTAAAGTATCACTAAAAATATGTGTTCGCTGTGGAACTACCGCCATTAATTTACGTAATGTTTTCTCATTATAGTGATTAATTGGGTGGCCATTTATCAAGATCTGGCCTGAGCTGACATCCCATGCACGGGTTAATAATTGTAACAGCGTAGATTTACCACAACCGGTCTTACCTAGTAGCGCAACATGTTCACCGGCATTGAGTGTTAAAGAGATATTTTTTAATGTCGGTTGCGGTTGTTGGGGATAACTGAAATGCACTTTTTGCAATTTGATGTCAACCTGATTATTCGTTGTTATATTTGAAGCGGGAAATGTCACGGCTGGCTTCTGATTAATTAACTCCATTAAGCGATTTGCTGAAGTAACCACTTGCCCTAAATATTGAAATGCAACCGCCACCGGCCCAAGAACTTCAAACGCAGCTAAGGTACAAAAGACGAACAGAGCAATAAGCGCACCGGGTTTATGCTGTTCACCAACACCAGTTGCTGCCATCCACATTAATAGGGTTGCGGTAAGGCCGGAGATAAAAATCATAATAGATTGTGATAGCGCGGTTAAGTTAGATTGCTGTTGTTGGCGTTTTAGCCAGTTGGTTTCTAGATCGGTTAATACTTGCCGAAAACGAGGTAATGCCCCAAAAACAGTTAGTTCCGCTTTTGCCTGAATAATATTGATTAAACAAGCGCGATATTGGCTGCGAAATATAATGAGATCGTGTCCAATAGATTTTCCCGCCTGATAAAAAAACCAGGGTAAGGTAATCAGTAAACACAGCATAATTGTACCCAGAGTAAGGGCAAGAAATGAGTCTAATGTGCTTAATGCCAAAGTGAGTAAAATAGTAATAACCAAAGCAGCAAAAATGGGAGAAAGCACCCGTAGATACAAATGATCAAGGCTTTCGACATCAGCTACCAGACGATTAAGAATATCTCCTTGGCGATAGTGTGCGATACCGCTAGGTGAAAGCGGGAATAGTTTTTGAAATGTAAATATCCTTAAATGTGCTAAGACACGAAAAGTTGCATCATGGTTAACCAACCGTTCGGCATAACGGCTGGCAGTTCGGATAATTGCTGAGCCACGAACGCCTGCTGCGGGTAGCATATAATTAAAGGTATACAGTCCGGCAGCGCCTGCAAGTGCCGTTCCGGCTAAAAACCAACCTGATAAAGTTAGTAGACTAATACTCGCCAGTACCGCAATAATGGTTAATATAATGCCAAGATTAAGTAGTAACCAATGACGACGATATAGCGCAAGAAAAGGGAGTAGTACACGCATATTATATCTCCTCTGCGCGATAAGTTAGCAGGCGGCTAAAAGCTCCTTTAGTCTGGCTTAGCTTGCTGTATGTGCCTTGTTCAATAATTAAACCATTTTCCATCACCCATATTTGATCATATGCGGCAGCTTCTGCTAATAAATGTGTAACCAGCAAGGTTGTTTGTTTAGTTGAGGCCGCATTAAGTGCTGTCATCACCCGTTGCTCACTTTGCATATCAAGACTTGCTGCAGGCTCATCCAATAAAAGCAAAAGACAGGGGTTTAATAACGCGCGGGCGACAGCAATTCGTTGTGCTTGTCCAACGGATAAGCGAGCGCCATTTTCGCCAATTTGGGTATCAACCCCCGCGGGTAGATGCTTAATAAACTCGGTTACATAAGCATTTTCCATTGCAATATTGACTGCGGCTGCAGAAGCTTCGGCTGAATAGAGACGTATATTGTCAATGATGGTTTGTGCCGGTAAATGGGGATTTTGGCCAACCCAGCTAAGTTGTTTGCGCCAATCAGCCATATCGAGATCCCTAAGTTCGATTCCATTAACCGTTAGCGATCCACGATAGGGTAGAAAACCCAGTAATGCATTTAATAGTGAACTTTTGCCAGCTCCGCTTTGGCCGACTAATGCGATGCGTTGGTTTGGCAATAGGGTGAAATTTAACGGGCCAGCCAGGCGTACATTGTCATGAGAAAAAATTTCTAGTTGCTGTGCTGTAATAGTTAAAGGTTGAGCCGGCGTCATTAGCTGATTGTTTTGCGATAGTGGCGATGGTTGTTCTATGCTGGCTAATAATGTAAATAGAGATTCTGCTGCGCCTACTGCTTGTGCTTTAGCATGGTAATAAGTGCCTAAATCACGTAGTGGCTGAAAAAATTCCGGGGCGAGTATCAAAGCTAAAAAACCAGCAAAAAGGGTAACCGGTATGCCATAATTACCAAAATGCAATTCGCCTAAATAAGAGAAACCAAAATAAACCGCGACAATGGCGATGGAGATTGAGGCGAAGAATTCTAACACTGCCGAAGAGAGAAATGCCATCCGTAAGACTTCCATGGTTCTTTTACGAAACTCTTCGGTTGCTTGTTCAATATCTTTTATTTCTTTGTTGGCACGGAAAAAAAGTCGTAAGGTATCCAGTCCACGTAAACGATCGAGAAATCTACCGCTTAATCGGGCTAAAGCAACAAAATTTCGTCGATTAACATCAGCGGCGCCCATCCCAACTAATATCATAAATAAGGGGATTAAAGGTGCGGTGATAAATAAAATTAAGCCAGCGGCCCAGTTAAGCGGGAAAATTGCAATCAGAATGATAATCGGGATCATAGCGGCTAAATACATTTGAGGTAAATAGCGAGCGTAATAATCCTGTATGTCCTCAATTTGTTCTAAGATGATAGTAGCCCAACTACCAGCGGGTTTATTTTTAACCCAAATAGGTCCTAATTGGTTAAGTTTATTTAGTACCATGCTACGGATCTGCTGGCGAACAATTTTGCCACAAATAAATCCAACACTTTCTCGTATAAAATTAATTATTGCTCTTACAATAAATACACAAATGAGTAATGAAAATTGAACAAGTAGTTGTTCTCTCGGTACATTGTCTATAATTAATGCTTGTAAAATGGTGGCTAAAAACCAGGCTTGGGTAACGATAAGTAGGCCACTAATAATTCCCAGTAACATGGATAAGCGTAGCCAGTGTTTTGCTGGTGCTGATTGTTGTTTCAACCATTTGACCAGTTCAGTTTGTTTTTGTTTATCCATAGTGATAATTTTATATACCGGCGTTAAGTTAATTATTACAACGGGTTGATGTTAATTTTATCTAATATCAACTTTAGAGGTATGTTACAGCTAAAAAGGCGCTATTTCGACAGCGCCTGCTAAAGAACTTTATTAAATTATTATAATTTGTAACATTTATTTGCGGTATAACGCATCTAAATAACGTTCGGCGTCAAGGGCGGCCATACAACCAGTACCTGCTGAGGTAATCGCTTGACGATAGATATGATCCATAACATCACCGGCAGCGAAAACACCTTCAACTGAGGTTTGGGTCGCATTGCCTTTAGTCCCAGATTGCACTTGAATATAGCCATTTTCTAACACTAACTGATCGGCAAAGATACTTGTATTGGGCGTATGGCCAATAGCGATAAATACGCCAGTCACGGAAAGCATCTCTATGTTGTCATTTTGGGTTGAACGTAAATTGATTCCAGTGACACCACTATTGTCACCTAATACTTCATCGAGAGTAAAATTGGTATGTAATACAATATTGCCAGTTTTTACTTTTTCCATCATTCGCTGAATAAGGATTTTTTCGGCTCGAAATGTTTCACGTCGATGAATAACATGGACTTCTGAAGCGATATTTGATAGGTAAAGAGCTTCTTCAATAGCGGTATTTCCACCCCCCACAACAGCAACTTTTTGTTTGCGATAGAAAAAACCATCACAGGTGGCACAGGCTGAAACACCACGACCTTTAAAGGCTTCTTCAGAAGGTAAACCCAGATAGCGAGCTGAGGCGCCGGTAGCAATAATAAGTGCATCGCAGCTATATATTCCGTTATCGCCAGTCAGTTGGAACGGCCGTTGCTGCAGATCAACCTTATGAATGTGATCATTAATAATGTTTTCTTCTGCCGCAAATTTTTTAGTATGTTGCAGCATGCGTTCCATCAACACCGGCCCCATTAATTCGGAATGATCCCCAGGCCAATTTTCAACTTCGGTGGTTGTGGTTAATTGTCCGCCTGGTTGAACGCCGGTGATTAATACCGGACTTAAGTTTGCTCGGGCGGCATAAATTGCTGCTGTATAGCCAGCTGGGCCAGATCCTAGAATAACAACTTTACTATGATTGGTGGTGTTCATAGATGCTCCATTTTTTAAGAATATTTATTCAATGTGGCGATTGTAGGAGATTAGAAAAATTAAAAAAAGTAAATTGAATTAAAAGATGATAAGTAATAGTCATTTTTATTAGCTTATCTTTAACATTTTATTAAGGCAGCAAGTCATGAAAAAAGATTATTTTTCGTGAAATAACGTTTTAAATTGAGAATTTTCCTTATATCTTATTGACAATTAGTTAATAATACATTCGTTTCCATATGATGTTCTGATTTTTATTCATAATCTTTGACAATCGGTTGTGTATTTGAGAAAACATCTTGTAGGATTAATTACCTCATTTGATTAATTGAAATTGAACATCATTTAAACAAATAGATAAATATCCTACTTTTCATTATCAAATTGAAAACTAACCAGATGATTTATCTACAAGATGAATTATACTACTAAATACTAATGGTCAGGCGGAGTTTAACCTTATTGCATCTTTTCCAATTCAATCATAAGAAAAGAAAATAGGGAATGTAATGGGTATAAAAAAATAGATAAAAGAGAGATAACGAAATGATTGATAACAAAAAGCGTCCAGGAAAAGATCTTGATCGTATAGATAGGAACATACTGAATGAATTACAAAAGGATGGTCGTATTTCTAATGTAGAGCTTTCTAAGAGAGTAGGGTTATCACCAACACCTTGTTTGGAACGCGTGCGCCGGTTGGAACGTCAAGGTTTTATTTCAGGTTATACTGCTTTATTAAATCCACACTATCTCGATGCATCTTTGTTGGTTTTTGTTGAGATTACCTTGAACCGTGGTGCTGCGGATGTTTTTGAACAGTTTAATGCCGTTGTGCAAAAACTGGAGGGAATTCAGGAATGTCATTTAGTCTCTGGGGATTTTGATTATTTACTTAAAACACGTGTTCCTGATATGTCTGCTTATCGTAAATTGTTAGGAGAGACTTTACTTCGTCTTCCAGGTGTCAATGACACCCGTACTTATGTAGTAATGGAAGAGGTAAAACAGAGTAATCGTTTGGTCATTAAGACACGCTAATCAAATAGATGCAAAACTGGAAAAAGTTAGGTACACTCCTGTTTATGCATACAGTTTCAACGCTGAGCATTACTCAGCGTTGTTCCTTTCAATCAACAGGAAAAACCTGGAGTGTTAGTTTTGGGCCAGGAATATACAGAAGACAAAAATATTAAGTTAAAAAAGATCAGTAATGGCAAGATACTGACAGAGATTATTTTACTTATAATTACTATCTGGGCGATTTTTTTAGTGGTGGCCCTGATAAGTTTTCATCCCTCCGATCCTAGCTGGTCGCAGACCACCTGGAATGAACCGATTAAAAATTTAGCTGGTGGTATTGGTGCTTGGTCAGCGGATATTCTTTTCTCTGTTTTTGGCATTTTAGCCTATGCTATACCATTAGTTATGTTGTTAGGATGTTGGAATGTATTTAAAGATATTGATAACCAGAATTGTCTGGATTTTTTTGTCCTTTCCTTACGCCTGATCGGTGGGTTGGCGCTAATAATTACATCGTGTGCTCTTGCATCACTTAATATTGATGATTTACCTAATTTTTCCTCTGGCGGAATTATTGGTAGTGTTTTTAGTAATGCCATCTTGCCTTGGTTTAATATTTTAGGAACAACCTTAGCGTTACTTTGTATATGGGCAGTTAGTTTCACCTTATTTACCGGTTGGTCATGGTTGATGATTGCGGAAAAGATTGGCGCACTAGTTTTAGCAACCATATCATTAATCACTAATCGTACTCGTAGAAATAATAAGCGTCAGACAACAGAAGCTTATGTTTCACCTCATCCGGCTAAATTGTACGCTGGCACCAATGTAGATTATATCGATCCCGATGATGTACTTTTTTCAGCTTCGCCAATTAGTCAGCTAGCGAAAGAGGAATTGAGCAATAATAAAAACCATGAATTGCATGGTGAAAAGGCATCCACTCTGATGCCTGATGAAACTGAAGTTGGTTTTGATATTCAATCGGCAACGCTGGACAAATATGATGAAGATATCTTTAGCAAACCTTCAGATATACCTGTTCCAATGGATGATGATGTTAATCTAAATAAATCGATAGATGCTAATACCGTTACTCAAGTTAGCGAGCAAGATAAAACCGCAAATTTAAGTGAAACATTAATATCATCGGTAACAAAAATAGATGCTGAGGTTGACCCTAGTACTGCTTTCACGCCAGTAAAATCGCAAATTAAAAAGGGAATTGGCCCAGAATTTCCACGTCCTAATCCTGTTCGTTTACCAACGCGACGTGAACTTTACGGCAATCGTCTAACGACACAAAAAGAGCAGGAATTGGCTGCTGAACAAAACGCTTATCAAAATTCAGTAACGCAACCGGATGGTGCTGAGTTTAGTATTGATGATTGGAATGAAGATAAATTACGTGAACAGTTTTTGCAGCAGCAAAATAAACGTTATGACACTGATATAACTAACAATCTTAATCCACCAACAGATAGAATTGGTGACAAAGACAAACCGATTACATCAGATGAGGCAGAATTAAATACATCAGTTGAAAGCCAGCCGCATATAGAGCATAAATGGCCATTGGCAGAAGATAGCGAGGTATCGCAGGAGCAACTAGCAAAAGAGGTCAGCGAAATACCGCTATCTACTAATAAGGATAAAAAGCAAAACGTCGAACAAACATTACCCGAGCAGGGAAGTCTTTTTCATCCTTTTCTAGTACGTAGTGATCAACCATTACCAAAACCCACTACACCGATGCCATCATTAGATCTACTTGCCAGTCCACCCGCCCAAAATGAGCCGGTTGATATGTTTGCACTGGAGCAAACATCCCGTTTAATTGAAGCGCGTTTAAGTGATTATCGGGTAAAAGCGGAAGTCGTTGGTTTTTCTCCAGGCCCGGTTATTACCCGCTTTGAATTGGAGTTAGCTCCTGGCGTGAAGGCGGCACGTATTTCCAATTTATCAAGGGACTTAGCCCGTTCCTTATCAGCAACTGCCGTACGTATTGTTGAGGTGATACCGGGTAAACCTTATGTAGGATTAGAATTGCCCAATAGAAAGCGTCAGACGGTTTATCTACGCGAAGTGCTTGATTGTGATAAATTTCGGCGCAACCCCTCACCATTAACCATTGTATTAGGTAAAGATATTGAAGGTGAACCGGTTATCGCCGATTTAGAAAAAATGCCCCATTTGTTGGTTGCCGGTACCACTGGTTCGGGTAAATCGGTTGGGGTTAACGCCATGATCCTCAGTATTTTGTATAAAGCAAAGCCTGAGGATGTTCGTTTTATCATGATCGATCCTAAGATGTTGGAACTCTCCATTTATGAGGGCATTCCTCATTTGCTGACCGAAGTTGTCACCGACATGAAAGATGCAGCTAATGCACTGCGTTGGTGTGTTAATGAAATGGAACGTCGCTATAAGCTAATGTCTGCTTTAGGGGTAAGAAATTTAGTGGGCTATAACGATAAAATTAATGCTGCTGAACGTATGGGGCGCCCGATACCTGATCCATTTTGGAAGCCAGGTGATAGCATGGATAGTAGTCACCCGGTACTAAAAAAAGAGCCTTATATTGTTGTTATGGTTGATGAATTTGCCGATCTCATGATGACCGCTGGCAAGAAAGTTGAAGAGCTAATTGCGCGTTTGGCACAAAAAGCGCGGGCAGCCGGTATTCACCTTGTTTTGGCGACGCAAAGGCCATCGGTTGATATTATTACCGGTTTAATTAAGGCGAATATACCGACTCGGATTGCGTTTACTGTATCAAGCAAGATAGATTCTCGCACCATCCTTGATCAAGGTGGCGCTGAATCTTTATTAGGCATGGGCGATATGCTTTACTTACCGCCTAACTCCTCTATTCCAATTCGTGTCCATGGCGCGTTTGTTCGCGATCAGGAAGTGCATGATGTGGTTAAAGATTGGAAAGTTAGAGGTAAGCCCGAGTATATTGATAACATTACTAAGGCTAGCGATGAGGGTGAGAGTGGTAATGGTTATGATGGTGATGAAGAGCTTGATCCACTATTTGATCAAGCGGTTGAATTTGTGACGGAAAAGCAACGCGTCTCAATATCTGGCGTTCAACGACAATTCCGCATTGGTTATAATCGTGCCGCGAGGATTGTTGAACAGATGGAAGCGCAAGGGATCGTTAGTGAACCAGGCCACAATGGTAATCGCGAAGTCTTAACACCACCACCGACAGGACATTGATTTAACATATTATCTTAAAACCAATAAATATGATGGATAAAAAGGTCATTACTTAATGAAAAAATTGATAATGCTAGGCTTGTTAGCGATAACTTTTCATATTAGCCAGGTATGGGCAGATGCCGCTTCTGAACTGCAAATGCGCCTAAATAAAATAAATAGTTTTCATGCTAATTTCACACAAAAAGTGACCAGTGCTGATGGTGATTTAATTCAGCAAGGTGAAGGCCAGCTATGGATCAAACGGCCAAATTTATTTAACTGGCATATGGTAGCACCAGATGAAAGTTGGTTAGTTTCTGATGGTACTAATCTTTGGTTTTATAATCCTTTTGTTGAGCAAGTTACGGTAACTTTATTGAGTCAGGCAACGACGGATACACCGTTTATGTTGATAACCCGTAATGATCCGCAGGATTGGAAACGTTATCAGATTAGTCAAAATGATAATGATTTTCTGCTAACAGCTACCCAAAATAAGGGAAATTTGAAACATTTTTCCATTACTGTTCAGCCTGATGGCACTATTCAACAATTTACGGCGGTAGAGCAAGATGGCCAAATGAGTTCATATCAGCTCAAAGGCCAGCAAAATAGCCATGTTGATGACAACAAATTTAAATTTGATCCACCACAAGGTGTAACTGTTGATGATCAAAGGTCAAGGAGGTGAGGTGACTAATTTGCCACTTGATTTTTCATCTAATGAATTTCAACCATTGGCCGCAAAAATGCGGCCAATCAACTTAGAGCAATATATTGGCCAGCTCCATTTATTAGCTAAGGACAAGCCACTCGCGCGTGCTATTGGTGCAGGTCAACTGCATTCCATGATTTTGTGGGGGCCGCCAGGTACCGGAAAAACGACCCTGGCTGAAATTATCGGTCACTATGCGGATGCCGCCATTGAAAAGATCTCAGCGGTAACCTCAGGTATCAAAGAGATCCGCGAGGCGATTGAAATTGCCCGCCAAAATAGGCAATTAGGGCGAAGAACGATTTTATTTGTTGATGAAGTTCATCGCTTCAATAAAAGTCAACAAGATGCCTTTTTACCTCATATAGAAGATGGTACGGTAACGTTTATTGGCGCCACAACAGAAAATCCTTCTTTTGAGCTCAACTCAGCCTTACTTTCACGCGCACGGGTTTATCTACTGAAACTGCTTTCTAATGAAGAAATTGTCATGGTTTTGCAGCAGGCAATGGAGGATAGAGAACGTGGTTATGGTGGACAGAAAATTATTTTGCCCGATGATACCCGTGACATAATAGCCCAATTATCCAATGGTGATGCCAGACGAGCATTAAATTTACTGGAAATGATGGTTGATATGGCTGAGTTCAATGATAAAGATCAGCGAATATTAGCCGTAAATTTACTAAAAGAAATTAGTGGTGAAAGAAGTGTTCGTTTTGATAATAAAGGCGATCGTTATTGTGATCTCATTTCCGCACTACATAAATCTGTCCGTGGATCTGCCCCCGATGCAGCGCTTTATTGGTATGCCCGAATTATCACTGCTGGTGGTGACCCCTTATATATTGCTCGTCGCCTGCTGGCTATTGCCTCTGAAGATATAGGCAATGCTGATCCGAGAGCAATGCAAGTTGCGATAGCGGCGTGGGATTGTTTCACCCGTGTTGGCCCAGCGGAAGGAGAGCGAGCCATTGCCCAAGCAATTGTCTATTTAGCTTGTGCTGCTAAAAGTAATGCCGTTTATAAGGCTTTTCAGGCCGCCATAACAGACGCAAAGCAACAGCCAGATTATGATGTCCCCCCTCATTTACGTAATGCACCGACTAAGTTAATGAAAGAGATGGGCTTAGGTCAAGAATATCGCTATGCTCACGATGAGCTCAATGCTTATGCCGCTGGTGAAAATTACTTTCCCGCCGAAATGCAAGAAACACGTTATTATTTTCCATCAAATCGTGGTTTAGAAGGAAAAATTGGCGAAAAATTATCCTGGCTGGCTGAACTGGATCAAAATAGCTTAACAAAACGCTATCGTTAAAAATCTCAATGGGGTAATGTAGCCAGATCAGGCTAAAAAAGTGTTAAGTGTCAGAGAAGACTGGCAGGTTGTTTTTATTTTTAAACCATAATAATTTTACAGGTTAAGCATGCTCGATCCAAATTTACTGCGTAATGAGCTAGACGTAGTTGCTGAAAAACTGGCTCGTAGGGGATTTATTCTCGATGTAGATATGTTGCGTAGACTGGAGCAAGAACGCAAAGATTTACAAATTAAAACAGAAAGCTTGCAGGCAGAACGAAATTCCCGCTCGAAGACCATCGGTGCAGCAAAAGTGCGCGGTGAAGATGTTGAAGCTTTACGTAAGCAAGTTAACCAGTTAGGTGAAGAGCTGGATAGTGCTAAAAGTAAACTAACGCAAATACAGGATGACATTCGTAATATTGCTTTAAGTTTACCCAACTTACCTGATGACAGTGTACCAGACGGCAACGATGAAACCGACAATGTCGAAATAAGTCGTTGGGGTGAGCCGCGTCAATATGATTTTACCATTAAGGATCATGTGGCATTAGGTGAATTAACTGATGGTTTGGATTTTTCGGCTGCGGTAAAAATTACTGGTTCCCGTTTTGTGGTCATGAAAGGCCAAATTGCGCGCTTGCATCGGGCATTGGCGCAATTCATGTTAGATTTACACACCGAACAACATGGTTATACGGAAACTTATGTTCCCTATTTAGTTAATCATGCCACCCTTTATGGCACCGGCCAGCTACCCAAATTCAGTGAAGATCTTTTTCATACCAAACCATTGGAAGAACAGGCATCAAATCAGCAATATGCGTTGATCCCAACCGCTGAAGTGCCGGTGACTAATCTAGTTCGGGATGAAATTTTAGCGGCAGAAAGTTTACCTCTCCGCCTGACAGCGCATACTCCCTGTTTTCGTTCTGAAGCGGGCTCTTATGGCCGCGATACGCGCGGCCTGATCCGTATGCATCAATTTGATAAAGTTGAGTTAGTGCAGATAGTAGAGCCAGAAAAATCGATGGCCGCACTGGAAGAATTAACTGGCCATGCAGAAAAAGTATTGCAATTACTAAAATTGCCTTACCGTAAAATTGTTTTATGTACTGGCGATATGGGTTTTGCAGCTTGTAAAACCTACGATCTGGAAGTCTGGCTACCGGCTCAAAATACCTACCGCGAAATCTCTTCTTGTTCAAATACCTGGGACTTCCAGGCACGTCGCATGCAAGCACGTTTCCGTCATAAAGAGGATAAAAAGCCGCAGTTAGTGCATACCTTAAATGGCTCCGGTTTGGCTGTTGGCCGTACTTTGGTAGCGGTAATGGAAAATTATCAGCAAGCTGATGGGCGGATTGAAATACCTGGAGTTTTACGTCCTTACATGAGAGGTTTAGAGTATATTGGTTAACGCAATGAGCGATGTTATTCAAATAGCAACGCTTGTGATCAACAAATAAACGTGTCGGTAATATTCAGCGAATATCAGCCAAATGTAAGCAGACATAATATAAAGCTACTGTTTAAAAGTAGCTTTATTTATTACTGCAGGCCGGCCATGACAAAAGTACTGAGTAGATATCATATTTTAATCTTACTGGTGAATTTTCTATTTATTTCCTGTGCCAAATAAGATAATTTTTTCTTGCTAGTCGCTTAAATTAAGTTTATTGCTATTTATGCTTTAGTTAATAAAAAAATATCAATTGAATATGTTTAAGAAATACGTTTCCCTTACTACTGAGTTAACCTAACACTCAAAAACCAAGGAGGCAGTATGGACACAGCATTATTTCAAAGTACCCCTACAATCTTAGTACAAGATAATCGTGGGCTGGCCATCAGACAAATTCAATATAATCGCCATCCAGATACACCTGAGAATACCGAGACGTTAATCACGCGATATCAAAATAATGCGCTGGGTTTTTTGGCTCATAGCATAGATCCCCGTTTATATCAACAGCAGCAAACTGATAATACCGTTAAACTCAATTTCAGCTACATAACATCGCTTAGTGGTGAAGTATTGTCGGTAGAGAGTGTTGATGTAGGAATGACGGTGACGATGAAAGATATTGCTCAAAGACCCCATTTTGCGGTCAATGCCACCTCATACAGCTGCGACTGGCAGTATGAAGATAATGACACGCTTGGGCGATTGTTGTCGATCACCGAACAACAGCCAGGTAAAGATTCTCAGATCAGTGAACGTTTTATCTGGGCTGGTAATAGCCAGGCAGAAAAAGAGCTAAATTTAGTCGGTGCCTGTATTCGTCACTATGATACGGCTGGACTTGAACAAATCAATAGCATCGCCTTAAGCGGTGCCATGTTATCCACCTCACGTCGCTTACTACAAGATAATCTGGTTGCTAACTGGCAGGGGCAGGATGAATCTGACTGGGATGCGCAGTTATCCCTAGCGATTTATACTAACCACTATACCCTTGATGCGATGGGTAATCGCCAGCGGCAGGCCTATGACGTGGCTGGAATGTTAATGAGTAGCTGGCTGACACTAAAGGCAGGTCATGAACAGGTCATTGTTAAGTCGTTAATTTATGCCGCTAATGGGCAGAAATTACGTGAAGAGCACGGCAATGGGATAGTGACTTCATACATTTATGAGCCAGAAACCCAGCGGCTAGTCAATATTAAAACCGAACGCCCAGTTGGCCATATGGCAGGCGCCAAAATACTACAAGATCTACGCTATGACTATGATCCGGTAGGCAATGTGCTAAGTATTACCAATGATGCTGAGGCGACCCGCTTCTGGCGTAACCAGAAAATTGTGCCGGAAAATCACTATCGCTACGACAGTCTTTACCGGCTGGTGCAAGCTACCGGCCGAGAAATGGCCAATATTGGTCAACAAACTACCCAGTTACCGCCAGCATCTCCCATCGATAGTAATACCTTCGCCAATTATAGCCGAACCTACACTTACGACAGTGGTGGTAATTTATTACAAATACGCCATAGTGCCCCGACCAGTAACAATAATTATACCATCAATATTACCGTATCTGATCGCACTAATCGGGCGGTATTAAGTAGCTTAACCGAAGATCCGACCATGGTAGACAGGCTGTTTAACGCAGGTGGACAGCAGCAGCAATTATTATTGGGGCAAGCGCTAACGTGGACGCCGCGCGGAGAGTTATTAACGGTAACATTAGTCGAGCATAATGACCAACCTGCGGACACGGAATGGTATCGTTACGATGCCAATAGTCAACGACTGGTTAAAACCAGCGTAAGACAGCAGAGTAATACCGAGCAGACACAGCAAGTGATTTACCTGGCAGGTGCTGAACTGCGTACTACAACCAATGGCAATGGCGTGCAAGAGCTGCTGGAGATAACCACCATGGGTGAGGCAGGACGTGCGCAAGTACGGGCGCTGCACTGGATAACAGGTAAGCCAACGGAGATCAACAACGATCAGCTGCGCTACAGTTATGATGATCAGCTAGGCAGTAGTCGACTAGAGGTGGATGAAAACGGGCTACTGATTAGTCAGGAGGAGTATTACCCCTATGGCGGCACTTCGGTCTTACTGGCCGTCAGTCAGTTAGAAGTCAATTATAAAACTATCCGCTATTCAGGCAAAGAACTGGATGCCAGTGGGCTCTACTATTACGGTTATCGCTATTACCAGCCCTGGGTGGGGCGTTGGCTGAGTGCCGATCCGGCTGGCACAGTAGATGGGCTAAATCTCTATCGGTTCTGTAGAAATAACCCAGCCACCTTAGTGGATGAAAAGGGGATGGTGCCATCGTTAAAAAAAGATGTGGCTAAAAGTATCAGTAATGCCATTAAGACCATTGATAAAACACAAAAAGTATTAAAGGAAAATAAAGAGGCGGTTGATCAGGTGATGACCACCTTCTTTAATAATACTTCAGATGAACTTAAAAAGAAATGGAGTAAAGATTTAACAGATATGCAGGATTTTATGAAAGCTTTTAATGTGGATAAAAATTTTGCTATTTTGCCTGGTGGAGAGGGGGCATCGATAGCTTCAGTAGATCTTTTAAAACGCGAATCATATTGGAGATATTGGGGGGCGATAAAAAAAGTTCAGCGTGATGCCGAGTTTTTAGGTAAGAAGCAGGTCAAGCAGTTACTTGCTGAAAAAGAGATATCCTATAAGGATGAGAAGAAAACGCCATATTTGGAATCAAATGCTGAACAATGGTATACGGTACAAAAAACAGTCGGTAATGATTTTATGACTCAGATAATGATCCACGAATTCTCTCACGCTGCACTTTATACAGAAGATTTTGTTTACGGAGCGAATTTTCCTGAAGTAAATCCGTTGCCACTTTATAGTTTACCGGTGGGTAAGGTGCCAGAGAAATATCAACTTCTGACATATAGAAGCCGAGGCGGAAATATAGGAGAGGCGGCTGATTTTCAAAGATTATCTTATGCAAATGCTGATTCTTTTGCTTTTGCCACCACACTTTTAGCCTATTCAGCGTCTAAAGACAGTAAACGGAGAGAGCAATTTGAACGCTTTGTTATCAATCGGCCCGCGTTATAGCTGATTAATATCAGTGTTGTTTTTAATATAAGGGCTTTTTTCTGTTCATACCACCATGAAAAAAGCCTGATTTATTAAAACTGAAAAATTAAGTCACAAAATTTTTTATCGCCCAACGAATAAATTAATAAACCACTTTATGGCCATAACCTTGCAGAATATGTTTAATTCGCTCCATGGTTTCCGTTGATGGTGGTCTGATATCGCTCAGCTGATACTCTTCCCCCATCGCTAGCCATTTATGCTTGCCTAATTCATGGTAGGGTAACAGCTCTATTTTTTCGATATTGGGCATATCACGGGTAAATTGGCCTAGTAAGTGGGCGGATTGGTCATCATCTGACCAACTGGGTACCACTACATAACGGATCCAGGTTTTCTGTCCACGTTTCGCCAGATAGCGGGCAAATTCTAAGGTGCGATGATTGGAAACGCCAACTAGATTCTTATGAATGCTATCGTCCAGTTGTTTTAGATCTAACATCACTAAATCGGTGACATCGAGTAACTCATCGATCACTTTATCATAACGGCGGACAAAACCATTAGTATCAAGACAAGTATGAATGCCTTGTTACTGACAAGCGCGAAACCAGTCTCGAACAAATTCAGCCTGCAAAATGGCTTCACCGCCGGAAGCGGTCACGCCGCCACCGGAAGCATTCATAAAATGGCGATAGCTAACCACTTCTTTCATCAATTCTTCGACGGTAATTTCTTTACCACCGTGGGTATCCCAGGTATCTCGGTTATGGCAGTACAGACATCGCATCAGGCATCCCTGAAAAAAAACGATAAATCGAATACCTGGGCCATCTACCGTACCACAAGATTCAAAAGAGTGAATACGCCCAACTAGCGACATAACATCTCCAAAATTGAAGGGAGTTAAAAAGCCCCATTTTAAGCGGGGCTTTTATACACTACTATTTTAGTCCAACGGCAAATTGTTACATAGTTTCCGTAAATGTACGGGTAATAACATCTTGCTGCTGTTCTTTGGTCAAAGAATTAAAACGCACTGCATAACCTGAAACACGAATAGTTAGCTGAGGATATTTCTCTGGATTTTCCATCGCATCTAATAGCATTTCACGATTCATGACATTAACGTTTAGATGCTGACCACCTTCAATATTGGCTTCATGGTGGAAATAGCCATCCATCAGTCCGGCCAGATTGGTTTTACGTACCTCATCATCTTTACCTAATGCGTTAGGCACAATAGAAAAAGTATAAGAGATCCCGTCTTTGGCATAAGCAAAGGGTAATTTTGCCACCGAAGTCAGAGAGGCTACCGCTCCTTTCTGATCACGGCCATGCATTGGGTTAGCGCCTGGGCCAAAAGGTGCACCAGCGCGGCGGCCATCAGGAGTATTACCGGTTTTTTTACCATAGACTACATTGGAGGTAATAGTTAGAATTGATTGTGTTGGTACAGCATTGCGGTAAGTCCGTAATTGCTGGATCTTCTTCATGAAGCGTTCGACTAAATCGCAAGCAATATCGTCGACCCGATTATCATTATTACCAAATTGTGGATATTCACCGGTAATATTAAAATCAATCGCAACACCATCTTCATCACGGACAGGCGAAACTTTGGCATATTTAATCGCTGATAATGAGTCAGCGGCAACGGAAAGACCCGCAATACCACACGCCATGGTACGATAAACATCGCGATCATGTAGTGCCATCAAGGCTGCTTCGTAGCTATATTTATCATGCATATAGTGAATGACATTCAACGCAGTTACATATTGCGTGGCTAGCCAATCCATGAAGTGATCCATTCTGTCCATTACTACATCAAAATTGAGTACATCATCGGTAATGGCAGGCATTTTAGGCCCAACTTGCAATTTAGATTTTTCATCGATACCACCATTAATGGTATATAGCAATGTTTTGGCTAAGTTTGCGCGCGCGCCGAAAAATTGCATCTGTTTACCGACGATCATCGGACTGACACAGCAGGCAATCGCATAGTCATCATTGTCAAAGTCTGGCCGCATCAAATCATCGTTTTCATACTGAATTGATGAAGTATCAATAGACACTTTGGCGGCAAATTTTTTGAAATTCAGTGGCAGCTTTTCTGACCAAAGAATTGTCATATTGGGTTCCGGAGAAGGGCCCATCGTATATAGCGTATTGAGGAAACGATAAGTATTTTTCGACACTAAGGTACGTCCATCGACGCCCATACCAGCCAGTGACTCGGTTGCCCAAATAGGATCGCCGGAGAATAGCTCGTCATATTCAGGGGTACGCAGGAAACGCACCATACGCAGTTTCATGACTAAGTGATCGATAAGCTCCTGTGCTTGTTGCTCGGTCAAGAGACCAGCTTTTAGATCGCGTTCAATATAAATATCAAGGAAAGTAGAAACACGGCCGAAAGACATAGCGGCGCCGTTTTGCGATTTAACCGCCGCCAGATAGGCAAAATAGGTCCATTGAACCGCTTCTTTGGCATTGGTTGCCGGGCCTGAAATATCATAGCCATATTTTGCCGCCATCTCTTTCATTTGACCTAAGGCACGGTGTTGCTCGGCAATCTCTTCACGTAACTGAATGGTCATTTCCAGTTCTTCACCCTGCTCTAGCTTACTTTGCAGAGAGTTGAACTGAGCTAGTTTGTCATCACGTAAAAAATCAATACCGTAAAGTGCTACCCGACGATAGTCACCGATTATCCGGCCACGACCATAGGCATCTGGCAGTCCAGTCAAAATACCTGATTTACGGCATTTCATAATATCTGGCGTATACACATCGAATACCCCTTGATTATGGGTCTTACGGTATTCGGTAAAGATTTTTTTCAACGCTGGATCCAATTCACGATCGTAGGCTTTACATGAACCTTCAACCATTTTGATGCCACCAAAGGGGATCAATGCGCGCTTAAGTGGTGCGTCGGTTTGTAGACCTACAATCTGCTCTAACTCTTTTTCAATATAACCGGCATCATGGGAAGTAATAGTGGCAGCAATAGCAGTATCAAAATCGACAGGGGCATGAGTACGATTTTCGATCTTGATCCCTTGCATTACTTTTTCCCACAAGGTATCAGTCGCTTTGGTTGCACCGGCTAAAAATGATTCATCACCTTCATAAGGAGTATAATTGTGTTGGATGAAATCACGCACATCAACGTCTTTTTGCCAGTTCCCCTGATTAAATCCTTGCCATGCAGCAGAGAATTTTTCATTTAACTTGGACATCATATTTTTACCTTTAATTTTTTAAATAATAAAATGCTGACAACCGGTACGCGATCGATCAATGTTGACATCCATCACGTAAATATATTAACCAATATGTCATACCGACTAACAAAGCGCCGCCGATGATATTACCAATAGTGACAGGTATAAGATTTTCTGTAATAAAATTGGCCACAGTTAAATGAGAAAACTGGCTTTCATTTACTCCGGTCATCAGCCAAAAATCCGGTGATGCAAAATTTTTGATCACGATGCCTAACGGAATCATAAACATGTTGGCAATGCTATGTTCAAAACCACTGGCAACAAACATGCCTATTGGTAAAATTAATACAAAAATTTTATCTAGCAAGCTACGACCTGAATAACTCATCCAGACACCCAAGCAAACCATCAAGTTGGCTAAAATACCTAAACAAAGCGCTTCGAGAAAAGTGTGATCAAGTTTATGATTTGCAGTTTGTAAAACATTAAGTCCCCATTGGCCATTAGCCACCATGTACTGTCCGGCAAACCAGATTAATGCAACGAACAACAGTGCACCAACAAGATTACCAATGTAGACATGAAACCAATTAACAAACATCTGTTTCCAAGAGACTTTGCCGGTTGCTTTTGCCACAATGGTTAACACGGTAGAAGTGAAAAGATCAGCCCCACAGACAACCACCAGCATCAGTCCTAACGAAAAACATAGACCGCCAGCAAGTTTAGCCAGCCCGAAAGGAACAGTTGCAATACCCGTGGTGACAGTAATATAAAAAACGAAAGCAATGGAAATAAATATACCTGCGGTAATAGCAGATAAATAAGTAATTTGAGGATGCTTATTAACTTTATATACCCCGGTATTATCGGCAAGTTGCGCCATTGCAGCCGGTGATAATAAATTGGACAAGTTGTTAGCTTTCATAACCAACATGCTCTTATGAAGTTAAGGAATTATGGCGTCAGCAATATTAACAAAGGGCACATCAGATAAATTTGATATAGATCATTATTATTTAGTTGACAAATAGCAATAAAAGCAAAGAATTAAGATAACTATTTGATTTATAATTAAAAATTTTTTTTAATTTTTATAAAAAAATTTTATAAAAACGATTGAGAAATAAATAATCAGGTTAAATTATCGTTGAAAGCGGTTTTTTGTCCAATAAAGATTAACCTGATATTTATTGTTAGATTTGACTAATCAGTTAAAGTAAGCCTGTTTAGCGGTTTGCAGTTTATGATAAACATTGAGTAACGCTTGATGCGCCGGCAGCGTTTTTAACTCAGCATCAATTGACCATAAGTCATAAAAACAATTTTCACCGGCAATGGCCTTCGATGCGGCCATAACAGCATGTTGACCATACATTTTATTGAAAGCTTCATCGTATTGAAAAGGCTGACGTTCAGCTTCTTGAGTTAATTGCAGTAATGTTTGTAGACAGCGATAATAATTGGCTCGCTCGGCAGTAAATAGCGAAGAATTGAACTCTAGCGTCCATTCAACCCATAGTAGCGCTTGAGCAAAATCACCACCTGCCAGTGCTAGCATCGATTTTAATTCACCGATCCGTAAGTGGCTCCAGCCATTACCGCTACCAACGGCAATGCCTAATAATTCACGGACACGAGTAAAATCATCAAAACCTTCATCATCCAGCCGCCCTAACAACCGCAGGTAATCATTTTTTTGCCACTGACTATCAGGTAGCGACATAATGATATCACGTAAATCTATCGCCATCGCGTTATTGGCAATCTGCAGATCGTCGACTGGATAAATATCTGATATTCCCGGAACAATAATACGGCAGACATAAACATCTAAATGCTGATAATCAGCAATATAAACTTCAGCATTTATCTGATTGAAAATCGCCATCAAAGTAGCAAATTCTGCGTTTGTGGTGCCTTTAAAGTTCCAATCGACAAAGGAATAATCAGCATCACGTTTAAATAGATCCCAACTAATTAAGCCACTTGAATCGATAAAATGGGTTTCCAGATTTGTATGCTCTGCAACTTCATCATCATCAAATGTTGGCATATTAAATACATCCAAATCTTTTAAACTGCGGCCTTGCAGTAATTCGGTAACTGTACGTTCAAGTGCGATACCAAAATCAGGATGGGCACCAAAAGAAGCGAAACAAGTGCCATTACTCGGATTAAAAAGTACCACACAGATAACCGGGTATTTACCACCGAGAGAAGCATCAAAACAGAAAATAGGAAAACCTTCCTCTTCTAATTTAGCAACTGCCTGAACAACGCCAGGATAGCGCTCCATGACAAGCTCAGGAATAACAGGCAAACTGATTCGCTCGGCAATAATATGGTTTTTAATATGACGCTCAAAGATCTCTGACAATGCCTGCACCCGCGCTTCATCTTGCGTATTGCCGGCTGACATGCCATTCGACACATACAGATTACCAATAATATTCATTGGAATATAAACCGTTTGTTGATCGGATTGGCGGATAAAAGGTAACGTACAAATCCCACGGGCTCTATTACTTGATTGTAAATCAATCAGCATGCTAGCGGACAGATTATTTTCAGGATCGTAGAAAGCACGTAATTTTTCATCCAGCATTCCTTCAGGTAAGTGATCGTCCGATGTTAGAGCAAACCACTTTTCATTGGGATAGTGGACAAAATTACCATTTGCAATTTTAGCGCCTAGATAAAAATCAGCGAAAAAGTAATTGGTTGCTAAACGTTCAAAATATTCCCCCAGTGCAGAGGCCAAGGCGGCTTTTTTACTAGCGCCTTTACCGTTAGTAAAACACATAGGGCAGTCTCTATCACGGATATGGACTGACCAGACATTCGGCACTGGATTTAACCAAGAGGCCTCTTCAATATGAAAACCGAGTTTTTTAAGTTGTTGCTGAAACGTGGTAATAGAATCTTCTAATGCGGCATCTTTGCCAGGAATAAAAGTTTGGCTCATAAATTGGTTACTTATTCGTTTTTGATAACTAAAAGCAGATAATACGGTATTTTTGTTTGCTTCTCTATTCAATAGGCCACAGTAGCAAAATGCAATATTGAAATTAATGGCTATTTTTTCTGGAAATAACAGAAATATATTTTGCATTTTATATAATTTACCAAATTTTTAAAATGGTATTTTATTATGAAGAAGTTAAATATTTCTTTGTTAGTTGGTGCTATGTTGTTAACTAACAGTGCTGCTTCTGCCTTACCAACCATTACGGTACTAGCCACTGGAGGTACGATAGCTGGTGGCGGTGATTCAGCGACTCAATCCCAATATACAGCCGGTAAAGTGAGTATTGATGCATTAATTAATGCGGTACCTGAAATAAAGAAAATTGCGCATCTTAATGGCGAACAAATTGTTAATATCGGTTCGCAAGATATGAATGATCAGGTATGGTTAACTTTAGCGAAGAAAATTAATGCCGATTGTGACAAAACAGCTGGTTTTATCATTACTCATGGTACTGACACGCTAGAAGAAACCGCTTATTTTTTAGATTTAACCACCCACTGTCATAAACCAATTGTAATGGTTGGTGCGATGAAGCCTGCCACAGCATTAGGTGCTGATGGGCCGTTAAATCTCTATAACGCCGTTATTGTTGCTACTGATAAAGAGGCGGGCAAACGAGGTGTCTTATTAGCCATGGACGATAAAGTTATTAGTGGTCGTAATGTGGTTAAAATGAATACCAACTTTGTTGAAGCATTTGAAGCTGTTAATGCTGGCGCTGAAGCTTTTATCTACAATGGCAAAGTGCACTATTTAAACGCGGCTCAACCCAGAGCGCAGAACGCAATTTTTGATATTAGTCAGTTAGATAAATTACCTAAAGTTGGCATTGTTTATAATTATTCAAATGCATCGGCACTACCAGCTAAGTCATTGATCTATCATGGCTATCAAGGCATTGTTAGTGCTGGAGTGGGTAACGGCAATATGTATAACAAAATTTTTAATGTATTGGCCGATGCAGTAAAACAAGGCATAGGGGTTGTTCGCGCTAGTCGTGTGCCAACAGGTTTTACAACTCGCGATGCAGAAGTGGATGATAGTAAATATGGATTTGTTGCTGCAGAACGTTTGAATCCGCAGAAGGCTCGGGTTTTACTACAGTTAGCCTTGACTCAAACCCATGACCCAATAAAAATTCAAGCGATGTTTGATAAGTATTAATTGGTTATCAGAAAAATGCTGTTTGCCGGCCAGTTGTTTTATTTACAGCTGTTCGGTGGTAATGTTAAAACCTAACCAGAGATTAAATAATAGTAAAAGCTTAATTAGGTCAATAAGGGTGGGTGATGAGTCAGGTATATAATTTTAGCGCTGGTCCGGCCATGTTACCGGTAGAAGTTTTACATCGTGCACAACAAGAACTTTGTAATTGGAACGGTATGGGTGTTTCGGTGATGGAAATAAGCCATCGCAGTGAAGCTTTTATGGAAATAGTTAGAGAAGCTGAACAAAATCTACGTCAATTACTCAAAATACCCAATAATTATAAAATCCTTTTTTGTCACGGTGGTGCCAGAGGTCAATTTGCCGCCTTGCCACTAAATTTATTTCAACCTGATGAAACCGTTGACTATATTGTTGGTGGCTATTGGGCAAAGTCTGCTGCGCAAGAGGCAGCAAAATATTGTGCTGTCAATGAGATTGATATTCGGCTGGAAAAATCAGCTTATTTAAGCGTGCAACCGATGGATAAATGGTCATTAACGACCAGTGCCAAATACCTTCATTATTGCCCGAATGAAACGATTGATGGTATAGCTATCCACACACTACCTGATTTTTCGGCCGATAAAATTGTTATTGCTGATTACTCCTCAGCTATCTTATCACGGCCACTTGATGTCAGCCGTTTTGGTGTTATTTATGCTGGTGCGCAAAAAAATATTGGGCCAGCAGGCATCACATTGGTTATCATTCGGGAAGATTTGTTAGGTCGGGCGAGAAAGGCTACCCCTTCTATCCTTGATTACACCATATTGGCTAAAAATGACTCAATGTACAATACGCCCCCAACTTTTGCCTGGTATCTATCGGGTATGGTGTTTAAATGGTTAAAACAGCAGGGTGGCTTGCAAGAAATAGAAAAACGCAATCAACAAAAAGCCCGCTTACTGTATGATGTTATTGATAATAGCCAGTTTTATATTAATCGAATCGATCCAGTTAATCGTTCGGTCATGAATATTCCATTCCAAATGGTAAAACCTAACTTAGATGATAAATTTATCAAAGCGGCAGAGCGGCAAGGGTTACTGTTCCTGAAAGGGCATAAAGCTGCAGGTGGCATGCGTGCTTCAATTTATAATGCTATGCCGCTGGCTGGTGTACAAAAGCTAGTTGATTTTATGATTGATTTTGAACATCAGAATAAATAAATTAAATAATCCTTTATGGTTAGATTGGTAGTGATATCGTCTAACCCTATCAAATGAATATAAGTGTGATTTAAATAATTTATCCAACTTCGTTATTGGAGAGTCTACTATTAATGCAAGCCCTGACAATACAACCCATTTCTTACGTTGAAGGTACTATCAATCTTCCTGGCTCGAAAAGTATTTCTAACCGGGTACTATTGTTAGCTGCATTAGCGCAAGGCCAAACCGTTTTAACTAATCTTCTTGCTAGTGATGATATTCGTCATATGCTTAATGCTTTGACAGCATTGGGTGTCGAATATCAATTATCCAAAGATCTCACCACGTGTATTGTAAAAGGTGGCGGGCATTATTTTAGCCATAAAAAAGGTTTAGAGATTTTTCTCGGTAATGCCGGCACGGCTATGCGCCCATTAACTGCGGTTTTAGCATTGGCGGACAATGATATTGTCTTAACCGGCGAGTCCAGAATGAAAGAGCGACCTATTGGCCATCTTATTGAAGCGCTACAGCAAGGTGGAGCAAATATTGATTATCTTGAGCAAGCTGGTTATCCGCCTATAAGGATAAAAGGTGGCTTTCGCGGTGGGAATATCACAGTAGATGGACGCGTATCTAGCCAATTTTTAACAGCTCTTTTAATGGCCGCACCTTTAGCGCCTAATGATACGACTATTCAGATAAAAGGAGAGCTGGTTTCTAAACCCTATATTGACATTACTCTGGCACTGATGCGTGATTTTGGCGTTGAAGTAGACAATCAACACTATTGTCGATTTCATATTAAAGCCGGACAACACTATATTTCACCGGGGGATTATCTTGTTGAGGGCGACGCCTCTTCTGCCTCTTATTTTTTAGCTGCGGCAGCAATTAAAGGTGGTACCGTTAGGGTAACAGGTATTGGCAAAGATAGCTTGCAAGGCGATACCCAATTCGCTGCTGTACTAGAAAAAATGGGTGCCAAAATACGTTGGAGTAAAGATTATATCGAATGTCAACGATGTGAGTTAATTGGTATTGATATGGATATGAATGCGATCCCCGATGCGGCGATGACGGTTGCGACTCTGGCGCTCTTTGCTCGTGGTGAAACTATTATTCGTAATATCCATAACTGGCGGGTAAAAGAAACTGACAGATTAACGGCAATGGCGACTGAATTAACAAAAGTTGGCGCAAAAGTGGAAGAAGGTCGTGATTATATACGTATTTTACCGCCTAAATTATTACAGCATGCTGAAATAGCAACTTATAATGATCATCGTATGGCGATGTGCTTTTCACTTGTCGCGTTGTCAGATACGCCGGTTACCATTTTGGATCCAAATTGTACCGCTAAGACTTTTCCAGACTACTTTAATCAACTAGAAAAATTAAGTCATCGGTACTAGTGTATGCCTAAAAATTAGTACAATACTGAACGACGAGTATTATGCCTAACGCTAAATTTGCTCCAAATATCTCTTTGTTTTCCTTAATAGAATGAATTGAGTATAATAGGGTACTTATTAGCCTGATAGAAAGTAGTTGCTAAATTGCATTTCTATCACAAAGGAGGAGTATAATGGTGGTTTTACCCCCCGTTATCACAGTTGATGGTCCAAGTGGCGCAGGTAAAGGTACATTATGCCAGGCATTGGCAAATAAACTGGGCTGGCAGTTACTTGATTCTGGCGCCATTTACCGTGTTCTGGCTTTAGCAGCATTACATCATCATGTTGATATTAAGTCTGAAGAAGCATTAGTTCCATTAGCGGCTAATCTTGATGTCCGTTTTGAACCAAGAGAAAACGAATTAGCTGTTATGCTTGAGGGGGAGGATGTCAGTAATGCAATTCGTAGCGAAGTTGTTGGTAATACGGCATCTCTTAGCGCAACTTTTCCTCGCGTTAGAGAAGCATTATTGCGTCGGCAAAGAGCATTTCGCACTAAACCGGGTTTGATTGCTGACGGTCGTGACATGGGAACGGTGGTTTTTCCAGACGCACCGGTAAAGATTTTTCTTGATGCCACACCTGAAGAGCGTGCTCGTAGACGAATGCAACAGTTGCAGGAAAAGGGCTTTGATGTTAAATTAAGCGATCTTTTAACTGATATTAAAGAGCGTGATTATCGTGATCGTAATAGGTTAATTGCGCCATTGGTACCTGCAAAAGATGCGTTGATCCTGGATTCTACAAAGTTATCAATTGAAGGGGTCATCGAGCAAGTATTTGCTTATGTGAAAAAAAAGCAAATATTATCTATATAATATGCTCAGTATTGACATATAATAAGTTAATACACCTATTTGGTGTAGCTGAATTTGTGTTCAGTTAAGTAAAGCTTTGTAACAAGGAGTGTTGCGAGGTATGTGAAATAACCCCATTTGGCAGGATGTTGAATGGCAGTTAAAATTAAAATTTTTGAAGATCTTACTATGACAGAATCTTTTGCTCAACTCTTTGAAGAATCTTTACAGAGTATCGAAACCCGTCCAGGGGCTATTGTTCGTGGTGTTGTTGTTGCTATCGACAAAGATGTCGTGTTAGTTGATGCCGGTCTGAAATCAGAATCAGCGATCCCAGTAGAACAATTTAAAAATGTGCAAGGTGAGCTAGAAATTCAGGTTGGTGATGAAATCGATGTTGCTTTAGATGCAGTAGAAGATGGTTTCGGTGAAACTATCCTGTCTCGCGAAAAAGCGAAACGTCATGAAGCTTGGTTGATGCTAGAAAAAGCCTATGAAGATGCCGAAACAGTTATGGGCATCATCAATGGCAAAGTGAAAGGTGGTTTCACAGTAGAATTAAAAGGAATTCGTGCATTTTTACCCGGTTCATTGGTTGATGTTCGCCCAGTTCGTGACACAACTCACCTGGAAGGTAAAGAGCTTGAGTTCAAAGTTATCAAACTGGATCAGAAACGCAATAACGTTGTTGTTTCGCGTCGTGCTGTGATTGAGTCTGAAAGCAGTGCAGAACGTGATCAGTTACTGGAAAACTTGCAGGAAGGCATGGAAGTTAAGGGTATTGTTAAAAACTTAACTGACTATGGTGCATTCGTTGATCTGGGCGGTGTTGATGGCTTATTACACATTACTGATATGGCTTGGAAACGTGTTAAACACCCAAGTGAAATTGTGAATGTTGGTGATGAAATCAATGTTAAAGTATTGAAGTTTGATCGTGATCGCACACGTGTTTCTTTAGGCCTGAAGCAGCTTGGAGAAGATCCATGGGTAGCTATTGCTAAGCGTTATCCAGAAGGCACTAAGTTGACAGGGCGAGTCACTAATCTTACTGATTATGGCTGCTTTGTTGAAATTGAGGAAGGTGTTGAAGGTTTAGTACACGTTTCCGAAATGGATTGGACTAATAAAAATATCCATCCATCTAAAGTTGTTAATGTGGGTGATGTTGTTGAAGTTATGGTTCTAGATATTGACGAAGAGCGTCGTCGTATCTCATTAGGTTTGAAACAGTGTAAACCAAATCCATGGCAGCAATTTGCAGAAACGCACAATAAGAATGATCGGGTAGAGGGTAAAATAAAATCTATTACTGATTTTGGTATCTTCATCGGTTTAGAAGGTGGTATTGATGGTTTAGTTCATCTGTCTGATATTTCTTGGAATGTTGCAGGTGAAGAAGCGGTTCGTGAATACAAAAAAGGCGATGAAATCGCTGCAGTTGTATTGCAAGTTGACGCTGAACGTGAACGTATTTCTTTGGGTATTAAACAGTTAGCGGAAGATCCATTTAATAACTATCTGTCTGCTCATAAGAAAGGTGTCATCGTTACCGGTAAAGTAGTGGCTGTTGATGCGAAAGGAGCAACGATTGAGTTAGCTGCTGGTGTTGAAGGTCACTTACGTGCATCTGAAGCTTCACGTGATCGCGTGGAAGATACTACTCAAGTATTGAACGTTGGCGATACAGTTGAAGCTAAATATACTGGTGTTGATCGCAAAAACCGTATCATTACCTTATCTGTTCGTGCAAAAGATGAAGCAGATGAAAAAGATGCCATTGCTTCTGTGAACAAACAGGAAGATACCAATTTTGCCAATAATGCGATGGCAGAAGCGTTCAAAGCAGCGAAAGGCGAATAATTAAGTTAATCATAGGGCAACATTTTGTTGCCCCGTAACGGTAGTTTAGGGGAGGTACTATGACCAGGTCTGAATTAATTGAAAGACTTATTAACCAATTAGCTCATATACCAGCAAAACTTATTGAAGAAGCTGTGAAAGAAATGCTTGATCATATGGCAATAACACTTGCTAAGGGAGAGCGTATTGAGATCCGCGGATTCGGCAGTTTTTCTCTTCATTACCGTGCACCGCGCATCGGCCGTAATCCGAAAACGGGTGATAAAGTTGATTTGAAAGGAAAACATGTTCCTCATTTCAAGCCGGGTAAAGAATTACGTGATCGCGTTAACATTTATGTATAAATATTAACAAATTTAATTTATTTATTCTCTTAAAATGGTGTCTTAATTAAGGCGCCATTTTTTATTGCTGCGCTCAGGTCAATTTTTCCAATACAATTTTTTGAATTATTAAAACCTCTCTTTATTGTTATAAGACATTTAATTATTAAAAAAATAATAATAAAATTTTATAATCAAAAATAAATTTTCTTAACTTAACATTAGTTGAGAATAATCTCGCAAAAAAATGAAAATAGTAAAAAAGGGATAAATATTATTTTGACCTTTTATATAAAATCTCATTTATCCTTTTGAAAAAATTCAATATTAATACTAATTTTCGTAATATAGATCTGGCCAAGGAAGAGCTATATGAAAAAAATGTCGGTTCATATAAATAGGCTGCAGATAAATATTAATTCAGCGTCAGTGGCTGTAATATTGGGATTATTACCTTTACTTTTTTTATCTCAATTACCAAATAAATCATTACAATTATGGTTGTTTGTCATATTCTGTTTATTTTGGTTTATTCCATTTTATTTAACAAAATTTATTGCTATTTTAGCTATAAGTTTTTTGTGGGGATGTTGGCAGGGATATTATTTATTAGAAAAAATGAAATTATTAAGTCAGCAAGAACAACGTCATGTAGCCATTATTGAAGATAGTTTAGTTAATAGGGATAATAATATTTGAATAAAAGTAAGGTTGTTAATCAATAATAAAGAATCATTTCCGATATTGTATGCTTATCTTCAGTTTAAGCCTAATGCTCTGACTAAAAATAATTTTTTTTGTGCCGGACAACAACTCATTTTTTTTGGTCGATTAAAGCCCGTTCATAGTTTATTAAATGAAGGTGGATTTGATTTACAACGTTATGCCATAAGTCAACGCTTACTAGGTACGTTTAATGTTCAAAACTTTACTATATTGAATAAACACTGTTCTTTAAGGCAAAAGATAATTGCAGCGTCGGTTAATGTTATCAGTAAATATCATAATCAGGCGGTGATTTATGCTTTAACATTTGGGGAACGTGGATTATTAGAACCCGTATTAAGGCAACAATTGCAACGAACCGGTATTGCGCATTTGATGGCTATCTCAGGTTTACATATTGGTATGGCTTATTTTTTTGGTTTTTGGCTATATCGTTTGATTCAGTTTTTATTACCCATTTGTTTTATCGAGCTTCGTATACCGATGTTAGCGGGTTGGTGCTTTGCTTTAGGTTATGTTTGGTTGTCTGGTTGGGCGATACCTGCACTGCGGGCTATATTTGCCTTATCGTTATGGCTTTATATTCGGCAACAAAATTTTGTTTGTTTTCCCTGGCAATGGGCATTATGGAGTATTACTTTAATTTTAGTGTTTGAACCTATTGCGATACTTTCTGATAGCTTTTGGCTTTCGAGTTTTGCAGTTGCGGCATTAATATTTTGGTTTTCGTTTGTCAAATTGAGTGTACAGTTTCAACACAGTTGGCTTAATTGGATAGTTAAATTGGTTCATTTGCAATTAGGCATGCTGATTCTATTAATTCCTATTCAATTGGTTTTATTTCAAGGAGTTAATATTACTAGTATTTTTGCTAATTTATGGGCTGTGCCAATTATTTCATTTATAACCATACCGTTAATTATGGTTTCATATATTTGTATTTTTTGGTACGCAGGACAAAATTTATTATTTGGTATAATCGATAAAAGCATTAGTTTAGCATTATGGCCCTTAGCTCATATTGAGCGTTACTGGCTTGATACTGGCCATCTTCCAATTATCATAGCTGGGCTTAGTTGGCTTATTATTTTATGTTGGCAGTTTAGTTGGTTTGTGCAGTATAAATTGCTGATAATAGTGTTAATTTATTGGTCAATCACGACCATGAAACAAAACGATTTGCTTCTTTGGCGATTGATTATGTTAGATGTGGGGCATGGATTAGCAATTATTATTGAGCGACAGGGAAAAGTGTTAATTTATGACACTGGTATTTCATGGAAGAAAAACAGTAGTGCTAATAGTACTATTTTGCCTTATTTACGATATCATCGTTTAACACCTGAAGGCATTATACTTAGTCATAATCATATCGATCACACTGGTGGGGTAGCGAGTTTATTATTAACCTATCCTGGATTAAAGATTAGAAGTCACTTTGATAAAAAAAATCATTTTCCATGCCATCGAGGTATTTATTGGCAATGGCAGAAATTACATTTTGAAGTATTATGGCCAATAATTGATCAAAAAAGATCACATAATAATGAATCGTGTGTAGTAAAAATTAGTGATGGCTATCATTCGGTTATTCTATCTGGCGATATTGAAAAAACAGCGGAGAAAGAACTCGTGCGTCTAGCAATAGCAAATTTGCCGGCTAATTTATTACAAGTTCCTCATCATGGTAGTAATACTTCGTCGACGATGGCGTTTATTCAAGCAATTAAACCGCAATATGCACTTACTTCTGTTGCACGTTATAGCCGTTGGCGTTTACCTTCTGATAAAGTACGCCAACGATATGAGAATATAGGGGCAAATTGGCTGAGTACAGCTGAATCAGGGCAAATTATAGCGCAGTTCTATTTTGATAAAATTGAAATAATGCGTTATAGACAGGAAGTTTATCCTCGCTGGTATCATCAGCAGTTTGGTATTTAGAGATTTCTCAAGTAAAATAAACGGCTTATTTTTATGGGTATTTAATAAGACAATGATAATGAATGATAAAGATCTTTCTACATGGCAAACATTTCGCCGACTATGGCCTATGATTTTGCCATTTAAACTGGGATTAAGTGTAGCTGCTGTTGCGTTAATTATTAACGCTGCCGGCGATGCATTCATGATCTCCTTATTAAAACCTTTACTTGATGAAGGTTTCGGTAAAGCTGATAACAGCACACTAAAATGGTTACCCATTGCTATATTGGGGCTAATGCTGATAAGAGGAATATCGAGTTTTATCTCCAATTATTGTATTGCCTGGGTTTCTGGTAAAGTTGTAATGAATATGCGTAGGCGTTTGTTTGGCCATATGATGGGGATGCCGGTTTCTTTTTTTGATCAGCAGTCGACAGGAACTTTACTTTCTCGCATAACGTATGATTCTGAGCAAGTCGCTTCATCTTCCTCTAGCGCTTTAATCACTATTGTTCGAGAAAGCGCTTACATTATCGGTCTGTTTGGGCTGATGTTTTATTACAGTTGGCATCTTTCACTAATATTAATTGTTATTGCTCCTATTGTTGCGTTAACCATTCGCTCGGTTTCTAAACACTTTAGGAATATTAGTAAAAGTATGCAAACTGGCATGGGACAAGTAACTGCTAGTGCGGAACAGATGTTAAAAGGCCATAAGGAAGTTTTGATTTTTGGTGGGCAAAAAGTTGAAACTGAGCGTTTTAGCAAAGTGAGTAATCATATGCGCCGGCAAACGATGAAAATGGTGACAGCATCTTCTATCTCTGATCCTATTATCCAACTGATAGCCTCTCTAGCATTAGCATTCACGCTTTATATCGCGAGTTTTCCTGAAGTTATGCAAACATTGACAGCAGGCACTATCGGTGTGGTTTTTTCATCCATGTTTGCATTAATGCGCCCATTAAAGTCATTAACAAATGTTAATGCACAATTTCAAAGAGGTATGGCCGCATGCCAGACATTGTTTACCATTTTAGATATGGAGCAGGAAAAAGACGAGGGTAAATTAACCTTAAAAAAAGCGAAAGGTGAAATAGAGTTTAAACATGTTACCTTTAAGTATGCAACAAAAGAGCATCCTGCATTACATGATATCTGTTTTAAAATACCGGTAGGAAAATCCATTGCCTTAGTCGGACGATCAGGTTCAGGAAAATCAACTATTGCGAATCTAATTACCCGCTTTTATGAGGTTAATGAAGGTCAAATACTGCTTGATGATCATGATTTACGTGAATACACTTTAAGCTCTCTACGTAGCCAAGTCGCACTCGTTTCTCAACATGTCTATCTTTTTAACGATACTATTGCCAATAATATTGCTTACGCAACCGATGGTCGTTTCAGTCGAAAAGCGATCGAAAAAGCCGCTAAGATGGCTTATGCAATGGACTTTATTCAAAAACTGGATAATGGACTAGATACTGTTATTGGTGAAAATGGTGTAATGCTTTCTGGTGGGCAGCGGCAACGAATTGCGATTGCGCGTGCTTTATTACATAACTCATCTATATTAATTCTTGATGAAGCTACATCTGCACTTGATACTGAGTCAGAGAGAGCGATTCAGGCAGCATTGGACGAATTACAGAAAAATCGGACTTCGATTATTATTGCCCATCGTCTTTCGACAATAGAAAATGCAGATGAAATTTTAGTTATTCATGATGGTAAAATTATTGAACGAGGTACCCATCAAACTCTACTTAAGTGCGATGGGGCATATGCTCAACTTTATAGCATGCAATTTAAACAATGATTGATAAAATATGGTTAGGTGGTTCGTGGCTATATCTTTTGCTACTACCGTTGTCGATATTATATGGCATGATTATTGGATTAAGACGCCTTGGCTATCATTTGGCAATTTTCTCTAGTTGGAAAGCGCCGATACCTATTATCGTTGTGGGTAATTTGACTGTCGGCGGTAATGGTAAAACACCGGTTGTCATTTGGTTAGTTGAGCAGCTTTTATCACGGGGTTATAGTGTTGGTGTTGTATCCCGTGGATATGGCGGTAAAGCAACTTCTTATCCGCTATTAGTTAATGAAAGTATATCAATAAAAGAAACCGGCGATGAACCTGCGTTAATTTATCGGCGAACTGGTGTGCCAGTGGCAGTTGCTCCTAAACGAGTAGACGCAGTTAAGATGCTACTAAAGCAACAAAAACTGGATGTTATTATTGCTGATGATGGTCTTCAGCATTACGCACTACAAAGGGATTTTGAGATCGTTGTTATCGACGGTATCCGTCGTTTTGGCAATGGTTGGTTGCTGCCTGCTGGTCCATTACGAGAATGTCAATATCGTTTGAATACCGTTAATGCTGTTATTACTAATGGTGGTATCGCTAAGTATGGGGAGATTGCCATGCAGTTAACAGGCGATATTGCTATCAATATGTTGACCGGTGAAAAACGCTCAGTCTGTGAATTGGAGCAAGTTGTTGCCATTGCAGGAATTGGGCACCCAGCACGTTTCTTTTCAAGTCTTGAACAAAAAGGAGTGCCATTAATTGCAACACACGCTTTCGTTGATCACCAGTGTTATGAGTTTTCTAAACTAACAACCTTAGTGACTGAACATCAAACATTATTAATGACTGAAAAGGACGCAGTGAAATGTTTTCATTTTGCTCAATTAAATTGGTGGTATCTGCCAGTAAATGCCCAACTTGCACAGCCTGGTGCAGGAAAAACCCTTTCCGCCATTAGTGAATTGATCAAGTCTGGTAAAAATGCTTGAAATAATAACATTATCATGTTATCTATAAGTGGAATCTAGTTAGGAATGTAGTGACTTCATTTCAATTATACCACGCCAGCTATTATTTCATTAATAAAAAATCCTTTAATTTTATTTAGTATCAAATCTGATTGATAAACTCTAGTAATGAATAATTTGGCATGTGTTATGTTGTTTGATGTTTAAACAGATCCTAAATAGCAACAGACACTACTGAGTTGGTGTTTTTTAATATAATAATACTACTCTGACATTAAGGGTATTTGGTGAAAGAAAAAATGGGGTTTCTATCGAAAGCTTAATAAAAGAGTAGGGAGCACTAGGAGAAAATGAAATTTTGTCACCTAGTGAACAAAAGGAGTTTTATTATGACATTACAATTACAAATGGGTCGCGTAAAATGGTTTGATGTAAAAGAAGGCTATGGATTTATCTCCCCAGTGAATGGCGGTCAAGATATCTATGTTAATCGTCGAGCTATTGCGAACACTAAAAATAAATGGCTTAAAGAAGGCCAGTGTGTTGAATTTTCTGTTACGCGTAACGCTTATGGCATTGCTGCCGCTGATGTTATCGCTTATGAATTTTAACCTAATATTAGCTGCCAATTTGTCAGATTACTGACAAATACATATTAGAGCAGATATTAAAGTTAACGGTGATGCATGCTTATGCTATTCTGGTTTCATCTTAAATTATGTTTTTGATGAGGAATATATGGATCACCGTCTACTTGATATCATTGCTTGTCCTATTTGTCATGGCAAACTAGTCTATGATAAACAAAATTTAGAGCTTATCTGTAAATTTGATCATCTTGCTTATCCTGTGCGTAATAACATACCGGTATTATTAAAAGAAGAAGCTCGTGAGTTGCCTTTAGATGAAGAAAAGTAACATGTTTACAGTCATTATTCCGGCGCGTTTTGCTTCTAATCGTTTACCGGGCAAGCCGTTAGCTGATATTCATGGCAAACCTATGATTATTAGAGTAATGGAAAGAGCGCTAATGTCAGATGCAACGCGAGTTATTGTGGCGACTGATCATCAGGCTGTATTTGATGTGGTGCAAGCGGCCAATGGAGAGGTTTGCATGACCGACGTTGACCACCAATCAGGCACTGAAAGATTAGCGGAAGTTATTGAAAAATATAAATTCTCTGACGATGAAATTATTATCAATGTACAAGGTGACGAACCTTTAATCCCACCAGAAATAATTAATCAATTAGCTAGTAATCTGATGCTAAATAACGTCGGCATGGCAACATTAGCGGCACCGATAAACGATTCACAGGAAGTATTTGATCCGGCTATTGTAAAAGTTGTAACGGATAAACAGAGCAATGCCTTATATTTTTCCAGAGCGGCTATTCCCTGGGAACGTGATCGCTTTGCCGTCAGCAAAATGGAAATTGGCCAGCATTTTTTGCGTCATATCGGTATTTATGCTTATCGGGCCGGTTTTATTCGTCGTTATATCCAATGGTCGATAAGTCCGTTAGAGACGATAGAAATGCTTGAGCAGCTACGTGTACTGTGGTACGGCGAAAAAATTCATGTAGCCCTGGCAGTTAAAACACCAGGGCCTGGGGTTGATAATCAGCAGGATCTCGATGCTGTTCGGAAAGCATTTTTCCCTAGTTAAAATTATTCTGATGTCACCAATTATAAAAAGCTAACTATTCCACTACATTGGAACTGAGCATTAGAGGTTGGGTATTGTCAATTTTTATTGACTGCCATATTGAGCCAATAAATTCATACCAAGCGCGTTCTGAGTGGGAAAAAAAGTAAATCGATGGGAAAAATTTTTCCCAGGGTTGTAATGGTGAGGTAATGGCAAGTTGATTGGCGGGTGCTGTAATGGGATGCATATTTCTAGCTATAAAGAAACGTTCAGCGCGTGCCATATGGTTAGCTGAAGTCACCAATAGAAAAGGTTGCTGGCCAACGATTTTTTCTACTTCGAAGGCTTCTTCTTGGGTATCTCTGGGGGTGCTTAAGGTAATTATGGCTGTTTCTGCTACCCCTAACGATAGTGCGACTTTTGCTGCCACTTCAGCATTACTGATTAAATTGTTACCGCGCCCGCCAGTAAAAATTAATTTAGCCCTTGGATATTGAGAATAAAGGCGAATTCCTTCCGTCACTCTAGCCAGGCTATTATTAATAAGGTTAGCGCTTGGCGGCCAATCAGGGTTGTAAGTAAATCCCCCTCCAAGTACAACGATATATTGGATGTTTTCTTTTTTAGGGTGCAAAAGCTCATAGCGTTTGTTAAACACACCTTCTGACGATAGTAGTAATTTATCAGCGACAGGTTGTAGACTTAGTAACAAAATAGTTAACCAACTAAAAGAGACTAAACATTTGCCACTTTTTTGCCAATGAGTGAACCAAAGTAGTAATAATCCAATAAAGCTAATTAAAATAAGGAGAGGTAATGGCATTAAAAGCGCACTAATGTATTTTTTTAATGTAAACAGCATGTTTCAATCCTAGTTAATCAATTTATCGAGTATAGTATAATTTAATAATATGGATAATGGTTAATAAATTGTTAATATAGAAATCATTTTCAATGAAAATATTATTGTTTTTTATTAACAATATGTAGGTTGAATAGATATTTTTATCGTCAATGGCGATTAAGTTTTATAATAGTGGTTATCGGGGTATTTTTTCATGGTAGATCGCAATTTTGATGATATTGCAGATAAGTTTACACAAAATATTTATGGTACAACCAAGGGAAAAATACGCGAAGCTGTTATTTGGCAGGATCTTAACTCTTTGCTTGATTTATTACCCAATAAGCCGTTAAAAATATCAGACGCGGGTGGGGGAGAAGGTTTTTTTGCAAGCAAGCTGGCGGCGATGGGGCATCAAGTTATTGTTTGTGACATTTCGGCAACGATGCTTGAACGCGCCAAATTATTGGCTAAAGAAAAAAAAGTAAGCCATAACATGCAATTCATTCACTCTTCCGTTCAAAATATTACGCAATATTTAACAGAAATGGGAGCAGTTGATTTAGTATTGTTTCATGCAGTTATTGAATGGATCAGTGAACAAAAATCTGCAATAAAAACCCTAACGGATATAATTAACCCAGGTGGCGCATTTTCTATCATGTTTTATAATGCGAATGGGTTGGTGATGAGAAATGCTGTATTAGGTAACTTCCATTTAGCGACACCTAATATTCAGCGACGCCGCAAACGTTCACTTACTCCTCTAAATCCGTTATTACCAGAAACAGTATATCAATGGCTGGCAGAATTTGATTTTAGAATAGTTGGTAAAACAGGTGTACGGGTTTTTCATGATTATCTACAAAGCCGTCAGTTACAAAATAAAGATTTTCCGGCGTTGCTTGCTTTGGAGCAGCGTTATTGTCGACAACAACCCTATATTGATCTGGGGCGCTATATTCATGTTATGGCATGCAAGTCTATGTGAAAGGATGAATTATGGGTGAATTTTCCCAGACTGTTCCGGAATTGGTATCCTGGTCGCGGAAAAATGATTTTTCAATCTCATTACCTGCTGAGCGTCTGGCCTTTTTATTGGCTGTTGCTGTTCTTAATAGTGAGCGGCTTGATGGCGAAATGAGTGAAGGTGAATTAATTGATGCTTTTCGTGAAGTCAGTAAAGGATTCGAGCAGACCGCAGAAACGGTTACTGCCAGAGCTAATAATGCCATTAATGATATGGTAAGGCAGAAATTATTTAATCGTTTTTCAAGTGAAGTCATTGAAGGTAATGCAATTTACCGTTTAACGCCACTTGGTATCGGCATCAGTGATTATTACATTCGCCAGCGGGAATTTTCTTCCTTACGTTTATCTATGCAACTTTCGATAGTAGCTGGTGAATTAAGTCGAGCAGCGGATGCCGCAGAAGAAGGGGGAGATGAATTTCATTGGCATCGCCATGTCTTTGCGCCATTAAAATATTCGGTGGCAGAAATTTTTGACAGTATTGATATGTCACAGCGTGTGATGGATGAACAGCAAAATAGTGTAAAGGAAGACATCTCTGCTTTACTCAGTCAGGATTGGCAGGCAGCGATTGCCAATTGTGAACAACTTTTAACGGAAACTTCCGGCACATTATGTGAATTACAAGACACGCTAGAAGCGGCTGGTGATAAATTACAGACTAATTTGTTACGTATCCAAGAGGCCAATATGAATGTAGGTGGTTCAGAATTGGTTGATAAGCTAGTATTTGATCTACAAAGTAAGCTTGATCGAATTATTAGCTGGGGGCAACAATCCATCGATCTCTGGATTGGCTATGATCGCCATGTGCACAAATTTATTCGTACTGCCATCGATATGGATAAAAATAGAATATTTTCGCAACGCCTGCGCCTCTCGGTGCAAAATTATTTTACCGATCCTTGGGCATTAACGGTAGCCAATGCCGAACGATTGTTTGATGTGCGTGATGAAGATCTGGTATTGAGTAATGAAGAAGTGACGGGTGAATTGCCAGCTGAACTGGAATATGAAGAATTTAATGAGATTAATGAACAACTGATTGAGATAATGGAGCAGGCATTGGCTGGTTATAAGGAAGATCAGCATCCATTGGATATTGGTTTAATATTACGTGACTACTTAACTAAATATCCACAGAAACGGCATTTTGATGTTGCGCGTATTATTGTCGATCAGGCAGTTAAGTTAGGTATAGCAGAAGCGGATTTCTCAGGTATCCATCCTGAATGGTTAGCGATTAATGATTACGGAGCCAAGGTACAGGCACATGTCATCGACAAATATTGAACAATTTATGCCAGTAAAATTGGCACAAGCTTTAGTCAGCTCCCTTTTCCCTGAATTGGATAGCCAGCTTCGAGCTGGGCGTCATATTGGCATTGATGATCTGGATAATCATGCCTTTTTGATGGATTTTGAACAGGAATTAACGGCTTTTTATGCTCGCTATAATGTTGAGCTGATTCGTGCTCCAGAAGGTTTTTTCTATTTACGGCCACGTTCGACCACATTAATTCCTCGCTCAGTTTTATCTGAATTAGATATGATGGTTGGCAAAATTCTTTGTTATCTTTATTTAAGCCCGGAAAGACTTTCGAATCAGGGTATTTTTACTGCGCAGGAACTGTTTGAAGAACTATTGTCACTAGCGGATGAAAGTAAACTACTGAAGTTTGTCAATCAGCGCTCAACAGGCACGGATTTGGATAAACAAAAATTACAAGAAAAGCTACGCACTTCGCTTAATCGCTTACGCCGATTAGGAATGGTTCATTTTTTACAAAATGACAGTCACCGTTTTATGATCACCGAATCTGTCTTTCGTTTTGGTGCTGATGTGCGTAGTGGTGATGATCCACAGCAAGCCCAATTACGGATGATCCGTGATGGTGAAGCTATGTCGTTAAAAGATAATTTATCGTTAACAGATAACGAAAATAATGATAATGACAAAGATGAAGCGGAGGATGAATAGCTATGTTAGAACGAGGCAAGTTTCGCTCACTCACGCTCATCAACTGGAACGGCTTTTTTGCCAGAACCTTTGATTTGGATGAGTTAGTAACGACGTTATCTGGTGGCAATGGTGCTGGCAAATCGACCACCATGGCAGCATTTATTACTGCTATGATCCCTGATTTAACCTTGTTGCATTTTCGTAACACCACCGAAGCGGGTGCAACCTCGGCATCGCGCGATAAAGGGCTGCATGGAAAATTACGCCCAGGGGTTTGTTATTCGATTTTGGACGTCATTAATTCTCGCCATCAGCGTATTTTAGTGGGGGTTCGCTTACAACAAATTGCGGGACGTGATAAAAAAGTTGATATAAAACCTTTCATAATCGAAAGGTTACCAACGGCAATTTTACCGACTCATATTTTGACTGAGCAAGTAGAAGAACGTCAAGCGCGGGTAATTAGTTTAAATGATTTAAAAGATCAAATGGATGCGATTGAAGGTGTACAGTTTAAACAATTTAATTCAATCACTGATTACCACGCTCAGCTATTTGAGCTGGGTATTATTCCAAAACGATTGAGATCATCGAGTGACAGGAGCAAATTTTATCGCTTAATTGAAGCTTCTTTATACGGTGGAATTTCCAGCGCTATTACGCGTTCATTACGTGATTATCTGTTGCCGGAAAATAGTGGTGTTCGCAAAGCCTTTCAGGATATGGAAGCGGCTTTGCGTGAAAATAGGTTAACTCTTGAAGCGATCCGCGTCACTCAATCTGATCGTGACTTATTTAGACGTTTAATCAATGAAGCAACGGATTACGTTTCAGCTGATTATATGCGGCATGCTAATGAACGCCGGGTTCATCTAGATAGTGCACTTGCTGTTCGAGCGGAATTATTTGACGGCCGTAAACAACTGATAGCTGCCCAGACCCGTCATGTTGAAATGGTACGTGAACTGGATGAACAAAATGGTTCTTCATTAGATTTAGAAGCGGATTTTCAGGCAGCAAGTGACCATCTGGGGTTAGTGCAAGCCGCGGTACGTCAGCAGGAAAAAATTGATCGCTATCAGACCGACATTGAAGAGATAACTTATCGTCTGGAAGAGCAGAGTGAAGTTGTTGAACAAGCATTAGAGCAACAAAGTGAGCATGAAGCCAAAGTTGAGGCGACTGAATTAGAAGTTGATGAGATAAAAAGTCAACTGGCTGATTATCAGCAAGCGTTAGATGTTCAGCAAACGCGTGCAATTCAATATCAAAAAGCCCAGCAAGCGTTGGAAAGGGCAAAGAAAATTTGCCAATTACCTAAACTAACGCCAGATAATGTTGAGCAATTTTTAACTAGTTTTGAGCAAAAAGAGCAACAGAATACCGAAAAATTACTTGCTCTGGAGCAGAAAATCAGTGTTATTGATGCGGCGACTAACCAATTTGACCAAGCTTATAGCTTAGTTAACGATATTGGCGGTGAGGTAAAACGGGATAAGGCTTATCAAAAAGCACGTGAATTATTGCGCGACTGGGCTTCACAACAACATCTTGCCCAACGCATTAAGCCGCTACAGATGCAATTAGCTGAGCTGGAGCAAAAACTTAATAGTCAGCAAGATGCCCAACGCATTTTAGCCGAGTTTTGTCAATATTCTGAACAGCAATATCAGCCAGATGAATTAACGACACTACTGGAAGAATTAGAAGCTCAGCAAGAGGAACTGAGTATTTCTGTTAGTGAAAGTAGTGAGCATCGCATGTTAATGCGTCAAGAGCTTGAGCAGATCAAACAAAAAATTCAAACCCTAACCAAAAAAGCACCTACTTGGCTGGCAGCACAAGATGCCCTTAATCAATTAACTGTGCAGGCTAATGATAACTTTAGCCATAGTCATGAAATTACCGAGCATCTACAGCAATTGTTGGAACAAGAACGTGAAATCACCGTTGAACGTGATGAAGTCGCCAGTCAAAAGCGTGAATTGGAGCAACAAATAGCTCATCTTAGTCAACCGAGCGGCGCTGATGATAACCGCTTACTTGGCCTAGCTGAACGGCTTGGTGGTGTTTTGTTATCTGAAATTTATGATGACATTACTATTGATGATGCGCCTTATTTTTCAGCGCTCTATGGTCCAGCAAGACATGGTATTGTTATTCCTGAGCTAGCAAAAATTCACTCACAGCTTGGTGAATTGATAGCCGAATGTCCTGATGATGTCTATTTTATTGAAGGCGATCCGCAATCTTTTGATGATAGCGTGTTTAATGCAGAAGAATTTGACCAGTCAGTATTAGTACGTTCGTCAGAGCGTCAATGGCGTTTTTCTCGTTACCCTGAAGTCCCCCTATTTGGTCGGGCAGCGCGTGAAAATCAGTTGGAGATGTTGAGCCAAGAGAGAGATACCTTAGCTGAGCGTTATGCGACTCTCTCATTTGATATGCAAAAATTACAACGCGCTCATCATGCATTTAGTGGTTTTATTGGTAAACATCTGGCGGTGGTTTTTGACGCCGATCCAGAGGCTGAAATTCGTTCTTTAAATCAACGTAAAAATGAACTTGAGCGCCAATTAGCTCAATTTGAAGCACAAACACAACAACAAAAACAGCAACATATTGCGACCAAAGAACGTTTGTCGAATTTAAACCGGTTATTGCCAAAAGTTAATTTGCTAATGGATGAAACGCTAGTCTCTCGGATTGAAGAAATCCGTGAAGCATTGGCAGAGGCAGAAGAAGCGGGGCACTTTTTGCATAAGCATGCAAAATCGTTAGCAAAATTAGAGCCAATAGCCAACGTCCTACAAAGTGATCCTGAGCAGCATGAGCAATTACGTCATGAATATGAACAGGTCAAACAGTTGCAGCAACAATCTAAACAGCAATCTTTTGCTTTAATTGAAGTTGCTCAACGTCGCGCTCATTTTAGTTATCACGACTCGACGGAGATGCTGTCAGAAAATACCGATTTAAATAATAAACTCCGCAAGCGTCTGGAACAGGCTGAAAAAGAGCGTAGTCAGGCACGTGAACAGTTAAGGCAGCAACAAACTAAAACGGCGCAATTTAACCAACTATTAGCTTCACTGCGTAGCTCTTATGAAACTAAGCAGGATATGCTAAGAGAATTAGAAGCTGAAATAAAAGCAATTGGCGTTCAAGCAGATAGTAATGCTGAAAAACGGGCACGCGAACGCCGAGACCAACTTTATGAAGCTGTAAATGCTAATCGCTCGCGCATTAACCAATTGGAAAAACAGATCGCATTTTGTGAAGCTGAAATGGACAATTGGCAGAAAAAATTACGTAAATTAGAGCGGGATTATTACCAACTTCGCGAGCAGGTGGTCTCCGGTAAATCTGGTTGGTGTGTTGTAATGCATATGGTCAGAGAAAACGGTGTCGAGCGTCGTTTACATCGGCGTGAATTAGCTTATATGGATGGCGATAGTTTACGTTCGATGTCAGATAAAGCGCTGGGTGCACTTAGGCAAGCGGTAGCGGATAATGAACATTTACGCGATGTATTACGTGCCTCTGAAGATCTTAAACGACCAGAGCGCAAAGTAGCGTTCTTTATTGCGGTTTATCAACATTTACGTGAACGTATTCGACAAGACATTATTTGTACTGATGATCCGGTTGATGCCATTGAACAAATGGAAATTGAATTAGCGCGTTTGACAGAAGAACTAACAGCCCGTGAACAAAAATTGGCCATTAGTGCAAAGAGTGTGGCAAATATTATCCGTAAAACGATCCATCGTGAGCAAAATCGCATCCGCCTGCTTAACCAAGGGCTACAGTCCGTTGCTTTTGGACAGGTAAAAGGGGTTCGGCTTAATGTTAATATTCGACAAAGTCATGAATCACTACTTGATGTGTTATCAGAAGAGCACGAACATCATCAGGATCTGTTTAAAAATAAGAGTCTGACATTCTCTGAAGCGATGGCAAAGCTTTATCAACGTTTAAACCCACAGCTAGATATTGGCCAACGCCTGCCCCAAACAATTGGTGAAGAATTACTTGATTATCGTAATTATCTAGAACTGGACGTTGAAGTTAATCGTGGTTCGGATGGGTGGCTCAAAGCTGAAAGTGGCGCGCTGTCGACGGGAGAAGCAATTGGTACAGGCATGTCAATTTTGGTGATGGTGGTACAGAGTTGGGAAGAAGAGTCACAACGATTACGAGGTAAAGATATTTTACCTTGTAGGTTCTTATTCCTGGATGAAGCGGCTCGATTGGATGCTAAATCGATTGCAACATTATTTGAACTTTGTGAACGATTAAAAATGCAATTAATTATTGCTGCGCCTGAAAATATCAGTCCGGAAAAAGGGACGACTTATAAGTTGGTACGTAAGGTATTTGGCCAACAGGAGCATGTTCATGTCGTTGGTTTGAAAGGTTTTGGACAAGAAGATAAACAGTTAAAAATATCTTCTGCTGTCACTTAATTTCAAGTAGTAAAAATTTATTTTTATATTTTAACAACCGCTATTTCTTGATAGCGGTTTTTTTATTACGGCTATGTTTTAAAAGTAAATTAAGTATTGCAATTGAAAATAAAGTGATCGAAGATTATATTTTAAATAGTAGGTTAGCAATTTAATTTTTAATAAGTATTAAATCTAAAATTTATGGGATTTTATTTTAAATGAAAATTTACTTTATCAGTGCGGGTTATAAATTAATTTATAAATATGATTATTTTTAAATAAAAAATTATTTAAATTTGTATCAAATAAACCACAACGGATTAGTTAATTTTAACCTTCTAAAGATAAATTTTTTACTCTGCTATTAAAACAATAAAAATGAATTATAAAGGTGGTATTATGGCGAATAAACGAGTCAACACTCTGCGTGCTTCATTAATAGGCTGTGTAATATTGACAGTAACACCAGCGTGTGCACAGCTCGCGCAAATAAACACAACCACAAATATCCAAGTTCCTTTAACCAATTTGGTTTCTGAGCAGAAAAATGTAACTGCTGAAGAGATACAAAAAAGTCGTCAGCAGCTGCAAGGCTTCTTATCACCAGGTACTAATTTAGTATATACCGACAGATTAGCTAAGCTCTATGCTGAAAATAATATGCAACCATTGTGGGGTGATGAAACAGCGGTATTAGAATTTAAGCAGCAGTTAGCAGAATTAGCGTTGGCCGGTTTTCAGCCTCAGTTTGGTAAATGGCTATCCCTATTAGTAAAAAATAAACAACTCAATCAGATGGAACGAGATATTATTTTGTCAGATGCTATGTTGGGTTATTTATATTTTATATGTAATGTAAAATATAATGGTAAAGATTGGTTATATCAAAAAACGCCTTATCAACTTCGTGAGCCGACGGTTGGTGCCGTTTCTCAGTGGCAAACTGCGGTTAATTCTAAACAATTAGCCAGTTGGCTGAAAACATTAGCGCCACAACACGCCTCGTACTTACCGATGAGAACGAAGATGTTGGCTTATTTATCAGATCAACAAATATGGCCTAAAATAAATACGGCTAGTCTCTTAAAGCCAGGCCAAGCAAGCAATGATCTTGTTTCCTTAAGTGAAATTTTGACTCGCAATGGATTGTTATCGCAGGATCCACTTACCGATCAAAATAGTCGTCGCTATGATGGATTATTAGTTGATGCGGTTAAACAATTTCAGCGAATGTATGGACTAGAACCGGATGGTATTATTGGTAACGCAACATTAAAATGGTTAAATACTTCACCTACCGATCGGGCTGGTTTATTGGCGATTAATATCCAACGCTTAAGAATTATTCCCAATGAAAGCGGTTCTGGTATGTTAGTTAATATTCCGGCTTATACATTACATTTTTACTCAAATAATCAATTAATTATAGATTCTAAAGTGATTGTTGGGCGTCCTGATCGTAAAACCCCGATAATGAGCAGTGAACTTAATAGTGTTGTGATTAATCCACCCTGGAATGTTCCTGTTAGCATGGTTCGTAAAGATATCTTGCCTCAAGCCAGAAGAGATCCGGGTTATTTTGCTCGCCGAGGTTTTACGGTTTTATCCGGTTGGGAGCGTGATGCCTATCCTATTGATCCTTACTCAATTAACTGGAATGCCATCTCGTCTTCATCCTTCCCCTATCGTGTACGCCAGGCACCAGGGCCATCCAATGCCCTTGGCCGTTATAAATTTAACATGCCAAGCTCTGATGCAATTTACTTACATGATACCCCTAACCATAGTTTATTTAATCGGCAAAATCGTTCAATTAGCTCCGGTTGTGTGCGAGTAAATAAGGCATCAGTGTTAGCATCAATTTTACTGGCGCGAGCTAGTTGGGATCAACAGCGTATTGATGGTGCGCTTCAGCTAGGTGACACACGTTATATTAATATTCCAGGCAGGATACCCATTTATCTTTATTACCAAACCGCCTGGGTTGATAACAAAAATGTTGCCAATTTTCGGGATGATATTTATAGCTATGACAATGTCATTTATGGGGCGATGAATTATTTAAATGAAATAAGAGCCACGCTTAACTAATGGATAAAAATGATATAAAAGGGGGCAAAAGCCTCTTTTATATTAAATTTCAATCATGTGTTATTTTCTAATTTATTTAGTATAGATGCATAAATATCGTTTTTAGCGATAAATTATGCTTTTTGCAAAATAACTGATTAAACTCAGGCGTTAACAAAATTTTGACTGATAATGGGGTTATTTTGTGCGTGATAAGTATAAATATTGAGCGATTTGATATAGTTATTGCAAAAATAGATTATAATAATATTATATTTAATTATAATTAACATGTATTAAATGTGATATTATATAAAGTTACATTTATATTTTTTACATAATTATACAAAAGTAGTGGAATAAATTCGGTATAATTATTGTACATGTTGGTTATTTTTTATTTTTATTTGAGTTAAGTGGCTATGGACAATATTGATCAAAATCGACGAAAATGGTTAGGTTATGGCGCGATAACATTGGGTTTTAGCTTATTACCTAGGCATGCCTTTGCGGCATTAACAACCCCGCGACCCAAAATTCTTCGCTTTGAAAATCTTCATACTGGTGAGTTTCTTAAGACTGAGTTTTTTGATGGTCGTCGTTATAATAACGCTGAATTGACCCGCTTGAATCACTTATTCCGTGATCATCGTAATAATAAAATTAAAATTATTGATCCGAAATTATTTGATCAGATTTATTTGTTGCAAGTACTAATGGGAACCAATAAACCTGTTCAACTAGTTTCTGGCTATCGCTCAGTCGAAACCAATAATGCACTTCGACGTAAAAGTAGTGGGGTTGCTAAAAACAGCTATCATACCCATGGCCGAGCAATGGATTTTCATATCCAAGGGGTCGGACTTAACCATATTCGCAAAGCAGCATTAAAAATGCGAGCAGGCGGAGTGGGCTATTATCCTAATAGTAATTTTGTCCATATTGATACAGGACCGGTCAGAAAATGGTAAGCTATTAGATTATTAAATAAATTTTATTTAAATAATGGACTTATTACCATATGAAATTTGATATTATTCCTGTAACCGATTTTAAGCAGAATTGTACGCTAATTTGGGATGAAAAGAGCTTGGATGCCGTTATTGTTGATCCGGGTGGTGAAGTAGCAAAATTAATTGCAGAAATTACAAAGCGTTCATTAAATTTACAGTATATCTTATTAACCCATGGTCATTTTGATCATGTTGGTGGCTGTGCTGAGTTAGCAGCGCATTTCTCGGTGCCAATTTATGGTCCGCAAAAAGAAGATGAGTTTTTGATCAACGGATTGGCAATTCAAAGCCAAATGTTTGGTGTTGCGCAATGTCCGGACTTTACGCCAGATCGCTACTTGCAAGAGGGTGATGAAATTACTTTTGCTGACATTAAACTGGCTGTTCTACATTGCCCAGGCCATACGCCTGGACATATTATCTTTGTTAATCATGCAGATAAGCTAATTTCTATGGGAGATGTACTTTTCCAGGGTGGCGTTGGCCGCACTGATTTCCCTAAAGGTGATCATGCAACATTAATCCACTCAATTAAAACAAAAATTTTGCCCCTTGGTGATGATTATCAATTTATTCCTGGTCATGGGCCAATGTCTAATTTGGCGGCTGAACGGCAATTTAATCCCTTCTTACAAGGCTAGTTTTATTCAGTTACCACAATTTCGCCGTTAGGCTTTTAATAATGAAAACCGATTAGGGTATTGGCCTAATCGGTAACTGTCTGAATTAACAGTTTGTTTCTTTATAATACGTCAATGATAGCTTTGCATAAAGGAACCATATTCTCTAACGTTAAGCCAGCGACGTTAATACGACCTGAACTAATTGCATAGATAGCATGTTTTTCACGTAGCTGAGTTACTTGTTCTTCATTAAGGCCACTAAAAGAGAACATACCGTTTTGTTTACTAATAAAACTAAAATCTTGCTTAACGCCTTTTTCTTGTAATGTATTCACAAATAGCTGTCGCATACGTTGGATGCGCTGCCGCATGGTTGTCAGCTCTTCGATCCACTCTTTCTTTAGTAATTCATCGGATAAAATTGTGGTAACAATGGCTGCACCGTGGGCTGGGGGATTAGAATAGTTTGCGCGGATAATTGATTTTATTTGACTAAAGGCTCGCTCTGCTTGATCACTATTATTGGCAACAATTGTACAGGCACCAACTCGTTCATTATATAAGCCAAAATTTTTCGAGTAGGAACTGGCAATAATGATTTCAGGGTTTTTGTTGGTAAAAATACGTAAACCTTGCGCATCTTCGTCCAGGCCTTTAGCAAAACCTTGGTAGGCAAAATCAAAAACCGGCAATAAGTTTTTTTCAGCTGCCAGAGTAGACAAAATTTCCCATTGTTCTGGTGTTGGGTCGATACCGGTCGGGTTATGACAGCAACCATGTAGCAATAATACATCACCTGGTTTTGCATCTTCTAAGCTACTTAACATGCCAGCAAAATCCAGATTATGCTTTTCAGCATCATAGTAATTGTAATGACAACATGTCAGGCCAGCCGCTTTAAATACATTCTGGTGATTTGGCCAGGTTGGTTGGCTGATCCAGACGCGTTGGGCAGAGGTTTGTTTAGCAATAAATTCAGCAGCAATACGCAATGCACCGGTGCCACCTGGCGCCTGTGAAGTGCGAGCTCGATTTTCGGTAATTATTGGATGGTTGTTGCCAAACAGTAAGGTTTGAGTAACAGTGGCAAATTCGGCTATCCCGCTGATAGCAAGATAATTTTTAGTCACTTCGTTGTCTAACAGATATTTTTCTGCTTTTTTGACGGAAGAAAGAATGCGGGTTTTCCCTGACTCATCCTTGTAAACACCAATACCTAAATTGATTTTTTGTTTACGCGGATCAGCATTAAAACTCTCTGCTAAACCTAAAATAGGATCCGCAGGAGCAGCAATAATATTTTCCAACATATTTATAATTCCAATGACTCAATTGTGATTTGGTAATCGAGGGATCTCAGGTTAACGCGATGAAAATGATTTGCCAACACTCTGAGGTAAAAATAAGGCAAACTTGTGATATTAGATTCGGTTGATATTGTTTTGCCGGTAACAATATTTTACCAATTAACATAAATTGATAAAAAAACAGCGCTAAAGCGCTGTTTTTCGAATTTACGTTTTCACTTTTACTGTTAAACTACCGCTAAGCGATAATTAGAACTGGTAAACTAAACCTAAACCAACCAGGTTGTCTCTGCCAATACCATATTTATCAGCAAAGCCATTGTTGCCATTGATTAGGTTAATTTTGTAATCAACAACTGCGGTCAGGTTTTTGTTGAAATAGTAGAAAGCACCTAGAGAAACGTATTTCACTAAATCTTGCTTCTGCGAGTAGGCAGGATCAGTTAAATCTTTACCTTTAGACTGTACATAAGCAATAGATGGTTTCAGACCGATTTCGTCAAACAGATACTGACCAACCAATTCAAAGTTTTCAGTTTTGTTAGCGACGCGCGTCATGTCGTTACCGTTTACTGTTCTACCAAAACGGGTCATATTAAAGGTTTCGCCGTACATCGCTGCCAGATACAGGTTGTTGGCATCATATTTGATACCAGCGTTCCAGCCTTCCGCATTATTACCGCCAGCTTCACTAATGGTTTTCTGAGCGTCAGTCAGACCACGATTAGATTTGGCATAACCAGCACCCAATGTAACGCCCCAGCCGATATCGTAGTTAGCCGCTAAACCGAAACCGTCACCATTATTCTTCAGGAATTTATCGCTACCTGATTTATTGCTGTCAGTATTTTTGCCTTGATACTGTAAGGCGAAGTTCAAGCCATCGACCAGACCAAAGAAATCAGTACTACGGTAAGTTAACAGGTTACGGTTACGGCCAGTCAAGTAGCTGTCAGCCTGAGACATAGAGTCTGCACCATAAAGAGGCAGAACGTCAGTCCAAGCGTTGACATCATACAGAACGCCATAGTTGCGACCATAGTCGAATGAACCAAAGTCAGCAATTTTCAAACCGGCATAAGCTAGACGGTTTGTGTTTTCGTTCTCAGCTTCACTTCTGTTGGTTTTAGTTTCCCATTCGAAACGACCAAAACCAGTTAGCTGATCAGAGATTTGAGTATCACCTTTTATACCAAGACGAACACGCGAATCATCGCCTTCATCGCCACCACTGCTTTTGCCAAAGAAGTGACGAACGTCAACTTTACCGTATAGATCCAGCTTGTTGCCGTCTTTGTTATAGATTTCAGCTGCGTTTGCTGTACCAGCTAACAACGCCGGGATAACTATTGCAAGAATATTGCGCTTCATCATTATTATTACCCTCATTGGTGTTATTCGGACACCTGCCACTGCCAAAAATAAATTCCCAACCATTGGGAACTATCTTTAAGAGTTTAGTGTCGTCTCGTTTCTGCGTCCAGTGTTCCATTGGTAAATATTTTTATCTACCCTGAAAATGATACAAAAATACAATATATGTAACAAAAGGAAATAATGTATTTCAAAATGTAAATAAAAGGGAACTTTTTGCTATTTATCATAATTAAAAATAAAAAGGCCAGCGGTATACTGGCCAGTTATCATTATAATATTTATTCGTTTTTTAAGATTAAATATTTAAAAGCTTGCGTTACGTGGAGTACGAGGAAATGGAATGGTTTCACGAATATTTTGTACGCCAGTGACATAAGCGACCAGGCGTTCAAATCCGAGTCCAAATCCGGCGTGGGGTACGGTACCATAACGGCGCAGATCGCGATACCAGCTGTAATCTTGTTGGTTAAGTCCCATTTCTTCCATCCGGGCATCCAATTTATTCAATCGCTCTTCACGCTGAGAGCCACCAATAATTTCGCCAATACCTGGCGCTAATACATCCATGGCAGCAACAGTTTTATTGTCATCATTCAGACGCATATAAAAAGCTTTGATATCTTTTGGATAATTTTTGACCACTACGGGTGCTTTGAAATGTTGCTCAGCTAAATAACGTTCATGCTCAGAAGAGAGATCAATACCCCAAGCCACTGGATTTTCGAAGGATTGACCCGACTGTTCTAACACTTTAATCGCATCGCTATAGTCAACTTGAGCAAAATCCGAAGCAACAAATTTTTCCAACCGGTTGATGACGTCTTTATCGATCCGTTCGGCAAAGAAGGTTAAGTCATCATGGCGTTCTTGCAAAACCGCTTTGAAGACATATTTTAACATTTTCTCGGCCAGGCTGGCGATATCGTTCAAGTCGGCAAAAGCGACTTCAGGCTCAACCATCCAGAATTCAGCCAAATGGCGGCTGGTGTTAGAGTTTTCTGCGCGAAACGTTGGGCCAAAGGTATAAATTTTGCTTAATGCACAGGCATAAGCTTCGCCATTTAGCTGACCGGATACGGTTAGAAATGCTTCCCGACCAAAAAAGTCTTTATCAAAATTAATATCCCCTTCTTCTGTACGCGGAATATTCTGTAAATCTAATGTTGAAACGCGGAACATTTCACCGGCACCTTCGGTATCGGAGGCGGTGATAATGGGGGTTGAAACCCAAAGATAGCCTTCTTCATGAAAGAAACGATGAATAGCTTGGGCTAGCGTATTGCGAACACGGGCAACGGCGCCGATAAGATTGGTGCGTGGACGCAGATGTGCCACTTCACGTAAATATTCGACACTATGACGCTTAGCAGCCATTGGATAACTATCAGGATTTTCCACCATACCGACCACAACAACCTGAGTGGCAGATAATTCAAAATTTTGCCCTTGACCTTCTGATGACTTCACGATCCCGGTTACTTCAACCGAGCAACCGGTGGTCAGATGTAAAACTTCGGTTTCATAATTATCTAGTTCATTATTTACAATAGCCTGTAATGGATTAAAGCAGGAACCGTCATAGACGGCGAGGAACGAGAAACCGGCTTTTGAATCTCTCCTTGTACGTACCCAGCCACGAACGGTTACTTCTTCGCCTACCGCTACACGGCCTTGTAGTACTTCGACTACAGGCGCTATGTTCATAAAATACTCTCTTTTGATATTTAGTTGTTTAAAGTTGGTCCCGATTGGGGAAGGCCTTATGTTACTTGTCCTCGCGTAAGAAACAAGTAAAAATAGCAAGTTTAAAATGGGAATAACCAGATAAAAAGGCCTTTGTAATAAGAATTTAATTTATCCTGCTGCAACAATCGATAAAATAACTTGCCATAATAGTCAGTTAGGTTTGTTATCAATCGGCTTCGTTGTACTTGGGATATCAAAAGCTTTCTTTAAGCGAACAATAAATTCATCGTCATCACAGATGGTTTTTCCTGGGCTATCAGACAATTTAGCGACGGGTTTACCATTACATTCAACCAATTTAATCACAATATTAAGCGGTTTAACCTGAGGGATATTGCAGGTTAAACGGGTTCCAATACCAAAAATAAGATTGATACGTTTATAAAAATGTTTATAAAGGATCAATGCTTTTTGTAAATCAAGGTTATCTGAAAAAACCAGCGTTTTACTCATCGGATCGATAGCCAGCTTTTTATAATGACTAATTGCTTTTTCACCCCATTCTAATGGATCACCCGAGTCATGCCGTAATCCTTGATAACGATTGGCAAAGGTGATATCGAAGTCGCGCAGGAAAGCATCCATCGTAATACAGTCTGTTAGTGCAATGCCTAATTGATTGGGATACTCATCCAGCCAACTTTGCAGCGCCACGCGCTGGCTATTAGCGAGTTCAGCACTAATTTGCTGGTGAGCTTGAAACCACTCATGGGCTTGGGTGCCAACAGGTTTAAGCTGGAGTTGTTGGGCCAGCTTATAATTACTTGTACCGGTAAAATAAGGGAAATGGTTTTTGAGCTCATTGACAATAGCGTATTGCACCGCATGAGAGAAACGTCGGCGAGTACCAAAATCCATTAATTTGAAATTAGCTAAATTAATATTTTGTGTTTTTGCGTCTTGATAAAAATGCTTAATCAATTTATGTAACTGTTCAATGGCATCTTCGGTTGTTACATTGGGCGAGCGATCGCGATGGACCAGTTCGCTGATTAAGGCTAATAGAGGTACTTCCCAAAGAATAACCTCACGCCATGGACCACTAATTCTTAGCGCTAACTGATTTTCTTGCGTGGTATAAACATTAACCTGCGTCGGATTGAAGCGAAAATTCTTTAACCAATCGAGATAATCAGCTTTAAAAAAAGGCAGTCCACGCAGATAGCGGTATTCAGTTGGCGTTAATGCAATATTTGCCATTAAATCTATTTGTTGGCGTACAGCCTGAGCATAGTTACCAAGTCGTTCATCACTACGGCAACGAAATTCTGCTACAACCGATACTTGGTTATAGTGATGAAAGACGGCTTGTTGCATATGCAGTTTATAAGCATCAGTATCTAGCAGTGATGTAATGATAGGTGGTGCATTTAAATTCATAATGCGTTAGCTATCCTCGCGGAAGCATTACTCTCGACTTAAAGATAAAATATGCCAGAGTATACCTGTTGATGCTAGTAAGAGTGAAGGCCGTTCCATATATATTTCTGGCGTAGTTATAAAAAATTTTAATCATCTATTTGATATTATCAAATTATTTTTATATCGCAGAGTTTTTTGCAGCAATAAATAACATGTTAATAAAAGACCAAACGGATTGAATATTAATCATAGGTATGATTTATGATCAAAAGAAAGAGGTTTTAAGATATCATTATTGCCAAATAATTGACCATATTGAAACATAACAATAATTGATACAGGTAAAAATTTACTATGACGCAACAGCGACAAGAGAAATATCGTCAGGATTACCAGGTGCCTGATTACACCATTACCGATATTGAATTGGATTTTGTGCTTGATCCTGCAACCACCATTGTCACTGCCATTAGCCGAGTAAAACGATTAAATTCACAGGCTAATGTGTTGATACTCGATGGCGAAAACCTGATTTTGCACACTATTCATATTGATGATAAACCGTGGACAGCCTATCGTGAAGAGGCAGGAAAACTGATTATTGAATCAGTGCCTGATACTTTTGTTCTTAAGGTAGTTAATGAAATAAATCCGCTAAAAAATACTGCATTAGAAGGGCTTTATGTGTCAGCTGATGTTCTTTGCACTCAGTGTGAGGCAGAAGGTTTCCGTCATATTACCTATTATTTAGATAGGCCAGATGTATTAGCACGGTTTACAACTTGTATTATCGCCGATAAATCCCGCTATCCGTATTTGCTCTCCAATGGTAATCAGATTGACAAAGGAGAAACAAACGATGGCCGTCATTGGGTAAAATGGCAAGATCCTTTCCCTAAGCCAAGTTATCTTTTCGCCCTGGTAGCAGGTGATTTTGATGTTCTTTATGATAATTATGTTAGCCAAAGTGGCCGTAATGTTACGTTAGCACTTTTTGTCGATAAGGGTAACCTTGATCGGGCTGACTGGGCAATGGTCTCTTTGAAAAATGCCATGCGTTGGGATGAAACACGTTTTGGCTACGAATATGATTTAGATATCTATATGATAGTGGCCGTTGATTTCTTTAATATGGGAGCGATGGAAAATAAAGGACTCAATATTTTCAATGCCAAATATGTGTTGGCCAAAACAGAAACGGCAACGGATAAGGATTATCTGAATATTGAAGCGGTGATTGGTCATGAATATTTTCATAATTGGACGGGTAATCGTATTACTTGCCGAGATTGGTTTCAATTAAGTCTGAAGGAAGGGTTAACCGTTTTTCGCGATCAAGAATTTAGTTCTGATTTGGGTTCTCGTTCGGTAAATCGGATTGAAAATGTCAGGCTGATGCGCGCGCATCAATTTGCAGAAGATGCCAGTCCGATGGCGCATCCTATTCGTCCGGAAAAAGTAATAGAAATGAACAACTTCTACACTTTAACCGTTTATGAAAAAGGGGCGGAAGTTATTCGGATGTTGCACACGCTGTTAGGCGAAGAACAGTTTCAGGCGGGTATGAAACTCTATACCGCCCGCCATGATGGTAGTGCCGCAACCTGTGATGATTTCGTGCAAGCGATGCAAGACGCCTCTAAAATTGATTTGACTCTCTTTCGTCGTTGGTATAGCCAATCGGGTACACCTTTAGTGACGGTCAGAGATGAATATTTAGCGGAAAAACAGCAATATTTATTGCATATTAGTCAAATCACAGCACCAACGGCAGATCAAGCAGAAAAATTACCATTACATATACCGCTAGATATTGAGCTGTATGATACGCAAGGTAATGTAATTCCATTACAGCATAGTGGTCGTGCTGTGCATTCCGTGCTTAATGTGGTTAAGGCTGAGCAAACTTTTATTTTTGATCAGGTTAATTCGCCGCCAATACCTTCATTACTGCGTGAATTTTCCGCGCCGGTGAAATTGGATTATTCATACACTGATGAGCAATTAGCATTATTGATGCAATATGCCAGTAATGATTTTGCTCGTTGGGATGCTGCGCAATCACTACTATCGATTTATATTAAAGATAATGTCGTACGCCAACAGCAGCGGGAAGATTTAATATTGCCGCAGCATATTATTGACGCATTCAAATCTGTTTTACTTGATGAAGCCTGTGATCCGGCTTTAAAAGCGCAGCTATTTACTTTACCTTCAGAAAATGAAGTCGCTGAGTGGTTTGCTATCATCGATCCGATAGCTATCCATAATGTTATTAACTTTATTATCCAAAAATTTGCCAATGAAATGGCGGCTGAATTTGTTGCCGTTTATCATGCCAATAAAATGACCGAGTATCGAATCGATCATGGGGATATTGCCAAACGTTCTTTGCGAAATAGATGCTTATTTTATCTGGCTTTTGGCCATGATAAGCAACAAGCGGATAAGTATCTCACCGAGCAATATTATCAGGCTAATAATATGACTGACACGATGGCGGCTTTGAGTGCTGCGGTAGCGGCCCAATTACCGAATTGTCAACAGCTGATGGCAGAGTTTGAACAGCGTTGGCGTCATGATGGTTTGATAATGGATAAATGGTTTATGCTACAAGCCACCAGTCCAGCTAAAAATGTTTTGTCAACAGTACGTACTTTATTTACTCATCCGACATTTAGTATGGAGAATCCTAATCGAGTACGTGCCCTGATTGGAACTTTTGTTGCGCAGAATCCGACAGCGTTTCATGTTGAGGATGGTACTGGCTATCAGTTTTTAGTGGAAATGTTAATTATTTTAAATAGCAGCAATCCGCAGGTTGCTTCTCGTTTGATCGAGCCGTTGATTCGTCTAAGACGCTATGATGAAACACGTCAAAATCTGATGTATCAGGCGTTAACACAGTTAAAACAGTTAGATAATCTTTCCGCTGATCTATTTGAAAAAATTACTAAGGCGTTGAAAAACCAATAGCATTTTATTTTTCACTAGGTTACCAGCGTTTTCCTTCATAAAAACGATTACTTAAATAAGATATCCCTTTTTTTATAAGATTATCTGGGGGGGATATCTATCAGTTTGCTTTTACCTATTATTTTTAAAAACTTAAATGATAAAAAGCAGTGTCATATTAGGCATATTTAAATTATCATGATCATCTGTACATACCATTGAGATTTGCTGATAAATTTAGCAATAGACTGTTTTTCTAGAATAAAAAACGGTAAATGGTTTCTACGACTAAATAATTTACATTATCTATCAAAAAAAGGTACAGCTAATGTTTTATCCCCTTATCCGAAAGGCGCTATTTCGCTTAAATCCAGAGCAAGCTCATGAAATTACCTTCCGGCAGCTTAAATATATCATGCATTCGCCGCTAAAGTTTTTGATCCGGCAGTCGGTCAATTTTAAGCCAACGACTTGTATGGGATTGACATTTAAGAATCCATTGGGATTAGCGGCCGGTCTTGATAAAGATGGCGAATGTATTGATGCTTTTGGCGCGATGGGATTTGGTTTTGTAGAAATAGGGACGGTCACACCTCGCCCACAACCTGGTAATGAAAAACCTCGGCTGTTCCGCCTGGTTGAAGCTGAAGGGCTTATCAACCGCATGGGATTTAATAATCTAGGTGTTGATAACCTGGTTGAGAATGTTAAAAAAGCGAAGTACGACGGTATTATTGGGATTAACATTGGCAAAAATAAAGATACACCGATTGAACAAGGTAAAGACGATTATTTAATTTGCATGGAAAAAATTTATTCATATGCAGGTTATATTGCTGTCAATATTTCTTCACCTAATACGCCAGATTTAAGATTGTTACAATATGGTGAAGCATTGGATGATTTATTGCAGTCAATTAAAAATAAACAACACTTATTAGCACAACAATACCAAAAGTATGTTCCTGTGGTGGTAAAAATTGCGCCTGATTTAACCGAAAAAGAGATTATTCAAATTAGTGATAGCTTAATTCGCCACCAGATTGATGGCGTTGTGGCCACAAATACCACTTTAGATCGGAATTTAGTGAAAGGATTAAGATATTCAGAAGAAGCTGGTGGATTGAGCGGCCGACCTGTGCAATTGAAAAGCACTGAAATTGTGCGGTTGCTAACCAAGGAGTTAAAAGGACAGTTGCCAATCATGGCTGCTGGTGGAATTGATTCTTTGGTTGCAGCAAGAGAAAAATTGGCAGCAGGGGCATCATTGCTACAAGTTTATTCTGGATTTATTTATCACGGCCCTAAATTAATTAAAAATATTGTTAATTATATTTAATCTTAATTTAGGATTATAAAAGATTGACTGCTTTTTTATATCATTAATATTTATTTTGTAATCTGATAATTTATTAAATTCAGGCTTTTCTTTGAATATCTTTACGTAAAAACTCGAAATTTTTTCTATTATTTCTATTATTTATTTTATAGAAGTACTTTTTATCTTAATTTTAATTAGTATGGATTTTAAGCTTGTAAATAGTGTGATCAGATTGAGGGGTGATAAATGAAAATAAAACCCAATAATCAGTGGCGCTGGTATTACGATAATGAACATGAAAGGATGATGTTAGATTTGGCTAATGGAATGTTATTTCGTTCATGTTTTCCAGCAAAAATGTTGGTGGCATCTGCTTATGGAGAAATGACTTTTAATATTGATGATGCGGGGTTATATCATTGTATTGAAGAACAGCTGCAAAAATTATCACTTTCTGATGAGCATAGTGCGGAATTAATTTTAAATGCATTAGTTGCTTTTCGTTTTTTAAAGCCGCAGATGCCTAGAAGCTGGTATTTTTTGCCAGTAAATTGCCACGATGATTTGGTGTTGGGGGATGTTGTTCAGGTTCATATTGAAGATAGTGGACAGAAAGCATTGTTTTTAGTGGCAGAAGCAGGAAAATATGCCAGCTTATGTTTATTAATTGAGCCTAGATTAGTTTTGAAAGATCGGGTAATGAGATTTTGTGATCCGATTAAGATTATGAATAATCGCTTAATGATTTATCAACCATCAGCCAGTAGTTTAATATATGAAAGAGCTGTTTCATAAAAAAAATAACCTGAATTAATCAATATTCAAGGTTTATATAATAACTAATTTGTGCAGTATCTTTAAACCAACAGTAATATCCATCATTCATTGATGACGAATGATGGATAAGAATTAGCTTAATAGTAATTTAATATTTGTTTTGGGAATGCAACTACAACTCAGGATAACGCCATCTTCTTTGATTGCTGTTTTTGTCAATGGGATCACTTCACCTGCTATTAGTTTCATTTTACAACAACCACAAATGCCTGCTCGGCAAGAGTAGGGAATTTTTAAGCCATGCTTTTCCAATTGTTCCAAGATAACAATTTGGTTATTGGCTAAATATTCTGTGCCATTAACATCGATTAATAATGTGGTTTCTTTTTCTTGATTAATTATCTGAGGCTTAGTTGATTTTACCGTTTTATATTGTTTAGGTTGTTTTTTAGTTAAAATTTTCACCGTATCGCCAACGCGGATCAGACCGCTATTTTTGGCGATGGCATTTTGGCCAAAATCAATTTCTCCATGCTCATCAGTGCGGAAACTTTGTAGTGTTGTTAACGGTTCTCCAGTCGGGTGCTGTGAGCCATCATCAATATTTACTGTCGTCAAAATGCAGCGGCTACAAGGTTTGACAAGCTCGAAAACAACCTCACCGATTTGTATTGTGTGCCAACTATCTTCAGCAAAAGCCTCGGCACCAGTTATGATCAAATTGCCTCTAAATTGTTCTAACTTAATATCAGATGGGCATTGTTTTTGAAGCGCTTTAAATGAGGCTTGATTAATAACAAGATAAGGATAGCCATCAGCAAATGAGAGAGGGATAGCTGGAAATTTTTTTATTCGGCGGCTGGGTATTTTACCTAACCACCTTAATTGAACAGCAGAATTAAAATATTGCGACAGCCATTGATTAATCTTCGCTGGTGCGGCAAACGCGGTAAAATGATTGCCCCACACTTCAGTTGGTAAAGGATGGTTAATAAAGTCTTTATATAAAATAGTTGCTGTTTGCTTATCAGGTGCCTGTATTTGAATGCCATTTTCAAGTATTATTGGCTTAAATAACAGCATTTGTGGATATTGCCGCGCAGTAATAAACCCACCTTGATCATTGGTAACCATAAAATAGCGATCGAAAACCAGGCCACTATTTTCTGCATAAGCTTGTGACAAACGAATGCCTTTCATTGATTTAACTGGATGGATATAAAGACGAGATAACCGGATCATTCTTAACTCCTGTTTAAGCGCGATAATTTTGCTAGTAACTTTATGATATGTGCGCTGGGTTAGCTATAATGTGCAGCAATTTTTTATTCAGGTGACAACGATATGAGAGCTCTGTTTGCTACTACGGCATTTGGACTGGAAGAATTACTTAAAAGTGAACTGGAGGAATTAGGAGCAAAATATTGTCATATTGCTCAGGGTGGCGTGCATTTTCAAGTTGACGAACGTGGCATGTATTTGAGTCTGTTATGGAGTCGTTTAGCATCGAGGATTTTATTACCCTTAGCTAGCTGCCAGGTTTTTAATGATATGGATCTCTACCTTGCAGCACAGACAATTGATTGGCCGGATTTGTTTACCGTAAATGATACTTTTGCCGTTTATTTTAATGGAACTAACCAAGTTATCCGCAATAGCCAATATGGGGCTTTACGGGTGAAAGACGCTATTGTGGACAGCTTTACGCGTAAAATGAATAAACGGCCCAACATTGCCAAACAGCAACCCGATATACGGGTTAATGTCCATTTATATAAAGATAACGCCACCATATCGTTGGATTTAAGCGGTGATCCGCTCCATATCCGTGGATATCGTAGTTTAGTAGGGCAAGCGCCTATCAAAGAGAATTTAGCAGCTGCTATTGTTTTACGCTCAGGTTGGCAGCCTGGTTTGCCAATGGTCGATCCGATGTGTGGTTCCGGCACATTATTAATTGAAGCTGCAATGATGGCTTGTGATCGTGCACCTGGTTTAACGCGTCAATTTTGGGGATTTCAATGCTGGTCGGGTTATAATCCAACTCTTTGGGCTGCTGTAATTGCTGAAGCGGAAAAACGGTTTCAGACAGGGATCGAGCAAGCGACTGCGCTTTTCTATGGCTTAGATATTGATCGCCACATTTTGGAAATAGCCAAGAAGAATGCTAAACAAGCCGGTGTTCACTCTTTAATAAATTTCCAACCTGGTGATGCGGCTAAATTGGAGAATCCATTTACATTTGCTCAACAGGGGTTTATCACTAGCAATCCACCCTATGGTGAGCGTTTGGAAAGTGAACCTGCTTTAATCGCGCTTTACAGTCTCTTAGGCCGAGTATTAAAAAATCAGTTTCCAGGCTGGCGTTTATCGCTATTTAGTGGTTCGCCAGAACTATTAGCTTGCTTAGGGCTGCGAGCCGAACGTGAGTTTAAAGCCAAAAATGGACCGTTAAATTGCATTCAGAAAAATTATCTGTTATCCGCTAAAACGGTTGGCAGCCATAGCATGGTTGGCGAAGATTTTGCTAACAGGCTGAAAAAAATGAGAAAAAACTTAATAAATGGGCCAAACAACAGGGGATTGATTGTTATCGCATTTATGATGCTGACTTACCTGAATATAATGTTGCAGTTGATCGTTATGGCGAACATATTGTTATTCAAGAGTATGCACCGCCCAAGAGTATAGATAACCATAAAGCTAAACAACGCCTGTTTGATGTGATCAGTGCAACCATGCAGGTATTGGCATTAACTTCCAGCCAATTGGTGTTAAAAACACGCCAGCGCCAAGCCGGTAAGCAACAATATGAGAAATTATCCCAGCAGGGTAAGTTTTTATTAGTACGTGAGTATAATGCCCAATTATGGGTAAATTTGACCGATTATTTGGATACAGGATTGTTTTTAGATCATCGTTTGGTGCGTAAAATGTTAGCGAATATGAGTAAAGGAAAAGATTTCTTGAATCTGTTTGCTTACACGGCGTCGGCGTCGGTACATGCGGGTCTCGGTGGTGCTCGTTCAACCACTAGTGTTGATATGTCGCGTACCTATTTGGAATGGGCAGAAAAAAATTTACAGATCAATAAATTAACCGGTCAGCAGCATCGGCTTATTCAGGCTGATTGTTTAGCTTGGTTAGCGCAGACGACAGAAAAATTTGATTTGATTTTCATTGATCCACCCACTTTCTCCAATTCAAAACGAATGAATGCCACCTTTGATGTGCAACGTGATCATATCAACTTGATGATGCAGATTAAGCGCTTGCTGCGTCCCGGCGGTACAGTGGTATTTTCTAATAATAAGCGTGGTTTTAAAATGGATATGTCAGGCATTACTCAATTAGGATTAACTGCCAAGGAAATCACTCAGCAAACCATTTCACTTGATTTTACACGTAATCGCCAGATCCATAACTGCTGGTTGATTGGTCATGCAGATAAGGAAAAGTAATTTATGTCATTAATTAATATGTCATCTGCCTATCTGGCTTTTAGTGATGCGCCGTTATTAGATAATACAGAGTTGCATATTGAAGATAATGAAAGGGTTTGTTTGGTTGGCCGTAATGGTGCCGGCAAATCAACCCTAATGCGCGTATTGGGGTCCCCTCAGAAAACGGAAAAAATTGTACGCTAAGACCCGTTGAATCGACGTAATGCCCTGAATTTACTCGCTCCTACTTTAGAACTATTTTTCCAGACGTAATCCCCTGTCAAATTAATATGCTCCCATCCAAGAGGAGATAAATATTTTAGGTGTTCCTCCTCTACAAATTGTCCATGAGCACGTAATGAGTTGATCGCTCTCTCCAAGTAAACCGTATTCCACAATACGATGGCGGCAGTCACTAGATTAAGGCCGCTAGCCCGATAACGTTGCTGTTCAAAGCCCCGATCACGAATTTCACCTAATCGATTAAAAAACACTGCGCGAGATAATGCGTTACGAGCTTCTCCCTTATTCAATCCTGCCTGAACCCGACGGCGTAATTCAACACTTTGCAACCAATCCAGAATGAAAAGAGTTCGTTCAATACGACCCAACTCTCGCAAAGCGAAAGCCAACCCATTCTGACGCGGATAATTTCCTAATTTTCGTAACATCAGTGAAGCCGTAACTGTTCCTTGTTTGATTGACGTAGCCAATCGGAGAATTTCATCCCAGTGGACGCGTATCTGTTTTATATTCAATTTATCATTACTTATTAATGCATTAAGTGCACTATAGGCGTTATTACCCTTTGGAATAAATAATTTAGTGTCACCCAAATCACGAATACGGGGTGCAAAACGAAATCCCAGTAGATGCATCAGACCAAATACATGATCAGTGAAACCGGCTGTATCGGTGTAATGCTCATCAATTCGCAAATCTGATTCGTGGTACAATAGGCCATCCAGCACGTAAGTTGAATCGCGGATACCCACGTTGACAACCTTTGCACTAAAAGGCGCGTATTGGTCGGAGATATGGGTGTAAAAGTACGCCCTGGACTGCTTCCATACTTCGGATTGATATGTCCTGTGCTTTCTGCTTTGCTGCCTGTTCTGAAGTTTTGTCCATCCGAAGATGATGTCTTTCCATCACCCCAGTTACCAGCAAAGGGTTGACGAAATTGCGCGTTTACCAGTTCTGCCAACGCTGCACTGTAAGTGTCATCCCTGATATGCCAGGCTTGCAGCCAGGACAGTTTTGCGTAGGTTGTACCTGGGCAGGATTCGGCCATTTTTGTCAGACCCAGGTTAATTGCATCAGCTAGGATCGTCGTCATCAACAAATTTTTGTCCTTACTCATATCACCCGTCTTCAAGTGTGTAAAATGACGTGTGAAGCCAGTCCATTCATCGACCTCCATCAACAATTCGGTGATCTTGATATGTGGCAACAGTATGGCTGACTGGTCAATCAGAGTTTGTGCTGCATCCGGCACTGCAGCCTCCAGAGGTGTAATTTTCAAGCCAGAATCTGTAATGATGGCGTCTGGTAGGCTATGGGTGGCTGCCAGATGGTTGACTCTTGCCAACTGTGTTTCCAGCAATTCCAGCCGGTCACGTAGATACTGGTCGCAATCATGGGTCACTGCCAACGGTAATTCACTGGAAATTTTTAGGGTGGCGAATTTCTGGACCGATACTAAGTATTCGTCGAAATCCTTGAATTGACGAGACCCTTGTACCCACATGTCGCCTGAGCGAAGCGCGTTTTTTAACTCCGATAGAGCACATAATTCATAGTAACGTCGGTCAATACCTCCATCGCTCAAGACTAGCTTGGCCCACCGCGGCTTGATAAATTCGATAGGTGTATCCAGTGGCATTTTGCGAATGTTATTAGTGTTCATGCAACGTAGCACATTAATGGCATTGAGTAGACTTTTGGCTACCGGAGCTGCCCTTAGTTTGAGCACAGTAATAAATTCTGGTGCATAACGGCGTAGCATGGAATAACACTCGCCTATGTGATTCAGGAAGTCGAAATCAGCGGGTCCCGCCAATGTTTGTGCCTCTGTAACGCTGGCGGCGAAGGTGTCCCATGACATGATGGTCTCAATGGCGGCAAACGGATCACCACCGCTTTGCTTAGCTTCAATCAGCACTTGACCAATACGCCCATACATTCGCACCTTATCATTGATCGCTTTACCAGAGGCTTGGAACTGTTGCTGATGCTTGTTCTTGGCTGCATTGAACAGCTTACCAATAATGCGATCATGCAGGTCGATGATTTCATCAGTGACTGTGGCTATCCCCTCAATAGCCAGGGCCACCAATGTGGCATAACGCCGCTGCGACTGAAATTTTGCCAAATCAGAAGGTGTCATCTGACCCCCTTCTCGGGCTATCTTGAGTAAACGATTTTGGTGGATCTGCCGCTCAATACCGTCTGGGAGATCAATCGCCTGCCAGAACTTTAGGCGTTCAATATGCTCAAGCATATGACGTGAGTTTGGTTTGATAGGTGATTGACGTAACCAAGTCAACCACGTTATTTTACTCCTTCCTTAAGCTCTAGAAGGTTGTCAAGGCGCTGGCGATGACTGTTTTTGAGAGAGCCAGTCAATGCTTCGTAAATGTGCCGATTGGCGCGGGTGATAGCTTCAGCACATAGGCGATCGATAACGTCGACGGTTGGAATAATAATATGCCTGTGACGTAACGTATCAAGCATACTATTAGCCAGCACAATGCCCTTATCTGTCTGTAAGGCCAGCTCAGTCGTAGCCTGTAAAACCTGTCGGTAGTGTGTCAACCCGAAGGCCTCCATACCCAGATAAGCGCGCAACTCCAACATGTGCTCTCGGCGTGTAGTTCCCCGCTCAGCATACTGAGACCAGCAGGCCGTATTGATACCTAACTGGCTTCCGACCCATGCTAACAGCGATGTAGAAATAACAGTATCGGTCAATAGACCTTGACCAGGAAACCGCAGCAAACATAACTGGATAGCCATACCCAGTCGGTTGGTATCACCGCGTCGTTGTAGAATAAATGACAGATCAGCTTCAGTGAGTGTGTAATACCGGATCAATTCATCATCGGTATTAGGTTACACCATCAGGTTTTTCCGCTCGGTAGCGGACAACGTTGAACGGCGTGGCATATGCCTCCTTGTTCTTAAAAATGGTCGTTTTTGAGAATTGAATTTATCATTTTTTGCATGACGGATTATCTGGGCTTAGCGATTCTCGAAATCAATTATTGAAACTCTATTCTTAATTCCCTATGCTCTCAATGAGTTTTGATAAAAAATCAGCAGGCAGGTGAGAAAAAAATGGAAAACAAATTGCGGTTTGAAGTACAGGGAGATTTAGGCTGTTTCGTTTACCCTGATGAAAGGTTTGCTCCTTTGCTGGATGAGTTCGAGCATCTGCTTGGTACGCATCAGTCTGGCGAGTTGAATGATAAGCGTTATATTGCCGAACTGAATCGTTTTATCAGGCTGGAGCCAGATCTTATTGATCTTCATGCGCACCTGTCATTTATCTTCCTGGAGCAGGATAAGCCCAAAAAGCACTGGATGCCGCTCTGGTCGGACTGGCAGCAGGTAACCGCCTTATCCCTGAGAGTTTTTCAGGTGCTATTGAATGGGGATATGTAGATAATCGCCCATACCTTCGCGCTCTGCAGGGGGCGATGCTGGCGTATGTACGCTTACGACGTCATAAAGATGCTGCCACGCTTATTGATAAAATGCTGGCTTATAACCCTAATGACAATCAGGGAGTCGCTATCTGCTGGGCTCGGAAGTACTGCGCGCCGGCGACAAAGAACGGGCGGCCAATATTTTTGATGAGCACGCAGATAATTATCCTCCTTACTGCTATGAGCAGGCCCTTCTTTATATCCTCAATAAAGACTGGGTCAAAGCAGCAACAGCACTTCGACACGGATTCAGCGCGAACAGTTACATCGCTGAAATACTTTCCGGTAACTTCCACCCGCAGCCATTAGCAATATGGCATGGGAGTAATTTAGCGAAACCAGAGATGGCGGCTGACTATATCGAAATGTATGGTGAGCTGTGGTTCCGTCATCCTGAAGCGCTGGCATTTGTCCGCTGGTTATTTAACCATTCCAGTATTATGACCGAACGGGCCTCCCTGATGAAATGTTCTGAAGACCTTTTCAGTGAAGGAGATTTTGATGCCCGTGGGCGTATTATTGACCGTCAGCGGCAGTTGCTGAGTGGAATTGATCATCGGCTTTCAGCGGAGGTCGTTAAGAAGATGAAAAACAGACGAGGGCAGGAAATCTGGCCATGGATGTACACTTTGGGATGTTCTGCCGTATGATGATTGGCTATGCGCGAGTTTCCAGACAAGATCAGAATCTTGATTTACAAATTGAAGCCCTGACCAGAGCAGGGTGCGAAAAAATTTATGAAGATAAAATCAATGGTGTACGAACTGAACGCCCAGGGTTAACCAGAACACTGGAAATGCTTCGAGAGGGCGATACGCTGGTTGTATGGAAACTCGATCGTCTGGGTCGTAGCGTAAAACAGCTTGTTGATATCGCTGGAGAGCTGCACAAACAGGGCATTCAGTTCAAAAGTCTCACGGATGCTATTGATACCGGAACACCGTCGGGGCGTTTTTTCTTCCATGTTATGGCTAGCCTTGCAGAAATGGAGCGAGAGTTGATAATCGAACGTACGCGGGCAGGTCTTGATTCAGCAAAGGAATTCGGGCGTAAAGGTGGGAGAAAACCAAAAATGACCAGCAGTAAAATTGAATCGGCTAAAAAATTATTAGCCAGCGGTATTCCTCCCAGAGACGTAGCTAAAGATCTCGGTGTTTCTGTTCCAACGTTGTACCGTTGGTTGCCGGCATCAAGACATTCTTAGACCATATTCAGGAAATTACGGTTTAAATGCGCCACAAAGAGTAAAACTGGAAGTCTCAGTTCAAATGCACGCACTAGTCGATGAGGCACTGTTGCAGTACGTTTCGCATACCTCTGGCGTAGCAGCGCTAACATCGGCCTGGGAAAATACAGATCGCTACGTCCACTTCAAACAGCTTAACGTACAATTTTTTCCGTTTTCTGAGGGGACCCCGTATTGACCAAAGAACAACCGCTTGATGATGGTCAGGTCGTTTATCAGCAGGATCTGCAGGTTGCTCGTTTACAGCAAGATCCACCGCGGGATATCGGTGGTACTGTTTTTGATTTTGTCGCTGAAGGTGCTAAAGAGCAGGCAAATTATATTAAATCTTTTCATAAAATAGCAAAAATGGTCGAACAAGATCCCAGTGAAAAGAATCTTAATAAGTTAGCTGAATTGCAGGAGGTATTAGATCGCGATAATTTGTGGTTACTCGATACACAAATTAATGATGTGATTAAGCAATTGCAGCTGCCAGCTGACAGCCCGTTATCTGCATTGTCTGGCGGTTGGTTACGCAAGGCTGCATTGGCGCGTGCTTTAGTCTGTGGGCCACGGGTTCTTTTTCTTGATGAACCGACCAACCATTTAGATATTGATACCATCTTATGGTTAGAAAATTTTCTAAAAGATTTTCAGGGTAGTATCGTGTTTGTCTCCCATGATCGCTCTTTTATTCGCCATATGGCAACTCGCATCATTGATCTTGATCGGGGTAAATTAGCTTCCTGGCCGGGTGATTATGACGATTATCTGATCAATAAAGAAGAAGCATTACGGGTAGAAGAGCAGCAGAATGCTGAGTTTGATCGTAAATTGGCACAGGAAGAAGTTTGGATCCGCCAGGGAATAAAAGCCAGGCGTACTCGTAATGAAGGCAGAGTGAGAGCATTAAAATCCTTACGGCTAGCACGTTCTGAGCGGCGCGAGGTAATGGGGACGGCGAAGATGCAGGTTTCCGATGCAAGTCGTTCAGGCAAGCTAGTGTTTGAGCTTGAAAATGTTAATTATCGCATTGGCAATAAAGTATTAATTGATAATTTTAGTGTCCAAGTGCAACGTGGCGATAAAATAGCCTTAATCGGGCCTAATGGTTGCGGTAAGACAACATTGCTCAAGTTGATGTTAGGACAACTTGAGGTGGATAGCGGTAATATTTACCGCGGTACCAAACTTGAGATTGCTTATTTTGATCAACATAGAATGACGCTAGATCCGGATAAAACGGTGATGGATAATTTAGCTGAAGGTAAACAGGAAGTAATGGTTAATGGACAGCCGCGTCATGTGCTTGGTTATTTACAAGATTTCTTGTTTCATCCTAAACGCGCCATGACACCGGTGCGAGCCCTTTCAGGTGGGGAGAAAAATCGATTATTATTGGCACGTTTGTTTTTAAAACCCAGTAATTTATTGATCCTTGATGAACCGACTAATGATTTAGATATTGAAACACTTGAACTATTGGAAGAGCTCGTTGATAGTTATAAAGGGACAGTATTATTGGTTAGCCATGATCGTCAATTTGTTGATAATACCGTAACTGAGTGCTGGATGTTTGAAGATCATGGTAAAGTTGAGCGGTATGTGGGGGGTTTTTATGACGCCTCTTCGCAGCGTAGACAAAAAATTTCTTTATCGCATGCTACTGTTAGTAAAGCCAATATTACGGTAGTGGAAACAGCTAAAGAGCAGCCAAAACGAAAAAGTAATAAAATTAGTTATCATTTATTAAGGGAACTAGAACAATTACCGCTGCAGTTAGAAGCGTTAGAAGCTGAAATTGCCATCTTGCAATCTCAAGTTAGTGCGCCGGAATTTTTTAATCAGCCCCATAGCGTTACTGAATCAGTATTAAAAGCATTAGCTGAGAAAGAAGCAGAAATGGAAATGACATTCGAGCGTTGGCAAGAATTAGAATCACTTAAAGATCGCCAATAATTTGGCATTATGACTGTATAGAGGAGAGAAAAGTTGTGCTCTCATAATCATTTTAAAGAAAGTTGTCATAATAAGATACTCTGCCCGCAATGTGATTTATTGGTAGCATTACCGGTTTTAGAACAAGGCACTAGAGCCAGCTGTCCACGCTGTCATACTGTTTTATCTGCTAAGTGGAAGTATCCAGCTAATCAACCAACTGCAATAGCGATTAGCGCATTAGTGATGCTGCTTATTGCCTGTTTATTTCCTTACGTAAAAATGAGTGTCATGGGCATTGAAAGTCAAATTTCACTGTTTAATATTGCTCATGCCATGTTTGATGTAAATTATGCTAGTCTTGGCTGGTTTTTTCTCCTTTTTGTCGTGGCAGTACCCGCTTTTTGTATGGTTGCCATTATTTTATTATGTCAACGAGTTAATCTCCCGCTTTGGTTAAAAATAAATCTTGCTAGGACGTTATTTCAAATGAAAGCCTGGTGCATGGTAGAAATTTTTCTAGCTGGTGTGCTGGTTAGTTTTGTAAAACTAATGGCCTATGGTGAAATTACTTTGGGTATCAGTTTTGTTCCTTATTGTTTTTTTTGTTTGTTGCAGGTCAGGGCATTTCAATGTTTAGATAGACATTGGTTATGGCAGCAAATAGGTGAAGTGCCAAAGCTTGAGATCCCACTGCAAGAAGGCAAAAGTGGTATTAGTCAAAACGTCAGATCCTGTCATATTTGTATGGCCATTTTGCCAGCTGAACGTAAATACTGTCCTCGTTGCCATACCAAAGGCTATGTTAGGCGGCCTAATAGTTTACAAAATACCATGGCATTATTGCTCTCCTCATTAGTCCTTTATATTCCAGCAAACGTTTTGCCTGTTATGATCACCAATACATTAGGTAGTAGACTAGACTCTACTATTATGTCCGGTGTTATTTTGTTATGGGGTGATGGTTCGTATCCTGTCGCCATTATTATTTTTATTGCTAGCATTATGGTACCTAGCTTAAAAATAGTCGCAGTAGGCTGGTTATGTTTTGATGCTAAAGGTTATGGCAATCGGGATCCGGCTAGGATGCATTTTGTTTATGAACTTGTTGAATGTGTTGGACGTTGGTCAATGATTGATGTTTTTGTGATTGCAGTATTATCGTCATTGGTGCAAATGGGACGATTAATGAGCGTTTCACCGGCACTTGGGGTGATTTTATTTGCTGCTGTTGTGATTTTAACCATGTTTGCGGCAATGACTTTTGATCCGCGTTTAACTTGGGATCGCTGTAATGTTGCATCGCAGAGTAGAATTCGGTTAGAAAAGGGGTTGCAAGGTGGCTAATAAAAATAACACTGACGCGCAAGCAAAGATCAGTAAACTAAAAAGCTGGTCACCGATTTGGATCATTCCAATTATCACCATCTTTATTGGTGCCTGGATCCTAATTTACCATTTTAGCCATTTAGGTCCTGAAGTGACATTGATTACCTATAATGCCGAAGGTGTTGAAGCGGGAAAAACCAAACTTAAAAGTCGTAGTGTTGACATAGGCTTGGTGGAAAAAGTTTCTCTTGATAACAACTTTAAGCGTGTAATTATTAAAGCACGTTTAAATGATGGCATGAGGGATTTGTTAAAGAAAGATACCGCATTCTGGATCGTTAAACCGGCTATTGGCAAAGAGGGAATAACCGGTTTAGGCACACTATTTTCTGGCGTATTTATTGAAGTACAACCTGGCAATAGTGAACAGCATGCTGAGAAATTTGATTTATTAGGTTCGCCGCCATTAGCTTCACCTGATGCTAAAGGTATTCGAGTGATTTTGACGAGTGATCAGGCTGGTAGATTAAATACTGGCGCCCCAGTGCTATTCCATGGTTATCGAGTTGGTTCGGTAGAAGCGAGTTCGTTTGATATTAAAAGCCGCAATATGCATTATCAACTCTTTATTAATGCCCCTTATAATGGGCTAGTAACGGAAAATGTTCGTTTTTGGCGGGATAGTGGTATTGCTTTTGATCTATCGGCACAAGGTATCCGCTTAGAGATGGGCTCTTTAACCACACTATTTAGTGGTGGGGTTAGTTTTGATGTTGTAGAGGGTTGGCAACCAGGTAAGAGGGTGGAAGATAAAAGCCTATTCAGACTCTATGAAGATCAAAGAAGTATTCAGAACTCTTTATATAGTGTACACAAAGATTTTATTTTGTTTTTCTCTGATTCAGTTCGCGGATTACAACCTGGCGCACCAGTTGAATTTAGAGGAATTCGCTTAGGAACCGTGATGGAGGTTCCGTTTGATTCTGAGAAATTACGGCAAAAATTGGATAATGAATTCCGTATTCCGGTTTTAATTCATATTGAGCCTGGTCGTGTTAGTACCGATATTGATCTAGAAAAAGAGTTTGCCGCAGCATTAAGACAAGGATTAAGAGCAGCTTTAAAATCGGCTAACCTAATTACCGGAGCATTGTATGTCGATTTGGATTTCTATCCAGAAAAAGGCCAGTGGAAAGGACCATTAAAAGTTGCTGATTACGATATTATTCCAACGGTTAGTGCTGGATTATCACAGATCCAACAAAAAGTGGTTGAGGCATTAGATAAAATCAATCGTCTGCCGATTGAGCCTATGATAAGTCAAGCCACAAATACGCTAGCAGAAAGTCAGAAAACCATTCGTGAAGCACAGCGTACTTTATCTGAGTTGAATAAACTGATGACTAGCAAAGACTTTCAAAAGATCCCTGCTGATCTGCAACAGACTTTGCTTGAATTGAATCGTGTTATGCAAGGTTTGCAACCAGGATCACCTGCCTATAATAGAATGATCGATAATATGCAGCGTCTTGATCAAGTGTTAAGGGATATTCAACCCGTTATCAAGACATTGAATAATAAGAGTAATGCACTTGTTTTTGAAGCAAAATCGATCAAGGATCCAGAACCGAAGAAGGTGACAAAATAATGAGATATTTGGCATGGATTTTGTGTTTTTTACTTATCGGTTGTAGTAGTGGTATTGAAAAATCTTATTATCAATTACCAACAACGCCGAGCTTAGTGACTAAAAAAAGTGATTTACTAACGCAAAAACAGCTTTGGGTACAGACAGTGCAATTGTCTGGAATATTGGCAGCTAATGGTATTACTTACCAAACTAGCGATGTTAATTATGTTAATGCAAACAATCATCTATGGGCAAGCCCGTTAGAACAGCAATTGATGCAAAATTTAGTCAATCAGTTATCAATAATGTTGCCTAATCGATTAGTATCGGCTCAACCGCTGGAAAACAGACCTGATAGTCTTAATGTATTTTTGACCGCTTTTCATGGGCGTTATGATGGTAAAGTGATTATCCAGGGAAACTGGATTTATAAAAGTGATAAAGTCATTATCAAGCGAGATTTTAGTCTGCTGCTTGATCAAGATGAAAATGGCTATTCGGCATTAGTTAGGACGTTAGCAAGAGGCTGGACTCAGGTTGGACAATCAATAGCGAGCCAATTATCTTGAATGTATAAAATATAACATATTTGCCCCTTCAGCTTGATAACAGAAGGGGTTTATGACAAAAAAATCTGGCTTTAAAAGCTGCTTGTATCTTGAAATAAACCGACTTTCAAATCTTTTGCTGTGTAAATACACTTATCATCAACCAAGACTTCACCATCAGCCACACCCATAATCAATTTTCGATTAATAACACGTTTTAAATGGATACGGTAGGTTACTTTTTTTGCGGTTGGCAAAACTTGTCCAGTAAATTTGACCTCACCTACGCCCAGTGCTCGGCCTTTACCTTTACCACCAAGCCATCCCAGGTAGAAACCAACGAGTTGCCACATTGCATCTAAACCTAGACAACCAGGCATAACGGGATCATTAGTGAAGTGGCAACTAAAAAACCATAAATCAGGTTTGATATCAAATTCTGCTTCGATAAACCCTTTATCATAATTGCCGCCAGTTTCGGTCATTTTTGTGATGCGATCCATCATCAACATATTACCGGAAGGTAATGGCGGCCCATTTTCACCAAAAAGTTCACCTCTGCCGGAAGCATCCAAATCTTCTTTTTTATAGGAGTTGCGTTTATCAACCATATTACTAAATAGCCTTATTATTAATAATAAGGCTAAAGAATAGCGTACACTTGTAAGCTGAGCAACTCTGATCAGCTATTTTTTTTAATTTAATTCAGCCACTTTAGCAGCCCCATGAATTTGGGTCTTTCTTGGTTATTAGCCTGAGTAATTCGTTCTTGTATTAAAGCTAACAGATGTAAGTTATTTGTATCATATTGTTGCTTATAATAAGCATGTTTGGTTAAAATTGAAATGGCTTCAGAAACGTGTTCAACCGGCCAAATGTGAAATACGCCAGATTTGACTGCTGCAATAAGATCGGTTTTTAAGCATAAATGACGAATATTAGCCGCAGGAATGATAACGCCTTGCTGACCGGTTAATTCACGTTGGAAACAGACGTTAAAAAAGCTTTCGATTTTTTGGTTAATACTACCAATCGGTTGTACATAACCGAATTGATCTACTGCACCGGTAACCGCAATTTGCTGATCGATAGGTTGAAGAGAAAGTGCACTAATTAATGCACAAAGTTCAGCTAATGATGCGCTATCACCATCAACTTCATTGTAAGACTGTTCAAATACGATTGAGGCAGAAAAGGGTTGTGGTTGTTCAAGCTTTAATTCGTAATTGAGATAGGCTTGCATAATCATCATGCCTTTAGCGTGAATATTACCGCCCAGCTCAGCTTTACGTTCTACATCAGTAAACTCACCATCACCGAAGTGAGCAACACAAGTAATACGTGATGGTTCACCGATAAGTTCTGGATGCCCTGGGTACTGCATAACCGATAAGCCATTGATTTGGCCAATCATTTCACCTTCAGTTTTAATAAAAACTTGTTTTTGCAAAATATCATCTAGATTGCGTTTGGCTAGGTAACCGTGTTGCCACTGGCGCTGTTGCATCGCTGTTTGGAATGATTTTGCAGTTAACTGATTATCTTGTTGAAATTGATTTGCCTCAGCTAAACAACGAATGAGCCACATTCTATCTAGCGGTAGGATAGATTTGTCTTCCGTATATCGAATTGCTTGAGTAATGAAGGTTGGCCACGCATCAGTCGTTAAAGCAGGAAATTGGCAATCGGTAATAATTTGTTTAATAAATTGCACCCATAGCGATAATTGACCACTATGTTCAAAATTCAATTCAAATTCATATTCGCCATAGGTAGCTTGAGAAAAAAGCTCAGGCTCTTTTGTTTCCAGTTCTTCAAGGCTAAAATGATCGCCGACCAAAATGAGCTTAATATCAAGTGGCATTGAATCAATTGGATAGGGTAAAAATTGATTATCATTGGCTGGAAGCCATTCAAACCGTTTTTGCATCACCATCTGTTTTAAGCGCTGCCACATCAATGGCTGCGCTAATAATGTACCAACGGAAAGTAATAATACTCCGCCATTGATTTTATGTAATAGTCCTGGCTCTAAGTGAACACTATTTTGATGTTGATGAACACTGCCAAATAATTGAGGCATTTCTATCCAGTTACAGAAATAGACCGAATGACAGGGCGTAAATGATCCTTTAGTGCCTGCTTGCCAATGAAATCTTCCATTTGATTGTTGATAATCTCCAGTGATAGCTACTGAGGATGGATTAATATTTTTAATGCATTTTGCTAACTCAGATAAGTAGCTTTGACATTCTAATGCTTTAATGACAGCAAAAGGAGAATAGGTTGGTGTTAATAAAAACCTTTCAAGACTATTATATAATCTAGGTTGAATGATGGCCAAAGTGGCATTATCTAGTTTATCAGCAGCAGCAAAAAGATTAAGATAAGGTTCATAATCAGGTGCTAAATTCTGCCATATTAATTCGTTACTAATCACGCTATTTTTCAACTTATAATTTAGATAAAAAGTTTATAAATTATCCTCAATATCCTGATTGTATGAAGTCAAGATAGAAGACATTTTAGAAATACGCTATTGTTTTTAGAGAAACAGGTACATTTTACTATGAAAACAAGATATCCGTTTCCAGCATTATAAAATTTTTAGGATGAAATCATTATATTAACGTTTGTTTAAATTTATGCCACTATTAATTTTGTATATTTTAAATATAATTTTATTCATAAACTGTAGTAATAAGTGCAATAAAAAATGTAAAAGTCTAGTCAATGTAAATAATTTGGGACTGAACATTAGTAACTAATAGTTAATATCCAAGTAGTAAGCTAATGACAAAAAACACTAATACAGTAGATAGAATGTATTATTTCAATTTAGAACATAGTGAAAGTTGCTAGCTATAAATGTGAATAATCATATTCTATCGCACCAATTATGATTTTTTGTCGATTGACTTGTATAAATAGGAAAAATTATATTTTTTGCTAACATTTCAATATAGTGTGATTTCTTACTAAGATTTTATTAAGTTGGCTAAAAAACCAAACGTTTTTATTTTTAAATGTTGTTATAATTACATAAGTTACGTTGTCACAGAGATGATTATGAAATATCAACAGCTTGAAAATCTTGAATGTGGTTGGAAATGGGATTACTTGGTTAAAAAGTATCGCGATGGTGAGAATATCACTAAGTATATAGAAAAAAGCGCCGTTCAGGATGCGATTGAGCAACTGTTGAAATTAGAAAATACCCCAACAAAAGTGATAAACTGGATAAAAAATCATATGTCGCCAGATTTATCCAATCGAATGAAGCAAACAATTAGAGCCCGCAGAAAGCGACATTTTAATGCCGAGCATCAGCACTCATGTAAAAAATCTATCGATTTAGATTTTCTTGTCTGGCAAAGACTATCTATTTTAGCAAGAAAACAAGGCTGCACGCTCTCTGAAGCTATTGTGCATCTTATTGAAGATGCAGAGAGAAAAGACCAGTATGCAAACCAAATGTCGACATTTAAGCAGGATTTGCAAAATATACTGGGTGACTAGCGTAAAAATAGGATCTTAAATCTGGATTTTTTGCCATCTTAGTAATAAATTTTAAGCAAAAAATAACCCTTTAAAAAAGGGTTATTTTATTTGTAAATAAATAATTTTTTAAACAGATACTACGGTTGCGGAGTTACTTCTGTAGTACCTTGGATCTCGATTTCAACTCGACGATCTGGTGCTAAGCAATTGATTAATGCAGCGCGAGGTTTTACGTTATTACAAGTACTACCTGTTACTGGATTTTCTTCTCCGCGACCTTGTGAACTAATTGCGTTCGCTGGAATACCTTTAGAAATCAGGTAGCTCATAACTTCATGTGCGCGCTTCTGAGATAAAGGTTTGTTGTAGGATGGTGAACCAATACGGTCAGTATAGCCAAGAACCATCACACGCCCTTGAGTTGGGTCAAGATTCGTTAGTTCGCTATACAACTTATCAAGTTCAGCTTTACCTGCTGGCTTCAAGGTATGTTTATTGAACTCAAATAAAACGTCAGAACGTAAAGTAAAACGTTTGTTTTCGATTGGTGCTGGAGCTGGTGCTGGTACAATCACAGGCGCTGCGTCTTGATTGAATCGATATGCAACACCAACGCTCAACATCCCATTATCTGGACGAACGGATAGTGAATCTTTATCACCAATATGACTCACCCATTGATAATCTAAACGAGTTGCCCATTCAGGGGTAATAGCATATTCAAGCCCTAGCGCGTAAACTGGAGAAACACCAGTGTCATGCTCTTTAAAGGAATCTTGACCGGATACGTTTGCTTTTGCATCAGTCCGCCATACCATACCACCGAGACGACCATAAACATCTAATTCGTCTGTCAGTGGATAACTTAGACGAGCGGTTAATTGAACACCCATCGATTTCAGGCTACCGTTATTTGGCTGACCAGAATATCTCATTCTGCCAAACCAGTCATAACCTAATTCGAAACCGAGATATTGATTATGTTGGTAACCAACATAGGCACCTGCGCCTAGTTGATCGCGCTTAGTTTTACCACTGCCAACATTTTCATCGTAAGGATGAAAGCCGGTATCTTCAAAGTGTGACCAACCTAATTTAGCACCGGTATACCAGGTATTATCTTTGGGGGCCGCCTGAGCTGCAGTTGCGAAAGCTGCCACTGCCACTGCTACTGCGATAGCTATCTTTTTCATTTTACGCCTCGTTATCATCCAATATAGGCATCAGCTTCTTGAGCTTTTTTATAAGCCGTATGGTTTAAAATGCTGGTTAAGTTATTACGCTCTACTATCTTCGTTTCTACTTTATCTGCCTAAGGAATTATTCAAATAAAAAGTAGAATCAAAGCACTACCTTAACGTTGTAAAGTCTACAACGAACTTCAAAAGTTACAAGTAGAGGAAACATTAATCTCATTAACTTTTTAAAAGGCAATCGGTGAATTATAGATATAATTTATAACTATATTGCCATGGTTAAAGAATTAACCAAATGATTTATATTATTTTTTTTTGTTTTTGTCTATTGTCGTTTACAATTCATCAAATAGATTAGGAATAATCCTAATCTAGGCTAGTGATAATAATTAGAATGAATTTTTAGCTGATTAGAATGTCCGCTGGCACAATTTATATTTTCAGGCCGCATAACAAAGCCAATACTGTTTCCAAGCTGTGCTGCATGCTCTAAATGTTGTAAACATGATGGTGATAAAGTCGGTAACCAACCTAAGACAATATTACAATTGCCGCTAGATAATGCTTTTATCATAGCAATAACGCTCATTTCTGGGCTTAGTGAATTTATTTGTACTGTTTTATTTAACGGTAGCTCTGAATTAATCAACCAATTACGGCTTAATTTTCGGTTAGGATTTAGCCATAATAGCCAACGAGATTCATCGCGAAGCCGGTGTAATAATGATGTCAGAAGTACTTCAACCATAGGATTATTTTCATTATATACCCATTCATTAACTACGCCGTTTGAATATACTGGCGCATTTCTATAATTTGGTAATAGTAAATTTTGGACATTACTAGGTTGATTCTCTGTTTTTATTGGGTAATTCCATGTGTTGGTATTCATATTGATCTCAGTTTATTGCTGTACGCATACACAGTAATTATATATTCATATAATATCAAGCCGATTTTTACAAAGCGCTTCGCAAAAAATTAACTTTTCTGCTTAATTGAACATTTAATTGTTGCAGTTTGGATAGGATTGCGTATTTTTTATTCTGCCTGTTAAGTAGAATATTTTTATTAACTATTAATGAGTTAAGTGGATATATGCGACAGTTTATTTATTATAAATATTGAATATAAAGGGTAACTATTAAGTTATGTTTTGTAATTGGTAAGATATTTATTTAGCTATATTTAATTTAATATTAAACGATGCTTAAGGTTTTATTCGTCGCCTTTTGTATACACGATTTTGCAATAATCAAGGAGGTTTTTAAAGTGGATGAAATAACTTAATAAATTTTCTTACTATTTTAACTGATTAAAATATGGAGAAGTATAAAAATATTAGATTTGTGAGCGTTCACATGGAGAGTGGCAATTATGCTTTTATTTGATTCTCGTTTTTCTTGTTTGCAAAGCCTAATGGAAAATTATGGCCACATAAAGAAAAAACCGCATTTCGGGGGTTATTGTATTCTAGTCAATCATGTCATTATTGGGCAGGTATTGGATGGCGAGTTTTATTTGCGAGGTTGTTTATTTGCTGAGCTTCAATTTGAAGTGTCAGGATTGCAAAAACTGATTTATACCAAGAAAGGCGTTCCTCTTATATTAAAGTATTTTTTTATCAATGAAATGCTTTGGAATGATAATTTACTTTTATGTTATTACATTGATCTCGCTTATAAAGCGGCCGTGGAAGAGTTATCTCAGAAACAGCATTCAAATATCAGAATCAAAGACTTACCAAATATGAATATGTCGATAGAAAGGGCATTAGGTAAAGTAGGGATTAGCGATGTAGACTATTTAAAAATGTTAGGTGCTAAAGTTTGTTATTTAAAATTAAGGCAGAAGAAAGTCAATCTGAGTATTAAATTACTATTTGAATTAGCTGGGGCTATTGAAGGCTATCATATTGCAGTACTTCCTGAGTCAATAAAAATTGAATTAATTACTTGGTACAATAGCCTAACGTAAAGAAATACATCAAGAAAATGATTTTATGGCCAGTTTTATATTTAATAAAATTTACTAATTATAACTATTTTAGTCTGGCTCTTGTTGGTTAATAAAAACAATCAGAGAGGTGATTTCTGGCAACAGGTTAATTAATAATAATAATTGCTCAACAATGAGTTGTTCTTTGTTATTTTCTCCTAATTGTATGGTCTGGAAGCGTTGAATCAATGGGTCGTCTAACTCTTTGACTGCTTGGTTATTTAATAAGGCAAAATTCAACGCCGACTCAATATAGGCGATTGTACTATCAAGAATAGATAAAATAGTTTGATTATTAAGTTGTTCGCGATGTGCTCCCAAGGCGGAAATATAACCCAACATGCTGTGATTAAGGCAGAGTAATCTAAAAATTTTTTCTGGAGAGATATTATTAGTTTTTATTCTGGCTAGCATATCGGATAGAACGGAAACTAGCTCTGCGTCATTAATGTGGGCATCGCGACGGGCAATACGATAATCGACACTGTTATTTCTACCTTGATGATACTGAAATAAAATAGCGGCAAGATAACGGCAATTACTGTTTAATGTTTGTTGCAGGACTTTAGGTAGTTGTCGAAATTTCCAATCAGGCCAAATATAATTTACTGCAATCCAAGCAATGCTACAACCAATGATTGTATTAGTTACTCGGGGAAGCATAACGTTGAACCCTTCACCCAATAAGTTAAAACTCAGTAAAACCAGCAGAGTAATAAATAAGGGCACCTCGAAAAACTCGAAATCTTCAATGGCTCTCCGGCTTGTCTCTAAATAATTAGATGTTTTTTGATCCCCCCGCTACTAATCCTACCGTCCATTGCCATGGACAGTGTCATTTTGTCCATTCTGGGCGTTAAAAAGCTAAGATGCCGGTACGCTGGAAGTACGCCAACCGCTTTAGGTTGTAACATGCTGCCATCATCGTCATGGCAAAATTAGCGCGCACTTGCCCAATGGTACGGATCAGTTTTCTACCCATTTGTTCCATCGCCGCGAATGCATGTTCAACCCGTGCCCTAATCTTTGCAATCCGGTGGTTGCGCCCTTGCTGAGTCTTGGACAACGGTTTATTTCGATGGCCTTTACGCTGAATCTGGCTCCTATAGCCGTTTGCCTTGAGCCAAGCTTCCCGTTCCGCAGAGGGATAGCCTCGGTCGGCGTAGATATTACGGTTGGTGTTGGCCTTGTCGATGACCCTCTCGAAATGCTGACTGTCGTGAGTGCTGGCCGTATCGGTGACGATTTTTCTGATGAACTTGTACTTCTTGTCCATGTTCACAGAAAGCTTATAGCCATAATGGCTCTTACCGTGTTTTTAGTCCACGTGGCGTCTAAATCTTTTGCCGCCGCTTGGTTGGTTTCCAATGAGCAGGTATCGCTTCCTGCTTGAGTTGCTCCTTTTCGTCCTTCGTGAACGACTGCTTCGGAGCAGGTACCAAGGTGGCATCGATGATTTGGCCTCCCCGAGCTATAAAGCCTTTCTTCAAAAGCTGTGAGGTTACACCATCGAAAATGGCTTTAGCACCAGCTTCACCGATCCTGTTCTCGAACGTCCACACAGTGGTACGGTCAGGTATATTGATGGCATGGAGCAACCCACAGAAACGCTTGAAGCTCATTCTGTCCAAAAGCTGGTACTCCATCTGCTCGTCAGACAGGTTGTAGATACGCTTTAGAACTAAAATGCGAACCATGGTCTCGGTTGGAAATGGTGGACGTCCTCCTTTTTTGCTGACAGGGCGTGGTACCACATGGTCGATTTCCGCTGCCAGATGCGCAAAGTCTATACAGGTTTCGATCTTGACCAGAGGGTCGACCAACTGGTCAATCGTCTGTAGGTGATACTGGTCTGCAAGGAGGTCATACTTAATGGCGTTTCTTTTCTGCATGGTGGTCAGGGCAATAGGTCAGTTTTCGATAATTTTATCTGCGAAATCAAACTCTGGTTAGGTTTTTCGAGGTGCCCTAAAATCTTTATTATGAATAGCATTAAAACAGGCAGGAAGTGGTGGTGGGTAGCCTATGTCTTCATCTACATGATGACGAAGTGAGTTAAATATCTCATCTTTGAATTCGAAATAAAGTCTGAATGCGGGTGTTTTATAAGAATGTATCGGTTTGAAATCAATAATACTGGTTTCATTTTTGATCTCATTAATTCTATTATAGAGATCCTTAGCAACATCAGGTGTAAAAAATTAATAACTTGTTGGTTGTGAATTAAAATATTAGGATTTAATAGTGTCGGTAATATAATATTTTTCGGAATATAATCTTTTATTGAATAAAACCAGGCCTGCTGTGCATCACTCGCGGTTAAATCTTGATAATGAGTTAATTGATGGTCTAGTGGCCTTACATCTTTCATTGTAATGACGCCATTTTCGCCATAGGCGATACCATTAATAACATCGTATAATAAGGTATCAACTCTCCTACTATTAATTTTTACATATGATTTTGGTGAATATACCGGTTTTCCACCATATGCAATAACTTTTATACCAAAATCCCAATCGTCAGATAAATGTTCGACAAATTTACCATTTTGTAATTGGTAAAATATTTCAATACCGCCAACAATATCATACATATTTTTTTCAACAGCAAATCCTTTTCCATCGGGAAAGCCACCAAATAAGGAAAATGAAAAATCACGGCAGCGTAAGGTTTTATCTATTTCTTTATATAAGTTAGGCCGCTCGATAAAATCATTTTTCTCATAAAAATAATTACAAGTACCTAAATCACCATCTTGTGTGATCATTGTGTAGATCAGTTCATCAAGCCAATATTGGTCTACAATACAATCAGCGTCAGCTGATACAATATAATGTTTTTGTTGATTGCCAAATTGAACACGCCGTTTTTCAGCTCGTTGGGAGGCATAATCCATCCCTTTTTTTCTTGCTGAAGAAACACCTTGAATTTTTTCATTAATAATATGAATATCAAGGTTGTGATATTTATTTTGGCAAGTAATAATTTTGTTAACAGAATTATCGGTTGAATTATTGTCTACAAAAATTAATTCAGTATTACTAAGATCAAATAGCTTATACTTAAATTTTTGATTATAAATTGATTCTATGACACTTTCTAATCGTTCACTTTCATTATAAAAAGGGAACACAATAGATATAAAGGTTTCTCTACGCATAAATTATCCATATTAAAGGTTATAAAATCTAATTTTTAATACTAGATATTAAATATTTTATTTATTATCTGATTAGATAATAAATTTTTTCCTATATTAAAATTATGTTTCACTAACGCAGCTGTCTGATTTCGATCATTAATTAAATTATAAACTCGATGGATAAAATTGTCGTCCGGTAGTCCATCTTTTTTTGGTGAAATATTCATTAATTCAGTTTTAAAACCATGTTGTCCATAAACTTCATGATAATATTCGTAACTTGTGGATATATAACAGCGCTTATGACTAATTGCTTCTCCTATTGGATTACCATAACTGTCATAATCATATGATGTTAAGAATGAAACCATATCGCTGGAGTAATAAAGATCTTGAATAGTCGGCTTATTGTTTTCATTTTCGATAAAGTCATGCTGCAGCGGGCCAGAAAATTTTATAAAATTCTCTATTTCTAGTTTTTTTATGTATTGTCTTAGATAATTTGAATAATCACTGTTTTCTTTTTCATCACCAGCAATAATTAAATATATAGAGCATGATTTATTTTTTTTTATATATAAGTCGTTAAGCTTTCTTACTAGATAAATATCTCTTTCTAATTTTTTTTCAGGAATGATTCTAGTCGTTCTAGCGATTAAAAAATCATCTTTCGATATGTTAAATCTATCTCTTATATTCATTCTATTATGATTATTATTAAATAAATAAGTATTACGCATAACATCAATATTGATATCTTGATTACTCCAATCTTTTAGCTTTTTGGCTAATGAATCATTTAAAGTAACATATTTTATATATTTTGATTTAATAGGTTTTATTGCATAATACCAAGGATCTTGACCATATTTTTTTGATAATGTTTCGCTGTTCCACATTAGATCATGATCTCGCCATAATACAAAACATGCTAGATTTTTTTGTAAACCATATTTTTCTATGCTTTTATAGAGCGCTTTAGTATAGATAATATTCTCAGGCAATGTTCCATTTTCAATAACAAGATGAGTGATCTCTAATTTATTCCATGTATTAAAGATTAATTCAGATAATGCATTCGCAACAATATTTACCTGTTCCAACAGATTATTTTTTTCTATTAAATTCGCTTTTGTAGTTCCATTAATTAAAATATTATTTACTTTATTGATAAATTCAACCGTGTAATTTTTTAACAAATATATATCATTAATTCGCACTAATTTAAAATGCTTATCAAAAATTGATTTTTCATAACATGAATAGGGTTTGGCAAAATTTCCTTTATCAATCTTTATGTCATAACCTAAATCAATAAAGGATTCAAAACCTCGATTATTTAAATAACATGCTAATTTTGTTGCTTCAACTGTAATTCCTGAAACTGCTATGGCGTCAAATGAAATAAACATAACTTTTTTTTTATAAGGCATATTAATTCCCTACCTTTTATTTTTTTGCTTTGAATAAAAAAATATTTATCATATATAATATAAATGTTTTCTTATTTTATAATAATTATTAATATATTTTGTGATAAGCATCGAATAAAAATATTTGTCACAAAAATAGAAGTAATTTTTGCTATAATTGATATACAAATAAAAATCTTTCAAATAACACTTGTCATTTAACTGTAAATTTATTTCAACTTTTAATACATTAAAATTTTATATTAATTAGATATGTATAAACAGTTTATTAAAAATATTAAATAAGCACAAAAAAAATTATCAATGTTAAACGTTATTAAAATAATTGAAACCAAGTAATAACATTTTTAGATACAATTGAGTGAAATTTAAATCTATACATTTAAATATAGTGATTAAGATGAATTTTATTTTAGTTTAAAAAATATTTTTATTAAAAATAATTATTAAAAATTTAATGACATAAAATCATTAAGTGTTTTTTATTCTAAATAATTAGAATAAAAAATTTATTATCAAAGTAAATTTACATAATAAGTTATATTTACTTTAAACAAAAATAATAATAGCCAATACTTATTAAAATCGTGGAAATTACCATTATATTTTCAACATAAATAATAAATTTTCAAAAAAATGTATTCAATTGATTTTATGTCTATTTTTGTGATTGATCTCTATGTAATATGATTATTGATGAGATATTTTATATTTTATTATGTAAAAATACAAAATCATTAAAATTATGTTAAAAAAAATCACAATAAATCATATTCATATTAACAAGATCATTTCTACGATTGGTGGCAAAAATAATGTAAATAGTTTTACCCACTGTTTGACTCGATTACGTTTTATTTTACATGAACCAGAAAAGGTAAATATAGAGGATTTAAAAAAACTACCAGAAGTTAAAGGTTGTTTTAATCAAGCAGGGCAATTACAAATTGTTATTGGTACCAATGTAGACAAATATTATAAAGCAATTCAACAACAATTTGATATCTTAACAGGTGATGACGATAAAAAAGCGCCCAAAACAGCGATTAAAAAAAAAGACAAAACTTTGGACGCGGTTAATTACTAATCTAGCTGAAATTTTCTTCCCATTGCTGCCTGCGCTAATTTGTGGCGGTTTGTTGTTAGGCTTGAGGAATGTTTTAGGTGAAATGCCAATAGTAAACAATAAGCCATTAATGGCATTTTATCCTACACTAAAACCGATTTATGATTTTCTCTGGTTGCCTTGTGAGGCTATTTTTCATTTTTTACCGGTAGCAATTTGCTGGTCAACAGTAAAAAAAATAGGCGGAACACCAATACTAGGTATTATTCTGGGAATTACATTAGTCTCACCACAATTAATGAATGCCTATAATTTAGGTAGTCAGTTACCTGCTGTTTGGGATTTTGGTCTATTTACTATCCAAAAAGTAGGCTATCAGGCTCAAGTTATTCCCGCTATTTTTGCTGGCTTATTTTTAGGTTGGTTTGAAATATTTATACGTCGTTATGTTCCTGGTTATTTGAAATTTGTGATTGTGCCGATTGTTACTTTAAGCATCTCTGTTTTTGTTGCGCATGCAATACTCGGTCCAATAGGGCGAATGATAGGTAACCAAATTGCAGAAGTAGTCAGATTTGTTATGTTCGGTGGTTTTGCCTCAATTGGCTCCGCTATTTTTGGCTTTACCTATCCTCTATTAGTAATCAGTGGCGTTCATCATACTACGTTGGCTATAGATCTGCAGATAATGCAAGCGCAGGGTGGAACGCCAATTTGGCCGATAATTGCGCTTTCCAATATTGCACAAGCTTCTGCTGTGGTGGGCATTATTATTATTAGCCGTAAAGAAAATGAACGAGAAGTGACTATTCCGGCTGCAATTTCCGCTTATCTGGGCGTTACTGAGCCTGCGCTTTATAGTGTTAATCTTTATTATCGTTTTCCCTTGCTTTGCGCCATGGTAGGTTCTGCTTTTGCCGGTTTTATCTGTGGTGCTTTTGGCGTACTTTCAAACGGTATCGGTGTGGGGGGATTGCCTGGTATTCTTTCTATCCAACCGATTTATTGGTTAGTTTATTCATTTGCGACAATCATTGCTATTGTTGTTCCAATCATATTGACGATAGTAATTTACCGTTACCAACAGCGAAAAGGTACGCTTATTTCTGATTAAAGGATTATTTGACTAATACATTTTTAATAGTGAATTTGAATATGAATTATTTGCATGTTGTTTTTAAACCACAAGAATTAGTGGTTTACCAAGCCAAAATGAATAAGAAAATTTATCCGATAACCTATCAGAAAATTAATATATTAGAGTTATTAGAATTAATTAAACAAATTAAATTAGATTTTCCCAATATTCAAGGGGGAATATTAAAAGGAGATGCGTTAGCATTTTATTCGCCATTTTGTATCAAAATTGCTAATAATGTTGTTGATATGGAGAAATGTTTCTCTGAAATATTCAATGTCCCCTTTATTCGAACCGAAGTTTTAGTTGATGAATGTGAAGAGACATTAAAACATGCCTTAGCAGAGAAACAACAAACAATAACTTGGAGCATTGATTATTGCGGCTATAATCCAGGCAAAGCGGAATATACCACTGAGTCCTTATTGACCGTAGCAAATGGATATTTAGGGTTACGCGGGACATTACCTGAAATGGTAATCAGTGATGATACCTATCCGGCAACTTATCTTGCAGGGCTTTATAATCAAGCTATTTCTGTAATAAATGGCCACCAAGTTCATAATGAAGATTTCGTTAATGCACCCAATGCACAATATATCTCGTTACGTATTGGCCAAGGTAAATTTGTTAATCTTACGGATTTTAAAGTTATTTCTCTTTATCGTCGATTAGATTTAATGACAGGAATTTTATCTAGTGAATTACAAATTGAAGATCAAGAAGGGCGTCGCTTAAAAATAGATTGTCGAAAATTTACTAATATGGCAAGAATGACGCACTATAGTATTGAATATCAATTTTGTCCTTTAAATTTTTCTGATCAAATCACCATTTGTAGCAAAACAGATGGTGGAACGTTTAATTATGGTGTTGAACGCTATCGTTCACTCAATTCCTCTCATTATCAAATAAAAGATTTAAGTGTTGATAAGCATAAAACTTATTTATTAGCGCAAACCTTTCAAAGTCAAATCGGGATTGGAGTTTCGACAGAAATTAGCGGTAATTTTTTTGCGCCAAATAATGTCGAAAATAGGATAAATGAAAATAGTATTGTTCAACAGGTGGTTTTTTCTGCTCAACAGGGTAACTGTTATCGGTTAGAGAAAAATGTGGCGATCGCTATTTCTACTGTTTTTAAGCAAGATTGGCAGCAGATAAATTCATGGCAGTTGCCTGATTTTGCTACCCAGTTAGCAGAGAGTCAGCTTGCCTGGCAAACGCTTTGGCGGGAAAGCGATATTGTCATTGCTGGTGATATGATGACGCAAAAACTACTGCGTTTACATACCTACCATCTATTAGCTTCTTGCTCCCCATTAACGAATGGTAAACATAAATTAGATGTTTCTGTTACTGCTAGAGGTTTGCATGGAGAAGCTTATCGAGGGCATATTTTTTGGGATGAAATATTTATTCTGCCATTTTATATTATGCATTTTCCGACAACCGCTCGCCAATTATTAATGTAACGTTATCGGCGGTTGCCGGCTGCAAAACATGCCGCTCAGCAAGCTGGTTTTCAAGGTGCTATGTTTCCTTGGCAATCAGGTCATGATGGTAGTGAGCAGACGCAAACCTTACATATAAATCCGCTGACAGGACAATGGGATCCTGATCATAGTCACTTACAGTGTCATATTTCTTTAAGTATTGCTTATAATGTTTGGCTATATTGGTTAAATACTGGCGATAAGCCATTTATGATCGATTTTGGGTTGGAATTATTAATTGAGATTGCCAAGTTTTGGCTGAGTAAAACAGTCTGGGATGCGACTACTAATCGATATCATATTGATGGCGTTATGGGGCCAGATGAATTTCATGAATATAGTTTAGGTAATAAAGAAGCCGGTTTGCAGGATAATGCTTACACTAATTTAATGGTGGCATGGTTATTTAATCAAATTGATCTGATAGTTTTATCTTTGTCAAAACAGGATTTAAATAATATCTTAAATCAAGTTAATATCGATAATGATTTTTGGCAGCAACTAACAACCATTAAAGAAAACTTAGCGTTGTCAATTAATGAGCAAAATATTATCGGGCAATTTGATGGTTATTTTGCCCTTGAAGAAATTGATTGGCAAAAATATCGCAATAAATACGGTAATATTTATAGGTTAGATAGAATCCTACGCGCTGAAGGGAAATTAGCCGATAATTATAAGATTGCCAAACAGCCAGATTTATTAATGATATTTAATAACTTTAACCAAGATGTTGTTAGTTCATTATTAGAGAAAATGAATTATCCTGCGTCTGATAATTATGTAGAAAAAAATTTCAATTATTATTTTTCTCGCACTTCCCATGGCTCGACACTATCCCGTGTTGTTCATGCGTCTTTGGCTGAGAATATTAAATCGTCAGCTTTATCTTGGCAATTATATCAAGACGCTTTATTTTCTGATTATCAAGATATTCAGGGTGGAACGACCTCAGAAGGTATTCATACTGGCGTAATGGCGGCCACCCTCAATATGACAATTATGACATACGGTGGGGTAGATATTCGTCAACCGTTATTGAAAATCAATCCTTCATTACCTACTCATTGGCAGCATCTCCAATTTAAGCTGTGCCATTTAGGCATTAATTACCAATTTTTTATCACTCGAGAACAATTATCAATTGGATGTGATCAGGATACTGAGATACAGGTGGGTGAGCAGCAGTATCGGATTTCTGCCGGTAAAATTGCTAATGTTGTTTATAAGAATGAGGTAGTTGCATGAAGAAGGGCATGATCTTCGATCTTGATGGTGTTATTGTCGATACCGCTTTTTATCATTTTAAAGCTTGGCAATATTTGGCTAAACAAATCGATATTGATTTTGATGCGACCTTCAATGAAACTTTGAAGGGAATAAGCAGAATTGAGTCATTGGAGAAAATTTTGCATTATGGTAATAAAGCCGATGTTTTTAGTGTGGCAGAAAAAAATGCCCTGATGGACAGTAAAAATGATTACTATGTAAAATCACTCAGTAAACTGACAGAAAAAAATATCTTGCCTGGGGTATTGCCTTTTATTAAGCAAGCAAAAAAAAAGAAAATACCTTGTGCGATAGCCTCCGCTTCTAAAAATGCCACAATGATCCTAGAGCAACTGAATATTAAAGATTATTTTAATGTAATTGTTGATCCTCACTCTTTATCTAAAGGTAAGCCGGATCCAGAGATTTTTTTAACAGCGGCCAATTTAATCGATGTATTACCTAATGAAGCGATTGGTTTTGAAGATTCACAAGCAGGAATTACAGCATTAAATAGCGCGAATATTTTTTCTGTTGGCATATCGTCAAAAGACAATTTAGTGGGTGCAGATTTACGAGTAGACTCTTTTGAAAAAATTAATTTTGAGCAACTGTTATGTCTATAACTGAATGCTTTAATTATTTAATATAAATAGTAAACATTTAGTAAAATAACCTCTTTTGCATCTTTAGGTCAGGCAACAAACTAGTCATTGAGGTTGGTGATATATAGTTTTACTTATAAATGTTGACAGCGCTTTTTCACTGTCAGCATTTATAACAGCCATTACCTTAATGTATTTAAGAATATGTAACGGGCATGTTTTGCAACTGCTGAATACTAAAATCAACAACAGGAAGTTCTGGAGAAAATAGATGTCTGGTAGTTTTATATGGAAATATTTTCCCTTTACTTACAATATGTTCTCTAATTTTTTCAGGGCAAAAAGGCTCACCGTTACACCAGTGGTAAACACTTACACATTCATAGGTATAATCAAGCATGACACAAGGAAGACATGCTAGACCTAACCGATATGCAGCACAATATCGATGATTACCATCCATAATAATCCCAGTTTGTTTTTCTATTGGGACAGCCGTTATCCATCTCTGACAGTGAATAATCTCCTCTACTAATATTTCTACATGTTCAATGTTGACCTCTTCAGATGGACGGATCAATGCAAGTGGTCGCAATACTACGTTATATATCATGTTTACCTCATCTGATATCAGCAAGTACGTTAAGTAGGGTATCAATCTCTTCTTCACTGTTGTATGCATGCACAGATGCACGTACGACAGCGTCAAGTCCACGATTTTCATATCAATAAATGTTGAATTAAATCGTGAACAGGAAACATTCATACGACGTGGATGAGTGGATAGATACTTTTGTACATTTTCTGGAATAATATTCTTGACGGTAAACGTAACAATCCCAGATAAATATTTCCCGCAATCATGTATCTGAATGTGAGGTAAATCCTTCAGACCGGTTCTAAGTTGTTTACCAAGATGAAGAATTCGTTGAGTTATATTTTCCTGGCCTAATGATGTAGCATATGCGGCTGCAGCTCCCAGACCAAGACGATCCGCAATATTAGCTTCCCAGCATTCAAAACGACGTGCGCTATGATTAATGCGATAATGATTAGCACTTTCCAGCTTCGCGGCATGATGATCAAGCAATATTGGTTCTATAGTTGAGCTTAATATGTTATCTATCCACAGAAAACCAGTACCACGTGGAGCACGTAAGTATTTGCGACCAGAAGCGGTTAGTACATGACAGCCAATTTTTTTGATATCCAATGGTAAATGCCCAATTCCCTGGCAGGCATCCAGAAAAAACCATACGCCTGCTTCACGCGCGAGTGCACCAATTTCCTCGACGGGTTGTATCGGTCCACCATGTGTAACAAGCAATGGTAGGCTTATTAATCGGACATTGGGATTATCCAATGCTTTCTTTAGGTGTTCCAAACAAACAGCACCAGTTTCATCTTCATTCAGTACTTTAACCTTTATACCATCTCGTTTTTGTCTTTGCAGATAAGGTATATAATTTCCTGCATACTCAGTTGTTGAGGTAAGAAGAGTGTCACCAAATTTCAATGGTAAAGAATAAAAAGCCATATGCCAGGCACGAGTCGCATTCTCCATCAGTGCGATATCAGCAGGTTTTGCATTGATAAGCGTTGCTAGTTCCTGATAGACATTTTCAATTGACTGTCGCTGGATCACAGCAGCTTCATAGCCACCGATGGTGATTTCTCTGGAGTAATGTTCCTTTATCGCACGTATAACTGGTTCAGGCATTAAACTTGCCCCGGCATTATTAAAATGGATGACATGCTCCGTTCCTGGAGTATCAGCGCGAAGCTGTGTCAGACAAAGTGTCACTATTATGCCCCTCTGCTTTCAGACTAACCATATATCCTGCTAAGTACGGAATGGGAAGGAATTCATGATGAAGACGACGAAATGTATCATCGGGATCAAGTTCACTAAATAGTTCAGGATGGATCCATTTTGCTAATTGCTGGATGGCAATGACATCGTAAGGACTGTTGTAGAACTGATGCCAAATAGCGAAAAATGCATTATTATGCTGAGCTGAACTGTTTTTATAGGCAGGGCGGGTAGTAAACCATGCTAGTCTAGTTTGGGCTTCTTTAATATCCGCACCAGGGCCGAGAGGTATCCATCGCCCACCAGGTACTGATGCCTGAAAATTACCACTGGTCAAAATTACTATATCGGGATTAGCTGATACTATCTGCTCTGGATTGATGGTAAAAAAGGAACCTGGAGATAACGATGCAGCTATGTTTTCTCCCCCAGCAAGTTTGACAAATCGCCCAAAACTTCCTTTACCAAACGTCATACAACACTCATCTGAATATCCCCCTAGACGCTCAAGAAACACTTTAGGTAGGGGAGACGTTAACTTATTTACCTGGGAGGTTACACGTTTTAGCTCCATATCACGGAATTGAAGGTAGGCGGTGGCAAGCTCCATTTTGCCAAACAGTTTGCCAAACAGTTTTACCGTCGGGGGAATATGTGCTATTGGTTCATAACGAAAGTCAACATAGACGATAGGGATCCCGGCGCTGGAAAGCGCCGCTTCATATCCTGAATCTACGATCGCTTTTCTTGCATCCATGTTCATGATGATAACGTCAGGTTTGAGGCTAATGGCCAGCTCTACATCGAAAGTTCCCTGTTCGCTACCACCAAAAGTAGGGATTTTTTCCAAAAGGGGAAAACGTTTTCGATACTGTTGCCATGTCGCTGGATCTGACTGAATTAAATCCTTTCTCCAGGCAACCACTCGCTTAGCTGGATTTTCCTTATCTAACATTGCAACAAGGTAAAGTTGTCGACCTTCGCCTAGGATCACGCGCTGAACCGGAAGTTTGACTGACACAGTTCTACCGAGGAGATCGGTCACCGGAGTAGCTATTTGCTCCGCTTGTACACTGGAAGAAATTAGCAGTATGGTAAAAAATAAAAACCTTACTATCATAGCTCATACCCTATAGATTTATTTGATTCTTTGGAGGAGTGGCTAACTTTCAACGTGATAAAAAATGTGATGAGATACATTACAGCGACACAAATAAACAAAGCAGGCAATCCTGGCCAAAGAAGAGTTACTCCACCAAGAGCAATACCCGCAATAGAAGCAAACTGGCTTATACTTTGTGTCAGGCCAAGTACATAACTTTGTTCTCCCTTGGCCGCGGCACGAGAGATTAATGCGGTTAGTATGGGTGTTGTTGCGCCAAGCAATACTCCCCACAAAAAATAGAGGGCAATAAACAACCCAGTTTGACGCACAGCTGCAAGCAGCAAGGTTATAAGGAAACAACCGATTATTATGCTCAACATACGCTTTAGGGTGGCGTGCATATTATGAGGTTCGAACCACCGTGCCCAAAATGTAGCAGAAACGATTACACCAGTAGCCTGTAGACCATATGCCAATCCTATCAACCAGTTCGGAGCATTGAAAAGGCTGGTAACATAAAGTGAAAACGGGGTTTGCGTTATCATTCTGCTCATTAATAGCAGACTAAGAATAAGCAATAATCCAACCATTGCTCTATTATTGACGGTACGTAAAGTGTTTTTTCCTTCTGGGAGAGGGGAGGCGGTCGATGTGCTTTTAGTCGGGCCATCATCAGGTAATACTAGGAGCACCAAAAGAGCACATAGAGCACAAATAATGGATGCACTCAGATTGATCCAGAAAAAGCTCAATAGATCGAGAATAGCTCCGCCAGTGATAGCACCCAAAAGTGCTCCTGTATTGGTAGAAACCTGCAACCATGCGAATAAACGTGTATGTTGTGATGCCGGTACCATGGCAATACCATAAGCCTGTGCTGGAGCGATATACCCGGCACAAGCGCCCTGAACAAAACGCAGAATAAGTACAATCCATACATCATTTGCGAAGGCGAGTCCTAACTGCGTTAGAGCAAGGCCAGCCAGTGCGCGGATCATCATTGTTTTATTACCGATCCTGTCACCAACGCGCCCCCAGAACGCGCTTGTCAATATAATGCCTAGCATAGGGGCAATATAAACACCGGTGCCGGCAAAACTCAGCAGTTCCTGCGATGTCATACTTGCTAAATGTAACGGCCAGAAAGGTCCGCTCATCTCCATTGCGCCCATTGAGAGCAATTGTACGATAAACAAGAACTGAACAATAAACACTACGCTACCTGTCACGCGCATTCTGTTACCACCCTAATTTCCGGCCAACTGGCGGGGATAGGGACGGTGGCACTGTTTTCCCCTATATACTCACAACACCAAAGATAGATTTCATTGATATAAGGCACTGGCACATTAAGGCGTTTTCCAATAGCAACCAAAAGGCTAAGACCACAGGCAATATCTTCCTGAAAGACTCTATGGTGTTGATCAAAAACATATCCTTCTTCATTTTTAGCTTTAATCAGAGGGAGCGGAATTCCTTCGTATGCCTGATTCGTTCTTAAAACACTTAACAATGTACGAGAATCAGCAATAAGATCACCGTAGGCCTCGACGATTTCCTGCTGCAAAGGTTGTACTGAGCTGAGATCGATGTGAAGTGCAGCCTCAGCTGCTTTACGTAGCAACTGATTTTCTTCATCACAACGGGCAAGGAAGTAGGCACCTAACTCTGGGCAATCATTCCACCAACAAGGGATATGGCTAAAGGAATGTTTGTGCCACTGCCCCCATGGACCGATTAAACCGTAAATTACGGAGCCATGCATAATTGGATTACCTGGAGTTAGGGTAATTTCGAGGTAATCAGCAAGTAGCATCACAGGTGATTCATAAAGTTGGTTTAGATAACCAATTAATATTTCAGCCATTTCTGGCTTTTCTCTACGGTGTAATGCAACATAAAGATGTGATTTAGCGCCACCAAGTTTGACACTTTTCCCCCGGATAAGCTCAAAAGCAATATGGGAAACATCTTTCATCCCCCATAATACGATGTTAGGAAGAGTTCCTAAATGATACTCTGCCAGCCAGTCAAAACCACCAAAACCAGGAATTGCACCGACAAACACCGGTTTATTACGTGGCAGTGCTGGCTGAATAAGTTTTAGTACATTATCTCTTACATGAATTGGTGTAGTAATTATAATAATATCTGCATCACGGCAAGCTTCATAAGGACACGCTGTTACACAAGAGGGACTCGCTTTTAATAGGGTTCCGTCATTCAATAACGCATGAATTTGCCTACCATTTTTTCTATAGGTGGCAGGAAATTCGGGTTGGCTGCTGAAAAGCGTAACGTCGACTTTAGGATTTTGACTGAATAAAACCGCTGCAAGGTGACCGGTATTACCAGCACCACAGATAGTTACTTTCAGTTTATACTCAGCGATCATGATTTACACTCCAGAATTGCGGAAGAAGCAAACCAGTTATCAAGTTGATCCCAGATTTCTGGAGCAGTCAAATCTCGTTCTTTAAGCCATTCTTCATTGAAAATAGTGTGCAGATATTTTTCACCTCCATCAGCGATGACCAGCGCCACATTGCCCTTGATTATCCCTTTACCGATTAGTTCTAGCGCCTTATAAATTGCTCCCCCAGTAGAACCGCCAACCAATAAACCAAAACGTCGAGCAAGATAACGGGCTGTTTCAAAAGCGCAAGCATCAGAAACCTGTTCGCCGTAATCAATGCAGCTATAATCTAGCACTAGACCAACCGTATCCCCTTTTGGTGTTCCTGTCCCTGACTGGTAATATGGCTTGCCTGGTTTGCCAAATACGATGGAACCTTCCGGTTCAACAGCGATAGTGACAGTATCAGGATTATGAATCTTGAGCCCGTGTGCAATACCCGTTATCGAACCACCAGTGCCGACGCAGCCTACCCATGCGTCAACCCGACCAATTTGGTGGACAATTTCACGAACCAGATCAGCATACCCACCTGCGTTGGCGGCATTATCAGATTGATTCATAAAGACCGCACCTGATATTTCACTGGCAATCTCGGCGGCCATACGTTGGCGTTCAATAACAGCGACTTCATTTTCACCATAGTCACCTTTAACATAGCGGATCTCAGCCCCCAACGCTTGCATAATGGATATTTTGTCCTGAGCAGCATGGTGATCGACAACGGCGATAAATTTAAGACCAAATTCAATAGAGGCTAACGCTAATCCAATACCGGTGTTTCCAGAAGATGACTCAACAATCGTTCCACCCGGTTGGATGCGCCCAGATTTAAGTGCCGCAACAATCATATTTCTGGCCATACGGTCTTTCATACTACCACCAGGGTTATTTTTCTCGACTTTGATGTATAACCGGGAGTCTGCTTGTGTCAATGGCAACTGTATGACAGGAGTATTGCCAATTAAATCAGTTACTTTGCTGAAAATCATTTAAAAATTCCTTAATTGTCAACGGTGAACATCAATTTCTTACTGGGATTCATCAATGCGGTAAGTCTTGTTGGAAGTGGATGACGATGGAATTGATTTTCCAGTAAATCCATCTGATAACCGGCAGTGTTAACAAAGACCAAAAGATCCCCAGGTTGAGGTAAGTGAAGAAACGAAATCAGTCGATTAGTAATGACATCTTCATCCAGGCAACTATGCCCAGCAATCCATGCTTTCCCTGGTGAGTGATTTTGAGCGTGATTACTGGATCGAAGATGGATTGGGTCGATCAGAAATTCAGAATTAAACCAGGTCTCGCAAGCACTGAAACTACTACCTTCAACAAATATAACAGAACTGTCATCGGTGTGAGGGCGGACTCGACATACTCGAAATACGCTTATGGCGCTCTGATTTACCAGGCTTCTACCTGGCTCAATACAAAGTGTTAAACCTTCCTTACACAAAATATCAGATATACGATCACCTACAGCGTTTTGACTCTCTAGAAATACTGTTAACCATTGTTCAGCATTGAGTTCACCACCATATGGGTAAAAGCATGCAGGAATCTTACCCGTACGATAATCTGCAAATTTTTGTGAGGATAACCAAGTTTTGTAACACTGACTTTCTACATACTGTACTGGTAACCCTCCTCCGATATCGATAATTCGAGGATCTAATCCAAGGTTACGGGCGTATGTAATTAATGGTAAGGTGTCAAGCAAAGCACTAACCCTTGTTTCAGGAGCATAACCGCTGAGATGAAAATGAAAACCAGCAAGTTCTAGGTGCTTATTGTCTGCCAGAGAATGAAGAGCGATGATAATTTCATCACTTAACATACCAAAACGGCTGGAGCAATTTGCATCTGGACGCAGTCGTAGCAATAGACTAATTTTTTCGAAATTTCCTCTCCAGATCTGAGCAAGTTCAATAATATCCCGTAGTTCCTGATAAGAATCTACCGCAATCCGTGCCCCCTTAAGAATTAGTTCCTGCAAAAAATCACGCGTTTTGGCCGGCCCAGTTGCGCACAGATCAACTCCATGGCATCCAGCACGTATGGCATCATGTAATTCCTGGAGGCTGGAAACATCTGCACCAGCTCCAGCAGATACTGCAGCTTGTAGTAGTGCCTGTGATTTGTTAACTTTTACCCCATAATAAAATTTACTTTTAATACCGAAACTCGCTGTAACCGCAGCCATAGCTTTAAGATTATTAGCCACAGTATGCGGCCAGACGATATTGAGTGGCGAGCTATACATATCCGTTAAGCAGGTAAGAATTTCTGGTGACTGTAGTAACCAGTCAGTAATTACTGGATCGAGGTAGGGAGGTAAATCTCTGGCAAAGTTTACCTGCCAGGAAGTTTTTTGGGGATTAGCAATGTTGAGTAGTGAAGACATTTTTATTACCTCAAAAATCAACGGTTACTGAAGCAAGAAAAGTGCGTGGAGCGCCTTGTGCAATCGTGCTGTAGGAAGCAACGCCTGCCCAGTAATGACGGTCAAACACATTCTGCACATCAAAACGCAAGGTGGCCGGAATACTATAAACTTGAGTTTTATAGGCAACCCCCATATCTACAGTTATCCATGAACCAATAGACTGAGTGTTTGCCTGATTGACATACTGTTTTCCGCTGTAATTAATTTGACTGTTCAGCGAAAGTCCATTTAATACTGGTAAGGCATATTTCACGCCTAGGTTTGCTTGTACTGGAGATACGCCAACAGGTTTATTACCTCGAACACCAGAGGTTGGTGATTTAGTCAGTTCAGCATCAATCAGTGAGAGACTTCCTGTCATGCGTAGACCCTCCGATGGTTCCCCTGAAAGATTCAGTTCGATCCCTCGGTTGCGTTGTTCATTGTTAGTGCTGAAGGTATTATTACTATCAATTGCTCCACTTGGTTTTGTTATTTGGAAGAGTGCAAGGTTAATCAGAAGTTCACCTAGATTATATTTGACCCCAACTTCGTACTGGTTTGAGCGATAAGGTCGCATAACCTGGCCTGCATTCTTAGCAGTTCCAGGAGCTATATCGCCTTTACTAAGTCCTTCAATATAGTTTGCGTATAGTGACAAAGATTGCCATGGTCGATAGACCAGTCCAAGCATTGTGGTAAAGGCCGATTCGTCATACGTCGATGAGCGTTCTCCGTTAGCGGAAAAATTATCGGAACGAACTCTTTGGAAACGAATACCAGGGATAATATCAACACTGCCATCGAGAAGTGTAAGCGTATCGGCTAATGCCAGACCACTCAGTTGGTTTGAAGATATTTTGGGTACATGAGTTGGGGTAGGTGGCATAGTGACATCTTCTGCTGTTGGAGAGTAAATATTGGAATTAACCTTTTGTCCCCATGTACTAGCAACAGCTAGGCGATCATGATAGTAACTGGCCTGAAACGTCATCTCATGTTCTACTGGTCCGGTTGTAAAATAGCTCTTAGCACCGGTTTCTAAAGTGTAACGATTTACATTAAACCGAAAATTAGTAATAGTTGATACGACATCTCCTCGTTCATTGATAATGTTTGGTGTTTGTTCCGATATGCGTGAGACAAAAGAACGACCACCTCCTGCGTTAGCAAAAAAGGTTACATTATCATTAATGTCGTACTCAGTGTGGAGTAATACACCTTGGTCACGGATCTTCCACCACATTCCCTTTTGAGCAATGTTTGTCTTTCCATCTGGAGCTGCTGGGACATCAATATTGGGGGAAACGGTAAAAGGTCGGTTAGGTGATTTTGCGTGCTGATATTGATCCAGTAAGTCAAGAGATACCCGGAATCCACCTTTTGCATAATCAAGTGCAAGTGCGCCAAGAGCTGTATTTTTACTGGCATTATTTAGTGATAAATTACCACTATTACCTCCACCATTAAAACGAATTCCCCACATTTCACCATCTGGATTTGACCATAATCGGCCAACATCGATGTAGGTACCAAATTGGCTATCTGATTCCCAAGTTGTTGTAATCTCAGTAACATCCCTATTGGTTGCACGTTTAGTTACTGCATTGATTACACCGCCAACACCGCCATTAGGTGACATACCGTACAGCCCAGCACCTGGTCCCTTAAGCACCTCAATGCATTCAAGATATTGGGTTAAGAGTTGATAGTTAGGAGCAACACCATAAACACCATTCAGTGCGACTTCACCAATGTTACCTTCACCAAGAGGAAATCCCCTTATCATAAAGGAATCCAGAATACCGCCAGAAAGAGCGGTAACACGGACTGACGAATCGTGTTGAATAACATCTCCAAGCGTTTTGGCTTGACGATCATTAATATATTTAGAAGTGTAACCTTTGATACTGAACGGGGTATTTTGTACGTTTTTACTTCCTAACAGGCCAATATTGGCTCGTTGTATAATATCGCCATCGTCAGTTGCATTTGATGTTTTTCCGATAACAACAATTGGTTCCTCCTCGCTGGCAGCGCTCAGCGTAATGTGGCTAGTAAAAACAAAAGTAGTTAGATGGCATAGCAAAATAGTTTTATTACGATTTACTGTCATCGCTTTATTCTCAGAAATCACTCTTATCAGGCGAGCAGAGGGTTATTAAGACCATGTTGTATACGGTAATCGGTATATTGTTGTAAATGCATTTTCATTAATGAACGCGTGAACCATGGGTGATGCATGAAATGCTGTCGTTCCTGATCCCAGAATTGTTCATCAAGACGTGGTCGTAGTTCGTTGAAAACACGTTCTAGTTCTTCACCGAGAATGTTCCACATCCGATTATCTGTAATGTGATAAAGATCGGTCAAAAACCAAGCAAGTTCGTGTAAGTGACTAACAAAGCAAGCATCCACGACGAATGTTCTCACGGGCTCAATGTCGTCTTCAAATACAGTGGATAAAATACCTGGCCATGAATAAGGTTTAAGTTCATAACCTTGTTTACGAAGAGCAGGAGCCCAAGTGCGGCCATCACCAAAGTCACGAATAAGCATTGCCTGCGCCATACCCTTTTCATCAAACAAAATCTGAGTATTTTGTTGATGAGCCTCGAGAGCTACTCCATAAATCAGATACATTGCCAGGACAGGTTTAAGCACAATGTACGCATAATTACGGAACCAGTTACTCGGATCCTGACCCGATAATTCAATAAATTCACTGACTACTGGTAGTGGTCGGTGAGGTAATTCGGTAAATAACGCCGCGACCGTTACTGCCAGCGTATTAGACTCTATTTGCCAAGGTGATGTGTTGCGGAATACGACTGAAAGGAATTCACCTTCCGCATCATTTTTCCGTTCCGGATGAAGGAAATGCCATGCAGCCTCTTCACGGAAGCAATCAAGCATACCATCAAAGCCATTTTCTGCTTTTAAGATCGCATCAATGATTGTACTGATGCGTGGACCCATATGAATCGATTTAGCTTGCAAACTGCGCATTTCACTTGTCATCCAGATTGCGACTGGTAATTTGATAAAAGGCAATTTAGATGAGGTTGGTAGCATAGTCCTGAATGACATGGAAGGAGCTGTTTCAAGCATAGGGCCATCGGTCAGGAGTATTCCATCTTTAATTTCTTTCGCAAAATTTTTATGGATCCAGTGTTTGAGATGCCATGGATGGAGAGGAAGGGGAAGCCACATGCCAGGTTCGAGTCCTTCATTTTTCAACCACTCACACCATATCGGCCAAGTATCAGGAAAAACCTCTGAAAGCCATTGATGAATATCTTTAACATGAGGCATTTTTTCGCAATATATCATGTCTGCTCGTAAAGCCCCTATACGAAGGGTAACTCGAGCACCAAATTCGGCAGATAAATCTTCAATATCCTGCTCATTCAATCCTGGACGAGATTTCCAGGTTGGATAGTAGGGATGTCCTTCCAGTGCTCCCCATTGATCGAGGAGAGTCGCTCCATCACGTATATCATGGTGTGCCATTACCCATTTGGTAAAAAATCTTTCATCATCCTTTGCCATTTTTTTGGCAATAGTTGCCCGCCAATTCTTCCTGTGTTTTCTAGCCATTCTGTCATTGTGGATGCTATTTGCGACATCATCATTGAATTGGTTTATTCCTTCCATGGTTGGCCTGAAATCAAGATCATTTAGAATAATATCAATCAAATGTTCATGTGTTTGAATCTGTACTTTATGGCCATTGGAACTTTCAAGGAATATATCCCCTCTATTAATAATTGTATTGGCTGGATAAATTGTTGTTTTTTCAAAATGAAGTTTGCTAATGCCATCAGAAAGAGGGTATGAAATCTGATTATTAGAAATAATAACTTGTGTCACATCCAATAACTTTTCTGCAAAAAGGCATCGGACTATTCTGGTCAGTGCGTTGCGCATTGAATAATCAAATAAATTGGTATGATTATTCTTATTCGTGCTTAATTTCCCTGGCTGTTCCATCATTTTCTCTTTCTAGGTTAGAGTGTTGAAACTATAAAAATCATACTTTTTGAAAAAATAATACTAATCACGTTACGAGTCTTGAAAAATTCAAGTCACTAAGTTAGCATCAAAATTAATTCATGTAAATGATAATAAATATCATTATCATTCGTATTGTCTATTATCGTGACCAGTTTGCAAAATGGATAAAATTAATTTATTATCAACAGATTAGGTGGTTTTTATGAAGGAAGATGTCACATATCTTTTTGTCCCTGCAAATAAAAAGGAGTTATTTTCTAAAGCTCTTGAATGCGGTGCCGACGCAATAATTATTGACCTAGAAGACTCTGTTCACCCTGCAGAAAAAACTCATGGGCGTGAGAATATTGTGAGTTGGTTTGCTACTGTGAATGGGGATTCGATTACAACGAAAATTTATATCAGGATTAACCATCCAGAATGTGTTGACTTTATTCACGATGTAAAAATGCTAAATTCATTAGTGGGGGCTTCGATAACAGGTATTATGGTGCCCAAAATGGAATCTGGCGATACGATAGATAGAATAAAAAATCATTTAACAGATAAACTGACAGAACTCCCATTTATTGGCATCATCGAAACAGCCCGAGGAGTACACTGCTCTTACGCTATTGCTACAAGTGGTATTACAAGAATAGCATTTGGCTCTCTGGATTATTCTCTGGATATAAACTGTCAGCAAACGTCGGATGCATTTCTTTACGCACGGAGCCAAATTGTTGTAGCCTCACGTGTTGCTAACCTTTCAGCTCCAATTGATTGTGTAACCCCTGATTTTTTTTCATCCGATACTTTGTCTGTTGATGCACAACACGCTCAATCATTAGGTTTTGGTGCGAAATTATGTATTCATCCAAAACAAGTTTCTATTGTAGCTAAAGTGTTCTCGCCAAGTGAGGAGCAAAAACAATGGGCCAATAAGGTTATTGAGCAATCGAAAGATAATTACGCTTTTCAGGTAGAAGGAGTTATGGTCGATTTACCATTGATAAAGCAGGCTTCACGTCTACTGGGAAAAAGTGACAGAAAATTTAAATAAAAATAATTACTGAAAAGATAGAATAAACAAGGATCACTCACATATAGTTAATATTGTACGTCAAGTATGCGAGCGGTTTGACATTATTGTTTTTTACTAAGCCATCAATAAATAGCACGGCGTAACAATGCGCTAACTTTAGATTCCAGTCTGACTGTTTCAACCATTAACCAGTCAGTGGGTAAAATTTTGAGCTAGGAATTAAGGGTATTGCGATGGATAATGGTGTCGATTATTCATTAGCACTATTTGAGATCCGGCAGAATAACTTTATCCAATTAGATAACAATGCTCCGCGACGTCCGGATGGCGCTAGGGTTTATTATGCTATTGATGGTATTAAAACCCGAGGTTTTGAAGTTGAAGTCAGCGGTCAGATCACCGATGATTGGAAAATTTATGCCGGTTATACCCAGTTCCGAGGTGTAGATTCAGATGGTAAACGTATCAATAGAGAAACGCCAAATAGATTATTTAAACTGTTTTCAACTTACACTTTGCCAGAAGTGATGAATAACCTAACGATTGGTGGTGGCGTTAACTGGCAAGATCAGACTTGGTAGCTGCTCGATGGGCTGCGTAAGAAACCGGTTAAAGCTGAACAGGCAAGCTTTGCTGTTGTTAACTTGAAGGGGCGTTATCAATTTAACACCAGCGCTTTCGCTAACCGTTAATTTGAATAATCTGTTTGATAAAACTTATTACACGCAATTGGGTGATTATAAATAATATTACTATGGCGCCCCTCGTAATATTGAAGCAACACTCAATTATCAGTTTTAATTAAATAATAGATTTAAAGGTTATTAATAATGGTACTGCTGCGACAACGGTTAATATTTTATAAAATGGGGTTCACAGTACCATTGGTATTAATGATAATTTTATTAACAGCTTGTGATAGACCGCCAGTAGTAAGCAATTTAGCGTCAGAGACTATCGGTTATCCTAAAACTATCATTACCGCACTTGGCAAAGCGGAAATTGACCAATCACCGCGACGGATTGTAGCATTGGGAAACGGTAGTGAGGATATCTTATTAGCCCTTGGGATCGTGCCTATTGCGATTGAGTCACATTATTGGGGTGGCGATAGACAAGGATATTTACCCTGGTTTAAGGAAGAAATTGAACGGCGTGGCGCCAGGTTACCGGTTATCATTGAAATGTATCCAGAATTGGATATAGAAAAAATTATTAAATTAAAACCTGATTTAATTCTGGCAACCCAATCAGGTATCACCCAAGCGGATTTTAATGCGTTATCTTATTTTGCTCCGGTGGTGGCATATCCAGATAAACCCTGGCAGACAACACCGCAACAGCAAATTAAATTAATTGCTAATGCATTAGATAAACAACCGCAGGGAAAAAAATTGAGCGCTGAACTTGATGCGATGTTAGTCGCAGCCGGTCATCGCATCCCTAATATACAAAACTATCAATTTGCTTATATTAAGGCTGGGACGACTGCGAATAGTTTATCCATTTATGTAAAAAATGATCCACGGGTAGATACATTGGTTCATATTGGTTTGTCATTATTGCCATTGGCAAAAACCGTCACGGCTCCTTTTGGTAGTTTTGCTGTCAACATTGGTTTGGAAAATGCTGATTTACTGAATGATGCTGATATTTTGTTGACCTGGTATAACAGCGAAAAAGAGCGACAACAAACCGAATCTCAGCCGCTATTTCAATCGATATGGGCAGTTCGTCAGGGCGTTTATATTCCATTAACGGATCAAGCGCTAGTCATGTCTATGTCGTATGGCTCGCCACTCAGTTTAAGTTGGGGATTACCAAAATTTATGTCATTACTGCAGCAGGAGTTAGCCAAGCATGATAAATCCTAAGCGGCGTATTTCCCGGGTATTGGGATTAATATTAATGTTGCTATTGACCTGCCTTTGTATTCTGGCCAGTTTAAGTTTTGGTTCAAAACCCGTACCGTTATCAGCAGTTTGGCAACATTATTGGTTTAATAGTCAAGTTAATTATTATGATTTAATCATTGAGGCACGAGAGTCCCGTACCTTTATTGGATTAATGGCGGGGGCAGCGTTAGCGTTAGCAGGCGCAGTGACGCAAGGATTGCTGCGTAATCCGCTTGGCGATCCTGGTTTATTAGGCATCAATGCCGGTGCAGCAGCGGCGGTGGTTTTTTGCTCTTTAGTGCCAGTATTAACTAATGTCTCTCATTTTTGGGCAGCTTTTGTTGGCGCTAGTTTATCCACTTTACTGTTTTATTTTATGAGTGGTAGTCGCCTTAATACTAACCCGGTAAGGCTAATTTTAACCGGCGTCGCTATCAATGCTTGTTTATTGGCGGTAGTGCAAGGCATTGTTCTAATCAACCCACAAGCGATGGATAGTTATCGTTTTTGGATCATGGGCGCTTTAAATGCAGTATCGTTAACAGAGGCTGGTTGGTTAATCCCTTATTTATTAGTGGCTATTATCTTAACATTTTCACTGAGTGCAGCATTAAATATTATGGTCTTTGGTGACGGCATTGTGCATTCTCTGGGGGGTAATGTCGCGCGTACCCGTCTATTGTCGCTATTAAGTGTTAGCATGCTGGCGGCTGTTGCAACCGCAATGGCTGGGCCGATTGCTTTTATAGGTTTAGTGGCGCCACATTTAATGCGAGCCTGGATAGGTAGTGATTTTCGTTGGTTATTGCCTTATAGCATGTTAGCCGGCTCATGTTTGTTATTAATATCTGATGTGATAGCACGACTAGTCATTGCGCCAGAAGAAGTAATGGTTGGTACTATTACCGCGGTAGTTGGTGCGCCTTTGCTTTATTGGGTAGCCAAAAAACCAACTGATAGCAGGATGGCAGAATAAAGTATGATGCAGATCGAATTGTCAGCTAATCAAACGGGCACTAAAACATTTGGCATAGGAAATATACGATTTATTGCTCCTTCATGGCAGACGTCCAGTAGAATATTATTCTTATTTCTTTTGTTAGTTTTATTTTTATATCTGATTTTAGCGTTTGGACGGGAAGGGATAGATAACCCTTGGTTAGAGATGAACACCCGCTATCAGCAATTTATTCTATTACAGATCCGTTTACCTAGAGCATTAGTTGCTATCGGTGCGGGTATGACGCTGGCGCTTTCAGGCGCACTTTTTCAGATCACTACGCGTAATGCATTAGGCAGTCCAGATATTATTGGTATTAATGCCGGAGCAGCGGTTGGCATTATGGTGGCGTTACTATTCTGGCCTGGTGTTTTACCTATTCCTGTTGGAGCGTTAATAGGGGCTGTTGTTGCGGTATTATTGGTTTATGTTGCTAATGGCGCCGTAAATGGCGAAATACAGACGGCTAAAATTGTGCTCTCAGGTATTGCTGTAGCTGCTTTATGTATGGCGTTAGTTGATTTTGCTATTTCGAATACGCGTATTGAGCAGGCGCAACAAATTCGGTCACTGTTAAGTGGCAGTTTGGCTAATCGGGGTTGGCAGGATGTTATGCTGATCAGTAGTATGTTGGTTTTTATGCCAATTCTGTTTTGGTTGGGTAAGCAATTGAACTATATCAGTTTAGGTAATGATATCGCTATTACACTTGGTGTTCCTGTTCGGTTGGTGCAAATTATCAGCATATTATTAGCGATTATTTTTGCCACCTTATCAGTATTGGTTGTTGGGCCGGTTGCTTTTGTTGCGCTAGCGGCACCGCAAATTGCCCGGCGACTCATTTTGCATAAAGGTGTAGCACTATTTTGTTCTATGCTAGTTGGCGCTTTATTAATGTTGAGTGCTGATTTTATTACTCTAATATTGCCCACGCCTGGGCGTTTAACGGTAGGTTTAGTCACGGCAGTCATTGGTGGGATTTATTTAATGTACTTATTGTATATGGAATTTAGGAGAATAGGCTAATGGTATCATCTACTCATTCTCCCTTTGTTGCTTCACGGCTGACAGCCCATGATGTCTCTGTTGGATATGGCAAAAAAAGCATTATCAAAGATGTAAATATAGCTATTTATGATAACGAATTTAGTGTCATTATTGGACCTAACGGCTGTGGTAAATCAACCTTATTAAAAACCTTTAGTCGTATTATGCAGCCGCAGTCTGGTGAAATTTGTTTAGATGGTAATGATGTTCTCCATGCTAAACCTAAATGGGTTGCTCGGCAGCTCTCATTATTAGCACAAGGCGCTGTTATCACTGAACCATTGACTATCTACGAACTTGTTTCACGCGGACGTTATCCTTATCAATCTTTTTTATTACAGTGGTCAGCAGAAGATGAACGGGCGGTACATGATGCACTAAAGGCGGTAGATCTTTGGCCTATGGCGCAAAAATTAGTCAGTGAATTATCAGGCGGTCAGCGTCAGCGAGTCTGGTTTGCGATGACACTCGCTCAACAAACGCCCATCATTTTATTAGATGAACCAACAACCTATTTAGATATAGCCCATCAAATTGAAATGCTTGATCTTTGTCAACGTTTGCATCAGCAAGGGAAAACGTTAGTGTTGGTGCTGCATGACATTAACCTGGCTTTACGTTATGCCTCGCGTCTAATTATGATGAAAGAGGGGCAAATCTATGCTGAAGGAAAACCTGAAAAAATTATTACTGAACAGAATATTAAAAATGTATTTGGTTTGCCATGCCGTATTATTTCAGATCCTGAATCGGGTAAACCATTAATTATTCCAAAATATAAAATAAATAAATAATCGACAGAATATTTTTTATATTTTAGGATTGAAAATAAAAAAATCAGAGAATATGGCATGAAAAATAACAAACCTTACTTAGTATTAAAGTGAGGTTTTTTTGTTAAAATATATGTTGCTTAGAGAAGCGTGTTAGCATCAGCATATTTTACCCCAAATATTTAACATTGGGTGACTAACGGTTTATTGGTGGATCAATGTAGGAATAAAAATGAATAAAATGGCTTTATCATTGTGTATGTTAAGTTTTTTTTGTTCTGCGAAAGTGATTACCCATCAACAATTGGCTGATCTATGGCAATCACCAAAGGAAGAAGCTAAACAACTAGTTAGTCACATGAGTTTTGAAGAAAAACTGGGGCAAATGTTAATGTTGGGGTTTCGTCATTGGGGGATTGACGCAAAAAAAAATGCTATGGCGATGACCAAACTCAATCCAGCAATCGCCAATATTATTCACCATTATCATTTAGGTTCGGTGATCTTATTTAGAGATAATTTAATCGATTCGCCACAAACCGTAAACCTGATTAATGCGCTGCAACAGGCTCGCAGCAACTTACCATTATTTATTAGCGTTGACCAGGAAGGTGGCTATGTCACGCGATTACGAGATGGTACTGAGATGCCAGGTAATATGGCATTAGGTGCAACGCGTTCTAAACAGCTGAGTGAATTGGTTGGCATGATCCATGGTTATGAACTTACCCATTTAGGCTTTAATTTTAATTTTGCGCCAGTGGTTGATATCAATAATAACCAAGCTAATCCTATCATTGGTGTACGTTCTTATTCAGACAGGCCACAGCTGGTGGCTGAAATGGCCAACAGTTATATTCAAGGAATTCATCGATATAGTGTTTTAACAGCAATTAAACATTTTCCCGGTCATGGAAACGTGACTGCTGATAGCCATTTATCCTTGCCAACAATTAATATTAATCAGCAACAATGGCGCAAATTTGAGTTACTCCCATTCATGCATACCATGCGAAATGCAGATGCAATCATCACAGCCCATATCGTGATGCCTGCATTAGATAATCATAAACTGACTACCATAGATAATCGACTAACCGGTGTGCCAGCAACGCTTTCTAAGCCAATCTTGACTGGGTTATTACGTAATAACCTTAATTTTCGCGGTTTAGTGATCACCGATGCGATGGATATGGGGGCTATTGCCAATAACTTTGATAGTCGGTGGGCAGTTAAACAGGCAATATTGGCCGGTAATGACATTATTTTAATGCCATTAAAAATTCGCGATATTGAGGATATTACTAAACTAGAACAGCTCTATCACTATCTAAAAACTGAAGCGGAAAACGATGCTGAATTAAAACGTCGGATTGACGAATCAGCTTATCGGGTCGTACTTAGCAAGTTGAAAAATAGAATTTCAGCAGAAGATAAGTCTGCCCAGCAAGCGCAACAAATTGTCGCAGCAAAAATAGATAAAGATATTGAGAATATGGTGGCTGACAATGCGATCACACTAATAAAAAACAGTAACCTACTGCCGTTTCAATTAAAAAATGATAATAAAATTGTTATTTTTTCAGATGAAAAAGCCCGTAATCAATTAATTAAAAAGCATTTACAGATGATAGCGAATGAGTTAAACATTGCTATTACTACCCAAGATGATGTAGTTACAATGATGGCGGATGATAGATCGGAAAATCAATTAACTGCAGAAATTCAACATACAGATCTTATTATTCTAGCCACCTATAATCTAAAAAAAGCGCCCATTAATGCCCAGCGGATACTCAATGTTGCCAATCGTAATGCTATCCCAGTGGTAGTCATATCGACCAGCAATCCTTATGATATTGCTTATTTGCAAGGCGTGAAAGCCAATATTGCCATTTATGGTATTACCGGTTTTGATGCGACTGATAATAATAGAAATAATTTAGAAGCTAACATAGGTAGTGGACTAAGAACCCTATTTCTCACCCCCGATAAGCGCTTAATGAATTCACCGACCGGTAAATTGCCGGTTGATATCAAAACACCCGATTTCGACCGCATCCTCTATCCTTATGGATATGGTTTGGGTTATAAATGAAATTATTAGTTAAGATATTTTATAGAATTGTTTAATATTAAGTCAACTTATTGTTTTTTATATTTTTTATAAAATCTGACTATTATCTCAAAAATAAAAATTTTTTGAGTAAAGTTTATCTGTATAATAGTTAAGTATTTTTTTATTTTTATCAAAATTATATATTTTTTTGTAACAACATTTATCGTACAAATATTGTTGTTTGAATGTAAAAGATTTATAATCCGCGCAAATTTTATCATTCTTAGTTAGTGTAGAGGTAGCTATTAAGCCTGGGGCGGTAGCGTGTCTTTTTTATACCGCTATTAATACTCTATTTTAATAATTACGTTAGTTGTATTTTTTTTGTATGTATAATGTTATTTATTTTAGATGACTTTTCATAAATAATTATTTGTATTATTTATGAAAAGTAAATTTTTTAATAAGTAATTATTTTTATACAGAATCTTAGTAATCTTGAATTATTATTTATTCGATAAGAGTTTGCTGATTATAGTTCAGTTATTGACTATTTTTGAAGTGCCAATAAAAAATGATAAACGACATGAAAGCCAACTATGTTATTCAATAAAAAATACTTAATTACTAATTATGCAAAATAATTTTCTATTGAATGAGTGTAAATGTGTTTGCGATCTTGTGGCTATGGATATTGCAATTTTGCTAATGGGCATATTTATTGATGCTTAGTGATATTCAATTGGAATCATCTGCTGATGTTTAAGCTTATTAGTATGATTAATTACATTGATGTATCGTTGCTAAAAAACATTTATTAAATAACTGTTAAAACTATGAACAAATGTTTGTAGTTTATATATAAATATTATTTAAGATTTTACTTACAAATAAAAGTTTTAGGATTAGACATGTCAACAGTTAGTAATTTAGAAAAAAAAATTGATAATTTATCCGCCATTATTGCCATTGTAGGCCTTGGCTATGTTGGTTTACCTTTAATGCTTAGATACAATGAAATTGGTTATAAAGTAATCGGGTTCGATATTGATAATACTAAAGTAACTCAACTAAATAACGGTGAAAGTTATATCGAACATATTTCTTCAGAAAGAATCCATTCTGCTTTACAACATAACTTTAAAGCTACAACGGATTTTTCTTATATTACTGAATGTGACGTTATTATTCTTTGTGTCCCTACCCCATTAAATAAATATCGAGAACCTGACATTAGCTTTATTGTTAATACAATGGAGAAAATTCAACCTTTCTTACGTAAAGGACAGTTATTATCTTTGGAAAGTACAACTTATCCAGGTACAACTGAAGAAGAATTATTACCAAGAATTGAAGAAAAAGGTTTTAAAGTTGGAAAAGATATATTTCTTGTCTATTCTCCTGAACGTGAAGATCCGGGTAATCCTAATTTTGAAACCAGAACCATCCCTAAAGTAATTGGTGGATGTACTGAAGCATGTCTGAAAATTGGTCAATCAATTTACGGTCAAGCAATAGATAAGGTAGTACCAGTGAGCTCAATGAAAGCTGCTGAGATGACTAAGTTATTGGAAAATATTCATCGTGCCGTTAATATTGGTTTGGTTAATGAAATGAAAATCGTGGCAGATAAAATGGATATTGATATTTTTGAAGTTATCCAAGCCGCAGCAACAAAACCATTTGGATTTACACCCTATTATCCAGGGCCTGGATTAGGTGGACATTGTATTCCTATCGATCCATTCTATTTAACCTGGAAAGCACGAGAATATGGTGTTAATACTCGATTCATAGAATTATCAGGTGAAATTAACCGAGCTATGCCTGAATATGTTTTGAATAAATTGATTGATGGCCTAAATAAACAAGGTAAGGCATTAAAAGATAGTAGAATCTTATTATTAGGTATTGCTTATAAGAAAAATGTTGATGACATGAGAGAGTCCCCAGCAGTGGAATTAATGGAGATTATTCAACAAAAAGGTGCTATCGTTTCTTATAGCGATCCTCATGTACCAAAATTTCCTCATATGCGCGAGCATCATTTCGATTTAACCAGTGAAGACCTTACAGCAGAAAGTATCGATTCATTTGATGCCCTTGTCTTAACAACTGATCATGATAAATTTGACTATCCACTTATTAAAATTCATGCAAAGTTACTCATTGATACTCGTGGGATTTATCGAGAACCCGCAAAAAATATAGTTAAAGCGTAATATCACTATATTAATTTTAAGTTAATGGATTAAATATTATGAAAAAATTTGTTTTAATTGGCGCAGCAGGCTATATCGCGCCTCGTCATATGAAAGCAATTACAGAAACTAATAATGAATTAACTGTTGCTTATGACATCAATGACTCGGTTGGGATTATTGATAGTATATCTCCACAAAGCGAGTTTTTTACTGAATTTGAGCGTTTTTATGATTATGCCCATCGTTTACAGCGTAACTCAGCTACAAAATTAGACTATGTAGCGATATGTTCGCCAAACTATTTACACCTTTCCCATATAACAGCCGGTTTACGTCTTGGTTGTGATGTTGTTTGTGAAAAACCCTTAGTTCCAACACTTGAGCAGTTGGATGAACTGGCTTTAGTTGAAAAAGAGACGGGTAAAAAAGTTTATAATATTCTGCAATTGCGACATCATCAGGCAATTTTAGCACTAAAAGAAAAAGTGGCTCACAATAACAGAGCCGATAAATATGATGTTGTTCTAACTTATATTACTTCCCGCGGCAAATGGTATATGGAAAGTTGGAAAGGTGATCCCCGCAAATCATTTGGGGTTGCAACCAATATTGGAGTACATTTCTTTGATATGCTCCATTTTATATTTGGTAAGTTAGAAAAAAATAAATTGCATTACACCGATGAGCAAAAAGCAGCGGGTTATCTCGAATATGAAAAAGCGCGAGTTCGTTGGTTCTTATCTATAGATGCTAAAGATTTACCTGAAGCAGTTAAAGGCAAACAAACAACTTATCGCTCAATTACGATTGATGATGAGGAAATTGAGTTTTCTAAAGGGTTTACTGATTTGCATACCATTAGTTATCAAGAGATATTAGCAGGACGTGGCTATGGTTTGAATGATGCGCGCCACTGTATTGAAACAGTAAATACGATAAGATCTACATCACCTACTGTGGCTAAAGCGAAAGAGGGTCATCCTTTTCTGCCTATATTAATTAAATAATCATTATGGTAAATATCATGAGCTATTATCAGCATCCCAGCGCTATTATTGACGAAGGAGCGCAAATCGGCAATGGAACTCGAGTATGGCATTTTGTGCATGTCTGTGGTGGCGCGGTTATCGGAGAAAATGTTTCATTAGGGCAAAATGTTTTTGTTGGTAATAGAGTTATCATTGGAGATTATTGTAAAATTCAAAATAATGTATCTGTTTATGATAATGTCATCCTTGAAGAAGGCGTATTTTGTGGGCCTAGCATGGTGTTTACCAATGTTTATAATCCTCGCTCGCTGATTGAGCGTAAAGATCAATATCAGAATACACTCATTAAAAAAGGCGCTACCTTAGGGGCTAATTGCACTATTATTTGTGGGATAACCATTGGAAAATTTGCATTTATTGGTGCAGGAGCAGTAGTGAATAAAGATGTGTCTGACTATGCGTTAATGGTTGGTGTACCAGCTAAGCAGATTGGTTGGATGAGTGAATTTGGCGAGCAATTGGAACTGCCATTGAATGGAGATGCGGAAACAATTTGTCCCCATACTGGCAATAAATATCGCTTAAGAGACAATAAAGTTGAGCGTGTGAAAGCATAAACCAGATAGTAAAAATTAAAAGCGATAATAGAAAAATGATGCAATTTATTGACTTGAACACCCAACAAGCGCGTATTAAAAATAAAATCAATCTGGCTATTCAACGTGTATTATCTCATGGTAAATATATTCTTGGACCAGAAGTTATCGAATTAGAAGAAAAACTTGCAGACTATGTTGGCTCCAAATATTGCATCAGTGTGGCCAATGGTACTGATGCGTTACAGATTGCTCAAATGGCTTTTGGTATTGGCCCTGGTGATGAAGTAATTACTCCAGGATTTACTTATATAGCAACCGCTGAAACAGTGGCACTGTTAGGCGCTAGACCAGTATATGTTGATGTATGTCCTAAAACTTATAATTTAGATCCGCAAAAACTTGAAGCTGCTATCACGGCAAGAACAAAAGCGATTATTCCGGTATCACTTTATGGTCAATGTGCAGATTTTGATGCGATTAACACGATTGCCAGCAAATATAATATTCCTATTATCGAAGATGCCGCACAAAGTTTTGGCGCGACCTATAAAGGCAACTATTCCTGTAATTTAACGACAATTGCTTGTACCAGCTTTTTTCCAAGTAAACCGCTTGGTTGCTATGGTGATGGTGGCGCAATTTTTACTAATGATGAACAATTAGCATTAGTAATAAGACAGATTGCGCGACATGGTCAGGATCGCCGTTATCATCATATCCGGGTTGGTGTTAATAGTCGTTTGGATACTTTGCAAGCGGCGATATTATTAGCAAAGTTAGAAATTTTTGCCGAAGAAATACAACTGCGCCAGCAAGTCGCTAAACGCTATGATTTTATGTTAAATCAAGCAGGAATAACAACAACTCCGTATATTGAAACATATAATACCAGTGCTTATGCACAATATACTATTCAAGTGGAAAACCGCGAGTTAATACAAACTCAATTAAAAACAGCAGGCATACCTACAGCAGTTCATTATCCCATCCCTTTAAATAAACAACCTGCTGTTGCAGATAATTCAGTAGAATTATCTGTTGGTGATGCGATAGCAGAAAAAGTAATCAGCTTACCGATGCATCCATATTTGACAGAAAGTACACAGGATAAAATAATTCAGGTGTTAAAAGGGCTCTTTTTGTGATCAGAAAAATAGTGCCACAAACTGAATTTGCCCGCAATGTAGTAACTTTAATGACAGGTACAACTATTGCACAGGCAATACCAATAGCAATAAGCCCTTTGCTAACAAGAATTTATACCCCAAAAGACTTTGGTGTATTGGCACTTTTTATTTCAATAATAGCTATTTTAGGGAGTATTGCTAATGCCAGATATGAACTGGCAATCATGTTACCTGAAAAAGATGAAGATGCGATAAATATATTTGCCTTAGGTTTTATTATCAACTGTATACTATCGTTATTTTTTATGTTGCTGGCAATTGGGTTCAATGATTATTTCACTGAATTGCTAGATAATGAAGAGATAGGTTTCTGGTTATATTTTGTGCCGTTATCTGTATTTTTCATAGGACTATTTAATTTATTAAATTATTTTAATAATCGAAGAAAAAACTATAAAGACTTAAAAAATGCGGTTATTATCAAATCTATATTCTTAGCTGTAATACAATTGAGTATTGGATTAGTAAAAACAGGCGCTAGTGGATTAATTTCGGGTCAAATAATTTCAAATTTTTTTGCCAATACTAAGTTATTGGTAAATATTTTGAAGGATAAAAAGCTAGTAGCAAAAATATCAAAAAATAAAATGATTTTTTTGGCCAAGCGTTATATAACATTTCCAAAATATTCAGTTTTAGCGATTCTATTTAATAACTTATCTCAGCATTTAATTAGTATTTTAATTTCGTCTTTATTTAATATAATTACTTTAGGTTTTTATTCTCTTGTGCAACGTGTACTTGGAATGCCTTCAACATTAATTGGTAGTTCGATAGGGCAGGTTTTTTTTCAACAAGCGAGTCAAGAAAAACAAGAAACAGGTTTAGCTATAAAATCATTTAATAGTGCAGTTAAGAAATTGCTAATTATAGGAATGCCACTATTTGTTTTTATTTATCTGACAGTAGAGCCATTATTTATTTTTGTATTTGGTGAAGAATGGAGAGTGGCTGGCTATTATGCAAAATTGATTTGTCCTTTATTTTTTATAAGATTTGTTGTATCGACGGTGAGTCCAATTGATACTGTAATGGAAAAACAGAATATATATTTGTTATTTAATATTGTATTGTTAATAACAAGTTTGGCTATTATTTATATTTCCCACAATGAGTTATTTGAAGTATTTTTAGTAAGATATTCTATGATTATAAGTATTATTTACATTTTATATGGTTTTTTACTGAGATATATGGCTAAGGGAAAATTGAAAGTTTTATGAAATATTATTTTAAAATTTGAGTCTACACATGGATAAATATAAAGAATTAAGAATAGCAGTAACTAATTCTCAATATAAACATTCATTGGGTATTATTCGGGCTTTAGGAAAACTTGGTATTCAACCTTATGTTATTAGTGATAAAAAATGGTCATTATGTGGTTTATCTAGATATTGTAGACAGGAAATTATTGTAGATAAAAATTATACCCAGAAAGAAATTATATCGAAACTTAATGAATTTAATATTGAATTACTAATTTTAGTTGGCACAGATTCATTTAAAAAAATAGTACCTTGGAAACGTGAATTAAAAAAAAATAATATTGAAATTGTCACAGTTGATAGTGCAACTTTAAACTTAGCGTTCAGTAAAGTGGCAACTTATGCTTTAGCGAGTCATGTCGGAGTGCCAATTCCTAAAACTGTTTATCCAAAAAATTTTGATCAGTTAGATTCTTTAAAAAAAGAGATTAGTTATCCTTGTGTAATAAAAGGATTATACGAAGTTGGCGGTAATATCGTTGATTATGTATTTAATGAAGAACAATTAAATATAAAGTATAAATATTTATGTAAAAAAAATAATATTTCTGAAGCTGATGGATTGCCGATGCTTCAGGAATATATAGCGGGATCTGGTTGTGCTTTTTTTGCTGTATACAATAGAGGTAAATGTTGTTTGACTTTTCAGCATAAAAGAATTAGAGAATATCCTGTAAGTGGTGGTGCAAGTGTCTGTGCTGAAAGTTACAAAAATGATCTTGTAGAAAAATATGGTAAGTTATTATTAGATACATTAAAATGGCATGGTGTAGCAATGGTAGAGTTTAAACTAAATGCTGCAAATATTCCTATTTTAATGGAAATAAATCCTAAATTTTGGGGATCAACAGATTTATCTCTAGAGGCGAATGTAAATTTTCCTAAAGCCCTCATCGATATTTATTTAGGAAATGAAATAGAATATAGTAATAATTATAAATATCCATTTAGATATCACTGGCCGTTAAATGGTGATTTTTTACATGCCATTGATAATACTAAAGCTATTCCTGCAATATTAAAAGATACATTAAATTTAAAAGTGAGAAGTAATATTTGGTTTACAGATATTCTTCCTTCATTGGATTTAGTTTTTAGTTTTATAAAGCAAGTTATGAAAAAAAAATTAATGAGGAGAAAAAATGTATAGAGGACTAATACACTTTCATTCTTATTATTCATATGACTCTATTTTGTCAATGAAACAAATTATAAATTTTGCTTTAAAAAATGACTTGAATTTTTTAGTATTAACAGATCATGATACAATAAATGGTTCTTTAGAACTTAAAGAGTATGTAAAAAAAAATAAAATAGAATTAGAAATTATTATTGCAGCAGAGTATAAAACAGAATACGGCGATGTTATTGCGCTTGATATTGATTTTGAAATTACAGATATGAATTTTGATAATTTTGTTTCAGAGGTAAAAAAACAGAATGGATTGATACTTTTCCCACACCCTTATGTCGGTCATATAAACATTGACAAAATTGCAAAATATTCTGATTTAATAGAGATTTTTAATTCAAGAATAGATGATATTAAGAATCATAAAGCAGCTGAGCTAGCAAAAAAATATAATAAATTTGTATATTTTGCTTCAGATGCTCATACTGAAATGAGTTTAAAAAATTCTATTATTGAATTTGAAAAATGCGCTAGTTTTAAAGAATCCCTTCTTAAATCAAAAGTTAATCAAATAACTAACTATAAAACTTACAATTTTGAAATAATTTACTCCCAACTTATTAAATCAGTAAAACATAGAAATTTTAGACTTTTTTATAGTGTAATGAAGAGAATTATTAAACAACTTATTACAGTTAGATTATTTAAAGTGATTTGATTATTTTTAATATGAATAATTACATATTATATGGGTAGTTAAATTTTGGAAAATAAAATATTATGATGTGTTTTACTTCAAGAGCACTCGATTGGCTTTGTCTTATTTTACAGGAGCGGTTTGGGCATAAATTTATATTGTCTTATCAAAATAAAGCGTTAAAACTCAGTTTAGCAGGACAAACACAGAATTATATTTTATTCCCGAGATTAATAGCATCTTTCTTTCAATCCCGTTCTGATATTCCTTGTTGTTTATGGGATGCTAAGAGAGAAGGCTGGCATAATGTACTAGGCCTGCCGATTCCCGCACCTGGTGTCAGTGGTTTACAGAATCCATTAATTAGAGATCATTCAGGTAATATTGAAATCTATTATGATATCCTAGGGTTAGTTTACTGGATGCTTAATCGTGTTGAGGAAATTGGTCGAACAGATTTAGATAGTCATGGCCGCTTCCCAGCAATAAACTGTCATGCTTACAAAAATAATTATCTTGAAAGACCTATTATTGATGAATGGCTATATATTTTAAGTCAGGTAATTAAACGAATCTGGCCACAATTAGAACTAAAAAAACAACAATTTAGTATTAAAGTTTCTCATGATGTTGATCGTCCTAGCCGTTATGGTTTTGCTAGTTTAAAAAAACTTCCACGATTGATTGCTGGCGATATGATAAAAAGAAACGATTTTATGAGTATAATAAAATCGCCAATTATTTATTTAAGTGGTAAAAATAAACTCCATCCGATGGATATTTTTAATACTTTTGATTGGATAATGGATGTTTCAGAAAAGCACAATTTAAAAAGTGCTTTCTACTTTATTTGTGGTCATACTGATCCAGTATATGATGCGGACTATAAACCTGAAGACACAGCTATCCGAAAACTTCTACGGCAAATACATGCAAGAGGCCATGAAATTGGATTACATCCTAGTTATAATACATACCTCCAGCCACAACTGATTGCCCAAGAGTTTAATCGACTTAGGAATTTATGTGATGAAGAAGGCATTCAGCAAGCAGAATGGGGTGGGCGAATGCATTATTTGCGTTGGCAGCAGCCTATAACCTTACAAGCCTGGAATGATGCCAAATTAAGCTATGATTCAACTTTAGGTTATGCTGATAGGGCAGGTTTCCGTTGTGGTACATGTTATGAATATCCGGCATTTAATCCAATAACAAAACGTATTTTAGATATTCGAATAAGACCGTTGATAGTTATGGAATGCAGTGTTATTTCGATAGCAAATATGGGATTGAAAATTGGCACGGAGTCAACCGATAAGATATTACAGCTCAAGGAAAATTGTAGATCCGTAGGGGGTTGCTTCACTTTACTTTGGCATAATTCAGAGTTTGAATCTGTGTCTAAAAAAGCCATGTATCAAACAATCCTAAAAGATTAATTGGAATAGTGTTAATTTTATTTAAAAAGACATTCAAATTTCCTCGGTATTAAATAATATGCATTTAAAAATTAGTAAAAAAAGTATACCATTAATTTTTGGTTTATTTATCTTTAAAATTAGCTTAGATATAAGTTATATTTTATTTGTTAGTCGTTATTTTGAATATCGTGGTTTTGATTTAAATATATCAATCTTAAAATATTTACTGTCATGGATGTTATTACTAATAGTATTACCTTTTACTCCTTATTATTCAAATAAATCGAGTAATTATTTTCTTATAACAATTGTTTTATCATTGATAATACCTCTAACAAGTATCTATGGTTTATCAAGTAGAAATATTGAACCTTTACTAATAACAATTTTTTGCTTTTTTATTATATATTTTATTTTGAAAATTAAATTAGTGAATAGAATAAAAGCCTATTATATTAAGAATGGTAATAAAATTGCTGTCATAATTTCATTGTTTTTTATTCTATTAGTCACTTGGTGGTATTTTTTTTCTGGTGCTTATAAATATTTTAACTTGGACTTTACTAAAGTTTACCAATTTCGAGAATTAAGTAATAAATTAGCAAGCGTTGGTATTATGGCCTATATAAATGGCTGGGTTTATAAAGTATTTATTGTATATTTAATGGCTTATGCATTGCTAAAAAAGAATTTTGCTTTTTTTATAATTTTGTTTTTTATAGAAATTTTTTTCTATAGTATATCTGGACAAAAAAGTGTTTTTTTTACACCAATATTAATTTTTTCAATATGGTTTTATTTTAAGAATTTTAAAACATTATTAATTTTACCTATTGGATTTACTATAGTTGTTATTATATCTTATTTTTCTTTTCTTCTTTTTGATGACATGTTAACGCCCTCTATGTTTATCAGAAGGATATTTTTTGTTCCTGCGAAACTTAGCTATGATTATTTTGATTTTTTTGCAGAGAATCATTTTATATATTGGAGCAACTCTTTTTTATCACATTTTATCGAATATCCATATAGCCTGCCACTAGCAGAGCTTATAGGGAATTATGAAGGAACTGGTTCTCATGCAAATAATGGGTTTATTGCTAGTGGATATGCGCATTTGGGATTAATTGGTGTTATGATTTATGCTGTTATTTTAGGATTTATTTTAAAAATATTAGATTATATTGCTACCAGAGGGGTTCCAGTTTGGTTTGTACTATGTGTTGTCGTTGTTCCGCTTAGAGATGCTTTAATTTCATCCGATTTGTTGACAACATTACTAACTCATGGATTAATTATTGCGTTAATCCTACTTTTTCTATCAATTGATAATAATAAAATTTATTATAAAAAATAACGTTAGTCGCATACTTCTATATAATTACATGAATACATTTAGTTATATTAAAATAAGGGCACCTCGAAAAACTCGAAATCTTCAATGGCTCTCCGGCTTGTCTCTAAATAATTAGATGTTTTTTGATCCCCCCGCTACTAATCCTACCGTCCATTGCCATGGACAGTGTCATTTTGTCCATTCTGGGCGTTAAAAAGCTAAGATGCCGGTACGCTGGAAGTACGCCAACCGCTTTAGGTTGTAACATGCTGCCATCATCGTCATGGCAAAATTAGCGCGCACTTGCCCAATGGTACGGATCAGTTTTCTACCCATTTGTTCCATCGCCGCGAATGCATGTTCAACCCGTGCCCTAATCTTTGCAATCCGGTGGTTGCGCCCTTGCTGAGTCTTGGACAACGGTTTATTTCGATGGCCTTTACGCTGAATCTGGCTCCTATAGCCGTTTGCCTTGAGCCAAGCTTCCCGTTCCGCAGAGGGATAGCCTCGGTCGGCGTAGATATTACGGTTGGTGTTGGCCTTGTCGATGACCCTCTCGAAATGCTGACTGTCGTGAGTGCTGGCCGTATCGGTGACGATTTTTCTGATGAACTTGTACTTCTTGTCCATGTTCACAGAAAGCTTATAGCCATAATGGCTCTTACCGTGTTTTTAGTCCACGTGGCGTCTAAATCTTTTGCCGCCGCTTGGTTGGTTTCCAATGAGCAGGTATCGCTTCCTGCTTGAGTTGCTCCTTTTCGTCCTTCGTGAACGACTGCTTCGGAGCAGGTACCAAGGTGGCATCGATGATTTGGCCTCCCCGAGCTATAAAGCCTTTCTTCAAAAGCTGTGAGGTTACACCATCGAAAATGGCTTTAGCACCAGCTTCACCGATCCTGTTCTCGAACGTCCACACAGTGGTACGGTCAGGTATATTGATGGCATGGAGCAACCCACAGAAACGCTTGAAGCTCATTCTGTCCAAAAGCTGGTACTCCATCTGCTCGTCAGACAGGTTGTAGATACGCTTTAGAACTAAAATGCGAACCATGGTCTCGGTTGGAAATGGTGGACGTCCTCCTTTTTTGCTGACAGGGCGTGGTACCACATGGTCGATTTCCGCTGCCAGATGCGCAAAGTCTATACAGGTTTCGATCTTGACCAGAGGGTCGACCAACTGGTCAATCGTCTGTAGGTGATACTGGTCTGCAAGGAGGTCATACTTAATGGCGTTTCTTTTCTGCATGGTGGTCAGGGCAATAGGTCAGTTTTCGATAATTTTATCTGCGAAATCAAACTCTGGTTAGGTTTTTCGAGGTGCCCATAAATAAATTTTTTTATTTGAGGCCTTAATGTTAACAAAAAACGTTATTATTCGACAATTATATAGTTTAGGGATTGGTAAAAATGATGTTGTACTCATCAGAGCAGATTTAGGCAAAGTTGGTCGTATTGAGGGAGGAGCTTTTGGTTTTGTTGATGCACTATTAGATGTGGTTGGTGAAGGTGGAACTATCATTTCGTTGGCCTTCACTAGCTGGGGTTCATTTATAAAAAAACCGAAAATTGAAGATGCATTTGATATATCAAAAAAAAGCTATGCCGGAGCTTTACCGAATGCAATGTTAAGACACCCAAATGCATTAAGAAGTAAGCATCCAATGTGTTCCTATGTCGCTATAGGTAAATATGCAAGTTATTTTACTGCAGATCATAATGAGAATTCTCCTGCATATGAACCCATTAGAAAATTAATCGATTTAGATGGGAAATGCGTACTCATAGGCTGTGTGAAAAATAGTCCTGGGTTTACTACAGCTCACCTAGCAGAAGCAGATTTGGGTTTACTCAAACTAAATATTTTCCCTAGCTTAAACAGGGTTTATTATAAGTCTACTGATGGACAGTATAAAATTTTTAAGAGAAAAGATTTTGGGCTCTGTTCCGATTCTTACTATAAGTTTTATTCTCACTATGTTAAAGAAGGAATTCTTCATGCAGGTAGAATTGGGAAAGCTTATTCAATAATAGTACCGGCGAAGGAGTCTTATAGGATTGAAAAGAAAATATTAGAATTGAATAGTAAATTTAGTATTTGTGATTCCAGAGATTGTATTAATTGTAATATTAGGCGATGGGATCAGTTACATAAAATCCCTCTTTTTATAATAAGAAAAATTATCAAAAAATTATTTATTAAATTTAATTTCTAATAAAATAATATTTATAACATACTATTATTCCTAATAGTATTAGGAAAGTTAGATATATGTATAAGTTAACTACAAATACACTTATTTGGTTACAAACCCTATTAAATGAACGGTATGGTCATTTATTTCATCTTTATTACCTTAATTCTTCAACATTAGTGTTATGTTTACCCAATTCAGAACAATCAATAATCTTTGATAACTTGCAAAGTATTTTCTATTGTTCACAATCTGACTTTGCATGCCAGCAATGGCGGCCTTCAGCGGAAAATTTTACCGCGCCAATTGATGATCTTATTTCTGCTCCATCCGCTACTAAGTTAATGAATCCGCTAATTGAATTTAACAAAAAAGGGGCGACTATACATTATGATATTCTCGGTCTGACCTATTGGATGTTAAATAGACTCGAAGAAATAGAAAGTCATGATTTAGATAATCATCAGCGCTTTCCTGCTACCACATCACATGCATTTCGTCATGGTTACCTTGAACGGCCAGTTATAGACGAATGGTTGATCATTCTTGCTCAGGTGATTCAGCGGGTGTGGCCACAGTTAGTATTAAAGCAACATACATTTAGTATCAAGGTTTCCCATGATGTGGATAGGCCTAGTTATGCTTTTACGCCATGGTTATCAATTGGACGTATAATGGTGAATGAGCTAATTAAAGACTACAAAATTAGAACATTGGTCACTACCCCTTATTTAAAGTTAACTACTCGTAAGCAATTACATTCTACTGATCCTTATAATACATTTGATTGGCTTATGGATGTGTCAGAAGCAAATAATTTACAAAGTGCTTTTTATTTTATTTGTGGCCGTACTGATGCAAGGAGAGATGCTAATTATGAGCCAGAATACACAGTTATTCGTCAATTGATGCGTCGTATCCATAACCGCGGTCATGAAATAGGCTTACATCCTAGTTATGGTACCTATCAGCATCCAGTTTTGATCAAATCTGAGGCGGAGCGACTGAAAAAAATTTGCACAGAAGAAAACATAGCACAGCCCTTCTGGGGAGGGCGGATGCACTATTTACGCTGGGGGCATCCAACAACGCTTCAGGCATGGAATGATGCGGGTATGGATTATGATTCTACGCTTGGTTATGCTGATAGCCCTGGTTTTCGCTGTGGTACATGTTTTGAATATCCAGCATTTAACCCGATAACCCAACAGCAATTAGCTGTTCGTATTCGCCCATTAATCGTGATGGAGGGTACTATTATTGAATCAGCTTATTTAGGATTGGGTGTGGGAGACAAAGCATTAAATCGAATTTTGAAATTAAAGGACATTTGTTATAGAGTTCATGGCTGTTTTTCGCTGCTATGGCATAATTCTTCACTTGTTTCTAATGAATTAAAAGAGATGTATCAATGCTGTTTGAAGAATTGATTTCAATAAAGATAATTTTATTAAATTTACGCTTTTATTTATAACTACAACTTATATTATTATGTCATTATTTATTTAAAATAATATAGAAGTTAACTTAGATGTTTAATCGTTCAAATTTAAGAAAAAGCGCCAAATGAAATCTACCATGATTTATAAATATAAAATCGTCCATATTACATCTGCACATTCTCGTTATGACCAGCGTATCTTTTTAAAAGAATGTGTTTCATTAGTTAAATATGGCTATCAAATTGCTCAAATTGTTGCAGATGGCAAAAAAGATGAAATTAAAGATCAAGTAAGTATTTATGACGTTGGTGCTTCCAAAGGACGTTTAGATCGTATTTGTAATGTGCCAATGCGTATATTTAAGAAAGCAATTGAGGTAAATGCTGATATTTATCATCTGCATGATCCAGAGCTGATTCCTATTGGCTTAAAATTAAGAAAATTGGGTAAAAAAGTTATTTTTGACTCCCATGAAGATGTCCCAAAGCAATTATTAGCAAAGCCCTATCTTAATAAATTCGCCAGGCAATTATTGGCTAAAATTTTTGCTGTTTATGAACGCTGGGCTTGTCGTAAATTTGATGGCGTCATCGCTGCTACTCCCTATATTCGGAATAAGTTTATCAATATGGGCGTTAATTCAATAGATATTAACAATTATCCCATCATTGATGAATTTTCCAAAAATGATACTAATTGGGCGAATAAAAAAAATCAGGTGTGTTATATAGGCGGTTTGACTAAAATCAGAGGTATTAATGAAATTGTTGAAGCCATGGAATATGTTAAACAACCAACACAATTGGTATTAGCGGGTGAATTCTCCGAGCAGATTTTCAAAAAAACAACAACAGAAAAGCCAGTATGGGATCGCGTTATTGAAAAAGGCTGGTTAGATAGAAAAGGTGTTTCTTCTGTACTTAGTGACTCAGTCGCTGGTTTAGTTACCCTACATCCGATAATTAATTATCTTGATGCTTTACCAATTAAAATGTTTGAATATATGGGGGCAGGGATCCCGGTTATTGCATCAAATTTTCCTTTATGGAAAACTATTATAGAAAATAATAGCTGTGGAATTTGCGTTGATCCATTAGATCCTAAAGAAATTGCTGAAAGTATTAATTTTATCATTTCGAACCCTGAAAAAGCGGAGTTGATGGGTAGGCATGGTCAACAGGCAGTTAAAGAAAAATATAATTGGGATATTGAAGAAAAGAAATTATTCAATTTTTATCTTTCAGTAATTAACAGATAAAATAATTTAGTAGGATGTGTGCAAAGCTAGGTGTTGAAAATATTATTATTGCGGCCAATATTGCTAAAAAACGTCATAACATCGTAATGAATCTTAAAGCTTGGTTAAAATTTCCTCACTTAGGAATGATAAGTATTTTAACCGCAGGAGATAAGCATTTTTTAGGTATGGGGAAACTGCCAAAAAACAGACTGGTATTAATTTAAATTTGTGGGGAGTTAATCCGTTTGAAGTTACCCATTTTAAAGCCGGTTTTTTAGGTATTCCGCCTGATTTTGAAGAAAAGCGAGTATACACGCATGGTTGGCAAAAGCAATTAGCATATCAAAAACTAAGATTCAAAGCCATGCTTGATAGCCCAGGGTATTTTAATCATTCGCTTTGGGATACGCTTAGCGGTGAATACTATCGCAGTTTTATTGAAAAGAGAGATTATTTTCATATTTTTGATTATTGGCGTTGGGATGAACAAATTTTTGATAACACATTAATCAATGATTATGACTGGAAAACAGCGATTGATACTAATACAACCTGGCGTATCGGAGTTGGAACAGCTGCTTTCTATAATTATATATACTATTTAGTCACCGGTTTTATCGAACATGATACCTTTAAAAGTAATCAAATCAGAGAAGGGCAAATGACAGGTGAAAAAGCGTGAACATTGCTAGCAGATGAAAATCAACCAAGATATGAAAATATTCGTTGGTATCTTGATGTCTTAGGTATGGATTTTACTGATGTTGTAAAAATAATAAATGCGATCCCCAAAAAGTATAATTTTTAAATAGAATATTATTATGGGCTACATCATGTACAAATATAAAATTGTTTATATAATATCTGAATATTTATTTTATAAATGACAAAATTTATTATTTAAAAAAGTCAGAGTTTATTTCTATTTTTTGATATTAAGAAATTTAGTAAAAATGATATCATTTATGTTTTAGGAAAAACCTAGAAAAAATTAGAATAACAATTACCTCTTAAAGTTTTATTATGTTAATTTAAAAATAAATACATTACATCAAATATTGCGATTAAATGGTTATGTAAAGATTATTTAATTGCAATTATAGTGAAATTTATAAATTAATAATGATAAATAAGAAATTATTATTATCAGGATGTTTATAGTGAATATACTATATATCAATCATTATGCTGGCAGTCCAAAGTATGGTATGGAATATCGACCTTATTATCTATCAAGTGAATGGATAAAATTGGGTCACAATGTTAAGATTATTGCTAGTTCTTTTTCTCATCTAAGAAAGATTCAACCTGAAAGTAAATATTTACAACCTTTTCTAGAAAAAATTGATGATATTCCATATTTATGGATAAAAGGTATAAAATATAAAACAAATGGTTTGGGCAGACTTTTTAATATTTTGTCTTTTTTATCCGGTGTATTTTTTAGAGCAAAAAAAATAAGTCATGAATTTAAACCTAATGTTGTAATTGCATCTAGTACCTATCCATTAGATATTTATGTCGCTTACTATTTGGCAAAATGTAATAATGCAAAATTAGTTTTTGAAGTACACGATTTATGGCCACTTTCTCCAATAGAACTGAGTAATATATCTCCTAATAATCCTTTTATGAGATGGTGTCAAGCGGCTGAAGATTTTGCTTATAAAAATTCAGATATTGTGGTTTCAATACTGCCAAATGTACACGATCATATGCAAACACATGGTCTAGATCTAAATAAACTTCATATCGTGTCCAATGGTGTTGTTGCCGATGATTGGAAAACAGATAATATTTTACCTATACCTGATAGCTTACAAAATATTATTGATTCTTTAAAAAAAGAAAATAAATGCATCATAGGTTATGCAGGTTCTCTCGGTATACCTAATGCGATGGAATATTTACTTCAAGCTGCGAGCTTAATTAAAAATTCCAACTTTCATTTTTTAATTGTTGGAGATGGACTTGAAAAAAATAATCTTATCAAGCTTTCAAAAAAATTAAATCTAGATAACGTGACGTTTCACAATCAAATCGCAAAGAAAGCGATTCCTGCATTATTATCATATTTTGATATTGCTTATATAGGTTGGCGTAAAAAATCTATCTACCGTTTTGGTATTGCGCCAAATAAGTTGTTTGATTACATGATGGCCGAATGTCTGATATTACATTCGGTTTCTGCTGGTAATGATCTTGTTCAGGATGCATTCTGTGGTGTCTCAGTGGAGCCAGAAAATCCAGCAGCAATTGTTCAAGGTATACTTAAATTAAGTCATTTAGATAAAAGCATTGTAGTAAAAATGAAAACATCTGGGCGTGATTTTGTTATTAAAAATCACACATATACTGTTTTAGCCAATAAATTTTTAAAGGTTATTTCTAATGAATAATGGATTTTTACCCTTCTCTTTTCCTGAAATTGGGCAAGAGGAAATTGATGAAGTTGTAGATTCGTTAAAAAGAGGTTGGATCACCACAGGGCCAAAAGCGAAACAATTTGAACAAGATTTTGCTAGTTATCTAGGAAATAAAGTTCAGGCTATTACAGTGAATTCTGCAACTGCAGGATTACATTTAGCACTTGAAGCGGTAGGTATTGGTCCTGGTGATGAAGTTATTGTGCCAACTTATACTTTCACATCAACAGCAGAAGTGGTTCGTTATTTAGGCGCGGATCCAGTTTTTGTGGACTGTTGTAAAAATTCGTTAAATATGGATCCAGTTGCGCTTGAAGCAGCTATTACCAATAAAACCAAAGCCGTTATTCCGGTTCATTTTGCTGGTTTAGCCTGTGATATGGATAAAATTATAGCTATTGCAAGAGAAAATAATTTAAAAATAATCGAGGATGCAGCCCATGCATTGCCTACTATTTATAATGGAAAATTGATTGGAACATTAGATACGGATGTCACTGTATTTAGCTTCTATGCAAATAAAACAATGACAACAGCAGAAGGTGGAATGTTAGTATCTAAAGATCCGAATATAATCGCTAGAGCTAAGATAATGCGTTTACATGGTATTAGCCGTGATGCATTTGATCGCTATCAATCTCAAACGCCAGCATGGTTTTATGAGGTTGTTGAACCTGGTTTTAAGTATAATATGCCCGATATCGCTGCTGCAATTGGTATTCATCAACTGAAACGTTTAGATTCTTTCCAGAGAACCAGAGAAAAAATGGCAAATATCTATAATGATGTTTTTAAAAAATTACCACTTATTTTGCCGGAAAAAGCCGCTGAAAATAGTCAACATGCATGGCATTTGTACCCTATTAGGCTTGATGATTCCGTCAGTATTAGTAGAGATGATTTTATAATTGAAATGTCTAAGAAGAATATTGGTTGCTCGGTACACTTTATTCCGTTACATAAACATCCTGTCTGGCGCGATAGATATAACTTAAAACCCAGTAGTTTTCCTGTAGCAGAACAAGCTTATCAAAATATAATATCAATTCCTCTATATACCGCAATGACACATAATGATCAATTAAGGGTGATCGATGCAATAAAAGAGATTTTACTCTAGATGAAAGCTCATTACTTTTTTATTAAGAGATTATTGGATGTTTTGGTATCATTATTAGGATTAGTTATTTTATCGCCTTTACTTATTGGTATAGCTATCTGGATAAAAATTGATTCTTCAGGTCCAATTTTTTTCCGGCAACTACGGGTAGGTTTGCATGGTAAGACTTTTTATATACACAAATTCAGAAGTATGGCAATAAATTCTGAACAGCAAAGCCAACTTACGATTGGAAGTGATAGTAGAATTACTCGTTCAGGAAAATTTATTCGTAAGTATAAAATTGATGAACTTGCTCAGCTTATTGATGTATTGCAGGGAACTATGAGTTTAGTTGGCCCAAGACCAGAGGTTCCAAAGTTCATGAATATATATCCACAAAAAATTAGAAAACAAATATTGTCAGTCAAACCAGGTATTACTGATCTTGCCTCTATTGAAATGATCGATGAGAGCTGTATTTTGGCAAAATATTCAGATCCGCAACAAGCATATATTGATGTTATTATGCCAATAAAGTCAGAGTATTATATTAAATATATACAAAAAAGATCTATCCTATTTGATATAAAGGTCATTTTTATGACGATTTTTAAAATACTCAAAAAGATAAAGTAATAAAATGAAAACTCTCGCATTAAGTAAAACTAGATTATTAAAATTTATAGTATTATTATTCGTTGATGTGGCTATTATGTTTTGTTCTTATTGGGGAGCATTATGGCTTAGGTTAGATAGAGATACACCTCTTTTTAGTTATTCTCACTGGTTCGTTATCTCTTTGACGATTGTTGTTTCGATTTTTTTCTTTATTCGAATTGGGTTTTATCGAGCCATCATTAGATATGTGAATATAAGTATTTTAAAATGGACGTTTATTGGTTCTATTATTTCATCAATATTGTTGATTGCTTTATCTCTTTATCAGCAAGCGTTTTTACCCAGGACTGTTCCTATAATTTATTTTTTTCTTTTAGTCATATTTTTATGCGGCTCGCGTATTTTTTATAGAAACTTAATTAACATTATGACTAATAAAGGGATCCCGGTATTAATATATGGAGCGGGAGAATCGGGAAGACAACTGGTAACGATACTAAGAGAGCATAAAGAACTTAACCCAATTTGTTTTATTGATGATAATCCACTAAAAAATAACCATACTATACAAGGCCTAAGAGTTTATTCTATAAATAAGGTAGAAAATTTAATAAAAAGGAAACAAATTAAAAAAATTCTCCTTGCAATGCCTCAGATAAGCAACAATAGAAAAAAGGAAATTTTACAATATCTAGAAAAATTTCATTGTGAGTTGCTGACAATACCAAATTTTAATGAGCTTGTTAATGGTACCTCAAAGATTAGTGCTCTTAAAAGGGTATCTATTACAGATATTCTTGGAAGAGAACAAATTTCTCCTATGACGGAGTTATTATCTAAAAATATCACTGGTAAAAATATATTAGTTACTGGAGCTGGAGGTTCGATTGGTTCTGAGCTTTGTCGACAGATTATTAAACAAAATCCCAATCAATTAGTATTATATGAAATTTCAGAATTCTCTCTTTATTCTATACATTGTGAACTGATATCATTATTAAAAAATAGTAACATTAATATAATTCCAATATTAGGAGATATAAAAAATAAAGATAAACTGAAATTTTTATTTAGGAAATTTAATATCCAGACAATTTATCATGCTGCTGCATATAAGCATGTTCCATTGGTTGAGTATAATATAATTGAAGGTATTCAAAATAATATATTTGGTACGTTATTTTTAGCTGAAGTTGCAAATGATTGTCAAGTAGAGAAATTTGTTTTAATTTCTACGGATAAAGCGGTTAGGCCGGCAAATGTAATGGGAGCAACTAAAAGATTTGCGGAATTGATATTGCAAGCCCTCGCAAATACTCAATCGAAAACACACTATTCGATGGTAAGATTTGGGAACGTGTTAGGTTCATCTGGTTCTGTCGTTCCATTATTTGAAAAACAGATAGCTCAGGGAGGCCCTATTACGTTAACACATAAATATATCACTCGATACTTTATGACTATCCCTGAAGCCGCTCAATTAGTGATACAAGCAGGTGCGATGGGTAAAAGTGGTGATGTTTTTGTTTTGGATATGGGAGACCCTGTAAAAATTTATGATTTAGCAATAAAAATGATTAATCTGTCAGGGCTTTCATTGAAAGATGAAAATAATCCAGTAGGTGATATTGAAATTCAAATAACTGGTTTGCGCCCTGGTGAAAAACTTTATGAAGAACTCTTGATTAGTGATAATATTTTAGGTACTGCCCATCCTTTGATTATGACCGCAGAGGAAAAATTTTTGGATTGGGAACAGTTAATTGAAATAATTAATAATATGGATTATCACTGTCATCAGAAAAATTTGACTTCCTTAAGAGAGCTGCTGCTTAAAGCACCACTTGATTTCAATCCTAAAGATAAAATTTGTGATTTATTTTTATAAAAATTTTAACGTTTACTTTTTTTAATAATTTAAGCTTTGTAATAATATATGTAAAATTAATAGACTAAGGTATTATATTTAGTCTATTGTTTCTTGCTTAATATTCTTTGTGTAATGAAAGAATAAGCATGAAGGTTGTAATAAAAGCTGATTTTGCAAATTTAAACGTTAAAAAATAAAAATGTAACCTCATAAATTCATTAAAGACATTCTCATACTCAACAAGCGATAATTGGTTATTTGTCGTTTGATCTTATTCAGTTGTAGTAACCAAGGTAATCCAATAAGTTTTGTTTCATTTCTTCTCGATTAGCACAATCAATCATACTTTAAGTTGCCCAAAAATCGTTCTACCATCAGGGCATTATCTGGCCAGCGCCTTAAGCCTTCGTGGCTCGCTTTCGGATCATCGCTTTTTCGTAAAGATTGATATTTGCCTTAATGGATATAGGCTTCCTCAATCACTGCGTAAAATTTCCCTCCTTTCGTTATTTAACCACCAAACCTAACTGCCTGTGGTCTATCCAAGCTTAATTTTTTTCATATCAAGATGTTGCATATAAGCTCAATGTATTGCTTTAGCAAAATGTCCGAATTTATTACAGCACAATAGTTTCGTGTTTAAAGGTGCTAATGACGCGGCTGGTGAAAAAATATTTAACGATGGTTTGACGCATTGGGCCGTGAAGATAGCAATAAAGATGGCATGATTGATATCCTATCTGAAATCAGTTACTCAGTTACGGGCTTGCGATGCAAAAGTTGATGCACAATAGCTTAAGACACTGACAGAACTAGGGATCACTAAAATTAGCTTCCGGCCCTTGCATTGAGCTGAAATCCGTGACGGCAATCAGGTAGTTGCTAGAGTGGATCGTTAAGGATATATCATGAATATAAAGCTTAGATATTGCTAGCAGTGGCAGCTAGTTTTTTAGCTAGTTGCGATGATAAAAAGTAGATGTGGTGCCCGGAGGCGGAATCGAACCACCGACACGAGGATTTTCAATCCTCTGCTCTACCGACTGAGCTATCCGGGCAACGCCGCGCATTAAACCCTATTCCACACAACTCGTCAATGTATTTCCGGTAAAAAATGCGAAATCATGCTTATTTGCTGTTTTTTTGAACCACGAGATAATGACTATCTTTTTTGTAAATTATTTTTTTAATTTAATGCATCATTCTTTCTACATTTAGCAATAGTTAAGATATCTTCTGCTAGTAGTTTGGCGATCAAAACATCTTCAATATTTCTCTTAACCACTAATTTGCTTAGACAACCTTCTAAAATTAACTCCATTTGCTTAGCAACTTGCTCGCTGTCGTCTATATCTAGTTGCCTTAACAGCTCAAGACTAAAATTAAATGACAATTTTTTTTGCTGTTCACTCAGTTGATGAATTGGATGCTCTGGATCTGGAAAAATACTGCATGCAGCAATAAATAGGCAGCCTGGAAAGCGATTATCGCTGACTTTTTGAGCTAACTGGTTATAACGGGCTAATAGTTTTTCTTCTGGAGAAAGTTGGTCATTGAGTTGTATCTGCTGCTGCCAGGTCTCAATTTGTTGACTATGGTGACGTAAACAATCATAAAGCAACGCTTCATTATTTGGCCAAAATTGACGCGATTTATTGAATTCTACTTTAAGTTTATTAAGTAATATTTCAATATTACAGCCAAGGCCATGTTGTTCTAACAGTTGTAGTACAGAGTTCAGTACTTGCTCACGTTGCATGTTTATTTCCCTTGCCGTTGCGTAATTTGTTCTAAATGCTGATAGAACATTTTGCTATTCATAAAACCATAAACCCTTGAATTAGGTAATTCGATACCTTTATCATCATAGAAAATAATGGTGGGTAATCCATAGACATCGAGATATTGTAAAAGAGATTTTTGTTCAGCATTATTTTCTGTCACATTGGCTTGTAGTAATAACATATTATCCAGTTTACTTTTGACCTTGGGATCACTAAAGGTATATTTTTCAAACTCCCTACAGGCGACACACCAATCAGCATAAAAATCAAGCATAACTATTTTGCTAGTATTATTGTTTATTGCTTGTTTGATTTCTTGCCAATTTTTTACCTGTTTAAATTTTAAATCCATATGGCCTTGTGATTTTGATATGGCTGGTATTTGCCAAACTCCATTTTGTAGCGGCTGGGCTGCTATGATAGCTAATAGTAAAAATAAGATCTGTCCAATTCGCGCCCAGCCGTTATGTTTCTTAAGTAATAGAATGAACACCCATATACAAAATGCAGTTATCAATAAACTGCTTAACCTAAGACTCCAGATCTCGCCAAAAATCCGCTCAAGTAAGAAAATGGGTAACGCTAAGATCACAAAGCCAAACGCTTCTTTAACATATTGCATCCAAGGGCCTCTACGAGGAAGTAGTCGATGGCCAAATAATATTATGCCAATAAGTGGCAGCCCCATACCTAATGCATATAGGTAAAGTGTTAGACTTCCGATTAACAGATTTCCGCTTTGGGCAATATAAAGCAAAATAGCACTGAGTGGCGCTGTGGTACAGGGAGAACAGATAAGCCCGGCCAGTGCGCCCATAATAAATACACCAAAATAAGATCCTGCTTTTTGGTGGTCGCTCCAATTAATCAGTTTTGTTTGCAGTGAAGATGGTAGCTGTAGGTTATAAAAACCAAACATCGAAAATGCCAGCAGAATAAACAGAACGGAAATTATGATCAAAACATAGGGGTGCTGAAGTGCGGCTTGAAATGATAAACCGGCCGCTGCAACAATTAGCCCCAATAGGGTATAAGTGAGAGCCATTCCTTGAACATAACTAAAAGCTAACCAAAAAATTTTTATTAAACTTTTGGGTCTTTGCTTACCTAATATAATACCTGAAATTAAAGGGTACATCGGTAAGACGCAAGGAGTAAATGCAACACCAATACCGAATAGCAGTGCCCATAAAGGTGAAAAAGGTTGCTCTGTTTTTCCGCTAGTCGCTTTTTTCGCTGACGAGTTAGCGTTTGGTTGAACAAATTTACTGGTGGCTAGCGATTTTTTGGTGGCAATGACGGAGCTAAGTGGAATAATTTTTGTTTCTGGTGGATAACAGTAGCCGGCAGCTGCACACCCTTGATATCTCACTTCAATATTGGCTTGGTCTGTGGCACTGATAATAGGAATATTAATAACTAAATTATTAAAATAAACAACTGTTTTACCAAAAAATTCATCTTCATGATATTTTCCTTTTGGTAATTGATATTTATCGAGCTTGGCATGATTGGGAAGGAATTTTATCTGTTTTTGATAGAGATAATAGCCGGGCTGTATTTGCCAGTTCACTATCAATTTGTTGTCTTTTTGTTCAAAATCAAACACGAAGGCTTGATCAGCAGAGAGCAATTGATTCATTCCTCCTTTTTCAAAAATAGCATATGCTGCGGTTGATAAAAGGAATGTCCCACACAGTATTAGTAATAAGCTTAAAACATAAACACGTCTCTGCATAATAGATTTCAAAATAGCTGTTAAGTTTAAAATAAGATAATTATTGAACTATAACCTACTGTTTATCGATTGGAAAAGTTTTAGTGGCTAATTTGTTTAAAGAATATTGATTGTTACGATAAAAATTCAAGGACTTTAGGTCCTTGAATCAGATTTTTCTAACATTAAAGGATGATGCTACCAAACAAAAAACCGAAAAGGACAGATAGGCAAACACCAATAGTGCCAGGAATAAAAAATGGATGATTAAACACAAAGCGACCAATGCGAGTCGTACGGGTGTCATCCATTTGAACAGCGGCAACTAATGTTGGATAGGTTGGTAAAACGAAGAGACCCGAAACCGCAGAAAAAGAGGCAATGGCGGTTAATGGACTGACGTTTAAAGCAAGAGCCATTGGCATTAGCGCCTTAGCTGTTGCAGCCTGAGAGTAGAGTAGTGCAGAACAGATGAAAAATATCACCGCTAGCATCCATGAATGATTATGAATAAGTTGACCGGCAGTGGCTTTTATCCACTCAATATTAGCCTGGACAAAAGTATCGCCTAACCATGCTACGCCTAAAATACAGATACAGGCACTCATACCTGCTTTAAAGGTACTAGAATTTAAGATAGCATCTGTTTTAACATGGCAACTTAGTGTAATTAAGGTCGCTACACTTAACATAATAATCAAAATTGCATTGGTCGTATTCATTAGTGGTGTTTCAATTAGACCAAGACTGGGGCTATTAATCATGGCATAAATAACCACACATATGACACCTAGCAGAAAAAATAACACTGACTTTTTCGCGCCAGCTTTAATTTTTTTAGACTGACAACCTCTTAATTCAATTAATCCGGCGGCTAAACGTTGTTGATAAATGCGATCATTAGCCAGTTTAGAATCAAAGCACCAAGAAATAATGAATGACATAAGTAAAATAGCTAAAAAAGTTGCCGGTAAGAGAATCGCTAGTAAGCTAATATAGCTAATGGGTTTACTAACCATAGCAGGATTTTCCATAACCGAAGCAATATAGACCACAGCAGCTGAAATCGGTGATGCAGTGATGCCGATTTGTGCCGCAACAACAGCTGTTGATAAGGGCCGGCAGGGTTTAATACCATTTTCTTTAGCAACTTCTGCAATAACCGGTAAAGTTGCCAATGAAATATTACCTGTACCTGCAAATAAAGTCAGAAAATAGGTAACGATCGGCGCTAAGATGGTAATGTATTTAGGATTTTTACGAAGTAATTTTTCTGTTTGATCAATCAAATAATCTAATCCACCGGCAATTTGCATGGCCGAGATAGCGGCGATAACAGCCATAATAATGGAAATAACATCATAGGGTATTGTTCCTGGTTTAACACCTAAAATTGCCAGCATCAAGACGCCAAGACCGCCAGCAAAGCCTATACCGATACTTCCTAGTCGTGCTCCCAGAAAGATGGCCAGCAGAACAATAATAAATTCTACGGCTAACATAATGTTTACTCCTTAAAGTAATTGATAATATTTTGTTTGTTTTTTGTATATGCATAAAGTAAAAGGCACGCTTCTTTGCAGAGAGCGTGCCTTAAAAATTAAGACGAATTAATTTTTATTGTTAACATGCTAATTTAGTCATCAAAGCGTTTCGCTTTATACTGAGGATTTTTTAGATTTTCAACAGAGAAAATATCGTCTAATTGTTCTTCTGTTAGTAAACCTCGCTCTAATACTACTTCTCTAACATTTTTACCTGTTTCAGCGCATATTTTACCGACGATATCGCCATTATGATGACCGATAAATGGATTAAGATAAGTGACAATGCCAATCGAATTAAAAACATATTTTTCGCATATTTCTTTATTGACGGTAATACCGTTAATACATTTTTCCAGTAAATTACGGCAAGAATTATTCATTAATGAAATAGATTCAAAAATTGCCTGGCCGATTGCCGGCTCCATCACATTTAATTGCAATTGTCCTGCTTCCGCTGCGATAGTAACACAAGTATCGTTGCCAATAACTTTGAAGCATGCTTGATTAACCACTTCAGGGATAACAGGATTGACTTTAGCAGGCATAATAGATGAACCCGCTTGTAGTTCGGGTAGATTGATTTCTTTTAAACCAGCACGAGGGCCGGAAGAGAGTAGGCGAAGATCATTACAGATTTTTGATAGTTTAACGGCTAAGCGTTTTAATCCTGCATGTACTGTAATATAAGCACCACAGTCGGAAGTTGCTTCAATTAAATCTTCTGCCGGAATGCAGGGCAATCCTGTTACTTCAGCTAATTTTTTTACCACCAATTCTTGATAACCGGCAGCGGTATTGACTCGGGTTCCGATTGCGGTTGCACCAAGATTGACTTCAAGTAATAATTCACTAGCGCGGTGTAAATTTTTTATTTCTTCTTTTAATAATGTAGCAAATGCATGAAATTCTTGCCCTACTGTCATAGGAACCGCATCTTGTAATTGGGTGCGACCCATTTTAAGAATATCTTTAAATTGGTTGGCTTTTTGTTCAAAACCTTCTTGAAGTAGGGTAATTGATTTAATTAGGTTAGTAATAGAGTTATAAACCGCAATTCGAAAGCCGGTTGGATAGGCATCATTAGTTGATTGACTCTTATTTAAATGGTCATTGGGATCTAGATATTGGTATTCACCTTTTTTATGTCCCATTAATTCAAGACCAATGTTAGCCAGGACTTCGTTAGTATTCATATTTAATGATGTACCGGCTCCCCCTTGAAAGACATCTACTGGAAACTGATCCATGCACTTGCCTTTATCTAAAATTTGGTCACAGGCATTAATAATCGCATCTGCTTGTTTTTGTGGAATGGTTTTTAGTTCTTTATTTGCCATTGCCGCTGCTTTTTTTACCATTACCATTCCACGAATAAATTCTGGTACATGATTAATAGTTCGGTCGCTAATATAGAAATTCTCGATCGCACGCAATGTATGAATACCATAATAGGCTTCAGCAGGTACATCTCGTTTACCTAATAGGTCTTCTTCAGAACGGATACTTTTAGACATACAAACCTTCTTAAAATTAAATAGCGATTTACTAACTGAATATGTAATGTAATAGTAAAAATGGATTATATTAACGTCAGATTTGAAATTAATAACTAAGATTTTAATTATAACCGTGATATATATTCCGAAATAGTGGTATTGTCATAAATATGGAATACTATATATGCATCTTAGTGGATTAAATATGATATGTGTGATCACATTCACATAACCAATTAAAAACATTAAAATTTTTTATCATTGAAAAATGTATGATAGATCTGCATCATATAGGTATTATCGGCTTATAAAGCAAATATTGTGATATTCATTTTTTTGAGAAAATTTATCTTGCTAAGTCAAGAGGCTAGCGTTTTATTAGCAAATATTAGGAGAATTGTATGCGTTGGTTTCCATTCATACTTTTATGCCTGTTAATTTATATCGAAGCAGTTATTTTTGTTAGAGTTGCTGAGAGCATAGGTGTATTAACCACTTTAATATTGGTCGTTTTAACTTCATGCCTTGGAATTTCTTTAGTAAAAAGTCAGGGAATTAAGAACTTATTGTTAATACGTCAAAAATTAGCTGACGGTGAAAATCCGGCCGAGGAGATGATTAAGAATGTGGCCTTAGTAATTGCAGGTATTCTGTTAATCATACCTGGTTTTTTTACGGATTTTTTAGGTTTGTTACTACTATTTTCTCCGATCCAAAAACTGATAGTCGTGAAGCTTATGCCGCATATTCATTTTTATTCTGCCGGGGCAGCTAACGATAATTTTAACCGTTCTTCAAAAGGGCATACCTATGAAGGCGAATTTGATAGAAAATCTGATTCTCCATCAAACAGCATTAAACATGAAGACAAATTTTCTAAAAAAGAAGATCATGATGATAAATAATACTAACGATTTTGTTTTTAAGTAGAAAGAAAAAATGAAAAATTTTTTGTATACCCCCTTGAACTGATTTTAATTGACCCCATTTCGTCAAACAGGGTACTGGTTTAATAAGACATACTAGTATCATCCTTATTTACCTTATATGGATTTTATTTATAGGAGATCTATTAATGAAGATACGTCCATTGCATGATCGGGTTATCATCAAGCGCGAAGAAGTTGAAGCTAAATCTGCTGGAGGCATTGTTTTGACGGGCTCTGCTGCTGGTAAGTCAACTCGAGGCAAAGTGCTAGCTGTTGGTAACGGTCGCATTTTAGAAAATGGTGAAAATAAACCGTTAGATGTGAAAGTTGGCGATACTGTTATTTTTAACGACGGCTATGGCGTGAAGACAGAAAAGATTGATAACGACGAAGTATTGATTATGTCAGAAAGCGATATTCTGGCAATTGTTGAAAAATAATTTCTCGCTTAGATCTTCAGAATCAATGAATTTAAAGGAAAGAAACAATGGCAGCTAAAGACGTAAAATTTGGGATTGACGCCCGTGCAAAAATGCTTCGTGGAGTGAGTATTCTTGCTGATGCAGTTAAAGTTACTTTAGGTCCGAAAGGCCGTAATGTAATTCTGGATAAATCTTTCGGAGCACCTTCAATTACTAAAGATGGTGTGTCTGTTGCGCGTGAAATCGAATTAGAAGATAAATTCGAAAATATGGGTGCCCAGATGGTAAAAGAAGTTGCATCTAAGGCGAATGATGCAGCAGGTGATGGCACAACCACAGCAACAGTACTCGCTCAATCGATTGTTAGCGAAGGTTTAAAAGCGGTTGCTGCCGGCATGAACCCAATGGATTTAAAACGCGGTATTGATAAAGCGGTTTCTGCGGCAGTTGAAGAATTGAAAAAATTATCTAAACCGTGTGCTGATAATAAAGAGATTGAACAAGTCGGTACGATTTCGGCTAACTCTGATAAAACCGTCGGTGAATTAATTGCTAAAGCAATGAAAGCAGTTGGCAAAGAAGGCGTTATTACCGTTGAAGAAGGTTCCGGTTTAGAAGACGAACTAGCTACTGTTGAAGGTATGCAATTTGATCGCGGTTATTTGTCTCCTTATTTTATTAATAAGCCAGATGCGGGCTCTGTCGAATTAGAAAATGCCTATATCTTGTTAGTAGATAAAAAAGTTTCTAATATTCGTGAATTGTTACCTGCATTGGAAGCTGTCGCTAAAGCAGGCAAATCGTTGTTGATTATTGCTGAAGATGTTGAAGGTGAAGCCCTGGCGACATTGGTGGTAAACAACTTACGTGGTATTGTAAAAGTTGCTGCGGTAAAAGCCCCTGGTTTTGGTGATCGCCGTAAAGCCATGTTGCAGGATATTGCTATTCTAACCAAAGGTGCAGTTATCTCTGAAGAGATCGGTATGGAGTTGGAGAAAGCGACGCTAGAAGATTTAGGTCAAGCGAAACGTATCGTTATTAACAAAGATAACACCACTATTATTGATGGTATCGGTGAAAAAAGCACGATTAAAAGCCGTATCGAACAAATTAAGCAACAACGTGATGAAGCAACCTCCGATTATGATCGTGAAAAATTACAAGAGCGTATTGCCAAGTTATCAGGCGGTGTTGCGGTGATTAAAGTAGGTGCTGCGACTGAAGTTGAAATGAAAGAGAAACGTGCACGTGTTGATGATGCGTTGCATGCAACTCGTGCAGCCGTAGAGGAAGGTATTGTTGCTGGCGGCGGTGTTGCTCTGGTTCGTGTTGCAGCTGCATTAGATAAGTTGAAAGGTGACAACGAAGATCAAAAAGTTGGTATTGATATCGCCCTTCGCGCGATGGAATCACCTATGCGCCAAATTGTTGAGAATGCGGGCGAAGAATCAGCTGTAGTTGTTAACAATGTTAAACAAGGTAAAGGCAACTACGGTTATAACGCTTTAACTGAAGAGTATGGCGACATGCTTGACATGGGTATTCTGGATCCAACTAAGGTTACTCGTTCAGCTTTACAATTTGCTGGCTCAATCGCCGGTCTTATGATCACAACTGAAGCTATGATAACTGATTTACCAAAAGAAGATAAAGCTGATCTAGGTGCTGCTGCTGGTATGGGTGGTATGGGTGGTATGGGTGGTATGATGTAAGGTATTAAAATCCTAACATCGTTATCCTTATCACGAGAAGAACCCTGAGTTTAACTTTTGACTCGGGGTTTTTTATTATCAAATTTTTATCTGTTTGCAATTTGATTTCATTAAGGGTTTGCTAGCGGCTGGTTATTGGCTTTAAGTCTATTTTTTCACATAAGATGATTTAATTTTGCGATAATATGATTTAACCGAGTATATTTACTAGAATAGGGTAAAATGTTGTTAACACGCTGGTATAAAAGATTGATGGCCAAACTATTTGGCTGGATATTATGTTGTTATTGATAATAAGCTTAATTTGGCAAAAAAATTCGGTAATGTAAGCGTTGATATTAATATATAGCTAAAAGTAAATGAGGAACAACATGCGAATTAAAGTATTGCTTGGTGCCACACTATTTGTCTTGGCTGGCTGTTCAACAACCAATAAAATTACCACCGCGGGTGAAAAAGTTCGTTTCGTTAATGCCCAGCCTGGAAGTGAATGTCGGCATTTAGGGTCGGTTACCGGCACCCAAAGTAATTGGCTTAGTGGCGTAAATAATGAGTCCAGTTCACTGCGTGGCGCAGCAAATGATTTACGCAATAAAGCTGCTGAGATGGGAGGTAATGTTATTTATGGCGCTAATAGCCCAACGGAAACGTTACTCTCGAGTTTTATTCCTACTGACAGTAAAATGATAGGACAAGTTTATAAGTGTCCATAACGCATGCTAAGCATGATCCTGAATAATATAGGATCATGCGTTTTATCATGTAGCTAAATTGTTATTGTAATTGTAATTGTAAGTCAATCGGTGTTTTACTCAATTTTCCACCTATTTCTCTGGTTAATCTCGGTACCAGATAGCCTGAGATACGGGTAAGCAGTTCTTTCATTATGATGCGAGCCTCTTCATCCGTTACCATAAAATGGGCGGCACCTTGGACTTTATCTAATAGATGTAAATAATAAGGTAGTATGCCGTTTTCAAACAGTTTATTACTCAATTTAGCGAGACAGTCAGCATTATCATTCACACCGCGCAAAAGTACACTTTGATTTAATAAGGTAACACTTACCTGTTTTAACTGTTCCATCGCGCGACTAAACTCATTGTCAATTTCGTTGGCATGATTGATATGAGTTACCATAATAATCTGTAATCGAGAAATATTGAAACGTTGGCAAAGTGTTGTGGTAATGCGAGCAGGAATAACCACCGGTAATCGGCTATGGATCCTAAGCCGTTTGATATGAGGGATAGTTTCTAACTGTGACATCAGCCAATCTAACTCATGATCTTTTGCCATCAAAGGATCGCCGCCTGAAAAAATAACTTCATTAAGCTCAGTATGGCGTTGAATATAATTTAATGCAGTCTGCCAATTTTGTTTGTTGCCTTTGTTTTCTTCATACGGAAAGTGACGCCGGAAGCAGTAGCGGCAATTAACGGCACAACCTCCTTTCACTAATAGTAGGACGCGATCCTGATATTTATGTAATAATCCTGGAATTGGACTATTTTGCTCATTTAACGGGTCAGTCGAAAATGTTGGCGTAAGATTAAATTCAGATTTTAGTGTAATAACTTGCCGTAAAAGGGGATCATTGGCATCACCGATCCGCATTTTTGCAATAAAAGGGTGAGGTACGCGCAGCGGAAATAAAGCACGAGCAGCACTTCCAGCACGCAATTCCGGATCATTTTGTAGTGACAGTAATCGTAGCAATTCGTCAGGATCAGTGACAGCTTCTGCAAGTTGTTGTAGCCAGACTTCTCTGGCAGGGCTTTTTTGAGTTACAATATTAAACATTTTTTGGCTATGCCATTTTTACTTAAAAAATTTAGAGGATTTCTATGGCTACCTATAGTACCAATGAATTTCGCTCAGGTCTTAAAATCATGTTAGATGGCGAGCCTTGTGCAATTGTGGAAAGCGAATTTGTCAAACCAGGCAAAGGGCAAGCGTTTGCTCGCGTACGGATCCGTAAATTAATTTCTAATAAGTTATTAGAAAAAACATTTAAGTCAACTGATTCTGTCGAAAGTGCTGATGTTATGGATCTGAACTTGACCTATCTATACAGTGATGGTGAGTTTTGGCATTTTATGAATAATGAGACTTTTGAGCAACTAGCTGCTGATGAAAAAGCGGTCGGTGATAATGCAAAATGGTTAATCGATCAAGCTGATTGCATTGTTACATTATGGAATGGACAGCCTATTGCTATCACGCCACCGAATTTTGTTGAACTGGCAGTGGTTGATACCGATCCGGGTTTAAAGGGGGATACCGCTGGTACGGGCGGAAAACCGGCAACATTAAGTACCGGTGCGGTGGTAAAAGTTCCGCTATTCGTTCAAATTGGTGAGGTAATTAAAGTTGATACCCGCTCCGGTGAATATGTTTCTCGGGTGAAATAATATTTAGCTAATCTATCGCTTTTAATTAAAGGTTGTTTGTTAACAATGAATGGAGTGATAGGAGCATTATTTTTTATTGCTAATAATAGCCTGAAAATTTCAGGCTATTATTGTTTCCGCAATATTTTCTATTATCTTAGCTATTGATTTATCTGTTTTCTATTAGCCATTAGTGATTTAGGACTTAGGTATTAATAATTCGCTGTGGATTGACAATAATGTTCTCATCATTTGCCGCTATTGCTAAGTAGGGTGTTTCACGGCTGGTCGGGGTGGCTGATTTGAGTGCGCTTAAAACCGTTCTGATTGAAAACAATGCTAAAATCACCACCGTGATCATAAAAAAACTGGTCAATCCTGCATCGACACGATTATTAAAAACTAATTGTACTAACTGAGATTGGCTATATTGTGGCGGAATATTACCGCTGTTAATCAGCGACTGAAATTTGTTGGCAATGGCCAAAAAACCGATACTACTATTTTTACTAAATACTTTCTCCCAAGCCGCTGTCATCGTACAAATGATCAGCCAACTGGTAGGTAATAGGGTTACCCAAGCATAAATATGTCGTTTCATTTTGAATAAAACGACGGTGCAGAGCATTAACGCCATACTTGCTAGCATCTGATTGGCAATACCGAACAGTGGCCATAATGTATTGATACCGCCTAATGGATCTACTATACCATGATAAAGAAAATATCCCCACGCTAACACACAAAGTATTGTGGCAATAACATTGGCAAGTAATGAATCGGTTCTTTTTAGCGGTGGTGATATAACACCTAATAAATCTTGCAACATAAAGCGTGCAGCTCTTGTTCCAGCATCGACAGCGGTTAAAATGAATAACGCTTCGAACAAGATCGCGAAATGGTACCAGAAAGAGACATTGAGTAAGCCGCTAAATGCACTATGTAGTAGATAAGCCATCCCAACAGCCAGGGTTGGTGCCCCACCGGCTCTTGAAATAATAGATTGTTCTCCAACTTCGTTAGCAATGTTGATTAGGGTTTCTGGTGTAATATGAAATCCCCAGCTACTGATTATTTGCGCCGCGGAAGCCACCACGTCAGAGGTTCCAACCGGCGCTAACATTGACATTGGGCTATTCATTGCAAAATAGACCGCTGGATCGATGATGCAAGCCGCAATTAATGCCATGATAGCGACAAATGACTCCATTAGCATGCCACCGTAACCAATCAAACAGGCCTGATTTTCATTTGCTAACATTTTTGGTGTTGTACCTGAAGCAATCAAAGCATGAAAGCCCGAAACGGCACCACAGGCGATGGTAATAAAGAGGAAAGGAAATATTCACCAGACCATACTGGTCCGCTACCATCAATAAATTGGGTCAGTGCTGGCATTTGTAACGTAGGACGAGTAATGATAATGCTGATAGCCAGTCCGATAATGGTACCAATTTTTAAGAAAGTTGATAGATAATCTCGTGGCGCCAATAGTAACCAGACAGGCAGCACTGCAGCGATAAAGCCATAAATGATCAGTAGCCAGGTTAGCTGAATACCATCGAAATCGAAATAATAGGCCCAACTTTTATTTTTGCTAACCCATTCACCTGAAACGATAGCAAAGATTAAGAAAGTAAAACCAATAATTGAAATTTCACCAATTTGGCCAGGGCGAATATAACGGATGTACACCCCCATAAAAATGGCTAGCGGGATGGTAAAGGCTACCGTGTAAGTTCCCCAAGGGCTATGCGTTAAGGCTTTTACGACAATCATGGCCAAAACAGCAAGAATAATCACCATAATCATAAAGCAAGCAATAAGGATCGTGATCCCTGCGATATTTCCCATTTCGGTTTTTACCAATTCACCAAGTGAACGTCCATCACGGCGAACAGATACAAACAGCACCATCAGATCTTGCATTGCACCAGCAAAAACAACTCCCGCTAATATCCACAGCATACCAGGCAAATAGCCCATTTGTGCAGCAAGCACTGGCCCAACTAAAGGACCCGCTCCGGCAATGGCAGCGAAATGATGACCAAATAGGATTTTTTTATTGGTTGGTACATAATCTAAGCCATCATTATAGCGAAGAGCGGGAGTCATGCGAGTCGGATCGATAGCAAGAACCTGATTGGCGATATAGCGCCCATAGTAACGATAGGCAATTAAGTAGATACAAACTGCTGCAACAACAATCCATAATGCGTTAATTTGTTCACCTCGATTGAGGGCAATATAACCCAATGAAAAGGCACCTAGCAGAGCAAAAATAACCCAGCTCAGAGGTTTAATAACGTTATTCATATTAGCTCCATCTAATGTTGTTATTAGTAAAAAAGTGATGATCTCCATTCTTATAATCTATTTTGCTTAAAGCTCAACTAGCTGAAACGTGCTAACCGATGAGATGTAAAAATTATTTTGCATAATTGTTAATTTGGTCACTTTCCTATTTACTGTGAAACAGGCTAGTTGTATCGTTTTTTATTTGTAACTAATAATTATTTTCTGTAAAAGAGCATGATTAGAAATAATTAATTTTTCTATGTTTAAATGGACTATTTATTTTGCTTTATTAATTTAGTTTGAGCGGGATTAAATAGCATTTTTTATTTTTTTTTAATAAATAATAAGAATAACGCCAAATAAAAGCAGTAAGCACAGAAGTTATTTTTTAATAAGAGGTATTTTTTAGTGCATCAACTTGCTATTTTCCACCAAAAAGTATCATTACTTTTTAATCATATTGGTCTTGAACCAATAGAAAAAACATCCAAACAGGAAACTTTCAGTTTAACTATTGATAATAAATTTGACTTTTATTTGGGGTTAATTGATCAGTTTGATTGGTATATTTTTACTGATTTAGGTCATGTAAATGAGTTAACGCAAAAAAATATTACTCTTTTATCTTTATTGCATTTTAATAATTTGACCCAGCTACGTTGGCAACCAATTGCCGCACTTAATGAAGAACAACATCTTATATTATGGGTGAAATTGCCTTTATATGAGATCAACACATATGAAATTATTGATACTTTTGAATTATTGCTTGAAAAATCAGAACAATGTATAGCTGAAAAGTAATAGATTAACTTAAAAATAAGGGGTTTTATGATGCCTAATATCTTACCGATTTATAATAATGTAATGCCTAATACCAATTATGCCTCAGATGAAGCATCTGGAGGCCAAAATGGGACGCAAAAAACTGAGTATCAAGGGCGTAATATTATCAAGAATAGCGAATCAGCGTCCATTTTGTTACGGCACAAACCCCATTTAGATACTGAAACGGATCTAGACAGTAATCAAACGTGGCGTCATGCTGGTATGAATTTTGAGATTGATGTAACGCCACCGGAAATTCCAGCAAAACCTACTGTGGCGGAAAAAAAGTTAACCAACCCACCGCAGCTTCCTCCTAAGCCAAAATTAGGTGCGACAGAAACCCTGAATATACCATCAGAAAAAGCGGTTGCCAGTAAAGTATCGAGTGCGGCAAGCATAATTGGCGATGATGGTATTCCTCTCAGTAACCAACGAAATAATAAGCTTTTGCTGGCTGAGGCAACTTTAGTTAAAGCGCCGGATGGTAAGTTATTACCCGCAAATCGCGTGCAAATTGCGGATCGGAATGTGGCAATGATCAGTGAGTATCCTAAAACAGAATATTTAGAAAGTTATTTTAAAATGCTATCTGATAATCAAACGCCACTTCTGGTTGTCTTGGCATCAAATAAGGACATTGAGACTGGAGGCTTACCTGAATATTTTAAGCAAAGTGGAAAGTATGGCAGTGTGTCAGTTAAGGTTGAAAAGGGTGTGGAAAATCGATCTGCTGGCAAATTTAACTATGACGAGTATCAAATAGAAATTAAGGAGGGTAAGCATTCATATCAAGTGCCTGTTATTCATATTAATAATTGGCAAGGAAAAAATAACATCAATAATGAAGGGTTAAAGGCTATCGCTGATCGTATTAATCTGGCAAGCCATGATCATTCGACTGAGCTTTACCAAAAAAATAATAAAACAGTACATGATCTCAATAAAGTATTACCAGTAATACATGGTAGTAAAGGATATGACCGCTCGGCTTTTCTGGTTGCCGCAACTCAAGTATCTAAACTTAGTAATAAATTGAGTGCTGAAAAAATTATTAACGAAATAAAAAATTCCACTAGCGCAAAAATATTAGATAAAACAACACAGCTGGACTTACTTAAGCAATTTGAAGAAACGAAGGGTAATTACATTCGTGATAAAAGATCATCTGCTAAGATGGATGAAGGTACCACTAAATTAGAAAATGCTACTGATACAGATATACTACCAACAAAATTAAAGAGAATGTTAAGTGATCCAGAGGTACCCGCACCGCCATTACCGCCACGTAGAATGTCAGCAGAAGACCAACAACAAACCGTTCTACTAGCTAAAGATCTATTTCAACGGTTAGCGGACAACTTTAGCGATGTCAACATAGACAAATCACAATATATTGAGAAAGTTGAGAATCAGCGGTTTGGCAATATCTGGACTGCAAAAGCAACGGCTGTGACAGCCCCGAATGGTCAGCCTTTACCCGCTAATCGGGTACAAATTGCTGCTCAGAATGTCGCTATTGCTTGCCAATATCCAAAACCAAAATCAATGGAAGATTATTTTAAGATGTTGGTGGCTAATCGGACACCTGCACTGGTTGTATTGGCATCAGAAAAAGATATTAATCCGGAATTTGGCGAGAAATTGCCCGAATATTTTAGAAAAAGCAATCAATATGGTGATGTTTTAGTCACTGCAAAAGCTAACGGTGAGGGTAAATTAGCTGACCGATTAGATTATCAGCAATATTTATTGCAAGTCACCGAAAAAGGTCAAGATGCTAAAGTTACCATACCTGTTATTCATGTTCCTAATTGGCCGGATCGAACTGCCTCTGGTAATAAAGGATTAAGAGAATTAGCTGAGCTTGTTAATGCAGTTGTCGATAAAAAAATTAATATGTATCAGAAAAAGGGAAGTAGAGCGATAGGCGATAAAAATAAATTATTACCAGTAATACATTGTCGAGCTGGGGTTGGGCGTACTGGTCAACTACTTGCCACAATGGAATTAATAAAACCAGAAAGTAATTTAAGTTTAGAAAAAATTGTTACAGATATGCGTAACACACGTAATCGACAAATGGTTCAAACATCAGAACAAATGCAAGCGTTGGCTATGTTAGCTGTTGAACAAGGTAAACCAATTTCCGATAAAAAAGCGTAAGCTATATTTTAGCAGCCTAATTTATATAGTATAAATTAGTTTTTTTTCCTGATAATTGCCTGTATATACGCTGCTGCTGGCTTGTCTTTAGAGCCCTTCAGTAGCGTTTAGTACAGGCCTATTTTTTGCTGCCAATCGCATTTTCGGTATAAATTCAATATCGTTACTTGTTGATGGCCTTATGGTAAATATGCAGGATAAAGCCAGACGGCCCGCGGTATAAAAATATACAACTATCCTCAGTAACGCTTGTTAGCCTTATTAGTCTAACATTCATTTGTCACCACCATTCTCAATGTGACGGGCTCATTTTAACCTGTTTTAAGCCATCACGTTAGATTATGATCATTAACTCGCTATGAAAAAATATATACTATTCAATCAGTATCAACGGCTAGTCAGACCGATTATTGTTCCTGGCTAAGATAGATATCTACAGAATGTAGCAACAGTAACAAACTGCCAAAAGTACTGTTGCCATTACCTTGTTAGGTAAGTATGAATAATTTATTATCCTGAGTGCGATAGAACTCAGCAAGTTTATCAGGGAGTGCAGTAACAGAAATGGAATGTCTAATTTTTTTAACTAAACTAATCTTCAATGGTAATTAAGTAAATATACATAGTGTTGCAGTTATTATATTGCCTAGTTATAATTTTTTCAGTTTGATCTATTGCTCAGGACGACCTGAGAAATATCATTTTGTTGGGGACGACCCTAGTTGTTAGGAGGAATGATGGCCTGGTTAATTTTATTAATAGCCGGTTTACTTGAAATCGTTTGGGCAATAGGATTGAAATATACCCAAGGATTTACCAGATTAACCCCCAGTATTATTACTTTAGTTGCCATGTTGTTTAGTGTAGTGTTATTAGCTTATGCAATGAAAACATTGCCGACGGGTACTGCATATGCGGTTTGGACAGGTATTGGTGCAGTTGGCACGGCGATAATTGGGATTATTTTTCTTGGTGAATCAGCCAGTTTATTCCGCTTATTAAGCCTGGGGCTAATTTTTGCTGGGATTATTGGGCTAAAACTGGCACATTAATTTTAAAGTTATTTATTATAGCCAAATATTTATTTTGTCATGGCATATTTAATACGGGGCATGGATATTTATTCATGCCCTGATTAATTTAGTACTGAATTCGGCTAATCATAAGTAAAATTTTTATGAATAATAAGTGAGTTTAGTTTATTTATATATTGTTGCTAGTGGTGTTTTATGCAAAAAATCGGCATAGCAAATTGGAAATATAAGCAGAATAAAATAAATTAATAAACTATTTAGAAAATATTATTTATTTTATTACTAAATTTGGTAAATATCATTTTCACATCATAAAAAAGATAATATTAATTAATAATAAAAATCTTATTATAATTTTTTTACTACTAGTTAAATTTGGCTATATTTGAAAAATAATTTCCTCGATTAAGTGATTAAATTAGTGCCTATATGCTGATAAATTATTATATCAATATAGTGAACAGTTAAGAAAAAGTTTTCTTATCGGTTTTTCTTGATAATTATCTTATCATCGGTATGACAAAAATAACCGGTTCGGTTAAACCCGTTGTTTATCCATTTTTGGGATAGCAAAGCATGATCAAATAATTATTAAGATTAAAAATAAAACTTATTAATTAATTTTATCGAGGTTTTTATGACAATATTAACGGTCTATTTTTGTGGTACAGGAGTTACTAAATTTGAGGATTCAAATAAGCAGTATTGGCAAGGTGAATTAGTCTCGATGTTGGCATCAAATAATTTAGGTCGTGAATTTGCAGAATGGATTATTATTGATGGTCCTGGAAGTGGAAATCTTCAGCAAGATGAACTCTGGGTAAAAGATGGAGGGTATCATAATTGGACTGGAGTAGGTTTTGGTAAGGGCTGGAAAGAAAATGTGCAGCATGCAATCCATATTATTAAAGGTAATTTTGATTGGCAGCGAGAGAAACTGACTGAAAAACAGTATAACCTGCTCAAAAAAGCCAATATAGCCATTGATGACGTAGAAGTATCAGGTTCTTATTTCTGGCGGCATTATGATTATGGCAATCGAAAAGTTTCTCAGCAGCAATTGCAACAACAAATTATTAAAATGTATCGCAAAGGCGGGGTTATACCCAGTCAGGTTAATATAGTAGGTTGGAGCCGAGGAGGCGTTAGTTGTCATATGCTCGCCAATGCGATGTTAGAAGATGAGCTTTTAAAAGAAATTCCAGTAAATATTTTTGCTATTGATCCTGTGCCTGGCCCATTAAATTTCCAAAATGAAAAGGTTTCGTTAGGTAAGAATGTTAAAGAATATGTTGCTTTTTATGCTAAAGACGAACGTTCGAAGGGTTTTTGTTGTGTAATTCCGAAAACGGATAGTGCAACGATTGTTCGTATATTTCCTATGCGTGGTCGACATGCAACTCTTGTCGGTAATGCATCTCTTGATAGTGTTGGCGAAGGCAAAGTTTTATATCAGCCAGGGTTAATTGTTCGTCACTTTGCCGAAGTCTGTTTAACTCGATGGGGTGTTAAGCTAGATAAAAAGTTGGAATTGAGCGATCGAGATTTATTAGAATTACATCAGTCGATAGCAAAAAATAGTGATCTCTATCAAGACATACAAAATTATTCCTATACGCAACTCACTGAAAAAAATGGCAATGAACGCAATGTTTCCTATGGTGATGAAGGTAGTCAATTTTCTTTAATTAGAGGTAATCAATTTTTGCCAGAGTCAGGGTTAATTTCTGATTTCTTGGTTGATCCTTTGATTTATGATGGTATTAAATAAAAATCAGTGAATAAAGCTCAATTAAATAAATATTTGTTTATTAGATATTTTTATTTAGAAGTGTATTTACATTGTAATAAATAAGTGGAAAAATCTGCAGTAACTCCTATAAGAATAATAGAGAACAAAGTTCTCCATGCTTAATTAAGCTACATTAGGAGAGGTCTATTATGATTCGTCCATTAAGGTTATTTCCAACTTTAACAAATGATTTATATTCTGACAGATTTGATAAGATAGATAAGTTATTTAGTCACTTAACTGGCGTTAAGCCGCTATCATTACCAAGTGAGTCCTACAATTTAAAGAAAATTGATGATACCCATTATGAACTAATAATCAGTGTTCCAGGTTTTACTGAAAATGAATTAGATGTTTCGTTTTCTAATGGGCAATTGTTTGTTGTTGGTGATCATAAAGAAGAAACTCCAAAAAAAGGTGAATGGCTTCACCAAGGTATTTCTCATCGATCCTTCTCTGCCCAATATTCATTAGGTAAAAATGCTAAAATCCAAAATGCTGAATTATGTGATGGCTTACTTAAAATTCATCTTGAATATGAGATCCCTAAAGATGAAAAGGTAAAAAAAATCACAATCAAAAAAGGCAAAAAAAATGAGTCTAAAAAATTAAAAGCCACTAAAAAACCAGCAGTGGCCAAAAAAACACAAAAAGCTAAATAATCTGCTGAAAATTAGGTATTACCTAATTAACTTAAATTGTAAAAAATTAAAGCCTCGCCAATATTATGCGAGGCTTTTTTTTAATTGTTGCATTATTGGAATCAATATAAATTCTTTCTTTCAACACTAATAATTTTTTTTAGTAGTAAAATTTAATTTGTTCTTAATTTCAGGTTTGTAATAAAAATTATCGATCTGAAATATTAAAATAATAGTGTAGTAGGAATTATATTATGAATAAAATTCTTGTTTTAAAATCCAGTATCATGGGAAATAATTCTCAAACAAATACTTTGATAGATACTTATCTGACGGAAAGACAATTAAAAGGATTAAATGATGAAGTCGAGATACGTGATTTAGCTAAGCTTAATCTTCCTGTATTGAATAATGAACTATTTAATTCGATGCGAGGAGCGAGTGATTTCAGTGAAAAAGCCTTTAGCGCGGTCGCCCTATCAGATAAATTGATAGCCGAACTGAAAGGGAGTGATATCGTTGTTATCGGTGCACCCATGTATAATTTGAATGTGCCAACTCAGTTGAAAAATTGGTTTGATCTTGTTACCCGTGCAGGCGTTACGTTTAAATATACGGAAACTTATCCGATGGGATTAGTTGAAGGGGTACGTGCGGTTGTTGTCAGTTCTCGTGGTGGTATCCACTTGGGACAAGAGACGGATGCAGTGACTCCTTATCTGAAATCGGTTTTAGGATTGATTGGTATCACTGATGTGGAATTTATTTATGCCGAAGGGATGGATATGAAACCTGATGGGCAAAAACAAGGGATTGCTAATGCTAATGCTAAAATTGCGAGTCTTATAGCGTAAGCATGATGATTTGCTTACTGGCATGTAAAATGCCAGTAAATGCAAATCTGTTCAGTTTGGCGCTGCTATTTTTTCCATATAAGCGGGTAAATCGTTAACTAAAGTATCAACAATGAGTCGGACTTTTCGCGAAAGGTAAGGGGTTTTTGGCCATACCGCGTAAATAGAGAAGGTTATTTCAACCGCATGAGGCATAATTTCTTTCAGGCTCCCGTTGATCAGTTCTTCTCTGACTAACCAGTCAGGAAGCCAGGCAACACCTGCATCTGAAATAATCGCATCTTTTATTGCTTGCATGTCATCCATTATTAATCTTGTTTTTGGTCTGAATTCGTATATACCACCGTTATCGCCTTTGAGGCGCCATTTTTGTATTTGATTTGAACGGCTATAAGCGACAGCAAAATGTTGAGCCAACTCTTTAATTGTGCTTGGTTCACCCATTTGAGTAAGATAAGTGGGGGAAGCGCAAATCGTCATACGATGTTGGCCGATTTTTCTCGCGACTAGATTACTGCTATCAGGTAGTGTGCCAATATAGATTGATAAATCAATTCCTTCTTCGATAAGATCGATGATACGATCGTTGAATGACATTTCTAGCTCTAGCTTGGGGTACTGTTTTATTAAAGCAATGAGTAGGGGGGCTATACATAAATGGCCAAATAATACCGGCATCGAAAGCCTAAATTTTCCACAAGCTTCATGCTTACCGCTGTCAAGAATGTCTTCTATCTTTTCTATCTCATCGAGTGCACGTCGGCAATATTCATAATACAGCATTCCTTCCTCTGTTAAACTTTGCGTGCGGGTTGTTCTATGAAACAGGGTTACACCCAGTCTTGCTTCTAATTGCGCAATTTTTTTTGCTACCGATGAGCGCGTTAGATGTAATTTTTCCGCTGTTTGAGAGAAGCTGTTAGCTTCAGCAGCAGCAACAAATACCGGAAGGCTATTTAGTATACTTTTCATTCGATTATTGCCATTCAGACATAAAATTATCTTTATAAATAATAGACAGAAACATTAAATGTTAGAAATAATAAAAAATGTAGTAAATTTAATGATGCTTAAGCAGGATAGGATTTTTATTATTTTTAATATGAATGAAATATTGTGGTAAACAGCGTTAAATATTTTTAAACAGAAATAAAAAACTAATCCCTTGATTTAACAAATTTATTTTAGCTAATAAAAAAGTGATCCCCAACAATTAGACTATATTTAAAACTGTGCTTTTTATCAACAATTTAATAAGTTCGATTTTATAAAATGTTATTTTAATTTAAGGAATGATATTAATGATAAGTTTATCTCATATATCTGGCTTAGTATTGGGTAGCTTACTTGGTTTTGTTATGCAACGGGGACGTTTTTGTTTAGCTGGCGGATTAAGAGATTTTTATTTATTCCGTGATAGTCAAATGATAATTGCAATCTTAATCGTTATTTCTATTCAGAGTGTCGGGCTCTTTGGCTTGCAAAGTCTAGGATTAGTCATACTCCCGCATGCCAAATTTTTATGGTTAGCAACCATAGCTGGTGGCATTTTATTTGGTATTGGAATGGCATTGGCCGGATCTTGCTCTACTGGCGCCTATTATCGAACCGCTGAAGGTTTAGTTGGTAGTATTGTTGCTGTTATCGGCTTTATCCTATCCAGTTGGTTGGTCCGTTTGCCGGTCAGTAGATCTTTTTTTTTCACCAATTACCTCCCAGGCATTAGATAGCGGAACAATAACACAAACTTTTCATGTATCACCATATATAATCATGCTTATTTTAATATCATTAACAATCTATTTGGTTATTAGACATATCAGGCAGTGGAAACAGATTAATGTAGCAAAAATAACAGCAAAAAAAGCAGGAATCAGCCACCTATTATTTGAGGCTCGCTGGCACCCATTTATTACGGCAATGTTGGTAGGAATTATTGCGCTATTAGCCTGGCCGGCAAGTTTAGCTGCTGGGCGGATTGGCGGGCTTGGTATTAGCGGACCTAGCGCGCAATTATTTTCATTATTGATTAACGGCAATTTAAAATTTTTTGACTGGGCTGGCTATTTATTAATCGGTTTGTTGTTGGGATCATTTATTGCCGCCAAGGGTAGTCAAGAGTTTAGATTTAGAAACCCAGGTTTGACCACCGTGGTAAAAAGTTTTATTGGTGGTTTATTTATGGGGATCGGTAGCGGTTTAGCGGGTGGCTGCATGCTAGGTAATACTTTGGTTAATACCGCTTGGTTTTCATGGCAAGGCTGGGTGTTTATTCCTTGTATTATTTTCGGTAGTTGGCTCACTAGTTACTTTACTGTGATCCGTCCATGGCAAATAAAATCATAGAGGTTATTGCATATGAGTGAAATTCAACTAGATACCAGAGGGAAGTTATGCCCATATCCACTAATTCAAGCGCAAAAAGCGATAGATTTAATGATAAACGGTGATATTTTAGTTATTAAATATGATTGTGCTCAAGCAACGGAGAATATTCCAAAGTGGGCGGCTAAATCAGGTCATGAAGTGATTGATTTTCAACAAACCGGCAACGCTCAATGGCAAATTACGCTTAAAAAAAGGTAAATAAGATAATTACATTGAATAAATAAGGTCATTCAATAAAGGCTTCAGGTTGGTAAGCTAGAAAACTTAGTAAGCTAAATAATACTATTTGATTAATAATCCGGCTAGGAATGAGTTATTTCCGTCCCTGGCATGGATTTCCGAGCACTTAATTTTTTGGTTTTGGCTTTATAGTTGTCCGCTTAATTTCCCCCTTAATTGAGACCGAGTCTGTCGCCGTTGATCTGGCAAAACATCTTTTCTCATGGGGAAGGCTGCAATCAGGTTCAGTTGTTGCTGATGATATTGGCCTTGAACTTTCAGTCGCATTATTCTGCTCTGCTGTTGGCTCAACATCGTTAATTTGTTCGTCTATAAACACCGTACTCATTGAGATAACGCTATAGCCAAGCAGGATTATGGAAATAAATAGTTTCGATAATAGTTTCATGACGCTTTCCTCCTGATTAAATAATAATGATAATTATTATTGTTTAATGATAGGTGAACATTCCGCCATTGCAAACACTTACCTAAATAAAATTTTTGGTTAATAATGTTTATAGGTTGATTGCTACTATATCGGGTTATTTTGCTGCATTGATTGCCACTCTTTTAAAGGCTATATATTAGTATTGTTAATGTAACTAATACCTATAAGATTTGTAAAATTGGCCGAGTTGTTTTGATTTTTGTGTATTTCACTCTTTATAATAGAACAATAGGTGAATTGGTTTAAAAAATTATTCTGTAATATTGTGGTTTTGAAAGTAATGGAATATTCATTGTTTGATTGAATGATATTTTTATTAAATTTGATAAGCATTTTATTTTTCGTGCTGTTATTAGATATTTATTATTATAAAAAACGCGGTATTTAAATATCTAATACCGTTCATTACTATAATAAGAATTAAAAATATTTATATTTTTATTATTGTTTGAATTTTATTATTCTTAATTTTCACTAATCTATTTTTATTAATAATTTGATACCTAAAACAATGATCTTATTTTCATTTTAAAATTCTCCTACTAGCTATAAATTGTTACATATTAATTATAACTACATAAAAAAACACAGTTTTTTAACTAATCGATGATGATATTTATTTTTATTAACAGAATTTTTTATTTTAAGATATTTATATCTTACATGTTAATTAAGTTAAGTATGACAAAAAACTAGATACTTTATAGTTTTTATCAAACAAAAAGTTATAATGAAAAGGTTCTATATTCTAACAATAATCTGTTGTATTAACTGAAATTATCAATATTGATATTTGGTAAGTTTTGATTAACTAGTATAGAGTAAAACACCTCTTCTTTATTAATTTTAATGAAGAGGTATTTATTAATTAAACGCTTTATTTATATTGTAAAATTACGACTTATAATAAGCCTTCTGGAACCTTAGTTTTTTCTAACTCTTCTTCGGTTTCTGAAGTATCATCTGTAGTTGCTGAAGTTGAGCCTGTAACTGTTCCAGTGCTCTGTTCAGCTTTATCAATAGCTTGCTCTATTTTCTTAACAACATCATTGAAAGAGCCGAAGAATGTGGTAACTAAAATACTAAGGTCTTCCTTCGCCTGTTTAAGAACCTCAGCAACAGATAATTCAGTCAAACTATTAGCAACATTGGTAACTGCTTCAACACCGCTGTTAGCCGCATTTAAGCCTGTTTCAACACCAGTTTTAGCAACACCTACACCTGTTTCAACACCAGTTTTAGCAACATCAAAACCTGTTTCAACACCAGCTTTAATAACATCTACACCTGTTTCAACACTAGTTTTAGCAACATCTACACCTGTTTCAACACCAGTTTTAATAACATCTACACCTGTTTCAACACCAGTTTTAGCAACATCTACACCTGTTTCAACACCAGTTTTAGCAACATCTACAGCTGTTTCAACACCAGTTTTAGCAACATCTACAGCTGTTTCAACACCAGTTTTAGCAACATCTACAGCTGTTTCAACACCAGTTTTAGCAACATCTACAGCTGTTTCAACACCAGTTTTAGCAACATCTACACCTGTTTCAACACCAGTTTTAGCAACATCAACACCAGTGTTAACAGCTGTATTTGCAGCATTTTCTGTTGTATCAATAGCAGTTTTAGTGCTTTCCAAAACCTTATCTACACCAGGGATGTTTAAATTACCTATTGGGCTAGCGATAGCTGACATATAACCAAATGTTAAAACAGAAGCGATAGCAAATCGATTTGTAAATAATTTCATTAGTCACCTCAATTAATAGTTATGTAACGATATTAATAATAGATGTTTATTTTAACATTTCAATAACCGTTTATTAACATTTAACGAAGCAAATAGAGAGGTGTAATTTAATAATGCAACAGCAACTCTTTTAAAATAAAAGTGTTTTTATCGCTCTATTTTAGATGACTATATTATTTTTTAAAAAGATATAACAATATTTGTAATAAACTAATTTTTTACCAGCAGCAAGTTGCTTTTGAAAAAGAATTTAATCAGTAGCAATTACTAAATAAGACGCAGTAAGTTATTTATGATCTTGGCGATAGAGTGTCCACTCTTCGATGCGCACACCATTAGGTAGCAGGCAATAACCAACTTCTCCTTTCGCTGTCTTTATAATTTCAATTTTTCCTTTTTGCTTAACACAATAAACTGAAGCAGGATTTGCCATGCCGATGGATTTAGCGGGCGGCAATGATTCTGTTGTATTAGTGCATCCGCCAAGGTAAATAAGTGTTAGCAGTAAAGGTATCTTTCTCATAAATTTTTACTCAACCAGGTGATGAACGAACAGACTAATTATAGTATATAAGTTATTATATCATTTATGGTAGAAAATTTTTTCACATAAGAGATAGCAAATTTTTAATTATTATATTTTGCTATGTTATTATATTCATAGATGAATTATTTTATTTTTTTAAGATCAGTTTTTTACTTAATTGAAAAATAAATTTATTGTAGATAAAGATGGTTTTTTTTATTAAAAGTAGCTTGTGTAACACTACACTAAATATAATATAAAATTTACATCAAATATTTATATTGAAATGTGTGACTTTGAATTTCATATATTATTAAAATAATTTAATAAAAATTATAAAATAAAAGGATATTTATGAATAATAATCAATCATTTTCGACAGGTGTTATTTTTTATAAAGGGAAAAATTATACTGGTGATAGTTTTTTATATGTTGAGTCTAATGAAGAGTATCGGCTGTCTGCATAATTAAATGATAAATTTAATTCTGTCAGAGTCGGTAGACTTTCTCAAGTTCAGGGATGGAAGGATTATGCGGCAAATAATGCCCCTGGTAACATAACAAAAATTTGGCAATATGATACACCTGATCTATCCGAAATAAAAGGCTTATCAAGATTTACCGTATCCCCTAAATATACTGATATACTAGCGATATTACTTAATAATAATACTGGCAATAATATATTTTATCAGCTTGTATTTAATATTTCTTTTGTAAGTAACCCAATACATATTAAAGCGAATACGGATTATCAATGTATTGGTTCCTTTCCACAAGATGGTAATTTATATAATGCTAATATTGCTATTATTAGTAACCAGAATAGACCAGCTATTCGTGCTCAAGTGAGTTTTAAATATAATATGTCGACTAACGAAATTGAGATAATGATGTCTAATCAAAATTTTCCATCAATGCTATCATTTGAAAAAGTAGAAAGAAATAGATTTTGTCTAAATATTAATCATGCTTAATGTGCGTTTTTTTAACAGCAAATGCAGTTATTTTAATCTGACAGAAATATTAATTGTTTATGTAAGATCTGTCAGATTGAATTTAATCTCTTAAAACGAAAATGATCAACTTATAAATGCGTTAAAAGTTCATTACTTTTTTTGCTTTATATTAATACTTAAATCTTGCAGGTTCTTTATTACCCATTTCTTTAAGGATAATATTGGTATATTCAACTACCGCACCTCTGACATGATTATTATCCTGGTCAGGGAGCATTGTTAACGCATGAACGATTTCATGCATAAATGCGCGGGTAAAACTAAACAGGGCATAATTACCATTTTCTAACTGATACTGCTCTTTATATTGTAAACAATTTGCTGGATCGATAGTAAGAGATATAATTTTTTTGCCTTTTTCAGCTTTTATCTCTTCAGCAGTTACGGTTGTGCTAAAGGCATCATGGATTGATACATGCCATTTATCACCATCACAAAGATGGGTATCGTAAGCATAATTAAATAACCGCCTAAAAGTTGGACTTTCGTCATAGGCCATGGCCATGAGAGAGGAAAGTTCTTGATTACATAATTGATATTGCTCTTCATTTAATTTTGTTTCTGTTTCTGTTTCTGTTTCTGATTTAATTCTATTATCGAATAAAAATAGTGATTTTACTTGTTCTGATGGATGTGATTTATTGCTGTTGGTTGCAATCTTATCATGAGATTGTCTTGCTGGGGATGGATCATCTGATTGCATTTTTAGATCGGGATATTTTTTCGCTAAATCACCATCATTATTATTAGATGGTTGAGTATATAACGAAGAATAGGATATTTTATTATTAAAGTTAATTGGCAACATATTTAAAAATGACTCGCTAAATCTAGTTATGATTATTTATCATTATCCTATCAAGATAATTTTTTATGCTAATAAATTTCAACTTTATTATGCTTACCTATAGACGATAGCTAAAAAAATAACAACCAATCACCAATAAACAGAGAGCTTATTTTAAAACCATCTGTTTATTTAATAAACTATAAATTGATTATGAATTTATTAGATATTTTTTATTGAAATAATTTTTTGCTAATTAACTAAATATAGCAGGAGTGTATTTTCTGTATGGGTTTAATATCATGTCCTACATGCTGGATATAAATTGTCGTTATATTATTTTTGGTTAATTTTTTCTTTAGTTTATTAAAAAAATTATTTTTAGATTTTGTCAGTGATTCAATAACTTTAAAATAGTTACCAGGTAGTGCAATAATTTCTTTTAACCCATTAAAGTCTTCTTTGCTAAATTTATTATTTTTGTCTTGAACAAGAAGAGTATAAGCTGCAAAATCAACCTTTCCAACTCGAAATTGCAGCTCTTCATTATCTTTATCAGCGATTGTTAATTGAAATATAATTTTCCTATCATTTTGGCTACCACTGTGCATAGCGAAGTATTGCGCAACATTTCTATTTGAAGAAAAAAAAGCAAATGCATAATTTTGTAGGTAACCGGTCTCTTGTATTTTTTGAAATTCGGAGCTCGGGATAGATAACCCTCTATATAATACCGACGGTGTTATTGGTGATAATTTTTCCATTTTTGTAGCGACAATCCGCATTTCATTTTTGGCAATAGACTCTTGTCTTTGCCAGCCACTATTTTTCACCTGTTCAGGGTAGAGCGATGTATTCCATAATGTTCCATTAAGGCCGCCTGGTGATTGAAATAATGCTCTAATATTTTCTTGGTTGTAATTACCTATTGAAATATCCTGTTTTACTTGTCTATCCATTCGTTGGTCAATCGAACTTTCAATAATAGGTTTTTCTTCTGAAGCAAAGTACTTCGGTAGAATAGGTGCTTGTTTATCTGGTTCTTTCCATGTAGCTAGGTTATTTTTAACTATGCTAAATGAATTTAATTTATCCATTGTTTCTCCTGTTACAGTGTGTCATTTTCCCACTTACTCATTAAAAATAATTCAATAATTATGCAAAAATGATAGATTTTATTTTACTGTGACTATCAAAATAATGTAATAACACTTAATTTTGAAAATCTATAAATAAAAATAATATGGAATTAAGCCAGTGAGTTTTAATAATATCATTACTTTAAATAAAATATACTTTTTTACCTGAGGATATTTTTATCATCAATATGATAAATTTTCATTACGGAAATTTATCTGATAATTAAGATATAAAGAAATAAATTTCCTTATATCCTTTAAAATAGCAATATTAGTGGAAATAGTCTTATTGTATTGTTTCCTCCCAGCTTTGTTCAATACTATTATCATCGGAATTGGCGCTTTTAAGTAAAATTGTTTGATTATTTTCTGATATGTAGCATTTAGTATAATCGATATCAACTGAACAGGGTTTATTAGTTTCTTTATTTATCCAAATATTAACACTAACGCTAGCTTTAATTGTAATCGGATTAAATATAATAAAAGAGGAAATAGTAAATATCTTAACTAATTTCATCATGATTTACCCTCAATATTGTTAGAGAAAATTATATTTAATAGTAGATTATTTTTAATTAAAGTAATAATAATTAACTTATAAATAAAAAATCATTTCTTTATCTGATAGTTGAAATAAAGTATGCGTGATAAATAGTTTTAAAATTACAAAGTTACTAAAACATTAAAATTATTTGCTCTGTTGTATTAATGTTGAGACTTTGATTTTTATTAGACTGTAAGAATTATTAGACAGTAAAAACGTAAAAAGCACCTATTGGATAGGGAATTTGCCCATTGATAGGAATTTTTATTTTGAAATAGGTTTCATTCAGATGCCAGGTTGCATGATAGATTTTCGCTATATGTTAGCAATGCTTGCCAGTTTTGGCGTAAATGGCAAGGCTCAGCGATGATGAATCGGGTTAGCAACAAAGATGCCCCTTGCTTACATCATCTCATCTAAATCACACAGACTTAATTGTAAGCTAAATATTAGCGTGGACAAATTTAAATTGCGTTGACGGGATAATGAAGGCGTTTAATGGTTAGTCTGACAATACTGATGGCTGTTTATATCGATTTAATTTATTATCAAACCTGCATTCGAACACTTATCTTTCTTAATCTGACAGAGCCAAATTATTTAATCGATTATATAATTTTTAATATGAAGAATAGGCACGTTAAATGGAATATATTTTGATTTGTTTTATTTGATATTTTACGTATCTTATATCATAAATACTCACTATTAATATATCCTCTTATTAAAATGGATTTTATTATGCCAAATAACATTAATCCGATGTTTAATAATAATAAATTTAAATTAGGCATTTTTTCTGTTAATTGTTCTGGTGGTTTAGCTATGACAAAAGTAAAAGAAAGTTGGCTTAATTCATGGGAAAATAATCTTAAAATAGCCCAACTTGCTGATAAAGCAGGTATAGAATTTTTATTACCGGTGGCTAGATGGTTAGGTTATGAAAGGGGATCGTCTTTTCATGCTAATGTATTAGAGCCAACAACATTGGCCTCTGCATTATTGGCATTGACAAACAATATTGGCATATTTACCACCGTACATACTTCTTTTCATCATCCTGTTGTTATTGCTAAACAACTTGCGACAATAGATCATATTGGTAATGGTAGGGCAGGATTAAATGTTGTATGTGGTTGGAATACCAATGAGTATGCCGCGTTTGGAATAAAATTTTGGCAACAGCATGAAGACCGTTATCGTTATAGCCACGAATGGTTTGATGTAATTAAAAATTTGTGGTGGCGAAAAGAACCCTTTGACTGGAATGGCCAATTTTTTAAATTAAAAGACATTTATAGTTTTCCATTACCATTGCAAAAAAGAATACCGATATTGAATGCCGCAGGCTCTAATGAGGGTAAACAGTTTGCTATTTGTAATGCAGATTATTTATTTGCTATGGTTGTGAATATAGAACATTTACGAAAAAATGTTATATGGTTAAAAGAGCAAGCAAAATTACAAAACAGAAAGATGCCACTTGGTTTATTAACCGATTGTTATGTGGTTTGCCGACCAACGCGTAAAGAAGCAGAAGAATACCTGCGCTATTACTCACAAGAAAATGCTGATTGGCAAACAGTCGATAGCATTATGAATTTAATGTTTAAGAATACGCAATCCTTTCCAAAGGAGCAATTATATTCAGCACGAAATCGGTTTTCTGCAGGCCACGGTGGTTATCCGTTAGTAGGTTCACCTGATGATATTAGCAACAATATCGTAGCGCTTTATAATGCCGGATTATCTGGTGCAGCATTATCTTTTGTTAATTATCTGGACGAATTCCCTTATTTTAGAGATGAAGTTTTACCGCGTTTAGAAAAACAGGGATTAAGAGAACATTTTCATTTGTAATAGGAAAAAATTTTCATCTAAAATAGTTTTTTTTGTATCAAAAAAATATTTTAATTCTAAATTTTATATTTATTTAATTAATAAATGCGTATTTTTATTTATTAGCATTAAATCGTTTTTATTAAATGCTGGTGCATATCATCGATTCGATTAATGCTACCAGCAAAGTATCATCTAAACATTGACAAGTGTATCTTGCCAGTTTTTACTATCTAAAGTAATTATTGCTATAGGATGTGGAGTATATTCTTGTGTTGGCAGCCAGGTATTAGATTTATTATCTATTACTGGTTTAAAAATATATCCATAAATAAAACCATCTTGATCAGTAGCCAAATAATTAATATCTGCATTAACAACTAATTCGACATCAAAGTAATTAACTTGCTTTGTCTCTTGTTCACATATTTCAATTAACTTCATTGTAATTCTCCTTAGATATATCATGCATAGTGTTTTATGAAATTTTTATTTTGGCTAAATAGGTTGTTTTATATCTACCTTTATTGAAAAGTAATTCATTTTTATTATCAACATCACATTTATATATTATTTTTTTTGTTAGCTTTTTTGTATAGTTTGATTTTTTTAACATAAAAAATAATCCATTTCTTAGCTTATGTTTTGTAATGTTATTACATAATTATATAAATGAATATGATATTTACCTATTCATATTTAATTGCATAAATCTTCCTTGTTATTATATTCTATTTTGATGAAAAGTTATTTTTATAAGTTAATTTTTGAAAAAAATTATGATAAATATAATTTATTTTTTAAATAAATAATAGAAGACTATCATAATTAAACTATAAAGGTGTTATGATTTTGACATCTATGCATTTACTTTTTTTCTATGTAAATGCAACATTATTATTAATAATAATTAACCAATTCTATATGGTATTATAAAATGATGCTATAGGGTTTTTCTTATTTACCAATTTATTATTGATTTAAATTAATTTTTTTTCACGGTTATGAGCTTTGGCCAATTTTACCATTTTTGATTGTCATAGTTTGTCAGAGATATTAATGCTTTTATACTTTATATCTTGGTTAAGTTAACAAAATTTCTCTTGGTGACTAGAGCGGCTAAACGAAAAATTAGCACTCTTTAAAATGCAATCAAGATCAGTGGGGCGACGGCACAACAGGTATCATCTTCATAGCTTAGTTTTATCGATATGAAAATTGTATTTAACGTAATACCGAACAAAATTCTTTAATTGAGATATTTTTAATAAGTTAATATTATATTTTTTCATCTAAATTTAGCAATAATTAACCCGATTATGTTATGCATTTGCGCTGCTGCAAACAGCATTATCTACTGATAGTATTCAGTATTTGCAAGATAGTGATTTTTCCTCAGTATAATTGAATAATTGCCTAGCTTTTATCACATATAGTTGCTGTCATATTTGCTGAAATTTACTTTTATCGTGAATAATGTATTTTATTTATGATTATATTGGATTTATAGTCTTCGATTTGAGATAAAAACAGTGATTTTATTTTTATCGAGGAATGTAAAGGGTAGCTAATTGTAGCAAGTTATCGTGTTCAATTCTTATTGGCATGGATTGAGAATTTATATTTTAAATCAGTATATTGTTACTAATATACCATTAGTATTTATTTTTTGCTGAGTCTAGTCAAACATTAGTCGCAGGATTTGTTCTAAACATATTAAGTTTCTGATTGATGTTATATGTTAAAAATAAATAAATACTTACTGTGTAAATTTACAGCAAATCCATGTTGATTTATTGACCGTATTGTAGATTTTTTGTTGTTATTATGAGATGCGATTACAAATGTTGCTATTGTGTTTAATTTATGTTGTCGGTAGCAAAGAATGGGGAATATATCAATTAAACTGTAGAATTTGTATAGTGGGATGGTATTAACCAGCAAAATTAATTTTCTGGTTAATCTAGAGTATTCATTTTTCCATGCTTTTGATGTTTCGTAACAAACATTTTTCTTTACTTGTTGTCTTCATTTAGAAATATATTATCTTCACTTGGTACAGATATGTATTCAAAGTCAATTATTTATTTTTAGGCAATTGATAAAAAGCTATTTTCTAAAAATAGAGTAAAAATAATTATGATTTCATAATTTATCTTCTTATGATTAAATTAAAAAATATTTTCAGCCTTAATCATCAGCAATTCAATAACATTGATATAAATACAATAGAATGCTGCCAATCACATTTTTTAATCTTTTATATAAATTTTCACACAGCTGGTGTTAAAACTATCTGCTAAGCAGGAGTATCAATTCAATTTACCAATTTTTCTATGATCCCATCAGAGAATGCATGAGTATATAATCTAATTTTTGTGATGAACGCTATTGAGTATACGGTGGTTATCAATTGCTTATCATTTAATTTTTAACTCTCACTAATTACCATTTTCCATTGAAACTATTGGCTTGAAGTCATGGCTGTCTGGTAGTTTTTTGTTGTGAGTGAAGCCATCCCACACCGGGGTGTTTCTCTATGGTATAATAGGCAGCATACAAATAAATTCTCGCTATAATGGCTGTTAAAAACGAGTAATACCATTTAGTGGTAATAAAAAACAACATACCAAAAAACCGAAAAATGCACGATAACACGACTAACATAAAACTAACCGAAAACCACGAATTAACGGCATCGAAAGGTAATTTTAACCACCACCGTTTTAGCGTGGCACCGATGCTTGATTGGACAGATCGTCATTGCCGTTATTTTCACCGTTTATTAACTAAAGAAGCGTTACTTTATACAGAAATGGTGACAACTGGTGCGCTTATTTATGGTAAAGGTGATTATCTGGCTTATAGTGAAGAGGAACATCCAGTTGCTTTGCAGTTGGGTGGTAATGAGCCTGCGGCCTTGGCCGATTGTGCAAAAATGGCTCAGCAAAGCGGTTATGATGAGGTTAATTTAAATATTGGCTGTCCTTCAGATCGGGTCCAAAATGGCCGTTTTGGTGCATGTTTGATGCGTGAAGGCGCGCTAGTAGCGGATTGTATAAAAGCAATGCAGGATGCTACTACGATCCCGATAACAGTAAAAACCCGTATTGGCGTTGATGATGACGATAGTTATGCTTTTTTAACCGATTTTATTGATAAAATTGTGGCAGAGAGTCAATGTGGTTTATTTATCATCCATGCTCGTAAAGCTTGGCTATCGGGGTTAAGTCCAAAACAGAATCGGGAAATACCACCTTTAGACTATTTACGCGTTTATCAATTGAAAAAAGATTTTCCTCAGTTAACCATTGTGGTTAATGGAGGTATCAAAAGCATTAATCAGGCTAAACAGCATTTACACCATCTTGATGGTGTTATGATAGGGCGAGAAGCTTATCAAAATCCTGCATTATTAACTCAGGTTGATGTTGAATTTTTTGATCAAAGTAACCTGGTTATTGATCCGATTGTTGCAGTACAAGCAATGTATCCTTATATTGAGCGAGAGTTGAAACAGGGAACTTATTTAGGTCATATTACTCGTCATATGTTGGGAATATTTCAAGCTATTCCGGGCGCTCGCCAGTGGCGCCGTCATTTGAGTGAAAATGCCCATAAAAAAGGCGCCGATGTAACCGTGGTTAAGCAGGCACTCGAGTTTATTACCGGTAAATAATTGACTAACCCAGGTTATTTTATCTATGCCATACCTGGGGTGCGTTTAATTAAAGAGAACTAAAAGCGCGATCAAAATTAGCGAATAAATAGAGCATTTGACTAATAAAAGCGACTTTTATTTTATTTTTTTGTTCACATTCTATGTCCCCGTTTTGGCCAATTTTTTCCAGACTGTTTTGCATCAATTGTACGGCATGATTAATTGATTGCTGAAAATCGGCTAATTCCTGATTTTTATCAAATTGTGTCAGAAGAGTGTCAAATTTATGATTGGCATAATGAAAAATAGTTTGAAATTCATCATTAGAAAAGCGATTTTCTCCATAAACATGATTAATAAATGTATTGATCTCTTGATAACTATTCATAGCAATTAAACTCCGTTTAATTAAAAGGTTTCCTTATTAAAGAATTAATAAACTATATAAATATTCGCGAATAAAACAATCTGAAAGTGCAGTTGGTTAATGGTTATGTTTAACTAGTCGCTTATTAGCCATGATTGCAATATTTTTCGGAAAGTTCAGATTTATTGCCAATATTTTGCTATGTTTGATTGAGGGACATTGCAACATTTTCAGATTTTCTGTAAAAGATAACAGTGAAGAATCGTTGAGGTTTTATCTCACATTAAATGATCAAATTGTCACGAAATAGCAGTAAATAGCATATACTGATGAGCGACTCTATTGATTAATGGGTAAAGAAAGTGCTATGGCGAAGAAGTATTCCGCAGAAACCGCATTTATTGGTCAGAAAGATCGTCAAATAGAGGGGCTAAAAATGCCACCTCACTCCTTAGAAGCTGAGCAATCGGTACTGGGTGGATTAATGTTGGATAACGAGCGTTGGGATCATGTCTCAGAACGCGTGACCAACGCAGATTTTTTTAGCCGACCACACCGCACCATTTTTGCTGAAATGCAACGTCTGCTTGAACAGAGTAGACCAATTGATTTAATTACTTTATCTGAATCGTTAGAACAGCAAGGCGAATTGGATAGCGTCGGTGGTTTTGCCTATTTAGCAGAATTAGCTAAAAATACCCCAAGTGCTGCCAACATTAACGCTTATGCAGATATTGTGCGCGAACGTGCTGTTGTGCGTGACATGATTGCGGTGGCAAATGAGATCGCTGATGCGGGTTATGATCCTCAAGGTCGCAGCAGCGAAGAGTTACTGGATTTAGCTGAATCACGTGTTTTTCAAATTGCAGAAACTCGTGCTAATAAAGATGACGGTCCGAAAGGGATTGAAGAGATCCTGTCTGAGACGGTGGAAAAAATTGAACAGTTATATCAGAAGCCTTATGATGGCGTAACCGGTGTCTCTACCGGCTACCAGGATCTGGATCGAAAAACGGCAGGATTACAAAACTCTGATCTGATTATCGTAGCAGCTCGTCCTTCCATGGGTAAAACCACTTTTGCGATGAATTTATGTGAACATGCGGCCATGATAGAAGAAAAACCGGTTTTGATTTTTAGTTTGGAAATGCCGGCTAATCAAATCATGATGCGTATGTTAGCTTCTTTATCGCGTGTTGATCAAACTCGTATTCGAACTGGCCAACTTGATGACGAAGATTGGGCGCGTATTTCCAGTACCATGGGGTTGTTGATGGAAAAACGCAATATGTATATTGATGACTCCGCTGGGTTAACGCCGACAGAAGTTCGTTCACGTGCTCGCCGGGTTTACCGTGAACATGGTGGTTTAAGTCTAATTATGATCGATTATCTTCAGCTTATGCGAGTTCCTTCTCTGTCTGATAATCGTACACTTGAGATTGCCGAAATTTCCCGTTCGCTTAAATCATTGGCAAAAGAGTTACAAGTACCTGTGATCGCATTGTCACAACTTAATCGTAGCCTGGAACAAAGAGCGGATAAGAAACCGGTCAATTCAGATTTACGGGAATCCGGCTCCATTGAGCAGGATGCCGATTTAATTATGTTTATTTATCGAGATGAGGTTTATAACGATAATTCAGATCTTAAAGGGGTAGCAGAAATTATTATCGGTAAGCAGCGTAATGGCCCGATTGGAACAGTACGTCTGACTTTCAATGGACAATGGTCACGTTTTGATAACTATGCTGGGCCAATCTACCACGACGAATAATCTATCTATTTAATTTTAATACGTTAATACGGAGAGTAAAATGAAAGCGGCAACCGCTGTCATTCACCGGCGCGCTCTGCGTCACAATTTACAACGAGTTCGGGAAATTGCGCCTCATAGCCGCATAATTGCTGTCGTTAAAGCTAATGCTTATGGACATGGTTTACTAGAAACAGCGCACACAGTTAAAGATCTGGCTGATAGCTTTGGTGTTGCTCGTATTAGCGAAGCAATCGCATTACGTGAAAATGGCATCAACAACCCCATCTTATTATTAGAAGGTTTTTTTGAGCTAGCTGAATTACCTATTATCACCAGGCATGAGATTGATGTTGTTGTACAGAGTATTGAACAACTTGAAACATTAGAACAGATTAAATTAGAAAAGCCGATAAAAGTTTGGATGAAACTTGATACCGGTATGCACCGTTTGGGTTTCAGACCTGAAGAGGCGAAAATATCTTATACGCGCTTGATGGCATGTCAAAATATTCAAAAGCCTATCAATATTATGAGTCATTTTAGTCGTGCTGATGAGCCTGGTTTACCCGCAGCGACAGAGCAGCAATTGGCTTGTTTTAATGATTTTATAAAAGATAAACCAGGAGAAAAATCGATCGCGGCATCTGCCGGTATTCTACTATGGCAAACATCACATTTTGATTGGGTGCGTCCTGGCATCATGATGTATGGGGCTTCACCACAAGAAGGTAAACAAGGCAAAGATTTTGGTCTCCTACCAGCGATGACCCTCAAATCTAATCTAATTGCTATTCGTCAACATAAAGCTGGAGAGCCGGTCGGTTATGGTGGAGTTTGGGTTAGTGAGCAGGATACCAATCTTGGTGTAGTGGCAATTGGCTATGGCGATGGTTATCCCCGCAATGCCCCGTCAGGCACACCAGTATTAATAAATGGGCGCAAAGTGCCGATTGTAGGTAGAGTCTCTATGGATATGATTTCAGTCGATTTAGGAATTGAAACCAACGATAAGGTCGGCGATGAAGCAATTATATGGGGAGATCTATTGCCTGTTGAAGAAGTGGCGACATATACTGGTGTCAGTGATTATGAATTACTGACCAAGCTAACCTCGCGGGTGGCAATGGAATATCTGGACAAATAAATTTGTTGTCGGTTATTTAATAGAAAAATAGATATGATGATAGTGGAGAGAATTTTAAGTGTTTCAGAATGTTGATGCTTTTGCCGGTGATCCTATCCTGTCGTTGATGGATGAATTTAATAAAGATCCGCGTGAAAATAAAATTAACCTTAGCATTGGCCTTTATTATGACGGCAAGGGTAATACTCCCCAACTTGGCACTGTCGGTAAAGCGAAAATCAAGCTTAATCAATTTCCTGCTATAGCCTCCCTCTATTTACCGATGGAAGGACTGCATAACTACCGGTTAGCGATTCAAAAACTGCTTTTTGGCGCTGATAGCCCACTAATTAAAGAACAACGAATTGCAACAGTACAGACTATTGGTGGCTCAGGGGCGTTAAAACTGGGAGCCGATTTTTTACATCGTTATTTCCCTGAGTCAGAGGTTTGGTGTAGTGATCCTACCTGGGAAAATCATGCTTCTATCTTCATGGGTTCAGGAATTAACGTCCATTATTACCCCTATTTTGATGCCGAGACCAAAGGGATAAAATTTGCTGAAATGCTGGCAACATTCAAACAGCTGCCAGAAAAAAGCATTATCTTAATGCATCCATGTTGTCATAATCCAACCGGTTCTGATTTAACACCGCAACAGTGGGATCAAATAACCAAAGTGGCTAAAGAGCGGCGCCTTATTCCCTTTCTTGATATGGCTTATCAAGGATTTGCTAAAAGTATGGATGAGGATGTTTATGCTATTCGCACTATGGCTCAGGCCGGATTACCGGTATTTGTCAGTAATTCATTTTCCAAGATTTTTGGTCTGTATGGTGATCGGGTTGGCGGTCTATCGATTATTTGTCAAAATCAACCGGAGTGTGAGCGGGTATTTGGCCAACTAAAGGCGGGTGTGCGTCGTCTCTATTCGAGCCCACCATCAAATGGCGCAAAAATTGTTGAACATGTTTTAACAAATGACACATTACGCGCTGAATGGTTAAGTGAGGTAGAATCGATGCGTCGGCGCATCTTTGCGATGCGGAAAATGCTCGTTAGCAATTTGGAAAATGCGTTACCTGAAAAAAACTTTGATCACCTATTAAAGCAGCATGGTATGTTTAGTTACACCGGTTTTAGCGCAGAACAGGTTAAGCGTCTACGTGAGGAATTTGCCATATATCTGGTTAGTACTGGGCGTATTTGTATGGCGGGTGTTAATGAACATAATGTTCAGCGTATTGCTCAGGCTTTTGCAGCCGTAAGTCGTTAACTGAATTTAATTACAATCAATAATTCTATTAAAGCCAGTGATTATTTAATCACTGGCTTTAATTTATTAAATATAAAAATATTAAAATCAGATTTAATTTTAGGAATAAAAATAAAATAGTATTAATTAAATTTAACATATTGAATTATAATTAAAAATAATGATTATCATTGGATTAACTAGTTAAATTATTGATTATTATATATTGCCTATTAAATTTTTCTTTTCTATTTTGAAGCGGTAACTTTCATCGTCATATTAATACAAAATTAGAATATAGGTAATGCTATGAAAAATAAAAAGATTCGCTATAGCAGAAACGTAATTTATTTCATCGCCAGTTATCCTCTGTTACCTGTTTTCAGTTCCACTGTCCAACCAGCGGATGAAAAAACTCAACTAACGGTTAAAAATCAAATTGCTGTCATCGATATAGCGGCACCTAATCGGGCGGGTATTTCTCATAATCGATATCAGCAATTTAATGTACCGCCAGAAGGTGCGGTGCTGAACAATGCTGTCCAACCAGCGAAAAGTGAACTAGCCGGCCAGCTGGCTAAAAATGGGCAGCTTGGTGAACAGACGGCCACTTTGATTATTAATGAAGTAACCGGTTCATCTTCTTCCCAACTAAATGGCAAATTGGAAATTGCAGGCAAGAAAGCGGATGTGATCACCGCTAATCCTAATGGCATCAGTTGTGATGGTTGCCGTTTCAGCAATATTGGTGGCTTAACCTTAACTAGCGGCCGGCCGACACTGAATCAACGAGGCGAATTCGCTCATTTAAGGGTGAAAAAAGGTGATATTACCATCCGTAATAAAGGGCTCTATAGTGGTAGTCAACAGTATACTGAAATGATCAGCCGTACTGTTACTATCAATGCCAGTATTCTGAGCAAAAATATTAGCTTGCTGCTAGGCATGAATGCGATTGACTATCAGACTGGAACAGTTTCTCAAATAACTAACCTGGGCCTAAAACCCCAATTTGCGGTTAATATTACAGAGCCTGGTGGGATTTATGCCAATCGCATTAAAATCATTGCTACCGAACCAGACAGTGAAGTTAAGCTGAATAATATTAAAACCAGCGAAAGTGATTTATTTGTTTCCGCTAAAGGGAAACTGACGCTAGGTCATATTACCACTAACAGGCATTTAATCGCCAAAGCGCCAGCCATTATAATTCCGGCAACCAGTGAAATTTTATCTCAGCAAAAGCTATTACTTGAAAGCGATAGCCTGATTAATCAAGGTAAAGTAATGGCTAAATATTATATTCATCTATTTAGTAATGTTATCAGTAATCAAGGTGAAAGCGCTAAAATTGCAGCTTATAATAATCTCTGACTACAAAAAATGCTCAGGGTGAACTTTAAGTAAAAGGTTTGAAAATAGTGCGGCGACTATCTCAACGCAAACCGGTGACTTGTTCCTGAAAGCTAAACAAGTGATTAACTAAAGCAATAATCATGGAACAACGAATAACGCCGGATTGTAACAAGGTTAAAGCGTATGTTGTCAGGGCAAGTGGCGGTGGCCTGAATACAAGTGTCAACAAAAATCTAAAACCTAATTATCAGATTAATGGAAAACAGCGCTGGTTTGGTGGAATCGATGCTGTGTTTACGCAATTTGTTCAATTGGAAAAAACGGCCTACGTATTAGCTTCCCCTCTGAATGGTTGGTCGTATTTCTGCCAGTAACCATCGCTATATTAAAAGTAATCTATTAGTCAATGATAATTATTTGCACAGGAAGCATATTACCGCTATTAATCAAAAACTGGGTAAAAAATTCGTCTGGGTAGGTTTATAAAATGCGCTAGATGAACCGGTTAGCTATACTTTATTGTACGGTTCCTTATCTCAGCTGTAGCATTGGATACTTGCTAGATTATGCTTATCAAGATAATGATTAGGATGACGTTTGTATCTGTTATTCTATCGATCAAGACCAATATCTTTCCTTTATACCGGCAGACAAAGCACCTGATGCATCATTTACTCTTGACATTAAGACACCTTAATACCCATTAATCAGCCGAGTGATAAGTGGCCCAGTTGGAGCCCTTACCTCATGAACCGCAGAAAGTACCTACAGTGGTGCAGATATAGGGGTGATCGCGGTGCAGAATAATCACTCTTACGATTAAAGAATTTCAGCAATTAGATAAAGATTTAGCAGCTGGTAAAGCAGCCGCAGGGGATTGTGTTCAATTATTCAATAGTCCATTGATATTAGTATAAGAATTGCTAAGAACTAGTAGAAGATTGTACCGGTGGCGGTGTATTTTGCCTGACTAGGGAAAAGTTTATTACAGGGTATATTAATGAAGCCAGTGATACCCATCCATTACACATAAAAGATGAAAAGCTAAAAGATCCTAATGCGGCAGCAATAGTGAATTATCTTAATGGAATAGATTTGAAATTTTCGCAAAAAAGTATCACTGAAGGTGATAGAACCCTGCTAATGATAGTCACAAATAGTGTAACAAAAGGAAAAGAGTAATTAATTGCAGTAGGTGTATCTAGCGACTGATGCAGGGAGCTTAAATTTCACTTAAGGCGACAGACTGCTAGATCTGTACAGACATTATTTTGGTATTTAAACAGATCCGTCCTCGTCTGTCCAAGAGCCTCGGTTTACATCCAAATTTTGTAGTTCAACTATTGTCGATGATTGACTATTTTCGTTAATGTTGTTTAATTGTTTTTCTATTAATACAGAAATGTGTTCTTCTATTGCGGCAAAAGGCACCTTGATCTCCTTTAATTCTGAAATACTGGCATTGATCACTTTTATCGATTGAGAAATTGAATGATTGATATTGGCTGCTTTCGCAAGTTTGTATCGAGATTGATAGCCGTCATGAATAGCCTTTTGTAATTTATCTCGTTTAATTTTTCCAACGACAGAGCCGATAGCAAGTACAACCCCGATAGTAGCTCCGCCAGATGCTGCCATAGAAGCAATTTCGAAGGAAGCAGGTAATCCAACTAACTCAACTAGTGCCGCTGCGCCTATTTCTCCTGTAGAAACTAAATAACTTGTTGCACCAACAGTTATCGACTCTGAAACAATATTTGCGGTAATGATAGGGGCGAGCATTGTTGGTATCTCAAAATTTAATGTGTCAAAAGAGAATTTCTCAAATTTAATTTCTTCATCGTTTATTTCTTTTTGATACAATTCTTTAAGATGATTATTTAACTCAACAACATTGTTTTGGATCTCCTTAATCAATAGTGCATTTTTACTGGCATAGGTTTGGCAATCTACCGCTATTTCATGCGCTCTGGCTTCTCTAACCGGGTTATCTGGGAAATAGGTATCGCCAGTAAATAAGCCAGGAAGATATTTTGTGTAGACACTGGTAAAGCCATCAGCAAAATCACTCCAAAAACTCATTTTCACCTCATTCAATTGGCCGTTTTTAATTTAAAAGCGTTAATTTTTGCCATTATGTTAGCAATAGCAGCTTAAGTTTTATCAAAATTACATCTTGAGCACCTTTGGTTTTCGTTAACGCAATAAGCGTCACAAGCAACTGAATTGCAGTTTCAGTCAATAAAATGCTGTGATTAGGTTTGTTATTCAATAACATCTATTTAATACAGATTAAGCCAATTAGCCTTCATCGGTCCAAGAGCCTCTGGATTTATCGAGATTAGCCAGGGTGGTTTTGGTCAAAGAGTCTATTTCATCGAGTTCAACTTTATTTCGTTTTATGGAATTACTAATGATTTTTTCGATTTGCTCTTTAGTTACATCGGATCCTAAGGAGTCTAAGACAACTGAAATTGATGTAGTAACAACAGTCAATTTATTGATAACAATGTCGTTTGTCAGCTCAGCTTTTTTTAATTGGAATCTGGGTTCAATCGACTCTTTAATTTTGTCCTGCAAATTTTTCCGTTGCACCGCCCCAGTGACTGAATCCAGGATCCCTTGAACCAGGACAACCGCTGCGATCCCACCTAATACAGTGCCTACCTTAAACCATTTTGGTAGACCAACCAGTTTAATAAAGGCGGCTTCCCCGATACGACCTTGTTGTAGAAGATATGATTTTGCTGCGAGCTATAATGCTTTGTTAGCTAAGCCATATGTAAGCATCGGCGTAATAACATCAGCGACACTAATTAAAATTTTGTGCGTTTTTGACTCGGGAACAAAATCGATATCATGAAATTTTATTGATGTTCCAACAACCTTGTAAGCTTTGCGTATCGCTTCATTGGCGTTATTTATTGCTATTTCATATTTAGCATGTTGTTGTGAAATACTACCGACTGCAGTGGAATTGTCCGCGACAAGTTCTGTCAGTCTCACCGCTCTTTTTTCATTATCGGGGTAAAAAAGGTTATCAAACATAATTGATAGCTCTCGTAAATTTTATTTTGGTTAGAATATTTATTGGGTTAATTGACCCAGTACCTTAATTTTTTCGTATGATTTGTAGAAATTAAACTATAACCAACAGCATTATTTCATCTTTTTAACAGGTTCTGAGTCGCTGAAAAAACAGTTGTAATTTAAATCACCAGTGAAAGTATTTTATACTTACCCTTTACCGATAGAGCAGAGTATGTTGAGCATGGCAGTTACTCCTTAATGATTATTTGCAACCCCATTCACCATTTTCGCATCCAGTGTACTAAGGAAGGCGGTATAAAAAGTAAAAGCTGAATTTTTCCTTAAAAATTAGTGAACTGATAGTATAGAACCGATTGACAAAAAATAACAAAAAATTAACAATTTTATTGTGCTGGCGCTATAAGCAAAAAAGGCGGCACGTTATTTATGTATTACTGTTTTAATTCGGGTCATTAATTGATTAATAATTTTTCTTTATTAAATTCATTATCGCCATTTGCTAACAAGATATTTATCATATTGATGAACTTTAAATATCAATATTATATTTTGTCATATCAGTCGGTAAATGGCGTATCGAAATGTTTAATAGCGCTATTTTGTTAGTTCATTAGTGGCATCGGAAATTACGCTGTCATTATTTAAACCACAATCATCTACAGCAGTAATAGTGGCAAATTGATCCATTATTTCGATAGGATAGGTTGGGCCGGCTGCACGATAAGCTTCCATTTCATTTATATGGTTATTTTGAAAACATGCTGTTTTTTGTGGATCATCCATTACCCAGCGTGGAAAGAATGCGGTACAGTGCAACAATAGGATCCGAAGATTTAAAATGACACTAATACTCGTGCCAGTCGGTTCTGTCCAGGATGCTTTATAAATATTTTGTCCGATCTGTACGATATAGGCAGATTGATCTTTCACGCATCGGTTACTGGCCGAGCCGCTACAGACCAGATAATCAAGGGTGCTGTCATTTTTTATGTAAATTTCATGCTGCCAACCGTTTTCATAAGTATATATGAGATGTTTGCCAACCAAATTAGTTAAATCATGCTTTTCAAAATTGTTCATTTTTCACTCTCTTTTGGTGGGTGTTAACTAAAGTATTTATTAATTTTTTGACCAGAAAACGCAATTACTTAACAAGGTAATTTTTGTTTTAACAGAATCTAATAGCAACTTAATTAGCGATAGTGCAACACGGTAATAATAGCGTTTGCTAAAATTGTGCAGTAAGACGCTGTTTATATTTAACACTTGAAACTGTGGATAAAAAAGTAAGGTGAAGAAGAAAAAATCAGCCTAAGATTATTCTTGCTGAAAATTCGCTCTTATTGTTAACTTTTTGTTAATAATAGAATAGATGGAGAATTTTTGCATTTATGCCATCAAAAACAGCAGCCAAACCGATTATCAGCATGGAACTAGCATAAAAAAGAATTTCTTATTATCAAATATTGCACTTTGATTATTGCTCAACAATACTGTTGAGCAATATTGTTCTCGGCAGCTGCGCCGGGCTATTTTTCAATTTTGATAGCGGAAATTACTGCTGATTAGTAACCGCGTTTTAGGATCGGTTTTAAAAATTGAGCAGTATGTGATTGCTTACATTTGACTATCTGCTCGGGTGTACCGGCAAATAAAATCTCACCACCACCACTACCGCCTTCAGGTCCCAGATCAACGATCCAGTCGGCGGTCTTAATCACATCTAAATTGTGTTCAATAATCACAATAGTATTGCCCTGATCACGGAGTTGATGTAATACATGCAACAGTTGTTGAATATCAGCAAAATGTAAACCGGTAGTCGGTTCATCCAAAATATAGAGCGTTTGGCCGGTACCGCGTTTGGAAAGTTCGCGAGATAACTTAACCCGTTGTGCTTCACCACCCGATAAGGTTGTTGCGGATTGACCTAAACGAATATAGGAAAGCCCAACGTCGATCAATGTTTGCAATTTACGCGCTAACGCTGGAACCGCAGCAAAATATTCACGTGCTTCCTCAATGGTCATTTCTAATACTTCGTGAATATTTTTACCTTTATATTTGATCTCTAACGTTTCACGATTATAGCGTTTGCCCTTACAGTGATCACAGGGAACATAGACATCGGGCAGAAAATGCATCTCAACTTTGATCACGCCATCACCCTGGCAGGCTTCGCAGCGACCGCCTTTGACATTAAAACTAAACCTTCCTGGTGTATAACCCCGCGCACGAGACTCGGGTACGCCGGCAAATAATTCACGTACTGGCGTAAATACGCCAGTGTAGGTGGCTGGATTGGAACGTGGCGTTCTGCCAATCGGGCTTTGGTCAATATCAATCACTTTATCGAAATACTGTAAACCTTCGATATCGGTGTAAGGTGCTGGAGTGGCATTAGTAGCTTTATTTAATTGACGCTGAGCAATAGGAAATAACGTATCATTAATTAAAGTTGATTTACCTGAGCCGGAAACGCCGGTAATACAGGTAAATAAGCCAACAGGCAACTCCAGCGTGACATTTTTTAGATTATTACCTTGTGCACCAATCAGTTTCAGGGTTTTTTCTGCATCGATAGCTACTCGTTTGGGCGGGATGGCGATTTTACGTTCACCACTAAGGTATTTACCGGTTAATGAATCTGGATTGCTAATAATATCGTCCAGGTTGCCTTGAGCAACAATGCGTCCTCCATGTATGCCGGCGCCTGGGCCGATATCGATAATGTGATCGGCAGCACGGATCGCATCTTCATCATGTTCCACCACTATAACCGTATTGCCTAAATTACGTAAATGCAGCAGAGTCTGTAACAACCGGTCATTATCTCGTTGATGTAAACCAATTGATGGCTCATCCAATACATACATGACGCCAACTAAACCGGCACCGATTTGGCTTGCCAGCCGAATGCGCTGTGCTTCGCCACCGGATAATGTTTCAGCTGAGCGGGAAAGAGACAGGTAATTTAATCCCACATTGACCAAAAATTTTAACCGATCGTTAATCTCTTTCAGAATTTTTTCCGCAATTTGTGCCCGTTGCCCACTGAGCTGCAATGTTTGGAAAAATGTCATCGCATGGCCGATACTAAAATCGGAAATTTCAGGCAGGGTGGTATTTTCAATAAATACATAACGGGCTTCTTGCCGTAAGCGGGTGCCATGGCAAGCAATACATGGCCGATTATTGATATATTTTGCTAACTCCTCGCGCACCGCCATCGACTCGGTTTCTTTATAGCGACGCTCCATATTATGGATCACCCCTTCAAAAGGATGGCATCTGACAGTAACATCACCGCGATCGTTTTGATATTTAAATTCAATCGCTTCTTTGCCGGAGCCATATAAGATCATTTGCTTGATCGATGGTTCTAACGAACTAAACGTGGCTTCAACATCAAATTTATAGTGTTTAGCTAACGACTGTAGCATCTGGAAATAATAAAAATTACGGCGATCCCAACCACGAATTGCCCCGCCAGCTAAAGAAATTTCCTTATTTTGGATCACGCGTTCTGGATCGAAAAATTGTTGTACTCCGAGCCCATCACAGGAACTACAGGCACCCGCTGGATTGTTAAAAGAAAACAGGCGCGGTTCTAACTCGCTCATGCTATAACCGCAGACAGGGCAGGCAAAATTAGCGGAGAAAACTAATTCGGTTGCCTGGTTGTCATCCATATCAGTGATAACTGCAGTACCACCTGATAACTCAAGCGTGGTTTCAAACGATTCAGCTAGTCGTTGTGCCAGGTCAGCGCGAACTTTAAAACGATCAACCACCACTTCAATGGTATGCTTTTTATGTAGTTCTAATTTAGGTGGATCGGATAGATCGCATACTTCACCATCAATGCGGGCGCGAATATAACCTTGGGCTGCCAGGTTATCCAGTAGCTTGATATGTTCACCTTTACGTTCTTTAACTACCGGTGCTAGCAACATTAGTCGCTTACCTTCCGGCAGCGCCAGGACATTATCAACCATCTGACTAACGGTCTGGGCGGCTAACGGAATATCGTGATCTGGACAGCGGGGTTCGCCGACACGGGCAAACAATAAACGTAAATAATCATGGATTTCGGTAATGGTACCTACCGTTGAACGTGGATTGTGTGAAGTGGATTTCTGTTCAATTGAAATGGCTGGTGACAGCCCTTCAATATGATCAACATCCGGTTTTTCCATTAAGGATAAAAACTGCCGAGCATAGGCAGACAGTGACTCAACATAACGGCGCTGACCTTCTGCATACAGGGTATCAAATGCCAGAGAAGATTTTCCTGAACCTGATAACCCAGTAATAACAATTAATTTATCGCGAGGAATAATTAAATTGATATTTTTTAAATTATGGGTGCGCGCACCTCTGACTTCAATGTTATCCATATACCACATCCCGGATGAGAACATATTCAAACAATAAATAAAACGTTTTATTATTACACAATTTTGGCTGAATGAATATACAGTACAGTATAGGGAATCATATTCTGCAATTTAATAGCCAAACTTGAAAAAATTTAGCAATATTGCAGTATAATTTTCTAAGGCGTTTCGCAAAGCGCAATGGCAACGGTTTGGTTTGCATATTCAATAACGTGTTAGCATGTTAAACTAGCAATATTAAAAATTAATTCATCAGGAGTAGAGAATGGCCAGCAGAGGCATTAACAAAGTCATACTTATCGGCAACTTGGGACAAGATCCTGAAATTCGTTATATGCCAAATGGTGGTGCGGTTGCGAATCTTACTCTGGCAACCTCTGAAAGTTGGCGTGATAAGCAAAGTGGTGAAATGCGGGAAAAAACAGAATGGCACCGCGTTGTGATCTTTGGCAAGCTGGCGGAAGTGGCGGGTGAATATTTGCGTAAAGGTTCACAAGTTTATATAGAAGGCTCACTACAAACTCGTAAATGGCAAGATCAAAATGGCCAGGATCGCTACTCTACCGAAGTGGTGGTGAATATTGGTGGTACCATGCAAATGTTAGGTGCGCGTGGTGGCTCACAAGAAGGCATGCCACAAAATAATCCAGCGGGTGGTTGGGGGCAACCACAACAGCCGCAACAGCCACAACCAACTCAACAGTTTAGTGGTAACGCGCCAGCGCCTGCTGCCCATTCCGGTAAAACTGCTCCAGCTACACCAGCTGAGCCACCCATTGATTTCGATGATGATATTCCGTTTTAAAAAATACATAGAGTTATTTGTTAAATTTCAATCTGTAAGCCCCGTGATTCGGGGTTTTCCTTTATTTATAAATGTAATATCCACTTGAGAACTTTTTGGTTATCAGCCAAGTTTGTGATAAGTGTGAAGTTAAAAGAATCGGTGAGTCACTACCGCCAAGTGTGAAGTTAAAAAAATTATTAGCCTCGCTTTTGCGAGGCTTTTTGCTATTTGCTATCAAGGAGTTGATTTGTGATGAATGATTTTTCATCACAATTTTAAGGGCATTAAAGTCACAGCGTTTTTACATCCCCCTATCCAAACTTTTATTTTATTAAACAAATTCTTTTAATGTGACAGAACCGTTGTTTCTCCTCATTTTTCACTTAATTGTTTGATCTAAAAAGGCATTCCTTGTGTTTGCATCCTTGTATGATGCGCTGGCAATTTCGTTGTTTAAGGAGTACATAAAATGAAAGTAAAAATGAAAATGAGCTTTTTGGCGCTGACCATCGGCGTTTCTTTCTCTTATGCAGCGCAGGCATTACCCAATATTACTGTCCTGGCAACCGGCGGGACTATCGCAGGCAGCGGAGATTCTCCGGTCAAAGCCAGTTACACTCCAGGAACAATCAAAGTCGATAAGCTCTTGGAGCTGGTGCCACAAATAAAGCAGGTTGCCAATGTTAAAGGCGAACAGGTGGTTAATGTCCGTTCGCAAGATATGGATACCTCTGTATGGCTCAAGCTGGCGAATAAAATAAACGCGCAGTGTCAGGACACTGATGGTTTTGTTATTACTCACGGTACTGATGCCATTGAAGAAACTGCCTATTTTCTAAACCTGACGGTGAAGTGTGAGAAACCTGTTGTGCTGACGGGGGCAATGCGTCCGGTTACTCAGCTCAGCTCTGACGCACCGGCAAATTTGTATGGCGCAATTCTGACGGCAGCATCACCGGCTAGCGCCGGGCGAGGTGTATTGCTCGTGATGAATAATAAGATCCTTGATGCTCGGGATGTGACGAAGATGAATTCGGAGAATTTGGAAGCGTTTCAGTCGATCCATTATGGAGCTTTAGGAGCTATCGCCGACAGCAAAGTCATTTATACCCGCACGCCTGTGCAAAAGCACACTACCCAAACACCGTTCGACGTTAGCAAGCTAACCCAACTGCCAGAGGTGGGTATTGTCTACAATTACGCTAATGCATCTGACATTCCTGCCAAGGCCTTTATTGCCAACGGCTATCAGGGCATTGTCAGCGCGGGCGTTGGTAATGGCAATATCTCCCATGATCTATTAAATACGCTATCTGATGCAAGTAAAAAAGGCATAGTTGTGGTGCGTTCCTCACGTGTTCCTTCCGGCGCAACTGCGCGTAATGGCGAAATTAATGATGACAAATATGGCTTCGTTGCTTCTGGAACGTTAAGCCCCTATAAATCACGGGTGCTACTTATGCTAGCGCTGACACAAACAAAAGATCCAAACAAAATCCAACAATATTTCATGCAGTATTAATGATGAACGGGGGCTTACGGCCCCGTTTTGCCCCCCTGCAGGTGTGTCTGGAAAAATTGGTCTGTCTGTTTGATAAAATAAAAAATTTGAAAGTGTGCTATAGATATGAGTGGTCATTATTGTGAACCACTGAAACGAAAGTTACCAAAATCTAACAAATTAAAGTAATTGGATGTAACGGAGTTTGAATTGTTGATGCTTGCGATTTGTTGTTAATCGGCAGACATTTTGAATTGCCCTTGATTACAGAACTCTGTTAAATTGAGCAACAACATATCCATCTAAACTTCATATATCACCGAAGCCATCTCCTCACTTGCGAATGCTTTATTAGGTTTTATCAACATAACAATTATGGTATTAATCGCTACTTAATTGGCATCAATATTTTTTTGATTATATAAATAAATGATCCTAAACGATCAGCTAAATGGAACTCTGGCTCCATAAGATCACGACCGATTGCACCGTCAGCGATGGTCATCAGCCAGGAAGCGGTATTTTCAATCGATAATTCTGGATCAATTTGGCCATTACTGACGCCATGCCTTAGGATATCAACCAGTCGTTGTCTGACAATTTTTTCATTTTTAATAAAAGTGTTGTTAATTGCCGGGTTTCTACTGGCTTCAGCAATAATTTCCAGGCTTAGTCGGGCATAAGTTGGTTCATTATAAAGTTGTATCAGTCTGGTCATAATCGTGATAACCGTTTCGATGGTCGAATCGGTGACCTGTTCTAGCTGTAGTAGTGTGGCAAAATCGGCCTGATCTTGTAAGGCAATAGCTTCAATAATGGCATTTTTAGTTGGATAGTAATGAAATAAATTTCCGGGACTCATTCCAGCAGCTTTACATATTTCCGCCGTTGAAGTGGCATGAAAGCCTTTTTCAACAAAACAGCGGATAGCTGCGGCAATGATCTGTTTTTTCTTAGCGCGCTGTTTTTCCGTTTGTTCAGTCATATTGATCTCCAAATAAGTAGACAATAATTTTTAGACCGATTACTCTATCTATTTTAAAGCCAGAAATAAAGCGCTTTTCACTGGTTAACGTTAAATAGCGGTTTATTTTAGCTAGTTACTTGTTTGTTAAACTATTTTAATAGGATAGCGTGAAGATGTATTATTTCCCGCACGAATCGCATGCACATACTTGCACTTGGATGTCATTTGGCATGTCTACAACTATTTGGCCAAAAAAATTAATTGCCAGCTTACAGCAGAATTTAGCCGATATTGCATTAGCAATTGCAGAATTTGAACCGGTTAATTTATTGGTTACGCCTGAAAATTATCCCGTTGCCTGGAATTTACTTGGCAGCTCGGTGAACTATATTAAAGCACCACTTAATGATATCTGGCTCAGGGATAGTGGCGCTAATTTTGTGTTGGATAAAAGTTCGGGGCAGCTGGTAGCTATCGATTTTAATTTTAATGGTTGGGGCAATAAACAGCGGTATAATTTTGATCGTCATGTTGCCAAAATTATGGCGAACTACGCAGAAAGCCAATTAATTAAAGCAAATATTAACCTTGAAGGTGGTAGCATTGAAGTTAATGGCTCAGGAGTAGGAATATTTACCGAAAGTGCGATCTTAAATAGTGATCGTAATCCTAATTGTACGCGACAGCAAATAGAATATCAGTTAAAAACCTATTTAGGATTGACGGATATTATCTGGTTAAAAGGTATTAAAGGTTATGATATTACCGATGGCCATATCGATTTTTATGCTCGTTTTATTAATGACAACAGTATTATTATTAGTCTGGAAAACGATACTTATTCTTTTGATTATCGCGTTACCAGAGAGCATCAAAATAGCTTAATAGCGATGAATAAAATTAAAAATATAACCACATTAAATACGCCGCAAAATGTCAGAGTTAACCGTCAGCGCTATCCTGAATTTGCTGCCAGTTATGTTAATTATTATCTTTGTCATCAGGCAGTGATAATTCCGCAATTTGGCGATCAAAACGCTGATAGCGCTGCGGTAGAAATATTAACGGACTGTTTTCCCAACCATAAAATTGTTCCTGTTAATATTGATACCATCGCTATTGGCGGTGGTGGTATTCATTGTGTGACGCAACAACAACCTAAAACCGCTATTTGATAATAGCGGTTCTCCATCATAACCATAACACTGGCTAATCAACGATCGATCTTCTTATATAGCACCAAATTCTCTTTTGTTTCATCAGGGCGATGGCCGATCCAGAATATTTCCATACCAGGGGGAGGTTCTCTGACCTCTTTTGAAAGATCGAGCAGCCACCGGCAATTAGGCGGTGTTTCATAGTGATATTGTGATTGATGTAAAATTCCGGTGTAGTAGTAAAGCATTGGCGCTTCTGATTCCCCCACTTCATGGGAGACCATACAGTCGGTAGGGAGAAATTCGCTGGCAATATGTTGTTTTAGATCGGCAAACACATTTTGATAACCTTTGGCGTAATCTATCCAGCCGATAAAAAGTGTAAAGACTAATCCCCAGATAACAGTGAGTCCCAGACACCATATTTGAGCCGCTTTTAAAGCCAGCCGGTCGGCCAGAAAACATTTTTTAAACAACCAGATCAATGTAATGGTTAACGCAAATAAAAATGCCATCCAAGAAAAGTGCGGCTGATAGCCGCTTGGCAACCATTGGCTAAAAATTGCCAGCAATTGGTGGTGTTTAGTCGAAAAAGATAACCCGTAACTAATCCATACCAGAGGGATGAGTAGGGAAAACAAAATTTGGCTGAAGTAATAACCAATTTTATATAACAGCGATGGTAATAGACAAAAACAGTGGGTCGCTAATAATGCCATCGGTGCGATAAAAGGTAATAAATATAACGCACGGCCAGAGGCTGAGATTTGTAACAAAATAACGCCTAGCAATACAAAACAGGTTGGTAAAAAAAGCCTATTGTCTGTTAGATTTTTTATTGGTTGTTTCAAAATAAAAATAATAGCTAAGATACCTGATGGTAAGGCGAAAAGAAGTATTGCTTCAGGGATACGGAAGGCTTTTGCTTTTGCACCTAATTGTTCAACTGAAAAACCCAAAAAACGGCCAACATTATTATCCCAAAACCAAACTTTAAATAATTCAGGGCTATCACGAAAAAGTAAAATTGGCCAGGGTAAAATTAAAATTAAAGACAGCAAGCCAGCAATAATAGCTAGATAATAATAGTGTTTATTGCGACAAGCTTTTAAACAAATCGGCGCTAAAATTAAACAGATCCAAATTAAGACAGGGATAAAAACTCCTTTTGATAGCATGGTAATAACGGTACCGGCACTTAACCAAAAGGTGGAAAAGAGATTTTTTTCCTGCTTAATTAAACCTAATAAGCCATATAAACCAATAATAGTGCCTGCTATCAAAGCAGTATCGGTAAACATATCGTGGCTATGACGTAATATACCCGGCGCTGAAGCAAATAATGCCAATGCTATCCAGATACGATAATCAGAGAAGCTGTCAGCGGAGAAGAAACGGCGAGCTAACAAAACAAAAAAAGATAAACTCAAAGCAGAAAAAAATAGCGTGGCCGTTCTGGCTGCATCATGCATGGGTAACCAAGAGGAAAACAGGTGGACAGCAGTGGTTGCAACCCAATAGTAGAGCGGGGGTTTTTCCATAAACGGTTGGCCGGCATTAGTGGGTATCAGCCAATTACCTGTTTCATACATAGTTTGTATAATACCAAAACTATAATTTTCATCTTGCTTCCAAGGATTATGTCCAAAGATACCTGGCAGCAGGTAAATCAACATAAACAGTAAGAAACCGAATAGCGTTTTTATATCTGTTTTGGATAAAGGGTTGTTATTTATTATTGCCATGAAATTAGATTAGTTAATTAAATAAAGGGCACCTCGAAAAACTCGAAATCTTCAATGGCTCTCCGGCTTGTCTCTAAATAATTAGATGTTTTTTGATCCCCCCGCTACTAATCCTACCGTCCATTGCCATGGACAGTGTCATTTTGTCCATTCTGGGCGTTAAAAAGCTAAGATGCCGGTACGCTGGAAGTACGCCAACCGCTTTAGGTTGTAACATGCTGCCATCATCGTCATGGCAAAATTAGCGCGCACTTGCCCAATGGTACGGATCAGTTTTCTACCCATTTGTTCCATCGCCGCGAATGCATGTTCAACCCGTGCCCTAATCTTTGCAATCCGGTGGTTGCGCCCTTGCTGAGTCTTGGACAACGGTTTATTTCGATGGCCTTTACGCTGAATCTGGCTCCTATAGCCGTTTGCCTTGAGCCAAGCTTCCCGTTCCGCAGAGGGATAGCCTCGGTCGGCGTAGATATTACGGTTGGTGTTGGCCTTGTCGATGACCCTCTCGAAATGCTGACTGTCGTGAGTGCTGGCCGTATCGGTGACGATTTTTCTGATGAACTTGTACTTCTTGTCCATGTTCACAGAAAGCTTATAGCCATAATGGCTCTTACCGTGTTTTTAGTCCACGTGGCGTCTAAATCTTTTTGCCGCCGCTTGGTTGGTTTCCAATGAGCAGGTATCGCTTCCTGCTTGAGTTGCTCCTTTTCGTCCTTCGTGAACGACTGCTTCGGAGCAGGTACCAAGGTGGCATCGATGATTTGGCCTCCCCGAGCTATAAAGCCTTTCTTCAAAAGCTGTGAGGTTACACCATCGAAAATGGCTTTAGCACCAGCTTCACCGATCCTGTTCTCGAACGTCCACACAGTGGTACGGTCAGGTATATTGATGGCATGGAGCAACCCACAGAAACGCTTGAAGCTCATTCTGTCCAAAAGCTGGTACTCCATCTGCTCGTCAGACAGGTTGTAGATACGCTTTAGAACTAAAATGCGAACCATGGTCTCGGTTGGAAATGGTGGACGTCCTCCTTTTTTGCTGACAGGGCGTGGTACCACATGGTCGATTTCCGCTGCCAGATGCGCAAAGTCTATACAGGTTTCGATCTTGACCAGAGGGTCGACCAACTGGTCAATCGTCTGTAGGTGATACTGGTCTGCAAGGAGGTCATACTTAATGGCGTTTCTTTTCTGCATGGTGGTCAGGGCAATAGGTCAGTTTTCGATAATTTTATCTGCGAAATCAAACTCTGGTTAGGTTTTTCGAGGTGCCCTAAATACTGTTGTCATTAAGACCAGCAATGACTTATGTTTATAATATACTCAAATGGTTTGCATAATATAATAATCATCGATAAATATATTAGCATAAATGTTAATAACATTGTTGGTTTAAAATTGCGGACTTTACTCGCGTCGGAAATAAAAATAAATATTTTACATTTAATTAAATTTTAAAAAAATCATAATATGAAACAGCTAGTTTATTGGTGAATAAACCTATGGCGTGTTGGTTGCATAAGTTATATTCTGATTATGATAAATATTCTCGTCCTGCTAGGACGAGGAGAATGTTAATAACAGGTTGATAATATTTTAAATCAAACTTTAAACTATTATGGCCAAAATAAATTTGGCCCAGGGGGCGGCGGTTCAATTTTCTGCATGATAAATTCAATACAATCTTTTGCATAATTTTGTAGTGCATCAGAAAGATCTTCTTGACTTAATTTGGATAGATTACGAGGATCATTACCAAAATCAATGGGGTTGAATTTTCCTGTTTCACTATCCCACAAAATGTTATTTTTTTGTAAATCTGAGTGAAAAATATTTTTTTCTGTCAGCTCAGTTAACATATGATTAAATTTTTTAAGTGCTTCTGCTGGAAATGAATCAACCTGACTTAATGGTTTCCCGGCAATCTTTTTCATCCTGACAAATAAATTCTGCTCATCATCGTGATAAATTTTGGCGGTGTTTTCACCATAGTAATGACGAAAAAATGCGATCGATTTTTCAATTGATTTAATGTCACTGTCACTGTCACTGTCACTGTCACTGTCACTGTCACTGTCACTAATACTAACGATATCGCTGTCACGTTGACAGTCATATTTTTCATAATATTTTTTTATCACATAATTTTCATCATGGTCTTGATAAACTTCACCGTCACAGCCTGCGTTGATAGTGTGATTAGCAAAATAACATAAGGTATGATAATTTCCGGCTTTATCTAAAACGCGAGTTTCAATGGGTGGTATTTCATAGGGTAGTATTTTATATCGCTCCGCCCATAGTGGTATTTGCTCCCATTCAATGTAATGCCTAGCAAACTCCAATGGGCTATGAAAACTGTTTGGCGGAAAGTCATATCTGGCGAGTAATTGTTGTGCCCACCTTCTGTTTTCCACATTATCGATCCCACCTAAACTTTCAATAAGAAGATCTTCTGCTGTCAAATTTCTACTGGCAGATGTAGTGGGTAAATTTGTATAGTAATTGGTGTTTGTCGTGGTGGAACTGGCGGGTGGAGTAAGCATATATAATTAATCCTATTTGGAGTCTTTCAGTTGGATTGATAAGAATGCATATAATTGACAATGAAATTACTATAATTATTTTTTGTAAGATTAAAAATAATAAAAATGTAAATAAAAAAATATGATTTGTAAATTTCTCCCCAAATGTTCAGTTTTGCTTTATTTAAGGAATGGTCAACAATACCAAGTTCATTACAGTGATCACCAAGTGACGCTGATGATGGATTGATGTACAGCACATTTTGATAGTCCGTCTGTCGACTACACCATCACTTCACAATGTAGAAGGCATAGATTGCTGTTTATCTTTAAACAGCAGAAAAAAAGTATGCTGGGATAGAAGCCTGATATAGCACATTTTATTTTGATAAATAATATTTTTAATTACTCAATGTTGATTTCATTCAATAAAATCTTTTTGCCTGACAAAATAATATCATTATCTTATCTACAATAGGGTGCTACTTTTTGTTGCCTTATCATAAAAAATAAACAGAAAAATTGCCTGGTTTTTCATAACAATAAAATGGCGCTAATTATCTTTGTGGTGAAAAATGCTTGATTATTTCCTTAGGATCACCAGATAATTGCATTTCTAAAATCTCTTTTTTTCTTTTTATGAAGCCAAACGATTGCGTATAATTGCAATGGCTTATTTTTTTGACGCAATCGTTTTCTTTCATAGTTGAAAGTTATCTTGAATTTCTAAACAGAGGATCAACATGTCTGCTAGGCAAACTCCTTCGAATTGCAAACTAAATCATTTTTTTAAAATACAGCAACGAGGCTCAACAATTCGTCGCGAGATTATTGCAGGTCTCACCACATTTTTGGCCATGGTTTACTCTGTTATTGTGGTACCTGGTATGTTAGGTCAAGCCGGTTTCCCACCCACAGCAGTTTTTATTGCAACCTGTCTGGTAGCAGGATTTGGTTCATTATTGATGGGGTTATGGGCTAATTTACCGATGGCTATCGGTTGTGCTATTTCATTAACCGCATTTACCGCATTTAGTCTGGTTCTTAGTCAGCAAGTGAGCATTCCTGTTGCTTTAGGTGCCGTTTTTTTAATGGGATGTTTATTTACTTTTATTTCCATTACTGGTGTACGTAGTTTTATTCTACGCAGTATGCCAAAAGGGATTGCTCAGGGGACAGGTATAGGTATCGGGCTGTTTTTGCTTTTGATAGCCGCCAATGGTATTGGTTTGGTGGTAAAAAATGAGCAGGCCGGTTTGCCGGTTGCGCTTGGACAATTTACTTCTTTTCCTGTGATCATGTCACTGATTGGTTTGGCGGTTATTTTTGGTTTGGAAAGAAGAAAAACGCCAGGTGGGGTATTAATGGTGATCATTGTGATTTCTATTATTGGCTTAATTTTCGATCCGCAAGTGAAATACCAAGGTTTCTTTAAATTACCAACCCTGGGTGAAGACGGTTTATCGTTATTGTTTAGTATGGATATTGTTGGCGCATTACAGCCAGTTGTTTTACCCAGTTTATTTGCCTTGGTTATGACAGCTATTTTTGATGCCACAGGAACAATCCGTGCAGTAGCCGGTCAAGCTCAACTGTTGGACAAAAATGGTCAAATTATTGATGGTGGTAAAGCGTTAACCGCAGATTCAGTTAGCAGTATTTTTGCCGGTGTCATTGGCGCTTCACCAGCAGCAGTTTACATTGAATCGGCAGCGGGTACGGCTGCGGGTGGTAAAACAGGATTAACTGCGGTAGTGGTTGGCTTGTTGTTTTTGGTAATTTTATTTTTGTCCCCTTTATCTTATTTAGTTCCGTCTTATGCAACGGCCCCAGCATTGATGTATGTTGGTTTGTTAATGCTGAGTAATGTTGCTCAACTGGATTTTAATGACTTCATTGATGCCGTTTCCGGTTTACTGTGTGCAGTATTCATTGTCTTAACCTGTAATATTGTCACTGGTATCATGCTTGGTTTTACTGGCTTAGTGATTGGCCGCATTTGTGCCGGAGAGTGGCATAAATTAAATATTGGTACCGTTCTGATCGCAATAATATTAGTCGCTTTTTACATTAGTGGCTTAGCTATTTAAGTTTATAGACGTTGATGTTAATTCCAACGTAAAATGGAATATAAAGTTAACTGATACGATTAATCTTAAAGTCAAAAATATTGTCACTGATAGTTTGTTGTTAAGGATAGAATATGGCGAAATACAGTAGTTTTACGACGGTTAGTTCATTTTTTCTCTAGCACAGTCTTATTTTATATCAATATCTGTTAAGCATAATACTTTGCTCGGCTTATAACTCAGACTTATAAGTAAGGATAATATGGAAATATTTTTTACCATCCTCATTTTGATTTTGGTGGTTTCAGTATCTGGCGTTATTACAAAAGTTATTCCGTTTCGTATACCGTTGCCTATTATGCAAATTGCGATAGGAGCATTGTTAGCGTGGCCGCATTTTGGTTTACATGTTGATTTTGATCCAGAGCTTTTTTTGGTTCTGTTGATCCCGCCGCTATTATTTGTTGATGGTTGGAAAACTCCAACACGTGAATTTTTTCAAAATGGACGTGAAATTTTTATCCTAGTTTTAGGCTTAGTATTGGTAACGGTAGTTGGAATAGGTTACGTGATCTATTGGCTGTTACCAGGTATCCCGCTTATTGCGGCTTTTGCATTGGCGGCAGTTCTTTCCCCTACTGATGCGGTGGCACTCTCCTCAATTGTCGGTCGAGGTCGAATACCGAAGCGGATGATGAGTGTGTTAGAGGGTGAAGCACTGATGAATGATGCCTCCGGCTTGGTGGCACTAAAATTTGCTGTCGCTATTGCTATGGGAACTATGATCTTTACTGTATATGGTGTCACCCTTGAATTTTTTAAAGTTGCTGTCGGTGGTTTATTGATAGGTATTGCAGTGACTTGGATTTATAGCAAATCACTGCGCATTATGAGTCGCTGGAGTGGTGATGATCCGGCAACCCAGATGATCTTAATGTTATTATTACCTTTTGCCTCATATCTTATTGCTGAACATATTGGTTTTTCTGGTATTTTATCGGCTGTTGCTTCGGGCATGACCATCAGTAAAGCTGGGGTCATTCGCAATGCACCACTAGCCATGCGGTTAAGATCGGATAATGTTTGGTCGATGCTGGAGTTTGTTTTTAATGGCTTAGTTTTTATCATGCTTGGCTTACAGTTACCAGGTATCTGGGAAACCTCTGTTATTCAAGCTGAGCTTGATCCTAGTGTTGAAACTTGGATGCTATTTGTCGCCGTTTTCATTATTTATACCGCTTTATTATTGTTAAGGTTTAGTTGGTTATGGTTGATGAAGCGATTTAGTCGGTTGTTATTAAAAAAACGGCCGTTACAATTTGCTTCTTATACTTATCGTGAATTGTGGTTGGCATCATTTGCTGGAGTACGTGGAGCAATCACCTTGGCAGGTGTCCTTTCCATACCACTATTTCTTACCGATGGTACCCCTTTTCCCGCTCGCTATCAGTTAGTTTTTATTGCCGCTGGGGTTATTATGCTATCGATTTTTATTGGCGTGCTTGCTTTGCCGCTTTTATTGCATAACTTTAAAGTGGGTGACAAACTGGCAGATATTAATGAGATGCGAATGGCAAAAGCGGCGATGGCGGAAGTGGCTATTGTCAGCTTAAATAAAATGGAAGAGCGCCTTTCGGCCGATGCTCAAGAAGCGCTAGATCCTGACGTTATTAATGAAGTTGCTTCCCGTGTTACTGGTTATCTGCGTCGTAGAACCGCCGGTCAGGATGAAATGGAGCATAATTTGTTAATAGAAGATTTAGAGCGTCGTTTTCGTTTAACGGCGTTACGAGCCGAGCGGGCAGAGTTATATCACTTACGTGCAACGAAAGAGATCAGTAATGAAACCATGCGAACACTATTATTAGATCTTGATTTGATGGAAGCTTTGTTGATTGATAAAGAGCATTAATCTACTAAGAGACAGACCATGGGATTGTTAGTTATTACGACGCTGCTGTGGGCAGCGTCTTTTAGTTTAATCGGCGAATATTTAGCAGGCCAAGTTGATAGTTGGTTTGCTGTTTTAGTCCGGGTTGCTCTGGCGACAATGGTTTTTTTACCTTTTCTACGCTGGCGTGGATTGTCGTTGAAAATTATTTTACTTTATATGCTAGTCGGTGCTTTTCAGTTAGGTATCATGTATCTATTTGTTTTTCAAGCATATAATTATCTTAGCGTCGTTGAATTTTTACTCTTCACAGTGTTAACCCCGCTTTATATAACGTTATTTTATGATTTATTGGAAAGGCAGCATCTACGCTGGGGATATTTGTTGAGTGCAATGCTGGCAGTGATTGGAGCTGCTATCATTCGTTATGATCATTTGAGCGGATCTTTTTGGCTAGGTTTACTTTATGTGCAATTGGCGAATATTTCCTTTGCGATTGGCCAAGTTGGTTACAAAAGAATGATGGAAATTTATCCTATTCCACAGCGGCAAGCCTTTTCTTGGTTCTATATCGGAGCCTGTACTATAGCACTATTCGGTTGGATGATATTTGGTGATGTTAGTAAATTACCCACCACAAAAATACAGTGGGGTGTTTTAATTTGGTTGGGAGTGGGCGCTTCTGGTATTGGCTACTTTATGTGGAATTATGGCGCGACGCAGGTAGATGCTGGTACGTTGGCCATTATGAATAATATGTTGGTACCAGCCGGATTATTGGTCAATTTTGTTGTCTGGCAACAGCATCCCGATTGGCTTAGCTTTATTTTAGGTAGCAGTCTACTGTTGTTATCTCTTTGGATACATCGGCATTGGCTCTATCGATCAACTTTAAGCAAGATAGATTGAACGCCAACAATTGGATCTATAGTGACGGAAATGGTCGCCGCTAATTAAACGAAATTTGCCCATCGTAACAGGGATGGGCAATAATGATTAGCTACCAAAAAATTTATCTTTTAGTAGTTTAAGACCAATCGACGTTAAATCTAATTTTTCCGGTATTTTACCATCTGGGGTTGCTGTATTAACTAATTTAGGCAAATACTCTGCGATTAAGGAAGACGTTTGTTCTGAATTTAAACCGACTTTACTGGCTAAGGCAGAAATATTACTTGTACCAAATATTGAGCTAATTTGCTCCATACTTACGGGTAAGTTCTCCCCTGAGCCTATCCAGGATTGGATAATTCCGCCAAATCCTTGTTGCTCAAATTTATTAATTAAGCCTCGAATGCCACCTTGTGTTTCAATCCAGCTTAAAATATTTTTATATTGATTAAATTTTTCACCACCAACCATATCGGTAAGTTGATCTAAAAATCCCATGATAACCCCCTTGCAACATCAAAATTGGTTAAACGATTGGTATCTTCCAACCTTTAAATTCTACAAGGTTAGAAATTATTAAAATCTTTGCTAGTCATACGTTAATAATAGTGAGTGATAAGCTAAAAATACAATAAAAGCCTTAAAAGATTTACCGGATCCTTTTAATTAATCAAGTGATTTTTATTTATTAAAAATACGATATGATCAAGCTAGCATAAATAATTTGATCATATTTTTGTGTAAAAGCAGCTTTTCATTATTGCTTTAAATGATCCCTATCATTAAAAGGTTATCATTTTATTATTAAATTAATGGATTAAATAAATTAAAAATACAGTATGGTGTAATTATGTCTGATGTTTTTCACTTGGGATTAACTAAAAATGACTTACAAGGTGCAACGCTTGCTATTGTGCCTGGCGATCCAAATCGGGTAGAAAAAATTGCCAAATTAATGGATAACCCGGTATATCTGGCTTCGTTACGTGAATTTACCTCATGGCGTGCTGAACTTAATGGTAAGTCGATTATTATTTGTTCAACCGGTATTGGTGGCCCCTCGACTTCCATTGCTGTTGAAGAATTAGCACAATTAGGCATACGTACTTTTCTTCGTATCGGTACTACCGGTGCAATTCAAAAAAATATCAATGTCGGTGATGTACTTATTACTACTGGCGCAGTACGTCTAGATGGTGCTAGCTTACATTTTGCGCCTTTAGAATATCCTGCAGTAGCTGATTTTAATTGTACCAATGCGCTTTATGATGCAGCTAAAGCAGCAGGGAGCACAACCCATGTTGGTATTACCGCGTCTTCGGATACTTTTTATCCTGGTCAGGAACGTTATGATACCTATAGTGGGCGCGTTGTTCGTCGTTTTCGCGGATCGATGGAAGAGTGGCAAAAGATGGGAGTGATTAATTATGAAATGGAGTCGGCCACCTTACTTACTATGTGTGCAAGCCAGGGATTATCAGCAGGTATGATAGCTGGCGTGATTGTTAACCGTACACAACAAGAAACACCAGATGAAACATTATTACGTCAAACAGAAGGGAATGTTTTAGGGATCGTGGTTGATGCTGCTCGCCGGTTATTAAATTAAAAAGTTCTGCAGGTTTGGCTAATTTTTCGATAAAACGAGGATAACTAATTGTTATTTTTATGAAAATAGAGATAAATTTATTTTTTATATCTTTTTTATTTAATCGCTGTTTTTATTTGTCTTAAGTAATTCTCGTTTTATTTTTTATCGAATGTATTTAGTAATTTTTATTTTGATAAATTAACGGATAATTTTTGTTATTTGGTATTTTTTAGTAAACTAATGAATGTTAATAGCCGGATAATAGCATAGAATAAAATAACTTAAATTTAACATTTTGTAAGTTAAATTTGCCGCATTATTATATTTTAATCTGACAATAATTTACATTATTGGCTGCATAATAACGAATGTTTAACTGAAATAGGAATAATAAATTGACATTGTCAGAGATTATTAATGTTATTACCGAATTTGCTCGCGACCATCAAATATTAGCTATCTTTATTGTTTTTATATTAGCTTTTGGCGAATCGTTAGCCTTCATTTCATTATTACTCCCTGCGACAGTGATTTTACTTGGTTTAGGCGCATTAATTGGTGATAATGGGCTCACTTTTTTACCAATATGGTTAGCTGCTGCCTGTGGTGCTTTTTTGGGCGATTGGTTATCTTATTGGTTTGGCTTTCATTATAAGAACAGCGTACGCCATATGTGGCCAATTTCCCGTCGTCCTGAAATGCTCGATCGAGGTCATCTTTTTTTTGAACGTTGGGGAGTATGGAGTGTTTTTATCGGCCGTTTTTTTGGTCCCTTAAGGGCAGTAATTCCCTTGGTAGCGGGCATCTGTGCTATGCCTAAACATTATTTTCAACTCGCTAATTTACTTTCTGCTATGGTCTGGGCATTTGCTATTTTAGCGCCAGGGGCATTTGGTTTATCTTGGCTTACTCAGTGGATGGGGTAAAATAGCCGTTAAATTTCATCCTGGTGCTATTTGTTGGCCAAAATAAGCAAAATTTATTCTGGACATTTATACAGTATACCACTAAGTTACTTTATAAAATAAAGACTATTTTAAGGAAACCAAGGTGGATATTCAGTTATTATATGCAATTATTGGCTTTCTTACCGGCACACTCTTTGGTGGTAGTTTAATTTGGCTAATTATCGCGCAAAAAATGAATAAAAAAGAGTCTGAATTGCGAGATTTTTGCAGTATCCAAGCTAGCTATGAGGAAAAAATCACCCATCTTGAATATTGGAAAATTGAGTGTGAGCACCGTGATCAAGAATTAAGGTCACAAAGGGAAATTAATCGTAATCAAGAAGTTGAACTACGTGAAGTCATGACACGGCTTGAAGAGACACGGCTGGCTTTTGAAGAGAAACAGCGGCTGTTACTCAATAGTGAACAGCGGTTAAATGTTCAATTTGAGAATTTAGCCAATCGTATTTTTGAACAAAATGAACGTCGAGCTTCTGAGCAGAACCGTCAAAGTTTAGTTGCACTGTTAACCCCTTTCCGCGAGCAACTAGATGGTTTTCGCCGTCAGGTACATGACAGTTTTAGCCAGGAAGCGCGTGAGCGCCATACTCTAGCTCATGAAATTCGTCAGCTTCAGCAATTAAATGCAGAGATGGCAAAAGAAACGATTAATCTGACTAAAGCGTTAAAAGGGGATAATAAAATTCAGGGAAATTGGGGTGAGACAATTCTCTCTCGCATATTGGAAGCTTCTGGGCTAAGGCAGGGGCATGAATTTGAAACTCAAGTCAGTATTAATACCTCCAATAGTCGTTATCAACCTGATGTGATTATTCGTCTACCGCAAGGTAAAGATGTTGTTATTGACGCCAAAATGTCATTGACAGCTTATGAGCACTATTTTAATAGCGAAGATGAGCAACAGCGGGCAACGGCATTACGAGGGCATGTTAATTCAGTACGCAATCATATAAAAGAACTTGGCCGAAAAGATTATCATCAATTAAATGGGTTAAGATCGCTGGATTATGTATTAATGTTTATTCCACTCGAACCGGCTTATTTGATTGCTTTACGCGAAGCGCCTGAACTTATTGACGAAGGTTTGAGGAATAATATTTTACTCGTTTGTCCTTCAACTTTATTGGTGGCAGTTCGTACAATTAATAATTTGTGGCGTTATGAACGACAGAGTCAAAATGCACAAGTAATTGCCGAGCGTGCTGCTAGAATGTATGACAAAATGCGGTTATTTGTCGATGATATACAGGTGTTAGGTCAGAGCTTGAACAAAGCACAGGTGAATTATCAATCAGCGATCAAAAAATTAGCGGAAGGAAAAGGTAATTTGATTAGCCAGGCGGAAAGTTTAAAAGAATTAGGAATAGAAGTTAAACGCCCGATTGATATTGAATTTAGCAAACAGACTGCTAAATCATAATTAAGAAGAATCGTTAGATCGTAAATAAGATCTTACAATAAACATAATTACAATTTCGATTATTATAATGATTAAATGAGCGCAAATTATGATAGATCCAATTAAAGAAAGCACTGATTTTGGCTTTCGCAAAGTAGCCAAGGATGAGAAAGCGGATTTGGTTGCTGCTGTTTTTCATTCGGTGGCTGCCAAATATGATCTTATGAACGATCTGATGTCATTAGGGATCCATCGAATCTGGAAACGTTTTACGATAGAAGCCAGTGGTGCACGCCGTGGGCAACATATTTTAGATCTCGCTGGTGGCACTGGAGACTTGACCGCTAAATTTGCCAAAATAGTTGGCGAAAAAGGTGAGGTTATTCTGGCTGATATCAACGATTCTATGCTGAAAATGGGGCGCGAAAAGCTCCGCGATCGCGGTATTGTTGGTAATGTTAATTATGTTCAGGCTAATGCTGAAGAACTACCTTTTCCTGATAACTACTTCGATTGTATAAGTATTTCTTTTGGCCTGCGCAATGTTACTGATAAAGATAAAGCGCTTAAATCAATGTTTAGGGTGTTAAAACCTGGTGGTCGTTTATTAGTATTAGAATTTTCAAAACCGATTTTTTCAGCATTAACTAAAGCTTATGATGCCTACTCTTTTCATATTTTACCACGAGTTGGTCAAATGATAGTCAAAGATGCTGATAGCTATCGCTATCTGGCTGAATCTATTCGCATGCATCCGGATCAGGACACTTTAAAAGCAATGATGGAGTTAGTCGGTTTTGAACAAGTTTCTTATACCAATATGAGTGGTGGAATTGTGGCCCTACACAGAGGGTTCAAATTTTAAGATGGATACCCCGTCAACCAGAAGCTATTCAAAAATCCCGCTATTACATGCCGGAATTGCTTCCTTTTTACAGCTTATGTTGAATAGATTTTTTTATCAGGAAGTGGCGTTGAAATCAGCCAGAGTAAGGTTGGTTGGCAAAGTATTGGCGATTGATTTAAAAGAATTATCTCAACCATTGATATTTATATTCTCTGAGCAACGAGTTGATGTAGTAAACCAGTGGCCAACACCGGCAGATTGCGTGATAAAAACCGCGTTAGTGACCTTGAGGCATCTTAAAGATAAACAGCAACTTTCGACTCTGATCAACGACGGTAGGGTTGTTATAGAGGGTGATATGCAAGTTGTGCAGCATTGGTTTGCATTACTAGATGCGACTGAATGGGATCCTGCTCATTATCTTGCTCCTTATGTCGGTGATGTTGTTGCCGAAGGGGTGAGTTGTTGGGTTAAAAAAGGTATAGTTGGAATAAATGGGTTGCTAAAGCAACAAAAAAAACAGTTTAAAAATGTATTGGTGGAAGAATGGCGAATGTCTCCTAATACATTGGAAGTGCTAAGTTTTGCTGATAAGGTTGAGAAGGTGGTGGCAGATATTTCAGCACTGGAACAACGTTTAGCTAAATTGGAGGAAAAATATGAGACCAGGAGAAATTAAACGTCTCTATTTTATCGTTCGAGTATTTCTAAATTATGGTTTAGATGAACTCATTCCCAAAATTAAATTTACTTTACCCTTAAGGATTGGACGCCGTTGTTTTTTTTGGTTATCAAATAAGCATAAAGACAAACCCCTTGGTGAACGTTTACGTTTAGCTCTACAAGATTTAGGCCCGGTTTGGATTAAGTTTGGTCAGATGTTATCTACTCGTCGCGATCTTTTTCCAACGATAATTTCTGATCAGTTAGCATTATTACAAGATAAAGTGGCTAGTTTTGATGGCCGATTGGCTCGCCAACATATAGAACAGTCATTAGGTGGTTCACTTGAAACCTGGTTTGATGATTTTGATGAGGTGCCCTTAGCCTCGGCATCGATTGCTCAAGTACATACTGCAAAATTAAAACAAAATAATAAACAAATTGTAATTAAGGTTATTCGCCCAGATATATTGCCGGTTATTAAAGCCGATATAGGCTTGATGTATCGGCTGGCTAATTGGCTCCCTCTTTTCCCGGATGGACGACGTTTACGTCCACGAGAAGTTGTTCGAGAGTATGAAAAAACATTAATTGATGAATTAAATTTGTTGCGTGAGGCGGCGAATACTCTCCAATTAAGGCGTAATTTTGAAAATAGCTCCATGCTTTATATTCCTGAAGTCTATTCAGACTACTGTCGGGAAAATGTGATGGTTATGGAGCGTATTTATGGTATTCCAGTTTCTGATATTAACGCGTTAAAGAAACAGGGAATTAATATGAAGTTATTAGCTGAACGCGGAGTAAAAGTCTTTTTTACCCAAGTTTTTCGCGATAGCTTTTTTCATGCTGATATGCATCCTGGTAATATTTTTATTAGTCGAGAACATCCTGAAGATCCGCAATATATTGGTATTGATTGTGGTATCGTCGGTTCGCTGAATAAAGAAGATAAACGTTATTTGGCAGAAAATTTTATCGCCTTTTTTAATCGTGATTACCGTAAGGTAGCTGAATTACATGTTGATTCGGGATGGGTACCAGCAGATACTAATGTAGAAGATTTTGAATTTGCCATTCGAACCGTTTGTGAGCCAATTTTTGAGAAACCGCTAGCTGAAATTTCTTTTGGTAATGTTTTATTCAATTTATTCAATACCGCCCGTCGTTTTAATATGGAGGTTCAGCCTCAGCTAGTATTACTTCAAAAGACTTTGCTCTATATTGAAGGATTGGGAAGGCAGCTTTATCTTCAACTAGATTTGTGGAAAACAGCTAAACCTTTTCTTGAAGATTGGCTACATCGACAAATGGGTTTAGCCGCGATTATTAGTGCGTTTAAGGAAAAAGCACCTTATTGGGCAGAAAAAATGCCAGAAATTCCCGATCTTATTTACGGAGCGCTTAAGCAGCATAAATATTTACAAGATAGTATCGATAAATTCGCAGTCCAGCTACAAGGGCGACAAGTAAAGCAAAGACAAGGCCAATATTTACTAGGAATTGGAGCAACTTGCTTGTTATGTGGTACTTTATTGCAGATTTTCGATTCAAAAATTGCTGCTATTGGGTTTATATGTTTCGGTATAATTTCATGGGCTATAGGATGGTATCGAACAGGTAAAATTGGCTAAAGTTTGTCTTTAAACACATTTATCTTAGGCTCTGCATGTTTCTTAGATAAAGTTAGTTGTATATAATATGGTTATACATAGTTGAACCTAATTTCGTAGAGGTATATATCAATGGGAACAACAATTGCTATGGCTACATTTGGTAGTCCCGGTCAGCTTCTTATTATTGCTTTACTGGTTGTTTTAATTTTTGGTACTAAGAAGTTACGCTCACTCGGCTCAGATTTGGGGGAGTCATTGAAAAACTTCAAAAAAGCGATGAGTGATGATCACAGTAAAACTGATGATAGTAACAAAGCAGAAAAACAGCATACTGATGCTGATTTTGAACCCAAAAATATTACTGAGAAAACAACAACGAGTCAGACAAAAGAAACGGCTGAAAGCAAAAAAAATAAAGAGTAGGTATAAACCGTGCTTGATATTGGTTTTAGTGAACTGTTATTGGTTATGATTATTGGCCTAGTGGTTCTTGGTCCGGAGCGTTTGCCGATAGCCGTCAAAACGGTTGCCGGTTGGATATGTGCGTTGCGTTCATTGGTTGCTAACGTTCAGCATGAACTCTCACAAGAGTTAAAATTGCAGGAATTGCAGGAAACCTTGAGGAAGGCAGAAGAAAAAGCACAATTACAGACCCTTTCACCGGAACTTAAACAATCGATGGAAGAATTGAGAGAATCTACTGAGCTATTAAAGAAAAATTATCAATCATCGAACAGTCGTATCGAAGAAGAATTGGCTAAAGTAAAAGCATTTACTAGCGATCTTGATGAAAGTAGCACAACTAAAATAGATGAAGAAATACCGATAACAACCAATAAACAATCTCAGCCAGCACAGACTGATCAGTTGGTAACCGCGTCAGATAGTCCTACTAAAAGTAAAAATACGCTCAAATCTCCACCAGAGAAAGTAAAAAAGCGCTCTGATCAAACTAACGGTGAAAATTAGTCTATGTCTATCGATGATCCTCAACCACTTATTAGCCATTTAATTGAATTACGTAGACGCATTCTTTATAGCTTATTTACAGTTGCAGTGGTTTTTCTAGCTCTGGTCTATTTTTCCAATGATATCTATCATTTGGTTGCTGCACCCTTGATTGAACAGCTCCCCGTCGGTTCTCGCATGAGTGCGACTGATGTGGCATCAACTTTTTTTACCCCGATTAAACTGACGTTTATGGTGGCGGTATTTATTTCTATTCCAGTGATCTTATATCAGTTATGGGCTTTTATCGCTCCTGCCCTTTATAAGCATGAGCGGCGCTTGATGTTTCCTTTACTGGTCTCCAGTAGTGTACTTTTTTACCTGGGGATGCTTTTTGCCTATTTTGTTGTTTTTCCTTTAGCATTTGGTTTTTTTGTAAAAACCACACCAGAAAGTGTGAATTTCATTCCTGACATTAGTAAATATCTCAGCTTTGTTATGACACTTTTTATGGCTTTTGGTGCGGCGTTTGAAGTTCCAGTTGCTATTATTCTACTTTGCTGGACAGGCGTTACGACGCCCGATTCTTTAAAACGTAAGCGTCCTTATATTATTGTGGGTGCTTTTATTGTAGGTATGTTTTTGACACCACCAGATGTGTTTTCTCAGACCCTATTGGCGGTACCAATGTATTTATTATTTGAATTGGGCTTGTTGTTGTCACGATTTTATGTTGGTAAAAGCCGAAAAGCAGCAGATGATAAAAATTCGAATGAAATAATAGAATAAAACGCTATTTTTTTTAATTACAATCAATCACTTTTCTTAAATTGTTTATTATCTATTAGCTTAGCTACATTTTGATTAAGGATATTAAGAAGAATAACTGAACGATTTTCACCATCAGGTTCTGAATAAATTGCTTTTAGGCCTTCAAAAATACCTTCAGTAATGATGATAGTATCACCTGATACTGGCGTCTTTGGTGCCACGATTTCTTGTTTAGATGCGGATTTTAGTTCATTAATAATATTATCTGGTACGATCACAGGATAGAGGCCAAATCGAATAAAATAGCTAACCCCTCTAGTTGAACGTATCGTTGTGGTATGGATTTCTTCAGGATTAAATTTAACGAAAAGGTAGTTTGGAAATAATGCTTCAGTAATTGTGATGCGTTTGCCTCGCACCATTTTTTGTATTTGAGCTTCTGGCGTTAAGCAGATAACATGCTGTCTTTTTAGATTTTCTATTGCTCGCTCTATTTGCCCACGTTTACAGTAAAGAAGATACCAATTTTCCATGTTATGGCTCAAAAATAAAATTACACTTTATCATTATATCAAATTATAAATTATTAAGATATGTCGCCAGAACCAGCATGATTAATTCTTTATGATTCAATTAATATAGTTTTATATGATGATCTAATAAAAGGTAGGGATAGATGGATATTTTTCTTCTTAGCAATGGTCGATTAACTACGAATTCTCAATGGCTAAATTATGCAACATCACGTTTAAAAGAGATGTTTCAACGTCGTCAGATCCGCAAAGCAGTATTAGTTCCTTATGCTGTCTTACGCGGTGATCATAATCAACGTGCGGCTGAGCTTAGTCAATCATTAGGTATTGAAGTGGTTTCGATTGAACACTTTGAGTCGCCTGTAGAGGCGATTGAGTCAGCGGAGTGTATTTTAGTTAGTGGAGGAAATACTTGGTGGCTAAATAAATGCCTGCATGAAAATGGATTGATCGTAGCTATTCAACGTGCTGTTTTTGAACGTAATATTCCCTATATTGGCTGGAGTGCAGGATGTAATGTCGCCACTCCTAGTATAAGAACCACCAATGATATGCCTGTAACTAATGTAGTTGTAATGCCTTCCTTGGGGCTATTTCCAATACAAATTAATCCGCACTATATTGATAGTGATATTAGTGGGCATATGGGAGAAACTCGAGATGATCGTATTGCTGAGTTTTGTGTGATCAATCCCCATGAAATTGTTATTGCCTTACGTGAAGGTAGTGGCTTACAGATTAAAGATAATGAACTACATTATTTTAGTGGCAAAAATGAAGGATTTAAGATTTTTCAGTATAACCAACATTTTCCAGAGCAATTTGATACAAAAATATTAAAAAAATGGGTTCCTTATCAATGTATTTAATTGCATTGTAATTAATTCAAAATATTCACTAATCTGAACAGACTGAACCTTTATTGGTAACCTGCATGGAACAATTTATAATGAAGCTCCAGCAAATTAAAAAGTAGAAAATATATAATGAAATACCGTGATCTGAGAGATTTCATATCATTATTAGAACAAAAAAAAGAACTGAAGCGTATCAGCTATGAAGTCGATCCTTATTTAGAAATGACAGAAATAGCAGATAGAACTCTGCGGGCCGGTGGGCCTGCACTGTTATTTGAAAACCCTAAAGGTTTTTCCATGCCAGTTCTGTGTAATTTGTTTGGGACCGTTGAACGCGTTGCGATGGGGATGGGGCAAGAAAATATCCAAGCATTGCATGAAGTTGGCAAATTATTGGCGTTTCTTAAAGAACCGGATCCACCTAAGGGATTCGCTGATTTAATCGACAAGTTACCAAAATTTAAGCAAGTTCTTAATATGCCAACCAAAAGGTTAAAGTCGGCAGCCTGTCAAGAACATATTTGGCAAGGTGACGATGTTGATCTATTTCGTATTCCCATAATGCATTGTTGGCCAGAAGATGTCGCACCACTTATAACATGGGGATTGACGGTTACTCGAGGGCCTCATAAGACACGGCAAAATCTAGGTATCTATCGGCAACAACTATTAACTAAAAATAAGTTGATTATGCGTTGGTTATCTCACCGGGGTGGGGCATTGGATTTTCAAGAATGGTGTAATAAATATCCCGCTAAACCTTTTCCTGTCGCAGTAGCTTTAGGGGCTGATCCTGCTACTATTCTAGCCGCGGTGACACCTATTCCGGATACGCTTTCCGAATATGCATTTGCGGGATTATTACGCGGACACCGTTCAACGGTTGTAAAATGTATATCTAATGAGCTTGAGGTACCGGCGGGTGCAGAAATTATTCTGGAAGGCTATATTGATCCTGAAGAATTTGCACCGGAAGGCCCTTATGGTGATCACACTGGTTATTATAATGAAGTTGATAAATTTCCGGTATTTACCGTTACGCATATTACTCAACGTAGTGATGCTATTTATCATTCGACTTACACCGGCCGGCCCCCTGATGAGCCCGCGGTTTTGGGTGCTGCACTAAATGAGGTTTTAGTCCCTATATTACAAAAACAGTTTCCAGAAATTGTTGATTTTTATTTACCTCCTGAGGGCTGTTCTTATCGGCTTGCCGTGGTAACAATAAAGAAACAATATGCTGGGCATGCTAAGCGCGTTATGATGGGGGTTTGGTTTTATTTACGGCAATTTATGTATACAAAATTTGTCATTGTCTGTGATGAAGATATTAATGCACGTGACTGGAATGATGTTATCTGGGCAATAACAACCAGAATGGATCCAGCACGAGATACCGTTATGATGGAAAATACCCCGATCGATTATCTTGATTTTGCGTCACCTATCTCAGGTTTAGGTTCAAAAATGGGACTTGATGCAACCAATAAATGGCCGGGTGAAACACAACGAGAGTGGGGTCGTCCAATTGTTATGACAGAAAAAATAAAAAAACGGATAGATGACATTTGGCATGAATTGGATATTTTTAAATTATGAGAGGATGTGAATGTCGACATTAAGTTGTAAGGTAGTTTCTATAGAATCTATCACTGATACGGTCTATCGCGTTCGCTTATTACCTGATGGTCAATTTTCCTTTCGTGCCGGTCAATATTTAATGGTCATTATGGATGAGCGTGATAAGCGTCCATTTTCCTTGGCTTCAATTCCTTCAGAAAAAAAACTAATTGAGCTTCATATCGGTGCGTCAGAGTTTAATCTTTATGCCATGGCGGTGATGGAGCGTATTTTTGCGCAAAATAGTATCAATATTGATATTCCTCATGGTAAAGCTTGGTTTCGCCAGGGAAGTAAAAAACCAATAATTCTTATTGCCGGGGGAACAGGATTTTCTTATACCCGCTCTATTTTATATGCTGCATTAGAAGAAAACCCTGATAGAGATATTACCTTCTATTGGGGAGGACGAAGATTAGAGCACCTTTATGATTTGGGTGAATTGCAGTCTCTTTCAGAGCAATATCGCAACATAAAAATTATTCCTGTTGTTGAACAACCTGAATCAGATTGGCGAGGACGGACAGGTACGGTTTTGAGTGCTGTACTGGATGACTTTGGTTCTCTTACAAAATATGAAATTTACATTGCCGGGCGTTTTGAAATGGCAAAAATCGCGAGGGAACGTTTTTGTAGTGAAAGAGGGATCAGCCCTGAATATCTTTATGGTGATGCATTCGAATTTATCTAAATATAATAACAAAACAAAAAAAACCGCCCTTCTGGGCGGGAAAATAGCAACAACATACCATAAAGCGTAGACTAGTTATTTAATCCGCTCAACAAGTGTAGCGATGCCTTGTCCAAAACCAATACACATAGTAGCTAAACCAAACTGAGCATCTTTCCGTTCCATAATATTTAGTAAAGAAGTGATGATCCGTGCACCAGAGCACCCTAAAGGGTGACCTAAGGCAATCGCGCCACCATGCAGGTTAACTTTTTCTTCCATTTTATTGATAAGCTGTAAATCTTTTAAACAAGCCAGAGCTTGTGCAGCAAAAGCTTCGTTAATTTCAAAAACATCTATATCTTGGAGAGTTAAATTAGCCCGTTGTAATGCAATTTTAGTTGCAGGAACAGGTCCATATCCCATAATGGCGGGATCGCAACCAATAACGGACATAGATCGAATTTTAGCTCTTGCTCTTAATTCATGTGTTTTAGCATATTTTTCACTGGTAACAAGTATGGCGGCTGCACCATCTGATAGCGCCGATGAATTTCCGGCGGTAACTGAGCCAGAAATAGGATCAAAGACCGGAGGTAAAGCCGTCAGACTGGCTAAATTTGCATCAAATCGAATCACCTCATCTTGCTTGATGGCAACCAGATTGCCGTCAATATCATGGCCGGCAGTTGCTACGATTTCATTATTAAACCATCCATGATGAGTTGCCTCAGCTGCCTTTTGATGAGAACGTAAAGCAAATTCATCTTGTTCAGTGCGACTGATTTGATTTTGTCTGGCGAGCATCTCGGCAGTTAATCCCATTGCAGCTGAAGCGGTAGAAATATGAATAGCAAGTTTACGATTGATATCGATGCCGTGGGTCATAGGAACATGTCCCATATGTTCGACACCACCGACCAACACAACATTGGCATCACCTGACATAATAAATCGGGCGGCATCATGTAATGCTTGCATAGAAGAACCGCATAGCCGATTAACCGTTACGGCGGGTACAGTATGGGGAATATCTGTTAATAGCGCAGCATTACGAGCAATATTAAATCCTTGCTCTAAGGTTTGTTGTACACACCCCCAGATAATATCGTCAATATCATTTTTATTGTTATTGAGGGCAGGATTACGGCTTAGTAATTGCGTCATTAAATGGGCGGATAGCTCTTCTGCTCTGACCTGACGAAAAGCCCCACCTTTCGAGCGCCCCATTGGGGTGCGTATGCTATCAATAATTACAACATTTTCCATGATCACGACCTTAAGCCTATTATTTGCTGTTAAAGGTGATTTTTTCTGGCGCTGGATAATAACTTGCTTGTTTTTCTGCTTTGTTTTTTAAACTATCAGGAATGGCATATAAAGGCCCCAAAGAGGCATATTTTTCTGCCATTTTGATAAAATTTTGGATACCGAAATTATCAAGATAGCAGACCGCACCACCTCGAAATGGCGGAAAACCTAAGCCGTATACCAGGGCAATATCGGCTTCTGCTGGGCTAGCAATAATGTGCTCATCTAAACAACGAACTACTTCATTAATCATCGGTATCATCATGCGCATGATAATATCTTGCTCAGTAAATTGTTTGCCAGTAGCGCCAATTTTGCTTAGTAAGTCTTTAATTTTAGGATCGCGTTGTTTCTGTATTTTTCCTTTTTTATCGCTAACGTATTGATAAAAACCAACGCCATTTTTCTGGCCGAAACGCTGATGATTAAATAGAACAGTAATAGCATCTTGAGCAATTTTTGCCATACGTTTTGGAAAACTGTCAGCCATAACTTGTTGGGCGTGTTGCACGGTATCAATACCAATAACATCAATCAAATAAGCCGGCCCCATCGGCCAGCCAAATTGTTTTTCCATGATCTTATCGATTTGATAAAAATCAGCACCATCTTGTAATAGTAAATTAAAGCCAGACAAATAAGGGAATAGTACACGGTTAACAAAAAAACCTGGACAATCATTGACGACGATAGCTGTTTTACCCATTTTATTCGCATAGGCAGTTATCATATCGATAGTTTTGGTGCTAGTTTTTTCGCCCTTAATGATTTCCACTAATGGCATTCGATGAACAGGATTAAAAAAATGCATACCACAGAAATTTTCCGGCCGCTGTAAAACACTAGCTAATTTTGTGATGGGAATAGTTGAAGTATTGGAGGCTAATAAAGCATTTTGATTTAATAATTTTTCTGTTTCGGCTAAAACGACCGTTTTGACCTTTGGATCTTCAACCACCGCTTCGACAATAATTTGCGCATTTTCAATTCCAGCGTAATTTAGCGTTGGAGTAATTGAAGATAATATCTTCGCCATCTCCAGCGCTGAAATTTGCTTACGTTCAAATTGATTATTTAGCAATTTAGCGGCTTCATTCATACCTAACTGAAGAGATTTTTCATTATGATAGGTATACCCTTACGTGCTGATTGATAAGCAATACCACCACCCATGATACCAGCGCCAACAACGGCAGCTTTTATGGGGGCTTCAATGGATTGGCTTCTCTGTTTAGCTAAATTTTTAACATATTGATCATTGAGAAAAACTCTAATTAAAGCATGCGCTGCAGGGCTGTCAGTCAGTGGAATGAAAGCTTCGGTTTCCAATGATAACGCTTCTTTACGTCCACAATTGGCCGCTTTTTCGATAGTTTCTAACGCTTTCGATGGTGCTGGGTAATGTGAGCCTGCCGCTTTCATGACTAAACCTTTTGCGACATTAAAACTCATCGTTTGTTCTATTTTATTCAGTTTTAAAGGTTGGGTTTTAGATTGCCGTACTTGCTGCCAATCTAATCTGCTGGCAATCGCATTTTCCAATAGTACCAGGGCTGAATTTAGTAACTGTTCTTTGGCCACAATCGCGTCAATCAGGCCATTTTTTAAAGCGGTTTCGGCATCGATATCTTTTCCTGTGGTGATCATCTGTAATGCATTATCTAAACCAATTAAGCGCGGTAGCCGCACTGAACCACCAAACCCAGGCATAATACCCAGTTTAACTTCTGGTAAACCAATTTTAAGATCGGGTGTAGCGATACGGTAATCTGTTGCTAATGCGCACTCACAGCCTCCTCCCAAAGCGTAACCATTAATGGCGGTTACAGTTGGAATGGGTAAGTCTTCGATACGATTAAAGATGCTGTTAGTAAAATTAAGCCATTGTTGAAGTTGTGACTTTGGTGCATTAAATAGCGCGAGAAATTGTTTAATATCTGCACCAACAATAAAAGTGGGTTTTTGTGAAATCAGAATAAGCCCTTTTAATTGACTTAGGATCTTTTTGTTTTCCAGTGAATCAATAGCTTTGTTTAGTGAATCAACGGTTTCTAAATCAAATTTATTAATGGTATTTGGCGAATTAAATACCAATTTTGCGATACCGGGTTTTATCCAATCAACCTGAATAGTATTACTTTGATAGAGCATACTGTTCTCCTATGATTTCCGTCTGGTACGACCAGGGATTAGCAGTGTGATTTTTTTGTTAAAAAAATGCAAATTAAGTATAAAAAATATGCTAGCCTGATCACAACAAATTCTATGGGTTATTGAAAACCGCGCTAATACTTACTTATTTGTTTTTATTGATAAAAATGAGACACTTTAGTTGGGGAAAAGCATTTATTAAATTAATGATAATATTTAATCTGATATTTTGCTGAATATTAGAGATAAAAATAACAGGTGAACTAAAAATGGAAAATTTTGCTAGTCAATATCAAGAACATATTAAAACATTGCAGCAACGTACCCAGAATGTTTTGAAAAATAATAAATTGAATGTCTTACTTATCCATTCTGGAGAGCCGAAAGGCGTTTTTCTTGATGACTACCATTATCCATTCAAAGCTAATCCACATTTCAAAGCTTGGCTACCTATTACTCAAGTTGCCCATTGTTGGTTATTAGTTGATGGAGTTAGCAAACCGAAACTGTGGTTTTATTCTCCAATTGATTATTGGCATAGTATTGATCCTCTACCGGACAGCTTTTGGCTAAAAGAGTTTGAGTTGTTCCATTTAAAGGAGGCTAATGATATTAAAAAATGGTTATTTCAGTTAGATAAAAAACATACTGGTTATATTGGTGAATCTATTGATCTAGCTAAAGAATTAGGTATTTCAGCGGTTAATATTAATAGCAAATCGGTATTAGATTATTTTCATTTTCATCGGGCTTATAAGACCAATTATGAATTGAGTTGCTTACAACAAGCGCAGAAAATGGCAATAGCTGGTCATCATGCCGCTAGTGAGGATTTCTATCAGGGAGCGAGTGAATTTGATATTAATGTTAGTTACTTGCAGGCAACAGGTCAGCGAGATATCGACGTGCCATACAGTAATATTATTGCACTCAATGAAAATTGTTCAGTACTCCACTACACTAAATTGAAATATCAGCCACCAAAGAAAATGTATAGTTTTTTAATTGATGCGGGCGCTGAATATCACGGTTATGCCGCAGATATTACGCGTACTTATGCGGCTAAAAATAATGATGAATTTGCTAATTTGATTAACGGCTTGGATAGTAAACAGCAGATATTGATCGATACAATTAAAACCGGTATTCGCTATACTGAATATCATCAACAGATGCATCAACATATTGCATCTTTATTGCTAGATCATGGCATTATTTGCAATATCAGTGTAGAGACAATGATAGAAAAAGGGCTTACAACACCATTTTTCCCACATGGCTTAGGCCACCTTTTGGGATTACAAGTTCATGATGTTGGTGGATTGATGCAGGATGAAACGGGAGAGTCTTTGGCTGCACCAGAATGTTATCCTTTCTTACGTTGCACTCGGATCTTACAACCTGGTATGGTATTAACTATTGAACCTGGTCTCTACTTCATCGAGACACTATTAGCTCCTTGGCGCGAAGGATCGTTTAGTAAATATTTTAACTGGTCTAAAATTGCGTCCTTTATGCCCTATGGTGGTATTCGTATCGAAGATAATATCATCATATATGAGAATAAAGTTGAAAATATGACACGTAATTTACATTTAAAATAATGAATGCTTATTTGATACCCGCAGAGTCGGTTGTTGTTACCGAAGAGATTAAAAAAAGCCGTTTCATTACTTATTTGGAACATACTGATGGAATTGCAGAAGCAAAAAATTTTATCCAAACTATCAAACATAAATACCCTGATGCTCGCCATCATTGTTGGGCCTATGTTGCTGGTAGGCCTGATGATTGCCAAAAATTAGGTTTTTCCGATGATGGTGAGCCAACAGGAACGGCAGGTAAGCCGATGATCACTCAGTTATTAGCTAGCCATATTGGTGAAATTACTGTCGTTGTGGTGCGTTATTTTGGCGGTATTAAATTGGGAACTGGGGGCTTGGTTAGAGCCTATGGTAACAGTGTTCAACATGCACTTAACCTCTTAAACACCCAGCAAAAAGTGCTACAAAAATATTATTTAATACATTGTGAATATGTGCATATAAAAATGATTGAGCAATTAATACAACAATCAGCAGGGCAGATCCTAGCGCGAGAATATAGTGAAAATGTGATATTAGAAATTTCACTACCTATCAATGTTGAACAAAAGTTTGCGGATAAATTACGTAATTTAAGTAGAGGCGCATTAAATTTAACCCCTAAATCTTAATGTTATGACTAGATTCTCAAGGAACCACTCATGCATTTTCGAGCAATAACCCGAATTGTTGGGCTACTTGTTATCTTATTTTCTGTCACTATGATTATTCCCGGCATAGTGGCATTGATTTATCGAGATGGAGCAGGACGCGCCTTTAGCCAAACCTTTGTTGCGGCATTAATTATCGGATTGTTACTATGGATACCAAATAGAAACAATCGGCATGATCTAAAACCTAAAGAAGGTTTTCTGATAGTCGCCCTTTTTTGGACCGTGTTAGGTAGTGTTGGAGCACTACCTTTTATTTTTTCTGATCGGCCTCATCTTTCGGTTACCGATGCTTTTTTTGAATCTTTTTCCGGTTTAACAACAACTGGAGCAACCACATTGGTTGGGTTAGACACTTTACCCAAAGCAATACTCTTTTATCGACAGATGCTACAGTGGTTAGGTGGTATGGGAATTATTGTTTTAGCGGTAGCCATATTACCTTTATTAGGCGTAGGTGGAATGCAGCTTTATCGGGCAGAAATGCCTGGCCCACTTAAAGACAATAAAATGCGTCCAAGGATTGCAGAAACGGCAAAGACACTTTGGTTAATCTATGTTTTGCTTACTATAGTCTGCGCGATAGCATTATGGGGCGCTGGCATGGATGTTTTTGATGCTATCTCCCATAGTTTTTCTACTGTCGCTATTGGTGGATTTTCTACTCATGACCAAAGTATTGGCTACTTTAATAGCCCTGCTATTAATACCATTATTGCTATTTTTTTGCTGATTTCTGGCTGTAATTTTGGTCTTCATTTTGCCGTATTATCTGGCCGTAGTCTGACAATTTACTGGCGTGATCCTGAATTTAGAGTATTTATCGGTTTTCAAATAGTTTTGATAATCATTTGTACGTTAGTACTTCTATATCATTCAGTTTATGACTCTCTATTACAAACATTTGATCAAGCCTTTTTTCAGGTTGTCTCTATCGCAACAACAGCCGGTTTTAGTACCGATGGGTTTGCAAATTGGCCGCTTTTTCTACCGATATTGTTACTTTGTGCTGCTTTTGTCGGTGGGTGTGCAGGATCAACCGGAGGTGGATTAAAAGTTATTCGAATTTTACTATTATTCTTGCAGGGTTCACGGGAGTTAAAACGGTTAGTACATCCAAATGCTGTTTACACGATAAAATTAGGCTCCAGGGCATTACCTGAACGTATTATTGAAGCTGTTTGGGGTTTTTTTTCTGCTTATGCATTGGTTTTTATTATAAGTTTATTATTGTTAATTGCTACCGGTGTAGATGAGTTTTCAGCTTTTGCTGCAATTGCGGCAACACTGAATAATTTAGGGCCAGGATTAGGCTCGGTAGCTGAAAACTTTACTACCATGAATCCAACGGGAAAATGGATCCTAATAGTCACTATGTTATTTGGTCGATTGGAAGTGTTCACTTTACTTGTTCTTTTCACTCCAACCTTTTGGCGGGAATAATCATTTATATAATTTTATAGGTAACACATGAGCTATTTGCTACTTTATTCTGGTGAAAATGGTCAGACTAAAAAAATAATACTTAAAATTACTGAATATTTACGTAAAGAAGGTAAGCAATGTGATGTTAGAGATTTAAATATGGATAAAAATTTTAATCTTTCTGTCTACCAAAAAGTATTAGTCGGTGCTTCAATCCGTTATGGTCATTTTAATCCTGCAGTGTTGAGTTTTGTGCAAAATCACCAAAAAGAGTTGAATACTATGCCAAGTGCATTTTTTGGCGTTAATTTAACGGCCAGAAAACAAGGCAAAGATACACCTGAAACAAATGTTTATGTACGTAAATTTTTAACTAAAATTCCGTGGCAACCAACTATTACTAATGTGTTTGCCGGAGCGCTACGTTATCCCCAATATAAATGGTTAGATCGTATTATGATCCAATTTATTATGAAAATAACAGGTGGAGAAACGAATACAAATAAAGAGGTTGAATATACTGATTGGCAAAAAGTCGAATACTTTGCGCGTGAATTTAATGCGCTTAAATAAAAATTTGATTAAAAATTGCTATTTTTTCTGCTTTTTGTCGAAAAAAAGAGCAAACGACTAAAGTTTACAAATTATTGCTTGCTAGCTGCGTAAAACTGCCTATAATGCGCCCCCACTGAGTCAGTATAGAACGAATCAATTGAATTGAATTTTCTTGACGCAGGGTAAAGAAAAGTAGAAATAACTACTTGACTTTACAGGTGAAAAGCGTAATATACGCCACCTCGCGGCCTAGGTCGCACGCTCTTTAACAATTAATCAGACAATCTGTGTGGGCACTCGCAAGACATCATCAAAAAATATTTGATTTTAAAGTCTTGAAGAGTGACAAAACAGTTAATTCATATATGAACTAATATGCAGTAACGTTATTTTGGACGGCAGCGGCGAAGGTGGTCAAACATCGGCAAAGCGGGTTGAATAAAAGGGCGTTACGGTCAGTAAAACATTCTTTGAGCATCAAGCTTTTAATTGAAGAGTTTGATCATGGCTCAGATTGAACGCTGGCGGCAGGCCTAACACATGCAAGTCGAGCGGCAGCGGAAGGAAGCTTGCTTCCTTGCCGGCGAGCGGCGGACGGGTGAGTAAGGTATGGGGATCTGGCCGAAGGCGAGGGATAACCACTGGAAACGGTGGCTAATACCGCATAATCTCTAAGGAGCAAAGTGGGGGACCGTTCAGGCCTCACACCTTCGGATGAACCCATATGAGATTAGCTAGTAGGTGGGGTAATGGCTCACCTAGGCGACGATCTCTAGCTGGTCTGAGAGGATGATCAGCCACACTGGGACTGAGACACGGCCCAGACTCCTACGGGAGGCAGCAGTGGGGAATATTGCACAATGGGCGCAAGCCTGATGCAGCCATGCCGCGTGTATGAAGAAGGCCTTCGGGTTGTAAAGTACTTTCAGTCGTGAGGAAGGTATTAAGGTTAATAACCTTAGCAATTGACGTTAGCGACAGAAGAAGCACCGGCTAACTCCGTGCCAGCAGCCGCGGTAATACGGAGGGTGCGAGCGTTAATCGGAATTACTGGGCGTAAAGGGCACGCAGGCGGTTAATTAAGTTGGATGTGAAATCCCCGGGCTTAACCTGGGAATGGCATTCAAGACTGGTTAACTAGAGTCTTGTAGAGGGGGGTAGAATTCCATGTGTAGCGGTGAAATGCGTAGAGATGTGGAGGAATACCGGTGGCGAAGGCGGCCCCTGGACAAAGACTGACGCTCATGTGCGAAAGCGTGGGGAGCAAACAGGATTAGATACCCTGGTAGTCCACGCTGTAAACGATGTCGATTTGGAGGTTGTGGTCATGAACTGTGGCCTCCGGAGCTAACGCGTTAAATCGACCGCCTGGGGAGTACGGCCGCAAGGTTAAAACTCAAATGAATTGACGGGGGCCCGCACAAGCGGTGGAGCATGTGGTTTAATTCGATGCAACGCGAAGAACCTTACCTACTCTTGACATCCAGCGAATCCTTTAGAGATAGAGGAGTGCCTTCGGGAACGCTGAGACAGGTGCTGCATTGCTGTCGTCAGCTCGTGTTGTGAAATGTTGGGTTAAGTCCCGCAACGAGCGCAACCCTTATCCTTTGTTGCCAGCGATTCGGTCGGGAACTCAAAGGAGACTGCCGGTGATAAACCGGAGGAAGGTGGGGATGACGTCAAGTCATCATGGCCCTTACGAGTAGGGCTACACACGTGCTACAATGGCGTATACAGAGAGAGGCGAGCCAGCGATGGGAAGCGGAACTCAGAAAGTACGTCGAAGTCCGGATTGAGTCTGCAACTCGACTCCATGAAGTCGGAATCGCTAGTAATCGCGGATCAGCATGTCGCGGTGAATACGTTCCCGGGCCTTGTACACACCGCCCGTCACACCATGGGAGTGGGTTGCAAAAGAAGTAGGTAGCTTAACCTTTTGGATGGCGCTTACCACTTTGTGATTCATGACTGGGGTGAAGTCGTAACAAGGTAACCGTAGGGGAACCTGCGGTTGGATCACCTCCTTACCTAGATAGATGGAATGTGAGTGTTCACACAGATTGTCTGATGAAGATTGAGCAGAAGGTATCATTAGGCTTGTAGCTCAGGTGGTTAGAGCGCACCCCTGATAAGGGTGAGGTCGGTGGTTCAAGTCCACTCAGGCCTACCAACATTGCTGACGGAAGTGGCTGAAAGGCAAGGTTAGCAGTAAGGTGTAATGATACGACAATCTTAATGGGGCTATAGCTCAGCTGGGAGAGCGCCTGCTTTGCACGCAGGAGGTCAGCGGTTCGATCCCGCTTAGCTCCACCATATTGCAAGATAAAAATAGAAAAAAAGTTATTCAGAGCAGGCTGGCAACAGTATGCTGCGAATAATAATGCTCTTTAACAATCTGGAACAAGCTGAAAATTGAAACACACATTATTGAAAAAATAGTGTGGAGAACTCTCAAAACTCCAATTTGAAGTGTTATTCAAATAGGCAGACGAGTAGCATGAGCGAGCAGGGTGAAATTTGCGGCGTAGGCGCGCAGTCAGCGCAGCGTACATAAGTACGTGAGCATGACGAGCACCGCACAACAAAAAATTTCGCACGGCGCAGCCATGACGCTTCTCTATTATTTGATAAGAGACACCTTCGGGTTGTGAGGTTAAGCGAATGAAGCGTACACGGTGGATGCCTAGGCAGTCAGAGGCGATGAAGGACGTGCTAATCTGCGAAAAGCGTCGGTAAGCTGATATGAAGCGTACTAGCCGGCGATGTCCGAATGGGGAAACCCAGTGCATTAATGCACTATCGTTTGATGAATTCATAGTCAAACGAGGCGAACCGGGGGAACTGAAACATCTCAGTACCCCGAGGAAAAGAAATCAACCGAGATTCCCCCAGTAGCGGCGAGCGAACGGGGAGCAGCCCAGAGTCAACATCAATATTTACCGCAGGAGAAGGGTCTGGAAAGGCCGGCAATAAAGGGTGATAGCCCCGTATCTGAAACGGTAAGTGTTGTGAACTCGAAGAGTAGGGCGGGACACGTGTTATCCTGTCTGAATATGGGGGGACCATCCTCCAAGGCTAAATACTCCTGACTGACCGATAGTGAACCAGTACCGTGAGGGAAAGGCGAAAAGAACCCCGGCGAGGGGAGTGAAATAGAACCTGAAACCGTGTACGTACAAGCAGTGGGAGCACCCGAAAGGGTGTGACTGCGTACCTTTTGTATAATGGGTCAGCGACTTATATTCTGTAGCAAGGTTAACCGCATAGGGGAGCCGTAGGGAAACCGAGTCTTAACTGGGCGTTAAGTTGCAGGGTATAGACCCGAAACCCGGTGATCTAGCCATGGGCAGGTTGAAGGTTGGGTAACACTAACTGAAGGACCGAACCGACTAATGTTGAAAAATTAGCGGATGACTTGTGGCTGGGGGTGAAAGGCCAATCAAACCGGGAGATAGCTGGTTCTCCCCGAAAGCTATTTAGGTAGCGCCTCGTGAATTCATCTTCGGGGGTAGAGCACTGTTTCGGCTAGGGGTCATCCCGACTTACCAACCCGATGCAAACTACGAATACCGAAGAATGTTATCACGGGAGACACACGGCGGGTGCTAACGTCCGTCGTGAAGAGGAAACAACCCAGACCGCCAGCTAAGGTCCCAAAGTCATGGTTAAGTGGGAAACGAAGTGGGAAGGCTTAGACAGCCAGGATGTTGGCTTAGAAGCAGCCATCATTTAAAGAAAGCGTAATAGCTCACTGGTCGAGTCGGCCTGCGCGGAAGATGTAACGGGGCTAAACCATGCACCGAAGCTGCGGCAGCGACATTTAGATGTTGTTGGGTAGGGGAGCGTTCTGTAAGCCGTAGAAGGTGGACTGAGAGGTCTGCTGGAGGTATCAGAAGTGCGAATGCTGACATAAGTAACGATAAAGCGGGTGAAAAACCCGCTCGCCGAAAGACCAAGGTTTCCTGTCCAACGTTAATCGGGGCAGGGTAAGTCGACCCCTAAGGCGAGGCTGAAAAGCGTAGTCGATGGGAAACGGGTTAATATTCCCGTACTAAGGGTTACTGCGAAGGGGGGACGGAGAAGGCTAGGCTATCCGGGCGACGGTTGTCCCGGTTTAAGCGAGTAGGTGGGTAGTGCAGGCAAATCCGCACTGCTACAACACTGAGACGTGATGACGAGCCACCAAGGTGGTGAAGTAGTTGATGCCCAGCTTCCAGGAAAAGCCTCTAAGCGATAGGTAATCATTAATCGTACCCCAAACCGACACAGGTGGTTAGGTAGAGAATACTCAGGCGCTTGAGAGAACTCGGGTGAAGGAACTAGGCAAAATGGTGCCGTAACTTCGGGAGAAGGCACGCTGGCATTAGGTGAAGGGTCTAGCATCCGGAGCTGAAGCCAGTCGAAGATACCAGCTGGCTGCAACTGTTTATTAAAAACACAGCACTGTGCAAACACGAAAGTGGACGTATACGGTGTGACGCCTGCCCGGTGCTGGAAGGTTAATTGATGGGGTAAGCCGTAAGGCGAAGCTCTTGATCGAAGCCCCAGTAAACGGCGGCCGTAACTATAACGGTCCTAAGGTAGCGAAATTCCTTGTCGGGTAAGTTCCGACCTGCACGAATGGCGTAATGATGGCCAGGCTGTCTCCACCCGAGACTCAGTGAAATTGAACTCGCTGTGAAGATGCAGTGTACCCGCGGCAAGACGGAAAGACCCCGTGAACCTTTACTATAGCTTGACACTGAACATTGAGCCTTGATGTGTAGGATAGGTGGGAGGCTTTGAAGTGTGGACGCCAGTCTGCATGGAGCCAACGTTGAAATACCACCCTTTAATGTTTGATGTTCTAACTTGGGCCCGTAATCCGGGCTGAGGACAGTGTCTGGTGGGTAGTTTGACTGGGGCGGTCTCCTCCCAAAGTGTAACGGAGGAGCACGAAGGTTGGCTAATCACGGTCGGACATCGTGAGGTTAGTGCAAAGGCATAAGCCAGCTTGACTGCGAGCGTGACGGCGCGAGCAGGTACGAAAGTAGGTCTTAGTGATCCGGTGGTTCTGAATGGAAGGGCCATCGCTCAACGGATAAAAGGTACTCCGGGGATAACAGGCTGATACCGCCCAAGAGTTCATATCGACGGCGGTGTTTGGCACCTCGATGTCGGCTCATCACATCCTGGGGCTGAAGTAGGTCCCAAGGGTATGGCTGTTCGCCATTTAAAGTGGTACGCGAGCTGGGTTTAGAACGTCGTGAGACAGTTCGGTCCCTATCTGTCGTGGGCGAAGGAAGATTGAGGGGGGCTGCTCCTAGTACGAGAGGACCGGAGTGGACGCACCACTGGTGTACAGGTTGTCATGCCAATGGCATCGCCTGGTAGCTAAGTGCGGAAGAGATAACCGCTGAAAGCATCTAAGCGGGAAACTTGCCTCAAGATGAGTCTTCCCTGACAGTAATGTCCTATAAGGGGTGTTCGAGACGAGGACGTAGATAGGCTGGGTGTGTAAGCGTAGCGATACGTTGAGCTAACCAGTACTAATGACCCGAGAGGCTTAACCTGACAACACCGAAGGTGTTTTTGGAGAGAGAATTTTAGCTTGTTTTGAGATTGAATCTGGTCGAATTTTGCTGAAGGCCGAGGTGTGTTTGCTACTGAGGTAGGTGAGCAGCCTGTAAGGCAGCGAAATGAGACGGGATAAATAGAAAAGAATTTGTCTGGCGGTAATAGCGCGGTGGTCCCACCTGACCCCATGCCGAACTCAGAAGTGAAATGCCGTAGCGCCGATGGTAGTGTGGGGTCTCCCCATGTGAGAGTAGGGAGCTGCCAGACTTTAATTTAATACTAATGGGAAAGACCGTTAGTGAAATGAATCGGGTGGTGCGGTAGTTCAGTTGGTTAGAATACCGGCCTGTCACGCCGGGGGTCGCGGGTTCGAGCCCCGTCCGCACCGCCACCTATTAGGGGCGTAGTTCAATTGGTAGAGCACCGGTCTCCAAAACCGGGTGTTGGGAGTTCGAGTCTCTCCGCCCCTGCCATTTACGGCTTTATAGATAATATTATTAAATATTAAAAACCCAGTTTAACAGACTGGGTTTTTTTATAAGCCGCCCAAAGCCATTTTAATTTCTAGTTATTAAAATTGATGTATTTCTGTCCTATCATATTATTTTTGGTAAATATTAGATATAAAAAGACCAGGATCGTTTTTGTACTTTTAGCCATAATAGATATTTTTTGTTAATGATAGGTCATGTAACTAAAAGTTTATATTTTACTTATTCATAATTAGTTATTCTTAATAGGTATTTTTGCTAATTTATCAATAAACGTTTCTTTTCCATTATTTTGTAACCAAATAGCATAAATTGGTTTGCTATAGACAACTTTCGATAGTGTTTTTAATTCATGATATTGATTAAGCCAATGAATTGGTAAAACAGAGGCAGATTTTGTTGGATATAATAGCTCCCGCGCAAGATTAGCTGATGTTGTAAGTAGTGTCGGCGAATTTTCAACTAAAGATGATTTTTCAGTGGTATTGAAATCAGGACTCCATTCAAGTTTGATGTAATTGAATCTCGACAGAGTTAAATTTTTTTTATTTGTCATTAATTGTAATTTTATTTCACCAATAATGGTGCTTTCAAATTCATCCATTTTTGGCGGTTCGATTGCAATAAGTAAATCAAGTTCGCGTGAATGAAGCTGTTTTACTAAAGATTGTCGCGTGGATATTCTGCATTCAAGATGAAGCTCTTTGTGTTTTTGATAGATAAGTTGTATCCAATTTGTTAAGCATCCTTCCCATAGTGATATTGTTGAGCCTATTGAAAATTCTGGGTGTAATGATTGATGAGAAATTTCTTTTTTAGCTTGTAGCCAGGTATTTATTAACGATTCAGCGTAGGGAATCAAACGTTCGCCTGCGGCAGTTAAACGAATATTATTGCGATGACGGGCAAATAAAATAGTACCTAATTGCGTTTCTAATTGACGTATTCGAAAACTTACCGCTGATTGTGTAAGGTATAATGATTCGGCTGCTCGACCAAAATGTCGGGTTTTACTAACTTCTAAAAAAGTTTTTAATAATTCAGTATCCACAGCAAACTCCAAAATTTTTAATCTTAACGATTTAAATGTTTTGTTTTACAGAATGCAATTGCTAACTAATACTCCGCGCCATAATGAGTGTGACATTAGAGAGGTAGGAGTGTGTTAGATGGCAGAAAGCTTTATCACGACTAATCGTTTTTTTGATAATAAAAATTATCCTCGAGGTTTTTCTCGTCATGGTGATTTCACCATTAAAGAAGCTCAGTTGTTAGAATGTTGCGGTCAAGCTTTCAATGAACTTGATTTAGGTAAGCGTCAACCTCAGACAGAAGAAGAAAAACTTTTTGTTGCTATGTGTCGCGGTGAACGCGAACCTGTGACACCAGAAGAAAAAGTATGGTCTAAGTATATGACTCGTATTAGCCGACCTAAGCGTTTTCATACCTTATCTGGAGGTAAACCACAACTGGATCCCTCAGAAGACTATACTGATACTGATGATTAATATCATCATAGTTCTAAAAAAAGGGGTTTTAATACCCCTTAATTATTCAATTTGTTTTTGTAATTGAATAAGTAGCTTATCCATACTGCGATAGCTAATTGCTTCAATAATATCAATTTTTTCAATTTGTTGTTGCTGTTTTAAATCGGCAATGGTCCGTGAAACTTTCAGTATACGATGCCAAGCTCTGATTGAGAGGCCAAGTTTATTTAATGTTGTTTCTAAAAAAAGGGCGTCATTTGGTTTTAGTTTACAAAAAAGTGCGGCTTCTTTGCTATTTAGTTTTGCATTAATTTTACCTGAACGTTCAATTTGTTGCTTTCTTGCCTGTATTACACGTTGTTTTATATCGAAACTGGTTTCATTTGTAGGTGTAGAGTGGCTTAAAGTACCTAGCGGTAACAGAGGTACCTCTATAGAGAGATCAAAACGATCTAAGAATGGTCCAGATATCTTTGCTAAATAACGGAGGATCTGTTTTGGGCTGGCTCGGTTATATATGCCTTTATAGTGGCCCATAGCGCTGGGATTTAAGGCGGCAATAAGTTGAATATTGGCTGGAAAATTAACTTTAGCTTTTGCACGTGAAATTATTATTTCTCCAGACTCTAGCGGTTCCCTAAGTGAGTCGAGTACTTTTCGTTCAAATTCGGCGAGTTCATCAAGAAATAAAATGCCATTATGGGCTAAGGATATTTCTCCCGGTTTGGGTAAGCTTCCTCCACCAATTAATGCTGCCATAGAAGCACTGTGATGAGGTGCTCTAAATGGCCGTGTAAGCCATTTTTCGTTATCAAATGAGATATCACATAAACTTTTTATTGACGCTATCTCTAGCGCTTCTTGATTGGTGAGATCAGGCAGGATAGTAATAAGGCGGTTGGCAAGCATGGTTTTACCTGTGCCTGGTGGGCCAAGTAGTAAAAGGTTATGTCCTCCTGCGGCGGTTATCTCTAATGCGCGCTTGGCATGTTGTTGGCCAATAATATCATTGATATCTGTTATATTAGAGTGCTTATGGTTGGTGATAGGTGTTTCTTGATTGTGGGATAAAGTATTTTGATCATGTAAGAAATGACAAACAGCTAATAGATGTTCACAAAAATAGACACTTTCTGTTGGTAACAAATTTAATTCATTTGTGTTTTCTAGGGAAGTGATCAATTTACGCTGATTTTTTAATGCTGCTTGTGCCGCTGTTATTACCCCTGTTATTCGACGAATTTGACCAGAAAGTGCTAATTCGCCAAGGAATTCGAATTGATTTAATTTTATTGATGTAATTTGTTCCGATGCCGCTAAGATAGCGAGTGCGATAGCTAGATCATAACGTCCGCCTTCTTTTGGCAAATCGGCAGGCGCTAAATTGATAGTTATTCTTTTAGATGGATACTGAAAACCACTATTAATTAAAGCACTTCTGACACGATCCCGCGCTTCTTTGACGGCTGTTTCTGGCAACCCTACTAGGGTGAGTCCAGGTAGCCCATTACTAATATGTGCCTCAACTGTTACCCGTGGGGCATTCATACCGATTGAAGCTCTGGTGTAAATAACCGCTAGTGCCATATTTCCTCCCTAAAATGTCATGTCACTATTTTCTTAGTTAGTAAATTAGGTACAACTAGCTTTTGGTGAATATGGGAAGGTTGTTAGAGAAGTAGCCGAAATTTTTACTTTTGTGGTAATTTTTTAGGACAGCGCTGCCATTTTTGATGATGAAAATTAGCCATTAATTGTCTGTATTACAATTTCTGACATTAATTAATAAGCTGTGGTTTATCATTTTATAATCAAATGGCTTTTTGGTTAAATTTTTTGCATTAACTGCATTTAATAGTTTTTTATTTTAATTATTTTCTTTTTTTAATGAAATTATTTTATGATGAGGTTTACTTATTGATTTTAGTCGTAATTTTTTATTTTTCGATAAAAAAATAAAATAAGTATTGTCAAATAAGTGTCAACGTGTTAACTCTAAATAACTAAATAAATTATCAAGATCAAAGAACGGATATTATGACGAAGGTATTTGCCCTAATAATTAACCTAATTATTGTGAGCGTGGTGGTGATTATCCCACCGTGCGGGGCAGCACTTGGAAGAAGAAAGGCAGAATAACTAGCCAGATTTCACAAGAACCCCGCACCGAAAGGCGCGGGGTTTTTTTTAGCTTTAAATTTTAGTTGTCGGTGAGAGTTTAGAAAAATAAACCAATAAATTAGGTTGCTGGAGTAGAACAATGAATGGAGCACAATGGTTAGTTCAGGCATTAATTACCCAAGGGGTTGAACAGATTTTTGGTTATCCAGGGGGGGCCATTATGCCTGTTTATGACGCTTTGTATGATAGTGATTTAGAACATCTCTTATGTCGCCATGAGCAAGGTGCTGTTATGGCTGCTATTGGTTATGCAAGAGCAACGAATAAACCAGGAGTCTGTATTGCAACATCAGGACCAGGAGCAACCAATTTGATCACTGGTTTAGCCGATGCATTATTAGATTCAGTGCCTATCGTTGCCATAACAGGACAGGTTGCTTTGGAGCTTATTGGCACAGATGCCTTTCAGGAAGTTGATGTTTTAAGTCTTTCTTTAGCTTGTACAAAACACAGTTTCTTAGTGGATTCTGTTGATATGTTGCCACAGGTTATTACTGAGGCTTTCAGTATTGCAACAACGGGTCGTCCAGGCCCAGTTTTAATTGATATTCCCAAAGATATACAGTTGCAGACAACTCATTCGCTGCCTTATTTGATGCCAGTTGAACAAAAACCATTTTATTCTACTTATCAATTAGCTACTGCATGTGAAATTATGGAGCAAGCGAAACAACCTATTTTGTATGTGGGTGGCGGTGTTGGTATGTCAGGGGCGGTCGCTGAGTTGAGGGATTTTATTGCTATCTCAGGATTACCTACAGTTTCTACATTAAAGGGGCTCGGTGCTGTCACAGCAGATGATCCGCATTATTTGGGAATGTTGGGTATGCATGGCAGTAAAGCGGCAAATTTTGCTGTGCAGGAATGTGATCTATTGTTGGCGGTTGGCGCCAGGTTTGATGATCGTGTGACCGGTAAATTGAATACATTTGCCCCTAATGCCAAAGTCATCCATTTAGATATAGATCATGCTGAATTGAATAAATTGTGTCAGGCGCACGTTTGTTTGCTCGGTGATGCAAAACTATTATTACCGCGATTAGCTAGACCATTAAATATTGCTTCATGGCAAACAAAAGTCAGCGCGTTGAAAAAAGAGTATGAATGGAATTATAACCATACAGGGGATGCTATCGATGCCCCTGCTATGTTAAAACAAATCTCAGAACGTATGCATGTTGACACCATTGTTACAACAGATGTTGGGCAACATCAGATGTGGACGGCACAGCATATGGCATTTCGAGCTCCAGAGAATTTTATTACCTCAATTGGATTAGGTTCAATGGGATTTGGTATTCCAGCTGCAATCGGCGCTCAGTTAGCCCGCCCTAATGCAGCGGTTATTTGTATTTCAGGTGATGGTTCTTTTATGATGAATATTCAGGAATTAGCCACCATAAAACGCAAACAATTACCGATCAAAATTGTGCTTATCGATAACCAACGTTTGGGCATGGTACGTCAGTGGCAAGAGTTATTTTTTCAACAACGCTACAGTGAAACTCAGTTAACGGATAACCCAGATTTTATCGCATTAGCCGCATCATTCGATATTGCCGGTCAGCGTATTACGCATACTTCAGAAATTAATGACGCACTTGATAGATTATTCAGTCATGCAGGACCATATTTGCTACAGGTATCTGTTGATGAATTAGAAAATGTTTGGCCATTGGTTCCTCCTGGTGCCAGCAATGAAAAAATGATGGAGAAACCCTGATGAGAGAATATCAATTAAATATTGAAGCGCGCTTTCGGCCAGAGGTCTTAGAGCGCATTTTGCGGGTGACCCGTCATCGCGGTTTTCAGGTTAATGCAATAAGCATGAGTCAGGTATTAGGTGGAAATAACGTTAGCATTGAAATAACGGTTAATAGTCAGCGTCCACTAAACCTACTTTGTTCCCAGTTAATTAAATTGGCAGATGTTTTTGATATTGAAATCAAGCAACAAGCTGCCAAACAATCCATCGTAATGTAAGGTAAAAAAATGACAAAAAAAGCAGATTATATTTGGTTCAATGGAGAAATGGTGCCCTGGGCGGAGGCAAAGATACATGTTATGTCTCACTCTTTACATTATGGTACTTCGGTTTTTGAAGGTATTCGCTGTTATCACTCTCATCAAGGGCCAGTAATTTTTCGCCATCGTGAGCATATGCAGCGTTTACATGATTCAGCCAAAATTTATCGCATGCCTTTAAGCCAAAGTGTTGATGAGTTGATGGCAGCTTGTCGCAAAACGATTGGTAAAAATAAGTTGGTTAGTGCCTATATTAGACCACTTGTTTTTATTGGTGATGTTGGTATGGGAGTTAATCCGCCACCAGGTTACAAAACGGATGTCATTATTGCGGCTTTTCCTTGGGGAACTTATCTCGGTGAAAAAGCACTCGAACAAGGTATTGATGCGATGGTTTCGTCCTGGCATCGCGCCGCACCCAATACCATCCCGACTGCGGCTAAAGCCGGTGGTAATTATCTATCCTCTTTACTGGTAGGTAGTGAAGCTCGACGCCATGGCTATCAGGAAGGAATAGCGTTAGATGTTAGTGGTTATATTTCCGAAGGGGCGGGTGAGAACCTATTTGAAGTTAAAGATAACGTACTTTTTACACCGCCATTTACCTCATCGGCACTACCCGGCATCACACGTGATGCGATTATTAAGTTGGCCACTGAATTGGGATTTGAAGTCCGTGAACAGATGTTATCACGTGAATCGTTGTATCTGGCTGATGAAATTTTTATGACCGGCACAGCGGCTGAGATTACGCCAGTTCGTAGCGTTGATGGAATACAAGTTGGAGCCGGTCATTGTGGCCCAGTAACCAAGCGTATCCAGCAGGCTTTTTTCGGTTTATTTGATGGTTCGACCAAAGACAAATGGGATTGGTTAGATCCTGTCAATAGTTAGTTCAAATTAATAGATGTTTATTGGCGGCTAGTTATCGTCAATTTTTATACCAAGGGAGCAAAAATGCCAGAATATCGTTCTGCTACAACGGTCAATGGTCGTAATATGGCTGGTGCAAGGGCACTTTGGCGGGCAACAGGAATGACTGACGCTGATTTTGGTAAGCCAATTATTGCTGTTGTCAATTCATTTACTCAATTTGTCCCCGGTCATGTGCATCTGCGTGATCTTGGTCAGTTAGTGGCTAAGCAAATAGAAGCCGTTGGTGGTGTGGCAAAAGAGTTTAATACCATTGCTGTTGATGATGGTATTGCTATGGGGCATGGTGGTATGTTGTATTCGTTGCCCTCCCGCGAGCTTATTGCTGATTCCGTTGAATATATGGTTAATGCTCATTGTGCCGATGCGATGGTTTGTATTTCTAATTGTGACAAAATCACACCAGGAATGCTGATGGCCGCGTTGCGTTTAAATATTCCGGTTGTTTTTGTATCGGGTGGTCCGATGGAGGCAGGCAAAACCAAACTTTCTGATCAAATTATTAAACTAGATTTGGTCGATGCTATGATCAAAAGTGCAGATCCGGCTATCAGTGATAAAGAAAGCGAACAAATTGAACGTTCAGCCTGCCCGACTTGCGGTTCATGTTCAGGCATGTTTACCGCTAATTCAATGAACTGTTTGACGGAGGTATTAGGATTATCTTTGCCTGGCAATGGTTCTTTACTGGCAACGCATCGCGATCGTAAACAGTTATTCTTGGCTGCGGGTAAACGTATTGTTGAGATCACGAAAAAATATTATGAGCAGGATGATGACAGTGTTTTACCTCGCAATATTGCCAGCAAAGCTGCATTTGAAAATGCGATGACCCTCGATATTGCCATGGGCGGATCGACTAATACGGTATTACATCTATTAGCAGCAGCGCAGGAAGCTGAGGTTGATTTCACTATGGCAGACATTGATCGGTTATCACGTAAAGTACCGCATTTGTGTAAAGTAGCACCGAGCATTGCCAAATATCATATGGAAGATGTTCATCGAGCCGGTGGGGTGATCGCTATTTTAGGTGAATTAGATCGCGCGCAATTACTTAATCGTCAGGTAAAAAATATTCTTGGTTTGAACGTCACTCAAATGTTAGCGCAGTATGATGTCATATTGACGCAAGATGATGCGGTGAAACAGATGTATGCCGCAGGGCCGGCTGGTATTCGCACTACTCAAGCATTTTCACAAACATGTCGTTGGCCATCTTTAGATCTCGATCGTCAAACAGGCTGTATTCGCAATTTAGCCCATGCATATAGTCAGGATGGAGGGCTGGCGGTTTTATTTGGCAACCTGGCTGAAGATGGTTGTATTGTCAAAACCGCAGGTGTTGATGAAAATTGTCTGATATTTCGTGGTTTGGCCAAGGTATTTGATAGTCAAGAAGAGGCGGTAACAGCAATATTGAGTGGTAAGATCGTGGCTGGTGACATAGTGGTAATTCGTTATGAAGGACCAAGAGGAGGGCCAGGCATGCAGGAAATGCTTTATCCAACTTCTTATCTTAAATCAATGGGATTAGCGAGTAGCTGTGCATTAATTACTGATGGTCGCTTTTCTGGTGGTAGCTCTGGATTATCAGTTGGCCATATTTCGCCAGAAGCGGCAAGTGGCGGTTTGATTGCCTTGATTGAAGATGGCGATCTTATTGATATTGATATTCCTGCTCGCAAGATTGCCTTAAATATCGATAGGGAAATATTGCATCAACGTAAGCAATCTGAATTACAGCGTGGTGAAAAAGCATGGACGCCACGCAAGCGTGAACGTAAAGTTTCTTTTGCTCTACGCGCTTATGCTGCATTAGCAACAAGTGCAGATAAGGGGGCGGTGCGTGATAAAGCGAAGCTGGGGGAATAAAATGGCGCTTTCTTCTTTGCAAAGTTCACCATCGGCAGAGGATTATTTAACCGCGGCGTTAAAAGCGCCAGTTTATCAAGTAGCACAAATCACTCCATTACAGGAGATGAAAAAAATCTCCGAACGGTTTGATAATGTCATTTTGGTTAAGCGTGAAGATCTTCAATTAATGCATAGTTTTAAGCTACGTGGTGCTTATAACATGATTGCTGGTTTGTCAGCACAGCAACGAGCTAATGGTGTCATTACCGCTTCGGCCGGTAATCATGCGCAAGGTGTTGCGTTATCGGCTAGTCGGATAGGGATCCCGGCATTGATTGTGATGCCATTAGCCACTGCTGATATTAAAGTTGATGCTGTTCGGCGGTTGCAGGCTGAAGTGCTTTTATATGGGGTAAATTTTGATGAGGCGAAAGCTAAAGCGATTGAAATTGCTCATCAGGAGGGATACACCTATGTGCCACCTTTTGATCATCCGGCAGTGATCGCGGGTCAAGCAACAATAGCGATGGAATTGCTACAACAAGCTCCTCACCTTGATCGTATTTTTGTGCCGGTTGGTGGTGGAGGATTGATTGCCGGTGTAGCGATCTTGATCAAACAATTAATGCCTGAAATTAAAATTATTGCTGTTGAGGCAGAAGATGCCGCTTGTCTTAAGGCCGCTTTAGCCGCCGGGTATCCGGTAGATTTACCCAGTGTTGGCTTATTTGCTGAGGGGGTGGCCGTTAAGCGTATTGGCGATGAAAGTTTTCGGCTGTGTCAAAAATATGTCGATGATATTATTACGGTCAATAGTGATAATATTTGTGCTGCGATTAAAGATTTATTCGAAGAGGTTCGTGCTATCGCCGAGCCAGCAGGGGCAGTGGCATTAGCCGGTTTAAAGAAATATGTTCAGCAGCATGACATAAAAGGTGAACGTTTAGCGCATATTTTAACGGGTGCTAATATCAATTTTCATGGTTTACGTTATGTTTCAGAGCGTTGTGAATTAGGCGAACAACGAGAAGCATTATTCGCTGTCACCATCCCTGAGCAACAAGGGAGTTTTTTGCGTTTCTGCCAAGTATTGGGTAAGCGTAGTGTTACTGAATTTAATTATCGCTATAGCGATATAAATTCAGAGCAAGCGCGTATTTTTGTTGGTGTCCGGTTGAGCTATGGGGTTGACGAATCTGCTGATATTGTTGCTGACTTACAACAAGCGGATTATGACGTTACCGATCTTTCCCATGATGAAATGGCTAGGCTCCATGTGCGTTATATGGTGGGTGGACGTCCGTCAAAGCCACTGAATGAACGGCTATTAAGTTTTGTCTTTCCAGAGTCACCTGGCGCGCTACTTAAGTTTTTGCAAACATTAGGTAGCTATTGGAATATTACCCTTTTCCATTATCGCAGTCATGGCACTGATTATGGGCGTGTTTTAGCGGCATTTGAACTATCCGGTTCTGAAGCCCTTTTTGAGCAACATCTCGCTGCATTGGGTTATGAATATTATGATGAAACCAATAATACTTCATTCCAATTCTTTTTAGCGCCGCATAGTCAGTTATTGACTGCGCATATTGGCAACAGTCAGCAACTGCCAGAATGCTCGAATTAATGGTTCATTAAGACGTTTATTTAAAACACAAACGCCAAGATCAAAAGGTTCAACGGGAGAAATAGGGTCAAGTTGTAGAATACGATGGCGGATCGATTCTGGGCTATTATCGACCACAACCTTTGGTATTAATGCAATACCACAACCGAGCGCAACCATTGATACAATAGCTTCATGGCCTGACACGGTAGCATAAATTAACGGATTATTAATAGCTTGGTGTTGAAACCAAAGTGCAATTCTTTGGCGGGCAGGTCCGTGCTCTGGCAAGATAAAGGGAATTTGTTGCCAGTTCGGCTGTGGTTGCGTAATTTGTTGACGGATCGTTCCAGCTAATGATGGGGCAATTAAAACCAACGGAATTTCACCTAATTTGTTAAATAAAATATTATCAGGTAGTTTTTCAGGTTTACCGGCAATCGCCAAATCGGCAGCTTGGCTGGCAACTTTATTGACCGCATCCGCTGCGTCGCCAGTGGTTAATTTAATTTCGATTAAAGGATTTTCTAATCTAAAGTTATCCAGGAGCTTAGGTAAGTGACTATAGGCGGCAGTGACTGAGCAAAATAGGCGTAATTCACCGGTCAATAAGGCACTCTGTTGGTTAAGTGAGTGACGAACTTGCTGATATTCAAACAGTGTTTGCTGGGCAAATTGTTTAAATTGTTTTCCTGCTTCGGTGAGGCGTACGGTTCTATTATCACGCATAAATAAAATGTGACCAAAACTTTCTTCCAGACGTTGTATTTGGCGAGATAATGTAGATGGACTGATATGCATTGCATTAGCAGTGCGTCCGAAGTGACAGCTATCAGCTAGATGTAAAAATAACTTTAGATCGCGAATATTCATCACGCCTCCTGTGATAAAAAGTGACAAACTGATGTTGCAAATTTTGCAATATAATATTTTAAATATATCAATTTACGCAATATTTTTGATCGCATATAGTGATCATATAAACGCTTCTTTGTTAAATAATCTGAGAATAAAACAATAGAAAATGTACAATAAATTACTGAAATTATGAAGGAAATTAATCGATGGCTAATTATTTTAATACCTTAGATCTGCGCCAACAATTATTGCAATTAAGTAAGTGTCGTTTTATGGCCAGTGATGAATTTGTTGATGGAGCCAGTTATTTAAAAGATAAAAAAATTGTGATTGTTGGCTGTGGTGCGCAAGGTCTAAACCAGGGATTGAATATGCGTGATTCAGGTCTGGATATTGCCTATGCATTGCGCAAAGAAGCGATTGAAGAAAAGCGCCCTTCATGGTGTCAGGCGGTAGAAAATGGTTTTACTGTTGGTAGTTACGAAACATTAATTCCACAAGCGGATTTAGTCATTAATTTAACTCCGGATAAACAACATTCTGCTGTAATACAAGCTATTCAGCCATTAATGAAACTAGGTGCAGTATTAGGTTACTCACATGGTTTCAATATCGTTGAGGTAGGTGAACAGATCCGTCAGGATATTACCGTTATTATGGTTGCGCCGAAATGCCCGGGAACCGAAGTACGTGAAGAGTATCTGCGTGGTTTTGGCGTACCAACGTTGATTGCCGTTCATTCGGAAAATGATCCGCAAGGTGAAGGAATAGCCATTGCGAAAGCATGGGCTGCTGCTACAGGAGGTCATCACGCGGGTGTGCTTGAATCCTCTTTTGTTGCCGAAGTAAAATCAGATCTGATGGGTGAACAAACCATCTTGTGTGGCATGCTTCAAGCTGGCTCCTTGCTTTGTTATGACAAAATGGTTGCAGATGGTATTGAGCCGGGTTATGCAGGAAAATTATTACAATATGGTTGGGAAACGATAACCGAAGCGTTAAAACACGGCGGTATTACACTGATGATGGATCGTTTATCTAATTCAGCTAAATTGCGGGCATTTGTATTATCTGAACAGCTAAAAGAAATCATGGCGCCATTATTTCAGCAACATATGGACGACATTATGTCCGGCAAATTTTCATCTACCATGATGGCAGATTGGAATAATAATGATAAAAATTTACTGTCTTGGCGGGCAGAAACCAGGCAAACAGCGTTTGAAAATTATCCAGAATATAATGGGAAAATTTTAGAGCAGGATTATTTTGACCATGGTCTTTTATTAGTTGCGATGACTAAAGCCGGGGTTGAATTAGCTTATGAAACTATGCTGCAAGCCGGTATTATTGCGGAGTCTGCTTATTATGAATCATTACATGAATTACCATTGATTGCGAATACCATTGCGCGGAAACGTTTATATGAGATGAATGTCGTTATTTCCGATACTGCAGAATATGGTAATTATCTATTCTCTTTTGCTGCAATACCTTTACTCAAGGATTTTATGGCAACTTTACAGCCAGGTGACTTAGCGAAAAATATGGCCGCTAGCCACATTGATAATAGGCAATTGCGGGATATCAATGCAGCGATCCGTAGTCATCCCATTGAGATCATAGGTAATAAACTGCGTAATTATATGACTGATATGAAAGGTATTGGTTCTGTTGCATAATGTAAACGGTAGATTTTATCTACCGCGCTATTGATAGGCTAAAAATATAGCTACGCAATTTTTAAGTTTCTCCATTATACGATTGAAGTTAGAGAGCACATACTAAGTTAGAGTGTAATTCAAACGGACACAGATTTTTCGCTTGCCATAATAATGCAAACCACTATCGGGTATTGCTATATACCCGTATTTGGTGGGAGTTTCAAACCGAAATATCTGCCGATAGAGTCAGTACTCGAGTGGAAAGGGAATATAAAGCGATATGATACAACATTCACTGCCTATGATTAATGTACTAATCATTAACACCATGAACAGTAAAAAAATAACGACATTAGCATTAACGATGGAGCAATAAATAGTAGAAAGTAAAAAAGAGAAGAACAAGATAGACAAACTTTTATCTAGTGCCGGTAAATTATTTACATAAGTAATTTAATGTTAGTTATATCATTCATCTTTCCTATGATGTTGATTTGGAATTCACCGACTCCATCACCATCATGATCCAACATTAATTTTGTTAGATTTTCTTGTTCACTGTAATTAAATAACATTTCATTTTTTCTATGAGTAAAATGATCGACTAATTGAATAGCAACAAAATTATCATCAAAGTCTATGTTAAGTGTGGAAATATCAATTTTGTCTTTACCCATCTCAAAATCAGTAATGGTATCTGGCGATTCAGGCAAAGAATCATCTAGTGACAAGTAGTTAAAAGTATCATTACCCTCACCACCAGTTAATCTATCAGCGCCTTTATCGCCGTATAAATTATCATTACCACTATCTCCAAATAGGTGATCGTTACCACTACCACCAAATAATTGGTCATCACCACTACCTCCGGATAGGTGATCATTGCCACAACCGCCGAATAAAATATCGTTCCCCTTACCACCGGATAATTTATCATCGCCGTTATTACCAAATAACGTATCGTTACTATTACTACCATATAGATCATCGTTTTTGTCAGTACCATAGCGCATTGAATTATTTGGCATATAAGAATTTCCTTTATTATTTAGTTGTATCTGATTAGATTAGAAAATTAGGCTAAAAGCACTCATAGCTTTTACTGCATTTGTGCAGATTTTTTAAATTTTTGATTTTTTTAAAAGAGGGTTAGTGGGTAGTTGTCATAAATACTCCCACTTTTAAGCAGTAACTACAATGATAGTTTTGCACTCATAGTTAGTTCAAATATACTAGAGAGTTTAGCCTGGAGTAAATCAACGACAATAAAACCCTAACTAATTGTTTTAAAGTTTTTTTATTAACGGTATGAAATAGCTTTGGAAAAGTTACCCTAATTCGTCATGATTCGAGGGTAGAACAACTTTATCTCTGATATGGGTTTTCAGCAATTATATTTTTATCACCCAATAGCGGGTTTTTTTATCACATTTTTTACTGATTTTCTTTCTGATACAATTTTAGCTTATGATGAATAATGACAAATACTCAGTTAATACGCTATGCGATTAAATTACAATCAACAACAAGCGGTTGAATATGTTGACGGTCCCTGTTTAGTGCTGGCTGGCGCGGGCTCAGGAAAAACTCGCGTTATTACCAATAAAATAGCCTACTTAATTCGTCATCATGGATATTTACCACGTCAGGTGGTGGCAGTCACTTTTACCAATAAAGCCGCCAGAGAGATGAAAGAACGGGTAGGACAAACGCTAGGAAAAAAAGAAACCAGAGGATTAATTGTTTCAACTTTTCATACCCTAGGATTGGAAATTATTAAACGGGAACATAGTGCATTAGGCATAAAAGCCAATTTTTCATTGTTTGATGAACACGATCAAATGGCTTTGCTAAAAGAGCTAACCTTTGATTTATTAGCAGATGATAAAGATCTGTTACGCCAATTAGCGTCAACAATTTCTAACTGGAAAAGTGATTTATTAACTGCCAGACAAGTTATGGCGCAGGTAAAATCAGAAAAAGATCAGCTGTTTGCTGAATGTTATCAGCGCTATGAATTACATTTATCGAGCTGCAATGTGCTGGATTTTGATGATTTAATTACTAAACCAACTCGCTTGCTCGATGAGAATGAAGAAGTGCGTTCGCGTTGGCAGCAAAAGATCCGTTATCTGCTGGTGGATGAATATCAAGATACCAATACTAGCCAATATCAACTGGTTAAATTGTTAGTGGGTAAACGTGGACGTTTTACCGTTGTTGGTGATGATGATCAATCTATTTATTCCTGGCGTGGTGCTCAACCACAAAATTTAGCGTTACTAAAAAACGATTTCCCTCAGCTTAATGTGATCAAACTGGAGCAAAATTATCGCTCTTCTGGCCGGATTTTGAAAGCCGCTAATATATTGATTGCTAATAATCCACATGTTTTTGATAAAAAGTTATTTTCTGAATTGGGTTATGGTGAAGTGCTAAAAGTTATCACGGCTAACAATGAAGATCATGAGGCTGAACGTGTGATCGGCGAATTGGTTGCCCACCATTTTATCAATAAAACCCAATATAAAGATTATGCTATTTTATATCGTGGTAACCACCAATCACGACTATTTGAAAAATTATTGTTACAAAATCGTATTCCTTACCGTATTTCAGGTGGCACTTCATTTTTTTCACGGGCAGAAATTAAAGATATATTGGCTTATTTGCGGATCCTCACTAATCCAGATGATGATAGTGCATTTCTCCGTATTGTTAATACACCGAAACGTGAAATTGGGCCAAAAACCATCCAAAAATTGGGTGAATGGGCGATTTTGCGCCAAAAAAGCCTGTTTAATGCTAGCTTTGATGTCGGCCTTGAACAAACTTTAACCGGTCGTGGTTTGACAGCATTGCAACATTTTACCCATTGGTTAGCCAATATTGCCAAACGTGCTGAACGCGAGCCACTACTTGCCGTCAGAGATCTACTGCATGACATTGATTATGAAAGCTGGTTATACGAGACATCAACTAGTAGCAAAGCGGCTGAGATGCGGATGAAAAATGTTAACCAACTGTTTGGTTGGATGGATGAAATGGTTAATGGCAACGATATCGATGAGGCGATGACCTTATCGCAGGTTGTCTCGCGTTTTACATTGCGGGATATGATGGAGCGTGGAGAAACGACAGAAGATTTAGATCAGGTACAATTAATGACTCTGCATGCCTCAAAAGGACTAGAGTTTCCTTACGTTTTTTTAGTTGGTATGGAAGAGGGGTTGTTACCCCATCAAACCAGTATTGATGAAGATAATATTGATGAAGAACGCCGTCTTGCTTATGTAGGAATAACCCGTGCTCAACGAGCGTTATTTTTTACTCATTGTCGGGAGCGACGTCAATATGGTGAACTTATTCGACCAGAAATTAGTCGTTTTTTACATGAGTTACCTCAAGATGATTTGCTCTGGGAACAAAATAAAAAGATAGTTACTGCAGAACAGCGAATGGAAAAAGGACAGTCTGCGATTGCTGATATCAGAGCGAGATTGGGGTTAAATAAAAAATAAATTTTGCTAACTAAAAAAGATTGAGTTTATTGAGTTAATTCAGTTTGTCCTTCTAGTATCAAAGGCCAATTGATATTACTTTGCCATTGAATTTCTTGCTGTAAATTTTCATAACAAAGTGGATGTTCCAATAACCATTGATGAGGTAATGTTAGGATCAAGGTTTCTTTATTTGCTCTAAGCCGTAATAACGGTATGGTATTGTCACGACGAGGAAGAGTAAAAATAATCGCTAGTCTCAAAAGGCGACAAAGAAGAATAGCATGTTGGAGGGGAATCGCGTTTTGTTGAGTCAATTCCGCTAACTCAATTGGGCCAGTTTGATTTTTTAGCAAAGCCGCTAACAAGCGTTTTTGCGTAAGCGTATAACCTGGCATATCAAGATGGCTGATCAGATAATGGGCATGGTTAGTAGCATGGCGAGCGTCAATACTTAAGCCAATTTCATGTAGAGCGCTGGCACCTTTTAATAGCTCATCAACTTGGTGATTATCACGATAAAAGCTTTTCTTTAATTGTGAATAAAAATATTCGGTTAGCCTCTTTACTCGATTAGCCTGCTCAATATCAACTTGAAAACGATGTTGAATATTAGCGAGTGTAACTGCGCGTATATTCTGTTTTGCAGGCAGATCAAGCATGTTATAGATTAATCCTTCACGCAATGCTCCACCTGCTAATATCATATGATCGATTTTTAACTCTACAAATATGGCGATTAGAATAGCTAAACCACTGGGAAAAACTAGCGCACTTTCTAGTGTTAACCCCTTGATTTCCAACTCTTCTAATTTTCCTGAGGTGATTGCCACTTTTTTTAATAATTGTAATTTATCTAGCGTAATACGTTCATCCATGCCAGCGGCCAGCATAATTTCTTGAATCGCCTGTATTGTACCTGAAGCGCCGACACAAATTTGCCAACTTTGCTCAATAAGTTGGTTCGCGATAGGTTTAATGATCTTATGCGCGGCAGTTTCAGCTTGCGCAAAATTTTCTTCGGTTAGATTACGATCTTTAAAATAGTGTTCAAGCCAGGTAACGCAACCCATATTAAGGCTAACAAGTTGATTATGTTTAACATTGGTACCGGTAATGATTTCAGTACTACCACCCCCAATATCTATCACTAGTCGTTTATCTGAACCGCCAGTGGTATATGCTACTCCCTGATAAATGAGTTGAGCTTCTTCTTCTCCAGTAATGATTCTGATGGGATGCCCTAGAATATTTTCTCCTTGCTTAATAAAGAGGTCGGCATTCTTAGCGAGACGAAGTGTTGCTGTAGCAACAATTTGTACTTGTTCAGTAGGAATATCTTGTAAATACTCGGAAAAAAGATGCAGACATTGCCAGCCACGATCCATGGCTTGTTGAGATAAATAGTTATTTTCATCGAGACCCGCGGCCAGTCTGACTTTACGCTTGATGCGAGCAAGGGTCTGTACATAACCAGAAATTTCTCGTACTACTAACATATGAAAGCTGTTAGAACCAAGATCGATTGCTGCATAAAGCGATGATTTTAACATAATATTTATTAGCTCGGGCGTTTACGATTGTTGCGTGAATTATTCTGTCGGCTTTGGCTATTATTGTTACGACGTGTTCCATTAGTACGTGAACGACGACGTGGTTTTGGTGTAGGTAAATCTTGTAATAATGCTTCACTGTTGTATTTGCTGACAGGGATTTGATGCTGAATATACTCCTCAATAGCAGGTAGATTTAAAGAATACTCTTCACAAGCCAGACTAATTGAATGACCACTCTCACCGGCGCGGCCGGTACGACCAATACGATGAACATAATCTTCACAATCATCAGGTAGATCATAATTAAATACATGAGTGACAGATGGGATATGTAAACCTCTGGCGGCAACATCTGTTGCAACTAAGATATCTAAATGGCCTTGAGTAAACTGTTCAAGAATGCGTAGCCGTTTTTTTTGTGCTACATCGCCAGTTAATAAGCCAACGCGGTGACCATCAGCAGCAAGATGAGCCCAGATATCTTCACAGCGATGTTTGGTATTAGCAAAAATTATACATCTTTCGGGCCACTCTTCCTCGATTAACGTTTGTAACAGACGCATTTTTTCTTCGTTAGAAGGATAGAAAAGTTCTTCTTTAATGCGATGACCTGTTTTTTGTTGAGGTTCTACCTCAATATATTCGGGTTGATTCATTTGTTCAAATGCCAGTTCTTGAACACGATAAGAAAGTGTTGCGGAAAAGAGTAAATTCAAGCGTTGAGTGGCGGGTGGCATTCGACGAAATAGCCAGCGAATATCTTTAATAAAACCAAGATCATACATACGGTCAGCTTCATCAAGTACAACCACTTGAATGAGACCTAAATGAACGTGGCCTTGTTTGGTATAATCGATTAAACGCCCGGTCGTACCGATAAGAATATCTACACCCGACTGGAGCACATGCAGTTGTTCGTCGTAGCCATCACCACCATAAGCTAAACCCATTTTTAAGCCCGTTATAGCGGCTAATTCTTTTGCATCAGTATATATCTGAACCGCTAATTCTCGTGTAGGAGCCATAATTAGCGCTCTGGGTTGGTTAACTTGTCGTTCTGAATTTGTTGGATGTGTTAGTAAATAATGAAATGTTGAGGTAAGAAAAGCCAATGTCTTACCCGTTCCTGTTTGTGCCTGCCCCGCAACATCACGGCCTTCGACAGTAAAAGGCAATGTTGACGCTTGTATCGGCGTACAGTTATGAAAGCCATTTTTATTAAGGGCTTCAATAACTTTAGGGTGTAAGGCGAAGTCTATAAACTTCTTGTCTGTCAAATGTGTTTTACTCATAGTGTGTTAGAATATCAGTTAACGGTTGCTTTATGAAAGAAGATTGTTTGAAATAAAGCAAACATGGTTAAATTAATGTTAGACTGAAACAGCATAAAAATTTTATCCTTGGAGTATCGCAATGAGCGACAAAATTATTCATCTATCTGATGGAGATTTTAATACAAAAGCCCTAGGGGCAGCAAAGCCAGTATTAGTTGATTTTTGGGCAGAATGGTGTGGCCCTTGTAAAATGATTGCTCCCATTTTAGACGAAATTGCTGATGAATATGCAGCTAAATTGATTATTGGAAAATTGAATGTTGACGATAATCCTGAAACAGCGACTAAATATGGTATTCGTAGCATTCCTACTTTAGCACTTTTTAAAGACGGTGAGCTGATTAATAAGCAAGTTGGTCTTTTGTCTAAAACTCAATTAAAAGAATTTTTAGACAAAAATATCTAATTTCCCGTAAAATATTAACAACAGACGTTTAGTAAGCTAATATTTTTCTCAATTTGCTATTAGACGTCTGCTTTTTATACAATTCATAGCTAGACGTCTGCTTTGAAGCATGGTAATTTAGCGTCACTACTTAATATGATACGCGTTTTTATCTTAATGTGTACATATTGAATATGTTATTGTATAGACATATTTGTTATCTCTGGATAATCTATATCCTACAATGGTTTGAATTCCATTGACTCTCATAGAAATAATTCTTTTAGACAGACATGTTCCATTTGTTATTTGCTTGGTGCTGTTGTGTAGGGCCTAAGAAGTAAAAAGTGAGATTTTCTCATCAACTTTGAGATGAATTCTTATGGTCTTATTCTGTCTTTGCTGTATAAAGAGTGTTATCTAAGGTAGTAAATTAACAAATTACTGCGACTACATGAATTTATATCCTAATGAAATTGATATATTCATCAAGAATCGTTAAGGTTTTTGTATTTTTATTTAAATAGGCACTTAGAGATTGCTATACTATTTATTGTTCATAGTTCAAAAAATATACCCCGAGTTTAAGAACCCACCATTATGAATCTTACCGAATTAAAAAATACGCCGGTATCTGAATTGATTACTCTTGGCGAAAGTATGGGGCTAGAGAACCTAGCCCGCATGAGAAAACAGGATATTATTTTCTCGATTTTGAAGCAGCATGCAAAAAGTGGAGAGGATATTTTTGGTGATGGCGTGCTAGAAATTTTGCAGGATGGATTTGGATTCCTTCGTTCTGCTGACAGCTCTTATCTAGCAGGTCCTGATGATATTTATGTTTCTCCTAGTCAGATTCGTCGCTTTAATCTACGAACAGGAGATACCATATCAGGAAAAATTCGTCCTCCTAAGGAAGGCGAACGCTATTTTGCCCTACTAAAAGTTAATGAAGTCAATTTTGATAAACCTGAAAACGCCCGTAGTAAAATCCTGTTTGAAAACCTAACACCGCTGCATGCTAATAACCGTCTACGTATGGAGCGAGGCAATGGTTCAACAGAAGATTTGACTGCTCGTGTTCTGGATTTGGCCGCACCGATTGGGCGTGGGCAGCGTGGTTTAATTGTTGCTCCACCAAAAGCAGGTAAAACCATGTTATTGCAGAATATTGCAGCTAATATTGCCAATAATTATCCAGACTGTGTTTTGATGGTGTTGCTAATTGATGAGCGACCAGAAGAAGTGACCGAAATGCAACGCCTGGTTAAAGGTGAGGTCATTGCATCAACCTTTGATGAACCTGCATCTCGTCATGTTCAGGTTGCTGAAATGGTTATAGAAAAAGCTAAGCGCTTAGTTGAACACAAAAAAGATGTCATCATTCTTTTAGATTCGATTACGCGTCTTGCTCGTGCTTACAACACAGTGGTTCCTTCCTCTGGAAAAGTATTGACTGGTGGGGTGGATGCAAATGCTTTGCACCGTCCGAAACGTTTTTTTGGTGCTGCACGTAATGTAGAAGAAGGTGGAAGCCTAACGATAATTGCTACAGCATTAGTTGATACCGGTTCCAAAATGGATGAAGTAATCTATGAGGAGTTTAAAGGCACCGGCAATATGGAGCTACATTTGTCGCGGAAAATAGCGGAAAAACGTGTTTTCCCAGCGATTGATTATAATCGTTCTGGTACTCGTAAGGAAGAATTATTGACCTTACCGGATGAGTTACAGAAGATGTGGATATTGCGTAAAATTATTCATCCTATGGGTGAAATTGATGCAATGGAATTTTTAATTAATAAATTGGCAATGACGAAAACGAACGATGAATTTTTCGATTTTATGAAGCGTTCTTAAATTGCTGTTTGTTTAATGAGTTATTGAAAAGCGCCACTTTTATGTGGCGTTTTATTTTGTTCGTTTTTGTTATCCAATAGCATCTGTTTTGGTATAGATTTTGCTTACTAATAAGCAGTGCAAGATGATGGAAATGTTTCGTTATTGTTACATATACGCTAACTTAAAGTACACTTATAGTCTATACATGGAAATGGGTGCAGTGGATGATTTCTAAAAAAATTATAAGAGAGTAAATATTGTGCACACACTAAATTTACTAATCGACGTTTTTTGGGTTTTCTTGTTTTCTCTGATTTTCATATTTATTGCGAGAAAAGTGGCAAAAAGATTTGGTCTAGTAGATGAACCTAACCATCGAAAAAAACACCAAGGAGAAATTCCTTTGGTTGGTGGTATTGCGGTTTTTTTTGGTATCGGTTTGGCATTCATGATTACGCCCGAATATATTCCTCATAAATGGTTGTATTTGATTTGTGCTGGGGTTTTGGTATTTGTTGGAGTATTGGATGATTGCTTTGATATTAGTGTTAAAATTCGAGCAACTATTCAAGCTATTGTTGCGTTGGTCATGATTTATTTTGCTGGTCTAACGTTAGATAACTTAGGTTATGCTTTTGGGCCATGGCATGTAACGTTGGGGTCTTTAAGCTATTTAATGACATTATTTGCTGTTTGGGGCGCAGTCAATGCTTTTAACATGGTTGATGGTATTGATGGTCTGCTTGGTGGGCTTTCTTGTGTCTCCTTTGCTGCATTAGGCATTTTGCTTTATCAAAATGGCAATATGGCATTAGCTTTTTGGTGTTTTGCTGTTATTGCTGCCATTCTCCCTTATGTATTCCTGAATTTAGGTTTATTAGGAAAGCGTTATAAAGTGTTTATGGGGGATGCGGGTAGTACATTAATTGGTTTTACTATTCTTTGGTTGCTGTTGATGTCGACACAAGGTGAGCAACCGTCGATTAAACCAGTGACTGCCCTTTGGATTATTGCTATTCCTCTGATGGATATGATTGCCATTATGTATCGGCGTCTACGTAAAGGAATGAGTCCTTTTTCACCAGATAGACAACATATTCATCATTTAATTATGCGTTCAGGTTTTACCTCAAGTCAGGCTTTTATCTTGATTACAGTGTCGGCAGCTATTTTAGCAGCGGTAGGTATGATCGGTGAACGTTCAAATTTTATTCCTGAATGGGTGATGTTGGCATTATTTTTGCCTATATTTGCTATCTATGGCTACTGTATTAAACGTGCTTGGAAAGTGGCGCGTTTTGTGAAACGTGTTAAACGTCGGATGCAACGTATAGCAAAATAAATAAACAAATGTTTAAAGGAGTTTCATACCAGTGACAAAATCAGAAACACAACCCAAACCTAATTCTCACTCACAGTCTCTTGAATATGAGCTAGATATTAGAAGTTTATTTTGTGCGCTATGGCAGGGAAAAATATGGATTATCTCTTTAGCATTTATTTTTGCAGCTGTTGCATTGATCGTTTCTTACATGATGCAACAAAAATGGAGTGCTAATGCTGTCACTGATTTACCTACAATTAGTAATTTAGGTGCATATTATTCCCAGCAGCAATTTTTGCGAAATTTGGATTCGCATATTAATGAAACACAGGATAATCAGTTGCCAACAATTTCGAATCAGGTTTATCAAGAATTTACTACTCAAGTAGGTTCTTATGATACCCGGCGAGAGTTTTGGTTAAATAGTGATTACTATAAAACCCGCATGGAAGGAAATGCTAAGGCTGATGCTGCATTACTTGATGAATTAATTGATGATATTCAATTCACTCCCCAAGATGATAATAAGATACTTCATGATAATGTAAAATTAGTTGCTGAAACGGCTACTGATGCAAACCGGTTACTACGTGAATATATTTCTTTTGCCAACAAACGAGCTAGTTTTAATCTTAATGAACAGATTAAAGGCGCGTGGGCAGCAAAGGCACAGTCTTTAAAAGCATTAATTAAACGCCAGGAAATGGTCGCAAAGGCAAATTATGAACGGCGTTTAAATAACCTACAGCAATCGTTCAAAGTTGCGCAAAAGCAAGGTATTTCACGTAACAAAGTTGATGTCCCCATCGATCAGTTGCCTGATTCAGAAATGTTTCTATTAGGTACTTCATTATTACAAGCACAAATTGAGACATTACAGGCAACAGGGCCTAATTATGATGAAAGCTATGATCAAAATATAGCGATGTTAACGACATTAAATGTAGAACCCGCTCTCGAGAATAATTTTCAAACTTATCGCTATTTAAGAACACCAGAAGATCCCGTTAAACGTGATAGCCCTCGTCGAGCATTAATGATGGTCATTTGGGGAATGATTGGTGCCTTAAGTGGAATAGGTATTGTGTTGTTAAGGCGTAATACCTAATTATTTGCTAAACATATAGCAATAGAGGACTTCAACAAACTATTAATATGTTGAAGGTAAAATCATTATTGATGATACATCTCATTAGTAGATGAGGTTAAAATAAAAAGAGAGTCACTGTGAAAGTGTTGACTGTGTTTGGTACTCGTCCTGAAGCCATAAAAATGGCTCCACTGGTACATGCTTTGACAAACGATAAGGCTTTTGAGTCGAAAGTTTGCGTAACTGCTCAACATAGAGAAATGTTGGATCAGGTATTGCATCTTTTTGAGATAACACCTGATTATGATTTAGATATTATGACACCGGGACAAGATTTAACGGATATTACCTGTCGTATTCTTGAAGGAATGAAACCCGTATTGTTATCTTTTAAACCCGATGTGGTATTGGTTCATGGTGATACTGCTACCACGATGGCAACCAGCCTGGCTGCTTTTTATCAGCGTATTCTGGTTGGTCATGTTGAAGCAGGATTGCGTACTGGTAACTTATATTCTCCCTGGCCGGAAGAAGCCAATCGTAAAATTGCCAGCCATCTGGCAACGTATCACTTTGCGCCTACCGAGTATTCACGAAAAAATTTACAGCATGAATCGATCCCTGCTAATCGTATTTTTGTTACTGGTAACACTGTAATCGATGCGTTGTTTTGGGTGCGTGATAAAGTTATCAATGATGCCACAATACGAACAAGCCTTGCCGCGCAATACCCTTTTCTTGACCAAAATAAAAAGATGCTACTGGTTACAGGGCATAGGCGGGAAAGTTTTGGTAGCGGATTTGAACGTATTTGTCATGCATTAGCTGAAATTGCCAAAAATCATGCTGATGTTCAAGTTGTCTATCCGGTTCATCTTAATCCTAATGTCAGTGAACCAGTGCAACGCATTTTGCAGGGTATTAATAATATAAACCTGATTGATCCACAGGATTATTTACCTTTTATTTATTTAATGAATAACGCTTATTTGATCCTGACAGATTCAGGGGGTATTCAAGAAGAAGGGCCAGCTTTAGGTAAGCCAGTATTAGTGATGCGTGATACTACTGAGCGACCTGAAGCGGTTGAAGCTGGTACGGTACGTTTAGTGGGTACGCAAACAGAAAATATTGTTCAAGCGGTAACACAATTACTTACGGATGACCATGCTTATCAGAAAATGAGCCGGGCGCATAATCCTTATGGTGATGGTAAAGCATGCCAGCGAATTCTTGAAGCGTTGAAGACAAATCAGGTGACATTATGAGTTTTGAAACTATTTCTGTTATTGGTTTAGGTTATATCGGTTTACCGACTGCTGCCGCTTTTGCTGCTCGGCAGAAAAAAGTAATTGGGGTTGATGTTAATCAACATGCGGTCGATACGATTAATCAAGGTAAAATTCATATTGTTGAACCCGATTTAGATAAAACGGTAAAAACAGCCGTGGAAGCTGGCTATTTAAAAGCGTTTACTACACCGCAAAGGGCAGATGCGTTTTTAATTGCGGTTCCTACACCGTTTAAAGATGATCATCAGCCTGATCTCTCTTATGTCATGGCAGCGGCAGAATCAATAGCGCCATTATTGAAAAAAGGCGATTTGATTATTCTAGAGTCTACCTCGCCAACTAGAGCGACTGAGCAAATGGCACAGCGGCTAGCAGCTATGCGATCTGATCTGACATTTCCACAGCAACAGGGTGAAAACTCAGATATTGATATTGCTTATTGCCCTGAGCGGGTTTTACCGGGCAAAGTCATGGTTGAGCTGATCAAAAATGATCGGGTAATCGGTGGCATGACGATGAAATCATCCCAACGGGCCAGTGAGTTATATCGTATTTTCCTTACCGGTGAATGTGTGATCACCAATGCCAAAACGGCAGAAATGTGTAAATTGACAGAAAATAGTTTTCGCGATGTAAATATTGCTTTTGCCAATGAACTCTCTTTTATTTGCGCAGAACAAGGGATTAATGTTTGGGAGTTGATTAATTTGGCCAATCGTCACCCGCGGGTCAATATTTTACAGCCAGGTCCAGGTGTTGGAGGCCATTGTATTGCAGTCGATCCTTGGTTCATTGTTGCTCAGAATCCAAAGCAATCTCGTTTGATCCAGACAGCCCGTTTGGTTAATGACAGCAAGCCAATTTGGGTGGTCGATCAGGTCAAGACAGTATTAGCTGATTGTTTAACCGAAACAGGCAAACGGGCAAATGAAATTAAAATTGCCTGCTTCGGTTTAGCCTTTAAACCGGATATTGATGATTTACGAGAAAGCCCCGCTATGCAAATCACTAAAATGATTGCAGATTGGCATACTGGTACCACTTATGTAGTAGAACCTAATATTAATGAATTGCCAAATGTACTGAAAGGTCTTTGTCAATTGGTCTCTACTGAAGTTGCCGTTGCTAATGCAGATATTATTTTGTTACTGGTTGATCATAAACAATTTAAGGCGACTAAGGGTGAACAAATCCGACAAAAATGGGTAGTTGATACCAAAGGAGTTTGGCGTTGAAACGTATTTTAATTACTGGTGGGGCTGGATTTATTGGTTCGGCAGTTGTTCGTTATATCATTGAGCATACTAACGATAGTGTGCTAGTGGTTGATAATTTGACTTATGCTGGTAATCTGGAATCGTTAGCGTCAGTGAGAGAAAGTCCTCGCTATGCTTTTGCCCAAATAAATATTTGTGATCAATCGGCAATTGATGAAATTTTTCAGCGATATCAACCTGATGCCATTATGCATTTAGCGGCAGAAAGTCATGTTGATCGCTCGATCGATGGGCCAGCCGCCTTTATCGAAACCAATATTGTCGGTACTTATCTTTTATTGGAGGCTGCTCGCAATTATTGGAATCATTTGAACCCGCAGAAAAAACAGTCATTTCGTTTCCATCATATTTCTACCGATGAAGTTTATGGCGATCTGCATACCACTGAGGGGCTATTTACCGAAACGACCCCTTATGCACCGAGTAGCCCTTACTCAGCTTCGAAGGCTTCCAGTGACCATTTAGTTAGAGCCTGGCAGCGTACTTATGGCTTACCGACCTTGGTAACCAATTGCTCAAATAATTATGGCCCTTATCACTTTCCTGAAAAATTAATTCCTTTGATGATCTTGAACGCCATAGCTGGTAAATCATTGCCTGTTTATGGTCAAGGTGAACAGATACGTGATTGGCTGTATGTTGAAGATCATGCCCGTGCATTACACTTAGTCATTAGTCAAGCCGATGCAGGTAAAACTTATAATATTGGTGGCCATAATGAACGTAAAAATATTGATGTAGTAAAGACAATTTGCTGCTTGCTGGAAGAGTTACGTCCGGTTAAGCCTGAAGGCGTGGCTCACTATTGTGATTTAATTACCTATGTCGCGGATCGTCCAGGCCATGATGTCCGTTATGCCATTGATGCTAGCAAGATAGAACAAGAGTTAGGATGGAAGCCACAAGAGACCTTTGAATCAGGTATTCGTAAAACCGTTGAATGGTATTTGAACAATGAAACCTGGTGGCGCCATGTGCAAGACGGTTCATATGCAGGTGAACGTCTAGGCATCGCGACAAAATAGGAAACGAGGAGAGGTGATGAAAGGCATTGTTTTGGCTGGTGGCTCTGGAACCCGTTTGTACCCTATTACACGAGGAGTTTCTAAACAACTGTTACCTATTTATGATAAGCCGATGATTTACTATCCGCTTTCGGTACTGATGTTGGCAGGTATCCGAGAAATATTGATTATCTCCACGCCTGAAGATCTGCCTAATTATCAACGGTTACTTGGCGATGGTGATGCCTTCGGTGTTCATTTCAGTTATGCCGCACAACCTTCTCCGGACGGATTAGCGCAGGCGTTTTTGATCGGTGAAAGTTTTATAGGTGATGATGCTTGCTGTTTGATATTAGGTGACAATATTTATTTTGGGCAGGCTTTTAGCGATAAATTGAAATCTGTGGTGGCTCGTCAGTCGGGAGCAACAATTTTTGCGTATCAGGTGATGGATCCTGAACGTTTTGGCGTAGTTGGATTTGATGAAAAGTTCAAAGTACTGTCTATTGAAGAAAAACCTCAGCAACCTAAATCTAACTGGGCGGTTACTGGCCTTTATTTTTATGATAATCAAGTAATTGACTTTGCTAAAAAAATTAAACCTTCGCTACGTGGAGAACTTGAGATCACCTGTCTGAATCAAATGTATCTTGAGCGTGGAGAGCTAAATGTTGAGCTGTTAGGCCGCGGATTTGCCTGGTTAGATACTGGCACCCATGACAGTTTGATTGAAGCGAGTATGTTTGTGCAAACCGTTGAGAAAAGGCAGGGATTTAAAATCGCTTGTCTGGAAGAAATAGCATGGCGTAACGGTTGGTTGACGGATGAACAGGTTAGAAAATCAGCGGAAAAACTGGCGAAAACCGGTTATGGGCAATATTTACAGGATTTGCTGCATGTCTATCCACGCCAATATTGAAATACTCAGTTGGGAAAGTGCTTTCTTTAAGCGTAAAACGGCCAAGTTACATTTTGCATCCGATGCGCCAATTGTCTCATTAGATCAACTAGCTGACTACGATATTGTGCAAGCTAAAATTGCTACCGCTGATACTAAACTGATTGATGCAATATTGGCGATGGGTTTTTGGCTGGTAGAAAGTGAAATCGATTTTTGTCTAAATATTGCTAGTAGGGCAAAAAAGCATAGTTTAGATCTAGCTGTGGCGACGGAACAGGATATTGAAATATTGAAAAGTATTGCGGCTAAGGCTTTTTCATATAGTCGTTTTCGCCCGCCCTGGTATCGATTAACAGATAATGCCCGTTTTTATTCTGTTTGGCTTGAAAAAGCAGTTAAGGGTACTTTTGATGATCTTTGTTTATTAGTTAACGATAAGCAAGGAAATATTCAAGGCTTTGTCACTATAAGGAAACTGCCAACTGAAAAAGAGGCGCGTATTGGTTTATTAGCCACCGCTCCGGCCCATCAGGGCAAAGGGGTTGGTAAACAATTACTAGCAGCCGCCTGTCAATGGTGTGAGCAGCAAGGGGTAGAGCGATTAAGGATAGCGACTCAAATCAGCAATATTTTTGCTATGCGTCTCTATTCACAAATGGGTGCACAAATTGAAAGCACAGCTTATTGGTTATATCGAGGACGACATGATCCCATTTAATAAACCACCGGTTATTGGTACTGAATTAAGTTACATGCAAGAAGCCATGCAGAGTGGCAAATTATGTGGTGATGGGCACTTTACTCAGCGTTGTGAAGAGTGGATGGAAAAGCATTTCCACTGTCCGAAAGTGCTGTTGACACCTTCTTGTACCGCCTCTTTGGAAATGGCGGCGATTTTGCTTGATATTAAACCTGGCGATGAAGTCATTATGCCAAGTTTTACCTTTGTTTCTACTGCTAATGCTTTTGTGCTAAGGGGCGCAACGATTGTCTTTATCGATATACGGCCTGATACCATGAATATGGATGAGACTAAAATTGAAGCGGCGATCACGGCCAAAACTCGCGCTATTGTCCCTGTTCACTATGCTGGTGTGGCTTGTGAGATGGATACTATTATGGCATTGGCAGAAAAACACCATCTCTATGTTGTTGAAGACGCGGCTCAAGGTGTTATGTCCACTTATAAGGGGAAAGCGCTTGGAACGATAGGGCATATTGGTTGTTATAGTTTTCATGAAACAAAAAATTACTCTTCCGGTGGTGAGGGGGGAGCGATACTGATTAATGAACCGTCACTTATCGAGCGAGCAGAAATTGTGCGGGAAAAAGGCACGGATCGTAGTCAATTTTTCCGTGGCCAAGTTGATAAATATACTTGGCGAGACATTGGTTCTAGTTACTTAATGTCAGATCTACAAGCGGCTTATTTATGGGCGCAATTGGAGCAGGCGAATAAAATTAATCAGCGTAGGCTAGCGTTATGGAAAAACTATTATCAGGCGCTTAAACCTTTCGCTGAAGTAGGCAAATTAGATTTGGCGGTTATACCGGCAGATCTAGAACATAATGCCCATATGTTCTATATCAAATTAAAAGATATTGAACAAAGAACCGCGTTTAATAAGCATATGCAAGCAGCAAATATTTTGTCAGTATTTCATTATGTTGCTTTACACTCTAGTCCAGCAGGTCATAAATTTGGCCGTTTTCATGGTGATGATTGTTATACGACGAAGGAAAGTGATCGTTTAGTTCGTTTACCGATGTTTTATAATCTTACCGATGAAGAGCAGCAACAAGTGATCAATCAAATCCAATGTTTTTTTGCTTAAGATGTCATTAGTTGAAGCGTCTGTTTGGACAGCTATTTCAACCTTAATAAAAATTGGGGCAGGGTTAGTTGTTATCAAATTATTGGCAGTCACTTTTGGTCCGAGCGGTGTTGGTCAGGCGGGAAATTTCCGTCAACTAATTACTGTACTTGGTGTTTTATCTGGTGCAGGGATCTTCAATGGCGTAACTAAATATGTCGCTGAATATCATCAGACACCAACAAAACTAGGTGCTGTATTAGGTACCTCATCATTAATTATTTTGGGTTTTTCAACCCTATTAGCGTTTATTTTTTTACTATTTAGCTCATTTATCAGTCTGGCGCTATTTGGTCATACCCATTATCAAATGGTTATTTGTGCCTTAGGATTGATACAAATGGGGATCGCTTATGCGAATTACTTTTTGGCGATACTAAAAGGTTACCGTGATGCGAAAGGTAATGCACTATCGATTATCGTTGGTAGCTTAGCAGGCGTGATTGCTTACTATTTTTGTTTTAGATTAAATGGTTATCAAGGGGCGCTAATAGGATTGGCTTTAGTTCCTGCATTAATTGTTGTACCAGCCGCGATCATGATCTTACGTCATAAACAGCTGAATTGGTCATATTTTAAACCAAGGTGGAATAGTACCATTGGTCATCACTTAGCTAAATTCACCTTAATGGCGTTAATAACCTCAGTCACGTTGCCGGTTGCTTATATTATGATGAGAAATTTATTGGCGGAGCGTTATAGTTGGGATGAAGTGGGTATTTGGCAGGCAGTGAGTAGTATTTCAGATGCCTATTTACAGTTTATTACCGCATCTTTTACCGTTTATTTATTGCCAACTTTAGCTAAATTGCAGCATAGAGATGAGATTAGTGCAGAAATTTTTAAAGCTTTGAAGTTTGTTTTACCGGCGGTTGCGTTAGCCAGTTTTACCGTATGGCTATTACGAGATCTGGCAATTTGGCTGCTTTTTTCCGATAAGTTTATTGCAATGCGCGATCTCTTTGCTTGGCAGTTGATTGGTGATGTATTGAAAGTAGGCGCTTATGTATTTGGTTATTTAGTTATTGCTAAGGCCGCATTACGGTTTTACATTTTAACGGAGGTGACTCAATTTGCGCTGTTAACAGGGTTTGCTTATTGGTTAATACCAGCTTACGGCGCGTTAGGTGCTGCCCAGGCTTATATGGCAACTTATATTGTTTATTTTATGCTTTGTAGTGGCATATTCTATCTTTACCGCAGGCGCACATGAAAACCTTAATCCATGTATTAGGCTCTGATATCCCACATCATAACCAGACAGTGTTAACATTTTTTAATGATGTTTTATTTTCGTCAATACCATCACCAGAAAAAAGACAGTTTATGGTTGTTAGCCGTGACCTCACTCTAGCATCACGCTATCCACGACTACACATTAACCAATTTGATAATAAAAAAGCGATTGCTAAAGTTATCGCTATACAAGCAAAAGCAGATAGAAATTGCCAATTCTTTTTTCATGGTCAATTTAATGTATCAATTTGGTTGGCATTATTGTTTGGCAAGATCCGTCGACAACAATTTTTATGGCATATTTGGGGAGCTGATCTCTATGAAGACTCAGCTGCATTGAAATTTAAATTATTTTATTATTTTCGGCGTCTGGCATTTAAACGGGTAGGGCATGTTTTTGCTACCCGAGGGGACTTAAATTATTTTTCTCAGTTAAATCCAGCTATACCAACATCACTACTCTATTTTCCAACCAAAATGGATCCAGCCTTAACCGTCTATGAAAAATCGATTAATCAAACGGATAAAGTGACAATTTTGGTTGGTAACTCAGGTGATAAATCCAATCGACATATTGAAGCGTTGCAGGCTATTAAAAAGCAGTTTGCTTTTCAGCCGGTCGAAATTTTTGTTCCTATGGGATATCCCGTTAATAATCAAGTATATATTGCCGAAGTTGCCCAAGCGGCCGAAAATTATTTTCCTAATGGAGAAGTGACAATTATTAAGGAAAAAATGGCTTTTGATGATTATCTCACTTTACTGCGTTGTTGTGATTTAGGTTACTTTATTTTCAAACGACAGCAAGGTATAGGCACATTGTGCTTATTAATTCAGTTTGGCATTCCTTTTATTATTAGCCGGCAAAATTACTTTTGGCAGGATCTTATTGAGCAGTCTGTACCTTTTCTATTTTATGATGATCAATTAGATGAACGGCAACTGGATATCCTGCGACAGAAAATGATGTTAACGGATAGAAGCCAAATAGCTTTTTTCAACCCTAATTTTATTAAAGGATGGCAAGCTGCATTAACATCGATAGGAGAGCAGTAATGACTATGATGGAATTTGGTGGCCTATCGATTGTCTATTTTATCTCTCTGATATTAATTTTGGTACTAACATATCGTGAATTTCGACGAGTACGCTTCAATTTTAATATCTTTTTCTCTCTACTTTATTTATTAACATTCTACTTTGGTTTTCCATTAACGGGATTACTTGTTTTTCAATTTGATGTTAATGTGGTATCAACCAATGCATTATTGAATGCGCTGCTATCATCCATCAGTTTTTATATTGTTTATTATATCGCTTACAAAACCCGCTTGCGAACGGGTGTCCAACAATCTGAACAGTCGTTATTCACTATGAATGGGGTAGAAACGCGGCTAACTTGTCTCTTGTTGATGCTCATTGCTATAGTGACAGTAGCAATATTTTTCCTACAAAATGGCTTTTTACTATTTCGTTTACAGTCTTATAGTCAGATTTTTTCTAGTGAAGTTTCAAGTGTAGCATTAAAACGTTTTTTTTATTTTTTCATTCCGGCAATGTTAATTGTCTATTTTTTAAAGCCGACCCAGTATCGCTGGTTATTTTTTCTCTTTAGCACAGTTGCTTTTGGGGTACTCACTTATCTGGTTGTCGGTGGAACACGGGCTAATATTATTATCGCCTTTGCGCTTTTCCTATTTATCGGTATCGTCCGTGGCTGGATTAATTTATGGATGCTAATTATCGCTGGTGTTATTAGCATTATTGGTATGTTTTGGTTAGCATTAAAGCGTTATGGATTAGATGTTAGTGGTGCGGAAGCTTTTTATACTTTTCTCTATTTAACGCGTGATACCTTTTCGCCATGGGAAAATTTGGCTCTGTTACTTGATAACTATGACAAAATCGAATTCCAAGGATTAGCGCCTATTGTACGTGATTTTTATGTTTTTATTCCCACTTGGTTATGGCCTGAACGACCTGATACGGTATTGAATTCAGCCAATTATTTTACCTGGCAAGTGCTTGATAATCACTCTGGTTTAGCTATATCGCCCACATTAATTGGTTCTTTAGTGGTTATGGGTGGGGTTATTTTTATTCCTATCGGTGCAATTGGCGTTGGCTTGATTATTAAATGGTTTGATTGGCTTTATGAAAAAAGTAAGATTGAAATTAATCATTATAAAGCCGTTATTCTGCAAGTTTTCTGTTTTGGCGCTATTTTTAATATTATTGTCCTGGTTCGTGAAGGGGTAGACTCTTTCGTATCGAGGGTGGTGTTTTTTGGCTTGGTATTTGTGCTTTGTTTGTTTATTGCCAAACTGGTTTATTGGTTATTTGCCAAAGCCGGTTTAATTCGCATATATACCACGAATGATTGTAAAAAATAAGCTAAATAATAGCTTACTGGAGTAATGTATGAAGCAACAAGTGATCCCGAAATATGATATTCGAGGTCATCTTATTTGGGGTTTTCATGATATAACCCATTTCCTTAATTACCTATTTTCAGATCAAGAAGTTAAGCATGGAACATTGGTGGCTATCAATGCGGAAAAAGTCCTAACTGCAGAGCAAGACCGTGATTTAAATGCGTTGCTAGCTGAAGCAGAATATCTCTATGCTGATGGAATCAGTATTGTCAGAGCGATTCGTCGTAAATACCCACAAGCAAAGGTTTCACGTATTGCGGGTGCTGATTTGTGGGAAGCATTGATGGCAATTGCAGGTCAAAAAGCTGTACCTGTGTTTCTGCTTGGTGGAAAAGCGGAAATTCTTAAACAGACTGAAAATAAGCTTCGTACTCAGTGGCAGGTGAATATTGTTGGTAGCCAGGACGGTTATTTTAAGCCGGAACAACGTGAAATATTATTTGAGCGCATCAAGGCTAGTGGAGCAAAAATTGTTACGGTAGCAATGGGTTCACCAAGGCAAGAAATTTTTATCCGGGATTGCCGGCAAGTATATCCAGATGCACTTTATATGGGAATAGGTGGTACTTACGATGTTTTTACCGGACATGTAAAACGAGCACCTAAATTATGGCAACAATTAGGATTGGAATGGTTATATAGATTGCTTTCTCAACCGAGTCGTATCAAACGACAGATAAAATTATTACGCTTTCTGGGTTACTATTATAGTGGCAAACTGTAGTTTTTTATTTGTGTATTATTTCTATCGTAAAGGTTCGTTTTGACAGTAGTAAATTTCAATTCCATCTGCTATGTCTTCTTTTAAATAGGGTTTTTGGCTGACAACTGTTTTTTCATTGTTGAGCAATTAACACTATTTTGATTACATTTATAAATTTTTATTTCGTTATTATTAAAAACATGTTTTCATTATGGCACTATTATCTGTCATTTTGACCATGAAGGTCATATGGTATTAAGTGATTATTGAAAGGGCAGGAAATTGCTATGGGGAAACCGGAACAAGGTCTCAGTCGTGGCCTTGAAGCGAGGCATATTGAACTTATTGCATTAGGTGGAACAATTGGTGTTGGTTTATTTATGGGTTCTGCCAGTACGTTAAAGTGGGCAGGACCTTCTGTATTACTGGCTTATATTGTTGCTGGATTATTCGTTTTTTTTATTATGCGTTCAATGGGAGAAATGCTGTTTCTTGAACCTGTTACTGGCGCTTTTGCCTCGTTTGGTTATAAATATTTGAGCCCTTATTGGGGATGTTTAACGGCATGGGGTTATTGGTTCATGTGGGTCGCTGTCGGTATATCAGAGATCACAGCGATTGGTGTCTACGCGGAATTCTGGTTTCCTGAGGTTCCACAATGGATTTTTGCGTTGATTGCAGTTGTACTTGTTGCATTAGCTAATCTGGCCGCAGTACGTTTGTACGGTGAATTGGAATTCTGGTTTGCTATGATTAAGGTTACCACGATTATTGTGATGATCTTGATTGGATTAGGGTTGATTTTTGTTGGTATTGGCAATAACTTTGAACCGATTGGTTTAGCCAATTTGACTGAGCATGGTGGGTTTTTTGCCGGTGGCTGGCAAGGCTTTTTATTTGCGCTTTGTATTGTTGTTGCCTCTTATCAAGGCGTTGAATTAGTTGGTATTACTGCGGGAGAAGCAAAAAATCCGCAGGTCACATTAAAGAAAGCTATTAATAATATTTTATGGCGAATTTTGATTTTTTATGTCGGTGCTATTTTTATTGTTGTAACGTTATTTCCTTGGACAGAGATTGGTCAAAATGGTAGTCCATTTGTGCTAATGTTTGCAAAAGTAGGTATTGTATCGGCAGCTGCGGTAATTAATTTTGTGGTACTTACAGCGGCATTATCAGGCTGTAATAGTGGCATGTATAGTGGCGGGCGTATGATTTATGCTTTAGCACAGAATGGTCAACTGCCAAAATCTTTACTGAAAGTGACCGCAAATGGTGTGCCTGCACGATGTATTATGCTAACAATTTTATGCCTTATTGTTGGCTCAGGTCTTAACTATATTATCCCTGATCCACAAGCGGTTTTTGTATATGTTTATAGTGCAAGTGTATTGCCTGGAATGATACCCTGGTTTGTTATTTTATTGAGTCAATTGCGTTTTCGGCAAGTGCATCAACAGCAATTAGCCCAACATACTTTCAAATCAGTATTATTTCCTTACGTGAATTATTTGACCCTGCTTTTTTTGGCATGTGTACTTGTTGGCATGGCAATTAATCCAGATACGCGTTTATCATTAATTGTTGGCGGCGTGTTTTTATTGATTGTTTCTGTGATCTATTTTTTGAATCGTCTTTTCCGTCATAAAACAATGAAAAAATGATTAGCAATAACCTGTTTTACTGATTGAAAAGTGATGGTAAGGTTAATTTTATGATTGAAATGGATAAAGCATAAGCAAATAATCTTTTTATTTAAAAAATCACTGGACAGCATGCTATTAAATCCGTACTATCCTCACCCGCAACGGAGTTAAGCGCCCGTAGCTCAGCTGGATAGAGCGCTGCCCTCCGGAGGCAGAGGTCTCAGGTTCGAATCCTGTCGGGCGCGCCATTTAATGCGTGCTCTGCTACGGTGTAGTAGATTAATGTTGTATACAATGAACTGAATTTTTAAAGATTTTATGGTGGCTATAGCTCAGTTGGTAGAGCCCCGGATTGTGATTCCGGTTGTCGTGGGTTCGAATCCCATTAGTCACCCCATATTTGTTTTATGTAGTTTGCGAGGGTGGCGGAATTGGTAGACGCGCTAGCTTCAGGTGTTAGTATCCTTACGGATGTGGGGGTTCAAGTCCCCCCTTTCGCACCATAATATAAATAAGTTTTAAAAATTACATAAAAAACATTGTTAAATAGAGATTTTTTTCGGCGAGTAGCGCAGCCTGGTAGCGCAACTGGTTTGGGACCAGTGGGTCGGAGGTTCGAATCCTCTCTCGCCGACCAAATTTTAAAGAAACCCTGCAATTTATAGCAGGGTTTTTTCTTTTGTGTGCCCAGTATGGGCGCATTCCTGCGAGTGAAAGTTTTGTCATAAGCGTATCATAGCAAATTAATTGAAGTGCAATTACATGCCAGCAACCAAATATGGGAGTAAGCGTGTAGCGTAAGTCATGAGCTCATGCATAGCAGGCGCAGCCAAGCAAGCGGAATGGACTAAAAACTACAAGACTTTCATTATTAAGGCGAAATAGCATAAATGCGGTGATTGTGTGATGAAGAATAATGCGTTTTTACTTGGTGGAGATTTCACCTAACGCCTCAAAGGGTGGCGGTAAAAGTCGGAGTGAGAAGTCAGTAGAGAGCGTAATAAGTGGCTAATAAAGAGCTATGCTAATTATACCATTATATTTAGTAAACAAATAAGTGTGAATAAGTTAGTTTATACGCGTTATCTGTCAACATCGACTTCCCTATTTTTATAGCGAAAAAATAGCATAATTGTATTTAAAATGTTGTTTTTTATCTATTTTTAAAAGTTTGTCGTGTTTTAACAACAAAGCTAGTAATCAATGTCTCAATATAGAGACATTTTATTTCATGAAAAATAAAGAAAAAATATAAATATTGCTATAACGTCTCTAATAAGAGACAGTTTGATAATGTGTATCGTGAATTGTGGCAATTAAAGTAAATAAAATTATTTTGTTAAAAGGCAAACAATAGTTAATTGGTGAATATTTATTCAATAATAGGCGCAAAAAGATTATCTTTGAGTAAAAAGTAATATTTGGCATGAATTATGCTCTAAGATAGAGTGTAGATGCTCATCCTGCTTCTTGTGATAGCTTTAGCTTCATAAACTATTGGATGACGCAGAGCCAATTTGATGTGCCTATTGTCCACGTTATCGATGCATAATATCCATCACCAACCGGACGCAACGTTGAGTGAGGCACAATCCGTCTGTAGACCTGATTGTATTTTGACACCTATCTTTTGATAGGTGTTTTTTTATTTTGTTAATTATTTAGCAAAGCTAAAATTTTATTCAACAGGTAATTATTAAATAATATTATTGATGCTATTTGATCCAAATGTTTTACGTTAAAAATGTCAAATCAATCGATAAAGGTAAAAAAAGCCTCCATAAGTTAGAGGCGGGATCAAAACAATAGAGAATAGGGAGTCATCAATTTTCATGCTTTAATGAAAAAAGTAAGCCATGTTGGCGAATTTGTGCTGCTTCTTCCACTTTATGTTGTTTATCTAAAGCATCAGCAAGCCAAGCAAAGTCGTGAGCATCAGGACGTTGTGCTAAAGCAGACTTAAAATATTTTTCCGCTTCTTGCCATTCGCCATGCTGTAATGCCAGTTGACCTAATGTACTATTTAGTAAGGGAGTGGCACCACCTGACTGTTTTATTAGATTGGTCAGGATTTTATTCATTGCTTTGCTATCGCTAATTTGTAAACGAGGAACCAGCAATAAAAGATGCTCATCATATTGCTGTTTTAAGCCTGTAATAATAATTTTTTCTGCTGCTTCGCTATCGTCGCATTCAATAAGGCGAGCAGCAACGATCGATTGTAGTACCGGATCATGACGTATTTTACGTCCTTGAGACTGCCACCAATCTTTTAAATTTTCGCTGCCACCTTCAGCCATATATTGATTAATCAAACCTTTATAGGCGTCTTTACGTAATTTATCGATCTCTTCTGCACTATATAACTTTTCTTTTTGCATAATAGGCAAAAGTTCAATAAGCGCTTGATAAGCTCCTGAACGTTGATAGGCTTGTTCTGCCATTCTTAAGACTTCAGGGTGCCGTGGTGCCTGATCCAGTAATTTATCAACACCGTGGCGTGCTGCATGAATTTTACCTTCAGCAAGCTGTATACGCACGCGTGTAATATCAACAGGAAGTTGATGGTTACCCGCGACTTCTGCTGCCCGCTCAAGATATTGATTGGTACGATACTCATCACCACGTTGTTGAGCGGCTTCTGCTGCCAGCAGATAGTTAACAACCGGTTGTTCTGCATAGTCAGCATGACCTATCAGTAGTTTTTCGACTTGTGAAAAATCACCTTCCGCTAATTTTAGTAATGCTTTTTGTGTTTGACTGTGCGCTTTATGATATTTACGGCCTTTTAGCCAATTATGGGTAAATGATGAGGTACCGCGAATACGACGATAGCACCAGCCAAGCAAACAAAAAATAAATTGTAAAATAATAAAACAGGTGACTAAACCGGTTACACTGGTTTCAATATCGTAGTTGTTGGTTTGGATCAGTACATAACCTTGGTGCCCGGCGACAATGGGACCAATAATGATGCCAGCAATCAGTACAATAAAAAGGATCAGTACTTTTATCATGCCGTTCCCTCCTGGGCGGTTTTATTGCTAGGTTTTACCGCTTCTTCTGTTGGAGCAGGAGGAACTATTTTTATGTCATGATTTGTTCTCTTTTCGTTGGTTGGTTGCGTTTTTTGCGGTTTCGGTGTTGGAGAAGAAGGGATTTGCCCTTGAATACGTTTTTGCAACGCTTTATCGAGTAGTAATAAACTTTTTAACTCGCTGGGAATATCCATTGTAATCGGTTGTTCAATCAGTTTATCGACTTCGGTAAGGAAGGCTTTTGTTGCTGCGTCGTTGGTATTAAAGTAAATTCGAATCCAGGTTGAAACTTGCTCTAAAGATTGTTTATAAATTTGCTCTTGATGACGAGGTACGGCTTGGGCGGCAATAAGTAGTTGTGCTCGAATATTGGCGCGTAGGTAAATGTCCTGATTTGGTGCAAGTAAAGGAGTTTCATGAGAATCCCTACGACGAATAGTAATAAAATTTTTACTAAAACTTTTCCAACTTTGGCTAAGATTTTGTTTCCAATCAGCAATATTATTGGAAAGTTCGGTGCTATCCTCATCCATGGGGTTACCATCTGGAGCACTATCATTTATGCGTAAATTATCGATATCACTGCTCAGTTGATTAAGCTTTAAAATAATTCCGTCATAATCAATTTGGGTAATGGCTGATAGCCCACTGATATCATTATTAAGCGTTTTTCGGATCTCAATTAAATTAGGATCATTCATTTCTGCTAGACTTGCATCAGCACTTTTTAATAAGGCAATCGCAGTAACGGGATCATAGTCATTCCAAAGTTTTCGGCCAGCCATTTTGGCTAAGAAATCAGCTTGGGCAAGTAACCAGCGTTTCACATCTGTACTTGAAAGTGTTGTTATTTGTGCTTGTAATTCTTCGACGCGTTGTTCAAGTTGTTGCTCATATTCTTTTTTATCTAACTGGCTAATACGCTGGGATTCAACCAATTGGTTAATTTGCTGTTTTTCTGTTTCTTGTTGACGTAGTAATTCATTTATTTGTTGTTGTAATTCACTGCTTTCATTGACTATTTGTTGATGTTTTAGATGAAGATAATAATAGAAGCCACCACCGAGTATGATAATAAGAACGATAGTAATTATACTACCAAACAGACCAGAACGCTTTTGCCTATGGGGGTTACCATTTTTGGCGGTAGATTGCGTTGCTGTCTTTGAGGCATTTGATGGGTTTTCATTCACCTCATTCGGTTTATTCTGTTCCGTCATAATTAATATCTCAATATCGGTTTACATTAATGCCTGAATTAAAGCATCATTATTAGCACTTTTGGCTACTTTGACTGATTGCCATCCTAATTGGTAAGCAGTACTGGCCAAACGTTCACTGACAATAATCAAGTGGCGAGAAAGCAACCAAGGTTTAACATCATCTGTAATTAAGTTAAATAATAAATGTAACATTTCGCCACTGGTAACAATAATTGTTTTAATATTTGCCTGCCGCCATTGCAACTGGAAAGTTTGTCGATCATATTTTATTGGTTGACGTTGATAACACTCACAATAATCAATATGACTTCCGCGCGATTTTAACGTTGCGGCGAGTAGTTCACGTCCACCGTTACCCCGCAATAACAAAGATTTTTTGCCTAATATTGATTGTAAATCAGGTAATTCAATTAATGTCTCACTAGTTTCACCAGCTTGAGATAGTTGAATAGGCAAATTAGTTAATCGGTGAAAAGTCGATGCTGTTGAGTGCCCTATACCATAATAGGATAGCGTATCAGGCCATTTTCGTCCTGCTAAATAAAGTGCTGAATTAGCATGCCATACCGCATTTGGCGATAAGAAAAAAACCTGATCACCATTAGTTAGCCTGGCTAATTTAGTCGGCAGAAGGGCTAGTTCATTACCTGGCATAATTTCAATCAGTGGAGCATGAAATGCCATTTTTCCTAATGACCTAATACGTTGAACAAGTTTTTCACCGCTGGGGTTTGGTCTGGTGACCAATATACTCATCGAGAAAATGCTCCTGGCGAAATTTTGTTAAGAATTTGTTTGGCACCGTTATTGAGTAACTCCTCCGCAAGTTCAATACTCGCTTGTTGAGCGTCTTCAGAGGTAAAATATCTTTCTGCACGAATAATTTGACTACCATCGGGTGCACCAACTAGCGCTCTAAGCCAAATTTGTTTATTTTGCCAAATAGCATAACTACCTATTGGGACTTGGCAGCCACCTTCCAATCGATTGTTGACGGCTCGTTCTGCTTGAATACAGATAGCAGTATCATGATGATGTAATGACGCTAGAAAATGTTGTGTGTGATAGTCATCTAGACGGCATTCAATACCAATTGCGCCTTGCCCAACTGCTGGTAATGACTGCTCTGGTGGCAGTGGCATACGTATGCGTGTTTCTAAACTTAGACGTTTTAAGCCAGCTGCAGCAAGAATAATACCATCGTATTCACCATTATCTAATTTACTCAACCGTGTTCCGACGTTACCACGCAGATCTCGAATAACCAAGTGGGGATAAGTATGACGTAGTTGGCATTGGCGGCGTAGGCTTGATGTTCCTATAATACTCCCAGCTGGAAGCGCATCAAGGGAATCGTACTGATTGGATACAAAAGCATCACGAGGATCTCCTCTCTGGCAAATAGCCATTAATCCTAAGTTATTAGGAAAAGTTGCGGGAATATCTTTTATAGAATGAACAGCAATATCAGCTCGGTTTTCTAGTAGTGCATTTTCTAATTCTTTGACAAAAAGTCCTTTGCCACCAATTTTAGCCAAGGGAGTATCAAGTAGGATATCACCTTGAGTACTCATGGGAATGAGTTCAATCGTTAGTGTTGGATGATGCTTTTCTAATTGTGTTTTTATGAAAATCGCTTGCCACATTGCTAATGGACTTTTCCTTGTTGCGATACGCAGTGTTTGTGTTGACATATTTTTATTTTTCTTAGGTAATTAGATTATGAGTGAATTATAAAGGAAAGGTAGACAGTTTTAACATTTTGGTAAGTTTTTTTCCAGTTGTAGCTGAACACTTAATAAATATAGCTAATGCATAGTTCAATTTGTAAACAGGAAAAAGTGGTTTACAACAGTTGCAAGGTGATTTTTTGTTATTGGATTAAAGCAAATAAATACATATTCAATTAATTTTTTTATATTTATCTGAATATTTATTAATGGAGGTAATTATAAAAATTTGATAAGAAAATTTAACCAATTGTTTCCTTTTTTTATACAGATCATCTATTTGAAATTCTTAGAAACGAAAAAGATTTTTTAGGTAAAAGAATGGAAAGCATTTAGTGTGAAAAATGAACAGTTAATGTAGGTGTAATGTACTTTACCCTTTTGGTACAAAATGTTAAATTGATCACGTTTCTAGCAACCTATTCAAAAAGCTTATCGCTGTTATCGTTCCCCAATACCCAAGGAACCAATGGCTGAGTTAAGGTTATTTATTTTTTAAAGTTAATTCAGGCAAAACTTTTGTATCTTTATATTGAGACACTAAAGCAAAGATTGGATGCGATCAATCAATTACGACTGGAACGAGCATCATCTTCTATGAATGAAGCGTTCAAGCATGTATATGGATTGCTGCCAGTTTTATTAAATTATCATCATCCCATGTTACCTGGTTATATAGAAGGTAATGTACCTGCTGGTGTCTGTTTTTTTGCGCCTGATGCTCAGCAAATTAATTGGTTAAAGCAGTTTGAGGCATATCTTTTTTGTGAACTATCTTCACAACAAACCAATGGTGAATTACCTATTACAGGTATTTATTCCATGGGAAGTACATCATCAATCGGGCAAAGTGATGTTTCTGATTTAGATATTTGGGTATGTCATCAATCATGGTTAGATCAAGAAGAAAGACAACTGCTACAAAAAAAATGTACATTAATTGAGCAATGGGCGTCCTCGCTTGGTATAGATGTTACTTTCTTTTTAATTGATGAAAATCGTTTTCGCCACCATACGAGTGGTAGTTTGAGCGATGAAGATTGCGGAACAACACAACATATATTGCTATTGGATGAATTTTATCGTACAGCGGTTCGTATGGCTGGGAAACGTTTGCTATGGATGATGGTACCCGCAGAAGAAGAAGCCAATTATGATGAATATGTTTTATTTTTGTACGCGCGGGGAGTATTAACGCCAAATGAGTGGTTGGATTTAGGCGGCTTAGGTGAATTATCGGCTGAAGAGTATTTTGGTGCTAGCTTGTGGCAATTGTATAAAAGTGTTGATTCTCCTTATAAAGCGGTGCTGAAAAGTATTTTACTGGAAGCTTATTCCTGGAATTATCCGCATGGTATGTTGCTGGCAATGGAATTTAAGAAACGTTTGCATGCCGGGGAAATTGTTTCCTATGGTCTGGATGCCTATTGTTTAATGTTAGAACGCGTTACCCGTTATTTAATGGAAATCGGTGATTTTAAACGCCTTGATTTGATTCGTCGCTGTTTTTACCTCAAAGTTTGTGAAAAATTGTCTGATAAAAATAGTACCTCGGTGAGTGGTAGTTGGCGCAGGCAGGTGTTATCACAGCTTGTTACTTCATGGGAGTGGAATACAGAGCGATTAAGCGTCCTCGACAAACGAAATTATTGGAAAATAGCGCAGGTTCGAGATGCACATAATGAATTACTCGACACCATGATGCAAAGTTATCGTAATCTTATTCGCTTTGCCCGTCGTAATAATTTACGGATTAGTGCAAGCCCACAAGATATTGGTGTGTTGACAAGGAAATTGTATGCCGCCTTTGAAGTATTACCTGGCAAAGTCACTTTAGTTAATCCGCAAATTTCACCAGATCTATCTGAAAGTCATCTTACTTTTATTTATGTTCCTGCTAGGCGCGCCAATCGCAGTGGTTGGTACTTATATAATAAGGCGCCAACTATTGATTCTATCATTGGACACCAACCTTTAGAATATAACCGTTATCTTAGTAAATTAGTGGCATGGACTTACTTCAATGGTTTATTGACAGAACAATCCCATATTTATATTCATAATGGTGGTTCACAATGTGATGAGAATAAATTACATCAATTTATTAATGATATAACCACAAATTTTCCTATTCGATTACTAGCACCCACACCAAAAGCTTTATATAGTCCCTGTGAAATTCGCCATTTAGCCATTATTGTTAATTTAGAGAAAGATCCGACAGCGGTGTTTTCTGATCAAATTATTCATTTTGATTTACGTAAATTAGACATATTGAGTTTTGGTGATCCACCGCAATGCTTAGTGAGTAGTATTGATCTACTGTATCGTAACTCTTGGAATGAGGTAAGAACACTGCATTTCTCCGGTGAGCAATCTATGTTGGAAGCATTAAAAACGATCCTGGGCAAAATGCATCAAGATGCTGAACTGCCAGATGTGGTTGAAGTTTTCTGCTATAGCCAACATATGAGAGGGTTGATCGGTACACGTGTTCAACAGCTGGTTTCAGAATGTATTGAATTACGTCTATCAAGCAGTTGTAATGACTCAGGGCGTTTCAAGGCACTACGTATTGCAGGTCAGACTTGGGGATTATTTTTTGAGCGTTTGAATGTTTCAGTGCAGAAATTGGAAAATGCAGTCGAATTTTATGGTGCAATTTCTAATAATAAATTACATGGTTTGCCGATAAAATTGGATATAAAAGAAACTTATCATTTACCTTTAGTTGTTGATGGTTATGCCAGTGAAGGGATTGTACAATTCTTCTTTGAGGATACAGAAGAGAATCATGGTTTTAATATCTATATTTTAGATGAAAAAAACCGGGTGGAAATTTATTCACACTGTGAAGGAAACAAAGAAGAACTTGTTAGGGATGTTAGCCGTTTTTACTCATCCTCACATTATCGTTCTACCTACCGTGCAAGTTTAGTTAATTTCAATTTACCGCAATTTTATCAGATAATAAAAGTAGAAGATAAAAATCAAGTCATTCCTTATTTGTCTAGCTCATTTTCAAACTCACCGTTCAATGAGAATGTCTGTCGAGAAGAATCAGGTATTAGTTTTTATATACATTAGTAATAAAGAATGATATTTGTTTTTTCGCAGTTAGAGATCAAATGAAAATGGTTCACCACTTTGTTCACTAATAGCATAGGCTAATATTTGGATAAAATTTTTATTACTGCGAGTACAATACCAATTGTCTATTTTATAATTAAAGTGGTAACCACCTGACCGTGTAGCTAGCCATATTTGATGGAGTGGTTCTTGGCGGTTGATAATAATTTTACTATCATTTTCGAAGGTTAGTGTCATAATACCGCCATGGGTTTCGCAATCGATATCATTATTACCATCATACTGATCAAGTTGTTCTTCTATTTTATTCATCACTTTATCAACCAGTTGATGAAATTCTGTGTCTGTCATCGTCAATTTCCTATTTGCTTTTCTACGCCTAACTGCGATTATAGATTATAAAGGATAATGATTTAAACATGCGGGCGTTAACATAATGAAAAAATTACTTTGGCTATTTATGACATCGATATCTTTAACCTTACTTTCTGCTTGTGGTTTGAAAGGGCCACTCTATTTTCCAGCAAAAGCAACAGCGGAGCAAAAGACTGAAAGTACGATATCGTCTAAAGAGACAGAACATCAATCGATACAGACCGAAACATTGCAAAAATCGAGTAATGATAAAATAGCCAATTGATTAAGATGGAGTAGAAAATGCAATTCTCCAAAATGCATGGTTTGGGTAACGATTTTATGGTGGTAGATGCCGTTACTCAGAATGTTTATTTTTCTCCTGAACTTATTTGTCGTTTATCAGATCGACATAAGGGAATTGGATTTGATCAGCTTTTAGTTGTTGAAGCACCTTATGATCCCGATCTTGATTTTCATTATCGTATTTTTAATGCCGATGGTAGTGAAGTGGCTCAATGTGGTAATGGTGCCCGTTGTTTTGCTCGTTTTGTTCGCCTTAAAAAACTGACCAATAAACGCGATATCAAGGTAAGTACTCAATCTGGCAGGTTGACATTATCAGTAGCAGAAAATGAAGATGTTTGTGTCAATATGGGAGTTCCTGAGTTTGAGCCAAATAAAGTACCATTTAAAGCGCAAAAAGCTGAGAAAACTTATATAATTAGAACTCAGCAACAAACAATATTATGTGGCGTGGTTTCTATCGGTAACCCTCATTGTGTATTACAGGTTGAAAATATTGACACGGCTGAAGTTGCTTTATTAGGGTCGATGCTTGAAAAGCATGAACGTTTTCCTGAGCGAGCTAATATAGGATTTATGCAGGTTATTGATCATGAACACATTCGATTACGTGTACATGAACGTGGTGTAGGAGAAACACAGGCTTGTGGAAGTGGTGCCTGTGCTGCTGTTGCTATCGGTATTCAGCAAGGTTTATTAAAAAAAAATGTCCGTGTTGATTTACCTGGTGGCATGCTAAAAATTCGTTGGAATGGACTGGGTCATCCACTGTTTATGACAGGCCCTGCGACACATGTTTATGATGGTGTTATTCATTTCTAAGTTTTGTTTGGTTAAGAGGTCTTTTATTATGGATAAAAAAGAAGCAGCATTTGATCCTCAACCTCTGTTAGATGATCAGACAGTCGTAAAATATCTAAAAAGCAATCCTCATTTTTTTATTCGCAATGCTGCTGCTGTTGAACAGATACGGGTTCCTCATCCGGTTCATCATGCGGTTTCATTAGTTGAATGGTCGATGAAACGTCAACGAGTTTATATCCAAAATCTGGAACAGGATATGCAACTATTGGTTGAGCAGGCGCGCAATAATGAAATACTATTTAATCGACTGTTAAAATTGGTTATTCAGCTATCAACGGCAGATGATTTTGCCGATTTTCAGCGACGTTTATATGCTTGGTCAAGAAGTTTTGGTTTGAGCGGTGCTTATATTCGCTTGTTTAGTGATTGTTGGCAGCTAGGCATACCAATGGATGCGCAAAAAGTTATGATTTCTCGTCAGGCATTTGAGCCTGTTCGTATTCAGCGATTTGGTGAAAAAAATCATTATCTTGGTACGTTAAATAATCCAGAAATATTATTATTAATGCCAGAGGCAAATCATGTCGGTTCGGTGGCTATTTCTTTATTAGGTCTTTATGGTAATTTAGGGATGGTGATCTTTAGTAGCCGCGATACTCAGCATTATCAAAAAGGGATGGGAACGACAATGCTTGACCACTTAGCCAAATTATTGCCCGATTTGCTATTACGCTGGGTAACTCGTGCATGAATTCAACACGGCAAAGCTTGCAGCAGCGAATTGACGACTTTTTGCGTTACTTACGTGTAGAACGGCAGCTAAGCCCCGTAACGATTATTAATTATCAACGCCAATTAATCATGTTAATGGACATGGCTATAAATATGAACATCAATGATTGGACGCAATTAGAAACATCACATGTTCGTATGATGGTTGCAAAATGCCGCCGACAAGGATCACAGGCAGCGACTCTCGCTTTACGTCTTTCGTCATTAAGAAGTTTTTTAAATTGGTTAGTTGAGCAGGGCATATTAACCGCTAATCCAGCTAAAACCGTTAGAACGCCGAAAAATAAACGCCATTTACCAAAAAATATCGATGTAGATGAAGTCAATCAATTGCTAAATATTGATTTAGCAGATCCGCTATCTGTACGTGATAGAACCATGTTGGAAGTGATGTATGGCGCAGGATTGCGTTTATCGGAACTGGTTAATTTGAATTGCCAACATCTGGATTTACCTAATGGTGAAGTTTGGGTTATGGGAAAAGGTAGTAAAGAACGGAAGATACCATTAGGACGTATTGCGGTAGAATGGTTAATCCGTTGGCTTGAGATGCGCCAGCAATATGTTAAGCAAGACGAAGCTGTTTTTATCTCAATCCAAAGAGGAAAACGTATTTCCGCTCGGAATGTACAAAAGCGTTTTGCATTATGGGGAATTCGTCAGAATGTGAGAAGTCATATTCATCCTCATAAACTTCGTCACTCTTTTGCCACTCATATCCTGGAATCAAGTGGCGATTTAAGGGCAGTTCAAGAGTTACTAGGACATGCTAATCTTTCTACCACTCAAGTTTATACTCACCTAGATTTTCAGCATTTAGCCAAGGTTTATGATGTGGCTCATCCAAGGGCAAAAAGGGAGAAACCTTGAATGCATGTTTATCGGCAATTAACTTCTATTGCAGCGATTACCTTTGATTTGGATGATACACTATATGATAATCGCCCTGTTATTGCTAAAACTGAACAGGAATTATTAAATTTTATTCGTTGCTATGACGATCGCTTTAATAAACTTCAATTTGCCGATTTGAAAAACTATCAAACGTTAATTGTTAATCAATATCCTGAAATTTATCATGATGTTACACAGTGTCGTTGGTTAGCAGTCAAGGCGTTACTTTGTCAGTATGGTTACGATCGGGAAGGATCTGCTGGTGGTGCTGACGATATAATGGCACACTTTTCTTATTGGCGTAGTCAAATCGTAGTCCCAGACGTGACCCATAAAATCTTATCTACCTTAGCCGAAAAATTCCCACTAGCGGTTATTACTAATGGCAATGCAGATCCGTATGCTTGTGGATTAGGCGATTATTTTCAATTTGTTTTAAAAGCGGGGCCAGATGGACGCGCTAAACCGTTTAGTGATATGTATTATCTTGCTGCGCAGAAATTTAATATTGTAGTGGATAAAATTTTACATGTCGGTGATGATTTAACAACCGATATTCAAGGTGCTTTACACAGTGGCATGCAAGCTTGTTGGATCAATACTAACAGTAGCAACTTATTAGCCACCAATGAGAATGACATATTACCTCATATTGAGATCACCGGTTTAGCTTCACTCATTGCGCTGATATAATCTTCTCATCTGGTTAAAAACACAGTAGTGATTTATTGACTGCTCTCTTAATTTAATGGTAACCATGAACGACTCATATTTACTTGAAAACTTAAATAATAAGCAACGCGAAGCTGTTGCTGCTCCTCGAACGAATATGTTAATACTTGCTGGCGCAGGTAGTGGTAAAACACGGGTACTGGTTCATCGAATTGCCTGGTTACTGACGGTTGATAAGGTTTCGCCTTTCTCGATTATGGCGGTGACATTTACCAATAAAGCAGCGGCTGAAATGCGTCATCGTATTAATGCGTTATTAGGTAGCGATCAAGGCGGTATGTGGGTAGGAACTTTTCATGGCCTGGCGCATCGTCTATTGCGGGCTCACTATTTGGATGCCAATTTACCGCAAGATTTCCAAATCTTAGATAGTGATGATCAATATCGTTTATTGCGTAGAATTATCAAGGCCATCAATCTGGATGAGAGTAAGTGGCCACCACGTCAGGCTATGTGGTACATCAATGCAAAAAAAGATGAAGGCTTGCGGCCACAGCATATTGAAAGTTATGGCAATCCAACAGAGGCGACGTGGCTGCGAGTTTATCAGGCTTATCAGGAAGCGTGTGATCGGGCCGGATTAGTTGATTTTGCTGAACTTTTATTGCGTGCCCATGAAATGTGGCTGAAGAAACCGCATATACTACAACATTATCGTGAACGTTTTACCAATATTCTGGTTGATGAATTTCAAGATACCAACAGTATCCAGTATGCCTGGATACGTATTTTGGCCGGTGATACTGGCAAGGTGATGATTGTTGGTGATGACGATCAGTCAATTTATGGTTGGCGTGGCGCACAGGTAGAAAATATTCAACGTTTCTTGCAAGATTTTCCGGCGGCGGAAACTATTCGGCTAGAACAAAATTATCGTTCGACTAACAATATTTTGAAGTCGGCTAATGCACTGATTGCCAATAATAATAACCGGTTAGGAAAAAATCTCTGGACAGAAGGGGCTGATGGTGAACCTATTTCGCTTTATTGTGGCTTCAACGAGTTAGATGAAGCGCGTTATGTTGTTAGTCGTATTAAACAATGGCATGAGAAAGGTGGCGCTTTAAAGCAGTGCGCAATTCTTTATCGCAGCAATGCACAATCACGAGTGCTTGAAGAAGCATTATTACAGTCTTCAATGCCTTATCGTATTTATGGTGGCCAACGCTTTTTTGAGCGACAGGAAATTAAAGATGCGCTCTCTTATTTACGTTTGGTTGCTAACCGTAATGATGATGCATCATTTGAGCGAGTTGTTAATACACCAACTCGAGGTATCGGCGAACGAACTTTAGACACTGTTCGTCAGGCCGCGCGTGAAAAACAACTCACGCTTTGGGAAAGTTGTGAATATTTATTAGCTGAAAAAGTCCTTGGAGGCCGGGCGGCCGGGGCGATTGAACGGTTCCTTGAGCTAATTGATGCATTAGCTAAAGAAACGACGGATATGCCGTTACATGTTCAAACTGATCGCGTGATCCGCGACTCAGGTCTGCGGTCGATGTACCAGCAAGAAAAAGGCGAAAAAGCGCAAGCGCGGATTGAAAACCTTGAGGAGTTAGTCACAGCTACTCGTCAATTTAGTTATCAAGAAGAAGATCAAGATTTAATGCCACTGCAAGCATTTTTGTCTCATGCTGCGTTGGAATCCGGTGAAGGGCAGGCGGAGTTACATCAAGATGCCGTTCAGTTAATGACGCTACATTCGGCAAAAGGTTTAGAATTTCCATTGGTTTTTATTGTTGGTATGGAAGAAGGTATGTTTCCAAGCCAAAGGAGTGCGGAAGAGAGCGGAGGGCTGGCAGAAGAAAGGCGATTGGCTTATGTTGGATTGACACGAGCGATGGAGAAATTGACGCTGACTTATGCGGAAAGCCGTCGATTATATGGTAAAGAAGTCTACCATCGTCCTTCGCGTTTTATTGCCGAATTACCCACTGAATGTATTGAAGAAGTCCGTTTGCGTGCAACGGTTTCTCGTCCTATTAGTCATCAGCGACTTGGTACCCCAATTAATCGAAATGATAGTGGCTATGCATTAGGCCAACGGGTTCGTCATCCTAAGTTTGGTGAAGGAACTATTATTAATTTGGAAGGGGATGGTGAGCGTTGCCGCTTGCAGATAGCTTTTCAGGGCGAAGGGATCAAATGGTTGGTTGCAGCTTATGCTAAATTAGAGTTGCAATAAAGAATGCTTGAAGTATGGGAATTTTTGTTACTAATTAACTGGCTATTATTTTGCTATTTGGGGTTCTGAAGGAGGCGCCATAATATGCTGCTGGCATTTAAATTAGACAACCACCGTTTGTCTCGCCTTGAGCTTGATGAAGGTGAAAAACTAACCGATGCGGTATGGATTGATTTAATGGAGCCTGATGAAAAAGAACGGCAAACAGTGCAAACTGAATTGAAACAATTATTAGTAACCCCATCTGAATTAACCGATATTGAAGCATCGGCTCGTTTTTTTGAGGATGAGGATGGTTTACATATTCATTCATTTTTTTATTATCAAGATAGTGATGAACATGTTAGTAATTCGACGGTTGCTTTCACTTTTCGTGATGGCCGTTTATATACCTTACGGGAGCGTGATCTGCCGGCTTTTCGTTTGTATCGTATGCGTTCAAGAAGTCAAAAGCTGATCGATGCTAATGCTTATGAATTATTTTTAGATTTATTTGAAACCAAAATTGAGCAACTTGCTGATGTAATAGAAAATATTTATAGCGTATTGGAATCGTTAAGCCGGATTATTTTGGAAGGCAAACAAGGTGATGAACTCGATAGCGCACTTTCTAGTTTAGCGGAACAAGAAGATATTGGCTGGAAAGTGCGGTTGTGTTTGATGGACAGTCAACGAGCATTAAATTTTTTGATCCGCCGAGCAAGATTACCGGCAGGTCAATTAGAGCAAGCGAGAGACATTTTACGTGATATTGAATCACTGCTACCTCATAATGAATCACTATTTCAAAAAGTAAATTTTCTTATGCAAGCGGCAATGGGTTTTATTAATATTGAGCAGAGTCGAATTATTAAAATTTTCTCCGTTGTTTCTGTGGTCTTTTTACCGCCGACGCTGGTGGCGTCCAGTTACGGTATGAATTTTGAATTTATGCCTGAATTAGGCTGGCGTTTTGGCTATCCGGCAGCAATTATATTGATGATTATTGCCGGGCTGGCACCTTATCTTTATTTTAAACGTAAGAATTGGCTTTGAATTTATCAGATAAATAAAGATAACTTGAGTAAAGTAGAAAGGCCAGCTTAATAACATAAGCTTCATATAACGTTTATTTAAAATAGATTTTTATTATGGTCTTAGCTTGGTTATTTATATTTAACCCACGAAACAAGTGGCTATGCCTGTTGCGATATGTTTATTTTCGTTATTATGCAATTCGGCCCGGGCAACAGAAATCTTATTACCAGTGCGAATGATTTTTCCACTTACAATAAATTTTTTACCACGACCCGGACGCAAGTAATTAATATTTAAATCGATGGTCGCAAAGGCTGATAAACGGTCTTTGAGCGCTTCTTTTGACAATGAAGTTATTCGACTTAATGCATTACAAAAGCAAATTACACTGCTAGCAACATCTAACACTGCAGCAATTACACCACCATGTAGGATTTGTTGTTCAAAGTTTCCTATCAATTGTGATTTGTTGTTAAAAATTAACTTGATCTGGGTGTTATCAAAGGATAACAACTCAAGACCTAATAATTGGTTGAATTGCATTTGAAGATATTTTCCAATTATAAATTTCTGTGCATCGTCCAATGTAAGGGCAGGCGTATTCATAAATATTCTCTTAATTATTAGATATTATGTTAATCAACGATTGTTATTATGCAAAGGTTGGCAATTTTTCTATGATTATGCTTTATGAATAGGTAAAAATAAATGGTTATTTGGCATAATAAAGAGAGACTTTTTTTCTTCTAAGCTCTTTATTTTATAGCGGAAATTAATAGGATGCTGTAATTTTTATTAGAGTCAGGTAGCATATATTTCTTTACCGCTTTTTATCAAAATTGATTAGTCACGTTTATTAAGGATACCAGTGTCTACTGCGGAAATTATCAATATTACATCCCCGGCTCGGCAAGTGTTACAGCAGATTTTTGGTTATCAGCAATTTCGGCCAGGCCAAGAACAAATTATTAATACTATACTTACAAATCAAGATTGTTTGGTCGTTATGCCAACCGGCGGAGGAAAATCTCTCTGTTATCAAATACCCGCTTTAATTTTACCTGGCTTAACCATAGTAGTTTCTCCACTGATTTCATTAATGAAAGATCAAGTTGATCAGCTTTCTCAGTATGGTATTGAAGCCAGTTATCTTAATTCAAGCCAAACCGGGCAACAGCAAAAGCAGGTAATTGAGCATTGTCGGCAAGGCAACATAAAATTACTTTATATTGCCCCAGAGCGGTTGGTTATGGATAATTTTCTTGATCAATTGCCGAAATTAAATCTGGTTTTATTGGCTGTCGATGAAGCTCATTGTATTTCACAGTGGGGACATGATTTTCGCCCTGAATATCGAGCATTAGGGCAATTGCGGCGTCGTTTTCCACAGTTACCAGTTATTGCCTTAACGGCTACTGCCGATCAAACAACGCGTAATGATATTATTGATGGGCTTGAACTGTGTGAACCACTTGTCCATATCAGTAGCTTCGATCGACCTAATATTCGTTATACTTTAGTAGAAAAATACAAGCCTCTTGAGCAGCTTTGGTTTTTTATTAAAGGACAAAAGGGTAGCAGCGGTATTGTTTATTGCAATAGCCGTAGTAAAGCTGAAGAGACAGCTGAACGATTGTATAAACGGGGTTTGAGTGCGGCGGCCTATCATGCGGGTCTTGATAATACACAACGCGCAAAAGTACAGGATGCTTTTCAAAAAGATGACTTGCAAGTGGTGGTTGCAACGGTGGCATTTGGTATGGGAATTAATAAATCTAATGTCCGTTTTGTCGTCCATTTTGATATTGCCCGTAATATAGAATCTTATTATCAAGAAACCGGTAGAGCTGGACGCGATGGCTTAGCTGCAGAAGCTATTTTATTTTATGATCCCGCTGATTTATCTTGGTTGCGTCGTTGTTTGGCGGAAAAGCCTGCCGGACAATTACAAGAGATTGAGCGCCATAAACTAAATGCCATGAGTGCTTTTGCCGAGACACAAACCTGTCGCCGTCTAGTATTGTTAAATTATTTTGGTGAAAATCGGCAGCAACCTTGTGGTAACTGCGATATCTGTTTAGATCCACCGAAACGGTATGATGGCCTAATTGATGCTCAGAAAGTACTTTCTTGTATTTATCGGACAGGGCAGCGTTTTGGTATCGGCTATATTGTTGACATTTTGCGCGGCGCAAATCATCAACGTATACGTGAATTTGATCATGATAAGTTGCCAGTTTATGGCTTGGGTAAAGAACAGAGTCATGAGCATTGGGTGAGTGTGTGTCGGCAACTTATTCATATGGGTTTAGTGAACCAAAATATTGCTCATTTTTCAGCATTACAATTGACAGAAGCAGCTAGGCCGATATTGCGCGGCGAGGTACCATTACAATTGGCTGTTGCTAGAGTTTTATCGAAAAAAAACCGTAATCAGCAAAATAAAAACTACCAAGGCCATTATGATAAAAAATTGTTTGCTAAATTACGTCAATTAAGAAAAGTGATTGCTAATGAAGAAAATATTCCACCTTTTGTGGTTTTTAACGATGCCACTTTAATAGAGATGGCGGAGCGATGCCCTGTCGGGCCGAATGAACTACTGTTGATTAATGGTGTAGGTCAAAGAAAATTAGCACGATTTGGTGAGGCATTTATGACATTGATTCGCGATCATCTGGCAGATTTTGAATGAGTTTAGGAGTAATTATGACGCCTGACATGCTAAAAGCGAGTTGGCTGACACGTGAATCTCAGTTTTTAGCGTTTGCTAATGGTCCGCTTTTAGATTTTTGGAAGATGCATGATGAAGCAGAATTTATTGGCGTTGATAATATTCCTATTCGTTATGTAAAAATTTGTTCTGCTCAGCATGATAAAGCGATTGTTATTTTGCCCGGGCGTAGTGAAAGCTATGTAAAATATCCTGAAGTCGGTTATGATCTTTATCATCTTGGTTATGATATTTTTATCATAGATCATCGTGGACAAGGCCTTTCGGGAAGAATGTTGGCCGATCCGCAAAAGGGGCACGTCGAAAAATTTACTGATTATATTGATGATTTTGAATCTTTTATTTCTCTTGAGATCAAGTCACGACACTATTCACGTTGTTATGCACTATCCCATTCAATGGGAGGGGCTATTCTTGCGGGTTATTTGCTGAGAGATAGTCTGACCTTTAATGCTGCGGTTTTATGTGCTCCAATGATAGGCATTAATTTACCGGTTTCACGTTGGTTGGCAAATTTTATCATTCAATGTGCTGAGGCGAGATCCAATACCCGTGATGATTATGCAGTATCAACCGGTAGATGGCAGCCATTACCCTTTATTATTAATGTGTTGACCCATAGTTATGAACGTTATCGGCGTTATTTACGTTATTATGCTGATTATCCTGAATTACGTCTTGGTGGTCCAACTTATCATTGGATTGGGGAGAGTCTGCAGTTTGGTGCTAGCTTAATTGAAAAAGCGGCAGAGATTGCGGTTCCGCTGATGGTATTAGAAGCGAGTGAAGATAAGGTCGTTAGTAATCGGGACATCCAGAGATTTTGTGTCGCTCGGCAAAAAATGCAGATGGGAAGAGAGGAAAAGCTACCTTTAATTATTGAAGGGGCAGACCATGAAATATTATTTGAAAACGATGCATTACGTGCTATGGCACTTAATGCAATTTGTGATTTTTTTGATCAACATTGATTAACCAAGGAAAAACAATGACGTATTCTGTTGTTGCTTCAGATTTAGATGGTACTTTACTGTCTCCTGACCACACTTTACCCCTTTATACAAAAGAAACGTTAAAATTATTAGCAGGAAAAAATATTCATTTCATTTTTGCTACGGGTCGCCACTATATTGATGTTGATCAGATCCGTAATGGGTTAGGGATTAATGCTTATATGATCACATCTAATGGCGCTAGGGTACATAACACCAATGGAGAGCTGATTTTAACGCATAATCTTGATCCTGATATTGTTCATGAGCTCTGTTTAATGGAGTTTGATAATCCAAATATTCTGACCAACTACTATTCTAGCGATAATTGGTTAATTAATCGGGAGAGCCCGGAGCAAAAAGCATATTTTCAAGAGTCTGTTTTTCACTATCAACTTTTTGAGCGTGATAATTTTTCGACGACGGATGTGAGCAAAGTTTATTTTACTTGCGAAGATCATCAGCAGTTACTGCTATTGCAGAAACAAATAAGAAATCGTTGGAGTGATCGTGTCAACGTTAGTTTTTCATTACCATGTTGTCTAGAGGTTATGAATGGTAGTGTTTCTAAAGGAAATGCACTAAAGCAGGTAGCGGATTTATTAGGCTATACTTTGCAGGATTGTATCGCTTTTGGTGACGGAATGAATGATTATGAAATGTTAACCATGGCGGGAAAAGGCTGCATTATGAAAAATTCACATCAATTATTACGAGATAATTTACCTGATATGGAAATTATTGGTTCTAATGAAGAAGAAGCTGTTTCCTATTATTTACGTCGACTTTATAGTGGTATTTAAATATTTGGCGTAGATAAAAACCATGTAAATTGAGGTTACGGAAGTTCACTTTAGAAAATAACAGGATAATTTATTATTAATTTGTTGCAGTGCTTCCGTTTTTAATTATATCAACAGGTTAATTAATAATGAATTTTCAAGATTTATTATGATTTATATTATGGAAAATAAATTGCTTAAATCTATTTTTGAATTGTGATTTGTATAGTGTGAAATAAAGGGATACTAAGATTAGTATCTTAGTATAATTTTTGAAGCGTTAGTTATAAAAAGGAGCTGGCGATATGAGAAAATTAATTCTGGTATTTACGCTAGGAATAATAAGTTATGGTTCTTTAGTATCTGCTAATATAACAACTACAAAATCTAATGGAATAACGCAATTACAGCAATTAGCTGAACAAGGTAATGACAAAGCTCAGTATGAACTAGGGGAAAAATATTTCCGTGGACAAGGAATTTCTCAGGACTTCAAACAGGCTGTCGTTTGGTATTTGAAATCAGCTGAATTAGGTAATGCAGATGCGCAATTTAGACTCGCGACTATGTATGTTAATGGTTTTGGTGTTAGGCGTGATTATGATCGGGCAATAGAATGGTACCAAAGGGCAGCAATCCAGCAGCATGTTCGTGCGCAAAGCAATATGGCTACCATGTATGCTCATGGATTAGGTGTGAAACGAAATTTACCGGAAGCAGCATATTGGTATGAGCAAGCATCAAAAGGGGGTTATGCATTGGCACAGTTTAATTTGGGATTAATGTATAGTATTGGCAACGGTGTGATAAAAGATTATAAAAAAGCCGTCTATTGGTTTAAACACGCTGCAAAACAGGGATATGCTAAAGCTCAGGATCGTTTAGGTGTCATGTATGCGGAGGGACATGGTGTTAATAAAGATAATAAAATGGCCTATGCATGGTTAGCTACCGCAGCTTGTAATGGTAATAAAGAAAGTCAAAAATTTCATGATAGGATCGGTAAATTGTTTTCTGATAAAGAAATGAAGGCAGCGCAGGCGTTAGCTGAACGTTATATTAAAAAATACCCCACCCAAATTGATTAAAAATAAATTAACTGATAACTAGATTAAATCCGTTATATATTAAAATAATATTATATTTATGTTAAAAATAAACATGATATATTTTGTTTGATTTTTATACAATTTTATCTGTTATTTAAACGGCCAAAGTTGATTGTAATTTATAATTCTCCGGCTTTTCTTGCCGGCTTTCGCCCAGATGTATTTTTTGTTGCACTTCGTAATAGATTATTACTGGCAATATCAACTCGGGCTTGAAAGGGCGGAAATGGTAGCGTGATCCCATGTTGTGCAAAACCGATTAATATATTTTGATGAACTTCATGGCGGGCTGGCATTCTGTGCCCCATTTCTGCTGCATAAATACGTAATTCAAAGATTTGAATACCTTGTTGTAAATCAACTAGATATACTTCAGGTGCCGGGTTAGTTAAAATCATCGGCGTTTTCTCGGCGGCATTTAATAATATCTGACTGATCTCGGTACTATCTACATCAGCGGGCGCTGGAATGGTTAAAACAATACGAGTGATAGTATCGGATAACGACCAATTAATAAATTGCTCGGTAATAAAGGCTTTATTAGGAACAATAATTTCTTTACGATCCCAATCTGTTAAGGTTGTTGCTCTAGTATTGATTTTGGTAATACTGCCTGTTAAATCACGAATAGTGACGGTATCGCCTATACGAATTGGTTTCTCAAATAAGATCATTAAACCAGAAATGATATTGGCAAAGATTTCTTGTAGCCCAAAGCCAAGTCCAACACCCATCGCGGCAATTAACCATTGTAGTTTTGACCACTCAATACCAAGCATGGAAAACCCGACTAAGCTACCTATAAGCGCAATAGTATATTTAGTCAAGGTGGTGATTGCATAGCCAGTTCCTGGAGTTAAATCAAGGTGTTGTAACAGGGCGAGTTCCAACAATGCCGGCAAATTTCTAATTAGTTGTGCTGTAATTATAATAATAAGAATAGTAATAAATAGTGAGCTGAGGGTGATCGGTTGAATGGTATCTACACCATTTACCGTAGTAGTGACATTCCAAAGCCGGATATTTTCCAGAAAAGAGAATGCTGAGTGTAGCTCAGACCAAATTAAAATCAGTGAGACTAAAGCTACCATAGTGAGAATAGAGCGCACAAGTCCCAGAGATTGCGCACTGATTGTATCTAAGTCAATCGCACTTTCTTCGATATCGACTAAGCCTTCGCCACTACTATTATTGTCACCTTCATCTTTTGCTCGCTGAGCGAGAATGTCAGCGCGACGCTGTTTTGCTCTTTCAAAAGCAATTTTACGCCGTTGGATAGACATCCAGCGGCGGATAATGTGATAAATGATCAGTAAGAAAAACCAGATTGCAACAGAGGTTTCCAGCCTGGCTAAAAGTTCTTGAGATGTTGAAAGGTAACCCAATAATGCAGCAACCGCAGAAAAAATTGGCGCTATAATCAATAATAACCACAATATATTGCTAATTGCATTCTCACCCGAGCCGTGGCGATCTAGATAAAGTGGTACGCCTACTCGTTTGAGGTTATGGGTAATCAAACTTAGCGCAATACACAGTAATAAGAAGCATAGTCTGCCTAAGCTTGGGGCAAATTCACGGTCGTTATAATATTCAAACGTAATCAAGGCCATCATCAATGGTACTATGACAAAAATTGATAATTGGTAGTAACGCATTGCCCTTTTTATGTTTTCTTCTGACCAGCCAAAATGAGAAATAAACAATCCGTTTGGTAGTGCAAAAGTAGCACTAATCATAAAAACCCATAAAACCGGTGTTGTTGCTCTCACCCCAGAGCCAATAGCAGTGGCCATAGGGAATTGCCAGGCGCTTTGAAGGCCGTAACCAATCGCTGACCATAAAATAGGTAAAGGGAGTGCTATCAGAATAGACCAAAATACGATTCGTAAGGTTAGAGCAAAGCGATCCTGGGTTACTTTACCAATACGGGTACTAGCGCGAAGAAGAAAATTATTATAATGCTGATGGGTACTAATGCTAAAAATGACGATAGCAACAGCAGCGAGCAGGTATAACAAACTATCCTGACTGGCGAAGATAACTCTAATTGCGCCACTGAGTTGAGATAATGTATCTAATGATAGTAAGCGAGTCAGATCTTTTACTATGGTAATTGGATAGTTGAGACTTATAGGATCGGTATCTGCAATCCAGAACATATAGCGATGGGTCGCATCTTTGATATCTGTTAATGCATCGGTTAACTGGGTTGCCGCAACGTAAAGCTTGGTTAATTCCAATATTTCACTATCATAACCAGAAATTATTGAGCTTAATAATTCTTTCCGGGTTTGGATGAGTGAATCATAAATTTGCGTTTGTTCTGGCGTCAAATTTTTTATTTCGGCTTGCTTTTCCTCGTTCTCTTTATTGTTGGAATCGAGATTTTCCAACATATCTTGATACTGAAGGCGATCAACTCGTTTGTTGATGATTTCTCTGTCAATTTGCTGATTTTTGGGAATTTCTGGCAAATGGTATAACTGCGCGCGTAATGCCTCACCTAAAGTAGTTGAACCGCTTAACCATTGGGCCTGTTCACGAATTGTCCCAAGCGCTTGACGAACGGTTAGTATATCACTGGAAGTCTGGCGTTGCCTTTGTTCAATATCATTTATTCTGTATGCTTGTTCATTAAGTCGTTGTGATAATTTACGATTTAGTTGCAATTGGGCTGTTAAAAATTTGGGAAGCTCTCCCCCTTGAGCAGCTAACATTTCAGTGTGTTTAAGTGCCAGTTGTGCTTTTTGTTGGCGCTGAAAGTTTAGATGATTTCGCAGTTGTTGAAGCTCTTGGTCGATTTGTTGATAACGTTTTTTAAAAAGCTCAATGCGTAAACGAGCAATTTCTTGGCGATTATTGGCTGAAAGCTGTGCTATTTCTAGTTCATTGGTTTTTGACTTTCTTGCCGTGACTTCTGTTTGTGCTAAGTTATATTGTGCTTCAGCTAAAGGGGAAACCGGAACATGCAGCGACTGTAGTCTTACGGTAGAGTCAGAAAGCAGCCGGCGAGCTTCTAATAATTGTTGAGGCAATGTTACAAGAGAATCGCTAATTTCACGATTTCTATCTTGTTCTTGCTGAATTTGTCTGCCTTGTTCAAGTAATTGACTACTAGCCTGAACAATACGTTGCTCAAGTTCAAGGATAGTTATATTGGTTGGTATAGTAACTGTTTTATTGCTTTCAATAAGAAATTGTTGCTGTAATTCTTTTATGATTTTGGGGAAATCATCAATTGCCTCTTGATAAGCGCGGGTTTTTTTCTCTGACTCTTGTGCCTCTGATAACCAATTTAGGGCAACTTGTAATGCCTGAATAATCTCTGCATTTTTTGAATTTTTATTTGCTTCAAGTTGCTTAATCTCTTTTTTAATTTGTATTTCATCAAGATTAATTGCTGCAAATGCAGGTATCGTGATGAAAAAGAGACTAAATAGAATGCCGACTATCAGGCGCACAATATGATTTCCTCAGATAAAATTATTCAGATCCATCAATTAAATTTTGTTGATGGGTCTGTTCCTTAGTATTTGGATAAATTGATTCTGCTAATAATTCTCCTACTCGCGTGACGGATCCTTGCTCTAGAGTAGAATTGAGTTTGATATGGTTAGATTCAAACAAATTGATAACAGTTGAACCCAGTTTGAATTTTCCCATTTCTTCACCTTTTTTCAGATAAACTGCACCTGTTTTATCTTTTTCTGGGTAAGTCCAACGTTTGATAATTCCTTCCCGTTGATTATTGACGCAGCCACACCAGCTAGTATCTATGCTGCCAACAATTGTTGCGCCTATTAGAATTTGAGCCATTTTCCCAAATGCTGTTTCAAAAATACAGATGAGCCGTTCATTACGGGCGAAAAGATTAGGGACGTTTGTTGCAGTCAGTTGATTAACAGAAAAGAGATCACCAGGAACATAAATCATTTCAGTTAGCAAGCCATCACAAGGCATATGGACACGATGATAGTCACGTGGAGATAAGTAAGTAGTTACAAACAAACCATTTCGAAACTGCTCGGCCAGTATATAATTACCTGCTAACAATGCCGCTAAACTGTAAGAATGACCTTTAGCTTGTAGGATCTGATCATCTATAATTAATCCTAATTGGCTTATTACACCATCGGCCGGTAGAGCAAGTTGATTACTACCTGCAACAATAGGACGAATATTTTGTTTTAATGGGCGAGTAAAAAATTCATTAAAGGTAGAATAAGCGGAAAACTCACTTTCTTTGGCTTCTGCCATATCAACTTTATAAAACTTGGCAAAAAGCTTGATCATTAATTGGGTAAACCCAGCCGCTTTTTGATCCGCAAGCCAACCTGCTAATTGCGTTAGCCCTTGTTTTGGTAATAGATATTGTAATTTGATCTTTATTTTTTCCAGCACATTAACCTCTAATCTGATCCTAATGTTATTGGGTTGTAATCAAAAAAAGATAGTTATTGTACCTATGCTTTTTATGAATTCCAGAATTATGTTTATAACTATTTATTATCTGTAAAAGATCCACGTGGTTTTATTTGTTCCATGCTTGCTAAAATTCGATGATAATTTTCGAAACGTGATTTTGCTATTTTTCCAGCGATTACCGCTTGTTGTAATGCACATCCAGGATCGTCTAAATGCTTGCAATCACGAAATTTGCAGTATCCCAAATATTGCCTGAATTCGACAAATCCTTTAGTTATTTGTTCCTTTGTTAGATGCCATAAGCCAAACTCACGGATGCCTGGTGAATCGATAAGATCACCTCCTTTGGCGAAGTGGTAAAGACGTGCCGTTGTTGTTGTATGTTGACCTAATCCTGAATTATCAGATACTTGGTTGATTAAGATTTTTTCTTCATTATCAGGTAATAAGTTATTAATCAAACTGGACTTACCAACACCAGATTGCCCGACAAAAATAGATATTTTTCCTATAAGGTTTTCAATAAGCGTATCTATTCCTTCATTAGTATGACTGGATACCTCTAAAACTACATAGCCAATGTTATGATAAAGTTTTATTGCTTTACTTATTTCTTTTCTGTTCTCTTTATTGAGTAGGTCAATTTTATTTAAAATAATCATTGGTGCAATATTAAGTGTTTCGCAGGCAACTAAATAACGATCAATAATATTTAATGATAATTGGGGTAAAATTGCTGAGACAATAATCGCTTGGTTGATATTAGCCGCGATAGGCTTGAGGCCGTCATAGTAATCGGGGCGAGTCAAGACCGATGTTCGTTCATAGACTGCTTCTATGACACCATTAACTTTTATATTAGATTGCTGATGTAGCGCAGGACGCCAAATAACACGATCACCGGTGACTAATGAGTGAATTGTTCGGCGAATATTACAGCGTTGAATGTCACCTTCATTTGTCTCGATATCTGCATGCTGACCAAAACGGCTAATAACTAACCCATCTTGGGGAATACCAAGCTGATTATCATCAATATCTTGCTGAGATTGTTTTTTTAGCTTAGTTTGATGGTTTGCATGTATTCGGCGTTGTTGGCCTTTGGTAAATTTCTTTTTAGCCACCTGACCTCACTAATTTTATTGGTTTGTTGATTGAATTCATTATCAAGAGTTATCGCAGTTGTGCTTTTAAGAAGCTATCATACACTAAGTATTGCATGCTATCAGTTTAGAATGGAACCTAGGATATAACATGGTAAATAGTGAGAACAATTTGATATGGATAGATTTGGAAATGACGGGATTGGATCCGGAACAGGATCGTATCATTGAGATCGCAACAATTGTCACTGATTCCAATCTAACTATTTTATCCGAAGGGCCAGTGATTGCCATTCATCAATCAGAGCAACAGTTGTCACTTATGGATGAGTGGAATGTTAAAACTCATACTGAAAGTGGATTGATTGATAGAGTTAAATCTAGTCAATATGATGAAAAAAAAGCAGAATTAGCCACAATTGCATTTTTAGAAAAGTGGTTACCTGCGGGGGTTTCACCTATTTGTGGTAATAGTGTTGCTCAAGACCGTCGTTTTTTATTCAAATATATGCCTGAGTTGGAAAAATACTTTCATTACCGTTACTTAGATGTGAGTAGCTTAAAAGAGCTGGCGCGCCGTTGGAAGCCTGATATATTGGCCGGTTTTACGAAAAAAAATACCCATCAGGCTTTAGAAGATATAAAGGAATCTATTGCAGAATTAGCTTATTATCGTCAACACTTTATCAACCTTTAAATCGTGTTATGATCATGCTGATTATGAGCGATTTGCTGTTTTAATCAGCATTTAGATTGAAAATAGATTTTTTATGGTTAAAAGTACTTGTCTGTTTGATAATTTTTCGTATAATTCGCAACCCATAGTGATTGGTAATATTGTTGTTATAAATATGCGGGAATAGCTCAGTTGGTAGAGCACGACCTTGCCAAGGTCGGGGTCGCGAGTTCGAGTCTCGTTTCCCGCTCCAAATTCTTCTTTTATCATTATTAGCATAAAGTTCTGTGATATAACTTATTGTTTCTTCTTATATTTTTTGTTCTTTCAGCTTATTAATTACTCAAAGTTTAGTGGCCAATTTATACCTATTTTGTTGATGAATTTTATTTTTCTGTTTTGGATTTTATTTAATTATAAGAATAAAATTTTTTGTTGCACTATGATAAAAACCGTCTATTTTTAAATAGGAGATTAGCTACTAAAAGAAGTCACAGTCTTGGTTAATAGTCAACAATTATATAGCTAATCGAGATAGAATTTATTTGAAAAATCGGGCACATAGGACTTGCAAATCGTATCTGCTAGGCATAGAATTCCACTCCCCCAATTTTGAAGTAGATGTGATGTTACACAGCATATACTTTATCAGTGAAGTGAGCAATGTGGTGTCATTCTTGGCAGGGAAATTATTTTAGTATTTAAAATGTATTGTAGGTGAATTGATGTTGTTATTTACATTAATCTTAGAAATTTTATGGCTAAAACTGCTACATTTTCTCAGTTAAAATGTTTTAATAACTTATTCATTTACAATTGAATTTTGGTTATGGCACACAGTGTCTATTTTGCTTTGTTGCACAGAGTTATCCACAGGCAAATGCGTTTTTCTATCGCTATCGCTATTGATGCTTTTCTTTATCAATATCATTTAACTTATTGAAAATATTTAAAAAAATATTTATATTTTTTGATGATTGATTATATGGTTATTTTTTTATGATCAATGCATTTTTATTTTATGCACAAGTAAAATTGAAGTATCTATTCTAGAAAATACTGATGTTAATAACCAGATATTGCGCACAAGGCGCTATTATTATTTTGATAAGGTTTTTATTTATAATAAAAGTATCATTTTAACGATATATTTCAAGGTGTAACTACCTAAGGCAATATAATACTTTAATAGCGGATATCTACCTATGTCTCGATATATTGTAGCGCCTTTTTAGTGATGTAAAAAAGCTTCTCTCAACCAAATAATTTTAATCGTTTAAGACAATAATATTGCATAATAAACATTAATTTTTTGATATTAATATAAATTTTTATATGTTTGTTTTTTATATAAATATGTACAAACCAAATGATAGAATATTGATAAAAGCAAGTAACTAAAAAAGATTAACTAGCTGAATAATAAGCATATGATGTAAGTTTTATTGATAAATATAACATTAAATATCGCTATAATATTCGGTAAGTAATAGTGTTTTGTGATATATTTTATGAATTAAATTATTAGATAAAAAATTATAAAAAGTGGCAATATTTTCATGAAAGAACTTATATTATTGCTTGCTAATGAAAAGGCAACAATAACCTTAGGGCAGCGTTTAGCTCAGCTTTGTAAGCAGGGTTTTATTCTTTATTTATATGGAGACTTAGGTGCGGGGAAAACGACTTTTTGTCGTGGTTTTTTGCAAGGTTTAGGTTATCAAGGACATGTAAAAAGTCCAACCTACACTTTAGTTGAACCCTATTTGTTGACTCCTAATCCTGTTTATCATTTTGATTTATATCGTTTAACTGATCCTGAAGAGCTTGAATTTATGGGTATCCGTGACTATTTTGATTGGCAGGCTATATGTTTGGTGGAGTGGCCAAAAAAAGGTGAAGGGATGCTACCATGCGCTGATCTTGAACTCTACCTATCATATGACAATAATGGGAGACAAGCACGATTTGTCGCATTATCAACATATGGGGAAATGTTATTAGAAAAATTGTCATAATAGGAATACTAATCATGATGAAGACTTCGATGATTAATATAATAAAACGATGGCAAACTCATGTATTTCTTTTATTAATGACAATAATATTACTTAGCAACTTATTATTGTCTAATGCACAGGCTGCAACTTTATCCAATATTCGCGTCAATGATAATTTATCCGAGGCAAAAGTCACTTTACACTTTGCTGGCGGTAATCCAGAGTACCGCTTCTTTCCCCTTCATGAGCCTGAGCGTTTGGTTGTCGATTTTCGTCAATCTGATCAGGTATCTGGATTACCAATGAAGTTTATAAATAATAATTTGGTTAAAGGGATCCGTACTAGTCAGCCACCGAATAGTCAGTATCAACGTATTGTTATCGAATTGGCAAATGCAGTGAAAGCAAGTGCCGTGGCTGAACAAATAAATCATCGCTATCAAATAGTTTTTACCTTAAAGAATAATCGTGCTGGGGCATCGCAGCCTCAGACATCTCAGTCCGCAACTGAAGCAACCAATAAATTGCTATCAATTGATTCACAAGCTGAGAAAAAGTTAGCCAATAACTCACCAACTCCCTCAATATATAAAAATTTACCTAAAGGTACTCGGCAAGTTGTCGTGGCAATTGATGCTGGACATGGGGGTAAAGATCCAGGCGCAATTGGGCAAAATGGTCATCGTGAAAAAAATATAACAATGATAATTGCGCGTAAATTAGAGAACCATTTAAAGACAGATCCAATGTTTAAGCCAGTGATGACCCGTAATGGCGATTATTTTATTTCTGTAGCGGGTCGTTCAGAAGTGGCACGCCAAAAAGCGGCTGATATGCTCGTTTCAATTCATGCTGATGCAGCACCTAATAATCGTGCCCGAGGTGCTTCTGTCTGGGTGCTTTCCAATCGAAGAGCGAATAGTGAATTGGGTAATTGGCTTGAACAACATGAAAAGCAATCTGAATTATTAGGTGGTGCCGGTGATGCGTTAGCAAATGGTGCAGATCCTTATCTTAGCCAAGCTGTTTTAGATTTACAATTTGGCAATTCCCAACGTGTAGGTTATGCTGTCGCGGTAAAAGTACTGAGAGAATTAAGTAAAATTGGTAATATCCATAAATATGATCCAGAACATGCTAGTCTTGGTGTACTTCGTTCTCCCGACATTCCATCTATTCTGGTGGAAACAGGTTTTATTAGTAATATTTCTGAAGAGCGCCTTTTAGTTTCTGACGATTATCAGGAAAGTTTGGCAGTAGCTATTCATCAAGGATTACGCAATTATTTTACCCAACACCCCTTACAAGCAGCGCCAAAATGATGGAATATGGCAGAGGTCATTATGTCAGCGATACAAATTCTTTCTCCTCAGTTAGCTAATCAAATTGCTGCGGGTGAAGTTGTTGAACGCCCATCATCGGTTGTGAAAGAGTTAGTCGAAAATAGTCTTGATGCTGGCGCCAGCCGTATTGATATTGAAATTGAGCGTGGTGGGGCAAAACTTATCCGCATCCATGACAATGGTAGTGGTATCGCCAAAGAAGATTTAATACTAGCGTTGGAGCGACACGCTACCAGCAAAATAGCCACGCTAGAAGATCTGGCCGCTATTATGAGTATGGGATTTAGAGGAGAAGCGCTGGCCAGTATTAGTTCGGTTTCTCGTTTAATACTAACTTCACGCGTCGAGACTCAGACAGAAGCCTGGCAAGCTTATGCTGAAGGGCGTGAGATGAATGTTACGCTAAAACCTGCTGCTCACCCAATAGGAACAACAGTTGAAGTTCTTGATCTGTTTTATAATACGCCGGCTCGACGTAAATTTTTACGTACAGAAAAAACCGAATTTAGTCATATTGATGAGATTGTACGTAGAATAGCTTTAGCGCGTTTCGATGTTGTAATCAATTTGCATCATAATGGTAAATTAGTTCGCCAGTATCGTGCGACAAATAGTGAAGAGCAATATGAACGACGCTTAGCTGCTATTTGTGGTACTTCTTTTATACAAAATGCGCTGAAATTATGTTGGCAACATGGTGATTTAGCCATTAAAGGCTGGATAACTAATCCCTATTTAGGTAAGGCCGCTGAAATTCAATATTGTTATGTTAATGGGCGCATAATGCGCGATCGATTAATCAATCATGCAATTCGTCAGGCCTATGCTGATCGTCTGCAAGAAGAACAGCAAGCGGCTTATGTGCTTTATTTAACCATTGATCCTCATCAGGTTGATGTTAATGTTCATCCAGCCAAACAGGAAGTTCGTTTTCACCAAGCTAGATTGGTTCATGATTTTATCTATCAGGGTGTGAACACGGTACTAAGCCAACAACACCAAAAACAATTTAATCAAGTCTCTGTTAGTTCAAACCAGGAAATTCATCTTGCTTCAGGATTACAAAATCGGTTAGCTGCGGGTGAAAATTTTTTTGCCTCAGATGATTCAAAGCAGCATTTAGTTATTAAAGAGCAAGAAGCACAAGTAATAACAGAATTAAGTGCCAGTAGCCAAATTTCGCCGTCTAAAACAGCATCATTTTCTTGTTACAATAATGGAAAAATAGCTAAAAAAATCTATAACAAAAAACAGGGTGAGCTTTATCAGCAATTAATGCAAAATGAACCAGCTAAACAAGAAAAAATCCCACTTTTTCCAGAGCGAGAATCGATAAAAACTGAAAAAATAGCAGTAAAATCGGTTGATATAGAAAAAAATGATAAAAATTATACGTTTGGTAAAATACTAACAATTTATTCTAAAAATTTCGCATTTATTGAATCATCATTTGGAATAGGTTTGTTATCATTAGCGGAAGCTGAGCGATATTTAAAGCGAAGTCAATTAATTCCTACTGATAAAGAATTAAAATCTCAGCCCTTACTGATACCAATAAAGCTCGTATTAACAGAAAAGGAAATTGAAACTTTTTATCGAGTAAAGGTATTATTAAGTACCTTAGGTTTTGACATCAATATTTCTCATAACAAAGCAATAATTAGTGGTGTATCTTGTCCCTTGAGATCACAAAATTTAGCTGAACTATTTCCAAAACTATTGAAATATCTTGCTCAAAATACTTCTTGTCAGTTGATGGAATTAGTTGTTTGGTTAGCAGATCATTTAGTAAATGAAAAACAAGTGTGGACGATTGCACAAGGGGTACAGTTATTAGCGGATCTGGAGCGGACTTACCCTGAATTAGTTAAAGAACCACCGAAAACATTACTACAACTAATTGATTTTGAATCGGTGATAACGGCTTTAACTCATGAGTAAACAAATTTTTCAACATAAACCGCAAGCGATTTTTATCATGGGGCCAACGGCGTCAGGAAAGACAGCATTGGCAATGGCATTGCGTCAACAATTACCCGTTGAAATAATTAGTGTAGATTCTGCTTTAATTTATCGCGGTATGGATATAGGAACAGCGAAACCAACACGGGAAGAGCAACAAATTGCTCCACACCGATTAATTGACATATTGGATCCTGCACAGTCTTATTCAGCCGCAGATTTTCGCCGTGATGCTTTATTAGAAATGGAAAAAATTGTCGCATCGGGCCGTATTCCCTTACTCGTTGGGGGGACTATGCTATATTTTAAAGCATTACTGGATGGGCTGTCACCCTTACCTTCTGCCGATGTCACAATTCGGGCAGAAATTGAAATGCAAGCGAAACAATTTGGTTGGGGTGCAATTCATAAACGTTTACAAGAGGTTGATCCAATATCGGCAGCTAGAATCCATCCTAATGATCCTCAACGATTGTCTCGTGCCTTGGAGGTTTTCTTAGTTTCCGGGAAAAGTCTGACAGAATTAACTGAAATTGTAGAGGCAGAATTACCTTATAATGTGTTACAGTTTGCGATTTCACCGCAAGATCGTAAAATTCTCCACCAACGTATTGAGATGCGCTTCCTGCAAATGTTGAAGACGGGTTTTGAGGATGAAGTTAGCGCTCTTTATGCTAGAGGGGATCTCCATGGGGATCTACCCGCTATACGTTCTGTTGGTTATCGTCAGATGTGGTCATATTTGTCTGGTGAAATCAGCTATGATGAAATGGTTTATCGTGGTATATGTGCAACACGTCAATTGGCTAAACGCCAAATTACATGGTTAAGAGGATGGAAAAACGTGCATAGACTCGATAGCGATGATATTAAGGGAATTCTTAACACAATATTGCATGTTATTAGTGCATAGGTTTGCTATTTATGTACAATTGGTGGTAAAGGCACAATTTTTTTGAGTAGTTAATTTTTTCGAACCATAAAGGTTCTTAGTTAAAAACAACAAAATAAGGAAAATAGAGAATGGCTAAGGGGCAATCTTTGCAAGATCCGTTCCTAAACGCGTTACGTCGTGAAAGGGTTCCGGTTTCCATTTATTTGGTCAATGGCATCAAATTACAAGGTCAAATCGAATCATTTGATCAATTTGTTATTTTACTGAAAAACACAGTAAGCCAAATGGTATATAAGCATGCTATTTCTACTGTAGTACCTTCTCGTCCTGTATCTCACCATAGTAATCAAGGGGGTAATACAGGCTTAGGTAATTACAATACAGGTAATGTGGCAGTTCCACAGGATAGTGATGCGACTAAATAATTCAGTTAATTATCTGAACAAAAAAGTACAGGTAAAGTTCCTTTTACCTGTATTTTGCCTGTTTGATATTTTTTAAGTCTAAGGAGTTGTGCTTTTGTTTGATAGACATGAAGGTGGGGAATTAGCTGTTCTTGTGCATGTTTTTTTCTCTAATGAAAAAGATACTGAAAACCTGATTGAATTTGAATCATTAGTCATCTCTGCGGGCATTAAGCCAGTACAGATAATCACAGGAAATCGCAAATCGCCGCAGGCTAAATATTTTGTTGGTGAGGGTAAAGCGGAAGAAATTGCGGCAGCTGTTAAAGACAGTAATGCCGATGTGGTTCTTTTTGATCATACGTTAAGCCCTGCACAGGAAAGAAATCTTGAACGATTATGTCAGTGCCGAGTTATTGATCGTACGGGTTTAATTTTAGATATATTTGCACAGCGCGCACGTACACATGAAGGTAAACTGCAAGTTGAATTAGCTCAGTTAAGGCATATTTCTAGCCGTTTGGTACGTGGCTGGACTCACCTTGAACGACAGAAAGGAGGGATCGGCCTACGTGGACCTGGTGAAACGCAACTTGAAACGGATCGTCGATTGATCCGCGGTAAAATTCGACAAATTCTTTCTCGGTTGGCTAAGGTAGAAAAGCAGAGAGAGCAGGGTAGACAAGCTAGAAGTAAAGCGGGTATTCCCACCATATCATTGGTAGGTTACACTAATGCAGGTAAGTCTAGTCTGTTTAATCAAATGACAAAGTCTGAAGTATATGCAGCAGATCAATTATTTGCGACGTTAGATCCTACATTACGGCGTATTGATATTGATGATGTTGGCGTGACAGTGTTGGCTGATACTGTAGGTTTTATTCGCCATCTACCTCACGATCTGGTCGCTGCATTTAAAGCAACATTGCAGGAAACACGCGAAGCCAGTTTATTATTACATGTTGTCGATGCTGCGGATAACCGTATGGAAGAAAATATCCGCGCAGTTGAAAGTGTACTAGAAGAAATTGAGGCTAATGAAATTCCAGCGCTGTTAGTCATGAATAAAATTGACATGTTGAATGGATTTACTCCCCGTATTGATCGCGATGAGAATAATGTCCCTATTCGGGTCTGGCTCTCGGCTCAAACTGGTGAAGGGATTCCATTATTATTACAGGCGCTGACAGAACGCCTTTCTGGTGAAATTGCACACTATGAATTGCGTTTACCGCCAGAAGCGGGTCGTTTGCGCAGTCGGTTTTATCAACTTCAGGCAATCGAATATGAAGAAATGGATAAAGATGGCAGCATCATGCTTGAAGTGAAGCTGCCCATTGTTGACTGGCAAAGACTTTGCAAGCAAGAACAACCTTTACTTGAGTACATTGTTAAGTCAACACATTAAATGTGGTCAATAAATTGAACAAATTAAGAGTAAAATATTTTGCTCTTAGCCCTGAAAAACCAATCATAACGAATGGAGCTATAACATGGCGTGGAATCAGCCCGGTAATAACGGACAGGACCGCGACCCGTGGGGAAGCAGCAATAGCGGCAACTCCAGTGGTAATAAAGGTAATCGGAAAAAGGGAACAACTGATCTTGACGATCTGTTCCGCAAGTTGAGTCGCAAACTTGGTGGTTTAGGTGGGAATAATAAAGGTAAAAATGGTTCGAGTAATCAAAATGGCGTCAATATAAACGGCCGTTTTATCGTATTTATTATCGCAGCAGTTGTTATTATTTGGGCTGCAAGTGGTTTTTATACGATAAAAGAGAGTGATCGTGGCGTCGTTTTCCGTTTTGGTAAATATAGCCATACTGTTGAACCGGGTTTGAATTGGAAACCAAATTTTATTGAAAAAGTGATTCCGATTAATGTTGAAACCATTCGTGAACAAGCGACTAATGGTATGATGTTAACTTCGGATGAAAATGTTATTCAAGTAGAAATGAACGTCCAGTATCGCGTAACAGATCCGGCTCAATATTTATTTAATGTTACTAACCCGGATAACAGTTTACGTCAGGCAATAGATAGCGCAGTACGTGGAATTATTGGCCAATCAGCAATGGAACAGGTGTTAACGACGAAACGTGCCTTTATCCGTGATGAAACACAAAAAGAGTTAGAAAATACGATAAGACCTTATAATATGGGTATAACGATATTAGATGTTAACTTCCAGGCTGCTCGTCCACCGGAAGCGGTTAAAGCCGCATTTGATGATGTTATTGCAGCGCGAGAAGAAGAACAGAAGACCATTCGTGAAGCGCAAGCTTATCGTAATGAAGTTTTGCCATTAGCGAAAGGTAATGCGCAGAAATTGATTGAAGAAGCAACAGCTTATAAATCAAGTGTGGTTTTCAAGGCGGAAGGTGAAGTAGCTAGCTTTGCCAAAATGTTGCCAGAATATCGAGCTGCTCCTCAAATTACTCGAGAACGTTTATATATTGAGACAATGGAACGAGTACTAAGTAATACGCGTAAGGTTATTGTTAACGACAATAGCAATAGTATGTTAGTGTTGCCGTTAGAGCAGATTTTACGCAGTGAAACCAAAGATAAAGCAGCAGATATACAAAAAATAACACCACCAAAAGTTATTCAGCAATCAGATATTTCTACTGAATCGCCTTATTCATATAGCTATGGTACGCGGGACAATGCTCGGGGCAGTAATTCAACTCGTGTAGGGAGACAATAATCATGCGTAAATCAGTGATTGTTATTATTGTTGCTGCATTAGTTGTGTTGTATATGTCAATTTTCACCGTTCAACAAACAGAAAGAGGCATTATTCTACGCTTTGGTAAGGTTGTGCGTGATAGTGACAATAAACCTATTGTTTATGAGCCAGGTTTGCACCTCAAAATACCATTTATTGAAACGGTAAAAATGCTGGATGCTCGTATTCAGACATTGGATGTTCAGGCAGATCGCTATCTGACTCGAGAAAATAAAGATTTAATGGTTGATTCTTATTTAAAATGGCGAATTACTGATTTTAGTCGTTATTATGTGGCGACCGGTGGCGGTAATCCTTATCAAGCTGAAACTTTACTGAAACGTAAATTTAGTGATCGTCTGCGTTCAGAATTTGGCCGTTTAAATGTGAAAGATATTATTACCGATTCTCGCGGTCGCTTGACCGTCGATGTGCGTGATGCACTTAATAAAGGTTCTGGTTCAGATACAGAAGCGACAAAAGATGCAGATCAGGCTATTGCCTCGGTAGCAGCCCGTTTTGATCAAGAGATCAAAGGTAATTCGCCAGTTGTTAATCCAAACAGCATGGCGGCATTAGGGATCCAAGTTGTCGATGTTCGTATCAAACGTATTGAATTGCCAAGTGAAGTTTCGGAAGCGATATATCAACGTATGCGCGCTGAACGAGAGGCTGTAGCACGCCAACATCGTTCACAAGGTCAAGAAGAGGCCGTGAAGATCCGTGCAGCAGCAGATAAAACAGTGACCGAGACATTGGCAGAAGCGGAGCGTACGGCACTGAAATTACATGGTGAAGGAGATGCGATGGCAACTAAGCTATTTGCTGATGCATTTAACCAAGATCCTGATTTCTATGCTTTCATTCGTAGTTTACGGGCATACGAAAAGAGCTTTAGTAAAAATGGTGATGATGTGATGGTATTAAGCCCAGATACCGATTTTTTCCGCTATATGCGAGCACCAACTAAACAAAGAGCGGTACAGTGATCATTTAAAGATAAATGAAATGATTGCCAATTGACTTTAGGTAAGCCCGCATTAGGCGGGCTTTAATCTGTTAAGATTGTCATGAAAAGAGGTATTGGTGTTATAAAAATTGCTGGCAGCTAATGATTGAAATGGTAGAATTCTTTTTTAAGCAATCGAGTGAATTTTGAAATGGGTAAAAACGTTGTCGTATTAGGTACTCAGTGGGGTGACGAAGGTAAAGGCAAAATAGTCGATTTACTAACTGAACGCGCTAAGTATGTTGTTCGTTACCAAGGTGGGCATAATGCTGGTCATACGCTAGTGGTAAATGGTGAAAAAACTGTTCTCCATCTTATCCCATCGGGTATTTTGCGTGAAAATGTCATAAGCGTCATTGGCAATGGTGTGGTATTAGCGCCTGATGCATTAATGGATGAAATGAAAAAATTGGAAGCGCGTGGCGTGCCAGTGCGTGAACGCCTCAAAATTTCGGCGGCTTGTCCATTAATCTTACCCTATCATGTTGCTTTAGATAATGAGCGTGAAAAAGCGCGAGGCGCAAAAGCGATAGGAACGACCGGCCGGGGCATTGGACCTGCTTATGAAGATAAAGTTGCCCGCCGTGGATTACGTGTTGGCGATCTGTTTAATAAAAAAACCTTTCCAGTCAAACTTAAAGAAATTGTTGATTACCATAATTTTCAATTAGTGAATTATTATAAAGCGCCTGCAATCGATTACCAAAAAACATTAGATGATATTATGGTTATTGCCGATATTTTGACGGCGATGACCGTTGATGTCGCTGATTTATTATACAAAGCGCATCAAAAAGGCGAATTAGTGATGTATGAAGGTGCTCAGGGAACATTGCTGGACATTGATCATGGTACTTATCCCTATGTGACTTCATCAAATACAACGGCGGGTGGTGTTGCCACTGGTTCAGGATTAGGTCCGCGTTATATTGATTATGTTTTAGGAATATTGAAAGCTTATTCTACCCGTGTAGGTGGCGGTCCTTTTCCAACGGAGTTATCTGATGAAACCGGCGAATACCTGCGTGAAAAAGGGCAAGAATTTGGTGCAACAACAGGCCGTTGCCGTCGTACAGGTTGGTTAGATATTGTTGCTATTAACCGGGCAGTTCAAATCAATTCTCTTTCCGGTTTCTGTTTAACCAAATTAGATGTATTAGACGGTTTGGATGAAGTGAAACTTTGTGTTGCTTATCGCAAACCAGATGGGACTGAATTGACTATAACGCCGTTAGCGGCAGAGGAATGGGAAGATTTAGTGCCGATATATGAAACGTTACCAGGCTGGAGTGAAAGTACTTTTGGGGTAAAAGAATATAATCAATTACCTAAAGCAGCCATTGGTTATATTAAACGGATTGAGGAATTAACCGGGATCCCGATAGATATTATTTCGACTGGACCTGATCGTGCTGAAACAATGATATTACGAGATCCTTTTGATGCATAATTTTACCACTCAATAATATTGCTCAAAGAGTGACGCCTGAACATTCAGGCGTTATTTTTATATCTAGTAATTCATATTACCTGATTACTAATCAATTTTGCTTAATATGATAAAAATTTACATAATAGATATAACTAGATGAATTAATGTCAAGAAGATGTCTTTCCATTTTTGTTTTATAACCAGAGGTTAATGTGCAGTTAACAAGTTTTACTGATTATGGCTTAAGAGCATTAATTTATATGGCTTCATTACCTAAGGATAAAAGAACTAATATTACTGAAGTTGCTAATGTATACGGTGTCTCGCGTAACCATATGGTAAAAATTATTAATCAATTAAGCCGATGTGGACTTGTTGCTGCGGTGAGAGGGAAAAATGGAGGGATTTACTTAGGCAAGCCAGCTGAGCAAATCCGGATAGGTGATGTTGTTCGTCTATTAGAGCCTCTAGCATTAGTTAATTGCTGCAGCGATTTTTGCCATATTACTTCTGCTTGTCGATTAAAAAAAATATTAAATCAAGCAATTGAACTTTTTTTAAATGAATTAGATAAATATACACTGGCAGATCTAATAGAAAATAATAAGCTACTTTATAAGTTACTATTAAAATAAATAACAGGCCTGGTGTATTAGTGGGTTATATTAATCAAAGTGGTAACGGAGGTGAGTGATGGCAAAAGATCCTTATAAAGACCGGGAAGCTGAGAAATATCATTCACCAATTGCAAGTCGTGAATATATTTTAGAGGTATTAGCAAAATTTACTAAGCCTGTAAGTCGACAGGAAATCGCCCGAATATTAAAGTTAACTAAAGAAGAAGAGTTAGAGGCTTTGCGGCGCCGCTTACGTGCTATGGAACGTGATGGGCAATTGGTATTTACTCGTCGTCAATGTTATGCCTTACCTGAACGCCTTGATTTACTCAAAGGCACAGTTATTGGCCATCGTGATGGTTTTGGTTTTTTACGGGTAGAAGGCCAGAAAGACGATTTTTACCTTTCTTTAGAAGAAATGAAAAAAGCGCTGCATGGTGATGTTGTACTTATCCAGCCATTGGGCAAAGATCGGCGAGGACGTACAGAAGTTCGCATTGTTCGAGTGCTTGTCCCACGAAATAATCATATTGTAGGACGTTATTTTATAGAATCGGGGATGGGGTATGTAGTCCCTGATGATAGTCGACTGTCTTTTGACATATTGATCCCTAAAGAGCAGGTTAACTGTGCCAGGATGGGAAATGTGGTTGTCGTTGAGATGACAACCCGACCAGCGCGCCATACCCAGGCAGTAGGAAATATTGTCGAAGTATTAGGCGAAAGCATGGGGACTAACATTGCGGTAGAGATTGCATTAAGAACCTATGAAATTCCGTATAGTTGGCCGCCACAAGTTGAGAAGCAAGTTGCTGATTTGTCCGAACAGATCCCTGCGTCAGCAAAAAAAGGCAGAGTAGACTTATGTCATCTACCTTTAGTCACCATTGATGGCGAAGATGCCCGAGATTTTGATGATGCAGTTTATTGTATGCCGAAAGAAGACGGTGGCTGGTGCTTATGGGTCGCGATTGCTGATGTTAGTTATTATGTGCGGCCACAAACGGCTTTGGATAGTGAAGCGGTTAGTCGGGGAAATTCAGTCTATTTTCCATCACGAGTGATCCCTATGTTGCCTGAAATTCTTTCTAATGGGTTATGTTCATTAAACCCTGAAGTTGAGAGGCTTTGCATGGTATGTGAAATGCAGCTATCGGCAGAAGGGAAAATTACTTCATCTAAATTCTATGAAGCCGTAATGCGTTCTCATGCCAGATTGACTTATACCAAAGTCTGGAAAATTTTACAGGGTGACGAAGAATTACGTCAACATTATCAAGACCTGGTGCCGCATTTAGAACAACTTCATCGATTATATAAAGCGTTAGATAATGCGCGCATAAAACGGGGTGCTATTTCCTTTGAATCTGAAGAAGCTAAATTTATTTTTAATGCAGAAAAACGCATTGAGCGGATAGAGCCGGTTGAACGTAATGATGCGCATAAATTAATTGAAGAGTGTATGATTTTAGCGAATATCGCTGCCGCACGTTTTGTTGAGCGGAATAAAGAACCTAGCTTGTACCGTGTCCATGATAGGCCCAAACAAGAGAGTATTGTAAATTTGCGGACGGTATTTAGCGAGCTGGGTTTAACATTACCAGGTGGCATGAAACCACAGTCAGCTGATTATGCTAAAGTTGTGGATGAAGTGGCTGAACGTCCGGATCATGAATTGCTGCAAACAATGATTTTGCGTTCAATGAAACAAGCTATTTATGATCCTGAAAATAGAGGGCATTTTGGCTTAGCACTGAAATCTTATGCCCATTTCACTTCACCGATCCGTCGATATCCTGATTTAGCGCTACATCGTTCGATTAAATATCTTTTATCTGGCCAACATGGAAACAATCAACATCGCTCGACGCCGACCGGTGGTTGGCATGCTGATACTCATGAAATGCTGCAATTGGGTGAACATTGTTCAATGACCGAACGGCGGGCTGATGAAGCAACGAGAGATGTTGCTGATTGGTTGAAATGTGATTTTATGCAGGATCAAGTTGGCAATGTATTTACTGGCATTATCACCAGTGTCACGGGTTTTGGCTTTTTTGTCCGCTTAAAAGATCTTTTTATTGATGGTCTGGTGCATGTCTCATCACTTAATAATGATTACTATCGCTACGATAATGTAGGACAGAGACTTATTGGTGAATCTTCGGGGATGGTATATCGTCTTGGTGATGAAGTTGAAATTAGCGTTGAAGCTGTACATATGGATGAACGCAAGATCGATTTTGCATTGATATCAACCTTACGTAAGGCGAAAAATCCAGGTAAGACAGCAAAAGAAAAAGCAAAAAAGCAATTTAAAAAAACAATTTCAACTCATAGCAAGCAAGATCACAGCCAGGACAAAAATCTTGAGCCCAGTAGTGCATTTATTAAAGCGAATAAAAAAGGCAGCGGTAACGCTAAAAAAGTAGATAAAAAAGGGAAAAAGGTTTCTGATAAAAGTAAAAAAATTGCCGCAAAATTGAGAGCAAAAAAGGCTATCAAAAAAGCACAAAAATAATCTTAGTTATTTTTATTACTGATCTTCATCGGCAATGATTGACTATCTTTTAGAGTTATAAAGTAATCGATAAATTTATGAGTGAAATTATTTATGGTATTCATGCAGTGCAAGCACTGCTGGAGCGCGATCCATCGCGTTTAAAACAAGTTTATGTACTCAAAGGGCGTGAAGATAAACGTTTATTGCCGATTATTCACCAGCTTGAAAAATTGGGCATTATTATCCAGTTAGCTAATCGTCAATGGATGGATAAGCAGACAGAGAACGCTGTTCATCAGGGTATTATTGCTCAGGTAAAACCCGGGCGGCAATATCAAGAGAGTGATTTAGATATTATTATTTCTCAGACAAAATCCCCCTTTTTGCTTATATTAGATGGTATTACCGATCCACATAACTTAGGTGCTTGTTTACGTAGTGCAGAGGCTGCGGGTATTGATGCGGTTATTGTACCAAAGGATAAATCTGCTCAACTTAATGCCATCGCTAAGAAAGTTGCCTGTGGTGCAGCTGAGAGTATGCCATTAATTCGGGTTACCAATCTTGCGCGGACACTACGTCAATTGCAGCAGCAGCATATCTGGATTGTTGGCACTGCAGGTGACGCTAATCATACATTATATGAGAGTAAGTTAACCGGAGCAGTTGCATTGGTGATGGGTGCGGAAGGTGAAGGTATGCGTCGTTTAACAAGGGAACATTGTGATGAACTGATTAGTATTCCAATGGCCGGTATGGTTTCGTCTTTAAATGTCTCTGTTGCGACCGGCGTTTGTTTATTCGAAGCAGTACGTCAAAGGCACAGTTATTGAGAAAAAAGTAAGAACATTGATAATCTTGGCAAGATTACTTAACCCAATTCGATGGTAATAAGTGATGATTTAATCTATTGCTTGAGTTTTAACTAAAGGATAGGTATAGTTACGCGTCGATTTTTCAGCCGCACTTAAATAAGTTCCTTGCCTCCATGGGATGCGGCTGACCCTGACAGGAGGCTGATTAATCCGTAAGGAGCAAAACTCATGCGTCATTACGAAATCGTTTTTATGGTTCATCCGGACCAAAGCGAGCAAGTTGCAGGTATGATTGAGCGTTATAGTAGTTCTATCACCGAAGCGCAAGGTCAAATCCATCGCTTGGAAGACTGGGGTCGCCGTCAATTGGCTTATCCAATCAATAAATTGCACAAAGCACACTATGTTCTGATGAACGTTGAAGCGCCGCAAGAAGTGATTGATGAGTTAGAAACAAACTTCCGCTTCAATGATGCCGTTGTCCGCAGCATGATTATGCGTGTTAAGCATGCGGTTACTGAAGCTTCTCCAATGGTTAAAGCCAAAGACGATCGTCGCAGTCGTGATTTGGTTGATGAAGACCTGGAAGGAATTGAGGTTGCTGAGGATTCTGAAGAGTAAATTTGGTTGTGAATACTAATCGATTGGTGCTGTCAGGCAAAATCTGTAATGCGCCGATAAGAAAAGTCAGTCCAGCTGGGGTTCCTCACTGCCAGTTTGTGCTCGAACATCGTTCACAGCAGCAAGAAGCCGGTTTTAATCGGCAAGTATGGTGTAGAATAACCATCATCGCCAGCGGACAAAAATTACAACAGTTTACTCACAGTATAACGGTCGGTAGTTGGATCACAGTTATCGGTTTTATTAGTAGCCATCAGGGCGCTAATGGCTTGAATAACTTGGTACTTCACGCCGAGCAGATTGAATTGATAGATTCTGGAGACTAGCCAAATGGCACGTTATTTCCGTCGTCGTAAGTTCTGCCGTTTCACAGCGGAAGGCGTTCAAGAGATTGATTATAAAGATATTGCAACGCTAAAAAACTATATCACTGAAAGTGGTAAAATTGTACCAAGTCGTATCACTGGTACTCGTGCAAAGTACCAGCGTCAGCTCGCTCGTGCTATCAAGCGCGCGCGTTACCTGTCTCTGTTGCCATATACTGATCGTCATCAGTAATTGGTACGGTCCATTAACGACTTAAAGAGGATAAGGTAATGCAAATTATTCTGCTGGATAAAGTAGCAAACCTGGGTAGCCTGGGTGACAAAGTTGATGTTAAAGCGGGTTATGCTCGTAACTATTTAGTTCCGCTGGGAAAAGCTGTTCCTGCAACTAAAAAGAATGTTGAATTTTTTGAAGCACGCCGTGCCGAATTAGAAGCTAAATTAGCCGATGTTCTGGCTGTTGCGGAATGGCGCGCTGAAAAAATTAATTCATTAGTAACAGTAACCATCGCCTCTAAAGCTGGTGATGAAGGTAAACTGTTTGGTTCGATCGGGACTCGTGATATTGCTCAGGCGGTCACTGCTGCCGGTGTTGAGGTTATGAAAAGCGAAGTTCGCTTACCAAATGGTGTATTGCGTACTGTTGGTGAACATGAAGTTAATTTCCAAGTGCATAGTGATGTATTTGCAAAACTGAATGTGAATATTATTGCTGAATAATTGCTTTCTGATTATTATGCACAAACAAAAACACCAGCTGATGCTGGTGTTTTTGTTCCGATTTCTATCAGCTAAATCATTGTTGCTATTAATCAATCGTACAAAGTCAATTGTTTTACTTTTTTATCTCTGCCGAGTGTTAGAGGAATTTTTGGCTGGTAGTCGATAATTTTAATTCATGAAATTGTCACTGTTCATATATTATCATTTATAGATATTATATTTAGGAATAAAATTTATTTTTCAAACTGAAATCTCACCTTTAGGTTTTTAGTATTATAAAATTAATGAATTGATATAAAATTAGAATATTATTTTTAACTAGATTTATTTTATATGGTTATTTACCCATTTATTTGAGACTGTTATTCTTTATTATTATTTATAATTTAATAAATAGGAGCTGTTATGACAGATCAGGCATTTGATTCAATTGAAACTCAGGCAAGTTATGGCATTGGTCTTCAAGTTGGTCAACAGCTTTTAGAATCAGGCTTGGAAGGCATTCAGCCAGAAGCTTTACTTGCAGGTTTATGTGATGCATTACATAGTAAAACGCCGGTAGTTCCTGTTGAAGCTTTGCATAGAGCATTACGAGAGATCCATGAACGCGCGGATGCTCAGCGGCGTGAATTTCAGCAAGCTGCGGCGGTGGAAGGACAAAATTTTTTGGACAACAATCAGCAACGAGAGGAAGTCAATACTACGGAATCAGGATTACAATTTAGTATATTAAAACAAGGTGAAGGCCCGGTCCCGGCTAAAGCAGATCGGGTTCGTGTTCATTATACTGGTCGATTAATCGATGGTACGATTTTTGATAGTTCAAAAGATCGAGGGCAACCAGCAGAATTTCCTGTTAATGGTGTGATTGCTGGCTGGATTGAGGCGTTAACATTGATGCCTACAGGATCAAAGTGGGAACTTTATATTCCGCATAATTTAGCCTATGGTGAACGTGGTGCTGGTGCCGCTATTCCACCTTTTAGCACGTTAATATTCGAAGTTGAATTACTAGGAATTATATAATTAAGTTTTACTTGTCATCGAGTTAGTTGGTGTATTAATAAGATAATTCGATAAATAATCTATGCCGTTTTCCGAGATATATTATGCTTGAGCAAATATGTGATTTGGCGAAAGAAGCAGGTAGCGCAATTATGACTATCTATGAAAGTGCACAACAACTTGCTGTTAAGCACAAAAAAGATAGCTCACCGGTGACTGAAGCCGATCTTATTGCTCACCAAATTATTAAAACTGGATTGACAAGTATAACGCCACATATTCCGCTACTCTCTGAAGAAGATCCACCGGCTTGGCAAGAGCGCTGTCATTGGGAAAGCTATTGGTTAGTGGATCCACTCGATGGAACTAAAGAGTTTATTCATAGAAATGGTGAATTTACCGTTAATATTGCTTTAATTCAGTCGGGTTCTCCTGTTATGGGGATTATTTATGCGCCAGCAAAAAATGTGCTTTATGCTAGTGAGCAAGGGGCGGCATGGAAAATAGTGGATGGAGTAAAACAATCACTTCATGTTGCTAATGGGCATCCCCCGCTAATTGTTATTAGCCGTTCTTATCAAGATAAAGAATTGGCTGATTATTTGGCACAAATGGGGCAGCATGAAGTTATGGTGATGGGTTCTTCACTAAAATTTTGCCTTATTGCTGAAGGCAAAGCACAGCTTTATCCGCGATTTGGTCCCACTCATATTTGGGATACTGCCGCAGGACATGCGATCGCCCAAGCGGCAGGTGCTAAAGTGACGGATTGGAATGGTAGAACATTAGACTATTCCCCCAGAGAATCATTTATTAATCCGGGATTTAGAGTGTCAATATTCTGATGGTTTAATTAATTATTTTTTTAATTGTGTTTCAATCAATTTAATAACGTTATTTGTCTCTTCAGATGTTAGAGCACCATCTTTAGCAAATAATACGTCACCCTTTTTATTTAATACGATGATGGTAGAACTCTTGGGTTTTAGCTGCCAGGTTTTTTTAACTACACCATTATTATCCACAATAATTTGAGAAAACGGGAATTCTCGCTTACTGTCTTCAATACTACTGCGAACAAAAAAACCGGTTCCTAGAATTGTATCATCAGTATTTATTATTGTTGTTGTCTGATATTTTTTCTGATCAAAGTTCTTTTGTTTAATTGCCTCTATTAATGGCTCATTGAGCTCTTTAGCGGAAAGGCGCCCGGCAATATGCAGGATCGTTCTTGTTTTGCCAACAAGTTCCTTGCTGCGCCAATCTTGATAAATAAGTTTACCCTTTTCGTTTAACAAAAGTTCACCTCGATCGATGACAGTTACGGCAGGCACCGGCTTATTAATTTGTAAGGTGGCAGTTAATGCAGAAAAAGGGTGAGTTAATAAAATTACTATTGGTATGATCTTTTTTAACATAGTACTCCTCGTTAATCTTTTCTAAACTGGTTATTGATGATTATCCTCGTTTATTAGCATAGTCAATCTTAAATATAATGTCTTTGTTATAGAGAGCTGCTTTAGCACATACAGCAAAAGTTGTTAAGGCTTCAAATGAAAAATATTGTAATGATTATTCAAAACTATTTAACCCGTTATCATGTTATGTAAAATCGTTAAATCTTATTGGAAAAGGAGAACTAAAGCTTGTAACCAGAGTCTATGATTATAAAATGTGTCATGAATCACATTTTTGTGACTTCAAGATCAACAAAGGGGAGGAAAAAGTTGAATGAAGATTTTTCACCGTTATAACCCACTGAAGATTGCGCGTTACGTTAAGATATTATTTCGTGGCCGATTGTATATTAAAGATATGGGAGTATTTGAATTTGACAAAGGAAAGATATTACCCCCTAGAATTAAAGATAAGCGGCATTTCAACATAATGAATGAAATCAATAAAGAAGTCCTTATCCTCCAGACAGAAATAGGTTAACTCATCTGATAAGTTGTGCGCCACATCCTCAGTGGCGCAAATAAAATATAAACTAATCATGACCTAACAATTTTAATCCATAAGTTTTACGACAGATCGGATTAGCAAAAAGTGTTTTACTATACTTCGCTTTACTCGCTTCATGTTAAATTTAATGCTTACCAACCACATTTCATTTTGTGGCTGGCGTTTAATAATTTGGTCTTGGATCTGTCAACAGCGATGTTTTGATTAGTATAAAGATTATAACTTTAAACAAAATTAAATTTATGTGTGCGTTTTTGTTAAAAAATTGAAGTAGTATATATACTTTATCAGCTTATCAACACTTGTTGATGGAACATATCAATCTCAAAGAAGAGAAAGGTTTTCTCCTATGCAAAAAACTGTTTTAGCACTACTTATTAGTCTGTCTGCTCTGACAGTCTCCTCCTTTGCTGTTGCCAAAGACGTTATTTACGGTGAACAAAAAATCATACTGTCTGATTCTATTTCTCCGGGTAATGATTTTTATCAATATGTTAATCAAGATTGGATAGCTCATACAAAAATCCCAGCTGGAATGTCACGTATTAATTCCTTTGTTGAGTTATATCTCAAAACAGAAAAACAGCTGCAAGCACTGATAAATAAACTTGAAGTTCAACCGGAAAGTGAGCTTAATCATAATCAACGCAATATTCGTAATCTTTATCGCAGTTATTTAAATGAAACGGTAGTTGAAAAAACAGGTTTAACGCCGGTACAAAATGCCCTGAATGCTATCAAGCAGGCAAAAACTCACGCTGATATTACTAATTTGATGGCAAAACCAGGTTATATGCCATTTATTTCCTATTGGGTTGGATTGGATGCAAAAGTACCTGATACCTATGTTCTTTATCTGGGACAAGGTGGTTTAGGCTTACCAAATAGAAATTACTATCTGGATAACACTAAACAGATGGAGACTATCCGTCACGATTACGTCGCTTATATTGCCACTATTTTACATTTAGCGGGAGAAGGCGAAAAAGAAGCACAGTTAAAGGCTAAGCAGATTTTTGCGTTAGAAAAATCGTTAGCAAAAGTTCATTGGACACCAGAAGCTGAACGTGACACGTTGAAAAATTATCATCCGATGACACTTAGCCAATTGAAAAAGTTTACGCCAGATTATCAATGGCAGGGGTTTATTCAACAATGGAAACTTTCAGATGAACAGTTGGCGAAAGTTATTGTAGAAAATGACAGTGCAGTTGAACAGCTGGCAAAAATATTGGCTAATACCCCACTATCTACCCTACAAGACTACTTAGTTTTCCATTATCTGAGTAGTAAAGCCAATTACTTGAATCAAGCGTTTTCTGATGCTCGATTTAATTTTTATTCAACTCGATTAAATGGTATTAAACAGCAGCGTTCACGTAAAGAACGGGCATTAGAAGTCGTGAATAAACTACAATGGGAGCCGTTGGGGCAGCTTTATGTTGCAACATATTTTGATCCTGATGCTAAAAATAAGATCCAAAATCTGGTGAGTTATGTTAAAGGAACGTTTAAAACACGTTTGCAAAATAATGACTGGATGGATAAACGGACTTGCCAAGAAGCACTCAAAAAACTTAACCAATTTACGGTTAAAATTGGTTACCCTGAAAAATGGCATGATTTTAGTACGTTGCATTTGCAACCAGATACATTATTCGACAATTATCTGCAAGTACAAAACTGGCTCTATCAAGATAATATGAGCCGGATCGGTGAAAAAGTTAGAAAGTGGGAATGGGGGATGACGCCACAAACAATTAACGCTTACTATAATCCAGTTCAGAATGAAATTGTTTTCCCGGCGGCTATTTTGCAAGCGCCATTCTTTGATCAAAATGCTGATCCTGCTTATAACTATGGTGCCATTGGTGCGGTGATCGGGCATGAGATGGGACATGGTTTTGACGATCAAGGCCGTCTTTATGACGGAACAGGGCAATTAAGAAACTGGTGGTCAACGGCTTCACAGCAGCATTTTAAAGAAAAAACCGCCAAACTTATTAAGCAGTATAATGGGTTTAAAATTGATGGTTTAGCTGTTAACGGTAAACTTACCCTAGGTGAAAATATTGGTGATCTCGGTGGATTAAATATTGCCCTCAATGCTTATAAGCAATTTTCTAAAGAACATTATCCGAATGGTGAACCGCCGATTATCGATGGAATGACGGGATTACAACGCTTCTTTATAGCCTGGGCGAGAACTTGGCGCGAGTTAGCTAATAAAGAGTCAGAGCGTAATAAGATTATGGCTGATCCCCATAGTCCGAACCCCTATCGCGCCAACGGTGTGGTACGCAATATGGATGATTGGTATGCAGCATTTAATGTAGAAAAAGAGCATAAGCTTTATCTGGCACCTAAAGATCGAATCCATATCTGGTAGACTTCAATATCAGGCTCTATAGCGTAGAGCCTGATAAACTTGCTGCTTTCGGGTAATAACGTTAGAAACACTTCATTTGTATAATCGCAAACATAAACGATATGTGATATTCAACAATGAGGTGAATTAATAATGGATAAATCAATCACCGTTGCTTGTGTACAGGCAGCTCCTGTATTTATGGATTTGGAAGGAACTATTGATAAAACTATCGATTTAATAAAAGAAGCGGCCAGTAGAGGGGCGGAATTGATCGCTTTTCCGGAAAATTGGCTACTTGGTTTCTTTGGTTGGACTCACCTGCCGCATTAACTCCATTGGTTTATCAATATTATCAAAATTCTTTAGTATTAGGCAGTGAACAGGCAAAGCGTATCGCTTCGGTTGCTAAAGAGAATAATATTTGGTTGCTATTGGGCTTGAGTGAAAGAGATCATGGTACGCTTTATATGGCTCAATGGCTCATCAGTAATACGGGGGAAACGCTCGGTGTGCGGCGAAAACTTAAACCGAGTCATGTTGAGCGCACTCTATTTGGTGAAAGTGATGGTTCATCGCTAAAAACGTTTACCACTGAATTAGGTGTGATTGGGGCATTGTGTTGTTGGGAACACATACAACCGTTAACGCGTTATGTTATGTATGCTCAGCATGAGCAAATTCATATTGCGTCTTGGCCTAGTTTTAGCCTTTATCGCGATATAACAGCTGCTTTGAGCCCTGAAGTCAATATCGCGCTTTCACGATCCTATGCAGTAGAAGGGCAATGTTTTGTTATTGCACCGTGTGCCATTGTGTCAGAGCAGATAATTGAACAGTTATGTACAGATAAAACTAAACGAAATTTGTTAAAAGCAGGTGGCGGCTATGCACGTATATTTGGTCCAGATGGCAGTGAGCTAACAACCCCCTTGTCAGAAAATGAGGAAGGATTACTGTTAGCAACGCTTGACCCTGCTTCAATTACCTTCGCCAAAGCGATCGCTGATCCGGTCGGGCATTATTCACGTCCAGACGTAACTAGCTTATTATTTAATCCTGCGGCTAATCGCCCGTTATCGATTAAAGCCGCTTCTTTTATTGAACTAATAGATACAAAACAGATTGTATTGCCAGGGAGTGAAGAAGTTCAGGCGAATTAGAATATTCTGACTGTTAATTGAACAAATGTAGTGATCAATTCTAATATATCCACTTGACTGTATTTATCTGTTTTAACGGTGAGATAGTGACTAAAATTTGTGGTTAGGTGGTAATTATTTTTTCAGTCTATCTTCTATTTATATGCCTTTCTAAACTTTTTCATGGTTAAGAAAATGTTTTGCATTTCGTTTTTTTGCAAGAAAGTTGCTATTTTTTAATAAGGTATTTCGTGCATAAATTTTGGCTTGACGATATAAAAATAAACAGACCGATAGCCTTATCAGTTAAAAATGTTTTAGCGTGCTATTCAATAGCCATTATTGGGGCTTAAATGGACAAAGAAAGATTGCATTATTTATTATTAATGTCTTGTATATCTTGTTTAATTTAACCAAAATGAGTGAGTTTTTTATCGTTATAAAGTCTATTTTCCATTAGGAGTTGGCGTGCCAAGATATTCTTTGCTTTGTTTTCTTTGTATGTCGATGGTAGTGTCAGTTGCCAATGGTGCCAATCTTCGTTTAAAAGTTGAAGGCTTGACAGGAGAACTTGAAAAAAACGTTCGTATTCAGCTCTCAAATATCACTCAGGATGAAATTGCCCCAGATGGCCGTTTCCAGGTCAGAGTTGATAAAGCAATTCGTTTAGGGTTAAGACCGTTAGGTTATTATGAACCCACCATTGAATTCTCTTATCAGGAATTTCAGCCTCCTTCTCGACCCGTTTTGACAGCTAAAGTTGATCCTGGAAAACCTGTTCATGTTCAAAATGTTAGTATAACGTTAAATGGGGCGGCTAAATATGATAAAGATTATGCGGAAATGATAGCTCGCAATACGCCACCAAAAGGAATTATTCTTAATCATGGCGATTATGAAGATTTAAAACAGGGATTTAGTCGGCTGGCGGTGCGTAAAGGTTATTTTGATGCAGAAATGGAGAAAAGTCAGTTAGGGGTCTCATTGGCTCACAGGGCTTCTTACTGGATATTTGATTTCAATAGTGGCGAGCGTTATCGCTTCGGTGCCATCAAATATGAAGGCTCTCAAATTCGCGAAGATTATCTAAATAATATTGTTCCCTTTAAACGGGGAGACTATTATGCCTCTGAACAATTGGCTGAATTCAATCAACGGTTAGTCAATACTGGTTGGTTCAATTCCGCAATTGTGACTCCTGATATTACTAAAGCTCGTGAAAAAGGCACGCATATTCTGCCAATGGACGCAGTATTAACGCCACGTGCGCGTAATCATGTTGAATTAGGTGGTGGTTATTCGACCGATGTAGGTCCCCGAGTCAAAGCTACTTGGAATAAACCCTGGATTAATTCTAGAGGACAAAGTTTTACTTCCAGCCTTAGTCTTTCGCAACCTGAACAAATTATTGATGCCAGCTATAAAATTCCGCTAAAAAAGAGTCCATTAGAACAATATTATGCCGTTCAGGCGGGCTTTAAACGTACTGACCTAAATGATACTCAGTCTGATACCACAACGCTGAATTTATTAAGGAATTGGGATTATTATAAAGGTTGGCAATATGGCGTTAATTTGCGCTGGAGTCTTAGCCATTTTACCCAGGCAAATATAACCAATACTACTATGCTTCTGTATCCTGGAGCCAGCCTTAGCCGGATGCGACAGCGAGGTGGTGCTATGCCCTATTGGGGGGATAGCCAGCGATATACTATTGATATTTCTAATACTACTTGGGGTTCAGATATCGATTTTGTGGTATTACAAGCACAAAATGTTTGGATAAGAACACCCTGGAAAGGGCATCGTTTTGTGGTAAGAGGCCATCTTGGTTGGATAGAAACTAATCGATTTGACAAAGTCCCACCTGATCTGCGTTTTTTTGCTGGTGGTGATCGCAGTATTAGAGGTTATGGTTATCAAAAAATTTCACCCACCAATAGCCAAGGAAAATTAACCGGTGCTTCAAAATTAGCCGTTGGCTCACTGGAATATCAATATAATGTGACAGGTAACTGGTGGGGCGCAATATTTGTTGATGGTGGTGAGGCGGTAAATGATTTTAGTAAAGATGATTTTAAAGTTGGCGCTGGCGTTGGTATTCGCTGGGTTTCACCGGTTGGGCCTATTAAACTGGATATTGCTGCGCCGGTCGGTGATCCTGATTATAGCAAAGTACAATTTTATATTGGGTTAGGTGCTGAGCTATGAAATGGGTAAAACGCATTAGCCTGGTCTTATTGTTTTTGTTACTAATATTATTAACGATGATTGGTTGGATAGTTACCACCCAATCAGGCTTACATTTTGCCCTTAATACAGCAGTGCGTTGGTTGCCTGGATTAGAAATTGCGACCATTTCCGGTGGCTGGAGTGATTTAAATTTGCAGGGAGTTCGTTATCGAACCAAGGGTATTAATGTTGATGTTGATAAGTTTAATCTTTCACTCGAAGTTGACTGTTTAAAACGTTTTCAATTGTGTGTTAATAATATTTCAACTGACGGCGTCGATGTTAAGATTGATAGCAAAGCCTTTGCATCTACCGAAGAGCCAGCCAACTCAACTCCATTGACTAAATTGTCAACGCCCTATCCTATTTTGTTAAATCAGTTAACACTAAAAAATATTAATATTCAGCTCGATAACAGCCAGATTTCGCTGGCTGAATTAACCATGGCGGCTGATTGGCAAGCTAACCTGTTAACAATTAAACCAACGACAATTAATGGATTAGTGGTTAATTTGCCAAAAACTTTAGTGGAAGAAAATAAAGCGACAGCAAAAGCAGTAATAAAAACCAGCGATCAGGTAGCCGATAAATCACCCGCGGAAACATTAAAAGCATTATTTGCTGAGCCTTTATTAGCTAACTTACCTGAAGTCGTTTTACCTATCGATATTAATATCGAGCAGATCAGAGGAGTAAGCTGGCATTTAAGTGGTGATACTAAGGTGGCAATTGATAATTTGACATTAATGGCGAGCGTACAAAATCAGCAGATAGCTATCAAACAATTTGTTGTTGTGATGCCTGAAGGCAAGATCACTATTACCGGTGATGCTAATTTGGCTCAGCAGTGGCCGGTCAATATTGCTGTTCAAGCTGAATCCTATCTTAACGATCTTAAAGGGCAACAAGTTGATTTAAAACTGGAGGGGGCTTTATTACAACAACTTAAATTAATGTTAAGTTTAACGGGTCCCATCAAGGCTAATTTGGTCGCTGAAGCAGCCTTATCACAGGCAGGATTGCCAATTCAATTAACCTTAGAGAGTCAGCAACTTAATTGGCCACTACAAGGTGAGCCAGAATATCGTTTAAAAGATCTACGTTTACGTTTAAATGGTATGGTGACAGGTTATGATCTCTCATTCCGAACTGATATTAATGGACGGGATTTGCCACCGACGTTGTTAACGCTTGATGCTAAAGGGAATGAACAACAGTTTCGGTTAACGCGTTTGCGATTGAATGCGTTGCAGGGAAAAACAGAATTAACCGGTATTATCGATTGGAGTAAAGCGATAAGTTGGAATGGATTATTAACTTTATCCGATATTAATACTGCAAAACAGTGGCCACAACGGCCAGCTAAATTGCAGGGTAAAATCGTCACGACTGGCAGTTTACATGGTGGTAGCTGGCAATTAAAAATTCCTGAAATTACCCTTGATGGTAATGTAAAAGGTCATTTATTACGCACACGTGGACAGATAAGTGGCAATGCCGCAGGTCAATGGAACATTCCCGTTTTCAATATCTTACTCGGACGCAACAAATTAGATATTAATGGACATCTGAGTGATAGCTGGCAACTAGATGGGATAATTGATGCGCCAGCTCTCGATGGTGTATTACCTGGTTTAGCCGGAGTAATAAAAGGACAATTAAAATTACGAGGTGATTTAAAGTCACCTCAATTACTGGTTGATATCGCAGCTCATAGCGTTAAATGGCAAGATAGCTTAGCTATTGATAAAGCAACTATTCAAGGTGATATTCGTTCTGATAAACAGATCCATGGCCAACTAACTGCTGCTGTTCAGCAGTTGAAACAGGCAGATTTAGTTGTTCATAATTTCACCTTGGATGCTAAAGGTAATGAGCAGCAGCATAGTGTTAACATCAATATCGATGGAAAACCCATTTCAGGTCACTTAACCCTGAAAGGCAGTTTTGATCGACAGAAAGCGCTATGGCAAGGTGTGTTAGATAATACGCTATTTAACACCCCGATCGGTGAATGGCAGTTAAGTCGGGCGGTGTCAATTGAGTATGCCAATCAGCAACAGGAAGTCACAGTTTCGCCTCATTGTTGGCTAAATACTAAAGGGCACTTTTGTTTGTCTAAAATGGCTAAAATTGGTAAATCCGGTAATGCAGATATTCTGCTACAGCAGTTTGATTTAGCACTACTCAAATCCTTTTTGCCAGCGGAAACTCAGCTAACTGGCAGTTTTGATGGTGATGCGAAAGTGAGTTGGTATGCCGATGGGCATTCGCCGCAGGTGAAAGTAAATTTGTTTGGTAATGGCGTCAAAATCAAACAATTGATTGAAGGATCATTGTTACCCGTTGAATTTCAAACGCTAAGCTTGAATGCAGATATGAGTAATGGTAAGGCGGTATTACAGTGGTTAATACAAATTACCAATAATGGCAAATTTTCAGGCAATATACGGATTGACGATCTGGAACAAAGTCGTAGATTATCGGGTAGTATTAATATTAACGATATTTCATTAGCCTTAATTCGTCCAATTTTAAGTAATGGTGAAAGGTTAGATGGCAATTTGAATGCCGATTTAAGGTTATCTGGCAATATGAAGCAGCCGTTATTAAATGGTAATTTGGCGCTTTCTAATGTAGCAGCAAAAGGACACTGGTTTCCATTTGATATCAATCAGGGGTTCCTCAAACTGGATTTTATGGGAACTCGCTCTCAATTGACAGGACGTATTAATACACCTGAAGGTTATTTGAAGTTAGTTGGAGAAGCGGATTGGCGTAATATTAAAGCCTGGCAAGCGAGAATTTCTGCCACAGGTAACAAATTGCGGATAACATTACCGCCAATGGTTCGTATTGACGTGGAGCCGGATATTGTTTTTGAAGCTACGCCTAATTTATTAAGTCTCAATGGCAATGTAAATATTCCTTGGGCACGTATTACGGTACAAAAATTACCAGAATTAGCAGTTGGCGTTTCATCAGATGAGGTGATGTTAGATGCAAATTTACATCCAATTGAGAAAAAAGGTATATCAATTCCGATATTAACTAATCTACAGATTAAAATTGGAAATGATGTTCGTTTGGATGCATTTGGCTTAAAAGCGCGATTAACAGGAATATTGAAAGTTATCCAAGATAAGCAAGGGCTGGGTTTAAATGGCCAGATTGATATTCCTGAAGGTCGATTTCATGCATATGGGCAAGATCTAATTGTGCGAAAAGGACAAATTTTATTTTCCGGCCCCGTTGATCAGCCATTCTTAAATGTAGAAGCGATCCGCAATCCAGATAGTACCAATGATAATGTGATTGCGGGGGTAAGAGTTACAGGCTTGGCTGATAAACCAAAAGCAACGATTTTCTCCGAGCCAGTTAAATCGCAGGAGGAAGCTCTGTCTTACTTACTGAGAGGTGAAGGGTTAAATAGTAGTGGCGCAGATAGTACTCATATGGCTGCTTTGCTGATTAGTCTGGGAGTTTCCAAGAGCGGAAAATTATTGGGAAGTATTGGTGAAACATTTGGTGTTTCCGACTTAGCATTAGATACTCAGGGCGTTGGTGACCAATCTCAAGTTGTCGTGAGTGGTAAAATAACTAATGATTTGCAAGTTAAATATGGCGTAGGGATATTTAATTCTCTTGCTACATTAACACTACGCTATCGTTTAATGCCAAAATTGTATCTAGAAGCTGTGTCTGGCGTGGACCAGGCACTAGATCTGCTTTATCAGTTTGAGTTTTAATTATGCGTATAATTGTTTATGGTAGTTTAAGGCGTAATCAGGGAAATCATCATTGGATGACTTATGCTCAGCTGTTAGGAGAGTATAGGTTGGAAGGTTATGAGATTTATAACTTAGGTTATTACCCTGCAGTAATACGTGGTGAAGGGACGATAGAGTGTGAAGTTTATCGTATTACACCATCCATTTTGACTGAACTTGATGAATTAAAAAGGAACTCTCAGGATTATGTAAGAGAATTGATACCTACACCTTATGGTAATGCATGGATTTATCTTTATAAACTTTCGGTAGATGGTTTACGCCGAATTGAAAGTGGTGATTGGCTAAAGCGTGATGGAAAAAGCAAATAAATTTTTCTAACCAGATCCCATTTATTGCTGATAAAGGGGATCTAATTAAAACTCTATAATGGTTATTTTTTAGCTGCGCGTTCAAAAGAAGAAAGAATTTCAGCTTTTGCCGCATCAACATTTTCCCAACCATCCACTTTTACCCATTTGCCTTGTTCTAAATCTTTATAGTGTTCAAAGAAATGTTTAATTTGAGCGCGTAGTAATTCAGGTAAATCGTTAATATCTTTAATATGATCATATTCTTTAGTTAATTTAGAATGAGGCACCGCAACCAATTTTGCATCTTCACCCGATTCATCGGTCATTTTTAATACCCCGATTGGGCGACAACGAATTACTGCTCCTGGTTGTAGCGGATAAGGTGTTGGAACTAAAACATCAACGGGATCGCCATCCAAGGAGAGAGTATGATTGATATAACCATAATTACAGGGATAAAACATAGCGGTAGACATAAAACGATCGACAAAAATGGCGCCAGATTTTTTATCTACTTCATATTTTATCGGATCTGCATTCGCGGGAATTTCTATAATAACATAGATATCTTCAGGCAGCTCTTTCCCTGCCGGTACATTATTTAGGCTCATAAAAAATGTCCTTTATTTAAAGCTAAAAATTGAGTAGCGGTTATTATAGCCGTAAACGAAACAAAAACTCACTATCACTATAAAAATAAGCTTAACAATAAAGGCCAGATCGTTTGCCTTTATTGCGTATGATAGGATGTTATTCATTAACTGAAAATTCAAGCATAAAGCTTTCGGCTTTTTCTACCATAGATTTTGTTCCAACAAAGAAAGGTACACGTTGATGTAGTTGTTCTGGGACGATATCTAAAATTCGATTAGTACCATCACTTGCTTTACCTCCTGCCTGTTCGGCTAAAAAGGCGATCGGATTGCATTCATATAGCAAGCGTAATTTACCTTTAGGGTGACTTGCCGTACTTGGATAAATATAAATCCCACCTTTTAGTAAATTTCGGTGAAAATCTGCCACCAGAGAGCCAATATAGCGGGTGGTATAAGGGCGAAGCGTTGCGGGATCTTGTTCCTGGCAATATTTTATATATTTTTTTACCCCTAATGGAAATTTACTATAATTTCCTTCATTGATTGAATACATATTGCCTTGTGGTGGAAACATCACTTTTTCGTGAGATAGACAGAAGACGCCCAGAGAAGGATCATAGGTAAAGGCATGCACACCATAACCAGTTGTGTAAACCAGCATGGTTGAAGAACCATAGACAACGTAGCCGGCAGCGACTTGTTGATGGCCCGGTTGTAAAAAATCTGCTTTAGTAACCGATTGGCCAATTGGTGTAATACGGCGGTAAATAGAGAAAATAGTTCCAACGGAAACATTTACATCGATATTTGATGAACCATCTAATGGATCCATTAGCACAACATATTTGGCATTTTCTGCCCGATCACCAGCAAAAATAACGATTTCGTCTTCTTCTTCAGAGGCAATACCAGCAACCTCTCCTCTCGCTTTCAAGGCGGCTTTTAATTTTTCATTAGCGTATAGGTCAAGTTTCATTTGAACTTCGCCTTGAACATTAGAGGCACCACTTGCGCCTAAAATATCCACCAAACCGGCTTTATTAATATCGCGGTGAATGATTTTTGCACCTAATTTAATTGCTGATAATAATGCAGTAAGTTCACCTGTAGCATGAGGAAAATCATGTTGTTTTTCAACGATAAATTCGTCTAATGTTTTCATGACCAAGGTCCTGAGTCTAATTTTATAGAGATTTTGTAAGGAATCGAGTTCCTTGTGTGCGTGCAGTTTAGCCAAATTAGGCCAAGATTAATAGTTGGATTATTTTTATTGATTAAAATAACAATTCATTTCATATTATCGCGCTGCTCAGCGCGATAACTATGGCTTTTACAACTCTTGTTCAAACAAATTCAAGATGGCTTCATAAAGTTGTTCGGTGGAAAATCCCAAAGTTGGGGTAGAAAAAATGGTATCATCGCCGGCGATACTACCTAAAATTCCTTCTGAAGTTCCTAACGAATCTAATAAACGAGCAATGAGCTGTGCAGCGCCAGGACTAGTACGAATAACCACAATTGATTGATTGTAGTTAACATCTAATACCAAATTTTTTAGCGGGCTAGTTGTTGTGGGAACAACCAGTTCAGCAGGTAGGCAATAAACCATTTCCATTTTAGCATTACGGTTACGCACTGCACCAAACTTTGTCAGCATTCTAGAAATTTTTGACTGGTTTATATTTTCAAAGCCTTGCTCTTGAAGTGCTATAACGATCTCACTTTGGGAGCTAAATTTTTCTTCCTTGAGCAAAGCTTTAAAAGCTTTCACGAGATCTTCTTGTTTAGAAGAAACATACATAAATCACCTTTTTCAAGACGTTAAGTAGAGCGATATTATGTATAAAGGTGAATTTTTATGCAACAAGCAGTTCTAGCCTGGTGCTATGAAAATAATAAAAATAGCAATAATAAAAATTATTAGTCAGTTATTTGCCTATTTTGTGGAAATTAGCGATAAATTATTGTTTAAAAATAATGTTATTTGTAAAAAATAGCAACCGTGTCTCCGCATTATGCTGCTACCTAAGCAATATTAAAAAAGTGCCCCTTATCGCATTAGTTGATAAGAATTTTATTTAAAATGAAAGAAAAAAATTTACAAGATTTATTTATTAACAAGAATTAATCGTAATTAATAGACTGTGTTATGAATAACGTATGTAATAGGTTAAAAGTTCTTAAGCCATTTCGACGTGTCATCATATAAAGGAGTATCAGCATGAAATTAGCTATTCTTGGGGCAGCAGGTGGTATCGGCCAAGCACTTGCACTTCTTCTTAAAAACCAGCTTCCATCAGGCTCAGAGCTTTCTCTTTATGATATTGCTCCTGTGACCCCTGGTGTTGCTAAAGATTTAAGCCATATTCCAACAGATGTAAAGGTAATTGGTTTTGCTGGTGAAGATCCGACACCCGCACTTGACGGTGCCGATGTAGTATTAATTTCGGCAGGTGTTGCCAGGAAACCAGGAATGGATCGCTCAGATTTGTTTAATATCAATGCCGGTATCGTTCGTAATCTGATTGAAAAAGTTGCTCAGAACTGCCCTAAGGCGTTAATTGGTATTATTACTAATCCGGTTAATACTACTGTTCCGATAGCAGCAGAAGTATTAAAAAAGGCCGGCGTGTATGATAAAAATCGATTATTTGGGGTAACAACCTTAGATATTATTCGTTCTAATACTTTTGTTGCTGAATTAAAAGGTAAAAAACCTCAAGAAATCGAAGTGAAGGTTATTGGTGGTCATTCTGGCGTAACGATCCTACCGTTACTCTCTCAAATTGCCAATGTTAGCTTTACTGAGCAGGAAGCTGAGGAGCTAACCAAGCGTATTCAAAATGCCGGCACTGAAGTTGTTGAAGCAAAAGCTGGTGGCGGATCAGCGACACTTTCTATGGGCCAAGCCGCTGCACGTTTTGGTTTATCATTAATTGACGCTTTAAATGGTAAAGAAAATATAATCGAGTGTGCATATGTGGAAAGTGATGGTGAATATGCTCGTTTTTTTGCTCAGCCAATACGTTTAGGTAAAAATGGGATTGAAGAAAGATTACCTATTAATATTATGAATAAATTTGAAAAAAATAAATTGGAAAATATGTTAGAGACACTTAATAAAGATATTAAATTAGGCGAAGATTTTATTAATAAATAATATTATTAACTTCATTAAATAATAAACCGCAGATATGAGTCTGCGGTTTTTTTATAATTTATTCGTTATTTTTATTAGTAGGCCGACGAATATTTCGTTCTAATAATTCTCCTGTATTGAAATCGTAATAACGGCTTGGCCATATTTCAGAAGGATGAAGGTTTAAAAAGTTCGCAATTATCCATTCTCCTTTTGGCCAGGGCCGAGATAATGCATTGGCTAGTGTTGAAGAGCTTAAACCTGCTTGTCTTGATATAGCTGCTAATGTTGTTCCGCGTTTTCTTAGCGCTGCAATAATATCCGCAGGATGCCAATCAGATTTCTGTGAAATCATTTTTAATCCTTTTTCTATTAAATATATTGCTGTATTAGTGGTATAAATAACAGATAGTTCTGACATGTATTTCGAACTAGAACTTGTTATTAGAAATAAAATAACATTTTTTTTCTTTAATAGTTTCTTATTTTTTTCTTAAAAATCTCTTTTTTGAACTTGATTACAAAAAATAGAGAAATTTTACAGATATTTTAAGAAATATAGTGAGGCTCTCTTCAATTTATTAGGAGTATAAATAATTAATTCTAGTTATGTTAATTCAGTATAATAGAATGACAAAAATAAAAATCTTTAATTTATATTAATTCCTTAGAATTAATAGTTATAAAATAATTTGTCCGATATTAATAGAAAAAAAATTAGTTAATAATGATAGTGAAAAGGAGAACAATATTTGCAAGAGATAAAAAAAGAAATAATCCTACAATTTTATTCAATGCTTTTTCTATGGTTAGAAAATTGGGAGGATTTTAAAAGAAAAAAATAATCTAAAAGGCCACCATTTTTAACAATTAGATTTGCAGAATTAGGTTATGTATTAATACCAAAAGTGATGCGAGAAAATTATGAAAAAAGAATGGTATACCGCGAAAGAACTCGCTGGATTGGTTGGTTTGCCTTCATCACCACAAGGTATCAACCTAATGGCTCGCAGGGAAGGATGGGAGCAACGTCGAAAACGTGGGGTTCAAGGCAAAGCTGTTGAATATCATGTTAGTAGTCTACCTGAAGATGTATTTAATGTATTATCGCTAAATGATAACTCTATTGATTATCGCGGCAAAGGAAAACGACAAGATGCTTTTTTAATTTGGGTCGAAGCTTATAAACAATTAACAAAAAAAGAGCGTGAAAAGATTATTAAATTTATTTTACGGGAAGGATTGGAAAAGTTAATTGGTTATATCAATTGTTGTGAAGCGATATTGGTGGAAGAAGATAACTCTGGAACAGGATGAGCTGTTCCAGAGAAGTTTTTATTACGAGGGGCGTTGAATGGAAATGCAAGCCAAGCTGATTAGAGCATCTTTATAAGATGTATCAGGTAAGATATCGAGAGCTTTAATTGCTTTATCAGCTTCCTCTCTAGCTCGGCTGCGGGTATATTCAAGAGAGCCACAGCGTTTCATGGTAATTAATATGATACTGAGTAAATGGCGCCCATTACCTTTTTCTATTGAGTTACGAATAAGTGCAGATTCTTCTGCGGTGCCTTTTTTCATTGCATGAAGTAGAGGTAGTGTTAGTTTTCCTTCATCCAAATCATCGCCAATATTTTTGCCAATAGTGGTGCTATCCGCGTCATAATCCAGAAGATCATCAATCAGTTGGAAGGCAGTACCAAGATAACGGCCATAATCTCGTAAGGCTTGCTGTTGGATTTCATTGGCACCTGATACGATCGCTGATGCGTGTGTCGCTGCTTCAAATAGGCGTGCAGTTTTACTATATATTATTTGCATATAGGTACTTTCGGTGATGTCTGGATTATTACAATTGATTAATTGTGAAACCTCACCTTCTGCGATGATATTTGTTGCATCAGACATCAGCTTTAAAACAGGCATAGAATCAAGCTCTGTCATCATTTGAAATGATCGGGTATAAATGAAGTCTCCGACTAATACACTAGCAGCATTACCAAAAACAGCATTTGCTGTTTTTTTACCGCGCCGCAAGGTGGACTCATCAACAACATCATCATGTAGTAGTGTTGCGGTATGAATAAATTCAACCAATGCTGCTACATTAATGTGTTTTTCTCCTTGATATCCTAAAGCCCTTCCAACCAGGATAGCAATCATGGGCCGAATTTTTTTTCCACCACCGCTAATAATATAGTGGCCCAGCTGATTAATGAGATGGACATCTGAATTTAATTGATTCAAGATTGTTTTATTAACCGCTTCCATATCTTTTGCGGTTAGATTGATAATTGATTCTAAATTCATTTTATAAATTCTTTTATCAATTTGATTTTACCTAAACATAATATTTAGTCAAGTGATTTCGTGCTGTTAATCTGCCGCTAATTGTACTGTAAAATTAATTACAAATGAACGGCTACGGAATAAATACACTTCAGAAAGTAGATTTTTTATTATTAGATTGAATTCTAGGCTTGTCTTCTGATGCTTTTTTGCGTAGAATTCGCGCCCTATTGTGAATATTTATAAAATGCACTCTGAAATCAAATATGCTAAGGGAGTGTGTTAAGCGGAGTTTATATGTACGCGGTTTTCCAAAGTGGTGGTAAACAACACCGAGTCAGCGAAGGCCAAACAGTTCGCCTGGAAAAGCTAGACATTGCGACAGGTGAAACTGTTGAGTTCGATCAAGTATTGATGATCGCCGACGGTGATGATATTAAAATCGGTGCTCCTGTCGTTGAAGGCATCAAAGTTAAAGCTGAAGTTATTGCGCATGGTCGCGGTGAGAAAATTAAAATTGTTAAATTTCGTCGCCGTAAACATAGCCGTAAACAACAGGGCCACCGTCAGTGGTTTACTGATGTTAAGATCACTGGTATTGCTTAAGAATTAGGAGAGCAGATTAATGGCACATAAAAAGGCTGGCGGCTCAACGCGTAATGGTCGCGATTCCGAAGCAAAACGCTTAGGTGTAAAACGTTTTGGTGGTGAATCTGTGTTGGCAGGTAGCATTATTGTTCGTCAGCGTGGTACGAAATTCCATGCTGGTAGTAATGTTGGTTGTGGTCGCGATCATACCCTATTTGCATTGGCTGACGGAAAAGTTAAATTTGAAATTAAAGGACCAAAAAATCGTAAATATATCAGTATCGAAGCTGAATAAGTTTTTTTGATCTTTAAATAGCGTTTAAAAAAGCCCTGCAATTTTGCGGGGCTTTTTATATTACCTTATGTGATACCATCTCTGGGTAAAACTACCATCTAGCGTATAATGTCTAGTATGCGGAGAAAAGATAATGAAATTTGTTGATGAAGCCAAAATATTAGTTACAGCTGGCGATGGTGGCAATGGCTGCGTTAGCTTCCGCCGTGAAAAATATATCCCTAAGGGCGGGCCTGATGGTGGAGATGGTGGAGATGGTGGAGATGTTTATCTGTTGGCTGATGAAAATCTTAATACGTTGATCGATTATCGATTTGAAACAATCTTCCAGGCTGAGCGGGGACAGAATGGTCAAAGTCGTGATTGTACTGGCAAACGTGGTCAAGATAAGACCATTAAAGTCCCGGTTGGCACGCGAATACGTGATTTTTTAACCAGAGAAATCGTTGGTGATATGACGCGTCACGGGCAACGTTTAATGGTTGCGAAAGGTGGATTTCATGGTTTAGGTAATACCCGATTTAAATCATCAGTCAACCGTGCTCCCCGTCAAAAAACGATGGGAACGAAAGGTGAAACAAGAGAATTGCTACTTGAATTGATGTTATTGGCTGATGTAGGCATGCTAGGTATGCCGAATGCTGGTAAATCGACTTTCATTCGCTCAGTCTCGGCGGCAAAACCCAAAGTTGCTGATTATCCATTTACTACTTTGGTGCCGAGTTTGGGCGTAGTACGCATGGATAGTGAGCAAAGCTTTGTTATTGCTGATATCCCTGGCTTAATTGAGGGAGCGGCAGAAGGAACAGGTCTTGGCATTCGTTTCTTAAAGCATTTGGAACGTTGCACGATACTTCTGCATCTTATTGATATTTGTCCTATTGATGGTTCTGATCCGGCTCAAAATGCCAAAATAATTGATGCGGAACTGGAAAAATATAGTGAGAAATTAGCACAAAAACCGCGGTGGTTAGTTTTTAACAAAGTTGATCTTTTGACCCCGGAAGAGGCTAATGACCGTATAAAAGCCATTGTTGAAGCATTAGGATGGCAAGATAAGTATTATCAGATTTCTGCGGTAAATCAGCTAGGTGTTAAAACACTTTGTTGGGATATTATGACGTTTATCCAAGCCCATCCTCAAAATATATCGGTAGATAGTGCAGGATCCGATAAAGCTGAATTTATGTGGGATGATTATCACAAAGAACAACTACTTGATAATGAAACGGATCTGGATGATGACGATTGGAATGAAGACGATGAACAGGGAATCGACTTCATTTATAAGCGTTAATTAATGCGAATTATTTTTTAGCGGGTATCGAGTAGATACCCGTTTTTCTATTAGTAATTACGATAAAGATCTTTATAGAGATGGCTTTCAAAACGGACAAGCGGAATACGGCGACTATTATATTGCGCTGGTGGCAAGCTATAAGCTGAAATAAACTGCACGAAAGCGATACGCTGACCACTTTGCGCGGTAATGAAGCCGACGAGATTATATACTCCCTGCAAAGCACCGGTTTTAGCTGAGACCTTACCATTAACGCCTGCATTGTCTAAGCCACCACGATAACGTAAAGTGCCATCATGACCAGCTAATGGTAACATAGCAATAAAGTTCAGTTGACTATCATGTTTAGCAATATATTGCAAAATAGACATCATAGCTGTTGGTGTAATTAAATTGTGACGAGATAGTCCTGAACCATCTACCATAATCGTATTGGCTAAGTTAATATTGGCTTTCTGTTTTAAAATCTGGCGGATAGCATCGGAGCCAGAAGACCAAGTACCCGGGACACCATAATATTCACGGCCTATGGTTCTAAAGATCGCATCAGCTATCATATTATCAGATTTTTTTAACATTATTGTCAGCAAATGATGTAGCGGTTTAGATTTTGTCGTGGCCAGGATATTTCCTGCTATGGTAGGCAAGTGACGTTGTTTAATGTGCCCGGTAAGCGTGATTTTGGCATCTATCAGGTTAGTTTTTATAATAGCTCCTGCATAGCTTGCGCCGTTTTGAACGGCAAATGCTAATGGTAGCGGTTCAGCGCGTTGAGTTAAGCAACCCGTTAATATATAACGGTTTAGTTCTCCTGGTATAACGTCTAATGCGCAATAACGTGCATCAGTTGAACCTTTTGCTAGCGTAATAACTTGACTGAACATATTAATAGGGTAAAAAGAGGCAGTATGGACATGTGCGATATCGCCAGGTTTCTGACCACTATGTAAAGTGGCTGAAAAACAGTTTTTATCGATAATAGCGGCGCTTGGTGGAGCACTAAAACATTGTGTCATATCATTCCATACCCACCCTGGAGCCTTATCTTGGCCAGCGAAGGCTGATATATCGATGATTAAATCGCCGTCAACTTGTTCAATACCAAGTTGCTTTAATTCAGCTACCATGTTGCGAATTTGTTGGCGCGTTAAGGTTGGATCGCCAGTGAAGCGCACAACCAAATCACCTTTTAAATGATGATTGATAATTTTTCCTTCAGTTTCGAAATGGGTGACAAATTGATAATCGCGACCTAATTGAAGTAATGCAGCTAGTGCGGTAATAATTTTTTGAGTACTTGCAGGTAGTGCCATTTGTTGGCTATGGTAATCGAACAATGGAGTATCACTCCCCACTTTTTGCGCGATAAAAGAGAGATTTGTACCTGCAGGCAGATAATTAATATAGTTTTCAATTGGCGCTGATAGCGCCTGATTGAATATGAAAAGTAGGTTAAATAACCAATATGATCTTCCAATTTTTTTTAAAAAAGCCATAAGTGCTGTATATAAAAGTAGACATAATAGACATACTAAAGTGTAATGCAGAAAAAAGTAAACGGTGACCTAGCATTAAGTGTGCGTTAGAATGGTTAATTAAATGATAGAATAATAAAGTTATAAATTAATAGTTAACAAGGTTTGCCCCCTTTTTTGTTTGCCCAGAATGTTGTTTTGTCAAAAGTGCTAATTTGCTTTAATGACAGAAAAATCAGGAAGATATTTAATTTTTATTTAGGAAAGAATCAGAGGCATTTATTAATGAAACAGATTCCAATGACGGTACGTGGCGCAGACAAGCTGCGTAAAGAGTTAGAATTTTTAAAGAATATTCGCCGTCCTGAAATTATTGCTGCTATTGCAGAAGCACGTGAACATGGTGATTTGAAAGAAAATGCAGAATATCATGCAGCGCGTGAGCAGCAAGGGTTTTGCGAAGGGCGTATCCAAGAAATTGAGGCTAAATTGTCTCATGCGCAAGTTATTGATGTAACAAAAATGAAAAATGAGGGCCGTGTAATATTCGGCGCGACAGTTACCGTATTTAATGTAACCACAAATGAAGATCAGATTTATCGTATTGTGGGTGATGATGAAGCCGACATCAAAGAAAATCTCATTTCTGTTAATTCACCAATTGCTCGAGGCCTGATCGGTAAGACTATGGATGATGTGGCAGTTATCAACACCCCTGGCGGTGAAGTTGAATATGAAATTTTACGAGTGGAATATATTTGATTTTCATTTTATCTTAAAGTGTTATGTTCTTGAGTTAATTCAAAAGTAAAAGAGGCCAAAGCGGCCTTTTTTACCCTGAAGTGGGATGGCATTTTTGTATAAATGTAGAAAACTTATTTAGGTAAAATGATTTTGCGTGCTTCAGAAGGGCGATAGAGTATCAAAATTTTACCAATAATTTGCACATTGATAGCATCGGTTTCTCGAACAATAGCGTTAGCTATCAAATTTTTGCTTTCGCGATCTTCGCTCGCTATCTTGATTTTAATAAGTTCATGATATGACAAAGATTGTTCGATTTCAGCTAAAACACCTTCAGTTAAACCATTGTTACCTATCATTACAACAGGGTTTAGATGATGAGCAAGGCTTTTTAGATATTGTATTTGCTTTTTATTAAGAGTCATTGTTTTTTGCTTTAGTGGGATTGAAAACGGTACATTCTACCGCCATCTTTTAGTTATAACCATAAATTCTATAATTTTGGTATATCGAAAATGGCAGAGATCAGTGTTATTTTATAAGTATAGTTGGAAAAACAATGGCTAATAAAAAGCGTTCAGCAAGCTCTAGTCGTTGGTTGCAGGAACATTTTAGTGATAAATACGTTCTTCAAGCACAAAAAAAAGGGTTTCGCTCGCGTGCATGGTTTAAATTGGATGAGATCCAGCAGAGTGATAAAATATTTAAACCTGGTATGACCGTTGTTGATTTAGGGGCAGCGCCTGGTGGTTGGTCTCAATATGCAGCAAGCAAAGTTGGCCAGACGGGGCGGGTTATTGCATGTGATTTATTACTAATGGATCCCATCGTAGGTGTTGATTTCTTACAAGGAGATTTTCGGGATGAGCAGATATTGAAGGCATTACTTGAACGAGTTGGTGATAAAAAAGTCCAGGTTGTTATGTCTGATATGGCTCCCAATATGAGTGGGACACCTGCGGTCGATATTCCTCGATCCATGTATCTGGTTGAGCTAGCGTTGGATATGTGTCGCGATGTACTGGCTACTGGGGGAAGTTTTATTGTTAAAGTATTTCAGGGAGAAGGCTTTGATGAATATCTGAGGGAAATTCGCTCTCTATTTTTGAAAGTTAAAATTCGTAAACCAGATGCTTCACGGTCACGTTCACGTGAAGTGTACATTGTAGCGACAGGACGCAAAATATAGTACCCTGTACGTTATTTATTTAACATAGTTGTAATGAAGAGGTTCATCCCTTGAGTGACATGGCGAAAAACCTGATTCTCTGGGTAGTCATTGCGGTAGTCCTGATGTCTCTATTCCAGAGTTTTGGTCCTAGCGATTCGAATAGTCGCAGGGTGGATTATTCTACCTTTATGAATGAGTTAACTCAGGATCAGATACGTGAAGTACGGATTTCTGATCGTGAAATTAGTGTTAAGAAAACGGATAACAGTCGTTATACGACTTATATTCCAGTGAGAGAGGATCCAAGATTGTTGGATACCTTGCTTGAAAGGCATGTCACCGTCATTGGTGAACCACCTCAAGAGCAAAGTTTCTTAGCGACTATTTTCATTTCCTGGTTCCCAATGCTATTACTAATTGGGGTTTGGATCTTTTTTATGCGTCAGATGCAAGGAGGAGGTGGCAAAGGTGCTATGTCCTTTGGTAAGAGTAAGGCGCGCATGCTGACAGAAGATCAAATTAAAACCACTTTTGCTGATGTTGCCGGTTGTGATGAAGCGAAAGAAGAAGTTGGTGAGCTAGTTGAATATTTTCGTGAACCGGGTCGTTTTCAAAAATTAGGTGGTAAGATTCCTAAGGGAATTCTGATGGTAGGGCCACCGGGAACAGGTAAAACTTTATTGGCAAAAGCCATTGCAGGTGAAGCAAAAGTTCCCTTTTTTACTATCTCCGGTTCAGATTTCGTAGAAATGTTCGTTGGTGTTGGTGCTTCTCGAGTTCGTGATATGTTTGAACAAGCAAAGAAAGCCGCGCCTTGTATCATATTTATTGACGAAATCGATGCGGTTGGCCGCCAACGTGGCGCAGGTTTGGGAGGAGGGCACGATGAACGTGAACAAACTCTTAACCAAATGTTGGTAGAGATGGATGGATTTGAAGGTAATGAAGGTATTATTGTTATTGCCGCTACCAACCGTCCCGATGTGTTAGATCCGGCATTATTGCGTCCTGGACGTTTTGATCGGCAGGTTGTTGTGGGTTTACCTGATGTACGTGGTCGTGAGCAGATTTTGAAGGTTCATATGCGCCGTGTACCTTTAGATCCTAGTGTTGATGCTTCAGTATTGGCACGAGGCACACCTGGTTTTTCTGGTGCTGATTTAGCTAATTTAGTTAATGAAGCCGCCCTTTTTGCAGCACGCGGAAATAAGCGTGTTGTCACGATGGTGGAATTCGAAAAGGCAAAAGACAAGATCATGATGGGTGCTGAACGTCGCTCTATGGTGATGACAGAGGAACAAAAAGAATCTACGGCTTATCATGAGGCTGGTCATGCGATTATAGGAGGTATTGTTCCAGAATATGATCCTGTTCATAAAGTGACAATTATCCCACGAGGTCGTGCGTTAGGTGTCACATTCTTCTTGCCAGAAGGTGATCAAATTAGTGCGAGTCGGCAAAAGCTAGAAAGTCAAATTTCTACGCTTTATGGCGGCAGATTAGCTGAAGAAATTATTTACGGTTCAGAAAAGGTATCTACTGGCGCGTCAAACGACATTAAAGTAGCAACTAATCTTGCTCGTAATATGGTGACGCAATGGGGTTTTTCTGAGAAATTAGGGCCATTGCTCTATGCCGAAGAAGAAGGTGAGGTTTTCCTGGGCCGCTCGGTTGCTAAAGCTAATCATATGTCAGACGAAACTGCGCGAGCAATTGATGAAGAGATCAAGGCAATTATTGATCGTAATTATAAACGAGCTCGTCAGATTTTGAATGAACACATGGATATTTTGCATGCGATGAAGGATGCATTGATGAAATATGAAACCATTGATGCACCTCAAATTGATGATTTGATGAATCGCCGTCCAGTTAGAGCTCCAGCTGGCTGGGATGATAATGATAGTAATCCTACTACAACATCCTCATCACAAGGAGAGCCAGAGAAGAATATTTCTGCCGCTCAGGGTGAAGATAATGTGCAAGAAAATGATAATGGAAGTAACACAGAGAATCGTTAATGATCATTGGTTCTCTATGTGAAATGAATAAATGATTGAAACCCCAGGACAACCTGGGGTTTTGTTTGGTTGAGTAAGGTGATTATGAAAATTACTGCCCGAAAAATAGAGCTTGATCTTAATTGTCCTGTTGTTATGGGAATATTAAATGTTACTCCAGACTCTTTTTCTGATGGTGGTATATACAATCGTTATGACTATGCGCTCAAGCATGTAGCTAGTATGGTTAACCATGGTGCGGCAATTATCGATATTGGTGGTGAATCAACCCGTCCGGGTGCTAGCGAAGTCAGTCTACAGCAAGAACTTGATCGAGTTATCCCAATAATCGAAGCAGTAACTGACCGTTTTGATGTTTGGGTTTCTGTTGATACATCTAAAGCTGTTGTCATGACAGAGGCAGCTAGAGCAGGTGCGAATATTATTAATGATGTTCGGTCGTTACATGAACCGGGTGCATTAGAAGCTGCGGCTGAAACAGGATTACCGATCTGTATTATGCATATGTTAGGTCAACCTAAGACAATGCAACAAACACCCGATTATAAAAATGTGGTTGTAGAAGTAAAACAGTATTTATTCGATGAAATTGAACGCTGTGAAGCGGCTGGCATTGCGAAAAATCGTTTGATTATTGATCCAGGTTTCGGTTTTGGTAAAAACTTGGTGCATAATTATCAATTATTAGCGAAATTGAATGAATTTCATGCTCTCGGAGTGCCACTACTAGTGGGTATGTCACGTAAATCTATGATTGGTGAACTATTAGATGTACCACTAGAGGAACGGCTTATTGGCGGTATCGCATGCGCAGTTATCGCAGCTATGCAGGGAGCACAGATTATTCGTGCTCATGATGTAAAAGCAACTGTACAGGCTATGAAGATTGTTCAAGCAACCCTTTCAGTAAAGGAAACAGATGATTATGAGTAAGCGCAAATATTTTGGCACCGATGGTATTCGTGGCAAAGTAGGAGAAAACCCAATTACCCCTGATTTTGTTTTGAAATTGGGTTGGGCAGCAGGTAAGGTTTTAGCGCGGCATGGTTCTCGTAAAATAATCATAGGTAAAGATACACGCATTTCAGGTTATATGTTGGAGTCATCTTTAGAAGCGGGTCTTGCAGCAGCGGGGTTATCAGCTGCATTTACAGGTCCTATGCCTACACCAGCGATTGCTTATTTAACACGCACATACCGTGCTGAAGCGGGCATTGTTATTTCTGCTTCCCATAATCCCTATTATGATAATGGTATTAAATTCTTTTCGATTGATGGCACTAAATTACCTGATGATGTAGAAGAAGCAATAGAAGCTGAGATGGAAAAACCACTTACTTGTGTTGAGTCTGCCGAATTAGGACGAGCGAGTCGCATTGTTGATGCTGCTGGGCGTTATATAGAGTATTGCAAAGGGACGTTTCCCAGTGACCAAAGTTTAAGTGGATTAAAAATAGTTTTAGATTGTGCTAATGGCGCAACCTATCATATTGCCCCGAATGTTTTAACTGAGCTTGGTGCGGAAGTCATCGCAATCGGCTGTGAACCAAATGGACTGAATATTAATGAGGGCTGTGGCGCGACTGATGTTACGCTATTGCAAAAACGTGTGGTAACAGAAAAAGCGGATATTGGTCTTGCTTTTGATGGTGATGGTGATCGGGTAATAATGGTTGATCATCGTGGTAATAGAATAGATGGTGATCAAATTCTTTATATTATTGCGCGTGATGCACTTCGACAAGGTCAATTGCACGGTGGAGTTGTTGGCACTTTAATGAGTAATATGGGATTAGAATTAGCCCTGCAACAGTTGGATATACCTTTTATCAGGGCAAAAGTTGGCGATCGTTATGTTCTCGAGAAATTACAAGAGCAAGGATGGCGGCTTGGTGCTGAAAATTCAGGCCATATTATTTTGTTAGATAAAACGACAACAGGTGATGGAATTATTGCTGGTTTACAAGTTCTAAGTGCGATGCTCCGTAATAATATGAGCCTTTATGATCTCTGTTGTGAGATTAAATTGATGCCTCAAGTATTAATAAATGTGCGTTTTTCCGGTAGCCATAATCCATTGGCCACAGAAGAAGTTTTAAATGTGGTAAACCAAGTGGAAAAAGAACTAGCAGGTAGAGGACGGGTTTTATTGCGTAAATCAGGTACCGAGCCTTTAATTCGTATCATGGTGGAAGGTGAGAATGAAAAGCAGGTTACCGCAATGGCTAATCGCATTGCTGAAGTTGTCAAGCAAGTGAAATAGGTCATAATATTTTTATAAAAGATCATATGGTTGTATAAGTATTGTGTCGTTTTTCGTCAACTGGCTTTGGAGAACAACTTTTGTTGTTTTTTTCTACAAATAGTACGATGAGATAAAAATAATCTTGCTTGTCAGCTAAGGTTTGGTTAGTATTCAAAACCGCTTCTTAAGGTAACGACTTAAGGAGCAAGTTGCAGTAGATAGGTTTTTCCGAACTTTATTGTCAAATAGGTAGTTAGCTATGTACATAACCCTTTTGGTTATCTTTTTATTAGTCTCAATTGCGCTGATTGGTATGGTCATGCTGCAACAAGGGAAAGGTGCTGATATGGGAGCTTCATTCGGTGCAGGTGCTTCTGCAACATTATTTGGTTCATCAGGATCAGGTAATTTTATGACGCGGATGACGGCTATCTTTGCAACATTATTCTTTGTTATCAGTTTAATTTTAGGGAATTTAACTGCTAATAAAAGTGTGACTGGAAGCAAATGGGAAAACATTGGTGAACCTGTTAAAGTTGAGAAACCAGTGGGAGTTCCTACAGCGCCTATAGCCCCAACAAGTGATATCCCTCATTAATTAAGCAACAGTTTGTGTAGTGAGGCGGTTTTATTAAAAAATTGTCTTACTGGTGTGCCGAGGTGGTGAAATTGGTATACACGCTACCTTGAGGTGGTAGTGCCTATAAAACGGGCGTACGGGTTCAAGTCCCGTTCTCGGCACCATTTTAAAAGATAGCTTGCGTTTCGCATATTATCAGCGTAAAATTTGCGGAATTTCCGAACGCGGGATGGAGCAGCTTGGTAGCTCGTCGGGCTCATAACCCGAAGGTCGTCGGTTCAAATCCGGCTCCCGCAACCACTTCTTAGCATATGATCTATTTCAGGCGTCTTATTGGATTATTTTCGTTTGGAAGAGTGCTGAGTCAGGGGTTAAACCTACTGGCAGTGTTATAGGGTCCAGTTGCATAAAGCCCCGGTTTTCGGGGTTTTTTGTTATTTAAAACAGAATTACTGGGCTTTTAGCCCTTTTTTTATGTCTGGGGGTGGAGTTTGTCCACGTTAGAGCAAAAATTAATATCGATGATTTCAGTGCCGGTAGAAGCTCTAGGTTTTGAATTTGTTGGTCTGGAGTTTATTCGAGCACGGGTTTCGACATTACGCGTTTATATTGATAACGAAAATGGTATTACCGTTGATGATTGTGCCGAAGTTAGCCACCAGGTCAGTGCAGTACTGGATGTTGAAGATCCGATCTCAGAGCTCTATAACCTGGAGATATCTTCACCAGGACTTGAGCGTCCACTCTTTACTGTTGCACACTATCAGCATTTTATTGGTAAAGAAGTGAATTTAATATTAAGAATAGCAATGCAGAACCGTCGTAAATGGCGAGGTATAATTAAAGCTGTTGATGACGAAATGATTACGGTTACTGTGGATGGCAAGGACGAAGTGTTTGCACTAAAAAACATCCAGAAAGCTAACCTGGTACCCCACTTTTAATAAAGTTCAATGAGGCAACTAGGATGAATAAAGAAATTCTGGCTGTTGTGGAAGCGGTTTCTAATGAAAAATCGCTTCCTCGCGAAAAAATCTTTGAAGCGCTTGAAACCGCATTAGCAACAGCTACTAAGAAAAAATATGAACAAGAGATTGATGTTCGCGTTAATATTGATCGTAAAACGGGAGATTTTGATACATTTCGTCGTTGGTTGGTGGTTGAAGAAGTTACACAGCCGACACGGGAAATTACTTTAGATGCGGCAAAATTTGAAGACTCAGAGATTAATTTAGGCGATTATGTAGAGGATCAAATAGAGTCTGTTACCTTTGACCGCATTACCACTCAAACTGCAAAACAGGTTATTGTTCAGAAGGTACGTGAAGCTGAGAGAGCGATGGTTGTCGAGCAATTTCGTGAGCAGCAAGGTGAAATCATTACCGGGGTGGTAAAAAAAGTCAATCGTGAAAATATTACCTTGGATTTAGGTAATAATGCTGAAGCGGTAATTTTACGGGAAGATATGTTACCACGTGAAAACTTTCGACCAGGTGACCGTGTGCGTGGTGTATTGTATGATGTACGCCCAGAAGCGCGTGGAGCGCAGCTGTTTGTTAGCCGTTCTCGTCCTGAAATGTTAGTAGAATTATTTCGCATAGAAGTACCGGAAATCGGTGAAGAAATTATTGAAATTAAAGCCGCTGCTCGTGATCCAGGATCGCGGGCAAAAATTGCCGTAAAAACGAATGATAAACGCATCGATCCAGTAGGCGCTTGTGTTGGGATGCGTGGTGCAAGGGTGCAAGCAGTATCAAGCGAACTTGGAGGAGAGCGTATTGATATTGTTTTGTGGGATGATAATCCTGCACAATTTGTGATTAATGCGATGGCGCCAGCTGACGTTGCCTCTATTGTCGTTGATGAAGATAAATGTACGATGGATGTTGCCGTTGAAAGTAGTAATTTGGCTCAGGCAATTGGCCGCAATGGACAAAATGTTCGCTTAGCTTCCCAGTTACTGAAAAAGCATCGTGGAGATGACAGATGGGAATTGAATGTAATGACCGCGGAAGAACTTGAAGCTAAACATCAAGCAGAGGCACATGCATCTATTGATTCTTTTGTTAAGCACCTTGATATTGATGAAGAATTCGCTACTGCTCTCGTTGAAGAAGGTTTTTCTACATTAGAAGAATTAGCTTATGTACCAATCAACGAACTATTAGAAATTGAAGGTCTTGATGAGACAACGATTGAAGTTTTGCGTGAAAGAGCGAAAGCAGCGCTGACGACATTAGAATTGGCTCAAAAAGAGAGTATGGGTGATAATCAGCCAACTGAGGATCTGTTAAATCTACCAGGTATGAATCATGCTTTAGCAATGAACCTAGCTGCTCATGGTATTTGTACATTGGAAGATCTTGCCGAGCAGGGGATCGACGATCTGAGAGATATTGAAGAAGGGCTGAATGATGAACAGGCTGGTGAAATTATTATGGCTGCGCGCAATATTTGCTGGTTTGGCAACGATCCAAAATAATTTGTAGCAGGAAGGAACAGAATGGCAGATGAAACTGTAAAATCATTGGCAGCAGAGATTCAAACTTCAGTTGAACGCCTGGTACAGCAGTTTGCTGATGCCGGGATAAAGAAAACTGAAAATGATGCTGTTACTCAAAATGAAAAAGAAACTTTACTTGCATACTTAAATCGTGAAGATGGGACGACAGGTAACCAGACTGGCAAATTAACACTACAGCGAAAAACTCGCAGCACACTAAGTGTGCCGAGTACTGGCGGAAAAAGTAAATCAGTCAACATTGAGGTCCGTAAAAAGCGCACATATGTTGACCGCGATGCCTTGGAAAAAGCGAAAGCTGAAGAACAAGTGAAGCATGAAGCGGAAGAGCAAGCAAAGCGCGAAGCAGAAAAAAAAGCAAAACGTGAAGCTGAAGAGAAAAAAGCGAAACGTGAAGCAGCTGAAAAAGCAAAGCGCGAAGCAGCGGAAAAAGAGAAAGTGAAACAAAGTAAAAATAATCCAAAAACAGCTAAATCCAGTAAAGATTCGGCTGCTTATACTGAAAAACAGCGTCGCGAAGCTGAGGCAGCAGAGCTTAAACGTAAAGCTGAAGAAGAAATGCGACGTAAGGTCGAAGCGGAAGCTAAACGCGTTGCCGAAGAAGCTCGTCGTATGGCAGAGGAAAACTCCAATCGTTGGAGTAGTAATGACGAAACGGAAGATAATGCAGATTATCATACTACGACTTCTCGTCATGCTCGTGAAGCAGAAGATGAAAATGATGCCCAAGAAGAAGGCCGTCGCGCCCGAAATCGAGCTGGAAAGGCTACTCGGCAGAAAAAAAATAATAAACATTCTGAAAAAGCTGATCGCGAAGAAGAGCGAGCGGTTGGTCGTACGAATAAAACCAAAGGTAAACAGAAAAAAACCAGTTCATTACAGCAAAGCTTCACAAAACCGGTTGCGGTTATTAACCGTGATGTTGTGATTGGCGAAACCATCTCGGTTGCTGAGTTAGCGAATAAGATGGCAGTCAAAGGCTCACAAGTTGTCAAGACCATGATGAAAATGGGCGCTATGGTGACCATCAATCAGGTTGTTGATCAAGAAACAGCGCAACTTGTGGCAGAGGAAATGGGGCATAAAGTTATTTTACGGCGTGAAAATGAGCTGGAAGAAGCGATTTTAAATGATCGTGATACCGGTGAAGCAGTTGCAGAACCTCGGGCGCCAGTCGTAACCATCATGGGACATGTTGACCATGGTAAAACTTCATTACTTGACTATATTCGTTCAACTAAAGTTGCATCGGGAGAAGCTGGCGGCATTACGCAGCACATAGGTGCCTATCATGTTGAAACAGATAAAGGCATGATTACCTTCTTAGATACACCAGGACATGCTGCATTTACTTCAATGCGTGCTCGCGGTGCTAAAGCAACGGATATTGTTGTTTTGGTCGTTGCGGCGGATGATGGTGTGATGCCTCAGACGATAGAAGCTATTCAGCATGCCAAGGCCGCTAATGTGCCGGTTGTCGTTGCAGTTAATAAAATTGATAAACACGAAGCTGATCCTGATCGTGTCAAAAATGAGCTGTCGCAATATGGTGTTGTGGCTGAAGAGTGGGGTGGCGAAAATCAATTTATCAATGTATCTGCCAAAAAAGGGACAGGGATTGATGAATTATTAGAAGCTATCTTATTACAAGCTGAAGTATTAGAACTCAAAGCGGTTCGTACTGGAATGGCAAGTGGTGTTGTTATCGAGTCTTATTTGGACAAAGGTCGCGGTTCGGTTGCGACGATTTTAGTTCAGGAAGGCACCCTTAATAAAGGTGACATTGTACTATGTGGTTTTGAGTATGGCCGTATTCGTGCAATGCGTAATGAATTAGGTGAAGATATTCAGTCTGCAGGGCCATCGATTCCGGTTGAAATTCTGGGGTTATCAAATGTACCTTCAGCAGGCGATGAAGCAACGGTTGTCCGTGATGAAAAGAAAGCGCGTGAGGTTGCACTTTATCGTCAAGGTAAATTCCGAGAAGTAAAATTGGCACGCCAGCAGAAGTCAAAACTAGAAAACATGTTTGCTAATATGGAAGATGGTAAGATTTCTGAGTTAAATATTGTATTAAAAACCGATGTACAAGGTAGCTGTGAAGCCATTACTGATTCGTTGCAAAAATTATCAACTGATGAAGTGAAAGTGAAAATTATTGGTTCAGGTGTAGGTGGTATTACAGAAACCGATGTTACATTGGCTGCTGCTTCTAATGCAATTATCATTGGTTTCAATGTCCGCGCCGATGCTGCAGCAAGACGCATTGTTGAAAGTGAAAATTTGGATCTACGCTATTATTCGGTTATTTATAGTCTTATCGATGAGATCAAACAGGCGATGAGTGGTATGTTGGCGCCTGAATATAAACAGCAAATTATCGGATTAGCCGAAGTCCGTGATGTGTTTAAATCACCTAAGTTTGGGGCCATTGCTGGTTGTATGGTTGTTGAAGGCATAATCAAGCGTAATAACCCTATCCGTGTATTGCGGGATAATGTGGTTATTTATGAAGGTGAATTGGAATCATTACGTCGCTTTAAAGATGATGTCAACGAAGTACGCAATGGCATGGAGTGTGGTATTGGTGTGAAGAATTATAATGATGTACGTGTAGGTGATATGATAGAAGTATTTGAAATCATTGAAGTGAAACGTTCTATTGATAATTAATGCCTGCTTTATTGATGTTTATTAAAAGGCCATAACTGATGTTATGGCCTTTTAGTTAAAGAGTTATAGATAACCATTTAGATCGGGTATATTGGTTATCGATTGTTGAGATGGGATTAATTCTATTATGATAAATAATAGTTAATATTTATTTTATATAAAAATCAAATAGATATAAGTATTGAATTTTATTTTTCTAATATATATATCATAATAATTAATGGTCATTATATTTTAGTTTTACCCTTGTGAGGAGATATCATAATGGCAAGAGAGTTTGGTCGTGCTCAGCGTGTTGCCCAGGAAATACAAAAAGAGATCGCCATTATTCTTCATCGAGAAATTAAAGACCCACGTGTTAAAATGGCTACTGTCTCAGGGGTGGAAGTTTCTCGTGATTTGGCTTATGCCAAAGTGTTCGTGACTTTTTTAAACATATCAGCAAAAGAACATGAAACAGATATGGTTAAAAATGGTATTAAAGTATTGAATGGTGATATGGCGAAACATATTCGTTCTTTGTTGGGTAAAGCGATGCGTTTACGTATTGTTCCTGAATTAACTTTTTTTTATGATAGCTCTTTAGTGGAAGGTATGCGTATGTCTAATTTAGTTAGCAACGTGATCCGTGATGATGAAAAGCGCCGTCATACTACAAAAGATGATAAAGAGAGGAAGTAATGAAGCGCCGTCGTGGTCGTGAGATTCATGGAGTATTGTTATTAGATAAACCGGCAGAACTTTCATCTAATGACGCTTTGCAGAAAGTACGTCGTTTATTTAATGCAAAAAAAGCCGGTCATACAGGAGCACTCGATCCTTTAGCAACCGGCATGTTACCGATTTGTTTGGGTGAAGCAACCAAATTTTCACAATTTTTGCTTGATTCTGATAAACGCTATCGGGTTATTGCTCGTTTAGGACAGCGTACTGATACTTCAGATGCGCATGGTAAAATAATTTGTCAACGCCCTATCGAAATAACACAACTGCAACTTGATAAGGCATTAGATAAATTTCGTGGTAATTTAATCCAAATACCGTCTATGTATTCTGCGCTTAAATATCAGGGTAAGCCACTTTATGAATATGCCCGTCAGGGGATTACTATTGAACGTGAAGGCCGACCGATTACTGTTTATGATTTACAATTTGAGCGCTGGCAAGAGAATGAACTGGAATTAACAATTCATTGTTCTAAAGGAACTTATATACGAACTATTATTGATGATTTAGGTGAATTGTTGGGTTGTGGTGCTCATGTGATTTATCTAAGGCGCTTACAGGTAGCTAGTTATCCCAGTGAACGTATGGTAACAATAGAACAATTATATACGCTTAAGCAGCAAGTGGAATTAGGGACAACTTCTCTGGAGGCACAATTAGATCCTTTATTATTACCAATGGATACAGCAGTTAATCATTTTCCTGAAATCAATATTTCATCGATTGTTGCAAGCTATTTTAAACAAGGGCAAGCGGTTGTTGTTGCTAACCATCGGCTTTCCGAAGGTAATAAAGTTCGCGTAACAGAAGGTGATATGCATAAATTTATTGGTATTGCTGAGATCGATGAACAAAATAGGATAGCACCTCGTCGTTTAGTGGTGGAAAGTGTTTGATAGGATTTAGATGTAATCTTGCGTTATGATTAATTGAAGCGTAAAATAGGTGAGCATTTGTTCGGGAAGGCTGAATTAGAGATTGGCTTTCCTTATGTTTAATGGAAAATTTGGAGTTATTTATGTCTCTAAGTACTGAAGCGAAAGCGCAAATTATCTCAGACTATGGCCGTGATAAAAATGACACGGGTTCTAGTGAAGTTCAAGTTGCTCTATTGACTGCGGAGATCAATCATTTGCAAGGTCACTTTGCAGAGCACAAGAAAGATCACCACAGCCGTCGAGGGCTGTTGCGTATGGTTGCTCAGCGTCGTAAGCTATTGAACTATCTTAAGGGTAAAAATGTTGCTCGTTATACCACACTTATTGAGCGCTTAGGATTACGTCGCTGATTAGTTGGTTTCAAAAGAAAAGGGGCCAGTAGGCCCCTTTTCTTTTGAAAGCGGAAAAAATTTTTAGAATTGGTTTACACTTACAAAATGATTTTAGGAAATAGATTTTTGTCAATTTATTTCTAAATAATGTGAGCTTCTTTAGCTACAACCGGTTCGCGCGGCTAATGAGAATACTGATATTCACAAAATAAGTAAAAATATTCAGTATTGTCATTAGTCGCGAGGATGTAGCAAGAAAGGAAATATTGGTGTTGTTATATAAATAAACAGCTATTAAAAGGGTATTATTTTGCTTAATCCTATTGTTCGTAAATTTCAATATGGCCAGCATACCGTCACTATCGAAACGGGTATGATGGCGCGTCAGGCGACTGCTGCAGTTATGGTTAATATGGATGATACAGCCGTATTTGTCACTGTTGTTGGGCAGAAAAAAGTGAAAGAAGGGCAGGATTTCTTTCCACTGACAGTTAACTATCAGGAGCGATCTTATGCTGCCGGCCGAATCCCCGGTAGTTTTTTTCGTCGTGAGGGTCGTCCTGGTGAAGGTGAAACACTGATAGCCCGGCTGATTGATCGTCCACTTCGTCCCTTGTTTCCAGAGGGATTTGTCAATGAAATACAAATTATTGCTACGGTTGTATCCATTAATCCGCAAGTGAATCCAGATATTGTTGCTATGATCGGCGCCTCTGCTGCATTATCTATATCGGGTATTCCATTTAATGGTCCAATTGGTGCAGCTCGTGTTGGTTATATTGATGACCAGTATGTTTTAAATCCCACCGTTGATGAATTGAATAGCAGTCGCTTAGATTTAGTTGTCGCAGGTACGTCGAGTGCGGTACTAATGGTAGAGTCTGAAGCTGATTTATTGACAGAAGAGCAAATGCTTGGTGCGGTTGTTTTTGGTCACGAGCAACAGCAAATCGTGATTGATAATATTAATGCCTTGGCAGCCGAAACAGGTAAAGAAAAATGGGATTGGCAGCCTGAAGCGATTAATGAAGAATTACATAATCGCATTGCTCAATTAGCTGAAGAGCGGTTAGGTGATGCTTATCGTATTACTGAAAAACAAGAACGTTACACTAACGTTGATGCAATTAAAGAAGATGTCGCTAATGCGCTTTTGGCAGAAAATGAATCTTTAGATGTTGCTGAGATAAACGACATTCTTTCCGGTTTAGAGAAAAAAGTTGTCCGTACTCGGGTATTAAAAGGTGAACCGCGGATTGATGGGCGAGAAAAAGACATGGTACGTGCACTTGATGTCCGTACGGGTGTATTACCTCGTACCCATGGTTCAGCATTATTTACGCGCGGAGAAACGCAGGCGTTGGTCACGGCAACTCTTGGTACTGAACGTGATGCGCAAGTTATTGACGAGCTGATGGGTGAATATACCGATCGTTTTCTATTCCATTATAATTTCCCTCCTTATTCAGTAGGTGAGACAGGCATGGTCGGTTCACCAAAAAGGCGTGAAATTGGCCATGGTCGTTTGGCTAAGCGTGGAGTATTGGCGGTGATGCCGAATCAGTCAGAGTTTCCCTATACTGTACGTGTAGTGTCTGAAATCACTGAATCTAATGGCTCTTCTTCTATGGCTTCCGTCTGTGGGGCATCACTAGCATTAATGGATGCCGGTGTTCCAATTAAGGCAGCGGTAGCAGGTATTGCAATGGGATTAGTGAAAGAAAACGATGATTTTGTTGTGCTTTCCGATATTTTGGGTGATGAAGATCATTTAGGCGATATGGATTTTAAAGTCGCAGGTAGTCGTGAAGGTATTAGTGCTCTGCAAATGGATATCAAGATTGAGGGCATTACGCGTGAAATTATGCAAGTTGCGTTAAACCAGGCAAAAGGGGCTCGTTTACACATTTTAAGTGTTATGGAAGAGGCTATTAATGGCCCTCGTGAAGAGATTTCTGAGTTTGCGCCACGTATTCATACTATCCACATCAATCCTGATAAGATCAAAGATGTAATAGGTAAAGGTGGTTCTGTCATTAGAGCATTGACTGAAGAAACCGGTACTACGATTGAAATTGATGATGATGGTACCGTAAAAATTGCTGCAACCGATAGTTCTAAAGCAGAAGCGGCTATCCGTCGTATTGAAGATATTACCGCAGAAGTTGAAGTTGGTCGTATCTATCAGGGCAAAGTCACACGTATCGTTGACTTTGGTGCTTTTGTTGCCATTGGAGGTGGTAAAGAAGGACTGGTGCATATCTCTCAGATAGCAGAAAAACGCGTTGAAAAAGTTACTGATTACTTACAGTTAGGTCAGGAAGTGCCAGTCAAAGTATTGGAAATTGATCGGCAGGGTCGTATTCGCCTTAGTATTAAAGAGGCGGTTTCTGCTGAAAAGCCGGCTGAAACAGAAACACAGATTTCTGCAGAATAATTTGACGTAAGGCTCGGTGTCCTGTAAAAAGAGCACCTACTCAGTTTTTTTAATAGCTGAGTCTCCTGTAATTGTGGGGATTGACGGGATATATTGATTAGTTTCTGTCTTTGGGAGAAGGAAATGAATTCTTTTCTGCGCTGGCTTTATACTGCTGCTATTGTTTTTATTGTCGGTTGCAGCAGTGAAAACTGGCGTAAAAATGAAGTCTTTGCTGTCCCATTGCAACCCACATTGCAACAAGAAGTAATATTGGCTCGTATGGAACAGATCCTTGCGAGCCGGTCGTTGTCCGATGATGAATATGCACAGCTTTTATATGAACGCGGTGTGTTGTATGATAGTCTCGGATTGAGGGCGTTAGCGCGCAATGATTTTACCATGGCGCTAGCTATACGTCCTGATATTCCTGAAGTTTTTAATTTTCTGGGAATATATTTTACACAGGCAGGCAATTTTGATGCTGCCTATGAAGCGTTTGATTCTGTTTTAGAGCTTGATCCAACTTACAATTTCGCGCGCATGAATCGGGGTATTGCACTGTATTATGGTGGGAGATATCGATTGGCGCAGGGTGATCTGCTGGCGTATTATCGACAAGATCCAAATGATCCTTTCCGCAGCTTATGGCTTTATTTAGTGGAAAAAGAGATAAAACCAAAAATGGCGCAAGCCAATTTGTTATCTCGTTATAACCAAGCGGAAAAAGGGCAATGGGGCTGGAATATAGTTGAATTCTATTTAGGTAAAATCAGTGAAAAAACATTGATGGTTCGTCTGAAAGAGAATTCAACAGATAACACTTCGCTCGCTGAGCATCTTAGTGAAACTAACTTCTATTTAGGTAAATATTACCTAAGTCTGGGGGATAATGATAACGCTATAGCGTTATTCAAGCTTACGGTAGCTAGCAATGCACATAGCTTTGTTGAGCACCGCTATGCTCTGTTGGAACTGGCTTTGTTAGGTCAGGCACAAGACGACCTTTCAGAATCAGGCTAACAGTAGCGACGAACATATCATCACTGCTTTTTTAAGTCTTCATCGATTGTGATGAGGGCTTGTTGTTCGTTTAATAACATAATTTGAGCCAGTTCACATTTTAAATGAAAATGACCGAAATTTTTTTCGCAGAGTTATGTAAACTGGCCGCCATAATAAATGAGGCACTTTTGCATGACTAATGAGACTGAAATCTCTTTTGCTGATTTAGGTTTATCAACACCGATTCTTTCTGCACTAAATGACCTTGGTTATGAAAAACCATCGCCAATCCAGCAGCAATGTATCCCCTATTTATTAGATGGGTGTGACGTATTAGGTATGGCACAAACCGGTAGTGGTAAAACCGCCGCTTTTAGTTTACCGCTATTACATAATATAGATATCACATTGAAAGCCCCTCAAATCTTAGTGTTGGCACCAACGCGTGAGTTAGCCGTACAAGTTGCGGAAGCCATGGGTGAATTCTCTAAACACATGCGTTCAGTAAATGTAGTCGCACTTTATGGTGGGCAGCGTTACGATTCGCAACTACGCGCACTAAGGCAAGGCCCACAAATTGTAGTAGGAACTCCGGGTCGCTTATTAGATCACTTGAAACGAGGGACGCTAAATTTATCCCATTTACGTGGCTTGGTTCTTGATGAAGCGGACGAAATGTTACGTATGGGGTTCATTGAAGACGTTGAAAATATCATGAGTCAGATCCCAACCGAGCATCAAACGGCACTATTTTCTGCCACAATGCCGGAAGCGATCCGTCGCATTACCCGTCGTTTTATGAAATCACCAAAAGAGATCAGCATTCAATCCAGTGTGACGACGCGTCCAGACATTACCCAAAGTTATTGGTCTGTCTATGGCATGCGTAAAAATGAAGCATTAGTTCGTTTTTTGGAGGCTGAAGATTTTGATGCGGCAATTATTTTTGTACGCACTAAAAATGCCACATTAGAGGTTGCTGAAGCGCTTGAACGTAGTGGCTATAATAGCTCGGCTCTAAATGGCGATATGAATCAAGCTCTACGTGAGCAAACTTTAGAGCGTTTGAAAGATGGCCGTCTTGATATATTAATTGCCACCGATGTCGCAGCACGTGGTCTAGATGTTGAACGTATTAGTTTAGTTGTTAATTATGACATACCGATGGATGCAGAATCTTATGTGCATCGAATTGGTCGTACCGGTCGAGCAGGTCGAGCTGGGCGTGCTATTTTGTTTGTCGATAATCGTGAACGTCGACTACTACGCAATATTGAACGTACCATGAAGCAGCCAATTGCCGAAGTTGAGTTACCAAGTTCTGCGCTGTTAAGTGAACGTCGCCAAGCTAAATTTGCTGAAAATATTCAAAAGCAATTAGAAAGCGGGGATTTAGAAAAATATCGTGCATTACTGGCTAAATTAGTTGTTGATGATGATCTGGATATGGAAACCTTAGCTTCAGCACTATTAAAAATGGCGCAAGGTGATCGGCCGCTAATATTGCCACCTGATCCTGTTCGTCGTGCAAAACGTGAATTTAATTCACGTGATGAGCGTCGTCGCAGTAACGGCACTTCTGAACGTAGTCCGCATCGCGAGCGTCGTGATGTCGGTGATATGGAATTGTACCGTATTGAAGTTGGTCGTGATGATGGCGTTGAAGTTCGTCACATTGTCGGTGCAATTGCTAACGAAGCAGATATTAGTAGTCGTTATATTGGTAATATTAAATTGTTTGCTTCACACTCAACAATAGAGTTACCAAAAGGTATGCCAAATGAATTACTTAATCATTTGACACGTACACGTATTTTGAATAAGCCAATGCAAATGCAATTGTTAGGTGAAGCACAACCGTTTGAACGTCGTGGTAACGGTGGGCAGCGTAATGGTGGTGAATTACGTGAGCGAGGACGTCGCTTTGGTAATGAACGTCGTAGTGAGCGTGAACAGTTCCGTGGTCGTAACGAAGGGAATAATAACGCTGGATTACGCCGTCGTAGCAATCACAATATCTAATGTAATAGGATTATTGTCTATTTAGCGCCAAAAGCTGAATTCAATTGAATTCAGCTTTTTGTTTATTAAAAGGTTATCAACCGAATTAGCATAATCCTAACGCTTCTTTAAAGACTTTCAGGTAGCGACGGCTGATCGGAATATGCTGATCATTACTTAATACCAGTTTTGCCTGATTATTTTCAGTAAAAGTAATTTCTTTTAGTTGGGCCATATTGATCAAATATTGGCGGTGGCAACGAACCAATGTGGTACGCATTTCAATAGTGCGTAGTGTCAGCTCGGTAAATCCTTCTTGATTTTTGTTATTCATAACATATACACCATTCATACGAGATGTAATGTAGAGCACTTCGCCAAGGGGTATCAACCAAATACGATTGTGGCCTACACAGGGAATGTATTTAAGGGAGATATTACTCGACAATTGTTCAATATTCTGTTTTTGTCGATAGTGATGTAACCGCTGAAGGGTTTTTGATAAACGGTTTTTTTCTAACGGTTTTAGCAAATAGTCAAAAACGTGCTCCTCAAAAGCTTGAATAGCGTATTCGTCGAAAGCGGTAACAAATATAATATAAGGCCGATGTTGCGGACCGAGCATTTGTACCATTTCAAGTCCTGTAATGCGAGGCATTTGAATATCAAGGAAAACAACATCCGGTTTTTTATGATGAATAACCCTGAGCGCTTCAATGGCATTAGAGCATTCGCTAATAATATCAATATTGGCTTCCTGCTCTAATAGGTAACGTAAATTCTCGCGTGCAAGAGGTTCGTCATCAACAATTACAATCTTCATTGTTAAGTCGCCTGGTTTGTTACGTTAATATCGGGGATACACAGCCTGACACAAGTAAATTGTTCTGGTTGGCAGAAGATATTGATACCATATTGTTCACCGTAGTGGAGTTTCAGACGCTTATCTACCAGTTTTATGCCTAATCCATCATTTATTTCCGCAGGTTGATATAATCCTGCATTATCTTTAATTTCAATATAAATATGCCCATGTTGTTGAAAGGCACGAAGGCTAATTCGGCCAGTATTTAATAAATGTGCGGTTCCATGTTTGATCGCATTTTCAACTAGGGGTTGTAGTGAAAACGTCGGTAATTTAGTGACTTGCAATTTTGGCGGGATCTGGATTTTAATTTGTAGATGCTCACCAAAACGCGCTTTTTCAATTTGTAAGTAAGTGTTTACATGTTCAATTTCGTCATACAATGTTGTTATCGTTTCAGGGCGTTTTAAATTTTTACGTAAGAAGGTAGAGAGTGTAGTGGTCTAATAAAACTGTAGAGATTTATAGCTTATAATTAAGCAAAATCTTATAGGTATAAACATGCCACGAAAAGTAAAAGTGACCTTTAGCGCAAAGCAAAAACTGGAATATGCAAAACTCATGGTTGAAGGTGGATATAGCAATATCCAAGTTGAAAAAATATCCGGTGCGGGTAAATCTGCCGTATCGCGCTGGAAGCAACAATATCTTGCCGAGTTGAATGGGAATACGCCTGTAAAATCAAAAGCGTTAACGCCCGAGCAACAGCGCATACAAGAATTAGAAGCAAAACTTAAGCGTGCTCAGAGGGATAATGACATATTAAAAAAGCCGCGGCTTACTTCATCCTCGACAATCAAAACTCAAAATCGTGAAGCAAATGAAAATTATGTACCCCAATTTTACGGTCACTGAGTTATGCCATCTTTTTGAAGTAAGCAGTAGTAGTTTTTATTATGAAACGAAAATACCGACAGTTGAAAATGAAAGGCTGTGTGGCGAAATCAAACGTATTTTTTATACATCGGGCCAAACTTATGGCAAAAGACGTATCCAAGCTGAGTTAAAGGGTTTAGGTGCCAGATTGGCACTTATAAAATATCAAACATCATGAAATTAAATCAATTAGTTGCAATTAGACCAACGAAAAAGCATTACTATCCCTCATCGGGTAACGAACATCGATATGCCCCTAATTTGCTTAAACGACAATTTTCCCCTCAACAGCATAATCACTATTATGTCGGTGATATCACGTATATTAGATATCACTATGGGTGGAGCTATTTAGCTTGCGTGTTAGATTTAGCCACCAAAGAAGTTATTGGTTATGCCTTATCAACAAAACCGGATACGAAATTAGTGAAAGAAGCCTTAGATAACGCCATTGAACGGCAATTACCGGATACGACAAGTTTGATGTTCCATTCAGATCAAGGTTGCCAATATTCATCGGAGGAGTTTAGGGCGCACCTCTTTGAACGGAAAATAACTCAAAGCATGAGTCGGCGAGGTAATTGCCTCGATAATGCCGTGATGGAAAGATTTTTTAGGAGTTTAAAGACAGAAAAGCTTAACCATTTATCGTTTATGAATCATCAATCTGTTGTCTATGAAGTTGAAAATTACATTCAGTTTTATAATTATTATCGACGCCATTCAACGATTGGTTATTTAACGCCACATCAAAAATATCATGAACTAAAGAATGCCGCTTAGATCTTCTACAGAATTTGTTGACCATTACAGTTGACCATTACAGAGTGAGTTTATCAGTTCAGTAGCTTGTTTGCGGTCGTTACGTATCACAGCTTGTAGGGTATTGAGTGCATTAAATAAAAAATGAGGATTAACTTGTGCATGAAGCAATTTTATTTCTGACTTTAACAAAGATTGTTTATTTCGTTCATATTGGCCAGATAGAGTTTGGGCGGATATGAGGCTAGCAATAGCCTCTCCTAAAGTAAGATTAATTGAACTAAATAATCGATTTTTTTCCTCATAAAGCTTAATAGTACCAATAACTTGTTGATTTTCTGCTCGTAACGGGATCACTAAAACTGAACCAATTTTACAGTTGATACTCATTGAGCATTGATAGGGTTCTTCATTTCCGTCTGCGTATACCACCTGATTATTTTTAATCGCACGCATTGTTGGTTTAGAAGTAAGTTTAGCACCGGCAATATGATGATCAGAGCCAATGCCAACAAAAGCGAGAATTTTTTCTGTATCAGTGATTGCAACTGCACCAATTTGTAATTGTTGATAAATAATATTAGCAACATGCATACTATTATGAGTATTAAATCCTTGGCGCAATATTCCTTCGGTATGAGCCGCAATTTTTAACGCTTGGGTAGAAAGGGCCATGGTATATTTTTCAATAATAGCTCGCCTATCCAACAAAATACGAATAAATATCGCTGCACCTATACTATTGCTAATAATCATCGGCAGGGCAATATTTTTAACCAGGGCGATAGCGTTAGCAAAGGGTTTTGTTAGTAATAAAATGATTAACATTTGCAGAATTACAACAAAAAAAGTCACACTGGCAGCAGTATAGGGATTAAATAGCTTGTTGATTTGCATCTGTTTTATGTAATAACGATGTACCAGTCCGCCAATTAAACCCTCCATAATCGTTGACAGCATGCAACTAGTTGCTGTTGCACCACCGAGTGAATAACGGTGTATTCCGCCGGTAATACCAACCAATATTCCCACACTGGGACCACCGAGGAAACCGCTTAATACGGTACCGATGGCGCGAGTGCTAGCAATTGCATCACCAATATATAAACCCAAATAGCTACCGATAATTGAAAAAGCAGCAAAGATAACATAACACATCAGCTTATGAGGGGTAAAAATCGTGACTTTTAATAATGGAATAATGAGCGGGGTTTTACTAAGTATCCAGGCGATAATTAAATAAACACACATTTGTTGGAGTAATAACAGTAATAAATCAAAGGCATACATAGTTAATCCAGTAAAAAATACATTTCATGGTATCGCATAACTGAATGAGCAAGACTAAAATTGAATGGTTACTAGTCAAAATATGCGTAGGATAAAGATTAGATTGTACAATAGTAAAGGTATACCGTCTGTTTTGTGCGATTTAGAGCACGAATTTATTAACAACTTACATTTTAAAAGCGCATACTGAATTGTTTATTAATTGCAAACAGTATAGTTGTATATGAAATAGTTAAGGTATGTTATAGTTAATATGAAAAGAAGAATCTCATTTTTAGTGCTACTGATGCTGATCGTTGTTGCGATTGCTGTATTGCTTTATACACAGAATAAGCACCTTTTGTTACAAGGGGAAGTAGATGCACCTGAAGTCATCGTTACCTCTAAAGCTAGAGGACGTGTAATTGAGCGTCATATTGAACGCGGTGACATGGTACAAAAAGGACAATTGTTGATCACCTTGGAAAGCCCGGAATTGCAAGCGCAACTAGCGGCATTGAAGGCAGTACGTGATCAAGCTAAAGCGCAACTTGATTTATCTTTAAATGGTACTCGCGAAGAGACGATCCGTAATGTTCAAGCTGTATTAAAACAGGCCCAATCCCAATATACCAATGCAAATAACGAATATATCCGACTGAATAATTTATCGGGTAAAGGCTATGTTTCGGCTAATGAGTTAGATAAAGCACGGCGGGCGAAAGATGTCGCTTTCCATCAGGTAAATAGCGCTCAGGCGCAATTAGATGAAGCTAAAAATGGTGATCGCGTTGAATTGCGGAATAAATATGCTGCTGCATTACGGCAAACCGAGCAACAAATGATTGAGTTGCAGGTGCAAGTTGATGATTTACTTGTTAAAGCACCGGTTGATGGTGAAGTTGGCCCCATACCGGCCGAAGTTGGCGAATTATTTAATGCCAATAGCCCACTGCTGACACTTGTTCGTTTGCCACAGGCCTACTTTATTTATAATTTACGCGAAGATATTATGGCCTACGTTCGTAAAGGCGATAAGGTATCGATACGTGTTCCTGCTTTACAGGACAAAATTATTGTAGCGGAAATACGCTATATTGCACCAATGGGCGACTATGCAACTAAACGCGCAACACGTGCAACTGGAGACTTTGATTTAAGAACATTTGAAGTACGCCTTTATCCACTAGAGCCTATTGATGGATTGCGTCCTGGGATGAGCGCACTGTGGGCTTGGGATAAATAGATGTTTTTTATGACAATAAAAGCAATATGGGCTAACTTTAGTTTTGCTTTTAATCAAGAAATACAGATTGCTGTTCGTAGCCCGATCCTACATTGGTTAAGTTGGATATTTCCATTACTTCTATTTATATTAGTAAGCGCTAACTTTTCTGAAGGAACCTTGTTAAATCTTCCTGTTTCAGTGGTTGATCATGACCATAGCCTATTATCAAATAAGTTAATTCGTAATTTAAATGCAGCGCCACATGCTGATATTAAAGCGATTGATGGCACAATCAATACTTCGTTATTACGTTTAGGCAGTGCTAAAGATTATGCTTTGCTCTACATTCCCTCTCATTTTGAAAAGGATGTTCTTACGGGTCGGCAACCGACAGTCAGAATGTATTATAATGCCTTATTTTATGCCTCTGGCAGTTATGCCATCCAAGATTTTAGCGGGGTAATCGCTCAACTGAATGCACAATTCCGTCCAATATTAGCTTCATCAATGGGACGTAGTATACCTCCTTTGGCCAGAGTTACCCTCTCTTATGACAGTCTGTTTAACCCTAGTGGAAACTATATCTATTATCAGCAATTTGCTGCTACTATCCATATGTTACAGTTGTTTGTTATCACTTGTACTATCTATATTATGTCGCGTGGCACGGCATTATTAACCAACAAAACATTTACCAGTGCATTATTAGGCAAATTGGCGCCTTACACCCTGTTTTTTACCACATTATTATTAATTGAAATTGCTGCTCTCTCTTTTTTCTTTGACGCTAAAATTACCGGTAACCCATTTTACCTTTTGCTGGTGGGCTTTTTTTATGTCATTGCCGCCCAGAGTGTCGGTATGTTGTTATTCGTTTTTACCAAAAGTATTTTTACTGCCTATAGTTTGATCGGCATGTTGGTTAGCCTGGCATTAGCTTTTTCCGGTTTTGCCATGCCAATAATGGCAATGGCTTGGCCCGCGCAGATTGTGGCAAATATTCAACCACTTACTTATGCATTAAATGTGATGTTTGATATTTTTTTGCGAGAGGTTTCTTTGCTACGCGTCATGCAAGTCTGTTTAATATTACTAATTTACCCTGCTATTTGTGCCTTTTTGATACGTAATCGCCTGTTAACAAGGCTAAGAATGCAGGAGGCCTTTTGATAAAGCTATATTTGCGGACTTTTTATCGGGTATTACTTGGCATGTTGGCAAAGCCTATGTGGTTATTGTTGTTGATTTCGTTATCGATTATGAGTCTGGTTTATATTCGGCCAGTACTGTGGGATTTGCCGGTAGCAATTATTAATCAAGATCATAGTTCTGCTAGCCGCTTACTGATGAACCGGTTGGATACGATACCAAAAATAAAATTACGCAGTTATGATGATTTGGCCAGAGCAAGGGCTGATATGCGTGAACGGAAATTGTTTGCCATTATTCTTATTCCTATCGATTTTGAAAAGAGTTTACTCAATGGTAAAAATATTGCGGTACCCGTTTATGGTGATGGTACTAATCGACTTGCCAGCGGCCAAATACAGCAAGAAATTTCCTCTGCTTATATTCAGTTGTTAAATGAATATAATACTCAACGGCTAAGAAATGCAGGGTTTACTGATCAACAGGCCAGTACATTATTAACACCCATTAAAGGAATAACAGAACCTTTATTTAATCCGGGCCTGAGTTTTGCTGCGATTGTTTTTCCAGGTTTATTGGTCATGTTATTACAACACTCACTGTTAGTCGCTTGTGTGAAAGCCTATATTGACGTTCACAAAGCGGCAAACGGCAAAATTTCATCCGCTGTTTATCTGGGGGCATGGTCAGCGTTGCTACCCATTTGGTTATTCCTGTCGGCCATCTTTTTTGCACTTTGGCCTTGGGTATTGGGTTACCGACAAGAAGCACCACTTTATCAGCTTGTGATCGTCACCTTACCATTCTTATTGGCGGTTTTAGGATTAGGTAAGTTTGTTACCGAATTTTTACGTAGTGTCGAAATGATTTATCTAACACTGGCTTTTCTAACCACGCCGGTATTTTATATTTCAGGCGCTATTTGGCCATTACAAGCAATGCCGGATTGGGTAAGAATGATTGCTTATTCCTTACCTTCAACATGGGCAATAAAAGCGATAGCGGGTATTAACCAACTTGATTTAAGTTTATCTGACGTAGGTATTGATATCTTGATGATGCTAATGTTAGGCACAATTTATGCGTTACTGGGCATATTGATCAATATGTTACGTAGTGGCGAACTGCGCCAGTTCAGCCACCATTTGCGTTGTTTATTGAAAAGAAAAAAACGTTATTAATTTTTATGGTATAAGCGATAAACCGGCTGCGTGCCGCCAAAAGCCGTTACAGTTTGTATCATTAGTTAATGTTAGTGGATACTGACCTTGCTGATTAGCTCTAAATTGTTCCAAAATACTGAGTGAATCTAGATTTTCAGCGGAGATCCGCACGATATCGACTAATCCGGCCATTGACGTTTGTTCATTGCCTAGATTATAGCAGTAGCCACTTTGCGTCTGGGTACCATTTAGGGTAAAGAGTAATTGCTTTTCCTGCGAAAAGACTTTTCTACCCTGTGGATATTTTTCACAACAAGTATCACAGTTATCTTTATGGCGATTTTCTGAGCGGGCAGTAAAACAGCGGGCTGACAGAGCTAATGGTAGATGTCCATAACCAAATACTTCGACTTCAAAATTGTGGCGAAATCCTAGCTGTTCACATTGATAAAGCAGATCTTGTAACCAATCACGAGAAAGTTCAATCGGTAAGCACCAACGTATCATTCCTTGGCGATAAAGCAGGCGTAAGGTATAGGCATTGTAGCAATTGAGTCCATATCCTGCCATAAAGGGTATTTTTTGCTCAATAAGCTTATTAACGACACCGAAATCGTGCGCTTCAACTAAAAATTCACTATTATCGACCAATTTAGCTATTTGTCGAAGCTCGGCCGCGTTTTGCAATAAAGATAAACTAGAGATTACTACTTGTTTACCGTGTAAAGTTATTTCTTTTGCCAGTTCAAGCCAGTCTGCTGCTTGCATTTCTCGACGCTTACTACAAACCGTTTCACCAAGATAAATAATATCGGCGCTACTGTTCATCGCTTTTTGATAAAACTGAATTAATGTTTCTTTTGACCAATAATAAAGTACTGAACCTAAGGAATATTTCATTTTTCGTCTTATCCTATTGCCATTTACGATGATAAGCACCTAATGTGGTCTGTTTACCTTCAGAGAGATTTTCCAATACATTGCTCCAGTTTTGATTGGTAATGAATTTTTTAGGATCATTTTTGCAATAATCAATAGCTTGCCGCCAGATATGGGTAACGTCGCCAACATAAGTTGGGCTTCGCTGGCGGCCTTCGATTTTGACAGCGGCAATATCTGCCAGCATCAATTCTGGTAACAATTCCAACGTATTTAGGCTAGTAGGCTCTTCTAATACATGATATTTTTTTCCATTGAGACAGTATCTTCCTTTACAAAGAGTTGGGTAACTAGCATTTTCATTATTTGAATAGCAATCGATTAAAATGTTATTTAAGCGCGACTCCATACCTTGGTCGGTTTGTTGCCAGCGTACAAATCGGGCTGGAGAACAAGCCCCCACGGTATTGGGTGATTCTCCTGTCAGATAAGAAGAAAGATAACAGCGTCCTTCCGCCATGATGCAAAGGCTGCCGAAAGCAAAAACTTCCAATGCTACCGGGCTGGTTTTGGCTAACTGTTTAACTTGATGTAATAATAGAACACGAGGAAGCACTATTCGTTGGACAGCGAAATTACGGTGATAAAATTGAATCGCTGCAATATTTGTCACTGAAGCTTGAACGGAAACATGACGTTCAATATGGGGATATTTATTGGCCGCATATTCTAAGATAGCCAGATCAGCCAGGATCAGCGCATCAACACCGATTTGCGCAGCCATATCAACGGAGGATAGCCAGCGATTAAAACCATTGGGATGAGCAAAAGTATTGATAGCAACATGTAATTTGCAATTATGATCATGAACGTATTTGACGGCTTCAACCAATTTTTTTTCGCTAAAATTTAAACCAGCAAAATGACGTGCATTAGTGTCATCTTTAAAACCAATATAGACCGCATCAGCACCATTATCGACAGCTACTTTTAAGGCAGGTAGGTTACCTGCCGGACATAATAATTCCATTGATGATCCTAGCGTATAGTTAGATGTCTATCGATTGTAGTCAAGGTGTAATATGGTTGTTTTGACTTAAACCAGATTACTTTCTTTTGTGAATTGATTTTACTAGATGGAGCATAAAATTGAACGGACTTAATCGATTGTTGGTTAAATTTTGATGTGGATTCAAGGATATTAATTAATAATTTGGCAGAATTGATGATTATCATTAATGCTTAAAAATATATCATAAAAGAGTAAGAGGAATTTGCAACGTGTTAAAAAAAATTCGCCAGCAGATTATCCAACAAGGGCCTAAATTGATGCGTTTACCATTAAAAGCTACACCTTTTATATTAGAGCGTCAAATTCTGGAGCAATTACTAAGTTGGCAATTTCAGCAGGCATTAAACGATGGCGAACTGGATTTTTTGCAGAATAAATGGCTAAGAGTTGAGGTGCAAGATGTACAACTTGTTTGGTATATTAGCCTGCAGGCAGGTAAAATCATAGTTAGTAAGGATCAACAAGCAGATGTCAGTTTTTGTAGTGATGCGAATGATTTAATTTTAATTGCCGCGCGTAAAGAAGATCCTGACACCTTATTTTTCCAACGTCGATTGCATATCGAAGGTGATACAGAGCTTGGTTTGTATGTAAAAAACCTGTTAGATGCATTTGAGTTAGAGACCATGCCGGCAATTTTACGTTTTGGTTTATTGCAATTAGCCGATTTGATTAAACTAGTACAAAATGAAAATATTGATTATAAAGAGCGTGCATTATCATGCTAATTCGAGTTGAAATTCCTATTGATGCGCCAGGTATTGATCAATTATTACGTCAAACTTTTCCCACCAATGCTGAGGCTGATTTGGTGCAGAAATTGCGTCAGGACGGTTTATTGGTATTGGGAATGGTGGCGACTGATGATAAAGGAAAAATTATTGGCTATATCGGTTTTACGTTAGTAGATGTCAACGGTGATAAGGAGTGTCAATGGGTGGGGTTAGCGCCATTAGTTGTTGATAGCGCTTATCAGCGACAAGGTATTGGGGCAAAATTGGTTTGTGAGGGATTAGATAGTCTAAACGAATTTGGTTATAAAGCGGTAGTAGTGTTGGGTGATCCGGACTATTACCGTCGTTTTGGTTTTACTCAGGCTTTACCGCATAAATTAACATGTAAATGGCCTGGAATGGAGGCCTATTTTCAAGTTTATGCGTTAGATAATGGTAATTTAGCCGATTATTCAGGATTGGTTAATTTTTCGTCTTATTTTGATGATTGCTAATTTGGCAAGATAACCAACCAGATCTAAAGGTTGGTCTGCGACAAGTTGTTCTTTTTGTGCTTTGGTTAATTGTTTTATTTGATATTCTAAGGACAATGCCTCTGAATGACTTGTTAGTTGGCATTGGTAGACTAATAAAAGAGGGGGTTTACCTCTTAAAGCTTTAGCACCTTTGCCTAAGAGATGTTGTTGTAGGCGGCGCTCGATATCTGTGGTGATACCAGTATAAAGCGCATTTTGTCCATTTCTTATCAAGTAAATTGACCAATGCTTTTTCATCATATTGGTTTGATTAAATTAGGTTTTAGTTAATTTTATAGAAAAAATAAGTCAATTTTCTATACTGATTTTGTGGTGATTATGTGCCCTATAAGGTGTGTAAACGCTATTTTAACAAAATTAAAAGAATTATTTTTTATATGTTATTCATTTTTTTTGAAAGACAGCAACAAAAAAAACTAATCCAAAATTTTAACTAGTGCCTATACTATGATCTATATCACAGGAATAACCAATAATATTTCTGAATGATAATAATCAATTAAGGAGTTTATGATGAAAAAATTACCAGCTGCTTTAATTTTGGTTTTAGGTGCGTTGTCATTCGGCGCAATCGCTGATGAGGCAAAACAAGTCATGCAATTTCCTGCCCAGCAGCCAATGGATGTTGTCTCTGTTGTTGTGGGAGAAACGCCTACTAGTGCCGTTGAGCAGTTAGCTAAAGAAGCTACCAAAAAAGGGGCAACTAGCTATTATGTTACCTTTTTAGCCTATACACAAAATAAAGTACAAGCTAATGCCCGCATCTATGGTAACAGTCAAGCTACTTCTCCAGCCTATAGATAATTGGTAGTATAAATTATCGGATGATGATAGCGCTTTAATTTTTGATAAAAACACGCTGAAGAGTTATTCTCAGCGTGTTTTTACTTAAGGATATATATTACGACTATGTTAGCTGATCAATCATCATTAGCTATTATGCGACAATATCTTTCGCGTCAGCATGTTTTTTCACTATTTACCTCTTTTCAGTCAGATGTCTGGCCTGCCATTTGTTTTTATACCTTTAACTCCCAAACGATGTCGTTATATTTTTTGACTGAAACCAGTACTTGCCATGGGCAACTGATGCTTAAAAACCCGTTTGTGGCTGGCACTATTTGTTGTCAAAATAAAATAGTGGCCAACATAAAAGGAATACAATTTATCGGTAAAGTCGATTCTCTAACCGGCAAAGAAGAAAAGCAAGCCAGGCAAGATTATAATCGACGATTTCCAGTCGCTATGGCAGCCAGTATCCCTATTTGGCAATTATCTTTACAACAGATAAAAATGGTCAATAATAAGTTAGGTTTTGGCACTAAACTGGTCTGGCATCGTGATAGTTAATTCAGTCTATGGATCACTTGATTATGACTACCTCGCCATAATAGATTTGGGTCATAGCGCGCTTGAATAAATTTACCATCAACTAATACATCAAGATAGTTAACCACGGCTCGTTGATTATCAGTTAATTGGTTAAGGGTATAACCGGTCCACAACCAAATATCTTTATCTGGGCATTCGTGTTTAATGCGTTTAACCAGTTGTAAAATCGTCTCTACATTTTGTGGATGTAATGGGTCACCGCCAGAGAGGGAAAGTCCCTGACGAACGATCCTTTGGTCTTGCAAATTAGTGATGATTTGATTTTCTATTGCTTCGGTAAACGGTTTACCCGAATCAATTTTCCAGGTGCTTTTGTTGTAACAACCTTTGCATTGATGGAGACAGCCAGCGACAAATAACGTACAACGTGTTCCTGGGCCATTGACCACATCAACCGGGTAATATCGATGATAATTCATAATCATTATCCAAGTTGACCATTTTTCAAATGTTTAACGCGTCGTTTGACTTCTTCTTGTTTACCACTATTGAATGGTCTAGCATCGGGACTGCCAAGATAACCACAAACGCGGCGAATAACCGAAACGCGGGTTGGATCATGATTGTCGCAAGATGGGCAGACGAATCCTTTACTGGTACAGGCAAATTCACCTGCAAAACCACATTCATAACACTCGTCAATTGGGGTATTGGTGCCATAATAGGGGATATGGTGGTAACTGTAATCCCAGACATCTTCTAATGCTTTTAAGTTATGCTGTAAGTTTGGATATTCACCGTAGCAGATAAAGCCGCCATTGGCTAAAGCTGGGTAAGGGGCTTCAAAGTCAATTTTATCGTAGGGATTGACTTGTTTTTCGACATCCAGATGAAAACTATTGGTATAGTATCCTTTATCAGTAACCCCCTCAATTAAACCGAATTCAGCCACATCTAAGCGACAGAATCGGTCACATAAATTCTCACTGGGGGTACTATATAAGCTAAATCCATAGCCGGTTTCAGCTTTCCAGTGATCTGTCGCTGCACGTAGCTGCTTAATGATCTGATAGGATTTTTGTCGCAGAGTTTGATCATCAAAAACATGTTGTTGCGTACCATAAAGTGCATTGATTGTTTCATGCAGGCCGATATAACCTAAAGAGATCGATGCACGACCACGTTTAAATATTTCAGCAATATTGTCTTCTGCTTGTAAACGAACGCCACAAGCACCTTCCATATAAAGAATTGGGGCGACACGCGCTTTGACATTTTCCAGTCTGGCGATACGCGTCATCAGTGCTTTTTTGGTAATTGCCAATCTGTTATCCAATATTTGGTAAAATCGTTGTTCGTCACCTTTGGCCTCAATTGCTATCCGGGGCAAGTTAATACTGATCACACCGAGATTATTACGTCCTTCATGAATAGCTTGACCTTGCTCTTCATAAACGCCCAAGAAACTGCGGCAACCCATCGGTGTTTTGAAAGAGCCGGTGACGTTTACCACCTGCTCGTAGTTAAGAATATCTGGATACATCCGTTTACTGGCACATTCAAGTGCAAGCTGTTTAATGTCGTATTTGGGATCGCCATATTGGTGATTGACCCCCTTACGGATAGCAAAAACTAATTTTGGAAATACCGCGGTTTTACGATTTTTACCTAATCCAGCTAAACGATTTTGTAAGATAGATTTTTGGATTAACCGTGACTCTTTTGAGGTTCCTAAGCCAAACCCAAAGGTAACAAAAGGTGTTTGGCCATTTGCAGTGTGCAGTGTATTGACTTCATATTCTAGTGATTGAAAAGCGTCATAACACTCTTTTTCTGTTCTGCTCTCAGCATAGGCAAATTGGTCGGCAATTTGCCATTCTTTGGCAATTTTTAAGTGTTTTTTATAGCTCGCCTGAACAAATGGAGCCAGCACTTCATCGATACGATTAATGGTAGTACCACCATAAATATGGCTGGCCACTTGGGCTATAATTTGTGCTGTGACGGCGGTGGCGGTTGAAATTGATTTTGGTGGCTCAATTTCAGCATTGCCCATTTTAAAACCTTTGGTTAACATGCCTTGCAAATCGATCAGCATACAGTTAAACATTGGAAAAAATGGTGAGTAATCCAGATCATGATAGTGAATTTCGCCACGTTCATGCGCCATAACGACATCACGCGGTAAAATATGTTGTTTAGCATAATGTTTAGCAACAATACCTGCTAATAAATCGCGTTGAGTTGGAATAACCTTACTGTCCTTATTCGCATTCTCATTAAGTAACGAAACATTACTTTGCTCAATTAAGCCGCGAATTTCGTGAGTGAGACGGCTACGTTGTTCTCTGGCAATGTCCCGTTCATGGCGATATTCAATGTAATTTCTGGCCAGATCTTTATAAAGACCCGCCATCAGTTGATTTTCAACTGCATCTTGAATTTCATGAATATCAACGGTTTGGCGGTTGCCTAATTGTTGTTCGACGACTGAGGCGACAACTGCACAATATTGATCATCGCAAATCCCAGTGGCAGTGGCTGCACGCATGACGGCTTCTTTGATCCGATTTTTATCAAAAACGACCTGACAACCATCGCGTTTAATAACTACTGTTTTCACAATAGGCTCCTCCAATTATTATCCACAACTTAATCACAATTAATCAGGTAGCATTAAATTGGGGATAACTTGTCTATAAATTCTATATCTAGTGCTTTTAAGTATATTAAAGCACAATATATAGTATTTTGAGGTTATTTAGCAGGGCTTTTATTGATCTAAAACAAAGAAGTTTGATGTTGTTTGCTTTTTAGCTAAATGTTAATAACAGCAGAGAGGTTTAAGTTGCTAATTATTTAAAAATCTTTATAGAAAAAGTTTCTATAAAGATTTGGTTAAGTAAATGGTTAAATCATAAGCGTTAGCTAAGTTTGATTAGGCATAATATCAAAGTTAGGGGTTTTTATTAACGAATAGCTATCGCTTCAATTTCAATGCCAACATCTTTTGGTAAGCGAGCAACTTCGACGCAAGAACGAGCAGGATAAGGCGCATTATGTTGGTTAAAAAACGCTTCATAAGTGGCATTTACTCTCGCAAAATCATTCATATCTTTAACAAAAACGGTAGTTTTAACAATATTAGCCACACTGAGCCCCGCTTTTTCTACGATAGCCTGAATATTTTTTAGTGACTGTGTTGTTTGGGCAATTATGTCTTCAGCTATTTCACCGGTTTTCGGATCAATCGGAATTTGGCCGGATGTAATAAGCATGTTGCCAAGATCAACACCTTGCACATAAGGGCCGATAGCTGCTGGTGCATTTTCAGTTTTAATTTCGTATGACATAAGTTGTTATTTACCTTGTAGTCTAAAAGTTAATTATAAATTTACTACCACCACTATTCTAGTGGTCGACATGAATGAGAGGGTTATATAATACTGCATTACATATTATTAATTACCGCATGTCGATCAAAGGTTTTTTCACAATATTTGCATATCAGAATGACTTCATTATGTCGCTGCTTAATGGTAAAACTGCTACTGACCGGTTCATTATTGCTAATGCAGTTACTGTTAGGACAGATCAAAACTGCATCAATTTGCTCAGGTAAGGTAATTGATAGCTTTTTTTCCACTTTATAGTCTTTAATACAGTTAACCGTGGCATGGGGAGCATACATTGCCAGTTCGTTTGCTTGTTCAGGGGTGAGAAAGGTATTTTCAATTTTAATCAGATCTTTTTTACCTAAGTGATTAGAAGGTAGATTTAAACCTATGGTAATACGCTGATCAGTTTGCGTTAATTTAAACAACGAAAGTAATTTAAAACCCATTTGGGCAGGAATATGGTCGATAACGGTGCCACAGCTAATTGCTTCTACTTGTAATTCGTGGTTATTTGCCATAATTGAATGCCTCAGAAATTAATGGTTTTATTTAAGATCAGTGCTAGAAGTGCTTGTCGTGCATAAATACCATTACCGGCTTGCTGAAAATAGTAAGCATGTGATGTTTTATCAACATCTGTAGTAATTTCGTCCATGCGTGGTAGAGGATGTAAAACTTTCATGCCAGGTTTAGCGACAGCTAATTCATGGCTGTTTAAAATGAATTGGGCTTTAACATTGGCATATTCAGAAGGATCTAAACGTTCTTTTTGCACTCGAGTTATATAGAGAATGTCCAGTTTTGGCAAGACCGCCTCTATGTTGTCATGTAAGCTATAAGTTACCCCTTTTTCTTCTAGCAGATGAAGGATATGAGCTGGCATCGATAAAGCTTCAGGTGCAATAAAATAGAGATGATTATTATCAAACTTCGATAATGCTTGGGTTAATGAATGAACGGTTCGGCCATATTTTAGGTCACCAACCATCGCAATATGCAAATTATTTAAGCTGCCTTGGCTCTCTTGAATGGTAAATAGATCGAGTAATGTCTGGGTAGGATGTTGGTTGGCACCATCACCGGCATTGATCACCGGAATTTTTCCTGAAAATTGAGCCGCTAAACGTGATGCACCCTCTTGTGGATGACGGATAACAATGGCATCAACATATTGGCTAATAACCGATATCGTATCTGCCAAGGTTTCGCCTTTTTTACCTAACGAAGTATTATTACTGTCGGAAAAACCCACCACCGAAGCACCTAAGCGGTGAATGGCTGTTTCGAATGAAAGGCGTGTACGGGTGGAAGCTTCAAAGAAACAACTGGCAATCACTTTATGTTTTAGCAGATTCGGTTGGGGATGTTGTTTTAGTGATGTAGCAACTTCAAGTACAGTGAGTAGATCTTCACGCTTTAAATCATTAATCGAGATTATGTCTCGAAGATACAACGGATTAACCATCGTGTTGTTCCTCCTTTCTTTGTGCCATATCTAAGTATTGTTATGCCAAAAAAAAGCCCCTCATTGAGGGGCTTGAATAAATAGGGTTAATTGAGGAGGAAATGCAATAACTAAATAGCCCAATGGCAGCAATGCATATATTGATTCTTTTAAGCATTGGTTATGCATTTCTTCTCCCACAAAAATTTTGGCGCATTATACGCCGCTCTGTCAGTATAGCAAGTGATTACAGAAAGAAAATTGAAAAAATGGTTAAAAATATAATGCATTGAATTCAGAAAAAATTTTTGCGCGGTAATAAAATAATTGTTACTGAATCTACTGAGGAATATTTTGGCAACATTAAACCTACAATTCTTAGCTGCCAATAATCAAATGGGTGGTATATTTTTCGTTATCTGCTAATCGAAAATCAATTTTTTTGTTGATATTCACTTAAATAATCATACCCGAGTTGCTTTTTATTAAACAGAACTCGGTAACTTTACTTATTTTTTTATATTGAACTTATATTCAAATCATGATCATAAAAAATCCAAATCAATCTGAATATAAATTTCTTTGTTGTAATAGTAGCTCTCCTTCGTTGGCTATGGGAGAATGCAAAAGTTACTGTCATATTAATACAGAGGGAGCGCGACATGGTTAATAAAAAAGTACTAGGAGAGCAGCACGCAGATACCCGTTTGGATGTTGAAAATGTAGCGACGGATAGCAGTGATCCTAATGTGTTTTATGAAATAGAGCAGTACCTTTCAGCTGAAGAGTTGACGTCGTTTAAAAAAGCATTATCAGAACAGCAAATTTCCACAGAAAATTTGTTACTGGAGCAAAAAGCAGTTGCAGAGCAGCGAGCAGAAACGCATTCAATCATCGAAGAATTATTGGAAGATGGTAGTGATCCGAATGCTTTGTATGAAATAGAACATCACTTTTCGGCCAAAGACTTTAAGTTATTGGAAAAAGCGGCAATAGTGGCATTTAAATTGGGTTATGAAGTGCATGATGCTGAAGAGCTAGAAATTGAAGATGGTACAGTACTGATGTGTTGTGATGTCTATCGAGATAGCGCGCTTGATGCAGAATTAATTGATAAGCAAGTCGTACAATTGATGATGTTAACTGAAAAAATTGGCATTAACTATGATGGTTGGGGTACTTTCTTTGAAGATCCTAATTATGATGATGCGGAAGAAAAAGACGTCGAGCCGAAGGCATTACACTAGAATCAAATTGTTAGAATAGAAAGGACAGGGATTATAAATCAGCTGATGATGCATATTGAGTTGAGTAAGTAGGGTGGTTAGAGTAAATTTGTCAGTTAACAACACTGCTACATAAAGTAGCAGTGTTGTTTCTTATTTAAAGTGAGCTAATAGTTACTTTTTGATTAGTAAGTTTTTGTTTTGCTGCTAAATGTCCCGCCAGGCGCTCACGCTCTTTTTCAACAACAGCAGCAGGCGCTCGGCCGACAAAACTATCGTTAGCTAACTTGTTTTCAATCGCCGCTATCTCTTTGGTTAATTTATCCAGCTCTTTATCTAGCCGCGCTAGTTCGGTATCTTTATCGACTAAATCTGCCATTGGGATCAACACTTCTGCACCATCTATCAGTTTAGTTACAGCAAGTGGTGTTGGTTGCTGTTCATCCAAAATAGTAATAGAACTAAGGCGGGCCATTGCTTGAATAAAATTCAGATTTTCTGTAATACGCCGTTTGGTTGCATGATTAGCACCACGTAGTAGCAGATCTAATGGCTTACCGGGTGAGATATTCATTTCTGCCCGAATGTTACGTATGGCAATAATCAGTTCTTTGATCCATTCCAGATCATAACGCGCCTCTTCATCAACTTTGGCTGGTTCAAAGATTGGGAAAGGCTGTAACATAATAGTGTCTTGTTGGATGCCTTTAATTACTTTCACCCGTTGCCAAATCGTCTCGGTAATAAATGGAATAATAGGATGTGCCAGCCGTAATAGGCTTTCCAGTATTTCAATCAAGGTATAACGTGTGGCACGAATTTCTGTCTCATTTCCTTTATGGATAGCCGGCTTAGACAGTTCTAAGTACCAATCGCAGAACTGGTTCCAGGTAAACTCATACAAAATATTGGCAGCGATATCAAAGCGATAAGTATCCAATGCTTCACGATACAATTTTACCGTTTGGTTAAATTCTGCCATGATCCAGCGATCAGCCAGCGAAAAAGTCATTTCCCCACCATGCTGACCACAATCTAGACCTTCTGTATTCATCAGGACATAACGACTGGCATTCCAAAGTTTATTACAAAAATTGCGATAACCAGTAAGACGTTTCATATCCCAATTGATGTCTCGCCCGGTCGACGCTAATGCTGCAAGCGTAAAGCGTAAAGCGTCAGTACCATGCGCTTCGATGCCTTGCGGATATTCTTTACGGGTACGTTTAGCAATTTTTTCGGCTAATTGGGGTTGCATCATATTGCCAGTACGTTTTGTCAGTAAATCTTCCAGCGAGATACCATCGATCATATCCAATGGATCGATGACATTGCCTTTGGATTTTGACATTTTTTGCCCTTCTTCATCGCGGATCAGGCCTGTCATATAGACGGTTTTAAAAGGAATTTGCCCTTGGCCATTTTCATCTTTGATGAAATACATCGTCAGCATGATCATGCGGGCTATCCAGAAAAAGATAATATCAAAGCCACTAACCAACACATCCGTTGGATGGAAAGTTTTTAACGCCTCGCTATTTTCTGGCCAGCCTAATGTTGAAAAGGTCCACAGACCAGAAGAGAACCAGGTATCTAATACATCTTCATCTTGATGTAGGCTAATATCAGCGCTGAGGTTGTTCTCTCGACGAACTTCCTCTTCGTTATGTCCGACATAGACGTTACCGTTTTTATCATACCAGGCGGGTATTCTATGTCCCCACCATAATTGGCGTGAAATACACCAATCTTGAATATCCTGCATCCAGGAAAAATACATATTCTCATACTGTTTAGGAACAAACTGAATACGGCCATCTTTTACCGCCGCAATGGCTTGCTCTGCTAATGGTAGGGTACGAACATACCATTGATCTGTCAGCATGGGTTCAATAACAACACCGCCACGATCGCCATAAGGGATGGTAAGTTGATGCGGCTTTACGGCAACTAATAATCCTAATTTTTCTAATTCGCTGACCATCGCTTTACGGGCAGCAAAACGTTCTATTCCCTGATAGTTTGTAGGGATTGTTGTGGTATAAATAGTGCTAGGGTTGCCTGCGTTGTCGAATACTTCAGCTTGTTGGCGGATATGGCCATTGAAATCGAAAATATTGATCATTGGCAACTGATGACGTTTTCCCACTTCATAGTCGTTAAAATCGTGTGCTGGTGTGATCTTCACACAGCCGGTGCCTTTTTCCATATCGGCGTGTTCATCACCGACGATAGGAATACGGCGATTAACCAATGGCAGTATAATTTGTTTGCCGATTAAATCCTTATAGCGCGGATCAGCGGGATTAACTGCAACACCCGTATCACCAAGCATGGTTTCTGGTCGAGTCGTGGCAACAACCAGATAATCTTGGCCTTCGGCAGTTTTTACCCCATCAGCAAGGGGATAACGTAAATGCCACATAAAACCGTTAACTTCTCGATTTTCAACTTCTAAATCGGAAATAGCGGTATGTAGCTTAGGATCCCAGTTAACTAATCGTTTGCCGCGATAAATAAGATCATCTTGATAGAGCCGAATAAATGCTTCTTTTACTGCTTTCGAGAGGCCTTCATCCATGGTAAAGCGTTCACGTTGCCAATCAACAGAGTCACCCAGTCGTCGCATTTGCTGAGAAATATTACCGCCAGACTCGGCTTTCCATTGCCAAATTTTTTCAATAAACGCTTCTCTGCCATAGTCATGACGAGTTTTATTCTCTTCTACATCAATTTTGCGCTCAACAACCATTTGAGTGGCGATCCCCGCGTGATCTGTGCCACTTTGCCATAGGGTATTTTTTCCTTGCATGCGCTGGTAGCGAATTAAGGTATCCATGATCGTTTGCTGAAAAGCATGCCCCATATGCAGGTTACCCGTGACATTAGGCGGCGGGATCACGATACAAAAACTCTCTTTGCTGTTATCACCGTGTGGTGCAAAATAGCCGTTTTTTTCCCAGTGTGCATATAAAGGTTGTTCAATTGCAGCTGGCTGATAAGTTTTGTCGAGTGATGGCTCAGACTGAGTTTGATTTGCGGGTTTCTTTTCCATCTTGCTTCGTTATTTATTAAGTGGTTGGAGGTGGTGCCATGATCAAATTAAAACCCATACTGCGATAAGTTTTGTATCTTTCACGTGCCAACTGTTTCAAATTTTCATCAATGGGTACAAAGTCTATCACTTCATGGAAGGCTGTGGCAAAGTTTGCAAATGTTGATTGTAGATTTATCAATATATCTCTTGCTGAGCTACCACGTTTTGTTGGCCAACAAAGCTCAACCGGCGCGCCATAGCGAGGGCCCTCACCGGCTAAATTGTGTGGGACAAATTGATAAGGTTCTCTTTGCCAAAGTATTTCATCCAATTTTTCGGCTTGTATTTGATCCTCACAAGCAATTAAAACACGTTTACCCATCCGCCAGTTTTCTGCTGCTAGCTGACAGGCTAACCATTCATGACTTTCAAGTTCTGCTTGTGAAGATAGCTGCGCTATTAAATAGAAAGTTGCTTTTTTCATCGCATTACTATTATAGAAAAAGGGTATTGCTTACAACACCCTATTATAAATTCACTGGTGCGATTATTCGTCACAGTTTATATAAGCACGATTTAACAGAAATTGAGCAAGTAAAGCCACCGGGCGGCCTGTTGCTCCTTTTGCTTTTCCTGATTGCCAAGCTGTTCCTGCAATATCTAAATGTGCCCAGTGATATTTAGTAGCAAAATGTTCCAGGAAACAGCCAGCGGTAATTGCACCACCAGAACGGCCGCCTATATTGGCAAGATCTGCAAAATTTGATTCTAACTGCTCAGAGAACTCTTCAGCCAGAGGCAGTCGCCATGCTTTATCGCCTGCTTGCTTAGCGGCATTCAGTAATTCATGTGCTAAGGGATTATGGTTTGACATTAATCCACTATAGTGATTACCAAGTGCAATAATACAGGCTCCGGTTAAAGTTGCAACATCAATTACCACATCAGGATCAAAACGTTCTACATAAGTTAGTGTGTCACAAAGAACCAATCTTCCTTCTGCATCAGTATTAAGGACTTCTACTGTCTGCCCTGACATGGTGGTTAAAATATCACCAGGGCGATAAGCTTTACCGCTCGGCATGTTTTCACAGCCGGCCAACACTGCGGTGACGTTAATCGGCAGTTTTAGTTCAGCAACAAAGCGCATAACGCCATAAACAGTTGCGGCTCCACACATATCGTATTTCATTTCATCCATGCCATCGGATGGTTTAATAGAAATCCCACCAGAGTCAAAAGTTAATCCTTTACCGACCAACACAATCGGTTTAGCCGTTGGATCGTCACTTCCTTTATATTGCATGATCGACATTAGCGATTCGTTTTGTGAGCCTTGGCCTACGGCTAAATAGGCATTCATCGCCAGTTCTTTCATCTGTTCTTCGCCGATCACTTTGGTAGTAAGATTTTCATAATCATCCGCTAATTGACGTGCTTGTGAGGCTAAATAGGCTGCATTGCAAATATTGGGCGGCATGTTAGCCAGATCTTTGGTTGACTTTATACCCAGCGCGATAGCCAGGCCGTGTTGAATAGCGCGCTCGCCATTAGGTAAATCACGGCGTGTTGGAACATTGAAGACAATTTTACGTAATGGACGTCGTGGCTCGCTCTTATTGCTTTTAAGTTGGTTAAATACATATAATGTTTCTTTTGCAGTTTCTACTGCCTGGCGAACTTTCCAATAATTATTGCGGCTTTTTACATGCAATTCAGTTAGAAAGCAGACGGCTTCCATTGAGCCGGTTTCATTCAAGGTATTAATTGTTTTTTGGATAATCTGTTTATATTGACGCTCATCGAGTTCACGTTCTTTTCCGCATCCAACTAACAGAATGCGTTCAGATAATATATTAGGAACATGGTGAAGTAATAGCATTTGGCCAACTTTACCTTCCAGTTCTCCGCGGCGTAGTAAGGCACTGATATAGCCATCACTGATCGTATCCAGTTGTTCGGCTATAGGGGATAAGCGGCGAGGTTCAAATACCCCAACAATGATACAGGCGCTACGCTGTTTCTCTGGGCTACCGCTTTTTACACTAAACTCCATGCATTCTCCTGAATTTTAAAGACAAAGATTAATACTATCGCTAAAATTAACGAACAGTATAAATTTACCTTATGAAATAGCTGCTTTATGTTAAACTAGCCGAATGGTTTACGGATAGTAATAGGTAACGATTAAGCATATTCTGTTTGGTGATCGAATAGTTAATGCTGCATTTATCATCATGATACATTGTAACCATTAAGAAAACCAAAATATTGTACGTAACTGTTACTATACGACGAAGTTAGCTATTTTGCTGCAAAAAACAAATTTTCACAGGTGTAATTAGTGTGATTATAATTCGATACTTAGTTAAGGAAACGCTGAAAAGTCAAGTTGCAATACTTTTTATCCTGATTTTAATTTTTTTTAGTCAAAAAACAATCAATATATTAAGTTCAGCGGTTCAGGGAAATATTCCTTCCGATTTGGTTTTTCCTCTTCTGGGGCTTGGAATTCCTGAAATGGCACAATTGATTTTGCCATTAAGTCTGTTTCTTGGCCTGTTAATGACCTACAGCAAACTCTATATCGATAGTGAAATTACTGTCATGCATGCCTGTGGCTTAGGTAAACGGGTATTAGTGACAGCGGCTTTAATTTTGGCATTGTTTACCGCTCTGGTTGCGGCAATAAATGTAGCCTGGATGTTACCCTGGTCGGCAAAATATCAAGAGCAAGCATTAGCCGATGCGAAAGCCAATCCTGGTTTGGCCAGTATGGTTGAGGGACAATTTAAAACCACTAAGGATCAAAATATTGTTCTTTATATTAGTGATGTAAAAGGCAAAAATTTTACTGATGTTTTTATGGCGCAATTACGCCCGGTTAATAACCAACGTCCTTCCGTGGTGATTGCTGAAAGTGGACGTATCCGAGAGGATCAAAACGGTAATCAAATTGTGGTATTAGATAAGGGAACCCGCTATGAAGGTACAGCACTATTACGTGATTTTCGTATAACGGATTTTAAAGATTATCAGGCGGTAATCGATCATAAAGAAACCGCAGTTACAGGCGATAAAATCGAGCAAAAGGATATGTTGCAATTGTGGCGTGCTACAGATGCTGAATCAAAATCAGAATTTCACTGGCGCTTAACATTAGTCGTTTCGGTACTTATTATGGCCTTGATGGTTGTGCCACTAAGTGAAGTTAATCCCAGACAGGGACGAGTCTTAAGTATGTTACCTGCGATGTTGCTTTATTTAATTTTCTTTTTATTACAAAGTACCCTGCACTCTAATGCTGAGAAAGGTGAAATTGATCCCAGAATAACAATGTGGCTGGTTAATGGGGCTTTTTTGCTATTAGCTATCATATTAAATATTTGGGATACCGTTTCGATGCGTCGAATACGTGCTAAGTTCTTTAAAGGAGTCGCCTGATGTTTGGTGTATTAGATAAATATATTGGGCGTACTATTCTCTCCTCGATCCTAATGACCCTTTTTATGTTGGTTTCATTATCGGGCATTATTAAATTTGTTGAGCAATTAAGAAAAGTCGGTGATGGTGACTATACCACCTGGAGTGCCGGAATTTTTACTTTATTAACTGTTCCGAGAGATATTGAAGTATTTTTTCCGATGGCAGCACTGTTAGGCGCATTACTTGGATTGGGAACCCTGGCAACCCGTAGTGAATTGGTAGTGATGCAGGCGGCTGGTTTTTCTCGCTTACAGGTTGCGATGTCAGTGATGAAGACCGCGATCCCTTTAGTGATTTTGACGATGGTTATTGGTGAATGGGTTGCGCCTGCAGCGGAGCAGTGGGCACGTAACTATCGGGCTGAAAAAATTGTCGGTCGATCGCTAATGGTAACAGATCGTGGATTATGGGCTAAAGATGGTAATAATTTTATTCATATTCAGCGCGTTATCGATCAAAATGACATAAAAGAAATTTCCATCTACCAATTTGATGCGCAGAAAAAACTGCAAGCGGTCATTTTTGCCGCTTCAGGTCGCTATAATTCTGATACTCACCAGTGGCAATTGTCACAAGTAGATAAATCATTGATTAAAAATGAAAAAGAAATTACTGGCTCTCAGAGTTTATTGATGGATTGGAAAACCAACCTAAGCCCAGAAAAATTAGGGGTAGTTTCTCTGGAACCTGATTCGTTAGCAATCAGGGGCCTGTATAAATATGTTAAATATCTTAAGGAGAGTGGGCAAGAAGCATCAGTCTATCAACTAAGTATGTGGAAGAAAATTCTGTCACCACTTTCTGTCGCTGTTATGATGTTAATGGCACTATCATTTATTTTTGGCCCGCTGCGCAGTGTCGCAATGGGGGTAAGGGTATTGATCGGTATCTCAGGGGGGTTTATTTTCTATCTGCTAAATGAGGGCTTTGGTAACCTAAGTTTAGTCTATGGTGTTCCTCCTCTGATAGCAGCAATGTTACCTAGTGTATTATTTCTGGGATTTAGCATTTTATTATTAATGCGACGCCAATAATTAGTTTTGACAGCATGGTTAGGTATATTTTCAATGCGCTACTATGCGGATAAAAAATTTATTTCTTATTATTTGGCTTAACCATGATCAGGGCTTTCTAGCAGTTTTTTGACCAGATTTGCCGCAAAATCTTGTTTGGTTGGCTGGAAAGGATTGTTATTGTGATTTATGGTTAACGCGGCAGTTAAATCATTAACTCCTTCGGTTAACCGACTAAATTTACTGCCTTTTTTGCGTGAAATAACGGCAAATATACCAATACGTTGTTGTGGGATCATGGTCATATAGGTATTAAAACCACCACCGCCACCCGTTTTTTGATAGATACCGGGAATGCCATCGCGAGGATTCATATAAACCCATCCAAGGCCAATACCATCGGCATGGCCAGCGACGTCCATACCTTTAATGTCGGTAAGCATATCGCGAGCAAAATAGATCGCTTGTTCACGTTGAGCGGTTTGTTTACTTACTTGCGTATGGGTTGACAGAAATTGTTGCATCCATCTTTGCATATCAGCTGGCGTTGAATAAACCCCTCCACTACCGGCGGCAGCTAAGGTACTAATACATGGACTAGATTTATAGCCCACCATTAGACGAGAACATTGATTGGTAGTTGGTGTAAAGGTGGTATCATACATTTCGGCTGGTAAGGTAATTTTTTCGGCAAATAGTTGCTTATAAGATTTTCCTGCCGCTTTTGCCAGGGCATCGGCTAATAGATCATAAGCCAGATTAGAATAAGCAGCTTTGGTTCCTGGTAAGCATTTAATTTTTGCCTTTTTGAGCCATGTCCAACGGTTTGATTGGGTTGGCCAAACAAATACCGGCCGGCCGATTTTACCGCCAGGTTGCTCTCTTGGTAAACCACTGGTATGACTCGCCAGGTGATATAATCGAATAGGCTGTTTGCCATGATAAATAGGAATATGAGTACCGAAATAGCTGTAGTTTTGTAGGGGATCAGTAATACGTAATTTTTTATCTGCTTCTAATTTGATCATGACTTCACTGGTCATTAGTTTGGTTAATGAAGCAATGCGGATCAGTGAATTAGGGCCCGGCTTTTGTCGCGCTCCGGGCCCAGTTTCACCGTAATAGCGGGTCACTATCTGATCATTATCGATGACAACGATTGCCATCCCTTGTGGATTTGTTTCAGCAAAAATTTGGCTAGCAAAACGATCAACCAAATCAGTGGTTTTTTCTGTAGCGGGTTGATGACGATTAAGAATTTCTAGTGCTGTTGGTGAAATTGATGAAGTTTTGGCTGAAGGAAGCTTTGTTTCTGTTGTCGATGACGAGCAACCAGTGAGCGATAAAAATAGTGTCAAGGCTGAAAAGAATTTTAGGCAAAATAGTTGCATTCTTAATAAACCAGTATCAATAAATTTTTATAAACAATCGCCTGATAAATACTTAATTTTTCATTAACGCCTTCATCAGGCAGCAGGAAAAAATAGATTATGTTATCGATGCTAAACGTATTATATAATATAACTCTCTAATTATAGAAAAATTGTGAATATAAGCTACAAAACTATTTTCTAATGTTTTATTGACAGCACAAAAATCTAATTCTTATAGTGGTTAATATTGAATCGATAAAAGAGTAGCCATAACACACTACTCTTTATTATTTAATTGGAAGCTGGTAAGGGATTAACGTAAAAAACTTTTGGCACTATCCAACATAGCATTGATGGTACTGCTTAAAATTTTAACGAAGTTATCATAGTTATCATAGTTATCATAGTTAGCATTGGCGGCATTATAGCGTTGTGACATTTCATCTAGCATGGCTTGATAATCTTTTTTAGTGGTATCAATGGCGGTATTAATCAGATTGAAACGAGCTTGGGAGATCTCAAGATTATCTCTAGTTGGTTGTTGCAGATTTTTCACTACTTCTATAACACGTTCTAGTAGCTTGATATCAATTTTAATTTTAATTGTAATACCTTGGGTTAAACTATTAGCATTGATTTGATCCAAATTGGGTGCTTCAATCAAAGTGCCAGTAACTTTTTGTTCAAATGATTGGCGATAGCTTTGCATCAGTGCCAATACTTGTGCTTCGGTGTAACGCACATCACTGTCATCGCCAACTTTTTGATAATCTCCATCCGCATGTTGAATAAATTTAATTTCTTGTTGATAGATGATCCCGTCGGGCTCCTGCGATAATTTAGTTTTCAATTGTTGGAAATCATCCAATATTTTTTGCTGTTTAAGAGTGATAAAGTTATCTTTTGAGCTTTCGTTAACATAGTTACTGACTTCGGAAAGTAAGCCACTAATTTCCTGGAATTTTTCCATACTATTTTTAAACACATCGCGATAACTATGCAGATAACTTTTATTAGCATCTCTAATAGTTTGCTGAATATCATTAAACATCACAATTAATGAGTGATAACTATTTTCGTCTAATGTGTGTTGCGCTTGCGTGAGTTTTTGTTGGCTAGCGGCTAATAACACTTGATGTGACTGTTGATAACTTTTTGCAACAGGCGCAGGATTTTCATCAGATAATAGTCGGTTAAAGTTAATTAGGCCGTTATCTCTTAGTGCTTGACCTTGCTCTAATAATGTTTGGCCGTTTTTTATTAATGTCTGATCTTTATTTATTTTTCCATTTATTATATTTTGAATCCCATTGTCTATCTCTCTATTACCATTTTTTATATCGTTGAGTGATCCCTCTATGACATAAAAATAGAAATTTTGTTTGTTTTGCAATTTATCATCTGGCTTAAGGTAAATGAGATGATCTTTTATTATTTCAGGCGGTAAAATAGTCAAACTTGCCGGTAGAATAGGTTGAGTATCGGTTTTGATAAATGCAGACACGGTGTTTTTGTGCTCTATACTAGACGAAAACCCGGCAGAATATGACGTGGAATAATTTATTGCTGTGACCATAAAAATTCTCGTTTCAATCATCGATTATTAAGTAAACGCTAATATTAAGCTCTAATATTGCCTGAAATAGTGGATACAGTTTGTTGACTATATTCGATCATTTTATTAAGAATTTGTATCAGTTTGTTTTTTACCTCGTCATTGATATTTTCTTCCCGCTGATGGGTCTCTCCGGTGGCATTATTAATTTGCTGCTCAGTTTCTAAAATACGTTGGTTACCCTGTTCTTTGACTTGTCCAGAAGCTAGGGGTTGTTGCGCAATTTGACTGATTGGGTTTGATAAGCTGCTAATGGCATTTCCAGCTAACAGGGAGCTATTTTGTAGGGTGCCAACATTGTTGGTGGTGGTTTGCGACAACCCTTTATAACTGATCCCTGTGCCGGCGATTGTCATTCCCAGACTTAAAGAGCTACCCGCGATAGCACTTGTCAATAGTGAACCGGCTTCAGTGTACTTACTATTTTTGACTTTTTCGCTGGATTGTAGGGTGGTGATTTTTAGTTGGTCTCCGTTGTTACGGCTTTTGGCGTTAAGTTCTCTTGATGTAGCTGATATTTTTTTCATTAACGATAGCAATTCCAAATTAGTAGTTCCTAATAAATTCATTACGGTAGGCAATAATTTTGTTAAACTATCGATTAACGCTTGCTCATCTTTTTCCACTGTTGGTGGTGTAAGTAGCGGTAAATTGGTTTGATTGATTTGCTCTTTGGTTGTCTGTTCAATCTGTAGCTGTGCTGTTTTGTTAGCTAAATGCTGAGAGACTAATTTGTCAGAAACTTGATTAGATTCCGTCGCGTTTTTAGCATCCTTTACCGCTAATGACGGAATAAAATTTTTAGTTACTGAAGGGGTAATAGTTGTCATGGTTAAGTCCTTTTTATGCCATAGTGTTTAAATTATGGGTAATATATTTACCGGTATGCAGGCTTTGGCTGCCCATTTCGCCTATTTTACGTATTAACTCAGCGATCGTTTCCATCTCTTTGGCAAAGTTATCCATCACTTGGCTAAGCAGTTTATCCAGTTGAGCCATTATTTGATTAATGACGGTCAAATCACCTAATCGTTTAATAACATCGACTTCCAGATCAGTGGCGTGGAGATTTAAGGCAGCATTTGTGCTGGCATTGGTAACGGAAAGGCCAAGCAGACTTTTTTGCATCGCTGAGGCACTGATATGTTGGGCTAATTTATTTTTCATGGTATGAATTAATGCATTATTAATGGTTTTATCCAGCAAGTTATTGAATGCTTGTTTGATAGCGATAGCAATCATTTTGCTGGTGTTGTTGCTTACCATACGTGCTAAGTTAGTTAATAGGTTATTGATCATTTTGTCCAGCAAGTGATTTAGGGCACGTTTAAGCTTGTCAGCGATAATTTTACCGATCATTTTACCGGCTACACTGGCTAATTTCGCTGAGCCAATGGCGGCAGCAACCATTGTTACTGTAACGATAATGGTAGCAACAATGTCGGTTATTTCCTTGGTCTGTTTTTTCAGCTCGGCGATTTCACTTTCTGATGCTCCCCGTAATTTAGCTTCGCTAATTGCGATATTGCATAAAAAGTTGGAGATCTCTTGCGCTATTTTCATCATCAACTCACCGACTGGCGCTAATGCTTTATTCATAAAGGAGCCGCCTCCTGCTGCCTGGCTGATGGTATCAGCAGCGAGTAAGGCGATGCCGACTGCGGCTAGCGCCAGGCTGGCACCACCGGTAAAGACGGCGGCGACCACCCCAACCGCGGCAATTAGCCAGGAAAAAATTTGGCTGCCAATCGCCAACCATTTACGCGCTTCTTCTGCTTTACGGATTTTTTCATCAATATCCTGCGCTCGTTTTTCTGCCTGAATTTCAGTCATTTGTTGCATTTCTTGCAAAATTTCCCGTTGACTATTCATACTTTCTAGGGTGAGGGAACCGAGCAATTCACGCATTTTGGCCATTAGATAAGTGAGTTTGGCGCTGCTTGGCAAATGCTGTGATTCCAGCTCGATTAAGGTTTTAAAGCTAGCTAGTTTTAAACTGAATAGGCTTTTTTCTGCTTCATCAAGTTGGTTAACGATGTTAGTGTCGTTTTTGAGATCAGCCAGTCGAACACGCTGATGTTCGGTATCTCGCACCAGGCTTTTGTAAGCGCCTTGGGCGACTGAGATAGAATATAATTTCCGTTTATCCTCATCCATCGAGTAGCGAACAGCGTTATACCATTCGGTATGGATAACACCATTATCACGCCATTTTTTATCGGTTTGGCTGGTGCTATCGCTAAAGATAGGTTTCAGACGATTACGCTCAATGCCTTGGAGGAATTGTGTGATGGCGAGTTTTTTTTGCTTGAGTTCATCAACTGACAGTTTGATATTAGTTAAATCTAACTTAAGCCATGGAAACTCTTGCTCTAACAGGTTGCTCATCTCTTGCCGGTCAGTGAGTCTATTTTTTCCTGCAATAGCCTGCCTAAACTGTTCGCTGAGTCCTTGATTTTCAAACAGATTGGCCAGTGCATTAGTATCAGCCTCGGTTTGTTCATGTAACTTTTTGGCGACATGCAGCCAGCTGTCGATAAAATCATCTCGATACTGGCTGAGATTTTTTTCAATTTTCAGGTAGATTTGTTCCACTTTTTTAGCTTGTTGAATCTGATTATTCAATTGGGCTTGAATTTTCCACTGGGTTAGATTTTCGCGTAGATTTTTAATCTCATTTTTACCGATAAGTTGTTGATATTGTTTCATCAGTAACAGTAGTTGGGCATTATTATCTGCGTTAGATAAAAGATTATCTGCCGGTGGAGTAAGGATAGGTATATCTTTACCGGATTGATTTTGACTGGTGGTCTTTTTTTGTTCGTTTTCAATCACACTATTGACTTGTTGAGTAATTTTTTTTTGTAGCGTGGTTAACTGGTTGACTAGATTATTATCTACAATTATATCTTGCTTTTCGGCAGTAAACGGGTGTGTTTTGTTGGCTGTTAGTCGACTAATGTCCATCATCTTTAGGTCATCCTTGCTTATCGTCGTTTGCTAAAGAGCTTGCTAAGAATTCAATGTAGGCTTGTGCTCTATGCTTTAATTCTTGATCGTTGGCATGTTGATAGACTTTCTGAAAACAGTATTTAGCTTTCTCTTTTTCACCGATGATAAGATTACATTGACCACCGTAGAACATTGGGCGATAGTCATTATCACCATGTACATAAGCTAGAGCGTAAAGATCAAGCGCTGTTTCATACTGTTTCTGTAACTGCTTAACCGCTGCTAACCCCATAATGTAATCGCTATTATTGAAATCATATAAGCAGAGAAAACGAAAAAAAGTCTCAGCTTCTTCCAGTTTACCTTGTTGATAAAAATTATAAGCAAAGCGGTAAACACCATCCATCAGTTCATTAGGTATGCCTTCTAAATCTTTTAGGCTGGCACCTTGCTGAAGGGCTTCTGTCACCAGTTCAGTATACTCATTCAGTTGAGCATCCATGTTATTATCATTTGTGTTGGTCGTATTTTGCTGTTCCATAGCATCGTCTCGCTTTATTTATGACAGAGTAAATGAATTTAAGCGGTTTAACTTGCAAAAATCCGCCAAGTTAAAGCATAAATATTAAGGTTTTTGCTCACGGTTTTCTGTTTCTATAGTTGAATTTTCAAGTACGGCAGCCATTTCTACCTGCTTTAACCAGATAAAAATATCAATCACATCCAGTAAATCTTGTTTTACCACGGTTTCGTACAATCGATAGCGGTGATAAATTTGGCGTGCCAGTTTAATGTTACGCACAATTGGGATACCGATCTCTTTGGCATAGGCTTGTACCGCCAGTGCATATTGGTTCGCCATGCGAACTGCCACCAGCGGTAATATGCTATTGTCAGGATCAAAATAAATACCGACAGCAATATGGGTCGGATTGGCTAATATCATTGATGATTGTGCTATTGCTTGTTTGGTTTCAGCGTTGAGTAGTTCTTGATGAGCTCCGCGACGTGCCGATTTTATTTCTGGATTACCTTCATTTTCTTTGTATTCTCGTTTTACTTCATGCTTTTCCATTTTCATATCGTTGTGATGGAGAAAATATTCACACAGGGCATCTAACAACAAAATAGGTAGTGAAAATAGCAAAAAAAACAAAACAAATTTCAGCGTTAAGATACGCCAATCATAAATAATATGCCAAATCGTTTTTCGTTGGGTGAATAATAGTGTCGATTGATATGATTGAATGAAAAAATAACAACTACTGATAAAAATAGTTAAAAATAGTAATGCTTTGAGCAGGTTTTTGAGCGCTCGTTTATCTACTAGCCGCTTTATTCCTTGCACGATATCCAGTTTTTTAAAATCTAGTTTAATAGCTTCGGTTGCCAGGATAAATTTTGCTTGGATCAATGATGGGATAATGGCAGCTAATGCACTGATAAAAATCACCGGTAGGACAGTCGATAAAAATAATGATATTAATGCATTGAAAAAACTTTGTGGGTTAATATTGTATGGATTTAACAAAATATGTTGATAAAAATTAATAAATTGCTCAAACTCGAGATAAAACCCTAATACACAGATGCCAGCAAAATAGGCACAAGCGGAAACTAAATCTTTGCTTTTAAAGGATTGGCCTTTTTTAGCTGAATCACGTAATTTTTTGGCCGTTGGTTTTTCTGTTTTTTCTGCCATCAGTTACCCACTATGATTATTGATGAAATTGACGGCGGGAGCACCGAAATAAGTGTTTGTGGTAGCGTCGTATTGAACAGAATAAATAGCAGGCTAAAAGCCACGATGCTTTTAACAGTCAACGATAAAGAGAATGCGTTTAATTGCGGGCAAAATAATGAATAAACGCCCAAGCCGATTTCTAGTATAAATAGAGCGATTAATATCGGCGCTGATAGGGTTATTGCTAACATAATGAAACGGGTTAACCATTTGCCTAAAGCGAATAAATCAACATGATCAATTGGGCGGCCGATAGGTAATTGTTGGTAACTTTCGGTTATTGTAGCGATGAATTCGAGCATACCGCCTTGATTGAGAAACCATGCAACACAGAACATATTGATTAATGACGCAAGTGAAGAAGATTCAGAACCGGTCGCTGGATCAAGCATATCGCTAATACTGGCTCCCCTTTGATTATCAATGAATTCACCTATCGCTGAGGCTAGCCAAAAAGGTGTCGCCATCAAGATACCCATAGTTAAACCGATAAATAGTTCAACAACAGATAATGCAATGAATTGACTGGTTGATTGCCATGTTGGGATAACTATCAATGGTGATAAACAGAGGGTAAGTAATAAAATGATAATTCCTTTTAAGGATAAATTGGTCAGTATGCGATCACTCAAAAAAGGCAACATAAAAAATAGTGGCGCTAAACGGGCAAAAATTAATAAATAATTGAACAATGAATTTTGTAGTTGTAGATAGAGTTCTATCATTGCGGTCAGATCCCAGTGGTGAGACCTAAATTGAACATTTCAGTGGCATAAGCGATCACTTTTTCTGCCAACCAACCGGCTTGCATTAATAAGCAGATAAAAACAGCCACTAGTTTTAAACCAAAAGGTAATGTTTGCTCCTGGATCTGGGTGACGGTTTGTAATAGTCCAATCAGCAAGCCGATAGCAGTAGCAACCAGCACAGGTAATAATGACAGGATCAGAATCAAATAGAGGCCTTTACTCATTGCATAGCTCATGTCCATATTATTTGACCGCCATTAAATCTAAGTATTGCGAAATAAGCCCTTCTGATAATAAAGACCAGCCATCCATCGCGACAAATAAAATCAGCTTAATAGGTACCGATAGGGTAATCGGGCTCATCATCATCATGCCTAAAGCTAGTAGAATACTTGATACAACTAAGTCAATGACCACAAAGGGTAAGTAAAGATAAAAGCCGATGATAAATGCGCTTTTGATTTCACTCAGTGCATAGGCGGCTAATAGAGGGATAAAAGCACCACTTTCTATCGAATCATCGATTTGGCTTTCTGGTTGGGGAGTATGTTTTTGCGCAGTGACAAAAAAATTAACCAGTTCTGGATCGGCGTATTTACGTAAATAGTGGCGATAATCCTGTAAGCTTTCATCTAAAAACTGATCGAGTAACACTGGATCAGCAAAACCATGCGGGTTTTCTGTTTGAAAATTAACACTACAGAGATAAAAATTTTTAGCTAATGGTGCCATGATAAATAGTGACAAAATTAAAGCAATCGCATTTAACACCATATTGGATGGCACTTGCTGTACCCCTAAGGCATTCCTCACCATAACAAACACAATGGAAAACTTTAAATAACAAGTTCCTGCTGCTATCAAAAAGGGAAGTAGCGTGGCAATTGACAGCAGGATAATGATAGAAACAGGATTATCTGTCATGGTGGCTAACCTTCTCGTTCGGTAGATAACAGGGTGTGTAATTCAACCGCAAGTTGTTCGCCGACCTGGATCAATTCTCCTTTAGCAAATGGTTGACCGTTAATTTCCAAAGCGATTGCACAATGTGCATCACTATTAAGTATCAGTTGTGTGCCGCTTTGCCAGGATTTTATCGTATTCAAACTAAAGGTTTGGTGTTGTAAGATAAAATCCACTTTTAACGGTAACTGATTTAAATCAAAAATAGTCGCAGAGGATTCAGGGCTGGCATTTTGATCATCCTGATCAGAGACAATAGGCTGTTCTAACATAATATTTCCTTTAGGTTGCCAGGTGTAATGAAATAGCGGTAACGTTTCTACGCTAAGAGATGTTTTGGATTGTTGCAGTAATAAAATATCACCCGTTTGTAAAGTGCGAAAAAGTTGCTGTTTTAATCGACTATGGCCAATAGAAAATCTGACCTGTAAAGGTAAATTGGCATAGCCATTCTCTTTTAACGATGCAGTGCCATTGGCGTCAACAATCAATATCTGGCCTAGCGAACTTGTTATTCTAATCGCATCAATCGGTTCTTGCAGACAGGCAAATTGTGTGACTTGAATTTGAAATTCACCTAATTGTGGAATTGAAATAGTGGTTAGTTGTTCTTGTAGCAATTCAATTAGATAGCTGGCAGGAATAGAAAGCCAGGGCAGTGGTGCTAACATCGTTAAGTATTGACTGAGTGCGACCTCAATCGGTAAATAAACGGTTAACTGTAATTTCGGTTGTTGTAATACTAATACGAAGTGGTAGCTATCAGTAACAATTTGTTCGTTGGGGTAATGTGCTGTAAGTGCGACAAATAACGCGCTTTTATCTACATATCTGCTGGTTCTAAGTGATAATTTGCCTTTCATGATGATGGCTCACCTGATTCCTCACTATTATCGAGTACTTCATTGAGTGTGATATTCAGTGTGTCAGATAAAGATACTGACCGTGCAGATATTTTCTCGTTTAAATGGCGCTGAAGTATCGACATAACATAGTTATTTGATGCCATAAGTTGAAGATGGTGATCTGCAATTCGGTAAATATCAACGTGATGAGTACCTTGCCATTGAGTGAATGTATAACGTAATTCTGCTTCAGGTGATGGATGGCTAAATGGTACAGCGATTGTTGCCGTTTTGGCGGCTGGTTCTGCCGCTATGTCACTTTGGTAGCTGGCTGAGGCTTGGAAGGTTGGCCAGCCAGCCAAAGGAAGTGCACTATCGTTATTAGCTAAGTTATTACTATCTATAGGAGAGCGGTAATTTTCTTGTGCTGCTGGTTCTATGCTATTTAACTCATTTGCAATCGTCGGTGATAAATTGTGTTCTGTTACCGTTTTATGGCTAATGTTTTTCAAATTAGCACTGTTAGCGGTGAAAGTAGCTATTTCTGTGTCAGCAGTTTTGTCGTCATATTGTTGTTTGACTCCGATTGTTGATTTAATTTTTTTGCCGATTTGATGGTTTTCTTCAATATCGAGGACGATGTCATTTTTTTTCATCAATGGGCGATTAACTGGATAATTGTTTTTATCGGTATCGACTATTGTGGAATAGTGTTGATAGTGCGACTGAAGGAGATCAGTGGTTATTTCAGTCGTGGAGAACGGCGGATTAATGGGGATTATTATGTCGGTGGTAACCAACTCTTCCTGCTCTTTTGGTCGCTGTTTTTCATAAGTCATATTTTCGGCTGGTAGCGCTGTGGCAAGAATAGAGTGTAATAAGGTTAATTTTTCATCAATTACTATTGAGAAATCGGCATTATTAATCTGTTCATCGTGGCTATCCGATAAAGAGCAGGTGGTGGACGGATTATCTGGTAAATAAGAAAAACTACTAATAATCCGTTGGCTTTGATGAGTAACAATATTAACCATAAATTGCTAATTCCTGTAATTGTATCTCTTCTCGCGAAGCGGTTTTTAAACGGTGGCATTTTTTTGCCTGCTGATAGCAATGGCTTAATTTTTTCTCTTTTTTTATCAATTTGAACTGCTGTTGTTGAAGTAAGCTTTTTTGTTGTTCCAATTGGGCTATCTTCTGGTCGATTAGTGCTATTTCTGCCTGCACTTGATTGGTTTGTGCTTTAACTATCGCTTGCTTCCTTTTTCCATCAAATAAGGCGTTATAGGCTAATTGTCCAGCAGGCTCTAAGGTCTTCGCTTGTTCGATTAGTTGAGTAAATAAAAAATAAGCTTGTTGCTGTCGCTGCTGTTCATTGGCTATTTCTCCTTTAATTTGGACGATGGTTGCCGCTACTCTAGTTTGCTTTTGTTGAAGCAGTTTGATCGGAGTTTCAAATTTACGCCACGATGTCATAAAGCTCCTTAACGGATTGAGAAAACGAATAAGATTGTTGCCATGATTGTTGCAGAAACTGTTCGATGGCATTTTTCTTATTGATGATTTGGTCATGCTCACGATTTTCTCCAGCGTGATACTCGCCCAACTCCCGTAACAGTTTTAATGATTCTAACTGGGTAAGATAGTGACGAAAATTTCGTGCCGCTGTTTGCTGTTGTTGCTCAGTGATTTGTTGAAACAACCGACTGGTACTACGCAAAACGTCGATGGCCGGGTAATGCCCTTGTGCGGCTAATTGTTGAGAAAGGTAAATATGGCCATCCAGAATAGAGCGTATTTCATCGCCGATCGCATCGGGTTCTTCTTCATTTTCCAGTAAAATGGTATAAAAAGCGGTTAATGCACCTTTTTGGGTATTGCCGGGCCGTTCAAGCAATGAGGGTAGCTGCTCAAAAACCGAAGCTGGAAAACCTTTACGAGCAGGTAGTTCACCTGAAGCCAGGGCCACATCACGCAAGGCACGGCAATAACGGGTAATGGAATCGATAAAAAGAACGACATGTTTATTTTGGTCACGAAAATATTCTGCCACGGTGGTAGCCACTAAGGCGGTATTGCAGCGATCAACCGCCGGCTGATCGGAGGTTGAACTAATAAGAATAGTTTGGCTGCCACGTGCTGAACGCTTTAATTCATCAACAAATTCAGTAACTTATCGTCCTCTTTCACCAATCAACGCGATAATGAAGATATCCGCTTGTGCATAATTGATTAGCATATTCATTAACATGGTTTTGCCACAACCTGCGGCGGCAAAGATGCCTAATCTTTGCCCTATACCGCATGTTAATAGCCCGTCAATCGCTCGAATACCGGTGGCAAAATAGTTGGTGATAGGTTTTCTACTTAAAAAATCAGGGGCGCTGGCATTAACTGAGCGTCGACAGCTAGTAGTTGTAGATACAATTGGTGGCGCAAAACGTAGGATTGGTTGGCCCGCAACATCTAACATGGTTCCTAATAGCGTTTCATTTAATTGAATGGAGAGCGTATTGCCTGTTGGCTCAATGACTGTCGTTAAAGAAAGGCCATACGAAGAACCCATTAAGCTAAGTAATGCTTGTTGTTGATGAAAACCGATTACTTGAGCTTGTCCAATAGTTTTAAGACTGCCAGGATAGGGTTTTAATAAGCAAATCTCGCCGATAAAAACTTTTCTTAATGGTGCCTCAATAATATTTCCCTGAATGCGTACCGGATAGGCAGCTTGATAGAAAGGCGTAAAGTTACTATTCATTGCCAGTTAACCAATAAACAATGTGTTGATAGTGAGCATATGTTGGAAAAAATTGTCGATGGCTTCGGTAAATTGCGTCGCATTTTCTAGCACTGTGATTGAGAAGGTTGCACGCAACTCAAGCACATTTTTATCATTGAGAAAATAAGCGGGTTGTCCTGGATAAAAAAAGGGCGAATGGTTACTAATCATCGTTTCGAATAAGCGTTCACTTAATTGTGAAATAACATTTTGCTCTACATATCCAAGATTAGTCCATATCATCGGCAAATCACTTATCATAGCGATATGAATATCAGGTAATTCTTCTAATTCAAGCGTGATAGTAGAGTGATTATTGAGTTGATGCCCTTGGGGAAATAAATGCGGTTTTCCCATTATTTTTATTGCATCGGTGACAAGTGAAGCAAGATCCATTTGCATAATTCAGTCCTTGAATTTATTAAATTGTTTTTATGATATTGACCTCAGTTCCTTCTGTGATCTCGGAAAACGAGAGGACATTCAGTTCCGGATAATGTCTAGCTAAAATTTTTGTTATAAAACGACGTACATCAACTGAGCAGAGTAAAACTATTTTAGGAATAGTATAATTTTCTTTAATTGTGACTAATAACCTATCTTGTACAACATCTAATTGAGCTGGTTCGAGATTTAAAAAAGAGCCTGACGAAGTTTGTCGTATTCCTTGGCGAATAATCTCTTCTAGTTCTGCTGAAACGATTAGTACATGCAATTTTTGTTGAAAGATAAAACTAGCTGTAATGTAACGTGCTAAAAGTGCTCGAATTTGTTCAACTAACATAATCGGATCTTTTTCTTTCGGTCCCCATTGCACCAGCCCGCCTAAAATTATCTTAATATTACGAATCGATATCTGTTCTTGAAGTAGACGTTGTAATACTTCGGTAATTCGTTGGATCGATACATGGCGGTAGCACTCTTTCAATAATTCAGGATATTTCTTTTCTAATTGATCCAATAAATCTTTCGTTTCTTGAATACCAAAAAACTCACCGATATTACGGGTTATTACCTGACTGAAGTAACCGTAAAATTCGTTGATATCACTTTCGAACAGATAGCCTAGCGGCTCTAATCTATTTTTTTCTTTTTGTTGTACCCAGTAGCAAGTTTTGCCTTGTTTCAGGGTTATTTGGCTGTTAAGACCCAACTGAGCAAATTCACTGCTTTTATTGAGCACTCGATAACTTTCAAAAATAATATCAAATTCTGCGCTTCTAACTTCATTGACTAAGACAATGACTTTATAGGGTTCTAATTCGGTAGAATAATTGATAATAAAGTCAGGTAATAACAAGCCATATTGAATTAGGATCTGATTTTTTAACCACTGGGTTAATCGATTATTTTCAATATAATTTTCATGCTGCTCTGAGATTGAAATAATCAATGGTAGCGCTTCATGATAAGAGACATCTACATTAGATTGCGATTGAATATTATTTTCTCTGTTGCTAATACTACTATGCTGGCCACTAGTTTTTTGCTGATTTTTAGCCTTTTTTTTATTAAGTAAGGTTTTTCTTAAATAGGAACCGCTGATTAATATTGATAGTAAAATAAATATCAGTGTTGGAAAGCCTGGTAAGAACCCCATAATAAACGTTAAAGCCGCGGTAATAATTAAAGAAAAATCATGAGAAAACAGTTCTTTGATAATATTTTGACCCAAATTTTTCTGCGTGCCTCCCACTCTGGTGACGATAAAACCGGCACTAATCGAAATGAGTAAAGCGGGGATCTGGGCGACTAACCCGTCACCGATGGTTAGCATGGTATAAGTTGTCAATGCTTCACTGAAACTAAAACCCATCTGCACCATTCCAACTGAAATGCCACCTAAAAAGTTAACAAAAATAATTACAATGCCAGCAATAGCATTTCCCTTAATAAATTTCATTGCACCATCAAAGGCGCCATATAATTGACTCTCCTGCTCAAGTTCTATGCGGCGGTGTTTGACACCTTCATTGTCAATAATGCCAGATTTTAAATCAGCATCGATGCTCATCTGTTTACCGGGCATGGCGTCAAGAGAAAAACGGGCAGCAACTTCGGCTACCCGTTCAGAGCCTTTGGTGATTACGATAAACTGTACTACGGTTACGATAGCGAAGATCACCAATCCTACGACTAGATTGTCACCAATCACAAATTGACCAAAGGAAGTAATGATGTCGCCGGCATCGGCATCGAGTAAGATCAGACGGCTAGTGCTAATAGATAATGCCAATCGAAATAAGGTAGTAATCAACAACAGAGCTGGAAAACTGGTGAAATGAATGATTTTGGTAATATAGAAAGAACTCATTAACACTAATAGTGAAATGACAATGTTTAAGCCTATCAACAGATCAACAATATACGTAGGCAATGGCAGTATTAGCATGGCAATCACTAAGATCATGATGCCAAGAACGATAGGTTCAGGCTTGTTTCTAATTTGCAACAAAACTGATTGCAACATATTGCTTTCCCTGCTCTGAAAATTAAAGGCGACGTAAGGTTTTTTCTTTTTGATAAAGTAAGTCAAGTAATGAAAGTAATTGTGATAGTGTTTTTTCCCTGATTTCTGCGCTTAAGTAGATTTCTATGGTTATCGATTTAAATGCCGTCATAAGTTGTTGAAGTAATAGAATATGTTGACTGATAACAATAGTTAGCTGTTTACTAGCGATAATATCTTGAATGATAACCATCATCGCTTCTGGATCACTTAATCCCTTAATAAAAATGGTTAACCAACTAACTTGAACCTTCGGCTGTATTAAAAAGGGTAAATTAGAGCAGTAAGCGAAAAAGATTTTGTCAGCAGAAGAGAGTTGTTTGATCCGGCCTAAAGAGGATAGATAGACAGCAAATTCGGGCATAAAAGAGCAACTAGGTGACAACGCTTGCATATCACAGAGTAACGACTGCAAAACAAAATCAATAATTAAAAAACGTTTATCATAGCCATATTGATTAACCCACTCCTCATAAAACCATAGCGGCTCAATATCTTGGCTAATAAAATCACGGTATAACTGGCGCAATTGCATGGCACTTAATGCCGTTTGATAGCTAAATTGTTTAGCTTTTAGTGCAATATTGATACCCGCTCGGGTTGCTTTTGCTCGTTGATTAGTACCCTGGCAAAGTGAATTGATTTCGGCTTCAATCTCAATGGCCAATGAGGCAGAAAAATAGCGTCGGCGTAAAAGCTCTTTTAGCACTGAGACAAAGTCACTATCATCAGGAAAAAACTGGCGCAGTAAGGCTAAAATATCAGCTAATTTATTCTTTTGGTTGTGTAATAATTTGATCACGGTGGCCAGTTTTCTATCTGCATTATCTTCCAATATACGGCTATTTATTTCGCTACTATCCTGTTGTTTCTTTTGTAGATCTTGTCGGCGATTAAATTGACTCATAGCCATTGACATATCATCCATAATATCTAACAGCTGGTGGTGGTGACTTACTACCATTGGCGTAGGTTTAGTTGTTTCAGTGTCAGATAAATGTTGGCTTTTTGGTTGTTGGTGCAACAAAACTGATGAGTTAATTTTATTGATATCTACCATTTTTATTACCTATTCTCTCCATTGATATAAGTATAAAGAAGGTCAATAGCCGCCTGTGTTTGCGGATCAACCGGCTTAAATGGATTTTTTCCCAGCGAATCATTCAATAGATTTTTTTCTTTAACCAACCTGGGTTGAAGCATAAAAATACGTACCATTTTTTTATTGGTTGTACTGCTATAGCGAAATAATCCACCTATCCATGGAATATTGCCAAGTAATGGGATCTTACTCTCGCTGGCATCTATATCTTCTCTGGTATAACCGCCAATCAGCAAACTATCGCCTTGGGCTACACGAGCCACTGTACTGATATTGGTGCGATTAATTACTGGCAGCGCATCGATTTTTTCTGTTTCACCGTTGTTGGTTTTTTTTTCAGCGCCATCTTCTAAATTGATAACCATCTCAATTTCATTGCCGGCGGGAGAAAGGCGAGGGAGGACACTGATCATAGTACCAAATGTGGCTGACTCTAAGGTGGCAATACGCTCTCCACGTACTTGAGTATAGAATGTGGTGCTGTTATCAAAGATGGCAGGCGTATTTTCTTGCGTTAGGATAATCGGGCGGGAAACCATTTGAGCACTTCCTTCCAGACTCATTGCTCGTATTTTGGCTAAAAAATGTACCCCGGCCGCAGCACTAATATCGCTGGTATTAAGTAAAAAGTTACCGTGTTTAGTGTGGTAACTGCTTTGCCAATCAATACCCAGGCGATCAGCTTCATGCTTGGCGATATCGATGATCCACAATGACAGCTCAATTTGTCGTTTTGGTTGATCAAGCCGTTGGATCATTTCATTGATCAATTGAATACCTTGAATACTGCCTTTGGCTAACAGACTGTTAGAACCAGGTAAAGGCATTAACTCGATTGATTCTTTGCCAACACGGGTAACAAAGGAGGGTTCAGGTTGATATTGTTCGTCAATGTTAGCAATTTTTGTATCCGTTTGACTTGCCGTTTGTTTGTTGGATTGAAAAAGTTGTTGTAAAACGGTACTGATGCCAGGTAAGACTAATTTTTCTCCTCGGATAGAGTAGCTTCTATCGGTGACAAAGGTATTTTTTAAAGCAAAGATGTGAACATAATCATTACCAAAGCGTTTTTCTTCAATAATATCCTGTTTTAACTGCCGTGCTTCTTGATCCAGATATTCTGCCGCAGCTTGAACTAACTTCACATAAATTGGTGGCCCAGAGACATAAAAGGTTTTGTTATTGCTGCCACCACGTAAGGGATAACGTGGATCGTAAAGACCGATAGCATGCAAATACTCTTTTACGCGCTTGAAATCGATCTTTTTTAGATTCAGCATCTGTTGTTTCATTTCACTGCCATCGTAAACATAAATGACGTTACTATCATTAAAATAGATAAATGCCATTCTACGTATGAAAGTATCAAAAGCGGTTTTGGGGGACGAAACATCAAATCGACCTGAAATTCGCTTCTTTTTAACTGCGGAACTGAGAATAAAAGGTTTATTTAATTTATCGGATAATACGTCAAAAAATTGTTCAACCCGACTATCAACGGCAATAAAAAGATCATTGTCCTGTTCAATATGATCTTTAACTAAAACGTCTTCTTTTAAATTTGAAAATGTCGTTGCTTGATTAGGAAAAACAATCAATAGAAAACAACATGAAAGGATGGCCTTAAATAACGGGCTAATCTTCATAAAACGACTTCCTTATCAATCTAAATGACTTAGGTGTGGCGCCAAAAATAACTTTTATCTCTTTTGATAGGTGTGAAGCGGAACTAAAACCGTAATCCAGCGCTATATTGGTTAGCGGTTTATTTTTTAGAATAATTGATAAGATTGCTGAAGTAGCTCGCCATGAACGTAGCTGTTTTTTACCACATAGACCTAAATATTGATGACAAAGGCGCCGAAAGTGAGTCTCTGAAACGCCATACTTCAGACGAATTTCCGTTATATTATTAACGTTTTGTTTCATTTGATTAAGTAAATGATGGGTTATCCAGTAGCATTCATGATTCCTCATCGCTTCAATTAATGGCCGCAATGGCGTCTGATAAGGAGTTAGCAGTGAATTGATAAGTAAAGTTTGAATATCCTTTCCGATGCTAGAATCGAGAATAAACATATGATTTTTAGTTATTATTGATTGGTTAGAATAATGAGGAAGATTGTGGTTAGTTAACGCATAATCGATATAAGCAACCAGTTTTATACAAGAAAAAATATCTGATTTTTCTATTATCCAATGATTATGAATTGGTTTTATTGTTGAGACTTGTTCCAAGGATAAAAATATTTGCTTATCAGTTAAATGATAATATTGATTCTGTTGGTCTTTTATAATTCCAAATGAATTATTATGGATATATAAAAATAAAAAACATTTGATATTTATATTATTAATATCTATTTTATTTTTAGGTATAAAATAATTCATATACTCCTTCCCTGATAAATCTAATTTATAATATAAGTGATTTGTATAATATGATGTTTAACTTGTTAGCTTTAAATTTTTTGGTAAAATGATACACTACTCCTCATAAAAGTATTTTCTTTATTTATAACATCTAAAATTAAATAATCATAAAAGTATATTTAATTACTTTAAAATAGATAAATTCCATGAATATAAATAATAACTATATGATTCGTTTTTTTACTGGAAAACTCAGTGGTATGGTCTTTTCGCTAATACCCGGTCACTATCAAATTATTGTTGGTAGTGACCAATGTATTCAACAATGGTCTGAGCAACATGATAAAAATGATGATGATTTTATACAACTCTATGTACCTATTAATCAGCGAAATAAGCTGATTATTATTGACATTATCTTGCCTGAAGTGGATAACCAACGAGATAGTTTTGGCTATACTTTAAATGAACAAAATGAATCTATTAAATCATTTGAAGCTAAATTTAATTACCCGACTTTCTGGCAAAAAATACCACTATTTGCGATAAAGCGAGTCGATGAAGAATGGTGTGATGAGTGTGAGAATTTGTCTTATTTAAATGAGAAATCCGATAAGTCAAATAAAAATTACTTGATAAAAATAGGAGCTATTTTTTTATTGCTTGTTTTATTTTTATTCTGTTATTATGTGTTCTCTTATGAAGTCAATATTAATAAGAAATCTTTATTTCCTAATGAAGCTATTAATAACTCACTGCCATTTGATTGTGAACAATTTTTGAGTAAAAAAAATAATATAAAAAAAATTATTGATGAAATTAATAGATCGATTCCTAATACTGAATATTTTTATTTCCATATAATAAATTATAATAGTGTTTCTTTTATTTATAAAAACAAACAGACAAAGAAAATAATTGAAGAATTATTTAGCCAATATCAATTATGTCAATTTAATATGAATGCTATTTTATTATCTGATTTAATTGATTATGTGAATAATAAAATTTCAAATAAAGTAAAAAATTATAAATTATGGTTATCAGAAAAAGGATTAATAATTCAGTTGAGTGAAATGTTGACCGAAGATGAGATTTATCAATTGAAATTACAATTAAAATCTTATCAAGCTCAATTGGGAAAAAGTTTTTTTCAATTTCTATTACCTGAAGAACGGGAAATAGAATCAGAAAAAACGCAACTTAAAAGTACCAAGGGATATATTTTTGTTCAACCGGAGCACCGATACTTTCCCGCTGGTTAATTATTAACATTATTGGAAAGGAGATCCTTTATGGCAGTCAATGATAGTACTATCGGGGAAATACTTAAAGAGACTCAAGCAACATCTGATGAATATCAAAAAAGTATTAAAGATACTATTGAAAAATTGAAAAAAGATCCATCTAACTCAGCAGATTTGGCTGAATTTCAGGCAGCGATGGCGGCACATAGTGTTTTACTGAATTTCATGTCAACAACCATTAAAGCACACAAAGAGAATGCACAGACTATATTAGGTAATATGCGTTAAGGATAAATGATGAATATTAGTAGCATAAATAATATTTCTGTTCTGACTGAATCAGCAGAGGGTGGAGCGATGACGTTACAGCAAGCCATCAGTCAGCTATATCGACAACATAATCAAGTTGAACAGCAAGTTACTGATACATTACAAACAGGCGAGCTCTCTTCACTGCTTGCTATCCAGCAAACGACAAGTGATTATCAGGTTGAAATGTCATTGCTAAGTACATTAGCACGTAAAGCACTAACAACTGTTGAAACAGTTATAAAGGCGCAATAACAGTGACAATACTCTTTCGCCACCTATACTTTTTTATCACCATATCTCTTTTCACTTTTCTTTTATCAGGTTGTCATGATGAAGCGTTACTTAATTCGCTGAATCAACGTCAGGCAAATGAAGTACTGGCAGTTTTACAAAAGCATCAAATTATGGTCAGTAAAAGTGCACAAGGAAAAGGGCTCTATAAAATTAATGTGGCGAAAGAGGATTTGTCGGCTGCGGTACAGTTATTACAAGAATATCAATTACCTTCACCAGAACGGCTTGAGATCTCTCAATTATTTCCTGCTGATGCCTTAGTCAACTCGCCGCAAATTGAAAAAGCCAGATTAATTTCAGGTATTGAGCAGCGGCTTGAACAATCTTTAATGGCACTGGACATCATCGCTGATGCGCGGGTACACCTCAGTTACCCTATTGTAGTTAATAGCCGCAGTCAGACACCGATGAAAGCCTCTGTCATCGTATTTTATCATGATGAAAAGCAAGATATTGATGAATTTAAAATGGGTATAAAAGCATTTATTAAAAATGCGATTAGTGAATTGGAACCTCAATATATTACGGTATTTTTAATTCATAAAATATCACCACCAATTTCTTCTCAGCCGAAAAAAAATACATCAGGTGAGGGATATTATTTTTATATATTATTGCTTTTTATCTTAATTATCGGTGCTGGGCTAATATATTGGGCAATTAAACGTAAAAAGCTCGCGCAATCAATAATAAAATCTCAACAGCAATGAAACAGCAAACTTTTAATTTGATAAAAACAATAATGTATCAACCTGCCAGTTATATTCATCACTCATTTGGCTACCCACCATATGATAAGCTAACAATGGTTGAAAAACGGATATATGACCAACAGGTAATGATGCACTTTCAATTGCCAACCAAGGTCGATTTTGAATTTGCTGATAACTTACACGTACAGTTATATATTAATTATTGGTCTAGGCTACCAATAGCAGCTTTATACTTAGGTGGATTATATCAATCATCACAGCTGATGATCGCCAATCAACTCAAACAGTTACCAGAGCCATTCAGTCAATTTTTATCCTGGGCTAAGTTACTGTTACCGCCACAAAAACAACAAATTATCCCGATAACTGCCACGTCCTATTCACAAGATGAACTAACAAAGTTCGGCATGTGGGCAATGAAACCATTAATTGAAAAATGCTCTTTGGCATTAGCTGCTCGTTTTAGTCTACTGTTTAATAAAAATTATCCACAGTGGCAACTTGCTACTGTTTTACCGATTAATTACTCATTATTAAAAACAACGCTCAATTATGTTCCCTACACGACCTGAAAAATTATTGACTCAAGCGATAGATAATGTCTTGATCCGCGCTAAGTCCAAACAGAGCTATGATTATCATCAACTACTGATAAGCCAGGCCAAAAAACAGGCGAAGAAAATAATTATTGCTGCGCAAGCAGAAAAAGAACAAATATTTAGCCAGGCTAAAATCCACGGTTATTGCCAAGGGATCAGCCAGACATCTACTGCGCTTGCCTTATTTATTCAGGCATACCAAACCATCAACCACAACCTTTATAACGATATAATTAAACAAATAGAGCAAACATTAATTCAATTTCTATTAACAGAATCGGTGATTGAGCAGCTACTGGGTAATTTAGTGGCCAAAGTTGACCTCCAGCAGCAAAGCAAAATTTACCTACCGGAAAAGCTGGCAACCACATTATCTGAGCATTGGTCAGACAAATTTAGCAATATCAAACTCACTAGCCACCAACAAAATTATATAATGCTAGAAATGGGTATGGGTAATGAAATTCTTTACTTCTCGCCGGAAAAAAGTGTTACCGAGATGATGAAAAGTATCATTGCAGATAAACAGATCGCCGCCAGCAACCAGCAACAAATAGCCTGCATCACTGAACTGAAAGAAAACTTCGTTAAAACGCTACAACAACGGTTTGAGCACTATCTGACAGCCAGCAACCAAAGCTTGCCTGAAGCAGATAGATGATTGCTTTTTAAGCACTTAACGTCATTGGTGAACAATAACAGTTGCGCCTGACGAGATGACAAGTATAATAGCGCCGTTTTCCGCGATTCTCCCTCAATGCCGAAGTGGCGAAATCGGTAGACGCAGTTGATTCAAAATCAACCGCCTTCGGGTGTGCCGGTTCGAGTCCGGCCTTCGGCACCATAAAACATTTCTGAACATCAGGTGATGTCTTTTTTTGTGTTTGGAATCCTAGTCTTACCAGACGTTCAATCGATTATAACCCCCCAAAATATGGCCGATTCATCTCAGCAGCTAAACAAAGAGATAGAGACCAGCACTGAAACTTAAACGCTTAGCTGAATTTTTATAGCGAATTGATAGCGATATAAGCATGCGTGCTAACCTCACTGGTTGTCAGACTCACTTTATGATTATTTATTTGTTCCATTCTCACGGGGAAGCATTCGATTTTGATAGTGTAAGGTGGAGGATTTTTGCTTAAACTCTATACATGCGGCTTATATTTATAAAGTTGTGCATATAGAGGAAAGTCGACTAATTGTGCAATGGTGCGTAGGCAAATAGGGAGAAGTATAGGGACGAGTGGGTTTGGGAAGTGATACAAGATGTATGATGATATTGCTGACTTGGAGAAAGACTTAAGCTAGTCAAAATGAAAGCATAGTTATCTTTACTGATATTAGTAGATGGTTATGCTGCATAGTTTATTATTTTTTTATGATAGGATTACCCCTAATAAATTTAATTAGTCTAGATTCGTTCAAATATTCCACCTTATATAAATAATATTGCTAATCAGTGACGCGGATAGGATTAATCGATAACGCCATAAATTCAAGAAGAATTGTATATCTAAAGTATTAAACTTTTTTTGATCAGATACTTAATAACATGTTTAAAACGTATTAAAACAGGAATAACACTATGACAAGTACCCAACAACGCGCTGAACTACAGCGTCAAATTTGGCAGATTGCTAACGATGTTAGAGGCTCAGTGGATGGCTGGGACTTTAAACAGTATGTGTTAGGTACACTGTTTTATCGTTTTATTAGTGAAAACTTTGCCAGTTACATTGAAGGTGATGATGAAAGTATCCACTATGCTGAGCTTTCGGATAATGTGATCACCACCGATATTAAAGACGATGCCATTAAAACCAAGGGCTATTTTATTTACCCAAGCCAGCTGTTTACTAACATTGCCGCAGATGCTAATAATAATGAGAATTTAAATACCGATTTAGCTGCCATATTTGCCGCTATTGAAAGCTCAGCGAATGGCTATCCATCTGAACTCGATATTAAAGGCCTTTTTGCTGATTTTGACACTACTAGTAACCGCTTAGGTAATACTGTTAAAGATAAAAATATTCGTTTGGCAGCTGTATTAAGAGGTGTGGCAGGACTGAGATTTGGTCAGTTTGAAAGTAACCAAATCGACCTGTTTGGCGATGCTTACGAGTTTTTAATCTCAAACTATGCCGCCAATGCTGGTAAGTCAGGCGGCGAATTTTTCACCCCGCAACACGTCTCTAAGCTGATTGCCCAACTGGCTATGCATGGTCAAAAGAGCGTGAATAAAATATATGACCCAGCCGCAGGTTCAGGTTCATTATTATTGCAAGCCAAGAAACACTTTGACGACCATATTATTGAAGACGGCTTTTTTGGCCAAGAGATCAACCATACCACCTTTAACCTTGCCCGTATGAATATGTTTTTACATAACATTAACTACGATAAATTTAATATTGCATTAGGCAACACCTTAACCGAACCGCATTTTGTTGATGACAAACCCTTTGATGCGATTGTCTCTAATCCGCCCTATTCAGTGAAATGGATTGGTAGCGATGATCCAACGTTGATTAATGATGAACGTTTTGCCCCGGCAGGCGTGTTAGCACCAAAATCCAAAGCTGATTTTGCCTTTGTACTCCATGCATTAAGCTATCTATCTAGCAAAGGGCGTGCAGCGATTGTTTGCTTCCCAGGTATTTTTTACCGTGGCGGTGCTGAGCAGAAAATTCGCCAATATTTGGTGGATAATAACTATATAGAAACCGTTATCTCATTAGCGCCTAACCTGTTTTTTGGCACGACCATTGCTGTTAACATCCTTGTGTTATCTAAACATAAAACTGACACCTCCACTCAATTTATCGACGCCAGCAGTCTGTTTAAAAAAGAAACCAATAACAATGTTCTTACCGACGCGCACATTAAACAAATTATGCAAGCGTTTGGTAGTAAGGAAGATATTGAACATTTTGCTAAATCGGTTAGTTTTGAATCTATTGCTGAGAATAACTACAATCTGTCGGTCAGCAGCTATGTAGAAGCCAAAGACAACCGCGAAGTGATCGATATTACTAAGCTGAATATGGAATTAAAAACCACAGTTGCGAAAATCGACCGGCTTCGTGCTGATATTGATGCCATAGTGGCCGAAATTGAGGGCGTGGAGATTAAGGGATGAGTAATATGAGCTTTATGGAGAAACTGCTTAATGGGGTTGAGGTGGATTATCTACTATTAGGGAATGTTACGCATTACGAACAGCCAAGCAAATATCTAGTAAAATCGGAAAACTACAATGATGAATTTCACGTACCTGTTTTGACTGCGGGCAAAACTTTCATTCTTGGTTACACAGCTGAAACTAGCGGAATATATAAGGCTTCTGAAAATCCTGTAATAATCTTTGACGACTTTACAGCAGCTAACAAATGGGTTAATTTTGATTTTAAAGCTAAGTCATCTGCAATGAAGATGATTACATCAAGTGATGAGAATAAGGTTTTACTAAAATATATTTTCTATTGGTTGAATACCTTACCCAGCGAATTAGTTGAAGGTGATCATAAGCGGCAATGGATTAGTAACTTTTCCAATAAAAAAATTCCTATCCCACCATTTCATATTCAAGCGAAAATCGTCCGCATTTTGGATACCTTCACCGAGCTTACCGCACGCAAAAAACAATACAACTACTATCGCGATCAATTATTAAATATTGAAGAAGGTGAAGTGGAATGGAAGACGTTGGGAGAAGTTACTTTATCTACAAGCAATATTCGTTGGCGAGATGCGAACCGATCATACCGTTACATTGATTTGACATCTGTTAGCCGTGAAAATAAATCAATCATCGAAACATCTGAAATTACAGCTAAGAATGCACCAAGCAGGGCACAGAAGCTTATTGAAAAAGATGATGTTATTTTCGCAACAACTCGCCCCATTCAACAACGACTTAGTTTGATTAATGATGAATACTCGGGTGAGGTAGCTAGTACAGGTTATTGTGTTTTAAGAGCTAAAAACGATGAAGTTTTACCAAAATGGATTTATTACTATATCTCTTCAACATTATTTAAACATTACGTTGAAGAAAATCAAAGTGGTTCGGCTTACCCAGCAATTTCTGATGTTAAAGTGAAAGCATTTAAATTTCCTATTCCCTCTCTTGCCGAACAAGAGCGCATTATTGCTATCCTAGACAAATTCGACGCTCTAACCAACTCTATCATTGAAGGCTTACCTAGCGAAATTGAATTACGTCTAAAGCAGTATGAGTATTATCGTGACTTAATGTTGAGTTTTTCCAAAAAAAAACAGTAGATTGAAAATATGAACAATTCGTTAATGGATATTGCGCAACAATTAAGAAGTACGAGACATACAACAAGGGCTATAGCTGAAAAAACTAAAGCTGTAACAGTTCAACTTATTTATGCATTTAATAGCTCAGGAAAAACTCGTCTTTCGCGGCAGTTTAAACAGCTAATAGCCCCTAATCAAGATAATAATGACGAGGCTGATGGTGCAGAACAATCAGAATTATCTTGCCCAAAAATCCTATATTACAACGCCTTTACTGAAGATTTATTTTATTGGGATAATGATTTAGAGCGATATGCTGAACCTAAACTCAAAATCCAGCCAAATTCGTTTACGAATTGGGTGCTGAAAGAGCAGGGCCAAGATCGAAATATTATTACTAATTTTCAGCGCTATACCGATCAATACTTGACTCCGTGTTTTAGTGAGGACTTTACGGAAGTTACTTTTTCCTTTGAGAATGGTAATGAAGAGAATTCAGACAAGCTGAAAATATCTAAAGGTGAAGAAAGCAACTTTGTCTGGAGTATTTTTTATACTTTACTGGATCAAGTCATTAACATTTTAAATGTCGTTGAATCCAGCGAACGTGAAACGAATCAGTTTAACCAATTAGAATGGATTTTTATTGATGGCCCTGTCAGTTCATTAGATGAAAATCACTTAATCGAGTTGGCTGTGGATTTAGCGCAACTAATTAAATCAAGTAAATCAGAGCTTAAATTTATCATCACGACACATAATCCACTTTTTTATAATGTGTTACATAATGAATTGAAAAAAGCGAAGAAATATGTGTTGAAGAAAAATGATGATGGTAGCTATGTTTTACGTAACCAGCCAAGTGACTCACCATTTTCATATCATCTTTATCTTAAAGTTGAGCTTGAAAAGGCAATCGAAACAGGACAATTACGTAAATATCATTATAATTTTCTTCGCAATTTTTTAGATAAAACCTCCACATTTCTTGGTTATGAAAAATGGGGAGATTTATTACCTGAAAATGATAGTGGAGGAGCTAATCCGTATGAAACACGTATTATTAATATTAATAGTCACTCAAAGCACGCAAATGAAGAAGTAATTGAACTGAAAGACGATGATAAGCGCGTCTTAGGCTACTTATTGAAAGAAATCAAAACAAAGTATGGCTTCAAGTAGAACTTTAACTAAGAGTGAAAATTTTTGCAGGTAATTAAATGACTGAATATAAACCCATTGCAGAATCAAATAATTTTATTGTATTGGATAAATATACCAAATGCTTGCAGAGAAGCGAAGCCTACCAAAGTGAATGGGATTTGGAGCGAGAATTTATTCAAGATTTACAAAACCAAGGCTATGATTACTTGGCAGATTTAAAATCGCCAGAAAAAATGCTGGCCAATGTGCGAATACAGTTGCAAAATTTGAATAATGTTAGGTTTTTAGACGGTGAATGGTTACGCTTTGTTGAACAATATTTAGATAAACCTAATGATAATATTATCGATAAAACGCGTAAAATTTATAGTGATTATATTTATGATTTTGTCTTTGATGATGGGCATATCGAAAATATTTATTTACTGGATAAGAAAAATATTGCACGTAATAAGGTGCAGGTGATTAAGCAATTTGAGCAAATTGGAACACAAACAAATCGCTATGATGTCACTATTTTGGTTAATGGTTTGCCCTTAGTACAAATCGAGCTCAAAAAACGTGGTGTTGCCATTCGTGAAGCCTTTAACCAAGTACATCGCTATAGTAAAGAAAGTTTTAATAGCGAGAACTCTTTGTTTAAATATTTACAACTATTCGTAGTGTCTAATGGTACAGACGCGCGCTATTTTGCTAATACCACCAAGCGAGATAAGAACAGCTTTGACTTTACCATGAATTGGGCGAAGTCTGATAATATGCTGATTAAAGACCTAAAAGATTTTACGGCTACGTTTTTTCAGAAAAATACTTTATTAAATGTGTTAATTCATTATTCAGTATTTGACGTAAGCAACACCTTGTTAGTTATGCGCCCTTACCAAATAGCAGCTACTGAGCGTATTTTATGGAAAATTAAAAATGCCTATCAAGCTAAAAATTGGAGTAATACCGAGAGCGGTGGCTATATTTGGCATACCACAGGTTCAGGTAAAACCTTAACTAGCTTTAAAGCAGCGCGTCTAGCCACAGAGCTGGATTTTATCGATAAAGTGTTTTTTGTGGTTGACCGTAAAGATCTCGATTATCAAACCATGAAAGAATATCAGCGTTTTTCGCCAGATAGTGTTAATGGATCAGATAGCACCGCAGGGTTAAAACGCAATCTGGCGAAAGAAGACAATAAAATCATTGTTACGACCATTCAAAAACTTAATAACTTAATCAAGAGCGAAAGCGACTTGCCTATTTACAACAAGCAAGTAGTATTCATTTTTGATGAAGCCCATCGTAGCCAGTTTGGTGAAGCACAAAAAAACTTAAAGAAAAAATTTAAACGGTATTACCAGTTTGGTTTTACCGGTACACCAATTTTTCCACAAAATGCTTTGGGTGCAGAAACCACTGGTAGTGTATTTGGTAGAGAGTTGCATTCTTATGTGATAACTGATGCCATTCGCGATGAAAAAGTGTTGAAGTTTAAAGTTGATTACAATGATGTACGACCTCAATTTAAGTCAATTGAGACGGAACAAGATGAGAAAAAATTAACAGCGGCAGAAAACCAACAGGCATTTTTGCACCCTGTGCGTATTCGTGAAATTTCCCAGTATATTTTAAATCACTTCAGGCAAAAAACCCATCGTCTGCAAGCTGGGGGTATGGGCTTTAATGCCATGTTTGCCGTCAATAGTGTGGATGCTGCTAAGGCTTACTACCAAGCGTTTAAGGACTTGCAAAATAGGAATGATAAAAGCCAAACGAGCAGCAAATCACTTAAGATCGCCACGATTTTCTCTTTTGCTGCCAATGAAGAGCAAGATGCTGTGGGTGAAATTCTTGATGAAAGCTTTGACTCCACCGCAATGGATAATAGTGCCAAAGAGTTTTTAAGTCGTGCGATCGATGATTATAACAAGGAATTTAGAACGAATTTTGGTGTAAATAGCAATGGATTTCAAAATTATTACCGTGACCTTGCAAAACGAGTTAAAACTCAAGAAGTGGATTTATTGATTGTTGTAGGTATGTTTTTAACAGTCTTTGATGCTCCGACTTTGAATACATTATTTGTAGATAAAAATCTACGTTATCACGGCTTAATACAAGCCTATTCACGTACCAATCGTATTTATGATGCTACAAAGACCTTTGGTAATATTGTCACCTTCCGCAACTTAGAACAGGCTACGGTTGATGCTATTACCTTATTTGGTGATAAAAACACGAAAAATGTCGTTTTAGAAAAAAGTTACAAAGAATACATGGAAGGCTTTACTGATTTAGTCACCGGCGAAGCCCGCCGCGGATTTTTGGAAGTAGTGACTGAATTACAAAGACGTTTCCCAAATCCTGCTGAAATTGTCAAAGAGCGGGATAAAAAAGACTTTGCTAAATTATTTGGTGAATATTTACGGGCAGAGAATGTGCTGCAAAACTACGATGAATTTGCAGGATTGAAAGCTTTACAGCATGTAGATAAGTGCGACCCTGAAACGGTCGAGAAATTTAAAGCTAAATACTACTTAAGCGATGAAGATATCGCGGCAATGCAAGCGATTGAGATGCCAACAGAACGGATTATTCAAGATTATCGCTCAACTTATAATGATACGCGCGATTGGCTGTGCCGTGAGAAGTCGTCCAATGAGAAAGAAAAATCTACTATTGACTGGGACGATGTGGTTTTTGAAATTGACTTACTTAAATCGCAAGAAATTAATCTCGATTACATTCTTGAATTGATTTTTGAAAATAATAAAAAGAATAAAAATAAAGCAGAGTTGATTGAAGAAGTGCGTCGTTTGATACGTGCTAGCCTTGGAAATCGTGCCAAAGAGAGTTTAGTCGTTGATTTTATAAACCAAACGAATTTAGACGAGGTTGTTGATAAAGCAAACATTATTGATGAATTTTTTAAATTTGCGCAAGCTGAACAAAAGCGTGAAGCAGAAGAATTAATTAACTCTGAAAACTTAAATGAAGAGGCGGCCAAACGCTACATCATAGCATCGTTAAAACGAGAATATGCTAGTGAAAATGGCACTGAGCTAAATTCAACTCTGCCAAAAATGAGTCCGCTTAATCCACAATACAAAATGAAAAAACAGCGTGTTTTTCAAAAAATCGCTGCGTTTGTTGAGAAGTTTAAGGGTGTCGGAGGACATATTTAATCAATGGAATCTCTTGATTAATTTAGGTCAGTCAGCAGGTCAGTCAGGGGACGAATATTGTTGCGTATCCAAATCAATTAGGAAGAAAGATAATGGTTACATTTGATAAACTCATGCTACCGATAATGAAAGCGCTGGTGAACCTTGGTGGTTCAGGTAGCATCGATGAAATCTACGAAAAAGTGGTCGAACTAGAAAAATTTGATGAAAAGATGCTTGCTATTTTACACAACCCCGAAAAAAGCAGCCAGACAGAAATTGGTTATCGCTTGGCTTGGGCGCGAACATATCTTAAGAAAGCAGGTTACCTTGATAATTCATCGCGAGGAGTATGGGCATTAACGGATAAAATGAAGCAAGCTTCAGAAATTGATAGTCGTGAGATTGTAAATTTTGTTCGTTCAATGGAGCGAAAAAATATTCAAGGCAATACTGATTCCTATAACTTTGTATTATCTGTTGATGACTCGCCAGAGGAAATACTCGCTTGGCGAGAAAAATTGCATCATGTTTTGATTGAAAAGATGAGCCCGGATGCTTTTGAAAGGCTTACGCAAAGGCTCCTGCGCGAATCAGGTTTTATCCATGTCGAGGTTACGGGGCGAACGGGTGATGGTGGCATTGATGGTAAAGGCATCGCTCGTATCAATGGGCTGATGAGTTTTCATATTGCCTTTCAGTGTAAGAAATACAAGGGATCCGTTGGTGTGCCAGAAATACGAGATTTCCGGGGGTGCAACTGCTGGACGCGCCGATAGGGGCATGTTTATTACAACGGGAAATTTCACTAAGGCTGCAATTGAAGAAGCAAATCGTGATGGTATGGCTCCAATAGATTTGGTTGATGGTGACCAGCTAGCAGACAAATTAAAGGAGTTGTGTTTAGGAGTTAAAACTGAGCTCGTTGAAAAAGTGATTATTGATCCGGACTGGTTTTTAAACCTCTAGACCAAGCAAGTTAAGTTATCATATTCACAAGCAGGTTATAAATAAACAGTAGATCGATATTACCGACCTTAAAATTTTCCATCCACTCTTCACGTTCCTATTTTGTCTCCACATCATGTAGGTTCAGACCGGGACTTTTGATGTCTACTTTTGCTATTTTTTGTGGAAAGATAGACTATCTCAAGTTCAGTGGCGTGAGCAATGGAGAATTCCTTATCTGTTTTTGTTGGTGTTTCAGCATACTACGCATTGAGAGAACAAACATTTTTTGCCTGTTCTGAACTGTCGCAAATTACCATGCCATTAATAGTATCATCATTTAGTGCATTTTGATTTTTGGCAAAGTCAGTGATGCTATAATCCAACGTGGGTTTTCCCTAATATCAATTTTATCGAAATATGTTACCTTTTTTCGTTATAAGAATCGAATATTTAAGTTAATATGATATTTTTTCATATCAATTTAAATTTTTATCTTGTATATAAAGTATATACTTGAACGGCAAATTCTTTATTTAACTTTTCTATCAACCAAAAAACACATACTCATCCATAATCCAAGTCAATCTAAAGTAGCCGGTTTAGCTTCCAATCAGCCTTGCCACCAACTGCTATTCAATTATCATTTTCAATCTATTAGGCCAATTGGCTAATGGGAAGTTTAGCGGCAAATTATGCCAATGTAGCTGCATCAGCTTAGTGGGTTAATTAAAAGCGCTAAAGACAATCAAGCCTAGTAATAAACGGATAAATTAGCGGCAACTGGAGGATTATATTTAATCTAAGGGGAATTTTGAAAACTAACATAATTAACCCAAAAGCTTGATCAAAAAGAGATCAAATCATTAAAGTAGATTGAGTATTACTATTTTCTAGCAATCAATAAGCTAACTTTTATTTAATTAAACTAGATAAAAACATAAGTGCATAAACGGAGGTATTTTATTTTAAATAATATAGTACTGTTAATTAACGAATCAATTTGATAGATAAGCAGTGATATATGTTGTGAAGGATCATACCCAGCAATTTTTTTGTACAATACTTATTACAAATATCGTGTTATTAATAGAATTTATTAAATTAAAATAAATAAGTGATATTTAATTTGATTAAATAAAATAAATAATACATATAAGTTATAATAAAGATTAATTATTAATCTTTATTATTTTTATTTTTGTGATAGTCAATTTAATAGACAGGCTATTTCATAATATAAATAAAAAGTTTAAATAGCTAAAAGCAATAATATGCATTTTAGCTATTAATTTATAACTAATTATATTAATTTTATTATGTTTTTATGCTCTACATATACTACAGTGTAAAAATATGAAAGCGATAAAAGAGAACATCTTTTAGACTATTATAAATAGGTTGTATAGTTTATTTTTTTATCCTTTAAGTAGTTTAATGACTTTCTGATCTCTGTTTGCGTTGTTAAATCTATTTCATAACTGATCATGTCTTCTGCTTTTTCTGAGGCGTTGGCTACAATCGTTCCTCTGGGATCGATAATTCGGCTGCCGCCAAATAGGTTTATATCACCTTCTTTGCCCCATCGATTGACTGCTACCAAATGCGTTGTATTCTCTAAAGCACGACAAGGCGTGTTTATATACCAAAGATCTTTATCTTGTTTTGACCAAGCAGATGGCATAAATAAAATATCTGCCTTTTTAGTTGCCAAAATTCTGGCAACTTCAGGAAATCCTGCATCGTAACAAATTATTATTCCAATACGACAAATACCAATATCAAAAACTGGCAAGCTATCACCGGGTGTAAACCATAGTTTTTCATGATGAAATAGATGCATTTTCCGATATACAGCTAACCAGTTTTTTCTATTTGGAATCCAAATACCGGCAGAATTATAAATTTTACCGGTTGTATCATCTCGTTCTATAAAACCACAAATAATAACTAAATTAAGTTTGCTGGATAATTGGCTAAATAGCTTATCTGTCTGTTCATTTTGGGTTTCACTAAGTGAATAATATTGTTCTCCTAGTATTGATGGTGAATATCCAGTAGTCGCTAATTCAGGAAAACAGATAATTTGCGCATTGTTTTCCTTAGCCTTATAGCAATAATTTTCTAAACATCGTAAATTTTCATCTTTGTCACCTAAAATTGCGTCCGTCTGAGCTATTGTAACTTTGATCATTTTTTATCTCTTTGGGTATTTTATTGAAAAAATTCTTTAAAATAGACAAGCAGAAATATATCACAGCAGAGATAAATATCGAGTTAACTGATGGAATACCCATAGTTATGGTCATCCCAGCGATAGAGCCTAAAGCCCAAGCAATGAGAGATGGGTAATTTATCCATGGTGTAGCAGCATTATTTGGCAACTTGCCATCTTTACGCGTTGAATCAAGTAAATCTCTATTAGTACGAAGGATATAGTAGTCAGTGAGCATAATCCCAGCTATTGGTGGGAAAATAACACCCGCTATTATCAAAAAATTAATAAAATTATCTAAAATACCGATAACGGTAAAGAAAGTTCCTATACTGCCCGCGATTAGCGTTAATGTAACATAATTGATTTTCTTGCCTATCATACACTCAATAACATTGCTCATGCTAAGCGAGACACTATAAAGATTAATATCATTTATTTTAACCACCGCTAAGATGGTACAAATGACGCCGATCCAGCCTGCATTTTGAATAAGGATATTAACCACATCATCGGTACCCATCGCTTTAGCAATCAATATAGAAACGCCATTAACAATAAATTCACCAACAATGATTGAAATTGTTAACATCCAAAAAACATCTTTTGAATTCTGACAATATCGACTGATATCAGGTGTTATTAGCATTGCAACAATACACCCACCGGCGACCATTGTTGCTCCAGCGCTTAATGTCATCGAGTCCTGCTCTGCTGGAATGATATTGATTAATTCTTTAATGTCGATGGTGGTTAATGAATTAAATGTCACCCAAATCATAACAGCAAAAAATAAAGGTACCGCTATTTTGGCGGTTAGACTTAATCCTTTAAATCCGTATGCAACTAATACGGTAATAAATATGCCTGAAATTGTGGCACTCCAGCCGAAGTCAAGCTTGCCGTTTAATGCATATTCTAAAGCTTTGGCACAAACTCCATTTTGTACGCCGAACCAACCGAGCGAGCTTATCGCAATAGCAAATCCGATCATGGCAGAGCCTATTCGCCCAAAGCCGCACCATCTGGACAGAATGCTGGTAGGTAGCCCTTCCCGACATCCTATAAGACCCAATCCTAGGCCTACAAATTCAAGAATTAAGCTACCCAAAAGTGTTGCTAACATTGCCTGCCAAAATGTCATTGCATGGCCTAATGTAGCACCCAGTATAAACTGCGATAGTGCAGTATTGGCGCCGATACGAATTAAAACAATAGAAAATAAATCAGAGCGTGCTGAAGGTGGAATCCTTTCAAGGGAGTGTTCTTTATCCATGTTTATATTTCTCTATATTATTTAGTTAAATAAATAGCTGCGCGGTCTGAGAAATCGCATCGGTATTTTATTATGAATATTTTTATGAATACAATATTCTATAAGTTGTTCCCGAAAGCTAATCCCCAATTTTTGGTAGATAGATTGTAATTTATTGTTAACGGTATGATGACTAACACAAAGCATTTTAGAAATTTCTTTTGGGTTAAATGAATGTGCTACCAGAAACATTATTTCTAATTCTTTTTTGGTAAATTTTGTTTCAATCAGACAATCTGTTGTTCCATGAATTTTACCAAAATTTTTAAATTTCCTAAAAGGCATTAGTTCCATCTTTCTTGAATGAAACATAACGCCAACACATTCTCCGTCGACAATAAACGGAAATTTTTCACAAATGTAAGGTTGTAATAGTGAATCTTCACCATAAGGATAAATATCAATCGAAATGATATTTCTTTTTTGTTTCAATGTTTCAAAATCATGTGCTTGAAAGTTTTCTGAGAATTCAGCTGTGGGATGAGGTATTTCGCTATCATTTTTTCCGTATAAGTTAAAATTTGTAGATAAATTAAATAACCTGTAGTTTTGTGGATTGCTATAAAAATGAATAGATTGGTCGCCGTCAAATATTTTTATTCCCCACGGATCGCTATTGTTTTCAAACATAGCAATAAGTTGAGGTGATATTTTCACATCCATTATTTCCTCCCGCCGATAGGACTCAATAATACTCATGAATTACCTATAAACAATCTGTTTATTCCTTGTAGAATAGCGTCTTAATATAAATAAATTCTGGACATAATGGAAATTTTTCTAGCAAATTATTTGTCTGTTATTTCAATAACGTTATGTAAGTAATTGTTTTTATTGTTTTATTTTTTATTAAGTCGGGTAATTTGATATCAGACGGATTAATGAATTTATCTGAACTATTAAAACAATAAATTGACCAATTTTTAGCCGAATAAATACCTATATAATCAGCAAAATGAATAAAAAAATAATGCTTCAGTTCACTAAGAGAAGACCAATAAAAAGTCACTATCCATTGCTTATGACAAGAATAAATTGCTGCAAAATTTAGTTATTTATTATCTGCAATGACAATGAAAATAAAATATTAACTAGAAATATATAAAACCAATATTGAAAAAATACTCACTACAGGTGTGCAGCGAAATAATATTCTTCGAATGGCTAATTAATCAAATAATGACTAATAGAGTAAATTAAAAATGTCATTATTGGTGAAGAAGCAGAGGGCTGGTTATTTTCACTTATTACATAAAATTGAATAAAAACCAGTCAATATAATATGGCGAAATTAATTTGACGGCAAATACGAATATCGAGCACAAAAAATCGCATGATAAAAAATTATTATATGGTATGTAACTAAGCGGTGTTTGGGGTTGGTTTTTTGTCGTAATTTTTAGTGGGGTCTGTTTCATGGGACATTAGACTGTAAGAGACTTACAGGAATATTTGTTATTTTTTTAATCTTAATATTTTAGTTAAGTAAGAATTATATTAAATAAGACTATGCCATTTATTTTACTTTGCTAGAGCTAAGGTAACTAGTAAAACAGATCAATTTTTCTGATCGTATTCCAGCAAAAATAATTAGTAATGACTGCTATTGATATGTTCAGCAATGAAAGCATTATTTTTGCCAAGCGGGTAATCAACAACACCCACCACCCCAAAAAACGGTGAGCTAAGCTCACCGTTTTACTATTATGCCAGAATAAGATCGCTTTGTTCGACAACGCCAAGGATATGCAGTTCAAAGTCGGGGATGGCATCACCGTTACCATCTATAAATAATCGACTTAAGTTACTTTCTTCATTATAAGTCAACATCATATCTCCCACTTGTTTAGTAAAATAGTCAACAAAATAGAGTTTAGGGTTGCTATTGATATAACTATCCAGCCTAATGGCAGAGAGATCAATTAAGTCAATGCCAGTTTCAAAATCCATAATTTTATCTGGATTGTCGTAAGGTGAATCTTTGATACTGGAAAAAACAAAGGTATCTTTGCCGCTACCATTGCCAATTTTTTGCGGTTTTTTATCATGATAATAAGGATTAATATCATTCCCATTATAATTATCGATAATCAGGTTAGTACTTGTTGGCTGCCATGATAATTTTTGTTGTTGCTTACAGTAATCGTAGTAGTTGTTATTGCAATAGCCTTGTTGATTTGGGTAAAAGGCATTATAAGCTATGGTGTTGCCGTAATATAGCCCAGGCCACTCTAAACCAAAAGTAAAGCCATTGCTGATGCCATTGGATATCGGCATTGAATAATATGTTGTAGAATAACCATTATTGTTGCAACCTGGATTTGTCCAGGGACAGTAAGGATTTACGTTGTATCCTCCACATGGTGGGGCTGTGCAGCCAGTGTTGCTGACTTCATTATCAGAATAATCTTTTAAAGGTTTGTCATCATCAATGGCGTTGTTTACTTTGGTATCGTCTATCTCGATAGTTGGTTGGTTATCTGTTTTTTTATTTGGCACAATATCGTTATGATTGCCACCCCATAATCTATCTTTGCCTTTGCCGCCATAAATGATGTCGTTACCTTTACCCCCTTCGATGGTATTGTTAGCATCGTTGCCAACAATCACATCATCACCTGAGCCGCCGATAGCATTTTCAATAATGGCGCCCTGAGCAATTGAAACATTGGCTTTAAAGCTGCCGACATCAGAGAAGGAAGCTTCCTTTAAGCTAATGCGTTGGTTTTGATAATAACCAGAAAAATCTAATGTATCGTTACCGCCTGCATCCCAGACACAAAAAACCGCTTTTTGCTTACTGTCGGTTAGGCTATAGAAATCTCTATTGCTATTGGAGTTAAATCCGTAAATGGTATCGCCAGTTCGGGTAGTGGTATTGACACCATGAATTTTTTGTATGGCGGCAATATCATGCATTAGTGGCGCGGTTGGGTAATAGGTATTGTTATGGATATAGTTACCGATTCGCTCATTATAATGATGGTTAGCGCCAGTATTGGTTTCTTCCCAATAGCTCATAACGCTGTATTGGAGAGAGTCTTCTTTATACGGAGCATTGTATTGATAGCCACCTTGCAAGGAGTTATAGTCACCAGGGTGATTTAATCCTAATGCATGTCCTATTTCATGACTATAAGTCTGGCTGCCACCGTTTTCTTGTGTCGGACGTAAGTTATCATGCTTATCGGTGTTGAACCAGATTTTGCTATCGATGCGGTCTATTCTATCAAAAGTTGTAAGGCCATCATTAGCAGCACCATGATAATTACCGAAGGTGAGCATGGCCTTTTCTGTAGAGTCGACTTTAACCAGTTTTATATTGGTGACATCTTGCCAGGCTTGTAAACCAAGTATGGCTTTTTGCTGCTGATCTGCGGTTAGACCTTCTGGAGCAGGATAACGACTGTAGCTATATAAACTTTTGTACTCTCGGTCGGAGTGTTCAGTCCAGTCGGGGAAAGAGTAAGTAATGGTTAGCGGTTGATTGTTGGTATGTTTTTGTTTCCAAAGTAGTGCAGTCTCCCCCCTTGATAATTGTTCTGCCGCCTCATCGACACTATAAGAGGGTTTATAATTGTAAATTAAGTTAGGTGTATTTTGTTGATAATTAATAAAATTTTTGACGCTACTCCACCCTTTATTTTTTCCATGTAAGGAATTATCCATAACTTTAACTTCTCCAATTTATAAATTTAAATTGTTAATTATTTATTGCACCTCTTTGCTTGCAGTTCATACAGTTTCAATTGTTGATAAAATATTATGTGAATATTTCAATCAGGATTATTTATCCGCTATTTAGTTGCCTAATTAAATGTCAACCTGGCGATAAAAAATCCATAATCAAATTTTTTTATATTTATAAAAATAAAATACCCCTTTCAGGAAAGAGAGTAAAATAAAACCTTAATGGTCGTACCTGATTTTATTATATTAATCAATTAGTTATTGTTTATTATTTTACTCTTATTTAGTGTGTGGTTATTACCGTCATGCTTGGTAATTTGTTAATTTTAGAAATAGTTGATATAAGAAATAACTACTGATTTGATTTTAATCTTGATGATAATCTGCAATGTTATAGCCATAAAAAATCATGCAGTTGGCTAAAAAATTTTTCCGAATCATCTTGCAGATTCGGAAAAAGAACTAAATCGCTAAGCCGCCATAATAAAAAATGACTAACAGTAGTGTTAGGAGCAGGGTGCTGGCATTAAGGCGATGCCATTCTTTGGCAAAAATACGGCCGATAACCAGGGTAACAAAACCAAACATTAGGCCGGTTGCGATATTACAAGTGAAAACAATAAAAACAGCGCACACCAGGCCAGACATGGTGTCAACAAAATCATTAAAATTCAGTTTTGAGACATTCTGTAACATTAGTAAGCCAATGTACATTAACGCTGGTGCAGTGGCGTAATGGGGAATTAACAGTGATAGCGGTGCTAAAAATAACATCAATAAGAAAAGAATGCCTACCATCACGGCGGTTAAGCCGGTTTTGCCACCTGCTGCTGTGCCTGCTGTTGATTCTAGGTATACCGCAGCAGGTGATACGCCCATTACGCCCGCAAAAATAGAGCTTACTGAATCTATGGTAAATGCTTTGCCGCCATCGATAACTTTATCCTCTTTATCTAGTAAATTGGCCTGACCAGCTACTGCGCGTAGGGTGCCGGTCGCATCAAATATGGCGGTGATAATCAGTGCTAACGCATAGGGTAACATTTGTGGTTGTAAGGCGGCGCTAATGTTTAAGCTAAAAGTTAGTGATTGGCCACTATCATCAGTTAGTTTGGGTAGGGCAAATACGCCTTGAAATTGTATGTTGGGATCAAATATCAGACCCACAATAGAGATAGCGATGATCACCAATAAAATACTGCCGGGTATACGGTGTTTTTCTAGACCAAAAATAATAGCCAGACCCAATAACGACATAATGGCTGGGAATGAGGTAAAGTCGCCAAGGGCAACCGGTAATCCGGCTAGTGGGTTTTTGGTGATTAAACCAACACCATTAGCCGCAATCAACAGAATAAAGAGTCCGATACCGATACCAGTGCCATAGGCAATACCTTGTGGTAAATGGCGTAATATCCAGGTACGGATGCCGGCAATTGAGATAATGGCAAGAACAATACCCATTAAGAAAACAATACCCAGTACAATTGGGATACTAATTTGTTGTCCTAATACCAGACTGAAAGCGGTAAAGGCGCACATTGAAGTGGTGCAGCCTATTGCCATCGGTAAGTTTGCCCATAACCCCATCAATAATGAACCAAGGCCAGCAACTAAACAGACCACCGTGAAGGTAGTGTTTGGCGGAAAACCCGCCTGGCTCAACATGTTTGGAATAACGACCACAGAATAAACCATGGCTAGGAACGTGGTGATGCCGGCTAAAATTTCTTGCCGAACATTGCTGTCACGTTCAGTAATTTTGAAAAATGTTTCGAGGGCTGTTGCCGTCTGTGTTTCGGTTGGCGCCTCCGGTAAATTGGCAGACATAGTGCTGACCTCTTAGCGTGATTATGTGAAAGACGATGTGTTTGTAGGTGAACCATTCAAATTGTCGATTAGTGGTTTTAGGCGGGTTGTAATAAGCCGGTTAGCAATATGATAAAATAGGCTGAAGATAGGGATTGTTATTAATCTAAACGTATTATAAATGAGCGAGGTTGAGTCATTTTGGTTATTTTTATCCATAGTATCCGACCTATTTTTTTATAATGACAATTAGAGCTGTCGGTAATTTTATTTTGCTGACCGATGACCAAAAAATCGTCAATATTCGCCTTCTGCTGTTATTTGTCGGCTAAAAAATTGCTTATTTAAGTCTGCTAAGTGAAGCAAATTAAAATAGTTAATTGATAGTTGCAGCCTGAGTGGGAGGCTGCTAAAGCAGCCTCAATTAATTACAGTTTTCCCAAGGCAGTTAATATTTTTTCTGGCGTAAAATGCCAATCGCGCAACCAAATATTACAAGCATCATGGATAGCAGAGGCAATAGCTGGTGCGGCGCCATTGACGCCAATTTCAGAGATAGATTTGGCACCAAACGGCCCAACTGGGTCGTCACTGGGAACTAGGAAAGCACCAAAGTCAGCCGGAATATCGCCGATCTTGGGTGCTCCATAGCTACGCAGATCACGCGTTAATGGATTGCCTTGGCTATCATATTGGATCTCTTCAGTTAGGCTGTGGCCGATGGCACGTAGTGTAGCACCATAAATTTGACCAAGCGCTAAATCTGGGTTAATCGGGGTACCACAATCGAGTAGTGCGTAAAATTTGTTGAGCCGAATTTGGCCAGTTCGTAGATTAACTGCGACCTCAGCAAAATTGGCACCAAATGGAAAGGCAAAATCATTGGTCACGTAGCTGGCGGTGGCTACCAGTACACCAAATCCGGTGCCGGTCTCCGCTTGATGGGCAATTTCGGCATAACTGATTTGACCCTGTTTTCCACAGACGATGCCAGGGTGTGCTAACGAAACATCCTCTTTGGGCTCGTTGAGTATTTGCGCGCCATGAAAAAGTATTTTTTGGCGTAAGTTTTCCGCCGCTTTTTTGGCGGCATTACCCGAGAAGCAGGTGCCGGATGAGGCATATGCCCCTTTATCAAACAGGGCATGGTCGGTGTCGCCAGAAATGACATGGATTTCATTCAACGGGCAGCATAATACTTCGGCACACAGTTTTCCCAATACGGTATCTAAACCGGTACCAATATCGGCGCCCCCAGAATGAACAATAAAGGTGCCATCAGATTCTAGCTTGATCATGCAGTTTGCCTGATCAATTTCTGGAATACCCGATTTTTGCATAATGATGGCAACCCCTTTACCGATCCGCCAGTCGCCTGAAGCAGGTTTCGGTCCCTGCCAGTCAATCAATTGGCGTCCTTTACGCAGGATTGGTGTTAAGGCACAACTGGCGGCGGTGGGCGCGCTGGTGGGCATTTTCCCTTCACCGATAGCGCCAAGGATCTTCAACTCTTGGCCTTCTTGAACCCGATTAAGCTCAATCAGATCCAGCTGATCAATACCTAATTTTTCCGCCAATTCAGCCATGGCCATCGTTAGCGCAAAATTACCCTTAGGTGCACCATAGCCTTGATAGGCGCCGGCTGGACAGATGTTACTGTAATAAGTGGTGACTTGAAAATTAACATTATCGCAGGGGTAGAGAGGCAATGACAGCGCTGGGCCATTACTGGGTACGGTTAGCGCATGATTGCCATAAGGGCCGGTATTGGCGCGGAAATTCATGTCGATTGCAGTCAGTTTTCCGTCGTTAGTCGCACCGAGTTTAACGGTCACTTTAGCCACGTGGCGTGAAGTATTGGCAATAAACTCTTCTTCACGGCTATAACGGAAGTAGACCGGTCTACCCGTTACGCAGGTAGCCCAGGCACAAACTTCTTCTAATAGCATATCTTGTTTGGAACCAAAGCCGCCACCAACTCGTTCTTTAATGACATGGACTTTATGCTGTTTTAGCCCAACGATACGTGCAACCTGGCGACGGAGGTGCCAGGGTACTTGAGTTGAGGCGTGGATCACTAAGCGATCACCATCCATATAGCTATAGCAAATATGTGGTTCGGCAGGACACTGTTGTACTTGTTTAGATTGGTAGGTACGTTCGATAATTACATCGGCTTTAGCAAATCCGTCAGCAATATCACCGATGCTACCATGAATACTAGCCGCAATATTGTTGATTGGGCGGGCACCGATCGGAAAGTTGATGATCATCTGCTCGCCACGATTTACCGCCTGTTGATTTTGCTGTGCCAGATCAGCAGGTGCACCGTTGATATAAACTACCGGCTCATCATGGACAATCGGGGCATCTGCAGCCATCGCTTCGTCAATTGACATGACAGGTTTTAATACCTGGTATTCCACTTCGATAAGTTTTAGCGCTGCCAGCGCAATCTCCTCATTTTCTGCGACAACGGCCGCCACGCGATCGCCAACATGGCGTAGTTTCTTGCCAAACATTCGGCGGTCAAGAGGTGAGGGTTCTGGCGCGCTTTGTCCTCCTGGGGTGTAGTAGATATCTGGGCAGTTAAGGTGGGTAATGACATGGATGACACCAGCTAGTGCTTCCGCTTTGGTGACATTAAGTTGTCTGATCACGGCATGGGCATGGGGACTGCGGAGCATTTTTATCACGCAGGCATTGTGGGCAATGCGATCTTCGACATAACAGGGTTTAGCTTGCACCATTTTGGCCGAATCGGTTTTAGGATGGATTTTGCCTATTAAGGTCAAGTCGTCGCGAAAAGTGGGGGCAACGGTTATCTGATGAGCAGGATCTATCAGCCGATTTTTGGCTAAATCGACGACCGTATAAAACTGTTGGTAGCCGGCATCGCGACTAAATAAGCCAGACAGCGCGTCATCGATCTGTTCACGATCAGGATCAGCAATGCGGTTTAGTAAGTCAGTGATGATCAGTGCTGCAGCGGGATCATTGTAGCCAGATTGCACAATGCCGACATCGATCATCGCTTGTTGAACAATACTGAGTTGATTCCAACTAGCGAGTGATTCAGCCGTAACAATGGTTGCGTTATCCAGTTGTGCGGCGATCAGTAGTGAAGCATTATGGATGGTCTGATTAAATAAAATAGCATCAGAGCCAGCGAAGCCAAATCCATCGTCACTATTACGAACTGAATGCATGCCAAGATTGAAAAGCAGTTGCTGAACATTGTCACCAGCTCTGCACTCCAGTTCTTTGGAGCAGCCATTTAGTGTGAAACGAACCATCATTTGCTTTTCTCCTCTTTTTGCCGGCAATCGGTCAATAGATCAGATATCAAAATGCCGGCAATGTAACGTTGGTATGCTGCGCTTCCTAATAAATTATCTGTTGGATGAATTGCATTACTAACCGCTTTTTCCAGTTCTTCTCCTGCTAATGTTAATGATTCGATAGCATGCAAGCGGCGTGCTTTCTCACCGACACCATCCAGGGCGATGCGGTATTCCTGATTATCGCTGATAGCCACCGCCGCCGTAATAACTGACCAACCGGCGGCTGAATGGCTGATTTTGCCGGTGCTACAATGGTCAAAAGGTTTCTTGATAATAATTTCACTTAACAGTCGATCATTAGGTGCGGCTAAGTAATCTTCCAGCGACAAGAGTTGCCCATCGGCACACAGTAGCTGTGTATCTAACACTAATAAGACTGAAAGTAGCACTGATTCCGTTTGTTGGGCGGCTATCTCACCACCAATGGTAGATTGATTGCGTAGATGGCGAGAGTAGATAAAGCCTAACGCCTCATACAGTGCTTGGGGAATAGATGGTGTATCGCGTAATTGCTGTAACTTAGTGAGTGCTCCAATACGTAATGTACCGTTATCCCAATCAATACTATTCATCGGTAAGTTTTGTAGCGAAATGGCTATTTTGCATTCAGTTTTAGTCGGTGTTGCGTTTAATTTGCTGCCACCAGCAAACCAGACTGCCTGATGTTGAAAACGGCGCTTAAGATCCATTGCCTGTTCAATGGTGGTTGGTCGGAAAAATTGCTCAATCATAATCCACCTGTTAATAGCTATTTTTTGTTGTAAGAGAAGGTGTTAGGTTTTTATTTCAGTGTGTTTATTCGTTGCCATAATTTAGCGGCAATTTTTTTGGCTTCAGCGTAAATAGGTTGATGATCAAAAGTAAATTGTCGATTTTCATAAACCATAACACCGTCTATCATTACGCTATCAACACTGGCTGAACTTAAACCAAAGGCCAGATGTCCGGCGATATTTTCTGCTTGTAGTGGTGTTGGTGCTGCATAATCACAAATCGTTAAGTCAGCTTTATAACCCTTTTCTAGCTGGCCAAATTTAGCATTGAAGTTGCGTGCTAGTAAGGTATTACCACTCCACAGATAGCGCGTAAAACTATCTTGCCATAGTGATCCGCCGGCATCGCGATGTTTAAAAAAGGCAAATTTCAATTCTTCCAGCATATCTGAACCGATGCCATCAGTGCCTAAAGCGACATTGTGGTAATTCGCTAATTGCGCGTTATAACCGACATGATTATTCATATTAGAGCGGGCGTTATGTACCAGGAAACCATCATTTTGATTAAGGATCTGTATATCGTTGATCGACAAATAGAGCCCATGAGCAATTAATGTTTTGTGATTGATCAGATCGTATTCAGCTAAACGTTGTAAGGGATCTTTACCGTATTTATCATGGCTATGGGAGACATCATAGTGATCTTCTGCTATATGAATGTGCAAACCGCGTTGGGTTTCTTTGATGGCGTTTTGTAATAAACCAAGTCCGTCATTGGATACCGTAAAGGGGGCATGAGCACCAATGTGGGCTTCTACCAAATAACGTTCTTTGTCTTTGGTGCTATCAATATATTTGGCGAAGTTAATATTTTCTTCAATACCAGCCTCGAGCTCTTGCAGACCACCATTGCGATCAGTGGTTTCAAAGCAGGTCATGCCTCGTAATCCGACTTTCAAAAAAGCGTTACGTAAAGTGTGCAGCGAGCCATGAATAAAATTGGGTGAGGCGTGATGGTCGATAACGGCAGTACAGCCACTTTTAATCGCTTCTAATGCGCAAATCAGGCCACTATAGTAAAGCGCTTCTTCATCCAAAGCTCTGTCCAGTCGCCACCATAAATTTTTTAAAGTAGAAATAAAATCTGGGCAGGGAGGAATTTGCGCCATGATGCCCCGGGATAAGCCAGAGTAGAAATGGTTGTGGGCGCAGACAATACCAGGCATGACAATGCGGCCATTCATCTGTTTAATTTCTGCGGTTGGAAAACGGGCGGTCAAATTTGGATCAATAGCCAAGATCTCTGTATCCTGGATAGCGATATCGATATTTTCTCTCACCCGGGCAGGCTCAAACTCTACTGTCGTGGCATTTTTTAAAATTAGCATAATCAGGCATCCATACGGGTTAATAGATATTGATGGTGTTTGTGTACATGGCTAATGATTTGACACAGGTTATGCAGCTCTGGCGGTATTTTTTGAAATTGACTGTCGTTATTGATGCGTAATAGCCAGGTTCGACTATTGAGTCGGACAGAAATCCGATCGCCTTCGGCCCAAAAACCAGGGTTAGTACTGTTAATGAAGTCCTCTTCCAGGCTAAAGATAGTCACCTTATCTCGATAGGGTTTGCCTTGCCATGGACAGAATTGCGCACAATTGCCACACTCATTGCACATGGCATCTAAATGCAGTGTTTGATAGCGATTTTGAAAGCCAGGTATGGCGATCGAGACATTGGCGCGATTTGGGCAGACATCAACACATTTACTACAAATGTAATTACATTCCAGGCAGCGATCGGCTTCCTGTTCAACAAAAGCCTCACTATGCTGTTTGTCAACCAACTTGACGGTAATTTGACCTTTACGTTGATAAAGATGCTGAGGATCAACGTTACTCCAGTATTTATTACCATGATGGCTATAAATATTTTCCCGCCGCAAAATGGTATCGACAGCGCGACGTGCGGTACTGATTGCCGCAACAATGGAAGAAGGCCCTTGTTGAACATCGCCGATTAAAAATATGCTAGATTGCGTAGTTTCTCCACTGGCCAGATCAATAGCTGGTTTACCATTTTGATCGAGTGGAACTCCAATTGCGGCAAGCATTTGGCTATCTTGTTGCTCACCTATTGCTGTGATTATACTATCGATTTTTAAGCTGGTGGTTTGTTCGGTTGCCACCGCCTGAGGACGTCCGGAGCTATCAATTTTACCTAATTTCATCAGCCTGACTGTTAGTGTACCGTTAATGGCAAAATGTTCAGGATTGGCGAGGAACATAAATTTTACGCCATCAGCTAAAGCTTCTTCGTATTCTTCTGGCCAGGCGGGCATTTCAGCTTTTGAGCGGCGATAGATGATAGTGACTTGTTCTACATCAGGTATACGTAGCGCTGCCCGAGCGCAGTCCATGGCGGTATTACCGGCACCAATTACCGCTACATGTTTACCCATATTCGGTGTAAAACCACGATTATAGTCACGCAGGAAGGGCAGAGATTGGTAGATATTATGATTTTCACCGGCCAGTTTGATGCCACTATTTTTGTCGGTGCCAACGCCAATCAAAACATAATGAAAGCCGGTCGCTTTCAATTTTTCCACGGTTAAATCAGGCTGACATCCAAATTCAAATTTGACGCCATGTTCAGCAATAAAATTGATATCATGCTCGATAAGCTCTGTTGGAATACGAAATTGGGGAATAATATTTTTTACTACCCCACCGGCGCTGGATTCACGCTCAAAAATTGTTACTGGATAGCCTGCTCGGGCTAAAAAGTAGCCGGCACTGAGACCGGCAGGGCCAGCACCGATTATGGCAACCGGGTGGCGAGTACCTGTACCGGCAGGTTTATGCCAACGCTGTTTGTACTCTTGCCAGCCTTTTTCTAACGCAATTTTCTTCAGTTGACGAATATTTAGCGGGCTATCATAGTCCAAACGAGTACAGTTATATTGGCATTGATGATCGCAAATATGACCGGTGATGGCCGGTAGCGCGTTGCGTTGGTAGATAAGTTCTAACGCATCGGTATAACGCTTTTCACCCATTAAACGGATATATTCGGGGATATCCTGTTTAATGGCACAGGCATTAACACAGGGAGCAGCATAGCAATCTGTTAATGGCAGTGAATCATCGATATTTATCTCATGATCAGCCTTCCACTCTTTTTGACAATAATCCATACTGATTGCTTGTTTTGCCAATTTTTCTAACCGTTCTACATCAATTTTTTCTGCCTGCCAGGCCGCGCTATCCGTTAATTCGCGTAGGCATTCAGTCATACGTAGGTAACCACCGGGTTTTAATAGATCGGTTGCCATGGTGATGGGACGAATGCCGGTTGCGAAAATATCACGGATAGTGATCTGGCTAGCACCACCTGAATAAGAGATCGGTAGCATGCCGTCAAAGGCACGGGAAAGAACCGCAGCGACATTGATTGATAGTGGAAATAGTGCACGGCCAGACATGTACATCTCTTCGCCGGCTAGTTTACCTTTATGATTGATAACGCCTAATGTGTTAGTCAGTTTCACGCCAAACCCTAGCTGTTTCTCACTGGCCAGTGTCATTAAGCGGCGCAGCATTGCCAGGGCTTGCTCAAGCTGTAGATCATGCTGGAATGAAGCCTCTTTTAAGCCAATATAATCGAAACCGCAGCTATCGAGGATCGCTCTTACCCGTTGATAACCGAGTAGGGTAGGATTGAGTTTGACAAATGTATTAAGTTTTTTGTCTTGCAACATATAACGACAGATAGCTTCTATTTCATCAGGTGGGCAGCCGTGCATGGTAGATAGGGTTACACCGCTTACCATTTGAGCGGGAATACTTTCGGCTAATGTTGTCAGCGCAGTTTGTTGACTTTCAATACCTAACTGACTAATAAAATCAGGGTTTTCGATCCATGACTGTAAAAGCTGACGGTAACGGTTAAAAGTGGGATGATGAGAAGCATTCATCATGTTATCAATAAATTGCTGCATAGCTGGTTGCTGAATACCAGCTAAATCGTAACCGACACTCATATTAAATATAAAGGATTTCGCTTCGCCTGCTTGGCGTGGCTCAAAAATAGCTTCGAGCAGATGCAAAATAAACCAGGCTTTCAGATATTCATCCCAGGCTTTTACTAGTGTATATTCAGTTGACCACTCAGTGTTAAAGCATTCATCTTCAGCGTCAATACAGGGTTTATCTATTTCTAATTGATCAAGGATCTGCACTGTTTTCAGTTCGATAAAGCGGCCACCAGTTAACCAGGAGACGATAATATTTTGGGCTAACTGGGTATGCGGTCCGGCAGCAGGGCCAATTGGTGTGGCACATGTTTCACCAAATACATTAATTAATGGATGTTGATTTTGCTGACGATAAAATTGTTGTTTGGGAATACCAAATATTGATTGATTTTGTTGGTATTCATCAAAGATGCGCTTCAAAAGTTTATCGAATGGAATTGGGCGCATGATATCTCCCATGAGACTCTCCTTGCTGCGATTTAATTGGGCAAATTGGCAAACAGTTGTCATAAACTTTGCAACAATCACGCCAGAAACAAAGAACCGAGGAATGGTGAATAAGAAATGTGATTAATATCTAATCTTGCTTTTTATTTGTGAAATAACTCACGCTCAGGCAAATAAGAATGATAATCAATAGAAAATAGCTAACTTCAACAGATAGTTATCGATTTTTTAATTCTCAAAAAAATAATTTCACTATCACTTTGATAAATCAAACAGGCAGAAGATGTTTTTTGTTGTCTTTAAGTGGAGGCAAGTAGATTTTCTGTTGCTAGTAACGTCAAATAAATCTCAGGAGTGTCAATATCTGCGGTGACTGCCGATTGATCTAAGTCTAAATATTGCCATTGACCTTTTCGTAAAGCTTGCTGCATTGAGCGGCAATGGGTTTGTTTTACCGCCATATTAAGGCAGTGATAAGGTAATAAAACTGGATGACCAGGTGTTTTTTGATAGCGAGGGATCAACGCATAAGCGCCGCGTTGGTGCCAAATTTGCTGAAATATATTGCTATTCAGGCAAGGCATATCACCGTGCGTAATAAAGCAGTAGTCGCTATTGACAGCCATAGCGCCAGCGCTGATGGAGCTAAATAGTCCCTGCTGATAATCAGCATTATAAACAATGCTGATTGCTGGATGTTGCTGGTAGCGCGCGCTCAATTCTGCCGCCCGATAACCAATCACCAAAATAATGCGAGAACAGAAGGTTAATGCATTTTTGATACTTGCATCAAGTATTGTTCCATTCTGCCAGGGTAACATCATTTTCCATTGTCCCATACGGGAAGAAAGACCGGCAGCTGGAATAATGCAATCGATATTTTTGATTATTTGTGCCGATTTTTTGGCCATTAGGGGGACCGGAATAGCAGATTTATTCATTTTATGGACTCTTAAGTTATGCCACCGGCAAATATACCTGAACCGCTCACTCAGTTTTGTGATGGATCATTAAACTCATCATCTGTTGTTATTAGTTTGATTGGCGCAGGTGGCAAAACCAGTACTTTATTTTGGCTGGCACGACAGTTTTCGTTGTTAGGTAAAAAAGTGATTATCACCACCACAACAAGGATGTATTTACCTGATAAAAATATCCCACTATTGATGTGTTGCGATCCGGCTCATTTACCTGCGGCGGTATTTGCTTCACCAATTTGTGCTTGTTATTCCGCTTGGCAACCCAGTAGTGGGAAAGTACGTGGTTTTTTACCGCAGCAGGTCGATGCACTTGCTCAGCGACACTACGCGGATATCATACTGGTCGAAGCCGATGGTTCACGAGGTCTGCCATTAAAAGCGCCTGCTTTGCACGAACCTTGCATACCGGTTAGTAGTCGCTGCGTAATTGCCGTAACTGGAGGACAGGTTTTAGCCAGGCCATTAGGCCCTGATAATGTACACCGATGGCCAATATTTGCTTCTATAACGAAAATTAAAAGAGGAGATAAAGCAGATATTGCGGTATTGGAGCATTTTATTCGGCATCCGGCAGGAATGTTTAAAAATGTTCCTCTTGATGCCCAGCGTATTTGGTTGATTAATCGTTTTTCTCAATCTGAGAATTTTATCACTAACAAACTATCAGCATTGTTAATAAGCACAGGGTTAGATGCGATTTGGTTGGGAGCTGTCAGAGAGTTTCCTCCTATCAAGAATGTTTTGCAGCGTCAGAGAAATTGAATGGATAACTCACTGAGGTAGTTATGAAAATCTTTATGGAAGCAGCAAAACTTGAGCAGCAGAATCGTCCTTTTGCCATGGCACAAATTATTGAAAGTCGCGGCTCTACACCACGTCACTCTGCGCAAATGTTAGTACTCGATGATGGCAGTGTGATCGGCACGATTGGTGGTGGTATGGTAGAGCGTAAAGTGATTACTGAAGCCCTGTTAGCGCTGGCAGAGCGTAAGCCTCGTATTTTTCATGGTCGAATGAGCCGTAATGGTCAGCATGCGGTTGGCAGTGATTGTGGTGGCTCGATGTCAGTTTATATTGATGTCCATGGTTTAGCCTGCCGTTTGATACTCATTGGTGCCGGACATGTTAATCGTGCTATTGCCCAAACAGCTGCTGCTTTAGATTTTGAAATTGTGGTGATGGATGTTTATGCCGATAGCCTTAATGCCGCTTATTTTCCAGCTGATACCAAGCTATTGCAGGTAAAGTCTTTTAGCCAAGGGATTGAGGAGTTAGCCATTAAAGCTGATGATTATGTGGTGATTGCTACCAATAGCCAAGATTGGGAAGCGCTATCCTTGTTGATCCACTTGCCAGTAAAATATCTTGGGCTTTTGGCCAGTCGTCGAAAAATACAAACTTTTACTCGACAATTATATGATCAAGGGCTTAAAGCATGTCAGCTCGCTCATCTTCATGCGCCTGTTGGTCTTAATATCGGAGCAGAAACGCCGGCGGAAATTGCTATCAGTATTATCGCTGAGATGTTGCAAATTAAGCATCAAGCCGCTGGTGGATCAATGAAGTGCAGCTCTTTTCCCTGCCGCCAGCGGGTGGTTATTCGGGGTGCTGGTGATATTGCAACCGGGGTAGCATTACGTCTTTATCATGCTGGTTTTCACGTCATAATGTTAGAGGTTGAATACCCTACCGTTATCCGCTGTACGGTTGCTTTTGCTCAGGCTATCTATGCCGGAAAAATGACAATTGAAGGTGTGACCGCGAAACATATTAACAGACCAGAGGAAGCCGATCCGCTTTTACAGCAAGGCATTATTCCGCTCTTGATTGATGAGAATGCTAGCTTATTGCCGGCTTTTCAAGTCGACGGTGTAGTCGATGCTATTTTAGCCAAACAAAATAGAGGAACCCACCGTGCAATGGCACCGGTGACGATTGCTTTGGGGCCCGGTTTTGAGGCAGGTAAAGATTGTGATGCTATCATAGAAACTAATCGTGGACACAATTTAGGACGAGTGATTTATCAGGGATCGGCACAAGCTAATACTGGTGTGCCAGGGAATATTAATGGCCATACCACACAGCGTGTAGTGAGAGCGCCAGTCACCGGTGTCATGCGTCGTTGCGTTAATATTGATGATATCGTTAATGTTGGCGATGATATTGCTTACATTGACAATACCCCGATTAAAGCGCCATTAAGTGGCATGGTCCGTGGTTTGTTAAATGATAATTTATCGGTGACGGTAGGGTTTAAAATTGGCGATATAGATCCCCGTGGTGCGGCAGTAGATTTTACTGCTGTTTCGGATAAAGCACGGGCCATAGCGGGAGGGGTGTTAGAAGCATTGATGGCGTTGATGGAAAAATCGGTTTAGTTGCGACGGATAAAAATAGCTAACTTAGTCAATTAGTAAGGGCGCATAGCGCCCTATAAGAAGATAATCGTAACGGTTAGAGGCAAACAATGGTACCCGTTTTACCTTCAATCCCTTGTTTGGCTTTATTTAGCACAGTAATTAGCGTTTCACGACCAGGCCGACTACAGGAAAAAGAGAGAGCCGCTTCAACCTTCGGTAGCATTGATCCTTTGGCAAAATGTCCTTCATTAATATAACGTTGAGCTTGGTCTAGATTAAGTCGTTCCAGCCATTTTTCATTATGTTTGCCAAAGTTAATCGCTACTTTTTCTACTGCAGTCAAAATAATCAACATATCTGCATCGATCATTTCAGCTAATTTGGCACTAGCCCAGTCTTTGTCAATGACGGCACTCACACCGCGTAAATGATTGCCTTCACGCACCACCGGTATGCCGCCGCCACCAACGGTAATGACGACTTGCCCAGCATTAAGTAAGGCTTTGACTGTTTCTTTCTCAACGATAGCGATGGGTTTGGGGGATGCAACTACTCGACGAAAGCCTCGTCCAGCATCTTCTTTTAGTTGATAGCCATTGGCTATCAATTTTTCAGCTTCTTGTGGGCTGAAAAAAGAGCCGATTGGTTTAGTTGGGTTACTAAAGGCCGGATCGTCGGCGGCAACTTCAACTTGGGTAATAATGGAAGCAACGGGAGTCGATAAACCCCGATTGAGTAATTCTTCACTTAGCGCATTTTGCAGATCGTAGCCAATATAACCTTGGCTTAATGCCACACATACTGACATAGGTAACATGGGGGTATGAGCGGCTGTTTTAGCTGCTGCTTCAAATGCCCGATTGATCATGCCGACTTGGGGGCCGTTACCGTGAGTAATGACGACTTTATGACCCTGCTGGATCAAATCAGCAATAGCGTGTGCAGTAGTTTTTACGGCGGCCATTTGTTCGTCTAATCCATCACCTAATGCATTACCGCCCAGTGCAATGACGATTGTTTTTTTCATGATATTTATTATTCCTATTATTTATTGTTATTTACTATCAAAGATGGGTTGGTCATACAGAAAAGCGTTAACTTATTAGGAAAGGTTGGCGGTGCAAGAATTGTCCCCAACCAGCGCTGCCAATAAATTTTCCTTGACTGAAAACCGGTTTTCCTCGTGATAGGGTATGGATGATTGCACCTTGACAAACCATTTCTTCATAAGGGCTATAATCAGCGTTATCATGCAGCTCAGCATGACGAATAGTAGTCCGTTTATGAGGTGCAATGATAACTAAATCAGCATCTGAGCCGGGGGTCAGGCAACCTTTGCGTGGCCAGAGGCCAAACAACTGAGCGGGTTTGCTGCTGGTTAGTGCGACAAAGCGTTCTGGCGTAATGCGTCCACTCATTACGCCGGCAGAAAAGAGTAATAACAGGCGATTCTCTACCCCAGGTAGCCCATTTGGGCAGCGACTAAAGTTTCCTTTCGCAAGTTTAAGCCGCTGCCAAAAAGGAAAAGTGCAGTGATCGGTGGCAACCACGTCAATGCTTCCATCACTAATACCACCCCATAATGCATCTTGTTCACGAATGTTGCGTAGCGGTGGTGTGAGAATAAATTTCATCGCATCTTCACGCAGGTATTGTCGCTCATCTAGCATCAAGTATTGAGGACAGGTTTCTATCCATACCGGCTGCTGATGGGCTTTAGCCAGACGTAAGTAATTGAGTCCGAGACCATTAGATAAATGCACTATATATAAAGGAGCATTACCGGCTAGCTGTGCCAGATTGATCATGCGGGCAATAGCTTCTGCTTCGCATTCAGGTGGCCGGCTAAGGGCGTGATAACGTGGTTCAGTCTGACCACTAGCAATAAATTGGCTGCGTAGATAGCTAATAATGGCATCATTTTCTGGATGAACGGTGGTCAATGCGCCAGCTGTTTTCAATTGTTTTAATGCTTGTAAGATATCGCTATCATTCAACTTATATTGATAAGTTAGATAAAGTTTAAAACTACTAATTCCGTCTTGAACCATAGCCGGAATTTCATCGATAATCGCTTGATTAATATGTTGGATAACTCCATGAAAGCTATAGTCGATAACCGCTTTTCCATTCGCATACTGGTGGTAGGTTTCTAGTTGATGATGTAAGCAACATCCTTTTGGACCAAACCCCATATGATCGATAATGGTGGTGGTGCCACCGCAGGCAGCTGCGCGGGTGCCAGTAAAAAAATCGTCACAACTACGCGCCAGCCCTGTATCAATATTAAAATGAGTATGGACATCGACACCACCTGGCATCACATAACACGCTTTGGCTTGAATAATTTCGCAAGGTTCTGATGGGATAATATTGGGGCTGATTTGCTTGATAAGACCGTTTTCGATTAAAACGTCACTTTGCCGTTGTTCATTAGCATTGACCACAATACCATCTTTGATCAGTAGTTTCATGCATAAGCTCCATAATCAGCCCTAATGTAGTGCCATTAGGGCTAAATGAATAAAACGATTATTTTTTCAATTCAGATAAATAGGTTAATGGGATTGAAGCATACATCGCGGCGCAAGTAACCAGATGATCTTTCGAGGTTTTTTCGTTAGGAGCATGGGCTTGGTCCTCTTTACCAGGACCAAATCCGATCACGGGAATACCATGGCGACCCATAATGGAGACACCATTGGTTGAGAAAGTCCATTTGTCAACCACGGGTTCGCTATGGAATAAGCCTTGCCAGGCTTTACTGAGAGCTTTGACGGTAATATGATCTTCTTCTACTTTCCAGGTAGGGAAATAGCATTCGGTTGGATATACTAAACCCGTCCAGGAAGGACGCTCATAGCGATACATGGAAACAGTGGCTTTGGTCTCCTTAACGGATGATAAGGCGCGGATCTCTTCTAATGCTCCTTGCCAGGTTTCACCCCAGGTTAATCGCCGATCGATTGAAATAGCACAGCTATCGGCTACCGCACAACGACTCGGAGAGGTATAGAAAATTTCCGACACGGTGAGGGTCCCTTTACCCAAGAATTCATCATTGCCTAATCGCTGAGCAAGTTGTTGCAGTTCCATCAATATCGGGCCCATTTTGAAGATGGCATTATCGCCACGTTCCGGGGCAGAGCCGTGGCAGCTGATCCCTTGGACATCAATGCGAATTTCCATGCGTCCACGTTGTCCACGATAAATTTGGCAATCTGTTGGCTCGGTACTGACGACAAACTCTGGTTTTATACCTGATTCTTCAATAATGTATTGCCAACAAAGACCGTCACAATCCTCTTCTTGCACTGTACCGGTTACTAGCAGTGTGTATTGGTCATCCAGTCCAAGATCTTTGATAATTTTACCGGCATAGACCATCGCTGCCATGCCACCTTCTTGATCGGATGCACCACGACCACCGATGATATTCTCTGTCTCCATACCCTGATAGGGATCGAAAGACCAATTCTTGATGTTACCTATTCCGACAGTATCAATGTGCGCATCCATGGCAATCAAATGAGGTCCATGGCCAATATAACCAAGAATATTACCCATTGGATCGATGTCAATTTTATCAAAACCGACTTTTTCCATTTCTTGTTTAATACGGTGGATAACCTTTTTTTCGTCACAACTTTCACTAGGAATGGCTATCATGTCACGCAGAAAACGGCTCATGTCATCTTTATATTTTTTGGCGCTAGCTAGAACGTTATCGAATGGAACTTGCTTAACCATGTTGTTTACTCCCGTTATAAATTCCTACTTTTTCGCAATGATAAAATGCGTTTTAAATTTCGTGCCTTACGCTAATGTTGGGTGTTTGCCTTGCCAGACAACTTCGCGATAGTGTTTGACATCATTATCTCCTTCGGTACTAATTAGCAATACAACGGCATCTTTGGTGAGTCCTAATTTTTCTCTTAACGCATCGCGTTGTGGGTGGTAATGCACCGCTGCCAATACCCCTAAACCGACAGCACCCGATTCGCCGGAGATTATGCGTGGATCTTTTTGGTATGGGTTGCCAAGTACGCGCATGCCTAGGGCAGCGACTGCATCTTGGCAAGAGATAAATTGGCGGGCGCAGTTACGTAGCACCGTCCAGCCAAGTGGATTGGGTTCACCACAGGCCAGCCCCGCCATAATCGTTGGCATATCGCCATCAACATTGACTATCTCTCCTTTGATACCGGAACGATATAGGCAATTTGCTAACTCAGGTTCAGTGACTACCGAATGCAACTGATTAGCGTCATAGACATCAGCCAAATAACCGAGTACTCCACCGGCCATGGCTCCAACGCCGGCCTGAAGAAAAACATGGCTCGGTCGGGCGATCCCCATTTGGTTCATTTGCTCGACCGCTTCATCGGCTAAAGTGGTATAGCCTTGCATGATCCAGGTAGGAATTTGAGTGTAACCAGGCCAGGCAGTGTCTTGAATAACTTGCCAACCATGGATTTTGGCCGTTTCCATCGTCAGCCGGACGGTATCATCATAATTCATGTCAGTGACGATACACTCTGCACCAAGCGCTAGAATATGCTCAACTCTCTCCTGGGCTGAACCCTTTGGCATATAAATTACACTGTGCTGACCAAGTTGTTTGGCAGCCCATGCAACACCGCGCCCATGATTACCGTCAGTTGTGGTGGTAAAGGTTATTTTTTCGGTCAGATTGTTTTTTAACTTTTCGAAAGAAAAATCATCGATATTGATATGGTATTTTTCACACAATAACTGGGCGATAGCATAGGTACTTCCCAGCATTTTGAACGCATTCAGGCCAAAGCGTTGTGATTCATCTTTGACCAGTATTTTGCCAACCTGAAACAGATCAGCCAGTCCATCAAGGGAATAGAGTGGTGTTGGATGGTAGTTATTGATCTTTTGATGAAAAGCCCGCGCCTTACGTGCTTGTTGACGCGAGAACAAGTCGGATTTTTCACCAGTAAAGAAGCGATTTTGCGCAATATCTAACTTTAATGAGAAAATTGACATAGCCAACCTTATTTGTTCATAGAAATACTTTTGTTGTAAGCAGCCAAGAGATGGCTGGAGCAGCGTTATTTGACGCGTTTATTCGCATCTTTTATGAGTTGCTCGAGGATCAAATCAGGTTGAGCGAATTTTCGCGCTAGGATCATGGCGGAGATGATATAGGGTTTCCAGCTAGCTTCTTTATAAGTCGCAATACGATATTTTTCGAATACACCTTCGGTAACTTCACCTTCGGGGCAGGAGACACCAGAGATATCTGCCGGTAAGCAATGCATATAGAGTGCTTTGCCGTTATGGGTAAGTGCCATCATTTCTTCCGTGCAGTGCCAGTTTTTATGATTAGCATTTTGCACCAAACAATGTTTTTCTAATGATTTTAAGCCATCGTGATCGTTGTTACGTAATAATGTGGTGCGTTGCTCCATCACTTTATAAGGCGCCCAAGATTTGGGATAGACAATATCCGCATCTTTAAAAGCTTGTTGCATAGTATTAACCTGGCGGAAAGTGCCTCCCGACGCCTGGGCATTCTTTTTCGCGACGGCGACGACTTCAGGGATAAGTTCATAACCATCAGGATGGGCTAGTGTTACTTCCATACCAAAACGTGTCATTAGTCCAATAATACCCTGGGGAACGGACAGCGGTTTGCCATAACTCGGTGAATAAGCCCAGGTCATGGCAATTTTTTTGCCTTTTAGGTTTTCCAGCGAGCCAAAATGTTCACGTAACCAGGCTAGATCAGCCATTGATTGGGTTGGATGATCGATATCACATTGTAAATTAACTAATGCTGGACGTTGTGGTAGTACACCTTGTTGATAGCCTTCATCCAACGCATCACCGACTTCACGCATATAGGCATTACCTGCGCCAAGATACATATCATCACGAATACCAATGGCATCGGCACAGAAGGAGATCATATTGGCAGTTTCACGTACTGTTTCACCATGGGCAATTTGTGATTTACCTTCATCCAAATCTTGTTGGGTTAGCCCTAACATATTTAACGCAGAAGCGTAGGAAAAACGGGTACGAGTAGAGTTGTCGCGAAAGATAGAGATACCTAAGCCATTGCGGAATACATTAGTTGCAATATTATCTGACCGCATGGTTTTGAGTATGGCAGCAATATTTAGCACCTGAATTAACTCATCCTGACTTTGTTCCCAGGTCAACAAAAAATCTTTTTTGTTAAGGTTGGAGTGCAGTGCTTTGATATCCTTGAGCAATTTATTAATTGTTTTCATCATAAAATCCTAATTTAAAATAGCTAGTCAGATAGCGAATATGCTGTGCAGAACTAAGCCAAGGATCTGCATAAGCTATTGAAGTAATATCAATAAGCATGCCAATTCTTTTGCTCAAAATAAGAAATGATGGCTGAAAGATAATAGCGTGATAATAATCACAGAAAATGATTATTAAGGTAAGGGAATGAAAGCAAACAATAAATTTTTGCGTTATGGCTAGTATTTCTAGATTGATATTTCATGTACTGTATGGCTGATAACTCTATCATTAAGAAATGATTCTATCCTTAATCAGGATTGTAGGCTAAAAATGACATTGTTTGGCAATATAATAAATAAAAAAATTAATTATAAAATAACAGAGTTATCTTTATTAATATACTCATTGGAATAATAAAAACACAATTAAATTACAATTTATAAATATAAATTTAAATTTTAATTATCGATATTTATTAATTCATAATGATAATTTTGATACAGAATTATCATTTTAATAATGAGCTTTGATATTTTACGATGGACTGTAATCCAGGAAGAATCATTTTTCTATCAATTTAGGCTATATGGAGCGATGTTACATTATTTGCACATGCCCTATAGTTCATTAATTACGATATTTGTTGTGTAATAATTTAGAACATAAGGAAAATGATCATGTTGGGTATAAGTTCTCAATCTGCTTTAATGCAGATCCAACCAACTATCCTGCGATTTACGAAAGTTCTTTCCCGTGTATTACAACTTGAAGTTGAAATTGTAGATGGTGCATTAAGACGTGTGGCAGGTTCTGGGCCTTATGGAAAATATTTAGGGCAGAAGCTGGAACGAAATTCGCGTTTATTGCGTTACGTCATTCAAACTGGAAAAGAGAAGGTTGTCATCCAGTCTCGCTTGGATCCACTGTGTGAAGACTGTGAAAATAAAGTAAATTGTAAGGAAAAAGCTTTTTTAGGGACACCAATATTTTTCCAGGATGTTTGTGTCGGTGTAATAAGCTTGGTGGCTTTTACTCATGAGCAGCAGGAAAGAATTAAACATAATTTACATGAATTTTCTGATTATGTGCAACATATTTCGACGATTTTTATTTCAAAATTGTTAGACGAACAAAGTGGTGTCAATAATACCAGCTCTGCATTAATGACTTTAGTTGATAATATTGATCAAGGGGTTTTGATATTAAATAGTCGCAATAAATTAAAATTAGTCAATGCTATTGCACTTAATATACTCAATTTAAATTATGAAAAAATAATCGGCAAGGCGTTTACCATTCGACCGCTAATTTATCAGGAAAGTTTTACCGGTGGTCATATGCAATATGTTATCACTTGCGGAGATATATCTGAAATATTGACAGGTCAACTTCATAATATACAAGATTATCAAATATTTCTGATGGCTTTTCATCAATTACCGCTTTATGCCAATTCGACATTTGAATCTGCTGAACCGCAGATTGAGCATCTGGTTGGGGAGTCACCACCAATGCGTAAGTTGAAGAAATTGATTAGCCGTATTGCGCCAGGCCCTTCAAGTGTACTGATTATTGGTGAAAGTGGTACCGGTAAAGAGGTGGTTGCCAGAGCTATTCATAAATTAAGTCATCGTAGTAATAAAGCTTTTGTTGCAATTAACTGTGCCGCTATTCCAGAACAGCTACTGGAAAGTGAGTTATTTGGCTATGTAAAAGGGGCTTTTACCGGTGCTTCAACTAATGGTAAACAAGGATTAATTCAGGCGGCAAACCAAGGAACACTGTTTTTGGACGAAGTCGGTGATATGCCACTGGTTATTCAGGCAAAGTTATTACGTGCGATCGAGGCGCGCGAAATTCAGCCGATAGGTGCCAGTAAAGCTGTACCGGTTGATATTCGGATTATTTCGGCAACTAATCAAAATCTGGAAAAATTTGTCCGTGAGGGAAAATTCCGCGAAGATCTATATTATCGTTTGAATGTTATTCCTTTAGCTTTACCACCATTACGAGAGCGACAGGGAGACTTACTACTACTTATTCACTATTTTCTTAATCTCCACACTAAGCGTCTTGGACTAGTGTATCCTGGGATTTCACAAGAGGTGTTGGAGCGTCTCAAAGCTTACCACTGGCCAGGTAATTTACGTGAACTAAGCAATTTGATGGAATATTTAATTAATGTCACTTCTTCAGGTGATGTTATTGATATTGCATTACTTCCTCCCAATTTGGTCAATCATCGTAAAAATGATTTTAAGGTTGAGACACTGGTTGTCCCTAACATCGATCTAAACGAACCAGCGATTGATGGTGCGGTAGTGCTTGAAGATATGGAAAAACAGCTGATCCGTGAAGCCCTGAGTCGTTATGGCAGTAAAAAACAAGCAGCAAAAATGCTTGGCATTGGTATTGCTACTTTATACCGTAAGATAAAACGCTATGAATTGACATCGGGCTAATGAAAATGGGCAATGGCTTAAAAAATACCATGCCCAGAGATAACTTATTCGCAGTGTTGTATCGCGTCAATGATCATTTGATAACCCGTACAGCGACATAGATTACCGGCTAACCCATGGCGTATTTGCTTAATAGTTAATGGCTCGGTACGCGGTTTGGCTAAAAAAGCGGTTGTTGCCATAATAAGGCCAGGTGTGCAGAAGCCACATTGAACTGCGCCGTTATTGACATAGGTTTGTTGTATTTTTGATGCGATACCATTGGTCAATTCGCCTTCTACGGTGCGGATTGTTTTACCTTGTGCCCAGATAGCTAGGTAGAGGCAACTATCGATTGCGACGTCATCGACTAGCACCGTACACGCACCACATTCACCGACGTGACAGCCTAATTTGACGCTAAGCAAACCTTCTGCCCGTAACACTTCTGCCAGCGACATTGCTGGCGATAAGGTCAGTTGACGAGGAACGCCATTAATATGACAATCAATCGTGGTTAACGCTTTAGCATTCATATAATTTTCCCTCCTGCGCGCATAACAGCTAAATTTATTACTCGCTCGGTTAAAGTGTGAATAAGATGTAAGCGAAATTCTTTTTCCGCGCGCCATGATGTTCTTGGCGAGACATCGTGCGTAACAGCTTGACCAATAGTGACCAGCGTTTGACGAGTGAGCGCTTTGCCACGGGCAGCTTCTTCTGCATGCAGGCAGCGTATCGGCGTAGGTGCTGCGACACCAAAAGCCAGTTTGAGTTGCTGAAATTTACCCTGTTTAATGTCGCAAAGGGCCGAGCAGCCAATAGTGGCGATATCCATCGCATCGCGCATCGCATATTTGAAGCTGGCAGCACCTTTATTGCGATAATTTTCAGCTTTAAAATGAAAAGCCGTTAAAATCTCATTTGCGGCTAATGCGACTTTTCCTGGGCCGGTATGAAAGCCGTTAATTGAGGTATAGCGACTCCCTCCTGGTGAAGCAATTTCTAGTGTTGCATCATAGATCAAGGATGGACAAGCGGAATCAGCGCTGGGTGCGCCATTGCAAATATTACCACCAAAGGTAGCGACGTTTCGTATTTGTGGTCCGGCGATCATGCTTGCGGCTTCTACCAGGGCCGGAAGATGTTGCTGGGCAATTGGATGGTTGATTAATTCATTGAAAGTCGTACCCGATGCGATACGAATATTACCCGCCTGATCACAATCTATACCGCGTAATTCTGGCAAATCATGGATATCAATAATATGATCAAAGTGTGAATTTAGGTGGTGTAATTGGATCAACACATCCGTTCCGCCGGCCAATAATCGAGCCGTAGGGTTTTGCGCTAACAATGCTACCGCATGAGCGATATTGTCAGCCCGATGATAATTTTTAATGTCATACATATTTCTAACCTCTGATCAGCCCGGCTTGAACAAATTCGCGAAATAATCTTTTTGGTGTGAGAGGCAGGGAATTAATCGCAATGCCCGTCGCCATCCGTAATGCATTACGAATTGCCGGGGCTGGAGAAATTATCGGCGGCTCACCTAATGATTTATGACCATATGCCGATTGTGGTTCATAGTTGTCGATAAAGACACATTCCAGTTCAGGCAGATCCATCATGGTTGGCATTTTATAATCAAGTAAATTAGGATTACGGACAATACCGCTTTTTTCATCGACTATCAGTTCTTCATATAAAGCCCAACCAATTCCCATTCCCATGCCACCATGGACTTGTCCTTCAGCCAGCTTAGGATTAAGAATGCGGCCAGAATCATGTAGGTTAAGAATACGATTGATAGTCACCTTACATAGCGGAATGTCCACCGTTAAATCGACAAAAGTACAGCCAAATGCCGGCGGATTATTCGTCGTTTTACAGGAAGATTCAGCAGAAAGTTGTCCCCCTAATTCAGGATTGTAAAAAGTATCCATGGCGACATTGGCGACTGGGATGAGAATTTTTCCTGGCTGGCTGAGTGATACAATGTTGCCATTGATAATAGTTAGATCTCTTTCTGATTGACTGAGGATAATGGCGGCATGTTGAACAATTTTTTGCCGTAAAGTTTGTGCTGCTTGTTGTAGTGCTGGTGCGGTGACATAACTTTGTCGAGAACTAAACGCGCCAGGATCGAAGGGAGTTATATCGGTATCCTGAGTCGAAATAACATTGATCATATTAACAGGCATGCCCAATGTTTCTGCCACCATCTGGGCAAATACGGTATCTGAGCCTTGACCTATTTCGGTGGCACCTATTTGTACATTCACTATGCCATCTTGATTTAACAGTAGGCGGGAACTGGCAATTTCAACACCAGCCGGCCAGGTATTAGAGGTATAACTAAAACAGGCAACACCAACGCCGCTACGAATATCACCGCTCATTTGTTGACAGGCCGCTTTACGTGCTTGCCAATTAAATAGTTCACGTCCTTTTGTCAAACACTCAATTATACCTGCGCTTTGAATAATGGAGTGATTGATTGGATGGCTGTCTCCGGTGCGGGCAGCGTTGATAAGTCGGATCTCTACCGGATCGATATCTAACTCAGCAGCGGCATCATCAAGTAATGATTCTAAGGCAAAAGTGACTTGTGGAGCGCCATAACCGCGCATAGCTCCTGCCGAAGGTAGATTGGTATAGCAGGTGGTCGCTTGGTAGCCAAATGCACTGCGCGGATATAAGTAAGCAACTTTATTGGCTGCGGCGCCAGCAATTGAGTGACCGTGAGAGGCATAAGCGCCGGTATTAGATAAGACATCTAATTGATATCCTTTCAGTTCTCCGTCGGTCGTGATGCCTAATTTTGCATCAATTCGGAAGGCATGCCGAGTACGCGAAGCATAAAAGCACTCTTCTCGCGAAAGCATCACTTTTACTGGCACACCACCAAGTTTTAGTGTTAAAAACGCCGCCATTGGTTCTTCTAATACGTCCTGTTTGTTACCAAAACCACCACCAACATGAGGCTTGATAACACGTATTTTAGACCATGACATATCCAGTGCTTGTGCAACGATACGACGCACAATATGAGGGATCTGGGTACTGGAGACGATAATAATGCGATCTGATTGTTCCATCCAGGCAAAGCTGGTAACACTTTCCATATGACAATGTTGAACAATCGGGGTGGTAAAACGTTTGCTAAATTGATGTGGAGATTTTTCTATTGCGGATATCGGTTCATTCGCGGTAATTTGGCTATGTTTAAGTAGGTTGCCATTACTATGAATATTTATTGCATCAGCCGCTTTAGCTGATTCAGGGCAGGTAATAACGGGCAGTTGTTCATAGGTTATTTTTACCGTCGCCGCCGCTTTTTCTGCGGTAAGCTCATCCCGAGCGACAACAATAGCAATGCCATCACCAAAATGGCGTACATGGCGAGTTAACAATAAACGATCGGCTATATCGCGTTTTTTTGTATCAAGTGTCCAGGCATGTCCGGCCGTTGCGAAAGGGATCTGAGGAACATCTTGCCAGGTAAATATATTGACAACACCAGGTAGCGCTAATGCCTCACTATAGTCGATTTCAGTAACATAGCCATGAGCGATAGTGCTGCGAACATATTTAGCATAGAGCATGCCTACCATCGATATATCATCGGCATATTTTGCCCGCCCAGTTACTTTTGTCAGAGCATCTGTACGCAAATAAGATAAGCCGAGTTGCATCTCCTCGAACTTTTCCTTTTTTTTTAACATTGCTATTTCTCCTGTTGAGAAAAATCAAACTGATCAATGTTAATACGCAATATGTATGCCACTATGCAGATTGATCTTATGGCAGAGATAAGATTGAGATGGAGATAAAACTCTGGGAAAAATTTTATTAGATTAATAAAATAAATAGGTAACAAAATAATGTCAGTATTTTCATATTGAGAAAAAAATTATTATTTTGATAATTTCCCCAGATTTTATTATTTTATTTATCAATTAATAAACATTAAATCGTTTAATGATATTTTAATAATTTTATTCTATATTATTATTTTGTAATTAATTTGTTATTATTTAAGAATTGATTAAATTATTTTATTTATTGTTCGATATTAGCCGCTGAAAATATTTTTTATTAAAATTGATTAAATGATAATTTATAGTGAAATATTTTTAGGAAAAAGTCATTTTTTTAGAAATAGATCAAAGAATATAATAACAACAATTTTATTATATTAATTAAAATTAAAACAGTAAGGATGAATGTTTTGATTAAAATCAATAAATTTAATAAGCAAATAGCAAATAAAATATTATTGAATGATATTAATCTAAATATCCCACCAGGTGAGATCCATGCATTATTAGGTGCCAGTGGAGCGGGCAAATCGACTTTATTACATTGTATAAATGGTTTAGAACTTACCGGCTGTGATGGCAAACTTGAATGTAATAATATTAATGTTATGAATTTATCCGGTTTATCTTTACGTCGTTATAGAAAAAATATTGGCATGATTTTTCAAGATTTTGCATTAATGCAAAGAAAAACAGTTATTGAAAATGTTGTGTTACCGATGCAATGTTGGAATATTGCTGCCGCAATAAGAAGTCGTCGAGCAAAAGAACTACTGGAATTAGTTGGCTTAGAGAATAGGTCGCAATATCGGCCAGAAGCATTGTCTGGTGGCCAACAGCAACGAGTTGCAATCGCTCGGGCACTAGCCTTACAGCCGAAGGTGTTATTATGCGATGAGGCAACATCAGCTTTAGATCCTATTACTAGCCATGCTCTACTTGAGCTTATTAAACGTATTAATCGTGTTTTAAATGTGACTATTATTATGGTAACTCACCAATTAGACATAGCGAAGCGCATTTGTAACAGTATGTCGATTATTGAAAATGGAAAAATTACGCTTTCAGGAATAACAAAAAATATTTTTTTGGCAGAGCCACCTGCATTAAGACGGCTTGTCGGGCTTGAAAATATTGAAATAAAGCCAGGTGAAACAGGTTTTAAATTAATGATAACGGGTCATGATAACGACGGATCTATTATTATTGATTTATTCAATATTATTGGTAAAAATTTTAAAATGATATTTTTGCGCTCAGAATATTTATTAAATGAATTGATTCACTTTTATTACCTGTCAATAAAAAATGAATTTTGTCATAAAGCTAAAGATTTTTTTACCATTAACGGGATTTGTTTTAATACTATAAATTAACAATTTTATATTATTTGACTATCATGAAGGTCGAAAATATGTTTCTTAATATCACAACAACCCAAGCTTTCAATTATTTGCCTTTAATTATTTTTCCTGCAATTTTAGCAACATTGAAAATGTTATTTTTATCGATGATATTAGGTTTAATTATCGGTTTCTTTATTGGTGTTTTTCTGGTGTTATTTTCACCTGATGGTTTAATGCCAAAAAAAAGCATCTATTATTTTCTTAATGGGTTAGTCAATTTTGTCCGTTCTTTTCCAGTTATTATTTTAATTGTTGCACTTATCCCATTTACCCGTTTCATTATTGGTACTTCTGTCGGTTGGCAAGCGGCGGTGGTTCCTTTAACCATATCGGCATTTTGTGCTATTGCCAGGTTAATTGAAAATTCATTACTTGAAGTCGATAAAAAAGTCATTTTGGCGGCAAAATCTTTTGGCGCCAGTAATCGGCAAATTATTTTTAATGTCATGTTAATCGAGGCATTACCAGCCATTTTTTCAAACCTAATTTTTTCATCAATTCAATTATTGGCAAATACAACTCTGGCTGGTGCGGTTGGTGCCGGTGGATTAGGAGCAATGGCACTGACTTTTGGTTATCAACGATTTGATGAAATTATGATGTATTCGATAGTACTAGTTTTAACCATTTTGGTCTTCATTATACAAAGTGTCGGTAATCATTTTTATAAAAAATTAAAATAATATTTTTTATTGAAAGTTATAGTTAAGGAAGGTTTTGTGAATACACAAAGTATGTGGCTGGAAACGATGCTTGATCTTTCACGCCAGCCGGTTGGTATTCGTTTTTTATATAATGATGAGCTGTATAACCGCTGTGAAACAGCAGAAGCCTCAGCGCCTTTACCCTACTGTTTGGCAGTAAAAAATGCGTCATTTGGTACAGCTTGTAAACTTAATATTAAAAAAATGGCATGTCTGGCCGGCGCGCGAGCGTTGGGTGTTTTAAAATTTGAGCAATATATTGTTAACAATAATGATATAGCTTCTGGCCATCGAAGTTACCAAATGGGACTCTATGCTAATTACGCCATTAGCCATCAAGTTGCTAAGGATATGGTATATTGTCAGCATCAGGTGCAAGGCATTGAAATTAAACCACTATCTTTATATACAGAATCTCATCCTGACGTGGTTATTATTATCGCTAATTCTTTAAATATGATGCGGATCGTTCAAGGCTATGCTTATCATTTTGGTCAATTAAAGAATACTAAAGTTACCGGTAATCAAGCAATATGCCAAGAATGCACCTCTTATCCCTTTGAGCGGGATCAAGTTAATTTCTCTTTTCTATGCTCTGGAACGCGTCATGTAGCAAAGTGGCGCGAAGAAGAGATCGGTATCGGTATTCCTTTTCATTATCTCGATAAGATTATTGATGGCATTTGTCAAACGGCCAATCCAATGGCTAGCAATAAAGCAAAAAAGTTGATATTGGCGAAAGCCGCCAAGTTGGGTTTGTCTAATCGGATAGATATAAAGCTAGGTAACAATTATTACACTGGTGGCTATGGTACTTTGGAATACCATAGACGCAAAAATAATCAAATTATGAAATAGTCTTGCTAAGAGAATTTACAATGAAGAAATTCATTTATACAGTTGTTTCGATTGTTATTGTTTTATTTATATCAAATCACTATCTTGGGTCAATAAAAGGGGCAGATAGCAATAATCCATTACAAAAGCAGATCGCTTGTAGTGGAGTTTTATGTGATATTGTCGATTTTGGTGCTTACTGGATAGCTGAGCACGGTATTAAAACTGAACGTGTTTATATGGATAACGCCGTCAATATTTTGCATGCCGTTAATGATGGTAGTGTCGATGCCGCATTAGGTGTACACGAAAAGTTTTTAGCTTATTTTAATAAAAAAAATAATGCCAATTTGGTAATGATTAAGCCATACCCATTCACGACTGGAATAGGATTGTATTCAGAAAAATACCACTCGCTGGCGGATTTTCCTGTCGGCGCTAAAATTGCCATTATGAATGATGCAATGAATATGGATCGAGCGCTAGCCATGCTACAACAAGCCGGTTTAATTGTACTGGATGCAAATAAAAAGAGTAATTATAGCCTGTTGGATATTATAGATAATCCACGCAAAATTGTATTTATCGAGATGGATCAAACACAAACCGTTAGCGCGTTACCAGATCTTGATGGTGCAGTTGCTTTTTTCACTCATATCTATAATGCAGGCAAAGCGGTCAATTCCTATATTGTTCGTGATAAAGATGCTGAACAATTCCCAATTGGGTATGTGGTTAATAGTCAGAATGCTAAGCAACAATGGGCAAAACTTCTGGCTGACAGTTTATGCGCCAAGCCAGTACGGGAAAGTGTACAAAATGATTTTAATGGAGTGTTCGAATATTATTAATATTCATCACCCGCCTGTGGTAGTGATATTTGCTATTGGTTTTTTAGCTAATAGTATAAATAACATTACGCAGTGACTGATTTATATTTTTAATCATCACCGATGGCCAATTTAAATTGGCCATGGTTTTCCCCTTTTGCTCATTGCTCTATTGGTAATGACCAATCTGGTAAATCAGCTAGCGGTTAAATTTCTGCTATCAGTTGGTAGGTAATTGGGAATTTTTTAGCCATATCCGTTTCTTTTAAACCCATTCTACTTTGGTAGTTAATAAATAAATTCATATGGTGTTGGTTAATAAAAATATTCTTACCATTAAAACTAGGCGATGCTAACATGCTTAATTCGGACCATTTCTTATTTTGACTTTCATTGCCCACTTTTCTTTCGGTAGAGAAATAGTCTCTTACGGTGTAGACATTTTTTCTCATAAGCAAATATTTGGGCAGATCAGCTAACATAGTATCGTAATGTTGTAATATTGCTTCATCAGTCAGAGAAAGGGTGTTGTTTAGTTTTACTCCCCAACATGTTAATTGTTTTTCAACTAAACAACGAACGACTTTGCCAGGATCGGTAAAATCTGTTGGCAGGTTTTTTACACCGTCACCGGTTTCTGACGCATTACCCACAACAGTAGCATGACGTCCGGGCATTGCATAGATGGCAATTTTACCGCGAACATCTAAATTATTGGGCATGACTGGCGTGAAACCCACTGAGGCTTCATGGCGTGCATAGACAGCATAATAGTCATGGACATTAGGTTTAATCTTGGTGCGATGTTCAGCAAACTGAAATAAACCCGGTACCGGATCGATGGCAAATATATTAACCTTAATATGACGTAATTTAGGATCTTCAGCCATGGCATTTGCCATCATATGGCAGGTCACGCCGCCACGACTCCAGCCGACTAAATTAACTACCTCGATTGGTTGACTATTCGTAGTTCGGATTTGAAACTGTTTTTTTTGCGTATGATAGCCTTCTTGTTGCGCAAAGAAGAAGGGAGCAGCTTTCAGCACCGCTAGCGCATGTTCTACGTTATTTTCCCATCCGTTACCAAACAGTTGTCCCGCCATGTTAGAGTGGTTACCTGGTTTTATCCATTTATTCTCTTCTTGTAAATTTCCGCTACCAGGTCCATCGACAATGATCCAATTATAAAATTCTGGGGTAGCCATATTTTTTGCTAAAGTTGAAATTAATTCACCGTCATGAAAAAACCAGGCACTATTTTTATCTTTATCCTCGATGGCGGCATTAGGTGTACTGTCGTTACGATTAGAGCCTGTACCGCAAAAAAATATGGTAAATATCGACATTTTTTATCCTTTATGAGTCAGTGATGAAATCATAATGGTTGTTATCCATGGCAGATAAATATGTTTATCAGTTCAATTTAAACCAATCTTTAATTTGAATGCGTAAGATGTTGTTGTTAGCCATATTTCATCAAATGTATTTTGTTACCCTTAATGATGCTAAGAATGGCTTCTACTGTGAGATTGTTAGCTTTATTTAATAACTATCCGAATACATTACAAATATATTGGCTATATGACGCCATGGTTTAACAACGTTATTCTGCTATAAGTCTTAAATAGGAATGAAAATTTTTTGCTAATTTCATATTTATCTAAAATAGATTTAAATATGTATTAAAAATAAAGCTATATTAAATCACTTGTCGGAAAACAAACGTTGAGCAAGGTCGAAATGATACCTCATTGGTTAATACATTCAGTATTTGCGGTTGACCGACGAAACACCAACCTGAACCACTATAAAACATGAAATTAAAGGCATTGGGGGCATCAATAGTACCATATTCATCAAAATTTAAACTATCGGTGATATTACCGCCACTGGTATTTTTACGAATAAGGTCATTTATTTTTTTATTAGTAGGATGTTGATTATGAAAAATACGAATATAGTTTTTGCCGAGCGGTGAATCTCCTACAATTAGCGAACAACCGTTCATTGCAGGGGTAAAAACAAACTTGTATTGAGGATTAATTCGGAGCACATCAACATAGCCAGAAAGTTCTGTACCACTAACATATGGACACCAATGAGCTTCAATAATAACGTCGTCTTTATCCGAGTGCTTGTCTGATACTAATACTAATTCAAGGTTATTTTTCTGTCCTTTATAAAATTGTAAATCAAATAATGCTTTCTTATCCTTGTTGCATCTATGAATCTGATCTTTGTGTCTTACAGGAGCGTAAGCAGACATTGCTCTATTAAACCAAGTAATAGAACTAATTGTATTTTGTGATATAAAAACTATGGGGTTATTTATAAACTCTTGATTAAGACCATTCATTGCAAGTCCTTATTTATACTTTTTAGATTCTATATTTAAATAAAAATATTTCTTCTGTGGTAAATAATTTTAAAAGGTTAAAAAAGAATAACTTTTCTATATTCAAGCTATTACTGTTGTACACTGATAATTCAAATAATATTTGTGATTATTTAACTGTGAAATTGTTGTTAACTTTTGATTATGTTTTTTATTATATTTATTTAACTATTTTCATAAATAGCTAATTTTATTTTGCACAAATGGATGAAATTTATTTTTATTATTTTTTTATTATTAGTAGTATTTAACCTTAAGGTTTAATTTAAAATAATACAGTCTTTTTATTTTCCACGATAATTCTATTTAATTATTTTTGACTAGTCAGAAATGGCTTTTTTTTGTTCATGTGACTAGTACGAAAATAAAACCACAATTGTTTTATTTTTTATATAAAAAACAATTAGTTGTTTGTTTTTTTGTTTTTTTGTAGCGATGAAAGTTATTGTTTGTAATTACAGAATATGCGATCTTCTGGACTAAAGAATTAATTGATAAATAAAATTAAACGAGAAAGTTTTTTGCTAAGAATAATATTTATGAAATAAGAAATAATTAATTTATCTCTTTTTTGATTTTATCTGGTGGTGTATCCATATCTATCCACCTCCCAATATTTATATTTATGGTAATAGCACAATGAATACACAACATAAACTTAATAGAGTAAGACCACCTAGAGTTCAAATTACTTATGATGTTGAACTTGGTGGTGATGTTGAAGAAAAAGAGTTGCCTTTAGTCATTGGTGTGATTGGTCAATTTTCCGAACAAGCGTTACCAATGCGTGAACGTAGTTTTATGCATATCGATAAAGATAACTTTAATGCAGTTATGGAGGGTTTAACGCCATCACTTGCCATGCAAGTAGAAAGTGTTTTACCGGAAACAGAAGGTTATCTGAATGTCGACTTGCAATTTAAATCGATAGCAGACTTTTCGCCAGAAAATTTAGCCCATCAAATCGAGCCCTTGCGCCAATTATTAGAAATTCGCAGTAAATTAAGCGATCTAAAAGGGCGAGCTTTGAGTAATGAAAAACTACGCGATCGCTTAGCAGAAATTATGGTTGAGCATCAACAAAAGGCTTCTTCAACCGGTCAATCTGAAGTCGAGCCAAAGGCAGATGATGTAGCGCCAAAGACAGATGCACCGCAACCTGATCAAGGGGAGAAATAAACGCAATGGAACAGCAATCACAAGGACAAGGCACGCAATCGCAAGCAGCAGTTAGTGGTGATTTACTGGAACAAATTATTGATGCGACTCAAGCGGTAAGGAGAGATGTAGATCGTTCACGGGTAAAGGAGCAATTAGGGCACTTTATGTCTGAAGTCACTGCTGGTTCTTTAGTTGTTTCCGGTGATTTGATTGACAGTATTGAACTTCGTATTGCCGCAATTGATGAAATTTTATCTGCCCAATTGAGTAAAGTATTACATCATGCTGAATTTCAACGATTGGAATCTTCCTGGACTGGGCTAAAAGGCTTGTTGGATAAGAGTGAAACGGATAATACCCGTATTCTTATGCTTAATGCCACCAAAACGGAGTTAGTCAAAGATTTTAAATCGGCCGCCGATTTTGATCAATCGATGCTGTTTAAAAGTGTTTATGAAAATGAATACGGTACTTTTGGTGGTGAACCTTTTTCAGCTTTTGTCGGTGATTTCGAGTTTGATAACACGCCGGAAGATTTGTATCTATTAGAACAGATATCTCATGTTGCCGCTGCCGCTCATGCGCCATTTCTCAGTGCAGCCAGTGCTGGCATGATTGGTTTAAATGATTTCAGTGAATTACCACGTCCCCGCGATCTGTCAAAGCTGTTGGAGACCTCGGATTATCTGCGCTGGAAACGTTTTCGCGATTCTGATGATTCTCGCTATGTTGGATTAACAATTCCCCATGTAATTGGTCGATTGCCTTATGGTGCAAAGACCGTTCCGGTTGAGCAATTCTGTTTTGAAGAACAAATTGAAGAAGATAATAACAATAGTTATTTATGGGTCAATGCCGCTTATTCGCTAGCCGGATGCATGGTAAAAGCATTTGAGCAATATGGTTGGTGTGCAGCTATACGGGGTATTGAAGGTGGCGGATTAGTTGAGGCATTACCCACTCATCATTACGTTTCGGTGACCGGTGAGAAAAAATTACAGTGTCCGACCGAAGTTGCCATCTCCGATCGTCGTGAAAAAGAGTTAGCCGAGATGGGTTTTATTCCTTTGGTTTATTATAAAGGCACTGATTATGCTGCTTTTTTCTCGGTTCAATCACCGAATAAGCCAAGAAAGTATAAAACCGAATTAGCTAATGCTAATTCTAAGTTGGCCACACAATTGCAGTACATCATGACCACATCGCGTTTTGCTCATTATTTGAAAGTGATTGTACGCGACAAAGTGGGTAGTTTTATGTCACGCAATGAGTGTCAGATTTATCTACAAAACTGGATCAACCAGTATATTGTCGGCTCCGATACTGTCGGCGCTGAAATTAAAGCTAGTCATCCATTACGTGAAGCCAGGATTGAAGTTCTTGAAGTACCTGGTTCACCAGGAACTTACCGAGCAGTGGCTTATTTACGTCCGCATTTCCAATTGGAAGGTTTAAGCATGTCATTGCGTTTGGTCGCTGATTTGCCACCATCATCTGCCGCATAAGTATTTTTTAATAATAAAGTGAAGGGAGTTATTTGTTATGAGTACAGGTATTTTCTTAAATCTAGGTGACATTAAGGGCGAGAGTACAGATAAGAATCACAAAGATTGGATTGAATTGCGCAGTGTTAATTTTGGTATTTCTAACAATGCACAAGTCGCTTCTAGTGGTCAGAGAAAACTGAATAAAGGAACGGCGAGTTTCAGTTATATACATTGTACCAAAGTCATGGATATTAGTTCAGTAAAATTATTGTCTGCTGTTGCACAGGGTAATTTCCTAAAAAATGTAAAACTCAGTGTTTGTACCATGTTTGAGAACGAGCTTCATCCTTATGCTGAATTGGAAATGGATGAATGTATGATCTCAAGTATTTCTGAGAATGCGGACAAAGATGGTGGCTATCCTCATGAAAGTTTCACTATTGTGTTCTCCAAAATCAAATGGACTTTCACACCGCTTACTCCTGAAGGTAAGAAAGGTAATAAGGTAGGACCAGAAGGTTGGGATCTGATACAAAATACTAAACAGTAATATTTACTGACGCTTAAATTAAACAAGTTGCGGACTCAATAGATCGGCAACTTGTTATCTGACAAATAGTTTATTTTTTATCATCGGGAGGGGACACAAATGCAGGCACAAGCCATACCATCGTTCTTATATCGTTTACATGATGATTTCCCGCATGAGGAAGAATTTGAGATAAAAAATAATCAGCGACAAGCAGCGATCGACTCGTTGGTCTCTGATTTAAATATGTTATTTTCATCCCGACCGCTATCAGGCAGTTTAGAGGTTTATGATGAACTTGAGCGTTCAATATTAAATTATGGCGTGATTGATGTGGTTGACGTCGACATTCTGAATGATGATCGCATTGAGTTACTCAGAAAAAATATTTATCAATCTCTGGTGCTATTTGAACCGCGCTTACAAGATATAACCGTAAAATTACAAAACAATTCGCCGGAAAATATTGTTTTTTGGGTGCAAGGACTATTTTGGGGACAGCGCATCGTTTTTTCTGTCACCTGGAGTAGTGTGGCCTATAGCTACTCTATTTTTTGGGGAGAATAACAATTTCATGTTACTACCACAAAAAACCTTAGACTATTATAACCGAGAGTTAAGTTATCTAAGAAAATATGGGGTTACTTTTGCTCGTCGTTTTCCTAAAATCGCGCGTCGATTAGGGCTAGCTGAAGGTATTTCTGAAGATCCACATGTTGAACGTTTGGTGGAATCTTTTGCTTTTTTAACAGCGCGTATTCATCAGAAGATTGATGAAGATATGCCTGAATTGAATAATGCCATGATGGAGATACTAGCGCCCCAATTTATGCGCCAAGTGCCATCTGTTTCATTGGTACAATTCCAACCTGAGCCAGCAACTTCTGGTATAACGGGCGTTTTATCTGTTCCTCGCCACAGTTTTTTAACTTCTAAGCCAGTCGATGATGTTACCTGTCGTTTCCGTACTGTTTATCCGGTAGAAATCTTACCAATAGATTTATCTGAAGCATCACTTAAACAAGATCCCTATGATCGAAATTTTATCTTAACGCTACGTTTTATCACCTGGCCAGCAGCTCAGTTTCAGGCGCAATCTATCCGTTTATATTTACATGGTGCGCCAACGATTACTCATGGTTTATATGAGCTTTTGTTATCACAGGTCGATGAATGGCAGTGTTATGTTGACCAACAACCGGTTGAAACAACAGCCGATAATATTCAAGCGATAGGATTTGAAGAAGCAGATTGCCTCTGTGCGGATGATATGGCTATCAGTCCTGTTCATCATTTATTACGCGACTATTTCAGTTTGTTAGAAAAATTTTTATTTATCGAATTACCGTTACCTAAATGGGAGCTATTGTCTGGTGAGTTCCACTATCGTTTCCGGTTAAAAGATTGTCATACTTTACGCCGGCTTGAGCGCAATTGTGACAAGGTTAATGTAGAAACATTTCGCATGAACTGTAGTCCGATAGTCAATTTATTTCCCCATCAAGCTGAGCCGATGACCTTATCGGATAGTGAAAGTGAATATCTTATTCAGCCTGATGCGCGCCGTCCCTTAAGTATGGAAGTTTATAATATTCGGTCAGTAGAGGTTTTTCAGCGCAGTAAAGAACAGGAATACAACAGCAGCATAAAAGTAAAGGCGCTATTTGGTATTGAGCATCATGAAGAGCGAGGAATACCTTCATTATATTGGCAGACAACCCAAAGAGCATCAATGCTGCCAAATGATCAAGGTATCAATACCTTCATTGGTTTTGCGGATTTGCGTGGTAAACGCCATACTCCGGCGGTAGATGTCGTAATGTTAAAAATTATGTGCACTAATCGCGATATGCCACAGAAATTAAGTAATGGTAATTCAGAGGGTGATTTTGATGCTGAGTTTGCGTTACCCGGCGTAAAGGTTATTGGATTAATTAGGCCACGACCGCCGTTACGCCCACAGCTCGATGCTGCGCAAAATTGGCGAATGGTGGCACAACTCAATCTTAATCATATGTTACTGTCACAGGATGAAAGTGCGCAGCGGCTACGAGAAACGCTCGAACTATATAATTTACAGAATGATATGGCGGTATCGCGCTTGATAGGGTTACTGAGTCGTATCACGATTAATCCAATATCTGTCAGGTTAGATCCGGCTGATCCTTATTCTTTTGCCAAAGGTCTGGAGGTGACGCTGACATTTCAATCTCAAGCCGAAGAGTTTATTGATTTTTATCTATTTTGTTGTGTACTAGAAAGATTTATTGCGCTATATGCGCCAATAAATGGTTTTACCCAGGTCGTTACTTGCTTATCCGGTGTTACCCATAGTCTCAAGCGTTGGCCTAGGCGTTGCGGGAGAATGGTATGGCTATGACTTTTTCCCTGCTCGGTGGTAGTTTTTACCAAAATGTGCGCCGCCTATTGAGAAAATGTCTCAGAAAAGGGCGTCAGGTGAGCGTACCTGATGATGTGGTACGTTTTGAATCGGTATTGACCCTAGATGCACCAGAGCGGGAAGTTGAAAGTCTTACGGTTGATGAGCTGACGGCAGAAGCGACAACTTACTGTATGGCAGTCAACCATTTTGGTTTATTGGGCACCCATGGCGCTTTGCCGTTACGTTATACTGAATGGCTGATTGATCGTCGTTATCGTTATAATGATGATTCAGCTAAAGCGTTTCTCGATGTTTTCAATCACCGTCTACTGAGTTTACGTTTTCAAGTCTGGCAGAAGTATCGATTATATGTCAATGCTGAATTAAATACTCAGCGGCAGCTACCGGCAGTGATTACAGCGGTGACAGGTCTATTTCCCGAAGAAGTCACTACCTTACCGGCGGCTGATATGAGTGGCTTATTATCGGCATCCGTACGTTCGCTAGTCAATTTGGAACGGTTGCTGCAACGTGAATTTCAACTCGCGGTTAAAATTCAGCCATTTTATGGACGTTGGCGTAAGGTAGCCAGTGAATATCAGGCCATTTTAGGGCGCTGTCGTTTAGGCGAAGCGCCTGTCATAGGACAATATTTTTGGGATATTCAATCTCATTTTTTGATCCAATTTACCTGTTCAAAGCCTCAGCAATACGAAAAATTTTTATCAAATAATGATGCTTATCGTCAATTGAATCAGCGGGTATGCTTATTCACCGGCGGTATATTAACTTTTTCTTTAGTATTGTTAATGGGTTATAAGGGAACAGGCATAATATTAGATGGCCAATTTTATTTAGGAAAACATGGTTATCTGGGAAATGAAGCTTTATCAGTAGCGCCCAGACTTTATATAACACCAATTAATTAAAACAGAATATTATGTTATTAGCTCAAAACAATCGATATTTACAGTTGTTCGGCGCAATGGGTAATAGTGTTGCCTTAAGTAAGATTGAAGGAGCAGAGTATTTATCTCGTCCCTATTTATTCACGCTGGAACTTTATTCAGACAAAAAATTTGCTGATTTGCAAAGTTATGTCGGTCATTCGCATGGGTTAAGGATTGGTGATGGGCGGGAAAGCCGTTTTATCCATGGCGTTATAACTAAACTACAGCAGAGTGGTTACAGTGAAACGATTTATTGTTATAAAGCGCAGTTAGAGCCTTGGTTAGTTTTGCTAATGAGTACGCTCAATTCACGCGTCTATCAGGACATTAATGTACCGGATATGGTGTGCGATATATTAAAAAAACGTGGTTTTAGTGATGTCCGTTTAAATTTGAGTTATTCCTACCCAAAACGTGAATTTTGTATGCAATACCGCGAGTCGGATTTTGATTTTATTATGCGTCAATTAGCCTCGGCCGGTATCTTTTATTATTTCAGCCATGAAAAAGATAAGCATCTATTAGTGTTAGCAGATCATCCTAGCTCATTTTCGCGCGCGCCTTTATCAACATTGCCTTATCAAACATCAAGTGGTCAACCTCAATTGATGGGATTGCGCGCTTGGCGTGCTAGCCGTAAGGTGATCCCGGCTAGTGTAGAAATGAGTGGTTACAATATCAAAAATGCCGTACCGGTATTTGCGAGTGCTAAGGCCCGTGGTGATTACGCCGTCAATGATAAACTCTCAATCTATGATTTTGCTGGACTTGAACAACAGCAGCAATTAAACGCTCGTGCCGCTTTATATATGGAGCAGTGGGAGTCGCAGGCTGGTTATTTGGAAGCGATAAATAGTTATCCGGCATTGCAGGTTGGCCAGAGATTTACTCTACAAGGTGATCCCGCCGTTAATGGTAACTATGCCGTTAGCGGACAACAGTTAGTGGCAGAAAGTAATCTGGATAGTAATCAGCAACTATTTTCATCGCGAGTCACTCTATTGCCGGCAGATAAAACCTGGCGCCCTTCTCTGACAGTAAAACGACCCAGTATTGCGGGTGTGTTATCTGCTCAGGTTGTAGGCCCATCGCAGGAAGAGATCCATGTCGATGAAATGGGCAGAATAAAGCTCCAATTTCATTGGGATAAAGAGCATAAGAAAGATGATAACAGTTCATGTTGGATCCGCGTTAGTCAATTGGGGAATGGTGTTCGCTTTGGTACGCAATTTCTACCTCGTGTTGGTAGTGAAGTATTAGTCAGTTTTGTGGATGGCGATCCTGATTATCCGATTGTAGTGGGTACAGTGATGAATGGCGCCAAAATGCCACCTTTTTCATTACCTGAGCAAAAAACCCAAAGCGGGCTAACAACAAGAAGTAGTCGTAAAGGCAATGTTGATCAGGGACATCAATTATGTTTTGAGGATAAAAAGGGTGAAGAATTTATTCTAATCAATTCGCAAAAAGATTTGCAATGGCAGGCTAATAACGATTTATCAGCGGTTATCGAGCGGGATGTGCGATGGGAGATCAAAGGGAAACAGGATGTTTTAATTGATAAAGGTAATGATAGCTTAACGTTAACTAAAGGTAATAAAACCGATACGCTCAATAAAGGAAACTTTGTCACGTTGCTTAATAGTGGTAATTACAGCTTGAATGCCAAAGGTGGCAAAATTGATATCTCGGCAGGACAATCTTGCACTATTACTGCGAAACAGAAGATTGAGTTGCGAGTGGGAAATAGCTCATTGTCAATCACGCCTGCTGGTATCACTGTTAAGGGGCCAGTAATCAATGTAAAAAGTGACGGAATGCTAAAAATGACGGCCGCTAGCACCACAGTGGAAGGGACAGGAATGTTAACGCTGAAAAGTAGTGGTATGACAAAACTCAGCGGTCTGGTGGTACAGATTAGTGCCTCAACCATTGCGATGTTAAAAGGGTTATTGACCAAAATTGGTTAATAGCACGGTTGGTTAATCTTAGGAGCCATCATGGTAAAGCTAAAACACTGTCAATTATCGTCTGTTGCGGAGCAAATATTGCAGCCACTTGCTCCTCATAATCAAAATTTACAGGCTTTACGTCAGGATGCTGAATGGACGGATATGGTGTTTTATACCGTGTTTATGCTGCCATATCGTCAGGCGCTCGATTTGGCTCTGGCATTTATTGGCCACGTTTATGAACGTGAGTTGGTGCAAGAACAGAGGGTATTATTACAACATGCCAGGGATTGGCGTTCACGTGGCGGTGATCAATTCCGTCATCAACTGTTTGAACAAGCAGAGGCGATAGGATTTGATAATCCGATTGCCGGGCTGGTACTGTCCATTTTCCTTAGCGAAGGGAGTGTCACTGCGCCTGACTTGGAAGCTGTCGCTGCTTCTCCGTGGCAGGCGACGCAAGCGTTAGCCAGTGTTTTGTGTCTGATTTTACATTTTTATAGCGACAATCCAGTGTTGCAAGATAAATATGTCGAGCAATTTTTTACCCTAGCCCAACGATATTTGATCCAATTAACTCCTGATACTGACGTCGGTCGGAAAAGTTATTTGTATCAGGAAATGGCTATATAAGGAGAATAATCGATGCCAATGATGCCTGCTGCACGCACTGGTGATTTGCATGTTTGCCCAATGGTTTCACCCGCTGTACCGCCGATCCCGCATGTTGGTGGCCCTATCATCCCGCCGGGAGTACCGACCGTCTTAATCGGTGGTCTACCTGCTGCCACAATGGGCTCAATGTTGCTCTGTGTTGGACCACCAGATACGGTGGTGATGGGTAGTCCAACGGTATTAATTGGTGGTCGCCCAGCTGCTCGATTAGGCGATTTATGTGCTCATGGTGGCGTTATTACCACCGGTTACCCATTGGTTATTATTGCTTGATGGAGAGAAACATGGAGCTGACAGTACTTGACTTTGATCGCTTAATGTTGAAGCACTCTGATGATGTACCGGCCGGAGAAAACATTGAATACCAGCCGATATTTGAGCAGATAAATCAAGCGCGGCAAAGTGATGATGATTTACAGCTTGAAGATATGTGGTCTTGTGAAGTTCGACAGACCGATTGGCGTCAAGTTTCGCTACTTTGTGCTGAGGTATTGGAAAAGCATAGCAAAGATTTGCAGATAGCCTGCTGGTTAACTCAAGCACAAGCTAAATTGCATGGTTTAGCAGGTATGGCGGTTGGTGTCGCATTAATTACCCGTTTATGTGAAACGTTTTGGCCGACACTGTGGCCTAAATTAGATGAAGATGAAGGCGGTTACGGGGCGGATATCCGATTAGCGCAATTAAATTGGTTAGATAATAAATTAAGCCACATATTGGAAGATTGGCCACTAACAAATAACGGTAAGTTGAATGTCAGGCAATGGGCCCGAGTACAACATTATGAGCATAGTGTTGCCGCTAATGCTGAACTTAGAAAGCCGCTCCAGGATGATGGCTATTTTGGCATCGCTGATTGTGAAGAAAGTATTCGCCACACGTCGTCATCACATTTCAATCATCTACTAGAGCAAATTCAGACGTTACAAACTTCTCTGCTGACATTACAGTCGAAGTTGAAAAATTTTTGCGGTGAAAATGTCATTGTTATGAGTGATAGCTTACGGCAGATAGAGGAAGTGCAAAGCTTATTGTCCCGGTTTTATCAAGATCGGCTGCCACAAGTGATAGTGGAAGAACAGTTGCATGAACAGGTTAACACAGACAGGGATGAGCAATTGAATAGCCCGTCACTCAATCGGCCCTGTTCACACCTTGAAAAGAGAAAACAGGCGATAGAGCAGCTGTTAACCATTGCTCAATATTTCCGTTGTAATGAACCGAGCAGTCCTGTTCCTTATTTATTAGAGCGAGCGGCTAGTTGGGCAAATATGGAAACAGCACAATGGTTAGCGGAAATGTTAGTTGATAATGATTCGACGCTACGGGAAGTGATGAGAGTAATTAAAGGATCAGAAAATTAATATAAGTGGGATGATGACATGAATCGAACCAAAATTTGCATTCGTTTGATAGTCATGCTGGTTCTAATGGGAAATGTTACCGGTTGTAATTCATCTTATTCTACCGAACAACAGCGTCAATCAGCGATCGAGCAAGCGTCAGCCACCTTTGCTAGCGATGCGATTAATATTGATCTGATAGCGGATCCGCAATTGAATGCGTTTAATCGAGTGCCCAATAGTTGCACGGTACTTATTATTCAAGCCGAAAGGCGTGAGCAGTTAGATGGTTTATTAAATAACCCTACGCTTTTACGCAATCTTTTTGCTCGTGCGGGCGGTAGTGAAAATATACTTAAATTGGATAGTTATGTCATGATGCCTGGTCAACGCGTGACATTACATCTAGATCGCGTAGAGCAGACACGTTATGTGGCATTGATTGCAGGTTATTACCCGCTGCCGAATGAAAGGCATGCACGGATTTTTTCTATTCCTCTCGAATTAACCTCACAGGGCTGGTGGAATAAGCGTTGGCAAGCCAATTTTATTCCCATCAATATCGAAATTACGCTAGGTGAGGCGTCTATTGTTCGCAGTAATAAATCGGTTAGACGGCCGAGTGATGATGTCGTTTTTCCCTTCCAATCGACAGCGGGGAAAGCGAGTAAATCTACCACCAGATAACCAGTTTAAATTGTGCAAAATAAAGTGCAACGATGAGATGTCGAGATGTTGTCAGCGATATTTTAGGGGAAAATTATGCTTGATTATAAACCCATATATTGGTTTAGCGGCTTGTATTTACAACCGCAGCATTTACAAACACAGCAACTGCATGATGAATATTGGCGTGCCCGCTATCAATTATTGACCCAACCTTGGGCCTGGGGAGTAATAAATATCACATTTCATCAAGCGGCATTACTGGATGAAGAGTTACGTATTTATGAAGGGCAGTTTATTTTGCCAAATGGTATTTATGCTGATTGTAATGTCAATGCTATCGTTGCTCCTCGTTCATTACGACATTGCTGGCCAGTAAGAGAAAAACCAGTACTGGTTTATATTGGCTTAAGACAGATCAGCCATAATCAAAATAATGTTACTTGTGTAGCAAAAGCGAGTGAGATCACTGAACAGACAACGCGCTGGGTCAGTTGGCCGACGGAGAGACCAGTCAGAGATCTTTATGGCAATGGTACTGAAGTTCAGATACAGCAGATGTCATATAACTTACGCTTTTTTTTGCAAGATGAAATAGCGCAATTAACCGGTTATACGCTATTACCGATAGGCCGATTACGTCAAGGATCAAGTGGTATTGAATGGGATAGTGATTACTTTCCTCCAAGTATGACGTTGAAAGCAGTTCCCTGGTTATGGCAGCGAATTGATAATTTATGTTTAGAACTAACAGGGCGGCTTCATCAATTTGAGGAATTTAAACGACCACCGATGATGAAAACCGGTGAGCTTTTCGAGAGAAAAGATATTTTGCTGTTAACAATGCGTACATTGGCGCGTTATGTCATTAGATTGCAGCATTATAAAGAAGCGCAAGACATCCATCCATGGCAAATAATCGGCTTATTAAGAGAGTTGATTGCTGAACTCACTTGTTTTACTGATCTCTGCTCATTTAATGGCATATGCCAATGGGATGATACTGCAGCCGCTGGCTATGATCATCATGATATTGCGGCAAGTTTGACGTTATGTGAACGTAATATCATGGCATTACTAGATAATTTAATGATTAGGCAGGATAGCATTATCTCATTTGCTAAACAGAGTGAAGGCTATTTTTCTGCCGATTGGTTATTGGAGCCACAACAAAAATATGTCGCTATTTATTTAGTCATGCGTTCAGAACGATTTATCGAGCAGGAATATGCAGTACCTGATGATAGATTGATAAAAATGGCCGCAAAAAGCCAGATTGAGACCATTATCACTCGCTCTTTAGCTGGGGTACGTCTTCATTATCAAATTACCCCACCGCAGGGTTTACCAAAAAAAATCAATAGCCGTTATTTCAAGGTAGAAGAGCATAGTCATGAATGGGAAGAAATAAAAAACAGTGGCAGTATCATACTGCATTGGCCAGAAGCACCGGAAGATTTACAGATAGATTTAATTTTGGCCAGGAGTTACTGATGTACTTAGTTGATTTTTATATGCCGGTTTTTCATCGGGTACTGTTGATTGTGCAACAAGCTGAACAATATAGCGATACATTACGAGAAACGGTAAAAACAATGTTAGTGAAGGCACAAGACAATGCACTGATGCATGGTTATGACAAACAAGATATTGATGATGCACATTTTGCCGTATTGGTTTGGGTTGATGAGGTGATATTGAATGCCGGATCTGAATGGCTCGAACAATGGCGTCTTTCATCGCTGCAACAGCTTAGTTATGACTCTACATTAGGCGGGTTAACTTTTTTTGAGCGTTTAAAGTCAATGTCAATCGATCGTTTTCAAGCCAGGCTGGTTTATGTTTGCTGTTTGCTGTTTGCTGTGTGGTTTTCGCGGCCGTTATGCTACCGATGGTGAAATGGCATTAAATCATCTTATTGATCAGGAGATTAATAATTTGCCCGATCATTTTCGCCATTTTATGACCAATAAAAATTTGAGTTTAATGCCGGCAATGCTTAGTCATACAGACAGTCATGCTCAACCTATTATGAGCAAAGGATGGGAACAGTGTCTTGCTATCGGCATAATATTAGCTTTGTATTTGCTCGCTTCGGTCAGCCTTTTTAATCTTGCTACTTAAAAAAATAAGAGAGTAGGAATGAAAAAGTTTTTTTGCGTCGTCGGTATATTATTGCTGATGATAGGTCTCTTATGCCTGTGTTTTGCGATGGTTGCCTTGTGGTCATTGCCAACATTAATGGCACTATGGCTATTTTAGGTTGTTTATGTGGGCTGCTAATAATATATGTCAGCTGGTTAGTTATACCTAAAACACAAAGATGGATAAAACAGTGGTTGATGAAAAAACGCTACGGCCGAAATCGGTTGGAGCGCCAGTTATGGCGTCACTGGAAGCGCGGTGCCGGCATACAAAAACGCTGGCGATTAACGTGGCGGCAGTATGCTCCACCCTGGTATGTTGTATTAGGTATGCAAGGTGGTGATCAGCGAGGGCTGTTAGCTGATAGTCAAATTCCTTCACTGGCAGGCATGCAAAGTCGTTCGGTGAATGAACGACAATTTAGTTGTCGCTGGTGGTTTTTTCGGCGCGCGATGTATCTGGTTATGTCCAGTTATTTTTCAACCGATCGACCATTGTATCGCCAAGCTTGGCAACGTTTAACCACTTGGTTTACCAAGGTTCGACCGCCTGCCGGTATCGTACTTTGTCTACCTATGGATTTATTGTTGCATGCTAACAGTAAAGTGCGTTTTCAGACAGCACGTTTGATGCGAGAACAATTAGCACTTTTGCAGCAACGTCTAGATTATCGTTTATCGGTATGGGTGGTAGTTACTCATAGTGAGTGCTTACCTGGATTTCCAATATGGAGTCGTCAATTGTCGGAACAGCAGCGGCAGCAGATGCTAGGCGGAATGATTGACCAAGAGTTAGATGGTAATTGTATTGGTGCGTTAGATCGTACGTTACAGTCAATTATTCAGACATTAAAGATCACGTGCTTGCGTCATTTAAATGATTATCGTACGACGCCACCGGCGGAGTTACTGATCTTGCCCGAGCAGATAAGACAGCTACAGCCGGCGCTGGAAGAATATTTTCAGGCTCTGTTTGAACCAGATCATTACCAACAGCATAGTTTATTATGCGGTTTATTTTTTACTGCGACAGAAGATAACGATAATCAATCTGGCTCAAAAAGTTTATTTAGTCAGCAGCTGTTAGAAAAAATATTACCTGCTGAAAAAATACAAAAACAGCCTCTTTTTAGCGCACGTTTTTGGCGGCGTCGCGCTTGGTATAGTTTATTCATTTTTATCTTATTATTTGGCGTTGGTCGCTCATTATGGGTTGCTTATGAAGATATGCTTAAGTTAGCTTGCGATCCTTTAAAAAGTGCCTTGGCATGTCGTTATGATCGTTATCAGCAGGCAGAGGCGTGGCAGGATCGTGGGCTGGATTTATTTTCACCGCTGCGTTATCTGTTGCGTCAACATCTTGCGCAACAATATTTATATTTATTAGCGGATAATAATTACTATCCTGACCAAGTTATTCATAATCTGACGACTCGTTTCGTTATGAGTAATAATCAACAAAAGCGCCATCTTATTCTCAATTTGGTCCGTTTCATTAATAGTGAGCAGGCTATGAGTCAAGGTGCCAGCTTAGCGCAATTGCGCCAGCTTCCCGCGTGGTCTGCAACTGAACTTTTCGGGGTGACGGCAGCTATATCACAAGACGAATATATTGCGATATATTTAGCGCAGTATCGTACTGGTCAAGTGCAGCAAACATTATCTCAGTGGCAGTCAGTGTTACAACAATTATTAGAAAAAGACAACCATTGGTTATGGTTGCTGGATGATAATATTGTTAATGATGGTGACAAAGTTACCCTAGCTGATTTTTGGCCACTAGGGGCGGGCGATGAACAAAAATTATCCGTCAACGTTAAGGCGATTTATACCCAAAACGGGGAAAAGGCATTACATGAATTATTCGATGAAATAGCCTTAGCCGTTAATGATACTGCCCTTTTTTCCCAGCGACGAAATCAGTTTATCAGCAACTATCATCAGCAATATCAATCTGCTTGGTTAAGGTTGGCACAAGCGATGCCACAAGCAGAAAGTTACATCCGGGGTAAAAGTAATTGGCAACAATTAATGTTGGATACGGCACAAAACGCCAGTCCCTATCTGCTCTTTTTTAATCGCCTGGCAATAGAAAGTACATCTATCCCACAATCAGAACAACAACCTTGGCTAAGCGATCAATTGTCTTTGTGGCATTTACATAACTATTTGCCAGAGAGCAATTTTTTACAGCAATTGTCGATGCAAGAAAGTGTTTGGCGTCGATTTATTCAAACTAAATTTGGACGTTTACCACCAATTTCTATTCGTGTTGATCAACATGCTTTATTCCGTTATCAAGCCTGGCGGCAGATGTTACAAAAAACCGTCCAATATGCTTTATTAGGGGATAATGAAGCGGAACAGTTAGTGAAAATTTCTCTTGGTGAAGAGCATGATCAGCAAAACGGTAATTTACGCTTACTGGCTAATCAATTTGATTTATGGTGGCAGCCATTGCAGGTTAAAAACATGGCGCAACGTGAACCACTTTTACGGCATTTATGGCAGGGTGATAAACGTTTGTTAGTGCGATTTGCGTTTTTTAGTGCGGCTGAGAAATTACAACAGCAATGGGACAGCCAGGTTATTTGGCCGATGAGTAATGCCAATGATCATCAGTTATTAAGTATCACAGAACAGATGGTACGTTTGTCTGATTATAGTAAACGTTTTATCAAGGAACATGCTAATTATGCATTAAATATCAATGGAGAAGGGATCTCTCGCCGTTCTCTGGCAGGTATCAATTTTCCTGTTAATGATGCATTTTTGCATTTTATTCGTCAGATTGTGCGACCAAATGATTTGGTACCAGCCAGTGCAGATATTCGTAGGCGATTACAGGAAAAACGTGAATTATTGCATACGCGGCAGGGGGGAGAAATAGATCCTGAGCAGAGCCAATGGGCAATGTTAACCTTCACTAGCCAGCCAACAAGTGCTAATCGGCAGGCGCAAGTTTTACCCATCGGCAGTCGTATTAGCTTAGATTGTCAGCAACAAATTCAGCAAATCAACAGTATCAATTTTAATGATAGCGCCACTATGCGTTGGCATCCGCAATGGTGCCAGCGCATAAAAATTGATATAGATTTTCCCAGCTTCCGGTTAACGCAAATTTATAGTGGGACAGAAAATATGGTCCGGGTGATCCGAGCACTATCTCAAGGAGAATTGATCTTTAATGCTAAAGATTTTGCCGGACAATATAGCGCGTTAACCGCATTAGGCATTAAACGTATCACGGTACGTTATTTGTTAGATGGCGCGCCAGAGGCGTTGTCACTTTATCAGCATTGGTCACAGCAGCAGAAACAACAAAGGGATAAGCAACAACAACTGCAACAATTAGATCAACAATTACTGAATTTAAATGCGCCAGCGATACCGGTAAAGGGTTCGTTGTCATCGTTACCATTAGAAATTACTACTTTGTGGTATGAAAAAAGGAATAATTCGTGAGCAGTAATTTAAAACAGATTATTAATAACCTTTCGCTGCAGGCACGTGAGTGTTTGGATAGTGCCGCCAGCTTAGCCGTTAGTCATACGCATCATGAGATAGAAAATGAGCATTTACTGCTAATGTTATTAGAAAAGCAAACCCATTTAGTAGAGCAGTTCTGTTATCACGCTAATGGTGATGCATTGAAATTATTAGAAGCCTGCCAAGCTTCTTTAGCTCAATTGCGTAGCGGATGTCATCGGTCGCCAGTATTTTCTATCATGTTGACGGACTGGTTAGAAAGCGCCTGGATGTATGCCACTATACGCTGGCAGATGGATAAATTATCACCTTTATTATTATTGGCTACTTTGCTGGCAGAGCGTAAATTGCATCAGGGATTACCTCTATATCTACAACAGGCGCTGCAAATTAATGGTGAACAATTAGATAAAGCCGTTGAAATAATGATGCAGCAGCAATCAGTTGCTGCCTCTGAGCCTAAAAGCCAAGCGTCTGCTTTGATGAAATATGCTCATCATTTGACACAGGCAGCGCGTGAAAATAAATTGGATCCGGTACTTGGACGAGAAAAAGAGATCCGTCAATTAATTGATATATTGTTGCGTCGTCGGCAAAACAATCCATTGCTAACAGGAGAAGCTGGGGTTGGAAAAACCGCATTAGTTGAGGGACTGGCGCAACGTATTGTGGCTGGGAATATTCCGGCTGCGTTAGCTAAAGTAGAACTATTTACGCTAGATCTTGGTTTATTACAGGCCGGAGCTAGTGTAAAAGGTGAATTTGAAAATCGCTTACAACAATTATTAGATGAAGTAAAAAATTATCCGTTACCCATTATTTTATTCATTGATGAAGCGCATACCTTGATTGGCGCAGGCGGTCAAGCAGGACAAAATGATGCGGCAAATTTATTAAAGCCGGCGTTAGCGAGAGGGGAGCTCCGTACAATCGCAGCGACAACACAAGCAGAGTACAAAAAATATTTTGAAAAAGATGCGGCACTGGCTCGTCGTTTCCAGTTGATTAAAGTGGATGAGCCTAGTCAGGAGATTGCCATCGCCATGCTGCGTGCTATGGTGCCTATGATGGAACAACATCATGGTGTACGGATTTTAGATGGCGCAGTTACTGAAGCGGTCCAGTTAGCTGCTCGGTATATTACTGGCCGCCAATTACCAGATAAGTCGGTTACCTTGTTGGATAGCGCTTGCGCTCGGGTCGCTATTTCTCAATGTGGTGAGCCTGGACCGATAGAAGATCTACGGGCAATGTTGGCGCAGCGAAATGTTGCGCGTCAATCATTGTTGCGCGAAGGTAATTCTGAGCATGAAAACGTTAGTCGCCAAATTGAACAATTACAAACTTCGCTAAATTTACTATTACCCGAATATCACGAGCAACAACGTCTGGTGCAAGCAATCAATGCAGCAGGTGATAATGAGACAGCAATTACCTCATTACGGAGTGAATTACAGGCACGGCATCAACAGCATGCTTATGTATTTGATTGTGTCGATGCAGCCTGTGTGGCGGACATTGTTTCTGGTTGGACAGGTATTCCATTGGGCCGAATGGTGGAAAATGAGCGTGATGTACTGATTAATCTTGAACAACGTTTAGCTTGCAGAATTATGGGGCAAGATCATGCTTTAGCGCAAATTGCCCGTCAAATACGAATTGCTAAAACGCAACTGGCGGATCCTCAGAAACCTTGCGGTGTTTTTATGTTAGTGGGACCTTCAGGTGTTGGTAAGACGGAAACCGCAATCGCATTAGCGCATGAAATGTATGGTGGTGAACAAAGTATGATTACCGTTAATATGTCGGAATATCAAGAAGCGCATTCGGTTGCGGGTTTAAAAGGGGCACCACCAGGTTATGTCGGTTATGGTCAGGGTGGAGTATTTACTGAATCTGTACGAAGACGCCCTTATAGTGTGATTTTATTGGATGAAGTTGAGAAAGCGCACCCAGATGTATTGGAGCTATTTTTTCAAGTTTTTGACAAAGGTATAATGGAAGATGCGGAAGGGCAACGAATAGATTTCCGCAATAGCTTGATTATTTTAACTTCAAATGTGGGTTCTGAATTAATCATGCGAGCGATTCGGCAAGGAGTGAAAGAAGGGGATACCGTAAGAGCTGCAGAACTGGATGACATCCAACAATTTTTATACCCTGAGTTGCAACGTTTTTTCCCTACCGCGTTCTTGGGACGTTTACAAGTGATCCCTTATTTACCGGTAGAAGGTGAAATTTTGCAAACAATTATTCGTCACAAATTGGCCAAAATTGTTATAAGATTTGAGAAAGCAACTCAGTTGCGATTGACTTACTCTGATAGATTGGTGGAATATCTTGCCAGTCATTGTTTGATAGCAGAAAGTGGTGCCCGGGAAGTTGATAATTTATTATTGCAGCAGGTATTACCATTATTATCAGATAGTCTTCTATCTGGGGATATGGTCAATAGATCCAATATTTATCTGGATGTGCAAGATAATAAGGTTTGTTTCAACTCTATATCATCAGACTAAAAAGCTAATAATAAATATAACTAACCGAGGATAAATAATTTATTGGTATTATTTGTTGGTTTGTGTATTTTCTATGAAAAATAGGCAGTATAATTAGAATAATATAATGAAGACGTTGGAAATATCGCTGTATTGGTTAATTTTTATTTTTGTTGACCTGGGATTAGCCTTATTAAGTTTACAGACTCGTAATATAGGTAGCCTTTATCCATTAATTTGGTTTCCTGCCGGTATTTTAGTCGGCGTTTTATGTATCTCACCACCTCGTTATTGGCCATTATGGTTGGTAACGGGATTTTTGGTGGTGCTTTGTGCGAGTCAATTATCTGATCGTTCGGTATCAGTTTCTTTAATTTTTGCCACGACAGATAGCCTGTATTTGGCGGCAGCGGCATTTATTTGGCAATATTTCTATGGTGTCGCTTATATGCCACGTAATGCTTGGCAGATACTTCATTTTGCCCTGATAAATGTTGTTATTGGCAGTATAGGGTGTTTTATTACAAATATAATATTTTATTTATCTGATCTGTCTTTTGATTTATATGATCCATTTGCAAGAGTCGTCATATATATATTAAATTATTTGCCGTTAAGCTTGTTGGTAATATATAGCTTTTGTCGTAGTCCTCAATTGCCCTATATGCCAAAATTTTGGCTAATGGCTCTATTTTGGGTCGTAATAATAACAGGTTTTATGTATTATCCGGTGACTGCTATTATCTCATCGCCTCTGATTGCCGGATTATTGTTAGTCAGTGTCAGTATTACTATTTTGCTTTCTCTTAGTTGTAATTTATTACTACTCAGTGCTTTTTTATCACTGTGTTCGATAGGTTTTGTCTTATTACCGTTACTGAATATGCCAATTTTTTATGAGGGCGATGAAATAAGGCGTCAAACAATAATAGATTTAGCGCAATGGTGTAGTGTTTTGTTAGCGTTTCCTGCCCTATTTTTGGCTGGTTTTTTGCGCAGTTTATATCATGTGTTATTTCGTTATAAAGCGCGCTTTTTATTAGCTTATAGCGTATTAGAGCAGGATGTTATACATCGTTTTTTATTAAGTAAAGAAGATGAACTTATTACCTGGTATAACTTAAAAACATGGCGGAAATGTTATCCTATCCCAGCCTCATGGGTGCTATTCGTCGCTTGGATCCATTTTGATGATAGAAAAGCGGTTGAGCACCTAAAAATATCAGCTTGTGGTAAACCTAAAGTATTAAAAATTCGGCTATCAGATGGTAAAGGTGGATTTAATGAAGCTCATCTTGCTTTGATTTTGCGACAAGGAGATAGGGGCAAAGAAATGGAAGGTTTGTTGTATGAAATTTCACGTTAAAAATAATCTGAGGGATCTATGAGTAAAAAAATTATTATTGCTGATGATCATCCCGTGTTTTTACTGGGATTACGTATGGTTCTTTCCAGTATGCCAGAAAACTATCAGATTGTTGGTGAGGCACATCATGTCAGTGGGTTGTTATCTTTGTTGCAAACTAAACCGGTAGATATGTTGATAACTGATTTTATTATGCCGGGCGACAAGGATATGGATGGTTTACGTATGATAAGTTATATCCGCAAAAATTGGCCAACTTTACCTATCGTGGTGATCACGATGGTTAATGAACCCAATATAATCAGTATGCTGTCGCGTTACAATGTCAAAGCCATCCTGAATAAAAGCAGTTTAGCGAGCGAACTAGAAAAAGGACTTTATAATACTGCAGGTCAAGAACAGCCTTATATTAGCTCTGACTTTCTCAGTTCCCCTATCGATCAACTCGCTCGTATATTAACGCCTAAAGAGTTAGAAGTGATTCGTTTACTGGCAAAAGGATTAACCGTTAATGATATTGCGACCAAGGTTTTTCGCACTAAGCAAACTATTAGTTCACAAAAACAGAGTGTCATGAAGAAGCTTAATATTCCAAATGATGCGGCTTTATATAATTATTTGCAACAGGTGGGGCTCAGTGGGTGAGCATACGAAAAAGGATAGCCCTCTTATTTGGGGGATGGTATTGGTTTTTTGCTTTACCTGTATTTGGTCAGTCACTATGTAATGATTCATCGCAAGTGACAATTCCGGCTGAAGGGATAGAGATTGGTTATTACTCTAATATAGTGCAACGATTATTTTTGCCTAAGGTGAATTTTGTCGATAATTTTGCAGATAAATCAACGGCTATTTTAGTAGGTATTGTTCGTTGTACTAGTGAACCTTTAATCATTTATCGGTGGGATGGCAAGATAGAAGGAATTTATGCAGATTATCTCAGTGTATTATCAAGATTATTAAAAATACCGATAAAGATACGTATATTCGATAATTACCAGCAGGCGAGAAATGCACTAAATGAAGGATATATTCAGTTATTAGCCCAAACCTCGGCGGCATTAACAGCAACAGTACAAAGAAAAAATGAAAGTAAGCCAATATTAATTCAACCGCTGGTGATGTTGGTAAAAAAAGAGAAAGCTTATTATAAAGCTGAAGAATTACGTGTATTGGTTGCTCATAGTGAACCGCCGGAACTATTGGCGAAAATTCGTCAATCATACCGTGAAGTTGTGGTTGTTGGTTCAGCACAAGAGGCGTTACGGTTAATATTGGATGATAAAGCCGATGGTTTTATTAGTGGACAAGCGCAAATAGCTTATCAGTTTACTTTTCGTTCGTTGCCGAGTTCTTTAGTTTGGCATCATGTCGATTATTCCAGTACGTTGGAAAATAATTTTGTTTTTCGAGTAAATGATCCACGAATGGAGAATATTGATCGCACATTAAACGAACTATATAAAACCATTAAAAATGTTGTTTATGAACGTTGGATTGCCGGTGTTGTTCCCATAATGAGCAGTGAAAATATTAATTTTTCACTAGAGGAAAAGAATTGGCTGTTGCAGCACCCGGTTGTTAATGTTGTGGTAAAACACAATGCGCCGCCATATTCCTTTGAGAATGCTAATGGTCAAATCATTGGTATGAATATCGATATTTTACGCTTAGTCGGGGAAAAAACCGGTATCCATTTTAATCTTGTGACCGTCGATAATTCGGCTGGCATTATTGATTATTTGCAGCAAGGTAAGGCTCAGATGGCGCTGTCATTAGTGAGTAATGAACAACGTCAAAAATGGTTACTGTTTTCTCACCCTTATAGTTCTTTCGAATGGGTAATGATCACAGGGAATTATCGCAATGCACCAAAAAACTTCCAGCAATTACGCCATCGTAAAGTTGTGGTAGTAAGTGGTCACATCTTATTGTCAGAATTTGAACATGAGCCAGATATTGAATTGATTGAAGTTGACAATATGGATAAGGCCATTGAAATGGTATTAGCCGGCGCGGCAGATGCGGTGTTAGATAATTTTGTCAGCGCCAATTATCTACAATCAAGCCGTTATGGTGATAGCATTTTAATACATCCCCTTAATAGAGATTTCTTTCCTGCCAGGTATGCAGTAATTAAGGATTATGCACCATTAGTTAATATTCTGAATAAAGCAATTGATGCGTTGTCGCCAAAAGATCTGCGTTATTTTCATCAAAAATGGTTATCGCCGGTCACTTTTTTTACTTCATATAGTGTATTACATCTTTCTTCTTGGATAATTCTTTGGGGCAGTGTGTTATCAGTGATCTCGATTACTTCAATATTTTGGGGTAGTTGGTTAACACGTCAGATCAGGCAGCGTAAAGCGGCAAAAACAGCGTTACAGAACTCGTTAGCTTATTGGGAAACTTTGTTCAATACGATCCCTGCACCGATGTTTGTCTGTGATCCAATCATGAATATTACGGCTGCTAATCCATGGTTCTTACATGAGATGGGTGACTTGCCGCGCGAGAGGATCATTGGCCATTCTCTATTTTCACAAGGTTTTTTTCAACCATATGATGAAGTAGAGATATTTACTCAATTTCTCAGCTGCTTGTCTGGTGCTCCCGCCTATTTTTCTGATTGCTCTATTTCTGTTCAAGGCCAAACGCGAGAAGTTTACCTATGGCTAGAACATTACCGTGATGCAGAAGGAATTGTTCAGGGTATCATTGGCGGGTGGTTTGATATTACCGAGCGAAAATTATTGTCGCGAGAATTACGAACAGAACGTGATAAGGCAAAACGAGCGAGTAATGAAAAATCGGCTTTTTTAGCGCATATCAGCCATGAGATCCGCACGGCATTATATGTCATTATTGGTATATTGGAATTAGAAGTCAGACAACTACCAGAAAATGTTCCTTTGCATACCGCCAGTCGAGCTGCAAACTCTTTACTGGGTGTGATCGGTGATGTTTTGGATTTCACGCGTATTGAATCTGGTAAGGTAACATTGAATTTACAGTCGGTTGGATTGTATGCCTTGTTGGAACAATGTGCAGAACCTTTTTGTGCAATTGCACAGGATAAAGGGTTAGGTTTCACCCTTGAATTAACTATCCCAAAACAAAATTATTATCTACTTGATGCGACCCGTATTACTCAAGTGATCAACAATTTGCTCAGTAATGCGGTTAAATTTACTGATGAAGGTTTCATTACATTAAGGGCAGCTATCCAGCGCTCGATCAATAGTGAAACGGAAATGCTCTCTTTGTATGTACAGGATACGGGCTGTGGTATTCCAGAACATATGTATAGTGAAATTTTACAGCCTTATGTACAAGTGGAAGCGGATTCAAGGGGAACAGGATTAGGATTACCAATATCAATACAATTAATGGCGTTGATGGATGGAACCCTCAAGTTAGAAGCGGCTCCTGGTAGTGGCACATTGGCACATTGGCACATATGTATTTACCGTTAAAGCGAAGTGAGTTGCAAGAAGAAGAAGTATCTCCTACTCATATTATCCAACCGGAACCACTCAATATCTTATTAGTGGATGACCTACCAGCCAATTTGCAAGTGTTATCTCTACAACTGGCTTCTTCCAAACATCGGGTAACCATTGCTGAAGGTGCAGAGCAAGCATTAACGCTGGTGGAAGAAAATTATTTTGATATGGTATTAACGGATTGTCAGATGCCAGTTATGAATGGCTATGAATTGACTCGAGTATTAAGAACCTCGTCAGCGCAACGTAATTTGCCGCCCCAAGTTATTTTAGGTTGTACCGCAAATGCATTTAGTTCAGAGCTATCATTGTGTCTTGCTGCCGGTATGGATGGTGTATTAGTTAAACCTTTAACACAGGATCATTTGCTGTCGGAAATTGCTCGCTATTATCAGCTGATTAATTCACAAAATGAACTCTGTTTTGATGGTATTAGTGCCTTGGCAAGTGGTGATAAACAGAAAGAATATCAATTGTTACAAGCCATTTTGGAAGGAATAGAACAGGATCTGGCCACGCTGCATAATTTAAGATCAACGTCGATTGATAAGGAAGCGCTTTCGCTACAGGTGCACCGAATGAAAGGTGTATTTGCTTTATTATGCTATCAGCCTGCTTTACGCGTTTGTTGGCGGATTGAAAAAGGTGGATTTTGTGATGATAGCCAAACCTTAGAAACACTATTTTACTATACCGATATTTTTCGGGCGGCAGTTAATGGACGTTTAAATGATAATAATGATCTGGCCAAAGAGTCATCTGATCATAAAATGATATTAACGGAATAATAGCTGTAATTGTTTGAAGACCGGCGGTATTAAATTATTTATTCATGCTGCTTAATTATTCAATTAATAACAACAGGGGAAATATTAAATTTCCCCTGTTTTATTATGTTTCTGCATCCATTTGAATTAGCATTTTTAACTATTAAGACTGTTAAATACTAAGTTATTTTGCTCATCATCAGTTCTATTAACACAATATTGGATTTTGCTATTGAATAACTAGACTAGCGTTACTTTTGCCTGATCTATTATTTTCGATGAGATATCTTATTCTGGGTTGAGTTGGGATATCTGCCAATTTTAAAAAATCTTTAATAAGTTTTGTATTAACACAGAAAGTTTGTAGCCCTACTTATTTAGATGTTCACGAGCAACAACCATAATTAAGAGGTAATTCCCCATATTTTCAATTTTTGGCACCACAAGCGATGTTCAGGTGAAAGCAATTTTAACGGATCATAGGGATAAGGCTTTGGGGTTGCTTGCAGAAATAGTTGGCGCACCATTGCGTGTAACCAAGCAGCGCCAGCAACATCTTCGAAGCCTTTTATTTTTTGCAGACGTAAAACTAAATTATGCAATTTCCCGATTTTCATTTCATAGCTTAATATCTCTTTTTGCTGCTGCTCATACCACTTGGGAAAAATGAATTTAGTTAATCGAGTAAATATATTCTTAGGTGGGCAACTTGCTTCTATAATAGCATCTTTAATAATGGCAGTTGCATTTTTATTAGTTAATAATGGTAATGTTTTCCCTAATGGGGTCGGTAATAGTTCCAAATTATGAATAATTATTCCTTGTAATTTTCTATTATAACTATGTAGTTTTTGTAAATAGTTTTTTAGTTCATTAATATTTTGCTTTTCTATTATTGCTTCTAATTTAATGTCTTCTACTTCTTTTATCTCTCTGGCCTTTTGTAAATATATCTGATGATACATATTAGCTAGCTCTTCTGATAACGAAGCTAAGTTGGTTAAACTTTGAAAGTTAGCATACTGTAGTGTAATTTCAGCATCCAGTTTTGCTATTTCTTCGATTGAATTGTTGTCTGAAATATTTATTTGATCAGTCAGTATGTTATTGATAATAAATGTTTCAGTTTGTCCAGATAATTTTAATTTATTTTTTTTTAAAACAGATGGTTCTAATTTTAAAAATCCCTTAAATGCATTATCTGTATCAATCGTGATTAGATTAATATTATTGATAGATTTATTGCTTTTTTTATAAACATTAATTTTCCCTTTGTATTTTAATGACTTTTCTTTAGTTTCTTTAACTGTGTTAAGTCTGGAGTCATTGATTGCTAAGGGATTATTTGGTGTTGAAAGAATAAATGACATTATAATTTCCCTAGTTATAATTTATTTTTCTTAATAAATAACTTTACTCCATGGTATAGCAAAGTGAAGTTAGCAGCTGAATTTATACAGTTATATCCAGTAAACTACTGAGATTTTATAAAATTTCATTTCAAAGATAAAAACAGAGAAAAATTTTGCTGAAATAGATTAAGTATGCGTTTGCATCAAATATCAATGTACTTAATATCATTTTTATAATGATAAAGACGTTTTCAGTAAAATAACTCTATCGTTATATAATAAATTAACAATATAAAATAGCGTTCTGATCAAAAAAAAATTAAATGGTTATGTTTAAAAATGCGAAAATAATAAAAATTGACTATAAGCTTATAAGGAACTTTATTTTAAAATAAGTTGCAATTTCATTTTGTTACAGAAAATAAATTTTATATTTATGTTAAAAATAAACTTAAAATATGTTTTTTTGTTATTCAATAAAATATATTTGGACTTTATTGTTCATAACCAGTTTGTTATTTAACAAATTAATGAAAAATATATATCATTTTAAATAAATTATGGTAAATAATTATCATTCATTGAGGGAAATAGTTTTCAAATTTTTTATAAAACAGTTATTTTTTCTTTAACTGTTCTCAGGTATTTACCGGATATTTTCGCTTCATCGTACCATGGATACTCTATTTATATAGAGTTAGTGGAGGTATTATGTCGTTATTTAATAATCCGATGCAATTAATTGTAGTGCTTTTTTGTTTATCCATAATGCCTTTGTTTGCGGTAATGGGAACTTCGTTTTTAAAAATTTCGATTGTTTTATCAATGTTACGCAATGCGTTAGGCATACAGCAAATTCCGCCTAATATGGCTATTTATGGTTTGGCATTAATATTGACTTTATTTACGATGGCACCCGTTGGTTTTGCAATTCATGATAATATTAAAGCCCAGCCGATTGATTGGAATTCTGTTGATTCTTTGGAACAAATAAATTCATCAGTTATCGCGCCATATAAAGATTTTTTGAAAAAAAATACCAGCGAAGAACAAATTAAATTTTTTACTCAAATAGGCTATAAAATTTGGCCTAAACAATATCAAACTTCATTATCTCCTGACTCTTTATTAGTCATGGTTCCTGCATTTACCATGAGTCAACTTATTGCAGCCTTTAAAATTGGTTTTTTGATTTATCTCCCGTTTGTTGCGATCGATCTTATTGTTTCTAATGTTTTATTAGCAATGGGAATGATGATGGTTTCGCCAATGACAATAGCGCTTCCTTTTAAATTATTAATTTTTATTTTGATGGGCGGCTGGGACAAACTTATTGGTCAATTGATGGTGTCTTTTTCATGAATGAGTCCACCATAATTCATTTTACTTCGGAGTTGTTATGGATTGTGCTGCTGCTTTCATTACCGATTGTAATAGTAGCATCAGTCACTGGGCTATTAGTGAGTATATTACAAGCGCTCACACAAATCCAAGACCAGACATTGCAATTTCTGATTAAATTAGTGGCTGTGTGTATTACCTTGGCGGTAAGTTATCACTGGATGGGGAGTGCGCTACTTAACTACGCTATTTTATCTTTTGATCAAATAGGTAAATAAGAGGATTAGATGAATAGTCTAATGCAAATGGTGCCTTGGTTGGCATTGAGCATGATGCGACCTCTAGGAATGTTACTATTATTGCCACTGTTTAAAGGGGGAGCAATGGGTAGTAGCTTGATTCGTAACAGCCTGGTATTAGTGTTTGCTTTGCCCATTGCTCCGATAATCAAGACCATGCCGATCGATTTGACCCATCAGACTGTGACAGAGATAGTGTTTCTATACAGTGAAGAATTGCTTATTGGATTAGTGCTTGGTTTTTGTGCAGCTATTCCTTTTTGGGCTATTGATATGGCAGGATTTATTATTGACACGTTGCGCGGTGCCTCGATGTCAACCATCTTAAATCCTTTAATGGGATTACAATCTTCAATTTTTGGCATGTTATTTACCCAAATATTGAGTGTCTTGTTTTTGGTTTCCGGTGGTTTCAATGCGTTACTTACCGCGCTTTACCATTCCTATAATGTATTACCGCCAAATGCACCGTTATCATTTAATGCTTCAATGTTGCTATTCATTCAGCAACAGTGGCATATGATGTTAGAACTCTGTATGAGTTTTGCAATGCCAGCCATAGTGGTAATGATTTTAGTTGATGTTGCATTAGGATTGATTAATCGTTCGGTAGAGCAGCTTAATGTGTTTTTTCTATCTATGCCAATTAAAAGTGTATTAGTTGTGTTTCTTCTTTTGGTGAGTATGTATTTTGCTTTTGATCACTATTTTATGAAGATCCAACTATTTGAAAAACAAATTTCAACTTTATTCCAACTTTGGCGAGGATGATATTAATGGCTGAAAAAACGGAAAAGCCTACACAAAAGCGGATGAATGAGGCACGTAAAAAAGGACAAGTCATTAAAAGTAATGAAATAGTGACAGTATTAAAAATGGCAGTCATTCTCGGCTATTTAATTGTTGAAGGACATGCTTTATTTAATGCGATTGGCGAATTGGTTATTTTAACTGTACGCTCACTTTCTTTACCGATCGATGTTGCTGCTAAAACAATTATTGGTTCCTTTATCATGTTGTTGTTGCGTTTTATGGTTGGCCTGGTGGTGGTATTAATTATCACAATCTGCTTAAGCTGTATAGTTCAAACTGGGCCAATTTGGGCGCATAAAAGTTTGGCATTTAGTTTTAATAAGATGAATATAATCAAAAATGCTAAACAGATTTTTTCGATGAAAAATCTATTTGAGTTTGGAAAGAATATTTTAAAGGTTATTGTGCTGACATTAGTTTTTTATTATTTATTAGATTATTATGTAAACCTATTTCAATACTTGCCAACTTGTGGTATTGACTGTGGTGTAATGGTAACGTTTACGTTAATTCAATGGTTATGGGGAGGATTCTTAGTTTGTTATATTGTATTTGCCATAGCAGATTACGGATTTCAATATTATCATGTTATGAAAGAGTTAAAAATGTCGAAGGAGGATACAAAGCGAGAGTTTAAAGACACAGAAGGTAATCCTCAAATTAAGCAAAAGCGTCGTGAAATACAACGAGAAATAACGAGTAATTCAGTGGTTGCGAATGTAAGAAAATCGACAGTGATTGTTCGTAATCCAACCCATATTGTCGTTTGTCTTTATTACCAACCTGGCATTACTCCATTACCTCAAGTTGTTGAGAAATTTCAAGATAATATGGCTTTGCATATTGTGAAACTCGCTGAAAAAGCAGGTATTCCAATGGTTGAGAATATACCACTGGCTCGTGCGCTATTTCAACAAGTAGAAAGGGGGCAAATAATCCCTGAGAGTTTGTTTGAACCGGTTGCAGAGCTATTGCGTTTAGTCATGGATCTTCGTTACGATAGCGATGATTAATTGTTTATAAAAAATTGAAACTTATCACTCTTTTAGTTGTAGAAATGATAAGCACTATAATGAATAATAAGTTGCATTGTTTTTACTTGTTAAAGTAGTTTCCTCCATCGCTTGAGGTTATGAATTTAGAGTATCAAGTGTGACAAAAACCAAGATGGGGAAGTTAAATGATTACTGGGGATTTGAAACGAATCAAGATCGTTGTGGTGGATGATCATGACTTGATCTTTGATGGCTTAAAAAGCTGTCTTGCCCCCTACTCCGATCTGGAATTAGTTGGATTTGTTACTGATGGTCTTGGTGTGTATGATGCATGTTTAAAATTACAGCCAGACTTAGTGATAATGGATCTTAGTTTACCTGGCATGAGTGGCGTTGAAGCTATTCGCCAATTAAGAAAACGTTGGCCAAAATTAATGGTAATTGTATTGACTGCTTCCGAAGAAGAACGGAAAGCACGTGATGCCCTTGATGCTGGCGCTAATGGTTATGTATTAAAACATGGCTCTAAAAGTACACTGATAGCGGCAATTAAAAGTGTCGGTAGAGGTAAGTTTTTCATCGATCCTAATTTGGATGCAGCAAAAATTGTTGCGTTAAAAGGGGTTGAAAATGGGGATATTCCGGTATTAACCCATAGGGAAAAACAGGTGCTTAAACTTATTTTTGAGGGCAGGCGTAATCGTGATATTGCAGAAGCATTAGTAATCGGCTTGAAAACAGTCGAAACTCATCGAATGAATATTATGAGGAAACTCGATGCGCATAATGTAGCAGATTTGATGAAATGGGCGCACAGAATGGGATTCTAACAGCTTGGCCCTGTTACGGGCCGTGATGAATTAGTGATTGATTATATTCTAGTGCGATTAATAACACCTCAAGTTCATCGCTAGAAAAATGTCCTTGTGATTCGAGACGTTTTTCTAATTCTGCTGCAGTTTTTGATATGTTTTCAAAACCGGTAAGGGCTGCGCTACCTTTTATGTTATGTAAAATGTTTCGTAGATCTTCCCAATTATGCGTTTGTAAGCAATGTTGAGTACGTTTGATCATATCAGAAAAGTGCTGAGCTAGCCGTTGATTAAACTCGTCTTCAGAAAATTTCATAATCGGTTCAGCATTATCGCAGTTAACTTCGGGTTGCATATCGCGATCGATCTGAATTTCGACGGCCATCTCAATGCATTGAGCTAATTGCTCGAGTGACACGGGTTTAGTCAAATAGCCGTTCATTAATGATATGGTTTTTTCATGTTCGCTTGGATTAGCGTTGGCGGTAAGCGCAACAATTGGGCATTCAGTATCCAGAATGACCTTACTTTTACGCCATAATTGAGTCGTCTGGTAACCATCAATATCGGGTATCCGTATATCCATTAATACCAAATCAAAAATATGCTTTTTACCTAGATTAAGCGCTGCTCTACCACTGTCCGCAGTATAAACCATTTGGCCAAGTTCAATTAACATTTGGCTAATAATGTCACGGTTAGTGGCAACATCATCGACTAACAGAATTTTCAGCTTCCAGGGTATTATTGTTTTGAATAGCATTGATGAAGAGGGCAGAGAAATACCGTGCTGGATTTCATATAGCTGTTTCCATAATCGCCATGGCAAGTAGGTTAACTCTTCATTTTCAAGTAATGAATTTTTTCCTTCCTTAGCTCTACCCCCCCACAAAGTAATTTGTGCATGTAGTTTATGTGGTGCCGCGATAGGTTCTGGTTGTAAACACATGGGTGAACTTGGTTCGAGTAAAGGCATACGAAATATGAATGTAGAGCCATAGCCATAATCACTCTTCAGGGTAATATTGCCGCCCATAATAACGGCGATTTTTTCAGAAATGGAAAGACCAAGCCCTGTGCCAACTTTAGAATGTGATGACTGCACAAAAGGTTGGAATATACACGCCTGATCTTCTTCTTTTATCCCCGGGCCGGTATCTTTTATATAAAAACAGAGCTGATTTTCTTCTACTTTAATCGTCAGTATGATATGCCCTTGTTCAGTAAATTTTGCCGCATTTCCCAGAAGATTAACTAAAACTTGCTGCACTCTTAATGAATCTAAATTCGAAGATTCTGGCACATCATTATTGACTATGCAGTGTAATTTAACTGGTTTATCTATTAAATGGGGCTGAATGGTGACCATCGCATCATCGACAATTTTTAGGATTGGGTAGCGGCGAAGATTTAATTCAACCTGATCGGCTTCAATACGAGAAAAATCTAAGATATTGTTAATAATACTGAGCAACGATTTAGCACAGGTATAGGCGGTATTACGTAAATTAGCTTGCTTTTCGGAAAGCGGCGTAGTTTGCAGTAATTCTAACGATCCTGTGATGCCGTTAAGTGGTGTACGTAGTTCATGGCTGATAGTGGTAAGATGCTCACTTTTGCGCGCTGTAGCTCGCTCGGCCAATTGTTTGGCTTCAGTCAGTTCAATGGTTCGAATTGCAACTTTATTTTCTAATTCATCATAACTATGTTTGATAGTATCAAGTAACGTATTATAAGCGCGAGCAATATCACCAAGTTCATCTTTACGTGACTCAGGTAAACGGCGACTAAAGGTCGGCTGAACATCTTGTTTAATAATATTAACAAAATTGCGAATTGGTTTTGCCAGGTACTGCAACAAAATCCACAACATCACAATGGTCATAATAGCAAATGATAACAATGACCATTTCAATTCATGGAGAAAAGGAGTATATGCAATTTTCTTAATACGATCCTTCGGTATTAATGTGATTTGCTGCCAATTTGGGCCATCGATTTGTTCTGATATGGCATAGTAATTGCCAATATCGATCCCATAAAGCGATCCTAACAGATGAGTATAAGTTGGTATCAACATTTTGATATCGGCCATCTCATTCTTAGAAATATTTAACTCATCGTTGAATGATAAAACGCCTTTGGGAGTAAGGAAAAAGTTGATATCGCTGGCATGATAAATATTAGAAACATCTAACATATCATTGATATCAATCACAAAGCCGACTTGTTGATGATTAGGTTTTTGCGATGGCGGTGTGTAGCTCATCAGTACATAAGCACGTTTGCTAACGGTATCATAAAATGGCTCACTCCAACGAAAACCATCTGTTGTTGGTTGCTTGGCTAATGCGGTAATTTCAGCTATTCGTTTGGTTAAATTATTACGTTCTATAGTGGATAACGCATAAATAGCGATACTCTTACCGGGTTCAATAATAAACGTATCAATATATCTTTGTTGACCTGAGGTGCCAAAAGTTTGTAGCGCCCATAGATTAGTCATATTTGTTTCTATCGGATGACTGCCAATATTAATTTGGCGGGCAACTAGTTCATGTTTGTCTAGAAAATGTAGGCATTCAAACTGGGATTCACTAATACGGCGTTCCAATTGCTGAATGTCAGTAATTGACTGTTGAAATAGTTTGCGATTCAAATGAGCCCGAATTTCACTCGTTTGGTGATAGGTCATAAGAATATGTTGTATGGCACCACTATAAATATTGTTATAAAAATTTATTTCAATAAGTATCCATAAACTAATGAGTACCGAAATAAAGGCAAAGGTGAGTTTAGTCACTAAGGATGAACACCAATGTGTATTCATAATTACTCTCTTATCCTAGAACGTATGCACATAGACACACATACAATTTATTAACAATAACGCAAATTGTGGTTAAGAATCTACTCTAATTTCTCTATTTATTTTTAATCTGTTTAGGTAACTATGAGATTAAGGTATTTACCTGATACGCCAAAGATATTGTATTACTCATACTTGTTAACAGATAAAAAAGGTGACAAGACGATGATAAAAAGATTTACAGCAACTGGATTGTTTGAAGTTGTTGAAAAAGCAGAAAGCGATTGGAACGCAATTTGTGCGGGCAGAAATGCAAATTGGTTATCATCTTCTTTTGGTGCCACAGTTGGTGTTCAGATAATACCGCCAGATAACAAAATTTGGTATCAACAAGCAAGTTTAGTGCTTGTTTGCTGTCCAGAAGGAAGGAATATGGGGCTAGATTATCGACACTCTTATTGGGTGCTCTGGCAAGCCTATGATAAAGATATTGATGATAATCTACTTATTCAATCTATTTGTAGTCATCTGGCATTTGCTAAATTTTTGGAAGAAGGTTTGTGTCAACCTGTGGCATCACCACCATTGCGCTATCGGAGTATAAAAAGATGAAAAATAAACTCTGTTGCTTATTTTTATTAACCACAACGGTTGCACAGGCGGCATCAATTTCTTCCATCCATTGGCAGGACAGTGACCCCTTCGTTTATGTGAGTCGTGGGACACCGCTTGCATCGGTAATAAGAGATATTGGTAATTCTTATGGTATTCCTATGGATATTAGTGCACAGATACAAGATACCTTCAGTGGCCGAATTGAAAACAAAACACCGCAGGAAATTCTGGCATTTTTAGCGCACCAGTATGGCTTAGTTTGGTATTACGATGGTGATGTATTACATGCTTATAAAGCACAGGAAATGAACAATCAAATCGTTTCTCTTAGTGCTTTATCAAGTGAACGTGCGCTGAACTATATGGGAAAAGCCGGTTTTTTAGATAAAAATAGTTGTGAAGTTAAATCGATTAATGGATTAAATGCACTACAGGTTTATGGTGTCCCAGATTGTATTAATAAAGTAACCCGATTTATTAATCAGGTTGATCAAGAAGCAAAACAAAACATTCAAACGCAGCGCTTAATTCGCATTTTTCCGCTTAAATATGCTTCTGCAACGGATACCATTTATCAATATCGCAAACAAAATGTGACCGTGCCAGGTATCGTTAGTGTTCTAAAACAGATGAATCAAACTAATGCCAGTGGCGTAAATGCACAACAAGATATAACGTCATTTGCCGCCGATCCAAGGCAGAATGCGGTAGTAGTTAGCAGTAATAAGCACGATATGGGGCTTTATAGCACGTTAATTAAACAGCTTGATATCGCACCAACCATGATTGAAGTCTCTGTCTCGATTATTGATGTAGATGCATCAGATTTTAATCAGTTAGGTATTGACTGGTCGGCAAATGCCAAAATTGGTGGTGGCTCGATTTCTTTTAACCAAGGTACATCAGGCAGTGATAATTTTTCAACTGTCATTGGCAATACCGGCAATTTTATGGTGCGGCTGAATGCATTAGAGAAAACTTCTAAGGCGAAAATACTTTCTCGCCCATCGGTTGTAACGCTTAATAATGTTCAAGCCGTGTTAGATAAAAATATCACTTTTTATACTAAATTACAGGGTGATAAGGTCGCAAAACTGGAATCGGTAACTGCTGGCTCATTACTTCGTGTCACTCCCAGACTGATTGACAGCAATGGTCGCAAAAAAGTGATGTTATCGCTCAATATTGAAGATGGTCAGCAAGCGAAGGCGATTAATGATAGTGAACCATTACCGCAAGTACAGAATTCAGAGATAGCAACGCAAGCAACACTGAATACCGGTGAAAGTTTATTACTCGGTGGCTTTGTTCAAGATAAAGACCAAACGGTGCAAAATAAAATTCCATTATTAGGGGATTTGCCATTGATTGGCGGTTTATTCAGGAGTGAAGATCGTAGCAAACAGAGTGTGATACGTCTGTTTTTAATTAAAGCAGAGCCTATCAATCAAGGAGGTTAATCATGGCAAGCGATTATAAATTGCTATGGTTAAATGGTCCGATGCAAGGGCGAGAATTATTTCTGCCTAAAGGCGATCTGACCATGGGTATCGATGGTGACATTATTGCACCATTATCGGGTCATTCCTCTTTGTCACTGACGGTACAGCCACAAGGTATTACGCTGAATCAGCCGATGACGGTATTAGTTGAAGGAGGGATGCATACTGGCCCCATGACATTTCCGCTAAACCAAGCCATTGTGCTAGCAGGTATCGGTTTTATGGTTGGACGGGCAGATGAATCATTACAATGGCGCCCGTTACCTGAAGCCAAACTGGCCGGTAAAACTAAATGGAGTTTATTACTGTGGGGCGGATTTTCACTCTTTATCTTGCTGGCTAGTTTATTTGTACTGTTATTACCACCATCATCAGCCACTCTGTTTGATCCTCAGATTTGGTTAAAACAGCAGCTGTTGGCACCTGAATTGGTAGAGATACAGTCACAATGGGATAGTAATGGTGGGTTAACGTTGAGTGGTTATTGTAAAAATTTTATCGCTTTGGCACGCCTAGAAAGCGAATTGAAATTTCATGGTATTCGTTTTCGTGACAAAACCGTATGTATTGATCAACTTGTAGCAAATGTGCAGTCAGTTCTGGTCGCTAATGGTTATTTGCATGCAAAAGTAACAACTGGTAAAGAAGCAGGCGATATTCTTATTTCAGGTGCCATCCAGTCGGGCAAGCAATGGGATAATGTTACCCAACAGCTGGGACAATTAAATGGCTTACGTCATTGGCAGGTAAACAATGCGATTGGTGGTTTTAGTCAGCAATTAATCGATACATTACGGAGTAAAGGGTTATTAAGTGGATTGATGGTTGAATCTCGCCAAGACGGCATCATCATCACTGGTTTGAACGACCCAAATAAAGAACAAAAAATATATCAGCTAGCTGCTTCACTTTCCGCTGCAACGGGGCAGCATATGGATGTAAGAATTGAAAATATACCTGTTCGCGAAAATTTAAGTGATTATCTACCTGGCCAAGTTGTCAGTTATGGAGGTAATAGCAAAGCACCTTTTGTTGAGTTAAGTAACGGTATACGACTTAAATATAATAGCCAGTTGGATAATGGTTACGTTGTTAGTTACATCGATTTTACTGGATTAGATTTAAATCGTGATGGTAATTCTGTGCATATTCCATTTTCTTTTTAGGGGGTCATATGACATGTATCACAAAATTGGAAGAGAATTTAAAGCAACAATCAGAATATCAGGCAATTTATTTACAGCAATTAAATGACTGCCAAAAAAGTCTAACCCAAAATGATGCGAAATCTTCGTTGGCATTATTGGAGGCGGTAGAAGCAGCAAAACAGGTTATTAATATTTTAGCGCAACGATATAAAAAGCAAAATTAAATAAATATTTATTTTTCTATTTTTTATAAATTTATTTTTATTATAAGAATTTTTTAACCAGAGGAAATAATTATGTTTAATGACATTCAAGCATTAATATCGGATTTAGATTTTCGCCGTTCATTGTTATTTGAGCAAATGAAAGAGTTTGAATCTTTGCAACAAGAAATTAAACAATTAACTGAAGAATCTAGCCATAATACAACCGCACAAAATAAATTAAAGAAATTAGCACAAGCATTTCCAGAGGGTATTGATAAATGCCAAAAGGATATTCTTGCTAAGATTAATTCTCTTGAAAAAAATTTTAAAGTTATAGAGAAAACTTTTAAATCAATTAATCATGAGCCTGATGAAGGAAATAATACATCGTTAGACTCAAACACCGCAGTAAATACAAAAAAGAAAACTTTTAAATCTTATATTTAGTTATGAGGGCTAAATTATGTCTACTCAAATCTTAAACACATCAGGTAATTATTCTGTTAATTCTGGATCTTTAAATGGCATTAAAGATACCTCCGCAATATATGGTGATTCAGTCTTATCTGGTGGTATTGCGGTTCTGTATATATTTATGAGTTTGTTATCTGATGTTGCCAATCAAAAATATGCGCAAATGCAGCATAAATCAGATGTATCACGTAGCGCCCAGGATATGGCTAATCAGGTTGATGAAATCATTGCTGAGGTATCTAAAAAAGGTGATAAAGCGACCGGTGAGCTTCCTCAAGCTGTTATCGACTATATGCGTAAAAACGGTATTACCGTTGATGGTATGTCAATCGATGATTATATAAAAAAACATGGTGACAAATTAGATCAAGGTCAACTACAGGCAGTTAAGGCAGCGTTGGAAACAGTATCAAACCGTGCTTCTGATTTTGTTTCTCAATCTCAGTTGCAACTGCAAAAAGTGATGCAAAGTTATAATGTGACGGTCAGTTTAATTAATAGTATGCAAACGATGTTGGCAGAAATGAATAAATCGATTGCCCAAAATATCCGTTAATAGATAGTGCTAACCGTTAACAAATAACGTTAACAAATTAAAAAGTGGGAGGTCGCTATGATCCATTTAACCAGCGGCATTAGAGAGGCTTTGTCTGTTAATAAGGGACAAGTGAATAACAGTAATCCCAACAGTGGAGATTATGTTATATCCGGCGGGATCGCGGTTCTCTATTTATTTATGAATTTACTTTCTGACATGGCGCAATTGAAATATAACCAGATGCAAATTAAGTCACAAATGGCACGTGATGCGCAAGATATGGCTAATCGAGTCGATGAAATCATCGCCAAAATTGCCAAAGAAGGCGATAAAGCACTGGAAAAATTGCCGCCTGACGTTATCGACTATATGAGAAATCATGGTGTCACTGTCGATGGCATGTCGATTGATGATTTCCTGCAACAAAACGATCCTACCGCGGCTCTATTGGCCAAATTACGTGAAAAAATCGCTGAATCAGGTGCAGATGGCATGCAGTCAGCCAGTTGGCAGGATGTTGTTCGCTATATGGATGAACATGGTATTAAAGTTGATGGACAACGTTGTAGTGATTATATCTGGGGATTGCCGGAAGTAGGTTCCCGTTCCTATCAAAAGATCAGTCGTGAACATATGCAGCATATTGCTGATGTATTGGCGGCGGCCGGTGGTTTAGATCAAGGGAAGCTAGGCTCGGTTAAAGCGGCGCTGGAAACAGTATCGAACCGTGCTTCCGATTTTGTTTCTCAATCTCAACTGCAATTGCAAAAAGTGATGCAAGGCTACAATGTGACAGTCAGTTTAATCAATAGTATGCAAACTATGTTGGCAGAAATGAATAAATCGATTGCCCAAAATATTCGTTAGGGAGGCAGCAATGGATAATAAAGATTTTGCCACTTTACTTGATTTTGTTCAGCAAGGTGGAGCGTTGAGTTGTCTGGCAAATGTTGATCAAAAGGATCTTGATTTACTTTACCGCTACGCGATGCAACTGATGACTTATGGCGATTATCAGGGTGCCAAGCGAATTTTTTTCTTACTGATGCGACTCAATCAAGGCAATTTTGAATACGTTTATGCTTTAGCAACTTGTTGCCAACAACTGCATGAACATGAAGAGGCTATTTTTTGTTTTGGTCGTGCCGGTATGAATCGTTTGCAAGATCCCCGTAGTCCGTACTTTGCTGGCGTCAGTTACCTGGCACTTGGCAATCGTCAATATGCAGAAAAGTCTTTTCGTGCTGCGCTAAGGGTATGCCGTTGTTTGCCGGCTGAGCAATGGCCAGAAGTCAGAAAAAATGCCAACCAACAGTTAGCTTATTTAATGGGAGAAATGTGCTGTGAATAATATGAGTGTTACTTCATCCATTAATACACCGGATATCCAAAATCCTCATGTTCATAATAGCCATCCGGTTGAAAAAGCCAGTTTACCCGAATGGTCTATGCCAACCTATGTTTCGTTGAATGTGGATCGTGATGAAAAAAATGGCGTTGTTAGTCATCAACAAGTGCAACAGGCTTTTGCCCGTATATTGCATGCTTTACAAGCTGATGATGGTGCCACATTAGATCAAATCGAAAAGGCATCCATTAACGATATGATTTTACTGGCCGCCAACCTGAGTTTAAAAATATTTGGTGATACGGCGAATTCGGCAGCGAAAGCTAGCCAATTGATGACCGATACCCAAGCATTTTTACGTGATAAACGGGTAAAAGAGTTTCAAGAGCAACTGGCCAAACAAATTGAGCAATCGGAAAAAGCGCAAAGAGGCGGTATTTTTGCTGCTATTTTTGATTGGATTGTTGGTGCGGTAGAGGCTGTTTATGGTGCACTCAAACTGGTTGAAGGTGCGGCTCGGCTCGCGGTTGGTGATGTGGTTGGTGGTTCATTAGAAATTGCCAGTGGCGCATCTTATTTAACGGCTGGCATTGCAGGAATGGTCAAAGCTGCAGCAGAAACGGCAATATTGCTAGGTGCAGATAAAGACAAATGCCAGCAAGTTGCCGATATAGCCGGTAAAGTTCAGTTGGGTGCTGAAGTTGTTGCGATGGCGTTAGATATTTTCCAGGCTGGGCGTGCGATATCGGCGACCAGAGCGATAGCCAAAACAACGGGCGAAGCTATGAAAGAAGCGGCGCCAAAATTAGCTGAAGCCGTGGTTAAAAGTTCATCACAAGAAATATCAACTATTGCTAAGCAAGTTGGTCAGCAGGTCTCTGAACAGATCGCTGAGCAGATTGGCAAACAATTAGTTGGAGGTGTGGAGAAAGGTTTAGAAAAAGTGGCTGAACGTGGCGGACAGATTGCTAAATCATTAAGTAAGGCTTTCAGTCAAGAAGCGATCCAAACACTGGTAACTCAATCTGTTGAGAAGATAGCTACCCAAGCAGTAGAAAAAGGGGTGCAAATCACAGCAGAAGAACTTACTAAGCAAGTCACTAAGTTAATCCGTAATGAGGTGATCAAACAAGCCATTAAAGCCTGTACTTTTGTTTCTCTCGATTTGGTCTATGTTAGGGCCAGTGCCGGTAAAACGGTAACTAGCGGTATTATTGGCCTAGAAAAAGCCAAGCTACAAAAACAGATCGAAGCATTGATCTTGCAACAAAATTTTATGGAATTTTGTTTTGATTGGTACGACAAAGCGAAAGAGCAGCAAGGTAAAACGATCAAAGATCTATTAGATAAACAGAGTGATACCTTAGCAGGGGTAAGTAAGACGATTAGTGAAACGGGTATGTTGCAAGCGCGCATTGCTAGTGCCACGGTTTAGTGCAATAAATATTTTTACTGTAGTTGTTTCAATTAGTTATTAATAACCGTAAGTTGTAATTAAACAGCTGGATTTTGATAATTGTAAGGCATTGATAGTGTTATTTTTGTTCAGATTTAGACATTATTAACCTGAAATTAATGATGAAAAGTAAAATTCAGCGGCTAATTGATAGTTGATCATAAAATGATAATCGATATTGAGGTTGTTCTATTATCGCTAATAACGAAATTTGATGATCAACAAAACAACGACATAAAAGCATCCTAAAACAGCACGGTGTAAAACGCGCCAAGAAATGGCTAGTTACTTATTATTCAGATAATTTTAGTAGGAGGCAGTTATGAATGATATTCAATCAATGTCCGCTAATTCAGTTTCAATCGATAAGTATGATGATGTTGGTAACAGTGGGCTCTATGGTGGTAGTAGTATGGATGCCATTGCTCAGATCAATGAATTGATTATTAAGTTAGCTGAAGTATTAAAAAAACTGCGCAATATTTTGCAGGAATTTAACCAAAAGCAACAAGAGTTAGGCTGGAATATACAAACTTCATCACTCGATAAAAAACGCCAAGGAATAGAAGATGCCTATGATGCGGCCAAATTAACCGGTGCGTTTCAAATTGTCTCTGGTGCGGTTGGCGTACTAAGTGGTGCTTTTGCCAAACAATTTGGTGAAATCGCCACTCATTTGGGACAAGCGACCAGTAAAGGTCTGGAAGGAAGTGGCCAGCTGGGTTCTGCTGAAATGACTAAAAAGGCAGAATTGGAAAAAGTTGAAGGTGATTTCCAAGCGATGAATGCGCAGAATTACGCAAAAAACATTAAGGACTCATGGGATAAAGCCTGTCAACTATCCGAACAAATGCGCTCTATCGTCAAAGATTTAGTTGACTTATATACGCGTATTAGCTCAGCAGTAGTAAATAAATAAATCTAAATAATAAATAGCATATTAATAAATTTAGGGAAATGCACCGCTCAAGATACGTTATTGAGCGGTTTTAATTAAGTGAGGCTTTGACCCAAGATGACAATGACAAATATTAATCAGGAGGTTACGTTAGAGCAATTAATAGCCATTATTGAACAGGCATTGACACAACCGCAAACACAACAACAAACACCACAAAATATCTCCAGTGAGGTATTAAATGCGACTTACCAACAAGCTGTAGATGCATATCAACAGCTGTTATTGTCGCCAGCATTAACTGCTTTTACTTATTTGGTAATGTACCAGCCTTGCGAACGAAAATATCTTATCGGCTTGGCTTCAACATTACACGCTTTAGAACAATATCGGTATGCATTAGTGTTTTATGGATATGCCAGTTTACTCGATGCTAGAGATGCAGGAGTAACCTTTCGTATCGCTCAATGCTATCTGGCAATAGAGCAAACTAGCGAAGCTATTGATGCGTTACAGACATCAATTGAGCAGAGTTTTATTGCACCAATACAACCTGATATACGTAGACTTGCACAGACATTATTAGATGAAGTTATACAGTGAACTTCATGACTAATAAGAGGGTATTTTATGCCATATGAAAACACTATCGATCCTGGCAGAGCAACATTAGCTTACCTAGATCTTGCTCAATCACCAATAAAACCATCGACCACGGCACGACAATTTAATATTGACCAGGTACCACTAACAGCCGCCAATAATGTGACAGAATGGTTAGATCTGGCGACGCCAAATGGAGATACAAAGGTAAGCAAGCCACTGGATCTTAAACCAGAAATTGAACAGCAAATTAATCAGTCTAAACAATATTATGATGAAGCTAAGCAACAAGGTGTTGAAATCGCTAAACGTTCTTTTTTTAAAGAGCTATTAAATGTAGGGATCGCAAGTGTTGGTTTAGGGCTTTCGATAGCAGCTACTTTATTTACTGCCGGAGCGACAATGCCATTACTTATTGGTTCAAGTATTACATTTGGTTTGGCGGTTGCTGATGCTGGGTGTGCTTATGCTAATTGGCATAGCCAAGCTAAGGGTGGTGAAGGATTAAAGTTAGGATCTGATACCATAGCCAATGCTGTTTATCGGCTACTTAATAAAGCAGGCATGTCAAGCGATAGCGCTGAAAATTGGTCTAAGTATACCTCTGCTTTTTTACGTTCTGGCCTGGTTGTGGGTACATTATGTTCGGGCGGTGCGGTTACGACAGCAACATTAGGTGCGTTGAGTAGCACTTTCTCAGCGACTAAATTGGTGAGTAACAGTGTCGATGCATTTACCTCAAGGTCGGCATCTGTGGCTTTGGACAATGCGGTTGAGAAAAAAAATCGGATACAGGAACAACAAATGCAGCAGCAGCAAAGGATCAGCAAATTAAGGGAAATGCAAAATGGGCTTACCCAACAGCACAGCGAGCAACAATATCAATTAGATTTGGCCAATTTAGAACAAAAAAATCGTCAATTGCAGTTTGAACTTGAATTGGAAAAAATGAAGGTTCAATCTTGTAAAATTAAATATGCATAAATGTTATCATTATTTAAAGAGTAATAGCTAAAAATTACTATATTATTTGGTAATATTTAGATTTCATATTGCTCATTAAGTCGATAATATGTTGACAATAAAAATTAACCGGTTCTGTTGTAGTCGGTTAATTTTTTAAAAAAATATCCTTGTTTTTTAGTTTAACAAATATATTAATCTTTTCTATCTATCTTTAAATATCAATTTATTTCTTGTCATCTAACGATAAATCTAATTAGTTATATCGAATTTAACTATTATATTCCATTTGGTTATATTTATTTATTCGTATTTATCCTAATTAAATTTAATGCTAATCATAACTTGCTTATTTTTTATTGATATTTCAGGTGAATACCGGATATAGAAATTGAATATTAACCACCAAACTATGTTATATGCAGTAAAGCAATAATATAGAAATAAGTCATTAAATAACAATAAAACACTAACAGAAATATTAATAATGGATAGAGTTGCATAGGTTTTTTAGTTTTAAAAAAGATTTGAATACTGATGCATCGTTAAGTGTTTTGATCAAGTGAAATGGCATTGTTTATCTCGTTTGGTAATAAGTATTTACATCCATTTTTATTGATAGTTGAAAAATAAGATGGATAAGGTCTGGCAAACAATGCTTAATTTGACGTTAGGGTAAAATTATGGATTTCAATGCTATCATCAACCAATTATCGCAACTATCTGCTAATGCTGCTGGTGATATTAAAAGTAAAATTGCCAACGCTGATCCTAGTAATCCGGATCAGATGCTACAGATGCAGTTTGCGGTACAGCAATATTCCAATTTTATCGGTTACGAAAGCGCTTTGATCAAAGTGGTTAAAGACATGATACAAGGGATTATTGCCAAAATATGAAAAAAGAAGATAACCAATTATTGGTAGAAATTGCGCTTGCTGCTGCCAATCATGGATTAATAAAACAGGCTTATGCCATTTTAGCTGTGTTTCCACAATTGATTGCTGACGAAGAGGCGCGTGCGCTATGTAGCGGTTTAGTCTACTTTGCGTTAGGTGAAAATAGTGCCGCGCTGCGTTCATTAATGGGCATGAAGGGTAATCAAGCTGAAGGATTACGATGTTTATTTTCCTTGCCTGCTGACATGATCGATCATGCGCAAATTTATGCTTTATTAGCGGGAGATGAAAATGGACATTAAAGCGGTAGCCCCCATCAATATGATGAAGGCCCAGGCGGCAGAAGCAGTTAATCCTGATAGCCAATTAGTTGAAAAATTCAATCAATTAATGCAACACGGTCAAGGACAAACGGCTGCATTAGGGTCAGTTCTTCCATCAACTGTCGAGCCGATGGCTCAAGCGTTGTCACCTACCCAAGCCGTGCAAGGACAAGCAATGATAGTGAAAGCCGTTCTTGAAGTGGACATGGCAGCTAAAACGGCAGGAAGTCTTGCTCAATCGATCAATAAATTAGTGGCCATGCAATGAAATACTTAAAGTATTTATGTTTATTATTGGTGTTATTTCTGACCGGCTGTAAGGTCGAGTTATACCGCAATTTGCCGCAAGATGAAGCTAATCAGATGGTGGCATTATTGATGTTAAATCACATTGATGTTAATTCTGAAATCGATAGCAAAACTGGCAAAGTAACATTGCAAATCGAAAAAGATAAGTTCATCGATGCGGTGGAAATACTCAGGCAGAATGGTTACCCCAAAACGCAATATGTTGGTATTGAGGATCTTTTTCCTGCAGGTCAATTAGTTTCTTCTCCTGCTCAAGAAGAAGCAAAAATGCGTTATCTTAAAGAACAACAATTAGAACGTACGCTATCAAGCATGGACGGTGTTATTAGTGCACGCGTGTCTATTGCTCAGTCGAACAATAGTGAGGGTAATATTGATAATAGCACGCCAGAAAAGTCGGTAGCGGTTTACATTAAATATTCGCCAGAAGTCAATATGAGTGGTGTTGAAGCGCAAATTCGCAATTTAATTAAGAATGCGATATCAGGTTTGCAATCCGACAAAATTAGTTTGTTTTTGCAACCAGCTGAATTCCGCTATCAACCACAGAAAATTCAAACTGAGCCGCAATGGCAATATTTACAGAATTATATTGTCGCTAATAAAACGTTAATCTTATTGACTATTACCGGAATATTTATTGTCGTATTTGCCGCATTGATATTTGGACGCCGTAAGGATAAATCTTAATGACTGAATTGGCAGTGAGATTTAATTATTTATTATCCCATCCAGGCGAGATCATGCACACTAAATCGTGGCAATCGCTTGGACTTAATGAATGGCAGTCTCGCTACCCAATTAGTAATGAATTAAAACGACGCTTAGATAAATTGATACTTAATCGATTAGGATTTCAACCTACTTTATATCGTCAAGTACCGGAAAATATGCAGACCTGGCTTTTGTTATTAACGAAAAAGCCATTTTTATTCACCGTCGTTGGATTAGTTTCTAATCCCTATCCTGACTATTTGTGGGATAGTGCTTATAGATCACGTTTAGCGACCTTATTAAGCCAGGAACAAATTAAGCAATTAATCGCTTTATGGCCGCCAGAGCGCCACCCGGTTGCGGTGCCTTGGCTAGTTGAGGAATTTCTTGAGCAGGCACATCTTTATGCCTTAAATGTTTTCTCACATTATTGGCAGGAACAAGATTTTGCGCGGCTTTTGGCCTGGTATTTTGCACCATTAGAGCAGCAAATGGTCTGTTCGCAGCAACAGATTGAACAGGCTGTTCGCTGGTTATTTCGTTTGGAGCGTTTCTTATGAATGGATTTTTAGTGTTAGTTAAAGAGTTTGAGCTCTTAAAGCAAACATTGGAAATCACACCTGATGAAATTCAGCAAGGTTTAGCTGAATGTAGACGGGAACAGAAAGCCAAGCAACGTATTAAGCAATATGTAGATAAAGTGCGGCATGAGTGTGACGCGCTTCTGCAGGAAGCTCAACAAATTGTTGCTAAAGCAGAGATGAACGCTAAGGAGCAGGAAAAAGCGTGGCGAGCACAATTGCGGCAAGAAATAGTTGCAGAAAGTCTTAATTGGCTGGTTGAACAGGCGGAGTTAGAAAAACAATTAGTTGTCGTTTTACAGGAACGGATCTGCCAACAAGTAAAATTAGTCATCAAAGCCTGGAGTAAAAAACAAAATATTAGTGAAAATCTGATTAGCCAGATTACTGAACAGATTGGTGAAGCAACCACTAAACAAAGTTTGGTATTGAGTGTTTCACCGGAACAGGCAGATGGGTTGGGTAAAATATTTGCAGAACAGATGCAAATTAGGCTCCGTTCTGATTTTGCACCATGGCAAGCAGAACTGAGTTCAAGTTGTATGACATTACGCTTTGATTTATATGAACACCTTGAAAGGCTACTAGAAACCTGTGTTCCTACAATGGAAAAAACGCACTTGAGAGGAACTTGTGATGCGAATTGATCAATCTGATTATCTCGATTTTCAATCTCTACAAGATAGCAAGCAGTCAGCCAGTTTTTTACCAGCAGAGAGTACCGCAATGCAAGCCAGTATTGCATTAGCAGAAGTACGTGCTGAAGCGCTGGAAGAGACGCTAGAGGGTTTGAGCTTAGGGCTAAGCCAGGTAATGAAAAAAATTGCCGATTCAAATAAAAAGCAAAGTGCATTATTTAATGGTGTAGAAAAACTTTTACAGCAATTAGATGAAAAGCAACGAGGCTTTATTGAGCAGATTGCTAAACAACTGCTCTCCTTTAAAGATGGCGAAAAAATTTTACAGCAAATTCCTCAGCTTGGTTTAGATAAGGGACAGCTTATTTTTTTGTTAGCGACATTACAGGGTATGACGAGTTTAGCCTTATCTGAACGTTCGAAAATCAAAAAGTTTTTAATGTCATTGTTAGCCGAAGAAGATATTGAGTTAGCGTTAATTGCCGCTAGCCAAGGTATGACTATAGATACTTCACGTTTGCAAGCTTATCGTCAACTCTATCAACATGCTGCGCGTGGAGAAAAAGGGCTAAGTCATTGGTTTAAATTATTACAAGAACATAAAGATCGACGGCGGACTATTCAATTATTAATACGTGCATTATCAGAGCCCCTGGTAAGTCATGAACAGTTAGATATGACTAAGTTGGTAACCACGATTGACGATTTACGTCGCTTATGGCTGTTCTTAGCTTTTACTGAGCACTGTGCTTACTTATCGCGCACACTCAATTTAGCAAACGATACCGTTGCAGAAATCAGTATTGAATTATTGGAGCAAGGTTGGATCTATCCTGAAGCATTAGCGCAGTTGATAATAAAATTGCCATTAACAACGTTGCAATGTTTAATTTTTTTACGTAAATGGCGCGAAATTATGGTGGTCATGAGTGAAGCTTGTTATCGCGATCCAGAGCAAAAAGAGCATATCCTGGAAGTCATGTTGCAGCTGCTTGAACAGTGGAATGATGAGTATGCTGTTTAAAGGAGAGGAGAAATGCGTAAAGAAGATAGTGTACTGGCCCGTTTTGGCCAACTATTAGGCCTACCCTTGGTATGGGATGGGAGTGATCAGTGCACTTTATTACTCGATAATCAATTGATGATATCCATCCATGCCAAAGTAACTTATTGGCAGTTGTATGGTTTTTTGGGACAGATTGATGCGCAAAAAGCACATTTACTATTCATTAATTGTATGCACCACAATATGCAACTGGTTGAAAATAATGATGGTGCAGTGGGATATGATTCAGTGCAGCAAACTTTATTATATGCAGTGAATTGGCCGGTTCCCACCAGTGGTGAAGAGCTCTTAGTCTGGTTTGAGCGTGCGACAATTTGCTATGAAGCGCTTTACCGTGAGTTTAGTCAATGCCCGGAGCTAACAATATAGGTTGTTATATGACGATTGAATTGGATAGATTTTCAAAAAATTCGTGGACAGGCCCTTGCTTCATCTCGGCTCAACAAGATCAAGGTTGTTCAAGTTTGGTGCATTCTCAAATGAGTTTTAATGACCATGTGTTAAGTACATTAGCTAAACTACCTTTTTTGAAAAATGAAAATGCGATTCGGACCTATGTTGCACGCCTTAATATCACAGCTCAACAGAAATTAACCGTGTTCTTACGCTCGTTAGCGGAAAGGTATGGTTTGGCTACTGCTGAACAAACATTACCTAGACTTGATTTATCACCAAAGACACCACTGACTGCCCATAAAATAGAATTTATTCCTCAATCTATATTGTTAGCGATGAGCCAAGCGCATCCAATGTCTGATAGTCAAGCTGAAGGTATAAACAATAAAGTCTTTTTACTGAACCAGTGTAGCAATGCGATAAAACGACTAGTCAATCAAGGTGGGCCAAGTCATTTACCTATTCCGACTGCAATACCTAGATTTGGTAATTGGTTTTATTTCGAAGATAAAAATATTCAAAAAGTGCAGCAAGCCATTGCTGGTTATCATAAGTTAGTTGAAAAAAATGAATATCAAAGTGCCTCTTCACGTTTGTTAGCTTTAACTGATCTACGTCACCAGCCTGATGAATTTTCTGATCTTTATAGCAAATTAAAAAGTTATCTTGATTCTTATCGGCAAGCGCTAGATGACATTGAACAATGTTGTCTGACGGTTCCTTCTTCTCAACAAGCTCATTTGACTTCATTATTGCAGCAGGTTTTAGCGCAGAAAAAGCACATTGCCACAGTTGCTGTACAGTTGGCAAAGTTACCTGAATTTTGGCAGCAGACGGTCATAGAGCGGCAGATCATTAATACCCGCTTTGAGAATTTGCCTGGGGAACTTAGAAATTTAGCCTCAGAATCGGTATTATTACTCAGCCATCAGTTAATTGAGATGTTTGATCAGGCGCCTTCAATAGACAAATGGCAAGAACAATTAACTGAATTTTGGGCGAAGGCAGAATTACCATTACCTTCATCATCTGAACTAACAACGTTAGTGGCCATTTTGGCGATTGAACGGCCTCAGTTAGCGGGTCAAATTGCGATCCCTTTTAAACAAGAACAGGATAAAATTCAGTTTGGTGTTTATCAACATTTAATTCAGGTGTTAAAACTAAGTCAGGATCAGGTAAAAAATAGCAAAATGGATCTTGAGCAACGCATGGGAATTGATGACAAACAGAAAAATGTTCGTAGCCAAGCAGCGCTTTTGACCAACTGGTTAAATAGAGCCGGAGAAGAGATCTATTTACATGAACAGTATCTGGTAGCGATGTTGATTGGCATTAGTGGTGAGCGTTGGATCCTACAAGATAAAACACTTATTGCTGATGGAGCGGTGGACCTCGATGATTTAGAGATAGAGCCGGGATGTGAAACTGATATTCAGCGACTAGCAAATGAAGAAAAATGGGGTGCTTTGGCCAGAAAAGTGCTCATTGCACAAGATAAAGTCTATAGATTTGAAGAATTGTATGATAGCGAAAGTGGCCAACCTGCCATAAATTTCCATTGTGATGTGAAACAACGTGTATTGCCATCTCGATTAATGGCATCGCCTGAGCGATATTTGCCTTTTTTAACTGAGAAAATGGCGACATTAACTGATTATCATGCTGCATTACAATCTTTGACTGAAAAATTAAATGTAGACAAAGTACGCAGCCGCTTTGAAGAAGAATTAAAACAAATTAGCGAGCAAATACAGCATTTACGCTTATTACAGGAAGCGGCAACGGTTTGGCAAAGTGTTAAACAGCAATATCAGCAACAAGACCAATACGTTGCTCAGTTGCAAAAATTGCATGATATAACCATTCAGCAAGTAAGGGAGCTTAATAAACAAGGTTATCTGGCTTTTTTACCTCAGTTACGGCAACTTGATTTAGCTATCTATGATCTTAGTCTACAAGAACAAAGGCTGACTGAAGAACTGTCGATGCGGGCATCATATTTAGACGATCGCTTTGACGATAAGAGCTGGCAGAAGAATAAGGAATTACAAGCTGACTCGGAGGTTAGAGAGTATCTATCGAAAGCGAGTGAATTACAAGAAATTGAACAAGGAATTGTCGCGCTAGATGAAGAGTATCAGGCTGCTTTGCTGTTGCTGGTTCGTTTTGATAGACAGGCAAATAAAATGGGCGGATATCCAGAGCAGGGTGATTACTATAATGTGCAAGCATGGCAGCATTGGGTGGTGCAAAATATTACCGGAGATTGGGGAGGATGGTTAGGCGAATTTAGACCTGATTTGCGAACCTTGATTTTACAGCACCAACTAGCAAAAAATGGCATGCATACATTGACAGAGGCTTATCAAGCGCTATTGCAAGTACTTAATCCCTCTCGACTTGCCGGCGCACTTGATACAGATAAGTATCAGGGGATTTCAGCGGCATTTAGTGGTTTTCATCGTTGGGTAATGGCACATCCGATGGAATCACAAACACTAGCCAAGGATATTACCCATGCTTATCAAATTATTAGCGCTAATAGTGGTTGGTTCGGAGCCGATCTAGCGGCTGCTGTTAGTTCTGTTTGGCAAAGTGCGACGGTAGAAAATCAAGTTAAAGATATTCTTCTGGGTACCCGAGAGCTACTCCCCTTACAGCCATCATATTCAATGACGCCTGAAGTGATCGCGCTATTACATTTTACCCATTTATTACCTTATCTTGCCGGTAGCATCAAAGGTGGTGTCCAAAGTGGTTTAGTCAGTTCACTGGCACCGTTTTTTGCTACCGGTTGGGTAACCAGTATGATAGGCGGCTTTGTTCAAACTTGGGCGGAACAGAAAATAGCCTCAACAATATCAGCGCATCGTAATACTGAAGTGATGGTTAACGCATTGATGCTCGGCATTCGTGAACAGGGTAGTTTTCAAGATCGAGCTACTTCGGCAGTCAGTTATATGATGAAACGCCAGTTACTGCAAGATATTGGTAACTTGGCTCGTGATTGTTTTGAAACTAATAAAGTCGGAACTTTTCGCCGTTGGTGGCAGGATACCACTAATTTTTGGCGGCAAATGAATGTTAAAGCAAAATTGTTTAGTATCGCTGCAATTGCCGTTACAGCAGCTATTTCTGCTACCGTTGCAGCTGCTATGGTGTTATTCACGCTAGGAACAGGCGGAGTAGGGTTAGCAGTTTTAGGCTTAGGTGCATTGTTAGCTGCTACAGTAGGTGGTTACTTTGGCTATAGTGGGTTAAGTTTACTAAAAAATAGCAACTTCCTAGGTTTTCGTCAGGCATATGAATTTGCGCAAGATAATATGGCTGAACAGCGTATCCAAGAAGCGTTACAGCGATTTGTCGACAAGCAATATCAGGGTAAAACTGTTGCTAAACATTTAGATATTCAGTTAGTCGATATTGAAAAATATATTTCACTTAAGCAGGTAGCAGAGCAGGAGCAGGCGCAGGCGCAATTTTTTGTGCGCCAACTGGAAAACTGGGGGAACGAAACACAGCAGCAATTGGCCCGCAATCAGCAAAAAGCGCGAGCTGAATTACTGGCCACGGTTGCACAACAATTAGACGGTTGGCAAGAGCTAGACGGTCAGGAATTGACAAACTGTTTGGCTGAAATTGATGAGGCACTGGTCCGATCTAAACTTGTTGTCGACTGATTTTATCAGCCGCATATAAAGGTCATATAACTGCTTGAAGTCATTATAGATTAACGTAGTTTAGAATAACTTATTGATTTAATTAAACTAGTTTTGCTGTATTGATCATTGTATTGTGGCTGTAAATATTTTTTTGTTAATTTTAACCTTGTTGGCGAAAAATTCATTTTACTTGCCGTGAGGTTATTTCAGGTATTTACCGGATACGAAGCCAGAGCTTCCTCTAGCATGCTTAATGAATAGTAAAGAGGGAAGATAATGAAATTGCAACTGGCTCGTAATCTTGAACATTTTTTCTCTTTGTTCAATCACAGAATAGTCGAAATTTCAACGGCAATTGAGTGCCATTGGCCACCTTTTGGTCTACGTATTGAAATTATTGAAGAACGTTTTCTTATAACCAGTTGGTTGTTAAAAGAGGGTGATTTTGATCTCTTGTCAGCATTAAAACTTAATCAACCAGAGCGGTTTTGGGGGACCCCGCAGCGAGTATTTATTATTCGCCACCGACCCTATGTGAGCGCACAGTGCCCAAAAGAGAGTGATGGTCTTTTTTTATTTCGTTTGTGTCAAAGGCAGCGTCAATTTCTTTCACAGTTACCTAAAGGAGCCGCCTGATAATGTCAATCACTCGTTGGCTATCTAAAATTGCAGGACGTCAAGATATTATCCTTAGCGCCATGCTAATGTTGTCAGTATTCATGATGATTTTGCCGCTGCCAACTCCTTTAATTGACGTATTAATCGCGATCAATTTAGGGTTGTCGATCATTTTATTTATGATGGCAATCTATATTCGTGATCCGCTTGACTTCTCTGCCTTTCCATCCATGTTGCTGATAACCACATTGTATCGTTTAGCATTGACTATCAGTACTAGCCGTCTGATCTTATTACAACATGATGCCGGTGAGATAGTATATACCTTTGGTAATTTTGTGGTTGGCGGTAATCTTGGGGTTGGTATCATTATTTTTGCCATTATCACTATCGTACAGTTCATTGTTATTACTAAAGGCTCTGAACGTGTGGCCGAAGTGAGTGCCCGATTTTCTCTTGATGGTATGCCTGGCAGGCAGATGAGTATTGATGGTGACATGCGGGCAGGTATTATTGATGCCACTGAAGCCAAACGCCAAAGAGCATTGGTACAAAAGGAAAGCCAGCTTTATGGTGCCATGGATGGCGCGATGAAATTTGTCAAAGGCGATGCCATTGCCAGCGTAATTGTTATTTTGGCCAATATCTGTGGTGGCATTGGCATTGGTGTGTTGCAACATAATATGTCAGCAACGGAAGCATTGAATACTTATGCTATTTTATCGGTAGGAGATGGATTAATTGCGCAGATACCGTCATTGCTTATTTCAATCACTGCAGGATTAATTGTTACTCGAGTACCCGGAGAGAAAAAGAATAATCTAGCTGGTGATTTAGTACAACAGATAATCAGTCAACCTATGTCATTGCAACTGACTGCTGGTATTTTATTGGTTTTTGCTATCATCCCTGGTTTTCCTTGGTTTGTATTTGGTTCCTTAGCCTTGATGCTATTTGGCTGTTCTTATTGGATGAAACGTAACGCCAAAGTGAAAAAAGGATCAGGTCAGGTCTATTCCTCTGCCGATAATGGAACGGAACAGGGATCACGAGAGATGACACCAGGCACAATACCGCTGTTAGTCATTATTGGCCAACAGCTAATGACCGAGACGATGGCTGATAAAATACAGAATTTACGTTGGCAATTATTTGAAAAATTAGGCTTGCCTTTACCTGAAATACAGTTGCAGGTCGATACAAAAGGGACAAACACATTACAAATACTGCTATATCAAGAACCGGTCTTAAAAACAGAGATAGATCCGGCGGCAATTTTGTTAACTCAAGCAATAGATTTACCTAAAATACGCCAGGAGCAATTGATTTTTAATCATCAAACAATCTATTGGTTAGCGGATGATAATCAATCATTGCCACCAGTGGCCGGTTATCGGGGAGTAGAAATTGTCACCTATTTACTAGAAAAAGTCATTTATCACTTTGGCAAAGCGTTTTTAGGTATACAGGAAACGCGCTATTTGATGGATGCGATGGAGATGCGCTATGCCGAATTAGTGAAGGAATTACAGCGTTTACTGCCCATTAGTAAAGTGACTGACATTTTACAACGTTTAGTTGAAGAACAGATTTCTATTCGTGATTTAAGAACCATTTTCGAAACGCTGGTTGAATGGGGTTCGAAAGAAAAAGATACCGTAATGTTGACCGAGTATGTTCGGGTTTCACTTCGCCGTCATATTCGCCGGCGCTTTACCAGCGAAGAGGGCTGGATCCCAATGTTGTTAGTCGGTGATGGGATTGAAAATAGTATTCGAGAATCTATTCGCCAATCAGCGATAGGATCTTATTGTGCCCTTGAACCTGCGCAAGAGCAGCAGATCATTGCTGCCATAAAACAAAAATTACCCACTCAGGTCGCTTGTGTTGTACTAACTTCACTGGATGTACGTCGTTATCTACGTAAAATTATCGAGCCAGCATTGACAACCACCGCCGTACTTTCATTCCAAGAAATTGGTGAAGATGCCAATATTAAAGTCCTGGCCCAAGTTGATATTACCGGGGAGAAATTGGATGCGCTCACTGGATAAAGCAAAGATCACTCAAGCGATGGCCACCCCGCTATTTCAGCCATTGACGGATATTCTCCCATATCGATGTTTTGGCAAGGTACAGGAAGTATTCACGAATTTGGTTAAAGTGACACTGCCAGGCGCTAAGCAAGGTGAATTATGCCTGATTGATAATCGGCTAGCAGCAGAAGTCATTACCATCAAAGCGCAAGAAGCTTGGTTATCACCGTTTGACGTTACCATCGGGTTAGTGGCCGGCGCTTGTGTTGAACGTTTGGGCCATGGTCATCGAGTGCGGGTAGGAGAGCATTTATTAGGTGGCATTGTGGATGGTTTAGGGCGGCCGTTAGAAAAAATGCCGAACGCGGGTGAATGGCGTAGTAATCATAACTCGGCCCCTGATCCCTTGACACGTCAGTTAATTAGTGAAGTTTTGCCAACCGGCATCAAAGCGATAGATGGTATGTTGACGCTGGGTGTTGGTCAAAGAATCGGTATTTTTGCCGCCGCTGGTGGTGGCAAAAGTACGCTACTTGGTATGTTAGCGCGAGGTTGTGAAGCCGATGTGGTCGTATTGGCTTTGGTTGGTGAACGTGGACGTGAAGTGCGGGAATTTCTCGATAACCATTTACCGGCTTCAGCTCGAAAAAAAACCATATTAGTTGTCGCCACCTCCGATCGCCCGCCATTAGAGCGAATGAAAGCTTCTTTGACAGCAACTACCATTGCTGAATATTTTCGTGATCAAGGTAAACGGGTTTTGTTGATGGTTGATTCATTGACCCGTTTTGCGCGTGCGGCACGGGAAATTGGTTTAGCCGCCGGAGAACCGCCAGTTGCCAATGGCTTTCCACCGAGTGTTTTTGTTCATATGGCCGCTTTACTCGAGCGGGCGGGTTCAGCTAAGGTTGGTAGTATTAGTGCTATTTATACCGTATTGGTGGAAGGTGACAATATGAATGAACCTGTCGCTGATGAGGTTCGTTCTATTTTAGATGGACATATTGTTCTATCTCGTCAATTAGCTGCTGCAGGACATTTTCCCGCTATTGATGTGAACGCCAGTGTTAGCCGAGTTATGGATAATATTGTTAGCAAAGCACATCGCCTACATGCGAGTCGTTTAAGAGAATTGCGAGCACTTTTTCAAGATGTTCAGCTATTAATTCGTGTTGGCGAATATCAATCAGGACAAGATAAAGATACCGATGAAGCCATTAAAAAAAATCAACCAATTAATCAATTTCTTCGGCAAGGTTACGATGAGTTAGTCTCATTCGATCAGACGATAGAAGATCTTAGCCAACTGGTTTAGCGTATATGAATAATCAATTTTCTGACTCTGAGCAAGTTATTATTAAAAAATTATTGCGATTACGACAGCAGAGAGAAATAAGCTTGCAATCTCAAAGGCAACGAGTTCAGCGTGAGCAGCAAGCGCTACAGGCAACCATTACTGAGTTGGAACAACAACGGATGAAATTTTGGCATGATTTAGCGACGCCTTCATTACCAAATGAAACCATTTCCCGTGACCAACTAGCGTTATTTAAACAATCTATGCGCGAAGTTTATCTGGTAGAGCGAGCACTAAAAGAGCGTATCGATCAATTACGTGAGACGATTGTTGGACTAGAGAGCCAAAAGGAACAGCTAGCGAAACAGCGTCTGGTAATGATTAAAAATCAAGAAAAACTGAAAGAGGTGATGAATGACTAATACGATCCAGCGTAATATTGTCACCACTAGTCTGGTGCCTAATATTCATCGCCGGCAGGAGGCTGATCCAGAACTAAAACGGCGTTTTGACCGTTTTTTGATGGCTGACCAGTCTGATAACGCTTCGTCAACGTCTGGTTGGTCTTCGGTGTTAGATACACTGGCCTATAGCAATAGCTCAGTAACATTAAATAATGTTTACTTATTACGTCATGGTAATAGTTTAACTTATCGATTACTGAATGGGCCGATGATGGGCATGGTGATCATTGCTCATTGGCAAAAACCGGGGACGGTACATTTACAGTTAAAACCGGCTAATTCTGTTCAACATCTTACATTAACGCGGGTAGCGAAAAAACTAACAACAACATTAGCAAAACGGGGTTTTTTACTCTCTTTGGAGATAGAAGATGGAGCACAATGAACAGCGAATGCTTTACCAGTGGTTAACTACCGGTTTGGCAAAAGGTAATTGTCGCATTCAGCTTGCTTATGTTGAAGGAGATGGTCAGTGGTGGTCGTGGTTGTCCAATGATTCGGCAGGTGTTTGGTGTGACCACTCTAATTGGCAGCAGGCGCTGCAAACCTATAGTGGTAGTGCTGATCCAACGCTTGTTACTGAAGATTTGTTTCCTTGCATTAGCGCAGCCTGGTTTGCATTGCTTGGTGAAACGGTTAATGCAAAATTGAGCCAACAGCCGATTAATTACCGGTTACCTAAGGGCATTTATCCCGTTATTACGGTAGACGAATGTCAGTTTGTAGTGGTTAATATTGGAGCAGAAAAGTGGCAGGCAGCTTTCGCCGATTGGACGCCATTTCAAGCCCCACCTGTGCAAGTGACGGTTAAATTGTTAGCCGGTTTTATTGCTGATTGTGAAAATATTCGTCATAAGTATGGTTATTGGTTAGCTGGTGATGTGGATATTCGACAAGGTGAGGCATTATTATGGTGGCATGAACCATTGGCTATAGTGACATTAACCGATGTTAATCAATTATGGGTAAAGGAAATCCGACCGACAGTTACATTTAACCAAATACCCTATTTAGCTCAGATTGCTACCATCGATTTGCCATTAGCACAACTGTATACCCTCATAGCAGCCGAAAATTTGACTGGTAAGGTGATGTTAGAGACACGAGTCTGTTTATTGCGTGATGAACAACGCGTTGCTTGGGGTGAGTTATTAACTGCTCGAACTGGGATGGCATTTCACTGTCTTGAACTTGAAAAATAGTTTTACTGTTTTTTCTTACCTCTTTTTCTAATGCAATAATATTAAAAATATTTAGCCTAGACAAAAGAGGTAGAAAAAACAGTGTGTCATCAAACTAGATATGATCATGTTTATGATGACATGCAATGCATTTGATTTTATCAGATAAATACAGCAGGATTAACGATACGATTACCGCGCCAATAAGGTATAAATAGCCAGTGGCTTTGTCATGCCAGTCGAATAAAAACATGCAGTAGAATGAAATCGATGATATTAACAGAAAAGCGATTATCATCAATAAGTACGACACAATCAGCGATAGGCATTTTTTCATATAACCTCCTATTAGATTAGATGACAATATTATTTAAACATCTATCTTTCATTAATATGATCCTAACTATAGATGATTATTAACGGATCGTATAAAAAATTTAAATTTTTCATTATATTTAATATCTTTCGCTACCATTAATAATCATTTTTTAGGCTATTATAAATTTTTTTGCAGCACTTATCGCCAGGCGGATGGTTGAATTTTTTTCAAAACATCATGACAGTGCTCTATTGCATAATCAATCATCAGATCATATAAAACGGCAGTGCAAGAAAAAGCGTTTTCGCAGCCAAGTAATCGATTCTTCCAATTATTAAAGGTATCTTGCGCAATCAGCGTGGGATCAAGTTTATGGGCTTTTTCCATTAAGGCGTAAGCATAATATCTTAGCATCAGAGGAGAATCTAATTCGGTACCAAACACAGCACTGGATGAATAACGGGTAAAAACAGCAGATAAAGCCAGCAGATGTTCAGCTTTATTTCGTTCGCTACTGTTAGCCAAATTATATAGTTCTATGATTTTATTATAATTTTCATTTTTTAAGCTATAGCCATGCTCAAAATCAAGCACATGAGTAAAAATCTCTTTTAGTGTCTGTTGCGACGCTTGATCAACTAATTTAGTGGTAGAAATATTGGATTTTTGTGCATTAAGGAATAGCGTGTCCAGCTGTTCGCCTAAATTTAGTGCTTCAATCAGCTTATTGAATGTTGCTTGGTGTTGGCTATAAGAAAAATGACTAGAAAATAGCGGGAAATCTTGGTTGAAGCATTCATCTAGACTGAATTGTTGCGGGCCTAAATTTTCGCCATCGTGAAAAATAAAAATGTTATTCCACTTGGTTTCCAGATCAGGATGTAGCATTTTTGTCAGAATATTTTCCGCAACTATTAATGTTCTACCTGCCTTTTTCGGTGAAAGTAACAGATAGTTTTGCGCGTTGCTCTCTGCCCAATCTGCCTTTCCATCATAATTGCCAAATATTTCCTTAATTTGTTGATATGCTAGTTGTTGTTTTATTTCAGGAAGTTGTAGATATTGTTCATACAATTGGTTAGCCATTGTGGCGATTTTGCTATCAATATTTCCTCCTGTTCTAGCAGCCAATATAGTTTGAATAAAGCTACTGTTAAATTGGGGGGAAACCATGAGTTCTGGTTGATGGTTAAAATAATCGAGAAAAATATTAATATTAGCAGGACGCGCTTCCAGCATATTAATTAATTGTGTTGAGGGGTTTGCCAGGTAATTATCCATCAGTTTATTGATAAAATTGCTAATTTCTTCATTGCGAATAAACGGCGGTTTACCCAAAATATCTAATAGTGGTAAAGTGACATGGCTGAGATTAATGTCTGGCTGGTCAAGGGAATGAACGAGCTGTAGAGCCAATTTGTTTTTTAGTTCACTATACCGGTTATCAATCGTATTAAGGCTAGTTAGCAGACTGCTTTGGTTGTTGAAATGATTCAGTAGTGCATCTAGGGTATCCTCATCCCACTCGCCAGGCAGGTGAAGGGTAAAACTGTCGTGTAAAGAAGCACCGGCAAAATTAGTGTTACTAATTGTTAACTCTTTTAAGATAGTATTACTCAGATCAGCGTTGCTAACATCGCTGTTCGCAAGGTTAGCCCCAGTTAGGTCAGCTTGATCAAAAATCGCCTCACGTAGTGTAAGGCCATTCAATTTGGCTTGCGTTAAATTGGCACTAGTGAAATTTACACCATTGAGGTTAGTATCAACTAATATCACACCAGTTAGATTAGCCTTGGTCAGATTGGCGTCAGTCAAGTTAGCGTTCGCTATCTTAGCTTGCGCCAAATTGGCGCCAGTCAAATCACTATTAGTCAAGTTACTATTATTTAAGTAGGCTTCTTGCAGTATAGTTCCGTTCATTGCAGAGTTGACTAAATTAGTGTTACATAAATTAGCCTTAGTTAAGTTAGCTCCTGCTAATTGTGCTTCATTTAGATTAGCCATGAGTAAATTAGCATTAGCCAGCTGAGTTTGGTTCATTATCGCTTTTGTTAGGTTAGCTTCCACGATGATAATGTCTTTCAGGTTAGATCTGCTTAGATTAGTACCTTGTAAATTCGCGTGAGCAAGGTTATGGTAGCCACCAAAAACTTGGGTAAGATCCATGTAACTTAAGTCTTCACTTGATAAGTTAAGTTTGCTCCCAATCCGGCGTTTTGCCAATTGTGTGCTTAATGCTTGCAGTTTTTGTTGTTGTGATTGGTAGAAAGAGGAAACTTCAGATTGAAGTGGCCAATTTTTAGCGGCTTCATTCGCCCGTTTGCCGCCCATTCCTTGAGTTTTTAGTTGATAAAGCCGCTCGCGGATTGACACTGGCGCTAATTTCAGTTCACCTGTCGAATTGCGCAGATATTTACAGCCAAAAAGGGTATTCGTTTCCAGATTGATCTGCACCCAAATGTCTTTACCTCGCTGTTTACCGATCTTAACTACCTGAACCTCTTTTTCCAAATCAGGACGATAAGCCACCTCTACTTTAAACGGCTTAATCGGCTCATGCGGCAAATCTTGCGCTTTTTTTTCCAGTGCTTTGATTAATGGGGTTAATCCGCGAACTTTCTGATGGGCTTGCTGCGCGGCGTTTTTTAAGGCATTAATACCTTTTCTTCCCCACGATATTAATAATTCAAAACCGGGATCCGCACCACGTAAAAAATTCACGCCTAAGTCTAAATAAGTTTTAACCGGTAAACGGTTTGCTATATGAGGAATACCAAATTTAACAAACTGTTTACCCCCTTCACGTAATGCTTGTTTGAATGCCACCTGCTTTAATGCGGTTCGTGTGCCATTAATTGCAGCCTCTCCGATCGCTATACTGAACCGCCCCCCAGCCTGTGCGCCTTTACCAATAAAGGGTAAAAAACCTAACAGATCAAATGCGCCTGCCATAATAGCCTGCTCGGTATTGCCCTTTTTCACCTCGGTGATCATGGTATAAAATGGAATCATACTTAAAATAAAAGCTTCCACTTTTTGCCGGGTTGTTTCCTCATAACCTGCCTGTTGCAGTTTTTCGCATAATTTTTCACCCCGCCGTTTAATAAGCTTGTCGATTAGCATGTCTGGCTTATCATTGGCGGTTTTTAAGCACAAAATGGCAGAGGTTTTTAATTTATAATCATCATCATCGCGTGCTTTACCATCATGATAAAACAGCTCAAGAATGGCGTTTTTATTATTGTCGACACGATGTAATTTATAATTGCCGATACCTTGTTAAGTGGTTAATGCATACATCCGTTGTTTGCCGTTAAATGTACACTTTAGCATATCGATCGATTCAGGTACGTGGGTGACAAATTCATCTGAATTCCTTATTCCTTGTCTTGCAGATGGCGGTAGCGGAACACTATTGAAACTATCATTAGCATCAAATTTGACCTCCATCAGTTGAATGTCAGACTGTTGAATAAAAATTTGTTCTTCGTTGCTAAGTGAGTTAAAGGACTGAGGTAGCAGGATCTTTTCTATCTGTTCGGTCAGCTGAGCAATTTGTTGATTCTGATCTTTAAATACATTATCGATATTGGGTAATAATGGCGTCTCACCTCGCCGATTGGTATATTTAACCTCTCGATTTTTATACAAATAGTCATTTAACCAACCTTCATCAATATCATGCTGTTTTAATTGTTGGCGGGCAAGCTCTGGCCGGGATTGCCATTTCTGTAGCAAAGTAATCAGTTTGATAAAAGGATTATTTTGGCCAGATTGTTTTAAATAATCAAAATAACTGTCATATACGGACGTCATTGCCAATGGTGTTGCTAGTGAGCTATTTTCGCTGCTTAGCTGGTGATGGATCATGGCCGGTAATTTGAAATATCGATTATATTCAGCCGGGACAAGTTGTTCCTGCAAAAGCGCGGCTAGTAGCATACCGTTATTGCTGATATCTTCCAGACTCATGTTGTTAATTTCAGCACCACTTTCATTTAGTAATGTCATGCCAGCATGCAGGTAGCCCCATTCCGGTTGATTTATCATCATATTGGACAATGTTTTCTGTTGCTGCTGGTCGTCAGTTTGCAGCATAAATGTTGGCATGATGCGATTAATAACTTGCTGTTGATAATAAATACGGGCTTCCGGTGATAATTTGTTAGGCGGGTGATAATTATTTAGTTGATTGAATAATCGACGTTGCAGGCTGGCATGATGGAAGAGGGAATTTTCCCGTGATTTGATATCACTGACCTGTTTTAACATCCATGTTTCGGATGACATACCGAATACGGCGTATTGTAACCAATTAGTAATGATGGCTTGTTGGCGGGCAGAAGAAATTTTTTCACCTTGATTAGCGCCATATTCACCTAATGGTTGTAATAGTAATCTGGCAAGGGTGGCTATCTTTTCTTTATCATCTTTATAGCGCGTCAGATAATCAGTGACAGGGTTTACCAGCAAAGGTGCCAGCGTCTCGTAATCAAGTTGGGGGAGTGGATAGCCTTCTTCAATTAATAGAGAACGTAATTGTTGACTCTGTTCATCATAGACGAGTTTATTAAAATCTTTAGCAGTAAGGGATAGAATAGGTTTGGTTTGATAAAGCGATTGATTAACAAGAGCAGTAATACCATTATCATGCTTGGGAGCACTATTTGACAATGAAATTTGAGCTGCTTCATGGTCTTGTAGTAGCAAACTTGTTAGTGTTTTTTTGCTACTCGTCGCAAGCTTTTCCTTTGCTATATTTTCGCTTTCTGTTTTTTGGTGCTGGGTAGGATCTGATGTAGTTAATAGCCAGTGAGGTGATGAAGGGAATGAGTTTATGGATGGCATTATGACGATTCTTTATTTAATTAAAATATGAAGATATAGTAAATAAAGGCTAAATACTTTCATAAATAACTTTTATTATAATCGAATCTATATAGCAGCAAACTAGCAAATAAAATAATGTTAATCGTTGATCAATGATGGTGGTTTTTATCTGTTGATACAATCAGCTGGCATCAATGTGTTATTGGCAAAAGTTTTTTATCTTGTTATTGTTCGAGCTAACACATGGTGAATTTTAAAATCAAATTGCTCAGTTAAGATAAACTCAACTGAGCCATAAATTTATAATTTCTTATATTTAGTTAGCATTAACGCCATGCTAGCCACTAAAATTAAAATATAGACCATCCATAGATATAAATTCATTTCAATTAAGAAACTACCTATCCCACCGATTATAGAAGGAATAACTAAAGAAGCTGAACCCATTAACGCTGAGGTTGCTCCCAGACTATTTTTTTGGCTACTCATTGTTAAATAGGTATATAGAGATTCAAATAACCCACCAGTAAACATAATGATGGCAAAGAATGCAAAAAAAGTGATGGTATTATTTTGGTAGATAAATATTGGAATAAATAGAATTATCAATATTTGTAGTGATCTTAGCCAAATGGATAAAATTTTTGTGGCGCTAAATTTCCGTAGTAATTTACTTGATAAAAATGCGCCGGCCAGTAAGAAGAGGCCAATAATGGCAGAGTAGACACCGAATATTGAGGCACTGGCACCAAATTTGAGCATAAAAATAAAAGGCGCGGCAGTAACATAACAATAAATTAATGAAAAAGATAAACCGAGCGATAAACAGGGTAAATAGAATTTAGGTTGGCAGGCGATATGTTGATATATATTGCAGGTTTTGTGCCAGGAAAAAGTTGTCCGTTTTTTTACTTTTAATGTTTCAGGAAAAGCAAAAAAAACATAGACAATTGTGATCAGGGCGTAGATAAAAATTAAGCCAAATATACTACGCCACCCCCATAAATCATTGAAGAAACCACCAATTAATGGTGATGCAATAGGCACAAAGCCTTCAATGGTAATGATAATACTATATAGCAGGGCGGCAACTGTACCTCGAGAAACATCACGCACCGCACTGACTGAGGTGACTAACGTGATTGAAATACTTAATCCTTGAATAACACGAATAACAAGAAAAGCAGGTAGATTATCTGTTTGTGTTAACATAAAGGTGGCAGTTGCATAGATAGCCGCACCAGTTAACATAATTTTGCGGCGACCGATGGCATCGGAAAGCGGGCCAAAGATTAATTGTCCTAAGCCGATTGCCAATGTGTAGACCATAATTGAAAGTTGGGTTGATGACAGACTTTTATTAAATTCTGCTGTGATGTCTGGAATAGATGGTAAATAAGTATCAACACCTAAAATACCCATCATGGTGAGCAGCGCTAAGCCAAAAGTAAAGAACTTTAGATTTTGCCTGTTAATTTTATTCATAAATATTTTCCTTAATTGAAAATTTTATTTCATGCATGCAGGAAAATTCAGATAGATATTCAAACGGAGTTGATGGGAAGTAGCAAACTTTTTTATTTGCTGTTGAGCATTAATTTAGGTTTTATCTGGTTTGCTCATTTTTAAATGGTATTTCATTAAAAGGATAATAATTTAGCAAATTAAAATGTAAAAACGTTGCAGTATAAACGTTTTTAATTAGCAGTAGGTTGATGAAAAAACAGATAGAAATTTACTTCGATGTCATTAAATTATTATGGAAGAGTGATATCTTAAAAAGCTATCACAATTTTAGAATAAGCCACGGAATAACAGGATGTTATTTTTACGCTAATTTTTATCGGTAAATATTTAGATTTTAATAATAAAGGCTCGGTAACTAACCGAGCCTGTTGTATATTATATATTGAGGATAACCTTGGCAATTTCGAAGTAAATAATCAGACCAGTACCATCAACAAGTGTTGTGATAAATGGTGCAGAAACTACTGCCGGATCAATGCCACATCTTTTCAGTAATAATGGAATAACAGAGGAGACAATTGCTGACCAGAGAGTAATACAGACTAGTGACAGACTGACAACAATACAAATATCCCAACCGATATTCATAAAGCTAGCACGCAGGATCCCAGCTGCTCCTAATGTGATGGCGATTAGTACCGCAGTTGACATTTCTTTACGCAAGATCTGCCATATGTGATTAATTGAAAGCTCTCCAATTGCCATTGAACGTACAATTGTTGATGTGATCTGAGTACCGCTGTTCCCACCTGTTCCCACCAATAGTGGAATAAAGAAGGCTAAAGCAATTACAGCCTCTAATTGATCTTCAAATGATTTAATGACAGTACTGGTATAAGCTTCCGCAATAAACAGTAAAAGTAACCAAACACTACGTTTTTTCCATAGAGCAAAAGGCGTCATTTGAAGGTAGGGTTTATCTAACGGTAAACTACCACCTTGCAGTTGAGCATCTTCGGTTGAATCATCTTCCAATATGCGATCAATTTCTCGTTCGCTAAGTGCACCAACTAATAATCCTTTATCTAACACTGGTACTAGATCAAAACCACAGTCATGCAACGATTTTGCTAATTCAGTGCGTTTATCACCAGGAGCAACAAAGAAAAAATTAGGTTGCATGAGTTGGTTGATACTATCACTTTCGTTAGGGTATTTTAATAGTGATTTCACTGATAAAATACTCATTAATTTATCATTAGTGGTAATGAAAATTTGGTTAGTAATACTATTTTCCTCAAGTTTTTCCAGAAAAACTTTTTTTGCTTCAGCGACAGAAATATGTTCTGGTAGAGTCATATAATTCTGGGTCATATATGAAGCTGCAGTCGCGTTTGTCTGGTCTACATGATAGCGAGGTTTAAATGTATTTTGTTGGATAGGTAAAGCCATATAACAGTCCCCTATAGGTGTTAATATCTCTCACCGGGGCGAACTAACGTGGGAAATGGATCCCAACGTTTAGGTTTTAGCTTCTAACAACGTATTCCAAGCGGAAAGTTACTTTTGTAAGACCTTGATTCGATCATACCTGTTTTACCAATACAAGCCTGTCTCCATGCAAGTACGGCAGTAACTTTTGTTTGTTAGGTAGCCTCGCCATAACGAGATCGTTTATTGTATTTCACGTCAACAATGTTGAACGCCAGCGATTATAAATTTACTTATCTTGATTACAATTTTTTCTTAAAGTTGTTTAGTTAAGATTTAACAAAATTAAATTTTAACTGTGAAAAATAAGGAAATATTGTTTTTATCTGATTATAAAGTAAAAGATATGTTTGTTTGAAATATGAATGGAGAAAAATTAGCTGGTTTTTAATCGAAATATTATAAAAATTCTTAACTTTTTGTTTTTACTAGCTTAAATCATTTCATTTATTTTACATAAGTGTTTCTGGAGCGATAATAGTAAATGCGCCTTTAACAATTAAAATAAATACAGCTGCCCATATTGCCGCTGATAATAAACAGATACTGTATACTTTAGTCCTATTCATTAATAACATGCCGGCGACTAATGGGATCATGTACCTTAATACTGCAATAAAACGTGAGGTAAATAACACCGTCATTCCTTGGTTTTGCAACTTGTTATGGGCATTATCAATAGTTGACTGATAGCGATTAAAAAATCGACTAAATAATTTTCTAGTAGTTATCTGATTACCCAAATAGTAGGAAATTATTGAACCTGTGGTTGCCCCTAAAGTAATGGCCAACCAAACTAAACTAATATTCAGTTTTGGCAGACTGGCAGTAATACCCGTTAATAACATAACGGATGCCGGTGGAAGAAAAGAAGATAAAACAACGGTAGATTTGCTCATGGCGATGCTAAATAATATTGTAAATAACCATATTGGATGTAAATTAAACTCTGACCAAAATGCATTTAGATATGTCATAAATTCTTCTGTTTTCATTGCGTTTTTTCTCTTTAATTAGCTATTTTCGGCAGCAATAAGAAAATATTATAATAATATAATCTATCTATATTAGCGTAAATCAACATGATTTAATTGCTGATAGAATAGGATTATTTTTACTAAATTTAAATTTAGTGATTTATGAGTAAATAAAGATTTAACTCATGTACATATGTTAGTGAGTGGTTGGTTGAATGGTAAATTGGCTGCTAGTGACAATCAATATCAAATAAATGAGATCTCTATTTAGTTAGCAATCAGACATCTATTTATTTTAAGACATTTGGCATCAAAATTAGTACAGAGCCTGAACCGGTAAGTAAGATTGATACTACAATATTCTTTGTTTAGTTTTAATATCGATTAATGATTATCTTTGTCATTAACAATATATTTTTTGTTAATGACAAAATAATTAGTTGAGTATTTTTTTATTCAATGAAGCGTCGACTTCTGATCTTTTTAAGTACGCATATAATATTGCGCTGATTAAAGTCCCACTGATAATTGCTAACAGATAAGCAATAATTGGTTGTACCGCCCCAGGGATCAACATAACAAACAGCCCACCATGCGGCGCCATTAGCGTTACATGAAAATACATCGATAATGCACCGGTAATTGCTCCGCCGAGCATACAGATAGGTAATACCCGCATCGGATCACGAGCAGCAAAGGGAATAGCGCCTTCAGAAATAAAGCATAGACCTAATATGAACGCTGCTTTGCCGCCTTCACGTTCATTAGATGAAAATTTATGACGAGCAAATAATGTTGCAAGGCCCATGGCTAAAGGGGGCACCATACCCGCCGCCATAATGGCTGCCATAGGTCCATAAGTTTGGGCACTTAATAACGCGACACCAAATGCATAAGAAGCTTTATTAACTGGTCCCCCCATATCTGTACACATCATCGCACCTAAAATAATACCTAAGATCACCGCATTAGTTGTACCTATGTTGGTTAGCCATTCGGTAAGAGCTGTCATTACCCAGGAAACGGGATTACCGATAATATAGATCATGACTAAGCCAGTTATTAATGTGGCGAACAATGGCACGATCAAGATTGGTTTTAGGGACGCCATACTTTTAGGTAATGGAAAGTGTTGATTGAGCAATTTGGCGACATAGCCAGCCAGAAAACCGGCAATAATACCACCAAGAAAACCGGCATTGGTGCTAACCGCTAGCATGCCACCAACTAATCCAGGCGTTAAGCCAGTTCTATCGGCAATCGAGTAAGCTATATAACCAGATAAAATCGGTACCATGAGGGCTAAAGCAGCGTGTTTACCAATTTGCATTAATGCAGCAGCTAATGTGCCTGGTTGTTCGGCTGCATCTAAACCAAACATAAAAGAGAGCGCGATACAAAGCCCACCGGCTACTACCATGGGTAACATGTAAGAAACACCAGTAAGTAGATGACGATAGACGCCTTGAGTTGCTGTTTTCTCAGTTAACTTGTCTGAGCTATTTTTTACTTTGTGAGGTTGATAATATTCAGCTTTAGTTAATGCATTATCCATTTCTTGTGCTGTTCTTTTTAAGGCGGCACTTGTTGAGGTGTGATAAATACGTTTACCGGCAAATTTCGTTAAATCAACTTCAATATCTGTAGCAGCAATAATAAAATCGGCGTCATTGATCTCTGCTGAGCTAATTTCATTGCCTGTTCCTACCGAACCACGTGTTTCTACTTTGATTTGCCAGCCGCGCTTTTTAGCTTCAATTTCTAAGGCTTCCGCTGCCATAAAAGTATGAGCTACCCCAGTAGGACAAGCAGTCACGGCTAAAACACGCTGATTTTTTGCCGCCGCTGGTTTGCTAAAATTGACCTTGTCCACAATAATCGCTTCTTTTTTGGCTATAGAGAGAATTTTTTCTGACTTACATATTGTCTGTGCTTCATCAGTAAAAAAAACTTTTTTACCAGTTAATTGGCGTTCATCAGATATATTTTCACCAATAACAATAATTAGTTCCGCTTCTGCAATATTATCCGTTAATTTTAAGGATTGTTGTTGTATCTGTTGACATAATATTTGCTTAGCAAGATAGGTTCTTGGTGGCATTTCGGGTGAATGGACAATAGCAATTGTTTTCATCAGGATATTCCTTATATTTGAAATGGGATCAGCTCAACACGGTTCATCATTTTTGTCAGTTGTTGCCGATCCATGCCCCTAACATTGCCTTGGCTGACTGATATGGCACTGATAGCGGTTGCTAAACGCAATGTATGCTCACTGGTTTGTTGCATCATTAAGCCATAGATTAAACCGCCCACCATGGCATCACCTGCGCCAACTGTACTAACGACCTGGCATTTCGGTGGCGTGGCTAACCAGGCACCGGACGAGTTGACCCACATTGCACCTTCTTCACCTAAGGAAATGACAACGTGAGCAATGCCTTGAGTGCGTAATTGCTGTGCTGCTTTGGCAATTTCTTGATAGCTAGATAAGGGGTGGCCAATCCAGCTTTCTAATTCATGTCGATTTGGTTTTACCAACCAAGGATTGGCTTTTAAACCAGCAATCAATGCTTCTCGGCTACTATCAAATATGACGCACATACATTGATCACGTAGCTGTTTCATCCAGTCAGTAAAATCATCTAAATCGATACCTTTGGGTAAACTACCACTTACACATACCATATCAAATTGGCTTAACCAGCTCAGTGAATCTTGAGCAAAATGTTGCCAATCCTGTTTGTTGACTTCAAAACCGGAAAAATTAAAATCACTAACTACACTATTTTTTTCTGTTAATTTGACATTAATTCGAGTTCTACCTTCGATGACATGAAAACGATTTATGATCCCGCGTTCCTTAAAATCCTGTTGGAAACCGGTTAAATTTTCTTTCCCTAAAAAACCACCAACAGTGACATTAATATTTAGATTTTTTAATGTATTAGCAACATTAATGCCTTTACCTGCTGGATATAATCCATGGGTTTTAACTAAGTTGACGGCACCTTTTTCAATATTGTCTAGCATACCGACTAAATCATAGGCGGGATTTAATGTAATGGTAGCAACCTTACTTTTCATGCAATTTCCTCATCCATATTAGCGCTAATGACCTGTTCGATAGCATGTAAGGTTGCTTGGGCGTCAGGGCCACTGATCTTAAATTGGATACGATGATTTTGACGTGCAACTAATCCAATGACACTCATTATATTATGGCCATTGGCGGGAATTCCGCTCCCATCCAAATTAGTAATAGTGACTTTGCTATTAAATTTTTTTATTGTATTAACTAATTGTGAACTTGGGCGTGCATGTAATCCATGTTTATTGTTTAATGTAAACTCCACGGATAGTGTCTCTTTTTCTTCATTTGTTTCAGTCGTTAGCAAGCTAAATACTTGTACGGCATTTGATGCTTGTAATAATTTGGCTATTTTTTTATCGATCAATAAATTGGCCAGGTGATTTAAAGTATTATTAGCTAGATTATCTTTGCATGATAGCGTGATAAGTAGGCAAAGTTGATGATCTTGATAAGATAACGGCTCTTTAGGGCGTGCAATGGCCATTGCTGTTTTTAGATTACCTTTTTTACTATCACTCAGCCAGATACCTTGGCCTAAATAAAGCGGTGGATTAGTGATCACATCGACGATAAAATCATTATTGATGGCATTTGCATCTTGTAAGTGATTAATATTTAACGCTTGTAGTGTCATGATATGGTCGGTATCAACATCTAAAGAGATCATGGAAGCGTTGAAAATGAAGTCATCAATCGACTCTTGGGCAAGCAATATATTATATATTGTGTCTATTGATGTCGTGGTTGCCAATCGCTTGGCAATATTTTCATCACTTAGAATATGTGTCAGTTGTCGTAATAAGGTTAAATGTTCCTCTGATTTAGCGGCGATGCCGATGACAATATAAGCTTTGTGGCCATTATCCCAATCTATGCCCTGTGGAAACTGAAATACTTGTACACCTGTCTGTAATACATTATGGCGCGTTTCTACGGTACCATGAGGAATCGCAATACCATTGCCTAAATAAGTTGACGCTTGATTTTCCCTTTTTTGCATACCGATTAGATAATCTGGCGTAACGTAACCCGCATTGATCAATGCTTGGGCAACTTGTGCGATGGCATGTTGTTTATGATCGGCAATTTGTGCTAAATGGATATCTTTTTTAGGCACATCAAACATGTTTTCTCCTATTCACATAAATGAGTGAAACACTGCAGTTTTTATACAGTCAAACCACAAAAGCTATTTTAGGTTTTATTTTATGCAAGCTGAATCGTTTCAATTTGCATGTAACTTTAGATAAAAACAGATATATTTATCTAATGGTATTTTTTGTTTTTATGAGTTTGTTCACGAATAAAATGTTTTTTGATTTACTAAACGAAAAAATATAAGTCTAGGTTGGCAAAATAAAAAAATGAAAGTAAGTTAATTGATATAAAAATGTGATCTTAATAGTAGATTAAAATAAAATAATTAAATTTTAGTGATATATATTTTAATTTTTGGAAATATAATGCAGCTTTGTTAATTGAAATTAAATTAATGTTGATAATTATTTGTATTTATTTTGCTTTAATCGGCATATAGCAATATTTTTCTGTGTAATATCAAATAGTAGTCTGGCCATTTAGTTATTTTTTGTTGAAGACTAAATAGTAAGATAATTTGGGCTAATTTTAATAATTAATTAAATATATGTAAAATATAATGTTTAATTAAGTGACAAATTGGTAAATATTTTTCTTAATGTTATTAACTAATTATTTTTACATTTTAATGAAAAGTGATAAAAAATGTTTATTTTTAGTTAAATAAAAAAACAATGATGCGACAGCATTATTAATTGTTATTGGTGCAGGGATGCATAGTTATTGTTTTTTATTAATTAACTCGATAGTATAATGTTATATTATAACACAAGTATTTTGCTATTTATTACTAATGAAGCATTTTTTATTTTAACTAGGCCACACAGGGAGTTTTCATTACTATGAATTGTGCTATAACTCGTCCGTCCAACGTTAGTAATCGATTATTATCGATCGATGCATTAAGAGGCATTGTCATGCTTTTAATGTTATTAGATCATGTGCGAGAAACATTTTTTCTTCATATGCAGGTCCCTGATCCAATGATAGCGGGTGAAACACCGGCTGATCTTTTTTTTAGTCGATTTACTGCTCATCTTTGTGCGCCGGTTTTTATTTTTTTGACCGGTTTATCGGCTTATTTGTATGGAAGTAAAAAAACATATTCCCAGTTAGCCACTAGTCAATTTTTATTTAAACGCGGGTTATTTCTTATCATCCTTGAACTCACGTTGATCAATTTTGCTTGGACTTTTCAATTACCGCCGACAAAAATTTTTCTGCAGGTTATATGGGCGATTGGGTTTTCGATGATTGCCTTAGCAATTTTACTTTGGTTACCAAGATGGCTGCTGGTAGTGCTGACGGTTTTATTGATTGCGGGTCATAATCTATTAGATACATTGCATTTCCCAACCGATCATTTTATGCATATTCCTTGGGCAATACTGCATGATAGAGGATGGATTGAGATTACTGACAGTATCAAAGCGCGTACATCTTATCCAATACTACCATGGATCGGTTTAATTATATTTGGTTATTTGGCTGGTTCATGGTTTACAGAAAGTTGTAATCAGCAACAGAGATTAAAGAAACTAAATTGCTGGGGTGTTGGCCTGTTAGTTGGTTTTATTTGTTTAAGAACAATTAATATCTATGGCGATAAACCATGGATATTAGCGGGCTCTTGGCTGGATACCGTGATGAGTTTTTTGAATATTACCAAATATCCGCCCTCTTTATTATTCATTATGTTGACGCTGGGTATTGGCTTACTACTGCTTCGGTTACTTGAGCTAAAACAAAATTTACCATGGTTAAAACTCTTAGTAACCTATGGTTCAGTACCGATGTTTTTTTATATTTTGCATCTTTATATATTGAAATTTCTCTATTTGATCGCAGTGGCTATTTGGGGAACAAATCAAGGTGAGTATTTTGGTTTTGATCATGTTGCGATGATCTGGTTAGTGACCATCATATTAGCGATACTTTTTTATCCGTTTGTGAAGCTGTTTAGCCAGTTTCAAGCGCGCCGCAAGGATTTAATTTGGCTAAAATATCTATAAATTATTTGGCAAAATTACCTAGTGTGATGGGACGGAACTGGATGGCGAGAATTTATTCTAGTTAAAATAATTACCTACAGCAATTGTCCATCTGTGATGAGTTAAATCTTCTGTTTATCATTTAGCCCACTTGATGTGGGCTTTTTTGTTTATTGATAGCTATCACTAAGCGTAATAATAGGGCGTAGCCGTTTGCCTGCCAACTTTGAGTTACCATAAAAAAGTTAGCAGTAATTTTATTTAATGATTGCGAATATATTGTGTTTTATAACCATAAGATTTACCTGTTTTCAATGGAGTAGTTAATTGAACTTGTTTTTTATTTTTTTTGCTTTCTCTTCAATCTTTTTGATAGCTATATTAATGTCCGCCAGAAATTCTCTTTTGGTATCATTTTTAGAAAACTTTGTATCCTGTAGGTTTGCTTCAGCAAAATTTGTTCCTGCTAAATTTGCTTTACTGAATTTAGCTTTTTGACAGTTAGCATTAGTTAAACTTGCATCAGTAAGATTGGCCTTTTTTAAGTTAGCGTTTATTAAAATTGCATCGTTGAATTTGGCTTTTTGACAGTTAGCTTGGGTTAAATCTGCATCAGTAAGATCGGCATTGTTTAATGTGGCGTTTGTTAAAGTTGCTTCCTTGAGATTTGTTTTGTGTAGAAAAATAGTTTCCCCAAAACTTTTTTTAGTCGTATTTGTTTTTTGTAATAAGTAAGCTGCTGCTGAATGTGCATCAGTGAGGGTTGTAGTTAGTAACTTGATAGTTTCTGTTAAGTACTCTCTAGTGATGTTGGTTTTTTTTATGAGTCGTATTACTGCTAACGTTTGGTTATCGGGTATTTTTTGAATGATATCCTTTTCTTTTAATATGTCACTTGCTATTGATTGTGCTTTAATTAACTGCATATTAGTGAGATTTTTTGTAGTTGAGAGACCTCTTTCATTTAATAAAATAGTTGCAGCTAAATATACTTCGATGGCATTTATTTTTTGTAATAAGGGGGTTTTTGGATTTTCTTCAGTGATCTTAAATTCAGTAATATTTATTTTCTGTAATAGGATAGCGGCAGCTATTGCTGCTTCATTGAAATTTTCTTCAACGATATCTATTTTGTTTGATGAGATAGCTGGTGTAAAATTTGCTCCTGTTAAGTCCGCCCCAGAAAAATTGGTTGCTTGTAAGACCGAAGCTGCTAGATCGATATTGTTAGCTTTAATATTCGTTGCTATTGTATTGAATAAATTAGCAAAACTTAAATCTACATTATTTAGTTTTGATCCTGATAGGTTTGCTTTTTCCAGATTAGCGCCGATTAAATTTGCGTTATCAAAATTTGCTTCAATCAGAATGCTTTCTCTTAGATCTGCATTTTTTAAATTAGCATATTTCAGATTTGCCTGGTGCAGGTTTGCATTTGTCAGTTTTACCCCTTGCATGTTTGTTGAAAACAATTGTGCTTCGCTTAAATCGGCTTCAGTCATATCTGACATTATAAAACTGGAAGTGGAAAAATCTGTGTTATTTAATTTTGTATTTTGCAGTTTTGCACCAGATAAATTAGATATTGTTATTTTTGCGTGACTTAAATCGGCTTCAGTAAATGTTGCTTTTTGAAAAAAAGATTTTTTTATATTTGTTTTACTTAATAAAGCGTTACTGAAATTTACATTGCAGAATTTAGAGTCGAAAATATACGCTTGATTTAAATTGGCTTTACAAAATGATGCTCCTTGTGAATCAATTGAATCTAAAGTCGCGTTATTTAACAGTGCTGAATCTAGGCATGCATTTTTTAATGTAGTGGCTTTAATTTCTCCGTTGGGTAGTCTTAATCTGGCCAGTTTTGCATTACTTAAGTCAGCCTTAATCAATGTTGCGTCATCCAGATTAGTGCCCGCGATGGTAGTTCTTACTAACAATACTGAGTCTAATGCTGCATGATTGAATGTCGTGTTTTGAATTATTGCATCGACCATGTTTACGCGAGTAAGTTTTGCGTGATCAAAATTAGCGCCAGCTATAGAGGCTCTTTCTAATAATGCTGAATCTAATTTTGCATATTTGAATGTCGTTTTTTCAATTTTTGCGTCGTTTAAATTTGCTTCAATTAATTTTGCATTATCAAATGTTGTATTTATAATATTAGTGTTTTGCAGATTTGCGCCGGATAAGTCTGTTCCGTTTAGATTTACATTTGAAAAATATGCCTCGCTTAAATCAATTCCTTCTAAAATTCTGGCAGATAGATCGGTATTTAATAAATGAATCTTTCCTTCCTTTATAAATATGTTTGGATCAATTCTATTGTTTAATAACATTAAAGTGGCGGTATTTTTAAATCCTTTTACATCAATATCTGAAGTAAAACTCTCTCCTGTTTGTCCTTCAACGGTAACAGATAGTTTGTCTGAATGATATTCAGAGGGTTTAATAGCTACCGTGCAACCATCAAAATTAAATTTGAGTTCTTTAGGAATATGATAACAATTTGAATTGGCAATTTTTTCTTCTAGTGCGGTGGTCATTGTTTGCATGAAATTATCGTATTGTTTAGATAATTTTCTTTCCACCCCGCCTAGGGTAAAAAAGTTTATAATATGTTCAAGTAAGCCTTTCGGTGACGTCGCTAATTCTTTTCCTTCTATCGGGTTAATATTTATTGCGTAATTAATAAACATTGAACAACGATTGGTATCCATATTTATATATGCCATACTTCCTATTTCCCTAATAGTATTAAATTTAAAATAAGCGCAATTGGCTTATTTTTGATTAATGGTATTACAACAATAGATATATATTAATATTACTGAATATGTTATTAGTATTGATATATAATCAGATATATCGAATTTATACTATATAATTTTTCTAATGTTTTCTTTATAAATGTATAAGAATTTCAAAAATAATTTATAAATGTATAAGAATTTATAAATGTATAAGAATTTCAAAAATAATTTAACGAAAAATTAACATTAATTATTAAGCAGCATAACGGGTATCAAACGTGATTTTTTTCTTTTTGAGGCGAGAGAAAGATTTGTCAATAAGCGGTAATGATGTTTTTATGAACAATATGAGTTAACTTTGTACAATTGAGTGGATTTTAAGTAGATCTCCCCTTACCCCAAAAAGGGGACGTAACGCATTCGAGCAATCTCTAAAGCATGATCGACTAATTGAGCTATCCTCAATCCTTCGATAAAACGAGAAAATTTCATCCTGCCACCACAAAGAATGCAACTAAACGGATCGACTCCTAAAAACCGCTGGCTTAGCAGGGTAAAAGTCATCGAACGTTTTCTTTTGAATGCCGATTGTCCCACTGCTTTTCTAACAATATCGAGTAATTTTCCCACCACTCGATTTGCCAAAAACCAAAATAACGGATCATCCGAAAATGTTTCTCGGGGATCTGTTTGATAAGCCGTAAAATTAATTCTTTCTGGGTTAAATCTAAATTTTTATAATGACCGGTATTATGGTCGAAAAACCGCAACGTAATGCGACTTCCTCCATCATAATGCGCTAGCCTTGCGCCAGAGACTGGCGGTTTCTTCAGGTAACGCCCAATATACTTTGCTGTTTTTTGGGCATTGGATGTCGGGTCGGCAAAATAAACATGCCAATAATCTTTACCTTCAGCATTTTTCCCTGCATTCAGAATAAACCGCTTCCACTCATCATAATCTCTTATGTGCTGTAAACTTTCAGGTAGGTAAATTTTCCCCCAGACAGAAAGAAGATATTGTCGAATATTCCACATCCAACGTTTTCTGACTTTAGCGAGGTCAAATTGCATCGACTTCCATTTTTCATTTTGATTGATGCCGCCCATTGTCCATGAGAGATGAATATGCGTGTTCCAGTTTAGTTTTCTCCCATAGGTATGTAGCGCACCAAAAATACCCATTGTTAATCCCCGTTTTTTTGCTGCATAAAGTAAATTGTCCGCAGCAAACGGGAACAGTTTCCCTAGTAACCATCGATTCAATTCAAAGAGAAGCCAAAGACTATCCGGCATCGTAAACGTACCATGTTGCCATTCGACATCCGGTAAACGCATTATATTTGTGTCTATCCAAGTATCCGTGGCTTTTGTTCCACAGGATGGACAACCTCGTCCCTTGCAGGTAAAACAAACTAACTTCTGATGAGCACAATCTTCATTTTCACAACAGTATTGACGGAACCCCATCATCGTTGTGCCACAGGCTAACATTTTTGTTACCACCTCGATTTCAATATCTCTCAGTTGGGTAGTTTCCATGATCGCCGCCCATGCATTATTCCGCTCAAAAAGCAATTTTAACGGTTTGGGTTGAAAATCAGCTCTCATCGGGAAGTTAACTCACGGAAAAAAGAAACGAAATTAGCCATTTAACGATTAATAACTGTCATGTTTTAGGGTGAAAAAATAATCAATTTTAACGTTGCAGGATTATTTAACCAAATCTTATTTAACTAACCGACAAAACACGCTATAAAACGTCCTGTATCACTTTTTATGAAGAGATATACGATGGGTAATAGGGAATGATAGGTTTTTTTATTTGATAGCCTTAAAATCAATTACAGGCGGTTTTTTTTATGTCTGTACTTACTGGTTATCGATTTGCAGCCGTAGGCTGATTCGTTCAATTCAACATAATAATGCCATACAATAATTTATATTAATTAGATTATTTATTTTATCCAGATCGTTATTTCTTATAAGATAAGACGTATAAGCTTTTTAATATTAATATTTATTTTCTTGATGTTGTTCAACATCAATTATGCTCATAACCTATTATCAATACTTAAATTCTATCAATAGACTTTTACAGCTTTCCTAATGAGTTAGTTTATATTTTATCCATAACTTTGCTGTTAACTTTTGAATGCAAATTTATCAATAAGTTATTTTTGTTCAGTTATTGGCCATGAATTTAAACTGAAATAGTTAATAAATAAATTACACACAGCAAAATCATTAATTTCACTGATTTTGTTTATAAAACAAGCATATGATTTATAAAGACTAGACCCGCACTAAAACAGCACGTATAATGCACCCCACTTAGGCCCCTTGGCTCAGTGGTTAGAGCAGGCGACTCATAATCGCTTGGTCGCTGGTTCAAATCCAGCAGGGGCCACCAAATTTTAGCTATAATAGCAGCCAATTGATACCACTCTCCTATGAGTGGTTTTTGCTATTCTAAAGCCACAGATTTTGCTTGCCTTTGTAGGCAACGGATTTATCACTAACGGCCAGCAGCTAGCGGTGGCGACAATTATCGACGACATCAGTGCAATCAAAACAACCATTTCTGCTCTATAACTGGCAATAATTAATATTGATGGATAACTAAATATCAGATTGGAAATTGAATCGAGGGTGTTTAGGCAACATTTTGTTAGCGTTTTTACCATGTTATCTAATTACAGTGGCTAAAACTTTTACTAATGATCTGCTGAGTTAACATAACTATCAATAAAAAAGCACCTATCTAGAGGTGCTTTTTTATTACGCTAAAGATTAAATAAGCGTTATTCATCCAGGAAACTACGTAACACTTCTGAACGACTTGGATGGCGCAGTTTACGTAACGCTTTTGCTTCTATTTGTCGGATCCGCTCGCGAGTAACATCAAACTGTTTACCCACTTCCTCTAGCGTGTGATCCGTATTCATATCAATACCAAAGCGCATGCGCAGAACTTTTGCTTCACGGGTCGTTAAGCCAGCTAGAACTTCGTGGGTAGCTGATCTTAGACTTTCCGAGGTAGCAGAGTCTAACGGTAACTCTAGAGTAGTATCTTCAATGAAATCACCAAGATGTGAATCTTCATCATCGCCAATAGGTGTTTCCATCGAGATAGGCTCTTTAGCAATTTTTAGTACTTTACGGATTTTATCCTCAGGCATTAACATCCGTTCCGCCAATTCTTCAGGCGAGGGTTCACGACCCATTTCCTGTAACATTTGGCGAGAAATGCGGTTCAGTTTGTTGATCGTTTCGATCATGTACACTGGAATACGGATTGTGCGCGCCTGATCAGCAATTGAACGGGTGATCGCCTGTCGGATCCACCAGGTTGCATAAGTTGAAAACTTATAGCCACGACGGTATTCAAATTTATCAACCGCTTTCATTAGACCAATGTTACCTTCCTGGATCAGATCAAGGAATTGAAGGCCACGATTGGTATATTTTTTAGCAATAGAGATAACTAACCGTAAGTTAGCTTCAACCATCTCTTTTTTCGCTCGACGCGCTTTTGCTTCACCAATAGACATTCGGCGGTTAATATCTTTAACCTGTTCAATGGTTAAACCAGTCTCTTCTTCAATTTGTTGTAGTTTTTGCAACGAGCGTTGTATATCTTCTTCGACTTCAACTAATTTTTCAGACCAGGGTTTATTCATTGCTTTTGCCGCAGCTAACCAATTACCATTGGTTTCATTACCTGAGAATAGGGTAATGAAGTTTTTCTTCGGCATCTTGCATTGTTCAATACAGAGTTTCATGATGAGACGTTCTTGAGAACGAACACGTTCCATCATATCACGCATATTGTTCACTAAATAATCAAACTGTTTTGGTACTAAACGGAACTGTTTGAAAATCTCAGACAACTGCTCGATTTCTGCTACTGAATTAGCATGGTTACGGCCACTTTTTTGGATTTCAATGGACGTACGTTCATATTGCTCACGAAGTTCTGAAAATTTCTGTCGAGCGAGTTCTGGATCGACATTGTTTTCATCACTGTCGTCACTATCGTCGTCTTCGTCTTTATCTTCATCTTCGTCATCATTTAAGGCTTCTTCCGGTAACACTGAACCGATATGTGTTGCTGTCGGTGCTAAATCCTCTTCGGCGTTTGGATCAACGAAGCCGGTAATAATATCAGATAGGCGGATTTCACCTTTTTCAACACGTTCGTATTGGTCTAATAGATAAGCGATAGCCTCAGGATATTCAGCAACAGAACACTGAACCTGATTAATGCCATCTTCGATGCGTTTAGCGATATCAATTTCACCTTCACGGGTCAGTAGTTCTACGGTGCCCATTTCACGCATATACATCCGCACAGGATCTGTTGTGCGGCCTATTTCACTTTCAACACTGGATAATACCTGGGCAGCAGCCTCAACAGCATCATCGTCAGTATCAGTGGCGGTTTCTGCCAGAATAAGATCGTCGGCATCAGGCGCTTCTTCCATCACTTGAATGCCCATATCATTAATCATTTGGATGATATCTTCTATCTGATCTGAATCGACGATATCTTCCGGCAGATGGTCGTTGACCTCAGCATAGGTCAGGTAGCCTTGCTCTTTACCTTTGGTAACTAGTAGCTTCAGCTGTGACTGCGGGTTTTGCTCCATAAGACGGTATCCACACTTCATAATTTGGGTTGGTGTTGGTCGGCGAAAACAAGTCAGCCAACAATAAAATTAAAGGGAATTTAATTATTTTATGTGCCATGCCCTTTACATCATGGCAACTTACAGGCGCTTGCCCTACGTTATACGGCACTTAAGCCGGATGTTTTTTACTTTTTCAAGATTACTGCTTTATTCTTGCAACAGTAATTAAACGAACTTCTTCACGTTCTTCACTGGTTAAGCCTTCTGTTCGCTCTTTTGCCATCAGAAATGCGAACCTTTCATCAAGCGCGGTAATAAATAAATGCTCCAACGCATCCTTGAACATTTTTTCTGCTATCTCTTCTATCTCTATATCGTTCCAAGTTGCCAGTTTTTCAAGTTGTTTAACAAATTTATTATTACGATAGCATTCCAATAATTGACCAGTATTTATGCCAGGATGAGATTGACAAAGTTCAACTAACTCTAAAAACAGCGCTAATCCTGGTAATTGTGAGTGCTTAATTCCATCAAGAGTAGGAATTAGGCTGACAAAATTTGGATTTTGTACCAATAATGCGATCAATATTCGCATTGTTGTCGGTTTAATTTTTGGTGTCTGATAATTTGTTTTTTCCGCCGATCCTTTTTCGATCATGGCAAAAATACGCGAAGTATCAGGAATACCAATAAAATTACCTAATTCTTGTGCCAAATATAACTGTAAAGTATCACCAGGCACTTTTTTAATTAAAGGGATAGCAAGACGATTGAATTTTGCTTTACCTTCATGACTGCTTAAATCAACTTGTGCAACCAATGTATCAAACAAAAATGTAGACAAAGAGTGAGATTTATCCATCCGTTGTTCAAAATTTGTTTTACCTTCTTTACGTATTAGTGAATCAGGATCCTCGCCATCAGGTAAAAACATAAATTGTAGTTGGCGGCCATCACTCAAATAGGGAAGTGCCGTTTCAAGCGTTCGCCATGCGGCTTCGCGACCAGCTTTATCCCCATCATAACAACAAATAACCGTATCTGTTGTCCGAAAAAGTAACTGGATATGCTCTGCCGTGGTTGATGTACCTAATGACGCTACGGCATAATTAATACCAAATTGCGCCAGAGCGACAACATCCATATAACCTTCGACAACTAATAGTTTAGAAAGTGCCAGATTATTTTGTGTTGCTTCATATAAACCGTATAATTGACGGCCTTTATGAAAAATCTCAGTTTCTGGTGAATTGAGATATTTTGGTAATGTGTCATCTAAAACACGGCCACCAAATGCCACGACACGTCCTCTACGATCCCGGATTGGAAACATTATACGTTCACGAAAGCGATCGTAAGTGCGGCCATTATTATTGGTAACTAACATACCAGCCGCATCTAGCTGTTTATGGCTATCAGCGTGTTTAGCGAAATGCTTGAGTAGGTTGTCCCAGCCGCTTGGGGCAAAACCGATAGAAAAGCGATAAATAACTTCATCACTTAAGCCGCGCTGTATTAAATATTGTTTTGCACTCTGCGAGTCTAATTTATTCAATAAATGTTGATAAAATTGATTAATTTCATCCATTAATTGATAAAGATTTTGTCGCTGATGCCGCTCTATTTGGTTTGAACTGTTGCCGGTTTCATAAGGAATTTCCAGTCCGTGCATGGTAGCCAGTTCTTCAATCGTTTCGACAAAATCAAGCTTGTCATAGTTCATCAAAAAATCAATGGCATTACCATGAGCGCCACAGCCGAAACAGTGATAAAATTGTTTATCGACATTAACTGTAAATGAGGGCGTTTTTTCATTATGAAATGGACAACACGCGTGATGGTTTTTGCCTTGCTTTTTTAGCGGCACTTTAGTATCAATAAGATCAACGATATCGGTTCTGGCCAATAAATCATTGATAAATGTACGCGGGATTCGTCCAGCCATAAACTCTTCATTGATGAAAGATAACAAGCCGTGCTTCCTGTTGGAAAGCACGGCCTTCTTGTAATCACTTAATCACTGCTGTCGAATTGTTACGATTGTTGAACCGTAGCAATTAGTACAAACGAGTACGGCGTGCGTTCTCGCGAGCCAATTTTTTAGCGTGGCGCTTTACTGCTGATGCTTTTTCACGTTTACGTACAGTCGTTGGTTTCTCATAGAACTCACGACGGCGCACTTCAGCTAATATTCCTGCTTTTTCGCAAGAACGCTTAAAACGACGTAGTGCTACGTCAAATGGCTCGTTTTCACGTACTTTAATTACCGGCATGTGCCTTTCACCTCAAAAAAATCGGTTTTTGCTAGCAATATCATAGCCAGCTGTCTTTAAAATGGTGCGGAATTTTACTTCAATGTGTAGGGCTTTGTAAAGTGCTGTATAAAAACGAAACGCACAAAATCACCCAATTATTTATTTTTAATAACAAAATAGTTGGCATAGTCTAGATGATAATGAATAAGCCCTACAAATTATTTATATTAATTATAACTGATTTAATCCAGATAGACAGTTATTTATTTGCTGAGAAGTTGCACCTTTTTTACATAAATAGTGATAAACTTGCGCTATTAGCTAAGGTGGTGAGTAATATATGCGTGTTTTAGGTATAGAAACATCTTGCGATGAAACGGGTATCGCGATTTATGATGATCAATTAGGTTTATTAGCCAATCAATTATATAGCCAGGTAAAATTGCATGCCGATTATGGCGGAGTGGTGCCTGAATTAGCTTCTCGCGATCATATTCGTAAAACAATTCCTTTAATTAAAGCGGCACTACAACAAACGGATTCAACTGCTGGTGATATTGATGCGGTTGCTTATACCGCGGGTCCTGGTTTGATTGGTGCTTTATTGGTGGGAGCAACAATCGGGCGTTCATTAGCATTTGCTTGGCGAGTGCCGGCTATTCCTATTCATCACATGGAAGGGCATCTACTGGCGCCAATGCTGGAAGAAAATAGTCCTGAGTTCCCTTTTGTAGCATTATTGGCCTCTGGTGGGCATACTCAGTTAATTAATGTAATAGCGATTGGTCAATATCAATTATTAGGCGAATCAATTGATGATGCTGCGGGTGAAGCTTTTGATAAGACAGCAAAATTATTAGGTTTGGATTATCCGGGCGGGCCAGCACTCTCATTGATGGCAGGGCAGGGACAGGCTGGCCGTTTTGTATTTCCTCGTCCGATGACAGACCGCCCGGGACTGGATTTTAGTTTCTCAGGGTTAAAAACTTTTGCTGCCAATACCATTCGTAATAATAGTATGGATCAACAAACCGCTGCTGATATTGCTCGGGCATTTGAAGATGCTGTTGTGGATACATTAGTGATCAAATGTAAACGTGCTTTAGAACAAACGGGTTCTAAGCGTTTGGTTATGGCAGGTGGTGTAAGTGCAAATCGTACCTTACGGCTAAAAATGGCAGAATCGATAACAAAAATTGGCGGCCAGGTTTTTTATGCTCGACCAGAATTTTGTACTGATAATGGCGCAATGATAGCACTGGCCGGCATGATCCGTTTAAAAAATGGCGTAAGTAATAGCCTGGATATCACCGTGAAAGCACGTTGGCCACTAGCAGATTTATCACCGTTAGCAACAACAACTGGGCATAAATCGACTTAAAGTCTAAAAATTAACACAGTAATCAGTAATTAATCATTTTTTTCTTGCTTTTTAGTGGCTTGAATCAGTTCTTTATTTGTTTTTTCGCTTTTTTTCTTCATTTTTTGCCATATACGGCTTTCTTGGCCTCTCCACAGACGCTGAATGTTATCATGATGGCGAAAGAGTATGAGACATGAAAGCATCGCAACCGGGAAGGTGAATTCCGGTTTAAACCACCAAACATAGAAGGGAGCTAATAGAGCAGTGACAATAGCTCCTAATGATGAATATCCACTGAGTAGTACAGTCAGTAGCCAGGTACCTGCGACAACGCCAGATAACCCCCAGCCAATCGCAACAATTGAGCCAAAAGCAGTAGCAACGCCTTTTCCACCTTTAAAACGAAAGAAAATGGGGTAAATATGGCCCAAACAGGCGGCAATGGCAATAATTCCAAGGTAAAAAGGAGGAATATTTAAATAATAGGCTAGCCATACTGGGATCATCCCTTTTAGGATGTCACAAATGAGCACAGCCAAAGCAGCCGCTTTTCCACCAATGCGTAACACGTTGGTTGCTCCAGGATTCTCGGAACCATGGCGTCTGGGATCAGGAAGACCTATCAATCGGCAGATCAAGACGGCGCTGGAGATTGAACCACAGAGATAAGCGAAGATAATCATGCCAAGTGCGATTGCACTCATATCATTACTCCAAATAATCAAGACCTTTTTAACTTAACGTATTAATAATACATGTATTTTATCGAAGTATTATTTGCATACCGTGTTTTAAAGATCATAGGGATATCAGATCATTAATAAAATATACAGTATAGTTGTTAGTAAAACTAAGGAATATCTTTGCTAAATTTATTTTTTAGTTATAGTGAATTATTTTTCAACTTTTTGGTTTTTTTGGCAAAATCTGTCAGCATGATAGTCGTTAATCTCCTATTATTGCCGCAAATTTTACTAAAATGTGTGATCATTGGGCCATTTTTGTCAATGATAATAGAGAAGTATCTGGAAAGCGATTATTTATCGCAATTAAAAAAATGAGAGAAGGTTAAATGGACATTATATTTATTGAACAGTTATCAGTATTCACAACCATTGGTGCTTATGATTGGGAACAAACGATCCAACAGAAATTGTTGCTCGATATTGAGATGGGATGGGATAATCAGCGGGCAGCCAAAAGTGATCAAGTGGAAAATTGTTTAGATTATGCGCAGGTTAGCCAAGTGGTAATTAAACATATAGAAACACAAAAATTTGCATTGATAGAACGGGTTGCGCAGGAGATTGCTGATATTATTTTAAATCAGTTCAATAGTTGTTGGGTCCGCGTTAAAGTTTGTAAGCCAGGTGCGGTGGCGCAGGCTAAGCAGGTTGGTGTGATTATAGAGCGGACAAAATCTGTTTAGGTTAGCTTAAATCGGTAAAATGGTTTGTTGCTGCCACCAGTCAGTTAATGTTTGGATACGTTTTCGGTTAAGCTCATCCCTGATCGCGATCCCCGTTATACCCTGCTCAATAAGATCTTTGCTTGATACTTGTTGTACAGTCTTAAATGCTTCAATAACAAATTTAGCTTGTGGATAAGTGATATGCTCTCGCCCTATCCGGCCGCGGGCATCAGCTTCACAGGCGATGACTAATTGATTGATACGCTCCGGCTTGCGCCAACTATCTAATTGATTAAATAGATTAATAACAGTTTCTGGTGTTAACTGATGAATTTGGTGGATTTGTTGATGAAAACGAGCCACTAATTTAGCTAACTCTTTCATTCTATTAGGAATACGTAGTCGATTGCACATAGCCTCAATTAGCGAAATACCTTTGCTAACATAATCGTCATGAGCGGGACATTGTTCAGATGGGGTCAGCGCTTTACCAAAGTCATGGCAGAGAGCAGCGAAGCGAGTTTCGACATTGTCAGTTAATGAGGCCGCTACCTTTAAGGTTAAAAGTGTATGTATTCCGGTATCTATTTCGGGATGTGATTTTGCCGCTGATTGTGTGCCAAATAATTGATTAATTTCAGGAAAAAGAATAGCTAGCGCGCCACAATCATATAAGACACGAAAATAGATTTCAGGCGATAATGATTGTAGTGCTTTTTCCGTTTCTCCCCACACTCTTTCTGCGCTAATTGTGCTAAGCTCATGATTAAAAACAATTTTTTTCATCAACGATTGTGTTTCATTGGCAATAGTAAATTTTCGGTTAGCTAGCCGAGCAGCAAAACGTGCCACTCTGAGTATTCGCAAAGGATCTTCGGCAAAAGCAGCGGAAACGTGGCGTAATAGGCGATTTTTTATATCCCGTTCACCATGGTAGGGATCAATCAGTTGGCCATCTTCAGTTTGCGCAATCGCATTGATGGTCAAATCTCGACGTAACAGATCCTCTTCTATCGTGACATCAGGTGCGGCATAGCAAGAAAAACCGGTATAGCCGACACCCGTTTTGCGCTCTGTACGAGCCAGGGCATACTCTTCACGTGTTTTTGGATGGAGAAAAACGGGAAAATCCTTACCTACTTGCTGGAAACCTAATTTGATTAAATCATCTGGGGTAGCTCCGACCACTACCCAGTCACGATCAGAAACAGGCAACCCTAATAGCTGATCTCTTACCGCGCCACCAACAAGATAAATCTGCATGGTATTTTTTTTAATTCATCCAGCGTTCATTACGTTTTTTACGTCGTGGGATGAGATGAGGTAATAATAAACCAAAAATTAAACCTGCACCGGCAACGCCACCGCCATACATAAACCACTGTAAAATGAGCTCACGGCGATTATTATCAAGATTGATTTGTGCAATCTCTAATTTTTTTCCTGAGCGGATTAACTCATTTTTCAGTTTTTCGTTTTCTGCGGTTAGATTAGCAATAGTTTGATCACTGGCTGCTACTTTGCTTTGCATTTCACTGGTTTGATTATTCCAGTTACTATCAATGCTGGTCAATTTTTCACGTAATTCTTGATTTTCCTTTTCAAGTAAGGGAATACGTGCTTTTACACTGGGTGTTTTGCTGAGTTGATTTTTGGGTAACCAAGCAACTCGTCCTTTATAATCACGAACTTGGGCGTAGCCGGTTTCAGCATCTGTGTTCAATAACTGAACTTGATCACCACTTTTAAGGCTACCAATAATGCGATAATCGGTTCCAGGTCCTCGATGGATAAAGGTAGGCAGTTCATCAGAAACATAAAGCGTTTCTTCTGCTTGAGTTGTCATTGGCAGGTTAAATCCTATCAATGCTAAGATAAATAAAGGAAATTTTCTCATTGTATTCAACTATCTTCAAACTGTGAAAAAAGTGCTATTAGCTGATACTAATGCGTTAAATGTATTGATGCAAATCTAAAAAGGTAAAATAATAATTCTTTTAATTGATTTGCCATTATTAATAATATTTCATTTTTTATTATTTTCAGGTAAAAACCATAGAATAAAATTCTTTGTTAGTTATTTTTCTGGTATTTAGTTATTAATATAGACTTAATTAATATTAGAATTGTTTGTTTTTAGAAGAAGCTTTTTACTGTTAGTAAGTAAAAATGCATCACGCTTGGGCTGCTGTTTTCTGGCTTATTTATGTTAAACTTAAAACTCCTTTCTATCGTTAGTCATGAAACTGTCCGTTTTTAATCAGCGACAGAGTAAATAGAAAAAATAACAATCTACATTAAGTATGCGTCTAGACAGTATAAATAAAAATAGAAACGTTTATCCTTCGGGGGAGAAATATCAGAAAATCTGGACTAAATATGCGTCAGCTAGAAATTGAATTAAAATTATCTGTTCTCCCGGAAGCTATTAAGCGGATCCGTGAAAAAATAATATGTTTTCGCTATACACATTTCTCCTTACATAAACTGTCAAATATCTATTTTGAAACAGTGGATTATCAATTACGTCGCTGGGATATGGGGTTAAGGATCCGCGGTTGTGATGGTCGTTATGAAATGACGATAAAAACCGCCGGTAAGGTTATTGGTGGTTTACATCAACGGCCTGAATACAATGTAGAAATTAATAAACCTGAGCTGAATCTTTTGGCATTTCCACGCGAAATATGGCCAAAAAATACCAATGTTGCTCATTTACAGTCACAGTTAACAACCTTATTCTATACTGATTTCTCTCGTGAAAAATGGATTGTTACTTATCAGGGGAGTGAAATTGAAATTGTATTGGATCAAGGTAGCATTTATGCCGGTGCCAGAAAAAAACCAATTATGGAAATTGAACTGGAACTAAAAAAGGGCACATTGATCGAGCTGTTAGCGTTTGCAAAAGAGTTTGTTAACATTGAAGGGTTGCGTTTAGCAAATAAAAGTAAGGCTGAACGAGGCTATTCGTTAGTTCAACATAGCGACTATATTGATACTAAATACTTTTTGCCACACTGTAACTGGCATACTATGCCGATTGAACAGGGCTTAAACCAGTTATTAGCGTATTGGCAGCATTATGAAGAGTGTTGGTTAGATAATCAGCCACAAGCAAAGCAAAATTTGAGTCATTTGCTGGTATTGATACAGGCATTTTTAGTCCATTATTCTCATTCTATTCCTCATTTTGTTCAAGCATCGCCATTAAAAAAAATAACGGCATTATTGGCTATTGCGGATATTCAACCCCAGCAACTCTGTTATAGTGCGGATTGGTTGCGTTGCAAACTTGCTTTTACCCAATGGCTTACGGCTTTAACACTATCCTAATGAAAGGCATTTTATGAAATTGCTGCCATCAATCTTGGTTCAGCAGGCGCAAAGGGTGGTATATGATTTTCAGCGTTACGCGCCTGAACTTTTACCTCTATCGTCACAGGAAAAAATATTTTTTGCCTTAAGTGATTTTGCCTACTTGCAGATCAAAAATCATCCTGCCTGGTGGACGGTTATACGTCAACAGCCACCGCAAATAGGCGAATGGCAACATTATTATCAATGGTTAATCGAACAGCTAGCCAATATAACTGCCGAGGAAGGGTTGCAGCGGATCCTAAGGCAATTTCGCCATCAAATGCTGATTAGAATAGCGTGGCTACAGATATTACATAAGGATAGTACGCCGCAAATATTGCAGCATCTGAGTGTGCTTGCCGAAACGTTAATCATCGCTGCGAGAGATTGGTTGTATGTCCAGTATTGTCATAATTGGGGAACACCTTGTGATAACCTAGGGCAACCACAACCATTGTTGATCCTTGCTATGGGTAAGTTAGGCAGCGGAGAGTTAAATTTTTCATCTGATGTTGATTTGATTTTTGCCTTTCCTGAAAATGGAGTTACCCAAGGGGGTCGTCGTCAGATGGACAATGGCCAGTTTTTTACCCGATTAGGCCAAAAATTAATTAGCCTATTAACGCAAAAAACGATAGATGGTTTTGTCTATCGCGTTGATATGCGTCTACGTCCGTTTGGTGATAGTGGACCATTAGTTTTTAGTTTTGCTGCTTTAGAAGATTATTATCAGGAGCAGGGGCGCGACTGGGAACGTTATGCCATGATCAAAATGCGCATGATAGGTAATGATCGCTCAATTTATACTGATGGATTAAAAAATATGTTGCGCCCCTTTGTTTTTCGACGTTATATCGATTTTAGTGTTATTCAATCGTTGCGTAATATGAAAAACATGATAGCGCGTGAAGTACGCCGTCATGGTTGGCAGAATAATATTAAATTGGGTGCAGGTGGTATCCGTGAAATCGAATTTATTGGCCAGGTTTTTCAGTTAATTCGAGGTGGTCGTGAACCTAAATTGCGCTCACAGGCTTTGTTACCTACATTGATTGCAATCGGTGAGCTTTCATTGCTGACAACGGAGCAAGTCACGCAATTAACGGATAATTATCTGTTTTTGCGTCGAGCAGAAAATATATTGCAATCGATTAATGATCAACAAAGCCAGACGTTACCTGAGCAAACTTTACATCGCACGCGACTGGCATGGGCGATGGGGTTTGACGATTGGTCGGCGTTTTATCAGCAACTCATCGCCAGAATGCAAAGTGTCCACGCTATATTTAAGCAAATTATTGGCCAAGATGATGAGAAAAGCGATGATACGGAGTTAACATTTTTTGTCTATTTTTGGCAACAAATTGCTAACGAAAGTGAATTGCCCCCACTATTTTCTGAATTTAATGACGAAAAAAAGCAAAATATTATTAAACAGTTATGGCTATTTCGCCAAGATTTAGCTAAGCGAACTATCGGTCCCCGTGGTCGTGATGTTCTTGATCAATTGATGCCAAAATTGATAGCTAAAATCTCTCATAGAGATGATATTAATAGTATTTTGCAACGAATTATTCCTTTGCTACTTAGTATAGTTAGCCGAACAACTTATTTAGAATTAATTTTAGAGTCTGAACAGGTACTAACCCATGTGATCCGTCTTTGTGCGGCTTCACCAATGATCGCTGAGCAATTAGCTAGTCATCCGTTGTTACTGGATGAATTAATCGATCCCTTCTCACTATACCAGCCTTTACCTGTTACGGCTTATCGCGATGAATTGAGACAATATTTATTGCGTATTGATGAAGATGATGATGAACAGCAACTTGAAGCATTGCGGCAATTTAAACAAGCACAGCTGTTACGCATTGCCGCAGAAGATATTTCTGGTGTTCTTACTGTTATGAAAGTGAGTGATCATTTAACCTATTTAGCGGAAGCCATTATTGATGCAGTGGTAAGACGGGCGTGGAATAAGTTAATTAAGCGTTATGGTAAACCTGCTCATTTATCTCAACAACAAGCTGCTGTAACCGGTTTTGTAGTGGTTGGTTATGGTAAGCTAGGTGGCTTTGAATTGGGTTATGGTTCTGATTTAGATTTGGTTTTTTTGTTTGATTGCCCATTGGGTGTTGTTACCGATGGGCCACACATAATCGAAGCTCGCCAGTTTTATTTACGATTAGCTCAGCAAATTCTTCATCTTTTTAGTACGCGAACTTCATCGGGTATTCTTTATCAGGTAGATGCTCGTTTGCGTCCATCTGGTGAATCTGGCATGTTGGTAAGTACTTTGCAATCATTCGAGGATTATCAGAAAACGCAAGCATGGACCTGGGAGCATCAAGCTTTGATCCGAGCACGAACGATTTTCGCTGAACCGTCATTAGAACAAGAGTTTAATCGAATTCGACACGAAGCACTGCTCATACCAAGAGAAGATACTATATTACGTCAACAGATCGTTGAAATGCGACAAAAAATGTATCAGCATCAAGCTAATCGGCAGCAGGCATATTTTGATTTAAAAACCGATCCTGGTGGTATAACTGATATTGAATTTATTGCTCAATATCTGGTATTACGTTACTGCGCAGACAATGTAGCATTACTCCGTTGGTCAGATAATGTGCGTATTTTTACCATGTTAGCTGAATATGCTGTAATGCCTACCGAGGAAGCTGAAAAGTTAATTCAAATTTATACTGAAATGCGAGATACCTTGCATCATTTGTCATTACAGGCGTTACCCAGTAAAGTGTTAGTCTCTCAGTTTGAACAGCAACGTAAAAAAGTTCTGCTTAGTTGGCAAAAATGGTTTTATGCTAGTTAAGTTGAAATAGAATTGACTCGCCGTACTTTTAGTATGATTGATAGAGTTGGGCTATGTTACTATTGGTAGCAATCTTGATTGCGGTAATTTATTTGTAATTGGAGTATGGATGAAAATCACTCTCCCTGATTTTAAACAGGCTAGTATTTTGGTGATCGGCGATGTTATGTTAGATCGTTATTGGTATGGATTAACTAACCGAATTTCACCAGAAGCGCCGGTTCCGGTCGTTAAAGTGGAAATGAAAGAAGAACGTCCTGGTGGTGCTGCTAACGTTGCCATGAATATTGCAGCTTTGGGCGCTAATGTTCGTTTGCTAGGGCTGACTGGTATTGATGATGCTGCTGAAGTATTAACCGAGAAGCTTAATCAAGCTAATGTATGTTGTGATTTTGTTACATTATCAACGCATCCTACGATTACTAAGCTGAGAATTTTATCGCATAATCAACAACTTATTCGACTAGATTTTGAAGAAGGATTCGGTGATGTCGATATAAATCCGCTGTTAGATCGGATCAGGCAAGCTTTGCCACGCGTCGGGGCACTGGTATTATCTGATTATGGTAAGGGTGCGTTAGCACAAATTTCGCAGATCATTGCATTAGCAAATGCTGCTCAAGTGCCAGTTCTTATTGATCCGAAAGGTAGTGATTTTGAACGTTATCGTGGAGCGACTTTATTAACTCCCAATATATCTGAATTTGAAGCTATTGTTGGTAAATGTGCAAACAATAGCGAAATTGAGCAGAAAGGAATGAAGTTAATTGATTCCCTTGATCTTAAGGGATTACTTATCACTCGTTCAGAACGCGGGATGACACTGTTGCAGCGTGAAAAACCGCCTTTACATTTACCGACCCAAGCGCAGGAAGTTTATGATGTTACCGGAGCTGGTGATACGGTTATTGGTGTTTTGGCAACGTCGTTGGCGGCTCAACTCGATTTTCATCAAGCTTGTGTATTAGCTAATGCGGCTGCTGGAGTCGTAGTTGGAAAATTGGGTACTTCAACGGTATCACCCATTGAGCTGGAGAATGCCATTCATGGTCGAACTGATGATGGTTTTGGTGTGATGAATGAGCAGCAGCTAAAGCATGCGGTTGCAGCTGCCCGCAGCCGTGGCGAAAAGATTGTGATGACCAACGGTTGCTTTGATATTTTACATGCTGGGCATGTTATCTATTTAGCCAATGCACGTAAGTTAGGCGATCGATTAATTGTTGCGGTGAATAGTGATGCTTCAACTAAACGGCTAAAAGGTGATGATCGTCCTATTAATCCATTAGCTCAGCGTATGACCGTGTTAGGGGCGCTAGGTTCAGTAGATTGGGTGGTCTCTTTTGAAGAGGATACTCCTCAACGCCTGATCAGTGAAATCTTACCCGATGTATTAGTCAAAGGTGGCGATTATAAGCCGGAAGATATTGCTGGTAGCCAAGAGGTTTGGGCGGCAGGTGGTGAAGTTAAAGTGCTTAATTTTGAAGCGGGGCTGTCGACGACAAATATTATTAATACCATTATGAAAAGTGATTAATATTTTGAGATAAAAAATAGCGATGCCACGATAGTAGTATCGTGGCATTTTGTTATTCATTCTTGTTTTCGTTGGCTAGCCGTTTTTTTCTAATTGTTCAATGCGTTTTTCCATTTGTGCCATTTTTTCACGGGTTCGTAGTAAAATTTGTGTTTGAATATCAAACTCTTCACGTGAGACTAAATCGAGTTTTCCTAACTGGGACTGTAATATTGCCCGTAGCTTTTTATCAAAATCTTCGCCTAAGTCGCGTATTCCTTGCGGTAAAGTATCTTTGATCTGGCGAACAACTTGTTCAATTTTTTTCGCGTCAAGCATTACGCTATCCTTTTAGGTCACAAATTATAATCTATAGGCTATTTAGTAGCAGATCTTAAAATAATCAGCTTACTTTGACAAAATTATTTTTAATAAATTTGCTGAGAATAATGGGTCTAAATTAGCGCAATAACCACTTAAACTAAGTTGGCTGACTATATAAATGAAAATACTATTCCATGATATATTTTGTTATTGTTGATTGCTACAGAATTATATTCACGATATAGTTTAGCTGTTTATCTCAGGGCGGAGTGAAATTCTCCACCGGCGGTGATATTTATTCTGTTAATTGAATAATTAAGTCCGCGAGCGTTCCATTATAGCATTTTGTGATGGAAGTCAGCAGATCCAGTGAGATTCTGGAACCGACGGTTATAGTCCGGATGGGAGAGAATAACGATATCTGTAGTTTTGAGGCCTGCCAATTGTGTGCAGATTTTTAAGATACTGATTTGATTTTTTATACTCCCACGTTTGCCCTGGTTCTGGTAATTTAGTATTTATTGATGAGGTTTTACCATGAATCAGACGTCACTTTCCACGTATGGCAATCCGATCGAACGTATAAAACGTGCTCTTAAGGCATTACGTCAAGGTAAAGGTGTTATGGTACTTGACGACGAAGACCGTGAAAACGAGGGTGATATTATTTTTGCTGCTGAAACTATGACTGTTGAACAGATGGCATTAACTATCCGCCATGGCAGTGGAATTGTTTGTCTTTGTATAACGGAAGAACGCCGTAAGCAGCTAGCATTACCGATGATGGTTGAAGAAAATTCTAGTCAATTCCAAACCGCATTTACTATTACCATCGAGGCTTCCGAAGGTGTAACAACCGGCGTTTCAGCCAGTGATCGTTTAATGACTATCCGTAAAGCAATTGCCGATGATGCAAAACCGACCGATCTTAATCGGCCTGGACATGTTTTTCCGTTGAGAGCCCAAGAAGGAGGGGTATTGCAGCGTCGTGGTCATACCGAAGCTACCATTGATTTGGTGACTTTAGCCGGTTTTAAGCCAGCAGGTGTTTTATGTGAGTTGACAAATGACGATGGTACCATGGCCCGTATGCCAGAAGTACTTATCTTTGCCAAGCAACATGATATGCCGGTAATAACTATTGAGGATTTGGTAACTTATCGTCAGCAATTTACCAAAAAAGCAGGTTAGCAGTTTGAATAAGCTATTTCTGGTGATTGAATTTTATCCTATCTGAGTTTTATGCTTAAACCAGTATGTTCAATACTGGAAAGTTTTCTCTCAAATTCCTGCCATATTGAAATATATCGCCATAATGGAAAACTATGGCGATTGAAGAATGATGCGTAAATTTGTTTTGCCGGTAAAACCGGATTGTTTCAATTGGCAGCTCTATATTATTTCAATTATTCCATCGTGATCATCATATTTTAAAAGGAATTTTAAACATGAGTCAGATAGATAATTTGTTGGAAAAACTTAAAAAATATTTTCATCGTCTTAGTGGTCCAAATTATGTCCGCCTAATGGATACTCCGCACGCTTGGGGAAGCTCATTCGATGAACAAATTATGCCCTATTCTTTTAAGCGCCAGCAAGAGTTTGCGACAGCTATCATTGAGATAATCAAAAAAGCACGTTACCGCTGTGATATTTCTTCACTTAACAGCCCTGATGCTGATTGGCGTAAAATTATATTGCAGGCGATTGATAATGGGTTGTCAAAAAAAATAGGGCGAACCAGACCAACTCAATTTCGTTTTCTTTTTGGTCAGTCGCCAACAGTATTTTTAAATGGATTGTTGGCGGTAGAAACAGGTCCCTTTGATTACGTTGCTTTTAAAGATGAGCTATTAAAACTTATTCAATCACGAGCGCAAGATTGGGAATTAATGCCTGAAATTTGGATAAGTCGCTTTTTCCGCCTTGATGAAGGAATGATCAATTCTTTTATAAAAAACCTTTCTCCAGATTTTCTGCCAATTAATGATACCAGAATGACCTGGAATCATACCAAGATCATTGCTGTTGATGGGGTTGAATCTCTGGTAGGGGGGCATAATTTGAATATGGATTTATTCAGAAATTATCCTCCGGTGCATGATGTATCCGTTATTGTTCATGGAGCGGCAGCGCTTGATGCTCAGTGTTACTTAAATGAAATGTGGTTATGCAATAGTGATCTGCTCAAGAAAGAATATTTTGATGTAAAAAGTATGTCATGGCAGATTGGCAGTGAATTACAAGGAAAACCGGAAGATCTACTACAAGATCCAGTTGTGATGATGTCGGTAACCGAGCAGCAAAAATATCTGCTTCAGCTGCATGAAGATATTGATAATCAATGCGGAGCAAAGGGAGATGACTATAGTAAAATCGAAGAATATAAGCGAGCTGATAGGATATTGTCTGTTGGCAAATACTGGACTGGGCCTAATATGAATACCGATTATCATCACGGCTCAGAAATTATGAAAGAACATCTGATTAAAAATACCCGCTATATGATTAGGATCTCGCAGCAAGATTTAATTAGTGCATGGAAAAAAAGATGGGTTGATCATACTGTTTGCCGGTGGCTTATTGAAGCATTGCTTGCTAATAAATCATTACAACTCCATGTGGTTGTGTCTCCTTTGGATGCCGCCACCGGGGCAGCGGGTGATCAATACTCTTTTGGCTCCGGTGCTGAACGAACTTTTGAATTGTTAAAATATTACATCACTCATGATCTTGATACCGATGAATTATTGAGTGATGAAAATGGCGATCGTGCTGATGCATTGAAGCGAGTATTGATAGCGCCTTTTTTTTTCACTGATAGGCTATCAGAACAGCAAACTACGGAGGGAAAAACCTATCAATGGCCGAATCTCGATTTGGCGGCATATACCGCCACGCTTAAGCAGCAGCCTCTGGCAAAAAAGCCGCCATTACGAGGTATAATTGGTAGTTCTCTTATGTCAACCATTGAAGGCAGTGGGTTTATTTACCCTAAGGTGCCGGCTGCTCCGGCAAATCATGCCAAGTTAATGATTATTGACGATGAACTATATGTTGTCGGCTCTGACAATCTTTATCCAGGTCATCTTTCTGAGTTTAATTATGTGGTAGAAGGCAAAAAGGCGGTGGAAGAATTAATTGCAGAATATTGGCAGCAGGTATGGAAATACTCAAGTCCCCATGTTTTTCCCAAGTTAAATCAAGATTTGTATTGTTCATCTGGCAATGCCAATCAGACAAAAAATAGTTTGTAAATAATTAGCTGGCAATGGAATTTTACTTGTTATTTTTTCAACTCATTAGTCATAATAGTAAAAACAGCAAGATAATGATTGCTTTATCATTATCTTGTTCTTATGTTGCATGGATTAATTTAGAATAATATGCGGGTAAAAGCGGGATAGATCTTGGGTAATTAATTGTTTGTCTTCTCGAATACCAATTCCTGCCGGTTGATCATTTACCAGCCAACTACCGATTAATGTATAGTTATTTTCAAATTGTGGTAGCGGATAAAATTGTTGAATAATCATCCCCTCTTCGCCATATGGACCGTCTACTGAGGCAATTTCACGTTCATTATCGATGATACGAATATTTGCTCCTTCTCGTGAAAAAATAGGTTTGATTACATAGCTGTCCAGTTTTGGCGGATTAGCTTCTGCAAAATAGGCCGGTAACAAATTGGGGTGATTAGGAAACATTTCCCATAGCATAGGTAGTAATGCTTTGTTAGAAATAATGCTTTTCCAAGCAGGTTCTAACCACCTTACGCCAGCATCTGCTAACTTAGTAGAAAAAATCTCTCTAAACATAAATTCCCAAGGATATAATTTAAACAGATTGCTAATAACTTGGTTATTAGGATCGGTAAACTGTCCTTTTTCACCTAAACCGATTTGATCAATATAGAGAAATTCGGTGGGAATATTGGCTTCGTGAGCACAGTCTTGTAGGTATTGTATAGTGCCGCGATCTTCGTCACTATCTTGGCAGCAGCTGAAATGTAACCAGTTAAAACCAAATGATTCACGCAAAAACGCAAAGCGTTCAATAAGTTGTTCTTGTATGCTATTAAATTGATCAGCATTTGCTGGCAAATTGCCAGCATTGATTTGATCTTCTAACCAAATCCACTGAAAAAATGCGGTTTCATATAAAGATGTTGGTGTATCTGCATTATTTTCTAATAATTTTGCAGGTCTTTTACCGTCATAAGCTAAATCCAATCGAGAATAAAGTGAAGGTTGGTTAGTTTTCCATGAGTGATTAACAAATTCCCAACAATGTTTAGGGATCTGAAATTTTATCAATAATTCCTCGTTACTAACCACTTTTTCGACCACTTGCAGGCACATTTGATGTAATTCAGCGGTGGTTGCTTCAAGATCTTCGATTTGTTGCATAGTAAATTGGTAATAGGCATTTTCACACCAGTAAGGTTCACCGTATAAGGTGTGAAAATGAAAACCAAATTCAGCTGCCTTTTCTTTCCAATCAGGGCGTTCAGTGATGGGCATCCTTATCATCGCTATCAACCTCCCATAGAACGCTGAGAAGGCGTTGTGGCACTTTGACGCTGCATGCGAGTCTGTTGTTTAGCGACTGATTCACCGAAACCGCCACGAGTGATAGTGGTGGTCGTTGCCGGTTTAGGAGCAAGAGCTGATGGAGGTACGGCCATAGTTCTACCTCCCGCTACAGCCGGTCCATAGTTTTTGCCACTAGCATCAACAAATTTTCCATTGGCGGGACTTGCAGGATTGCTTGAGCTAAAGAGAGGTTGCGCTGCAGGGGCTGGCGCAGCTGTACCACCACCCATTAGACGTCCCATCATGTAACCTGCCATTAATGGCATCCAGAAGCTACCACTTTGTCCACTAGCTTGATTTTCTGTCGCTAAACCAGCTTGAGCTTGAGATGCAGTTTGGGTTGTAGTTGTGGTTTGAGTGGGAGCCTGAGTACATTTTTCTTCCCCAAATTCGGCCACACAATCTTCACGTGTCGCATATTTAGGTGCAGTTTTAGCCTCTTCCTGCAATGCATTTTTATAAGCCAGCGAACATTGTTCACTTTGAGCCGGGTTTTTTTGGGCACAATCCTCTGCGTTAGTATATAAAGAGACGGTTTCGTCGCTTTGCTCACAAGCGGACAACATAAATACCGTACTAATAGCTAAGGCAACAGGTGCTAAGCGGTAGACGCGCCAGCTTTTGCGAAAAGCACCTTGATTAATATTTTTCGTGCGCTTTATTTTCATCATCATTTACCTATCCTAAAGGTCGAAATAAAAATCGTGAAACTAGGATAGAATAGGGTAATTACGCTGGAAATTAAAGCATAAAACGGTTAGAAAGATGGCTATCAACCTGATTATTTATTTTAAGTGGTAAAAATACAACTTTTCTAATTAAATTTCGTTACAATAAAAAATACCCACAATATATGGGTATTAATAGTGGGTTATTTATTTAGTGTATTTGCGGAACACTCATCGGATTGATAATAGCATCCGGTGAGGTGGATAATGTTTTTCCTAAGCTACTATTTAAACGGAGCAGATCGCCTTCATTTAAAGTCCCACGGGCATACTGAATTTTCAAATCATTAATCAAATAATCATAACGTGCATTGGCTAAATTCTGTTTCGCCTGAAAAAGGGCTGTTGTTGCGTTCAATACATCCACGATAGTCCGAGTGCCGACTTGATAGCCTGCTTCCATCGCATCTAACGAACTTTGTGCTGAAACAACCAATTGTTGGTAGGCTTTAATGCTACTAATAGAAGAAATCACATTATTATAGGAAGAGCGTACTATCTGAATAACATTGCGATAAGTACTTTCAAGCTGTTCACTGGCACTAATATAACCATACTGTGCTTGCTCAACGCGTGAGTTAGTTCGGCCACCTGTATATAAAGGCACACTCAACGTTAATCCGACACTATTTTGGCCAGTATAGCTAGGACCATTTCTATTCCATATTTGTTGATTAGCACTACCATGATACTGGGTGTTACTAACACCGGTTGACGCTTCTAATCCAAGGGTAGGTAAATGTCCTGATTGTTCATAACGAATATTTTCTCGCGCCAGATCTTGTGATAAACGGGCGCTAAGTAAACTTAAGTTGCGTGTTTCAGCATCTTTTAATAGCTTCTCTACTCGTGCGGGTGTCTGGGTACTGAAATGAGCAATATTTAAAGCCGCTAATTGACTGTAATAGATGCCGCTAACTTGACGTAACTTTTCCAGCGAATTTTCTAATTGATTACGGCTCGATACTTCTTGAGCTAATACGCTGTCATAATTAGCGCGGGCGTTTTGTACATCGGTAATCGCGACTAATCCTACGTTGAAACGTTGGGTTGTTTGATCTAACTGGCGATAAACGGCTTTTTTCTGTGCTTCAATATAGTCTAATAAGTCAATAGCACGTAATACGTCAAAATAAGCTGTGGCGGTATCAAGAATTAATTTTTGTTGGTTAGTTTGATAAGTTACATCTGCAATACCGGCGGTTTTTTCCTGCATGTCTAACTGTTGCCATTTTGACATATCAAAGATGGTTTGGGTTAGTTTAAGATTGGCGCCAAGTTGGTTGTTTTCCGTGTCACGATTATCACGATAACCGCTGTTATAGGTGAAATTTGCGCCTAAACCTAACTGTGGTAGCAAAGGACTACGAGATTCATTAATTTTTTCAAATGCTTGATTACGTTCTGCTAGCGATTTACGTAAATCTGGATTACTTTCTTTTGCTTTCTGATAGACTTGCAATAAATTTTCAGCTTGTCCAGTGGCACTTAGTCCAACTAGGCTAATGGTGATAAAAAGAGAGATAAATTTTTTCATTCTGATTCCTTGATTATACAATTTTTTGCTTTAGTTATCTCAGAAAAACATGAACACCGCTAATTTTAGCAGAATATGTCATTATTCCATGGTAGCTGTTTGTGCCATCTATCATGTTAAATCTGGCCAATGCTACATTATTTATAAGCTAATTTCCTTAAAAAACGTTATACAAGTCTCACTTTTTGTCAGTTAGTGCATATAAATTCAGAGAGTTTCTATGAGCGATAAAAAAAATTTACCTTTCAAGTTTAGCCAAAATGATGTGGAAATTACCGCTAAATTCGATCTTTATAATGGTTTTTTTCGTTTTGTTGAATACCGTTTTCGACATAAGTTGTTTAATGGTGGTTGGAGCAAGGAAATTCGGCGAGAAGTTTTGGAGCGGGGTAATGCTGGCGTTATTTTACCCTATGATCCCTGTCTTGATAAGGTAGTGTTAGTCGAACAAGTACGGATCCCGGCGATGGATACGAGCGAAACACCGTGGTTGTTAGAAGTTATTGCTGGCATGGTAGAACAAAATGAAAACTTAGAACAGCTAGTTCGTCGCGAAGCAAAAGAAGAAGCGGGTATTACCATTCAGCGTTGTTACTATGCTCTAAGTTATCTTACCAGCCCGGGGGGTACAACTGAGCGTATTTATGTTCATATCGGTGAAATTGATGCATCTGCTATCAAACCCGGCAGTGTACATGGATTAAGCAGTGAAAATGAAGATATTCGTGTCCATGTTGTTAGTCGTGAACAAGCTTATCAATGGATGGAGTTAGGGGTAATTGATAATGCGGCTACCGTAATCGCAATACAATGGTTACAATTAAATCATCTTAGGTTGAAAAATAACTGGTTGAAGAACTTAAAATAACGGTTTGTCATAACATGAAAAAGAAGTGTGTATCAGCCTACAGATATTAATAAAGTATTAATGTTAAAATAACGTATAAAGTAGGTAGAAACTAAGGAAATTGCTTGGATAGTCTGTTTAAATTAACAACAAAGCAAAAAAGCCTGGTGAGGATCTTGCAAATTACCGATACTCACCTTTTTGCTAATGTTGATGATACTCTACTTGGCGTCAATACTTTTGGTAGTTTTCATGCAGTAATTGATGCAATTTTAGCGCGCAATGAAAATGTTGACTTGGTTGTTGCTACCGGTGATTTGGTTCAAGATCAATCGGCATCAGCTTATCAGCATTTTGCGGAAGGGATCAAACGATTATCTGCTCCTTGTGTTTGGTTGCCGGGCAATCACGATTATCAACCGGCAATGGTTGCTACTTTAGCAAAAGCAGGAATTTTACCCTCTAAGCAGGTGCTAATTAATGATAATTGGCAAATCCTGATGTTGGACAGCCAAATTCAAGGTGCTGTGCATGGAAAATTATCTAAGCAACAGCTGTTATGGATGAAACGCTGTTTTGATGCATACAGGGAGCGTAGTCATTTACTAATGTTACATCATCATCCTTTGCCTTCGGGTTGTACCTGGCTTGATCAACATAGCTTGCGTAACTCTCATATTTTGGCTGACTATTTAAATCAATATCAACAAGTTAAAGCGATTTTATGTGGGCATATTCACCAAGAAATAGATGAATATTGGCAAGGGGTTCGTATGATGGCAACACCATCAACCTGTATACAATTTAAACCTCATTGTACTAATTTCACATTAGATACAATGGCACCGGGGTGGCGTTATCTTGAGCTTTCTATCAATGATAACGGTGAAAATGTGTTGGATACACAAGTTTTCAGATTGGATAGTGATAAATTTCGCCCAGATTTCGACTCAGGTGGTTATTAATGTCAACATTAATTTATATACATGGTTTTAATAGTTCCCCCTTATCGCAGAAGGCAAATAGCTTAAAAACTTGGCTAGAGCGACAACATCCAGCAGTTAATATGTTGATACCCCAGCTTCCTTGTTATCCAGCAGAAGCGATTGAGTTATTACAGAATCTCGTAGCAGTCCATGCGGGAGAGCAGATTGGGTTGTTAGGTTCTTCATTGGGCGGTTATTTTGCTATTTGGTTATCGCAGAAATTTAATTTACCCGCTGTGGTTGTCAATCCAGCGGTACGTCCTTTTGATTTGTTTGAGCAGTATTTAGGTGAGCAAGTCAATCCTTATACAAAGGAACGCTACATTTTACGATCCCACCATTTAAATGAACTACAAGCAATACAAATTGATGTATTAACCGCGCCTGATTTGATTTGGCTATTACAACAAACAGGTGATGAAATATTGGACTATCGTCAAGCTGTTACCTATCTTATGGAGTGTAAGCAAACAATAGCGCCAGGAGGTAACCATGCTTTTGTTGGATTTGACTACTATTTTCCACAAATTATGCGTTTTTTAGCTTTGGCAAAGACAAAATAAGTAAAAAATTATCCAAAATAGCTAAATGATTGTTATTATCATCAGTATCTCAGCATTTATTTGCCTAATTAATCGTCAATTACCGCAGAAAATAATATGACTCAATCTAGTTATAATGCAGAGGCAATCGAGGTCCTCAGTGGTTTAGAACCTGTACGTCGTCGTCCAGGCATGTACACCGATACTTCTCGACCAAATCACCTGGCACAGGAAGTAATTGATAATAGCGTGGATGAGGCGCTTGCCGGTTATGCTAAACGTATCGATGTAATCTTGTATGAAGATCAGTCACTGGAAGTGATTGATGATGGCCGAGGTATGCCGGTTGATATTCATCCAGAAAAGAAGGTACCGGCTGTAGAGCTGATTTTGGGGCAGTTACATGCCGGGGGAAAATTTTCTAATAAAAATTATCAATTTTCTGGCGGGCTACATGGTGTTGGTATTTCAGTGGTCAATGCATTATCAAAACGTATTGAAGTAACTGTTAGTCGTGATAGCCAAATATATCGAATTGCTTTTGAAAATGGTGAAAAAGTTCAGGAACTTGAGGTTATTGGTAGTTGTGCTAAACGCACGACCGGTACCGGTGTCCGTTTTTGGCCTGATAGCCATTTTTTTGACAACCCACGCTTTTCCATTTCGCGTTTAGTGCACGTATTAAAAGCCAAGGCTGTGCTATGCCCTGGTGTTGAAATCGTCTTTAAGGATAAAATAAATAATACTGAGCAGACATGGCGTTATAACGATGGCTTGACCGACTATCTAATGGAAGCAGTGAACGGCTTAGTGACTTTACCTGAGAAAGCGTTTGTTGGTAATTTTGCCGGCCAAATAGAAATGGTCGATTGGGCTCTGCTTTGGTTACCAGAAGGTGGAGAACTATTAACCGAAAGTTATGTTAACCTTATTCCAACCCCACAGGGGGGTACCCATGTTAATGGGTTACGCCAGGGCTTACTGGATGCGATGAGGGAGTTTTGTGAATACCGTAATTTACTTCCGCGCGGTGTTAAATTGACCGGTGATGATATTTGGGAACGCTGTGCTTATGTCTTATCAGTCAAAATGCAAGATCCACAATTTGCCGGCCAAACCAAAGAACGTCTTTCTTCTCGCCAGAGTGCTGCGTTTGTTTCCGGTGTAGTAAAAGATGCTTTTAGTTTGTGGTTAAACCAAAATGTTCAAGAAGCTGAGCAATTAGCGGAACTCACTATTTCAAGTGCACAAAGGCGTCTGCGAGCAGCGAAAAAAGTCGTGCGCAAGAAACTGACCAGCGGGCCTGCGTTGCCCGGCAAGTTAGCTGATTGTACTTCTCAAGATCTTAATTTTACTGAGCTATTTTTAGTTGAAGGAGATTCAGCCGGCGGCTCGGCTAAGCAGGCTCGTGATCGAGAATATCAGGCGATTATGCCGCTAAGAGGGAAAATATTGAATACTTGGGAAGTCTCTTCCGATGAGGTTTTAGCTTCACAGGAAGTCCATGATATTTCAGTAGCTATTGGTATTGATCCAGACAGCGATGATCTTAGCCAACTCCGTTACGGTAAGATTTGTGTGCTTGCCGATGCAGATTCAGATGGATTGCATATTGCAACCTTACTCTGCGCGCTTTTTGTTCGCCACTTTCCCGCTTTAGTAAAAGCAGGCCATATTTATATTGCTATGCCACCCTTATACCGTATTGATCTAGGTAAAGAAGTCTATTATGCCCTCGATGAAGGTGAAAAAGCTGCGGTCCTCGACAGACTAAGCTATAAGCGCGGCAAACCGAATGTCCAGCGTTTTAAAGGGTTAGGCGAAATGAATCCGACTCAATTACGTGAAACCACACTTGATCCCAATACACGACGTTTAGTGCAGCTCATTATTAATGATGAGAATTATCAAGAAACACTAGCGATGATGGATATGTTATTGGCGAAAAAACGGGCAGAAGATCGTCGAAATTGGTTACAAGATAAAGGCGATGCGATAGAAATTGAAGTGTAATCGACACTGTTAACCAGAGATTAAGGAATCAAATGAATGAGTGAGATAACTCACGATGGTGTAGAGCAGCAACCACTTTATACCTTTACCGAAAATGCCTATCTCAATTATTCCATGTACGTCATCATGGACAGAGCATTGCCATTTATTGGTGATGGGTTAAAACCTGTTCAGCGACGAATTGTTTATGCCATGTCTGAACTTGGTTTGAGTAATGCCGCTAAGTATAAAAAATCAGCTCGTACAGTCGGTGATGTATTGGGAAAATATCATCCGCATGGTGATAGCGCTTGTTATGAAGCTATGGTATTGATGGCACAACCATTTTCCTATCGTTATCCATTAGTTGATGGTCAGGGAAACTGGGGAGCTCCTGATGATCCTAAATCGTTTGCTGCGATGCGTTACACCGAGTCAAGATTGTCAAAATATGCTGAAACGCTACTCAGTGAATTAGGATTGGGAACGGTATCCTGGACACCTAATTTTGATGGAACATTAACCGAACCCAAAACACTACCGGCAAGATTACCCAATATTCTGCTAAATGGCACGACAGGAATTGCCGTTGGTATGGCGACCGATATTCCGCCGCATAATGCTCGTGAGGTAGCAAGCGCGTTAGTTGCTTTACTGGAAAATCCAAAAGCTGATCTTAAAATGTTGATGGGTTTTATTCCCGCTCCTGATTATCCAACAGAAGCAGAAATTATTTCATCAAAAGAAGATATTCAAAAAATTTACCAAACAGGCCGTGGTTCTATTCGGTTACGTGCTGTATGGGAAATGGATGATGGCAATGCCGTTATTACTGCACTACCTCATCAAGTTTCAGGTGCTAAGGTGTTGGAGCAGATTGCTTCACAAATGCGTGCCAAAAAATTACCGATGGTAGAAGATCTACGTGATGAATCAGATCATGAAAATCCAACACGTTTAGTGATTGTACCTAGAAGTAATCGGATTGATTTAGAACAAGTGATGACACATTTATTTGCCACGACCGATCTAGAAAGAAGTTATCGGGTCAATTTGAATATGATTGGTCTGGATAATCGTCCGGCAGTTAAAGGACTGGTAGAAATTTTAAATGAATGGTTATTATTTAGACGAGAAACCGTACGTAATCGCTTAAATCATCGTTTAGAAAAAGTATTAAAACGCTTACATATCCTTGAGGGTTTATTAATAGCTTATCTTAATATAGATGAGGTTATCCATATTATCCGTAATGAAGATGAGCCTAAAGCAGTATTAGTGTCCCGTTTTGCGCTTTCAGAAACTCAGGCTGAATCTATTCTGGAATTGAAATTGCGTCATTTGGCTAAACTGGAGGAATTTAAATTACGTGGTGAGCAAGATGAATTAGCTAAAGAGCGTGATCAACTGCAAGCTATTTTAGGCTCTGAGCGTCGTTTAAACACCTTGATCAAGAAAGAAATTGAAACCGATGCCCAGACTTATGGTGATGATCGTCGCTCACCACTTAAGGAGCGTATTGAAGCAAAAGCCATGAATGAACATGATATTTTGCCTTCTGAGCCGGTTACTATTGTTCTTTCTGTTATGGGATGGGTGAGAAGCGCAAAAGGCCATGATATTGATCCGACTAATCTTAACTATAAAGCCGGAGATGGTTTCCGTAGCTCAGCAAGGGGCAAAACGAATCAACCGGTTGTTTTCCTTGATAGTACTGGACGTAGTTATTCCCTTGATCCGCTTGATCTTCCTTCTGCCCGCGGACAAGGAGAGCCACTTACTGGTAAATTGGCATTACCACCTGGCGCAACGATTGAACATGTATTGACTGCTCCCGAAGAACAAAAATATTTGTTAGCATCGGATGCAGGTTATGGTTTTATTTGTACTTTTAGCGATTTAGTGGCAAAAAATAAAGCAGGTAAGGCATTAATTACCTTACCTAATAATGCAAAGGTACTGGCGCCATTAGAAGTCAATAATGAACAGCAAGATTTATTATTGGCAATTACTAACGCAGGAAGAATGTTAATATTTCCTGTTAGTGATCTCCCTCAGCTCTCTAAAGGTAAAGGCAATAAAATTATTAATATTGCAGCGGCTCAATCAGCCAGCAGAGAGGATTTGCTAGTTTGGTTAATGTTTTTGCAGCCTCAGTCTTCAATTACCCTCTATTTTGGCAAACGAAAACTGAAATTAAATCCAGAAGATTTGCAAAAATATCGTGCTGAACGAGGTCGTAAAGGTTCTTCATTACCTCGTGGATTACAGAGTATTGAACGTATAGAAGTAACTCCTCCCAGTAATGGATAATTTTTGATTTTTTTATAGGTGTGTGAAGTTACTTATTACTTGAGGTAAATATGTTAGCTATTGTTCGTATTATTATTGTGATCCTATTTACGATATTGGTTTGCGTGTTAGGTTGTTTTTATTGCTTATTAAGTCCAAGAAATCCACACCATGTTATGCGCTTTGGCCGACTGTTTGGCAAATTATCTTATGTCTTTGGTATTACCATTATTAATCGGGTGCCTTCTGAAGCGAAAGATTACGGTCCCAGTATTTATATCGGTAATCATCAAAATAACTATGATATGGTAACTATGTCAAATGCAGTACAGCCAAATACCGTTACTGTTGGAAAAAAGAGCTTAGTATTTATCCCTTTTTTCGGTCAACTATATTGGTTGGCCGGTAATATTCTTATTGATAGGGCTAATCGAACTAAAGCGCACAATACCATTTCACAGGTTGTTAAGCAGATAAAAAAAAGAAAAATTTCTGTTTGGATGTTTCCTGAGGGAACCCGTAGTCGTGGTCGAGGTTTACTGCCATTTAAAACCGGTGCATTTTATGCAGCAATTGCAGCTGGGGTTCCGATAGTACCAGTCTGTTTATCTGAAACAGAAGGGCGCATTAAACTGAATCGTTGGAATAATGGAGTAGTGATTGTCGAAATGCTACCGCCTATTGATACAACAAAGTATAATCGGGAAAACGTGCGTGAATTAGCAGAATATTGCCATGATTTATTCAAAGTTAAAATTGCAGAATTAAATAAAGAAGTGGCAGAAATAGAACAAAAAATGAAATAAAGTTTAAGTTCATTTTTCAAGCAAATTAGTTTCTAAATTGTCATATTTAACAATATATTAATATTTGGCGTTGTATCAATCTATCGTCTTAATGGAATATAGTTATCAAACAATTGTGATAATACAATTACTAGCGGATAGTAAGATAAGGATCTTTCCTGGATGAGCAATAAATGGCGCTAGCTTATTAATGATTTTGTGGAGAAGATATGTCACTAAGTCGGCGTCGATTTCTTAAGCTATCAAGTATAGCTATGAGTGCTTCTATGCTTCCTGCTGTGGTTAGAGCAGAAAAAAATGAAGGGTATCCATTATTGCCAATCCCACCTTTATTGGAATCTCATGTTGGTCAACCGCTGTTTCTTACGTTGAAAAAATCTTATTGGTCTTTTGATGGTAGCCATCGCACTAATACTATTGGTTGTAATGGTTATTATTTGGGGCCAACCATTCGAGTAGAAAATGGTAGTGATTTGAAATTGGTATTTAGCAATCGACTTTCTGAAGAAGTAGCTATGACAGTCAGTGGGTTGCAAGTTCCAGGAACTCAAATTGGTGGGGCGGCAAGATTAATGTCACCCAATGTTGATTGGTCGCCGGTACTGCCGATCCGTCAACCGGCTGCGACCTGTTGGTATCATGCTAATACACCTGGCAAGATGGCAAAACAAATTCATGATGGCTTGGTTGGTATGTGGATTGTGTCAGATAAAACCAGTAAGAATTTAAATATTCCTAATCATTACGGTGTTGATGATTTTCCTATTATTATGCAAGATAAACGGCTAGATAGTTTTGGCGCACCTCACTATAAAGCAACAGCTGAAGGTTTTTTAGGTGATACTTTATTAGTTAATGGTGTGCAGGAGCCGTATATTAAAGTTGCTCGCGGCTGGCTCCGCTTACGGCTGCTTAATGCATCAAATTCAAGGCGTTATATATTGGAAATCAGTGATAAGCGGCCATTTTATTTGATAGGTAGTGATCAAGGGCTGCTACCTGCTCCAGTAAGTATCGAAAGATTACCTATGGCGCCTGGCGAGCGTCGAGAAGTGTTGATTGATATGTCCAAAACAGAGTTATTGACGATAACGGCTGGAAGAGCAGCAGGGGTTATGGATCGTATTAAAGGACTTTTCGAACCGTCAACTTTATTAAATTCAACCAAAGTTTTAACCATTTGTTCTTCAGGATTATTATCCTTAGTAACAGATAATTTACCAGAGACTCTAGTTAATGACACGAGCCAAATCACATCGACGATCCGTAATCGTGAAGTGATCCTTAGCAAACCTTTTGGCATTAATGGTATGATGCGGGATATAAATCGTATTGACTTAATCACCCAGCAGGGAGCATGGGAACGCTGGACGGTAAAAGCGCATGAGCCGCAAGCATTTCATATTGAAGGTGTTCGTTTCAAAGTTATTAATCATAATGGCGTTGTACTAGGGCCGGAAGATTATGGCTGGAAAGATACAGTATGGATCAATGGATACAGTGAATTATTAGTTAATATGCTACAACCGTCTTATGATCATTTTCCTTTTTTGTATTTTAGTCAAAATTTAGAGAAAGCGGATAAAGGCTCAGTTGCGCAGATGGTGATCAATCCATCAACTTAATTTATTTCTATAATATAGAATATTTTGTAGCTGATTATAAAAAAGTGATTGTATTATTTTATGTTTTGTTATTTCGATTGTTATTTATTATTTAAAATTATCTATATAATAGTAATTAATAATTTGATCGTTTTTATAAAAATGTAGATTTATCGAAGAGTGATTGGATTTATTAAATGTAAAATCCAATTTTCTATTATGCCAATATGGTGACCTAATGAATATTAGTTTAATCGCAGCAATGGCGGCGGATCAGGTGATTGGTTTGGAAAATAACATGCCATGGGTGTTATCCGGTGATTTAGCCTGGTTTAAGCGTAATACGTTAAATAAGCCAGTTATAATGGGACGTATAACTTATGAATCTATAGGTAAACCTTTACCTCAACGTTTGAATATTATTCTTAGTCATACTCATTCGAGTGATGATAATGGCGTTGTTTGGGTTAACTCAGTTGATGAGGCATTAGCTGCAGCAGGAGAAGCAGAAGAAATAATGATTATAGGCGGGGGAAAAATTTATGAATTATTCTTACCTCTGGCGAATCGTCTTTATTTAACGCATGTAGATGCGGAAGTGATTGGTGATACCTATTTTCCTGTTTATGAGCCTAATGAGTGGGACTCTGTATTTACTGAATACCATGAAGCAGATGATAAAAATTCTCATAATTATTGTTTTGAAATATTAGAACGCCGTTCACAAAGCTAAGAGAGATTCTTGGTGGTAATAAAAAATCGAAGGCTAATACTTCGGTTTTTTATTATTAATTTGAATTAGTGGATGTTAAATATATAAATAAAAATTAAATTTGTATTCTTAATTAAATAATTTAAGTCAAATATTTATAAATAAGGTTCTATTCAAATAGCTTTTATAGCTATTATTTTAGTCATATTAAAACAAAATTAATTAATTTATTACTTATATTCCATTATTTGTTGCATAGCAAAATAAGCATAGTATTAGTTATCTTTTGGTAAATGCAGGCTGGTGAAAATATTTTTTATCTTCCCAGTGTAATAAAGTCAATTTTCCTCCCCAGCAACAACCGGTATCAAGCCCATAAATATCTTCAGGTGTTCCTTTCCCTTCAAGGGAAGCCCAATGACCAAAAATAATGGCATATTCTGGTGGTATTTTTCGCGGCAGATCAAACCAAGGCTTTAAAGGAGGAGGTGTGTTTTCAGGTTTATTTTTCCAGGTCATGTTTAACTGACCGTCAGGAAAGCAATAACGCATACGAGTCAGGACGTTAGTACTAAAGCGTAAACGGGATAACCCTGTTAAATTGGGTGACCAGTTGTTCGGTATATCGCCATACATGGAGTCGATAAATAAAGGATAGCTATCACTACTAAGAATAGCCTCTACTTCTTTGGCACACATCTGTGCTGTTGCTAAATCCCATTGTGGTGTGATCCCAGCATGTGCCATGATGATTTTTTTCTTATTGTCAACTTGTAATAATGGTTGACGTCGTAACCAATTAACTAATTCATCAGCATCAGGCGCTGTCAGTAATTTTTTCAGTTTGTCTTTGGGTTTATTATGGCTAATATTGGCATATACACCGATAAGGTGGAGATCATGATTACCTAGTACCATTCTGACGGATGAGCCTAGTGTTTTAATGTAACGTAAAACTTTGAGTGAATCCGGGCCTCGGGAGACGAGATCACCGGTGAGCCATAAAACATCCTTTTGTGGTTCAAATTTCACTTGTTTGAGAAGTGCTTTAAGTTCACGATAGCAACCGTGAATATCTCCTATAAGATAAGTAGCCATAATTAGTTTATAACTGTTGGGATAGCAAGACGAAAGACTGGGATATCAACATAAAAATTTTTACCATCATTATCTAACATCACATAATGGCCCTCCATGGTTCCCATTGGCGTTTCTATAATAGCACCACTGGTATAACGAAATTCGGCGCTTGGTTGAATGATAGGTTGCTCTCCTACCACGCCCTGTCCTTGTACTTCGGTACGTTTACCATCACTATTGGTAATTAACCAATAGCGACTTATTAGCTGTACCGGCGTGCGGCCTAGATTGCGAATAGAAACCGTATAGGCAAAAACAAATCTGGCTTCTTCCGGTAAAGATTGATTTTCAATATAGACACTTTGAACTTGTATACAGATGTTAGGTTCATTTAGCATAGTGCCCCCAAAGTTTATCACTATTAGCGAGAGGTTTTAGCCAATTTGCTGGCTAACTTGCAATAATTTTCTACTGAAATATTTTCAGCGCGACAATTTGGATCAATACCTAATTGCTCAAAATCTTGCACGCTAAATAAATCACTTAAACTATTACGAATAGTTTTACGTCGTTGATTAAATGCCTGTGTAGTAATACGACTTAATAATTTGACATCACAAATAGGGTAAGGGTTTCGTTGATGAGGAATTAAACGCACGACAGCTGAATCCACTTTTGGCGCAGGTGAAAAAGCCGACGGCGGTACTTCTAAGATAGGGATTATCTGACAATAATATTGTGCCATAACGCTAAGGCGACCATATGCTTTAGTATTCGGTCCTGCGACTAATCGATTTACAACCTCTTTTTGTAGCATAAAATTCATGTCAGCAATAGCATTAGTATATGTAAAAAGATGGAACATTAGCGGAGTTGAAATATTGTAAGGAAGATTACCGAACACTCTAAGGGGTTGACCCTTTTCTTTCGCTATTGCGCCAAAATCAATCGTCATTGCATCGTTTGCTATAATTGTTAGTTTAGTACTTAGCGCAGGGTGTGCAGCTAAACGGGCGGCAAGATCACGATCTAACTCGATTACCGTCATATTCTCTATAAGTGCACTAATAGGTAATGTTAGGGCGCCTAGACCCGGGCCAATTTCAACAATAGCTTGATCAGGCTTTGGGTTAAAAGCAGTAACCATATTGTCAATAATAAATGGGTCAGTTAAAAAATTTTGCCCAAAGCGCTTACGGGCAAAGTGCCCTTGATGGATTCGTTTATTCATTGTTATTTTGTATCATGCTAATAGCTAATTTTAAGGCGGTTATAAAACTGTTAACATCTGCTTGCCCACTTCCTGCTAGCTCGATCGCTGTACCATGGTCAACCGATGTACGAATAAAGGGTAAGCCTAAAGTAATGTTTACCGCGTGGCCAAAACCTTGATATTTTAGCACAGGCAGACCTTGATCGTGATACATAGTTAAAATCACATCAGCTTGGTTCAGATATTTGGGTTGGAATAGAGTATCCGCCGGGAAAGGGCCATAAAGCTGCAATCCTTCATGACGCAATTTCTCGATAACTGGGATGATAGTATCGATTTCCTCATGTCCCATATGTCCGCCTTCGCCGGCATGAGGATTTAATCCACAGATATAGATGGTGGGTGTTTTAATGCCAAATTTAGATTTTAATTCTTCATTTAAAATATAAATAACTTCTTGTAGGCTTTGAAAAGTAATTGCAGCGGGAACCTGTTTGAGAGGTAAATGGGTTGTTGCTAGCGCAACACGCAATGTTTCTGTCGCTAACATCATGACGACTTTTTTTGTTTTACTTCTGTCAGCAAAAAATTCAGTATGCCCGGTAAAGGGAATACCTGCATCATTGATAATTCCTTTATGAACAGGGCCGGTAACTAATGCTGAAAATTCACCAGTCATACAGCCATCGCAGGCGCGGCTAAGTGTTTCTATTACATAAGTGCTATTTCGTTTATTAAGTTGGCCTGCTTTGACCGGCGCAGGTAATTTTATTGGTAACACGGTCAATGTTTTGGCAGCTTGGTTGTTATCCGAAGTTCCTGGCGAATAAATAGTTAATTCTAATTCTAAGCCGAGTTGATCCGCTCGGCTTATTAGCAGGTCTGGATCAGCACAAGCAACTAATCTAACCAGCCAATTTTGTTGAGCGAGTTGGATCAAAAGATCAGGGCCTACCCCGGCCGGTTCACCGGGGGTGAGAACGATAGTATTAGTTTTTTTTTCCATAAAGATTACTGTGCATCGCTATCATTAAAAATTTTTACATAGGCAGATGCGCGTAGTTCTTGCATCCAAATTTGCGCTTCTTCGTTAAATTTACGATTGAATAATAGACGATAGGCATGATCTTTCTGGGCTACATCGGTTTTATCTACTTGGCGAGTATCTTCCAGCTGAATAAGATGCCAGCCAAAAGAGGACTGGATTGGTTGACTTGTTTCACCTTTATTTAAACGCATTAAACCATCACGAAATGCTGGATCATAAACATTGGGCATATTCCAGCCAAGTTCACCGCCACGTAATGCAGAGCCAGGATCTTGTGAATATTTTTTAGCTGCTTCGGCAAAGGTTAGTTGACCCGTTTTAATTTGCTGTGCAATTTGTTGTATTTTTGCATATGCCTGTTCGCTATTCATAATAGGTGAAAATTTAATAAGTATATGGCGAGCTTTCACTTCGGTAACCGAAATCGGCATATTGCCACTTTGTATATCATTAAGTTTTAGGATATGAAAACCGACACTAGAACGTATAGGCCCAATGATATCGCCTTTTTTAGCATGCTGAATTTGTTGAGCAAAAACGGTTGGCAATTCTTCAACTTTACTCCAGCCCATTTGCCCGCCTTTTAAAGCATTAGGATCGGCAGAGTAAGTAATGGCCAGCTTACCAAAATCAGCGCCTTGCTTTAATTGGGCGATAATTTTATTTACCGTAGCCATCGCTGATTGACTTTGTTCATTAGTTGGATTTTCTGGTAATGGGATCAAAATATGGCTTAAGTTAATATTAGCATCTTGGCCAGCTTGTGAATTAAGTTGGGTAGCCAGTGAGTCTACTTCTTGCGGTAGGACGGTTATCCGTCGACGAACCTCATTATTACGTACTTCTGCGATCATCATTTCTCTACGAACATCGCTGCGGTAATTTTGTATATTGATACCATCCATTGACAATCGTTGTTGTAGTTGGCCAACCGTTAATCTATTTTGAGCTGCAATATTGGCGATAGTAGCATCTATTGCTTGATCAGGGATCTGGATCTGCATTTTTTCGGCTATTTGCATAATAATTTTGTCAATGATCAAGCGTTCTAATATTTGGTGACGTAATGCATTTTCATCAGGAATTTGTTGTCCTGCATTTCTGGCGTTTATTCTTACTATATCTAACATATTATCTACGTCACTTTGTAGCACAACGCCATCATTAACAATAGCAGTCACTTTATCCAATGGTTGTGGCGCGGCCAGTGTGGTAGTGCTAACAGTGAACAACAAGCCAATAATCAGTTTTCTCCAATAATTCATAAAGTTCTCATTTTGTTCGATTATATTAAGGTTTGATCCTATTTCAGGTTTCTTCTATTTGATAGTTGAAAATATCAATTTTATTAGAAGGCTCGTTGATAAGGTAAAATACCACTAGCAAGCATATCCTGACTTCCCAAATTATGATTATTATTTAGGCCTCTTAGTTCCACATTGATTGACCAGCGATTATCATAGTCACTATTGAAGTTTTGTTGTTGCCAGCCGACGATTTTACGCTCATAGCCCATATTAATTGACCAGCAGCACGTACTATATTGTAAACCGATTAATCGACTGGCGGGTTGGTTTTCTTTTAGATCATGGTAGTATGAGCCAACAAAACCCCAGCGATCACCTAAAGGCCAACTCACTACCACCCCCATTTGAGAAATTCCTTTTTGAAAGGCTGGTGCGCTTCTAACTGTTGCTTGAATATAATCGCGATCGACAAAGCGGTAATTTAGCTGAATTAAACGATCTGAATCCAGGCGATATTCGGTCACAACATTCCCCATTGTAATATCACCCAGCCGTCTATCATACTGGAGCCCACCACGCAGTCCCCAGTTATCCGTTAAGCGTAAATAAGTATCACCGGCCCATAATAATGAACCGGTATTACTTTTATCTTCAATTGGTAAATTGGAATCTTCAGTTCTGGGCCGCTCAAAATAGTATATTTGTCCGACAGAAAAATTAAAACGTTCGGTTAATTCTTCATCATAAATACGCGTAGTGATACCGGTCGTTAATTGGTTAGCTGAAGCGATACGATCTAAGCCGCTATAAATGCGGTTACGAAATAAACCGTTATAGTCAGCCTGTAGCAAGGATGAATCATAATTATTAATATCACTTTGGTCGTGATAAGGTATATAAAGATATTGCACCCGAGGTTCTAACGTTTGTACATAATTGCTATTTGTCAGCAGGTCACGTTCGAAAACCAGTTTCGCATCAGAAGTTACTGACGGTAAGACGCGAGTAACATGTTTTTTTAGCGTGCCATTAGCCAGTTTGTCAGGGATATCCTGATCATAATAAGTTGCCATTACCCTTACAGTATTGTTAATACTGGCCCAATCATTTGCTAGTGGTAGGTTCAATTCTGGCTCGATATGTAACCGAGTGGCATCAGGATTATTTGCCCCAACACTTGTAATACGCGCTGCTTGGGCATAAGTTTTCAGATCAAATGGCCCCAGATCATATTTATAAAAATTTAGGTCTAATTGTGGTTCAGTTTTGTAAGCTTTACTATTCGGTGAATCGACAAAAACCTGAAACTGTTTATGTGTTAAGGTTGCATTCCAGTTAGGTTGTGCATAACCGACACTGAATTTCTGAGTGGCATAGCCGTCAGTACTATTACCATATTTAGAGGTAAAATCGGTGAAATATTTTGGATCACTGACTTTGGTATAATCGATATTAAAACGCCATACTTGATTGAGTACGCCCGAATGACCCCAATATAGAAGCCAGCGATCATCACTATCACGAGCGGGATACTTGCCACTATTTTTATCTTTAATATAACTGCGGTCGTGTTTTAGCCAATCAACGGCAACGGTACCTGTTCCAGCAATTGTCAGATAACGAAACTCGTTATTCAGTTTTACGCCACGAAAGGTCATAAATTGTGGTGTAATGGTTGCATCGTAGTTAGGTGCAATATTCCAGTAAAAGGGTAGCGCAAAGTCTAAGCCTGAACCTTTAGAATAACTACCATTAGGTAGTAGAAAACCGGATCGACGTTTATTGCCAATCGGTAATTGTAAATAAGGGCTATAAAAAACAGGTACATTAGCAATGCGAAAACGTGCATTCCATATTTCGGCAACCTGTTCTTGGCGGTCTAAAATAACTTCTGAGCCAACAACGCTCCAGCTATCATTACCTGGAAGGCAGGCAGTAAACATGCCTTTTTCTAAAATGGTATAGCGATTTTCTCCGCGTAATTTCATTTTATTTGCGTAGCCGCGACCCTGACGCCCGACCATCAAATAGTCACCTTTTTCGACATCGGTATCTTTATTACTAAGATTTGACCATGCCTTTGGCCCTTTTAGGATGATTTGTGGATCATCATAATGTACATTTCCTGTTGCTACTACCGTACGCAATGGATTTTTACTTGTCGTCTCTGTTTGGGTCAATTTAACTTCATCGGCGGTGAGAGTCTGGTTACCTTGTTGAATATCTACATTACCTTTATACTCGATGAAATGAGGATATTCACCAGCCACATCTTTTGCGGTGATATGGATGGGTAGATCATTGGGATTACCTTTCACGATGGGTTTAGTATATACCGGTACCCCTAGCATACATTGTTCTGTTAGATCAGCATGGGCCTGTTGGCTATGAACAGCTATCCAAATCATGGTAGCAAGTAGTGTCGGGTGACTTTTTTTCATCATTCTGTATGTAGTTCCTTCATCGATATTATCGTGTAGGCAAAAGTTCAACAATTAACGTACTTAACGGCTCTTGTCTGTATAAAACCATCAGCTATATATTCAGGTTATTAGGCACAGAGTAGAATGAGTAGTATGATAATGCAAAATTATACTCAGGGCATTGGGGAATTGAGAAGTTTATGCGGTATTGGGGAAAAATTATTGGTGTTATGTTGGGGATCATGTCTGGCACTCATATTTGGGGTGTTATCATCGGTTTCATTATCGGTCATGCATATGATAAAGCATCAGAACAGCAAAATTTAGAGAAAACAGGCACTAAGCAGAGCCGTCAGGCACTTTTTTTTGTCAGCACATTTCAGATTTTAGGCCATTTAACGAAAGCAAAAGGCCGAGTCACTGAAGTTGATATTCAACTAGCAACAAACCTGATGGATAGAATGCAGTTGCATGGTGATGCCAGAATTTCAGCACAAAATGCATTTAGAGAAGGTAAGGAACAAAATTTTCCTCTAAGACAAACGCTGAAAAAATTACGCCGAGCTTGTTTCGGTCGATTTGATCTTATCCAGATGTTTCTGGAAATTCAAATACAAGCTGCTTTTGCCGATGGCGCTTTACATCCAAATGAGCGAAAAGTACTGTTTATTATTGCTGAAGAGTTAGGCATTTCACATAATCAGTTTGAACAATTCTTACATATGATGGAAGGCGGTCGACGGTTTGAGCATAGTAGTAACTATTCTTATGGTTCCAATCGCTATCGACATACTGCTCAAGGACCAACATTAGCGGATGCTTGTAAGGTATTAGGTGTGCAACCTGATGATGAACAAACCAAAATTAAACGTGCTTATCGTAAATTAATGGCTGAACATCATCCAGATAAATTGGTTGCTAAAGGATTACCACCAGAAATGATGGAAATTGCCAAACAAAAAGCACAATCCATTCAATTAGCTTATGATTTAATTAAAAAAGAGCGTCACTTTAAATAGTATATAATATTAAACGTTAGTTGAATAAGTTTTCCAGCTGTTAAAAATCGGCTTTACACGTGAAGTGGATAGGTGGCCCATAAACTGGGTGCGTAATGTAAAGCGCTTCTGCGTGTAATTGTAAACGTGAAGAGAGAATTAGCGCTGCTTGATGAGCATAGAATCGATCACCAATAATAGGATGACCTAGTGACAGCAAATGAACACGTAGTTGATGTGAGCGACCTGTAATTGGAATAAGTTTAACTCGCGTTGTTTGTTCTTCATAAGCTAACACTTCGTATTTAGTTTGTGCTTGTTTACCGGTTGTAAAGCACACTTTTTGTTTAGGCCGATTAGGCCAATCGCAGATCAGAGGCAGATCAATAAGTCCTTTTTTATTGGTAATATGACCCCAAACCCTTGCTTGATAAATTTTTTGTGGCTCTCTTTCACGGAATTGACGTTTTAACTCTTTTTCCGCGCTTTTATTCAATGCCACGACCATAACTCCGCTGGTTGCCATATCAAGGCGATGAACGGATTCAGCTGTTGGAAAATCCGCCTGAACCCGTGTCATAATACTGTCTTTATGTTCGGCGGCTTTACCAGGTACTGATAACAAACCACTAGGTTTGTTCACCACAATAATATGCTGATCTTGATAAAGAACGTGTAACCAGGGATCGATAGGCGGATTGTAAAACATATCAGTTGCTCCAACGTGGCCAAAAACTTTATTGTTTCTGGCGATAAATAATTACTGATGGGTAACAATCACCAGGCGTATAGAATCTAATCGCCAATTAGCTTGCTCAATATTGAGCAATAATTGTTGGCGTTCATATTCAATAGCGCTTAATTCATCAGGACGAATATTCGGATTGACAGATTTTAATGCCTCTAATCGCGAATACTCTAACGATAATATTTTATCCGCTTGTGTTTTTGCTTCGGCAATCAACATACTTGTTTCTTTTTCTATCATAGCTTTAGAAAGTTGCAGTATGTTATGTACCTCTTTTTGTACGGCATTTACCAGTTTACTACCAGTATGGCGATTCACAGTATTTAGCTGACGATTAAAACTTTCAAATTCTACTTGCTTAGCCAGATCATTACCTTTTAAATCCATTAGAATACGAATTGGCGTTGGCGGTAAAAAGCGAGTGACTTGTAGATTTTTGGGTGCTTGTGCCTCAACAACATAAATTAATTCAGTAAGTAGTGTACCGACTGGTAAGGTTTTATTTTTCAATAAAGACACAGCACAACTGCCAATTTCGCCAGAAAGGATCAAATCCATACCATTACGAATAATCGGGTGTTCCCAGCTAATAAATTCGGTATCTTCTCTAGACAATGCTTGAGTACGATCGAAGGTAATAGTACAACCATCTTGCGGCAAGCCAGGAAAATCAGGTATCAACATATGTTCAGCAGGCGTAAGAACGATCAGATTATCACTGCGATCTTCTTGGTTAATACCAATGATATCGAACAAATTTAATGAAAAATTAATCAAATCAATACTATTATCTTGTTCTGCAATTTGTTTGGCTAAATATTGACCAATTTCGCCACCATTAGAATTCATTTCTAGTAAGCGATCGCGCCCTTGCTCTAATTGGGTTTTGAGTTGGTTATGTTTAGCTCGGCAAGCTTTAATAAAATCGTCAAAGTTATCAAGGACGGTGGGTTTAGCCAAATACTCAACCAGTTGCTGATAATATTGATCATAAATAGCGCGACCAGTTGGACAAGTATACTCAAAGGCATCAAGCCCCTCATGATACCAACGTAGCAAAATAGCTTGGGCAGTATTTTCAAGGTAAGGTACGCTAATTTGGATATCCCGATTTTGACCGATACGATCCAGACGCCCAATTCTTTGCTCAAGCAAATCAGGATTAAAAGGCAAATCAAACATAACTAACTGGTTGGCGAATTGGAAATTACGTCCTTCAGAGCCAATTTCAGAGCATAGTAATACCTGGGCACCTTGTTCTTGGGAGGCAAAATAGGCAGCCGCCCGATCCCGTTCGAGTAATGATAGATTTTCATGAAAAACGGCCGCTTTGATCGCTTCTTTTTCTCTTAGTACCTGTTCCAATTGTAAGGCAGTAGTTGCTTGAGAGCAGATAACTAAAACTTTTTCTTGCCGATGAGTTGTTAAGAAATGCTTTAGCCATTCAACTCGGGGATCAAAATTCCACCAAGTTGCATTTTCACCTTCAAACGTCTGATAGATTTGTTCAGGATAGAGCATCTCCCGCGCACTGATATCAACGGATTTCTTAGCATTCATGATGCCAGCAACTTTAATCGCCGTTTGGTACTGTGGGGGTAAAGGTAATTTAATAGCGTGTAATTCACGCCGAGGAAAGCCTTTAACGCCATTACGGGTATTGCGAAATAGTAAACGGCTCGTTCCATGACGATCCATCAACATGGTAATCAATTCGCGACGTGCTTTTTTACTTTCTTCATTATCACTGTTACTGGCTTTAAGAAGAGGCTCAATATCCTGCTCCTTAATTAATTCTGTTAGTAAATTTTGCTGCTTATTATTTAATTTTTCACCAGAAAGCAGCAAACTAACGGCTTCGGCAACCGGGCTATAATTTTGTTGTTCTTCAATGAAGTGTTGATAGCTATGAAAGCGATTAGGATCCAGTAAACGTAGGCGAGCAAAATGGCTCTCTTGACCCAGCTGTTCAGGGGTAGCGGTTAATAACAGCACTGAAGGAATTTGCTGAGCCAGCGTGTCGATAGCTTGGTATTCGCGGCTAGGCGACTCTTCACTCCATACCAGGTGATGGGCTTCATCAACAACCATCATATCCCAACTGGCTTCTAGCAGATGATTAAACCGTTTTTTATTGCGGCGAACGAAATCAAGAGAACAGATGACCAGCTGCTCTGTTTCAAAAGGATTCTCACTATCGTGTAATGATTCGGTATAACGGCTGTCATCAAACAGCGAAAAACGCAAATTAAAACGACGTAGCATTTCGACTAACCATTGGTGTTGCAAACTTTCAGGTACGATAATCAGTACTCGTTCAATACGTCCAGCAAGTAACTGTTGATGAATGATCATTCCTGCTTCAATAGTTTTGCCTAATCCAACTTCGTCCGCTAATAAAACACGTGGATGGTGGCGTTTACCTACTTCTTGAGCAATATAAAGTTGGTGAGGGATCAAATTGGCACGCATACCTCTTAGTCCACCGGTTTGGTGACCAAATTGTTGGTATTGGAAACGCAAGGCGCGATAGCGTAATGCAAAACGATCCATTCGATCAAGTTGACCGGCAAACAAACGATCTTGTGGTTTATTAAAAGTTAACTTGCTATCAAGAAACACTTCGCGCAGGCTGACGTTTTTTTCATCAGAATCGATACGAGTTCCTGTATAGACAAGTACTCCCTCGTCTTGTTGTACATTGTCAACTCTCAACTGCCAGCCTTCATGGCTGGTGATCAGATCGCCTTCATTAAACATAACGCGTGTAATTGGTGCATTATTTATTGAATAAAGGCGATTTTCTCCACTTGCAGGGAAAAGTACTGTAACCATGCGGCTATCAATAGCTACCACGGTACCTAATCCAAGTTCACTTTCTGTATCGCTTATCCAGCGTTGACCAAGAATAAATGGCATAAATTTTAACTCAGTTTATCCGTATGTTTGAGAAAATTATGGGTTGTTCATTTTGAAGAGAGTAATTATATTAATCATAAAACAATATCTTACTCTCTTTTTGAAAGGACTGTATGTTAATAAATGCGGTGCCAATAGTCACCTATAAAAATGCTTTTTTATAAGATATTATTATTTATTTGTGTTTTAACAGAGAATGTTAAGGTATTAAGCAGATGAAAAAAAGAACAAATCATCATTTTTTATTATTCTGCATCCTACTGTTTTTGTTCATTAATTTATAATTAACTAATATATAAAGAAAATTATATAGATGTTATGGCTAATTTAATATTGATAAAAATAAAGCATAGAAATAAAAATGCTATGTTATTTAAAATTTTTTACTGGAGGATAAATATTTTTATCACACCTATTAAAATTATCTGCTTAATTTCTAAAACCCAACTTAATCTAATAAATATTAGTATAAATAATACATCAATATTAGATTAAGATTGGGTAGTTAATTAACTTTTTTCTATGATTTCTGAAAAAATAACATTAATCATCATTTTTTAAGATTAAATCAAAGCGGAAGCCATCAACTCTTTCGAATTCTAATTCAAATGGTAAGGTATCTGAATTGACTTCAATTTGATTTTCTACAGCATTATATTCAAAGTAAGTAGCAGTGTTAAATTTAACTAAATTATATCTATCATAAATGACGAGATGAGCAACATGTTGCATACCATCATCAAGAATATCACCAACTGTTACAAAATCTTTGTCTGAATCGATATTTGCTGGTTCGTCGATTCCATGTACGCGGATAAAAGCCCGGTAAGGAAAACCATCACCAGTTTTGTTTAAAAAACGAATGGCTAATTGTTCTTTATTATTTGACATATATAACCTCATCTAGTATTTGGTATATTAAAATTTTGCTAATTAGATGCGCATCTATATTTTATATAACACATGAGCTACATTGCTTTAAGTTATATATAAAATCAAATTCAAAATTTAGAATTTTCATTATTAAATTTTATTATTATTTTTTTATTGTTATTAAAAAAATGGATTTTTATATAAAGTATAAAAAATAAATTTTATTTATATAAAAATAAAGGTAATGATATAACATCATGATGAAAATTTTTATAAGATTAATGAAGTTATTATAATGTTTTTAGTCTTCAATTATTAATTCTTAAAAGTATAAAATAAACATGGTTATAGTTAATAATAAATTTAACAAAGTATTTGATATCACTCTTTAATAATTTTTTAGTTATTTAACAAATTAAAATTAGCTTTATTATTTTTGGTTAATTGCTTTCGCATATTAGTCATTTTTATTTTTTTAATCACTAAAAATAATTAGTTAAGTTAGTGATTTTGTAATTAGTGAGCAACAATCTTAGCTTTTTATAATAATATTATATGTAATAAAATTTTTCGTTTAATATATCCATTCATTTAATAAAATTTTGTGCTATTTTAAATAATCTTTTTAAAAAAATGTTTTTTTATCGATATTATATAATAAGTTATTTAATTTTTTGTTAAATTGCTAGAGTGCTATAATCGCTTATATCTATGTTATTCTTGCTAAAAGCGAGATGAAATAATCAATATTAAGATAAAAAATGATGGAAAAAGTTACGCTTAATTTTATTTACTCAATTATTGATTCTTCTATATCATATAAAAAATAAATAATTATTAAATTTTGTTATAATTTGTGATATGTAGGTATTTTGTTTTAAATGTTTATTTTATGCTCTCAATTTATTGAAAAAATAAATTTTTTGTTGATTGATATTTTTAATATTTAAGGGTTTTTTAAATAAAAAACAAAAAATAGATACGTTTTTAATAAAATTGTGAAAACATATATCTTTGTATTAGAAAAAGTAGTCTTAGTATTAATACAACAAATAGTATTATAAAGGTCGAAAAATACCATCCAATTATTTGCCAAAGTGTGAATTAATAATTAATTATTATAAATAATGTCAAAAATGAGATATACCCAGCAGTTTACTTGCGGGTGTTAATCCATTAATTAAACAATCTGGTTGACCATCATAGGCAATTTTTCCATCTGCAATTACGATAGACCGAGTTGCTATTTGGCTAGCATCTTCCAAATTATGGGAAACCATCAGTAAGGTTAATTGGCGTTCATCACACACCTGTTTAAGTAATGTTAACATTTCATTACGTAAAGCTGGATCGAGAGCAGAAAAAGGTTCATCTAACAATAAAATCGGTTTTTGGCGGATCAAACAACGAGCTAACGCAGTACGTTGGCGTTGTCCGCCTGATATTTGTGCAGGCAAACGAGTGATACAATTATTAAGAGAAACTTGTTCTATGATCTGTTTTACTGCGCGATGTTGAGCTCTTTCTAATCTTAAATTTGGTGAAATGCCTAACGCAATATTTTGCCAAACAGTTAAATGAGAAAAGAGGTTATTTTCCTGAAAAAGGATAGAAACTGGCCGCTTGGCGGGTGGTGTAGCAGTATGATTTTGGCTATTTAGCCAAATTTCCACCTGTTTGGGATATTGAAATCCAGCGATCAAATCCAGTAGAGTACTTTTTCCTGCGCCACTAGGGCCTAATATAGCCACCCTTTCAGCTCTATTTACTTGAAAATCAAACTGCATTGTTAGATTTTCATAACAATAGACAAGTTGATCTAATTTAATCATGCTCTTTTCCTGATAAATATTCTAATAAACTGAATAAGCTGAAACAAAGTAATAGCATTAACAACGCGGTAACTGCCGCATCATTATTACGGTAAGAGCCTAATTGTTGATAGAGATAATAAGGTAGGGTACGAAAGTTCTCATTACCAAACAGTGCAATAATACCAAAATCACCTATTGAGAGTATACAGGCAAAAGCGAAGGCTTGTCCTATTGTACGTTTCAAAGCTTTTAATTCAATTAGAGCTAGTCGATTTATGCCTTTGATCTGTAATGAAAGGCATAATAAATTATAGCGTTCAGCTAAGTCATACATCTGATTTTCTAATATTTTTAAGGCATAAGGAATAGCCATTAAAGCATTCGTCAAGATGATTAAACTATAAGGCGAGTAGGTTAAATTAATAGTATTATTTAGCAATAAAAAGAAGCCGGTAGCTAAAACTATGCCTGGCATTGCAAGTATTAATAATCCACTTAATTCGAAAGTTCGATAAAGTAGTGTTGAGCGGCGCAGACGTAATTCACGACTACTCCAAAGCAACATCATAGTAAGAATAATACAAAGTACCCCAGCACTAATAGCGATAAAAATCGAATTAATGGCTGCTTGCCATAAGCCTGGCTGTTGTAACACGTGTAATAGCGTTAAGTTTAAACCATCAACGATAATAGCCAAGAAAGGCGGAATTAAGAAAAATAGGGTCATACTAATCAGTAATGTATCCCACCATTTCTGCCATCGACTATCAGCTGGATTTGTCCACCGCAATTGTCGACTAGCACCGACGGAAAAGACGACATTTAATTTTTGACTTAATAATACTAGCCCTAAACAGCAAAAAAGTTGGATCAGAGCCAGCAAAGCAGCTTTATTGAGATCAAAATCATAACTTAATGATTGATAGATAGCGAGTTCAATGGTGGTTGCAGCAGGCCCCCCGCCAAGCGTCAGTACGGTAGCAAAACTGGCGAAGCACAACATAAAAATCAGAGCTGATGTTGGTAAAATCTGTCGTCTAAGATAAGGCCATTCAACAATCCGAAAATGTTGCCATTGGTTCATGCCGAGTTGTGCGGCAAGCTGACGTTGCTCAACTGCAATATTCTCTAGCGCAAGCAACAGCATCCGCATAGCTAATGGTAAATTAAAAAAGACATGTGCTAATAAAATGCCTTTTAGGCCATAGGGGGTAAATTGGTAATTAATACCTAACCATTGACAAAATTGAGCAATCCATCCCACCCGACCATAGACGGTTAATAAGCCAAAAATGGCCACTAGTACTGGCAATACCAGTGTCATCGAACATAAGCGTAAAAACAGTATCCGACCCGGAAAATGGCGTCGAAAAAGGGCTTTGGCGAGAAATATTGCAGGGATAACGGATAAGACGGTCGATAGTAATGCTTGCCAAAATGTAAAGCCAATGACGTGCCATAAATAGCTGTCATCAATAAATTCTTGCCAGCTTATTTGCGGGGCATGTAACCATAAAGTGCTGAAAGTAACTACCGCAATAGTGATTAATAGGCCGGACACAACTATGCCAGGCCAAAGTGAACTCCCTATTGGTGGCTGACGGCATTTTGCCATAAATTGATCCATTGATTGCGATGTTGAGTAATATCTTCTGCATTAAATTGTAATGATTTTTTTGGCACAGGTATTTGTTGATAAACGTCGGGTAAGGGTATATCAATGACTGGATACATCCAATTGGTTGTCGGCAACGTTTTTTGGAACGTTGGTGATAGCATAAATTGCATGAATTGTTGAGCTAGTTTAGGCTGCTTGCTGGTTGCTAATTGGGCAGCCACTTCAATTTGCAGATAGTGCCCCTCACTAAATAGTGCCGCAGCATAATTATTTTTTTTATCATTTAACAGATGAAAACCTGGTGAAGAGCTATAACTGAGGACAAAATCGCTTTCACCTTTTAAAAACAATCCATATGATTCGCTCCAACCTTTAGTAACGGTTACGGTTTTTTTTGCTATTTTTTGCCAAGCCTGAGCACTGTTTTGCCCATAAATTTTTTGTATCCAAAGTAATAGCCCTAAACCTGGTGTACTGGTACGTGGATCTTGGTAAATAATTTTCCATGGCTGGGGGCCATTAATAAGTTCATCAAGACTTTTAGGCACTTCGGTGATCCGCGTCTTATCATAAATAAAAGCAAAATAACCATAATCGTAAGGGATAAAAATATTGTTATCCCATTTTATAGGTAATTTCAGTTGACTGATGTCAATTTTACTTTCAGTAAATAAGCCCGTTTTTTTTGCTAGATCAATTAAGTTATTATCAAGTCCGAGCACAATATCAGCTGGGCTATTTTTTCCTTCCATTCTAAGGCGATTTAATAACGCAACCCCATCATTTAGGCCAATTAGCTTCAGTTCACAGTGACAGATTTGTTCGAAGGCAGGCTTTATTGTAGGCCCTGGCCCCCAATCTGCGATAAAGGAATCATAAGTGTAAATGGTTAATATAGGTTTTGCCTGGAGAGCGAAAGCTGAACAACAAATTAAACCAATACTAACTATTTTTAGCAGTACATTCTTCAATACTGAGTTCTCCTATATAATTAAATAAAAGTGATGCTCTAGGATCTGAGGAATGGACAGTAATGAAGCTATTTATTGATGAATAAATCATTAGAGTGGCTCAAATCCCTACGCCGATGTTAATCGGATCAGGTTCGACGAGTTTTTCTCAGCCAGCTATTAACAATATTAATCATAGCAGGCACCCCGTTGAGATGGCCTTATTGTAAGATGTTATCTTATAATTGCAAATACTATATTTGATAAAGGCTTACCATATAGAGTAGTATGAAACAATAAGTTATCTTTTAAATTTTTAACGAGGTAGTCAGATGGTTGACAATGATGGCTACCGCCCGAATGTAGGAATTGTAATTTGTAATCGGCAGGGCCAGGTATTATGGGCTCGTCGCTATGGGCAACATTCATGGCAGTTCCCTCAAGGGGGCATTAATCCTGAAGAATCGCCAGAACAGGCAATGTATCGGGAATTATTCGAAGAGGTTGGGTTGGATCGTAAAGATGTTAAAATATTAGCGTCTACCCGGAACTGGTTACGTTACAAATTACCTAAACGTTTGGTGCGTTGGGACACAAAGCCAGTTTGTATAGGGCAAAAGCAACGTTGGTTTTTGTTACAATTGGTTTGTAATGAACATAATATTAATGTGCAAACAAGTAAAACGCCTGAATTTGATAGTTGGCGTTGGGTGAGTTATTGGTATCCTGTGCGTCAGGTTGTTTCTTTTAAACGCGATGTTTATCGGCGTGTTATGAAAGAATTTGCTCCGATGGTTATGTCACTGCAAAATAGTACAATGACATCAAATAAAAGCCATACCTATAGGCGTAAATGTGGCTAAATAAATTTAGCGAAAGAAAGTAGGTTTATGTTTATTTTAATAGCCAACTTTTGTCGTTTTGAAAGCGAAGTGAGAGTAGCGAAAGCTACTCTTGTTTATTTTTTGGAAAATTTACTAGCCAAAGTATGCATTAGATAGATTTGTTGATGAATTTAATCAATAAAATACTATTAGATTTTAAACCGCATGCAGTCATGCAATTCTATCAAGCTCTATAAAACTAAAGAGTGGAGACGATGAATAATAGTTATATTGTGTTTCCTAATATTGATCCTGTTATATTCTCGATTGGTCCAGTAGCCCTTCATTGGTATGGTTTGATGTATTTGGTGGGATTTGTTTTCGCTCTATGGTTGGCAAAACAGAGAGCCGGAAAAGCAAATAGTGGCTGGACCAAAAACGAAGTTGAAAATCTGCTCTATATTGGTTTCTTAGGTGTCTTTATCGGTGGACGTTTAGGCTATGTTTTATTTTATAATTTGCCGGCCTTCCTGAGCAATCCTTTGTATCTATTTAAAGTTTGGGACGGAGGAATGTCTTTTCATGGTGGGTTAATTGGTGTGATATGCGCTATGTGGTGGTATGCACGCAGAACTCATCGCCATTTTTTTCAAGTTGCCGATTTTGTTGCCCCATTAATCCCATTTGGATTAGGTATGGGACGTATTGGTAATTTTATTAATGGTGAACTTTGGGGACGTGTAACATTAGATACACCATGGGCAATGTTATTCCCAGGCTCACGAGCAGAAGACATTCAGATTGTTAGTCAAGACCCTTCTTTATTACCGATTTTAGAGCAGTATGGCGTATTACCACGACACCCTTCCCAACTTTATGAGATGTTTTTTGAAGGGATCATTTTATTTATTATTTTGAATTTGTTTATTCGTAAACCACGCCCAATGGGTAGTGTTTCAGGATTGTTTTTGATTGGTTATGGGGCTTTCCGTATTTTTGTTGAATTTTTCCGTCAGCCGGATGCGCAGTTGGGGCTATTTGGTGGTGTAAGTATGGGACAAATTTTGTCAGTCCCTATGATCATTATTGGTATTTTAATGATGATCTGGGCCTATAAGAAAGATAGCCATTGTACGGACTATTCCATTACTAGCAAGGCAGAAAAGAGTAAGTAGCAGAAAATTTTAATACAGTGTTTTTATTTATAGTATTAAATAATAGATTCTAAGCGAGTAATAATAATGAAACAATATCTGGATTTATGTCAGCGTATTATTGATAAAGGTCAGTGGGTAGCAAATAAACGCACAGGAGTTCGGTGTTTAACGGTTATCAATGCTGATCTTGAATATGATGTCGCAAATAACCAGTTTCCTTTAATTACGACTCGCAAAAGTTTTTATAAAGCGGCTATTGCTGAATTATTAGGTTATCTAAGAGGTTATTCTAACGCTGCACAATTTCGTGATATTGGCTGTAATACATGGAATGCCAATGCGAATGAAAATCAGGCATGGCTCAATAATCCGAACCGTAAAGGTGAAGATGACATGGGACGAGTTTATGGTGTTCAGGGGCGTTCATGGCAACGGCCTAATGGTACTTATTTAGATCAGCTGCAAAAAGTTATTAGCAACCTTTCGGTAGGAGTAGATGATCGTGCCGAGATAATTACTTTTTACAATCCGGGTGAGTTTGAATTAGGTTGTTTACGTCCTTGCATGCATACGCACACTTTTTCTCTGCTAGCTGATACGCTTTATTTAACTTCATATCAACGTAGTTGTGATGTTCCTTTGGGACTAAACTTTAATCAAATTCAATGTTTTGTTTTACTGGCACTGGTTGCTCAGATCACGGGTCACAAACCAGGTAAGGCTTACCATAAGATAGTGAATGCTCACATTTATGAAAATCAACTTTCGATTATGCGTGATATCCAGTTGAAGCGTACTCCTTATTCTTTGCCGCAACTACGTATTAATCCTAATATTAAAACATTAAAAGATATTGAAACCTGGGTGACTAGTGATGATTTTGAAGTAATTGGCTACCAATATCATGATGCAATTAAATATCCATTTACGGTATGACATTTTTTATGGGTTGCTTTGATCATTAACATCAACAAGGTGACTACCATCTTATTTGCTGTTTTTAATTAATATTATGGTTTAATTAATAAATAGCTACTAAAAACATTAAAATCTGGGAGGCGTTTCTATCTTTGCTCCCCAGTTTTTTGTAATACCAATTTTTTAATAGATCTGTTTCCCTTCTATCTTATTTGATCATTTATTTTTTTATCCTAAATACATAACAATAGTTTGCATTAATTGTGCTACATATGGCAAAAATATATGCGCCAACAAGGGTTCACTCTGCTTGAAATTATGATTGCGATTGCCATAGCAGCCTTGATTGTTGTTGTTAGCATTAAGGGGTGGCGAAATTATCAACAAAAAATACATTTAATTGTTGTTACGCAAAAAGTTGCTGCTTTTATTGCCCGTCATCAAATGCAGGCGGCTTATTTGAATCAAGAGAGGCAATTGATAGTTCAAACGGATAAAACTTCAAATTGGATGCTGATAGTTGCAATTAAAGGTAAAAAAGATACCCAGCAAAGTACAGAGATGAAGTGGATTAATAGGCATAATGAAGTAGTGTTGCATAATTACAGTCGAATATCGACCTTGTTGCTAGGTAAAAGAGGAACGGCATTACCGACAACTTTACGTTTTAGCAATCAATCAGCAGAGATCTCGATCATTATTTCGGGTTTGGGACGAGTGCGTTTATGTAGTAATCAAAGGCTGGGGGGAATAGCTAAATGCTAAATAAACACATTTCTTTTAATTGTAAGCAACAAGGTTTTTCTCTGATAGAAGTCCTAATCAGCTTAGTAATAAGTAGTATTGTTTTTCTCGCTATCATAACGCTATATCCATTACTGACGCAGCAAATCAATCGATTATATCAAGCTTATCATCTTGATATTGTGGCGAGACAATTCTTATTAATGTTGGAAAAAGATGTTCGACGTTCAGGTTATTGTTTTGGTAATTGTGTCGGAGTGGCATTGAAAATTAGTGAAAAACGAGGCGAGGCAAAGCATTCCTGTATTCATCTTATTTACGATTACAATTTAGATGGCAAATGGCAAAAAGCAACAGATGAGACTTCTGATTTCTTTATCTATCGTATTCATCGAGGTAAGCTGGAAATACACCGTAGCGGAGTAGATTGTGAAGGGCAAGGATGGATAAACCTATTTGATCCCAAACAGATAATAGTTTCACAATTTGCTTTAAAAGAGGTGATCATGGATGAAAAACGTTTTTTAGCTGTATTTTTAAGTCTATCTCCGCGAGCATATCCAGATCTATTAAGGGAATACCAACTAAAAATTTATTTAAGAAATCAATCGATATGAAACAGATAAATTGGTTTTTTCCTCACAAATTTGAACAGCAAGGGAGCGTTTTATTAATGGCAATAATAATGCTTATTTCTATGAGTTTATTAATGTTAAAAGCGTTGCATCATCATCAGAATAATATATTGCAGATGTTGGAAAGTGAACGAAGTTATTGGCTCTTTTTTGAGCAAGCTGAGTCTGCATTGGCTTGGGGAAAATATCAACCTTGGGTTATGACTAAGGAAAAAAATACCTCATGGTCTTGTCTGCAACCGTTAGGCGCTAATTTTAAAAGTTGTTTGCGTTACTATAAAAATGATTATTATCTATTAGCTGGCCATGCTTATTTTGAGGGTAAAGCTATATTTACACTTTATCAATGGCTTAAGAAAGATAAAAATGCCATATCTGGTTTTGTTCCTCTAAAACAGGGATGGTTGGATTTTTGTCCAGTTAAAAGAGTGGAATTTTGTCAATGAAAAATTCTAAGCCTAACAGGCAATCTGGAATGGCAATAACCGAAGTTATGGTAGCTATAGCCTTATTTGCTATTTCAGCTATCGCATTAATAAAATATGTTCATAATCTAATGGCTGGATTTTCTCTCGCATGGCAAAAAACACAGCAATTTCGCATGATGCACACTTTTTTTGAAAGTGGAGAAGCGATGCTAGGCATTGACTCTATTAGTGCCGATATAACAAATAATATGCCTAAAAATATTGATTTATCATATCGTTACGTGAACATTACAGATAATTGTAAGCAGATATTAGTTACATTTAAGATGCCTTATAACCAATTAACTGCTGCATCAAGGTGGTACTGTTCGTCAGGAAAAGATTATGCTACAAATTTATCATTCTAATCAATTAGATATTCACAAAGAGCTTATTTCTAGTTTGATCAAAAATAATCCCTTGACCCAGCCGTTTGAGCAAGAAATTATTTTGGTTCAAAGTCCAGGTATGTCGCAATGGCTACAAATAGAGCTTGCGCAAAGCTTGGGAATTGCCGCTAACATTTCTTTTCCGCTACCGGCAACTTTTATTTGGGACATGTTTACTCGGGTTTTATCTGATATCCCATCAGAGAGTGCTTTTACCAAAAAGGCAATGACTTGGAAATTAATGACAATTTTACCTTCCTTGCTACAAGAACCTGAATTCAAGCCTCTTAGACAATATCTTAATGAGGATATGGGTAAACGTAAGTTGTATCAGTTATCAGCTCGGATTGCGGATCTGTTTGACCAATATTTAGTTTACCGTCCCCAATGGTTAGAAAGCTGGCGTAAAAAACAACTAATTGAGGGCTTAAGTGATAATCAGCAATGGCAAAAACGTCTTTGGTTAGCGTTGACAGAGTATACGGAAAAGCTTAATCAATCTAAATGGCATCGGGCAAATCTCTATCAACAATTTATACAAAGTTTGCATGCTAATCTGCCTTCACATATTAGGTTGCCGAAACGTGTATTTATCTGTGGTATCGCCGCATTACCTCCGGTTTATTTGCAGGCATTAAATGCCCTTGGCCAGCATATTGATATTCATTTAATGTTTACTAATCCATGTCGTTATTATTGGGGAGATATTCAGAGCTATGCTTCTTTGGCAAAACTTGAACGACGCAAGTTAAAAAATTATCGAAATAACCATGAAATTGCGCGTTTCAAGGGAGAAAGTTCGCCTGATACGTTATTTAATCAACAAGGTGAACAATTTCTAACTAATCCGCTATTAGCTTCTTGGGGTAAATTAGGCCGTGACAACCTCTATTTTCTGTCTCAGTTGGAGCTATCTAATAAAGTTGCTGCCTTTGTAGATTTACCACGTGATTGTTTGTTGCACCAAGTGCAGCGAGATATTTTAGATTTAGAAGATCATGCGCAACTTGGTTTAACCGAAGCGAGTTATAATAATAGTCTTTCAAAAAGACAATTAAGCAAACAAGATAAATCATTGACATTTCATTCATGCCATAGCCCACAACGTGAAATTGAAGTATTGCAAGATTATTTATTGGGCCTCTTTGAAGACGATCCAAATCTAACACCCAAAGATATAATTGTAATGGTGGCAGATATTGATAGTTACGCACCTTATATCCAAGCGGTGTTTAGTCATGTGTCCCCTGAACGTCGGTTACCTTTTTCTATTTCAGATAGAAAAGCCAGGCAGGTACATCCTATTTTGCAAGCTTTTATTTCGTTACTTGATTTACCCCAAAGTCGTTTTACCACAGAACAAGTATTAGCTTTATTAGAAGTGCCAGCACTGGCTCGTCGATTTTCTATTTACGATGATGAATTACTTTTATTGCGACGGTGGATTAACGAATCAGGTATCCGTTGGGGACTTGATGATGAAAACATTGCAATGCTGGAATTACCAGCAACAGGGCAAAATACCTGGGCTTTTGGTTTAAATAGAATGTTGCTTGGTTATGTGATGGATAGTCATGTAGGGACTTGGAATAAAATTTTGCCTTATGATGAATGCACAGGGTTATCTGCGAAATTAGCTGGGCAGCTTGCCGCATTTATTGATTCATTGGCTAGTTGGAGAAGTAAACTTAATCAGGAAAGAAAATTGTCAGAATGGTTGCCATTATGTCAATGCCTGTTAGATGCTTTTTTTGAGACTGATGAACAAATTGAAGCGATATTCATATTTATGCTCCAGCAATGGCAAAAAACGATTGAGACTGGAATAGTGGCAAAATATGAAGAAATAGTTCCTCTATCGCTTATTCGTGATGAATTAGCAACCTGTTTTGATGATGAAAAGATCAGTCAACGTTTTCTTGCAGGGGCAATTAATTTTTGTACTCTAATGCCTATGCGTTCTATTCCTTTTAAGGTTGTGTGTTTATTAGGTATGAACGACAGGATATATCCACGATCAATACCTCCACTGGGTTTTGATTTAATGGCTGAGCAGCCACAACGTGGTGACAGAAAGCGTCGGGATGATGATCGCTATCTATTTTTGGAAGCTTTAAATTCCGCTTCTCAACTATTTTATGTTAGCTATATTGGGCATGCTATACGTGACAATCAAGCACATAATTCTTCGGTGCTAGTAAATGAATTACTTGATTATATTAGCCAAAGTTTTTGTTTAGAGGGTGATGAACATTTAAATATTGATCTTAGTGCTGATAGAGTAAAAGAACATATAGTGATTAAACATACGCGAGTACCTTTTGCGACAGAGAATTATTTGCCTAATAGCATTCATCAGAGTTATGCCAGTGAATGGTTATCAGCAGCCAGAAAACAAGGTAATCCACGGCCTGAATTCTGTACTCCGTTAATGCCAATGATAGAACATGACAATGAAATATTATTAGAGCAGTTACTCTCTTTTTATCGACACCCGATCCGGGCTTTTTTTCAACAAAGGTTAAAAGTTAATTTTTTTATTGAAGAAGTACAATTACCGGAGGATGAGCCTTTTATTGTAAATAATTTACAACGATATAAATATAATGAACGCTTACTTAAGGCGATGATTTATGAAGAGTCACTGGAGGAGCTGTTAACGACTTTGCGTGCAACGGGTGGATTACCGGCAGAATATTTTGGTCAAATTTATTGGGAAAAACAGATCCAAGATATGCAGCCATTAGCTGATAAAGTAAAGATAAATTGTCATGAATATTTTAATAAACTATTCATCGAACCTTTTGAGAATATTTGTTTGGCTGGACAATTACGAAATATTCAGCAAAACGGTATTATTCGTTATCGTCCTGCAAATTTAACGATTAATGATGGTTTATCTCTATGGATAGAACATTTAATTTTTTGTTTAACCGTTAGATCTGGTGAAAGTTACTATTGGGGAAGAGATAATAGTGAATGGTGTTTTGAGTCAGTGGACAAATATCAGGCGAAAGTATATTTACAACAGCTCATTAATGGTTATCAAGAGGGGATGAATTCGCCATTACCACTTTTTAATAAAAGTGGCTGGAATTGGTTAATGTCATGCTATAACAAAAAAAGTGAACAATTTGATTTTGAGTCTGAGGCTGTTTTGCAAAAAGCAAAAATGCAGCTTATCCACTCCTTACAAGGTACCTATAATCAGCCAGGTGAAATGGAAGATAGCTATATTGGTCGTGCTTTCAGTAAAATAGATAGTAATTTGCTTGAAACAATACAAAAAAAGGCACGTACTTATTTATTGCCAATGGCAATCTATAGAAAAAATAAAAAGAGGATGTAATAAGATGCTTAAAGTAACAAGGGTTGTTATGAAAAACATGATAGTCGTGCTCTTATTACTATTTGGTACGGTAAGTTTTGCTAAGCAGAATTGGCAAGTTTTGCCTGATAGGATAAACAAAAGTGAAAAAGATACTCGAGGGTATCAGGCGATAAAACTTTCTAATAATATGATTGTATTGCTAATATCTGATCCGAAGGCCAGTAAATCATTAGCTGCGGTTACCTTACCAGTTGGCACAATGGAAAGTCCTGATCAACAACTTGGTTTGGCACATTACCTTGAACACATGGTATTGATGGGCTCTAAACGCTATCCTGAGTCAGGTGAAATATCAGAATTTTTGCAAAAACATGGTGGCAATCATAATGCTAGTACGGCTTCTAATCTTACTGCTTACTATTTAGAAGTTGAAAATGGTGCTTTAAAAGCAGCCACAGATCGCTTGGCAAGTGCATTAGCCGAGCCATTACTTGATCCTAAAAATGCCGATCGAGAACGTAATGCAGTCAATGCAGAATTAACAATGGCACGTGCTCGCGATGAAATGCGATTATGGCAAGTGCGTTCTGAAACACTTAATCCGGCTCATCCTAATTCACGTTTTTCTGGTGGGAATTTAGAAACCTTAAGCGATAAGCCTGGTAGCCATTTACAGACTGAGCTCAAGAATTTTTATTATCGCTATTACTCAGCTAATTTAATGAAAGGTATTTTGTATGGCAATGACTCATTGAGTCAATTAGCCAAAATCGCAGCTGAAACTTTTGGTCGTATTCCAAATCGAAAGGCTATTGTTCCTGAAATAACGGTACCCGCTATAACCGATAAAGAAAAAGGAATAATAATTCATTATGTGCCAGCACAACCTAAAAAAGTTCTGCAACTTGAATTTAGTATTGCAAATAATTTATCAGAATTTCGCAGTAAGTCAGATGAATATATTGGCTATTTGATAGGAAATCGAAGTCAAAATACCCTTGCTGATTGGTTACTAAAGAATGGTCTTGCTGAAGAGATTAATGTTGACGTTGTACCAGATGTTGATCGTAATAATGGCATTTTTTCAATAAACGTTTTATTAACGGATAAGGGATTGGGAAATAGAGATAAGATTATTGCGGCAATATTTTCCTATATTGATTTATTAAAAGAACAAGGTATTAAGAGTGGCTATTTTAACGAGATCGCTAATGTTCTGAAGCTTTCATTTCAACATAATTCTATTGTTCGTGATATGAATTATATTCAGCAACTATCTAATCAAATGTTGAATATCCCAATTGCACATGTGCTTGATGCTAATTACATTGCTGATCGCTTTGATCCAAAAGCAATAAGCAGCCGTTTAGCAGAATTAACTCCCTATAATGCCAGAATTTGGTTTATCGCACCGAATGAACCACATAATAAAGAAGCCTATTTTCTCAATGCTCCTTATCAAGTTGATAAAATTAACAGCCAACAATATCAACGATGGTCTGAATTAAAAAAAGCAATGCATTTTTCGTTACCTGAATTGAACCCTTATATTGCTGATGATTTTTCTTTAATTAAAAGTTCTCGTCATTATCAGCATCCAGAATTGGTATATGAGCAAGGAAATGTGCGGGTAGTCTATATGCCAAGTCAATATTTTGCTGATGAACCTAAAGGTGGGATTGCGATAGATTTACGTAATGAGCAGAGCAGTAAAACGGCAAAAGCTCAAGTTAGTGCAGCGTTATTAGAATACCTAGCCTCTTTAAAATTGTCTCAATTAAGTTACCAAGCTTCCGTCGCCGGAATGGAACTGGTGGTATCTTCAAATTTAGGCCTGCAATTGAAAACCAGTGGTTATACTCAACATCTAGCGGAATTGACGACAAAAATGGTTAAGGAATTTCTTACCTTCACAATTTCTGCTGACGAAGTTACACAAGCAAAATCATGGTATAGGGAACAGCTTGAAGTTAGCAATAATCTTAAAGCCTTTGAGTTGGCAATACAGCCGAAACAACGTTTAGAAAAAGTACCTTATTTTGAGCAAGAACAGCGCTTGAAGGCCCTGGAAACGATCACAGCAAATGACATCCTAAACTACCGTCAAGAGACTATTGACAATGCTGCTTTACAAGCGATTGTATTCGGCAATCTAACACAAAAGCAAGGCATTGATATTATTAAGTCTATTGCTCATTTATTGAATAATAAAGGCAAGAATTGGTGGAGAGGGGATATTATTGTTGTTGATAAACAGCATAAAGTAAATTTCCAACATCAGGCAAATAGTACAGATAATGCGTTAGCAGAAATATTTATTCCGACAGGATATGATCGTTATAGTGGATTTGTCTTATCAAATATTTTGGCCAATATTTTACATCCTTGGTTTTTTGAGCAACTTAGGACGCAAGAACAATTAGGCTATGCTGTTTTTGCCTTTACTACTAGCCTTGGTGAGCAATGGAGATTAGGTTTTTTATTGCAAAGTAATAATAAAACCCCTGCGTATTTGAATACACGCTATCAAAACTTTTATCAATTAGCCTTTAAAAAATTAAATGCAATGCCAAAAAAAGAATTTGAGCAATACAAAAAGGCACTATTGACGGAAATGGAACAGCCTCCGCAAACTTTTTATGAGGAGATAGATCGTTTTTTACCAGATTTTGCGAGGAATGATTTTGCTTTTGATAGCAGAAAAAAATTAATCAAAGTATTGAAAACGGTTACACAGCAAGATCTATTAACTTTTTATAACAATGCCGTTTTGCAACAAACAGGTTTAGCTTTTGTTTCACAAATTATTGCAAAAGAGGTTAATAAAGAAGGCTATGCTCAATTGAAAGATTGGATAACTTATCCGACTGCATCTGAATTACAAAAGATTTTGCCAATTGAGGTAGATGCGAAGTGAGTAATCGGAGAATACAGGCTTATCAACTGGATCCTTATTGTTTGCCTCTCTATGGCCAGCGATTGATAGAAGCTTCAGCAGGAACAGGAAAAACCTATACGATAGCTTTACTCTATTTGCGATTGTTATTAGGTGTTGGGCAAAAAAATGCATTTTCTCGCCCATTAAGTGTTGAAGAGATTTTAGTCGTCACTTTTACTGAAGCGGCAACCGATGAGCTACGATCACGTATTCGCCACAATATTCATCAAATGAGAATGGCCTGTATTAGAGATGGTATTGGTTTTGATGAAAATTCAATATTCCGAATCTTACTATCTTCTATTGCAGATAAAGAGGTGGCTGCTCAATGGTTACTTGCTGCTGAACGTCAAATGGATGAAGCGGCAATTTATACTATCCATGGATTCTGTCAACGCATGTTGGTGCATAATGCTTTTGAGTCAGGTATGCTATTTGAGCAATCAATAATAAAAGATGAACATACCATACAAAAACGGGCTTGTGCTGATTTTTGGCGCTGCAACTGCTATCCACTTAATTATTTTATATCAAAAGTTATTGTTGATGTATGGAGTGACCCAGAGGCACTTTTAGCCGAAATAAAGCCTTATTTACAAGGTGATATTCCGAATCTTGTTAACCAATCGATTGAAGCGCAATCAATAAAACAGCGTCATCAGACCCTAATTGACAGGATAAAAAAAGTAAAAGCGTTGTGGCTTTTAAATTCAGCAAGTTTCATTGATTTAATTACTGATTCCGCTATTAATAAACGTAGTTATAGTCGCCGTAATTTACCGGGTTGGATAGCCGCGGTCACTGGTTGGGCTCAATCAGCAACAGTCGATTATAAAACCCCTAAAGAACTAGCTCGTTTTTGCCAATCTGAACTGATAGATAAAACACCGACAGGTCAAGTACCTGAACATGAGGTTTTTCGTGCTATTGATAATTTGATGCAACAATCACTTACATTACGCGATATCATTATTTCAAAAGCGATTATTGATGTTCGTCAAACAATTGTTAAAGAGAAAAGACGACGTGGAGAGATTGGATTTGATGATTTATTAAGTCATTTAGATCAGGCACTACATGCAGAAGGTGGTGAGCGATTATCTAACACGATCCGTAATCGTTACCCGGTTGTTATGGTTGATGAGTTTCAAGATACTGATCCGCAACAATATCGCATTTTTCAACGTATTTATCAGGGGCATAATCATTGTGGTTTGTTATTTATTGGCGATCCTAAACAAGCTATTTATGCTTTCCGTGGGGCGGATATTTTTACTTATCTTAAAGCTAAAGATCAGATTGAATCACACTATACTCTTGATACTAATTGGCGCTCTTCACCAAGTATGGTAGCAGCTATTAATCAATTATTCAGTCGGGCAACAAAACCGTTTTTATTTGAGCAAATACCTTTTAACACAGTTGATTCAGCCTCTTCAAATCAGCATTTAGCATTTATTCATAAAACAGCAAAATTATCAGCTTTAAATTTTTGTTATTTAGATAAAGAAGCGGTTTCAACCTTGGACTATCAACAAACGATGGCCTATCAGTGTGCTAGTCAGATTTGTGATTGGCTTAAAGGGGGTGAGAATGGAACAACCTGGCTGTATCGAAATGATGTAAAACAGCCGGTAACAGCTGCGGATATTATGGTGTTAGTCAGAAGTCGTCGCGAAGCAGTAATGATACGAGAAGCATTAAGTAAATTTAATATTTCGTCAGTTTTTCTTTCTAATCAAGAAAGCGTTTTTGCTACTGATGAAGCGCGCGATCTATTATGGTTATTACAAGCCGTGCTCTCACCTGAAAAGGAGCGTACGCTGCGTTGTGCATTAGCTACTCGTTTAGTTGGGCTAAGTGCACAAGATATTGAGCAATTAAATCAAGATGAAAATCAGTGGGAGATACGGGTTGAAGAGTTTGCCAATTATTTATTGATTTGGCAGCGACATGGTATTTTGCCTGCATTACGAGCTATTATGGTTAACCATCGGATTGCTGAAAACCTACTGATGGATAATATAGATGGTGAAAGGCGCTTGATGGATGTGATGCATCTAAGTGAATTGTTGCAAGAAGCGGAATTACAGCTTGAAAGTGAGCATGCTCTAGTTCGCTGGTTAGCTCAGCAGATCGATCACCCCGATCCGTTAGTAGAAAATCAGCAAATACGTCTAGAGAGTGATAGTCACTTGGTGAGTATTAGTACGATCCATAAATCTAAAGGTTTAGAATTCCCGATTGTTTGGTTACCTTTTGCCTGTCAATTCTCGCAGCAAAAATTGGCAACGTTTCATGATCGTGATAATTTTCAAACTTGTCTTGATCTGACCCAACAAAAAGAGAGCATCAGGCTGGCTAATGAAGAGCGTTTAGCCGAAAATTTGCGGCTGTTATATGTTGCACTAACGCGCTCAAAATATCATTGTAGTGTTGGTATTGCACCTTTAATAAAAGGTCGTCCTAGTGGGGAAAGTGGTAATACGGATTTGCATCAAAGCGCATTAGGTTATTTATTGCAAAATGGACAGCCAGGTAATGCGACTTTATTGCGTGATGCTCTAGGTGCATTAGCGAGTGAAAATATTAGCATCACACCTGTTAGTGATATTAACTTATCGCCTTGGTACCCGAAAGAAAATACACCCGTGAAGTTATTGGCTCGAAATTTTACAGGACAGATCCAAAATACCTGGCGGGTTACGAGTTATTCAGGATTAACCTATCATGATATGTATTCTGATAAATTTACTGCTAGTGATATAAGTATTGAGATTGCTATACAAGATCTGGCACCTAAAATGGACGTTGATGCACAAGGTGACAGCTCATTGGTTCAAGGTGAAATAGCAGAGTGGAGTGTTCATACCTTTCCTAAGGGGGCCACAGCAGGAACTTTTTTGCATTCCCTGTTGGAATTACTGCCATTTAATCAACATCCACAAGAGTCTTGGTTAGCTGAAAAATTAGAGCAAGCCGGTTTTTCCGCTGATTGGGCACCGGTGCTTAAAATGTGGCTAATAAATATTTTTGACACCCCTTTACTTAGTGATAGCCTCAGCTTGTCAACGATCACGCCAGAGAATCAATTAAATGAAATGCAATTTCATTTACCGATAGAAAAATTGTTATTGCCATCTGCATTAGATAGGCTAACTCATCAATATGATGTTTTATCTCAACGTTGTCCACCGCTTAGTTTTGAGCCAGTAACGGGCGTTTTAAAAGGTTATATTGATTTAGTTTTTTGCTGGCAAGACAAATTTTATCTGCTTGATTATAAATCAAATTGGTTAGGGGAAAATGGTCTGGCATATAGTCAGGAGGCCATACAGAATGCCATGATTGATCATAGATATGATTTACAGTATCAGCTTTATACATTAGCTATGCATCGTTATTTACGGAATCGTTTACCTAATTATGATTATCAAAAACATTTTGGTGGAGTTATCTACCTTTTTTTGCGTGGATTTAATGCGAAAAACCCTGGTTATGGTATTTATCACACTATTCCTCCTGATGCGTTTATTAATAGCCTGGATGAGTTATTTAATGCAACTAATCGAGGGGAGCAATGATGATAACTTTACTAAAGCGAGCTGCTGAGCTTAATTTGTTTAGTTGTTTAGACATACAACTTGCTATTCGGTTAGCTGATGATGAAAACCCATTATTGTTATTGATATTTGCAATATTAAGTGCTGAAACTCGAGCAGGTCATGTTTGTTTATTTATTGATAAGCTCGAACCCGCTTATTTATTTGAAGGTAGACAGACGGAAATGGCTTTTATGCTCTGGGAAATGGCAGGAGCACCTGATAGTAACAGGATTTATACTGAGCTTAAACAATGTAATGCAGTTTGTGAGGCACCGCAATCAGCAGCAAAACCATTAGTCTTATCGGATAACAAACTTTATTTTCAGCGGATGTGGGCTGATGAAGGACTAGTGGCTGATTTTTTTTCTCGCCATTTGTTAGAAACCGTTGATGAACAGCGATTAGCGACTATTTTAACTGGTTTTTTTGCGTCCTCGAAAACTCAAGATTGGCAAAAAATAGCTGTTGCTGTTGCAGTAACCAGTCGGATCGCAGTTATTTCTGGTGGGCCGGGTACAGGAAAAACCACGACAGTGGCACGTTTATTAGCTACTTTAGTCCAATTAAGTGATGAAAAGTTAATCATTCAGCTAGCGGCGCCGACAGGAAAAGCGGCTGCTCGATTAACGGAATCATTAAATAATGCATTATTAAAACTGAATTTATCTGCTGATGAGTATGCGGTTATGCCAGAACAAGCGCAGACTGTGCATCGATTATTAGGCGCTCAACCCAATAGCCAATTATTACGTTATCACAAAGACAATCCACTTTTGCTAGACGTTTTAATTATTGATGAGGCATCGATGGTTGATCTGCCTATGATGGCTAGATTAATTGAAGCTCTACCAGATCATGCCCGTGTCATTTTGCTAGGTGATAAAGATCAATTAGCTTCTGTTGAAGCGGGCGCTGTCCTAGGCGATCTTTGTCGTTTTTCAGAATCGGGATACAGTCGTGAAAGAGCGGCACAACTGACTAAAATCACAGCTTGTAATTTATCTGATTTTATATCGAATGATGGGCCAGAGGTTAAAGACAGGATTTGTTTATTACGAAAAAGTTATCGTTTTGATGCGCAATCAGGAATTGGTCGACTAGCTACTACAATTAACAAAGGTAATATTAAACAGGTTGAGCAACTATTAGCGCAGCAAAATGCGGATATTGCTTTTCATTCAATTGCTTCATCTGAGAAATATGGCAAATTACTTTTTGATGCGGCTGAATGTTACCGTTGCTATCTGGATATGATAAAAACGGGTCGAGATCCCGAAGAAATCCTGACTACTTTTAATCGTTATCGTTTATTAGCTGCTTTGAGGGAAGGACCGTACGGGGTTACAGGGTTAAATGATAAATTAGAACAGCTTTTACATCGTCAAGGAAGTATTCGACGGCCTACCTATAGCTGGAATAAAAATTATGAAGGTCGCCCAATAATGATCACCAAAAATGATCGTCCTCTTGGCTTATTTAATGGTGATATTGGTGTTATGTTACGGGATGGTCAACAAGATTTAAAAGCCTATTTTCAGTTGCCTAATGGGGTGATAAAAAAAATACAACCCAGTCGTTTACCTCAGCATGAAACTGTGTTTGTTATGACAGTACATAAATCTCAAGGATCAGAATTTGAACATGCCGCATTAGTTTTACCGCCAATTTTTACTCCTATTATTAGTAAAGAGCTTATTTATACTGCAATTACTAGAGCAAAAATTCAGTTGACGATTTATGCTGAGCGTCATGTTTTTGCTAAAGCGTTAATGACCTCAACGGAACGGCATAGTGGTTTGACTGAGCGCTTACTTTAATGAAAGTAGAACCCATTTTATTCGTTATTTTGTTTGATATTATTAATAGCGATAAAAGTAAAAAATAATAAATATTTAATTGTAGCGAACTGAATTGAAGTATTGCGATATATAACTTTAGTTTTTGCTTTAATTAATTAGTAACTTATTGCTATCAATTATTTTAATTCTGCTATTGATTGTTTTTTAGAAGTATAAATGATTGATATTTGAGATGCTGCAAAATATCTTTGCGATTTATTCTTATTCAATGGGAGGATACAAATAAAATGTTAAATTCAACATCTCAGATTGGGAATTATTCATCTCAAATAGTTAATCAACAGGTTGCTTCTGCGCAAATGGATACGACTACGAATACAGAGAATAAACTTAGCTCTCAATTAAAAACAGTAGGAAATTCTAGTATCGATCTACTTGCGGTAAAAGAAAAGGAAAATGATTTATTTGAGGTAATTAAAAGTAATGAAGATCTTCTAATTATTGCCAATACATCTCAATCTACTGAGCAAGCTGATAGGTTTTATCGCGCTGGATTAGCTGTCGGGATTGTTAATGATTTTTCAACCACTGATATAGAGGTACAAATAGACCACGCAAAAATTAAGACTAATAACATTTGTGGAGCTTTTCCTGTAGAAAATTCTTCTATAGAAAATCAAAGTGATGACCAAAAAGCGGCAATTAAATATAGAGGGATAGGTTTTGTGAAGAGTCTTCTATCAGTTGCTCCTAGTACTCCTTTGGACTCGACAGTCTATGCTCAGGCATTAAATATTGGTAGTGTGGCTAAAAATGGGGGAGCGACCGACAGTACAATGGTTAAGCATTTTTCAACTATGTGGAATGTGCGTGATGGTTTATATCAAAAGCAGCCGCACCACTTGCAGCAGCAATAAAAAATAATTAATTAACCGTTATTTTATTTTCGGCTCTTCTCTTCGTTAAATAGAGAGGAGCCGATATTTTTTGTTTTTTGCTTAAGAGTAATAGAAAACGTTATTTATTTAAATAGTGCATTTTTTATTGTAATTGGGTTTATTAATTAAATTTTTAATTAATTTTATGGTATTTAATTAATATTAAGTATTAAAATTTTTGAGCATCGTTGATAATTATAAAGCGCTTGTTTTTTTATTGGCAACATATCAACTTTTGCTGGAAAAAATCCTCTTTCTAGAAACCAGTGAGTACTTCGGGTTGTTAATACAAAAAGTTTTTCTAAATTTAAATTATTGGCTTGTAGAGTAATGTGTTTAAGCAGTTTTTCACCCCTTGATAAATTACGATAATCAGGATGTACAGCCAGGCAAGCCATTTCTCCAGACTTTTCTTCTAAATAGTCATAAAGTGCTACGCAAGCGATGATCATATTTTCTCGCTCGATGATAGTAAATTTGTCAATTTCTATTTCTAATTGTTCACGTGAACGGCAAATTAATATTCCTTGCTGTTCCAACGGTTGAATTAATTCTAATATTCCTGCAATATCATTGATATTAGCTCGACGAATTTGTTCACAATTTTCCATGATAATTTGGCTACCGATACCTTCATGAGAGAAAAGTTCTTGTAATAAAGCACCATTCTCTTGATAGCTTATCAAATGGCTGCGACGAACACCTTGCCGGCATGCTTTAATTGCGCTATATAAAAAATGCAGTATGTCAGAATGATTATTTGGCTGTTTTTCCAATTCAGCAATATACTTTTCAGCTTCATTCGGCGAGAGTTCCGATAATATATTGCCATTTTTATCACTAATTCCTTGTGAAGAGCAAAATCCAATTAATTTTTCTGCTTTTAATTTTATTGCCAATTGTGTTGCGATTGTTTCTGTCGACAAATTAAAACTTTCTCCGGTGACCGAAACAGCAATTGGGCTAATTAATACAATGGAGCCGTTTTTTAAATGATGGTTGATGGATACTTCATCGATTCTTCGTATACCTCCGCTATGGCAATAATCAACACCATCGTCAATCCCTAAAGGTTGAGCAATAATAAAATTACCACTGACGACATTTATATGGGCACTTTGCAATGGCGTATTGTTGAGACTCATTGATAACAGAGCAGTAATATCTAATTGTAATGTCCCCGATATTTGTTTAGCTAACTCTAGGGTATTTGCATCAGTGACGCGAATATTTTTATGGTAGATTATCGGATATTGTTGGTTTATGAGTTTTTTATCTATCTGTGGGCGTATGCCATAAACAATAACTAGCCGAATACCCAGACTGTGTAATAAACCGATATCGCTAATGATATGAGCAAAATTTTTATCTGCGATAGCGTTACCGTTTAATGTAATAACAAAAGTTTTATCGCGATGTATATTAATATAGGGAACAGAGTGGCGAAATCCATTAACTAAATCAGTACGACGTCCTTTCATATGTTCCTCATATAAATGACTGTTCTTAATGAAAGTATTTTTATGATTTTTGACACAAAATAGCAAGAAGAAATGCATGAAAAATCATCATTATTGCTTCAGAATATATTAGTAGCTAATTATTCATAAAGAGCAATTTATTAATGACAGCTCATTAATGATTGGTTAAAGTTTTCTATAGTTATTTTTTTGTTGTTGATAATATTGAGCGGTTTATAATTATTTGATGCTTTAAGTGGATTTTTCGATGGATCATTCAAATCACGGTTTTTCAAGACGACGTCTTCTGCAAGGTGCAGTGGCTACTATGCTGTTAAGTATTAGTCCATTCGGGCTAGCTTCATCTTCAAGTATAGTTGCTATTCGTATCTGGCCTGCCTCTAGTTATACCCGAGTAACGTTAGAATCGAATATTGCTTTAAAATATCGTCAATTTGCTTTATCTGGGCCTGATCGTATTGTTGTTGATTTAGAAAATATGCAGTTAAATAGTGTGTTGCAGGGCATTAGCCAGCAAATCAGTTCACGTGATCCTTATTTAAAATTAGTCAGAGTAGGCCAATTTGATCAAAAAACGGTTCGCTTAGTTTTTGAAGTAAAAACTCATGTTGAACCTCAAATGTTTACTATTGCGCCTGTTGCTGGTTTTAAACATCGTTTAGTGGTTGATTTTTATCCTGCTTCAGGTGTTTATACTGATGATGATCCGTTGTTAGCGCTATTAGAAGATTATAACAAAGGTAAATTGGATAATACGTTGCCGGTTAAAGCGAAAAAGCCAGCGGGTAAAGCCGGGAGAGATAGGCCAATTATCATCATGATCGATCCTGGTCATGGTGGAGAAGATCCTGGTGCTATAGGAAAATATAAAACGCGGGAAAAAGATATCGTATTGCAAATTGCACGTAGATTAAAAATATTAATTAATCGTGAACCCAAGATGAAAGTTTATATGACTCGTAATGAAGATGTTTTTATTCCTTTAAAAGTGCGAGTTGCAAAAGCGCGGAAAATGCAAGCTGATTTATTTGTTTCTATTCACGCTGATGCCTTTACTAATCGTAAGGCGAGAGGTTCCTCAGTATTTGCATTATCGACCAAAGGAGCAACCAGTAATACCGCCCGTTATTTAGCTCAAACACAGAATGAGGCCGATCTGGTTGGTGGTGTCAGTAAAAGTGGTGATAAATATCTTGATCACACCATGTTTGATTTAGTTCAGACGGCGACTATTAATGATAGTTTGAAATTTGGGACAGAAGTGCTTAAACGGATGGGTAACGTTAACAAATTGCATAAAAACATTGTTGATCAAGCGGGTTTTGCGGTATTAAAGGCACCAGACATCCCGTCAATTCTAGTTGAAACTGCTTTTATCAGTAATATTGAAGAAGAGCGAAAACTAAAGACAGCAAAATTCCAACAGCAGATGGCAGAATCCATTTTTCGGGGTATTAAAGCTTATTTCGACAACGGCGGAAAATTGGCTTTGCGTTAAGTGAGTTAATTAGATAGATAATAGTCCTGTTGGGAAACTAATTTGATATTGAATGAAAGGTGGTTGCGGGGGCCGGATTTGAACCGACGACCTTCGGGTTATGAGCCCGACGAGCTACCAAGCTGCTCCACCCCGCGTCTGAAATGATTAAGGTTTTTATATTGGTTGCGGGAGCCGGATTTGAACCGACGACCTTCGGGTTATGAGCCCGACGAGCTACCAAGCTGCTCCATCCCGCGTCCGATAGCGGCTCACTATACTCAGGATCAGATCCGATGCAAGTTTTTTTCTTAAATATTGCGATATTTTTTTATATTTTGTACATAAAAGAGACTTGATGATTGTTTTTTGTTCTTTTATGCAAATTAGCAATCATGCTTATTGATATACTTTGTCAGCAAAAAATCGATAGCGAAATATGTAATCAACAAACATAAATTCATAACTTTTTTAATGGTCATATAAAAATAGTTATTTAATGATTAGCTTAAATCAGTAAAATATTTTATCGGAAATTATCTTATCAAATGGGGTAGGGTATAATTTATTGCTAATTTAAAAATACAGAATAAGATGCAATTCAGTTGATAAGTATGATACAGATAATATGCTCTAGTCGTTATCACATGATTGACTATGCCATGCAGATGAATAGATAACGAATTAGTTTTTGTTATCATAATAGATTAATCAGGATTTGAATTAATAAATTAGTTTCTTTTTTATTATTGGTGAACACACTATTTTTGTTAGCTAAGGTTAGACATGCAATTACTTCTTTCAGATGCTTGGTTGCGGCGCTTCGCAGGTATTGGCCGCCTCTATGGTCAAAAAGCATTAATGCTTTTTGCTCGTTCTCACATTTGTGTTGTTGGTATTGGCGGCGTAGGCTCATGGGCAGCGGAAGCATTAGCAAGAACCGGGATCGGCACTATTACTCTGATTGATCTGGATGATGTGTGCGTGACAAATATTAATCGACAATTGAATGCATTAAGCGACACTATTGGTCAATCAAAAGTTGAAGTGATGAAATCACGTATTTTGCAAATTAACCCTGAGTGTCAAGTTAATATTATTGATGATTTTGTCTCGGCCAGCAATCTAGCTGAGTTGATATCTATTCAATTTGATTATGTGATTGATGCTATTGATAGCATGCGGCCTAAAGCTGCTTTATTAGCTTATTGTCGCCGTCATAAAATACCTGTCGTCACAACGGGAGGGGCTGGTGGGCAAATTGATCCGACACAGATCCAAGTCAAAGATTTAGCAAAAACGATCCATGATCCCTTAGCAGCAAAATTACGTGAAAGATTAAAAAGTGATTTTAAAATAGTTAAAAATAGTAAAGGTAAATTGGGTATTGACTGTGTTTTCTCAACCGAACAGTTAGTTTACCCACAAAGTGATGGAACCGTTTGTAAGGCTAAAAGTAATGCCGGAGGAACAATGCGTATGGATTGCGCCGCTGGTTTGGGTGCGGCAACAATGGTAACTGCTAGTTTTGGTTTTATTGCTGTTTCTCATGTATTAAAAAAATTGCAGCGTAAAATGATAGCTAGCTAAAAAGTATGAAATAATTTTTTTAATTATTAGCGATCAAAGCTCGTTTTGGGCAATTTAGCGAGTTGATTTTCAGTATAATCTGTTAAGGCAATAGCGTAATTTTCAGCTTGTTGCCAATTAATGGCTTTCATCCAGTCTATAACAGTGTTGAACGCCAACACTCCGGCAATATTTGGCGTACCTGCTTCAAATTGATACAGATACCTAATCCTATTGAGTCATACAGTTTATGGGCTGAGAAGACAAAAAAATCAATGTCTAAAGCTTGTACATCAATACCACGATGCACAATACCTTGTGTACCATCAACCATGACTAAAATATTATGTTGATAAGCTAGCCGAGTGATAGCCTGAATATCGGGTTATTCACCGGTAACATTCGACATTTAGCTAATGGCAATGATCCGAGTTTTTGTGTTAATAAGTGTTGTTAGGTGTTTAATTTACAGTTGTTTAAGTTCTTATAAGGGCCATTTAACGACTTTAGCATCAGTCTGTTCAGCCATTATCAACCATGGGATCAAATTGGCATGATGTTCAATTTCGCTAACAATTATTTCGTCATTAGGTTGCAGGCGAGCACGAAAATAGCCTTGTGTAATAAAATTAATCGATTCAGTACTACCTTTTGTCCAAATAATTTCCTCGGCTAGATTGGTATTGATAAGTTCAGCAACTTTCTTGCCAGTTTGTTCATAAATATGTGTTGTTGTTTGTGCTGTAGGATGTTGGCCTCGATCAACGGACGTATTAATATGTTATTAGTAATCAACCGTTGCCGCGATCATACTCTTGGGCTTAAGGGATATTGCTGCGCTGTTTAGAAAAATAGTTTTGTTTTGTTATTGAGTAGCAGGAAAATATTGGCGAAATTGTGTTATAGAAAATGTTTTTGTCATGAAAACCACAGCTATCAGAATATTTAGGATCTATATTGTGTAATTATTACAATTTTATCTTGTCCTAAATGATCTTTTTCATAAGGTTTGTTATATTTATTTAAATTAGAAAAGTAGTATTAGTCCTGATTAATAATATCTATTCTATCAGTATCATATGTATATCTTCCGATTATATTCGGCGATGAGAAAGATATTTATTTAGCGAATATAAAAAAACGCCGCAATTTATTGCGGCGCATTAAAATAACTATGGACAGACAAGGTAAATGTATAGGAGTGAAAATAGTAGTATTAACTACTCAACCTGGAAAAACCAGATAATTTGTAAACACAACATCACAACCATAAAGCCAAGAACTTTAAATAAATTAACTGCTTAGCGATTCATTCAGGCCTAGGAAGCAGCCTTACTATAGACATATACTGGTTTCTCTACAATGGACAATTTATAATGCTTCAGATTATAAAAACTAATGGATATATAAGGATGAGTAAGACGCGATCATGTCAAAATGTATGCCTCCTCTTAATGCATTAAGGGTATTTGATGCGGCAGCACGCCATTTAAGTTTTACTAAAGCAGCAGAGGAGCTTTTTGTTACTCAGGCTGCAATAAGTCATCAAATAAAAGGTTTGGAAAATTTCTTGGGTTTGAAATTATTTCGTCGGCGTAATCGTTCATTATTATTGACTGAAGAAGGGCAAAGTTATTATTTAGATATTAAAGAAATTTTTTCTTCGTTACGCGAAGCTACTCGGAAACTACAGGCTCTCAGTGCAAAGGGAGCATTAACCGTCAGTTTATTACCAAGTTTTGCTATTCAATGGTTAGTGCCGCGCCTATCGAGTTTTAATCGTGCTTATCCTGATATCGATGTGCGCATTCAGGCTGTTGATCACGAGGGAGCTAAAATGGCTGATGATGTTGATGTGGCAATCTTTTATGGTTATGGTAATTGGCCAGGCTTAAGAACAGATCGTTTGTATGCGGAATACTTAATACCAGTCTGTGCGCCAGCCTTATTAGCGGGGCGTTACCCATTGAAAAAACCGCAAGATTTGATTCATCATACATTGCTACATGATTCTTCTCGACGTGATTGGCAAGCTTATGCACGTCAATTATCATTACAAGATATTATTAACGTAGAACAAGGACCCATTTTCAGTCATAGTGCTATGGTTATTCAAGCCGCAATTCATGGTCAAGGAATCGCCTTGATTAATAACGTTATGACAAAAAATGAACTTGATACCGGTCGTTTGGTATGTCCGTTTAATGATGTTTTAGTCAGTAAAAAAGCTTTCTATTTAGTTTGTCATGATAATCAAGCGGAGTTAGGTAAGATTGCTGCATTTCGTCAATGGATCCTCGCAAAAGCAGCTAGCGAGCAGCAAAAATGGGGATTTGTTACCGGTGAGTTGTAAACTATATGGCAAGTAAAATAATTAATTTAAAAAAAAAAGGATATTAACGTGAATGCTCGTTTAATGTTGATATTTTCAGGAATTAGTGGATTTTTTTGTGTCGCATTTGGCGCAATAGGTTCACATTTATTATCACCTCTACTAAACCATGATCAAATAGAATGGATTCGTATTGGTTTACGTTATCAGTCAATGCATACTTTAGTTCTTATGATATTAGGCGCTATCTTATTGCGTAAAGTTATTTTATGGTTTTATTGGGGGGGGAATTTTCTTCAGTATAGGTATTTTATTGTTCAGTGGCAGTTTTTATTGTATGGCACTTTTACAAGCAAAATATTTTGCCCATTTGGCACCAGTAGGCGGTTTTTGCTTTTTAATTGGCTGGATATTAATTGTTATTGGTGCAACTCGGCTTAGGAATCCAACAATACGTCATGAATAATAATATTATTTTATATTGTCGTTCAGGATTTGAAAAAGAGTGTGCGGCAGAAATTACTGATAAGGCTACCCAGATCGGCGTTTATGGCTATGCTAAAGTAAAAGATAATAGCGGTTATGTTTTATTTGAATGTTATCAGCCTACTGATGCAGATCGTCTAGCTAAAGATATACCCTTTGGTACATTAATATTTGCTCGTCAACTAGTGGTTGTTAGCCAGTTATTGAAAGATTTGCCATCGAACGATCGCGTATCACCGATTGTTGCGTTATTGCAAGGTGTGGTTGAACGAGCTGGTGAGTTACGAGTTGAAGTGCCGGATACGAATGAGAGTAAAGAGCTACTGAAATTTTGCCGTAAATTTACTGTGCCTTTACGTCATGCGCTTCGTCAACAAAAAATATTGTTGCTGAAAGAAAACTATCAACGTCCGGTTATACATGTATTTTTTATTGCTGCCGGCTGTTGCTATGTTGGCTATTCTTATGCAAATAACAATTCACCTTTTTTTATGGGGATCCCGCGGTTAAAACTGCCAGCGGATGCGCCAAGTCGTTCAACATTAAAACTGGAAGAAGCATTTCATCTATTTATTCCTTATGATGAGTGGGAAGAGCGTTTAGCATCGGGTATGAAGGCTGTTGATCTGGGTGCTTGTCCAGGCGGATGGACCTATCAATTAGTGAAGCGCAGTATGATGGTCGATGCGGTTGATAATGGATCAATGGCCGAGAGTTTAATGCAAACAGGTCAGGTACGGCATTATCGAACTGATGGTTTTAAATTTACTCCACACACTAAGAATATTAGTTGGTTGGTGTGTGATATGGTTGAAAAACCGGCAAAAGTTGCTGCTTTGATAACAGATTGGTTGTTAAAAGGCTGGTGCCGGGAAGCGATATTTAATTTAAAGCTACCGATGAAAAAACGTTATCAAGAGGTTTCATCAATTTTGAACAAAATATCACAGACACTAAACGAAAATGGTATTAATGCTCAAATCCAAGCGAAGCAACTCTACCATGATCGCGAAGAGATCACGGTACATATAAGACGAGTTTGGTCAGCCTCTATACCAGAGCGGGATTAGAAGAACAGTGATTAACAATAAAATTTTTATTTTTCATTGTGTTATGGCGTAAATCTGAGTTGTTGTAAATTTCCATTTAACTGTAGATCGGTTTTGAGAGAGGCAACCTGTCGGCTAATAAAGGCTATTTTTTGCGCCGGTTCAATCCGTTTACGCCATTTTTCGGGTAAGGAATGGATATTAGCAAAAATGGCCTCTAATGTGGGATATTGCTGAAGTAAAGTTGCTGCTGTTTTAGGGCCAATGCCGGTTATGCCAGGGATTTTACTACTATTTATGCCAGTTAGTCCCCAATAATCCTGCAGCTGTTCAGGTTTAACCCCAAACTCTTTATTAACAAAGGATAAATCAAGCCAACGTTTTTGAAAATAATCACGAATATAGATCGATGATGAAAGTAGCTGACAATAACCTTTATCTGTTGAAATGATGGTAACACGATAGCCAGCGGTGGCCACTTTAATTGCTAACGTTGCCGCCAGATCGTCAGCTTCATTTTCGATGGCATGCCAACAAGCTAATCCTTGCGCCTTAAATGCGATTTCAAGGTTTTTTATTTCGTGATAAAGATCATCTGGCATTGCTTGTCTGCCAGCTTTGTATTGAGGTAAAAGTTGTTGCCGCCAGTTATTTGTCTGATGTTCTTTGTTATCGAATATTGCTACAGCGTGGGTAGGCGAAGTATGGTTAATTAGCTGGCGAAGAGTTGAAACGCAAGCTTGTTCGCAAGGGCTTCCTTGAACAGCATGAATTCGTCTGATTAGATTTAAAGCATCAACAATAAGTAAGTGGATCATAATTTTTTGTGCATAGTCTTGTCAGTTATTTAATAATTTCATAGCAGGGTATATAGGCTGCCTTGCTAGGTAGTTTCATTCTATGTTGACTAACAAACCCTCGTAATAATGTATCCATATGAGCCATAATTTGGGCATCACCATGAAGTTTATAGGGGCCATGCTTTTCAATTTCTTTCATACCTACTTCTTTCACATTACCGGCAACAATCCCCGAAAAGGCTCGTCGTAAGTTAGCGGCCAATTTTTCCGGCTGTTTTGGATCACAAAATAGGTTAAGTTTTGCCATATTATCATGGGTTGGTGTAAAGGGTTTTTGTAATTCTGAATTAACTTTTATTGACCAATTAAAGCTATAGGCATCACCAGTATTGAGACGATTTTCTTTGACTTGTGGCATCTGTTTTTTCATTTCACGTTCTACAGCTGCTGGATCATCAATAATAATCTGATAATAATTGCAGGCCTGTTCACCGAGGGTATGCTTAATGAAATCATCGAGGGTGTCAAAATAGGCTTGGCTCTCTTTTGGGCCAGTTAAAATTAATGGTAATGCCTGATTATTATTGGCAGGATCCATTAAAATTCCCAATAAATAAAGTAGTTCCTCTGTAGTACCAGCACCGCCAGGAAAGATAATGATACCATGAGCAACTCGAACAAATGCTTCAAGGCGTTTTTCAATATCTGGCATGATAACAAGTTCATTAACTAGAGGGTTAGGTGGCTCAGCAGCGATAATGGAAGGTTCAGTTAAACCAAGAAAGCGGCCATTTTTATAACGCTGTTGTGCATGGCATACTGCGGCACCTTTCATCGGCGCTTCCATTGCGCCAGGGCCACAGCCAGTGCAAATATTTAATTCACGTAATCCTAATTCATTTCCAACCTTGCGGGCATAAAGATATTCAATTTCATTTATTGAATGGCCTCCCCAGCAAACAATAGTATTCGGATCTTCATCGAGATGTAGTGCGCGGGCATTACGCAGAATGGTAAAAATAATATTAGTGATACTGATGCTGTCATGCAGACTTAATGCCAGCAGTTTTTCTGCTGAAATAATCTGGGTATGAACAAAAAGAATATCTCTTAACACAGAAAATAAGTTTGCTTGTAGTGAACGGATAATTCTGCCATCGACAAAAGCTTTTTCAGGCGGGTTAATTAATTCCAGTTTGACACCGCGCTCACGTTGTAGAACATTGATATCAAAATTGGGATATTTAGCGATTAATTCTTTACTATTATCTGTCTTGCTACCTGAATTAAGTACAGCTAAGGAGCAGTTTCTAAATAGCTGATAAAGATCGCTACTGGCAGTGCGTTTAAGGATACTAACTTCAATTTGAGATAGTAGATCCATTGAGCCTAACGGGCTGACATGTGTTATCAATTTAAACTCCTTACTGCCGTGCTAATCGCATCATTGTTGGCTGAAAACTCTCATTACTACGCCAAGGATTGATGTCCAAGCCGCCCCGACGTGTATAACGGGCATAAACGCTTAATTTATCGGGTTGACATAGCTGAAGAATATCATTGAATATTCGCTCGACACATTGTTCATGAAATTCGTTATGGTGTCTGAAAGAGACTAAATAACGGAGTAGTTTTTCTCTATCAATTTTAGCGCCACAATAATGAATTTGTATTGAACCCCAGTCAGGTTGGTTAGTAATTAAGCAATTAGATTTTAGCAGATGGCTAACTAATGTTTCCTCTGCCTTTATATTCGTGGTTGCGTTGTTAAGATAATCACGATTAAATTCATAATCAGTAATTTCTATCTCTTGCTCATCAATACATTCACCAGACAGATTATGAATAGTTTGATTAGCGAACATGGTGAGTGGCTGTAATTTTACTGTCACTTCTCCTGCAGCGCATGCAGTCAAATCTTGGGTTAGTTGTTTTTCAACTTCTTGCCAGCTAATAAATTGGGTTTGATTGAAACTATTTAGATAGAGTTTAAAACTTTTAGATTCAATCAGATTTATGCTATTAGCATTAATGGTAACATGGCCGATAGCCACTTGAGGAACTCCTCGACTGTTTAGCCATGAAAGCTCATAGAGTGTCCAAATGTCTGCGCCATGGAAAGGCAATCTGTCTGATGATAACCCTAAAGGTTGTCGATTTAGGCGACGAGGAACCGCTTGTAGTAGATGAGGTGCATAGTTATCTTGATATTCGGTTTTTTTTCCGAGAGTTAGGTGTTGTAGCTCACCATTATCTTGATCAAGTGGCATGTAGTCCCTTCCTAAAATAGAAAATCAGTAAGATAGTTGCTAGCATAATCAATATATTAGAGTAAGTTTGTTGTTTAATGTATAGCTTAACAACAAATTGAGCAGATAGATAATAATACCTAATGATACTTTTATATATTAGAATGATTTATTCCTATAATTAGTTACCAATAAGAATAATTTACCATGGAAGTAACGATTTTTCAGATATTAACGGAACTCACACAGCGTTATATTGCTTATTGGCAACAGCAGACGGGTGATTTACCGGCGAGTGATGCTTTTTACAGTATTCCTTCACCTTGCATTGAATATAGCAAAGATGATGTCGTTTATTGGTTACCTAAACCGTTTCCGCTGCCAAATGAAAAGTTAGAATCTGTTGAAAAAGCGTTAGACATCCATTTTTATCCTAATATTCACCAATTTTATACAACACAATTAGCCGCTGATATGCGAGTAAAATTTCAAGATCAACAACTTGATTTAATTCAAGTATGGAATATGACCGATTTTACTCGTTTACAAGAAAACTTAATTGGGCATTTAATTACGCAAAAAAGACGTAGACTGACCCCAACTCTCTTTATTGCAAGTTTAGATTCTGAATTTGAAATTATTTCCGTAGATAATATTAATGGCCAAGTTATATTAGAAACATTAGGTCAAACAACACGTCGCGTCTTAGCTGGTAGTCTGATTGAATTTTTACAACAACTTACTCCTGTAATTAAAAAGCAATGTGATTAAGATATTTACTTATTTTTTTGTGATATATAACTTACAAATTATGTAAGTTATATCTGCGTTTATTGCTTTTTAAACCATGAAGCGAGATGAAATATTTTTTTATTTCAGTAGGATAAAAAAATATTCTGTTATTATTGGAAAAAAATGATTAAAAACTATTTTTTCTATTCTTGTGTTCCTCAGATAAATCCGACATTCTTATGCCCGCCGATAAGTTAGCATTTATCAAATGTGCCATAAATCGAAATAAGAAATGGAAATGATTTAACCGGCGTTTATTGCGCGAAATAAATTTAGTCATTGTTACTAATAATAAATGATGAATGTTAGTTTATTTTTTAACTTTGAAATTATTAAATGTTTAATAATATAGAGGAATAAGAAAGGTAGTGTTAGGGATAACGAATTATAAGTATTAGTGCTTACAAATTACTACCTCGTAAATAGTAGGAAGATACATTCAGCAGGAAGCTGATAATGCAGGATGCATAAATATTCTATTTAATAGCGTTACATATTATATAACCAGTCGATTTTATAGACTGGTTTTTTTATGGTTCTATGGCTTTGCAAAAAATTGTTTTTAGCTGCAGTCGCGGATAGTAATATAACCCTATAAGTCAGTGATGTTGTGTATAATTAGTAAGTTTATTTAAATGATTATAATTTAGATAGATTGAATATTTTATATAGATTTACTAATGAGTAATAAAATTAATATCACGCGCTGCTTTTTTGTTTGATAACTAATAATGTTATGATTCATTTGTTTTTACTTATGATACTAGTGTAGGAAATGAATATTAATCTTATCGTTGCTGAAAAACTTCGTCTCATTGAAGTTGAAATGAAAAACCTTAATCTTTGGAGTAATACCACACCGCCAGAGGAAGCTTTTGCTATTGATTTGCCTTTTGCTGTAGACACCATGGCGGCACACGAATGGTTGCAATGGGGACTATTGCCAAAACTATATAAGCTTATTGAACAACATATTGATTTGCCAAAGGCATTCGCTATTACTCCCTATTTTGAAGAAATCTATCAAGAAGAACGAGAAAGTCGTTATTACCAATTATTGGAATATTTACGTGCGTTAGATGAAGTTTTTTCACAAGGTAACTCAACAAATGCTTGAAGTGATTTATCAGGATCAACATTTGATTGCAATAAATAAGCCTGCTGGATGGCTTGTACATCGTAGTTGGCTTGATCGTCATGAAACGCGTTTTATTATGCAAACAGTGCGTGACCAAATTGGTCAGCATGTATTTCCTGTTCATCGTTTAGATAAACCGACTTCAGGGGCGTTATTGATGGCGCTTTCGAGTGAAGTTGCTTGTCTTTTAGCGCAGCAATTTGAACACCATACAATCGAAAAAAAGTATCATGCGATTGTGCGAGGTTATGTTAATCAAGCTGATATTATTAATTATGCACTGACGGAGGAAAAAGATAAGATTGCTGATAAATACGCCAGCAAAATAAGTCAACCTCAACCGAGCATTACTCATTATTCACCGTTGGCTAAGGTTGAATGTCCGATCGAGATAGGTCGTTATCCTACTTCACGTTTCTCTCTGCTAGCTCTAAGACCAATAACCGGCCGCAAGCATCAATTAAGACGCCATATGGCACATATCCGTCATCCCATCATTGGTGATACTACCCATGGTGATCTGCGCCAGAATCGCGGTGTTTCACACCATTTTGCCAGCAGCCGGTTGATGTTACATGCGAGTTATTTATCTTTTAAGCACCCAATGACAGGCGATAAATTGCAGCTAATTGCAAAGTGGGATGATGCTTGGATGCATTTGCTATCACAGTTTGGTTGGTTAGGTATAGTGCCTGAACTCGAGCGTCAACATTTATCGATGGTATGAATTATATTGTTAAACGGTTATGCGAGTTTATCTGCTTAAAATACAAATTTGGCCTACCGGTAAGTTGGTATTAGCATAAATACGCAGCAGTGAGTTATTCAGGAAAGTTTTTTTAAATCTGATTTAATTTCCGCAATTTTGCTGATTACGACAGATTCTAAATGGCACAAATCATTTAATATTTTACTTTTTAAATCATGGTTGGTTTGGTCATGTTGACAAATTTGATTTAATTCTTCGATCACATCACGTAGGTGGAGATTAATTTCATTGATCTCTTTGAGATTGTTATCTAGATTAACCAGCTTTCGTTGCAGCGGATATTTGAATTTTACACTTTTAGCATAGTGTTCATCTTTATCTTTGCGAAAATAAATCTTTAGAATGTCATGATTTGCTTCTTGGCGAAGGGTGTAGTGATCGATATCTTCAGGTTGAGTGATCCCTAAGCTTTTTAAGTTATCATACATATTAATACCTAACGGAATAAGGTTATCTAACAATTGTTACAGATTAGCATAATAATAAGGCTAAGCGGATATTCAATTGATAATCCGCTATGATAAATTTTAGTCTATTGTTCTTAGTAACTCATTAATGCCAACTTTCTTTCTAGTCTTGTCATCGACTTTTTTGACAATCACTGCGCAATATAGGCTGTAGTTGCCATTTTTGGCCGGTAAATTACCCGCGACGACGACCGAGCCGGCTGGAATTCGGCCATAGAGAATTTCACCGCTTTCCCTATCATAAATTTTGGTGCTCTGGCCAATATAGACGCCCATTGAGATAACCGAGCCTTCTTCAACAATGACCCCTTCAACAATTTCAGAGCGAGCACCAATAAAACAGTTATCTTCGATAATAGTTGGATTAGCTTGCAAGGGTTCTAGCACACCACCAATACCAACACCACCGGATAAGTGAACATTTTTACCAATTTGCGCACAAGAGCCAACTGTTGCCCAGGTATCTATCATCGATCCTTCGTCAATATAGGCACCAATATTAACGTAAGATGGCATTAAAACGGTATTTCGGGCGATAAACGCACCTTTTCGAGCCGTTGCTGGTGGAACAACTCTAAATCCTTCTTGTTGAAAACGAGCATGATCATACTCAGCAAATTTCATGGCTACTTTGTCAAAATAGCGGCTTTCTGCACCTTCGATTAATCGATTATCATTGATACGAAAAGAGAGTAGCACGGCTTTTTTAAGCCATTGATGTGTTGTCCATTGTCCATCTATCTTTTCAGCGACTCTTAACTGGCCTTTGTCAAGTTGAGTGATCACCTGATTGATTGCATCACTTAGTTGAACATTGGTCGTCGCGGGTGTGATTTCTGCGCGATGTTCAAAAGCATTTTCAATAATGGTTTTAAGTTGCTCCATAAAATTACTCATCCTCTGGGTTGTAATTATTTAACATGTTTACTATTTTCTTTATCTATTGCAGTCAGGGCTTGGGTCAATTTTTCTGCCAGTTTATGTTGTCTATTTTGATCGAGTGCCTGGTTGTTTTGATCAGTAAGTACAAACAAATCCTCAACTCTTTCTCCAATCGTTGTGATCCTAGCTCCGTGTAAGAGCACGGCCATTTCAGTAAATATATTACCGATCTGTGCCAATAATCCGGGTTGATCGAGGGCGACAAGCTCCATATAAGTCCGCCTGCCATTAAAATTGGGCAAAAAGTGTACTTTAGTTGGTACGTTAAAATGGCGAAATCTATGATGGGCGTTACGTGTTTTCAAGGTTTTGCTATTTGGGGTCTTAATAACTTTTAATAAGGCTTGGCGAATATTTTCATAGCGATCATGAGCCAACGGTTGTCCTTTAGGATCTAATACCACAAAAGTATCCATCGTCATATTATCTTTGTTAGTAAAGATTTGGGCGCTATGGATATTAAGATTTCGTCTATCAAGTTCTCCAGCAACCGCGGCAAATAGAGATGGTCGATCTGGACACCAGATAAAAATTTCAGTACCACCATGCACAGATACGGTACTGATCAGTATTAATGGTTCATTTAAATTGTGTTTTAATAAAGCGCTAGCGTGCCAGGCAAGTTGCTGGGGAGTATGGCGTAAAAAATAATCAGCATGGCAGCGTGACCATAATTTTTTCAGCTCACCTTGATCAATATTTTTTTCGCCTAGCTGGGTTAACGCTTGCAAGCGATTGGATTGGATCCGTTGACGTAAAGTGGGTATTGCTTGCGTATCTTGATTTAATTGATTTTTAGTTAATAGATACAGCTCTTTTAATAGACTCTGTTTCCAGCTATTCCATAAGCTATTATTGGTTGCACATATATCGGCAACAGTTAGACACAAAAGATAATCCAGCCGGTTTATTGATTTCACTTCACTGGCAAATTGTTTAATAACAATTGGATCTTGAATATCACGCCGTTGAGCGGTCACTGACATCAAAAGATGTTGACGTACAAGCCAAGCAATTAAGGATGAATCATGTTCAGATAGGCCGTGTGCTAGGGCAAATTGTTTTGCATCTTCCGCGCCCAGTTCAGAGTGATCACCTTTTCTGCCTTTAGCGATATCATGAAACATAGCCGCCAGCCGTAAAATTTCAGGCTGAGCAAGCTTGGTATAAATGGCAACGCACAAAGGATGTTGGTGACTATTATTTTGGTCAGCAAATTGATCAAGTTTTTGTAATACGCGAATAGTATGTTCATCGACGGTGTAAGTATGAAAAAGATCAAATTGCATTTGGCCAACAATATTTTGCCAAACTGGCGTATAAGCACTAAGTACATCGTGTAAGTGCATGGGTACAATGGCACCTTTTACCGCTCTGGGGTGGCGCAAAATAGTAATAAAAATTTCACGAGCAATTGGGATTTCACACAGAGGTTTAGTCAGTTTTTGACAAGCAAAACGCAATTGACGCAGTGTAGCTGAGTATATTCCTTGAATATTTTCCTGTTCGGCCATTTGATGAAATAGCTGCAATATGGCTGCGGGTTGACGATCGAAAAGAGTGCTATCAATCAGATCGATGAGATTTCCTCTAAGTTGAAATTGATTACCAAGTTTATGTGGTGCGGCTAGGTTTTTTTCGCTAAGAATGGCTTCATCAAACAGTTGTAGCAGCATGCTATTGAGTTCTCGCACACGTCGTGTGACACGATAATAGTCTTTCATCATTTGCTCAACGGGCTGATTGTCTTTACCTTGATAACCAAGTAAGCGGGCAACATTTAATTGATGTTCAAATAGTAGGCGATTGTCATAACGTTTTATCATTAAATGCAGCGCAAATCGAATACGAAGCAAAAAATTTAAACATATTTTTAATTCTCGATATTCTGCTTGACTTAGAAAGTCGAAATGAACTGTCTGCTCAATGGTGGTTGCACCAAAATGTCGGCGTGCGACCCATAACAGTATGTGAATATCACGTAAACCGCCGGGACTACTTTTGATATCTGGCTCAAGGTTGTAACTGGTACTATGATAACGTTGGTGACGCAACTGTTGTTCACTACGTTTGGCAGCAAAAAATTTATCAGACGGCCAAAAATTATCGCTATATATTGCTTGCTGTAATGATAGAAACAGAGCTTGATCGCCACAAATTAACCTTGATTCAAATAGATTAGTTGCGATAGACAGATCTGTTTGTCCTGCCTGTAAACATTCTTCTAATGTGCGCACACTATGGCCAACTTGAAAACCCAAGTCCCACAGTAGAGTAATAAATTGACCAATCTTAGTGGTGATAGCGGTAGCTAAAGGATGTTGACTTAAAATTAATAAATCTATATCTGACAGTGGATGTAATTCTTGTCGGCCATAACCACCCACGGCAATTAATGATAATTGGGGAATTAGCTCGAAACGATTAATTTGCCAAACACGCTGGAGCAACTTATCAAGATAATTGCTACGGACGGCAATAAGTTCAGCGGCGGCAACTCCCTCCTTGAAAGATTGTTCTAACCATTTTTGCAATCGCTCTACCTGTTGTTTTAGTAAAGGTAAAGTAAAATCCTCTTGAGATAATTTATCAAGCGCAAGGACGAGGGTGACAGGCTGATTACTTTTCATCATGGTATTATAACCGCGAAATTGCTGGAGGAGATCTGATTATGCGATCACTAGTAAATGGTATGAATAGACAATAAAAAGCAGTAAAACAATATCATTAAGGTAAAAGCCTCCAAAATTATGGAGGCCAATCTGAAAATTATCTATTCACTAATATAGCCGAAATAAATGGCTCTTCTTCTTTCCGTAAGGTAAAAATTTCACACCCATCGTCGGTGACAGCTAAAGTATGTTCATATTGTGCCGACCAACCTCGATCTTTTGTTTTTACTGTCCAGCCATCTTTCATTGTTCTAATACGATGATCGCCGGTATTTACCATTGGTTCGATAGTAAAAGTCATGCCTTTTTGCAGTATCACACCACCATCATCAGCATCGTAATGTAATACTTGAGGTTCTTCATGAAAGACTCGACCAATACCATGGCCACAATATTCGCGCACGACAGAAAAATGATGCTGTTGAACAAATTGCTGAATTGCCTGACCTATCGTCCGTAAACGAATACCAGGTTTGACCATTTTTAAAGCAAGATAAAGGCTTTCTTGTGTTACCTTACACAACCGTTCGCCTTGAATGGTTGGTTTGCCCACAATAAACATTTTGGAGGTGTCACCATGGAAGCCATTTTTAATAACGGTGACATCAATATTAATGATATCACCTTCTTTTAAGATTTTTTCATCACTCGGAATACCATGACAAATAACATCATTAACGGATGTACAGATAGATTTAGGAAAGCCATGATAATTTAAACAGGCTGGGATAGCTTGCTGTTTTTCGACGATATGTGAGTGACAGATGCGATCAAGTTCACCGGTGGAAATGCCCGGTTTTATGTAAGGTTCAATAATTTCTAACACTTCCGCCGCCAAATGTCCGGCGATACGCATTTTCTGAATATCTTCTTCCGTTTTAATTGAGATAGCCATGAATTCTGCCTATTTATGCTGATTTAAATGAGTAAAAATGCACTTATCAGCCAATTATGTTGATTAAATATAAATACTGTATGTTGACGGTTATGTTAGCAGCGAAGCGCAGTTATGCCAACTAACGACTTAACATATCAATTTTTTTTTAAATATGAAAATAGCCAAAAAGTAATGTTTGGTTATTTTAAATTGAATTATTACTAGTAAACTGTAAAAAAATCATAAAAATTAAGATATTAGCAATAGAACACAATAAAATATTGTTAAAGTAAATTTTATTCAGAAATGAATATTATTCATTTCTGAATAAGCAATACTAATTGTCGGTGTTATTTTTTTATTAAGCTAAATGACTTAAGCGTAGAAAAATATAACTATAGCTGGTGTTTTTGGTTATTTTATGATATAAAGCGCGCCGGCATTCTATGTATTTTATAATAGAAAAACATAGATTAGCTCTAACATAAACTTAACTGTGTTATAACACACACAGATCGGCACATTTTCCGGGGTGCTCTTATGTAGGAAAATCTACAGCTAATGAGTCGGGGAATGGGATCTGTGGAGGCATAACCCCAATTTACTAAATTATAGAGGTTTAAATGGCAACTGTTTCCATGCGCGATATGCTTCAGGCGGGCGTTCACTTTGGTCACCAAACTCGTTACTGGAATCCAAAGATGAAAACTTATATCTTTGGTGCGCGCAACAAAGTGCATATCATTAATTTGGAAAAAACTGTTCCAATGTTCAATGAAGCATTAGCTGAATTGACTAAAATTGCTTCACGAAAAGGCAAAATTCTGTTTGTTGGCACTAAGCGCGCAGCAAGCGAATCGATAAAAGAAGCGGCTAATAGTTGTGATCAGTATTTTGTTAACCACCGCTGGTTAGGTGGTATGCTGACTAACTGGAAAACCGTTCGTCAGTCTATTAAGCGCCTGAAAGATTTAGAAGCACAATCTCAGGATGGTACTTTTGATAAGTTGACCAAAAAAGAAGCGTTGATGCGTACCCGTGAGCTTAGCAAGTTAGAAAATAGTTTGGGTGGTATTAAAGAGATGGGCGGTTTGCCTGACGCTTTATTTGTTGTTGATGCGGAACATGAGCATATCGCTATAAAAGAAGCAAACAACTTAGGTATCCCTGTATTTGCGGTTGTTGATACTAACTCTGATCCAGATGGTGTTGATTATATCATCCCTGGTAATGATGATGCGATCCGTGCAGTTAAACTGTATCTGGATGCAGTTGCGAAAGCTGTCCATGAAGGTCGTTCTAAAGATCAGGCGATTAAACCAGAAGAAAACTTGATAGAAACTGAATAATAAGGCCAGCTCTTCGTTAGTATAGAAGAGCCCTTATGGACCAGGTATTACAATATATTGGTTATAGGGGCCTAATTGGCTCCTTTTTACTTATCAGAATGAGAATTGTCTGCATGGGATGATTTCCCATCAGATAGATTGAGGAATAAATCACATGTCTGGAATTACCGCTGCTTTGGTAAAAGAACTGCGCGAACGTACTGGTGCAGGTATGATGGAATGTAAAAAAGCATTGGTTGAAGCTGATGGAAATATTGAATTAGCTATCGATAATATGCGTAAATCAGGTCAAGCAAAAGCGGCTAAGAAAGCCGGTCGAGTGGCTGCCGAAGGTGTAGTAATGGCGGAAATTTCTGCCGATGGCAAATTTGGTGCATTGCTTGAGTTGAATTGTGAAACGGATTTTGTGGCTAAGGATGCGAGTTTTGTAGCATTTGGTAATGAAGTACTAAAATTCGTTGTGGCAAATAAATTGTCAAATATTGAAGAATTAAAGGCAAAATTTGAAGAACAACGTACAGCAATCGTTGCCAAGATTGGTGAAAATATTAATATTCGCCGAGTCGAGATCCTACAAGGTGAAAAAATCGGCTGTTATTTACATGGTGCTCGTATTGGCGTTCTTGTGTCTGCAAACGGTGCGGATGATGAGCTTATTAAACATATTGCTATGCATATTGCGGCGAGCAAACCCGAATATGTTACACCAGCAGATGTACCAGCCGATGTTGTCGCTCATGAGCATCAAATTCAATTAGATATAGCAATGCAATCTGGTAAACCTCGTGAAATTGCGGAAAAAATGGTAACTGGCCGCATGAATAAATTTACCGGTGAGATCTCTTTAACTGGCCAACAATTTGTTATGGATCCAAGTAAAACAGTTGGTACGTTGCTAAAAGAGAAAAATGCAACAGTGACTAACTTTATCCGTTTTGAAGTTGGTGAAGGTATCGAAAAAGTAGAAACTGATTTTGCTGCTGAAGTCGCGGCAATGAGTAAATAATGATACCAATTGTTAAATAGAGCCGCCAATAGGCGGTTCTGTTTTATCTAATATCGATAATTTATTTTTATCTGTCTGATAATACATTATCAATGATAATTTATGTGTAAATATACCACTAAATTATTTAATTCAGCATATGCTTAATTCAACGGATTAGGGTTAGTATTTAGACTAAATTATCTTTTTCTAAAGTAATGAAGAAAAGTAATTAATCAAGTATTTTACATTCAGACTTTGAACTAAGAATTTTAAACCTTCAATAATTTATCTGCTCAGGACGAAACACCATGGCAACTAATGCAAAACCAGTATATCAACGTATCTTGCTTAAGCTTAGTGGCGAAGCTCTACAAGGTTCAGAAGGTTTTGGTATTGATGCGAGCGTTTTAGATCTTATGGCACAAGAAATTAAGGAACTGGTAGAGTTAGCGATACAAGTTGGTGTCGTTATTGGTGGTGGCAACTTATTTCGTGGTGCAGGGCTAGCCGATGCTGGGATGAATCGTGTAGTTGGTGATCATATGGGAATGCTAGCGACAGTAATGAATGGATTAGCCATGCGTGATGCTTTACATCGTGCATATGTTAATGCCAGACTGATGTCTGCAATACCATTAAATGGTGTGTGTGACAATTATAGTTGGGCTGAGGCGATTAGTTTGCTTCGTAATGGCAAAGTTGTTATTTTCTCGGCCGGAACGGGCAACCCTTTCTTTACAACAGATTCAGCGGCTTGTTTACGAGGGATAGAAATTGAGGCGGATGTTGTTTTAAAAGCAACCAAAGTTGATGGCGTCTATTCTGCTGATCCATCGAAGAGTTCAGATGCGGTTTTTTATAATAAATTAACGTATCAGGACGTATTAGAACGCGAATTAAAAGTGATGGATTTGGCAGCATTTACGCTGGCTCGTGATCATAATTTACCTATTCGCGTTTTTAACATGAATAAACCCGGTGCGTTACGTCGAATTGTGATGGGTGAAAATGAAGGCACGTTAATCTCGTGTGATTAATCTCCTGAGAGACATGGATGATTTTTGGCGGTATGATATTATCAGCATCGTTAAAATAATTGAATTGGGTTATCGGTTATAGCCTAATATTTATAACCAGTTGCTAAGGGTTTAAATGTGATTAATGAAATCAAAAAAGATGCTCAAGAGCGTATGGAAAAAAGCGTCGAAGCATTGAAAAGTCAAATTAATAAAGTTCGTACCGGCCGTGCATCGCCAAGTTTATTGGATGGTATCATGGTTGAATATTATGGTGCTGCAACGCCGTTACGTCAGTTAGCGAATATTACCGCTGAGGATTCACGTACACTCGCCATTACTGTGTTTGATCGTACGTTAGCACCAGCAGTGGAAAAGGCCATTATGGCATCAGATCTAGGTCTTAATCCTTCTTCAGCAGGAACCATAATACGGGTGCCTTTACCACCGTTGACGGAAGAACGACGTAAGGATTTGATTAAAGTTGTCCGTAATGATGCTGAGCAGGGACGTGTATCTGTTCGTAATGCACGACGTGATGCGAATGATAAAATCAAGGCATTACTAAAAGATAAAGAAATTAGTGAGGATGATGAACGTCGAGCACAAGATGAAATCCAGAAGTTGACCGATAATTTTATCAAAAAAGTTGATGAAGCTCTGGAACAAAAAGAAAAAGAATTGATGGAATTTTAAACATTTTTATAATAAAGCCATAAGCTATATAAAAGTAAGTATGGCTTTATTATATCTTTAAATTTATTGCTCCATTTTATGTTATGCTATATGGCTGAGTTAAGAATAATTCTTTTTAATTAAATAGTAGAGCATATATATCACAATGATACGTCTGACAATTTTAGGCTCGACGGGTTCAATTGGTAAAACGACACTATCAGTAGTCAAAAAAAATCCAGCGAAATTTGAAATTATCGCATTAGTTGCACATAAAAATGTGGCTACTATGGTTCAGCAATGCTTAGAATTCCAGCCACAATATGCTGCTATGTCAGACGAAAAATTAGCCAATAATCTAAGAAGCATACTAAATAAACACGGATGTAAAACTGAAGTCTTAGCAGGCCAAAAGGGAGTTTGTGAACTAGCGGCGCTTGATAATGTTGATCAAGTGATGTCCGCAATTACCGGAATTGCTGGATTAATGCCAACATTAGCTGCGATTCGCCAAGGTAAGCGTATTTTATTAGCCAATAAAGAGTCATTAATTACTAGTGGGCAACTGTTTTTCGACGCAATTAAAAAATATGGTGCTCAGGTCCTGCCTATTGATAGTGAACATAATGCGATATTTCAAAGTTTACCGACTGAAATTCAGCATAATTTAGGTTTTGCTAATCTTGAACAACATGGAATAACGCGCATAGTATTAACTGGCTCGGGTGGTCCTTTTCGTGAAATTCCGCTCGCTTCTCTTAAGAACATGACGCCTAATGAGGCTTGCAATCACCCTAATTGGTCTATGGGGCGTAAGATCTCGGTTGATTCGGCAACGATGATGAATAAAGGGCTTGAGTATATTGAAGCTCGGTATTTTTTTAATGCTTCAGCCGAACAAATTGAAGTTATTATTCATCCACAATCTGTTATTCATTCCATGGTACGCTATCAGGATGGAAGTGTGATCGCTCAATTAGGTACGCCTGATATGAGAACACCGATTTCCTATAGTATGGCTTATCCAGATCGTATCCCTTCAGGTGCAGCGGCACTTGATTTTAAACAATTATCTTCATTAACTTTTATTGCTCCAGATTACCAACGTTACCCCTGTTTGAAATTAGCGATTGATGCTTGTCATCATGGGCAAGCAGCAACCACAATTTTAAATGCTGCGAATGAAGTTTCTGTTGCTGCATTTTTGGCCGGAAAGCTTCGATTTACTGATATTGCGCAAGTTAATTTGGATACAGTAGAAAGGTTAAGTTTGGCCGAACCTGATAGCATTGATGCAGTGTTAGCGATTGATAGCGAAGCGCGTCAAATGGCAATTAATTATATTGAAACATTAGTAATATCCTATTAATAAAGAATTTTAGCTGCTCAAATGTTTTTATATTTATCTCAGATTAAACTTTTATAAAATTATAATGGGTTAAGGATATCAAAAATGAATAAAGAGCTAACTATTAACTTATTAGTAAATATGGAAATTTTTTGATTCATCTTAAGTAATTTTATTTTTATTATCCAAAATAATTAAGCGCAATAGTTATGTAAGCTTATAGTAAAGGAACTTTTTTGGCATGAAACTTATGTATGATAATGATAGCTCACAGCAACGAATTCCGAGGCATGTTGCTATTATTATGGATGGTAATGGACGCTGGGCTAAGCAACATGGAAAGTTAAGAATTAAAGGGCATCGAGCAGGAACAGAAGCGGTACAAAAAGCGGTTAAATTTGCTGTTGAAAATGAGATTCAGTCTTTAACGCTCTATGCGTTTAGTAGTGAAAATTGGAATCGACCAGAAACTGAGGTTAGTGCTCTGATGGAACTTTTTACTTGGTTTCTGGATGATGAAGTTAAAAATTTAAATATTCATAATGTAAAATTAACGATTATTGGCGATATCAGCCGATTTAAAACTAAATTACAAAATCGTATCAAACACGCGGTTGACTTAACCGCAAATAATACCGGATTACAACTCAATATTGCCGCTAATTATGGTGGTCGTTGGGATATTACCCATGCAATGGGACTTATTGCAGAGAAAATTAAAGCGGGTTCATTATTACCAGAAAATATTAACGAAGATACGGTAAATGAATTTATTAGTCTACATGATCAACCAACCGTTGATTTAGTTATTAGAACTGGGAGAGAATATCGCATCAGTAATTTTCTTTTATGGCAGATTGCTTATGCTGAATTTTATTTTACCGATGTGCTCTGGCCGGATTTTGATGAGGAAGCTTTCAAAAGTGCAATTGTGGCTTTTAATCAGCGTGAACGACGTTTTGGTAACACTGAGCCTGATGATATCAATGAAGAATAGGGGACTCTTTTGCTAAACTTAAATGCTCGTATCATTACAGCTATCATACTTATTCCATTAGTTATCGCGGCACTTTTTTTCTTACCTCCTAACTTGTTTGGTTATGTTATCATTGTTATTTGCTCGTTAGCTGCTTGGGAATGGAGCCAGTTTATTGGCTGGACAGTGCAGATTAAACGAATTATATCTGCTGTTTTATTTGGTATTTGTTTATTGGGTTTACAATTGTCATTTCAGGATCTCAGTCAATTAACAACAGAGCCTTTGATTTTTTATATTTTATCGGCTGGGTTAGTTTGGTGGTTAGTTGCGATAATATTGGTTGTCACTTTTCCTACTTCTGCTCGATTCTGGTCTCAGTCAGTAATATTAAAAATTTTGTTTGGTGTTTTAACCATTTTACCTTTTTACTGTGGCATGTTGGTGTTAAAAAGCGTCGATTATCATATTGACAATTTTATCGGTGCTTGGTGGGTGCTTTATGTCATGCTATTAGTTTGGAGTGCAGATAGTGGCGCTTATTTTTTTGGACATTTATTTGGTAAACATAAATTGGCGGCGAAGGTTTCTCCTGGTAAAACCTTGGAAGGTATGCTTGGTGGAATGCTGACAGCAGGTATTATAGCCTGGCTATTTAGTTTATTTGTTCCTGTTTTATTAATATCCAAGAATTTACTATTTTGTTCTGTTATTGTTGTAATTATTTCTGTTTTTGGTGATTTAACGGAAAGTATGTTTAAACGTCAGGCTGGCATCAAAGATAGTAGTCATTTAATTCCAGGACATGGTGGCGTATTAGATAGAATCGATAGTTTGACCGCGGCTATACCTGTTTTTGCAGGATTGACATTGTTATTTTTTTAGTTTTTAAGGTATATCATGGGATTTGTTTGGAGTTTAGCGGCATTTATTATTGCATTAGGTGTGCTAATTATCGTACATGAATTTGGCCATTTCTGGGTGGCTAGGCGTTGTGGTATTTATGTTGAGCGTTTCTCCATTGGTTTTGGCAAAGCCTTATGGCGTAAAGTCGATCGTCATGGTACAGAATTTGTTATCGCCCTGATCCCGTTAGGTGGCTATGTTAAAATGCTAGATGAGCGAGTAGCCGCTGTAGCACCAGAGCGTCGCCACTTTGCTTTTAATAATAAAACAGTAGGACAACGTGCTGCAGTGATTAGTGCAGGGCCAATAGCCAATTTTTTATTGGCAATATTTGTTTATTGGTTAGTTTTCATTATTGGTATCCCTTCCGTGCGTCCAGTCATTGAAGATATTCAGTCAAACTCGATTGCTGAGCAAGCAAATATTTCACCAGGTATGGAACTAAAATCAATAGATGGTATCGAAACCCCTGACTGGAACGCAGTTCGTCTCGCCTTAATTAGTAAAATTGGTGATGAAGAATTAAGCATGAAGGTTTTACCTATTGGAAATTCAACGCCGATAAAAAAAGTGATTGATTTGCGGGAATGGCATTTTGATCCAGAAACTCAGGATCCGGTTTTATCTTTAGGAATTATGCCAGTTAGTGCCAGGCAAGATCCCATTGTGCGTAATATTCAACCTGGCTCAGCGGCGGCATTATCAGGTTTACAAGTAGAAGACAGAATTGTAAAAGTGGGTGATCAGATAATAGATGTTTGGCATCCATTCACCTATTTTGTTCGGCAAAGTCCTAATATTCCATTGTTATTGACGATCGAAAGACAAGGTGAACAGCAGCAATTAACGTTAACACCAGAAGTAAAAACGATAGCTAAAGGGCGGCAAATTGGATTTGCCGGGCTTGAATTATCAGTAATACCACTTGCAGATGAGTATAAAATCACTCAGCAATATGGTCCGTTTTATGCGTTGTACCAGGCAACGGATAAAACTTGGCAGTTGATGAAGTTGACAGTTAGCATGATAGGTAAATTGGTCACTGGTGATATTAAACTCAATAATCTTAGTGGGCCTGTTTCTATTGCAAAAGGAGCCGGCATTTCCGCTGAGTCTGGGTTAGTGTATTATCTGATGTTTATTGCATTAATTAGTGTCAATTTAGGGATCATTAACCTGTTTCCTTTGCCTGTATTAGATGGTGGGCACTTACTTTTCTTGTTAATCGAAAAGATTAAAGGAAAACCAGTGTCTGAGCGTGTACAAGACTTCAGCTATCGTATTGGTGCTATTGCATTGATATTATTAATGGGGCTTGCACTTTTCAATGATTTCTCTCGTCTTTAAGAGAGAGACTAGTTAGGAATACTCATAACAACAATGGCGATGAAAAAGTTGCTCATAGCATCGCTGCTATTTGGCAGCGCCACTGCATACGGTTCAGACGGGTTTGTAGTTCAAGATATTCATTTTGAAGGTCTTCAACGCGTCGCCGTTGGTGCAGCACTATTGAATATGCCTGTTCGGGTAGGAGATACGATTAATAATGACGATATAGGTCGTACTATTCGAGCGCTATTTTCAACGGGTAATTTCGAAGATGTTAGAGTTTTGCGTGATGGAAATACGCTTATAGTTCAAGTAAAAGAGCGGCCAACTATTGCAAGCATTACATTCTCTGGTAATAAGTCGGTTAAAGACGATTTATTAAAGCAAAATCTTGAGGCTTCCAATATTCGCGTTGGTGAAGCCCTCGATCGCACAAAACTGGCGAATATCGAAAAGGGTCTGGAAGATTTTTATTACAGTGTTGGTAAGTATAATGCGACAGTTAAAGCAGTAGTCACACCGCTACCGCGTAATCGTGTTGACTTAAAATTAATCTTTTCTGAAGGCGTTTCAGCTAAGATCCAACAGATTAATATCGTCGGTAATAAAGCATTTACCACGGGTGAATTGGTAAATCGTTTTCAATTACGTGATGATGTACCCTGGTGGAATTTTATTGCTGATCAAAAATATCAGAAACAAAAACTGGCAGGTGATTTAGAAACCCTACGCAGTTTTTATCTCGACCGAGGTTATGCCAAATTTAATATCGACTCAACTAATGTCAGTCTGACACCTGATAAGAAAGGTATTTATGTCACTATCAATGTGACAGAAGGTGATAAATATACCATATCCGGCGTTGAATTAAATGGCGAAACTGCTGGCCATTATGATGAAATCAACCAATTAATCACCATCAAACCTTCTTCGCTTTATAATGGTACTGAAGTTACTAACATGGAGAACAAAATTAAGGATCTCCTCGGTCGTTATGGTTATGCTTATCCTCGTGTTATTACCCAACCTGAAATCAATGATGAAGATAAAACCGTTAAACTGCATGTGAATGTTGATGCAGGTAGCCGTTTCTATGTTCGCCAAATCCGTTTTGTCGGCAATGATGTTAGTAAAGATTCTGTTTTACGTCGTGAGATGCGTCAGATGGAAGGCGCTTGGTTAGGCAATGATTTGGTTAACCTAGGCAAAGAACGATTAAATCGGACCGGTTTTTTCGAAACCGTTGATGTTGAAACGCAACGTGTACCTGGTACACCTGATCAAGTTGATGTGGTCTATAAAGTTAAAGAACGTAATACCGGCTCGATGAACTTCGGCATTGGTTTTGGTACTGAAAGTGGTATCAGTTTCCAAGTCGGTGTTCAACAAGAAAACTGGCTTGGTACTGGTAATGCTGTTGGTATTAGTGCAAGCAAGAATGATTATTCGACTTATGCGGAATTATCATTAACCGATCCTTATTTTACCGTTAATGGTGTCAGCTTGGGTGGCCGATTATTCTATAATGATTTTAGTGCCAAGGATGCCGATCTTTCACGCTATAATAATAAAACTTATGGTGTTGATAGTACCTTGAGTTTTCCTTTTAATGAAAATAATGCGTTTCGAATTGGGGCAGGTTTTGTTCATAACTCCCTGTCTGATATGAAAGCTCAAGTTGGAATGTGGCGTTATTTACAAAGTATGGGCGAAAATCCTAATTTTGATGATAAAGCGCGCTATAATGCTAATGATTTTACCCTTAATTTAGGTTGGACTTATAATAACCTAGATCGTGGTTTCTTCCCGACAGCGGGCAATAAAACTTCATTAAATAGTAAAATCACCATTCCCGGTTCTAATAATCAATACTATAAGATTCGGTTTGATACATCGCAATATTATCCCATTGATGAGGATAACAAATGGGTATTATTAGGCCGGGCACAGTTAGGTTATGGTAATGGTTTTGGTGGAAAAGAATTACCATTTTATGAAAACTTTTATGCTGGAGGTGCTGGTACGGTACGTGGTTTTCGTTCTAATAATATCGGCCCTAAAGCAATTTATCTTGAAAAAGATAAAACAACTGGGGAAATCAACCCAAAATCGGGTAGTCCCTCAACGGATGCAGTTGGCGGCAATGCAATGGCAACAGCGTCCTTGGAGTTAATTACGCCAACCCCGTTTATTGATGAAAAGTATGCTAATTCGATCAGAACTTCTTTCTTTATTGATGCGGGTACTGTTTGGGATTCGAATTGGAGTAACACCCCCGCAAGCTGGAGAGCAGGAATGCCTGACTATGGTAAGGCATCCAATATTCGAGTTTCGACAGGGATTGCATTACAATGGATGTCACCACTTGGTCCGCTGGTCTTTTCTTATGCCAAGCCAATAAAAGATTATGAAGGTGACAAATCTGAAGAGTTTCAGTTTAATATTGGTAGGACGTGGTAAAACGTCAATTCAATTCATCGATTCGCTTGTGGTCAGATCATAAGAGATAAGGAGTTTAGTGTGAAAAAATTGTTGTGTGCAGCAGGTTTAGGTTTGATTTTATCTGTATCTGCCAGTGCTTATGCAGAGAAAGTTGCCGTTATTAACGTCGGTGAAGTTTTTCAGAACATAGCAACCAGTAAAGCGGTAACTAAGCAACTTGAAAAAGAGTTCAAAGGACGCGCTAATGAGTTGCAAAATATGGAAAAAGATTTACAGGCTCGGGCAGAAAAATTGCAAAAAAGCGCCGCTAAGCCTAATGAAAAAGATCTTCAAGCGTTTGAGGCTAAGCGGAAAGATTTTCTTCAAAAAGCACAGCAATTTGAACAAGATAACCAACGTCGTCAGCAAGAAGAGCGCAATAAAATATTGCAAACGATAAAGACCGCAACTAAAGCGGTTGCAGAAAAAGAGCGTTACGACGTGGTTGTTGACGTAAATGCGGTTCTCTATCCGGAAAACAGTTCTAGCCTGAAAAATATTACCGATCTGGTTATTAAGAAGGTTAAATAATAGATGGTTTCTATTCGATTAGCTGATTTAGCCCAGCAATTGGACGCGCAGCTACATGGTGATGGTAATATTACCATTACCGCTATTGCGCCTATGCATTTAGCGAAGGAAGGGCAAATTACTTTTTTATCGGATAGCCGTTACCTAACGCAATTGGCAAAATGCAAAGCTGCTGCTGTGGTATTAAAGCAAGAGGATCTAGCCGAGAGTAAAATAGCCGCATTAGTGGTTAAAGATCCTTATCTTGCCTATGCTCGATTAGCTCAAATTTTGGATACCACGCCAAAACCTGCACAAAATATCCATCCTTCAGCGGTTATTGCGGAAGATGTTAAGCTCGGCGAAGATGTTGCCATTGGCGCTAATGCCGTTATTGAGTCAGGGGCGACATTAGGTAATCAGGTTATTATTGGCGCAGGTTGCTTTATTGGTAAAAATGTCAAGATCAGTCAGTCTACGCGTTTATGGGCAAATGTTTCTGTCTATCATAGTGTCGAGATAGGTGAACAGTGTCTTATCCAATCTGGAACAGTTATTGGTTCAGATGGTTTTGGCTATGCAAATGAAAAAGGCCAATGGATAAAAATACCTCAATTAGGTACAGTTATTATTGGAAATAATGTTGAAATTGGTGCTTGTACCACCATTGACCGCGGTGCACTAGAGAATACAATAATTGGTAATGGGGTTATCATTGATAACCAATGTCAGATTGCTCACAATGTGATTATCGGTGATCATAGTGCTATTGCTGGTGGTGTTATTATGGCCGGTAGCCTGAAAATAGGCCAATATTGTATGATTGGTGGTGCCAGCGTGATTAATGGACATATGGAAATTTGTGATAAAGTTACTATAACCGGAATGGGAATGGTAATGCGTCCAATTAGTGAGCCGGGAATTTACTCTTCTGGCATCCCATTACAGCCAAATAAGGTTTGGCGAAAAACAGCCGCTTTAGTCATGAATATTAATGAAATGGCCAAGCGTATGAAGGCACTAGAACGTAAGGTATTTAGTAAAGATAACTAAATACTGCTGTGTAGATTTGTTAATTGCGGCCTGCAGATTACCTTATTGAGGGTTAAAGCAGGCCGCATTATTAATATATAATTTTTTAAATTTAAACAAGAAGAGTCTTTTCTATGAGTGATAAACATACTCTGGATATAGAAGAAATTTTAGGTTTGTTACCCCATCGCTATCCTTTTTTGTTAGTTGATCGTGTATTGGATTTTGAAGAAGGTAAATTTTTACGAGCAGTAAAAAATGTCTCTTTCAATGAACCTTTCTTTCAAGGTCATTTTCCGGGTAAACCAATATTTCCGGGGGTATTAATTCTTGAGGCAATGGCTCAGGCGGCTGGTATTTTAGCTTTCAAGAGTGTGGGAAAATTAGAGCCTGGCGAACTTTATTATTTTGCTGGTATTGACGAAGCAAGATTTAAACATCCGGTGCAACCTGGTGATCAGATGATTTTTGAGGTAACGTTTGTTAAAACTAAGCGTGGTTTGACGCGTTTTAAAGGTATTGCAAAAGTGGATGAAAAAGTTGTTTGTGAAGCGACAATGATGTGTGCTCGCAGCCAAGAAGCATAAAAATGAGGGCTGATATGATTAATAAAACAGCGATTATTCATCCCTCTTCTATTATTAAAGAGGGCGCGATTATCGGTGCAAATGTCCACATAGGCCCGTTTTGCTATATTGGTTCTCAGGTTGAAATTGGTGCAGATACCACACTGAAATCTCATGTGGTTGTCAATGGCAATACCAAAATTGGTTGTAATAACCAGATATTTCAGTTTGTCACGATAGGTGAAATTAATCAGGATCTAAAATACCAAGGAGAACCAACTCGAGTTGAGATTGGTGATCGCAATCGTATTAGGGAGAGTTGTACCATTCACCGTGGAACCCTACAAGGCGGAGGTTTAACCAAAATAGGTCATGATAATCTATTGATGGTAAATACCCATATAGCCCATGATTGTTTGCTAGGCAATTATTGTATAATTGCTAATAACGGTACGCTTGGTGGACATGTTAAACTAGATGATTATGCCATCATTGGTGGTATGAGTGCGGTGCATCAATTTTGCCAAATTGGTGCTCATGTTATGGTTGGTGGCTGCTCTGGTGTTGCCCAAGATGTTCCGCCTTATGTCATTGCGCAAGGTAATCATGCGACTCCTTATGGTGTGAATATTGAAGGTTTAAAACGTCGAGGCTTTGATAAAGAATCACTACATGCGATTAGGAATGCGTATAAAATCCTTTACCGATGTGGTAAAACGCTAGATGAGGCCAGACAAGAATTGGTCGTTCTAGGTGAAAAAAATCAACAGGTAAAAATACTGAGTGATTTTTTAGAAAATTCAGCGCAATCTAACCGCGGGATTATTCGTTAACAAGCAACCTGAATAGGAGAAATCTTTGGCGAATAGTCATCAAGTTGCAATTCAACAACGACCTTTGACTATTGGTCTCGTTGCAGGAGAAACATCAGGCGACATACTTGGTGCAGGTCTTATTCGTGCGCTAAAACAGCAAGTCCCTAATGCGCGTTTTGTTGGTGTCGCAGGCCCATTAATGCAAGCTGAGGGCTGTGAAGCCTGGTATGAAATGGAAGAGCTTGCTGTGATGGGGATTGTTGAAGTTTTGGGTCGACTAGCGCGATTATTAAAAATTCGAGCTGACCTAACTAAACGTTTCGCTAAATTGCGACCAGATGTATTTGTTGGCATAGATGCGCCTGACTTTAATATTACCCTTGAGCGAAAATTAAAGCAAACGGGGGTCAAAACCATTCATTACGTCAGTCCTTCTGTTTGGGCGTGGAGACAAGATCGTGTTTTCAAGATAGGGGAGGCGACCGACCTGGTGCTTGCTTTGTTACCCTTCGAAAAAAGGTTTTATGACCGTTACAACATTCCCTGCCGTTTTATCGGCCATACGATGGCTGATATCATACCGCTACAGCCTGATAAACAGGCTGCCAGAGCACAACTAAATATAGCCCATGATGCTAAGTGTTTGGCCATTTTGCCGGGTAGCCGTCGGGCTGAAGTTGAAATGTTAAGTGCAGACTTTTTGCACGCAGCCCAAATTTTGCTAAAAGACTTTCCTCATTTGCAAATCTTAGTTCCTATCGTCAATCAACAGCGCCGGCAGCAGTTTGAAGCGATTTATCGTGAGATTTCGCCAACCTTACCACTGAAAATTTTAGATGGCCAAGCGCGGATAGCTATGATCGCAGCCGATGTAACTTTATTAGCTTCGGGAACAGCTTCATTAGAATGTATGTTAGCAAAATGTCCGATGGTAGTTGGATATCGAATGAAATCAGTGACTTATTGGCTAGCTAAACGTTTGGTTAAAACCCCTTTTATTTCATTGCCTAATTTATTGGCGGGCGAAGAATTGGTTAAAGAATATATTCAGCAAGATTGTCAACCAGAACAATTGGCTGGCTCACTTAAGTCTTTACTAATCGACGAAAAAAAGGTTGAGCAGCTAAAACAAACCTTCTTGCAACTACATGAAAGTATCCGTTGTCATGCTGATCAACAAGCGGCGGAGGCTGTCTTGGAGCTAAGTATAAAATGAATAATTTTATTTATCCTAAAGCAAAATTTATTGCGGGTGTTGATGAGGTTGGTCGAGGACCTTTAGTTGGAGCAGTAGTGACAGCCGCCGTGATTTTAGATCCCAAACAGCCAATAATAGGATTGGCGGATTCAAAAAAATTAACCGAAAAGCGGCGTAATGTACTTTATATTGAAATTCAAAACAAAGCATTGTGTTGGAGCATTGGGCGTGCAGAGCCTGAAGAGATTGATAAAATCAACATATTGCAGGCAACTTTTTTAGCCATGCGCAGGGCAGTGGCGGCACTTACCACTATGCCTGATTTTGTTTTGGTCGATGGCAATAAGAGCCCAGGCTTTGCTGTACCTTCTCAGGCGATTATTAAAGGTGATAGTTTGGTGCAGGAAATTAGTGCCGCGTCAATATTAGCGAAAGTGACCCGAGATAGGGAAATGCGCGAGTTAGATATCCTTTATCCAGAATATGGTTTTGCTCAACATAAAGGCTACCCAACGGCATTTCATTTAGAAAAACTTGCTCAGCATGGTGCAACACAGTTTCATCGCAAAAGTTTTGCGCCTGTTCGCCGAGTACTGAGTTGCAAAGAGTATAGCTAAGAAAATGGCCGAACCACGTTTTATACACTTACGCGTACATAGTGACTATTCCATTATTGATGGATTAGCAAAAATTAATCCACTCGTTAATCGAGTGGCAGAATTAGGTATGCCTGCATTGGCAATAACCGATTTTACCAATCTTTATGGTTTAATAAAATTTTATGGTGCGGCACATTCTGCCGGAGTTAAGCCAATTATTGGTGCAGATTTTTATCTAGAGAGTGAATTACTCGGCGATGAAGTTGCCCATTTGACTATCCTGGCTAGGGATAATAAAGGTTACCATAATCTAACCCTGCTTATTTCCGCAGCCTATCAAAAAGGCTATGGCGTGATCGGACCAACTATCAAACGAGACTGGCTAGTAACCCATAAAGAGGGACTATTATTACTCTCTGGTGGCTGCATGGGAGATGTGGGTAAATTTTTGTTGCGCGGAAATCAGCAACTAGTTGAACAATGTTTGGATTTTTATCAAACCCATTTCCCAGATAACTATTATCTAGAAATTGCCAGAACTGGACGGCCTGATGAAGAGAGTTATTTACATGCCGCTGTCCAATTGGCTGCACAAAAAGGTGTGCCAGTCGTTGCCACGAATAATGTACGCTTTATTAATAGCGATGATTTTGCTGCCCATGAAATACGGGTCGCGATCCATGATGGTTTTACACTCGCTGATCCGAAAAAACCAAAAAATTATAGTCCTCAGCAATATCTACGCAGTGAACAGGAAATGGTTGAGTTATTTGCCGACATTCCTGAGGCGTTGGAAAATAGTGTCGAAATTGCTAAGCGCTGTAATGTAATGATGCGTTTAGGCGAATATTTTTTGCCGCAATTCCCGACCGGCGATATGGTAACAGAAGATTTCCTGATCAAATGTGCAAAAGCCGGGTTAGAAGAGCGTTTACAATTTCTTTATCCCGACGAGAAGGAGAGAGCTGAGCGACGGATTGAATATGATCAACGTTTAGATATCGAGTTACGAGTGATTAATCAGATGGGATTTCCTGGTTATTTTCTGATCGTAATGGAATTTATTCAATGGTCAAAAGATAACGCTATTCCGGTAGGCCCGGGACGAGGATCAGGCGCAGGCTCATTAGTCGCTTATGCATTAAAAATTACGGACTTGGATCCACTTCAATTTGATCTGCTATTTGAGCGTTTTCTTAATCCTGATCGTGTTTCCATGCCTGACTTTGATGTTGATTTTTGTATGGAAAAGCGCGATCAGGTCATTGAACATGTGGCGCAAATGTATGGTCGTGATGCTGTCTCGCAAATTATTACTTTTGGTACCATGGCCGCAAAAGCGGTTATTCGAGATGTTGGTCGGGTACTGGGGCATCCGTATGGATTTGTTGATCGTATCGCCAAATTAGTTCCGCCGGATCCCGGTATGACGCTTGAAAAAGCATTCGTTGTAGAACCACAATTGCAAGAAATTTATGATGCTGATGAAGAAGTTAAAGCATTAATAGACATGGCGCGCAAACTTGAAGGTGTGACACGTAATGCAGGTAAACATGCGGGTGGCGTAGTTATTGCGCCTACCAAAATAACAGATTTTTCCCCCCTTTATTGTGATCCTGAAGGACAAAATCCGCTTACCCAATTTGATAAAAATGATGTTGAATATGCCGGGCTGGTAAAATTTGATTTTCTTGGTCTAAGGACTTTAACAATTATTAGTTGGGCGTTAGATATGATTAATCAACGCCGGGCAAAACAAAATTTAGCGCCCATCGATATCGCGACCATCCCTCTCGATGATCAAAAATGTTTTGAACTATTACAACGGGCCGAAACGACAGCGGTATTCCAACTAGAATCTCGGGGTATGAAAGACTTGATTAAGCGATTACGCCCTGATTGCTTTGAAGATATGATTGCTCTGGTTGCACTTTTTCGTCCCGGCCCATTACAGTCAGGGATGGTGGATAATTTTATTGATCGTAAGCATGGACGAGAAGCCATCTCTTATCCTGATGTTGAATGGCAGCATGAATCATTACAACCGGTTTTAGAGCCTACCTACGGTATCATTCTTTATCAAGAACAAGTTATGCAGATTGCTCAGGTGCTTGCTGGTTATACGCTAGGGGGAGCAGATATGCTCCGTCGGGCGATGGGTAAGAAAAAGCCTGAAGAAATGGCACAACAGCGCTCAGTTTTTGAGGCAGGGGCGGTTAAAAATGGTATTGACGGTGAGTTAGGCATGAAAATCTTTGACCTGGTAGAAAAATTTGCCGGTTACGGATTTAATAAATCACATTCTGCTGCTTATGCCTTAGTTTCATACCAGACCCTTTGGTTAAAAACACATTATCCGGCTGAGTTTATGGCAGCAGTGATGACAGCGGATATGGATAATACCGAGAAAGTAGTTGGTTTAGTTGATGAATGTTGGCGTATGGAGTTGAAAGTATTGCCACCGGATATCAACAGTGGATTATATCATTTTCATGTCAATGATAGCGGTGAAATTGTTTATGGCATTGGCGCCATAAAAGGTGTTGGTGAAGGCCCAATAGAAGCTATTATTGAATCACGTCAAAAAGGTGGTTATTTTAAAGAAATTTTTGATCTTTGTGCACGGGTTGATACTAAAAAGCTTAATCGTCGCGTGATGGAAAAATTGATTATGTCCGGTGCTTTTGATCATTTAGGTCCGCACCGTGCTGCATTAATGTCTTCATTAGAAGATGCCTTAAAAGCGGCAGATCAACACGCTAAAGCTGAAGCAATTGGACAAACTGATATGTTTGGCGTATTAGCTGAAGCGCCTGAGCAGGTTGAACAATCTTATGCTAGTGTAGCTAAATGGCCTGAACAGCTTATATTAGAAGGTGAACGCGAAACATTGGGTCTCTATTTAACGGGACATCCTATTACCGCTTATTTGTCTGAAATTGAACGTTATACTAGTGGATTAAGATTAAAGGATGTGAATCCAACGCCTCGAGGACAGATGTCAACGGTGGTTGGTTTAGCGCTGACCGCTAAAGTAGTAACCACTAAGCGTGGCAACAGAATAGGTATATGTACTTTGGATGATCGCTCTGGACGCTTGGATATAATGTTATTTTCAGATGCGTTAGAAAAGTATCAGCATCTACTTGAGAAAGATAAAATATTAATTGCCACAGGTCAGGTCAGCTTTGATGATTTCAATGGTGGTAATAAAATGTCTGTTCGTGAACTGATGGATCTTAGTGAAGCTCGTGAGAAATATGCTAGAGGTATTGCTATTTCATTGACAGATAGACAAATTGATGACCAATTATTAAACCGTCTTCGTAGCACATTGGAACCTTATCGTTCAGGAACAATACCGGTTCATCTTTATTATCAGAAGAAAGACGCTCGCGCTAAATTAAAATTAGGCGTCACTTGGCGGGTTACTCCGACCGATAATCTTTTGACTGAGCTGCGAACTCTGCTAGGTAATCAGCAGGTAGAATTAGAATTTGACTAAATAGGAATATTATGAGCCTTAATTTTCTGGATTTTGAACAGCCGATTGCGGAGTTGGAAGCAAAAATAGACTCGTTAACGGCAGTAAATCGTCAGGATACCAAGCTAGATATTGACCTAGATGAAGAGGTCGCTAGACTTCGCGAAAAGAGTTTAGAGTTAACACGCAAAATTTTTTCTGACTTAGGTGCTTGGCAAATAGCACAACTTGCTCGTCACCCGATGCGACCTTACACTCTGGATTATGCTGGACGTATATTCACGCATTTCCAAGAGCTAGCGGGTGATCGTGCTTATGCTGATGATAAAGCCATTGTTGGTGGATTGGCTCGATTGGATGGGCGTCCAGTAATGATTATTGGTCATCAGAAAGGACGTGAAACTAAAGAAAAAATTCGGCGTAATTTTGGCATGCCAGCACCGGAAGGATACCGTAAGGCTTTACGATTAATGGAAATTGCTGAGCGTTTTAAGTTACCGATTATTACCTTTATCGATACACCGGGAGCTTATCCAGGAGTTGGAGCGGAAGAGCGCGGTCAGTCCGAAGCGATTGCCCGTAATTTACGTGAAATGTCCCGGCTCTCTGTTCCTATTATCTGTACGGTAATTGGTGAGGGCGGCTCTGGAGGGGCATTAGCGATTGGCGTTGGTGATAAAGTCAATATGCTGCAGTACAGTACTTATTCTGTCATTTCACCCGAGGGTTGTGCTTCTATTCTTTGGAAAAGTGCGGATAAAGCCCCATTAGCTGCAGAAGCGATGGGGATCACTGCTTCACGTTTAAAATCACTTAATCTGATTGACAACATTGTTGAAGAGCCGTTGGGTGGCGCGCATCGTAATTATGAACAAATTGCGCATAATCTTAAACAGCGTATTTTAAATGATTTGAGTGATATCGATGTATTTAGTCCTGAAGAGTTGAGAAACCGCCGTTATCAACGTTTAATGGAATGTGGTTATTGCTAATTTTACGCTAGCTAAGGTATAAAAATGGAAATAACTATCAATGGTTATTTCCATTTTTTAATATTTAAAATTTTTTCATCTTTGATCATCATCAGATATCATGATTAAAAAATTTATCCCTCAATTTATTTTTTAAATAAATTTTACTTAATACAATAAATTATATTAACACTAGTAATATAATAAGTAGAAAATAGAGCAATAAATAATTACGACAGAGGTAGTTATAATAATTATGAATGTTGATGAGGCTGCATTACTGAACCAAATTATAAAAACCATCGGCTCAACACGCCGAATATTGGTAGGCTTCAGTGGTGGACTAGATTCAACAGTTTTATTACATGCCTTAGTGTCATTACGTCAAACCACAGTGCCAAACCTTAATATCCGTGCGGTTTATATTCATCATGGACTTAATGATAAAGCTGATGATTGGGCTATCCATTGCCAGAAAGTTTGTTTCGACTGGCAGGTAGAGTTTTCTTCACAGCATGTTTATATCGACCCAACTAAAAAAGGGATAGAAGCAGCGGCGCGGGATGCACGATATCAAGTGTTTCGTGAAATACTATTACCTGAAGAAATTATTGTTACTGCCCAACATTTAGATGATCAAGCAGAAACTTTTTTATTAGCATTAAAACGGGGCAGTGGGCCAGCAGGTTTATCTGCGATGCCAATTTCTATTCCGTTTGCTGATACCAATTTAATTAGACCACTATTATCATTCAGCCGTCAGCAATTGGTTGTTTATGCTGAAAAAAAATCGCTTTCTTGGATAGAAGATGATAGTAATCAAGATCAGCGCTATGATCGTAATTTTTTACGTTTAGCTATAATGCCGCATTTTAACCGGCGTTGGCCGCATTTTTCACAAGCAGTGGCCAGAAGCGCCAGTTTGTGTGCAGAACAAGAAGCTTTACTCAATGAATTACTACAAGATTATTTATCTCAGCTAGTAACGGCAGAAGGAGCCTTGCAGTTTGATACTTTAGCAAGTTATTCTGAAATGAAACGTAACGCAATATTACGTCGCTGGTTGAGTTTACATCGAATTTTGATGCCTTCTCGTGTTCAATTAAAACAAATTTGGCAAGACGTGATCTGTGCGCGTCCAGATGCAGAGCCGCAATTTATATTAGCTAACAACAATGTTATTCGACGTTTTAAACAACAGCTTTGGTTGCTGCCACAATTTAACGATCTCACTAAAATTTGTTTAGCGTGGCAGCTGCCTGCCGCGGTTAAATTGCCTGATAACTTAGGTACGCTAATAGTCACAGATAAGGGAACCGGATTCCGGGCGCCGTTACCAAATGAGCAGGTTACTATTCGATTTGGATTAAAAGGAAATATTAAAATTATTGGTCGTCAGCACGCCAGACGGAGTAAAAAGCTTTGGCAGGAGTTAGGTGTAGCGCCTTGGTTAAGGGAAAGAACGCCTTTAATTTATTATAATGATGAACTTATTGCAGCCGTTGGTGTATTTATTACTCAATCAGGACAATCTATTCAAGGACAGTCTGAATTGAAAATAAAATGGATAACGGATAAAAAATCCTTACTTTTCAAGTAAGGGGTATTATTGTGCAAGTATAATCAAGATTTCTTTTATGAACCAGAATGATCAATAACGATGTCGCCAATTTCCGGATGACTAAAACTAACAATATGATCTAATCGCAGTTGTTTTTTTTCACTAGCAACATCAACAACCAGATATTCAACCTGTTTTTTTAACAGCAAATCAATTGCTTTGCCTTCAATAATTTCTCCATTATCCAGTTTTATGGTTAACTGAAGACTATGCTGACAAGCGAGTTCTAAATAATCATAGTCATCGCAGTTAATTGGTTTGTATTCAGTATCTTTAGACATAATCCCTCACCACTATTGTTAAGTGGCGGTTATTGCCGCCTTTGAATATTTGTAATTATAAGCATTTACTGATTAAAGCGCATAATAGCACCATACTTTTTTTCAACCGAAGAGAGAAAAATTAGCATGACGCTTGCTAATATTTATTGTACGTAATGAAAATCAATAAATGGTTTTAAATATTGTGTAACTAGGTAAAATGATTTGGCGAAAATAACCAAATGTTATTGTAATAGATCTATTTTATAGAATGGATTTTGGAGCGGATAATGAAGCGAAAAGTATTGAATATATTGCTCACAATGAGTGCGATGATCCTTGCTGGCTGTCAGCATAAATTACCACAATCACAAAGCCAAACAATGGATAAAATTTATACTGGCGTACTCCCTTGTGCAGATTGTTCAGGTATTGAAACAACAGTTCTTTTCAATCCGAATGGTAAATTTATTGAGCAATTAACCTATTTGGGTAAGGAAGAACAAAAAAATACTTTTTTTACTACAGGAAATTGGACTAAAAAAGGCACTAAATTCTTTTTGATTGATTCTGATGAGCAAAAAACCTATTTTCAACCTAGCGTTGATGGTAAAAAAATAGAATATCTCGATCAGGAAGGAAATCGAATAGAAAGTAATTTAAATTATACCTTAGAGCAAGTAAAGCCAGATAAAAAGAGCGGGGAATATAGTTATATCGCTGACGCGGCATTATTTAAAGAGTGTAAAAGCGGACGTACTTACAGTGTGAGTAATATCGATTTAGAAAAAGGATATCTGGCAACCGGTATTGAAGCGGGTAAACCTGTTTATGTTGAAGGCTATTACACCATCCGCCCATCAATGGAAGATGGATTGTTTGATGCAACCTTGATCCAGACCGGCGAGATTAAATTTGATAAACTGCGTACTTGTCACTCTCACTAATTATCAGATATATCAAATGCCCAGCTATTTTTAGCAGGGCATTTTGCATAAATAAAGCTGATTAGTTAAGTTTTGTTTTTAGAAAATCAACTATCTCAGCAAGATCAATAAATTCTTTCTCATTATCTCGCCGCTGTTTATATTCAACCTTGTTGTCATCTAAATTACGATCACCGATCACGATGGTATGAGGTATTCCAATAAGCTCCATATCGGCAAACATCACACCAGGCCGTTCTTTACGATCATCAAAAATGACATCAATACCATTGGCTTGCAAATCACAGTAAAGTTTTTCAGCAACTTCTTTAACGCGATAGGATTTATGCATATTCATAGGCAAAATAGCAACTTGGAAAGGTGCGATCGCATCAGACCAAATAATTCCTTTATCATCATGGCTCTGTTCAATTGCTGCTGCTACAATCCGAGTGACACCGATACCATAACATCCCATCGTTACCGTTTGATTATGGCCATCTTCATTTTGAACGCTGGCCTTCATTGCTTCAGAATATTTGGTTCCTAGTTGAAAAATGTGGCCAACTTCAATTCCACGTTTAATTTGAACAGTTCCTTTACCATCGGGACTAGGATCGCCATCGACTACATTGCGTAGATCATAAACGTCGGGTAAAGGTAGATCCCGTTGCCAATTGATACCAAAATAGTGTTTATGATCAATATTGGCGCCGGCACTAAAATCACTCATCACGGCAACGCTGCGGTCGATAATTGCTGGTATTGACAAGTTAACCGGGCCTAATGAACCGGGACCTGCATGCAGGATTGCACGTATTTCTTCTTCTGTTGCGAATTTCAGTGGACTTGCAACCAGAGGATGTTTTTCTGCTTTGATCTCATTTAATTCATGATCACCACGGATCAATAAGGCAACAAGCTGATGACCACTCTCTTTTGCTGCACTGACAATTAGGGTTTTAACTGTTTTTTCAATAGGTAAATTATGTTGATTAACTAGCTCGGCAATAGTTTTGGCGTCAGGGGTATCGATAAGACGCATATCTTCAGCCGGTGCAGCACGTTCTTCCGTAAGACAAATTGCCTCTGCCAGCTCAATATTAGCGGCATAATCTGAAGCGGTAGAAAAAACAATATTATCTTCACCACTATCAGCTAATACCTGAAATTCATGCGAAGCATTGCCACCAATAGAGCCAGTATCTGCTTGTACTGCCCTAAAATTGAAGCCAATACGGGTAAAGATTGTACTATATGCCTTGTACATTGCATCGTAAGTTTGTTGCAGAGAGTTTTGATCGGTATGAAAAGAATAAGCGTCTTTCATAATAAACTCACGGGAGCGCATCACACCAAAACGTGGCCTTACTTCATCACGAAATTTTGTTTGGATTTGGTAAAGGTTTAACGGCAGCTGCTTATAAGAAGTCACTTCATTACGAATAAGATCGGTAATTACCTCTTCATGAGTCGGGCCCAACACAAAAGGTCGTTCACCACGATCAACAAAACGAAGTAACTCTGGGCCATATTGCTCCCAACGCCCACTTTCTTGCCATAAATCTGCTGGTTGAACTATCGGCATGGAAATCTCAATTGCACCCGTGCGATTCATTTCTTCACGAATAATGTTCTCAACTTTGCGCAGCACACGAACACCGGTTGGTAGCCAGTCATATAGCCCTGAAGCAAGTTTACGGATCATACCTGCGCGAAGCATCAGCTTATGACTGATCACTTCTGCGTCGGCGGGAGTCTCTTTTAAAGTAGAGAGAAGATATTGGCTTGTACGCATTATTAGCTTCCATCAACAACGAATTACTTCCAGTTGGTATTAACCAACCATTAAAACAAAATTATCCTCTAGTCTACCAGCGAGTTGCTAATGTCTAAAGAGATAACTTAATTTTTTAGCGTATCTATAGCGAGAACGGCAGTGATATTTGCTGAAACCTGCCATCTAACATTAAAATCAAGTAAATGGGCAGCGTAGATTTTTTCGTCAGCTTCGCTTTTTTTATAAGCTGGACGTGGATCTTGCGCTAAAACTTGGCGAATAAAACGCTCAAGGAAAGGATAGCGGGTTTGTTGCTCAATCAACTGTTTTTGGGCAGTAGCTGAAAAAACCACTTTCATTTCACTGGCCGGTGCAGCTTGGGCAAATCCAGCAACTGCTTTTGGTAAAGATTCCGCAAACGGCAGATAGGGTTTTATATCAATCACAGGGGTGCCATCAACTAAATCCAGACTACCTAAAGCTAAATCTACTTCGTTATCACGGATAATTAAATTTTTCAATTTTATTAATGATATACCTATTGGATTAGGACGAAATGGAGAACGAGTGGCGAAAACACCCATTTTGGTATTACCGCCTAAACGGGGAGGCCTTACTAATGGACGCCAACCTTCAGTCATGGTTTGATGAAAAATGAAAATAAGCCAAATATGACTAAATTGTTCTAATCCACGAACAGCATCAGGATGATTATAAGGCGGAAATAGGCGCAAATAACCCTGTCCATCATCAATTAAGCCTGGTTGTCTCGGGATGGCAAATTTTTCTTTATAAGGTGATTCTATCACCCCAATCACGTTAAATTGAAAATTATCCATTAATAATATTCAGCGCAGAGCCTTCACAAATAGCAGTTTGATAACAATCTGGTGTACTAATTATTTCACAACGGTGCAATAACACGCTATTCGCGCCGAGAGAAGAGGCGTTTTTCAGCATGTTTTTTTTCGCTACGGGAATACTTACACTTGGATCTTGTCGATTAGGTTGGCATGAAATACCGGAAACAATGCCCAGATCCTTAAATGGTTTACCCAGTAATGCTTCTGTTTTATCAATAATTTTTACCACAGAGCGCTTTTGTGGTGATTTTTTTTTGATAATATTTGGGGGATTTTTTAGCGAGTTATCTGGTTTATTATATTCAGCTGGAGAAAGTACATTACAGCCTGAGATACAGAGTGTAAGACAACAGAGTAATAGGCGCATATAAATTCCTTATTAAAGAAATCAAATAGAACTACAAATCAGCTTTAGCCATAATAATAGAAACAATTGACTGCATAAAATTTATAATAAAACCAGCGAATATAATCCGCTGGTTTTATTATAATGTCATTTTTTTTGAAAAAGCGATCACCAGCCTGGAATAGCACCACCGTCAAAAATTTTATTGGCTGCTTCAGCTACTTCTTCGGATTGATAGGCTTTAACAAACTTTTTCACATTTTCATTATCTTTATTATCTTCACGACTCACAATGAGATTTACATATGGTGAATTTTTGTCCTCAACGAACAATCCATCTTTTGCGGGCGTTAATTTAGGTTCGGCGCTACTAGCCCAAGTGGAATTAATAATCGCTAGTGCAATTTTCGGATCATCTAAACTACGGGGTAATTGCGGTGCTTCAAGTTCAATAAAGTTTAGCTTTTTTGGATTTTCGGTGATATCCAATATAGTGGGTTGTAAACCGGCACTGGCATTTACTTTGATTAGCCCTTGTTTTTGTAGCAACAATAGTGAACGTCCTAAATTGGTAGGATCATTCGGGATCGCGATTTGGGCTCCATCAGGTAGTTGTTCAACAGATTTAATTTTTTTAGAATAAGCCGCAATAGGATAAATAAAGGTGTTTCCAACAGCGACTAATTTATAATTGCGATCTTTAATTTGTTGCTCTAAATAAGGTTTATGTTGAAATACATTAAGATCAATATCGCCTTTGTCCAGGGATTCATTTGGCAATACAAAATCATTAAAGGTAACTAATTCAACATCTAACTGATATTTTTCTTTGGCAACTTTTTGTGCGACTTCAGCCACTGCTAACTCTTTCCCCATAATGACACCCACTTTGATGTGATTAGGTTTTTCTGTTTTTTCACCACAGCCACTAAAAACTAATATGCTTAATAGCGCTGCAATAGCGGTGATGGTTTTTATTTTGATAGACATAATTACCTCTATAAGACTAAATCTTAGTGCTTTTAAGCAATAATTTTATTTACGGGTTTTTTTCATTACGTGATTACCAACAAATTGAATAGCAAAAACCAAAATAATCAGTAAAGCAAGAACCGTATTCATAACAGTTGGGTTATAGGTATAATAGCCGTATTGCATAGCAATCTGACCCAGTCCACCAGAACCCACTGCGCCGCCCATTGCAGAGTAACCTACTAACATAATTAAAGTAATGGTCGCTGCATTGACTAAACCGGGTAAAGATTCAGGTAACAGAATTTTACCAATGATTTGTAGCGGCGGCGTTGCACCCATTGAACGAGCAGCTTCAATTAAGCCATTAGGGATCTCTAACAGCGTATTTTCAACCATACGGGCAATGAAAGGTGCTGCACCAATAGTTAACGGAACGATCGCGGCCTGAATACCGATAGATGTGCCGACAATTAATTTAGTTAATGGAATAATCCAAACCAATAAAATAATAAATGGAATGGAACGAAACACATTAACCAATGCAGACACTATTCGATAAAGGGTAAGATTTTCCATAACTTGCCCGGGGCGGGTCACATAAAGTAATATGCCAATAGGAAGCCCTAATAAAAACCCCAAAAATCCCGACACAAAAGTCATGATAAGTGTATCTAACGCACCATTTAGTAGCAGAATGATCATTTTTTCAGACATAACCTAAGATCTCCACTTTTACATGGTGCTCTTCTAAAAAAGTAATTGATTTTTCAATACCTTCGTCAAGACCATGAAATTCAGCAAGCATAAAACCAAATTTAACACCACCGGCGTAATCTATTTGTGAGCTCAATATATTGATGTCGATATTAAATTTTCTAACAACCATTGAAATTAATGGTGCATCTACTGACTTACCGGTAAATTCCAATTTCAATAATGGCGATAAATCTGGCGCTGGCACCATCTGCAAACGCGTTTGATAATCTTCTGGAATATCTAATACGAATGTTGATTTAATAAAATTTTGCGCAATTGGTGTCTTAGGATGAGAAAATACCTCACTAACGCTATCTTGTTCTATTAAACGCCCTTCACTGATAATCGCGACTTGATCGCATATACGTTTTACAACATCCATCTCGTGAGTAATAAGCAAGATGGTTAAACCTAAACGTCGATTAATATCTTTTAATAGCTCAAGAATAGAACGGGTTGTTGCTGGATCTAATGCACTTGTCGCTTCATCACATAATAATATTTTAGGCGAATTGGCTAAAGCACGAGCTATAGCAACGCGTTGCTTCTGTCCTCCAGATAGACTGGCTGGATAGGCATCCTTTTTATTTGCTAAACCGACTAGCTTTAATAACTCTGTTACGCGTTGATGGATCTCGGCTTTTGGCGTGTTATCTAGTTCTAGAGGTAAGGCAATATTATCGAAAACATTGCGTGATGAAAGTAGATTGAAATGTTGGAAAATCATGCCGATAGTACGACGCGTTAAGATTAATTGTTTTTCAGAAAGATCTGTCAACGCTTGCCCATCAATCAATACTTCACCTGTCGTTGGGCGTTCAAGCATATTGACACAACGAATTAGCGTACTTTTTCCGGCACCGGAAGCACCGATAACTCCATAAATTTGGCCTTGAGGGACATGCAGATTAATATTGGTTAATGCGTGAATTGCATGTGCTCCTTGGTGAAAAATTTTATTAATGTTAGAAAGTCTTATCATTATTGTGATCTACTAAATAATGGAAATAGAGTGGTAAGAAAATTCGACTATATTTAACACGGATGTTAAGGTGTCTAGACGTCTAAGTCAACAAAAATATAAATACGACTCTTGTTCTTATTTAGCTGCTTTTCATATAATGAACAAAGTTAAATTTAATGGAGTAATGTGGTGAGTCAAAGTATTCCGGCAATTTTCCTCGATCGTGATGGTACTATTAACCTCGATCATGGTTATGTTTATGAAATAGATAATTTTCAGTTTATCGAAGGCGCAATTGAAGCAATGCTTGAATTAAAAAAAATGGGCTATGCATTGATTCTTGTTACTAATCAATCAGGTATTGCAAGAGGATTCTTCACAGAAGCACAATTTCTTGAACTGACAGAATGGATGGATTGGTCTCTTATTGATCGTGGCGTTGAGCTTGATGGTATTTATTATTGTCCTCATCATCCTGATGCAATTGAACAAAAATATAAACAAATATGCGATTGCCGTAAGCCGAAAGCTGGTATGCTATTGGCAGCGCGAAAACAACTTAATATTAATATGAAGGCCTCTTACATGGTGGGCGATAAGCTTTCTGATATGCAAGCCGGTAAAGAAGCACATATTGGTACTAATGTATTGGTAACTACAGGAAAATCTGTCACTGAAGATGATAAAAAGTCTGCTGATTGGATTATAAATAGCTTGGTAGATTTACCTAATAAGATAAAAAATCGGCAATAAAAAAATAACAACATTGTTCATAAATAAAGCAAATTTATTTTTTTCAAAAAAGTACTTGTACAAAGCTAAAATCAATCTATAATGCCCTCCCGTTAACGCAATTTACTCATCAATTGATGAATAAAAGCGAAAAGGAAAATTAAGGTGAAAAGCGTAATATACGCCACCTCGCGGCCTAGGTCGCACGCTCTTTAACAATTAATCAGACAATCTGTGTGGGCACTCGCAAGACATCATCAAAAAATATTTGATTTTAAAGTCTTGAAGAGTGACAAAACAGTTAATTCATATATGAACTAATATGCAGTAACGTTATTTTGAACGGCAGCGGCGAAGGTGGTCAAACACCGGCAAAGCGGGTTGAACAAAAGGGCGTTACGGTCAGTAAAACATTCTTTGAGCATCAAGCTTTTAATTGAAGAGTTTGATCATGGCTCAGATTGAACGCTGGCGGCAGGCCTAACACATGCAAGTCGAGCGGCAGCGGAAGGAAGCTTGCTTTCTTGCCGGCGAGCGGCGGACGGGTGAGTAAGGTATGGGGATCTGGCCGAAGGCGGGGGATAACCACTGGAAACGGTGGCTAATACCGCATAATCTCTAAGGAGCAAAGTGGGGGACCGTTCAGGCCTCACACCTTCGGATGAACCCATATGAGATTAGCTAGTAGGTGGGGTAATGGCTCACCTAGGCGACGATCTCTAGCTGGTCTGAGAGGATGATCAGCCACACTGGGACTGAGACACGGCCCAGACTCCTACGGGAGGCAGCAGTGGGGAATATTGCACAATGGGCGCAAGCCTGATGCAGCCATGCCGCGTGTATGAAGAAGGCCTTCGGGTTGTAAAGTACTTTCAGTCGTGAGGAAGGTGTTAAGGTTAATAACCTTAGCAATTGACGTTAGCGACAGAAGAAGCACCGGCTAACTCCGTGCCAGCAGCCGCGGTAATACGGAGGGTGCGAGCGTTAATCGGAATTACTGGGCGTAAAGGGCACGCAGGCGGTTAATTAAGTTGGATGTGAAATCCCCGGGCTTAACCTGGGAATGGCATTCAAGACTGGTTAACTAGAGTCTTGTAGAGGGGGGTAGAATTCCATGTGTAGCGGTGAAATGCGTAGAGATGTGGAGGAATACCGGTGGCGAAGGCGGCCCCCTGGACAAAGACTGACGCTCATGTGCGAAAGCGTGGGGAGCAAACAGGATTAGATACTGTAATGGTCAACAAATTCTGTAGAAGATCTAAGCGGCATTCTTTAGTTCATGATATTTTTGATGTGGCGTTAAATAACCAATCGTTGAATGGCGTCGATAATAATTATAAAACTGAATGTAATTTTCAACTTCATAGACAACAGATTGATGATTCATAAACGATAAATGGTTAAGCTTTTCTGTCTTTAAACTCCTAAAAAATCTTTCCATCACGGCATTATCGAGGCAATTACCTCGCCGACTCATGCTTTGAGTTATTTTCCGTTCAAAGAGGTGCACCCTAAACTCCTCCGATGAATATTGGCAACCTTGATCTGAATGGAACATCAAACTTGTCGTATCCGGTAATTGCCGTTCAATGGCGTTATCTAAGGCTTCTTTCACTAATTTCGTATCCGGTTTTGTTGATAAGGCATAACCAATAACTTCTTTGGTGGCTAAATCTAACACGCAAGCTAAATAGCTCCACCCATAGTGATATCTAATATACGTGATATCACCGACATAATAGTGATTATGCTGTTGAGGGGAAAATTGTCGTTTAAGCAAATTAGGGGCATATCGATGTTCGTTACCCGATGAGGGATAGTAATGCTTTTTCGTTGGTCTAATTGCAACTAATTGATTTAATTTCATGATGTTTGATATTTTATAAGTGCCAATCTGGCACCTAAACCCTTTAACTCAGCTTGGATACGTCTTTTGCCATAAGTTTGGCCCGATGTATAAAAAATACGTTTGATTTCGCCACACAGCCTTTCATTTTCAACTGTCGGTATTTTCGTTTCATAATAAAAACTACTACTGCTTACTTCAAAAGATGGCATAACTCAGTGACCGTAAAATTGGGGTACATAATTTTCATTTGCTTCACGATTTTGAGTTTTGATTGTCGAGGATGAAGTAAGCCGCGGCTTTTTTAATATGTCATTATCCCTCTGAGCACGCTTAAGTTTTGCTTCTAATTCTTGTATGCGCTGTTGCTCGGGCGTTAACGCTTTTGATTTTACAGGCGTATTCCCATTCAACTCGGCAAGATATTGTTGCTTCCAGCGCGATACGGCAGATTTACCCGCACCGGATATTTTTTCAACTTGGATATTGCTATATCCACCTTCAACCATGAGTTTTGCATATTCCAGTTTTTGCTTTGCGCTAAAGGTCACTTTTACTTTTCGTGGCATGTTTATACCTATAAGATTTTGCTTAATTATAAGCTATAAATCTCTACAGTTTTATTAGACCACTACAGTGTAGGATAGGTGGGAGGCTTTGAAGTGTGGACGCCAGTCTGCATGGAGCCAACGTTGAAATACCACCCTTTAATGTTTGATGTTCTAACTTGGGCCCGTAATCCGGGCTGAGGACAGTGTCTGGTGGGTAGTTTGACTGGGGCGGTCTCCTCCCAAAGTGTAACGGAGGAGCACGAAGGTTGGCTAATCACGGTCGGACATCGTGAGGTTAGTGCAAAGGCATAAGCCAGCTTGACTGCGAGCGTGACGGCGCGAGCAGGTACGAAAGTAGGTCTTAGTGATCCGGTGGTTCTGAATGGAAGGGCCATCGCTCAACGGATAAAAGGTACTCCGGGGATAACAGGCTGATACCGCCCAAGAGTTCATATCGACGGCGGTGTTTGGCACCTCGATGTCGGCTCATCACATCCTGGGGCTGAAGTAGGTCCCAAGGGTATGGCTGTTCGCCATTTAAAGTGGTACGCGAGCTGGGTTTAGAACGTCGTGAGACAGTTCGGTCCCTATCTGTCGTGGGCGAAGGAAGATTGAGGGGGGCTGCTCCTAGTACGAGAGGACCGGAGTGGACGCACCACTGGTGTACAGGTTGTCATGCCAATGGCATCGCCTGGTAGCTAAGTGCGGAAGAGATAACCGCTGAAAGCATCTAAGCGGGAAACTTGCCTCAAGATGAGTCTTCCCTGACAGTAATGTCCTATAAGGGGTGTTCGAGACGAGGACGTAGATAGGCTGGGTGTGTAAGCGTAGCGATACGTTGAGCTAACCAGTACTAATGACCCGAGAGGCTTAACCTGACAACACCGAAGGTGTTTTTGGAGAGAGAATTTTAGCTTGTTTTGAGATTGAATCTGGTCGAATTTTGCTGAAGGCCGAGGTGTGTTTGCTACTGAGGTAGGTGAGCAGCCTGTAAGGCAGCGAAATGAGACGGGATAAATAGAAAAGAATTTGTCTGGCGGTAATAGCGCGGTGGTCCCACCTGACCCCATGCCGAACTCAGAAGTGAAATGCCGTAGCGCCGATGGTAGTGTGGGGTCTCCCCATGTGAGAGTAGGGAGCTGCCAGACTTTAATTTAATACTAATGGGAAAGACCATTAGTGAAATGAATCTGCGATAGAACAGTTTGGTTAGTGGTTATTTATCTATACTTTTAATTATTAATATGATGGATAAGCTGCTTAAACGTTCGTTAAAATATAAATAGCAAAGAATTTGCTTAGTAGCTATAGCGCGGTAGCTCCACCTGATCCCATGCCGAACTCAGAAGTGAAATGCCGTAGTGCCGATGGTAGTGTGGGGTCTCCCCATGTGAGAGTAGGGAACTGCTAAGCTTAAAATATTAAGGCCACCTAATTAAGGTGGCTTTTCTGTATATGTAAATAATAAATCTAACTTAATGAATAATATATTTTATAGTTGAATTGTATCTATTTTATCGACGAGCTTTATTAATATTTTTGACATTTATTATAGGTAATTGACTAATCTAACTAGAAATATTAATCGAATCCTTTTCTTCTAGTAGTTTTTCAACAACACTAGGATCCGCTAACGTTGATGTATCACCAAGATTATTTATATCACCAGTGGCAATTTTTCTTAGAATACGTCGCATAATTTTACCTGAGCGTGTTTTTGGTAATGCATCAGTCCAGTGAAGAATATCTGGTGTTGCTATTGGTCCAATTTCTTTACGCACCCAATTGCGTACTTCATTATAAAGTTCTGCTGAAGGTTCTTCACCATGATTTAATGTAATGTAGGCATAAATAGCTTGTCCTTTAATATTATGTGGGACACCAACGACGGCAGCCTCAGCAATTTTAGGGAACGCTACAAGTGCAGATTCGATTTCGGCTGTACCTAAACGATGACCAGAAATATTTAAAACGTCGTCAACACGACCGGTTATCCAGTAATAACCATCTTCATCACGGCGAGCACCATCTCCACTGAAATACATACCTTTAAATAGTGAAAAATAAGTTTGCTCAAAGCGTTCATGATCACCATAAATGGTTCTAGCTTGCCCTGGCCATGAATCCATGATGACAAGATTGCCTTCAGCAATACCCTCAAGTAAATTACCTAAATTATCAATAAGCGCGGGCTTAACACCAAAAAAAGGTAGTGTTGCCGATCCCGGTTTAAGTTCAGTTGCTCCCGGTAAGGGAAGAAGCATAAAACCACCGGTTTCTGTTTGCCACCAAGTATCAATAATAGGGCAATGACTATTGCCTATTTTTTTGTAGTACCATTCCCAAGCTTCCGGATTAATAGGCTCACCGACAGAGCCTAAAATCCTTAAAGAATTACGCTGAGTTGCTTCAATAGCTTTATCTCCTTCTGCCATCAAAGCACGAATTGCGGTTGGTGCGGTATAAAGAATATTTACTTTATGCTTATCAACTATTTGACCCATGCGATTTATACTTGGATAGTTAGGTACACCTTCAAACATTAGCGTGGTGGCTCCATTGGATAGTGGGCCATAAATTAAGTAACTATGGCCTGTTACCCAGCCTATATCAGCAGTGCACCAATAAATTTCTTTTGCCTGGTAGTCAAATGCGTATTTGAAAGTGATAGAAACATAAACTAAATAGCCACCAGTGGTGTGTAAGACGCCTTTGGGTTTGCCTGTTGAACCAGATGTATATAGAATGAATAAAGGATCTTCCGCATTCATTTCTTCAGCGGGACAGTCAGCGTTGAGGCCTTTAATAACTTCATGCCACCAATGATCACGTTTTTCCTGCCAATCGATTTGATTACCTGTTCGTCTAAAAACAATAACATTATTAATACTTTCAATTGCTGGATGTTTTAACGCTTCATCAACATTTTTTTTCAGTGGTATAGTACGATTTGCTCTTAACCCTTCATCTGAGGTAATGATCAGTTTAGCTTTACTGTCAATAATGCGACCTGCAATAGCTTCTGGTGAAAAACCAGCAAAGATAACAGAGTGAATAGCTCCAATGCGGGTACATGCTAACATGGCGATGGCTGATTCAGGTATCATCGGCATATAAATAGCAACAACATCCCCTTTTTTGATGCCTAATTTTTTTAATGCATTGGCAAATAGGCAGACATCATGATGAAGTTGGCGGTAAGTTATATGATAAGACTGTGATGGATCATCGCCTTCCCAAATGATTGCAGTTTGATCACCGCGTAATTGTAAATGGCGATCTAGACAGTTAGCACTTAAATTTAAGGTACCATCTTCAAACCATTGGATGTTAATGTGCCCTGGATCAAATGAAGTGTTTTTTACTTTGGTATAGGGTTTTATCCAGTCAACAATTTGACCTTTTTCTCGCCAAAAAGCGTCATAATCTTCAAGTGATAATTGATAATCTTGTTGGTACTGTTTTTTATTAATTAAGGCATGTGCGGCAATTTCAGTAGGAATGGGGTACTTGAACGTTGATATCATATTTTTCTTCTCCTCATTTGTGTTAATCATATGTCAAAGAGCAGTTAACTAAACCTATGAAAAAGAATTTGTTTTTTTTTTGTGTAAGTGATCACGTAAATGATGGTGTTTTATTTTAGATTTGTTGTTTATTTATTAATTATTCTATTTGAATTGTTTTAATTGATGGTTTTTATGAAAAAATTTTATTTTAATCTAATGAGCTAATATGTCGATTTTTTTTATAGAGAAATAAAAACCTTAAAAAATATATTGTTTATAATTGTTTTCATTATTATGGTAATCCTTGTAAAATAAGGATTGATTGAAACATTTATTTTATATTTAAGTAACAGGAGTTAATGCGGATGAGCTATACATTACCTTCCCTGCCTTATGAATATGGGGCACTAGAGCCACATTTCGATGAAAGGACAATGAAGATCCATCATACCAAACATCACCAAACATATGTCAATAATACTAATGATGCGTTAAAAGATTTTCCTGAGCTTGCTAAACTTGATATAGATGATTTAATTCAAAATTTAGATAAGGTGCCTGCCGATAAGCGTACTTTTTTACGCAATAATGCAGGTGGGCATGCCAATCATAGTATGTTTTGGAACGGTTTGGAAACAGGTACTGAAGTAAAGGGTGAGTTAAAATCTGCGATTGAACGTGATTTTGTTAGCGTTGAGAATTTTAAAGAAATCTTTGAAAAAGCAGCAGCCACTCGTTTTGGTTCCGGCTGGGCGTGGTTAGTATTGAAATCGGATGGAAAGCTGGCGGTTGTTTCGACAGCTAATCAAGATAACCCATTAATGGGGGAATCTATTTCTGGTGTTTCCGGTTATCCTATTTTAGGGCTTGATGTTTGGGAACATGCTTATTATCTTAAATATGAAAATCGTCGCCCTGAATATATTAAAGCCTTTTGGTCAGTTGTTAATTGGGATGAAGCGGCAAAACGTTTTGCAGAAAAAGTAAAATAGCATTGACTTTATCTGTTTGTTTATTATCAATGTTAGTGGTGCCAGATTATTTACTGGCCTACTAATATTTTTTAATGACCAATTAAAATTATAGTAATGAAAAAATTTTAACTCTAATTAATTATATAAACAAATAAAAGAAACTTTTTGTTTCGCTAAATGGTATTTTGTTATCTATATCATTCAATAAATATATTAATAAAATAAAGATTGATATTTGTTTTAACTATTTATTTTTATTAATTTTTAAATTTATTCTTAATGTCAATCTCCCTCGAGTTTTAGGAGGGAGAAGAGCATTATTTTTTTATAGGACTAATAAAACCTATCGCGTCATAAACTTTACTAAGGGTTACTTGAGCGCGAGCCTCTGCTTTGCTAGCACCTTCAGACATAATGTCATTCAATAGTTTTTCGTTATTACGAAATTCATCAAAACGGCTTTGAATATTTATTAGCATATCTGAAACAGCTTCAGCAACGGTGTTTTTAAGATCGCCATACATTTTTCCGGTAAATTGTTTTTCTATCTCAGAGGTAGATGTACCTGTTACACCAGAAAGGATATCTATCAGATTAGAAATACCCGGTTTGTTTTCTGTATCATAATAAATTTGCGGTGGCTCGTCAGAATCAGTAAGGGCACGTTTTATTTTTTTAGCCGCTGATTTAGGGTTTTCTAATAAAGTTATTACATTATTGCGGTTATCATCTGATTTTGACATCTTTTTTTGTGGTTCTTGTAGAGACATAACCCGCGCTCCTTTTTCAGGAATAAAGGGATCGGGTACAGTAAATATTTCACCATAGAGCGAATTAAAACGTTGAGCAATATCGCGGCTTAATTCTAAATGTTGTTTTTGATCAATACCAACCGGGACTTGGTTTGTTTGGTAAAGTAAAATATCGGCAGCCATTAATACTGGATAATCAAATAATCCAGCATTAATATTTTCAGCATGACGGGTTGATTTGTCTTTAAATTGTGTCATGCGGCTTAATTCACCAAAATAGGTATAACAGTTAAGTGCCCAACTAAGTTGAGTATGTTGCGGAACATGGGATTGAACAAAAATAATACTTTTTTTAGTATCAATACCACAAGCTAGGTATAAGGCTAATGTATCAAGCGTACGTTTTCTTAATTCTTTGGGGTCTTGACGAACTGTAATGGCATGTTGATCAACAATACAATAAATACAGTCATAATTATCTTGCATGTGAACCCATTGGCGTAATGCGCCAATATAGTTGCCGATGGTTAATTCCCCAGACGGTTGAGCCCCACTGAATACAATAGGCTTTTTGTCGGTATTAGTTGAATTTATAGGGGGTGTATTCATGTTATGATCCCAGAGTTGTCAAAGGTGGTAGTCCTAACGCAGGAAGTAGATCGGCAAAGTTATCTAATACATAATCTGGTTTACTTAATGCGATAGATTCACCATAGTTATATCCGTAAGTTAAACCCACACAAGGACAATCTGCAGCTTTAGCGGCTAAGATATCATTATGAGAATCACCGACAAATAATAATTGATCTTTATGTAGGCCAAATTTTCCCATTGTAAGATACAGTGGAGCCGGATGGGGTTTTTTCTCTTTTACGTCATCGCCCCCTAATATTAAAGAAAAATAACAATCAATGGTTAATTTTTTTAATAAAGGGTCAATAAATGGCGTAGGTTTATTGGTGACGATTGCCATTGGTAAAGGTTGTTTGGCTATTTCTGCTAATGTTTCTTTTACTCCAGGAAAAAGCTGACTACCAGTTATTACTGTAGTTGCATAAATTTTATCAAATAATTGGCGTGTATTATTTTTGATTTCTGGTGTGATTTTAACATTTGCCCAAGTTAATGCGCGTTCTATCATAATATCGACGCCATTACCAACCCAGGTGGAAACAAGTTCTTTGCCTGCAGCGGGTAATTGCTGAATGATTAAAGCATGATCTAAAGCATCAGCTAATCCGCCTGCACTGTCGACTAATGTACCATCCAAATCAAATGCAATAACTTTAATCTTGGTTAATTTTTTAAATGCCATTAAATTGCCTCAGCTAACTTTTTACGCATAGCATCAATGACAGTTTTGTAATCTGGTTGATTAAAAATTGCAGAACCTGCGACAAAGGTGTCAGCACCTGCATTTGCAACATTAATAATATTATTAACATTGATCCCGCCATCAACTTCTAGGCGAATATTATAACCGTTTTCATCGATCATTTTACGAACTTGACGCAATTTATTTAGGGTTTGAGGAATAAAAGATTGTCCACCAAAACCAGGATTTACCGACATGATTAGGATCATATCCAATTTATCTATCACGTAATCTAAATAGTTTAATGGTGTAGCTGGATTAAAAGCTAAACCAGCTTTACAACCGTTATCTTTAATTAATTGTAATGTGCGATCAATATGCTCACTTGCTTCAGCGTGAAAGGTAATATAGGTTGCACCAGCTTTAGCAAAGTCAGGAATCAGTCGATCTACTGGTTTTACCATCAAATGCACATCAATGGGTGCCTTAATACCATAATCTCGCAATGCTTTACATACCATTGGGCCAAAAGTTAAATTTGGAACATAATGGTTATCCATTACGTCAAAATGGATAATATCAGCTCCAGCTTTAATGACTTTCCCAGTATCTTCACCTAAACATGCAAAATTTGCGGATAAAATAGAGGGGGCAATCAGAAAATCTTTCATTATTGTCTCCGATTTGTTTTTTTACCTTTTGCGTTTTTTTTATAAGTTGGATTATAAAATGCCAAAAGTTCATCGACTTTTCTACGAGCAAGGCTATTACGACTAATTGTTCTACGTACTTTAACAACATTTAGCTTGGCGTGATGATACCATTCTCTAGTCGCTGGTGTATCATGATTTGATATTAATACGGGTATTCCGCGAGTTGATGATAAGTGATAAGCAATTTGAGCCAGATTGTATTGTTCTTTGTTGCCAAAACTATTTGTATGATATGCGGTAAAATTAGCTGTATCAGAAAGAGGTGTATAGGGTGGATCACAGTAAACAACAGCACTTTTGTTTACTGATAGTAATGTTTCTTGATAGGTTTGGCAGACAAAAATAGCTTTTTGTGCTTTTTCTGCAAACCAATAGAGTTCATCTTCAGGAAAATAAGGTTTTTTATAGCGCCCAAATGGAACGTTAAATTCCCCTTTTGAGTTGTAACGACAAAGACCATTGTAGCAATGACGATTAAGATATAAAAATAGTTCACTACGACGTCTAGGATTATTACATAAGTTGAATTCAGTACGTAAACGGTAGTATTGCTCAGGCGTATTAAACTCGTTGTTAAAAAGCTGACGTGAATGCTGCACAAATGTATCAGTATGATATTTTACAGTATTATATAAATTGATAAGATCATTATTAATGTCAGCTAGGATGTAAGCATTATAGTTGGTATTCAAAAATACTGAACCTGCCCCTACAAATGGCTCTACCAGACAATCACCTTCTGGTAGATATTTTTTAATTTCTTCTACCAGAAGATATTTACCGCCAGCCCATTTTAAAAAAGCGCGTTTTTTCTTCATGCCGCCATATTTTATCTAAATGTTCCAGAGTTTTTGATATATCTCTGTTTAGGACAGCATATTTGCGCCTAATGATTCTTTATTTTTGATCTTGCTTAACTTGCTGAAATTTTCTAACCCAGGGTTTTTTTTCCTGAACAGAAGCGGGCAAAGTTGAAATTGCGTTTTTTGCTTCACTGACTGAGCGGTAATTACCGTGGATAAGAACATACCATGGTTGTTCATTGCGTATGGTCTTATAGATTTTATAATTAGTTAAGCGATTGTTTTTAGCAAATGCTTCTAGTGAGTTAGAACGGCTGGCACTACTTAACTGTAGTGTGTAATTACTTGCTGGTGCCGATAATAAATCTCCACTTTGATTTGTATGTGTTCTAACTATAGGTTTTGTTTTTGTTTCAGGATTAGTTTTAATTGGTTCAACGATTTTAGGTGGTGTAGTAGCGGGAAGTTTTGTTGATGATGGCGTTGATGTTGGATTTTCAACGAGTTGTTGCTTTGCATTAGGTAATGTTTGTCCCTGGCGTAAAGCATCAACAACGTCACCAGGGATTTCAATACGTTTACCTTGCCCTTGGTTGGCTGGAGGTAAGGAACTTTCAGTCGGTGTATCACTAATTGAAGGCATGGTTACGTTTTGTGGTTGGCTTTGTTCTTGGGATAAAGGGGACTCATTTGATAGTGATGTTGATTTAGAAATATCAATGTTACGTTCATTTATTGTTGTAGAGGTATTTTGTTTCTCATGATCTGTTGGCGCTTTAAGTGCTGAGCTAATCGCGATAATGAGTAATAATAGAACCAAAACAGCGATACCAATCATGACATGTTGCCGAGAAGCTAGATGGTGTTTAGATCCTTGCTGACGTGAACGTAATACAGGCCTGTCTGAAGTGTCTGGCCGGAAGTTACTCTGATCTTGAGGATCTCTTTCTGGTTTAAACTCGTCCATTTCCCCTCCCTTTAAGGTGAATGACCTCATATCATGGATAAAGATGATTTTTTGTACAATTTGATTCTAAAATACGGATATTTATTATAGTGTCACTATGGCTATCTTGCTATCTCAATCACGGTTTAATCTGTATGTAGGCATTGTTTAATTGCTTTTAAAACAATCTCATGGCTTATATTAGTATATAATTCTGCGTTGCCAATAGATTTGGGTAGCACCAGATTGAGTTGATTATTAACTACTTTTTTATCTCTCATCATGTGAGGTAAATAGGCTTCAGCAGCCATTTTTGCTGGTCCCTTAATAGGGAGATTTGCTTGCCTCAGTAAGTTTAAAATGCGTTGAGTATCATTATTATCAAATTGGCCAATTAACTCTGCGGTTTTTGCAGCCATCACGATACCTGCAGCAACTGCCTCACCGTGTAGCCAACAACCATAGTTTAATTCAGTTTCAATGGCATGACCAAAGGTATGTCCTAAGTTCAATAAGGCACGTTGTCCATTGGTTTCTTTTTCATCTATAGCAATGATTTTTGCTTTTAATTCACAACAATGTCGTATGCAATAACTTATTGTTTTTTCATCTAATTCAAATAGTTTATTAATGTTTTTTTCTAACCAACAAAAAAAATCATAATCTAGAATAATGCCATATTTAATAATTTCAGCTAAGCCTGAAGAAAACTGACGTACTGGTAATGTTTTTAGACTATCTAAATCAATAATAACTGATATTGGCTGATAGAAAGCACCAATCATGTTTTTACCTAATGGATGATTGACTGCTGTTTTTCCTCCAACAGATGAGTCAATTTGAGATAAAAGCGAGGTTGGTGCTTGGATAAAACGAACGCCTCTTTGGTAGCAGGCGGCAGCAAATCCTGTCAAGTCACCAATAACACCGCCCCCAAGGGCAATAAGGGTGGTGCTTCGAGGATGATTTTTTTCCAATAAAGCAGTGAAGACAGTATCAAGAGTAGCTAATGATTTGTACTGTTCTCCGTCAGGTAGAATGATCTCATCAACTTTGACGCCCATTTTTGTAAGAGTAGATTTTACTCTTGCGGAATAAATGGAATGTAGCGTTTTGTTCGTTACAATCATTACGTATTCGCCACTTTTAAGCGGCAAAAAAGCATCAGGCGAGTTAAGTAAACCAAAAGCGATACTAATAGGGTAACTCCGTTCACCGAGTGTAACTGTCAATTTTTCCATATTGATTTTACCTTTATGGCATGGTCAATCAGTCATTCATATTGATTTATTGAAATTAAGTATTTTCTAATAATCCAATGATTTGGTTAGCAACTACTTTTGCACTTTGATCGTCGGTATGAATAGTAATGTCTGCGATTTCTTCATAAAGTGGATTACGTTCATGAGCGAGTTTTTCTAAAACTTCACGAGCAGGCTGATCTACTTGCAATAAAGGTCTTTTTTTATCGCGTTGAGTTCGTGCCATTTGTTTTTCAATCGTAGTTTCAAGATAAACGACTACCCCGCGAGCAGAAAGACGGTTGCGTGTTTCTTTTGATTTTACCGATCCCCCCCCTGTTGCTAGAACAATGCCTTGTTTTTCTGTAAGCTCATTGATAATTTTTTCTTCACGTTCCCGAAAACCTTCTTCGCCTTCCAAATCAAATACCCAACTCACATCAGCACCAGTACGTCGTTCAATTTCTTGATCGGAATCAAAAAACTCCATACTAAGTTGCTGCGCTAGCTGGCGACCAATAGTACTTTTTCCGGCGCCCATAGGCCCAACCAGAAAGATATTGCGTTTCTCTGCCATGTTTTTGGTATTACTAAGATTATTCGTTAATGATAACCCGCCCCGCCAATCAAATTAGCAACGGGACCTATAATTGAAACCTCATGAGTATTGACATCTTTTCTTGCATATAAAAGCAAAAAAATCCCAAATACATTCAGTTTTTTCTGAATTATATCGGAAGGGCCTGTTTTTGGAACATAACTGATAGCAGTATTTCTTCACAGGTTTAAAATCCCGAATGTCTCGTAATACGTAATATACAGTATTACGAAGCTCAAGTATTCGTCTTTAAGTTTGTTTGCGCACTAAGTTTAACATCAATCAATTTGAAAACCACGTCGATATCTATACGGAAAATGTATTATTTGCTGCCAATTATGAATGATATTAAATTGGATATAAAAATTATCGCAATAGATTAGCTAAAAATGCAACTCTAATCGTACATATAAAGGTTTTATTATCGAGTGTGCGCACAACAATATTTATTTCGCTAAATAGCTAACCTTGTAAGCTAAATCTTTCTTATCGTCAAATTTATAATCCACTATTCACAATAATCGGATGATTTTTGCTCTCTTGGGTGCTGTTTAGGATGAAGTTATATTATAAAAAATAATTATTAGTTACTATGTTTTGTTAAATATTAATTAATTGTGGTGTTATAAATATGATTAATTCTCTATGGTAAGTTTGTTTTCCATCTTTGGTGAATAAATGACCAAAAAAAGGAATGTCTGCCAGGTAGGGAATTTTTTGTTGTTGACTGTTTTTTTTCTGCTGAAAAATCCCACCTAAAATAAGTGTTTCTCCATGATTAATAGTAACTTGGGTTGATATTTCTTGTTTATTAATTGCAATATGTTGGTAAGTATTTGCTAGCAGAGTGGTATTGGGACTATTTTGACTGATTTTTAGCGATAGACGAACTTTACCTCCTCGTAAAATAGTAGGAGTAACTTCCATTCCTAAAATTGCTTCTTTAAATTTTATCTGGCTTTTTTTATTATTTTGAATGACATAAGGGATTTCTGTGCCTTGTTTAATGCTGGCAGATTGATTATGAGAGGCCATTAATCTGGGGCTGGCAATGATAGATAGCTGATTTTCTTGTTCTAGAGCACTTAATTCCAGTGACAATAAGTGACTTTTAATTTTAGCAATATTAAATGCGATATGTGGAATTGAAGACGGTGCTGGTTGATGAATATTAAGTCGATTGATTCCTACTTGATTGATTTTATCTGTACTAAGTTCCCAAAATATACCCAGCTCATACAAAGCTTCTCGACTTGTATTGATAATATAGGCTGTGATTTGGACTTGTTGTTGAGGTATATCAATTTTTTTTAGCCACGATTGAAGACGCTCAATATGTCTCTGTGTATCCTCAAAAATTAAGTTATTGGTCTGTTTATCGGCAAAAACTTTTCCTTTTTTTGAGAGTAAAGGCGGATTATTTTGTGAAAGTTGAGATGCTAGTAATTCCGCTTCGACATATTGGAGGGGATAACTTAGATAATGTATATCACTCTTTTCTTCAGCTATCGATATTGTGGGGGTAACATTGTTTTCAATGATTTCCTCTGTTTTTGGTGGTGTAAATGGCTCTCTGGCGGCTATAACATTAACGCTAAATAATGTTATTAATAAGACAATTGATATTAAAGTAAGTAAATTCATTATGTTAGGCTTTTTGTCATGGATGAAAGAATGAATTCGCAATGTAAATTATTTTTTTTGGGTGTTATTTTTAGCTGATGAATAAGTAGTAGTGGATGTGTTTTTTGTAAGTTTTCGATAAAAGCTATTAATTGATAGTAGCTTGCTAAAATTGTGAAATAGTAATCTACGCGATTATTTTGATTTTGTTGTTGCCAGTAGATAAGTTTTTCACCTGAAGTAGGTGGCGGAAATTTAAATTGCTCAAAAGCATGGGTGGTAGTCTGCATTGAAGTTAGTAAGTCTGTTATTTGTTGTTTCCTTTGGTTTATCAAGGTATTTAATTTGTTTTTTGTTATATTTTGTATGAGTTGGGTTTTTAATGTGTTGATATGTTGTCTGCTGTTTTTCCGCTGTTGATTCAATTCATTAATGATTAAAGAATTTTTTGACCAATAAAAAATAAAGAAAAAGAGAAAAATCAAAAAAAGTGTTAACCATTGTGGGATAAGTTGTTTCCATAATGGTCTATAAAACCATTCATATATTTTATTTTTTATCATATTGTTCCTCCGAAAATAGCCACTTTGCATTTAATATGGTTTTTTGAATATTCTGAGAGGTCAGTTGTATTGTTTGTAATTGAATTTGAGTTACTATCTTTTGCTCGGTTAATTGGCGCATGAACTGTAAAATTTCATGATAATCATGGCTATTTGCTTTAATTACCAAATTATCTATTTGGCTTGAAAGTGCCTCTAACCAACTGCCTGTTGGCAAAATGTGCGGAATTTGTTGTAGTAAATAAAGTTGGCGTTTGTTGTGGTTAGCGGTTTGAATTAACGTATTAAGTTGTTGCGTTAATTGTTTAAGTTGTTGTCGCTGTTGTTCAATGTTAGCAAGCTGTTGTTCAATAGCTGCAATTTCTATTTTTTCTTTATCAAGTAAATATTGTTGATGAAGGTATTGCTGTTTATGTCTATCAAATATAAAAAAAAGAATTAATATCAAACTTGAAATTTGGATAAAAAAGAGAGATAACCAAACATAATAACGTTGTTTAAGGCGTTTTTTCTGCCATGGCAAAAAATTAACTTGATACATCATCTTTCTCCCTCACGAAGTGCTAAACCTGCGGCGATCGCAAAATTATGAAAATCTTTTGGTAACTTGATAGGGTAATATCGAAAAGAATCTAACAGAGACCATGTGGAGAAATGATGATGCTTTATATCGTTACCGAGGTAAAAAATAGTATTAGGTTGTTGTTGAGTTTCTTTAGGTAGTAATAGTATCAATTTTTCTATAGAGTCTACTTCAGTTATCTCAACAGGTTGGTAGTGTATTGATTGATATAAAGGGCCTGCACATATCCACTCTTGTTGTCGCCGATAAATAAGCCAGGTGTTATCAGGAATAGCAGCTTTATGTGCTAAGTAACGAAGAGCATTAGGAGATATATCGATAACCGAAAGTGAAAAACCTACCTCATGTAATAATTCAGACCAAAAAGCAATATCACTACGTCTGGTAGCACAAAGGTAAATTTGCTTTTGATAAATACGATAATCCAAAACAAGCTCACGAATGTCGATAGGAAATAGCGTTTCAGCTTTGCTGTGGACGAACCACCCAAGTTCTGGTTCTGTTAGTGTGATTTTTTCAGGTAAAAGGAAGTGAGATTTTAGGATTTGTAATGATGATAAAGAGAATCTTGTATCACAATTGTTAGGTAGTTTTTTGTACCATTGTTGCAGGATATTTTTTAGCGTGGTTATACGAATATTTTGGGTTTCAGTATCTTGGGTTTTAGTGATTGGTAAAGAATGTTGCCAACATTCGCGAAGTTGCCAGCCATGTCTGTGTCGAGTAGCAGCCACAAGTTGAATTTTATTATGATGTATATCAAGGCCAATCTGCCATTTTTGTAAAAACATAGACGATTTCCCTATTGTTAATGTATAAAATTCCATATTCAAGGTAATTTCAAACATTTATACTAAATATTCGATGTTTATAAACCACCCAATAAATTGTAAATGGGAATTTCAGGTGAAGATCGTAAAGTTTTTTCTTTTTTTTATAGTTTGCTGTCTATTTTTGGGGGCAGGATCTATTTTTGGTTTGTACAAATATGTCGAATCAGAATTACCTGATGTAGCAACATTAAAAGATGTTCGATTGCAAGTACCTATGCAGGTGTTAAGTGCAGAAGGTGAGTTGATCGCACAATTTGGAGAGAAACGGCGTCTTCCATTGCCATTAAAACAAGTTCCCCCGCTAATGATAAAAGCTTTTGTTGCGACGGAAGATAGTCGATATTATGAACATCATGGTGTTGATCCTATAGGAATTTTTCGAGCTGTATCGGTGATGGCTGCTTCCGGTCATGCTTCGCAAGGGGCAAGTACAATAACGCAGCAGTTAGCAAGAAATTTTTTCTTAAGTCGAGAAAAAACATTGATGCGTAAAGTTAAAGAGGTATTTTTAGCTATCCGGATTGAGCAATTGTTGTCAAAAGATGAAATTCTGGAACTTTATTTAAATAAAATTTATTTAGGAAATCGCGCTTACGGGGTGTAGGCGCAGCGGCTTATGTCTATTTTGGTAAGTCTGTAAATGAATTAAGTTTAAGTGAAATTGCTATGATTGCAGGTTTACCAAAAGCACCTTCTACTTTTAACCCCCTTTACTCCCATGAACGAGCGATAAATCGTCGAAATACCGTACTATTGCGTATGTTAGAAGAGGGCTATATTACTCAACAGCAATATAATGAAGCAAAGCGTGAAAACATTATTGCTAGTTATCACGCGCCAAAAATTTCGTTTTCAGCTCCCTATCTGGCAGAAATGGTTAGGCAAGAGCTCTATAACCGTTATGGTGAGGATGCTTATACAAATGGTTATAAAGTTTATACCACAATCATCGGTAAAGATCAGATAGCAGCAGTTAATGCTTTGCGTAATAACCTAATTAATTATGATATTCGTCATGGTTATCGAGGAGCAGAAAAAATTCTTTGGACTCAGCTACAAACACCTTGGACTCATGAACAAATTATTGAACAGCTGAAAAAAATATCTACTTATGGGCCATTAATTCCCGCAGTGGTTATTGCGACAAATAAAAATAAAGCTGAAGTGATAATGCCGAATGGTGTTTCTGCTGAGTTGGCAATGAATGGTGTTTCTTGGGCACGTAAGTATATTTCTGATGAGCGTCAAGGCATAGCACCTAAAACGGTTAACGAAGTTGTTAAAGTGGGAGAATTAATTCGTATACGACAGGTTGAAGATAGCTGGTGGTTAGCTCAAATACCAGAAGCAAATTCAGCTTTTATTGCTCTTAATCCATTAGATGGCGCTATTGTCTCATTGGTTGGCGGGTTTGATTTTGAATTAAGTAAATTTAATCGAGTAACCCAATCGTTACGTCAAGTTGGCTCCAATATTAAACCTTTTCTTTATACCGCCGCATTAGATAAAGGATTAACGTTAGCTTCATTATTAAATGATATGCCAATTACTCGTTGGGATGCTGGAGCGGATTCAGATTGGCGACCTAAAAATTCTCCCGCCAAATATGCTGGTCCAATCAGTTTGCGTCAGGGATTAGGCCAATCTAAAAATGTTGTGATGGTACGCGCAATGCGCGCAATGCGCGCGATGGGTGTTGATTATGCGGCGGATTATCTAAAACGTTTTGGTTTTCCTGAAGAAAATGTTAATCGAACTGAGTCATTGGCATTAGGTGCTCCGTCATTTACGCCGCTGCAAATAGTTCGAGGTTATGCCGTTATGTCTAATGGTGGTTACCTTATCGAACCTTATTTCATTAGTCGCGTTGAAGGGCTACAAGGTGAAGTTGTGTTTGAAGCTAAAGCTAAAATTGCTTGTCCAAAATGTAACGATATACCTGTTATTTATGATGATGTGCCAAAAATTAAAGAAATAAATGCAGAATCTATTGAGGATATAGTTAAATCTACAACGCCAATGACGAATCTTAAACCTAGTGTAGATATTAATAGTGAAATTCCAATAACGGTTGAACAAAAAAAATATGCTCCTCTGTAATGGTCAACAAATTCTGTAGAAGATCTAAGCGGCATTCTTTAGTTCATGATATTTTTGATGTGGCGTTAAATAACCAATCGTTGAATGGCGTCGATAATAATTATAAAACTGAATGTAATTTTCAACTTCATAGACAACAGATTGATGATTCATAAACGATAAATGGTTAAGCTTTTCTGTCTTTAAACTCCTAAAAAATCTTTCCATCACGGCATTATCGAGGCAATTACCTCGCCGACTCATGCTTTGAGTTATTTTCCGTTCAAAGAGGTGCGCCCTAAACTCCTCCGATGAATATTGGCAACCTTGATCTGAATGGAACATCAAACTTGTCGTATCCGGTAATTGCCGTTCAATGGCGTTATCTAAGGCTTCTTTCACTAATTTCGTATCCGGTTTTGTTGATAAGGCATAACCAATAACTTCTTTGGTGGCTAAATCTAACACGCAAGCTAAATAGCTCCACCCATAGTGATATCTAATATACGTGATATCACCGACATAATAGTGATTATGCTGTTGAGGGGAAAATTGTCGTTTAAGCAAATTAGGGGCATATCGATGTTCGTTACCCGATGAGGGATAGTAATGCTTTTTCGTTGGTCTAATTGCAACTAATTGATTTAATTTCATGATGTTTGATATTTTATAAGTGCCAATCTGGCACCTAAACCCTTTAACTCAGCTTGGATACGTCTTTTGCCATAAGTTTGGCCCGATGTATAAAAAATACGTTTGATTTCGCCACACAGCCTTTCATTTTCAACTGTCGGTATTTTCGTTTCATAATAAAAACTACTACTGCTTACTTCAAAAAGATGGCATAACTCAGTGACCGTAAAATTGGGGTACATAATTTTCATTTGCTTCACGATTTTGAGTTTTGATTGTCGAGGATGAAGTAAGCCGCGGCTTTTTTAATATGTCATTATCCCTCTGAGCACGCTTAAGTTTTGCTTCTAATTCTTGTATGCGCTGTTGCTCGGGCGTTAACGCTTTTGATTTTACAGGCGTATTCCCATTCAACTCGGCAAGATATTGTTGCTTCCAGCGCGATACGGCAGATTTACCCGCACCGGATATTTTTTCAACTTGGATATTGCTATATCCACCTTCAACCATGAGTTTTGCATATTCCAGTTTTTGCTTTGCGCTAAAGGTCACTTTTACTTTTCGTGGCATGTTTATACCTATAAGATTTTGCTTAATTATAAGCTATAAATCTCTACAGTTTTATTAGACCACTACAGTTTAGGGCGTACTATTACAGGTGGTGAAGCGGGAGCAAAAAGTGCCCAACCTATCTGGAATGATTTTATGAAAGTTGTTCTCGATGGAGTTCGTGAGAATGACATAGAACCTCCTGATGGAATTATTTCTATTACTATTGATAGCAAAACAGGTAAATTAGCAACGAATAATTCAGTAAGTAAAAATTTGGAATATTTTATTGAAGGAACTGAACCTAAAACAGCGGCTATTCGAGAAGTAGGTACAATTGTTATTTCTGAAGATGGAAATAGCCAAGAACTCTTTTGAACAGTAAAATATTCTTTAATTTTTGTCATTGAAATTAGGGTTATTAAATAGACCCTATTTCATTTAACAATATTAGGACTTAATTAAAATTAGCAAATGTTTTTGAGATAACGTTGAGCATAAAATAGGGCGCTAATATTTCTTGCTTCGTTAAAGTCTTTAACATCAAGAAGTTGCATCATATTTTCGATTGGCCAACGAATTTGTTCTAATGGCTCTGGTTCATCACCTTCCAGTTTTTCTTCATAGAGATTTTGTGCAATGAATATATTCATTTTGTTGGAAAAATAGGCGGGTGATATTGTTAGTTTTGCTAGTAATTCAATATGTTTTGCGCCATAACCAATTTCTTCTTTTAATTCTCTTATAGCAGCTTGTATGGCAGTTTCTCCTTTATCAATAGCTCCTTTAGGAAAACCTAGTTCATACTCTTCAATACCAACAGCATATTCACGAATTAAAATTAATTCGTCATTAATAATAGGAACGATCAGTACGGCTTCATTTATTGTTGGCTGCATTCGTTCATAAAGACGCTTAACACCATTACTAAATTCAAGATCAACAGATTGGATACGAAAAAGTCTAGATTCAGCAATATTTTTTATATTCAAAATTTTGGGTTTTTTGATTTGTTTCATATACTGTGTCCCGGACAAAATTTGTTGAATAGATTATAACTTTTTATATTAAGAGCGAAGATAATCTTTTGATTTTTTGCTGAAATCAATTGTCATTCAATCTATCTTTTTAGTGATAATATATCAATAAATTTAGCCAGAGGTGATTATTATAATAAGAGAGTTTTAGTAATATTTTTATTATATTACTTATTAATTGAACGACTATGTTGTTAAAATAAATAATGACAAATCGTAACTCATTGTTATTAATATTAAAAACATAAAACTAGAATAGGAATTACCTTATTTAGAGCTATTGAAAGGGTTGTTATTCTGCACAGGCATTATTCGTTACATCGGGGAAGAAATGAGCTTACCTTTTGTTATATTGGTTATTTTAATTATTTGCTTGTTTATATTAATTTTCTTTTTGTTTATGAAAGAAAAAAAAGGTAATGGTATAAATAGATTACCTTTCTTAATACAAGCTAATTATCGTAAAATTACGTCTGATGAATATCAGATAATTTGTGACTATCTTAAATATACCAATTCTGAACAAATCTTAATAAAGACAAAAGAGGCTACAATAAGAAAATTATTTGATTTTCCTAAAAGAAATGCCTGGGTTTCTACTGGCTGTAATGCAATAACACGCTTCTCTTTAATCAACGATCAAGATAATTTATGGCGCTATTTTATTGATTCTAAAGAAGTTCATTTACCCCGACAATTAGAACCTTACTTAACAACTCAAAATGTTATGGATGTTGTTGATACGGATACCTTACCGCTTGTTATCTCAGTAAATAATCATTTCTTGGGTGATTTTAAGCAAAATTTTAAAGAGTTTCATTTAACTAAAGAAATAACATTTCCACCAGTTAATGCCATTATTCAAGAGAGTGGTCAGCAGTTAGTAAAGTTTATTAAAGTCAGAAAAGAGACATTGGAAGAGTATAAACTTAATCGATCATTTAGTTTATGGGGCGGTGGTGTTATTTGTGTTGGGCTAATTGTTTGTGCACTTTCGTTATTCGCTATTACTATTTTTTTTCCTTGGTTAATGTTGTTTGGCGGGCTAACTTTTATTATTGGAGTTTATCTTCTTTATCGGCCATATATTTTTCGTAAGAGATATCAACAGGATATTCGTTGTGTGGTAGGTAAGCCTAAACGATGGGGTTTATTTGGCGAGTTTGATAAAGGTAAAAAACATAATATTTCATTGGCTGGAATTGATCTTATTTATCCATCTCATTGGGAGCCATTTCTGGAATATGAGATTGATCAGGCTATTAATATTGATATGTATGCAAACGGTTACGTTGTTCGTCAAGGACGTTATTTATCTTTACATGAAGAGGCTCGTCGTTATCCATATAAAAGATATGGCAAAAATTTAATGTTGGTGATAACCAGTTTTTTCCTTATGTTATTACTTCATTTCTATGAACCAGTTCATTTACCCGCGAGATTAATTTTTCATTGGCTTAATGGAGAAAATTATCTACAGACAACAAATTATGCCGAATTGGAAGTGATGCCGTTACAGATTGGTGACTATATTGCAGTTAAAGGTGTGGGTATGTGCTATGTACCTATTGATTTTATAGAAAAAGGAAATAGGTTTGATTTTCTTCCTTTTGATTGTTCCGGTATTTACTGGAATAATATAAACCCATCTCCTATACCTGAATCTGATATAGTTGAAAAAGTCTTTTCTCTTTCAACAACAGTTAAACAGCAGCTTTATTTTAATAATTTGGATCGTAAAGTTAATCAGCAGCTTCGACGTGAGATTATGAAATCTGGTATGAATTTACTTGATAATTTCGCTGATATCATCTTAAAAACAAATTCATTATGCCCACTTAATAATGAGTGTTTTCGTTTAAAGAGCGCGTTAGTTAATTTAAGTGATACCTATGAATGGTCGGTACTTGTTACCAGAGCTAAAAATGGAAAATTAGCGGGTACCAATGTGATATTGCGGCCAGGTGGGGCAGAAACTTTGGAAAAACTGGTTAATGAAACGACATCTTTTTATATTAATAGAGAAATAGAAAAAGCAGCGGCGTTATTGAATACACCACCGACCAGAGGTGTATTACTTATCAGTGATGAAGGAAAACCGTTTGTAGATTTAGTTTCATTCCACTCTCCTGTTGTTGATTCTTATTCTCCATTACAAAAATGGCAAGAGCTGCAAAAATTGTCAGATATTTTAATGCATACTCCTTTTGAAGCAGAAGGTATTATTACTAAATTATTTGTCGATGCAAAAGGTACGCGTCATATTATTTTACATAGTAAACCTAGTTCTATGTTACTTTTACGCTATATTAGTGCTTTTCTATTAAACTTGGTTTTAATGGCAACTTTTATATTAAATCTTATTCTGGTTATTACACGTAAGCGTATAAATAAGTGGCGATTAAAAAGTATTCGGCAATATTATGAGCATTGTTTCAATATTGTCTCTTCCACTGACCAGCAAAAAAATATTTAACCTAATGAAAAGAGTATGAAAACACAGTCAGATATGGATTTGATTATTCGTTTAGATAAATGGTTATGGGCTGCACGTTTTTATAAAACTCGAGCAATTGCTCGTAAAATGATTGAGGGTGGCAAAGTTCACTATAATGGGCAGCGAAGTAAACCAAGTAAAGTCGTTGAAAAGCATGCCATTATAAAATTAAGACAAGGAAATGATGAGTTAACTATAGAAATATTGGCCATTAGCGATCAGCGACGGGGCGCATCAGAAGCAAGAGCGTTATATTGTGAAACACAAGACAGTATTGTTAATAGGGAAAGATTGGCTTTAGCGCGTAAAACTAATTCATTAACCATGCCAAACCCAGAACGTCGTCCTGATAAGAAAGAACGACGTAACCTGATTAAATTTAAGCATACAAATTTAAATGAGTCATTTTGATGACAACTTTAGCAATGAGAGAAAATATGTCTAAACATGACCAGTTACACCGTTTTTTGTTTCAGGATGATGCTGTTCGTGGTGAGCTAGTTTCAGTCAATGAAACTTATAAAAAGATACTCGATCAACACGATTATCCGTCAGCAGTTAGTCTATTATTGGGTGAATTGTTAGTTGCCACTAGTTTATTAACAGCAACTTTAAAATTTGAAGGTGATATTACCATACAAATTCAGGGAGATGGCCCGGTAAAAATGTTGGTAATAAACGGAAATAATCACCAACAAATGAGAGGTGTTGCTCGTATTAAAGGTTCAGTTACTGCTCAATCATCATTAAAACAGATGGTTGGCCAAGGTTATATGGTGATCACAATTACACCAATAAATGGTGAGCGTTATCAAGGTGTTGTTGCATTGGAAGGTAATACAATAGCGGAATGTTTGGATGATTATTTTAAACAATCAGAACAGTTGCAGACACGTTTATTCATTCATTCAGGTGAAATAAATGGTGAGCCTGCTGCTGGTGGAATATTATTGCAGGTATTGCCCTCTTCTGGTATTGAAAGTCAGCATCAATTTGATCATCTGGTGCAATTAACCGCTACGATTAAGGGCGAGGAACTATTTACTTTAGAGCCAAAGGAAATTCTTCATCGTCTTTATCATGAAGAAGATGTGACATTATATGATCCACAGCTAGTCGCCTTTCATTGCAATTGTTCAAAAAAGCGTTGTGAAAACATTTTGCTATCTCTTTCTGATGAAGATATTGAGCATATATTGCATGAACGTGGTGAAATTGATATTGAATGTGAATTTTGTGGGGCTGTCTATCTGTTTAATAAACAAGATATAGAGGAATTGAAGCGAATTAAAAAACAGCAAATTCATTGAGTCGGTATTGCTTATTTTATACCGTAATAAAGGATATAAATACATTTTTTTACTGTAGCGTTGATTGTGCTCTAGATCGCATTTTTAGTTCAGAAAATAGTTTAGATGAAATTTATTGATTTTTATCGCTGTTAATTTCGAGTAAAAATTTATGATATGTCCTAATTAAGGTTAATATTCATTTAGGAGCATAAATTAATGAGTGCAAAAAAAAAGATTACTCCAGAAGAGATGGCTAGATATGGTATTCATCAAGTAACTGAAATCGTTTATAACCCAGGATATGAACAACTATTTGCAGAAGAAACAAAACCTTCTTTAAAAGGCTATGAACGTGGGATTGAAACCAACTTAGGCGCAGTAGCGGTTGATACCGGTATTTTTACTGGTAGATCACCAAAGGATAAGTATATCGTTCGTGATAACGTTTCTAAGGATACTGTTTGGTGGGCGGATCAAGGTAAAGGAAAAAATGATAACAAACCGATGACCGAAGCGGTTTGGCAATCATTAAAAGATTTGGTGACTAACCAATTGTCAGGTAAGCGTTTATTTATCATTGACGCTTTTTGCGGTGCAAATGCAGATACCCGTTTAAAAGTGCGTTTTATTACCGAAGTTGCCTGGCAGGCACATTTTGTCAAAAATATGTTTATTCGACCTACTGAACAAGAATTGATTGATTTTCAACCAGATTTTGTTGTAATGAATGGCGCAAAATGTACTAATCCCAACTGGCAGGCTCAAGGCTTAAACTCAGAAAATTTTGTGGCGTTTAATTTGACTGAGCGTATGCAACTGATTGGCGGTACTTGGTATGGCGGTGAAATGAAGAAAGGATTGTTTTCGATCATGAATTATTTGCTGCCATTAAAAGGAATTGCGTCAATGCATTGCTCCGCTAATGTTGGTGAAAAAGGTGATGTGGCTATCTTCTTTGGTTTGTCTGGCACAGGAAAAACAACTCTTTCGACCGATCCTAAACGTAAATTAATTGGTGATGATGAACACGGATGGGATGATGATGGTGTGTTTAATTTTGAAGGTGGTTGTTATGCTAAGACCATACATTTGTCTGAAGCGGCAGAGCCTGATATTTATCATGCGATCAAACGCGATGCACTATTAGAAAATGTCACTGTTTTGACTGATGGCTCTGTTGATTTTAATGATGGAACCAAAACAGAAAATACCCGCGTTTCTTATCCTATTTATCATATTAATAATATTGTTAAACCGATTTCAAAAGCAGGCCATGCGACAAAAGTTATTTTTTTGACAGCTGATGCATTTGGTGTTTTGCCGCCGGTATCTTGTTTGACGCCTGAACAAACTGAGTACCACTTTTTGTCGGGTTTTACCGCTAAATTAGCGGGCACTGAGCGCGGTATAACTGAACCAACGCCAACTTTTTCAGCCTGTTTTGGCGCGGCTTTTCTGACATTACATCCTACTCAATATGCTGAAGTATTAGGTAAGCGAATGAAAGCGGCTGGTGCAAAAGCATATCTGGTTAATACCGGTTGGAATGGAACGGCTAAACGTATTTCGATTAAAGATACTCGTGCAATTATCGATGCGATCTTAAATGGGGATATAGATAAAGCAGAAACCATAAATTTACCGATTTTTAATTTAGCTGTACCTACCAATTTGCCAGGAGTTGATAACAATATTCTGGATCCTCGTCATACTTATACAGATAACAATCAATGGGAAGTTAAAGCTAAAGATTTGGCTAAGCGATTTATTAATAATTTTGAAAAATATACTGATACCCCAGTTGGGGCGGCACTTGTGAAAGCTGGCCCTGAGCTGTAATTTTCAATAAGAGTTGTCAATAGTAAAATAAAAAGTGCATAGAATATAATAAAAGCTATGCACTTTTTATTTAGTTGTGAATATTCATGAACTGAAAAGGAACGGCAAAATTTTGCTTAAATTTTCTCTATCGTTTTGCGGTTCTGTTAGTTAGAGCGGATAGGATATAAGTCAGGAAGTGAGGTCTATTAAAACATTTTGTTAAAAATTGATAAAAGTTAAAAAAGTGCCAGCGCTAGGCTGGCATAAGTAAACACTGGAAGCAATGTGAGCAATGTCGTCCTTTCATATGATCCCAGAAAGGTTCATCTGAAAGTATTTTAATGATAATGGTTATCACTATCATTTGTAAAGTGATTTTTTTAATATAAATGTAAAAAAATCATTCATTGTGATAATATATTGATAATTATAATATATTTATATGATAGTTAATTCACAATTTAAAAACAATTGGTTTTATCGTTGATAGCAAATGGCTAGATCACTTTAGCTGACAATATTAAGAATTTAACTATAACGAGATAGTTATGATTTTGTCAGGTGTTGAGCACACGCCCAAGCTGAACTCCATGCCCATTGAAAGTTATATCCGCCTAACCAACCAGTAACATCAACCACTTCACCAATAAAGTAGAGTCCGGCTACTTTTTCTGATTCCATCGTTTTTGAGGAAATACTATTTGTATCAACGCCTCCAAGAGTGACTTCTGCGGTACGATAACCTTCTGTGCTATTTGGTTGTATCTGCCAGTTGTGTAGCATTTCCGCAATCGTATTTATCTGTTTCATATTAAGCTGTTTTAACGAGTTATCTGGGATTTTTTTTAATACTTGTAATGTCTCGATAAGTCGTTTAGGTAGATATTTTGTTAATAAGTTTTTTAACGATAGATTAGGATGAATGGTTTGTTCATGGATTAAACAATCGATCAGATTAATATTGGGAAATAAATTAATACTTATATGCTCCCCAGGTTGCCAGTAACTTGAGATTTGCAAAATAGCTGGGCCTGATAATCCTCTATGGGTAAACAGAAGATTTTCTTGGAATGTCATGGCATTTTGTGAACTGATTTTTACTGGAATAGCAATGCCAGAAAGTGTGTGTAAAACGTCAAGCAGCTCCTTATGTAATGTGAAAGGCACTAAAGCTGCTCGCGTCGGTTGGATGGTATGGCCAAATTGCTCAGCTATACGATAACCAAAAGGAGTTGCCCCCAACTTAGGCATTGAAAGGCCACCGCTAGCAATAATTAGTGCGTTTGAACTAATAATTTTTTCATTAACATACACTAAAAATTTATTATCTATTTTTTTTATCTGAGTGATTTCGCTTTGCAAGCGTAAACTAACGCCAGCTACTTTACATTCAGTTAATAGTAAATCGACAATATCTTGTGCGTTATTGTCACAAAAAAGTTGACCTAATGTTTTTTCATGATAAGGAATATGATGTTTTTGTACTAACTCAATAAAATCCCATTGGGTAAAGCGAGCCAGTGCTGACTTACAAAAATGGGGATTAGTAGATATATAAGCATTAGGATCAATATAAAGATTGGTGAAGTTGCATCGTCCGCCACCAGACATTAAAATTTTTCTACCCGCTTTTTTGCCATTATCCAATATCAGTACTTTTAACCCTTTTTGGCCTGCATTGGCTGCACAAAATAGACCGGCCGCTCCTGCACCTATAATGATTACGTCAAATTTTTCCACAAAATTTCTCTTTTATCTGAAAAGATATTTATTAATAATACAAATAGCGCGTTTTTTATTAAATAGCGTAAAATATTTATTACGATTTAAATTTGTGTGGACAAATGTTAGTAAGCACTATAAATCTACATATTTTTTATTTTATTAACTTAATGAAAGTAAAGAATATTTTTGTTTTATTTGTTTTTTTTGTCAATTAAAGTCAAAAAAGATGTAGATTTTGCTTCCACCGCTAACGTTTGTCACTGATAATGCATTGAGTTCATATTCAACAAATTGGCTTAAGGTTTATGCTACATTTATTTACTGGTTTGGATTTTTACACCGGTCTGTTATTAATACTAGCGCTATTATTTGTGCTATTTTACGAAGCAATTAATGGTTTCCATGATACCGCAAATGCAGTAGCAACGGTTATCTATACTCGAGCAATGCGAGCTCAATTTGCGGTTGTTATGGCTGGTGTTTTTAACTTTTTTGGCGTTATTTTAGGTGGCTTGAGTGTTGCTTATGCTATTGTGCATTTGTTGCCAACAGATCTTCTCTTGAATGTAAGTTCTGCTCATGGCCTGGCAATGGTTTTTTCCATGCTATTGGCGGCCATTATTTGGAATTTGGGTACCTGGTATTTGGGGTTACCGGCTTCTAGTTCACATACATTAATAGGTGCCATTATTGGTGTTGGTTTAACCAATTCATTAGTGACAGACTCCTCTATAGTGGATGCATTGAACATCCCAAAAGTTATTGAAATCTTTCTTTCCCTCATCCTTTCTCCTGCTATTGGTTTTGTTATAGCTGGATTGCTAATTTTCTTTTTACGCCGTTATTGGAGTGGTACGAAAAAACGTCGTCGTATTCATTTAACACCGGCTGAGCGAGAGAAGAAAGATGGTAAAAGAAAACCCCCTTTTTGGACACGTACTGCATTGATTTTATCTGCCGTTGGCGTCAGTTTTTCTCATGGTGCTAATGATGGTCAGAAGGGTATTGGTCTTATTATGCTAGTGTTAATTGGCGTGGCGCCTGCCGGGTTTGTGCTTAATATGAATGCCAGTGGTTATGATATAACTCGTACCCATGACGCGATAGTGCATCTACAACATTATTATGAAGAGCATCAGTCAGCGGTAAAACATATTGTTAATAAGTCACAACATGAGTCGGAATTGGAAATTTTAGATGAGAAATTCCATTGTGATAATTCACGTCCTATTACTGTGCTAAAACAGACATCACTGATGTTGACGGATATTCAAAGTTATTCAGCACTAAAACCTGAACAACGTAATCAAATGCGCCGATTATTAATGTGTTTATCTGATACAGCATTAGATGTAGCTAAACTACCAGAGACGTCCTCTTCGGATGCTCGTTTTCTGCGTAACTTGAGTAACGATTTGCTTAATACAGTGGAGTATGCGCCACTGTGGATTATTATTGCCGTTGCTTTGGCGCTTTCTGTCGGTACTATGATTGGTTGGCGACGTGTTGCTATAACGATTGGTGAAAAAATTGGTAAAAAAGGTATGACTTATGCGCAAGGTGTTTCTGCTCAAGTTACTGCGGCAGTTTCCATTGGTGTTGCAAGTTATACTGGTATGCCTGTATCAACAACACAAGTTTTATCTTCTGCGGTAGCCGGTACGATGGTTGTTGATGGTGGTGGTGTACAAGCTAAAACAATTAAAAATATATTACTGGCTTGGTTATTTACATTACCTATTTCTATTATACTTTCTGGTTTGTTTTATTGGATATCATTAAAATTTATATAGACATATCAGATAAACTATATATAACAAAAAATAGTGATGCTTAATTTGGACATCGCTATTTTTTTTCATTGAATAATATATTATCTATATCATTTAAATATTACTTGAGTCCATTAATATCACCAAATGTTCCATATTAAACTTATAAAAACAATAATACTTAATCCACTAATTAACATGAATTGTTTGCGAATACGTTCACAACGTAAAATGACTTCGGGATCGTGATGATTAGTGTATTGTTGAGTATTAATATAACGGATTAGTTTTATATGCTTAGTCCATTGGCCATGGGCGGTAAAGAATCCGTTGCCATCAACAGATTGATAGAGCAAGGGATCAGATTCCCGCAAAATAAAAAGTAATACTCGGATTGAAGAAAAATATCGCATCATATTTATGATGCAAAGTATACATAATGCCCAAAACCATACATGCATATTAAGATAATGACCTCAAAAAATACAGATTTAGCCACTGATATTGTTTTTAGCAAGTGCAAAAGAAGATATTTGCTTATCAGTTGCCGGTTTATTTTAATTGTAGAATAATCTAACAACTTCACAAAATGACCCATTGGGATTATTTTTATCAGTTTAATTTTTATGATGCATATTTTTTAACAAATAATTGATATCTTCAACACTATGATTTTTATGCTAAATTATGGAAAATTTAACTAATTTGGTCTATGCTAATTATTCTGAAGGTATCTATTTTTCATAATTTATGGGTAAAATTTTTATTAAACTATGTTTAAGATGATATTAAACTATCAGGTTTGACCGCTAAGTATTTATCATAAAAACAGGTGTTCTTTTTTAAGAGCTACGTTTGAAAGGAGCTAGATATGGCTTACAAACATATTCTTGTTACAGTTGATTTATCCCCAGAAAGTAAAGTTTTAGTCGATAAAGCTGTCTCCATGGCAAAACCTTATAATGCAAAAGTTTCTTTAATTCATGTTGATGTAAATTATTCTGATCTTTATACCGGCTTGATTGATGTAAATCTTGGTGATATGGAGCAGCGTATCACTAAGGAAACTCACCATGCATTGACCAAATTAGCCAAAGAAGCTGATTATAAGATTGAAAAAGAATTGAGTGGCCGAGGTGATCTTGGGCAGGTTTTGGTTGATGCAATCAAGGAATACAAGGTAGATTTAGTTGTTTGTGGTCATCATCAGGATTTCTGGAGTAAGTTAATGTCCTCGGCTCGCCAGCTGATTAATACTGTTCATGTTGATATGTTAATTGTGCCATTAAAAGATAGTGATTGATAATATTTATTGGTAAATCAATTTTTTCAATAAAAACCCTTGATTATTCAAGTGTTTTTTTATTAATTTTCGATAAATTAAATCGACTTATATTTTGCTAGAAAATGTGATTAAGACACAAAAAATCTCATTAAAAATAGAGATAAATTAGTGATATATTCAATAAGTAAATTCACACCTAGCAGGTCATTCTGCAAAAATAAATGTTAATAAGTATGAAAATATCTTAATTTATCTTTTAATCTAAGGAATTTTGTATGAAAGATGGTTTATCTTTAGAGACATTCCTAACACCAATCCAATCACGTTATGCTCATCAACCTGAATTCTTACAAGCTGTGCGTGAAGTTTTTACTTCCCTGGCGCCGTTTTTACGCGATAATCCTCAATATTGTGAACAGGCATTACTGCAAAGAATAGTAGAGCCTGAAAGGGTGATTCAGTTTCGTGTTTGTTGGGTAGATGATAAGGGAAATGTTCAAGTTAATCGAGCCTGGCGGGTACAATTTAATTCGGCAATTGGCCCTTTTAAAGGTGGAATGCGTTTTCATCCTTCAGTTAATTTATCAATTTTAAAATTTCTCGGCTTTGAACAAACTTTTAAAAATGCGTTAACCACTTTACCTATGGGTGGCGGTAAGGGTGGCTCAGATTTTGATCCTAAAGGAAAAAGCCAGGCAGAAGTTATGCGTTTTTGTCAGGCATTGATAACAGAGCTTTTCCGACATTTAGGTCCTTATACCGATGTTCCTGCTGGAGATATTGGCGTGGGTGGGCGTGAAGTCGGTTTTATGGCAGGTATGATGAAGAAGCTGTCTAACAACACTTCTTGTGTTTTTACCGGTAAAGGCTTGTCTTTTGGTGGTAGCTTAATTCGACCTGAAGCGACCGGCTATGGTTTGGTCTATTTTACTGATGCGATGTTAAAACATCATGGTTTAGCGTTTGAAGGAAAACGAGTATCCGTTTCTGGCTCAGGAAATGTTGCTCAGTATGCTATTGAGAAATGTATGTCTTTAGGCGCTAAGGTTGTTACCGCTTCCGATTCAAATGGAACCGTTGTTGATGAAGCAGGCTTTACAGCCGAAAAACTTAACCGATTGGAAGCAATTAAAAATCAATATGGTCGTGTTGAGTCATATGCAGAAGAGTTTGGTTTGACTTATCTTAAAGGAAAAAACCCTTGGTCGGTGCCAGTAGATATTGCCTTACCTTGCGCCACTCAAAATGAACTTGATATAGAAGATGCGAAAATTTTAATTAAAAATGGTGTTCAAGCGGTTGCTGAAGGTGCAAATATGCCGACAACAATTGAAGCTACTGAAGCGTTTATTGAGGCTGGTGTTCTGTTTGGACCGGGAAAAGCGGCCAATGCCGGAGGGGTTGCAACATCAGGTTTGGAAATGGCACAAAATGCGGCGCATTTGAGTTGGACAGCAGAAAAAGTGAATAGCCGCTTGAAACATATTATGTTAGATATTCACCAGAATTGTGTGAAATATGGTGGAGAAGATAAGCAGACTAATTATGTTAAAGGCGCTAATATTGCCGGTTTTGTTAAAGTCGCCGATGCGATGTTAGCACAAGGTATCCTGTAATAAATCAATAGCGATAGGGCAAATTAAAAACTAATTATATCGCTTAATGCTAGTAAAATTCTGAATATTATTTTGCTTATTGAACATCGCCTGCAACTATCCTTTTCAGGCGATGTTGTTAGCAAAAATTTGTCGATTATTATTTATCCTATCAGCTGACCTATAGTTATATTAATCTTCATTTAGACTCATATGCAGGCGATCAATTAAAGGTTTAAACAAGTAATTTAGTAGCGACCGTTCGCCAGTACGAATAAAAACTTCTACTGGCATTCCTGGTTTGATGGTTAACTGATTTAGGCGTTGACGATTTTCATCATTTACTTGAACCTGTAATAAATAATAGGGCTCGCCAGTCTGTTCATTAAGTAGCCTATCAGCAGAAATCATCGTCACGTTGCCTTCCACTTTAGGAGTCGTACTTTGATTAAATGCAGTAAATTGTAACTCTACCGGTAAACCTAATTTCACTTGATCAATCAAATGTACCGGAACCCGTGCATCAACCAATAGTGGTTGATCATCGGGAACAATCTCCATCATTTTTTGCCCGGCAGCGATTACGCCGCCTTCAGTAAAAATTGACATACCAATTATGGTGCCAGCAACCGGGGCACGTATTTGAGAATTATTCAGCATGAACTTTGCTTTAACGAGCTGACTGTTGGTATGATTAATCTTTGTTTGTGTGTCTGCTAGTTGGGCATGAACATCTTTTTGATATTCTTGTTGGAGTTTTTCGCTAAGCAGTTTTTGTTCTAATATTTGATGTTGGATGCGACTAATATCACCAAGTGTTTGCGCTAAATTACCATCGACTTCGGTATATTTATTTTCAGTTTCTAATAATGTATTGCGAGCAATATAGCCGTTTTTTTCTAATTCCCTTAATCCTTCTAATTGTTGCAATAACATAGTAAGTTGCGTTTTTTGGCTCTTTGCTTTTTGTTGTTGGGCATATAAAGTAGCGTTCAATCCGGTTATTTTTTCTTTAATACTGGCCAACTCTAATTGTAAAACTTGATATTGGTTTTCCAGCAATTGTTGATTTAATTGAATAAGTTCGCTTATATCATGTTTCTTCATTTCACCTTGCAAAGCGGGTGAGAAAATCAACCGTTTTTTGCCCTGCTGTTCAGCTAATAAGCGGGCTTCTCTTACTAACAGTTCGTGGTATTGTTTTAGTTTTATATTGTATTCTGCATGCACTTCAACGGTGTTGAGTGTTAAAAGAATTTGTCCTGCTTGTACTTTTTCACCATTATTAACGGATAGTTGTTCAATGATCCCGCCGTATTGATGTTGAATAGTTTTATGATTGCCTGCCACAATCACATTACCTGATACAGGAACCCCTTTATCTAAAGGAGCCAGTGCAGACCATAATAAAAAACCACCAAATCCAATAGTCACTAATGACCAGCCTAAGTATACAGCTCGTTTTTCATTACTGATTAATTTGTCTGTTAAGATAGGAGATGATTTGTGATATTTACCTTGTGCTGACATATTTTTTTCCATTAATTGCTATTATTTTTACAGACTGAAATATTGAAGGATCACGTTGTTAGTTGTGACGTTTTATGTTCATTTAATAATGTTTGTGGTGTTCCAAAACGTGGTGACATTCCGGCTTGTAAAATTAGCACATGCTCTACATATCTGAGCAGAAAAGGGCGATGGGTAATTATAATAAGGGTGCAATGTTGTTTTTTAAGTTCTTCAATCGCAAGGCACAGGGCTTTATCTCCTTCGCTATCAAGATTAGAGTTAGGTTCATCGAGAATAATTAAACGGGGAAGGCCATAAATAGCTCGCGCCAAAGCTATTCGCTGTTTTTGTCCGCCAGATAAGCCACGGCCATACTCGCCTAATTGAGTGTCATATCCATTAGGTAAAGTGAGAATTAAGTCATGCACTCGGGCAATTTTGGCGGCAGTAATTACTTTGTCTACGTCAATTTCAGCAAAACGAGCAATATTTTCTGCGATTGTACCATCGAATAATTGTATATCTTGCGGTAGATAACCAATATGAGGCCCTAAAATTTCTCTATCCATTTGGTGAATATTTGCACCATCCAACCGGATGTATCCTAAAGTAGGAGGAAGTGCGCCGACAAGTATCCGAGCTAATGTCGATTTCCCTGCACCAGATGCACCAATAATAGCCAATGTTTGGCCGGTAGAGAGTGAAAATTGGATATCAAATAACAGCGGTGGATATTCAGGATCAGGGCGGTAGAGAACATTTTCAACGCTTAATTCGCCAGTTGGCGCAGGTAAAGTCATTACTTGTTTACGGGGAAGATGCTGTTTGAATAACTGATCTAAGCGTAGATAAGCCTGTTTGGCATTATTATATTGTTTGCTAACAGCAATAAGTTGGTCGATCGGGCTGAGTACACGTCCCACCAGAATAGAACTGGCGATCATCATACCTGCGGTCAATTCATTATTAGTGACTAACCAGGCCCCCATGCCTAATACCAGAGATTGCAGCATCAAACGTGAGGTTTTTGACCATGCGCTGGTGGCTGAAGTTCTTTCGCTGGCTAAATTCTGTTGGGATAAAAAAGCGTGATGGTAGCTTAACCAGCCGCGACGTATATTACCTAACATGCCCATTGCCTCGATTACATCTGTATTACGCAAGTGGGTAGAGGCCTGATTAATAGCTTTGCGAGCCATTAGATTGGCTTGCGCTAGTGGTTTATGAGTATAACGTTGATTCAGCCAGGCAAGTAGGGAAATAAAAGTTGCGCCACCTAAGGCTAGATAGCCTAACCATGGATGGAGTAAAAACACCACACAGAGGAAAAAGAGAAACCAAGGCGCATCAAATAAAGCAAATAGAGCGTTCCCTGTTACGAATTGGCGTAGAGTTGTGAGATCACTTAACGCTTGGCTGGCTTGTGAATCATTATATTTTAAGCTTTGCTGATAAGCTGCATTGAATACCGATTGATTAACTGATAGGTCTAGGCCTGTGCTAATACGTATAACAATCAGATTACGCACCCATTCGAGTACGCCAATAAATAAATAAATGCAAATAACAAGTAGTGTCAACATTAATAACGTCATTTTATTATTTGACGCCAAGACACGATCATAAACTTGTAACATATAAATGGAGGGGGCTAGCATCAGTATATTAATGATAGCGGTAAATATGCCAATACTATAAAACGCTTTTTTATATGTTTTTATTTCATTAATTAATATATTGCTATTTTTAGTTTTTGAATTATCTGTCATGCTATTCCCATTTTTATTTTTATAAGATTCAATCCTAATATTCATTATGTAAATAATTAAAATATTGGAAAATGTTTTTCATTTTCCAATCCGGTTAAAATTAATATGACAATTTTAAAATTAGTAAACGACGTTGTTTTTATTAGATTATATTATCTATCCCTATGGATAAATAGCGTTTTCATAATCAATCGTTCCATTATCACTCCCTATATTTTGATTATTTTCAACCTGATAATCAGCATAGCCCATATCCGAATGTTGTCTATGATAAATATTATTTTCATTATGTTTATTATTGAATAATGGTTGATAGGAAGGGTTATGGCTGAAGGGCTTGTTCTTATAAAGAATGTCAGTAGTAATCTTATTGTCAGGGCTTTTATTAACTGACTGATGGTCATTTGTTGTTAAATGAATTTTTTTATAGTCGGTATATCCATGATTTGTATTGCCAATGTCACCATAACCTTGTTCGAACACTATTACCTCTTCAATAATATCAACTTGTGGAGAATAAGAGGCGAGAAAATCCTTGAAACTGTAGTTATAATCAATGGAAAAGAAAATATCACCTTGAAAATTATGGTGATCATTAGATAACATGCCAATGTCAGTGCCATTATAAAATATTTTTACTTTAGTAGAATATTTATAACTATCAGAAATTCTTACTATATCATTATTTTCATTTCTTGGAATTTGATAATCATTTGGATCGTATTTAAGTTGAAAAAGAGAACCCTCTGGATATTTGTCAAAGTTTATTAAGCCAATATTAAGATGGTTATTTGAGTGATCTTTTTTTTCGTAGCGGTGGGCAAAAATGGAATCGATAAGTCTATATTCATCGGGTATGTCAGTATATTCAGTACCCTCTTTGTCACAAACTGCAAGTTTATAGACGTCGTCTTTTTTTATTAATTTTAGATATGTTATTTCTTTTGGTAATTGATGACGAATATTTTTGCCATGATCATGAATAAATAACTCACTGCCATCAATAATATTATTATTTTGGTCGGTTATTTCTTCAGTAATATAAAATCCGGTGGTCTTGAAATTATAAATTACTTTATCATCTTTATAAATCACCGCTTCGTATACATCATCATCTATGCTTGAACTTCCTTTATTGTCTAATAATTCACCCTTTTTAATCGTGTACGGCGGTTGTTCTTGTGAAGTTGCATATTGGGCTAATGGGGAATCTTTATGATTGTATATTTTGGTACCGTTGAGTTGTGATGATGGCAGATCTTTTTGCTGAATATGATTGATACTGGGACTTAGTAACTCATTTTTATGTAAATGTGGCTGATCAAAATATGGGTCTTTAAGAACTTCTCTACCATCTATCAAAGAAGCTTTATATTGTTGCTCCTCTTTCTCAACAGCCAGATAAACCTTGCCACCATAGCTTGTATGCAGATTATGAAGCGCATTGGAAAAAACAAAGGATTTTTGCTGTTGGCCATCAATTTGTTTGAAGAAACCGGTTTCGCTAAGTAATTCGCTAACTTTTTCTTTTCCATCATATAAAGATAATGCACTGACCATACCCTTACCGAGTTTTTTTACATTGAAAATAGTACCCAAAGGTTTATTGGCCAAGTTCATATTATTTAGCGCATTAGGATTAATTTCTGTTAATTGAGTAATTATTTCATTTACTCTTTCTTCAGTTATTTTTCCCTCAAAAATTTTTTGATCGTATTTTGAGTTTATAATTTTGAGTTTATGTTGATATTCATAACTATCGGTAAAATATTTAGTGCCATCTTCATTGGTAAACACTAATTTAATTTCATTGTTATTATTTTCAATTAATTTTAAATAGTGATAATCACCGGTTATTTTAATATCGAAATAATCTCTAGATGCTGTATTATAGCAACGAATATAATTACCATAACCTGTGTATTCTACAGTAGCAAATTTACCAACAAATTCTTTTGTTTCTAAACTTTTTATATCAGCGATATAATAATTTACATTTTTAATTTCACCATCTATTATTTCTTTTTTGCTAGCAATAAATTCACCTTTAGTCACTTCTAAAGCATTTATTTTTCGCATGGCATTATCGCTATTATTTTCATTAAGCCAATTTTTAAAATTTTCATTTTCATTTTTAATTAGCTCTAAATATTTTTCTGGATTTTCATTATGTAAAAGTTTATCTAATAATTCAGGTTTTTTTGCTTTTAAATACATAGTAAGAGCAAGACCTACTTTATAAACCTTGGCATTTTCATGAAAGTCATTTTAATATTTTAATTTTAAGAACTCAGATATATTTTTTGATTTTATTTCATCTTCAGTTAGATCAATGCTATTTGCTTGGGCATTAAATTTATTATCGGAAAAATATTCAATATAATCAGCGATACCTTCTTTTAATATGGTAGGTAAGTGAGCTTCATTAGCTATATTTATATTAGTTAAATAATGGGTAAATTCATGTTTAAGATTAAAAACATTGCCCTGTTGATATACATATATGGTCGGTGGATTTCCTGAATAAAATTTACCACCTTCGGTTCCTAAACCTTTCTCTTTACCATAATGTTGGTAATCTTCGTTATTATCGAATATATATATTTCAAGTGGCTTTTCGCTTGATTTAATATTTTTTAAGTCAGCAAAAATTTTAAAATCATTTACCGCCTGTTGGATTTCTTCAATTATTTTATTTTGTTTTTTGGGGGAGGGATTTCTATAATTAAGAATAACTTTTATTTTTTCTGTTATGGTTATTTCTTGTTTTGAGGTTTTGGTGTTGAAATAATAATCAAATGTATCCTGTTGTTTTATTTTATGATCCACAAATTATCTCCAATATTATTAACAATATCCATTTAAACAATAACATTTGTTAAATTACATTTGTTTTAAGGTTATTGCAAGTTTATTTTAATGTTTATAATATGAATATTATTTTAAAAAAAATGGTATTTTTAGAACAATAAATAGGGGATATTTTTATAGAAGAGTTAATATTGATATAATATTTCGCTTTTTATCAACATTTTTGGTTATTTATTATTTTTATGAATATTTAACCGAGTGAATCAGTTGAAAATGAATAAATATCAAAACGATGATTTTTAGTTTTGATCGTCGCTTGTGGAGAAATTGCTGCTAGTGGGGATGCATAATTGGGTCGTTTCACCACAACTCGGCGTTTAGCTATTGTCATTGCCGGAATTAAAAGGCTGTCAGCATCGTCATCATTACCAACAAGCGATTGAAAAACGCGCATTTCTTTTTTTACTAAGGCACTCTTTTGTCGATGGGGATACATCGGATCGAGATAAACTACATCTGGTGCGGGTGACAGCGTTGTCAATGCATCGATGCTTGAAGCGTGTAGCAATGTCATTCTCTGTCTTAACCAGCCTCCTATTTCAGCGTCAGCGTAACCCCGTTGTAATCCGTCATCAAGAAGTGCCGCAACTATGGCATGACGTTCATACAGCTGGACTTCACAGCCTAGTGCAGCAAGAACAAAAGCATCTCTGCCAAGACCGGCAGTAGCATCAACAATCGTCGGTAAATAGGATTTTTTGATGCCAACTGCTTTGGCAATAGCTTCATTTCGACCACCACCAAATTTACGTCGGTGTTTCATTGCCCCTGAAACAAAATCAACATAAATGCCACCTAATTTAGGTTCGTCTAATTTTTTTAATTGTAAATACTGGGGTGTTAGCACTAATGCCATTAATGCAGCAGGCGTGTGTTTAAGTTGCCATTTGTCAGCAATCAGCGATAAGGCGCTTTGAGAAGCGCCAGGTTCACAAATTAATTGAATATCAATTGCCATTTATACATTAATACCATAACTTTGTAACATTGCATCCAGCTTAGGTTTTCGTCCGCGGAAACGTTCAAACAGTACCATCGGTTCCTCTGAACCACCACGACTTAAAATATTATCAAGAAATGATAACCCAGTACTGCGATTAAAAATACCTTCCTCGGTAAATCGTGAAAATGCATCGGCAGCTAAAACGTCGGCCCATAAATAACTATAGTAACCGGCACCATAACCACCGGCAAAAATATGGCTAAATGCATGAGGGAAACGGCCCCACTCGGGTGACGGCATTACAGCAACCTGTTGTTTAACCGATCGTAAGGTTGATAAAATTTGGCCGCCTTTTTGCGGAGAATACTCAGTATGTAAGCGAAAATCAAACAAACCGAATTCTAATTGACGAAGAATAAACATTGCGGCCTGATAATTTTTGGCTGCTAACATATTATCTAACATTGATTTTGGTAACGGTTCACCTGTTTCATAATGACCTGAAATGAAGGTAAGTGCTTCAGGTTGCCAACACCAATTTTCCATAAATTGACTGGGTAGTTCGACCGCATCCCACGGCACCCCATTAATACCAGCTACATCCGCTACATCAATTTGGGTTAACATATGGTGTAAACCATGGCCAAACTCATGAAATAAGGTAATAACTTCATCATGGGTAAACAGCGCGGGTTTATCACCAACAGGTTGGTTAAAATTACAGGTTAGGTAAGCCACAGGTTTTTGGTAGCTGCCATTGATATGCTTTAATCTGCCTGCACAATCATTCATCCAGGCACCGCCACGTTTATGTTCTCGGGCATAGAGATCTAAATAGAAGCTGCCGCATAAATCACCACGTTCATTATATAATTCGAAGAAACGTACATCGGGATGCCATATCTCCACATCATGACGCTCTTTTGCTGTCAAACCATAAATTCTATTAATGACTTCGAACAGACCGTTGATAACCCGTTGTTCTGGAAAGTAAGCACGTAATTGTTCATTATCAATTGAAAATTTATGCTGTTTTTGTTTTTCACTATAGTAACCCAGATCCCAGGGCTCAAGGTTCTCAATTCCGTAGTGATCCTTAGCAAACTGGGTCAATTCCGCAAGCTCTTTTTCACCTTGATGGTAGGCTCGTTGCGCAAGATCAGTAAGAAAATCCAGAACCTGTTTGGGTGATTCGGCCATTTTAGTGGCTAAAGATTTTTCAGCAAAATTATTAAAACCAAGTAATTGTGCTAATTCGTAACGTAAGGCTAAAATTTCATCCATAATGTCACTATTATCCCATTTACCAGCGTTTGGTCCCTGATCAGAAGCACGGGTATTATAGGCGTGATGCATTTCTTGGCGTAGTTGACGATTATCAGCATAAGTCATAATTGGCAGATAGCTTGGCATATCCAACGTGAATAACCAGCCTTCTTCTCCTTTAGATTTAGCTAATGCTTTTGCTGCTAAAAGAGCACTTTCCGGTATGCCAGTTAACTGATCACTATTTTTAATCAGTTTCGTCCAACCCATCGTTGCATCTAACACATTATTGCTAAACTTAGTTTTTAATTCGGCAATTCGAATAGCAATTTCACCATAACGTTTCTTTTTTTCTGCTGGTAAACCAATTCCGGATAATTCAAAATCACGTAACGTATTTTCAATTGATTTACGTTGTGCTTGATTGAGGGTATCAAATTCAGCACTATTTTTTAACGATTTATAAGCTTGGTAAAGACCGGTATGTTGTCCCATCCAGGTACTAAATTCTGATAGCATAGGTAAACAGGTATCATATACTTGTCGTAATTCGGTGCTATTTTTTACTGCATTGAGATGACCTACGGGTGACCAGGCTCGAGAGAGTTTGTTGTTAGCTTCTTCTAATGGTTGACATAAATTGTGCCAGTTAAAGGTGCTATTTTCTTTAACTATGGTCTCAATTGTCTGCCGATAGTTGTCTAATACGGTTTTTATCGCAGGGAGAACATCTTGCGGGGTAATGGTTGAAAAATGAGGTAACACAGATTTCGTTAGTAAAGGATTTGTCATAATAAAAACATCCTGTGATTAATTATACTACTTGATAGGTACAATTAAATATTAAATAAGAGATGTGATTAAGATATGGCTACAAACGGCTGAGTTCAATATGAAGACAAATATTTTATCTGTTTTTTTTACCAGAGTGTTTAAATAGCTAGGTTTAGAATTTCTGAAAATAAGATTATAATGATTGCCAATTTTTCCATGGAAGATCATCGTCCCCGGTGGGGTGGCTGGACTTCAAATCCAGATGGGGCCGCCAGCGGTCCTTGGCAGGTTCGACTCCTGTGGTCTTCCACCACTCTCAAACTATTAGTATCACCAAAAATCCCCAACTTTCTGATAAAGAGAATGCTATTTTTTATCTTGATATCGATTTTATCCAGATAGCCACTGCTACCATAAATTTTTCGTTTCTTAGTGGGCAATAAATCGAGGTCAATTTGTGCTTAAGTGTAAAACCTGATAATTAATAAATAATCAAGTAGTCAATTTTAATCCCTCTTTCCCGCTTCATCTGTTTTGGGTTACCTAACACTTAAATATTTACTAAACAAACCAACATCTCCCTAATGGGATTTTGATTAAGTTTAACCGCGATTTTATCTATCGGAAAATCAATGAAACTAAGCAAATAACACTTAATTATCTTAATATGACAGAACTATAACGATGTATTAACTCCGAATGGTTCAGGTAAGTTATTTCCGTTAACAATTTAATGTGGTGGTCAGTTTTAGTTGGTCATAAAACGCTAAATAAATTGGAAAATGTGAAACCCCGCACGAAAATAAACCAATAAAGAAGATAACGTATTAAAACCATTAGTTATGGTAGGTTAATGATATGTATGAATATTTTTAAAAATATTGACGACATCTGCTATTTTGTCCCAGGTTACTGATCGCGTTTGAAATGGGTAATAAAAATGAAAATTCTTAATTCTTAGAGGTTGTAACGCGACAACCTAAAAACCACTAATATCTAACACTTCCCTGCGCAAGCAAGGTTTGAAGGAGCTTGATATCGTCGGTTGACTGGGCAAATAAGAAAGAAGCGTTGAAATACCAGATTGTCTCGATTTGCTGACCATTACCGTACTTGTGACGCTATAAGTTCACTTAACTGAGCATATATCTGATTGATAGCAGTTTTTTGCTGCTGAGCAAAAGTAATAACCAGCTGCTGCTTACTATCAATAAAAATCTACTAAGGCAGTGGGATTACCCTTTCTCACAACATACAAGGAAAAATATACCATGAAACAATGGCTTGCGACTAAGTGGGAAAATGCATTTTATTTATCCGATAAATCATCTGATAACGCTGAAATTTCCAATACACTTTTTTCAATAAAATTAACAGGTGAACTTAATCGTGACATTTTTATGTTGGCTCTGTCCCATGCACTAAAGCAACCAAGTTTTCAGTGGACGTTTTTATGGCAAAACGAATTAAAAAAATGCCATGTTGAGGTACCGACACAAGGTGAATATTATGATTTTTCACAACACGATTCACCGCAGCAGTCTGGCCAAGATAATCTTAATGCCCTTTACCAACATCGATTGATCCCTGGTGTGACACCATTATTTAAATGGTGCTTATGCTATCTGGGTAAAAACGATCAGCGTATGGAGCATGTATTAAATCTTGTTATTCATCATCTAATTATTGACGGCACCTCATTTCGTCAGTTTATGTTTAATGTCCAGCGCTTTTATCAATTATTAATAGAGTCTCAACCATTACCGCAATGGGCATCGCCAGAATGTTATTTCATCAATCAACAGCCAGAAAACAATTTAACTCAATCAGAATTGGCGCTGGCGGAACAACGTGCACAAGATTTAATTGGGCAACCGTGTCAATTAATGCTACCTCGCAGTTCGTATAAGAATGAAAAGGTAGAAAGTAAAATGTTATCGTTACCTGAAACTCTTGTTAAAAGTATCCAGGTTTTAGCGGATAAGCATAATGCAACCCGGCATATTATTTTACAGGCAATATTTGTTGGCTTACTTCACCGTTTATCGGGTCAAAATGATATTTTCATGCTCTCGCCAGTGAGTATGCGCCCGATCTCTCGCGGCGAAGAAGGCGGATGTTGGGTCAACACTGTCATTTTAGGTCACCATTTTACCGCAGATTTGAGTTGGTCTAACTTATTTGAACAAATCATTTTGCAACGTAAACGCTGGAAAGCAGCAAAACATATCCCTTTGGCAAATATCATTAATGCGTTGCGTAAACAGAAAAAAGAACATTCATTAGAAAGGTTCAATCTGATGTTTGCTGAAACGGTGGCATTAAACCACAGCTATCGTTTCAGTGATGGCGTCACCGTCTGCGAAAATTATGAATTTATCGAAAGTAGTAATGACCTACAACTACTGTATTGCCAGGCAGAAAATGGTGAAATCCATTTACGTTTAAATATCGCGCCAACCATTAATCAGGATGGGCTATTTAACGCTTTTATGGTGCAATATCAAACAGCGTTAGAGACAGTGTTGGTAAATTCTGATCAGCGTATCATCGATTTACCGCTGCTTACACCGGCTATGATAGCGAAGATAGATCAACGTAATGCTACCGCCGTCGCTTGGCCTGACCATACTTTGGCACAACAATTCTATACTCATGTGTTAGAACAACCTGACCATATTGCGCTTATTGATGATGTGACCGGTCAACAGTGGAGTTATGGCCAACTTCACCAGATTGCAACCCATATCGCTAATCATTTAAATACCATGTTTACTGATCCGCGCCAAATGATTGTCATGTTGCATATTGAACCTCTGGCGCAGTTGGTGATTGCTATTTTGGCGGTACAGTATGCGGGAATGATTTATTACTGTATTGATCGTAGTGCACCTGAGGAGCGTAAAGCTGTGATGAAAGGGGTGGTACAGCCCGATTTACTGTTAGTCGATCAACCCCAAATGTTCGCTCTGGCATTACCGCAATTAGAGATATCACTTCTGCTGGAGGAGGCTCAAACGTCTTTGTTTGATGCCATATCTCCCTTGAGCCAGAGGCCAAAAGGGTCGGTCGAAGATCTGAGTCACCTAATTTTTACCTCCGGTACCACAGGCACCCCCAAAGGTGTGGCATTATCTCATCAGTCAGTGATGAGTACCTTATATCAGCCTCGACACCTGCCAGTCTCACAGCGTGTTCTCTATTCTGCGAATGAAACTTTTGATTGTGCAACGCTGCAGTTGTGGTCAGCTTGGATCCATGGTGCGACGGTCATTACCCCAGAAAGAAAAGCCATTGCTGATCCACAGCGAATGCAGAAGCTGATTGAGAATTATCAACCAGATAATATTTTCTTAGCGACGGGATTATTTGATAGCTACATGCAGTCTGTTAAGGCCGCGCTTTTTTCAACGGTTGATACGGTGATTTTTGGTGGTGATGTTGTTAACCCTACAGCGGTGCGTGCTGCCCAGCAGGCTGGGGTCAAAAATTTGTTTAATATCTATGGTCCGGCGGAAACGTGTGTTTACAGTTTTGCTTATGCGGTACGTAGCCAAATCAACGGCCCGGTTCCTCTTGGCTGGGTTTCCAACAACATGCAGGTCTATATTCTTGATTCGCAGCAGCAACATGTTCCTGATGGCGCCATTGGTGAACTCTATTTTGTCGGTCAGGGATTAGCGCGTGGTTACCATCATCGGCCAGATTTAGATGAGAACGCATTTGTTGAAATTACCCTTCCCGGTTCTAAGAAAGAAAAGGTTAGAGCTTATCGCAGTGGTGATTACGGTTTTTGGAGTGAAGAGGGATTGATTTTTGTCGGACGGCGTGATGATCAGGTCAAAATCAGGGGCTATCGTGTTGAATTAAAAGAGGTGCGCCTGGCATTGGAAGCTGTATCGGGTGTCATTCTTGGGGTGGTTATAGCGCCTGGAGAAGCCGGTCATCGGGAACTACATGGTTTTTATATTAGTAATAATTCGTTGGATAGCAGCCAAGTGCGTAAAGAGCTAGCTGATAAATTGCCAGAATATATGGTTCCACGTTATCTGCAGCAAATTGAAAAAATGCCACTGACGGTGAACGGTAAATTTGATTTGCGGGCGCTAGAGGCTATGCGGGTGATTGATCGGCCGCGCAATGACAAATTTATTGCGCCTCGTAATGATATTGAGATGAAGTTGTATACTCTTTTTTCGCAGCTTTTTCTTAACGTAACGATTGATATCCATAGCCACTTTTTTGAACTTGGTGGTTCATCGCTGGATGCATTAAGACTGGTAAATCTGGTTGAAAAAGAGATTGGCCAAATTCTTTCACTGACTGAATTAATTCGTTATCCAACTATTGAGCAATTAGCGGTTTTACTACGGACACGCACCAGAGGTAGCCAGCAGCAAAATGTGCGGGCAGACAATTTAATGACCTTTCGTGACGGCAAGCGCCATCTTATCTGTATACATCCTGGAGGCGGTACCGCTTATTGCTATCTAAAACTGGCTAATGCTCTCAATCGTGACCTCGGCATACATGGTATTCAGGCGCAAGGTTTAAAAGAGGGAGAATCATTTTTACCCAGTTTTGATGCTATGGCAGACCATTACCTGACTCAAATTGAACATCTGCTTAGTCAGCCTCATATACTATGCGGTTGGTCATTAGGGGGGCTGATGGCATTATTAATGGCGCGTAAGATTCAACAACGAGGTTTTCACCATAGCAAAATTATTATGTTTGATACTGGCTACCCTTATCCCGAAATGGTGCGCTGTATCCCACAAATGGGATTAGACGAATTTAAACAGAAATTATGTCGTTTTGATGGTATATTTCCAGATATTCGTGAAGAAGATATTGATCGTTATCACCGCTTATACAATCATCACCGTCTCTTACTTACTGGTATAACTGAGGTTCCCCATTTTTCTGGCCGTGCCTGGTTAATTCAGGTACGCGACAAAGAGTACACCTTTGATATTGAACGTGCCGCCGCAGCATGGCGTCAGGTTATTCCCCAATTAGTTGCGTTGCCTACCTCAGGTAATCATTGGTCGTTGATGGATCCACCTCACGTGCAAAAAGTGGCGACGATAGTGGAAAATATCATGGCTGAACATTGCCAGGAGATGGGTGAGGAAGTATGCATATGAACACCGAAAAACCGCAAAATTTACTTGCTGCTTTTCACTATTGGCTTCAAGCGGTGCCTGAAGCCAATGCTTGGGTCGATACACAGCAAAGCTTGAGCTACCGTGAACTGGAGGACAAGAGTAGCGTATTGGCGGCCAAATTGGCTGTTTTAGTTGGAAAACCTGGCGACATTATTGTTCTGCATTTGCAAAAAGGTGCCGATATGGCGATAGCCATATTGGCAGTAGTAAAGCTTGGAGCCAGTTATCTTTGCGTTGAACCCGATACACCTCAAGCCCGTTTAGAACAACTGTTGCAAGATGTAGCGCCGGCGCTGGTACTGACATCATCTGTCGTAAATTGTGCTTTACCGCAGACCACACGCTGTATTGATTACAGTCAGTTACCTGAAGCTAGTCCTATCTCTACATTTTGGGGATACCATTCAACACCGCAGACTTGTGCCTGCCTGTTTTATACCTCGGGCACCACCGGGAAACCGAAAGCAGTAGCAATTAGCCACCAAGGGATCTTGCATATGGCTTGGCAGCCAGATTATGTCACTATTGCCCCTGGCCAAGGGATAGGCTCGCTTTCTACTCCCGCTTTTGATGCTTTCAGTTTCGATTTTTGGGCAGCATTAACCAATGGGGCATATACGGTAATGATCACGCCGGATATGCTCTGTTATCAGGGAACAGACAGTAATTTTAAACCTGCTGCTCCAGTCGATGTGCTATTTATCACCTCCGCACTATTTCACTCCTTAGTCGTCGGTACCGCCCCTTTGCTGGCCTCGATAAGCTACTTATTAGTAGGGGGAGAAGCATTAAGACCGAAAGCGGTTCGCCAGTTTTACCGTCAGTTTATGCCAAATCCACCTCAGCTGATCCAGGTTTATGGACCTACGGAATGCAGCACTTTTGCTACTGCCTGGCCAGTTCCGCAGAATTTCATAGGTGACCGGCTACCGATCGGGCAAGGGATCGGACAAACTCAGTGCTGGGTTTTGACACCGGAAGGGGAACTTGTTAGCGAGGGAGAAAGTGGTGAGCTTTATCTTTCTGGTCCTGGCGTGGCACTAGGCTATTACGCAGATGAACAAACCACTCAGCAGAAGTTTGTCGACGGTCATTTTACTGCACCATCTGTTAGTTGTTATCGCACCGGTGACAAAGTACGCTGGAACAAGCAGGATCAATTGGAGTGGTTGGCACGGATTGATAATCAGGTAAAAGTTCGTGGTTTTCGTGTTGATATCAATGAGCTGGAACAGCATATTCTCTTGGCACCAGATGTTGAGGCGGCAGCGGTGCTGACGCGTGAAAATGAGGTTTCCATTGAGTTAATTGCGTTTGTCAGTGGTGATGTCGATCGACTGATAGATTTTCTTAAGTCACGAGTGCCCGGCTGGATGATCCCCCATCAAGTGCACAGGCTACCAGCTCTGCCTTTGACACCAAATGGCAAAATTGATCGCCAGGCATTATTTCAATCACTCGCTGTGCAAAATCGGTCACAAGAGTTACAACCTTTTAGTGAAAACGATGCTGAGGCGGCACTGCGATGTCTGTTGCGCCACGATAATTTCTACCCGCAACTTTCCTTAATGGAAAATGGCGGTGATTCGCTGACAGCTATGAGAATGTTATCAGCCTGGCAAGCGCCACAAGGTCAGGCGGCAGTGACAGCTGCTGAATTACTTTATACCAACCCCGTCAGTGCGGTATTAGCCAGGTTACAGCCAGTTGCTGCGCAAGCAACCATTGTGCTTGATAACGATATTAGTCATGTGGCTTCTAGTGAACAATTGCGCATGTGGTTTCTACAGCAGCGTGATCCCAGTCTTTATGCTTATGCGACGCCTTTTCAATTTGAATTTCAGGGTCAGATGGACGAGCAGAGTCTTGAGCAGGCACTACGGATATTGGTACAACGCCATGGTGCTTTCCGTACCTTGTTTGAGTTTGACATAAATTCGCAACAGCTAATGCAACGCGTTGTTCCGCATAGTGATTTTAGTCTTGAGCATCAACAAGTGAGCGATGTTGCTTGGTCCAACTGGGCTAAAGAGTGGTTCAGACAGCCTTTCGATATAGGTCAAAAGTGTGCTCTGCGTGCTTGTTTACTCACCATAGAGAGTGAACGGCGAGTGCTGTTGCTAAATATGCACCATGCACTGATTGATGGTGAGTCGATCAATATTTTACTACGTGAGCTGAGCCGCTGTTATGCGGCGCTACAGCATAACCAGCAACCAGGGTTTGTGCCACTAAATTACTCACTATTACACCATACAGCAGCATTAAATCTTTACTATCAGCAGGATAGTTATAAGCAGAGCCTAAATTTTTGGCGCGCAAGGCTGCCAGAGATACTGGCGATACGGCGACGCTATGGTTTAATTCCCGCTGCTGATATGGCTGGTGAGCGTCAGCAGCTGATGATCGACCAACAGACGACTCAGGCCATTAAAGTGCTGGCAAAAAAACAAGGGATGACGTTTGCCGGATTGCTGCTCAGTGTGTTGGGATGGAGTTGGGGACAATGGCAAAATCAGAGTGCTGTCACTATTGGTTTCCCTGACGCCGGTCGCTTTTTGCCAGGTAGTGAAAACATCATTGGTATGTTAGTTAATACGCTGGTATGGCATGAGCAGATATTGCCCGATGACACATTGGCTAGCTTCTTGGATCGTTCGGGAAAAGAGCTGAAAAATATTTTCCGTCATCACACGGTGAACTATGCAGACTTAACTGAACTTGCTTCAACTATGCAGGCGGCAGGACAAACGCTATTCGACCTAGTATTTGTTATGGAGAATACCGATTTTTGTTGCCTTGAATTGCCAGGCCTGAAGATGAAAAGCAGTGTACCAGACATCGGTAGCGCCAAATTTCCATTTTTGGTCTGTTTGACACCACAGGGGATGGCAACAGAAGTGATTCTGGAGTATCAGACGGCGTTGTTCAGTCGTGAGGAGGCTCATTTTTTTGCCAGCCAGTGGATCAGTCTGTTACAAAAGTTAACCTGCGAGCCAGCTGTTATGAACACACTTTCAACTCAGTTTCCCTCTTCCCCTGCATTCGTTCCCTCTGTTATTGCTAATCAGGGGCAGCAGCAGACGCTCCCTTTTGCTACGTTGCGAGCCTGGCTTGATCATCAAAGGAACCTGACCCCCGAAGCTTTGGCATTGGTTGATAATAACGGGATGACGCTAACCTATTCCGACTTAATGGAACAGGTAGCGCGCATGGAAATATTCCTTAGTAAACAGTGGAAATTGTCTTATGGCAGCGTGGTAGCGATCTACGCTCATGCTGACCGCCATGCAATTATTGCCATTTTAGCGATGGCCAATCGAGGCATTTGTTTTGTCGGTTTGGATGTGAACTACCCAGATAAACTAATTACACATATTTTAACCACGGCAGGAATCGATGCCGTGATGGTTGATCGCGCCAATGCAGCTTCGCCATTATTAACGGCTCAACCCGAGTTGCCGTTAATCCCGATTGACGGTTATCTGCAAGTGACTAATTGGCAGCCGTTGCCCCCAGATCAGGCTATTAATGCAGATACCTTGATGTATAAGGTATATACTTCTGGCTCCACCGGATTGCCTAAAGAATTGGCAGCACGCCACAGCCTAATGTTGAATATTATTCAGTGGCAAAATGGTATTGGGCTGGACAAACCGGCACGTACCTTACAGTTTACCTCTCTCTCCTTTGATATTTCTCATCAGGAGATCTGCACAACCTTATGTACCGGCGGTACATTGTTATTACCTCCACCGGATTTTCGTCGTGACCATCAGGCTTTACTGCGATTTATACAAACTGAGCGCGTTGAGCGCTTGTATATTCCCTATATTGTTTTGCAATCCTTAGCCGAGACTGCGCAAGCGTTGAAAATGGCGCCAGACTGTCTTTGTGAAATAGTCAGTGCTGGAGAGATGCTTTTTTGTACTGAGGCCATTAAGGATCTATTTCGCAAATCACCGGGTTCCCGGCTTATTAATATGTATGGTACTTCAGAAACTCACGTCGTCACTAGCTATACCTTGCAGGGTGAGCCCGATAACTGGCCAACAGCTGTACCGGTCGGTTATACGGCAGATAATTGTGGCGTGTATATCGTTGATGAAACCAACCAACTGCTGGCCGATCAACAACAAATCGGGCAGATTGCGATCACTGGAATGCACGTATGGCCCTGCTATCAAAATAATCCCAGCGCTAATCAGCAGAAATTCTGTCAGCTCTCACTGAACGGACAACATCAGTTAGCTTATCTGACCGGAGACATAGGTCATTATGATAACCAGGGGCGTCTTAATTACCTTGAGAGACGCGATTATCAAGTCAAAATTAATGGTTACCGAGTGGAATGCGGGCAGTTGGAAACACTGCTGCTAGAAAGCGGCTATTTCCATTCAGTGGCGGTGACGGCTCAGCAAGAGAAATTAGTAGCCTATTTGCGTCTTAAATCGGCAGAGACCCGAGTGTCAACGACGGAGTTATATCAGCGATTGCAGCAGTGGTTGCCAGCAGGTGCTTTAAAAATGGAATTCCGCGTGGTAGATGCACTTAGTACGACACCGAGCGGCAAAATCGACCGGGCTGGTTTAGCCGGGCTGGTTTAGCCGGGCTGTTATGGTATCCGCTGCCAGATGATAATCTTAGTGCTCAGCCGAATATCAAACGGCAAGCAATAAATCAGCGCTCAGTAGCAGACTGGCACTATTTATTAAGCCAGTTAATAGAGAAAGAGCTTGGTGGGAAGCCTAACAGTGGGCAGACCAAATTTTTTGCTATGGGCTTAACATCGCTACGACTGATAAAAATCCATGTAGCATTGATTCAGGCCGGCGCTAGTACTCTCAAACTTAATGATCTGTTTGAGCATGCGAGTATTGATGAGCTAAGCTCTTTTTTAGCCGGTGAATCTATGTCACCACCTTCAATCGTATCGACAGTAACTGAACAAGCCACATTAAACGAAACCTCAGCGGATCAAGAAGCCATTGCGGTGATTGGCATGGCAATCAATGTCAGTCAATGTGCTGATCTGGCAACGTTTTGGCGTGCTGTTATGGATTCTCGCGAGTTGGTGGAACGTGACAGATCTTCAATCATCACTAATAGCGAAGATAAAGAGCGTAAAGTGACAGTACGTTCATCCTTATCAGGTATTTTTGACTTCGATCCAAATTGGTTTGGTATTTCGCCCCAAGAGGCGAAACGTATGGATCCACAACAACGCCATTTGTTGATGAGTGTAGTACAGGCGTTAGAAAATGCTGGCTATAGTAGCAGGGAAGATTTGACGTCTGTTGGCATCGTAGCCAGTACAGGTGATGCCTTTTACCAACGCTGGTTAGAGCGTAGAAATTGTGAGGAAAATCACAATAGCGATCCTTTTTCCTTGGGTTTATCTTATCAAAAGGATTTTGTGGCGACTAAGGTGGCTTATTATCTTGGCTTGCGGGGCCCGGCGCTGACGGTACAAACGGGATGTTCAAGCTCTTTGGTGGCAGTGCATCAGGCATGCAATGCATTAAATATGGGTGATGCTGAAATGATGGTGGTGGCTGGTGTCAATATCGATCCTGATGCAGTACAGGGATATAAATGGGCGCCTGGCCATATCTTCTCTAAACAAGGTAGTACTAATCCGTTCAGTGATACGGCGGATGGCACGTTGGCGACTAATGCGTGTGGCGTAGTGATCCTCAAACCATTGGCGGCAGCTCGGCGCGATAATGACCGCATTTATGCCGTTATCAGCGGTAGTGCAATTAACAATGATGGTCGCGATAAAGCGGGATATACCGCGCCTTCTGTTGCTGGTCAGACAAAGGTGATTAATTTGGCACTCGCACGTGCCGGAATAGCTGCCGATCGAATTGGTTATGTTGAAGCTCACGGCACGGCAACACCGCTGGGTGATCCGATCGAAATTGCTGCACTTAGCCGGGCATTCTTATCGACAACGAGTAAAACGGGTTTCTGCCATATCGCCTCAGTAAAAAGTCAGCTCGGTCACGCTGGTCCAGCTGCTGGTATCTTAGGGCTGATCCGTGCTGCTTTGGCGCTCTATCATCAAGTACTGCCTGCTAACGTAGGCTATGAGCGCGCTAATCCATTGCTAGAAATAGATAAAACACCGTTCACTACTAGTGCCACCAGTCGCCAGTGGAATAGTGAAGAGCTACGCTATGCGGGTGTTAGTAGTTTTGGTATGGGTGGTACCAATGTGCACCTTATCTTACGTGAGCCACAGCAGCAGGAGCGCTGTACGCATTCAGTTAAGCAAACAGGGATCTGTCTGGCGCCATTATCTGCTTCTACGCCGCAGGCGTTGCAACGGCTTATTGTTCAATTGCTGAATGTCATGCGCACCTCTTCACTGGATTTATCTACCCTCTGCGCACGCTTATCACTGCATAAACCACAATCAATACGCTATCTTGGTATATGGAACGAACTTGGTAAAGCGCAGGCAGAAATGGAAAGTTGGTTAACCCAGGGACAAAATAGCCAGCAGATATTACGGCGGATTGATAGACTACAAAACAGCCAGCAGCTGTCGTCTACTCAGGCTCAGCAGTGTCGTGATTGGTTGCTGGATGAGGAAAGTAGTTGGCCAATCAGTCGGGTAGATAATCATCCCGCAAGCTGGCAGTTTTCTATTACCAACTTTGCCTGTGCACCTTTTATGTTACTTCCTACAGGAGTTCCTGCAAAGCTACCCACTAAACAATGGCGTTACACTCCTTGCTGGCAAGTGGCAGTACAGCCTAAGATGGCGGTTGCCGATCTCTGTCTGGTTATTGGCAGATTGCCCGATAATGTACAACTGACTGCTCGTCAGGTGCGGGTGTTATCAGTAGAAGAAAAATCCGATCAACTATTACAGCAGGCAGCAAACACGGCAGGTAATGTACAAATTCTGTGGGTTTCTTCTGTTGGCGAGAGTGCTGTTGAACTGTTGTTGAGTCTTACTTATGTCGTACAGGCTGCTAGCAAGTGGCTGCCGAATCGCACGCTAGAATTGGATCTGCTCACTGTGAGTGCATTGAGTACGGCAGTGGGGGAGGCTGTACTACCTGAACAGGCGATGTTAACCAGTGCACTGAATGTTATTATGCAGGAACACCCACAGATACATTGTGCCTTTCTTGATTGTTCTGCTGATAGTCCGACTGTGGCTATCGGATATGGCCTAAGTCAGCATGGCATGGTACATGCGTGGCGCAGGAAGGGATGGTTAAAGCTAAGCTATCAGCCGTTGGCAGAGCAACCACTGCATCAGTTATCTACGCTGCTGCCATCAGGTACTTATCTTGTATTAGGTGGCAGCGGTGGCATCGGTCAGGCATTGGTACAGGCCATTGCTGCCATTGCCCCACATAGCCAATTTGTTCTTGTTTCACGCTGTGTAAATAAAGAGCCTGTCGTTTTGCATTTGGCTGGTCAGTGTGAGTACGAATCGCTGAGTTGCGACATCACCAACATCGCCGAGGTACAATCACTAACGCACTTGTTACAAGAGCGTTATAGCCATATACAGGGGATTTTACACTGTGCCGGCGTGCCGGCCGGGGCGCTTATTGCGCGTCATCAGTGTGCTGAAGATTTTGTCGTTGTTGAGGAAAAAATTCGTAGCTGCGACGCGCTGGAAATTCTGCAAGCACTTGAGCCGCGTTGGATTATCTGTGCTTCCTCTATGTCGGCTATCCATGGTGGTGTTGGACAGCTTAGTTATGCTTGTGCTAACGGATATCTGGATGCATGGGTAGCAGCCAAAGCCGCCAATCAGCAAAACTGTTGCTATCGAACAATCAACTGGGATATCTGGCAGGATGGTGGTATGTCAGTGCAGGAGCTTCCTGCTGGACTGCGTCGTCATGATAATCTGCTGCATTTGAGTACCGGTATCACTCGTCGTGAAGGGGCTGAAATGCTCTATCAAACCATGAGTACACCGCAGACTCAGCAACTGGTATGTACAACCGGTTTTACTGAATCCCGCTGGTTTTATCAACAGCACATACCATCCCGTCCATCTATGGCTGCCAGCTCTGATCTAGCGGATAAATTTTCATTACCGTTGATTCGAAAACTGTACGCGGAACATCTTGGTATTGAAGAGAGTGACAATAATACTTCCTGGGAGAGTATGGGCGGTGACAGCATTCAGGCGCTGGATTGACTCGATGAATTGAATACCAAATCTCCCCGCCCATTTACACTTGCTGAATTTATGCAACTGGATACACCTGAGGCACTTTACCGTTTTATTACTGATGATACGGCTACCGCCAAACCATCGCAGCAGATCAGCAAGATGGCTGTGGCTCAGATGGTTTTACTTCACCCGATTGGCGGAGATCTCTTAGCCTACAGGGAAATGTTGAAGATGCTCGATAGTCGGGTCAGTGTTATTCAGATCCAGGATCCTATGTTAGATGGACAGGTGCTAGCAAAAGATACACTTGTTGAACGAGCTGCAGTTTACTGCCGCCAGGTATTGCCGCAGCTGAAAGACGACTGTCCTCTGATAGTTGTGGGATGGTCATTTGGTGCACTGCTGGCCTATCAAATGGTGGCTATGTCAGAATTACAGAGCAAAAAACCGGTTTTAATCATGATAGATCCGCCTGCTGCGTACTCATGGCAAACGCCACCAACGGATGACTCCCAGTTGCATGGGTTTGCCAAGGAACTAAATTACAAACTGCATGATATTACTCTGCCACAGGTGAAACTTTTGATGATGGGTAAAGCTAGCGAAGGGTTGGATTTGCCACCTTTTACCCGGAATTATGTAGCTAATCTGTTACAAGCTTTCCGACGTAATCTCACTTGCTTGCGTAGTTTCATTCCAGGTTGCCCACCGCCAGTAATGACCCATCTGCTTTATGCGAGTCAAAGCCAGCAGGCGATGCAGTTCTGGCGTCAGCAACTTAAAACCGCCGAGTGTATTTGTATTGAAGGTAACCACTACTCAATTTTGAACAGCAACAACGGGAAAGAACTATTCAGTCAACTAAACCGAATTATCGCCATTGTAATCAACGCTAGAGCCGTGACTGTGTATTCGCCTAGCATCGAGCATGCGGTAACTTAACTTCCGAGGGATAGCCTTTCTTGGGAAACCAATCAGTGTTGACGGCAGAAGTGAAAACAAATCTCGGCAACACTGGTTTGCTATCTAAGCGGTTTGCTCTGCGCGGCAAATATAGCGCTGGATGCAGCCTTACAAATAGTACAGAGAAAAGAAAGGCTATCGGTTAAAAAAGAGTAATGCGAGCAGCATACACCAGCTGACCCGAAAAGAAATAGTGAAGCAACATAAAACTTTCGCTGGAGATAAAAAATGAATCATTTTTAACCTGCTATTGATAATAGCGGGATTAATTATTTTATGGCGTTTTATTTTGTTGGTTATTAGCGATGGTTTGTTAAATGTTCACTTCAATCACGACAGGCTCAATGCCGCCTTTTATTCGATCTTTTGAGGTGGGGACGATTACCTCTTTACCTGGTCTGCGTTACTGCTTGATCAATTTTGATATTCGCTGTTATCAGGACGCATTGTTTACCTATTTTGCTATTCCTTTTCCGCAAACGTTGAGTTCAGCGGTTGTTAAACGTCGAGCGGAATATATTGCAGTACGATATGCGGCTAAAATACTGCTACGAACTGCAGGATGTAATAACACACCCGGTATTGGGCAGGATCGTGCGCCAGCTTGGCCATCAGGATGGTGTGGTAGCCTGTCCCATACCGATGGACATGCTATCGCACTAGTATCGCCACAGGAAGCCGATCTGATACCGGGTGTCGATATCGAGACATTCTCTTCGTTAACAATCAGGGAGACCGCAAATCTTTTTTCTTCGTTGGATGAACAAGCACTGCTGGCAGATAGTGGTATTGATTATGAAATAGCATTATTAGTTACGTTTTCTGCTAAAGAAAGTTTATTCAAGGCGCTTTACCCTGAGGTCAGATATTTTTTTGGTTTTGAAGCAGCCAGGGTTTGTAAAATAGACATTTTACATCAACGAATTACGTTGGAATTGACACAAACACTTACCCAGAATCGTAAAAAAGGTAGCCAGATAGCAGGTTATTATGTAATGCGGGACAACCAAGTTATTACTTTATTTGCGTGAAATATAATTGTTTTATCTCCAGATAATAGTGCTTAATTTAGCTGTAAATAGCAGAAATTTTTTAGCTGGCTCTAACTGAGAGGAAAACTTGATTAAGACAGAACAGCAGATGGACAAAATAATATTATGAAAATTTATTTGTCAGTATTGATGGGACTTTATTATTTCTAAATCAAATAATAGAGAATCATAAATGTGGAATAAAAAATCTGCATTAATAAATTTATTCATATAAATCTATCAACTAATTAATCTGTGTAATATTTTATCAATAGCAATAAAGAGTTTTTGTTTGTGTTGTGACATTTTAGTTGAAAATAATACCGATAAGGCAAATTCTTATCATTGCCAGTCACACACCAGATGCGTTTTATAGCAATTTATTACGAGGATAGGATGATACTATGTTTTTCAAACATCGAATAAAATCTGTTGGGTTGATATTGTTTATTACTGCCGTCTGTAGTAATGCAAATGCTTATACAATTAATGACACTGAGCTTGCTAACATTGTTAAGCAAGAAGAAAAAAAACTAAATTCTCGTATTGGTGTTGCTGTTATTGATACAGCTAATAAGGTCACGGTAAGTTATCGAGGTAATGAAAGATTTCCTCTAAATAGCACCTTTAAAGCGTTACTATGTGGCATGTTGTTAAACCAAGTGGATAACGGAAAAATAGTATTGACGGAAAGTGTCCAGTTTGAGAAAGGACAACTGGTTGCTCACTCTCCCGTGACAGAAAAATTTATCGCTCCTTTATCGATGAATTGGAAACAATTATGTGCTGCAGCGATTAGTTACAGTGATAATACGGCAGCTAATCTGATTGAGAAAAAGGTGGGAGGGCCGACAAGCTTTACCCGTTTCTTACGTAGTATAGGTGATCGGGTTACCCGACTCGATCGATTTGAACCTGAATTAAATAGCGCTATACCGGGTGATAAGCGTGATACTACAACTCCTGTGGCTATTAGCCAAACATTACAAAAATTGGTGCTTGGTGATGTGTTGCAGCCTTCATCACGTCAGCAATTAAGGCAGTGGATGGAAGATGACAAAGTTGCGAATGCGTTATTGCGTTCTGTTCTGCCGGCACAGTGGAAAATTGCCGATAAAACGGGTACAGGAGATCATGGCTCCAGATCGATTATTAGTCTTGTTTGGCCAGAAAAACGTCAACCGCTAATCGTCTCTGTCTACATTACACAAACAAAAGCAACCTTAGCGCAAAGTAATGAAGCCATTGCTCGCATTGGTAAAGCAATATTTTCCGCAACAGATAAGAAAAATCAGTAATATTATCTATAATGCCTTGTACCAGCAAGGTATTTTAGTTATCGATTTGATTAAAAAAACTTACACTTTACAGTTAATTTTAGCTATTTTTTAGCCAGCCAAGGTGATTTTGTACTCCAAAAAATGATGTCGGCACCGAGATAATTTTCAGCAAATTGTACAAACTCAGCTTTACTAAATGGCTTACCAGTCTTTGTATTTATATAGGTTAAGGTTGGCTCCTGCACAGCCATAGCAACAAGTGTTAATTTATTTTTGTATTTATTAAAGAATGGGTATGAATTTTTCATTTGTGCCTTACGGTTGGGTACAATGTCCGGCCCACCGAGACCAATGTTATTAACACTGGCGAACTTGAATAATCGACTCATATAATTTTTGTCATTGTTCCATTCGCACGGCCAGAAATTTACATATTGTACTACATGTGATTTGGTAAACACTTTTCGTGCAAAGGCGAGATTTGCTATTTCACTGGCGAAGTAATTATCACAGCTAAATCCCTTAGGCGGGGTTTTCTCATCCAAATCAATGGCGGTTTCAGGTAAGTTTATTCCATATACCTGGCCATCAAAACGTTTAGCAAGTGCAGCCAATAAAGCTTGATAACGGTGACGTACAGCAGGATCCCATTGCCGTGCTACCCAACCAGAGCCAACGATGTCCCCCTCACCTGGATTGTCAAATTGCGGTGACAGCCCACCGTTATAAACCGGTTCATTCAACAGATAATCAGGAACATATCGGGCGTTCGGTTCGAAAAATCGATCTTGGATCTGGATAAATAATTTTTTGTTTGCTTGCTTGGTATGCGCCAGATCCTTTTCAATCTTCGAGAAATCGTATTTGTCCTTCTCGGGTTCGAGCATACGCCAATTGTAAACAATTTGTACGCCGTGAATGTCGCTACGCGCTAAGATAGCTGATACCGATTCGAAATCACCTGCACTGGTATAAATATAGTTTTTTGGCTCTTTAGCCAAGGTTGATAGTGGCGTTGCGATAGTTAGGCTAACGGCTATGATGATGAGTTTTTTTCTCATTAGTTTTTTGATGATAGTAAACATGATATCCACACGTTCATTACTTGTAAGTCAAAATTTAGCATAAAAGAATACCTGACGCGCTATGTTTTTAATTCGCGGCAACACGCCTTAATTTAATAGGCAGCAGTAAGATAATTTTACCAGTATTAGATGAAAGAAAATCCTGATTGTTACTGAACAAAGAGCAATTAATATTGCTATGAAAATTTATTGTGAGGTATTTAGAGGTTGGGTGAATATAACCATATTAAATGATTAATGTTTATTATTGATTTTGGTGATCCTTACTAAAACATAATCGCCATGGTTAACCTGATAAGGTAGCAGAGGGGTAATTGTTGTAATCAACATTGTCGTCACTATTAAATCATTAGTATAACTAATAAATACAAACGACAAATTTTTATTAAGTACAAAAGATATGCTAATTCTTTTTTACTATTGGTGAGTGAAAAATAATCCCTTTTTATTTAATTAATTATAAAAAATATTTTCTTATAAAAATATAGAATATTATTTTTATTTTATATATTAAAAATATAATTTTTTTCAGAATAAAAAACTAACTATTCATTTATGGAGTGTATATTTCTTTACACTATTAATAGATTTTTGATAGGGTAATTTTACAATTTTACTTACTTCTATAGGATGGAGTAGTTACATGATTGCTCGTTTTTTACTCAATCGGAGGCAAGTAGCTTTACGCTGGTAAATTAAAGTAGGGTTAATGGAAAGCATAGCAAGAATATTTTTGTTTTAGCGTCCGGGAGTGATTTTGTGAGAGTTTTTTGCTGTTTTCTCATCGTAATGAAAACTTGTTTATTGATATTTGAACTTAAATTTTTATTATATTTTTTCTTGATAAATAAATTATTAAATAATGTCATCCAGATTAATTATTTTGAAAATTTATTTTATCTAAATGTTTTTCTTTTAGATGATAAACAAAATTATCAGATTAATATTGCTATTGGGTAATATCGATGAATGCTTTTTACACTGATTAATGATGAATAACCCATTTCTGCCTAATAAATTTTTGCACTGTGGTGCAGTGATATGGCTTTTTATTTGTTTGTTGTTAATAGCATTATTAGCATTGCTACCTAATATACGATTTAGTGACAATATTTTAACATGGTTACCACAAAAAAAATTAAACGATTTCACTGCCTCGCTTGATAATGATTTTATGCAGCCGTTCGAGCGACATTTAATGTGGTTGATAAGTCCAGGCAAACAGCCAGATCCATCTGTTGCAGAACATTGGTTAGCATCGCTGCGTCTTGAACCCGGTATTAGTTATGTTAAAGGCCCAATTGATATTCAACGGCGGAAACAATTAGAAGAAAGCGTTCTTTCTGATTGTCGTGAAGGTGAACAGCTTGCTGGAGAGCTAGTATTAAAAAATCATAATAATGCGCATGCTCAGTGGATAATTTCTCAAATTTATGACGTTTTTTCTGATAATAATAAAAATTCTATTATTGATCCCCCAATACTTATGCCTAATACGTGGCAAAAGTTAGCACAAAATACTAGTCAATTATGTCTACAAGATGGCTGGATTACAATACAAGATTATCACGGGCAATATTGGTATCTGATTTATGGAGAGCTGATAGATTCATCTCTTAGTATGCATAAGATTGATCAGTTAGTAACAAATTTAGAAGCCCAAGCGAAACAATTTACGGTTGATTACCCACAGGTACAGATTTTATCACGTGGTACTATGCTGTATAGTGATTATAAGAACCAGCAGATAGAACAGGATATTTTTATTTTTGGCACTATTGCCGTACTAGGTATGGGGTCACTAATATTGATTGTTTTTCGTTCTCTTCAATCATTATTACTTTGTTTTTTATCAGTTGGTATTGGTGCGCTAGTTGCTAGTATTACTACGTTATTCGTTTTTGGTGAATTATATTTGATTACGTTAGTAATGAATATAAGCATTATAGGACTATCTGTAAACTATCCCCTTTACTATCTTACAGAACGGATGCTTTATGGCCATAAAATAGATCTTTGGCAAAGTCTTAAAAAAATACAAGCGACATTATTATTGGTACTTATTACTACTATAACTGCTTATATTATTATGATGTTTACGCCATTTCCTGAAATTTGCCAAATAGTATTTTTTTCTGCAGCAAGTTTTATTGGTTCATATTTAACGGTTGTTTTTTGGTTTCCATGGTTAAGTAGTGGCATACCAATAAGAACAATACCCGCTAAGACTTTCATGTTGCTCTGGTTTAGAGCTTGGCAACGATACAAAATGTTACGTATTGGATTACCACTTTTGGTTGGTGCGGTGTCATTAAGTGGGTTGGCAATGTTTAAAATTAAGGATGATGCATCTTCGCTTCAGGTATTGCCTTCAGTAATTTTATCTCAGGAAGTTATCATAAGTTTAACCAGTAACAATAATGATCAAAAATGGTTTGTAATTTATGGTGATAATTCTAAAGAAACATTTAAGCGTCTTAAAGCTTTTGTTATGAAACTTAATATAGCGAAAAAACGTGGTTGGTTGACAAATTATCATCTTATTCCGTTTGACTCAGAACAAAATCAATATCCCGATACGGCCTTTATTCGAGATCTTACTATAATAGAAGACCAAGCCAGTCATTATACAGTTAATGTGTTAGAAAAATTAAAGATGACTGTAATGTTAAATCAAATTGAGCAAAATACTGAAAATTCAGTCAGTAACAGTTGGCGTTTGATATGGAGAACTTTAGCGGATGGTAAAAATGGTATTTTGATTCCGGTAGATGGTGTCAAAAATAGTGTTGCACTTTCAGCCTTAGCTGAAGCGCTTCCGGGAGTAGTATGGATAGATAGTAAAGCAGTATTTAGTGAAGTATTTACACTATATTGTATGATTATTGCGGGATTGCTATTCGCGGCACTTGGAGTGATTGCTGCCTGTATGATAGCTAAATTGGGTCTATGTCATGGGATGATTAGTTTATTACCTTCAATATTGTCATTAATCAGTAGCCTTGCCATGCTTGCATTTACTGGGCATTGTCTAAATATTTTTTCGTTATTAGCTTTGGTTTTAGTACTGGGTATTGGTGTTAATTATACATTTTTTTTGAGTAACACTAATAATGAACCACTTAGCTCTTTATTTACTATTACGCTAGCTATGGTAACAACACTTTTGACGTTAAGTGTACTAATTTTTAGTAATAGCTTAATAATTAGTAGTTTTGGTATTGTTTTATGCAGTGGGATTTTTGTTGCATATATGTTATCACCAATGGTGATGTTTAAATGTAAAGAAAAAAATCACTACAAAATTTAGTATTTAATTTTTTTGAATATTATTTTTTATTTATCATATTGTTATGTCCTATATTTAGTCGCATTTAGAGACTGTTGACACCATAAATTTTTAATTCCAACCTAATTTACTATTAACTAAAACCGCGGTAATGTTAAATTTTTGTTGACATAAATCTTTTTGCTAAGTAGATTTCGAATGCCATACTAGTTATCGCATCGTTTCAGGAATTAAATTCATTTTATTCCGTTGAGAAATGTTTTTATAGTATTGATACTTCGCGGTATAAATAAAAGATAAATATCGCGTATTACTTAGAAAGTATAATTATTTTATTACATTAGTGTTTATTAACCGCCATGAAGTAGCCATTAATTTATTTATTTCTAAAATGGAGCAAAATATAGCATTTATCGGTGTATACAGTGAAAGTTCTAAAAATTATTTAGTGTAGGATAATTGTTTGTTACAAGATATTAAATCACATGTTTTCATAAAATTTTAGGGGATAAATAATGAAATATAAACAAATGACCCGTCAGGAAGCTGTGAAAAGATGTTATGAGCTGACACCACAACTTCGTGAATATGATGAATTTATGTATTTAAGTGTTCGCTGGCTTCCTTATACTATGTTTTTTCACCAAAAGAATTATCGATCGGCCGTGATTAATACCGATGAAATGGGCTTCCGAATGAGTAAATCATTTTCGGGTTGGGTTTCTCCTGCTAATTTTCCAACCGATGAATTAGTTAACATTGTTATTGGTGGTTCGACAGCTATGGGAACTGGTGCTACTTCGGATGCATATACAATTTCTTCTATACTTTCTAAGTTGACTGGAGAAATATGGCTTAATTTTGGTGGTAGTGGATATAATTGTGTGCAAGAAGCAATTCTTTTTATGCTGAATCAGCATAGGTTTAAAAAAATAAAAAATATTATTATATTAAGTGGCCTTAGCACTCTGACCTTTGAGGGGCTATCTGACGATTTTACCACAGAATATGGTAAATATTATTATTCTTACGAATTAGTTCATTATATGAATAAATATAATGAAGATTTAGCGTATAGAATAAATTTTAATCCACCATGTAATAATAGTGCTGTAAAAAAATTTATCCCAAAGCTTGCGGAAAGATTAAATAATTGGCTTGATGATCTTGCACAAAACCCAATGGAAAAGGTATTTACTGATACATATGTAGATATTAAAAAGCGTCTCAATCGAGCAGTTAAAATGACTGTTGAATCAGCGGTTCAGATAAAGCAGTTAGCTAAAAAGCATGATGCCAAAGTTTATTATATCCTACAGCCACTTTCTCGATGGAGTAAAGAGCGGTTTCATAAAGATGAAGAAGAGATGTTTTACACAATGAACGCATGTGCGAATAAGTTTTGGCAATTATTTGATCATTTGTGTGCCTTAGACTTACATAAAAAGTATTCTTCACAGCTTGAAGCGGGTTGTCAAAAAGATAATATACCATACTATGATATGAATTTTTTGATGAGACTATCACCTAAACTTCACGATAATATTTATGTTGATCACCTGCATTTTAATAATTTAGGATATGGAGAAATGGGGAGATTAATTTATGAAAAAATTCTTAATTAAGTGATGAAAAATTTTAACAATATTTATGTTATTCATTTTTGAGATTGAAAATAGTTAATTAAGTCTATTTTAACAATTAATATGCTTATATAATTTTCACTGTTATTGTTTCTTAGTCAAATCTCATCTTTTTGTCGATTGAATTTATTTACCGATATATTCTGTCGCATTGATGTGGATCTTTCGAATGAACCAATAGTTAACTGAAAATTGGTTATTATGTTAGTTCAAAATAATCTAGCAATAAATAGATGTAAAAATTAATTCCATTAGTATTATTGGTTTCATTTCCACCTAATGGCTATTTTATTACTATAAATAACAAATTTTTGCTGATCAAAATGCCTCACCTACTTGAAAATAAAAGCCGGTGCTATTGCGACCAATACCAAAATCTAATCGAATATTCATTCGTGGTTTAAATTCAAATCGGTAGCCTACACCAATAGTCGGTAACCAATGATTCGAGCCTAGTTTTGATGGTGAATCACTAAGTGTGCCTGCCCCAATCCAACCAACGATCCCATGGCGCCAATCCAACTTTCGGCGATACTCTAATTGGGTAGTAAAAACATTATTATCACGATAACGGCCTTCATAATAACCTCTCATTTGATTTCCATTACCCAACAAAGAAAGATGATCCCAAGGAACTGAACCTGAAGTAAAACGAGCATAATTATCAACGGCTAAAACACTATTTTCTGATAATGCGTAGTAGACAGAGTATTGTAATTGTGTGCTTTGAAAGCGATTATCGCTAGCTAGCTCTGGTGAAAAATAACTTCAAGGGCTTGACCATGCCGGGCATTAGGTAAGAAATCGCGTGAATCGTAATTGAAGTGGGCACTGATGCCAGAACTACGTATAGAGCTACCACCAACTGATTTGGCAAAATAATTTTTGCCACGATCATCTAAATCACTAGCATTGAGTAAAGAAAGATCCCAACCTAGCCCTATATAAGTGTTATCAATTATGCGATAAAGTACTCTTGGTCTAATAGCAAATTCTTGGGATTTATATTCCACTTTATTGTAATCATTTTTACCGGCAGAATAACCTTTTCCCCAATAATAGGTGGGAACATTATTTACAGTACCGGAAATAAATAAACGCCATTGTTCCGCAGATAAGAAATTATAATTATTAAAATTTAGCCCGAAAGCGCCAGTCGCTGAAGCAAATCCACTTAGACTCAATGATGAGGGTTGACTAATTTTATCATTTTTATCAATACGATATAAACCTACTAATGCGACACCAACGCCAGCGCTCATTTCTGGTGTATAAAAAGGACCTGGCAATAATCCCCAGTCGATAGTTTTAGTTTCATCAAAACGGTCTGCTCCCCCCAATTTTTCGAGCCCGCGATCTATATTTTGTCGTTCGGGAAAAATATTGGCGTAGGCCACCGTGGATACAATAAGTAAATTGATTAATATTAATCTTATGATGTTGCGATAAAAATTCATTAAAAATACAGCCCCCCTGGTAAATAAAAGTCATTACGGCTATTATTGGAGCCGATTTTAGAAAACATATTACAATTAGGTACTAATCCTAGCCTTACACTTATCGTTGTAATTTGATTTATTTACTAGATTTTATGCAATTTTGTAGTTAGTTTCTGAGCTTTTAATGTGGTATTTTTATATTGTGTCACTAAAGTTCAAAAAACATAATAATGACAATGATATAGAGATTTTATAAAATTATCAAATTTGGGATTAATTTATACTTGTAAAAGTATACTTATTAATAAGAAATAAAGAGTAACGTTTTAGATTATACTTGATGTTAAAAATTTGGTTAGTACTATTGTAAAAAATAAATTTTTACTTACTAAGTGAATTTTGTTTTTATGTTATAGTTGATGTGTATTTGAATATTTATTAGTAGATGTTTTCATTATAGAAAATGTTTACTAGATTAAAATAAACTATTTTATTTTTGTGAAATAATTTAAATACATTAATTAAGGAATTAAATAGATTAAAAAAGATATTTAACTCCTAATATAGCTTGTGTATCGCTATATTCTTTATTACCTAGCTGTTGAGAAAAATTTCCCCATAGATTCAAATTATTATTAATTTTTGCTTCTATACCCAATTTTAATTCAAATATATGACGGCTACCATCAATGCTAATTGGTGTAGTATCCATCATAGCACCATATTTTTTACTATTATGGAGCCAATTGGTTTCAATAAAAGGTTCAAATTTCCGATTTTTGTCTTTATCCGTGATACTCTTTCCTTTAAGATAAACCCGAATACCAAGCCGAGTTTGAATATTATCCTGCCCATAACTAGCTATTTTGGTACCATTTTTATCTATGTGTGTTTTGGCTTTTACTCCCATCCAGGTTATTTGAGCTTGAGGTTGTATATAGAATTTATTCAATAAATTATTTTGGGAAAGGTATTGGTAAATTTTAAATGTATAACCAGATTCAGCTGAAATGGTTGCACCGCGAGATTTATATTTTTCATTATGCTGGAAATCACCATGGGTTTCATTATCAAACCAGTTATATAGAGCCCATGAATCTACGTATAACCCAGTTTGATCTGACTGATTTGAATACCAAGTGCCATATAATCCTGCACTATAACCAACTGTTCTACCAATTGAGCCACTACCAGTAATGTTTGAGACAGTATCACTGCGGTGATTGGCGTATCCTACCATTCCACCTAAATGATAGCGGTTACATTCATTTGCTGACCACTGTGCTAAATCACCACCAATTTGAATTACAGAACGATTTGCCTGACTTCTTAGTTGATCATCACCCATTCTGGCGCGGTTTCTTCCAATAACGCCACGTATCCACATAGAGGTAACTTTATGTTCCATTGTTAGCGCATCTGTATAACGTGTTTCACCCAGACGATCATGTAATGTCATATGAAATAGTGTATTAGCGGCTTGAATATTTTTGATATAGCTTCCAAATTCAGGTCAATAAATAGGAGTTGTTGATTCTATTTCATTTTCAGTTGGATTGAATTGATGTGGTGACTTTTCTCTTGTTTTAATTAAAACGTTTGTGAGGTACCAATTTTTATTTGAAGTAGCTTTTGTGTGCCCGCCTCTTTGTAAAGTATAATCATATGCTCCAGCTACAGCGCGGTTGGCTAATTTAAATTCTCCTGATGAATTACCATTAACTTGTATTAATTCAATACCATTAACTGTTGATTCGCCTTTTCCATTAATATTATTAATTATTATTCCTGCTGTTCCTGAAGTATTACCTTTTATAATTAATTTATCTGTGGGTGATAAGTCATTATTTAAGGTAGTATTCATAACAAATTTACCATTTTTTGATGTTAAATTTTTATCAATATCTAATGTCAAAAAATTTTTTGCTGTCGGGGGAGCGAAATTTAGCTGGCTATTATCTGAATTTAAATTTGATATGTTAGAGACTTTGGTCAAATTCCATTGTGAATTATTATTCATTGTTATATTAGTTGTTGCTGTATTTTCTTTTAATGCACCACCAGAAACTTGAGTACCATTAATTAATGTTAACTGTAATTCTGAATTACCTTTTGCATTTATAAGGTTTATATCTTGATTTGTATTTTCCTGCTTAACATTGTTTAGAATAACATTACTTATATTACCTTCATTCTCCCCCATGATATCAACAACTGCATTTTTTGCATTAATAGTTGATTTGCTTATATTAATATAACTTGAACCATCTAAAGAAATTAAATTTCCATTTTTAGCACTTAACTTACTATTTCCAATGAAAATATTCGTTCCATTAATGATTGTATTTTAAATATTAACTCTTATTACTATATTTATTATTATAAACTGGAATGGATAAAATATAATTTTTATTTTTATTTTTATTTTTATTTAAAAAATGATATTTTTTTGGTGTTATAAAATAATTAAATTGGATTTATTAAAAATTAATAAATTTATATTTTTAAAATATATTATGATAAATTTTCTCATAATGAAGATTGAATAATTATATTTGATAGTAAGAAGTCATTTTTCTTGGATTCTTACCAGAAGAATTTTGTTTAGTTTCTATCTAACAATAGAATTTTTAATTATTAAATCTAAAAATTAGTTTTCTCTAACATAGAAAAAAGCCCTCCATAAAAGAGGGCAACAAAGACAGGGATGGTGTCTATGGCAAGGAAAAACTTCAATGATTACTTGCTACTTATTACTAGGCTTGTTACGAAATATTTAATATCTTGCTTGAGATAGCTGTTTTTGATGTTGCTTCTCCAGTATTATTTTTTGCTCGTGTGTTAATAATTTGTAAAATTGGTTATATATGCGAGCTATTTCAACTTGTTGTTCAACAATGTCTTGTGCCAGTTTTTCTGCTGTTACGCGAAAAGCAACATCATCAAAAATATCTGCTATCATCAAATTATGTAAAATTTCACGTTCTTGTCGCGAAACTCTATTTTTAAAGCTTTGTTGTCGTTGTGAAGCCATCAAGTCACGCATTTGCTGGCGTTGTCTTTCGCTTAATGTAATACCTTTCATTAAGGGGATAAATATATCATAGGGATTGCATAGTCTATCTCTTGTTATGTTACGCTTAGAAATATGGCTATCATATTTTACAGCCTGTATTTTTTCGGCAGATTGTGATGTTGCTATACTAACATCTGCTGCTTCGGCTAAAGCCGCTGTTGAGCCAACAATAAATAGCGATGATGTAAAAGTTATCATTGCCCAGTGACGCATTAATAATTTACTCCCGCCCTCTTTGAATAAAAATGTTAATATTATACTAACTATATCCGTGTGGTTGAAAACTAGCGTCAGAGCGTGCAAAAGAACGTAAAGTCATGGCATCGCGGCGATTCTTGTCGTATTTTGCTCTTGGAGGATATGACTAATGCATAAAATCTTACTTGTTGATGATGACCGCGAACTGACTTCGCTGTTAAAAGAATTACTTGAAATGGAAGGCTTTAGTGTGATTATCGCCTATGATGGCGAGCAAGCATTAACGCTTCTCGATTCAACAATTGATCTATTGTTACTTGATATCATGATGCCCAAGAAAAATGGTATTGATACATTAAAAGAGATACGTAGACAATATCAAATTCCGGTGATTATGTTAACTGCTCGTGGCAGTGATTTGGATCGTGTTCTTGGTTTGGAATTAGGTGCAGATGATTATTTACCTAAACCATTTAATGATCGTGAATTAGTTGCACGTATACGAGCCTTACTGAGACGTTCAAATTGGAGTGAGCAAAGTCAGGATAATCTTAATTCGTCAATTTGTCAGGTAGATGGTTTACAGTTAAACCCAGGACGACAAGAAGCGAGTTTTAATGGCAAGGTGCTCGATCTTACTGGAACAGAATTTACTTTACTTTATTTATTAGCACAACATCTTGGTCAGGTTGTTTCTCGTGAACATCTTAGCCAAGAGGTTTTAGGGAAACGTTTAACCCCGTTCGATCGTGCTATTGACATGCATATCTCAAATTTGCGGCGTAAATTACCTGAGCGGACAGATGGATTGCCTTGGTTTAAAACCTTACGTGGACGAGGGTATTTGATGGTTTCAGCAACATGATAAATAGTTTGACAGCCAGGATATTTGCCATTTTTTGGTTTACGCTGGCTTTAGTATTGATGTTGGTATTGATGGTACCAAAGCTTGATTCAAGGCAAATTACACCGCTGTTGGAAAGCGAGTACCGTCAAGGTCTTATGTTAGAACAGCACATAGAAGCTGAATTAGCTGGCGACCCAATTAATGATCTTATGTGGTGGCGCCGGCTTTCTAACGCCATTCAAAAGTGGGCTCCGCCAGATCAGCATCTTATCATGGTAACCAGTGAAGGACGGGTTATTGGCGCTATGCCCAATGAAATGCAGGTAATTCGTAATTTTATTGGGCAATCAGATAATGCTGATCAGCCGAAAAAGAAAAAATATGGTCGAGTCGAAATGTTAGGGCCATTTTCTATTCGTGATGGGGAAGATCATTACCAACTTTATTTGGTTCGTCCAGCCAGTAGTCCACAATCTGATTTTATTAGCTTGCTTTTTGATAGGCCTTTTTTGTTGTTAGTTGCAACAATGCTAATTAGTGCTCCCTTGTTATTATGGTTAGCATGGAGTTTAGCAAAACCTGCCAGAAAATTGAAAATGGCAGCAGATGATGTTGCTAATGGTAATTTACGTCAACACCCTGAATTGGAATCTGGTCCGCAGGAGTTTTTGGCGGTAGGAAACAGCTTTAATCAGATGATTAGTGCGCTAGAAGGAATGGTTAGTGCGCAACAACGGATGATTTCTGATATTTCCCATGAGTTACGCACCCCGTTAACACGTCTTCAATTAGCCACCGCATTATTACGCCGCCGACATGGGGAGAGCAAAGAATTAGAACGGATTGAAACTGAAACATTGCGCCTTGATGGTATGATTAATGATTTGTTGGTACTGTCTCATAGCCAACATAAGAATGAAATATTGAGACAAAATATTAAAGTTACCGATCTTTGGAATGATATTTTGGACAATGCTACGTTTGAAGCTGAACAGATGAATAAAACACTTAATGTAACGGCTTCTCCTGGTACTTGGACAATTTATTGTAACCCTCCTGCATTGGGTAGCGCGTTAGAAAATATTGTTCGTAATGCCTTACGGTATTCCCATAATCGTATTGAAGTTGCATTTAAAGAAGAAAATCAAGGTATTTTGATCACGGTAGATGATGATGGCCCAGGTGTATCAAAGGAAGATCGGGAAAAAATCTTTCGTCCCTTCTATCGAACTGATGAAGCGAGAGATAGGCAATCAGGCGGCACAGGTTTAGGGCTAGCTATTGTCGAAACAGCGGTTTTTCACCATAAAGGGTGGGTAAAAGCTTCTGATAGCCCATTAGGCGGACTAAGATTGCAATTATGGTTACCGCTTCATGGACGTTAATTGCTTTAAGTAAAAAGTTTTGTCATTACATTAATTGATGTTTTCAACGATATTGGCTTTATAACTACTTAGAATTATATTGATATGCTTAACAACTAAAAGTTATGTTTTTTATGAAAATTAGGCTTCTTATAGTAGACTACTACCAACCTTTATTTTGTCTAAAATATATAAAAGATTAAGAAAGTAGAAGGATATTTATGCTAACAATCCTCGGTGGCTCCGGTTTTATTGGTACCCGTCTTGTTAATCAATTAAAAGCACAATAAATTGAGTTTAAAATCGTTGATATTAATAAAAGCCAGGCACATCCAGACAACTGGCTATTTAGTGATGCCACTAAAGTAGAAACTTTATTGGAGCCATTAAAAGACACTTCCATTATTATTAATCTAGCGGCGCAACATCAGGATAATATGCATCCTATCAGTCATCTATTATGAAGTTAATGTGGATGGCGCGAAAAATGTTTGTCAGGTTGCTGAGCAGCTAGATAGTAAACATATTATTTTTACTTCTTCGGTGGCGGTTTACGGTTTTGTTGAGCAGGAAACTGGTGAAGATGGTAAATTTCAGCCTTTTAATGATTATGGTAAATCGAAGTTGGCGGCGGAAGGTGTCTATGATGACTGGCATGCTAAAGATAGCCAACGGACATTAGTGACTATTCGACCGACAGTAGTTTTCGGTGAGGGTAATCGCGGTAATGTTTATAACCTTTTTGGACAAATTGCTGCCTGGCAGTTTTTGATGATTGGTTCTGGCAATAATCAGAAATCGATGGCGTATGTGGAAAATGTTGCTGCCTTTTTATATTTTGTTACTAAATTAAAAGCTTGCCGTCATATCTTTAATTATGTTGATAAACCTGATTTCACCATGGATCAGTTAACCGAAATTATTTGTCTGGCATTGCAAAAACAGAAATCCAGTCTCCGTATTCCTTATTCGTTGGGCCTTTTGGCGGGTTATTGTTTTGATTTGCTCGCTAAAATAACGGGTAAAAATTTTCCTATAAGCAGTATTCGGGTTAAAAAATTCTGTGCTCGCACTCAATTTAAATCTAATAACATCGCTGATACGGGATTTGAACCGCCGGTAACCTTGGCAAAGGGGATAGAAAATACCGTTCAGTTTGAGTTTAAAAAATCATTAGATTAATAAAAAATTCTGTTTGCTTAATTGGGCACAATTGAAAGCGTTAACAGTGACAATGATTGTGTTAGAATACAGTACTTATTGTTGAGGGCTGTATGTTAAACATCGTTTTATTTGAACCTGAAATTCCACCGAATACTGGTAATATTATTCGTCTATGCGCGAATACCGGCTGTCAGTTACATCTCATTGAACCATTGGGTTTTACCTGGGACGATAAACGGTTACGGCGGGCAGGGTTAGATTATCATGAGTTTGCCGATATTCAGCGTCATCATGATTATTTTGCTTTTCTAACTAGTATTGCTTTGTCCAACGCGCATTGTCAGACAGCATCTGCTAACCGTTTATTTGCTTTGACAACCAAAGGAACGCCAAGCCATAGCAGCGTAACGTATCGGCCGGGGGATTATTTAATGTTTGGGCCGGAGACCCGCGGTTTACCTGCATATGTTCTTGATGAATTACCAATCAGTCAAAAGATCCGTATCCCAATGTTAGCAGATAGCCGCAGTATGAATTTGTCCAATTCTGTTGCAGTGGTGGTATTTGAAGCATGGCGCCAGTTGGATTACTCCGGTGCACTGTTGCGTGAGTAATTTTATTCACCACCGGTTGATGGCATGGTTAGATACCCTCACCAAAACCATGGATTGAGTTGCTAAAGTTTTGATCCATATCTAGTGAAGGTTTTTTGCTGTTCGGTGTTCCCACTTTGCGCGCTGGTACTCCTGCCACGGTAGTATGAGGTGGTACATGGTGTAGCACTACTGAACCCGCGCCAATTTTAGCGCCCTTGCCAATTTCTATATTGCCTAAAATTTTTGCTCCCGCCCCGATCATCACCCCTTCACGAACTTTAGGATGACGATCTCCACCTGTTTTGCCGGTTCCACCAAGGGTGACTGATTGCAGTATCGAAACGTCATTTTCAACTACCGCTGTTTCGCCTATAACGATACCTGTTGCGTGATCAAGCATAATACCGTAACCAATACTAGCCGCGGGATGGATATCAACCCCAAAAGAGACAGATATTTGGCTTTGCAGATAAGTTGCTAATGTCGTGCGATCCACTTTCCATAACCAGTGGCCGATACGATAAGCCTGTAAAGCATGAAAGCCCTTTAAATATAATAACGGGATTGAATATTTGTCGACTGCCGGATCACGTTGCACGATGGCTTTTAGATCACAAGCGGCATAAGCGATCATTTGTTTATCATTTTTATAAGAATCTTGAATAATCTCTCGAACGGCAATCGCTGGCATAATCGGGGTAGCTAACTTGTTTGCTAGGATATAACTTAACGCATTACCAAGATTATCATGTTTAAGTAATGTCGCATGAAAAAAGCTGGCTAATATTGGTTCACGGTTGGCTAAAATTTCACCCTCTTGCTTTATTATCGTCCAAATTTCCTCAAGTTGCTGTCGAGACATATTCACACTCTACTATTTTTAATGATCAAGAAGCACGTGTATCATTAGTTTCGTCTTTGGTTGCGCGGCTAAGTAATGTATTTGCCGCTTCGAGTACATTTTTATTACCGTACAGAACCTGATAGATTTGCTCGGTAATTGGCATATCTACACCAACACGTTGCGCTAATGCACGGACTTCTTTGGTATTTAAGTAACCTTCAACCACCTGACCAATCTGCTTTTCAGCTTCTTTAGTCTGCATGCCTTGGCCGAGCAACATGCCAAAGCGACGATTACGCGATTGGTTGTCGGTACAAGTCAAAACCAAATCACCTAAACCAGCCATTCCCATAAATGTAGAGGATTGAGCACCCATAGCGATGCCTAAGCGGCTGATTTCAGCTAATCCTCGGGTGATCAACGCTGTGCGAGCATTGGCGCCAAATCCGATACCATCGGACATGCCGGCACCAATCGCAATGACATTTTTGACCGCACCACCTAACTGCACACCGATCATATCTGGATTTTTATAAACTCGAAAACTCTTACCGCAATGGAAAAGTTGTTGTAGCTCTTCACTAAATTCTGCATTAGAAGCGGCTACCGCAATAGCAGTTGGTAAGCCGGCAGCCAGTTCTTTGGCAAAAGTTGGGCCGGAAAGAACAGCTAGCTGAATTTTATCTCCGAACGTTTCGCGGGCAACGTCTTGTAACAGGCGTCCAGTCCCGTGTTCGAGCCCTTTTGTTGCCCAAATAATGCGTGAGTGTTGCGTTAAGTAAGGTTGGATATTTTGCAAAACTTGATTAAATGCATGGCTTGGAACGACGATCAATATATTGTGGCTTGCGGTTATTGCCGTCTTCAGGGAAACTTCAGGTAACAAATTGTCTGGGAATGGAACGTCGGGTAAAAATGCTTGGTTGCAGCGCTCTTGTTGTAATTTTTTAATGTGCTGAGGATCATGTCCCCAAAGCAAAACGTGGTGGCCATTACGGGCAAGTGTAATGGCTAATGCGGTGCCATAAGAGCCGGCACCGATAACTGTCATCGAAACAGTGTTCATTAAGCTTCCTGATGATCTGCTGAATTTTCAGTTTCGGCAGTATGCTGTTGTTGTAGATAGTTCATAAACAATGCATCAAAGTTAACAGGCGCTAAGTTTAGTTGAGGAAAAGTTCCACGGCTAACTAAATTGGTAATACATTCACGCGCATAGGGAAATAAAATATTTGGGCAATAAGCGCCTAAACAATGAGCCATTTGGCTTTCTTCGATACCATCAATAGAGAAAATGCCGGCTTGTTGCACTTCGCACAGGAAAGCGGTTTCTTCAGCGACGCTGGCGGTAACCGTGACCCGTAAGATAACTTCATAAACATGTTCAGCTAATTCACTAGACGAGGTGTCTAAATCTAATTTGACTTCTGGTTGCCACTCTTGCTGAAAAATATTGGGGGCACTTGGTGTTTCAAATGAGATATCTTTAGTATAAATTCGTTGGATCTGGAATACCATCTCTTCATGACTTTGTTCTGACATAATGTTAATTACCTTTTAAATTTCCTTATGATATTGAATTGGATAAACATAATTGCTGATGTGTCCGATGAATTACTTTTTGCCGCGGGCTAGAGGTAAATTTTCGCTAGACCAGCCGGTAATTCCTTCTTTTAGAATAAAGACACGTTCAAAACCATATTGCACCAGTTGTTCAGCTGGTTTAGATGCTTCCATGCCATTTGCTGAGACAACAATAATGGGTTTTTGCTTATGTTTTTCCAATTCTCCGATATTATTGTCTTTAATCTCTGATGGCGTCAGGTTAATTGAATCAATAATGTGTCCTTTACGAAAATCGTCACGGGAACGTAAATCAATACTGATCGCTTCTTCTTTATTAATCAATTGTATCGCTTGGGCACGGGTGATATTTTTTGTTTTAGCGAACAAACCCTTAAAGGTTAAGATAATTACAGCGATCAGCAAAGCGATCCAGGCCAGACTGAGTATTGGATGTCGGCTAATAAATTGCATGATTTCTTGCATCATGTGGGGTAATTACTCCCGTAGTTAGTAATAGATAGATCTAGATTGCAAAGTATACCTTTGTCGCTGCGCAATTACAGCCAATTTGCAAAAATGACTAGGTTTTTTTGCAAATTAGTGTTCATACCGGCGATATTTGCCAGCGATATCAGTTAATTGATACCACTTAAAAAGTAGCTGAATGAAAGTAATATTAATAATAACCTATAGTTATTTTATAATTTGTTGTATAAATGAAGAAATTAAGTTTTTTCAGTATTATCCTAAAAGAAGCAGAAATGTTTACTAATTATATTAATTGTCAATAATTTTAAGTGATATTGTTTCAGGATGCTGAACTAAGATGAACAATACCAGCCGATATGGTTTAATCCTAATCCTTTTGGCTCTACTAAAGAGAGTAGTGGTTAAGTCGTTACTCTGTGTCTCGCTATTTCTTATCTGGCCATTGATTACCACAGCCAATCCCATCAGTGACAATAAAGTAAAACTGAAAGATCTGTTATCAAATATTGCAGAAAAAGAGAAAAGTGTTAAACAGCAGCAAGCTGAAAGAAATCATTTACTTGATCAATTGAAAAATCAGGAAAAAAATATTGCTGCTGCTGGACGAGCATTACATGAAACACGGAAAAAACTTTCGCAGTTAGCAAAAGAACTAACGCAATTAAATGAAAATATTAGCCGTTTACAACAGCAAAAACAGCTCCATGAAACATTATTAGCTAAGCAGCTCGATGCCGCGTTTCGATTAGGCCAGCAAAAAGGGATTGAATTGTTATTTAAAGGTGAACAAGGACAACGAGAAGAGCGTATTTTAGCCTATTATAGCTACTTAAATGCAGCCAGAGAGCAAACGATTATTAAATTGCAGCAAACAACGACCTTACTTGCTGAGCAGAAACAACAAAAGCAGCAAACGCAATTGGCACAGAAAAAAAACTTAGCCAAACAAGATCAAGAAAAGAAAACGCTAGATTCGGCGCAGGATGCTAGAAAGAAAACTCTGATATCGTTGGAATCGACTTTAAAAGCGGAGCAAAAAAGTTTGGCGGTGATGAAACGTAACGAAACACTGTTGCGTAGTAAAATCGCTAGAGCTGAACGAGAGGCAAAAGTTAGAGCGGAAAGGGAAGCGAAAGAGGCGGCACGTATACGAGCAAAACAACGACAGGCACAGCAAAAAGGAACCACTTATCGTCCAACTGAAGATGAGCGGGCTCTGATGGCGCGTACTGGCGGTTTAGGCCGTCCTGTTGGTCAGGCTCTGTGGCCGGTTCATGGCCAGATCCTTCATCACTATGGTGACAGTATTTCCGATGAATTACGCTGGAAGGGTATGGTAATCAATGCCGCTGAAGGAACAGAGGTTAAAGCCATTTCTGCCGGCCGTGTTTTACTGGCTGATTGGCTACAAGGCTATGGTTTGGTGGTGGTTATTGATCATGGTCAGGGAGATATGAGTTTATATGGTTATAACCAGAGTGCATTGGTGAATGTTGGTCAACAGGTTCGTTCGGGTCAGCCTGTTGCGTTAGTGGGTAGTAGTGGTGGACAGCAACGTTCCTCACTCTATTTTGAGATCCGTCGTCAAGGTAAAACCGTTAATCCACAGCCTTGGTTAGGGAGATAACAGTGCAAAAGCGGATGGTTTTGATAATCATGCTTCTATTGTTACTTGTGAGTGGACAAGTCAATGCTGGCAAATTAGCCATTGTGATTGATGATATTGGTTATCGTAAAACGGAAGACAATCAGGTATTAGCTTTGCCGGTGGCACTTTCGATTGCCATTTTACCAGACTCCCCTTATGGCAGAGAAATGGCCGAAAAAGCTTATCAACAAGGGCGAGAAATTTTAATTCACATGCCGATGAAGCCGATTAGCCATCAACCACTGGAAAAAAATACCTTAACGCCTGAGATGAGTGCCAGTGAAATAGAGCAGCATATCGCTGCTGCGATTAAGCGAGTGCCTCACGCCAAAGGTATGAATAATCATATGGGCAGTGCGATGACGGCTGATTTAGCGGCTATGATAAATGTTATGCGCGTGCTTTCGCATTATGATCTCTATTTTCTCGATAGTGTGACGATAGCAAACACTAGGGTCAATGAAGCGGCTAAAGTTTTTACGTTGCCAACCTTACGTCGCAACGTTTTTTTAGATGATATAAAAGCAGAAGTACAAATTCGTAAACAGTTTGCCCATGCCATTTCATTTGCCCGTAAGCATGGTAGCAGTATTGTTATTGGTCACCCTTATCCTGCTACCATTGATGTGTTACAACAAACATTATTTAAGTTACCTGATGATATTGAACTAGTGGCGGTTAGTACTCTACTTAACAATAACATAAAAGATAAATTGGCAAGTCAAACGGTTAGACAAAATCCAGAGAAAGTTCCGGTGCGACCCTTGGCATTGCCGAAAGTTGTCAGCGGTTACTGCGAAATATCACCAGTCACAAAAGCATTATCGGGTATTGATTTAATGATATATTTTGTCGATGCGATGTATCGTGATCCTGACTTAAAAAAACTATTTACTGAACAGAGAAAGCCACTGTTTGGCAAAATGTTTCACCATATTAATATGATAACAACTGACCACTAAGTCATATTACTATATTCGAATGAAAAAACTTGTCATAATACTTTTTTTTCATCTCTTTAATAAATAAGTAAAAATTGTATTTATACGCTTTTTGAGACAAAAACTATGCCGGTACAAATAAATGCTAAACCGATTATTCTAATAAAATTTACATTTTCTTTTAAAAAGAAATATCCTATGCAAGCAGTTATAATATAGCCAATTGAGAGTAGTGGGTATGCAAGACTTACTTCAACTTTTGCAAGAACTGCCATCCACAAACCGATGCTTAATACATAGCATAATAATGCAGATACGAACCAGTAGTTTAATGCTAAAGATAGCGAAAAGTTAAAAAATCCAAGGAAATTTGTTGGAATAGCATTTATTGTTAGCATTGTTTTTTTCAAAAAAATTTGAGCTAAAGCGTTAAGACAAACACTTGTTAATGCTATTGTAAATATGAATATATTCATAGTTAATTTTTCTTCTGTAGAGTCTATTCCTTTTGGAAATAGATTTTATTTATAGGCATTTTATAGTGGATGTTTTTTATTATTTAAACAATTATATAGTAGTTTTTGTGGTTCCTCATTATATTTCATGAGATATTGTTTTCTACTAAAAGAGTAACCTCCAGCTGTTACAGGGGTGTTGAAGATTGTTTTAATCGCATATTCATTAATATTACTACCGAATTCTTTTAAGATTTCAGCTGATAGACTCCTTGGACCATTTGGTTCGAACAAAATCCATGCTTTTGCTAATTTTTCACAAGATGTATTTCTTAATATAAGAGAAGCAAATATATTACTTCCTGCATATCCACCTATCAGCCAAGGTTGACCAATACTTTTTGCCTTTAAAAGATAAATAATTGTAGGAGATTGTCCTGTTAAATCAATAATATAATCTCCTTCCTTTAAGCCTGATTTTTTCGCTTGATATTCAGCTGTTTTAATGTATTCACAGACATTACTTCCTAGTTTTAAAATATTATTATTTATTAAATTACATGTATAATTATTAGTTTTTATAGCTGGTTGCCTATAAGGGCGTTCAGATATATATTGATTTAACAGCATAAAGGTAATTAATTGAGTAAAAAAAGAAAAAAATAACATTAAATTATTTTTATCTTTTTCAACTGAATTTAATATAAGGATACTTGCTAATATCCAAAAGTATGAATATAAAGATTGAGTTTGCCAATAATTACCATCTGTTCCTATAGTACAAACATAAGGCATTGATAGCATAATTATAACTAAAGATAAATTTTCCCAATTAATATTAATCTTGTTAAAATAGAGTAAAATAATACTAATAATACAGCTAATAGGGGTAAATATAAGAATTAATCTATCTGAAAAAATATTTATATAATTATTTGGAGATAAAATACAAAATAATAATATAGAAAGCCCAGTTATAAAAAAAATATAGAGTATATATTTATGTAACAAATTTTTTATTAATAAATAAAAAAATATAACCTCAAATATAATTATGAAAAAAATATAATTAATATTTAATGGGGGAAAAGTATCAAATCTAAATAGGTTAGCAAAAGTATGACCATTAGCCAGAGAAAATTGTAGCTTAATACTTTCTATTATACGATCAGAAAATGAGATTATTGAACCATCTATTAAATAACACGATAATAAAAGTAATATTATTGCAGTGCATATGGATATAACTGTATGAAGAGTAAATAATTTTTTAATAAAAAATAGATAAACGACAAAAATAATAGCAAGTAACATTGCGGAGCTCGGTTTTCCCATAAAGCATAACCAACCGCCGACTCCTATAAAAATTGCACCAATGATTTTTTCATATCGATTATCACTTTCTATTTTTACTATTTTTAATAGACCAATAAGAGATAGGATTACACTTTGAAATGTTAATATATTATAATTAGGAGTTAAAATGCCAATGGAAAAAAATAAAAGAGAAGTACAAGCAATAGCAATATTTAACACGAAGGGCTTTTCGTTCACTATATTGATTTTTTTTATTAAGAAAAAGGCCAATGAAAATGTTAGTAGTACGTTAAAAATTCTTAGTAAAACAATATTTTCATTAAAGAGTACATAGAAAGGATGATAAATAAATCCAAATAAAGTAATTGGTAAATTAAATGTATATTCATATGGGTAAGCTATATAATTTAAATAAGCACCTTCATCAGAAAAATCAAGTCCATATTTAGCATAATGTAAAAACCAAAAAATCGTTAGCACAGAAAAAAATAAATTGATAAAAATCAGTATATTATTATTTTTATTTATGAAGTTAGGTTTCACACCTATCATTCTATTTCTCCGTGTTATTTTAGAAAAAACATAGTTAAAAAAGATAGCCATTTTTTCTATCATTTTATATGTATTTATACTTCTATTCTTGTTTGTGTTGCTTATTTGTATAGTCTACATTGCTTATAGATTATGAAGTATATTTGATTATTATTACATTTGGTACATTAAAATTTTCTAATTTTTGTTAATTAATTCATAATGATAGCATCAAAAATTTTTGAAAATAAATGATAATGCCAATTGAGACTATATCACGAAAAGTGAAATTGGAAAAGAATCACTCATAAATAGGGTAAGTAATGGCTATCCTATTCTATATAACAATAGAATAAGAGATTATTTGTTACTGAAAGAATCAGTCTTTACTAAGGAATTAAATAATAATAAGAGAGAACATGGTGCAAGTATGTTTATTGCTTTTAAATGTGTCGTAATAAGTTACTGTGGTTAACGTGGGATAAATGTTATTATCACCTAATATAAGCAACAATGATCTCGATTGAGTAGAGGTAAATCCAATGATCATAGTCACGGGTGGGGCTGGTTTTATTGGCAGCAACATTGTTAAAGCACTGAATGATATAGGGCGTAGCGACATTCTGGTGGTCGATAATCTTAAAAATGGCGCTAAATTTGTTAATTTAGTCGATTTAGATATTGCAGATTATATCGACAAAGAAGATTTTATTGCCAGTATAATGGCTGGTGATAATATTGGTGAAGTTGACGCAGTTTTTCATGAAGGCGCTTGTTCATCTACCACTGAGTGGAATGGTCAGTATATGATGAATAATAACTATGAATATTCGAAAGAGTTACTTCATTACTGTATTGAACGAGATATTGCGTTTTTGTATGCTTCTTCGGCTGCAACTTATGGTGGGCGCAGTGATCATTTTATTGAAGAGCGGCAATATGAAAAACCATTAAATGTATATGGTTATTCCAAGTTTTTATTTGATCAATATGTTCGTGGGCTTTTACCACAAATTACTTCACAAGTTTGTGGCTTCCGTTATTTTAATGTTTATGGTCCGCGTGAGGGGCATAAGGGGAGCATGGCCAGTGTCGCTTTCCATTTAAATAGCCAAATCAATCAAGGGCAAAGGCCAAAACTTTTTGCCGGTAGTGAAAAATTCAAACGTGATTTTATTCATGTCAGTGATGTTGCTGCGGTTAATTTATGGTGTTGGCAAAATAAAATCTCCGGCATATTTAACTGCGGTACCGGTAAGGCGGACTCTTTTCAGGCGGTAGCTGATGCGGTAATCGCTTTTTATCAGGAAAAAAAACTGGCAGTGGAATATATTGCCTTTCCTGATAAATTGAAAGGTTGTTATCAGGCATTTACCGAAGCAGATCTCACCAAATTACGTGCTACGGGTTACGATAAACCGTTCAAAACTGTGGCGGAAGGGGTTGCTGACTATATGCAATGGTTAAATTGCAATGATTAAATGGAAATAGTATGAAGATACTGGTAGTTGGCCCGTCATGGGTGGGCGATATGATGATGTCGCAGAGTCTTTACCGTACTTTGAAGACCCTACACCCAGACGCAGAAATTGATGTTATGGCACCTGATTGGTGTCGGCCACTATTAAACAAAATGCCTGAAGTCAGGCAGGCCATATCGATGCCTTTGGGCCATGGTCGTTTAGCTATCAGTGTACGTCGCCAGCTTGGTATTCATTTACGTACTCAGAGTTATGATCAAGCCTATATTTTACCCAACTCTTTTAAATCTGCGCTGGTGCCTTTTTTTGCCAAAATACCAATACGGACAGGATGGCGCGGTGAGATGCGTTATTGGTTGCTGAATGATATTCGCCTATTAGATAAAGCCGCTTTTCCACAAATGGTTCAGCGTTATGTGGCTTTAGCTTATCAAAAAGGCACTGTTAACAACGCCGATGAGATCCCCAAGCCTATTTTATGGCCGCAACTTGCGGTGACAGAAACAGAGATTGTCCAGAGTAAACGCATTTTTCATATTCCAGAACAGTTACCGATTATCGGTTTTTGTCCAGGTGCAGAATTTGGCCCAGCTAAACGCTGGCCAGCTTATCATTATGCTGAGTTGGCGCAATTATTATTTGCTGCCCATGGTTATCAAATTTTAATCTTTGGCTCGCAAAAAGATAGTCGTATCGGTGAAGATATTCGACAGTCACTTTCTGCAGATTGTCGGCAGCATTGTTTTAATTTGGCAGGTAAAACAACCCTTGAGCAGGCAGTTAATCTACTGGCATCTTGTCGAGCTGTGGTGACCAATGATTCCGGGTTAATGCATATTGCGGCAGCATTAAATCGGCCTTTGGTAGCACTTTATGGGCCAAGTAGTCCTGATTTTACGCCACCATTGTCAAATCGAGTAGAAATTATCCGTTTAATATCCGGTTATCATAAGGTGAGGAAAGGTAGCGCAGAAAGTGGCTATCATCAAAGTTTGATTGATATAAAACCCGAATGCGTGTTCACCGCATTAACTCAGTTATTGGCGGAGAGCCAATAGCCATGAAAGTGTTGATTGTTAAAACCTCATCGATGGGTGATGTATTGCATACTTTACCTGCACTGACTGATGCAGTTATGCGCTATCCTGATATTCAGTTTGATTGGGTTGTTGAAGAAAATTTTGTCGAAATTCCACGCTGGCATCATGCTGTTAAGCGAGTTATTCCGGTAGCTATTCGACGCTGGCGAAAAAGCTGGTTGGCAAAATCTGTCAGGCAGCAAAGAGCCGTTTTTCGTGCCCAATTGCAACAGCAAGAATATGATGCTGTGATCGATGCACAAGGATTATTGAAAAGTGCTTTTTTGATCACACGGTTAGCTAGTGGTGTAAGTCATGGTTATGATTGGAAAAGTGCTCGCGAGCCTATAGCAAGCCTATTTTATGATTGTCGCTATAGTGTCAATAAACAGCTGCATGCGGTTGAACGTATCCGACAATTATTTGCTGATAGTTTACATTATAGTAAACCGACTATTGTCGGTGATTATGGTATTGCAGCCTATTTTTCGCCCTCGGCTTTGGCAAAAGAAAACGATCCTTATATTATTTTTTTCCATGCCACCACACGTGATGAGAAACATTGGCCTGAGTCCCATTGGCGACAATTGATCACCGCTGTAGCAGCTAAAGGCTTAACAGTTAAATTACCGTGGGGAACCAATCTGGAACATCAACGTGCCCTGAGGCTGGCTGCTGGTTTTAAGCATGTTGAGGTATTGCCTAAACTGTCATTAGACAAATTAGCTCAACAAATTGTCGCAGCCAAAGCAGTCGTCTCTGTTGATACAGGATTAAGCCATTTAACCGCTGCACTGAGCAAACCGAATATTACCCTCTATGGCCCTACCGATCCGGGATTAATTGGCGGTTATGGTGAAGCACAACAAGCAATTGTTTCAGCTGATGGCAATATGGCGACAATTAAACCGCATGAAATCTACCAACGATTAGTTTTAATAATAGACAATAAATAGTGAAAATTTTTATCTATCTATTTGTTGACAGATAAGGCACAACCGAGCAAGGCAATTTACTCAGTTAAACTTAAGTTAGCTTTAGTAAAACTGTCAGGTTGATACAAATATAGGTATCAATTTTGTGACAATGAAAATTTTTTTCCTATTTCATTGTCACTCTATTTTTAATGATAATTTTTTTCTGGCGCAATAAATCCCAAGCACATTGATTGCGGATCAGCGTTTGGTTCTGATTGGTAAATAATGGCTTCTTTTTTAATGGTAAATTGTGGCCAATGTTTTGACATCCGAGTAAAATTTTCTTGGCTGCAATCTTTACCTTTTCGACCTAATAATAAAGCACCATGTTTTTTAATTGTTTCTGCCGTAATATCGCGATAATAAACATTCGGTGGCTGATCTTCACTGCTATCCCAAGGCTGGATAGTGTGTGGCCTATCAGAAGCATAGATAATAAACCATTGATAAAGGTTATCTTCGCCACCAACATATTTTAATGGTTGACCATATTTTTGCCGCCAGCGCTGTTGTCCTTCTGCCGTGAGTGCTTTAATACCGATCATTTTCTGGCCAGCGCCACGGATATTATAATTTAATACCAGGCAGTAACCTAAAAAGATCAGGCCGCCAATGATAATTAAACCAAAAAATGTCTTTCGTAGTGATTTCTTGGGCGAAATGGAGATAGAGCCAATAAATAATGGCGCCGCAATCATCATAAATGGTTGTAACCATTCGGTCATCCGCCCTCCATCATGAAACAAAAACCAACCAAAAATTACGGCCAAGGGAAGGAGTAAAATAAAATTAACTAATTGATTGGGTTGCTCTTTAGGCCAGCCTATTTTACCACCTAATAGATAGAGAATTATGGTAGCAATAACTAACGGGTAGAAAACAGATAATGTTGAGCTGACCACATGCAGGTTAAAGCCTTGTTCGATCTGTGAATCAACCCATTTAAAGGCAGAAAAATCATTTTCTAATAGCCAGAACAAATTAGGCAAGATCAATGCAAACCAAAGTGCAATTGCAATATAAAAAAGGGGTTGTTGATAACTTTTGCGCACCTTAGGCACGAAAAGGGTTAATAAAAAAACAGTGCCAACCAGGGCCAATGTTGAATACTTCCCCATGGTTGCCAAGCCAGATACCAGTGCAAAAGCAAGCCACCATTTAGGATGATCATAAACAGCACGCAGGAAGAAGAGTAGCACCCAGGGCCATAGAGTGACCAAAATATAGTTATCATTATAAGGAATGATATCAAAATTAATGATGCCTGATAAATTTAGTATCAATAATGCAAACCAAGCCAATTCAATTTTGTGACTGAGGCGGTAAGCCAGTTGCCATACCCCTATCATACCAATGGCTATACCAACAAAGTGAATAAAATACCAATAAAAACTGTAGGAGAGGTTTAAGTAGATGGCGGGCCACATAACGGCACCAACAAACCAAGGGTTTTTGGGGGAGCCCCATTCACCGTTCATTCCCCAGTTAACTGCTTCAACAGCATCGTAAGGTACGGTTGGATCTAAAAAATAACTTCCACAAATCCATAAAATTGCATAAATCGATACCCACAGATAGAGCAATATTTTTGAATTTGAGCTAGATAAAGGCATATTATTTTTCATCGTTAGTTATAAAATTGGAGGGTAAGGATCCCATTTATTTGAATTAAACTAGTAACACTATAATGAAGAAAAGACAAAATATGTAGTATTTGTTAAGTTATATTGTTTAGTGAATTATCATAAGTGCTATTTCGCTATGGGTTTTAGCGATATTCAATAATATTCGTATTTAGTGGGTTACTGGTGGCAGGTAGGGTTCCAGTAGCTTTAGTAATTTTTGCAATGCCCCTTGATTCTCATGTAAAACTTCTGCTGCTTGACGACCATGGTATAGACGATAATCTTCATCTTTAAGCAAATGGGAAACAGTAACGGTTAAGGATTTACTATCATTAACTGTAATAAGACCATCGGCTTGTTTTAGTTTGGTACAAATATCTTTGAAATTGAAAGTATAAGGCCCCATTAAAACAGGCAGGGCATGTGCGGCTGCTTCTAAAGGATTATGCCCGCCTTTTTCAACTAAACTGCCGCCGACAAAGGCCAGATCAGCAATACCATAGAGTAGCATCAGTTCACCCATGGTATCACCAATAATAACTTGAGTATCCGTATTTGGAACGCGATTTTCACTACGGCAAATATAGCGTAGTTTAGCTTTTTGGGTTAACGCTTTTGCTAGTGCAAAGCGTTCCGGGTGGCGAGGAACAAGGATCAGCAATAAGTCGGGAAATTGTTTTAATAGTTTAGTATGAGCCTGTAAAATAATTGACTCTTCTCCTTCATGGGTACTGGTAGCAATCCAAACCGGGCGGTGCGGAGCCCATTGTCGACGTAATGTTATGGCTTTTACAGCCAATTCAGGGGTGACAGAAATATCAAACTTTAGACTACCTGTAACATTCAATTTTTTTCTTGCTAAACCCAATTTAATAAAACGTTCGCCATCTTCTTGGTTTTGTGCTGCGATTAAGGTAATTTTTTGCAATAACTTTTTGATAAAATAACCTAATTTTTGATAACGTGCCGCTGATCGTTCAGACAGACGGGCGTTAGCAATAACTAATGGGATTTTACGTTGTCTTAATTGAATAATAAGATTTGGCCAAAGTTCTGTTTCCATAATTATGGTTAATTTAGGATCCGCATGATTAAGGAAACGGCGTACAGATCCTGCCAAATCGTAGGGTAAATAGACATGTTGAACATCATCACCAAATGCAGATAAAACACGCTCCGAACCCGTTGGGGTCATGGTAGTAACGGTAATTGGTAGTGTTGGATAGTGATGGCGCAATGCTCTAACTAACGGAACCGCGGCTAAGGTTTCGCCTACTGAAACAGAATGTAATAATATACCGCCGGGAATTACCTTACCATTACAAAAACCATATCGTTCACCCCAACGTTTGCGATAAGCGGGAGATTTGTGACTACGCCACAATAAACGTAACCAAATAATAGGTTGAATAAGGTAAATAAGTATTTGATATAGACGTAATAACATTCTATCACATTGACTGGTTGAGATTAGCACTATAGTAGCATATTGCACATAAGAAAGTGCAATGAATATCTATTTAAATAGCGTTTTTATTCATCATTAAAGATAAAATTTTTTAATATTTTGTCCGTTAATTAAAATTAAACTAGTGATTAACTAAAAATATGATAGTAATTATCATTTATTTTCAAAAGATAATAAATTGTAGCTATTCTTATCAATGATAGAGATTTATTTTGTCAACATAATTGTTCAATATGCTTAAACAATACGATAATATGTGTTCAGTTGTTCGTTATTAGTGAAAATAACTTTATGAAAAAAAAAGCAATTTACCCTGGTACTTTTGATCCTATAACTTACGGCCACTTGGATATTATAGAGCGCGCTGCCTTAATATTTGAACAGCTAATATTGGCTATTGCTGATAGTTCGCGTAAAAATCCGATGTTTACCCTCGATGAACGTATTTTGTTTGCTAAAGAACAGACAAAACATTTAACTAACGTTGAAGTAATCGGGTTTTGTGGGCTCACGGTAAATTTTGCGCAAAAACACCAGGCTAATATTTTGATTAGAGGTGTGCGAACCGTGTCAGATTTTGAATATGAATGTCAGTTGGCTAATATGAATAGTCATCTAATGGCTGATCTAGAAACCATCTTTTTATTACCTTCTCCGAAGTTGTCGTTTGTTTCTTCTTCTTTGATTAAAGATGTTGCCCGCCATGGCGGTGATATTTCATCTTTTATACCAGAACCAATAGCTAAAGCAATGTTGCAAAAAATTGAACAATAAAAACGAGTTATACTTCAGTTTATTTTTGGCAACTATGACAGAAAAAAGTACTGCGTTGGCCTAGTTTTATTGATTCAATCAGTTGACCGCAATGGGTACAAGCTTGATCTTTTTTACCATAAACAAACAGTTGTTGAGCAAAATAACCCGGTTTGCCATCTGACTGTAAAAAATCTTTCAATGTTGTTCCACCCTGTTCTATTGAACGTTGAAGAACTTGTTTAATTTGAATAACTAAATTGCTGATCTCTTTTTTTGTTAATGAATGTGCAGCTCTGGTTGGCAGAATTTTGGCAGCAAATAGTGCCTCATTAGCATAAATATTGCCTACACCGACGACGACTTTATTATCCATTAACCAAGGTTTGATGGCGGTTTTTTTATTTTTTGCTCGTTGATAAAGATAATCGGCGCTAAAATCGATAGAAAGCGGTTCCGGCCCTAGATGGGAAAGTACAGAGCAATTAGCCAGGTCATTAGTCCATAACCAGGCACCAAAACGTCTGGGATCGGTATAACGCAATATTTTGCCATCGGCTAGAATCAAGTCGATATGATCGTGTTTTTCGGCTAATTGTTGCTTGGTTAAGATGCGTATACTACCTGACATACCCAAGTGAATGATTATCCAACCATGCTGGAGCTGAATGAGTAAATATTTAGCGCGCCGTTTAACACTGATCACTGATTCATTGGCGATATGTACAATTTCTGTCGCTACCGGCCAGCGTAATTTACTATTGCGTACTATGCTATATTGTATTTTATTACCAACCAAGTAGGGTTCAATTCCACGTCGGCTGGTTTCAACTTCAGGTAGTTCTGGCATAGATCCCTTAATTATGTAACTAGTCGTTAATGTTAATATATACTACTGTATCTTGTGTTGGTTAGTCGATAGAATAGAATGCATTAATATGTTATCAGGAGTGCAAATGAAGAAGGTTATCTCTATAATTAATAAACGATTTAATTACCAATCTTATTGGAATTTAGGGATAGTCTTTTTTTTTATTGCTATTTATTTTCTTGATGGTGTTACTCGTTATAAACATGCCTTAGCTGGATTAATTTATCTTACTGCGATTGTCTATTTAATTAAAGATAGAAAGCGTGTTTTCAGTATATTTAAGAATAATTTATTTTTATCCTTAGTGTTTTTTGTTTTGGCAATGCTTTGTTCATTAATTATCTCTAAAGATGTTAGCATTTCATTAAAAGCTATTAATAAAGGTGTTGTAGAAAAGTTATTTTTTACTGCAATAGCTATTGCGATAGTACTCTATCTAGAAAAGAAAGAGCACATAACTAAGCTATTAATTTTCTCTTTAATTTTTTCTATTTTACCGTTAGCCATTAAGGAAATTTTGCAATATATTGATGAATATCATCAAGGTATCATGCCTTTATCAGCATTTGAACATCGATATATTTCTGATTGGTTAATATTTATTGCACCCGCTTTGTTTGCTTTGTGGTTATATAAAGGTGTAAAAAATAAGATCTTATTTTTCTTTCTTTCGGTTATTTTTCTCGCAATAACAATCGGTACATTACAGCGAGGTACATGGTTATCTATTGCAGTAATATTTATTATCTGGTGTGTAGTAAAAAAAGAAATTAAATTGCCGGTTATTGCTGTTATTGCTGTTATTGCTGTTATTGCTTGTAGTATCTTATTGTCAGGTTTAGCAGCAGTTAATCAAGGGCAGTTTGATAACTTATTTTACAAATTAGAACAGACTAATAGTAGTCATCGATATGGTAATGGTACTCAGGATTCAGCATTAGATTTGATTAAAGAGAATCCAATAACCGGTTATGGCTATGGCGAACAGTTATTTTATAAAATTTATAATGAAAGGGTAATTGATTATCCTGACTGGGTTTTTAAACAATCGATTGGGCCTCATAATACAGTTTTGTCAATTTGGTTTGCCGCTGGAATATTTGGACTAATTGCTACCCTCTATCTTTTTGTTTCAATTTTTATCTATTTATTTAATGGATATCGTAATAATACGGTAAAAGATGGTTTTTTGATCCTGATGTTGATATTTATCGGTGATATGATCGTTAGAGGTTTGTTTGAAACTGTAAATGTTTCAAATATGGCTATCATAATAGGAATAGCATTAGCACTGAATAGCGATAAAAAATTGATTAATTAGCTAAGTGAAAGCACCTATCTGTAAGGTGCTTTAAAATTATTTTTTTAGTAATTTATATTTAATTAAACATAACAAACCATGCACATATTTATGTTGTAAAAATAGATGCTTATATTTTTCTTGTAGTTCCGTTCTCTTTTCTGCGATTTTTAATGGCTGATCTTTCCACGGTGAGTGAATATATGAGTTGAAAAAAAATTGACTGGCCGGATAATTAATACCCCAAGTATGCCAGGGTTTTGTGACGCCAGTATAGTGGATAAGAATGGTGCTATCAGTTATGGTATTTTTGTATTTGGATAAATCGTGGTAAGCCAATTCATTTTTCAACGTATATATACAGTTATAATCACGAGATAAATAGACGTTTTGCGTCTGAAATAATATATTTAGTGCATCTTGATCAAGGTATTTTAATTTACCAAAATTTGTTTTCCCGCGTACCAGTTCTAATGATTTTTTGGATAAATCATTTTCAATCCATTTCTTTAAATTCACATAGATTACGCCGGCATTAAAATATTTGCCATTTAAATCGGTTAACTTTAGTCGAGTCGCACTTGATTGCTGCATGTTGTCGACATCGAGTACCACGGCGGCAAAAGAATTCGCTAAGTTTAGCTGAAATAGTTCTTTTAGATTGCCTTTGCAAATAACATCAGCATCTAAATATAAAATAGAGTTTATGTTTGTACTTAAATATTCAAAAGCGATTAATCTAAAATAGGTGGCATAAGACCAGAAATCTGAGGTTGATAGTTGTTTTAATTCTTCAGCATCTAACAGATAGATAATTATATTAGAATTATACTTTGTTATCATTTTTTGGAAACGTTGTATATATTCGTCATCAATATAATCAGTAAATAGGTGAAAATTGAAATCTGTATCAATATTATTTATTAATACGGAATTTATTGATATCGCTGCACCAAGTAGGAAATTTTTATCAACGCCATAAGCAATGTTAAAATTTTTATTCTTTTCAAGAAGATTTTTTTTCCCCGCAATATTAAAACTTTGTTTTATAAAATGCTTCATGATAAACATAGCCCTTTAACTCTTTTAAAGAGAATTTTAAATTTTGCTAAATAATAGTGAGTATAATTCTTTAAACCTTCATGGTATTTTCTTTGTTTGAATTTATGTTTAGCGCAATACCTTAAAAGGTGTACGCTTTCTGCTTTTAATAGCGGTTTATTTTGCCAGGGGGAAGCATTTTTTGCTTTTATGAATGGTTGGGAAAAAGGTGATATTGCCCACTCATGCCATGGCTTGGTCGGGCCAATATAGTGAATAAAAATAGTATCAATAGCAAACGCAGCATGTTTAACGCTTTTCAGACCATAATTTATACTATATTGAGTATTATATTTTTTGGTTAGATAGATTATTTTATTTGCTAGCAGAATATTTAAAACATCTTGGTCTAAAAACGAGAATTTATTTTTTAACGCATTATTTTTAAGTAATCTCATTGCCTGCGTTGAAATATCCTCTTCTGCCCAGCGATTAAGATTAATGAATAAAAATCCAGCATTAAAATATCCTTGCGAGATATTTTCTACTTCTAATTCGAATGCTCTTTTTTGCCACCATTTTTCATCTTTTTCTGTCACAACTGCAGCAATTTCATTATTATTGAAGTGAATGTTTTGTAATCTATCTAAACTATTATTACATATGATATCTGCATCTAAGTATAAAATTTTATCTAATTTATTTGAAAAATAGTCAGCAATGATGAATCTAAAGTAGGTGGCATAGGACCAGTTTTTAGTACTAGGTAATGATTTTAAGCTCTGATCGTCAACCAAATAAATATTTATTTCAATTTTATATTGTTGCGCAAGAGTATCGAACAAGGTTTCTTGCTCATGATCAAAATAATCGGTAAATATATGGAAACAATGATTATTATTAATATTATGCAGTGCAATTGATGTTATCGAAATTCCGCAACCATATAAAAAATTTTTGTCTACCCCATAGGCAATATGGAATTTAGGTTGGCAATTAGCATGCAAATTTGGCGTTAAGCAGAGTTTTTGCGTAATAACTTTATGCTTGTCAAAATACATGTACTATACCTATTGCCTAAAATTTTTTATAAAACAAAACGGTTAGAGTTATAATCCTCTCCTAACGGTTCTTTCTTTTATTCTTTCTGCTTTAATATTAGCGCTCGATATCAATTTTTGTTCATTGTTGAGAATATTTTTTAAATTATCAGAAAAATAAATCTGCATAAAACGAAAAATATCTCGTTGGGTTAAACCAATATTCAGTGATGAAAAATATAATCCAATCAAATCCTTATCTTTCCAACGTTTTGGTACATACTGACGTATTTGGGCACGATGCAAGTCAATGATTGAAATCTTTAATTTTTTGTCATCGCCGTCAAAGGGCAAATGTAATAAAAAATGGCAAATATAGCAATCGCGATGATTGACACCACATGCATGCATTTTACGTACTATTTCAGCCATTCGACAAATTAATATTTTTTTAGTACTAAATTGGGGAGCTGAATTTTTCCAATTTGCGCAGTACTCTTCTAAGCTAATGGTTGGAATCAGCGCTTCGGTAATAATAAATGACTTACGGCGTAAAGGATTAATTCCTTTTTGACCGAAAGCTTTACCATGCATAGTGTCAATGCCTGCCTCAGTTAGACGATGGATTGCTTTCCACTCTCTATCCGCACCTAATACTGGTAAGCGTAAAGAAAATAGATTTTTTAGTACTTCTTTTAACGTAGTACCATAATGAATTTTGAGAAAATAACTTTTTTCATTGAGCATAAAGCATAATGTTTTGCGTGTCTCTAATTGACGAAAAATTTTACCATCTAGTTTTTCTATTTCTATAAAGGGATCTTTGCCTTGCCATAAGTTTTTAAAAGGTTGTTTAAGTTCAAGCATGCTGGCATCCCAAAATAATATCTGCAGCTTTTTCAGGCAAACTGTATAAATCTTGAGTATCAGCAAAGTGGCGTGCAGATTCTGACCATTGTTTTAATAGAGATTTATTAGTTAAACTTGTTGTTAAAGCATTATTAAGATTTTTTTGTTTATAAGGCTCATCTATTACTATGCCACAATCTGCATGTTTGATATAGAACGCATAGCCACATATATCTGTTGTAATTACTGGTAAACCCGCTGCAATGGCTTCGATTAATACTATGCCAGCAGCTTCTTGATAGGCAGGATGGATTAACATATCAGCAGCAGCCATCAATTCTGCTATATCATTACGCCCCTGAAAAAATAAAACTTGTTTATCTATCCCCAAATTTTTTGCTAGCCGTTGATAACGGGTAGGTGAGTCTTGTCCTACTACCATTAACATAGTCTTATTTTTTATTTTGTCAGGCAGGGAAGCTATTGATTTGAGTGTTCTGTCTACGCCTTTACGTTTAAAATCTGAACCGACTTGTAATAAAAGAAATTGGTCTTCAGAGATAGCATTTTTTTTACGATAAATTGGTTTTGCGTCAATAATTTGTTGGTCATATTTTCTACTAAGGTCAATGCCCGGTGGTAACAGATAAAAACGTGCGTCAGGTGTTTTGTAATGTTTTTTGAAATCATTAATTTGATGTTGGGTAAGCATTAATAATTTGGTGTGACTGTCTGCATCAAAAACCGCTTTTTCATAAGCAATATAATGTTTGTATCGTTTGGTTAGTTTATAAAAAAAACCTTTTTCTTTTTCAACTTTTTCTGCATAACAAACATCTGCTGCATAATAAATATCTAATCCTGGCATCTTATTAAAACCGACAATAATATCAGCCGGGTGCTGGGTTAAATGTGTTTTGACCTGATGATGAAATGCTTCATTACGCCCATTATTTGTATGTGCTTTAACTGGGATTATAATAACGTTAATATCAGCAGGAATTTGACCATCCCATACCATTGTGTAAACACGTATTTGATGCCCTCGTTTTTGGCAAGCAGAGAGAATCTGAATGAAATCTCTTTGTAGTCCACCAAAAGGGAAATATTTGTATAAACAAAATGCAATTTCCATCGGATTATATCTCTATCTCAGATTTTATGGTTTGTATATCCATTGGTAACATTTTTTTTGTAGCGGTAATAACATCTTTAACTGGAATTATTGATAGATACTTTTTATTACGATCACGTTCGTGTCGTTCTGGCATTTTTTCATAATTACCAGCCCAAATTTGAATAACGTTTTTACTCCATGGTTTCCAATATTGATGATCTGTCGCACCGAACAAGCAAATAATAGGGGTTTCTAATGCTGCTGCAATATGCATTGGTGCTGAATCTACACCGATGAATAAGGCGGCATGGCTAATTAGAGCACCTAATTCTGGAAATGTTGTTTTTCCTGCAAATTCGGTAATGGGTGATTGACGACATTGTTGTGCAATATTAGCCACACAGCTGAGATCATCTTTACTGGGACCTGATGTTAGTATCACCTGGTATGCTCTAGATTGTAGATTATCAATCACCTCAGCAAATTTTTCATCATCCCAGCACTTAAATTTTTGTCTGGCTGTTGGTTGGATAACAACATAACTACTATGTACCCCTAGAGATATTAATCGGTGATTAATTTTTTCCCAATCAGTTGGTTGGTAAGTCATTGTTGTACTGGAATACAAAGTATTAAGTTGAAGTGGTTTTAATATAGAGAGATTTTGTTCAACAACATGTTTTCCAGTTGGTTTAACCATATGTGTAAAACTTTTAGACCAATAGTTTGTATTTCTATGGTTAAATTGGTGAGAAATTTTTATCTTGGCAGGGATACATCTTACCAAAAAAGGTACAATCCATTGATCAGCTAAATTTATAATTAAATCATAATGATTTTTTCGTAATTTATTGATTAATAAAATAAAATTAACTAATTTGGCTATTGTGTTATTTTTTTTGTTTTTAATGCCATAAAGTGCATGAATTTCTCTATTTTCAGACAAGATTGGTATTGTATCTTGATAGAGAAGAATATCAATTTTAGCGGCTGGATAATTTTTTTTGAGCGTGCTAACGACAGGTGTTGTCAGCAACATATCTCCATGAAATCGCATTTTAATGATCAGAATTTTTTTAAATTGTTTATCCACTTGCTGCAGTCACTCTTGAATTGTTTGTTTATAAGTTTATCTGATTTTTGACCAATGTTATCATTATAAATTCAACAAATTTAAGATAGTTAATTTATTAGAATAATCTAAATGGTTACCTATTTGAGCATTAAAAATAACTTTTATTTTAAAAAATTTCAGCAGATTTGAAAAAATAATAAAAATTTGAATTTATATAAAGTAAAGAATTTTTAATATCATCAATTATCTTAACAATAAAATTACTGATTTGTAATTTATTATCTACTATTTTTTACTACACATCACGCTATCTATCTATTTTTTAAATAGAAATATCCATAAATATTTTTAGAAAGTTTGAATCGACAGTGGTGAAAGATTATATGGCTAGTATGAAAATAAGATAACTCGATGGTTTGATTTAGTTTATTATAACAAAAAATTGAATAATTTTTGTTACTCTTCAAGTTTCTGTTAACGGTTTGAGTAATTATGGTAATAATTTTAAATGCACCGGTTATTTCACTTTAGAGATAAATTTTAGAAGTTTATTTCATTATTCCAAAAATAGTAATTCTTGACTGTCTGCGTAATGTTTTTATTCAAAGAAAAATTATATCGATATGTAAGTTCAAACTTAATGAATAAAATAATAGGGTTTTCCTATTTTTAATAATTATTTATATTCGATAATTTTTTTCAAAAGGTTATTTATTATATTGAAAACAGATTTTTTTAGTCTATTTTAAGATAAAATTAATAAAGCTATTTGCTATTAAAGCATTAATTAAAATTTTAGTTTTATTCAAATCGTCCTTTGCACTCTTCAACACTTAGTCGATATTTTCAGTCGTTGCAATAGCTATAAAAACGCCTAGCAGTCACTTTTCTTTTTATCGGTATTAATCATATCATAAAATGTTTAGGTTGGCTGTCTTCTATATAATCGGTTAGACACCTATCAACAGCAGTTTGGTTGTCAATGATTTTTTATTAGAGGTGATATGGAGTTGTTATAGCTGTTTATATTCTTATTTTAATTAGCAAAAGATACACTGGAAAATTATCTATTTTGCTACCAACATTAGTAACTGTTACTGTCGATAAATATCTGATATCTGATATCTGATATCTGATATCTGATATCAGATAAAGTTGAGAATTTAAACTTACTTAAATTGCGACTGACCAATTTAATTGGTTTAATTAACTCAAGGCTAAAATGTCTTAATATTTTTAGTATTGAATCTTTGGACAACTTTTCTTAGGTACCATACCAATAGCCAGTAATAATAACTTATGGCGTATTTTAAACCATTAACGATTTATTTCTTGATGATAAATAAGAATATTAAAAGTGAGATATAAATTTTTCAAATAGGGCGTAGATCTTGTTGTAAAAAGAATGGAATGAATAAAAATGTGAATAATATAAGGCTTTGTTTTATATATCCAAAATACTATATAAAAAACCCAGCTTGCGCTGGGTTTTTTATTAAGAAGTTATTTAATTTTAGCTTCTTTATAAATCACATGCTTACGAACAACTGGATCGAATTTTTTCATTTCCAATTTTTCAGGCATAGTACGTTTGTTCTTCGTTGTAGTATAGAAGTGACCTGTACCTTCAGAAGAAACCAGTTTAATTTTATCGCGAATACCTTTAGCCATTCTTTAGCTCCTTAGTATTTCTCACCACGGGTACGAAGCTCAGCAAGAACTGCGTCGATCCCTTGTTTATCGATTATACGCATGCCTTTTGCTGACACACGAAGCTTTACGAAACGTTTCTCAGATTCAACCCAGAAACGGTGAGAGTGCAGGTTTGGCAGAAAGCGGCGTTTAGTTGCATTCATTGCGTGTGAGCGTTTGTTACCACTCATCGGGCGCTTACCAGTAACTTGACAGACTCGTGACATGTCTATTTCTCCAAAAATCTAATCAGCTCGAGCTTTATATCGGGAATGACTGCCTCGTCAGACTTGGAAGCCTATCTCAGCAAATTTTCTTAATATAAAAAATAACTTAACTTCAGTAAAACTCACTGAGATAGGCTCTTCTTGTCAAACCCGAGATCCTAAAAGGTGGAGTATTATACGCCCTCTAGCGCTTTCACTCAAGCCCAGAACTAATAAAGTTGCTATTTATTAGTCAAAATGTGGTACTAGAGTAGACCAAGTTCGACAAATGAAAGGCATTTTTTATGAGTGACGACAAAATGGTCAAGCAATTTTATATCTATCAAACGGCAAGCATTAGCAATTTTTTCGGTGACAATTTTATCCGCTAAACTGGGCTCTGGGTTACCCGAAGGATGATTATGTGCAAGAATAATGGATACTGCATTTACTTTAACCGCCTGCCTTAAAATTTCTCTTGGATGTACTTCTACGCGATTTATGGTGCCTTTAAACATTTCTTCATAGCAGATAATTTGATTTTGGTTGTTTAAGAATAATACAATAAAAATTTCTCTATCCTGTCCAAGATAAAAATCGAGAAGATATTTTTTCAAGTGCTTAGGACTTCTCATAATACTTTGATTAATAAGTTGTTGTGTAAAGAATCGTTTAGCGACTTCACCAATCGCTTGTAATTGTGAATACTTACAAATTCCTAATCCCTTGTGCGCTGAAAATTGTTGATAATCAGCAGATAATAGTTTGTGCAACGAGCCAAATTCTTTTAATAAGTTTTCAGCCAATATTAAAACCGGAAATCCAGGCAATCCTGTGCGAAGAAAAATGGCCAAAAGCTCTTGGTCACTTAATGATGATGCCCCATAAGCTAAAAGCTTTTCTCTAGGTTGAAGTGCATAATTTATTTCGTCCATATGTTTTTCCTGTCTATTTCCTTGTAGCTTTGACAGGTTACAGCATGCCAAAATATGGGCCAAAATTTTCTAGCGTAGTTGCGTAGCGTTTTGCAAAAAAGTTTTTTTATAGATAAAAATTGATGGTATTCTCACCTAAACTTCAGCTTATGGTAATATCAGTAGACTCATCATTTGAATTTGGATATATATGATGGCAGAACTTACAGGTAAACATATCGTACTTGGCATTAGTGGTGGTATTGCTGCTTATAAAACACCAGAATTAGTTCGTCGTTTGCGTGACCATGGTGCAATTGTACGTGTGGTAATGACGAATGCCGCCAAATCTTTTATTACACCGTTGACGCTACAGGCTGTTTCGGGCTATCCAGTTGCTGATGATTTATTGGATCCTGCCGCAGAAGCTGCAATGGGTCATATTGAATTAGCTAAATGGGCAGATTTAATTATTTTAGCGCCTGCAACTGCAGATTTGCTGGCTCGTTTATCCGTTGGTATGGCGAATGATTTATTAACAACGGTCTGTTTAGCTTCAGAGGCAACAATAGCTGTCGTACTGGCAATGAATCAGCAAATGTATCGCGCTAATATTACTCAGCAAAATATTGCAATACTTAAAGAACGCCATGTTTTAGTTTGGGGCCCAGATGAAGGTAGTCAAGCTTGTGGTGATGTTGGCCCTGGTCGAATGTTAGAGCCGTTAGCTATTGTTGAATTAGTTAAGAATAGTTTTCAGCATAAGCTAGATATGGTAAACCTGCATTTAGCAATTACTGCGGGGCCAACACAAGAAGAAATTGATCCCGTTCGTTTTGTGACTAATCATAGTTCAGGGAAAATGGGTTTCGCGATAGCACAAGCTGCTGCAAAACGAGGGGCTAATGTAACACTTATTACCGGTCCAGTTAATTTACCAACACCTGCAGGCGTTAAACGTATTAATGTTGTCAGCGCGTTGGAAATGTATAGTCAAGTACATAATATAATTGATAAACAAGATATTTTTATTGGATGTGCCGCAGTTGCTGATTATCGACCAAAAGAGTTTACAAAAGAAAAAATTAAAAAGCAGGCAGATGAAATTACTCTGACATTGGTAAAAAATCCTGATATTGTGGCAAGTGTTGGTAAATTGACTAAAAATCGTCCTTATGTCGTTGGATTTGCAGCAGAGACACAAAATGTGGAAGAATATGCCCGTAATAAGCGTACCCAAAAACATCTGGATCTTATTTGTGCAAATGATGTTTCATTAGCTGATCATGGGTTTAATTCAGAAAGCAATGCCTTGAATTTATTTTGGGAAGATAAAGAGATACATTTACCACATAGCCATAAATTAGAGCTTGGTCACCGTTTACTCGATGAGATACTTCAACGTTATGAAGAAAAAAATAGACATTAAAATTCTTGATCCTCGTGTAGGAAATAAATTTCCGTTGCCAACTTATGCGACAGAAGGATCTGCTGGGTTAGATCTACGAGCTTGCTTAGATCAGGCTATTCAATTAGAACCAGGTCAAACTGAGCTATTACCTACAGGATTAGCAGTGCATATTGCAGATCAACAATTAGCTGCAGTCATTCTTCCTCGTTCAGGTTTAGGACATAAACATGGTGTTGTATTAGGAAATTTAGTCGGTTTAATCGATTCTGATTATCAAGGTGAATTGAAGGTTTCAGTCTGGAATCGTGGTGATACAAGTTTTACTATTGAACCTGGTGAGCGTATAGCACAAATGGTTTTTGTACCAATTGTTCAAGTTGAATTTGATCTGGTACAAGATTTTGAAACGACAAAACGAGGTAGCGGTGGTTTTGGTCATTCAGGTCGTCAATAATAATCTTGTTATTTATAAAATATTATAAATTTATTAAATTTTGTGCTTTATAAATGATGAAAGGCAAGGATTGCGTGGTCTGTTTTGTTGTTTTATCAGGGGTCTTGTTTCGCCATGGCAGGAAAAGAGATAACAAAGAAGAAAAACAGGCGTGAGGAAATCTTGCAGGTGCTTGCGCAAATGTTGGAAACGAGTGATGGTAGTCAACGCATTACCACAGCTAAGTTGGCAAGTCATGTTGGCGTATCTGAAGCAGCACTTTATCGGCATTTCCCTAGTAAGGGAAAAATGTTTGATAGTCTTATTGAATTTATTGAAAATTCTTTAATTTCACGGATTAATCTGATTCTGCAAGATGAAAAAGATACCATTAGGCGTATTCGGTTGATTTTAATGTTGATACTCGGTTTTGCGGAGAAAAATCCTGGATTGACACGAATAATGACGGCACATGCGTTGATGTTTGAGCAAGTTCAGTTACAAGATAGGATTAGACAATTATTTGAACGTATCGAAGCGCAATTTAGACAGGTTTTAAAGGAAAGAAAAATACGTGATAAGCAAAGTTTTAGTTATGATGAGAGCTTATTAGCATCTCAATTATTAGTGTTTTGTGAGGGGATGCTATCACGTTTTGTACGTTCAGAATTTCGGTATTGCCCAACTAAAGAATTTGATGCACGCTGGCCTATGATCTTGGTGCAGTTGCAATAATTAATTGTACTACTCACTCCGCCTGATATTTGGGCGGAGTTTTTTTTATGTTAGTGGGTTAATAAAATTGCTAATTTTTTTATTTGTTAATAGGGAGTAATACCGTAATTCTCACGATAAGCTTTCATCGTAGCTAAATGGGTTGACATATTCGGATTTTCACTTAGATAATTAATTAAATCATTCAAAGTGATAATAGAAAATACCTTGCATTTGAATTTTTTTTCGATTTCTTGGACGGCGGATAGATTCTTTTCACCTTTCTCCTGACGATCTAGACTTAATATAACAGCACTAAGTTTAGCTTTATATCGCTTAATTATTTCTGCAGATTCTTTGATTGCAGTTCCTGCTGTAATAACGTCGTCAACGATCACAACGTTTCCTTTTAATGGGCTACCGACTAATTCCCCACCTTCCCCATGTTTTTTAACTTCTTTACGATTAAAACAGTAAGGCTTATCGAAGTGATAATGCTCAGATAGTGCAACTACCATGGTTGTTACGATCGGGATACCTTTATAGGCCGGACCAAAAATAATGTCACAAGTAGGATTATGATCCATAAACGCTTGGGCATAAAAATGACCGAGTGCAGCTAAATCTTTTCCTGTATTAAAGAGGCCAGCATTGAAAAAATAGGGGCTCTTACGACCAGATTTCAACGTAAATTCACCAAATTCCAATGCTTTTTTTTTCATGGCGAGTTTAATAAATTCGCGCTGATAACCTTTCATTAAATTTTCCTCTTTAATTTATTCTCACTTTAATTAATCGCTATAAAAAGACCGTTAAACAGATGATTAAAATTTATTGTTCTAATGCATCTTTTTGGGCGGTAAAAATAATTTGTAAACCATTTTTTGCTAAAGAAAGCAGTGATAGCAGCTCTTCATGACTAAATGGCTCACCTTCGGCAGTACCTTGAATTTCGATCATTTTACCATTATCCATCATGACAACATTCATATCTGTTTCTGCGGCAGAGTCTTCAATATATTCTAGATCACAAATAGGTTTGCCATCCACTATGCCGACAGAAACCGCAGCAACCATCGATTTAAGTGGGCTTTTTTTCAATTTTCCTTCTGTGACCATTTTATTTAATGCGTCAGTCAAAGCGACACAGGAACCAGAAATTGCAGCGGTACGAGTCCCTCCATCAGCTTGAATAACATCACAATCTAGTGTAATGGTATATTCACCTAATTGCTTTAAATCAACGGCGGCACGCAGAGAACGGGCAATAAGGCGTTGTATCTCCATGGTGCGACCCGTTTGTTTGCCTTTTGCTGCTTCGCGTATATTACGAGAATTTGTTGCCCGTGGTAGCATACCGTATTCCGCTGTTATCCAACCTTGTGATTGGCCTTTTAAAAAGCGGGGAACGCCTTCTTCGATTGTGGCGTTACATAATACTTTGGTATCACCAAATTCAATTAGAACAGAGCCTTCGGCATGTTTAGTATATTGGCGGGTAATTTTTATAGGGCGCACCTGATTAGCTTCTCTATTCTCTGGACGCATGGTGTTATCTCCGTAGTTAAATAATGTTGGTGGCGCATTATACGTTCTTCGACATTGAATGCCTATCCTATGGTTTCACTCAAGGTTATAATTTAATTTTTATTTATAGGAACGAAATATGATCCATAGTATGACCGCTTTCGCACGACGAGATATAAAAAGTGAATGGGGAAATGCGGCTTGGGAGCTGCGTTCCGTTAATCAACGTTATCTTGAAACTTATATTCGCTTGCCGGAACAATTTAGAAGTCTGGAACCTGTTATTCGTGAGCGTCTACGTGCCAGATTAACCCGAGGGAAAGTAGAGTGTAGTTTACGTTTTGAACTTAGTTCACATCAACAGAGTGAATTAGTACTGAATGAAGAGTTAGCTAACCAATTGATTAGAACTGCTAACTGGGTAAAAAAGAGTAGTGGTGAAGGAGAAATTAATCCGTTAGAAATTCTTCGCTGGCCTGGTGTTATGTCGGCTCAAGAACAGAATTTGGATGTTATTTGTACGCATTTGCTTAAAGAATTAGAACTTGCTTTAGATGATTTTATTCTCAATCGGGAAAGCGAAGGCAAGATGCTAAAAATAATGATTGAGCAACGGCTAGATGCTGTTTGTCAGGAAATTCAAGCGGTTCGTCGTCAAATGCCTGAAATTTTAAAATGGCAGCGTGAGCGCTTACAAACAAAATTAGAGGAGGCAGAAATTCAGATAGATAATAATCGATTAGAACAAGAGCTTATCATATTAGCGCAACGTATTGATGTTGCAGAAGAGCTTGATAGGCTGGATGCTCATGTCAAAGAAACACGTAATATTCTTAAAAAACAAGAAGCTGTCGGCCGTCGGTTAGATTTTATGATGCAGGAGTTTAATCGTGAAGCAAATACCTTGGCCTCAAAGTCTATTAATAGCCAAGTGACTAATTCTGCTGTTGAATTAAAAGTATTAATAGAACAAATGCGTGAGCAGATTCAAAACATCGAGTAGATTCGCAAGTAAATTCACTAAATATCATAACTTGCAACTAATACCAATAAGCCAGTGCGAATACTGGCTTTTTTAATTCAACAAGTTTCATATGATATCACTAAAGCGCACATTATTGGTGTACTTAAAAGGGTACTTAGTTGGTTTTAAGTACACTAATTTAAGGACACCTTCAATAAAATCGATAAAATATGGGAAAACTTAACGACATATAAAAAAGAACATGGATATGAAGTGGAGAACTCTTTGTAAGATGCTCAGACGGTAGTGAGCTATATTTTATTTTCCAAGCTAATAAAAAAATAAACAAGTATTATATACGTCAATTTCAATGTCTAATGGCCCCATCACTCATTTCTTTTATACAGATGTTCGACGTACAATTTAAATGTACACTTTAGGAGACATATCATGCGTACATACACTTCCACTCAAGCCCGCGCCAATATCTCAGAAGTGCTGGATGCTGCCACTCATGGTGAACCCGTTGAAATCACCCGCAGGGATGGAAGTTCAGCAGTAGTTATCAGCAAGGCTGAATTCGAGGCATATCAGAACGCTAAGCTGGATGCGGAGTTTGATGTGATTATACAGCGCTATGGGCATACTATAGAGGCATTGACAAACCGATGATATGGGTCAGCGCACAGGAAGTTATTGCTTTTCATGACCGTATATTGCAATGGCTTGCCGGCGTTGCTGGTATGCCGGATCCTAGCAGAGCGGAAGCTCTTATTTACCGGGTGCAAAATCGTGCACATTATGACGGTGTTACGGATATTTTTGAGTTGGCTGCCACTTACTGGGTTGCTATCGCCAGAGGTCACATTTTTAATGATGGCAATGAGCGTACCGCGTTTTTTGTGACCATGACTTTCCTCTACTGCAACGGTATCAATATCCGAGATAACGACAATACTTTGGAAAATTTAACGGTAGAAGCTGCTACCGGAGAAAAAACTGTTGATCAGTTAGCGCAACAGTTACGTGAGTTAGTAAATCGTATCGAGCCAATTGGTTGAATAGTCATTGTTTTTCATGTAATTAATCAAAAACTAGTTTAGTAAAAATATAATCAAATAATATTAGTAGTAAGCCACTATTCAGTACTCAAAATCATACTAGTTTATTAAGTTAAGGTGTTTTTTAAAATTGTTAGCGTGGCTAAATAACGCACTTGTATTGCTATGGTGTTGTTTTTTTAAAAAGATATTGTTAATTAGTGACAGAATATTGAAAAATTCAATCATGATAAGCATCTATCGAAAAAATATTGTTTATTTAGCACATTTATTTTCATAAAGAATAAACCATTCATAATGTTTTTATATCGTAAAATTCTTAGATAATTTTAATATGTAGGATGTTCGATATATAACTAAATGAAATTTATAGAGCAATTGAGATATAGATTAAACTGATTTTTAGAATGAAATATGGCTAATTAGTCGATATATTGATTTAATTATAAATAAATTTGTAAGCAAAAGTTTATTTCTTTGTTAAGGTTAATATATTGATATATAAGTAAAAATTAAAGTCTCGCGAAGAAAAATTGAGTTGTTAGTGGCAAATTATGATTAAAAAAAGCTATAAAGCCAGCAGAGACATCTTGCTTCTGCTGACTATATGGCTTTATGATATTGAGAAATAAATTTCCCTGGTGTTGGCCAACTTGGCAGCCTGACCTTACATGAGGTCAGGTTTTTTTATTGTTTTTATATAAATCTAATAGTGACTTTACCCTTTTTTATGCTTCGATTGTAGTTAGACTTAAGTCTAGTTTTGTACTATACTTTTGTCCTGACACGGAGGTTATTATGTATTTTGGGGGGAATTACTGGATGTCAAAGGCGTTTTTTGATAATGATACGATAAATAATGTAATAAAAAACTACTTAGATAAAGAATTAGCTGTTTTTGGGAAATTTAGGTATGCATATATAATCTTAAATAAAAGAAATCCAGCGGAAATGTTTGTGATAACAAATTATCTAGATAAGTGGGTTGAGATATATAAGGAAAGGAATTATCAACAAATAGATCCCGTTGTTATCTTTGCTCTTAATAGAGTTTCTCCTTTTGAGTGGGACGAAAGTTTGTCTGTTAATTCTAATGTTGATTTCTCCAAAATTTTTAATATTTCAAAAGATTATAATGTTGTAAATGGCTATACTTTTGTATTACACGATTATAATAATCGCCTTGCTATGTTATCAATTGTCATGATCAGTTCGGAAGTTGTGGAAATAGAAAAAAGGATAAAAGATCATAAAAATGATTTGCATATGCTTCTTCTTGATGTTCATGAAAAAATCACCTCTCTGTATCGAGAGATGATTAGACGAAACTATCAGAACCCAGCAAGTGGAAAAGATTGTTTTTCACCCCGCGAAAATGAAATTTTATATTGGGCTAGTATGGGAAAAACTTACGCGGAAATTGCAACCATACTAGGTATAAAATTGGGTACAGTAAAATTTCATATTGGCAGTGTTGTGAAAAAATTAGGCGTTATGAATGCTAAGCATGCAATAAGGCTCGGTGTCGAATTACAACTCATTAAGCCTATCTCCGAATGACGGATATATCAATGGCCATTTTTTTAAATTATTATTAACAAGTCTGTCATAATGGCTCCTTATTTTTCCAATTAGTTTATTTTGATTTTTAGAATCTATAGGTAAAAGCAGTAGATAAACTTTTTCATTTTTCTCTGATAAACCTTGTTCGATGATTGAAACCTCCCAACCGGATCGCTCTACTACTTTTAACATACCATGGCTGATAATAGTAAGAATCCCATCATAATCGCCTTTTTGCGCATAATTAATCATTGCTAGACATAGTATAAAAAAGACAGGATGTTTGTCGCAATTTAGTTCTTTTGTTCGGTCTTTGGCCACGAAAAAGCGGCTTGATTCAATATAGTTTCCTTTAGGGAGATTGAGATGCTTGAAAAAAGGGGCAAATGTGCCTGTGATCATATTAGGAAATTGCATTTCAATAAATCTAACACTACAGATGATGGTGTTACTTCTTACGCCAAATAGATAGTTAGCTTTGTCATTATCATATTCATCAAACTCCATGCCATTAATACAATTAACTGCCCAGTTAAGGCGATCTTTAAATGTTTCTTTTCTTAGCGTAAATAATTCTTTTGATTTTTTTTCAGTCAAAAGGTTGTAGTTCACATCGAATATTTCTAACATTTTTTCTCCATTATTTCATTTACTCGCAGATCCTATATTTAAAATTACTAAAATATTTCTATCTAGCGATACTATTTTTCGATTTCCACTATCGGTAATAATGCCTATTATATTTTGCCTTCTCTGTAATTTTTTGTACACTAGTGGTGTTAAGTTTATATATGCGTTTTTCGATGGAACTAACTGACTTATAAGGAATATTTTATGGGAAGTGCAAATCGGAGGTGTAAATTAATCGGACAGTTTTTAATTAAAAGTTAAAAGTTTTTATAGATAAAGTTAGCTATATTAAAAAGACATAAAAAGCGTTTTATTGATAGCGCTGGTTTAAGAAAAGTAATCTATATATTTATAGTATAAAAAAAATTAAACTATCTATTAAGATAACTGAATTATCCGCTAAATATATAATTTATTAACATAATGATTAATCATTTTTTTATTTAATTATTCTAATGATAGCATTTGCAATATTTATACTAAATTTTACCTTTATCAAAGAAAGTTAATAATTTAAGCATTCGGTAAAAGTTTTATCGTATAATGTAGTAAGCCCAATCAATTCAGCCAGTTATAGCCATAAGCGAAATGAATGAAATTATGGTTTTTATACTTATGGTAATATATTAAATCAGAGGTCACCATGAACAAAAAAGGAATAAAAAAAGTTGGCGTTTTAACCAGTGGTGGTGATGCGCCAGGAATGAATGCCGCTATTCGTAGTGTTGTGCGCATGGGACTTTCTGAAGATTTAGAAGTTTATGGTATCTATGACGGCTATATGGGACTTTATGAAAATCGAATAAAAAAACTCAACCGTTTTAGTGTTTCTGATATTATTAATCGCGGCGGTACTTTCTTAGGCTCTGCCCGTTTTCCTGAATTTCGTGATAGTGAGAAGGTAAGAACCCAAGCTATTGAGAATATGAAAAAACATAATATTGATGCCTTGGTTGTCATCGGTGGAGATGGCTCTTATCGTGGCGCAAAGAAGATCACTGAAGCGGGCTTCCCTTGTATAGGTGTACCTGGAACTATTGATAATGATGTTGCCGGTACTGATTATACGATTGGTTATTTTACCGCTTTGGATACTATTGTTGAGGCAATTGATCGTTTACGTGATACCTCAACTTCCCATAAACGTATTTCGATTGTTGAAATAATGGGGCGTCATTGTGGTGATTTGACTTTATCCGCGGCTATTGCTGGCGGCTGTGAGTTTGTGGTATTGCCCGAAATACCTTTTGATAAGGAAGAGTTACTGACAGAAATTAAATCTGGCTTAGCAAGAGGTAAACGTCATGCAATTGTTGCCATTACTGAACATATTTATGATGTTAATGAATTGGCAAAATATATTGAAAAAGCAACGGGGCATGAGACACGAGCAACGGTTTTAGGCCATATTCAGCGAGGTGGTAGCCCAGTTGCGAGTGATCGAGTTCTGGCATCCCGTATGGGTGCTTACTCTATTCAGTTACTTTTACAGGGGTATGGTGGGCGCTGTGTTGGTATTCAAAATGATAAACTGGTTCATCATGATATTATTGATGCAGTTGAAAATATGCAACGTAAGTTTAAGCAGGATTGGTTAGATACGGCGAAGAAACTTTATTAACTGGTTTGAGCGGGTTGTAGCTGATAAAGTTTCGATATAAGCCTCATAAATTTATGAGGCTTATATGGTTTTATTGCGTGATGGTTGTATTTTTAGTCAACCATTGCGTTATTCGTTGTTTCTCATCATCATTGAGCCACATACCTAATTTGGTTCTGCGCCAGATGACATCATCTAACTCTGTAACCCATTCATTTTCGACTAAATAACGTAATTCAGCTTCGTATAAATTGTGGCCAAAAGCTTCACCTAGATCTGATAACGATTGTGCTTGTTTTAAGATCAAATTGCTATTACTACCGTAAGTGCGGGCATATCGCAATGCAATGCCTTCTGGTAACCATGGGTAGCGTTTACGTAATAGTTGGGCATAACCGTCACGATCACAGCCTTCGATATCACCACCAGGTAGCGTTGCTTCTTTAGTCCACGCTTTACCGGCATTAGGATAGTAATGAGCTAATTTATCTATCGCATGTTCTGCAAGTTTACGATAGGTGGTTAATTTACCGCCGAAAACAGATAGTAAAGGTGCTTTTCCTTGTTCATCATGGATGTCGAGGGTGTAATCACGTGTAATAGCTTGAGGTGAATCAGATTCATCATCACATAATGGACGTACCCCAGAGTAAGTCCAGACAATATCTTGCTGTGTTAGCTGTTTTTTGAAATGATCGTTATAAACTTTTAATAAATAATTGATTTCATTATTATCTATGTGAACATCTTTTGGATCACCTTGATATTCGACATCGGTAGTACCGATAATGGAAAACTCGTCCATCCAAGGTATAACAAAGACAATACGATGATCTTCATTTTGTAAAATATAAGCTTGTGAGCCATCGTGTACACGAGGTACAACAATATGGCTACCTTTAATTAGCCGGATACCGTAGGGAGATTTTAATTGTAACCCTTCATCAAAGAAAGATTTAACCCAAGGTCCTGTTGCGTTTACTAATCCTTTTGCTTGCCAAGTTTCTTTTTTGCCCGTACGTAAGTCTTCTGCTTCTACGACCCACAGCCCATTCTCACGCCAGGCTTTCGTCGCTTTAGTGCGAGTTCGAACTTCACCTTTATGTCTGAGAATTTCTTGTGCATTGAGGACAACTAAGCGTGCATCATCTACCCAACAATCTGAATATTCAAAACCTTTTGTCAATTCTGATTTTAAGACAGAGTTTTTACCAAATTTTAGTCCTTTACTTCCGGGTAGACTGGTACGTTTACCTAGGTGATCATAAAGGAAAAGGCCAGCACGTATCATCCAAGCAGGACGAAGATGAGGTTGATGAGGTAGGCGAAAACGCATAGGGAAAGCGATATGAGGAGCGAGCTTAAGCAAAACTTCACGTTCGGCAAGCGCTTCACTAACTAAACGAAATTCATAATGTTCTAAATAGCGTAATCCGCCATGGATTAGTTTGGAACTAGCAGAAGAAGTTGCGCTAGCAAGATCTTGAGCTTCTAATAGTAATACTGATAATCCTCGACCAGCAGCATCAGCGGCAATACCTGCACCATTTATACCACCACCTAGCACAATTAAATCTTTTGTTTTCATGCGTCCCCCAATGTTCGAGATTGCTCAAATATGTTCGTTTTCGCTCACAATTTTAATCAAATTAGATTCTAAAGCCAACTATTATTAAGTGAAGAAAAACCATTAAATTGAAGCTATTTATCATTTATTGGAAAAATAGAGAAAAAATAGCAAACTAATTAAGAAAATGAGTATTAATCTGGAGAGAATATTAGCTTATTAAGAAGTATAGCCACAGAATAGAGCAGGAAATAAGAAAATCTCCTGCGACAAGTGAGCATTAGCATATTTCAAGTGTTACATTATGATGCTCAATCATTTTGTGGATGTTTGCAGGAGGTGCTTTGTCAGTAAAAAGATAATCAATCATCTCCATACTACCTAGGTTAACCATTGCATTGCGACCAAATTTTGAGTGATCAGTAACCAGCATAACGCAACGAGAATTTTCAATAATCGCTTTTTTTGTTCGTACTTCATGGTAGTCGAATTCGAGTAATGAACCATCTCCATCGATACCACTAATGCCTAAAATACCATAGTCTAGACGGAATTGAGTTATAAAATCTAAGGTTGCCTCACCAACAATTCCTCCATCACGGCTGCGAACTTCTCCTCCTGCTAAGATCAGACGAAAATCCTCTTTTGCCATAAGTAGGGTTGCAACATTAAGATTATTAGTGACGATCCTTAAATTTTTATGATCCAGCAAAGCATAGGCGACAGCTTCTGGTGTAGTACCGATATCAATAAATAGTGTCGCTCCATTGGGGATTTGGCGCGCAACATGTTGAGCAATCCGTTCTTTTTCGCTCGACCACATCATCTTGCGATCGTGGTAAGCAGTATTAACAGAACTTGAAGGAAGCGCGGCACCTCCGTGATGGCGCTGAATTTTATTTTTTTCCGCCAGTTCATTGAGATCACGACGGATAGTTTGTGGGCTGACATTGAAATATTCAACTAACTTTTCAGTACTTACATAGCCTTGAATACGGGCAAGTTCGATAATAGTATCATGGCGTTGAGTTTGCTTCACAAAAACCTCAAGTATCACTATATGTATTGGTCATGTTTGGTATTATTTGGTTTATGTCTATTATCCCATAATCCCATTAATAAACCGATAATTAACCCGGCAGTGTGTGCCGTGTTAGCTATTTTCATGCCAAAAATATCAAAGTAACCAAGAAATAACCATAAAACAGCAAATATCATTAACCCTCTTGGAATAGAAATACCTTTTTCTGGGTGACGTTCACCGGTTAACCAAACGTAGCCAATCAGCGAAAAAACTACGCCGGAAAGACCACCAAAAGCAGAGCCACTAAAGAGCGATTGCCCCCAATTACTAAAAAGAGCTGATACAATAGCAATGACAAATAGTTTACCTGTACCCAATTGGCGTTCTACCTGACTACCTAAATACCACCACCACATTAAATTAAATAAAATGTGCATCAACGAAAAGTGAAGTAGGGCGGGGGTGAATATTCGCCAGATTTCCGTGTACTGAGTACTTGATGGCCAAGCAAGATAAGCCATTACGGCGTCATGACCGGAAATTAACATCCAAATATAAATAAAAATAGCTAAAAAGAAAACGATGATGGTTAGTGGCCCAGATTGTTTTTTTAAATAATCAACAGTGAGATAATTACGGTAGCCAAATTTTTTATCAATATGTCCCGTTTGCCAACTTGCTGCCTGATAACGTGAATTAAGAGGATCTTGCATAAACAGCTTCAGTTCTTGCTGCACTTGATCGAGCTTATTTTCATCATGTAGCCAGAGATCAAAAAATTTTCCCTGTGGTTCTGCGCGCATTTCGATAACAATGTTTTGCATCGCCATATAATCAATAAATGCTTGTGCTAATCTAGGATTTGCTATAGAAATTAAATGGATCATAACCAGTTATATCGCTTACGAGAGTGAGTTGATGGTGTGTGGGTATTCTCTCAACCATGCTTCAAAACCACCGTTTATGCTATAAACAGTTTCGAAGCCCATATTAACTAAATATTGTGCTGCGCCTTGGCTACTATGGCCATGGTAACACATTATCATTACCGGCGAGTCAAAGTCTGTTTGCTTAATAAAGTTATTTAAGGTCTCATTCGTGAGATGGTAAGCGCCTTTAATATGCGCTGAATAAAAACTTTGTAGGTCACGAATGTCGACCATGATGATGTCACCTGTTTGCCAAAGTTTATAGGCTTGTTCAACTGTAATTAATTGAAAATTATCCATAGTAATCTGCACAATATTATTTTACATTCGGAAAAACAAGATACTCTCTGTACTTTTAAAGAGTATCCATCATTGGCAAAAATGAGTAATTATTTTAATAATAAGAGTGATCACCACGCTGATGTTCGGTTAAATCTTTTACTCCTTTTAATTCGTCTGGGAACATATTTAGCAACTGTTTTTCAATACCTTCTTTTAAGGTAATATCGACCATTGAACAGCCATTACATCCTCCACCGAATTGTAGAATTGCATATCCATCGTCAGTGATTTCCATCAATGAAACCCGTCCTCCATGGCCTGCTAATTGTGGGTTAATTTGTGATTGAATAACATATTCAACTCGTTCAATCAATGGAGCATCGTCAGCCACTTTTCGCATTTTAGCATTAGGCGCTTTTAGGGTAAGTTGAGAGCCTAATTGATCCGTTACGAAATCGATTTCGGCCTCTTGCAGAAAAGGTGCGCTAATTTCATCAATATAAGCTGAAAGTTTATCAAATTTAAGTTCAATATCCGTCGCTTCGATAGCATCAGGAGGACAATAAGAGACCCCACATTCTGCAGAAGGTGTGCCAGGATTGATGACAAATACGCGAATTTGTGTACCAGGTTCTTGATTTGCCAATAGTTTGGCAAAATGAGCTTGTGCTGCTTCAGTAATATTAATCATAATCGATGCTCAAGTTTATCATTTTAGTATGTTTATCATACGCTCTTTTCCTTACTTTCTACAAGGTTCTGCATATTGCCCAGGCTTGAACTGAGTTTGCTCCAGCACTAATCAGCAACTTAGCAACTTCATTCATTGTTGTTCCTGTTGTAATGACATCGTCAAATACGGCAATATGGCAATCTTGAAACGATTTTTTTACCCTAAAAGCTTTACTAAGATTTTGGGTACGTTTTTTAGCAGAAAGTTGAGTTTGCGGTAGTGTAGCACGAGTGCGAATAATTGAATTAGTTTGAAATTGGCATCCTAACCAATAAGCTAATTGAGTTGCTATTAAACTGGCTTGATTAAATCCACGTTGCCAATGTTTACCATGATGCAGTGGGATCGCTATTATGATATCTGGTTTACGCCAGCGTTGTTGGCGATATCCTTGTTGCCAATAGAGTAGAAATAAGCGTGCAAGGATAAAGGCGATTTGCGTTATCTTTTCATATTTGTACTGCTGTATTAGCTTGCTTAATGGTGGTATATAAGGAGTAATGGCGACAAGATTGTGCCAATAGGGTGGAGTTTGTAAGCAGCGACCGCAAGCAAGGGTGAATTGTTCAACGGGTAAAGCACAGCGATGACAAACTCGTTTTAGATAAGGCAAATGTTTTAAACAGTAGTGACAAATGCCATGAAAGCGATATTTTAGTGTTTGGTGGCATAGCCAACAATACCCAGCCATTGTTAACATAATGATGTCCTTTTTTATACCTGTAAAGCGAGAATAACTATGACGACACTGTTTTGGCAGCAGTTGGGTAAAGGAAAACAAGATATTGTGCTATTGCACGGATGGGGATTGAATGCAGAAGTTTGGCGTACCATTGAAGTGGAATGTGGTTCTCATTTTCGTCTCCATCTAGTTGACTTACCTGGCTATGGTCGTAGTAATCTTTTTCCACCGATGTCGCTACAACAAATGGCAGAGGTAATTTGGCAGAAAGCGCCCAAGCAGGCTATTTGGTTAGGTTGGTCGTTAGGCGGACTGATTGCTAGTATCATCTCACTTAACCATCAAGCTGAAATAGCAGGTTTAATAACAGTGGCTTCATCGCCCTGTTTTGGACAACAAGAAAATTGGCCAGGCATTAAACCTACGGTACTTAAGGGGTTTGAACGACAATTACAGGTTGATTTTCATCGTACAGTAGAACGTTTTCTTGTATTGCAAACATTGGGCACTAAAACAGCTAATGGCGATATACGATTATTAAAATCGGTGATACTAGAGCAGCCGTTACCTTCTGTTGCCGTGTTAAACGCAGGTTTGGAAATTTTGCGAACAACTGATCTACGGCAATCTTTATTAACCTTAAATAAACCTTTTTTGCGTATCTATGGTGACCTTGATAGCTTAGTACCCAAAAAAATAGTACCAATGCTGGATAAATGGTTACCTAATTCGCCTTCGGTGGTAATAAAACATGCCGCCCATGCCCCTTTTATTTCTCATCCTAATCAGTTTATTCAATTGTTAGTCGATTTTTTGGGTCAATTGGAGAAATGAATATGGGGAGTCAGAATAAAAGCAAAAACATTCTTTATGCTAATCGAGTAAGCGATAATTTTAATAAATTATCGCTTACTCGCATAAATTAGAGAGAAGTAACTTGATAAATTTTTAGGTTACACTTTTTTATTTCGAGACATTGCTTACAACTATGGCCCGTTAAACAGGATGATTGATCAATTTGTTCTAATTTTCCCATGGCTGCTAATTTATCTAACATAGCCTCAATCATAGGTAATGAAGCAGAGAATTTCTGACTAATTTGGTAAGCATCCGTTCTGCCATACAGCGCAACCATATCTCTGACTTGCAATAAACTGATCATCTCATTACCTCTAGTGGCATGAACCACTTTGGCTGTGGTTACATTTATGGACATTATGATGGAGTTTTAGTGTTATGCGTTTACGTGAATGGCGCAACAATGCAATTAACAGTAAGTTAAACACGACGAGCATCCCAATAACCCACGCGCTATATTGTGGATGTTGTGAGAAAGTGGCTATTTGGTAGAACAAGGCAGAAACCGAATAAGCAACATTCAAGCCCCATAGAATAGAAAATGTCATCCAGTTTCGATTCGTTTCACGGGCAATGGCTCCTAATACAGAAATACAAGGCACATAAAGTAGAACAAAGATTAGATAGCTATAGGCTGATAAAGACGAACCGAATCGTGCTGCCATAGCGCCCATTGTACTGCTATCCATATCACCATCACCTTTACTGGCTTCAATAGGATTGGATAAGACACTTAAACTGAATGTTTCTTTTAGACTATCCCAAGTTTCATTAACCGCATCTTCTAATTCATCTAACAGATTAAATTGCTCGGCGTTAAAAGGTGTTTGAGTAATATTTTCGGCGGTGTACAGTGTATTCAATGTGCCGACAACCACTTCTTTAGCTAACGCGCCCGTAATAAGTCCAACGGTTGCTTGCCAATTATCATCATTGATACCGATAGGTTTCAATAACGGGGTAACGGTTTTACTTACTGACGCTAATGCTGATTGGTTAATATTATCAACGACTTTACCGGACAAAGAAAAACTATTAAGTGCCCCGATAATCATACTGGCAATAATAATCACTTTTCCCGCTCTTAAGACAAAGCCTTTCAATCTTTGCCAGGTCTGTAATAGTAATGTTTTTAAGTGTGGTACATGGTAAACCGGTAATTCCATGATAAAAGGGGAGGATGCGCCCCGTGCAACAGTATATTTCAATAACAACCCGGTTAGGATGGCAATGACAATACCTAATAAATAAAGAGAAAAAACAATACTTGCGCCATTTTTGCCAAAAAAAGCGGCCGCAAAGACAGCAAAAATAGCCAGCCTGGCGCCACAAGACATAAAAGGCGCCATTAAAACGGTGATTAATCGTTCACGAGGAGTATCTAGTGTCCGTGCACCCATAATAGCAGGCACATTACAGCCAAAACCGACAATCAAAGGAACAAAAGATTTACCAGGCAGACCTAGTGCTTGCATCAATCTATCCATGACAAATGCTGCGCGTGCCATATAACCAGAGTCTTCCAATACAGAAAGGAATAAATACATTAAACCAATTTGGGGAACTAATGGCAAAACAGTGTTGATACCACCACCTACCCCTTGGGCAAGGAAAACCGTCAACCATTGTGGAAAGTTAAAAGTATGGCCAATCCATTGAATTCCATGGATGAAAATGGCTTCTGAGCCACCTTCAAAGAGCGGTTGTAATGCACCACCAATATTGATAGCAAGTATGAACATCAAATACATGATAAAAAGAAATATCGGCACCCCAAACCAGCGATTAAGTACTATGTTATCAATAAATTGCGTTAAGGCATTCGGTTTTGCCGTTTCAGTATTAATCACTGCTTCGCAAAGGCTGGCAATAGTTTGATAGCGTGCATCAGCGATGATGAGCTCAGGCTCTTCTTGTTGTTGAGATTGTAAATGGGTTCTAATTTTATCTAATTTATCAGTGGAAATAGCGGCACGTTCCAGGCTATATATATCACCTTCTAAGATTTGTAGTGCTAGCCAACGGCGCTGTTGATGATTGAATTTATTATGGTCGATAATTTGAATTAAATTTTCCACTTCGGTGAGCAAAAAATCGGGATAGCGGATGAGGGTTGAAATAAGATTATTACTATGTTTATCAATCGCTTGTTTTAATTTGCTAATACCTTTTGCGCGAGTCGAAACTAGTGGGATAACAGGGCAGCCCAGGCGTGTTTGAAGTTCATCAATATTAATATGAATATTTTTGTTTTCGGCAATATCCAACATATTAAGCGCAACGATACAAGGCACACCTAATTCAATAAGTTGTAATGTTAGATAAAGATTACGCTCGAGGTTAGCGGCATCGATAACATTTATCAACATATCCGCTTCGCCACTTAGGATGAAATGACAGGCAATTTGCTCATCGAGTGAGGTCTGTTCTGAAATAGTAGTTAGTGAATAGGTGCCAGGCAGGTCAACTAATTCAATATCATATTCCGAGGTTGCAAAGCGACCAGCCTTTCGCTCAACAGTGACACCAGCCCAGTTGCCAACACGTTGGCGAGCGCCTGTTAATTGATTAAAGAGTGTCGTTTTACCGGCGTTAGGGTTGCCAATAAGGCCAATAGTTAATGGTTTCATAGTTTTGGTGTCAGATGAGTAATAAGCAATAGGCTATTTAGTTATCATAAAAAATATTTTTATACCGCTTGGTTGCCGGCATCGTCCAAATTTAATAACGCAAGATCTTTTTTTCTTAAGATCAAATTCATACGGCGAGTTTCGATTTGAATAGGATCACCAAGCGGCGCTATACGAATAACGTTAAAAAAAGATCCAGGTAACATACCTAAAGAAAGTAACTTTTGACGGTAAGCTGGATTTATTTCTGCTGAAAATCCGACAATTTTGTATCGATGATTAGGAAGAATTGACATAGACACTTCCACTCTAGAGCCAAAAAAAACAAAGATACCGCAAATGGGTACCAGACGAATAGTAAAATTAATGAAAAATATTATCATTCTCATATTAATAATGATAATCATCATTATATGCTACTCGAATTAATTTAGCGCTTTTTTTAAATGACAGCAATTGATATTGATCAATAGTTCTCTAGAGAGTGAAGTATTGGCATCAAAATTAGTGTTAATTCATTAGTTTTTATTAAAAAAACCATTTTCTAAAATTGAATATGCTAATAGTCTGATGTTAGATCAGACTATTAACTATATAATATATATTAACAATTAACGCTTTTTATTGAGTGCCGCCGCTAGTGCATCACCCATTACACTATTAGCGAATAGCGTATTGTTGCGTTGGGATGTTTTAGTTGAACTGGCTGAGGAGGCATTTTTGCCTGTCTGTGGCTTATAACGATGTTGTTGTGGCGTATCTGCTGTTTTCTCATCCAGACGCATGCTTAATGCAATTCGTTTACGGTTTAAATCAATATCGATGACTTTAACGGTGATAATATCCCCTGTTTTGACTAGAGAATGAGGATCTTTAATAAATTTATCGGACAGAGAGGAAATGTGTACCAAACCATCCTGATGAACGCCAATATCGACAAACGCACCAAAATTGGTCACATTGGTCACCGAACCTTCTAATATCATACCTACTTTAAGATCTTCCATGGTTTCAATGCCATCGATAAAAGTGGCTGTTTTAAATTCTGGCCGCGGATCTCGTCCAGGCTTTTCTAATTGTTTTAGAATATCATTTACCGTCGGAATACCAAATTTGTCTGTAGTAAACAATTCTGGTTTGAGATTATTAAGCACGCTAGTGTTACCCATAATCGTTTTTAAGGGTTGCTTAGTGGTTAATAAAATCTTTTCTACAATCGGATAAGCTTCAGGATGAACTGTTGAGGCATCGAGAGGATTATTCCCTGCCATAATGCGTAAAAAGCCCGCACACTGCTCAAAAGCTTTTGTACCAAGACGTGTAACTTCCAATAGTTGTTTGCGGTCATTAAAGCGCCCGTGTTCGTTACGCCAATTAACGACATTTTGCGCAATCGCTTTACTTAGTCCTGCAATATGTGAAAGAAGAGCAACAGAGGCGGTATTTAGATCAACACCGACTGAGTTTACACAATCTTCAACTACCGCTGTCAATTTTTTAGCTAGTAAAGTTTGGTTAACATCATGTTGGTATTGACCAACACCAATTGATTTGGGATCAATTTTTACTAATTCGGCTAGTGGATCTTGTAAACGGCGGGCAATAGAGACTGCGCCACGTAAAGAGACATCGAGTGCTGGAAATTCTTGAGCCGCTAACTCAGATGCCGAGTAAACTGAAGCGCCAGATTCACTAACAATTACTTTCTGGGCGGTAATTTGCGGGTACTGTTTTTTAACTGCGGCAAAGAAGCGTTCAGTTTCACGTGAGGCAGTACCATTACCAATAGCGACCAAGGCAACTTTATATTTCTCACATAAGGATGCAATAGTCGTTGCAGATTTAGCTGCTTGTCCGGTGTGAGGATAAATCGTATCTGTGGTAATGAGTTTGCCTGTCGCATCAACAATAGCAACTTTGACCCCAGTGCGTAAACCAGGATCTAATCCCATGGTGGTATGCATACCAGCAGGCGCTGCCATCAAAAGGTCACGTAGATTACGGGCGAAAACATGAATCGCTTCTTCTTCAGCTTTTTCACGTAAGGTGCCCATCAATTCTGTTTCAAGATGTAACAGAATTTTAACTCGCCATGTCCAACTGATAACGGCTTTTCGCCATTTATCTGCTGGTGCATTATTTAAATGTAAGCCAAAGTGTTGGGTAATAATTTCTTCACAATAACTTTCTTTTGGTGGTGATTCAAATTGTGGATCGGCATTAAGTGATAATTGTAAAATACCCTCGTTACGGCCACGAAACATAGCAAGTGCACGGTGGGATGGGATATGCGAAATAAGCTCATGGTGATCAAAATAGTCGCTAAATTTTGCACCTATGGTTTCTTTACCTTCAATAACTTTTGCCGTTAAATGGGCATTTTTCCACAAATAATTACGAATTTTGCTAAGTAAATTTGCATCTTCAGCGAAGCGTTCCATTAAAATATAACGAGCACCATCGAGCGCAGCTTTAGTGTCATTAATATTTTTTTGTGGATCAATAAAGGTTTCAGCTATCTGCTCTGGTATATGTTGGGGCTCATTCCATAACCGCTTTGCGAGTGGCTCTAAACCTGCTTCAATCGCTACTTGGCCTCGTGTCCTACGTTTTGGTTTATAGGGTAAGTAGAGATCTTCGAGCTCAGTTTTATTAAAAGTGCTATTAATCGCCTGAGCAAGTTCAGCCGTAAGCTTTCCTTGTTCATTAATCGATTTTAGGATAGTTTGGCGGCGCTCGTTTAATTCACGTAAGTAACTTAAACGTGTTTCAAGTTTACGTAGCTGGTTATCATCGAGTCCTCCTGTGACTTCTTTACGATAACGGGCAATAAAAGGAACAGTATTTCCTTCATCGAGTAATGTAATGGCTGAAAGTATTTGCGCTGGCGTTGTATCTAATTCATGTGCAATAATTTTGCTTAAGGATTTATTCATCATTTTAGTTTCTTCAATACTTAAATAGGACGCAATTAACGACTTATGTGCGCATTTATACGTGTTGAAAACAATAATTTCCAGTTAACATTATATTTGGATATTAGAACTTGATGTAGTGAACGAAAACTTTTTTTGAATTATATATAGTAATTAGTTTAAATTAAGGCTAATCATACTGAGTTTTTATTGTGAAAAATAATTATATTACTCGTGAAGGGTGGGACAACCTCAAACAAGAGTTGAAGTTTCTTTGGCGTGAGGAGCGGCCGAAAGTCACTCAAGCTGTATCAGAGGCAGCGGCGCTTGGTGATCGTTCAGAGAATGCGGAGTATATTTATGGTAAAAAGCGATTACGAGAAATTGATCGACGTATTCGATTTTTATCTAAACGTCTTGAAGTATTAAAAATAGTTGATCCTGATCCTCGGCAGGAAGGTAGAGTTTATTTTGGAGCTTGGGTAAAACTACAAGATGAAAATGGTGGTATTAAAGTTTTTCGTTTAGTTGGACCAGATGAATTTAATCCGGCTAAAAAATGGATTTCTATTAATTCACCAGTGGCAAGGGAATTATTAGGTAAACAAATTGATGATGAAGTTACGGTGAATACGCCAAATGGTATTATTACTTATTGGATATTGGAAATTAATTATCAAGGAATTGAGTTGTAAATGATATAAAATTAAAAAAATCAATAAAATGTAAATATTAATCTAAAAAAGCCTAATAGGAATTAGTTATATTATTATTGTCTTATTTGTTATTAAGACACTATATATAGGGATCTTAAAAATATTAGTGGAGTCAAAAAATGCAAGAAAATTATAAAATTCTTGTTGTGGATGATGATATGCGTTTGCGCTCTTTACTGGAGCGTTATTTAACTGAACAGGGTTTTCAAGTTCGTAGTACCGCCAATGCGGAGCAAATGGATCGTATTTTGACGCGTGAATCTATTCATTTGATTGTACTGGATTTGATGTTACCCGGTGAAGATGGCTTATCTATTTGCCGTCGTTTAAGGAGTCAAAATAATCCTATCCCAATTATTATGGTAACAGCAAAAGGTGAAGAAGTAGATCGGATTGTTGGATTAGAAATTGGGGCGGATGATTATATACCTAAACCATTTAATCCTAGAGAGTTATTGGCTCGTATTCGCGCCGTATTACGACGTCAGGCAAATGAGCTGCCGGGTGCGCCGGCACAGGACGAGGCGGTGATTCGATTTGGTAAATTCAAATTAAACCTAGGAACAAGGGAAATGTTTCAAGATGATGAGTCTATGCCATTAACCAGCGGTGAGTTTGCGGTTTTAAAAGTGCTGGTCTCATATCCACGTGAGCCTCTATCTCGTGATAAATTGATGAGTCTTGCTCGAGGGCGTGAATATAGTGCGATGGAGCGTTCGATAGACGTGCAGATTTCACGTCTTCGTCGAATGATTGAGGATGATCCTACTCATCCACGTTATATTCAAACGGTTTGGGGGTTGGGTTATGTATTTGTACCAGATGGTAGTAAAGCATGAAACGATTGCGTTTTTCCAGACGTAACACGTTTTCTCGTTCATTATTTGTTATTGTTACTTTACTGTTTGCTAGTTTAGTCACCAGCTATTTAGTTGTGCTTAATTTTGTTGTAATGCCGAGTCTTCAGCAGCTTAATAAAGTCTTAGCCTATGAAGTGCATACGTTATTAACAGAGAAAATTGAATTGCAAGATGGAAATGCAATTTTAATGCCGCCATCATTTAAGAAGAAAATCTATAAAGAACTGGGTATTAATTTTTATACCGAGTCGCGTGCTATGGCAAAAGGCTTACGTTGGGCAAGACATTATGAGGAATTAAGCCAGCAGATGGCGGAATATATGGGTGGCAAGGCGGATGTTCGTCTTGAAATTGCCAAAGAGCATCCTTTTTTATGGTTAAACTCTTATCTTGCCCCAAATGTTTGGATAAGACTGCCTTTAACTGAAATAGGACAGAATCAGTTCGCCGTTGTATTTCGTTATACATTGGCTATTTTTTTGACCATTTTTGCTGTTACATGGCTTTATATTCGTTATCAGAGTAGACCATTATTTGTATTAGAAAGCTATGCCAAGCAAATGGGAAAAGGTGTCATGGTTCCAGCAATCAAGGAAGAAGGTTCATTAGAAATACGTTATGTCATCCGCGCTTTTAATCGTATGTCGTCAGGAATAAAAATGCTGGAAAATGATAGAACGATATTAATGGCAGGCGTGAGTCATGATTTGAGAACTCCGTTAACCCGGATCCGTTTAGCAACAGAAATGATGAATGAAAAGGATCAATATCTAGCAGAATCAATTAACAAAGATATTGAAGAGTGCAATGCTATCATTGGGCAGTTCATGGACTATATATGTACAGGCAGGGAAATGAACATGGAGTTTTGTGACTTGAACAAAGTCCTACTTGAAGCTGTTAATGCTGAGAGTAGTTTCCTGTCTAATATTGAGACGCAGATTAGTTCATCACCTATCATTATTAATGCTAATGTAATTGCCATAAAACGAGCAGTAACCAATATGCTGGTTAACGCCCTCCGCTATGGGAATGGCTGGGTAAAAGTCAGTAGTGGTGTGATAAAAGATCATGCCTGGTTTCAGGTTGAGGATGATGGAGCAGGAATTAAAAAAGAAAGTATTCAACATCTTTTTCAACCTTTTGTGCAAGGTGAAAGGGCAAGAAGTAATGGTGGTACAGGACTAGGATTAGCAATTATTCGCCGAATTATTGATGCTCATGATGGTGAAATTATTATAGATAAAAGTAAACGGGGAGGGTTATCTATACGGGCAACTTTACCATTAATGGAAAAATAAAAAGCTATATTTTTATTTAGCCGTAATTTAACGGATATTTTATTATATTTTATGAAATCATATAATTCTTTGATTTTGAAAATTTATTATATCGATATATAAGGCTATATTTTTAAATAAATTGATTATTTATTTAACAGTCATAAAACTGTCATAAATAATACATCTTTCTGTCATCTAACTAACCTATTTTTTCCTCGTATTTTTTAACTCGCTACAATTAACAGAGTAATTTGTTTCTCTTTCATCTCAAATAGGAGAGATTATGAAATTGATGCGTTCTATCATCGTTAATATCATAGCCATGTTTTCTTTGACGGCCATGTCAGCTTTTGCGGCAACAAGCCTTACTGGCGCTGGTGCCACATTTCCCGCGCCAGTTTATGCAAAGTGGGCAGATAGTTACCAAAAACAGACCGGCGATCAGATTAACTACCAGTGGATTGGTTCATCTGGTGGGGTAAAACAGATTATAGCTAAAACGGTCGATTTCGGTGCTTCAGATGCGCCTTTAAGTGATGAAAAACTCAATCGAGAAGGACTCATTCAATTTCCAACTGTGATTGGTGGTGTTGTTCCAACAATCAATATTTCAGGTATTCAATCTGGACAATTGATATTAGATGGCAAAACATTGGCTAATATTTATTTAGGTAACATTAAAAAATGGAATGACCCAAAAATTGTTGAATTAAATCCAGGTTTAGCATTGCCAGCACAAAATATTACCGTTGTTCGCCGTGCTGATGGTTCAGGAACGACTTTTGTTTTTACTAGTTATCTGGCTAAGGTGAATGCTGATTGGAAAAGTAAGATTGGCACGGGTTCTACGGTTAGATGGCCAACTGGCATTGCTGGAAAAGGTAATGAAGGTGTTGCTGCCTTTGTTCAGCGTCTGCCAGGTGCTATTGGCTATGTAGAATATGTTTACGCTAAACAGAACAAATTAGCTTATACCAAATTAATTTCTGCCGATGGAGAAGCGGTGTCGCCAACAGCCAGTAGTTTTAGTGCCGCTGCTAAAAAAGCTGATTGGACTAAAACCTTTGCACAAGATCTGACTAATCAGGTAGGCAAAAATGTCTGGCCAATTACTTCTGCTACTTTTATTTTATTACATAAAGAACAAAAAAATATTGAGAAGGCGAAAGCAATATTAGCCTTCTTTGACTGGGCATACGATAAAGGCGCTGAACAGGCTAAGGCTTTGGATTATGCTACCTTGCCGAACGAAGTTGTGGCCCATATTAGGGCGGCATGGAAAAGTAATATAAAAGACGCTAATGGTAATCCTGTATATTGAATTGAGTGTGGCATCAGCTGATAGCAAAAATCGCGCTCTATTATAAATGAACGATTATCCCCTTGTTATATAAGGGGATTAAAATGAGAAAAAACAATGGCTGAGAAGTTAACGACATATAAAGCACCGGGAAAAAAAGGTGATATTATTTTTGGTGCTCTCGTTAAACTAGCTGCACTAATTACACTGTTAATGTTAAGTGGAATTATTATTTCTTTGATTATTGCATCGTGGCCAAGTATCGAAAAATTTGGCTTTTCTTTTCTTTGGTCAAAGGATTGGGATGTTCCTGCCCAGGAATTTGGTGCGTTAGTGACCATTTATGGCACGGTAGTAACGTCGTTAATTGCATTGATCATTGCAGTGCCTGTCAGTTTTGGCATAGCTTTATTCTTAACAGAATTATCACCAAATTGGTTAAAGCGCCCGTTAGGTATTGCGATTGAATTATTGGCGGCCATACCGAGTATTGTTTATGGCATGTGGGGATTGTTTGTTTTTGCGCCACTATTTGCCACTTATTTTCAAGAGCCGATTGGTAACGTTTTGGCAGGTATACCAATTATTGGTGAATTATTTTCAGGCCCGGCTTTAGGTATCGGCATCTTAGCTGCTGGCGTGATCCTGGCAATTATGATTATTCCTTATATTGCTTCAGTGATGCGGGATGTTTTTGAGCAGACCCCAGTTATGATGAAAGAATCTGCTTATGGTATTGGCTGCACGACTTGGGAAGTTATCTGGCATATCGTATTGCCCTATACGCGTAATGGTGTGATCGGCGGTGTGATGTTAGGGTTAGGGCGAGCTTTAGGGGAAACAATGGCAGTCACTTTCATTATTGGTAATACTTATCAGCTAGATAGCTTTTCACTTTTCATGCCAGGAAATAGTATTACCTCTGCGTTGGCAAATGAGTTTGCTGAAGCGGAAAGTGGATTACATACCGCTGCATTAATGGAGTTAGGCTTAATTTTATTTGTTATTACTTTTATCGTGCTTGCGTTTTCTAAATTGATGATTATGCGTTTAGCCAAAAATGAAGGGCGCTAACATGGTGACGGCAGATACAACAAAAACTATTGATATTAAACAACGTCAACGTCGTCAGGCATGGCGGAGACAAAAAAATCGGATTGCACTGTTGCTCTCGATGATCACCATGGCATTTGGTCTGTTTTGGTTAATTTGGATCTTATTTACAACGTTAACCAAAGGGGTTGAAGGCATGTCCTGGAGTTTATTTACTGAAATGACGCCACCACCAAATTCTACTGGTGGTGGATTAGCCAATGCGATTGTAGGTAGTGGTTTGCTGGTTTTATGGGCTACGGTGTTAGGCACACCCCTTGGCATTATGGCGGGTATTTATTTGGCTGAATATGGACGTCGTTCTTGGTTGGCAGAAATAATTCGTTTTATCAATGATATTTTGCTGTCTGCGCCATCAATTGTGGTTGGATTATTCGTTTATATGATTATCGTTGCCAGAATGCAGCATTTTTCTGGTTGGGCAGGTGTTATTGCTCTGGCCTTGTTACAGATCCCGATTGTTATTCGAACAACGGAAAATATGCTAAAACTGGTGCCAGATAATTTACGTGAGGCAGCTTATGCTTTAGGTGCACCAAAATGGAAAATGATTTTATCAATTACCTTAAAAGCGTCTGTTTCAGGGATTATTACCGGAGTATTACTCGCCATTGCGAGAATTGCTGGTGAGACTGCGCCTTTGTTGTTTACTTCACTTTCCAATCAGTTCTGGAGTACAGATCTCAGTGAACCGATTGCTAATCTTCCAGTAACCATATTTAAATTTGCGATGAGTCCATTCTCAGAATGGCAGCAATTGGCTTGGGCAGGTGTTTTATTGATTACTTTATGTGTTTTGTTAATCAATATCTTAGCGCGTGTATTATTTGCCAAGAAAAAATATTAGTTCTTTAGTAACAGATGACAAACTTAAGAGACAAATTGATGATTAAAGTTAATGACATGGCAGAAGGTAAAATTCAAGTTCGTGACTTGAATTTCTACTATGGCAAATTCCATGCGCTAAAAAACATTTCATTAAATATTGCAGAGAATAAGGTAACGGCTTTTATTGGTCCTTCAGGCTGTGGTAAATCTACCCTGTTACGTACATTTAATAAGATGTTTGAGCTTTATACTGAGCAGCATGCTGAAGGTAAAATTTTGTTGGATGGCACTAATATTTTGACCGATGAACAAGATATTGCGTTATTGCGCGCCAGAGTAGGTATGGTTTTTCAAAAACCAACACCATTTCCGATGTCAATCTATGACAATATTGCTTTTGGGGTGCGTTTATTTGAAAAACTTTCTCGCGCTGAAATGGATGAACGTGTTCAATGGGCGTTAACTAAAGCTGCCCTTTGGGATGAAACGAAAGATAAACTTTCGCATAGTGGCTATAGTTTATCAGGCGGTCAGCAGCAACGGTTGTGCATTGCTCGTGGCATCGCGATCCGGCCAGAAATATTACTATTAGATGAGCCTTGTTCAGCACTTGACCCTATCTCAACAGGACGTATTGAAGAGTTGATAAGTGAACTGAAATCGGAATATACCGTGGTAATGGTCACACATAATATGCAGCAAGCTGCACGTTGCTCCGACTACACAGCATTTATGTATTTAGGTGAGCTGATTGAATTTAATGATACAGATACTTTGTTTACCACACCTACAGTAAAACAGACTGAGGATTATATTACTGGCCGCTACGGTTAATATAGGGTATGACCATGGATAATCTAAATTACAACAAACATATTTCTGGCCAGTTTAATGCTGAGTTGGAGCATATTCGCACTGAATTAATGAAAATGGGTGGGTTGGTAGAAGAACAACTTAAAAATGCCATTGAAGCTTTACATAACCGAGATCAGAATTTGGCAAAAAAAGTGATAGAGGATGATCAAAAAGTCAATATGATGGAAGTGGCGATTGATGAGGCTTGTGTGCGCATTATTGCTAAGCGGCAGCCGACTGCCAGTGATTTACGTTTAATTATGGCGATTTCAAAAACCATTGCTGAGCTTGAACGTATTGGTGATGTTGCTGATAAGATTTGTGAGGTTGCGTTGGAAAAGTTTTCTGAGCAACATCAATCGTTACTTGTTAGTCTGGAAGCTTTAGGCGGGCATACTATTCAAATGTTACATAATGTGTTGGATGCATTTGCCCGTATGGATCTGGATGCGGCAATTGGCGTTTATCTGGAAGATAAAAAGGTTGATGAAGAGTATGAAGGTATTGTTCGCCAACTGATGACTTATATGATGGAAGATCCTCGCACTATTCCTAGTGTATTAACAGCGTTGTTTTGTGCGCGCTCTATTGAGCGAATAGGTGATCGTTGCCAAAACATTTGTGAATTTATTTTCTATTATTTAAAAGGGCAAGATTTCCGTCATTTAGGTGGGGATTTTGTAGAAAAAATGCTAACTAAGGGTGGTCATTAACACGCTTTTCAGCGATTATTGAATGATTATTTTTTAGCTCATGGTTATTCCTTTTTGGAATAACCATAGATTTTTATATTATTTCATGTTCTAACTGTGAATTGATAATTTGACTCGAATAAACATAAATATACAAAAAATTGACAGTAAAAGGTAATAGTGAAATGAAATTCAATCTTATTGCAACTGTATTATCTGTCACATTAGCATTGGTTACCGGGTTGGCAAAAGCAGATAAATTGGAAAGTATCAAAAAAGCCGGTGTGATCCGTATTGCTGTTTTTGATAGTAATCCTCCCTTTGGTTTTATTGATGCTAAAACTAAAAAATTGGTGGGTTATGATATTGATATTGCAGAAGCGATTGCTAAAGATTTTGGTGTTAAATTAGTATTGCGTCCAACTAATCCAGCGAATCGAATACCGCTATTGACAGCAGGTAAAGTGGATCTGATTGGTGCTAATTTTACCATCACCAATGAACGTGCTAAACAAGTTGAGTTTTCAATTCCTGATTTTGCTACTGGGCAGAAATTTATCGCACGTATTGGGGTATTAAAAACGGCTGATGATATTATTCCTTTGCGTATCGGTGCAGATAAAGGAACCGTGCAGGAAATTACTCTACGTGAACGCTATCCTAATACTAAAGTAATATCTTACGATGACACCCCGCTTGCTTTTGCTGCATTACGAAATGGCAATGTACAAGCTATTACGCAAGATGATGCCAAACTGATTGGTTTATTGGGGAACTTACCGGCAAAAATTAAAGCAGATTATGAGATCTCACCTTTTAGTCTTACACGTGAATATCAGGCATTAGCAGCAGCTAAAGGTGAAACGAATTTGATTAAAGCGGTAAATAATACTTTATTGAAATTAGAAAAAAATGGTCAGGCAGAAATAATTTATAATCGTTGGTTTGGTCCAGAAACTAAAGCAGCACTACCTCGTGGTGATTTTAAATTTGCACCATTAGAAAAGTAAAAAAATATTATTTTTAATAAAAATACCTAAATGAGAGCTTCATCATAAATAGGTTGCATAAATGTTTGAACATTTTTTCTCTAGCCAGCTATTAGCCCCTGAATATCTTGATTGGATTTGGCAGGGCTTACTTATTACTATTTGGATCTCATTTTGTGCCATAGTCGCCTCAACCCTGCTAGGGTTTGTTGTCGTTGCTGCTAGAGATAGCCATACCGTATTTTTGCGTTGGTTAGCAATTAGTTATATTTCACTATTTCGTAATACGCCATTATTAATACAGCTTTTTTTTGGTACTTTGCTGCTGGAACGATATTACCAGAATCAGTTATGCAATGGCTAAATACACCACATCAGCTGGCTATTCTCGATATTAAGCTCGCATGGCCATCATTTGAATTTTTGGCAGGTGTGATTGGCTTAACTCTCTATTCTACGCCTTTTATTGCTGAAGAATTAAGAGCCGGTATTTATGGTGTAAAGCAAGGACAAAAATTTGCTGCATTAGCATTAGGTTTATCTGGCTGGCAAGCCATGCGTTATGTGGTTTTACCCCAAGCGCTAAAAATCGCAATGCCGCCTTTATTGGGGCAGTATATGAATATTGTAAAAAATTCTTCCCTAACTATGGCAATTGGTGTTGCGGAGCTTTCTTATGTTGCTCGTCAGATTGAAAGTCAAAGTTTACAAACCTTTACGGCGTTTGGTGTGGCGACAATTCTTTATATTGCCATTATTGCCCTGATGGAAGCTTGGGGACAATGGCGTCAGCAGCGTCTATTAATAAAGGGATATTAACATGGATTTTACAGTGATTGCTGAAAATTGGCGCTATCTGTTATTTGGTACATTTCCTGATGGCCCTTTAGAAGGTGCAGCACTGACTCTGTTAATAAGTTTATTAGCAGGAAATATCTCTATTTTTCTCGGTATTGCTGGTGGAATTGCATTGGCGATGTTAAATGGTTGGTGGGCAAATTTACTGGCAGCTGTGTTAGGTTTTTTTCGGGCTATACCTGTCATCATGTTAATTTTCTGGAGTTACTTTTTATTACCTGTTTTACTAGGTACGGATATTCCTGAATTGACGACCGTAATTTGTGCTTTAGCTTTGATCACATCAGCTTATTTAGCCCATGGAGTAAAAGCAGGTATTTTGGCTATAGGTCAAGGGCAATGGCAAGCGGGGATGTCGCTAGGTTTTACCCGTTGGGCGGTATTGTGGAATATTATATTGCCGCAAGCGTTACGGATGATGATCCCCTCTTTTATTAATCAGTGGATTGCATTAATTAAAGATACTTCATTGGCTTATATTGTGGGAGTGGCAGAATTATCATTTTTAGCCACTCAAATAAATAATCGAGAAATGATTTATCCAATGGAAATTTTGCTATTTGTTGCTTTAATCTATTTCATTATGTGTTTTTCACTTGAGCTGATAGCAAATCAAATCTTACGTCGTTTAGAAAAAAATCGGTCGTCACAGGCTCTATTATCAGGCAAGCAACCAAATCAGTTGGTTTGTTTCTAGTGTCCGTTATTCTTTCTAGTGCCTTTTAGAGGTAAGTGAAAGATTGGTGACATGAGTGGTTGATTCGCTGGTATTTATATCACTCTCTTTTTGATTCCACAAAGCCTTATTTCAACGTAATGACTGTGTTGAATATTCATTCGCATAATTATGTTAGATATTGTTTTCCTTTTTCTGTTTTATAATTAACTATTTGGATTAATTTTATTGTAGGATAGAGCAAAAAAACTTTTTTATTAGGCTAAATATATGAACAAAACAGATCCGATCAGACGACAGAGTTTGCTTCAGCGCATGTTTAAATTACATGAACATGGCACGACAGTTCGAACAGAAATCATTGCCGGATTGACGACGTTTTTGACAATGGTTTATATCGTTTTTGTTAACCCACAAATTCTATCAATGGCGGGAATGGATATTAAAGCTGTTTTTGTCACTACCTGCCTGGTTGCAGCGTTAGGTAGTATTATGATGGGGCTCGTCGCCAATTTACCGGTTGCTGTTGCTCCTGCGATGGGATTAAATGCCTTTTTTGCTTTTGTCGTTGTTGGTGCTATGGTCTATTCCTGGCAAGTGGCGATGGGAGCAATTTTCTGGGGAGCAGTTGGTTTATTTCTTTTAACACTTTTTCATATTCGCTACTGGATCATTGCGCATATCCCTTTAAGCTTACGGGTTGGTATTACCAGTGGTATTGGTTTATTTATTGCCATGATGGGATTGAAAAATGCTGGCATAATTGTTGCTAATCCAGATACCTTGGTGGCGATTGGTAATTTTTCTCAATCGAATGTGTTATTGGGGATCTTGGGATTTTTTATCATTGTCGTGTTAGCGGCGCGCAATATTCATGCTGCGGTGCTTGTTTCTATTGTGATCACCACGCTGATTGGGATGATTATTGGTGATGTCCAATATAATGGTGTTTTTGCGCTACCACCTAGCATCATGACGGTTGTTGGACATGTTGATATGATTGGCTCATTAGATATTGGTTTGTCTGGCATTATTTTCTCTTTCATGCTGATTAACCTGTTTGATTCTTCAGGAACCTTAATTGGTGTTACCGATAAAGCGGGTTTGGCTGATAAGACAGGTAAATTTCCGCAGATGAAACAGGCGCTTTATGTTGATAGTTTAAGTTCGGTCGCAGGCAGTGCAATGGGAACATCTTCAGTAACTGCCTATATTGAAAGTAGTTCTGGGGTTGCGATAGGTGGACGTACTGGATTAACCGCAATTGTGGTTGGCGCGCTATTTTTATTAACAATTTTTATTTCACCGCTAGCTAGTATGGTACCCGCCTATGCAACAGCTGGTGCACTGATCTATGTTGGTGTCTTAATGACATCGAGTCTAACACGTGTTGCGTGGCATGATTTAACCGAGTCAGTACCCGCTTTTATCACAGCGGTTATGATGCCTTTTAGTTTTTCCATCACTGAAGGTATCGCGTTAGGTTTTATTGCTTACTGTGTCATGAAAATAGGAACAGGACGGTGGCGTGAAATTGGTTTGGCAGTCGTTATTGTTTCGCTGTTATTTATTGCAAAAATTATTTTGGTTGATGTGTAATAGTATTGATAAATAACTGAATAATTTATTTACATTACTTCGATAATTATTATATTGAAGTTTTTATTTATTCTAATTTTACCGTATCTAGTATAAGTCATCCACATATCATATTATTGTGTTAAATATAGAATTGAAAATCAGCAATGAGAGAAAACCCGTTATGTCGGAGCATAAGAAAAAAGCAGCTAATAAGATGAAAAAAAATCGTGAATCGCTAAATTTAGCCAGTCGTGAACGAAAAAAACAGAAAAAAAAGCGCGGCCATATAGCAGGTAGTCGTTATCAAGAAAGATCTAATGCACAAAATAACAATTATCCATCAATGGAGAAAGATCCGCGCATTGGTAGTAAGAAACCGATCCCTCTACTCATTGATGCTAAAGAAGAAAAAGCCTTAAATACCAACAAGCAAAAAATAAACAAGGTAGAAAAATCAATATTATCACCCGCAGAAGAGTTGGTATTATTGGAAAATGATGAACGTCTGGCCGCGTTATTAACTGATCTTGAAGAAGGTAAAAAATTGGCCAAAGATGAAATGACTTATGTTGATAGTAAATTGGATCGCATTGATACTTTACTAAAAATAGTTGGTATTGAGCTTGATGACGAAGAAGATGATGATAAACCAGATGATATTATGCGGCTTTTAAAAGGGAAGTAAGCATTGTTTGTTTCATAACTATTTAATAGTAAAAATGGGTGTTACTGCCTAATAAAATAGTAATATTTATTACTGATTAATCACAAATAATTTATTAATAATTATCTTTGATTATCAATATTACTGATCTTAAATAGTTTGATTAATTGGATGATTATTCCATTTACATCATCTTATGATAATCTCTCATCAGTTAAGATAGTGGCAGCAAATACAGTAATGTGAGTCTGGCTATAAGATAGCAGATAGTTATTATTGAAGGATAAAAATATGTCAGAGCAGGGTATTATTTGGGATCTTTCCCTCATTCAAAAATATAACTATGCTGGGCCCAGATATACATCTTATCCTACTGCGTTAGAATTTAATCAACACTACAGTGATAGTGATTTTGCTATTGCTGCCAGTCGCTATCCTGACAGACCGCTGTCTCTTTATGTACACATTCCGTTTTGTCATAAACTGTGCTATTTCTGTGGCTGTAATAAGTTGGTGACTCGTCATAAACATAAAGTAGATAACTATCTGCTGATTTTAGCAAAAGAGATCATAGAACAAGCGAAATTATTTACTAATCGTACTGTTACCCAAATGCACTGGGGCGGTGGGACACCAACCTATTTGAGTAAATCCCAGATCAGCCAACTATTGGCAATGTTGAAATCGCATTTTCATTTTGCCACCGATGCCGAAATATCAATTGAAATTGATCCGCGAGAAATAGAATTGGATATTATTGATCACTTGCGCTACGAGGGTTTTAACCGCTTGAGTATGGGCGTACAGGATTTTAATAAACAAGTACAGCATTTAGTTAACCGCCAGCAGGATGAAGATTTTATTTTCGCTTTGATTCAACGAGCCAGAGACACGGGGTTTATTTCTACCAGTATCGATTTGATTTATGGTTTACCGAAACAGACAGCGGAAACGTTTGCTTTTACTTTAGAGCGAGTATTAGCCCTTTCGCCTGATCGTTTAAGTGTGTTTAATTATGCCCATTTACCGGCTCTCTTTGCTGCACAACGCAAAATAAAACCGCAAGATTTACCGACAGCGGAACAAAAACTGGCTATTTTGCAGCAAACGATTTTCACCTTAACACAAAATGGTTATCAATTTATTGGTATGGATCATTTTGCTAAACCTAACGACGAACTGGCTATTGCACAACGTAATGGGGTTTTACATCGTAATTTTCAGGGCTATACCACTCAGCAAAACTGTGATCTACTCGGACTTGGCGTGTCAGCAATTAGCATGTTAGGCGATCATTATGCACAAAATCAAAAAGATTTAAGCACCTACTATCAGGCCATTGAAAATCATCAACATGCATTGTGGAAAGGTTTATCTTTGACACAGGATGACTGTATTCGACGTGATGTCATCAAAACTTTGATCTGCAATTTTCATTTAGATTATGGTCAAATTGAAGATTGCTATCAGATTGATTTTAAAAATTATTTTTCTGCAGATTTACAGTTATTACAACCGATGATAGCAGATGGTTTGGTGATTGTTGGTCAAAGACAGCTACAAATTACCCCTAAAGGCCGATTATTAATTCGTAATATATGTATGTGTTTTGATATTTATTTGCGCAACAAAATGCGTCAATGTCAATTTTCACGTGTGATTTAGTTGGTTACAGAGAATAGTCTAGCTGTACACTTCAGCTCTTTTTTACTACTCGATACCAAATTCTTTCAATTTACGAGTAATAGTATTTCTCCCCCAGCCGAGTAAGCGAGCGGCTTCTTGTTTGTGGCCTTTGGTATGGATTAAAGCGCATGCAAGCATTGTTCGTTCAATCTGCGGTAAAACTTCCTGTAGTAAATTCTGTTTATTATTTTCGAGTTCGGTTTTTGTCCAATTGGCAAGTGGATCAAGCCATATTTCGTTATTTGCCGCAGGTTTCTTTTTAGGCGAATAGAGAAATTGTTGATTTTGTTGCAAATCGCTTGGCAGATCTTGCGGCAATATTACTTGACTGGAAGACATAACTGTAAGCCAACGACAGACGTTTTCTAACTGGCGTACATTACCCGTCCAAGGTAAAGACATTAAGATAGTTTCTGTCTGTGGTGCCAAAATTTTGCTCTCGACGCCAAGTTCTTGTGCTGTTTGGCGTAAAAAATGGCTGGCCAAATGTGGAATATCTGCAGTCCGTTCACGCAATGGTGGAAGCGGAATGCGGATCACATTGAGGCGATGAAAGAGATCTTCTCTAAATTTTCCTTCTTGTACTAGTTGCTCAAGGCATTGATGGGTTGCGGCAATAATACGGACATCAACTTTAATCGGTGTATAACCACCAACCCGATAAAACTGGCCTTCAGCCAATACGCGTAAAAGGCGAGTTTGAATATCAAGTGGCATGTCACCAATTTCATCGAGGAAAAGTGAACCACCATGCGCTTGCTCGAAGCGCCCTTGCCTGACCTGACTGGCGCCAGTAAAAGCGCCTTTTTCATGGCCAAATAACTCAGATTCAATCAGATCTTTAGGGATAGCTGCCATATTTAACGCAATAAAAGGCCCTGCTGCTTTAGGACTATGGCGATGAAGTGCATCCGCAATTAACTCTTTACCAGTGCCTGACTCACCATTAATAAGTACACTAATCGAGGAGCGGGATAAGCGACCGATAATTCGATAAACTTCCTGCATGGCTGGTGCTTCACCAATAATCTTGGTGACAGGAGCGGTCGGAAAAGAATTTGATCCACTACTCGATTGTTGATTGCGATAATAATTAAGTGCGCGTTCAACCAACGATATCGTTTCGTCAATATCAAAAGGTTTTGGCAAATAATCAAAAGCACCTTGTTGATAGGCATTAACTGCGGTATTGAGATCTGAATGGGCAGTCATAATAATAATCGGTAATTTAGGATGACTTTGTTTAAGTCTTGTCAGTAATGATAATCCATCGTTTTCTGGCATATGGATATCAGAGATTAAAACATCTGGACAGGTTTTCTCTAATGCAGCCAGTACACTTTGAATATCTTCAAAACTGCGACATTCCATGTTGGCATTATTTAACGCTCGTTCTAAAACCCAACGAATGGCATTATCATCATCAACGATCCACACCGTACCTTTTTGCATATCAGTTACCTAATTCTTAATAGGAAGATAAATCGAAAATTGTGTATGGCCAGGCCAACTGGAAAATTCGATCCTGCCAGCATGCTGATCAATAATATTTTGTGCAATTGAGAGTCCTAAACCATTGCCACCTTTACGATGACTGACCCTTGGATAAAACAGCGTATCTTGTATCTGTGACGGGATGCCTGGACCATTATCTGCAATATCGATCCGGGCAGCAAGTCGATACGTTTTTCCATGTAATGTCACTCGAAATGCGGTGCGAGTCCGTATAATCAAGGTTCCACCGTTTTCTTCCATTGCTTGTATCGCGTTTTGGCTTAAATTGAGTAATACCTGTTCAATTTGTTCCGGATAGTGTGCAAACTCAGGTAAACTGGGATCATAGTCTTTTATTAGTTTAATATTTTCCGGTAGTGTCAGTGATATTAAATGGAAAGTACGCTCAACAACTTGATGAATATTCTGTTTTGTTTTTGCGCCAGGATGTTGGGGGCCAAGTAGACGATCAACTAAATTACGCAAGCGATCGGCTTGCTCAATAATAACTTGGGTATATTCCAACTGATTAGAATTAGAAAGGGTTTTGGCTAACAGCTGAGCTGCTCCACGTAAACCACCTAATGGATTTTTTATCTCATGAGCTAAAGTACGGATTAATTCACGTGATGCGCTTTGTAATGATTGTTCTTGATCTAAACGGCGATGGTGATTGACTGGCGAAAATTCTAGCAAAATAAAGCATGGTGAAATGGGCTGCGCACTGATAGTCACGATATAAGAGTGATTATTAATAACCAGAGTAACGTCATTATCGGTAAAGCTTAGATTTTTTTTTATTTTTTTTTGCATTAAATTCATATTAAGCGAACAATAATCAAACAGTACTGGTAGCGGTGTACCTAGTAATTTTCTTGGGCTAGCTAAAAAAAATTGGCAGCTAGCATGATTAGCGTAATGGATAATGAGTTCATTATCGAGTAATAGAATATTATGCAATAAACAATCTAAAATATGATCGCCAATTGGTAAATTATCAATTTTCACTTGGTCTTACTCCTGCACCTTTTTAGTGCATATTAACATATTTGAGTATAAACCAAGAGTTTTTGTTCAATTTTCATGCAAAAAAACCTCATCAAAAGATGAGGTAAATATTACAATACAACAAAAATACTCAGCGGAGAATGGCTTATCAAACGCTGTAGTATATTTCGAACTCTAATGGGTGAGGTGCCATCCGAATACGTTGAACATCATCTTTTAATAAATTGATATAAGCATCAATCGTTTCATCAGTAAATACTTCACCCCGTTTCAAAAACTCCCGATCAGCATCCAATGCCTGTAGTGCTTCTTCCAGTGAACTGGCAACGGTTGGGATCTCTTGTGCTTCTTCTGCGGGTAAATCATATAAATTTTTGTCCATTGCTTCACCCGGATGAATTTTATTAATAATTCCATCGAGACCTGCCATCAATTGTGCCGCAAAGGCTAAGTACGGATTGGCAGCCGGGTCTGGGAAACGAACCTCAATACGCGATGCCCTAGGATTAGCAACGATTGGAATGCGAATAGAAGCTGAACGATTACGTGGGGAGTAAGCCAACATTACAGGTGCTTCAAAACCTGGCACCAGACGTTTATAAGAGTTGGTGGTTGGATTAGTAAAGGCATTTAAAGCTCGCGCATGCTTAATAATACCGCCAATATAATAAAGTGCCATTTCAGATAACCCGCCATATTTATCACCGGTAAACAAGTTGCTGCCATTTTTTTCCAGTGACATATGACAGTGCATACCAGAGCCATTATCACCCACTAGTGGTTTTGGCATAAATGTTGCTGTTTTACCAAAAGAATGGGCAATATTGTGCACCACGTATTTGTATATTTGTGTTTCATCGGCCTTTTTAGTCATGGTATTAAAACGGGTAGCAACCTCGTTTTGGCCTGCGGTGGCAACTTCATGGTGGTGTGCTTCAACAATTAATCCCATTTTCTCCATGGTGGAACACATAGCGGAGCGCATATTTTGTGAAGAGTCAACGGGAGGGACAGGAAAATAACCACCTTTAACGCTTGGCCGATGACCTTTATTGCCATCTTCATAATGTGCGCCAGAATTCCAGGCTGCTTCAACATCATCGATATGATAATAAGCACCAGAAATATTGTTACCAAAGCGAATATCGTCAAACACAAAGAATTCAGGTTCAGGTCCAAATAATATCGTATCTGCAATACCGCTACTACGTAAGAAATTTTCGGCGCGTTTAGAAATTGAACGTGGATCTCGTTCGTAGCCCTGATGAGTGTGGGGCTCTAGGATATCACAGCGAATAATTAGGGTTGAATCACTAAAAAAAGGATCTAATACTGCCGTCTCAGGATCAGGCATAAGCATCATATCTGACTCATTAATTCCTTTCCAACCGGCAATTGACGAACCGTCAAACATTTTACCTTCTTCAAAGAAATCTTGGTTAATTTGGTGAGCAGGGATAGTGATATGTTGTTCTTTACCTCTGGTATCGGTAAAGCGTAGATCAATATATTTAACATGGTGCTCTTTGATCATGGATAAAACATGCTCAACAGACATAAAGATTCTCCTGATTGGATCCTATTTTGAACATAGTGCCAAAAAGTTTTACTATAGTTAATTATTCACTATGCGAAAATCATGCCAAATTTTTATAACTGATAATAGATGCTTTTTTAATGATTTATTAGTAAATAATCATAAATCGAATAATAAACTGCACCATTATTGTGCAAATCGGATGCTATTAAAGCACAATCATGGTGCGGTAGTTGAAAAAAAGATAGAGCTGGTCTTATTTTATTCCCAATTTAGTAGTTTATTTTTTCAAGCAAAAATGGGATATCATTTGTGAAAGTAATTCAATTGTCGGTTTTATATATTTAAGTTCAATAAATTCATCAGGTTGGTGAGCCTGCTCTATCGAACCTGGCCCTAATATTAATGTTGGACATCGCGTTTGAATAAAGGGCGCTTCGGTGCAGTAATTAACGCTTTGAGCTTTTTTATCTAATAAATTTTCAATTATTTTCAAAATGTTATGATTTATTGGGCATTCAAAACCGGGAATAGGCGGATGAAGTTCTTCGATAGTTAAGCGATCAGGCCAACGATGTTTAATCGGTTTAAGTGCGGCATGTAACAATTCATCCAAATTTTTTAGTGACAGACCGGGTAGTGGACGAATATCGATATGTAATTCACAACACCCACAAATTCGATTTACGGCATCACCACCATGAATATGTCCGAAATTCATTGTTGGGTAGGGAATATCAAATGCCTTGTTGTGGTAATCGGTTTTTAGTCTATTTCTAAGCAAAATTAACTGACTAATGGTTTCATGCATTAACTCAATCGCATTGATACCCTGTTCCGGATCACTTGAATGGCCAGATTGACCGGTAATACGAATGGCATTGGCAATATGCCCCTTATGTGCGCGAATCGGTCGCAATGAAGTTGGTTCACCTATAATTGCTAATTCAGGCTGAATTTCTGCAGTTGCAGCAAAATAACGTGCTCCGGCCATGGTGGTTTCTTCATCAGCGGTTGCCAGAATATAGATGGGATGCTGTAACTGATCAATATCGACATTGCGTAAAGTATCAATAATAAAAGCGAAAAAACCTTTCATATCCGCGCTACCTAAACCATATAATTTGTCTTTATATTCCGTTAATTGGAAAGGATTTTTTGTCCAGCGCCCGTCATCAAAAGGAACCGTATCAGTATGCCCACAAAGTAGTAATCCAGCCTCTCCTTGGCCAAAAGTAGCCAGTAAATTGAATTTATGGCGGCTATCTGGTACAGGTTGAATGGTTATTTTACCACCTAGTGTCGTAAGCCATTCTGCCAGTAGATTAATTAATGTTTCATTACTTAGATCGCGTCTTGCATCGACAGAACTAATTGATGGTATGGCAACTAATTGACGGTATAACTCAATAAATGTGGGCAGTTTGTTTTTCACTGTTGTCAGCCTTAATGACTAAAATTTCAGTACTCATGCATTTCATTGAAAAAAAATACAACAATTAATGTTAGTTCAGTGTACAAGATTTATTAATGAGAGGGTTGATGATACAAATTTTTTCTTTTAATTGATAACAACAATATATACAGGATAAAGGAAAATTAATGGCGTATAGGATCGTCGATTAATATATTTCGATATAAAGATTTTATTTAAGAATTAAAAAAATATTTGCTTTAACATAATAATATTATTGATAAAATAATTATTTCAATATATCGATTTAAATTCAGCAATGACCATTAATTTGTTCATAAAAGTTTAGTTAAGTCTTTATTGGTGATGTGTTCAATCGATGCTTAGTGAATCTGAATTTCAATAAATAGGGTGTTGAAGCATTGATTTATGGTCGTAACTTAGTTGTGAAATATTAGCTGCTTAGTAGAATCAGTTATTGGCGCTAAACAACTCACCGCGAAAGCGTTTAATTTATTCGTTTTGTCTATAAATTATGAAGATAAATTTTTTTGCCGAATTTTTTCGTTGATAGGAAAACTGGATCCATTATGATGAATAGATAGGTTGATTCTATCAAATTTGTATTTAGGGAAGGAGTAGGCATGAATATTCGTGATTTGGAGTACCTTGTTGCATTAGCTGAGCATAAACATTTTCGGCGTGCTGCAGATGCCTGCCATGTTAGTCAACCGACCCTCAGCGGTCAAATTCGTAAATTGGAAGACGATTTAGGTGTTATGTTATTAGAGCGGACAAGCCGAAAGGTTCTGTTTACTCAGCAGGGGTTATTATTAGTTGAACAAGCCAGAACAGTATTGCGAGAAGTTAAAATACTACAGGAAATGGCTTCCTTACAAGGTGAAAGCATGTCAGGCCCGTTACACATAGGATTAATTCCTACTATCGGTCCTTATCTTTTACCTCACATCATTCCAGAATTACACCGTTTATTTCCTAAATTGGAGATGTATTTACATGAAGCACAAACACACCATCTGTTAGCGCAATTAAATAATGGCAAACTAGATTGTGCAATATTAGCGCAAGTGAAGGAGACCGAAGCTTTTATTGAAATACCTCTATATGAGGAACCTATGCGATTAGCTATTTATGAAGGACATCCATGGTTCAATCGTAAGGAAATTGAAATGCGTGAGCTTGTTGGACAGAAATTACTTATGTTGGAAGATGGACACTGTTTACGTGATCAAGCGATGGGATATTGTTTTCAGGTTGGGGCAAAAGATGATACCCACTTTCGTGCCACCAGTTTAGAGACATTACGTAACATGGTGGCAGCCGGAAGTGGTATAACACTATTGCCAGATTTATCTGTACCGAAAGAGATAAAACGTGATGGTGTTTATTATCTTGATTGTATTAACCCTGTTCCTTCACGTTCGGTTGTTTTAATTTACCGTCCTGGCTCACCGCTTAGAAGTTGTCATGAGCAGTTTGCTGAGGCAATTCGTAAACAAATGTATCGATACTATAGTAAAAATTAATTGTTTACTTACTACTAATATTGAGCTTTATTGGGTTAAAACAGACGGTTTAACCCATTCAGTGCGGCAACCCGAAATGCTTCTGCCATAGTTGGATAATTGAAGGTAGTATTAACAAAATATTCAATAGTATTACCTTCACCTTTTTGCTCCATAATTGCCTGGCCAATATGAATAATTTCTGCTGCACGCTCACCGAAGCAGTGAATACCTAGAATTTTTAATGTTTCGCGATGAAATAGGATCTTTAAACTGCCTACATTCATCCCTGCAATTTGTGCTCTGGCTAAATGTTTAAATTGGGCACGCCCGACTTCATAAGGAATTTTCATGGCAGTCAATTGTTGTTCTGTTTTACCGACAGAACTGATTTCTGGAATGGTGTAGATCCCGGTAGGAATATCCTCAATTAAATGGGTATCGCGGTGGCCCGTTGTTATCGCGCGGGCAGCGAGACGACCTTGATCATACGCGGCTGAAGCTAAACTGGGATAGCCAATAACATCGCCGACCGCATAGATATTTTTATTATGAGTACGATAGGTAGCATCAACTTTAATCAAACCTCGATTATCAATAGGAATAGCGATATTTTCTAAATTTAGATTATCGGTATTTCCCGTACGGCCATTAGCATATAATAGACAATCGGCTTTAACCTTTTTACCTGACTTCAGATGAATAATTACGCCATCATCTGTTCCTTCAATTTTTTCATATTCTTCATTATGGCGAATAACAACACCATTATTCCAAAAATGGTATGATAAAGCGTCTGACATCTCTTGGTCTAAAAACGACAGAAGGTGATCACGGGTATTAATAAGATCAACTTTTACCCCTAATCCTCTAAAAATTGAAGCATATTCACAGCCAATTACCCCTGCACCATAAATAATAACATGGTGGGGTTCATGATTGAGAGTTAAAATTGAATCGCTATTGTAAATGCGTGAATGCTGAAAATCGACATCGGGTGGACAGTATGGACGAGAACCGGTTGCGATAATGATTTTTTCAGCATATAGAGTATCGTAGGTACCATCATTATAAAGAACTTTTAAACTATGTTGGTCAATGAAAGAGGCTTCACCGGCAAACATTTTGCAACCATTTCGTTCGTAAAATCCTTCCCGCATATGTGTTTGTTGATTAATTACGGTCTCGGCTTGTTTAAGAATGTCGGAGAAAGAAGAGCGTAAAAGCCGGGATTTATCGCTGTATAATGGATTTTGATTAAATTCGATAATTCGGCTGACCGCGTGCCGAAGCGCTTTAGAAGGAATGGTTCCCCAGTGGGTACAACCACCACCAATTTTATTATAACGTTCAATGACTGCGACTTTTTTCCCTTGCTTTAGCAACCCCATTGCTGCACCTTCTCCCCCGGGGCCGGAACCAATAACGATAGTATCAAATTGAATCTGTGGCATTCGGTATAACCTATTATTATGTAAATACGAATAGACAACTCAGATTAACATTATCTTCTTTAATCAAGCTTAAATATAAGATTCAGGCTTTACATTTTAATAAATAACAGAAATTCCTTATATACTAGTTAAACTTAAGAACACTGCAAATCTGTTAAAATTTGGTATAGTAGCCTAGTTACATTATTATCGAAGAGGTATATTAATTACTGTGAGTAATATTACAGGCGTCAGGGCAAAGCAGAAAGAAAAAACGCGTCGTTCTCTGATAGAAGCGGCTTTTAGTCAATTGAGTGCTGAGCGTAGCTTTACTAGTCTCAGCTTACGTGAGGTTGCCCGAGAAGCGGGTATTGCACCGACTTCTTTTTATCGACATTTTCGTGATGTTGATGAATTAGGATTGACCATGGTTGATGAAAGCGGTCTTATGCTCCGTCAATTAATGCGTCAAGCACGACAGCGTATTGCAAAAGGTGGCAGTGTTATTCGAACATCTGTTGCTACTTTTATGGAATTTATTGGTAATAATCCGAATGCCTTTCGATTATTGCTGCGTGAACGTTCAGGTACATCGGCTGAATTTCGTGCGGCGGTTGCCAGAGAAATTCAGCATTTTATTGCTGAATTGGCCGACTACTTGCAACAGGAAAGTAATATGCCTCGGTATTTTACTGAAATTGAAGCCGAAGCCATGGTTACTATAGTATTTAGTGCGGTGGCAGAAGCATTAGATATTGATCAGGAAAAAAGGCAGCTTTTGGAAGAACGATTAGTTTTACAGCTTAGAATGATCGCCCGAGGAGCCTATTATTGGTATCGTCGTGAACAGGAGAAACATAATATTAAATTATAGGGCACCTCGAAAAACTCGAAATCTTCAATGGCTCTCCGGCTTGTCTCTAAATAATTAGATGTTTTTTGATCCCCCCGCTACTAATCCTACCGTCCATTGCCATGGACAGTGTCATTTTGTCCATTCTGGGCGTTAAAAAGCTAAGATGCCGGTACGCTGGAAGTACGCCAACCGCTTTAGGTTGTAACATGCTGCCATCATCGTCATGGCAAAATTAGCGCGCACTTGCCCAATGGTACGGATCAGTTTTCTACCCATTTGTTCCATCGCCGCGAATGCATGTTCAACCCGTGCCCTAATCTTTGCAATCCGGTGGTTGCGCCCTTGCTGAGTCTTGGACAACGGTTTATTTCGATGGCCTTTACGCTGAATCTGGCTCCTATAGCCGTTTGCCTTGAGCCAAGCTTCCCGTTCCGCAGAGGGATAGCCTCGGTCGGCGTAGATATTACGGTTGGTGTTGGCCTTGTCGATGACCCTCTCGAAATGCTGACTGTCGTGAGTGCTGGCCGTATCGGTGACGATTTTTCTGATGAACTTGTACTTCTTGTCCATGTTCACAGAAAGCTTATAGCCATAATGGCTCTTACCGTGTTTTTTAGTCCACGTGGCGTCTAAATCTTTTGCCGCCGCTTGGTTGGTTTCCAATGAGCAGGTATCGCTTCCTGCTTGAGTTGCTCCTTTTCGTCCTTCGTGAACGACTGCTTCGGAGCAGGTACCAAGGTGGCATCGATGATTTGGCCTCCCCGAGCTATAAAGCCTTTCTTCAAAAGCTGTGAGGTTACACCATCGAAAATGGCTTTAGCACCAGCTTCACCGATCCTGTTCTCGAACGTCCACACAGTGGTACGGTCAGGTATATTGATGGCATGGAGCAACCCACAGAAACGCTTGAAGCTCATTCTGTCCAAAAGCTGGTACTCCATCTGCTCGTCAGACAGGTTGTAGATACGCTTTAGAACTAAAATGCGAACCATGGTCTCGGTTGGAAATGGTGGACGTCCTCCTTTTTTGCTGACAGGGCGTGGTACCACATGGTCGATTTCCGCTGCCAGATGCGCAAAGTCTATACAGGTTTCGATCTTGACCAGAGGGTCGACCAACTGGTCAATCGTCTGTAGGTGATACTGGTCTGCAAGGAGGTCATACTTAATGGCGTTTCTTTTCTGCATGGTGGTCAGGGCAATAGGTCAGTTTTCGATAATTTTATCTGCGAAATCAAACTCTGGTTAGGTTTTTCGAGGTGCCCTATAAATAATTTTTTGCAGTAAACCAAAAATTGCAATTATTTATTGGTGTTTTCTATATTAGTTTTTTAAATGACTTTTAATATTATGAATGTTAGAGAAATATTGTCTATATCAATATTATTTAATATATTCTTAGAATAAAAATAATATTAGCTATCATTAGATAGATTTTTTGCTGTTATGACTTATAAAATAAAACGCCATATTTTTTAATGGCGTTTTTATCTCATTCAAATATGTTTTTTCTCAAGTAAAACACCGCATTCAATATGGTGGGTATAAGGAAATTGATCAAATAAAGCTAATCGATCAATTTTATGAGTTTTATTGAGTATATTTAAATTGTGACAAAGTGTATTAGGATTACAGGATATATAAAGAATCCGTGGATATTTTTGTACTAATTCAAGCGTTTTTTCATCTAAACCGCAGCGAGGCGGATCGATTAAAATAGTCTCACATTTATAACTTGTTAAATCAACACCTTCAAGGCGTTTAAACTGACGTTCACCTCGTATTGCTTGGGTAAAATCTTCTGCTGACATCCGAATAATTTTTACATTATTAATTTTATTAGCTTCAATATTATATTGAGCCGCTGCTACTGATGGTTTTGCAATCTCGGTTGCCAGAACACGATTAAAATTTTGTGCTAGTGCGATAGAAAAATTACCGTTTCCACAATAAAGCTCCAGTAAATCACCTTTTGTGTTTTTAGTAATATTAATCGCCCATTCTAACATTTTGATATTTATTCCGGCATTGGGCTGGGTAAAACTATTTTCAATTTGGCGATAGATAATTGACTTACCTGAAATAGGTAATACCTCATCAATATGATCCTGTTCAAATATAATTTTTGTTTTTGCTGCGCGGCCAATAAGTTGTATATCAAAACCTTGATTAATTAAAGCGCTACGTAATTGTTTAGATTGTTCAATCCATTCTTGTTCCAATTTTTTATGATAAATTAATGAAACAATAATCTTATTACTTAATGTTGATAAATAATCTACTTGGAAGAGTTTATACCGTAAAAGCGGTTTAGTTTTAATTAATGGAATTAAAGCAAGCATCATTTGATTAATTAATTTACTAGCGCTAGGTAATTAATCAACTCTTATACGTTGTTTAGTCGTTTGATCAAACATTATATGAAATAAATCTGGTCCTTCATGCCAGAGGCGAAATTCAGCGCGCATTCTATAATGGGAAAAATCAGAACGAAAAATTTCTGGTTTAGGTGCATTAAAAGGCAGCATAATACTGTTTAAATATTTGATTTTTTCAGCTAACTGCAAGTTGTATTGGGTAATTGACAAATTATTTAGCATGTATTCAGATTCATCTTGATAAAAAATTTTCTATCGTGAGATTGTAGGGAAAGAGAAAGAGAAGTCTAGCTTTGGTGCACGATTTATAGATAGTAATTACAAAGGTTTTTCTAAAGCTTATTTTTTGAATATTGATAGTAAGAGTCGTAAAGTTTTAGTTCTTCGATATTGGGTGGTAATGCAAAAATAAAAATAGGTTATAATATTGTCTTAAAATCAGCGGACAATTATTACAACAGCACAGGATTCATTCAATCTATTATTACTGTATAATTACTCATGACTATTTTTACTAACAATTCTCTTATCAGCATATTGTTCATTATTGTGATGAAATGAATGAAAAATGAAATAAAAAAAGTAACCTCTGCTCAGTCGAAAACGGCTCGGCCAACTATTCTAATTTTTGATTCTGGTGTTGGTGGGTTATCTGTTTATCGTGAAGTCAGACAGCTATTGCCAGATTTACACTATATTTATGCTTTTGATAATGATGCTTTTCCTTATGGAGAGAAAAGTGCAGAATTTATTATTGAACGTATTATTCGCTTCATCGATCAAATTCAACAAAAACATGCGTTAGCAATAGCAATTATTGCTTGTAATACGGCAAGTACGGTCAGTTTGCCTGTTTTAAGAGCGCATTTCCAATTTCCAATTATTGGGGTTGTTCCCGCAATAAAACCAGCAACTAAATTAACACGTAATGGTGTTATTGGATTATTAGCAACTAAGGTAACGGTTAGTGGAAACTATACTAGAGAACTGATCGATCGATTTGCCGTTGATTGTAAAGTTGAGATGATCGCTTCATCAGAATTAGTCGAATTAGCAGAAAAAAAACTTCATGGTCAGGTAATCTCAAAAGAAGCGTTAGTGCGCATTGTAAAACCATGGTTAAAAATGAAAGAACCCCCTGATACCATTGTACTCGGTTGTACACACTTTCCGTTATTATCGGCAGAACTAAAAGAAGTGCTGCTTGACGGAACCAGACTCATTGATTCAGGCGCTGCAATTGCCAGACGAGCGGTTTGGTTAATCAATAACCATCAAAATTTGATTTTGACAAAAAGTAAAAATATCGCCTATTGCACTAAAATGGATGTTGAAGCTGAAAAGCTTATTCCTGTACTGATAAATGAAGGTTTTAATCGGTTAGAAAAAATTTCTATTTAAGCCGATTTGTTGAAATATAAACCAATTAGACAAATTTTTTTAAATAACGGTTGCCAGCGGCTTAAAAGCGCCTATAATGCGCTCCCACTGGTTGAGAATAAATAATTGGATTTTTAGTCAGTGAAGTGAAAAGAAAAGTAGAAATAACTACTTGACTTTACAGGTGAAAAGCGTAATATACGCCACCTCGCGGCCTAGGTCGCACGCTCTTTAACAATTAATCAGACAATCTGTGTGGGCACTCGCAAGACATCATCAAAAAATATTTGATTTTAAAGTCTTGAAGAGTGACAAAACAGTTAATTCATATATGAACTAATATGCAGTAACGTTATTTTGGACGGCAGCGGCGAAGGTGGTCAAACATCGGCAAAGCGGGTTGAATAAAAGGGCGTTACGGTCAGTAAAACATTCTTTGAGCATCAAGCTTTTAATTGAAGAGTTTGATCATGGCTCAGATTGAACGCTGGCGGCAGGCCTAACACATGCAAGTCGAGCGGCAGCGGAAGGAAGCTTGCTTCCTTGCCGGCGAGCGGCGGACGGGTGAGTAAGGTATGGGGATCTGGCCGAAGGCGGGGGATAACCACTGGAAACGGTGGCTAATACCGCATAATCTCTAAGGAGCAAAGTGGGGGACCGTTCAGGCCTCACACCTTCGGATGAACCCATATGAGATTAGCTAGTAGGTGGGGTAATGGCTCACCTAGGCGACGATCTCTAGCTGGTCTGAGAGGATGATCAGCCACACTGGGACTGAGACACGGCCCAGACTCCTACGGGAGGCAGCAGTGGGGAATATTGCACAATGGGCGCAAGCCTGATGCAGCCATGCCGCGTGTATGAAGAAGGCCTTCGGGTTGTAAAGTACTTTCAGTCGTGAGGAAGGTATTAAGGTTAATAACCTTAGCAATTGACGTTAGCGACAGAAGAAGCACCGGCTAACTCCGTGCCAGCAGCCGCGGTAATACGGAGGGTGCGAGCGTTAATCGGAATTACTGGGCGTAAAGGGCACGCAGGCGGTTAATTAAGTTGGATGTGAAATCCCCGGGCTTAACCTGGGAATGGCATTCAAGACTGGTTAACTAGAGTCTTGTAGAGGGGGGTAGAATTCCATGTGTAGCGGTGAAATGCGTAGAGATGTGGAGGAATACCGGTGGCGAAGGCGGCCCCTGGACAAAGACTGACGCTCATGTGCGAAAGCGTGGGGAGCAAACAGGATTAGATACCCTGGTAGTCCACGCTGTAAACGATGTCGATTTGGAGGTTGTGGTCATGAACTGTGGCCTCCGGAGCTAACGCGTTAAATCGACCGCCTGGGGAGTACGGCCGCAAGGTTAAAACTCAAATGAATTGACGGGGGCCCGCACAAGCGGTGGAGCATGTGGTTTAATTCGATGCAACGCGAAGAACCTTACCTACTCTTGACATCCAGCGAATCCTTTAGAGATAGAGGAGTGCCTTCGGGAACGCTGAGACAGGTGCTGCATTGCTGTCGTCAGCTCGTGTTGTGAAATGTTGGGTTAAGTCCCGCAACGAGCGCAACCCTTATCCTTTGTTGCCAGCGATTCGGTCGGGAACTCAAGGAGACTGCCGGTGATAAACCGGAGGAAGGTGGGGATGACGTCAAGTCATCATGGCCCTTACGAGTAGGGCTACACACGTGCTACAATGGCGTATACAGAGAGAGGCGAGCCAGCGATGGGAAGCGGAACTCAGAAAGTACGTCGAAGTCCGGATTGAGTCTGCAACTCGACTCCATGAAGTCGGAATCGCTAGTAATCGCGGATCAGCATGTCGCGGTGAATACGTTCCCGGGCCTTGTACACACCGCCCGTCACACCATGGGAGTGGGTTGCAAAAGAAGTAGGTAGCTTAACCTTTTGGATGGCGCTTACCACTTTGTGATTCATGACTGGGGTGAAGTCGTAACAAGGTAACCGTAGGGGAACCTGCGGTTGGATCACCTCCTTACCTAGATAGATGGAATGTGAGTGTTCACACAGATTGTCTGATGAAATAGCGCGTCAAGCCAATCTAAGATTGACTAAAGAGCTTGAAGTCCCCTTCGTCTAGAGGCCTAGGACATCGCCCTTTCACGGCGGTAACAGGGGTTCGAATCCCCTAGGGGACGCCACTTTAGTGATTTAGAAAGGTGGTGCATCACGCTTTTAGTGTTGTGCACTGTTTGTGCTTTACGCAATAATGATTAAACCAATTTAGTGAGTTGGTTTACCAATTATGCTCTTTAACAATCTGGAACAAGCTGAAAATTGAAACACACATTATTGAAAAAATAGTGTGGAGAACTCTCAAAACTCCAATTTGAAGTGTTATTCAAATAGGCAGACGAGTAGCATGAGCGAGCAGGGTGAAATTTGCGGCGTAGGCGCGCAGTCAGCGCAGCGTACATAAGTACGTGAGCATGACGAGCACCGCACAACAAAAAATTTCGCACGGCGCAGCCATGACGCTTCTCTATTATTTGATAAGAGACACCTTCGGGTTGTGAGGTTAAGCGAATGAAGCGTACACGGTGGATGCCTAGGCAGTCAGAGGCGATGAAGGACGTGCTAATCTGCGAAAAGCGTCGGTAAGCTGATATGAAGCGTACTAGCCGGCGATGTCCGAATGGGGAAACCCAGTGCATTAATGCACTATCGTTTGATGAATTCATAGTCAAACGAGGCGAACCGGGGGAACTGAAACATCTCAGTACCCCGAGGAAAAGAAATCAACCGAGATTCCCCCAGTAGCGGCGAGCGAACGGGGAGCAGCCCAGAGTCAACATCAATATTTACCGCAGGAGAAGGGTCTGGAAAGGCCGGCAATAAAGGGTGATAGCCCCGTATCTGAAACGGTAAGTGTTGTGAACTCGAAGAGTAGGGCGGGACACGTGTTATCCTGTCTGAATATGGGGGGACCATCCTCCAAGGCTAAATACTCCTGACTGACCGATAGTGAACCAGTACCGTGAGGGAAAGGCGAAAAGAACCCCGGCGAGGGGAGTGAAATAGAACCTGAAACCGTGTACGTACAAGCAGTGGGAGCACCCGAAAGGGTGTGACTGCGTACCTTTTGTATAATGGGTCAGCGACTTATATTCTGTAGCAAGGTTAACCGCATAGGGGAGCCGTAGGGAAACCGAGTCTTAACTGGGCGTTAAGTTGCAGGGTATAGACCCGAAACCCGGTGATCTAGCCATGGGCAGGTTGAAGGTTGGGTAACACTAACTGAAGGACCGAACCGACTAATGTTGAAAAATTAGCGGATGACTTGTGGCTGGGGGTGAAAGGCCAATCAAACCGGGAGATAGCTGGTTCTCCCCGAAAGCTATTTAGGTAGCGCCTCGTGAATTCATCTTCGGGGGTAGAGCACTGTTTCGGCTAGGGGGTCATCCCGACTTACCAACCCGATGCAAACTACGAATACCGAAGAATGTTATCACGGGAGACACACGGCGGGTGCTAACGTCCGTCGTGAAGAGGGAAACAACCCAGACCGCCAGCTAAGGTCCCAAAGTCATGGTTAAGTGGGAAACGAAGTGGGAAGGCTTAGACAGCCAGGATGTTGGCTTAGAAGCAGCCATCATTTAAAGAAAGCGTAATAGCTCACTGGTCGAGTCGGCCTGCGCGGAAGATGTAACGGGGCTAAACCATGCACCGAAGCTGCGGCAGCGACATTTAGATGTTGTTGGGTAGGGGAGCGTTCTGTAAGCCGTAGAAGGTGGACTGAGAGGTCTGCTGGAGGTATCAGAAGTGCGAATGCTGACATAAGTAACGATAAAGCGGGTGAAAAACCCGCTCGCCGAAAGACCAAGGTTTCCTGTCCAACGTTAATCGGGGCAGGGTAAGTCGACCCCTAAGGCGAGGCTGAAAAGCGTAGTCGATGGGAAACGGGTTAATATTCCCGTACTAAGGGTTACTGCGAAGGGGGGACGGAGAAGGCTAGGCTATCCGGGCGACGGTTGTCCCGGTTTAAGCGAGTAGGTGGGTAGTGCAGGCAAATCCGCACTGCTACAACACTGAGACGTGATGACGAGCCACCAAGGTGGTGAAGTAGTTGATGCCCAGCTTCCAGGAAAAGCCTCTAAGCGATAGGTAATCATTAATCGTACCCCAAACCGACACAGGTGGTTAGGTAGAGAATACTCAGGCGCTTGAGAGAACTCGGGTGAAGGAACTAGGCAAAATGGTGCCGTAACTTCGGGAGAAGGCACGCTGGCATTAGGTGAAGGGTCTAGCATCCGGAGCTGAAGCCAGTCGAAGATACCAGCTGGCTGCAACTGTTTATTAAAAACACAGCACTGTGCAAACACGAAAGTGGACGTATACGGTGTGACGCCTGCCCGGTGCTGGAAGGTTAATTGATGGGGTAAGCCGTAAGGCGAAGCTCTTGATCGAAGCCCCAGTAAACGGCGGCCGTAACTATAACGGTCCTAAGGTAGCGAAATTCCTTGTCGGGTAAGTTCCGACCTGCACGAATGGCGTAATGATGGCCAGGCTGTCTCCACCCGAGACTCAGTGAAATTGAACTCGCTGTGAAGATGCAGTGTACCCGCGGCAAGACGGAAAGACCCCGTGAACCTTTACTATAGCTTGACACTGAACATTGAGCCTTGATGTGTAGGATAGGTGGGAGGCTTTGAAGTGTGGACGCCAGTCTGCATGGAGCCAACGTTGAAATACCACCCTTTAATGTTTGATGTTCTAACTTGGGCCCGTAATCCGGGCTGAGGACAGTGTCTGGTGGGTAGTTTGACTGGGGCGGTCTCCTCCCAAAGTGTAACGGAGGAGCACGAAGGTTGGCTAATCACGGTCGGACATCGTGAGGTTAGTGCAAAGGCATAAGCCAGCTTGACTGCGAGCGTGACGGCGCGAGCAGGTACGAAAGTAGGTCTTAGTGATCCGGTGGTTCTGAATGGAAGGGCCATCGCTCAACGGATAAAAGGTACTCCGGGGATAACAGGCTGATACCGCCCAAGAGTTCATATCGACGGCGGTGTTTGGCACCTCGATGTCGGCTCATCACATCCTGGGGCTGAAGTAGGTCCCAAGGGTATGGCTGTTCGCCATTTAAAGTGGTACGCGAGCTGGGTTTAGAACGTCGTGAGACAGTTCGGTCCCTATCTGTCGTGGGCGAAGGAAGATTGAGGGGGGCTGCTCCTAGTACGAGAGGACCGGAGTGGACGCACCACTGGTGTACAGGTTGTCATGCCAATGGCATCGCCTGGTAGCTAAGTGCGGAAGAGATAACCGCTGAAAGCATCTAAGCGGGAAACTTGCCTCAAGATGAGTCTTCCCTGACAGTAATGTCCTATAAGGGGTGTTCGAGACGAGGACGTAGATAGGCTGGGTGTGTAAGCGTAGCGATACGTTGAGCTAACCAGTACTAATGACCCGAGAGGCTTAACCTGACAACACCGAAGGTGTTTTTGGAGAGAGAATTTTAGCTTGTTTTGAGATTGAATCTGGTCGAATTTTGCTGAAGGCCGAGGTGTGTTTGCTACTGAGGTAGGTGAGCAGCCTGTAAGGCAGCGAAATGAGACGGGATAAATAGAAAAGAATTTGTCTGGCGGTAATAGCGCGGTGGTCCCACCTGACCCCATGCCGAACTCAGAAGTGAAATGCCGTAGCGCCGATGGTAGTGTGGGGTCTCCCCATGTGAGAGTAGGGAGCTGCCAGACTTTAATTTAATACTAATGGGAAAGACCATTAGTGAAATGAATCTGCGATAGAACAGTTTGGTTAGTGGTTATTTATCTATACTTTTAATTATTAATATGATGGATAAGCTGCTTAAACGTTCGTTAAAATATAAATAGCAAAGAATTTGCTTAGTAGCTATAGCGCGGTAGCTCCACCTGATCCCATGCCGAACTCAGAAGTGAAATGCCGTAGTGCCGATGGTAGTGTGGGGTCTCCCCATGTGAGAGTAGGGAACTGCTAAGCTTAAAATATTAAGGCCACCTAATTAAGGTGGCTTTTTTTTATCTGAAAAATAGTTATATTCAATATAAAACTTGCATAACAACTTTAATACTAATGCAATTTTTTATATCAATAATAAAAGTGATATTTATATTAATTTTAATAATTTCATTTGTTCATAATTAATTACGCGAATTATCTTGTAATATATTTATTTGATATTAGCGACATTATTATTCTATTTTTTTAACAAAATTGAGCCTATAAACATTTATCTATTGAATATTTGATATAAGATTAAATAACCTCAAAAAAAGGATAATGATTAAGGTAAACATATGTTAGCTGAACCGATGCTAAGTATTGTTGTTGATGTATTTAATGGCGAACCATTCTTACCAAAATTTTTTAATTGTCTTGAACAACAAAAATTAGAAAACTGGGAGCTTATTTTAGTCAATGATGGTTCAACGGATAATAGTGCTTTATTATTAGAGAAATGTATAGAGCGATTTCCGAATACTAAGATTTTACATCAGGAAAATCTCGGCGTGTCTGTCGCACGTAATGTGGGAATGAATATTGCTACAGGTAAATATATAGCCTTTCCTGATATTGACGATAATATTCATTTAGGTATGTATAACCGTTTATTAACGTTGGCAGAATTGGGCAATTTAGATGTTGCGATGTGTAATGGTACTTATGTTTATATGGATGGCTCACCCTCTAAATTAATTTTTCCCTTAAAAAAAGTTCCATCGACAGGCATAATTTCAGGAACTGAATGGTTACAAAAAGGTTTAAGTTCAGGTAAATTTTTGCACGTGACTTGGCTGAATATTTATAAGTTAAGTTTTATTCGTGAACATCAGTATCAGTTTGAGCCGCAACTTCATCATCAAGATATCCCTTGGACAACAGAAATATTACTTAATGCAAAACGCGTTCAGTTTATTAATGAATCTTATTATGATTATTTTATTCATAGTAAATCAGTTTCACATTCATTATGCGGTGATGCTTTACGAGTACGTAAGGTTAATACTTATTTGAAAATTATTGATATGTTAATGGATATATATAAAAAATATCCTAATGCGGTAAATCAAACTCCAGCTTGTTGGTGGCAAATTAGTAAGGAAGGTTTTGGTGTTGTATTGTCTATTCAAGCGATTAAATCGCCAAAAATTAAATATGAGATGGTTAAGCGCTTTTTTGACGAAGGATATTGGCACATTACCTGGCAACATGCGACAACGCTAAAATTAAAATGGCGACTGAGCCGACGTTATTTAAAACTAAAATCGTTACTTAAATACAAAACGTAGTATTATGTAAAAAAAGGCTTTAGTAATGAGAAAATATCATAATGCTCATTATTATTTTAAAATAAATCGATGATCTAGATGTTAAACTTATACCAGAGTTTAGTATTCTTACTCGACAAATGTGATGCATTTAATGGATCAAATAGTTTTTTGCTTTACAATGAAATATTTTATGGATATTAAATAAATTTCCCAAGTAATGAATAATGTTTGCCACTGTTTGTTTAAACAAATAGTGGCAATTTTTTGTATCGGCGTTAAAAGAAAGTTGATATCATTTTTATTAAAAGAGAAAAATAACATTTTTTAATAAAGTCTTTAAATAAAGTGAATAAATAGTTGCAAATGCTAATATAAAAGAGTCAATATGAATATAATTAGTTGTAGACAAATAGCATGGATAATTAATGTTAACATTAATTGAATTATTATCATCAGTGGCTTTATTGGTATGGGGCACATATATTGTCCGAACTGGTATTATGCGAGTTTTCGGTAGCGATTTACGCCGAATATTAGGCAAAAGTATCGGTAAAAAATCGCGCGCATTTTTGGCGGGTATTGGTGTCACTGCTTTAGTACAAAGTAGTAATGCGACGGCATTATTGGTTATTTCTTTTGTGACACAAGGTTTAATTTCTATCACGCCAGCTATGGTTATTATGTTGGGTGCTGACGTCGGTACTGCGATAATGGCCCGGGTGCTAACTTTTGATTTGGCATGGTTATCACCATTGTTAATTTTATTTGGTGTTATTACTTTTCTTAGTCAGAAAAAAAATCGTTCTGGTCAATTAGGGCGAGTTGCGATTGGCCTAGGTCTGATTTTATTAGCTTTAAAGCTTATTGTTGGTTCAGCAACACCAATTACTCATGCATCCGCTATCCAAGCAATTTTTACCTCTTTAAGCGGTGATACCATTTTAGCACTACTAGTTGGTGCGGTATTTGCTATGCTCACCTATTCCAGTCTGGCAGCGGTTTTGTTGACAGCAACATTAAGTGTAGCCGGACTCGTACCGCTTTATATTAGCCTCTCGATTGTTATTGGCTCTAATATCGGTAGTGGTTTATTAGCTATGATAGGTAGTAGCCAGCAAAGCGGATTGGCACGGCAAGTAGCTTTAGGCAGTTTATTATTCAAGCTTATTGGCGCAATAATGATTTTACCCTGGATTAAACCATTAGCTGCCTGGATTGGTCATTATAATTTTAATGCCTCTGAAGTGGTGATCTATTTTCATGTATTTTATAATTTACTGCGTTGTTTAGTAATGCTGCCATTTGTCGAATTCATGTCGCGTTTATGCCAACGTCTTATTCCTATTTCCCCTGTAGAGGCCGAGGTTTTTGCACCTCGTTATTTAGATAAAGCGGCGTTGGAGACACCTTCATTAGCGATTGCCAATGCGGTAAGAGAGACACTACGTATGGGGGATATTGTTGAGCAAATGGTTCAACGTTTGGCTGAAGTTCTAAAAGGCAATAAAATACAGCGGCGTTATATTGCACACCTGGAAGAAGAGATCGATATGCTACATAGTAGTATTAAACTCTATTTGGCTCAAATTCAGCAGAATCAACTAGGGGAAGCTGATTCTCGTCGTTGGGCTGAAATTATTGATACTGCTTTGAATTTACAGCAATCAGCCACCATCATTAATCGTATGGCAACAGAAGTGGTTAAAAAAATATTTGATAAGCAGCATTTTTTCTCCCCTGCCGGTACTAAAGAACTGAATACTCTGATGGAACGATTACAGAATAATTTGAGTTTAGCTATGTCGGTATTTGTATCTGGAGACATAGATAATGCGCGTCGATTACGAAGGGCTAAACATCGATTCCGATTATTAAATCAACGTTATGCTTATGCGCATGTTGAGCGCCTACATAAGCTAAATGTACAAAGTCTCGATACCAGCAACTTACATGTTAGTTTACTTGGGGATATGAAAAGATTAAATTCGCTTTTTTGTGCTATCGCTTATCATGTATTAGAAGATGTAAGTGAAAACCGCGCTGAACAAATTAATCCTGAAAGTGATAAAAATATATAATTAGTTATTCATTAAATAATAATTGAAACACCAATGACAGAGAGATGATTTAAATCGTTATCTTCATCGGACTTTGTAATTTGAAAATGAATTATTTATGCTAAATAAAGTTGCAATTAAATATTGTTACCGACTTCCATTCTCATCTCTCATTCACTTAAAACGAAAGTGGTAACAATGTTATTTAAATAATTAATTATTTTGCTAAAAACTTATCGTATCAGATTTAACGAAATTTGCCGGCTTGATAAACCTTGAATTTACCTGTTTGAGCAAGTATTTCATGGCGACCAAACGCTTTATCTAACCAATCTGGATAAGGTAAGAAGGCATTGGCAACCATTCTAAATTTTCCACCTGGTTTTAGATGATTTGATGCTTGTTTGATGATTGTTTCAGCGGCTGAATAATCCGTTTTTAATCCATCATGAAACGGCGGGTTGCAAATTATCCAGTCGTAACTATCTTCAATCGCAGAGTAGATATCACTTGCTATAACATTGCCAGTTAAGCCATTTATTTTTATGGTTTCAATAGAAGATGTGACTGCCGCAGCATGAGTATCGCAGAGAGTTAATTTTATGCTAGGGTTTCTCTTGCCAATAACCGTTGCAAGCACACCGGAGCCGGATGCGATATCTAATAATTTACCCTTGATAGGTTTATCAAATGTAGAAAGAAGTAGTTGACTACCGGCATCCAGCGCTTGTTGACTAAATACGCCAGGTAGGGTTTTGATAGTTATATCAGCGACTTTATAGATATTCCACCAATCATTTAAATGAAAGTGTGGTTGTTTTTCTAGCTGGCAATAATAGAGACTACAACGCCGTGCTGCATCAATTTTGCGTACACTGCCTATTTCTTCTAGAATTTTATTGGCGCTATTTACACCACTACGATTTTCACCAACAATAAAAATATCACTACCTACTGGTAAAACTGAGCAAATATTGTGTAGTTGAAAATGGGCTTCTTGCTTGTTTTTAGGCCAAAAATAGATCAGTGTATTAAATTGTCTCGCCACTGTTTTTTCAAGCGTTAAGTCATAATGGGCTTTTTCGCCTAGCGCTTTGTTAAATGATAACCAGTAGTGATATTGATTAGTTAAAATATGTAAAATTTCAGCGCTCATTTCAGCGCTAATATTATCTTGTAAGTTACCAGCGATTAAAACACGACGGCCGATAAAGTATTCATCATGGCGTAAAATCACTTCACTAGCGGGCGTCAGTGAAGACATAAATGTTGGCTCCTGTATTAGATTAGGTTTCCTTTTATCAACTATAAAAGGAAAATATTCGCCGTAAGCGTAAAAATATCGCTCATAGGATCGTAAATTTTGATAAATTTGTGAGATATGAACTTATTATCCGCGATTGTATCACTTTTATTAGATTTCAATCCAATGGTTACTTGTTATCTACTATTTAGTGATCATATTGTTTCTTGATAACTTAATAATTTGTCTATTTACCCTATTTATTTGCAGTTTAGATTCAACAAATAAATATAGTTAGAGAGAAAGAGTAATTGTGTTTATATTGCTAGGTTTTGCAATGTTATTATTTTGATTTATATAACTCGGTTTGATATGGTGGCTTGGTATATATTGTGGTGGAGTAGTTTGATGACGATTAGAGATCAATTACTAAAGCAGATGGGAATTGTGCAATGGACATTACGCGATCCTGCGCTACTGCGTGGTGAACATGCAGTGTGTATTCCTGACACTACCCAATTAATTATCATCGCTGATGAACGCATTGATTTAGGTAACCTTTTTGTCAAAGATATTTTACGAGCGATGATGATAGACAGTCGTCAGGTATGCTGTTTATTAACTAAAGAGGTATCGCTGTTACCAAAAGAAATTCTTTGGCCTTGCTGGATCATAGGCAAACAATTACCTGTTAGTTCAAAAACATGGGTCATTCATACTTTACCATTGCCAGAAATTTATTCTGATCCTCAATCAAAACGCGCTTTGTGGGCGCAAATATGCCAGCATGAAAATAATTTCGAATTTAGAACAAACTGATTTAGTCTCTGCTTTTGCTATTGAAAACATCAGTCATGCTTTTCCGTGGAGTGAAAAGGTATTCTACAGTAATCAAGGAAAGCAATATATTAATTTAAAAATCAGTCTTGAAAATCAATTGGTTGGTTTCGTCATCACACAATATTTGCTCGATGAGGCAACCCTCTTTAATATTGCTATTCATCCTGATTATCAAGGACAAGGTTATGGTGAGTGTTTACTACGCTATTTGATCGAACATTTGGCAACCAAAAATATCAAAACTTTGTGGTTGGAAGTCCGGCAATCAAATCTTGCGGCAATTCAGCTATATGAAAAACTGGGTTTTCATATTGTCACAGTAAGAAAAAATTATTATCCGGCGGCAAAAAAACGTGAAGATGCAGTGGTTATGGCGTTAACTATTTTGCCTGATAGTATGCCTGCCTTATAAATTTAAATACTTAATTAAGATAAAAAAAATAGTTTATATTCGATAATAGTACCATTGATAGGCGCTATTGAGTGGTAATTTGTGTACCAATATTCGCTTAATAGGCCTATTTGTAATGAAACAACATAGAGAAATTATCCCGCTTTTTTATAAAAAATTTAAATGTATAGGTGATCAGTGTTTGTCTCATTGTTGTCGTGGTTGGACGATTAACATTGATAAGAAGACTTATAAAAAATATAAAACTGCCCATCAAATTGAGATCAAAGAGATCACTGATAAACATCTGATCAAATATCCTAAAGGTAGTGGTACTAAAAAGTACTCTTTTATTGCACTTGATAAAGATGACAAATGTCCATTTTTTGGTGGTGACAAATTGTGTCGGATTTACAAAACGTTAGGACCTAGCGCATTGAGTTACACTTGCCAGACTTATCCGAGATTAAAAACGCAATTTGATGGTTATACGCAACATTCGTTGAGTTTTTCTTGCCCAGAGGTAGTTCGTTTAGTGTTATTTCAGCCGGATTCGATGAAATATGAAGAGAACACGGTGATTGAAAAAGTTAGAATTACTGAAAAGCGAGTTATTGATCAAAGTAGAGTAATGACGCAAGAGCATCAAATTATACAGCTATTTTGTAGTCATTTAATTATGGCTGAAAGTCCTTTTATTGAAGATAATCTTTATGCGCTTACGCAGTTTATTGTGTTTTTACAATCAATTGATTATCAAATAGAAGCAAATTATTCAAAAGTTGAAAATATATTTATGTCATTAGTGGAAGGATTAATTAATGGAGAAATATATCAACAGAGAAAACAGCTAACATCTTCAGTGGGGCATCAATTAAAGTTTTCTTTATTATTGATTATGTCACGTTTTTTTACTACCACCGCTCGCTCTAAACATTATTTATTACCCGCTTTTAGCAAAACTATGCATTTTTTTGATTTAGAGTCAGAATCGCTAAATGAAAATATGGCGGTTAATTGGGAAAAACTGGATAGTGAATGGCAAAAAATTCTATCAACTAGTTGCTTAGCTGAACCATATGTATTAAAGAACTATTTTCTTTATCGAATATATAATGAAAAATTTGGCTTATATAATTTAAAAAAGAGTTTACGATCACTTTACTATTATATTGTTGATTATTTTTATATTAAAACATTATTGTCTGTCCAGTCAGCTTATGATATTGAGGTGTCAATGGAGAGTATTCAATTAATGTTTTGTCATTATTCGACCGTAACTCAGCATACTTTTAATTTACACCTACAGCTTGATGAGTTAATTGATAAACTTAATTATGGTGATGATTTATCTTGTTTGCTGTTATTAAATTAATTACCTTTTTTAGAAGAATTTTTTCAATGCCATCTTAAATTGATGGCATTTTTATATTATTTCATATTTTTATTAGGTAATGATTACATTTATATTATTCACTTTTATAAATAATATTAACTTATCAAATATTAATTTAAATTTTTATACCAGTGAGTTTAAGTTGCTTGTTATATAATATTATTTAGCTTACCTTTTATCAGCATAAATTGTCTAATGTGATAATCCTATTTTGTAATTAATTATTTTTATAAAGTATTAGAATCTATTTTTAATATTAAATTACCTTAATAAGGAGAGATTATGTCGACGAAATATCCTATTATTTTAGTTCATGGATTCTTTGGTTTCGATAGAATAGCTGGCTATCCATATTTTTTTTCTATTGAAAGTCGATTGCAAGAACAAGGTTATAATGTATATATACCTACGTTGTCTGGAGCTAATTCAAATGAAGTAAATGGAGAGCAACTTTGGGAATTCATCGATGAGATCAAAAGAAAAGCAGGCTGTGAAAAAGTCAACTTGATTGCTCATAGTCAAGGGGCTTTATATGCACGTTATGTTGCTGCAAATTATCCAGCCAGTATTGCTTCAGTAACAACAATGAATGGAGTCAATTATGGTTCTGAAATCGCTGATCTGCTTAGAAAAATTTTGCTACCAGGCATGTTAGCAGAAAGATTAGTTACTACTACTGCTGAAGTGTTTTTCAAATTTATTTCTCTTTTGTCATCGGGTACATTGAAACCGCAAGACGGTGTCAAGGCATTAGAATCATTGACGACAAAAGTGGTCAATGAATTTAATAAAAAATATCCGCAAGGTTTGCCAACAGAATGGGGAGGGGAAGGTGATGAGGTTGTTAATGGCGTGTATTACTATTCATACGATAGTTTTATTAAAAATTCATTGCTTGATATAGGAATAAATATGTTTGATATTTCTCATCTACCATTGCGACAGTTGAATAAACTTTTTGTAAAAGAAAAAGAAAAAGAAAAAGAAAAAGAAAATGATGGGCTTGTAGGACGTTATAGTATGCGGTTAGGTAAATTAATCCGTGATGATTATAATATGGATCATTTTGATATCGTTAATCAAATTGCTGGATTTGTTTCAAATAAATATGATGTCCCTCAAATTTATGTCAATCATGCACAAATATTAGCAAAAAGAGGCTTATAAAATAAAATAGTAAAGAACACCATTTGGTAATAATATTAATCGATTATTTATTAAAATTATTCTTAATAGCTATTAATCATATGTATTATAAGAATAATATGTTAATATCTGACATATTATGTAAAAAATTTTCATTTAATCGTCTTGTTTATTCTAATAAATATTTTAATTAGTGACTTTAATATAATCAGTAATAGATTTTCTGATTTAATTAAATAATCTATATTTAGTTAAAAACAATTTTCTTTACTTTTTTTATATTTAATTTTATCGGCTAACTAAAAAATATTTTTTAATGAGTTAGTAATTGTTTTCAAAATGGCTTTGTCAGTGTAGAATTTTTGCCAATTGTTTATACATCATGTTGTGTATGTTGGGTAGTTATAATGAAAGAGAATAATTTTTGTCAGAAAATAGCGCGGCGCAGAACCTTTGCTATCATTTCTCACCCTGATGCAGGGAAAACCACGATCACAGAAAAAGTACTGTTGTTTGGCCAAGCTATTCAAAAAGCGGGCACAGTGAAGGGGCGTGGTTCGAATCAACATGCAAAATCTGACTGGATGGAAATGGAAAAACAGCGCGGGATCTCGATTACCACTTCGGTAATGCAATTTCCTTACCAAAATTGCTTGATTAATTTGCTTGATACCCCAGGGCATGAGGATTTTTCGGAAGATACTTATCGGACCTTAACGGCGGTCGATTGCTGTTTGATGGTGATTGATGCAGCTAAAGGCGTTGAAGATCGTACGCGTAAATTGATGGAAGTAACACGGTTACGTGATACACCTATTTTAACCTTTATGAATAAATTGGATCGCGATATTCGCGATCCAATGGAATTAATGGATGAGATTGAAAGTGAATTGAGTATCGCTTGTAGCCCGATTACCTGGCCAATTGGTTGTGGCAAGTTATTTAAAGGGGTTTATCATCTTTATCGTGATGAAACTATTTTATACCAGAGTGGGCAAGGGCATGCTATTCAAGACGTTGTTGTTATTAAAGGATTAAATAATACCGAATTGGACAAAGTTATTGGAGACGATTTTGCTGCTCAGCTACGAGAAGAGCTTGAACTAGTAAAGGGTGCTTCTCATGAATTCAATTTAGACGCATTTTTACAAGGCAAGTTAACACCCGTCTTTTTTGGCACCGCTTTAGGTAACTTTGGTGTTGATCATATGTTAGATGGTTTGGTCAATTGGGCGCCAACTCCTATGCCTCGGCAGGCTGATAGTCGTATCGTTAATGCCGAGGAAGAGAAATTTTCTGGTTTTGTGTTCAAAATACAAGCCAATATGGATCCCAAACATCGTGATCGGGTGGCTTTTTTGCGGATTGTGTCAGGTTGTTATCAAAAGGGTATGAAACTTTATCAGGTACGAAATAAAAAAGAGGTGGTTATTTCAGATGCGCTTACTTTTATGGCCGGTGATCGTTCCCATGTTGAAGAAGCGTTTCCAGGTGATATCATTGGCTTGCATAATCATGGCACTATTCAGATTGGTGATACCTTTACCCAGGGAGAAGTGTTAAAATTTACCGGTATTCCTAATTTTGCGCCTGAACTATTCAAACGCATCCGTTTACGTGATCCGTTAAAGCAGAAACAGTTACTTAAAGGATTGGTTCAGTTATCCGAAGAGGGGGCGGTTCAGGTATTTCGTCCTTTGGCCAATAATGATCTTATTGTTGGTGCTGTTGGTGTGCTTCAGTTTGATGTGGTGGTAGCGCGCTTGAAGAGTGAATATAATGTTGAAGCTATTTATGAGCCAGTAAATGTGTCAACCGCACGTTGGATCGAATGTGATGACGTAAAAAAATTAGAAGAGTTCAAACGTAAAAATGAACAAAACCTGGCTTTAGATGGTGGCGATAACCTCAGTTATATTGCCCCAACGATGGTAAATCTTAATCTAACCCGCGAACGCTACCCTGAAATTCGGTTCTGCAAAACGCGAGAGCATTAATTTATGGCATATTGATTTTTTATTACATTACCCTCACTTGTTATTAGTGGGGGTATGACTATTTTTTAATTGCTGTATTTATTGGTTTCTCCCAAATTTTTAAGCCGCTAAAAATCTCACTATTAAACCCAATAGTAGATTTTGAATAGCAGATTGTATTTAGAGGGTCTACTATCAGTTTTAAGGGGGGAAAGCAATATGGGAAGACATATATCAGTCACATTGGGTAATATTGAGCCTTTAGCCTTCGAGGATAATGCATTTGACCTCGGTAAAATAGCATTAGTCTGTGAGGGGGGTGGACAGCGTGGTATTTTTACCGCCGGTGTATTGGATGAATTTCTCCGTGTTGGTTTCAACCCATTTAACATCATGATAGGGACATCGGCAGGCGCACAAAATTTATCGGCCTATCTTTGTCAACAGCGTGGTTATGCCCGTAAGGTGATCACTGATTATACCACTAAATCTCAATTTTTTAATCCACTACGTTTTATTCGTGGTGGCCATATGATTAATTTAGATTGGCTAATTGATATTACCTCCCGTGAATTACCCCTTGATTTCTCTACTGGATTGTCTTACTTAGACAGCGGGCGTCAATTTTTAATCAGTGCATGTCGCTACGAGGATTTTAGTCCGGTTTATTTTCAACCAACACAAGATAGTTGGCTAGATATTATTCGGGCGTCAAGTGCTATCCCCGGCTTTTATCGCCAGGGAGCAGTATTTAATGGGGAGCTTTATCATGATGGTGGTATAACGGCTTCAATTCCTGTTGAAGAAGCTTATCGTCGTGGGGCAAAAACAATTGTGGTAATTAGAACGGTTCCTTCGGGAATTTATTATACATCTGAATGGTTAAAGAGGATGACTCGCTGGTTGGAACACCGCAATATACGGCGGATGGCTAAGATGATAAAAGTACATATTAAAAGCTATCAACAGACACAAAAATTTATTGCTGCGCCACCACCAGGTATCCAAATTTTTGAAATTTATCCACCGAAACCTTTAATGAGTTGTGCATTAGGTAGCCGTGCTTCAACCTTAGAGACTGATTATCATATTGGTCGTCAATGTGGCAGCTATTTTTTAACTAGTTTAAAACACTATTTTTCTAATGATAATTTAGCATCTTACCCGTATTCTATTGAAAATAATCAGGTTGCTAATCCGGCATCTTTGTCTGCGGAGATAATTTCGAATCAACAAGATGAAGAACCAAAATCAGGTGATGAAGGATTAGCCATTGATGTTCGTTGACACCCATTGTCATTTTGATTTTCCTCCTTTTATCCATGATATTGAAGATAGCTTTTCGCGCGCGGTGAAAGCTGGCGTGACTGATATCATTGTCCCGACGGTTGGTATTGAGAATTTTGAGCGAGTATATTCACTGGCACAACAATATCCGCATTTATATGCTGCATTGGGTTTTCATCCTTTGTATATTGCAGATTTTTTACCTGATCATTTTGCTAAATTAGTGGCATTATTGCAGCAAAACAGCAATAAATGTGTTGCTATTGGTGAAATAGGTTTAGATTATTTTGTTACTAATGCTGCGGTTAAGCAACAACAAGCATTGCTGATCCAGCAATTACAGCTGGCTAAACAGTATGATTTACCGGTTATTCTTCATTCGCGTAAAAGTCATGATCAACTAGCTGCTTTATTAAGACGATTTGACGTGCCGAAAAAGGGAGTAATTCATGGATTTGCTGGCAGTTTGTCGCAAGCTAATGCTTTTATCCGTTTAGGTTATTTTATCGGTATTGGTGGCGTTATCACCTATCAACGGGCTAAGAAAACCAGAGCAGTAGCTGCGCAATTGCCGCTGTCGTCATTAGTACTTGAAACTGATGCCCCTGATATGCCATTAGCTGGATTTCAGGGGCAGGTTAATCGTCCTGAAAGAATAGGTTTGGTATTTGAGGCACTATGTAACCTTCGGCAAGAGTCAGCAGAGGAAATTGCAACACAGCTTTATAACAATAGCTTGCAACTCTTTAATATTAAAAAAGAGCAGACTAATATGGCTAAATAATCATACCAATAAGTTATTTAATTATAATTATGGTATTTTTTAGATAATTTTTGCCGGCAATATCGCTTTTCGTAAGTGATATGTGTCGCAAAATTTATTTTTTCGTGATTTTTCGTTATGATTATTTGTGATACCGACTGTCAGTTATTAATGCGAAATCGTTATAATGTCTGCGCATTAAACTGGCAGTTTATTTTTTAAACTATATAAATTTTCATTTGTTATATAATACACAGGGATATTATTCATGCAACTCATTATGAGCCTGCTAGGGATGGTAGTATTGATTTTCATCGCTATCATTTTTTCCAGTAACCGTCGGGCAATTAAATTCCGTACCGTATTTGGTGCTTTTGTTATTCAAATTGCAATTGGCGCATTTGTTCTTTATATCCCTGCCGGTCGCCGCACTTTGGAAACTGTATCAGATGCAGTCTCTAGTGTGATTGGTTATGGACAAGTTGGCATGGATTTTGTCTTTGGTGGTTTAGTCTCTAATAAAATGTTTGAACTGTTTGGCGGTGGTGGTTTTATTTTTGCCTTACGTGTCTTACCGGTCATTGTTTTCTTCTCGTCATTGATAGCCGTACTTTATTATCTTGGTATTATGCAGTTTTTTATCAAAATCTTAGGTGGACTTTTGCAATGGATATTAGGCACCTCACGTACTGAGTCACTATCAGCGACCGCTAATATTTTTGTCGGTCATACAGAGGCGCCTTTGGTTGTCAGACCCTATATTGCCACCATGACAAACTCTGAGTTATTTGCTGTTATGTGTGGTGGATTGGCTTCGGTTGCTGGCTCGGTATTGGCTGGCTATGCGCAAATGGGGGTGCCAATGGAATATCTGATCGCAGCATCTTTTATGGCAGCACCAGGAGGATTGTTATTTGCCAAATTGATGGTACCGGAGACAGAGAAAACTCACGATGCAGTGAATATGGTCAGTGTGGCGAGCGGCGAAGAACGCCCAGTTAACATTATTGATGCTGCCGCCACTGGCGCTTCTTCCGGCATGCAACTCGCTCTAAATGTCGGTGCGATGTTGCTGGCATTTGTTGCATTGATAGCGTTACTTAACGGTATTTTGTCGGTGATTGGTGGCTGGATCCATATACCAGGCTTATCATTAGAATTGATCTTAGGCTGGATCTTTGCACCAATTGCCTATTTGATTGGTATACCCTGGCATGAAGCGACAATTGCCGGTTCTTTTATTGGGCAAAAGTTAGTGGTCAATGAATTTGTTGCTTATATGAATTTTGGCGAATACTTAAAACCTGATAGTGAAGTTATTGCCGCCGGTAAGCAAGTACTTTCTGAACATACTAAAGCCATAATCTCTTTTGCATTGTGTGGTTTTGCTAATTTAGCGTCAGTAGCCATATTACTGGGTGGTTTAGGTGGAATTGCCCCGAACCGTCGTAAAGATGTTGCTCGATTAGGTTTGAAAGCGGTATTAGCCGGTTCATTATCTAATTTGATGAGTGCCACTATTGCTGGCTTCTTTTTATCGTTAGCGACTATGTAACTTAATCTGCTTGGTATATTAAACATTGAACGATTGTTTAATCGCTAAAGCAATAATGTCAGTAGCTTTGAGAATTATATGATGGAATTAAAACTTGCTGCACAACGCGCATTAAATTTGATGGATTTAACTCTGCTAAATGATGACGATACTGATGAAAAAGTGAAGATTTTATGCCATCAAGCCAAGACTGAACAAGGAAATACTGCCGCGATATGTATTTATCCTCGCTTTATTCCATTAGCACGTAAAATGCTAACCGAACAAAAAACCCCGAATATTCGCATTGCCACGGTAACTAATTTTCCATTTGGTGGTTATGATGTTGCGATTGCTACAGCTGAAACACAAGCTGCTATTGCTTATGGGGCAGACGAAGTTGATGTTGTTTTTCCCTATCGAGCATTAATAACTGGTAATAAGCAAATTGGTTTTGACCTGGTTAAAGCGTGTAAAGAAGTTTGTCTACCGAGAGGTGTCTTACTGAAAGTTATTATTGAAGCCGGTGAATTAAAACAGCCTGATCTTATTCGACAGGCAGCAGAAATTGCTATTGCTGCCGGCGCTGATTTTGTTAAGACATCAACGGGTAAGGTTGCGATAAATGCCACCCTAGAGAATGTTGAAATTATACTTAAAGTTATTCGAGATATGGACGTTGCTAGTCAGGTAGGTTGTAAGGTGGCAGGTGGCGTTCGTACGGTAGAAGAAGCTGCCCAATATCTGGTTTTAGCCGATCGAATCATGGGAAAAGAATGGGTAAATATTCGTCATTTTCGTTTTGGGGCGTCAAGCTTATTGTCTAGTCTATTGAATACATTAGGATGCCCAATAGATAATTTTACTGGCGACTATTAATTTTTATTGATCTTTTTATGCACTGTTTCAGTAATTATTGGCTGGCAGAAAAATGAAAATGTCTATTTTAATAATCGATGAAAATGATTGTTAATAAATGATCGTTAATAAAAGAAGTTTTTAGATAATAGCATCGATTAGTATTTTGTATTTATTGACGATAGTAAATAGTTATTATGAGCTCGAATTATGGAATGCGTTATTTTTTGTTTAATAATGGATTAATTGAATTTGGACTAACCAAGGGTAGTTATGAAACGTGTATTCATTATGGTGCTTGATTCTTTTGGTATTGGCGCTACGCCGGATGCGGATAGATATGGTGATGCTGGGGCGAATACTTTAGGCCATATTGCGACCGCTTGTGCGCAAGGGAAGGCTGATAAGGGTCGTAAAGGTAAACTCTTTTTGCCCAATTTATCGCGTTTAGGGTTAGCAAAAGCCGCTGAGGGGTCATCAGGAACATTTCCAATCGGCCTGGATGAAGACGCTGAGATTATCGGTGCTTATGGTTATGCGAGTGAGTTATCTTCCGGCAAAGATACCCCATCAGGTCATTGGGAGATCGCCGGGGTACCGGTTTTATTTGAATGGGGATATTTTAAACAGCAAAAAAATAGTTTTCCGCAACGATTATTGGATATGTTAGTTGAAGCGGCTAATTTGCCCGGTTATCTGGGAAATTGTCACTCGTCAGGCACGGTGATCTTGGATCAATTAGGTGAAGAGCATATGAAAACAGGTAAACCTATTTTCTATACTTCAGCCGATTCAGTCTTTCAGATAGCATGTCATGAAGAGACTTTTGGGGTTAAAAATCTTTATCAGCTTTGTGAAATAGCGAGAAAGACGCTAGATGAAGGTGCTTATAATATTGGACGTGTTATTGCTCGTCCTTTTATCGGCAATAAAGCTGGCTGTTTTCAGCGTACCGGTAATCGTCGAGATTATTCAGTTGAACCACCTGCACCAACCATCCTACAAAAACTGGTTGAAGAAAAAGCCGGCCAGGTGGTTTCAATTGGCAAAATTGCAGATATTTATGCCAATGTCGGCATTACTAAGCAAGTGAAAGCAACCGGTATTGAAGCGCTATTTGCGGCAAGCCTTGAGGAGATCAAAAAAGCGGCCGACAATACCATTGTGTTTACTAATTTTGTTGATTTTGATTCTTCATATGGACATCGTCGTGATGTTGCGGGTTATGCGGCAGGACTAGAGTTATTTGATAGTCTTTTACCTGAAATGCTGGCATTAATTGAGAATGAGGATGTTTTGATTATTACCGCAGATCATGGTTGTGACCCGACCTGGCTAGGAACTGATCATACGCGGGAAAATATTCCTATTTTAATTTATGGTCCGAAAGTAAAACCTGGGGCACTAGGTCATCGACAGACCTTTGCTGATATTGGTCAAACCGTTGCGCAATACTTTGGTTTATCGCCAATGGCATATGGCAAAACGCTATTTTAAGTATGATGGGAAATATTTGTTCATATTCCCGATTTTATCGATAAGTAATAAAAGGAAATTTATTTATGGCCACCCCACATATTAATGCTGAGATGGGCGATTTTGCGGAAGTTATGCTGATGCCAGGCGATCCTCTACGCGCAAAACATATTGCAGAAAATTATTTGACCGACAGCCGTCAGGTAAATGATGTTCGTGGTATGTTAGGTTTTACTGGTAATTATCAAGGTCGTAGCATTTCTGTGATGGGGCATGGTATGGGGATCCCTTCCTGTTCAATTTACATGAAAGAGCTAATTACTGACTTTGGTGTTAAAACAATAATACGAGTAGGATCCTGTGGTGCTATTAGCCATCAAGTAAAGTTACGCGATATTATTATCGGCCTGGGAGCATGCACCGATTCTAAAGTTAATCGACTAAAATTTGATGATAATGATTTTGCGGCTATTGCGGATTATCAGCTGGTTCATAATGCTGTAACTGCGGCTAAAGCAAAGAATCTCGACGTTCTGGTAGGTAATATTTTTTCTACTGATCTTTTTTATACGCCTCAAATGCAATTGTTTGATACAATGGAAAAATATGGCATTTTGGGGGTGGAAATGGAAGCTGCTGGTATGTATAGCATTGCGGCGGAATATGGTGTCAAAGCACTAACTATTTGTACGGTTTCTGATCATATTCGTCGAGGCGAAAAGACAACTTCAGCAGAACGGCAAACGACATTTAATGAGATGGTTGAAATTGCGTTAGAATCAGTATTATTACTGGATTAAAAATAAATCATTAAATTTAAATCAAGCAAGAAAGCAGATTTTAATCTGCTTTCTTTTTAGCCATTTTTATTTCTTTTGCTGATTGTTTGCCGAGCGACTATTGCTTATTGATAAAAAAGGTAACTTTGGCCAGTGTATTGAAATTGATTTAGATAAAATATTAGCCAGAACAAAACCGATAGTGAGTGCTAAAAGTAACATAATCCTTAATAAATTAGCCATATTATCTATTTGTTTAGATCCTATACTAAATTGATGAGCATCAATGGTTAAACGTAAAAAGCCTTTTGGTTTTTTGGTATCGAAGATTGGAACAACCAATTGATAGTTAACATAGTTGTGGCATGGAGGGTGATTAAGGGATAATCGCTCTCGTAAAGCAACTTTTTCACCTGCATGCTGAATTTTGGTTCCATCATTAAGATAAACACTTGCATCGAGAATATGTTCATTAATAGTTAATTGATTAAGAATGGCCAGGATCTGTTTATTATTAAAATTCTTACCATCACTTTGTATATAATTGGATAAGCTAAAAGCAACTTGTTCAGCATGTGTATGAGCCAATTCTTTAAACTGCTCGACTCTGATTTTCTGATGTAACTTACTAAAATAACTAACCTTTTGGATTAGAATAATGAGTAAGAAGAGGCAAATTAAAATGATAACAGTTTTATGTAATCGAAACTTTAATTTCGTTTTAATCATAATCGGCTCTTTTAAACTTAGTTCATTATCATATTGCCAGAGGTTAAGATGATAGGATAGTTTGAAAAGCCGTTTTTTTGTTGGCTAATTGTCGTGATTGGATGACAGGAGTATGAATTAATGTCGACGAGTTTAACCTATTGTTATTTGCCTAATGAGATCCAAAAATGGCCTGGATTACCGCTTTCACTAAGTGGTGAAGAGGTTATGCCTTTGGATTATCGGGCTGGAGATAGTGGTTGGTTGCTTTATGGACGAGGACTGAATAAGCAACGTATCAGTCAATTTCAACAACGCTCTGGTAATGCGATTGTGATTGTTTCTTCTTGGCGTATTGATGATTATCAAGTCGTTCGTATCGCGGGTAGCTTAAGCGCAAAAATAAAGAAAATAGCTGAAGAGTGTGGTTTAGATGTTGTACCGCTGGGTAATATTCCCCGTTTACGTGCGCCAGGTTTGTTGGTGATGGATATGGATTCAACGGCAATTCAGATCGAATGCATTGATGAAATTGCTCGTTTGGCCGGAGTTGGCCAGCAGGTTGCTGAAATTACAGAACGCGCAATGCAAGGGGAAATTGATTTTAGTGAAAGTTTAAAAGCTCGGGTTAAGTTACTTGCTGGAGCCGACATGCAAATTTTGCAAAATGTATTAGAGCATATGCCACTGACACCAGGCTTAACCAGTCTTGTCCGTAAGTTGCAGGCATTTGATTGGCATGTTGTTATTGTTTCAGGTGGATTTAATTTTTTTACTAATTATTTGAAGGAAAAATTAAAATTAACCGCTGCGGTGGCTAACAAACTTGAAATTAAAGATAACAAATTGACCGGTAAGGTGAATGGCAACATTGTGGATGCTAAAGTCAAAGCACAAACCTTAATAAAATTAGCTAGACAATTCTCTATTCCAATCGAGCAAACCGTTGTTATTGGTGATGGCGCAAATGATGTAAAAATGATCCGTAAGGCGGGATTGGGTATTGCTTATCATGCTAAATCTAAAGTACAGGCCAGGGCAAAAGTAGTGATTCAACATGCAGATTTGATGGGTGTACTTTGTGTTTTAAGTGGTGGCTTAAAGCATGAAGAGCGTTAACGATCAAATCAATAAATAAAAGAGGCAATAACGGTGGCAAAAGCAATAAAAAGAGCATTTGTCTGTAATGAATGTGGTGCAGATTATCCACGCTGGCAAGGCCAATGTATCGCTTGTCATACCTGGAATACGATCACCGAGGTAAGATTAGCTGCCAGTTCTACTTCGCGAGCAGAACGCCTTAATGGTTATGCTGGTAGTGCTACAGGTAACCAAGTACAGAAATTGTCTGCCATTAGTTTAGAAGCATTGCCACGTTTTTCTACTGATTTCAAAGAATTTGATCGTGTTCTCGGTGGTGGTGTGGTACCTGGTAGCGCGATTTTAATTGGTGGTAACCCAGGTGCTGGTAAAAGTACATTGCTTTTGCAAACTATGTGTCGGCTTTCATCACAGATGAAAACTTTATACGTCACCGGTGAGGAGTCTTTACAGCAAGTGGCGATACGAGCGCATCGATTAGGGTTACCGTCCGATAATCTCAATATGTTATCTGAAACCAGTATTGAGCAGATTTGTTTGATTGCAGAGCAGGAACAGCCAAAATTGATGGTGATTGATTCTATTCAGGTCATGCATATCGCGGATATACAGTCATCACCTGGTAGTGTGGCACAAGTCCGAGAAACTGCGGCTTATCTTACCCGATTTGCCAAAACACGAGGAATCGCCATTATCATGGTAGGGCATGTCACAAAAGATGGTTCTTTGGCCGGCCCGAAAGTACTTGAACACTGCATTGACTGTTCGATAATGCTGGATGGTGAAGCAGATTCACGATTTCGTACCTTAAGAAGTCATAAAAATCGATTTGGTGCGGTTAATGAACTGGGTGTATTTGCCATGACAGAAAAAGGGTTAAAGGAAGTGAGTAACCCATCGGCTATTTTTCTCAGTAGAGCAGAAGAGATCACTTCGGGCAGCTCGGTGATGGTTGTTTGGGAAGGAACGCGACCATTGCTGGTGGAAATTCAGGCGCTAGTGGACTATTCAATGCTAGCTAATCCGCGACGCGTTGCTGTCGGTTTAGAGCAGAATCGATTAGCGATTTTGCTGGCTATTTTGCATCGGCATGGTGGATTACAGATGTCGGATCAAGATGTTTTTGTTAATGTTGTTGGTGGGGTTAAAGTGACGGAAACCAGTGCTGATCTTGCTTTACTCTTTTCTTTAGTATCCAGTTTCCGTAATCGTCCATTGCCGCGTGATGTTGTGGTTTTTGGTGAGGTTGGATTGGCGGGTGAAATCCGTCCAGTACCTAGTGGCCAAGAGCGGATTATTGAGGCGGCAAAACATGGTTTTAAACGAGCGATTGTTCCTTATGCTAATGTGCCCAAAAAACCATTACCCAATATGCAGTTATTTGGTGTGAAAAAACTGTCAGAGGCATTAACGGTTATGGAAAACTTTGATTAACCGGAGAAGCGATGAAACAGTTTGATTATTTGAAACAGGCTATTAAACAAACAGGTTGTACTTTACAACAAATTGCGACTGCTTGCGGCATGACAAAAGGTTATTTAAGCCAATTAATTAATGAAAAAATTAATAATCCTAGCGCGCGCAAAATTGCCGCATTGCATCGTTTTTTAAATATTGAATATCCATTAAAGCCTAAACGTATTGGTGTGGTATTTGGTAAGTTTTATCCATTGCATACAGGCCATATTTACCTGATACAGCGTGCGTGTAGTCAAGTTGATGAATTATATGTCATTCTTTGTCATGATGAACCTCGTGATCGGGCGCTTTTTATCAACAGTTCGATGTCACAGCAACCGACAGTAAGCGATCGGCTACGATGGTTATTACAAACTTTCAAATATCAAAAAATATTTATATTCATTCCTTTGATGAGCAAGGCATAGAACCATACCCACATGGCTGGCAAGTATGGAGCGAAGGAATGAAAAAATTTTTAATGGCAAAAAATATTCAACCACAATTTATTTATTCTGGCGAAGTGGATGATATTGCGCATTATAAAAAATATCTTGGTGCAGAAGTGGTGCTTATTGATCCTGAGCGCACATTTATGAATATTAGTGGCAATCAAATTAGGCAAGCGCCATTTCGGTATTGGGAATATATTCCAACGGAAGTAAAACCATTTTTTGTGCGTAAGGTAGCCATATTAGGTGGGGAATCAAGTGGTAAATCGACTTTAGTTAATAAGCTTGCGAATATTTTTAACACCACCAGTGCATGGGAATATGGTCGTGATTATGTTTTCTCTCATTTAGGTGGCGATGAGATGGCGTTACAATATTCTGACTATGACAAGATAGCATTGGGTCATGCAAAATATATTGATTTTGCCGTTAAATATGCCAATAAAGTTGCCTTTATCGATACTGATTTCATTACCACCCAAGCTTTTTGTAAACGATATGAGGGGAAACCACATCCTTTTGTGCAAGCATTAATTGATGAATATCGTTTTGATCTGGTTATTTTATTAGAAAATAATACCCCATGGGTTGCTGATGGATTACGCAGTTTGGGTAGTGATGAGGAACGTATAACATTTCAAAATTTATTGATTGAACTACTGATTGAAAATCAAGTGGAATTTGTGGTGGTTGATTCGCCTAATTATGATGAGCGTTTTTTACGCTGTATTGAGTTGGTTCAGCAACTGCTTATGATGGATGAAAAATCTCCGAATTTTTAAATGATAAGGCTTGCTTTAGCAAGCCTTATTTTATTTGGCCTATTTATTTGCTCATCTTTTTATATTTGATGCGATGAGGTTCTAGCGCATCAGCGCCTAATGTCCGTTTTTTATAATCTTCATATTCACTAAAATTACCTTCAAAGAAAGTGATTTTTCCTTCATCTTGATAATCAATAATATGAGTGGCAATACGGTCAAGAAACCAGCGATCGTGGGAAATAACTAATGCACTGCCAGGAAATTCCAGTAATGCGTTTTCTAACGCGCGTAATGTTTCGACATCCAAATCGTTAGTTGGCTCATCCAGTAGTAGCATATTACCACCAACCTGAAGTAGTTTTGCCAAGTGTAAACGGCCACGTTCACCACCAGAGAGTTCTCCAACTCGCTTACCCTGATCAACTCCTTTGAAATTAAAGCGTCCGACGTAAGCTCTACTTGGAATTTCGAAATTACCGATACGCATAATATCTTGTCCGCCGGAAACCTCTTCCCACACGGTTTTATTATTGTCCATGGTGTCACGAAATTGTTCAACTGAGGCAACTTTAACAGTTTCACCTAAGGTTATTGTGCCAGAGTCAGGTTGTTCTTGACCTGAAATCATGCGAAAAAGGGTTGATTTTCCCGCGCCATTTGGGCCGATAATACCCACGATAGCCCCTTTAGGGATCGAGAAACTAAGGTTATCAATTAAAACCCGATCACCATAGGATTTACTGAGATTTTCAACCGTTAAAACTTTGTCTCCTAGACGAGGCCCTGGCGGAATGAATAGCTCGCTGGTTTCATTACGTTTTTGATAGTCAACACTGTTTAACTCTTCAAAACGGGCTAAACGGGCTTTTCCTTTTGCTTGCCGGCCTTTAGGATTTTGTCGGATCCACTCAAGTTCTTTTTCGATCGATTTGCGGCGAGCCGCTTCGCTAGAAGCCTCTTGTGCTAAGCGAGTCTCTTTTTGTTCTAACCAAGAGGAATAATTACCTTCCCATGGGATACCCTCTCCGCGATCAAGTTCCAGGATCCAACCTGCCACGTTATCTAAGAAGTAGCGATCGTGAGTGATAGCAACAACAGTTCCTTCGTAATCATGTAAAAACCGTTCTAACCAGGCGACGGATTCTGCATCCAAATGGTTAGTTGGTTCATCAAGTAATAGCATATCGGGTTTTTCCAGCAGTAAACGACAAATAGCTACCCGACGCCGCTCTCCACCTGAAAGTTGTTCTATTTTTGTTTCCCAGGCTGGCAGGCGTAATGCATCGGCTGCACGTTCCAACTGGTTATCCAAATTGTGTCCGTCATGTGATTGCAAAATGGCTTCTAACTGGCCTTGCTCTTTTGCCAGTTTATCGAAGTCAGCATCAGGTTCAGCATAGGCCGCATAGATTTCATCAAGGCGAGTAAGAGCATTTTTTATTTCACTAACTGCCTCTTCGACTGCTTCACGTACGGTATGATCAGGATTAAGTTTTGGTTCCTGGGAGAGATAGCCAATTTTGATCCCTGGATTGGGGCGTGCTTCACCTTCAATTTCAGTATCGATACCAGCCATAATACGAAGTAATGTTGATTTACCCGCTCCATTAAGGCCAAGAACACCAATTTTGGCACCTGGAAAGAAACTAAGAGAGATATTTTTTAAGATATGTCTTTTCGGTGGGACAATTTTTCCCACTCGATGCATGGAATAGACGAACTGTGCCAATTTATTCTACCTTTTAGCTAATTGAATAATTTTAGATATCAACGGGTTGCTTATCTCATTTGAAGAAAATATTCAGGCACTTAATTAAACTCTGCCTAAATTACGATTAATAATATTAATAAGATCTAATCAAAAATTTATTGCAGATCTTTAGCATAAAGTTTTATTAAAATAAATGATTACCTTATTCACATTGTAATGAACCATGTAATTAAGCGGGTAGGTTGCTGAGTGGTTATTATACACGATCCTATTTACTAATATTAATAGTTTAATTTTTATGTAGGATATTGTTCATCAAGCGTACTGGCAATCATTTTGCAATCCTAAGGAATTATATTTTTATGATCTATTTTCTTAAATTAGTTCAGTAATTATATTTGTTTTGGATAATAATATTTTATATAGATATAGTTATCTTAGACAGGAGTAAATAATGGCGTCGAGAAAATGGTGGCCAGAGATAATATTGCTGATAATACTCTGGTTACCTTTCCATGTTCTGGGTGATTCATTAGCCGCTCAACGTGAGCGTTATCAGGCAATTAAGCAAGCCTGGGATGCTAATGATAATCATCGAGTCGCAAGTTTGATGCCAACATTAACCGAATATCCGCTTTATCCTTATCTGGCATATCGGCGATTGACGCAAGATCTTAATACCATTTCTGGAGCGCAAGTTGAGACTTTTATCAAACAATATCCCCATTTTCCCCTCAATCAAAAGTTGTCTACCCTTTTTGTCAATCAGCTTGCCCAGCGTAAAGAATGGCATAGCTTACTAGCTTTTAGCCCTTCACCGCCGAGGCCGATTATTGCTCGTTGTAATTATTACTATGCCAAATGGCAAACAGGTAATAAGCAAGCGGCGTGGCAGGGAGCGAAACAGATTTGGTTACACGGCTATCTACTACCCCAAGCGTGCGAACAGCTTTTTACCCGTTGGCAACAAGCTGGACAATTAACCACTGAATTGATTTTGCAACGTATTTTTTTAGCTATTAAAAGCAATGATGCTGCTCTGGTTACCAGCCTAGTCAATCGGTTGCCAACTAAAGATCAAATTATCGGCCAGCGCTTGGCCAAATTACAGCAAGATCTCTCTTTAGTGGTGAAATTTGCCAGCCTGGTCAAGCCATCGGCGTTTAATCGACAAGTGATATTGTTGTTTTTTAACCGCTTTGCCAGCCAGTCGGGAGAGAAGGCCAAGGCTGCGATACCGATTATTATCCAAGCACAGAAAATGAGCCCTTTACAACAGCAGCAATTGAAGGATGATATCGCCTGGCAATTATTCGGTGAGGTGACGCTACAACAAGCTAAGTGGCGTGATACTGTTATTCAACACTCATCTTCAATTTCTTTACGTGAACGAAGGGTGCGTTTAGCGCTGGCAAGCAATGATATGGTTTCGCTTGCGCAATGGTTAAAGCGATTATCTAAAGAAAGCCGAAATAAGGAAGAGTGGCAATATTGGCAGGCTATTACTTTAATCGCTCAAGGTAAGCCTAAGCAAGGTAAAAAAATATTATTCAACTTGGTGAAACGGCGCGGATTTTATCCTATGGTTGCGGCACAAAAATTGAACATTCCGTATCCTATAAATATTGCGATTGCCGCTAAACCTGAAAATGATATCGATTTATTGCCTGAGGTACAGCGAATAGGTGAATTGTTGTTTTGGAAAAAGGAAAATTTAGCCCGCACTGAATGGATTAATCTGCTTATCAGACAGAAAAAAATCCGCCAACAGCAACTAGCACGCTATGCATTTGAACATCGGTGGGCTGATTTGAGTGTACAGGCGACAATTATTGCCAAACTATGGGATCATTTAACAGAGCGTTTTCCTATTGCCTGGGAACGTGAATTTGAACGGCACACAAAAGATAAAAAAATTGATAAAAGTTTTGCCATGGCGATTGCCAGACAAGAAAGTGGTTGGAATCCACAAGTGCGTTCTGCTGCGGGTGCGATTGGTTTGATGCAATTAATGCCACAGACAGCACAACAAGTGGCAAAATTGAATGGCATTGCAGATTATACCGATAGTAGTAAGTTAATTGATCCAGAAAAAAATATTGAGCTTGGTACCGCATATTTGGAGACAGTTTTTCAGCAATTTGGATTTAACCGGGTATTAGCTTGTGCTGCTTACAATGCTGGACCTGCCAGAGTGGCGCGTTGGTTAGCAATCAGTAACGGAAAATTAGATGTTATCTCTTTTATTGAAAGTATCCCATTTTCTGAAACGCGACGTTATGTTAAAAATGTACTTGTCTACAATCTTTTTTATCAATATTTTCTCGGTAACTCAGTTAAAATATTAACAAAAAGCGAATGGATGATGAACTATTAGTGCTCTTTATGTCCATCACCGAGCTGTTTATGTTATGCTATTGTACTAGTTAAATAGTATGGCGGTATATATTATGGAAAACTATCTTATTGATCCAGCCCTTCAACCTGATGAAAATAGTGATTGGCAACGCTTTGTCGAATTATTGCGTAGTGCTTTCCAACAAGAGTTACAGCAACCCATTTTACAATTATTTTTAACCCCAGATGAACGTGTGGCATTGGGGACTAGGGTTCGGATTATTCAGGCATTAATGGACGGTGAAATGAGTCAGCGAGAGCTTAAAAGTGAGTTAGGTGTCGGAATTGCAACCATCACGCGGGGTTCTAATAGTCTGAAGAGTGCGACTAAAGAGGTGAAAGTTTGGTTGGAACAGCAGTTACTCAAGCCATAAACATCTTTTATTAAATTGTAAAATGTACACCTTTAGCCACTCTTTATACGATTTGGTTACGCTGACATGAGCTAGCTGTCATGTAGCACATTAAGTTCTTTATAAATTTCATGTTGGATAGGTGCTAATGCTAAAATAAGCGCTTGTTGGTAGACACTGGTACGGCTGAGTAAACCATTGGTAAAAAAACCAATTGCCCCTTCGTTGTGTTTAATATTAGCCATACCAGTGATATTCGCCATCACATCGCCTAACTCGCGGCCTTGTTGAATACTAAACAAAATTTGCTCTGGTAACATAATACTGGCAGAACGTGATTCACCGCGAATTTGTTTATGTTCAATGGTTATCCAGGCAAAAGTCATTTCATCTTCAACCCCAGCTTCAATACCTACCCAAAAATCGGCTTCGGGCCGAACTTGACGTGAAGCCATAACACGCTGGCGTGCACCTGTGCGGGTTTCCGTATTACCAATTGGTTGTTGGGCTACATTACTACTAACATTGATACTTTCTATTTGATAATTGCCAGCACCAAAAACAGCTTCAAATGCTAAATGAATAGCGTTTATTTTGGCCGGATTTGCGGTTGCTGCGATTACTTTATACATTAATTAGTATCCTTTAAAATATTATTTTGTGAAGTATAACGGAAAATTATTATGTTACAGGTCTATCTTGTTCGCCACGGAGAAACTGAATGGAACGTGGCTCACTGTATTCAGGGACAATCTGACAGCCCACTCACTGAAGTTGGCATTAGACAAGCTAAATTGGTTGCTGAAAGAGTGAAATCAATTGGCATCACTCACATTATATCCAGTGACTTAGGGCGCACGCAGAAAACGGCAGAAATTATCGCGCAAGCTTGCCATTGTAACATTATTCTTGAGCCACGGTTAAGGGAATTGAACATGGGGATCCTTGAAGGGCGGGCAATTAGTTCGTTAAGTGACGAAGAAGAGCGTTGGCGTCGAAATTTAGTTAATGGCTCTCCTGGAGCACGTATTCCCGATGGTGAATCTATGGGAGAGATAACAGAACGCATGTTTACTGCGCTAGAGAAGTGTCGTTCTTTACCAGCAGGGAGTATACCTTTATTGGTTAGTCATGGGATAGGGTTAGGAGCACTACTTAATCGCATACTGGGTGTGCCGACTTACGCTGAAAGGCGTTTACGTTTACGTAACTGCTCTATTTCAAAGGTAGATTTTCAGGAAACGCCTTGGTTGGCCAATGGCTGGGTAGTAGAAACCGCAGGGGATATCTCTCATTTAGTTGAGCCAGCATTAGATGAACAGCAAATTTAACTCTGGTAATAATTAAATAATGTAAGAATAATATTGCCAAGGGAAATATTCCCTTGGATTTGATTAGGGAGTAACTATTATAATCAATTCGTTTTAGCTGGTGGAAGGCGTTCTTTTAATCGGCACAAAATAATCAAATGAGACCATATGGTTTTCTGGATTATTGTAGTTACATTCAGGATTATTAGGATCTTTCAGCTGATAATGTTCTATATCGTGTCCCGCGCGACGGGTTAGATTGAGATTAGGCATATAAACACCATAAATCATATATAAAAACTGTTGTAGATCACTTTTTGTTGGTTTTCCTTCAAAAGTAAAGCGGGCATAATCACCGCCTTCGATGATAACTGAATGGTATAAATTATTTTCATTATCAGCATATTGCGGTTCGACTGCAGTAATATATGAAACCGTTTGTTCATCATCCTTTTCTGAGCTATGCACGACACGATATAATCCATAAACTTCATTAGGTATAATTTTTGTTTTATCTTGATAATATTGCCAGAAATGTTGGCGCATTTCAGCACAGGCAGTAGACCATTTTTCTAATATATATGAGCAAGTTTGTTCTATTCCCATTAAATGTTTTGGTGCTAGTGTGACAAAGGACACATTTGGTAATTTTTGTTCTTCTAGAGTGATTGGTGGTTGCATACCTGTAGCACACCACTCTTCACTGCGACGATAGAGAGCTGGTGTAATGCCAAATTGTTTTTTAAACGCACGAGTAAAGGTTTGCTGTGAATCAAAACGGTATTGCAGTGCAATATCAAGAATTGGCCGACTAGTCAGCCTAAGCGCAACAGCCGCACGGGAAAGTCGGCGAGCACGGATATAAGAGCCAATAGCTTGCTGAGTAATGTTTTTAAACATCCGCTGTAAATGCCATTTTGAATAACCAGCTTTAGCTGCGACGTTATCGAGAAATAGCGGCTGATCTAGATGTGTGTCTATCCAATACAGTAAATCGCGGATAATATTGCTTTGATCCATAGAAGTACCTGGTTTAAATAATCACCTATAAATAGTATAAAGACTTTATTATAAACATCCATTTAATACTAAATTGCTTTATATAGCTATTTTATTATTTTTATGGATATTAATAATGTAAAAATAATTTTATTATTTAATGAGTGCTATTAAGGAAAATTGATATCATGCGAAATTTGTCAAAATTACTATCTATTTTAATAATATTTTTTCTACCAAATTCAATATTGGCAGAAGAAATCGGTTCTGTTGATACGGTATTTAAACTTTTTGGTCCTGATAATAAAATTGTTATTGAAGCATTTGACGATCCGGATATTAATAATATAACTTGTTATCTGAGTCGAGCAAAAACAGGCGGTATTAAAGGAGGTCTCGGCCTGGCAGAAGATACTGCTGATTCGGCAATTTCTTGTCAACAGGTTGGGCCAATAATTATAGATGACAAAATTAAATTAAATAATAAAAAGGGGCAAGTTGTTTTTCAAAAACGTACTTCATTGATTTTCAAAAAACTACAAGTAGTACGTTTCTACGATAATCAACGGAATGCACTTATTTATTTAACTTATTCAGACAAAATAATTGATGGATCGCCTAAAAATGCTATTAGTGCTGTGCCAATTATGCCATGGCATTAATATATTTATTAAACCCCCCAACACCTAAAAAAAGGGGTTTAATATGTTATATTTATTCTTCAATATCACCACAGAAGCGATAACCTTCACCATGGATGGTGGCAATAATTTCTGGTGTATCGACTATCGATTCAAAGTGTTTACGAATACGGCGGATAGTCACATCAACAGTTCTATCGTGGGGCTTTAATTCACGTCCGGTCATTTTTTTCAATAGTTCTGCACGTGTTTGAATTTTACCTGGATTTTCACAAAAATGTAACATGGCTCTGAATTCACTACGTGGTAATTTATATTGATCACCAATCGGGCTGACTAAAGAGCGACTGTTAATATCCAGTTCCCAGCCATTAAATTTATAACTTTCTACCTGGCGGCGTTCACCACTAATTTGGCAAAGATTCATTGTGCGCGAAAGTAAATTTCGGGCACGAATTGTTAATTCGCGAGGGTTGAAAGGCTTAGTTATATAATCATCGGCCCCAATTTCTAATCCTAATATCTTATCAACTTCATTATCACGCCCGGTAAGAAACATCAGCGCAACATGAGCTTGTTCACGTAATTCGCGCGCAAGTAGCAGACCATTTTTGCCTGGCAAATTAATATCCATAATGACCAGGTTAATATCATTATCAGATAAAATATTGTGCATTTCGGCTCCATCAGTAGCTTCATGTACAATATAGCCTTCTGCTTCGAAAATGCTTTTTAAGGTATTGCGTGTGACAATCTCGTCTTCAACAATCAAAATATGTGGGGTTTGCATATGTGCTACCTAACTCTCTACAATATAAATTACCAGATTTACACACTAATGTTTCAAGAGCATGCTTTCTCTAATTTCGTTTTATAATACTAATGAAAGCTTAGCGAATATCATTAAAGTTCATATAATTTTTTTGTAACAAAAAAACAATTATGCCGAACCTAAAAGAAATTTACTAAACAATTCTTTTCTCATTTTATGTTAACAGCAATATAACAGCTAAAAGCCTATTTACCACCTAAAAAAATGACTTTTGTTGATACACGTCAAAATCGAAATAAAGCTATTATAAAGATTATTACTTAAATTATATGATTTTTTGTGTCATAAAATATTGTATTTAAATTAAAATAGGCACTAATGTAATTTATATGAAAAATATAAACGCAGAGCTTCATATTATTATTTATCTGTTAACATACAAGCGTTGCTGATTGTAAATAGATAAAAATTCTCATTTATTCGGTTATGTTTGTTTTTTTATCTGCTTAAAGTTAAATGTATTCTATTGGTAATAGTTACTTAACAAAGAAATGAATATGTTTAATTAGTTTTAGTAATTAAAGAACAAATTATTTGACTTTGCATTAAAATTGTTTTAACCAGTATATAGCTAAATATTTTTTAATAGAAACTTAGGACAGTGATGCGTAAGACCAGCTTCAATACCACCATTATTACCACTACCGTAACCATTGGTTATGGGGCGGGCTGACGCATAACTAAAATCAAAATCGAACATAAAGCCCGCATCCAAGCAAATGATGCGGGTTTTTTTTTAACGCAATTTCAGGAGGAAAAAACCAGTGCGTGTGCTCAAATTTGGTGGAACGTCGGTTGCTAATGATAATAAAATGCTCAACGTTGCTAATATTATCGCGGATAAATTTACACAAGGGCCGGTGGCTTTAGTTTTATCGGCACCAGCGAGGATCACCGATTATCTTGTTGCTATGATCGATGCGGCGACGTCGGGCGCCGATATTACTGTGCATATCAAGGCGGCGAAGGACATTTTTTCTACCTTGCTGTCCGGTTTGAAGAACAAGCAATCTGATTTTGAATATGAAAAAGTCAGGCAAATGATTGAAAATGAGTTTATTCAAATTGAGCAAATCTTACATGGCATTTCGCTATTAGGATTGCGACAATGCCCAGAAAGTATTCATGCCGGATTAATATGTCGCGGCGAAAAAATTTCGATTGCTATTATGGCATCGATACTGCGTGCCCGTGGCTATCTAATAACGATTATTGATCCAGTAGAAAATTTATTCGCTGAAGGGCACTATCTTAGCGCGACAGTGGATATCCGTGAATCGAGCCAGCGCATTAGCGCGTTGAATATACCTAAAGATCATCTTATTTTGTTAGCGGGTTTTACCGCCGGTAATTTGCACCATGAACCGGTAATATTAGGACGTAATGGCTCAGATTACTCTGCCGCTGTTCTTGCTGCTTGCTTACAGGCAGATTATTGTGAAATTTGGACCGATGTTGATGGTGTTTATACTTGTGATCCCCGTATTGTACCAGAGGCTCGTTTGCTAACAGAAATATCCTATCAAGAAGCGATGGAGCTCTCCTATTTTGGCGCTAAAGTCCTCCATCCTAGAACAATTGCTCCGATTGCCCAATTTCAGATCCCATGTTTAATTAAAAATGCCTCAGTGCCTAATGGCAATGGCACTTTGATTGGTAATGTTGAAAACCGTGAGTGTATGCCAATTAAAGGGATCACCAGTCTAAATAATATGGCGATGATTAATGTCTCTGGGCCGGGTATGAAGGGTATGGTAGGTATGGCTGCTCGCATCTTTTCCACCATGTCGTATAAGGGAATTTCAATTGTATTAATCACGCAATCTTCTTCTGAATATAGTATTAGTTTTTGTCTGCATCAGGATCAATTAGCTGAGGCATATAAAGCACTGACTGAAGAGTTTTATTTGGAATTAAAGGAAGGTTTGCTTAGCTCATTGGATATCATTGAGCAGCTTGCTATTATCTCAGTCGTTGGTGATGGAATGCGAACTTTCAAGGGAATATCAGCCCGTTTTTTTTCTGCCTTGACGCTTGGTAATATTAACATTGTCGCTATTGCACAAGGCTCTTCTGAGCGTTCAATTTCTGCTGTGATTGATAATAATATGACTACAGTCGCTGCGCAATTATGTCACCAAATGTTGTTTGATACCGCTCAAATTATCAATGTTTTTGTTGTTGGTGTTGGCGGTGTTGGCAATGCTTTACTTGAACAAATTTATCGGCAACAAAATTGGTTGAAAAAGAAACATATTGATCTGCGAGTTTGTGCAATTGCTAATTCGCGGGTGATGTTAACTGATATTAAAGGCTTAACGCTGGATAATTGGCAAATAGCATTATCACAATCTAAACAAGCTTTTAGTTTAAGTGATCTGTGCCAATTACAGGATAAACACTGTTTTCTCAATCCAGTCATCGTTGATTGTACCGCTGATCAGCAAATAGCGAAGCACTATGCTTTTTTGCTTAAGGCGGGGTTTAATATTGTTACGCCAAATAAAAAAGCCAATACAGATAGTATGGATTATTATCACCAGCTTCGATTGGTTGCTGAGCAATCAAAACGTAAATTTCTGTATGAAACGAATGTTGGTGCTGGTTTACCGGTTATTGAAAATTTGCAGAATTTACTCAATGCCGGTGATGAATTGCTAGAGTTTAGCGGAATTCTTTCTGGCTCACTTTCCTATATTTTTGGTTTACTCGATGAAGGGGTGTCTTTATCGCAGGCGACGCTGTTAGCAAAAGAAAAAGGTTTTACTGAACCAGATCCTCGAGATGATCTTTCTGGTATCGATGTTGCTCGTAAGCTGTTGATCCTAGCGCGTGAAGCCGGTTATTGTCTTGAACTTAATGATATTGAAATTGAACCTATATTGCCCGCCTCTTTTGATGTTAGTGGTAACGTTAACCATTTTCTTCAACAATTAACACAATTAGATCAAGATTTTAAAATAAGGGTTAGCCAAGCAACGGCACAGGGAAAGGTTCTTCGTTATATCGGGTTAATTAAAGACGGTTGTTGTCAGGTAAAAATGGTAGCAGTCGATGAACACAATCCACTTTATAAAGTTAAAAATGGTGAAAATGCTTTAGCATTTTATACCCGCTATTATCAGCCCATTCCATTAGTATTAAGAGGTTACGGTGCGGGTAATGATGTTACTGCCGCAGGGGTATTTGCCGATATATTACGGACGTTAACAAGGAAAATAGGAGCATAAAATGGTCAAGGTTTATGCACCCGCATCGATAGGTAATGTCAGTGTTGGGTTTGATGTATTAGGTGCGGCTATCTCTCCGGTAGATAATAGACAATTAGGTGATTGTGTCTCGGTCGTGAAGGCAGATAAGTTTAATTTGAAAAATAGTGGATCTTTTGTTGGCAAATTGCCCCAGCTGCCGCAGCAAAATATCGTCTATCAGGCCTGGCAACTGTTTTGTCAAGAATTGGGTGAATCTCTCAATGTTGAAATGACATTAGAAAAGAATATGCCGATTGGTTCTGGATTAGGCTCTAGTGCCTGCTCAGTGGTAGCAGCGCTGATGGCATTAAATGAATATAGCGGTCGCCCTTTTGATAAAAACAGCTTGTTATTAATGATGGGACAATTGGAAGGGCGTGTCGCTGGTAGTATTCATTATGATAACGTTGCGCCCTGTTATTTGGGCGGTATGCAACTGATAGTCGAACAAAATAATGTGCTGAGTCAATCAATCCCTATTTTTGCGGATTGGATTTGGGTGATGGCTTACCCAGGAATCAAGGTTGCTACAGCAGCAGCGAGGGCGATTCTGCCGAGCCATTATCAACGGCAGGATACGATTAATCATGGTCGATTATTAGCCGGTTTTATTCATGCCTGCCATACCCAGCAAACTGATTTAGCGATCGATATGTTACAGGATGTGATCGCTGAGCCTTATCGTGCTCAAATATTGCCCGGTTTTATCGCAGCCCGCAAAAAAGTAAAAAATATCGGCGCAGTCGCTTGTGGTATCTCTGGCTCTGGGCCGACATTATTTGCAATTTGCTATGAAAGAAAGACAGCAGAAAAAGTAATGCAATGGCTGACACAATATTACCTACAAAATGGAACAGGTTTTGTGCACATGTGTCGTTTAGATCAAGTTGGTGCAAGAGTGATAGGCTAAAAATGAAATTATATAATTTAAAAAATCAAAGTGAGCAGGTCAGTTTTGTGCAGGCAGTTAAACAAGGGCTTGGTCAGCAGCAGGGCCTTTTTTTCCCGCTTAATATACCAAAACTGAATGATGAACAGCTAGCTAAATGGTTACAGTGCGATTTTATCACCCGTAGTAGCTATATTTTATCAGCCTATATTGGCGATGAAATACCGTTAGAACAAGTGACAGAGTGTGTTAAACAGGCGTTCAATTTTCCGTTAGTTGTGAGACCAATAGAAGAAAATATTGCCAGCCTGGAGTTGTATCATGGCCCAACCTTAGCATTTAAAGATTTTGGTGGCCGATTTATGGCACAAATATTGGCACAAATTGCCAGTAACCAACCCATTACTATTTTAACCGCTACTTCAGGTGATACTGGAGCCGCCGTAGCCCATGCTTTTTATCGTCTTAAAAATGTTCAGGTTATTATTCTCTATCCGAAAAATAAGATCACGCCTTTACAGGAGAAATTATTCTGTACACTAGGGGAAAATATCCACACTATCGCAATCAAGGGTGACTTTGATGATTGTCAAAGGCTGGTAAAACAGGCTTTTGATGATGAGGAATTAAAACGGCTATTATGTTTAACCTCCGCGAATTCTATTAATATTAGCCGGTTATTGGCGCAAATTTGTTATTATTTTGAGGCTGTTGCACAGTTAGCGGTTGAAAACCGCCAACAGTTAGTTATTTCCGTACCCAGTGGTAATTTTGGTAATTTAACCGCCGGCTTATTTGCCAAAGCAATGGGGCTACCGGTGAAGCGTTTTATAGCTGCTACTAATGTTAATGATACTGTTCCACGCTATCTGTCTGAGGGCAAATGGTTGCCTAATCAAACGATAGCGACTCTGTCAAATGCAATGGATGTCAGCCAACCCAATAATTGGCCACGGATAGAGACACTTTTCCAGCGCCAAAAATGGGAGCTTGATGAGCTTAGTCATGGTGTTGTTGATGATAGAATGACTGAAAAAACCGTTCAACAACTGGCTAGTAAAGGCTATATATCTGAGCCACATAGCGCAGTTGCTTATCGTATTTTACGTGATCAGTTGCAAGATGATGAATATGGGCTGTTCTTAAGTACCGCACATCCAGCAAAATTTAAACAGAGTGTCGATCGTATTATTGCTAAAACATTACCATTACCAGCTGCTTTAGCAAAACGAGCTAATTTACCGATATTTTCCCATCAATTACCCGCTGATTTTGCTTTGTTGCGTAAATTTTTATTTATGCATGCGACTTAATAACAATGATCTGAAATGGAAGCGTTAGCTTCCATTGTTAACCATGTTGTGATCGTTTAAACACTAGTTGATTATCTTTGGAAGCAGCGTTATCAAATTGATAACCGGCTAAGTTAAATTCAGTCAGTTGTTCAATATTTTTTAGTTGATTTTGAATAATAAAGCGACTCATTAATCCGCGCGCTTTTTTCGCATAGAAACTGATGACTTTATATTTCCCCTGTTTTTCATCTAGAAAAATAGGTTTCACAATATAAGCATCCAGTTTTTTGCTATTAACGGCATTAAAATATTCATCTGAAGCTAGGTTAATCAGAATATTATCACCTTGCTTGCTTAAGGCCTGATTAAGATTTTCAGTAATGATATCCCGCCAAAAGGCATAAAGATCTTTTCCTTGTTTATTATTGAGTTTAGTTCCCATTTCCAATCGGTAAGGTTGCATCAGATCAAGTGGCCGTAATACACCGTATAAGCCTGATAGAATACGAAGATGTTTTTGGGCAAAGGTGAAATCTTTTGGCTTAAAATTTTCCGCTTGCAGGCCGGTATAGACGTCACCTTTAAAAGCTAAAATAGCAGGTCGGGCATTTTCTGGGGTAAAATTAGCATGCCACTGTCCAAAACGCGCTGCATTTAAACCGGCTAATTTATCACTAATATGCATTAGACTGGCAATTTCCGCCGGTGTCAGTTTACGACATATTTGAATCAATTGCTCAGCCTGTGATAATAGGGTTGGCTGACTATATTCTGTGGTGGCAAGCGGACTTTCATAATCAAGTGTTTTGGCAGGTGAAATCGTGATAAGCATAATTAATACCTAGTAAAATTCATAAATAAACAACTTTAATCAAAATAGTAAATGGCTATCATTAGGCTTATTTGTAGCATTTAACGTTAATTATTGCTATTTAAACGATAGTAGGGTGTGAAAATAAGCTAACAAAATTTGTTATCGACAACAAAACAATGGTGGTGAATTTATTTGTTGTAATATCAATGAATGATATTATCACAGCAAGATAGGATTTTGAGCCTCGGCTTCATCTCAATAACAACGGGATTAAAAAATGACCGATAAATTAACCTCTTTACGAAAAATAACGACGGTTGTAGCAGATACAGGTGATATAAGCGCAATAAAGCTTTATAAACCTGAAGATGCAACAACTAACCCTTCTTTGATCCTTAATGCGGCTCAGATCCCAGAATATCAGCCTCTCATTGATGAAGCGATCTCATGGGCACGGCAACAAAGTCAATCACGTGAGCAACAAATTATTGATGTGTGTGATAAATTGGCTGTTAATATTGGGTTAGAAATCCTGCAATTAATTCCCGGAAGAATTTCAACGGAAGTTGATGCGCGCCTTTCCTATGATACTGAAGCCTGTATTAATAAAGCGCGGCATATTATTGAGCTTTATAATCGTGCCGGCATTAAAAATGAGCGTATTTTGATAAAATTGGCTTCAACCTGGCAAGGGATCCGTGCGGCAGAGCAGTTGGAAAAAGAGGGTATTAACTGTAATCTAACGCTATTATTCTCTTTTGCTCAGGCACGAGCTTGTGCTGAAGCCGGTGTTTATCTGATTTCACCTTTTGTCGGTCGTATTCTTGATTGGTATAAAGCGAATACCGATACAAAAGAGTATGCGCCACAAGAAGATCCTGGCGTTATCTCTGTTACACAAATTTACAATTATTATAAGCAGCACGACTATAAAACGGTTGTCATGGGGGCAAGTTTCCGCAATAGCGGTGAAATTTTGCAACTGGCAGGCTGTGATCGTTTAACAATTTCTCCAGCATTACTTAAAGAGCTTTCTGAAGCCCAAGGTGAAGTGCCCCGCAAATTGGCATTTAATGGTCAAATTCAGTCACCGCCTAAGCCGATGACAGAAGCAGAATTCTATTGGCAACATTATGCAGATGCCATGGCAACGGACAAACTGGCGGATGGTATTCGTAAATTTGCTATTGATCAGGAAAAATTGGAAAAAATGGTTGCCCAGCAGCTGTAATTAACATTTCTCTGTTATAACCTAAAAGCCTAGTGGATTATCGTACTGGGCTTTTTGCTTTTACTTGCTGGTCTGATTGTGCTCAAGGGTAGTAAACAATATTATTTGCTTTTGTATCGCTACAGCATAAGTTGAATAGATTTAGTATTAAACATCTTGTTTTCAATATCGAATTTGAGGATCTCATGGATAAATTGCGCATAGGTTTGGTTTCTGTTTCAGATCGGGCAGCCAATGAAATTTATCAAGATCAGGGGATCCCTGCACTTAAAAACTGGCTTTCAATGGCACTAAAAACCCCTTTTACGGTTGAGCCACGTTTGATCCCTGATGAACAAAAAATTATTGAACTTACACTCTGTGAGCTGGTTGATGAATTTGCTTGTCATTTAATTTTAACCACCGGTGGCACTGGCCCAGCGCTACGTGACGTAACACCGGATGCGACACTGGCGATTGCTGATCGGCAAATGCCTGGTTTTGGTGAACAAATGCGGCAAATTAGTTTGCATTTTGTGCCAACGGCGATCCTCTCACGCCAAGTTGGCGTGATCCGCAAGCAAACATTGATTTTGAATTTACCTGGACAACCAAAATCAATTACAGAAACATTAGCCGGTTTAAAAGATGAACATGGACGTGAAATTGTTGCCGGAATTTTCGCTAGCGTGCCTTACTGTATCCAATTACTAGAGGGTCCCTATGTTGAAACCAATCCCAACGTGATTAAAGCATTTAGACCTAAATCAGCCATGCGATAAAATGGATTAATCTGGCTATTTTCGGCATTAGGAAATAACTTTAGTAATGATTAAAGCCGCTGTTAAATTGCGCTGCCATCAATTAGCGTCAATTTTAAAGCCAAAAATTCTCTAGTGTCGTCATAGTGGCGAATAGAGCAGGGTGTGTTAATAAAGCAGTATAAAACTGCTTTATTAATGTGGCAGGATGCTGTTTAAGACCTATTACCAATAGGTAATATTGTACGGCCAAATTGTTCATTAATGACTTCTGCCATAGCAAGGTAAAAAGCGCTGGCGCCACAAATGATACCTTCGTAACCAGCAATAGTCAGAATGGTTTGATTTCCATACATATTACCGATTGCTAACAGCGCAAAAAGTACGGTCAGACTAGCAAAAACGAATTGTAGTGCGCGATTAGCCTTTAACGTGCCAACAAACATAAATAAGGTAAAGATACCCCACAATGCCAAGTAAACTGCCAGAAAATCTGCGGATGTTACTTGCACCGACGCTATTTCAGGCAGCATTAATAAACCAACTAAGCTGAGCCAAAATAAGCCATAAGATGAGAATGCCGTTGCGGCAAAAGTATTTCCTTTTTTATATTCAAAAATACCGGCAATAATCTGGGCAATACCACCATAGAAGATACCCATACTTAGTATTACTGATGTTAATGGAAAAAATCCAGCATTGTGAATATTTAATAAAATTGTTGTCATACCAAAACCCATCAAACCTAATGGGCCTGGATTGGCAATATTATTTGAACTCATACATTCCTCTAAATGTCATTAAATATATAATATTCAATAGGATATAAATTTTTATATGCTATCAGGGCTTACATAAAGCAAGTATAATAGGTAGTGTTTGGTTCAAAACAAAGATTAAAATGATTTTTCATTTAAAAAATATTTTTTTACTTTCCCCTTGATGAATATTTTTATGTTCCCACTTTAATGAATAGCGTAGTTACCAATGGTCAATCTATCAACCTGTCACAAGGTGTCTCGTTAGGTAGATTTTTTTTGAGGTCAGGGAAAAAATCCCTTGAAAAAAATTCATTGAGCCTCATATAGGTTGGTAACTAGATTGGTTAAGAATTCCCTTTGGAGGCTGTTTAGATGGGTAAAATTATCGGGATTGACCTGGGTACAACTAACTCTTGTGTAGCTATTATGGATGGCACAAATGCGCGGGTATTGGAAAACAGTGAGGGTGATCGTACCACACCTTCTATTGTTGCATATACTCAAGATGGTGAAATTCTTGTGGGGCAGCCGGCAAAACGTCAGGCTGTGACAAACCCACAAAATACATTTTTTGCCATTAAGCGTCTGATTGGACGTCGCTTTGAAGATGAAGAAGTTCAACGTGACATTTCTATTATGCCTTATAAAATCATTGCCGCAGATAATGGTGATGCTTGGTTGGATGTTAAGGGGCAAAAAATGGCTCCTCCTCAGGTTTCCGCTGAGGTGTTGAAAAAAATGAAAAAAACGGCTGAAGATTATCTAGGTGAACCCGTTACTGAAGCTGTTATTACTGTACCAGCTTATTTTAATGATGCTCAGCGTCAAGCAACTAAAGATGCAGGTCGCATTGCTGGTTTAGATGTAAAACGTATTATTAATGAACCAACAGCAGCGGCGCTTGCTTATGGTTTAGATCGTGAAGTAGGTAACCGTACCATTGCGGTATATGACTTAGGTGGTGGTACTTTTGATATTTCAATTATTGAAATTGATGAAGTTGATGGTGAAAAAACCTATGAAGTGCTGGCCACTAATGGTGATACTCACTTAGGTGGTGAAGACTTTGATAATCGTCTGATCAACTATTTGGTCGATGAATTTAAGAAAGAACAAGGTTTTGATCTACGCAATGATCCACTAGCAATGCAACGCTTAAAAGAAGCAGCAGAGAAAGCCAAAATTGAGCTCTCTTCTGCTCAGCAGACTGATGTCAATCTGCCTTACATTACTGCAGATGCAAGTGGTCCTAAGCATATGAATATTAAGGTGACTCGAGCGAAACTTGAATCACTGGTGGAAGATTTGGTTAAGCGCTCAATGGAGCCGCTGAAAGTTGCACTGCAAGATGCCGGCTTAAATGTTAATGACATAAACGACGTCATTCTGGTTGGTGGTCAGACGCGCATGCCAATGGTGCAAAAAGCGGTTGCTGACTTTTTCGGTAAAGAACCCCGTAAAGACGTTAACCCTGATGAAGCGGTTGCTATGGGTGCGGCGGTGCAAGGTGGTGTATTAGCTGGTGATGTGAAAGATGTCTTGTTACTTGATGTAACTCCACTATCTTTAGGTATTGAAACCATGGGTGGTGTAATGACAGCGTTAATTGCCAAAAATACTACTATTCCGACTAAACATAGTCAGGTGTTTTCAACTGCAGAAGATAACCAGTCGGCAGTAACCATTCATGTATTGCAAGGTGAACGTAAACGCTCAGGTGATAACAAATCATTAGGGCAGTTCAATTTGGATGGTATTCAAGCGGCACCGCGTGGTATGCCACAAATTGAAGTTACCTTTGATATTGACGCTGATGGTATCTTACATGTATCTGCTAAAGATAAGAATACTGGCCGCGAGCAAAAGATTACCATCAAGGCATCTTCTGGTCTGAAGGAAGATGAAATCCAAAGAATGGTAAGCGATGCAGAAGCAAATGCGGAATCAGATCGTAAGTTTGAAGAATTAGTTCAGGTACGTAATCAGGCTGATCAATTGATTCATGGTACGCGTAAACAAATTGAAGAAGCGGCTGATAAGTTACCTGCTGATGATAAAGCTAACATAGAGAAAGCCATTTCTGAGTTGGAAACTGCGGTGAAAGGTGAAGATAAGGCCATCATTGAAGAGAAAATTCAAGCTTTAGTTCAAGCTTCGGCCAAGCTACTCGAGTTAGCTCAACAGCAGGCTCAAGCAGGTACCGCTGATGCTGGAGCAGGCGCCCAACCTAAACAGGATGATAATGTTGTTGATGCTGAATTTGAAGAAGTCAACGACAAGGATAAAGATAAAAAATAGTGGCCCTTAGCGGGCACAGTAATGGTGTTAAGGATCATTTCCTCTGTTACTGAAAACCGAGTACGGGCGTTGGGGGAACTCTACGCCCGTTTCCGTGTGTTAAGGGTAGAATAAATATGGCAAAAAGAGATTATTATCAAGTTTTAGGCGTTACTAAAACCGCTGACGAGAAAGAGATCAAAAAAGCGTATAAACGTCTGGCAATGAAGTATCATCCAGATCGCAATCAGGGTGACAAGGAAGCAGAAAGTAAGTTTAAAGAAATTAAAGAAGCTTATGAAATTTTAACTGATGCGCAAAAACGCGCTGCTTATGATCAATATGGACATGCAGCTTTTGAACAAGGCGGCATGGGCGGTGGATTTAGCGGCGGTTTTGCTTCGGGCGCTGATTTTAGTGATATTTTTGGTGATGTATTTGGTGATATTTTTGGTGGTGGTAGGCGTCAGCGATCGGCTCGTGGGGCTGATCTCCAGTACGAAATTACCTTAACCTTAGAGGAAGCAGTTCGCGGGGTCAGCAAAGAGATCCGTATCCCGACTTTAGAAAAATGTGATGTTTGTAACGGCAGTGGCGCTAAACCAGGCACTAAGCCAGAAACTTGCTCAACTTGTCATGGGGCAGGTCAGGTACAAATCCGGCAAGGATTTTTTGCAGTTCAACAAACTTGTCCAACTTGCCATGGTCGTGGTCAAATCATCAAAGAACCTTGTATTAAATGTCATGGTCATGGCCGAGTAGAGAAATACAAAACTTTATCAGTAAAAATTCCACCAGGGGTTAATACAGGCGATCGTATTCGCTTAAATGGTGAAGGTGAGGCCGGAGAAAACGGCGTGCCAGCCGGTGATCTATATGTTCAGGTCAATGTCGCAAGACATGCTATTTTTGAGCGCGATGGCAATAACTTATATTGCGAAGTACCCATTAATTTTGCGATTGCGGCTCTAGGTGGTGAAATTGATGTACCGACACTTGATGGTCGGGTAAGTCTCAAAATTCCAGCTGAAACACAAACAGGAAAAATTTTCCGCATGAAAGGAAAAGGTGTGAAGCCTGTTCGTGGTGGTATGACGGGAGATTTAATGTGCCGTATCCTGGTGGAAACGCCGGTTAAACTAAATGAAAAACAAAAAGCATTGTTGAAGGAATTTGGTGAATCCTTGAATGGCGAAAGTGATGGCAGGAACAGCCCTCGTTCAAAGAGTTTCTTAGATAGTGTGAAAAAGTTTTTTGATGATCTGACCAAGTAACGATATTTAGCTAAATAGATAGAGCATCGATAGTCAGTGATCGGTGCTTTTTTTATTGATTAAAAATAAGAACATTCAATTTGATTTACGGAATAGAGGAGGTAGTTATAAAATTGCAGGTTAATTGTGGTTATTTAATTAATGTAAGTTATTTAATTCGTTCAATTTATGCAAATTATATTTAAAAATTTTAATTTTCAAGATTAATTTTGCCTGTTTTATGCAAGTTTCCTGCTTAAATTTCTATATAAAAATAAATTAAGATTAATTCCAATAAGTTAAACGTGAGCTTAACAAAACTTGCTATACAATTTAGTTTTATTTTTAATTAATTTATTGGATGGGAAATAATTATGTCAGAATCATTAGTGATAAGAATAAAAAATTCATTTTCTTTTAATAAGCCCGTTATAACTGAACACAATTGCCAGCAAAATTTTAAAAAAGAATTGATTGACTGTTTAAAAGCTATAGCAAATAACAGTAAAAATAGTATTAAAATTAGTAAGACATTTGAATTATCAGCTAAACAGTACTGTTCTCTTTCTGCTGAAGGATTGGAGGTACTTTTAGATCGTAAATATGATGGTTTACTGGAAATAAATAAAGCTAACCTGCAAAAATTTGGTTTTTGTCTTTTTGAGTGTATTAAAGAGATAAAAAATTCAGATAAGTTAGATAATATACGAAGACAAATAGGTGGAAATATTATAGATACAATTGGATTAAGATTTTTAATTGAGAATGAGAATGATCAGGATTTTAATTATGTGAATGAATGTTCAAATAAAATTTGTGATATCAAAAATGAAGATAAAAGAATTAAAGAAATCATGCAATGTTTTGATAACTTTATAGATATAAGTTATAGAAATGAGCAAGCTAATGAGAATAAGATGAAATTAAAAGAATCAATCTTAACTGAAAAAATGACTGAATTAGTGGAAGAAAAATCAGAATTAGCGCCATCTTCAAGCAGCGTTGAGAAAAAAAGTGTAATAGAAAAAGATGAAGCCGTTCTTTTTGGTAAAATCGGTGTACAGGTTAAAGAAAGCCAAGGAGCTGAGAAACGAATTCAAGCTAAATCGCAGCAAGAGAGCAAGCCAACTTTTTGGCAAAAATTAAGCCAAAAAACCAGCCAATTATTTGCAACATCATGGAGTTTTATCAAAACTAAACTTATCGGATTTTTATTACCTACTTTTTTTAGTACCAAGATTAACTAATTGTTTTTCAATGCTAGCCTAATTTTAAACAGCTAATCGGCTAAATAGCGTCAAAATAGTTAGTAACTGCTCGGTATAAACGAATTATTTACGTTAAAAAAAATGGTTTTCCGAATTGTATGGATTAGCGTAAAATTAATTAAGCTAATTAACACTGAGGTTATAGTAATGACGGCAATTATACGACAGTTTTTAAAATTAGAAGCAGCAAGTGGGGTGCTGTTAATTATTGCTGCCATCTTAGCTTTGATTATGGCTAATACCCCATTGCAAGGTATTTACCAGCAATTTCTTAATATTCCCATTGCGGTTAAAATCAGCGTATTAGATATTGATAAACCTTTTTTATTGTGGATCAACGATGGTTTAATGGCCATTTTCTTTTTGGTGGTTGGCCTGGAAGTTAAACGAGAACTGATAGAAGGCTCGTTAGCTGGTCGTGATAAAGCAATATTTCCCGCTGTTGCTGCGGTAGGCGGTATGTTATTACCCGCTTTGGTATATCTATTTTTTAATTTGAATGATGAAATTGCCCGGCAGGGTTGGGCGATCCCAGCGGCGACAGATATTGCATTTGCATTGGGTATCATGGCACTATTAGGTAAACGTGTACCAACAGAGTTAAAAGTATTTCTACTGGCGTTGGCGATTATTGATGATCTTGGCGTAATTATCATTATTGCTCTCTTTTATACTAAATCTGTTTCTATCATGGCCTTAGGGTTAGCTATGCTTTCTCTATTGGTATTAATATGGATGAATTGGCGTAAAGTTGAAAATACTTCTGCTTATTTGGTTGTTGGTGTCATCTTATGGGTTTGTATTTTAAAATCAGGTATCCATGCAACGTTAGCTGGTGTCATTGTGGGCTTTTTGATACCGCTTAAAGGGGGACAAAATAATTCACCCTCTGAACAGTTAGAACATCTTTTACATCCTTGGGTTGCTTATTTAATTTTGCCATTATTTGCCTTTGCTAATGCAGGCATACAACTTGATGGTGTTACCCTAACTAATCTTGCCAGTGCTTTACCGATCGGTGTCGCGTTAGGTTTATTAATTGGTAAACCAACAGGTATTTTTCTGTTTAGTTGGCTAGCGTTAAAATTAGGCGTTGCAAAATTACCCGCCAAAATTAACCTTAAGCAGATATTTGCTGTTTCAGTACTCTGTGGTATTGGCTTTACCATGTCAATTTTTATTGCCAGTTTAGCATTTGAAGGTTTAGGTAATTTTAGTACTTATGCACGGTTGGGGATCCTAATCGGTTCGACGCTAGCGGCTATCTTAGGATTATTATTATTGAATAGTGTATTACCTAAAAAGCCAATTAGCACTAAAGCCGCTAATAATGCAGGATAACGTTAATTTTAAGTTATATTTGCGTGAAATAAATAGTATTTTTGTGTTCCCAATACAATATTTTATTTTTGTAGCGAGAGTATCTTATTTAGGTAAAATGAAATGAATCGTTTATCTTCTAATGTTCAGAAAATAACGAATATAAACAGTTATCGGTGGTACAAAAAGGAATCGATATGAGAGTGTCGCATCTCAATTTTAATCATCTCTATTACTTCTGGCATGTTTGTAAAGAGGGATCGGTTGTTGGCGCCGCTGAAGAACTTTATTTAACGCCTCAGACAATAACGGGTCAGATTAAGGCATTAGAAGAACGTTTGAATGGTAAATTATTTAAAAGGCAAGGCAGAGGGCTGGTTCCTTCAGAACTAGGGCAACTAGTTTTTCGTTATGCTGATAAAATGTTTGCGCTAAGCCAGGAAATGCTAGATATTGTTAATTATAGTCGTGAAACAAATTTGTTATTTGATGTTGGTGTTGCTGACGCTTTATCGAAACGGCTGGTAAGCCGTGTCCTTGAAACAGCTATTGTTGAGCATGAGCGGATCCATTTACGCTGTTTTGAATCGACACACGAGCTTTTATTGGAGCAATTAAGTCAACATAAGTTAGACATGATCTTATCTGATTGCCCGGTTGATTCGTCCCAACAAGAGGGGTTATTTTCCGTCAAGCTTGGAGAATGTGGCGTTAGTTTTTTCTGTCGCAAACCAATACCGGAGAAACCTTTTCCACTGTGTCTAGAAGAGCGGCGATTATTGATCCCAGGTCGGCGTTCTATGTTAGGTCGTCACCTGCTTTCTTGGATCCAAAATAATAATTTGCAGGTAGAAATCCTGGGCGAGTTTGATGATGCTGCATTGATGAAAGCATTTGGCATGTATCATAACGCAATATTTGTTGCGCCATCACTCTATGCTAGTGAGATTTTTTTAGATAATGAAGTAGTTGAAATTGGTCATATGGATAAAGTAAAAGAAGAATATTATGTTATTTTTGCTGAACGTATGATCCAGCATCCAGCAGTGCAACGTGTTTGTAATAAGGATTTTTCTGGTCTATTTGATCAAAGCTTTTATAAACAATAAGAGCCATTTTTAATAATAATAAAAAAACCGGCTGAAGCCGGTTTTTTAGCAAAATCAAAATAAATTACATTGATTTGATTTGCGCTACTAAATTTGCTTTATGACGTGCAGCTTTATTTTTGTGGATCAAGCCTTTGCTAGCATAGCGATCAACAATAGGTTGCATGTCGTTAAATGCTTTTTGTGCTGCTTCTTTATCGCCAGTAGCGATAGCGGCATAAACTTTTTTGATAAAAGTACGCACCATAGAACGACGGCTAGCATTATGCTGACGACGTTTCTCTGATTGTATGGCACGTTTCTTAGCTGATTTGATATTAGCCAAGGTCCAACTCCCAAATATTTATTCTATCGAGGACAATCTAAAGGCCGAGGAATATGCCTTTTTAGCCTTCATTTGTCAATGAATTTGTGTAAATAAGCATCGTGTACAGCAATGCGATCTGTTGTGATGACCCGGGATTTTACCAGTTTACTGATTGAGAATACAGTTTTAAATGTGAAAAACCGGATGAAATTGTAGGAAAGTGGTTAGATTAAGTATTTTTTTACTGACAAACAACCATTTATTATCTTTGTTATAAATATTAATCAAATGGTGACTTAACCTTCAAGGTAGTAAGCGGTATAATCCAGCAATTTTTATTATATTGAGCCGATTATGAAGTTAGTACGTGGTATACATAATATTCGCGCATATCATCATGGTTGTGTGTTGACTATTGGCAATTTTGATGCTGTTCATCGAGGGCATCAGGCATTATTGAAACATTTAAAACAACAGAGTCAGCGTCTTGGGCTGCCAACGATGGTCATGATTTTTGAACCTCAACCATTGGAGTTTTTTTTGGGCGCAAATGCGCCAGCACGTTTAACGCGTTTACGTGATAAGATAAAATACTTTACCGAATATGGCGTTGATTATTTACTGTGTGTTAAATTTAATCCAACATTTGCTTCATTGACACCGCAGGCTTTTGTTTCACAATTGCTGGTGGAAAAATTGGGGGTTAAATTTTTGGCGATAGGTGATGATTTTCGTTTTGGCAAAGATAGACAGGGTGATTTTAAATATCTTCGTGAGGCAGGGGAACAATATGGTTTTGAAGTGGCCAATACTGAAAGTTTTTGTGACGCCGGCCAGCGAGTTAGTAGTACGGCTGTCAGGCAAGCACTATTAAGTGATAATCTTACCCTTGCTGAGAATCTTATGGGACACCCCTACCGATTGAGTGGTCGAGTGGTACATGGTCGCCAGCTTGGTAGTGCGATCGGTTTCCCGACCGCGAATATACCATTTAAATGTTTAGTTATGCCTGTTAAAGGCGTTTATGTGGTAGAAGTATATGGATTAACCGATCACCCTTTGCAGGCAGTGGCAAATATTGGCACACGCCCAACCGTGAATGGGGTTGATCAGCAAATTGAAGTTCATTTAATAGATGTGCATATGGATATATATGGACGTCATATTGATGTTGTATTGCGTAAAAAATTGCGTAACGAGCAGCGATTTGCTTCTATTGATGAATTAAGACAGCAAATCGGTAAGGATATAATGGCTGCGAGACAATTCTTCCAGTCGTCATAATTTAGATATTTAGCAGAAAATTGGAACTGAGAATTTAGATGAGTGACTATAAAAATACCCTGAATTTACCGGAAACAGGGTTCCCTATGCGCGGTGATCTCGCTAAACGAGAACCACAAATGTTAGCCCGTTGGTATAAAGAAGGTTTGTACCAAGCTATTCGCCAGGCCAAAACAGGCAAACAGATGTTTATATTGCATGATGGTCCTCCTTATGCAAACGGTAGTCTTCATATTGGTCACTCAGTTAATAAAATTCTCAAAGATATTATCATTAAATCTAAAGGACTGGCCGGATTTGATTCGCCATATATTCCTGGTTGGGATTGCCACGGTTTGCCAATTGAACATAAAGTTGAACAAATTATCGGTAAACCCGGTGACAAGGTTTCTGCAGCTGTTTTTCGTGAAGAATGTCGCAAATATGCCAAAGAACAAATTGAGGGCCAGAAAGCTGATTTTATTAGAATGGGCGTACTTGGTGATTGGGAACAGCCTTATTTAACCATGGATTTTAGTACTGAAGCCAATATTATTCGTGCGTTAGGTAAAGTGATTGAAAATGGCCACTTAGTGAAAGGTGCTAAACCGGTTCATTGGTGTACTGCTTGCGGTTCTTCCTTAGCGGAAGCGGAAGTTGAATATTATGATAAATCATCACCTTCCATTGATGTACGCTTTAACGCGGTGGATGCTAACGCTGTTTATAGTAAATTTGGCGTAAAATCGTCGGCTTTGCCGGTTTCAGCCGTGATCTGGACGACCACACCTTGGACGTTACCCGCCAACCGTGCGATTGCGGTTAACGCTGATTTTGAATATCAATTAGTGAAAGTCAATAATAATGAATGTTTAATTTTGGCAAAATCACTGGTTGAAACAGTAATGCAGCGTATTGCAGCAACAGAGTGGCAAATTTTAGCACAATGTAATGGCTCTGAATTGGAATTACTGCGCTTTCATCACCCATTTATGAATTTCGATGTGCCTGTTATTTTAGGTGATCACGTTACTTTAGACGCGGGTACCGGGATTGTACATACGGCACCAGGCCATGGTCCGGATGATTATATTGTTGGGCAGAAATATAAACTTGAAATAGCAAATCCCGTCGGTCCAAATGGGTGTTATTTACCTAATACTTATCCTGGTTTGGACGGTGTTTTTGTATTTAAAGCAAATGAATTAATTATCGAACTTTTAGCGGCAAAAGGGGCATTGCTACATAAAGAAATATTACAGCATAGTTATCCTTGTTGTTGGCGGCATAAGACACCGGTTATTTTTCGTGCTACACCTCAGTGGTTTGTTAGTATGGAAAAAAATGGTTTACGTGAACAATCGCTAAAAGAGATTAACGGGGTTAAATGGATCCCAGATTGGGGACAAAGCCGGATTGAATCTATGGTTGCAAATCGTCCAGATTGGTGTATTTCTCGTCAGCGCACCTGGGGTATGCCGATGGCATTATTTGTGCATAAGCAGACAGAACAATTACATCCACGGACGTTAGAATTGATTGAAGAAGTCGCTAAACATGTTGAAAAAGCAGGTATCCAGGCGTGGTGGGATCTTGACCCCGTTGCCCTATTAGGAAGTGATGCAGCTGATTATGTTAAAGTCCCGGATACGCTTGATGTCTGGTTTGATTCTGGTTCTACACACTATGCGGTTGTAGATGTTCGCCCTGAATTTAAAGGCCATTCTGCTGATTTATATTTGGAAGGCTCTGATCAACATCGTGGTTGGTTTATGTCGTCTCTAATGCTATCAACTGCGATGAAAGGAAAAGCGCCTTATCGAGAAGTATTAACCCACGGTTTTACGGTTGATGGACAAGGCCGTAAAATGTCAAAATCTTTGGGTAATACCATTAGCCCACAAGACGTCATGAATGATTTAGGGGCTGATATTCTACGGCTATGGGTTGCTTCAACCGATTATACTAGTGAGATTGCTGTTTCAAATGAGATTTTAAAACGTTCTGCCGACAGCTATCGGCGTATTCGTAATACAGCACGCTTTTTATTAGCCAATTTGAACGGTTTTGATCCTACTTCACATCAAGTTAAACCAGAAGATATGGTGATATTAGATCGATGGGCTGTAGGGCGGGCGAAAGCCGCTCAAGCGGAAATCGCTATGCATTATGCTAATTATGATTTTCATGCAGTCGTTCAGCGTTTGATGCAGTTTTGTTCAGTTGAAATGGGTTCTTTCTATTTAGATATTATAAAAGATCGTCAATATACGGCAAAAAGTGATAGCTTGGCACGTCGTAGTTGTCAGACAGCCTTATTTCATATCATAGAGGCCTTGGTACGCTGGATTGCGCCGATCCTTTCTTTCACGGCCGATGAAATTTGGCAGCAATTGCCTGCTAGACAGAGCAAATATGTTTTTATTGATGAATATTATGCTGACTTGTTTGGCTTGGATGCTAATGAAACGCTTAATGATGAATTTTGGAATGAGTTATTAATTATCCGTAGTGAGGTTAATAAAGTTCTCGAACAAGCGCGTGCAGACAAACTTATCCGTAGCTCGTTGGAGGCTGCAGTGATTTTATATGCTGATACAGAACTGGCTGAAATACTTAATCGTTTAGGTGATGAGTTACGTTTTGTATTGTTAACTTCACAGGCTAAAGTAATTGATATTAGCCAAGCCCCAGTTCAGGCACAGAATAGTGAACTGAGTGGATTGAAAATTGCTTTCCAGCAGGCGGAAGGTGATAAATGTCCTCGTTGTTGGCATTATGCAACGGATATTGGTCGGGAGGCGGAGTATGCAGAATTATGCGGCCGCTGTGTTACTAATGTAGCCGGTAACGGTGAAATACGTAAGTTTGCCTAATGAAAAATCCTATTTGCTCTACTGGCTTACGCTGGTTATGGTTAACGGTTGTGATATTAATTGTTGATCTTGGTAGTAAGCAACTCATTTTGAATAATTTTCAATTATATGAGTCGATACCATTAATGCCTTATTTCAATTTGGCTTATGCTCAAAACTCTGGTGCAGCATTTAGTTTTCTAGCTGATAAAGGGGGATGGCAGCGTTGGTTCTTTGCCTTGGTTGCGATTGTCATTTGTGTGGTGCTTATCGTAATGATGTATCGCCAAAGCGTGAATAAAAAATTGAGTAATATTGCTTATGCATTAGTTATTGGTGGAGCACTAGGGAATTTGTGCGACCGCTTAGTCCATGGCTTCGTAGTTGACTTTATTGATTTTTATGTTGGTGACTGGCATTGGCCAACATTTAACATTGCGGATATGGCGATTTGTCTTGGTGCGGCACTCATCATTTTTGACAGTTTCATCAATACAGATAAAAAAGCGAGTGGGTCTTAGATTATCGTTCGTTTACGTTGATAACAGGTTGATTTATTTTTAACAGTGGGTTTTTATTGTCATGTTAACCTTAGTACAAGCAAATAGTGCCGTGTTGCTGCATTTCACGATCAAACTTGAGGATGGTTCAATTGCTGATTCAACCTATAATCAGGATAAACCGGCACTTTTTCGCCTTGGCGATAAAAGCCTATCGCGAGCACTTGAAAAACAATTAATTGGTTTAAGTGTTGGTGAAAAAAAGACATTTACTTTAGGCGGAGAGGACGTTTTTGGTAAACCAAACCCAGATATGATCCAATACTTTATGCCAAAAGATTTTATTCAGGTCGGTATACCTGAAGTCGGTGCCATCATATTATTTACCACGATAAATGGTAGTGAAATGCCAGGGATCGTAACAGCAGTGACGGAAGAGTCTATCATTGTTGATTTTAATCACCCGTTAGCGGCTCAGAATATCATTTTTAACATTGAAGTGTTGGAAATTGACCCGAAATGGGAGGAATCAAATGCAAATATTGCTGGCTAACCCTCGGGGTTTCTGTGCAGGTGTTGATCGAGCAATTAGTATTGTTGATAGAGCACTGGCACTTTATGGTGCGCCGATTTATGTTCGTCATGAAGTTGTCCATAACCGTTATGTGGTTGACAATTTACGGCAACGTGGTGCGATTTTTATTGAACAAATCTCTGAAGTCCCTGATGGTGCTATTTTGATCTTTTCTGCTCATGGTGTCTCTCAAGCAATTCGACAGGAAGCTAAGCAACGTCATCTGACCATGTTATTTGATGCAACTTGTCCATTGGTGACTAAAGTGCACATGGAAGTTGCGCGTGCCAGTCGTAAAGGTAAAGAAGCGATTTTAATTGGTCATGTTGGGCATCCTGAAGTAGAAGGCACAATGGGACAATATAATAATCCGGTTGGTGGTATGTATCTGGTTGAATCACCGGCGGATGTCTGGAAATTACAAGTAAAAAATGAAAATAACCTCTGTTTTATGACCCAGACTACCTTATCTGTTGATGATACTGCTCATGTTATTGACGCGCTAAATACTCGTTTTCCAAATATTATTGGGCCACGCAAAGATGATATCTGTTATGCGACAACTAATCGTCAGGAAGCAGCGCGTGAATTAGCTAATAAGGCTGATATTGTACTAGTTGTCGGCTCTAAAAATTCTTCTAATTCCAATCGTCTTGCTGAATTGGCTCAAAGAGCAGGCAAGCCGGGCTACCTGATTGACTCTGCTGATGATATTCAAGAACATTGGCTGGAAAATATGCAGATTATTGGTCTTACTGCTGGCGCATCTGCACCAGATATTCTTGTTCGTCAGGTTATTGAACGCTTAATGGTTTTAGGTGCCAGTGAAATGATCGAACTTGCTGGTCATGAAGAAAATATTGTTTTTGAAGTACCAAAAGAGCTACGTGTTGAAATCAAGCAAATATAATAATAGCGATTTGGGCATTTTATTAAATGAATTTTTTAGTGCAGCCATTTATCTATTAATTAAGCCAACTCTAATGGCTTTTTTTGTCACTGACGGTTGCTGTATGCGTTAAGCTAGGATGATTGTTAACCTTATCGAACTCAGGATACTTAATCTGCTTTTAATCAAGAGAGATAAACATGACTAATTCAGATATTCGTGTTGCCATCGTTGGTGCGGGTGGCCGCATGGGACGTGAACTAATTAAAGCAGTTTCACAACAGAATGGCGTTGTTTTAGGGGCAGTGTTAGAAAGAAAAGGTTCAAGTATAGTAGGTACTGATGCTGGTGAATTAGTCGGCATTGGCGGTTTAAATGTTATAATTAGTGATGATCTAATTAATGTTTTAGATAAATTTGATATTTTGATCGATTTTACCCGTCCCGAAGGTACGCAAAATTACCTGTCAGTTTGTAAAAAATATGCCAAAGCGATGATTATTGGCACTACAGGTTTTAATGAAACTGAACAGAAGTCGATTGAAGAAGTGGCGAAAACGATCCCTATTGTATTAGCAGCCAATTTTAGTGTTGGCGTTAATTTGATGTTGAAGTTATTAGAAAAAGCCGCAAAAGTGATGGGCGAATATAGTGATATTGAAATTATTGAAGCTCATCACAGGCATAAAGTCGATGCGCCCTCAGGAACAGCCTTAGCAATGGGCGATGTTATTGCCAAGTCAATTGGCCGTGATTTAAAAGATTGTGCAGTGTATGGTCGCCAAGGTATTACTGGTGAAAGGAAAAATAACAGCATTGGCTTTGCAACGATTAGAGCTGGCGATATTGTTGGCGAGCATACGGCGATTTTTGCTGATATAGGTGAAAGAATAGAGATAACTCATAAAGCATCAAGTCGGATGACGTTTGCAAATGGGGCTGTGAAGGCCTGTTTGTGGTTAAAAGGGAAAAAAAATGGTTTATATAGCATGAAAGATGTATTAAATTTAGAAAATATTTAATTTTTTATATATCTATTTATTTGATTAATAAAGGTTAATTTTAAGATCATGATTTTTTTGGCGGTTATTAAGTTTTTTATTTTATAACTTTTATTTCTATTATTTAAAATAAAAATTTTATTGACTTAAGATGATTTTTTGCACATTTACTATAATGAAATTTATCTAAACCATACTTTTACAATTATCATGCTATGCAATCGATTATTTTGCTAAGATAATTTATCATTTTACTAGTTACATTGATTTTTCATTATAAATTAACTAAAAAAGTAATAAAAAATTATTTTTTACTAGACAATCACTCTTCTCATCATTAGAATGCGCGCAATTTGCCAAAAATTTGCTTAAATTCCATTTTGGCACGAATTTATTGGTTTACGCATGAATAAATATGCTCAATAAATGTTTTTTTATTCTCCCGGAGGGTATTTTGATTAAGCCAGCTATATTGGTTCTGGAAGACGGAACCCAGTTTCATGGTCATTCCATTGGGGCTGAAGGAATTGTTGTTGGAGAAGTAGTTTTTAATACATCAATAATTGGATATCAAGAAATCCTCACTGATCCTTCCTACTCCCGCCAAATTGTTATACTCACTTATCCCCATATTGGAAACACAGGAATTAACCCAGATGATGAAGAGTCCGCAATCATTCATGCTCAAGGGCTTGTTATACGTGATTTACCGTTAATTTATAGTAACTTTCGTGGAAAAGAAAGTTTATCTGATTATTTAAAACGCCATAAAACAGTCGCCATTGCTGATATTGATACCCGTAAGCTTACGCGGCTATTAAGGGAAAAAGGCGCGCAAAATGGTTGCATTATTACTGGTGAAAATTTAGATATCGATTTAGCATTAGAAAAAATTAAATTATTTGGTGGAATAAAAGGGCTGGATTTAGCTAAAGAAGTTACTACTAAAGACATTTATACTTGGCAGCAACAGAGTTGGCATCTTGGTGCCGATGGATTATCGGCTACTAAGGCACGCGAGCAACTGCCTTATCATGTCGTTGCTTATGATTTTGGTGTTAAACGAAATATTTTACGTTTACTCGTTGATCGTGGCTGCTATTTGACGGTTGTGCCAGCAACAACAGCGGCTGATGAAGTATTAAAAATGGCACCTGATGGCATTTTTCTTTCTAATGGTCCGGGTGATCCAGCAGCCTGTGATTATGCAATTAAAGCAATTAAACAGTTTTTAACAACAGAAATACCTATTTTTGGTATTTGCTTAGGTCATCAATTACTGGCATTAGCCAGTGGGGCTGATACTGTTAAAATGAAATTTGGCCACCATGGTGGTAACCATCCAGTAAAAGATTTAGTTAATAATCGCGTTATGATCACTGCACAAAATCACGGTTTTGCAGTCGATGAAGCAACCTTATCTGACAAATTGCGCGTGACCCATAAATCACTGTTTGATGGAAGTTTACAAGGCATACATCATACCGAGAAGCCTGTATTTGGATTTCAAGGGCATCCCGAAGCAAGTCCAGGCCCTAAAGATGCAGAACCCCTATTTGATTATTTTATTGAATTGATTAAAAAATATCGTCAAACAAATTTAGATACTCAAGTTGATTGATCAGGAGCGAAAAATGGCGAAGCGGACAGATATCAAAAGCATCCTGATTTTAGGTGCAGGTCCAATTGTTATTGGCCAAGCTTGTGAATTTGATTATTCAGGTGCACAAGCGTGTAAAGCACTACGAGAAGAGGGTTATCGAGTTATTTTAGTTAATTCCAATCCGGCGACAATCATGACGGATCCGGATCTAGCTGATGCGACTTATATTGAGCCAATTCAGTGGGAAGTGGTACGCAAAATTATTGAAAAAGAACGTCCTGATGCGATTTTGCCTACGATGGGAGGGCAAACTGCTTTAAACTGTGCTTTAGAATTAGAGCGTAAAGGCGTATTAAAAGAATTTGCTGTTACCATGATTGGCGCAACGGCTGATGCAATTGATAAGGCAGAAGATCGTCAGCGATTTGATAAAGCAATGAAGAAAATCGGCCTTGAAACAGCACGTTCAGGAATTGCTCATTCCCTGGAAGAAGCGTTAGACGTAGTAGCAAAAGTAGGTTTCCCATGTATTATTCGCCCTTCATTTACCATGGGCGGTTCGGGTGGTGGTATTGCATACAACCGTGAAGAGTTTGAAGATATTTGTCTGACAGGTTTAGATCTTTCACCGACCAACGAATTATTGATAGATGAATCGCTGATTGGTTGGAAAGAGTATGAAATGGAAGTGGTGCGTGACAAAAATGATAATTGCATCATTATCTGTTCTATTGAAAATGTCGATGCAATGGGGATCCATACGGGAGATTCTATCACTGTCGCACCCGCTCAAACATTAACTGATAAAGAATATCAAATCATGCGCAATGCATCGATGGCAGTGTTGCGAGAAATTGGTGTAGAAACTGGTGGTTCAAATGTTCAATTTGCCGTTAATCCTAAAACTGGCCGCTTAATTGTTATTGAAATGAATCCACGAGTATCACGTTCTTCGGCCTTGGCATCTAAAGCAACTGGTTTTCCTATTGCTAAGGTTGCAGCAAAACTTGCCGTAGGTTATACACTTGATGAATTAATGAATGATATTACCAGAGGACGGACACCTGCTTCTTTTGAACCTTCTATTGATTATGTCGTGACTAAGATCCCACGCTTTAACTTTGAAAAATTTCCGGGTAGTAATGATCGTCTGACAACACAGATGAAATCTGTTGGTGAAGTAATGGCTATTGGGCGAACTTTTCAAGAATCAATGCAAAAAGCATTGCGTGGATTAGAAGTTGCCGCAACGGGTTTTGATCCTAAAGTAGATTTGGATGAATTCGACTCGTTAACAAAAATTCGCCGTGAATTGAAAGATGCTGGTGCTGAACGTATCTGGTATATAGCCGATGCTTTCCGCGCAGGTATGTCTGTGGATGGTGTATTTAATCTAACCAATATTGATCGTTGGTTCTTGGTACAAATTGAAGAGCTTGTTCGTTTAGAAGAGAAAGTTACTGAGTTTGGCATTAATGGCTTATCAGCAGAATTCTTGCGGCTATTGAAGCGAAAAGGGTTTGCTGATATTCGTTTGGCTAAATTAGTCGGTGTTTCTGAAGCTGAAATCCGTAAATTACGCCAAAATTATAAACTGCATCCTGTTTTTAAGCGAGTTGATACTTGTGCAGCAGAGTTTGCTACAGATACCGCTTATCTCTATTCCACTTATGAAGATGAATGTGAAGCCAACCCCGACAATAGCAAATCTAAGATTATGGTACTCGGTGGTGGACCAAACCGTATTGGTCAAGGAATAGAGTTTGATTATTGCTGTGTTCATGCTGCGTTGGCGTTACGTGAAGATGGCTATCAGACAATAATGGTAAACTGTAATCCTGAAACGGTTTCTACTGATTATGATACATCTGATCGTCTTTATTTTGAACCAGTAACTTTAGAAGATGTATTAGAAATAGTCAGGGTCGAACAACCTGAAGGTGTAATTGTGCAGTATGGTGGCCAGACACCTTTAAAATTGGCGCTTGCCTTAGAAGAAGCGGGGGTTCCAATTATTGGCACTAGCCCGGATGCGATTGATCGCGCTGAAGATCGAGAACGTTTTCAACAAGCAGTGGCCCGTTTAGGACTTAAGCAACCAGAAAACGCCACGGTTACAACAATTGAACAGGCTATAGAAAAGGCTCACAGTATTGGTTATCCATTAGTTGTACGTCCTTCCTATGTTTTAGGCGGGCGAGCAATGGAAATTGTTTATGATGAAACTGATTTACGTCGGTACTTTCAGACCGCGGTAAGTGTTTCCAATGATGCACCAGTATTGCTCGATCATTTCCTGGATGATGCTATTGAGGTTGATGTAGATGCCATTTGTGATGGGGAAACCGTATTAATTGGTGGTATTATGGAGCATATTGAACAGGCGGGCGTTCACTCTGGTGATTCAGCCTGTTCCTTGCCACCTTATACCTTGAGTCAGAATATACAAAATGTCATGCGTGAACAGGTAAAAGAGCTGGCCTTTGAACTACGCGTTCGAGGATTAGTGAATGTTCAATTTGCGGTTAAAGATAATGACGTCTATTTAATCGAGGTGAATCCCCGTGCTGCGCGTACAGTGCCTTTTGTATCAAAAGCAACAGGAATACCACTGGCAAAAGTAGCCGCTCGTGTCATGGTCGGGCAATCCTTAGCTAAACAGGGTGTAACGAAAGAAATTATCCCACCTTATTATTCGGTAAAAGAAGTCGTATTACCATTTAATAAATTCCCTGGTGTTGATCCTATCTTAGGGCCAGAAATGCGTTCCACCGGTGAAGTCATGGGTATTGGTCGCACTTTTGCCGAAGCATTTGCTAAAGCTATGTTTGGTTGTTCTTCTACTATGAAAAAATCTGGCCGCGCATTACTTTCAGTAAGAGAGAATGATAAAGCCAAGGTTGTTGATTTAGCGGCTAAATTAATTGCGCATGGTTTTGAGTTAGATGCAACTCATGGTACCGCAATTGTGCTGGGTGAGGGCGGAATTAACCCGCGTTTAGTTAATAAAGTGCATGAGGGACGGCCTCATATTCAGGATAGAATAAAAAATGGTGAATACAGTTATATTGTCAATACTACCGCGGGCCGTCGTGCAATAGAAGATTCGAAGCTGATTCGTCGTAGTGCATTACAATATAAAGTAAATTATGATACCACTATCAATGGCGGTTTTGCGACCGCGATCTCTCTCAATGCTGATCCTACAGAGCAGGTTATATCTGTCCAAGAGATGCATAAAATGATCCAGCATTAACTATTACTGACTATTTGAAATGGCCTGTTTAACCGGGCCATTTTCTTATTCTGGGCGAATAAAATCCATAATATTTAACTGCTTTTTTTATGTTTCCAATATACGACAAGTGAGCCAATAAATCCGCTAATGAGTAGCAGTATCGGTAAAAATATTAAAATATTCATAACGATATTCTCATGGCGTTTTATAAAAGGAATTTGATTTATTGCGTAACCCAGAGAAACAATGATCCCAATCCATAATAGGCCGCTAAGCCAATTGAATAATTGAAAGCGCCGGTGGCTTAAAGTCGAAAGTCCTGCTAAAACTGGCAATAGTGTTCGCACAAAAGCTAAAAAACGACCGATCAAAAGCGCATACAAGCCTTGGTTGTTAAATAATCGGTTTGCACGATCGTGATACTCTTGTGGGATCTGTTTTAACCATTGTTTTACTAAATGGGTATCACTAAGCCAGCGTCCTTGTAAAAAACCTAACCAGCAACCTAAGCTAGCAGCAATAGTTAAAATAATAATTGTGGGAATAAAAGAAAGAACACCTTTTGCAATCAAAGCACCGGAAAGAATAAGCAACGTATCTCCTGGTAGAAATGCGGCAGGAAGAATACCGTTTTCTAATATAATAATGGTAAAAAGTACAGCATAAATAATCCATAAAATATTGGGATTATTTAGTTTAGCAAAATCATGATGCCAAATTGCCATCACGATCTCATTGAGAACTTGCATAGCTTACCCTGTTAGGAACAACCAAATGAAAAATCGATATAGTTGCCAGTTTACCTTAAAAAACTGAATTATGTTGGATTTATTCAAGCGTTAAGTATAAAAGCCAGTTAGATAAAAAATGTTTATTTGAGATAAGGAAGTATTAAAAATGGCAAATATCTGTTGCGATTATCAGTTATTAGAACAAGTCAAATTGCAGTAAAACTTATTGATAGCAGTTAAATAAATAAAAAATTCATCAAATAGTAATGATAATTACTATCAAATGATTTAATGTCTGGTATGATCACTCAGTTTTTCATAATGTAAGCGTGGTAAATCAAAATTTACTACCAATAGACTAGCTGGCATAAGTTATGATCAGCTAAAAGGATCACATTAAATAACCGAAGAGTGATAGCCAACTGATGCGTAAATTGATAGCTTCTATTTTATTGGCAATGAGTTTGATAAATATAACATTCGCCGAGACAAATCCGGCAGGTCTGTCTGAGCAGTTTCAGCCTGTTAATACACCTAACCAGCAAGATATATCCACTACAAATCAAATCCAAACGACTTCAGTTAATGAAGAGCAATCGAGCGAGAAACAGCTTGCTGCGGAAAAAAATTTAGTGAGTCTACAGCAGGAGCCTAATTTATTAACCGCACAAGGAGGATTTGATCAAGATCTTTCGATTTGGAGTATGTATCAGCATGCTGACATGGTTGTAAAGGTAGTAATGCTAGGATTAATTGTTGCTTCAATCATTACTTGGGCACTGTTTTTCTCAAAAAGCATCGAATTGATTGGAGCATACCGACAGCTACGAAAAGAACAGCAAAAACTATCTAAAGTAAAATCACTCGATGATGCGGTAGAAATTGCTGCAACATTTAAAAAAACTAGTGTTACTAGAAAATTATATGATGAAGTCGTGGCAGAAAAAACATTATCAGCTGGTAGTCATGATTTAAATGGAACCAAAGATCGCGCCAGTTTTCGCCTTGAAAGAGTGGTTGCTTCAATTAGTCGTTACATGGGACGAGGTAATGGTTATTTAGCAACTATAGGGGCAATTTCTCCCTTTATCGGTTTATTCGGTACGGTTTGGGGAATTATGAATAGCTTTATTGGTATAGCCCATTCTCAGACGACAAATTTAGCAGTTGTTGCGCCTGGTATAGCAGAAGCTTTGTTAGCCACAGCAATAGGGCTGGTAGCTGCGATACCGGCGGTGGTTATTTATAATTTATTCGCACGCATGATTAATACTTACCGTGGTCAACTGGGTGATGTAGCTGCTCAAGCGACGGTATTATTAGGTAGAGATTTGGATTTAGCTGATAGTAAAAAAGAAAGGTAAGTGCTTATGGCGATTCGTTTAAACGATGATTTAAATGATAGTGGTGAAATGCATGAAATTAATGTTACACCATTTATTGATGTAATGTTGGTTTTACTGATTATCTTCATGGTTGCTGCACCTTTAGCGACAGTAGATATTAAAGTTGATTTACCGGCTTCTGCAGCTAAACCCCAACCTAGACCGGAAAAACCGTTATTTTTGACAGTGAAAGCGAATGGTCAAATGTATGTTGGAGAGCAAAATGTCTCTCAAGAACAATTGGCATCAGCATTGGATCTAATAACCGGTACAAATAAAGAAACCACTATTTTTTTTCAAGCAGATAAAACAGTAGATTATGAAAGGATAATGGATGTAATGAACTTATTACGTAAATCTGGCTATCTTAAAGTGGGATTAGTTGGCATGGAAATGTCACAGAGTACGAAATAGAGTATTGCTAATAATGTCAAAACTGGGTAATTAAATACCCAGTATTTATTCAATTATGTTATTAATAAATCAATAGAGTTATATATTTTTATATTTAATATCCATTTTAGTTATATGGTTAATAAGTAATATAATTAATAATTCCAAATTTATTAATATAGCAAAATAATAAACTATTAATTGAAGTTAAAATATCACAACAAAAAATTTATATTCATATTTTATATTATTTAAGGTTATTAATTTCATTTTTCTTAAGCTAATAAATGAGAAGTAAATATTAGCAATTTTTTATTCATATACTAGTTAAATTCTATTTATAATATATATAATTCTAATGAATTAACTAAGCAAGATCAGTTTAATGTACAGTATAATTACCTATAAAAAATAAGGTAATTTAATTGCGTTATAAATTGACAAAATAATTTAACAAAAAACACTTGCATCAAAATAGATTTTAATTATAGAATAATTATTATAAATATTAGATAATATATTATTAATACTGCTGATAATCACTATTGATAGTAGAATCTTTGTATTTATAAATCATTTGTGTAAATAATATAGTTATGTTTACAATAGAACTTATATCTAATTGTATTTATTAGCTAATTAACATAAGCATTTACTAAGCTAGCTATGATTTACAGCTATTTTTTAGAAATTTTAATGGGCTGACTGTTTAATCACTACATACAGCAAAGTATATCAATAATGTTTAACTATATTAGTATTAACGTTATCTAGCCAAGATAACGTTTTTTTTAATCTATTTAATATTTTCAATATAAAAATTGATATATTCAATTCTCTGTTAAGTAAATAAGAAAAATTCTTATTTGCTTTTTAATATATTTATATTATTAATTTTAATAAAATTGCCGGTCTTATATAACTAAAACAGTTATTGCTATTATTTTTAGCGATAAAATCCTAATCTGAGAATCATAAATAATAATCTATATAGTTGGCAATTTTGTAATAAAAAATATATAAGTTATTACAAATAATTATATTTATTCATTTAAACAAGTAAAGGTATAGTGATATGAGTTTATTTATCATTCAGCCCAGAAGGGGGAATTTACCTAGTCGATAAAATTAAATTGGCGATTAAAAATCGCCATTCCCAGTGATTTTAGTGCATTAATAAGCCAATCACATTAAGTATTCATTTCTGCACCTAAAGCATCAATTAGGCATTTTATCAATGCACTTATTTCGTTTGTCATCAAGATATAATCAGCATCAAAACGTTGGGCAAAATCTGTTTTATCAATATCATCATTTTGTTCTTTTATTAGATCACTAAATTTTAGTCTTTTAACAGTTCCATCGTCCGAAAGAATGAATTGAATACGCTCTTCCCACTCTAATGCTAATTTTGTTACCCGTTTTTTAGCTTCAATATGGGCAATAATTTCATCGCTACATAAATCTTGTTTTTTACAACGGATCACGCCCTCTTCTTCAACAGGTGCTTTTAATTCAGCTTCATCCAATAAACTAAAACCATTGGCTGGTTGGCCCGAGCGTAGCCACTTAGTTAATGTCAGTTCGATCGGATTTTGATAACTTAAAGGAACAACTGGCAGCGAACCTAATGTTTTACGTAAAAAAGCTAGGTTATCTTCAGCACGCTTAGTACTGGCTGCATCTACGATAATCAGGTTATTGATTATATCTAACCAGATATAAGTATGACTGATTTTACTAAAAGCTCTGGGCAAAAGCGCATGAATTACTTCGTCTTTCAATGGATCTTTTTCGCTTTTTTTCAGTTTTCGCGCCTGAGCTGTTTCTAGTTTTTTAATTTTTGCTTGTAACTCTTGTTTGATAACTTGTGCTGGCAGCAGTTTTTCTTCTTTCTGTGCACAAAGTAGAATTTGATTATTAACCGAGTGTATTAGCGCTTCACTGTGAGGTCCCATCGGTGATGTCCAACCTATTTTCATCATATCTTGGCTTCCGCATGGGCTATAAGCCAGTGTGGCAAGTTGTTTTTCAAGCTTATCGACGGATAATGTAAATTCCCGATTTAAGCGGTAGATCATTAAATTTTTAAACCACATCTCAAGGCTTCCTCGTTATTCCATTTCAAAAAATCGTGGATATAATAACGGATCACACCCTTCTACCCTAGTTTTCAATTGCAATTTTTATTGCTTAAGTCAATTTTAATGGGTTTTAACCATCTGGATATGTCACTCTTATCTTAAATAATAATGTATTTATAGTGATAAATTGATTTTAAAATTAAACTTTTGCAATATAAGGTAATATTTTGTTATCCATTATGATTAAAATAAACTTCTAACAATAAAAGGATAATTTTAATAATAAGAAAAAGAATAAAAACAATATCTTGTTTTACTGATTAAATTTAATAAATAGATTGATTAATTATAATATAATATTTTATGCCAATAAATATAATGTTATTTTAAACATAAAAATAATTTTTTTATTGTATTATCACATTTGCTTTATTAGTAACTTGCTGATTTTATTTGTTAGTTTCTCATTTCACTAGTGGTGAGATTTTAATAAACCCTTATTCTTTGTTTATTTTTCAAAATATTTTCTATTTATTATTTCAGTGTAAATTTTTAAATTACCTTAAAGCAAATTGATTAACTTTATTATTTGAAGTGAGATTTTTAAATTATTTTATTAGCTTAAATTAATGGGTGTTCTTATGGTAAGAAAATTAAAACCCATCATAACATTTATTGTTACTTTATCTTTAGCACAGATTACACAGGCAACAAGTATTTATGATGATCAATATACACGTTTTGATATTTATGGGCAGATTAGATTAATAAATAGTTGGGATACTGAAAAGAATAAAACCATTATTGGTGATGATGGAAGCCGTATTGGTTTTTATGCCGAGCATAAATTGCCTCATGAGGTTAAAGTATTTGGCAATATTGAATTAGGTTTAGATACGCAAAAATCGAATAGTAATAATCCCAACAGTCGGTTTGAACTCTATAATCGCGTTGGATATATTGGTGTTTCCCATGCAGAATATGGTAAAGCACAATTTGGCCGTACTTATATGCCTATCGATTCCGTTGCAAAATCTAATTTAGGTTATAACAATACTGGAGTGCTTTATTTTGCTGATGTACTAGGTCGTAATACCGGTATATCTTCCGGTTTTGTAGCGCAACAAAATGGTAATACCATCTATCGTGGTACTGGACAGGATAATTTTACCCTACGTTTACCTAATACAATTTTTTTAGAAACACCTGCATTTAAAGGCGTTACGCTAGCAGGCAGTTATTCTAGACCCGCAGAAGGCAGTGTTGAACGTGATTTCGGTGATATTATTCATGCATATTCATTGGGATTTTTTTATCAGAACGCTTTAGGTTTCGAACTGGCGACTGGTTGGGCAGAAGCGGTAGGCGAAAAAAACCAGACAGGAAAAAAACCGCAAGACAATATGTTTGCATTGGGTGTCAAATATGTTTTTCCTGATAAAACCGCTTCAATCGGGGTTGATTATGGTCGATTACAATCAACTAATGTTGTGGTTGCAGGACAAAAACTATCGCCAACTGCAGTTACCGGGGATTGGGTAGCTCACCTTTATGGCATTACTGCAAAGTGGTACTGGCCTCAATCCGAGACAGGCTTATATGCTGGTTATGAACTAAGATCGGGCGATAAAAAAACCTTTGACTATACAAAGCAGACTTATACGTTAGGGGTAGATAAAGACTTTGCAGTAATAAAAAGTTCGCAATTACTTTTATATATAGAGATGGCCTATAACCATGTTCATAGTAAAAATCACGCTTACGAAAAAGATAATTGGCTTTTGGTTGAGACCGGTCTACGTTTCTTTTTCTAATCAAATCGGTAAATATTTACCTTATTGGTCAAAGTGATTTAGTTTATTACATAAAAGTAAAAATTAATAACAACAGCCATTTTGGCTGTTATTTTTTATTTTCGATTCAATGACCAGAGTTAATATATTTGGCAAACTTTATCTTATTAATTGATATCTTATTGCTATAAGAATGACACTAAAAAACATTTAGTTTTGTTACCCTAATGCCGTTTTGCTAATAGTTGTGACTATGGGCAAAATAAATTTTGCCGCAAATTGAGTTAATTTTTTCCAAAGACTTTGAAACGCACGTCATCGTCAATATATGTTTTTTCATTGGCTGGTTGTTTAATTGCACCAAAAACTAATTGAGCGCGTAATTTCCAAGAGTTTGGGATATGCCAACTGGCATGCACTTTTTCATCAATTAATGGATTGTAGTGTTGTAGTGATGCGCCCACTTTTTCTTGCGCCAGGCTAGTCCAAACCGCATATTGTGCCATACCACTACTCCGTTCTGACCAAACTGGAAAATTATCGGCATAAAGTGGAAATTTTTGCTGTAATTGTTCGATAACATTTTGTTCTTCAAAAAATAATACCGTACCTGCGCCGGCAGCAAAGCTATCGATTTTTTTCTCTGTCGTGGTAAATATCTCTTTAGCCACAATTTCTTTTAGTGTTTCTTTGGTAATGTTATGCCACAGTTTTTTATGTTCATCACCAAATAGAATAACTACACGCGATGTTTGCGAATTAAATGAAGAGGGCGTTTCTTTAACCGCTTCTTTAACCAATGTAATAAGTCTTTCTTCAGAGATAGGTAATAAATTATCTATATTATAAATGGTTCTTCGTTTTTTCATCATTTCAATAAATTTGTTTGGCATTATATTTTCCTTATATTAATAAGGTCATAAATTAATTATGGGTAGATAGGTTATTGATAACTATAATCTGGTCGATAAAAAATCATAGATAAAAATTTTAACCATATCGTTCAAAAATTCAGTTATTAATTAATTTTGTGAATTAGATATCAAATCTCATATCTCATATTCAGCCTGAAAATTTGCAACTTGACGAAATTCGCCACAATATTTCATAAAATGGTCATAAATATGAAATAATGGCGCCTACTAATTTGATAATGAAATAATGATAGGATCAATCATGGTAAGACGTATTCTGGTCGTCGAAGATGAAACCGCGATCCGTGAGATAGTTTGCTTTGTATTAGAACAGAATGGATTCCAAACCATTGAGGCTGATGATTATGATTCAGCTATTGTGCAGCTTATCCGGCACTCATCTTGCTAGATTGGATGATCCCGGGTGGTTCGGGTATCCAGCTTATTGCCCATATAAAGCGTGATCAACTGATCCGAAATATCCCGATTATGATGTTAACTGCAAGGGGAGAAGAAGAAGATCGGGTGCGAGGTTTAGAAATTGGGGCAGATGATTATCTGACAAAACCTTTTTCACCTAAAGAGCTGATTGCTAGAGTAAATGCAATTTTGCGTCGCGTTTCAGCTATGGTTAGCGACAATGTTATTGAAATGAAGGGGTTGAAGCTAGATCCTACCTCTCATCGGGTAACGAGTGATACAACGTCGATAGAAATGGGGCCGACAGAATACAAATTACTGCATTTTTTTATGACCCATCCAGAACGAGTTTATAATCGTGAGCAATTATTAAATTATGTTTGGGGTGTGAATATTTATGTTGAGGATCGGACAGTAGATGTGCATATTCGTCGTTTACGTAAAGCACTTGCTGTGGGTGGTCATGATAAAATGATCCAGACAGTTCGAGGTACAGGCTATCGTTTCTCTGTCCGTTATTGATTGTTGGTTATAAGGAAAAGTCGGCGTGCTTGAACGTTTGTCGTGGAAAAAATTAGTGGTTGTTCTGATTTTATTCTGTTTACCGGCATGTGGATTATCACTTTTTATTGGTCATCTATCTTGGTTGCTCGTGATTTCATTATTAGCCGCTTTGTGTTGGCATAGTTATCATTTACTGAAATTATCTGATTGGCTTTGGCTTGAACGTCGTTTATTGCCACCAACTGGACAAGGTGTTTGGGAGCCGATTTTTTATGGTATTTATCAATTACAGCAACGCAATCGTAAACGTCGGCGTGAATTGGTACAGATTATTAGGCGATTTCGGAGTGGTGCAGAATCTTTGCCTGATGCAGTTATTATCATGACAGCAGAAGGTAATATTGTTTGGTGTAATCGTTTAGCTGAATATTTATTAGGGTTTCGTTGGCCAGAGGATAGTGGGCAATCTATTTTCAATTTACTCCGCTATCCTGATTTCAACCGTTATTTTATGTTAGCCGACTATTCTGTGCCGTTTACGATAGCGTTAAATAACGGTGCGATGGTTGAATTTCAAATTATGTCTTATATTGACGACCAATTATTGATGGTTGCAAAAGACATAACGGAAAAGGTGAAATTGGAAAAATTACGCGGCGAATTTTTTGCTAATGCTAATCATGAATTACGTACACCATTAACTGTTTTACAAGGTTATTTGGAAATCATGGATGAGCAAATCGATAGTCATTCGGCTAACAAAAAAGCTTTACACTCAATGCGTGAACAATTGGCACGCATGGATAGTTTAATTAAACAATTACTTCAGCTTTCCCGCATTGAAATAGCACCACATATTAATTTGAATGAGCAGATAAATATTCCGGCAATGCTAAATACAATAAAACAAGATGTAATAAATTTAAGCTTGGGAAAGCATGAAATTATTTTTGATGTGGATAAAAAATTACAAGTTTATGGTAATGAAGAGCAACTGAGAAGTGCCATTTCAAATCTTATCTATAATGCGATTAACCATACACCGATTGGAACATCTATTCATATTGGTTGGCAACAAATTAAACAGGGAGCACTTTTTTCTATTCGCGATAATGGTCCGGGAATTGCTTCAGTGCATTTGACTCGGTTAACCGAACGTTTTTATCGAGCAGATAAATCGCGTTCACGTCAAATGGGGGGGGGTAGCGGATTGGGATTGGCAATTGTCAAACATGCATTAATACACCACCATTCCCAATTAGATATTGAAAGTCAATTAGGTAAGGGGTCGGTGTTTAGTTTTATTTTACCGTCTAGTTTAATTGTAACAACAAAAAATGGCCAAAATTAAATTTCATTTGCTGAATTTTAGTTAAACAGATTTAGCTAAATAATGCATTTGCATGAATAGATGTTAGTGTTGATTGAATTTTATACAAATCATATAACGTATATTGAGTAAACACTAAAACCAATCACTAAATAAAAAATTTATTTAAGATGTTTATTCTGCTTTTTCGATTTACTATTGCCTTTTATCATTATAAAAGTTTTACTTGTAGTCTGTTATTGGCGGATTTTTCTGTTTTTACTAAATTTATCAGGTTAATTAAATATTCTTATTGATTAAAAATCAGCAGAGATCAGCGTCAATAAATAATAAGTGGTTTAGGTTTTGGTTCTACTTAAGCTGAATTATAAATAACAACAAATTAACAAATAATTATGGCATATCGTTTAACATCTCGAGATATTTTAGCATTAGGGTTTATGACCTTTGCGTTATTTGTAGGGGCAGGAAATATTATTTTTCCTCCTATGGTTGGATTGCAAGCTGGTGAACAAGTATGGACAGCGGCAGCTGGATTTCTGCTAACAGGTGTCGGTTTGCCTGTTATTGCAGTTATTGCGCTAGCAAAAGTAGGTGGTGGCATCGAACAGCTTAGTGCTCCAATTGGTAAATGTGCGGGGTTATTGTTAGCCATTGTCGCCTATTTATCTGTTGGGCCATTATTTGCCACACCTCGTACGGCAACAGTTTCTTATGAAGTCGGAATTGCCCCACTAGTAGGCGGTGTTTCATCAATTTCATTGTTTATCTATAGCCTAGTTTATTTTGCTGTGGTGATAGTTATTTCACTCTATCCAGGACGACTACTCGATAGCGTAGGGCATATCTTAGCGCCAATAAAAATGCTTGCATTGGCTATTTTGGGCATTGCTGCGGTACTTTGGCCGGCAGGTGAACCCATTATATCAACGCCATCATATACTGAAATGGCATTTTCTAATGGTTTTATTAATGGTTATCTGACAATGGATACCTTGGGTGCGATGGTGTTTGGCATTGTTATTGTTAATGCTGCCCGTTCACGTGGTGTCGAAAATTCTGCTCTTTTAACCCGTTATACCATGTGGGCTGGATTAATTGCCGGCGTGTTATTAACATTGGTTTATGTTTCACTGTTTAAACTGGGTGAGAATAGTGGCACCTTATTACCTAATGCCAGCAATGGTGCTGATATTTTGCATGCCTATGTGCAACATACTTTTGGTAATTTTGGTAGCTTTTTCTTAGCGATACTCATTTTTGTTGCTTGTCTGGTAACTGCGGTTGGGCTCACTTGTGCTTGCGCGGAATTTTTTGCGCTTTATGTGCCGATTTCTTATCGTAAATTAGTCTGGATACTTGGCATCTTTTCTATGGTGATCTCGAATTTAGGATTGAGTAAACTGATTGAATTTTCTATTCCTGTATTAATCGCGATTTATCCACCATGTATTATATTGATTTTAATGAGTTTTACCTTGAAATGGTGGAAGTGCCCATCCAGGGTGGTTGCGCCAACTATGTTGACCAGCCTAATCTTTGGCTTATTAGGTGCGATGAAATCTTCTGAGCTTTTGCAAGCATTTATTCCTGATGTTGCGAAGAAATTACCATTTTATGTTCATGATTTAGCCTGGTTGGTACCTTCATTAATCGTTTTAGTGATTTTTGCACTCTATGATCGTATTAGCACTAAATAACACTGATATAAAGCGAGCTACCTAAAGAGTGTTATTTAATCGGTAATAAACCCTAGCCTCTAATCAGCTAGGGTTTATTTGTTTTCATTAATGGCGCTCTTTTTTCTGATAGAGTTTCGGCAAAAGCGATCATTGCTGGATAAAGTTGCCAAAAAAAAGCAGAAAAATCACGGTAATGCAGAATAAAATCATCAAAGGAGCCGATTAAATTAGCCAGTTTAGGACGCCTGCGCGCCATGCTGTTTAATACATTATTAATATATTCAGGTTTTGCATAATGGATCAGCCAGTTTTGTGACCATAAATACTCATTTAACTCTTGAAATTTTTCTGGGGTATAATATAGGTTTGGTTCAATTTGCTGGCGAGCATAATGAACAAATTGGGGTAGAGTCTGTTTTGCTTCGATTTGATCCCAATATAAAGCGAGAAAATGATCCCAAACTAAATCGAGAGTGATCGCTGCGACTCGGCGGTATGGCGGTCGAAAAAGTTGCTTGGCATTAATCACAATGGGGTGCTGGTCGGTGAATTTATCTACCTGACGATGCATTCTGATCCCGGCCACAACATCTGGTGAATATAAGCCTTCAGGATCACCGCGAACGAAATCCGCCATTAAATTTCCTAATAAGGAACTTTGTGCTCGTTGAGCTAAATGTAAGTGTGCAAGAAAATTCATAGTGTCATTATAAGTGAATTTTTAATTTTCGTGATGCTTATTTGTTGCACTGTTTTTATCGCCGCACTAGACTAGTGCGCTTGTTTTGATCAAATAGTGTAAAGAAATGCGTGTCTCTGATTTTGCTTTTAAATTACCTGATGAGTTAATAGCCCATTATCCCTTAGCCAAACGTAGTCGTTGCCGGCTACTTTCTTTGAACGGTTCAACAGGTGAACTGGCACATGGTATATTTACTGATATTGTTGATAAATTAGAATCAGGTGATTTGCTGGTTTTCAATAATACTCAGGTTATACCGGCTCGTCTTTATGGTCGTAAAATGTCTGGCGGCAAAATTGAAGTATTGATTGAACGCATATTGGGAAGTCATCGGGTGTTGGCGCATATTCGTGCTTCTAAAGCGCCCAAGGTAGGAACCGAATTATTATTAGGTGATGATGAAAGTGTCAAAGCCATTATGTTGGCAAGACACGATACGCTATTTGAAATTGATTTTCAGGATAAGCGAGATGTGTTAGCTATTTTAAATGATATTGGTCATATGCCATTACCACCTTACATTGACCGCCCTGATGAAGAGGTTGATAGAACACTTTATCAAACAGTTTATGGCCAAAGGCCTGGTGCCGTTGCTGCGCCGACAGCAGGATTACATTTTGATGAATCATTACTAGCGGCGCTGCAGCAAAAAGGGGTAGCAATGGCGTTTGTGACGCTACATGTTGGTGCCGGCACATTTCAACCTGTGCGGGTGGAGAATGTTGCTGAACATACCATGCATGCAGAATATGTTGAAGTATCGCAACAGGCTGTTGATGCAATATTGGCGTGTAAAGCGAGAGGTAAACGGGTTATTGCAGTTGGCACAACTTCGATTCGATCATTAGAAAGTGCGGCTTGTGCATGTAAAGAAGGTATTATTGGCCCCTTTTTTGATGATACTCGAATTTTTATTTACCCAGGCTTTCATTTTAAAATTGTTGATGCATTAATTACTAATTTCCATTTACCTGAGTCTACTTTGATTATGTTGGTATCTGCTTTTGCTGGCTATCAAAATACGATGAATGCCTATCAACAAGCAATCGCAGAAAAGTACCGTTTTTTTAGTTATGGTGATGCCATGTTTATCACGCACAATCCTAAAGCAGAAAGTGAAAAAGTGGCTAACTAGTTGTTAACTATTAAATTGATATCAGCAATTTATTTAACTGAATATGTAACTAACCCATCAGACTGTTTTTCTGATGCTAGAGAGGCAAAGTGAAATATGAATTACAAAGCCAAGACGGCCAAGCTCGTCGTGGTCGCTTGATTTTTGAGCGTGGAATTGTAGAAACGCCTGCTTTTATGCCGGTTGGCACTTATGGTACAGTCAAAGGGATGACGCCAGAAGAAGTTAAACAAACCGGAGCCCAAATCCTGTTAGGCAATACTTTTCATTTATGGTTACGTCCTGGCCAGGAAATAATGAAATTACATGGCGATCTGCATGATTTTATGCAATGGCAAGGACCAATTTTGACTGATTCTGGTGGATTTCAGGTTTTTAGCCTTGGTGCCATGCGTAAAATTAAAGAAGAGGGTGTTTATTTTCGCAATCCAATCAATGGCGAAAGGGTTTTCCTGAGCCCTGAAAAGTCGATGGAAATTCAGTACGATCTTGGTTCGGATATTGTCATGATTTTTGATGAATGCACACTCTATCCGGCAGAGTGGGATTATGCCAAAAAATCGATGGAAATGTCTCTTCGATGGGCAAAACGTAGTCGCCAACGATTTGATGAGTTAGCTAATAAAAATGCGTTGTTTGGCATTATTCAGGGCAGCGTTTATCCGGATTTACGTGATATATCCGTAAAAGGCCTGGTTGAGATTGGTTTTGATGGTTACGCTGTTGGTGGTTTAGCTGTCGGTGAACCTAAAGCGGATATGCACCGTATTTTAGAGCATATTTGCCCACAAATCCCGCACAATAAACCACGCTATTTAATGGGGGTCGGTAAACCGGAGGATCTGGTTGAAGGGGTTCGGCGCGGTATTGATATGTTTGATTGTGTAATGCCAACCAGGAATGCTCGAAATGGCCATCTATTTGTCACTGAAGGTGTAATTAAAATCCGTAACGCTAAATACAAATCGGATACTTCGCCGTTAGATGCCCATTGTGACTGCTATACTTGCTCTCACTATAGCCGTGCTTATTTACATCATCTTGATCGATGTAATGAAATTCTTGGTGCTAGGCTTAATACCTTACACAATTTGCGTTATTATCAACGGCTAATGGCTGAAATTCGACAAGCGATTGAAAAAGGTGAGTTTGAGGCTTTTGCAGTAGATTTTTATCGACGGATCAATAAATCGATTTCATCAAACTAGAGTATAATTTCAGTCGTGCTAATTGAATCAAATCAGTGTAGGATTTATAGGCTTGGATTAATTTTTTGAGCTAGAAATATTGTTTTAATCACAATGAGGAAATTTTGATGAGTTTGTTTATTTCTGAAGCAGTCGCTTCAGCTGGTGGTCAAGCGCAAGGAAACCCATATTCTTTGATCATCATGCTGGTTGTTTTCGGATTGATTTTTTATTTTATGATCTTACGCCCACAGCAGAAGCGAGCTAAAGAGCACAAAAAATTAATGGATTCTATTGCTAAAGGTGATGAGGTACTAACAACCGGTGGATTAATTGGCCGCGTCACTAAAGTATCTGAAACGGGTTACATTGTTGTTGCATTAAATGACACCAATGAAGTAACCATTAAACGTGATTTCGTTGCTGCTGTACTTCCAAAAGGTACAATGAAATCTATCTAATTTCTGATTTTCCCGAAGGGAATTGCCGTGCTAAATCGTTATCCTTTGTGGAAGTATTTGATGCTGATCGCTGCGTTGCTCATCGGTCTGCTGTATGCGCTTCCCAATCTTTATGGAGAGGATCCGGCTGTTCAGATTACTGGCGTGCGGGGAACCGCAGCCAATGAACAGACTTTGGATCAAGTTCGCAATATTTTAAAGAAAGAGAAAATCGAAAGTAAATCAATTGCACTGGAAAGTGGTGTAATTCTTGCTCGTTTTAATAATCCAGATGTCCAGCTACATGCACGCGAAACTTTAGTTGCCGGTTTAGGAGAGCAGTATATCGTAGCGTTAAATCTGGCACCTGCAACCCCTCATTGGTTAAGAGCATTGGGCGGTGAACCAATGAAATTAGGGTTAGATTTGCGTGGTGGCGTTCACTTCTTAATGGAAGTGGATATGGAAACAGCCTTAGGTAAATTGCAAGAACAGAATATGGATGGCCTGCGTAGTGATTTACGTGAAAAAGGGATCCCATATTCAACTATACGTAAAATAGATAATTACGGTGTTGAAATTCGTTTTCGTGATAATAGTGGGCGTTCGCAAGCGGAATCTTATTTGACACCACGTTATCGCGATTTGGTTTTTGCTGCTGGCAACAACAATCTATTAACGGCAGTAATGACAGATGAGCGGATTCGTGAAGCACGTAATTATGCAGTATCACAAAATATTAATATTATCCGTAATCGTGTTAACCAATTAGGCGTTGCTGAACCATTGGTACAGCGTCAGGGCGCTGATCGTATTGTCGTTGAATTACCGGGTATCCAAGATACGGCGCGGGCAAAAGAGATCCTTGGTGCTACTGCAACGCTGGAATTTCGCTTAGTTAATGTCGGCATAGACAGTTCGGCTGTTCAACGTGGCCATATTCCGGGTGATTCTGAGATAAAATATACTCGCGATGGTGAGCCTGTTGTTCTTTATAAACGCGTTATTTTGACAGGCGATCATATTACTGATTCGACATCGGATTTGGATGAAATGGGCAGCCCGCAGGTAAGCATTGGTCTGGATAGCGCTGGTGGCTCAATTATGTCTGATTTTACCCGTGATAATCAGGATAAATTGATGGCAACCCTATTTGTTGAATATAAAGATAGCGGGCGAAAGGATGCCAATGGTCGTGCTATTTTGGTAAAAGATGAGAAAGTCATTAATGTCGCCAGAATTTCTGCCCGCTTTGGTAGCAAATTTCGTATTACTGGTATCAGTAATCCAACTGAAGCTCGTCAATTATCTTTATTATTACGTGCTGGCGCATTAATTGCACCTATTCAAATTGTTGAAGAACGCACAATTGGGCCAACATTAGGATTGCAAAATATTGAGCAAGGAATGAAAGCATCATTAGCCGGTTTGCTAGCTTCAGTTCTATTTATGGTCATTTATTATCGCAAGTTTGGTCTGATTGCCAGTTCTGCATTATTAGCAAACTTGATCCTCATTATGGGGATTATGTCGCTATTACCGGGGGCTACTTTAACCATGCCGGGAATTGCTGGTATTGTTTTAACGCTTGCTGTTGCCGTTGATGCGAATGTGTTGATTAATGAACGTATTAAAGAAGAATTAAAGAATGGTCGTTCAATACAGCAAGCGATACATGAAGGTTACAAGGGGGCATTTTCCAGTATCTTAGATGCGAATTTGACAACTGTGATCACGGCAACCATTTTGTATGCGGTAGGCACCGGCTCAATTAAGGGTTTTGCCATTACTACGGCGATTGGTATTGCCACCTCCATGTTTACTGCAATTGTAGGAACACGTGCTATCGTGAACTTATTGTATGGTGGTAAACGTATTAAAAAGCTGTCTATTTAAGGAGCGTGGTTGTGGCGCAAGATTACACAGTAGAACAGTTAAATCATGGCCGTAAAGTTATCGATTTTATGCGTTGGGATTATTTAGCTTTTGGTATCTCAATTGCTTTATTTATTCTTTCGGTTACGGTTATTTCATTGAAAGGATTTAACTGGGGATTGGATTTCACCGGCGGGACTGTTATTGAAATTAATCTCAGTCAACCTGCGGATCTTGATAAAATTAGAGAGAGTTCAGCGAATAATGGCCATCAAGAGCCGTTGATTCAAAATTTTGGTAGTAGCCGAGATATTATGATCCGATTGCCTCCTACTGAAGGCGTGGCAGGTCAAGAAATCGGTAAGTCCATTATTTCAGTCATTAACAAAAATGTTGATGATCAAGCAACGGTTAAGCGCATCGAATTTGTCGGACCGAGTGTAGGCAGTGAATTAGCTCAAACCGGTGCAATGGCACTGTTAGCTGCTTTGATCTGTATTTTGATTTATGTAGGTTTCCGCTTTGAATGGCGTCTGGCTGCTGGTGCAGTAATATCATTAGCGCATGATGTGATTATTACATTAGGCATTGTATCGCTTTTTCAGATTGAAGTTGATATGACTATCGTTGCTTCATTAATGTCGGTCATCGGTTATTCATTAAATGATAGCATTGTTGTCTCTGATCGTATTCGTGAAAATTTCCGCAAGATCCGCCGCGGTACTTCTTACGAAATAGTTAACGTTTCATTGACCCAAACATTGAGCCGAACACTTATTACATCAGGAACTTCTTTATTAGTGGTATTGATGCTCTATCTTTTTGGTGGGTCAATACTGAAAGGATTTTCTCTAGTTATGTTAATTGGCGTGACGATTGGAACCGTTTCTTCTATTTATGTTGCTTCTGCTCTAGCATTAAAGATGGGAATGAAACGAGAGCATTTGCTTCCTCCTAAAGTAGAAAAAGAGGGAGCGGATCAACATTCTCTGCTGCCGTAAAGGCGAATTTTGTTAACTCACACCCTGTTAGATTGCGCTAGCAGGGTGTTTTTCATTGATAGCTGAGTTAAACTGAAAAACCGGACCCTAAAATCAGGAAATTTTATGCATTGCCCATTTTGCACCGCTGTAGATACCAAAGTGATTGATTCACGTCTGGTTGGCGATGGTTCGCAGGTTCGTCGTCGTCGACAATGTCTTGAATGTCATGAACGTTTTACTACTTTTGAAGTGGCTGAATTAGTCATGCCGCGTGTGGTAAAAAGTGATGATGTACGTGAGTCATTTGATGAACACAAACTTAGACGAGGTATGCAAAAAGCATTAGAAAAACGCCCGGTAAGTTCCGATGATGTGGAAACAGCTATTAATAATATAAAATCGCAACTTCGCGCAACCGGAGAGCGAGAAATTCCGGCGAAAATGATTGGAAAAATTGTCATGGATGAGTTGAAAAAGCTGGATAAAGTTGCTTATATACGTTTTGCTTCGGTATATCGTAGTTTTGAAGATATTCGTGAATTTGGCGAAGAAATTGCTAAGTTACAGGATTAATAGTAAAAATGACCACGTTTGATAAGCAGTTTATGAGCCGTGCGTTGTCATTGGCCAAGCAAGGACGATTTACTACCTCACCAAACCCGAATGTAGGCTGTGTCATTGTACGCAACGGTGAAATTGTGGGTGAAGGTTTTCATTGCAAAGCAGGCGAGGCGCATGCTGAGATTCATGCTTTACAAATGGCGAGTGAAAAAGCGAACGGAGCAACTGCTTATGTCACATTAGAACCCTGCAGTCATTATGGTAAAACGCCCCCTTGTGCAGATGCGTTAATTAGAGCAGGTATTCGGCGAGTTGTTGTGGCGATGCAAGATCCAAATCCACAGGTTGCAGGACGTGGTTTACTTAAATTACAGCAGGCTGGCATCGAAGTATTACATGGTTTACTGATGGATGAAGCTGAACAATTAAATCAAGGTTTTCTAAAAAGAATGCGAACAGGGTTCCCCTATGTTCAACTTAAGTTAGCCGCATCACTTGATGGGCGGACGGCTCTTGCATCAGGTGAAAGTAAATGGATCACTTCGCCAGTAGCTCGCCAAGATGTACAAAGCTTCAGGGCTCAGGCGAGCGCAATTTTGACTACCAGTGCTACTGTTTTATCTGATAATCCAGCTTTGAATGTTCGTTGGACAGATTTTGCGCCTGAGCTACAAAATATTTACCCTAAAGAGCGTCTTAGACAACCAATAAGAATTGTTTTGGATAGTGAGAATCAAGTAAAACCAGAACATATTATAACAAAATCAGATGGTGAATGTTGGCTTATTCGCCCTAATCCCATATCGCAAAATTGGTGTGGTGATGTAGAGCAAATCGCCATCCCAACCTACGAAAAAGGCATTGATTTAGTTTTGCTGATGATGCAGCTGGCTAAACGTAATATTAATTCAGTTTGGGTCGAAAGCGGTCCAACACTTGCCGGTGCTTTGTTAACACTAGGATTAGTTGATGAATTGATTGTTTATATTGCGCCTAAAATTTTAGGTGGAACCGCAAAAGAATTAATTAATATTCCAGCATTACAAAAATTGAAAGATGCACCTGCATTTGAATTTATTAATATTGAACTTATTGGACCTGATTTACGTTTAACACTTCGACCATTGTAATGTCATATTCATTAACTGGTTAGCTTAATATAGTAAAGTAGTATAGTTAAAGTAATGTAACATTTAATTGATTAAATTTAGCGTTCCTAATGACTGTTTTAAAGTTAGCTAAATTCAGCAGCGCAGTATAGAAAAGAATATGATAAAATTGTCGTTTCTGTAAAGAATAATTAGTATTTAAGGAAGGCTATGAAGGTAATAAAAGGTACGGTAGCAGCACCCAAAGCTCGTATAGCAATCGTTGTTGCACGTTTTAATCATTTCATCAACAATAGCTTGCTGGAAGGCGCTATTGATACCTTGGAACGTGTTGGCCAAGTTGCAAAGGAAAATATTACGGTAGTTTGGGTACCAGGTGCTTATGAACTGCCTTTGACGATTAAAACATTAGCAGAAACCAAAAAATATGATGCAGTTGTTGCACTTGCTAGCGTTATACGTGGTGCAACCTCGCATTTTGAATATGTAGCCGGTGAGTGTAGTGCTGGACTTTCTAATGTTGCAATGACAAGTAATATTCCGGTTGCCTTTGGTGTATTAACCACCGAGGATATTGAGCAGGCAATTGAGCGCGCAGGTACAAAAGCGGGAAATAAAGGTGCAGATGCTGCATTAGCTGCACTAGAAATGGTTAATGTAATTCAAGCCATTAAAGGCTAACTATTTTACTTAAGGGGAATTTTGTGAAACCTGCTGCTCGTCATCGCGCGCGTGAGTGTGCTGTTCAGGCGATTTATTCTTGGCAATTATCGGGTAATAGTATTGCTGATGTTGAAGTGGAATTTTTATCTGAACAGGATATGTCAGATGTTGATGTAACTTATTTCCGTGAACTACTTAATGGCGTCTCAACTCATGTGTTAGAACTGGATAAAAAAATGGCTCCTTATCTTTCTCGTCAGCTTGGGGAGCTTGGTCAGGTAGAGAAAGCGGTTTTACGTTTAGCGATGTTTGAACTCTGTTATCGTGATGATGTACCTTATAAAGTTGCTATTAATGAAGCGATTGAATTAGCAAAAGTTTTTGGTGCCGAGGAGAGTCACAAATTTATCAATGGTGCGCTCGATAAAGTTGTTCCTACTGTGCGTAAAAAATAATGGTGTTCAGGCTTTTCGAATAATCTGATGTTCATTTTGATTATAAGGTGCAGTAATATCCTTATAGCAATCGGAGCATGGTATAGTGGAATATTATTATGGTTTGTGGCGAATTTGATATCATCGCGCGTTATTTTAATCGTCAACAGCAAAATCGGCATGACGTTAATATCGGTATTGGTGATGATTGTGCATTGATAACAATACCGGAAAGACAGCAATTAGCGATTACTACCGATACACTAGTTGCAGGTATCCATTTTCTTGATAGTATTTCACCTGAAGATTTAGCCTATAAATCTTTGGCGGTTAATTTAAGTGATTTAGCCGCTATGGGAGCGGATCCTGCCTGGGTTTCTCTGGCGTTGACATTGCCACAAATCAATGAAGATTGGCTGGCAAGATTTAGCTCTAGCTTATTTGAACAGCTTAATTACTATGAAATGCAACTTATTGGTGGCGATACAACACGAGGGCCAATGAGTTTAACCTATACAGCCCATGGTTTGATTCCGACAGGAAAATCACTAACCCGGTCTGGAGCCTGTAATGGTGATTGTATTTATGTTACCGGAACATTGGGTGATAGTGCTGCAGGTCTTGCGATTTTACAATCACAGCTGGTTGTCGATGATGTAAAAGATCGTCATTGGTTGATCCAACGTCATTTAAGGCCACAGCCTCGTATTTTGCAAGGGCAGGCTTTACGTCATCTTGCTTCTTCTGCGATTGATATTTCTGATGGCTTGATTTCTGATCTTGGACATATTCTCAAAATCAGTGGCCGTGGCGCTAAAATTAAATTAGATTCTTTGCCACTATCAGAGGTATTGCGCAGACAAGTTACCTCAGAACAGGCGTTAACCTGGGCGTTAAGTGGTGGAGAAGATTATGAACTGTGCTTTACAGTGCCTGAGATAAATCGTGGTGCATTAGAGTCAGCACTAGCGCATACTGGGGCAAATTTTCATTGTATCGGCCAGATAACACCAGAATCAGAAGGGATCCGCTATTTTTATGGGAATAAAGAGGTTTCACCTAATTTAACTGGTTTTGATCATTTTATTGTGGAAGCTTGCTATGACTGATGCAAAATCTCGTTTAAAGCTATCAAATCCCTGGCATCTATTGGCAACTGGATTCGGTAGTGGTTTATCACCCATCATTCCTGGAACAATGGGATCGTTAGCTGCTATTCCATTCTGGCTACTGATGTATTGGTTATTACCCGTTTGGTTATGTTGGTTTATTATTTTATTTGGTTTTGTTGTTGGTATTGTTATTTGTCAACGGACATCCGATGATATGCAAGTTCACGACCACGGTAGTATTGTGTGGGATGAATTTATTGGCATGTGGATGACCCTGATGGTGATACCGTTAGTTAGTTGGCAATGGGTATTGATAGCGTTTGTGCTTTTCCGCTTTTTTGACATGCTAAAACCTTGGCCTATAGGTTGGTTTGATCGGCAAGTAGGTGGCGGGCTAGGTATTATGTTAGATGATATTATCGCGGCTATTTTTGCTATGGTTATCGTGGCTGCGCTTGCACACTGGTTACCCGTTTTATAATGTAAGTGAATTACTAAAAATCAAAAGCGTTTGGTAAACCGCTGCTTTTGATTTTCAACATATTTATTAATTTATTTGGTGTAATAGTTGTTAATTGATTTTACAATTCCTTCAGCATTAAGTCCTAATTCAGCCTGAATTTCTGTTTGATTTCCTTGTGCGATATAGTGATCAGGCAAGCCGAGGTTAATGATAGGCATAATGTGATGGGTTTTTAATAAAAATTCATTAACGCCGCTACCGGCTCCCCCCATAATTGCATTTTCTTCTAATGTTACTAATAGCTTATGGTTGTGAGCTATTTCCAATATCAATGTTTCGTCCAACGGTTTTACAAACCGCATATCGACCACGGTGGCATCGAGTAATTCTGCGGCTTTCATCGCTTCATTAAGTAATGTGCCAAAATTTAGGATGGCAACATTTTTTCCTTGGCGGCGAATTATTCCTTTACCGATTGGAATTTTTGCTAAAGGTTGTAGAGTGGCGCCAGAGCCTGTACCCCTTGGGTAACGAACCGCAACAGGGCCATCCTGATAGTGATAACCCGTATGTAGCATTTGCCGGCATTCGTTTTCATCACTCGGCGACATAATGATCATATCCGGTAGACAACGTAAAAACGATAGATCGAAAGCACCTTGATGGGTTTGTCCGTCGGCACCAACAATGCCTGCTCTATCTATAGCAAACAGGATAGGCAATTTTTGAATGGCGACATCATGGATTACTTGATCATAAGCGCGTTGTAAAAAAGTAGAATAAATAGCAACGACAGGTTTATAGCCTCCAATGGCAAGGCCAGCAGCAAAAGTCACAGCGTGTTGTTCTGCAATAGCAACATCAAAATATTGTTTGGGATAGGTTTTGGAAAATTCAACCATTCCCGATCCTTCTCGCATGGCTGGTGTGATAGCCATCAGTTTAGGATCATCGGCTGCTTCTTGGCATAACCAATCGCCAAAAACTTGTGAAAATGTTAATTGACTATTATTGTTTTTTGGAAGGCTAAAAGTTGCTGGATCAAATTTAGGCACCGCATGCCAGCTGATAGGATCTTTTTCGGCGGGCTCATACCCCTTGCCTTTTTTGGTCATGATATGTAAAAACTGTGGGCCTTTTAACTCACGCATATTTTTTAATGTTTGTACTAATGTGAGTACATCATGGCCGTCAATGGGACCAATGTAGTTAAAGCCTAGTTCTTCGAACATAGTACTAGGGATCACCATACCTTTAAGGTGCTCTTCGGTTTTCTTTAACAATTCTTTGATTGAGGGAATATTGGAAAATACCTTTTTGCCCCCTTCACGTAAACTAGTATATAGATTGCCCGATAACAGTTGTGCTAAATGATTATTTAACGCCCCGACGTTTTCTGAAATTGACATTTCATTATCATTGAGGATCACTAACATATCTTTATGAATGTCACCCGCATGGTTCATTGCTTCAAAAGCCATACCTGCGGTAATGGCGCCATCACCAATAACACAAACCGTTTTGCGATCTTTATTTTCATATTCAGCAGCTACCGCCATGCCAAGTCCAGCACTGATAGAAGTCGAGGAATGACCGACACTGAGAATGTCATATTCACTTTCTGCTCGCCAGGGGAAAGGATGTAAGCCATTTTTTTGTCGTATGGTATCAATCCGGTCGCGGCGGCCAGTTAATATCTTATGTGGATATGCCTGGTGACCGACATCCCAGATAAGATTATCAAATGGGGTTTTATAGACATAGTGTAAAGCGACAGTAAGTTCAATGGTTCCTAATCCAGAAGCAAAATGTCCACTGGAACGGCTAACACTATTTAATAAAAATTGTCGCAACTCTTCACATAATTTGACCAGACTTTCTTTTGGTAAAAGTCGCAATTCTTCCGGCGTATCTATTAATGCTAAAGTTGGATAGGAAGTGATATCAATGCTCATGTCTGCCCATTAAATAATTGTTTTTTGTTTATACCCATGACGCTGTAGTAAGCCGCCAAAAGAATATTTTGAATTTTTATTACTGGTAAAATATTCTGTTTTTTAATCAAGAAAATTAGCTTTTTCGTTCGATAATAAAGTGCGTTAAATTTTGTAGTGTTTCCGTATTTAATCCATACTGTTGTTCTAACCTATAAAGCGCATCCAGTGCTTGTTCAAATAAATTGTTGGCTTTTTTTTGTGCTTGTTCAACACCGATTAATGATGGATAGGTGCTTTTTTTATGTTTTTCATCAGATCCCTGATTTTTACCTAAAGTGTCTGTATCACCAGTAACATCAAGAATGTCATCGTGGACTTGGAATAGCAGTCCAATCGCATTGGCATAATTATCTAATAATGGTAATAATTTGTAGCTTTGGCTGCCAGCCGCAAGTGCACTCATTCTGATGGCGGCACGAATTAAAGCGCCGGTTTTATGATGGTGAATAGATTCTAAGGTTGCTATATCAATTTGTTGACCTTCTGATTCCATATCGAGTGCTTGACCGCCACACATGCCGGCTGCTCCACTAGCAGTAGCCAGCTCAGCTATCATTGCCAGCCGATTAGTATCACTAACATCAGGCATAGCAGAACGAGACAAGATGTCAAAGGCAAGTGTTTGCAGGGCATCACCAGCTAAAATGGCATGAGCTTCACCGAAGGAAATGTGGCAGGTAGGCTGGCCACGACGTAGATTATCGTTATCCATTGCGGGTAAATCATCGTGGATTAATGAATAAGCATGAATACATTCAACGGCCACAGCAGGTACATCCAGGTTTTCCACGGCAACATTTAACATATCACCTATAGCATAAACTAAAAAAGGCCTTAGTCGCTTTCCACCAAGTAATGTGCCATATTTCATCGCTGTGACCAGTTGACTTTGATTAAACGGTAGGCGCTGGAATTGCTTTAGTAGTGTTTTATTGACGCGATCTTGTACCCATTGGCGTTGATCCGCAAAAGAAAGTGTCACTATTTCAGACATGATTTATTTATCTTCCGGCGTAAAGTTGTCTAGTGGTGCATGGTCATCGGCTTGTAACAAAATTTGGACGCGTTGTTCTGCCTGTTGCAACGCTTTCTGGCCTTGTCTGGCTAATTGGATCCCTTGTTCAAATTCACTTAATGCTTTTTCCAGCGGAAGTTCGCCTGATTCTAAGCGTGTGACTATCTGCTCTAACTCTGTCAGAGAAGTTTCAAAAGATAGCGGATCTTGTCTATCAGATATTTTCTTTTTAGCCATAATCGTTTTACTTGCCTTAATATCAAGTGAATATGCGCGTCAGGCGATTTATTTTACTACATTTATGCAGACAATTTATTCTTTTTGTGATTTTTAGCGACGAACAGCAATATAGTGATATACTTCCCGTCTTAAAATCAAATGCTCTGCTAATAAATATGCATAATATGCGTTTATTCGCAAAAATAAAAACCGACTTTTATACAAAATTATGAAGTTTATTATTAAACTATTTCCTGAAATTACCATTAAAAGCCAATCAGTGCGCTTGCGCTTTATTAAGATCTTGGCTAGCAATATTCTTAATATATTGAAGGTGTTAGATGCGGAAATAACCGTTATTCGCCATTGGGATAATATCGAAGTTCGCACCAAAAAAAACACATATCATGATGAAATTTGCGATGCCTTAACCAGAATTCCTGGCATCCATCATATTCTGTTAGTTGAAGAATATCAATTCCGCGATCTCCATCATATTTTTGAGTTAGCTTATGCGACTTATGCTGAATGGCTAACCAATAAAACTTTTTGTATACGCGTTAAGCGTCGTGGTCAGCACGACTTTACTTCAATTGAAGTAGAACGTTATGTTGGTGGGGGATTAAATCAACATATTTCATCAGCTAAGGTAAAACTCAATCAGCCTGATATCACTATCAATCTTGAAATTGAAAAGGATAAAGTCATGCTTGTTAAATCCCGTATTCAAGGGATTGGTGGCTTTCCTATTGGTACTCAAGAAGATGTTTTGTCGTTGATATCGGGTGGCTTTGATTCAGGTGTGTCTAGCTACATGTTAATGCGGCGTGGTTGCCGAGTTCATTATTGCTTTTTTAATCTGGGTGGCGCCAGTCATGAAATTGGCGTCAAGCAGGTTGCTTACCATCTTTGGCATCGTTTTGGTCGTTCACATAAAGTGCGTTTTGTCGCGATAGATTTTGCTCCGATTGTAAGCGAAATTCTTGAAAAGATTGATGATGGCCAGATGGGCGTGGTATTGAAAAGGATGATGGTTCGCGCCGCATCTATTATAGCAGAACGTTATGGGGTTCAGGCTTTAGTAACCGGAGAAGCGTTAGGACAGGTTTCTAGCCAGACATTAACCAATCTACGTGTAATTGATAATGTTACCGATACATTAATTTTGCGGCCATTAATTTCACATGATAAAGAAAATATTATTAACCTTGCTCGCGAGATAGGAACGGCAGATTTTTCCCGTACTATGCCTGAGTTTTGTGGCGTGATTTCGAAGAAGCCAACTGTGAAAGCAGTAAAAGCTAAAATTGAAGTGCAGGAAACTAATTTTAATTTTTCTCTGCTTGATCATGTTGTTAGTACAGCACAAAATATTGATATTCGTCAGATAATGAATGATAGCGAAGATAAAACGCCAGAAGTGGAAATTGTCACTACATTTTCAGGCGATGATATTGTGCTGGATATTCGTTCCCCTGATGAACAGGAAGCGCGTCCACTCAAGCTTGAAGGTGTTAAAGTAAGGTTATTGCCATTTTATAAGCTAAATAACCAATTTGGTGAGTTACCACAAGAAAAACCCTATTTGCTTTATTGTGAGCGCGGTGTTATGAGCCGCTTACAGGCACTTTATTTACATGAACAAGGTTTTAAAAATGTAAAAGTGTATCGTCCTTAGTGGTAATCTATTGGCTTTTTCGTCTCAAGGATAGGCGAGTTTTAAGTGAATATACACAATTTGCCATATCACCGTTAGTTGGCATAGTTGTAAATACCAGGCGGCAGGACAAGCTGCGAAGCAACTTCCGCTGCCTTTTTTTGCCAACTAATAGCTCGATAAGTTTAAGTGAAAAGTCAATAGCTGTGGCAGGCCCTTGGCTAGTAAGTAGTTTTACCCGTTCATCATAATAGACACGACAATCAACGCGTTTGTGGCTGGCAATTTTACTTTGTAAAGCCGGATAACCGGTCATATTGCCGATTGGAAATAAATTATGGTGTTCTAGTACGATTGCCGGCACGGCACAAAGAGCGGCAATGATTTTACCCTGATGATGAGATTGGCGAATTTTTTCAATGATCAGCGGATTATCACGAAACGCCTCCGCGCCTTTCAATCCACCAGGTAATACAATAGCAGCAAAATCCTGTTCAATGATATTGACTAACTGAGTGTCAGCAACAATTTTTACTCCACGTGAGCAAGTTAACACCAATTCGCCATTATCTGCGGTACTTGCAGTTGTTACTGGGATCTCGGCTCTAGTTAACAGATCAATTACTGTAACGGCTTCTATTTCTTCGCTACCATGCGCCAGGCAGACGAGAACGGTTGGTGACATTAGAGTTTCTCTCGGTCTAATTAATGGATAAATGATCGGATTTAGCATGTTGTCAGCCATAACTTGCTAACAGCGCCAGCACTAAAGATCGCTATTGTTTTTTATCTGACTGAATCAATTATGCTTTTTGGGGAATTTATTTAACATTAAGTATAGAGCTTTTGCTGATAATAAAAAGTAGTATTATGCTATTTTATGAGTAATAAGGAGGTCATGAAATATGCCATCATTTGATATAGTTTCTGAAATTGACATGCATGAAGTGAGTAATGCCGTTGAAAATGCGCAACGTGAATTGGCTAGTCGTTGGGATTTTCGCAATGTTGAAGCCAGTTTTGAACTCAATGAAAAGAATGAGTCGATTAAAGTAACGAGCGTGTCCGACTTTCAAGTAAACCAATTGGTAGATATTTTACGCGAGAAATTAGCTAAGCGTGGAATAGATGGTGCTGTCTTGAATATACCTGACGATATTGTTCATAGTGGCAGAACTTATAGCCTTGATGCTTCATTACTGCAAGGCATTGATTCGGTAATGGCAAAAAAGATCATTAAACTAATTAAAGAAAGTAAATTGAAGGTTCAGGCGCAAATTCAGGGAGAACAAGTGCGAGTAACCGGTAAGTCACGCAATGATTTACAATCTGTGATAGCGCTAGTGCGAGAGGCTGAACTTGGGCAACCTTTTCAATTTACTAATTTTCGTGACTAAATTTATCATTCCTGCTGTGTCCTACAGCAGGTAGTATGTTATTGGTTATTAATAATAGTTTCCAACTGTTGCCGACTGATAATTTTTTTATCTATTTTAATGTAGGCACTAAGCGCTTTAAGATCGAACATTACTTCGCGCACACCGGGCTCATTCATTAATTGGCTTTGTAGTAAGTTAACATCTTTGATCTGTTGGGGTAAAAGTAAACGAATGCTACTGGTATAAGCAGGTTGATGCATATTTAAGCTAATAAAAAACCAACATGTACAAAGTATCAGTCCGGCTATAAAGACCAAGGAAGCACCATTTAATTGAAAAAGCCATCCCCCTAAGATCCCGCCTAAAGCAACGCCTAGAAACTGACTGGTTGAGTAGAGACCCATCGCGGTTCCTTTATATCCAGCAGGCGCTTCTTTACTGATAAGTGAAGGCAATAATGCCTCCATAACATTAAAGGCAATAAAAAATAACTGAAGACCTAATACGATTAACCAAAATTGTTGTTTGGAAAAACAAAATGTTAATTCAGAGATAAATAAGATGCCAATGCATAATAGAAAAACTTGTTTCATTCGACGCTGCTTTTCAGCATAGATAACAAAAGGTAGCACCGTAATGAAAGCAAGAAGTAAAGTTAGTAAATATATTTTCCAATGTTGATTAGCTGCCAGACCTGAATCGATCATCACTAACGGTAAAGCAACAAAATTTGCCATCAACAACGTATGTAAACAAAAAATGCCAAAATTAAGTTTAACTAGTTGGCGATTATTAATCACTGTTTGTACACTATTTTTTATAAAATGGGTTTCGCGATTAACGCTATGATATCGGCTATCTGGTACGGCAAAGCGAGTTATTAATATCCCGCCAAAGGCAAGTAAGCTTATTCCCCAAAAAAGGCCATGTAAACCGATAGCATGGGTGATAATTGGGCCGAGAACGAGTGCAATAGCAAAAGTAATGCCAAAGCTTATTCCCATAAAAGCCATCGCTTTAGTTCTATTTTGTTCGCTAGTCAGATCGGACAGCAACGCCATAATTGCAGCAGAAATAGCTCCTGCGCCTTGTAACGCGCGACCGATAATGATACCCCAGATAGAATCTGTCATCGCGGCAATCACACTACCGGCAATAAAAATGAGTAAGCCGGCGATAATTAATTGCTTACGACCAAATCGGTCGGACATTAAACCAAATGGGATTTGGCAGATAGCCTGACTGATACCATAAATGCCAATAGCCAGACCAAGTAGCAATTCATTGGCATCTTTCAGTTCGCGTCCATAGCTGGCTAAAATGGGTAATACCATGAACATGCCTAACATACGTAATGTGAATACCGCCCCTAACCCCCAAGTTGCCTTTAATTCAGTAGGCGTCATTTTACTATCATTCATGGTTTATCTCAGAAATTTTACAAGTGAACATTGTAAAATGGTTTAATCGATTAGTTAATCTATTTGTCGAGTAAGCATTAGCAAGATATAGATAAAAAAGTGGGGAATTCATTCGCATATTGGATGTTTTAACCGTGAAGGTAGTGGCAATTATCTGCCACTATTTAAGATAAATTATTATTTGAGATAGACAAAAATCTGTTCAGCGGTAACAGTTGGATCAATCGACATCATGACACTGAGAGAAGTAATTGCCACGATAGAGAATATAAACAGTTTCCGTGCCCAAAGGCGATCATCATTCTGATTTTTAAAGCCAGAAATTGCCATACCAAGCCACCATAAACTCACCGCGGCGGCAACAATAAGATATTTGTAGCCGGCATAGCCACTAATGGTGAGCATAATGGTTGCTACCATAAAAGCAAGGATATATAAAAAGATATGAGTTTTGGCGACCGAAATTCCTTTAATCACTGGTAATACGGGAATATTGGCGGTTTGATAATCTTTGAAGCGAAAAATAGCAATTGCATAAGAGTGTGGCATTTGCCATAAGCTAAAGATCAATAGCAGAATCAATGCTCCCATATCAAATTGATCAGCAACAGCGCAGTAACCAATAACTGGCGGCGCAGCGCCGGACAAGCTACCTACCAGGGTGCCATAAACCGATTTACGTTTCATATAGAGACTATAAATACCGACATATATGATAAAACCGATAACGGCCAGTAGTGCCGCTAAGGCATTGGTGGCAATATAAAGTAAAGCTATGCCAGCAATACCCAGTAGGGTGGCATAAATTAGGCAAAATTTCGGCGCAATAAGTCCTTTAACTAAAGGTCGATTTTTGGTTCTCTCCATCATTCGGTCGATATCTCGGTCAATATAGTTGTTAAAAACACAACCAGAAGCGATAACCAGAGATACGCCGAGTAATGTGGCAATAAATAGTGGGTAATCTATTATACCTTTAGCTGCGAGCAGAAAGCCGCCAATAACAGAAATTAGATTACCGAAAATAATGCCTGGTTTGGTCACTTGTAGATATTGCTTCATTAGAACCACAACTCTTTAGTCGAGCATCATATTGATGTTCAGGTTATACATTATCCACAGCGAGCCAATAACGACAATGCCTATAATTAGCATTGTGAACAGGAAGGCAACCAGATTCCAACGGTCATCTGAAGAGGTATTCATATGTAAGAAACAGACAAGATGTACCAAAATCTGGCTAATTGCCGTACCAACAACGATCCATAAGATAGTGTCATGGGATGCAGTACTATTCATTACCATCCAAAAGGGGATGACCGTTAAAATGACCGAGAGTATGAAGCCAATTAAATAAGTCTTCATACTGCCGTGGCTAGCACCAGAGTGCGGTGTATTTGTGTAACTCATGCAAGTGCCCCCAGCAGATAAACAACGGTGAATACACAGATCCAAACAACATCTAAGAAATGCCAAAAAAGACTTAAACAACTTAAACGGGTTTGATTGACGGCAGTGAGGCCATGACGTGAGATATGGATTATCATGATGATGATCCAGGCTAAACCAAAGCTTACATGAATACCGTGAGTACTAACTAGCGTAAAGAAAGCGGAAAGAAAAGCGCTGCGATCAGGCCCATAACCTTCAGAAATGAGCTCATGAAATTCGTAAATTTCCATGATAAAAAAGCCGAATCCGAATAAAAAAGTAATCAGTAGCCATAATTTCACCAGATTTATTTTCTGCTTATGCATCGCAAGCATGGCAAATCCATAAGTGATGCTACTAAACAATAACAGGAAGGTTTCGACCAAGACAAAATTGAGGTTGAAAATCTCTTTTCCTGTCGGGCCTCCGGCAGTACCATGAACTAGAACAACGTAGGTAGCAAAAAGGCAAGCAAACAGGATCAGATCGCTCATTAAATAGATCCAAAAACCAAATATTTTTGTTGCGCCTATGTCATGATGCCCATGATTTTCATGGGCAATATGTTGATTAGCTATTGAATTAGTTGACATGATGGATACCTGCTTTTTTCAGTTCATCGTAATGCTGTTTTTCAATACGTTTAATTTCTTCTACAGGGACATAATAATCAACATTGTCATCAAAACTTTTGCCAATCCAGGTGGCGATAATACCAGCAAAACCAATAATCGCTAGCCACCAAATATGCCAGACCATAGCAAAACCGAAGATTAAACAAAACGCTGAAATAATTATTCCGGCAGCAGTATTTTGTGGCATATGAATGGGTTCATATTTGGTTGGTTGTTGATATGCAATCCCTTTTTCTTTCATATCCCACCAAGCATCACGCGTATCAATTTGTGGTTCTTTCGCGAAGTTATAAAAAGGTGCAGGGGACGATGTTGACCATTCTAATGTACGACCATCCCATGGATCGCCGCTGAAATCACGATTTTTGTGGCGATCGCGAATACTGACAATTATTTGAATGACTTGGCAGAGAATTCCGATAGCGATAAGCGCAGCACCGAGTGAAGCGACCATCAGCATTGGATGATATTGTGGATCAATATTTTGACTTAAACGACGAGTCATTCCCATAAAGCCCAGTATATAAAGTGGCATAAAGGCAATAAAGAAACCACTGATCCAAAACCAAAAAGCACGAACGCCCCATTTTTCATTTAATGTAAAGCCAAATGCTTTCGGGAACCAGTAGGTCATACCAGCAAAGCAACCAAAAACCACTCCGCCGATAATGACATTATGGAAATGGGCAATCAGAAATAAACTATTGTGCAGCACAAAATTTGCACCGGGAACGGCCAATAGTACGCCAGTCATCCCACCAATCGAAAAGGTAACAATAAAACCAATCGTCCAGAGCATTGGTGTTTTAAATTCGATACGGCCATGGTACATGGTAAATAACCAATTGAATATTTTTACTCCAGTTGGAATAGCAATAATCATGGTAGCTATACCGAAGAAGGCATTGACATTTGCCCCACCTCCCATGGTAAAGAAGTGATGTAACCAGACGACAAACGACATTACAGTAATAACAATGGTCGCCCAGACCAGAGACGTATAACCAAATAAACGTTTTTTACAGAATGTCGCTGTGACTTCCGAAAATACGCCAAAAACAGGTAACACTAATATATAAACTTCAGGATGTCCCCAAGCCCAGACCAAATTGATATACATCATCATATTGCCGCCCATATCATTAGTGAAGAAATGGGTGCCTAAATATCGGTCAAGTGTGAGTAGTGCGATAGTAACGGTTAGGATAGGAAATGCTGCAATAATTAGTACATTAGTACAAAGCGCTGTCCAAGTAAAAACAGGCATTTTCATCATTGACATACCAGGCGCCCGCATCCGTAGAATGGTGGCAAAAAAGTTTATTCCGGTTAGGGTGGTGCCAATGCCTGATATTTGTAAACTCCATATCCAATAATCTACCCCGACACCAGGATTGTATTCCTTACCTGACAATGGGGGATAAGCTAACCAACCAGTCTGCGCAAATTCCCCGACACCTAATGATAGGTTAATCAAGATAACACCAACGACAAATAACCAAAGACTGAGAGAATTTAAAAACGGAAAGGCTACATCGCGAGCACCAATTTGCAATGGCACAACTAAATTCATTAAGCCAACCACGAAAGGTGTTGCCATGAAAAAAATCATGATCACACCGTGAGCGGTAAAGATTTGATCATAATGATGAGGAGGTAAAAAACCGGCCTCGCCGGCTGACGCTAATGCTTGTTGACCTCGCATCATTATGGCATCAGCAAAACCGCGTAGTAGCATTACCATGGCAACGATAATATACATAATGCCAATTTTTTTATGATCTACACTAGTTAGCCATTCGCTCCACAGCCACTTCCATTTACCAAAATAGGTGATAACGCCTAAAATAGCTATGCCAGCTAATAAAATACAGATCACAGTGATGACAATAATTGGCTCGTGAATAGGGATTGCATCGAGCGTTAATTTACCCAACATACTATTTATTCCTTAGCATCGACATGAGCAGAGTGGTTCATATGCATTATTTGATTGCCAGACATTTCATGTTCGGTTTTGTCAGCATGATTGATATGATGTTCATGGCCGAATTTTAATATCAGTTCTTCATAGAGATTTGGTTTCACGCTTGAAAAATAGGTAACAGGGACATTGTGGCTAGGTTTAGCTAATTGATTAAATGTAGCCATGCTATCTAGCGTTTTGGTAGATGTTTTTACTTTTTGCACCCATTTATCAAAGCTTGCCGTATCAGGTGTTGCAATTACATTAAATTTCATATCTGAAAATCCGTGACCGCTATAACTTGATGAGAAGCCTTTATAGGTACCAGGTTCATTAGCGATTAAGTGAAGCTTCGTTTGCATACTAGCCATCGCATAAATTTGACCACCAAGTGCAGGGATAAAGAAAGAATTCATCACTGACTCGGCTGTCACTTTAAAGTTAATTGGCACACCGACAGGAATGGCGATTTCATTAACGGTAGCGATATTTTCTTCTGGATAGACAAACACCCATTTCCAATCGGTAGAAATGACCTGAATGGTAATCGGTTTTTTATCGCTTTCTAATGGTTTATAAGGATCCAGTTGATGCGTTGTTTTCCAGGTTATTACGGCAAGAATGATGATGATGATGATAGGAACTGTCCAGCAAACTAACTCAATTTTATTTGAATGTGCCCAATCTGGCCGGTAGGTTGCTTGTTTATTGCTTGCTCGATATTTTCTGGCGAAGATAATTGCCATAAAAATGACTGGAATGACAACAATTAACATTAAACCAAGCGCAGTCAGTATCAGTCTTTTTTGTTCAACACCAATGGCGCCCTTGGGATCCATTAATACCATATCGCAACCAGTTAGCAGGAAAACAATAGCAAGCAGTGAGATGACTCCAATACTTCCTTTATATTTTATAAGTCTCATTTAGCGACCCCAAATGACAAAGATGGTTATTGTCGTTTTGTTCAGTGTGGGTATTTTACGGTAAGGTTATATTAGTGTAAACAATTGTAAGGCGCACAAATATAATTGTTATTACTTTCTGTTAAAGTGATCACAAGTAAAATTGAATTCATTATAGAACTGTTTAAATGATTATTTTTTGGTTCACAATTATTTACATTAAATAATTTTATTATTAATAAAAAGAAGCAGATAAAAGGAAATCAAAATGTGATTTTATAGATCGAAAATTAATTATTATGCTAAATAATAGTTAGTTTTAAATATTTATTATTTAGCATTAGTTAAAAAATGGTATTCATTTTCAAATAAGCTGGCTTTACGTTAGCTTACATGATTAAAAATTATATTTGATGGTATAAATGATTCCGTCGTGATAAAAATCATCACCAAGTTTGTTATCAGCATAGCGATATTGAATACCTGCAGATAAGGTTTCAAAAGGCGTCCACCATAAGGCTATCGCACCGTTAATACCTTCTTTTCCGCCATTGCCATAGCCTTTTGCGCGATTAAATTCCATCTCATGCCAATTAGTGATAGAAAAGTTTTGTGACCATAATTGAAAACTATAGCCCGCAACCCAACCAATGACATAGCCATTGTTGCCAGAATAGAAAGTTTGATCAACATAATGTAAGGCTAAGAAGGGTTTTAGCCAAAAATCTCCTAGTGAGAAGTTGTAGCCAAAACCATAAAGTGTATTAATTTCGTGGAAATTACCACCGTATTTATAACCGGGTAAAGACCAAATACCATAAAGATGCCCATAGAGATTAAAGCCACTGTCACCTAAGTAGAAACGACCGGTTGTTTTAACGGCGTAGCGTTGGTTTTTGCTGGGCTCTGTTTTACGTTGATGAAATGGATTTTCAACATCAAAGAAACCGTAGAGTTCACCCCAATTAAAGTTAGCGCCTCCTTCCAGCTCAAGGTAGGCAAAATCTTTTTTACCGGTAGTGTGAGCCGATTTATTTTCTGTTCGTTGTGACCAGTTAAAATAATTTAGACTGATATTAGCGAAACCATTTTGATAACCAACGGAATTTTCTGTTGTAGTACTAGCCATGGTAAATGGAGTTAGCGACGTCAATATTGCAATAGGTAAAAACTTTTTACTCATAAAATTTGTTAACTTAATTTTAAATAAATTTAAACGCATTTTAATATAATGAAATGCGAAAGTGAAAGCTGCGAGATGATAGAGTTTGTTTTTGTAAATAGAAATCTGATCTTTTGCATACAGTGATAAAGATCACTCTGTATCAATGATTATTTTATAGCAGTCAATAATAAATCATTAATATAAATATTTTTTAATATAACTATTTGTATTTTATATATATTCTAATGGCTATTGTGGCATTGTTTTGGTATGCCTGTTTTACGTATTGCCAGATAATCCAGGGTTCCGCCTAAAATAAAACCAACAGTCCCAATTATGATACTTAAATTAATCAATTGATCTTTATAAAATAACATTTTAAACCATAGTTCAATCGGTTGTGTAAATAAATTGATCTTGCCTGCCGAAAAATAACTTAAAATTGTTATTATTAACCAAAATATAAATATACTTGCTGAGACGGCAAGACACACAATAGCTAATTTATAGGATTGCTTAAAATAAGTCCGACGCATAAATTTGCCGGTTTGTTGGATATAAGATAACGATTGTTTGCATATCAATATTAAAAAAATACTCGGTAATGAAATAACGACAGAAATAAGATAAAAAGCGGGCCAATCATATTTGCTCACTAGCGCGCTTGCCATGGGCCCAACATAGACCCGCCCAATAGCCGATAAGGCCGATAGTAAAGCAAATTGAGTTGCAGAAAGCGAATGATTGCAAAGCGTCATTAGTAGTGCGACAAAAGCGGCAGTGCCCATGCCAGAAAAGATATTTTCAATAAAGATAACGCTGCTGGTGGTATAAATATTGGCGGGAGTTACTGCCAGAAACCAATAACCAAAATTAGAAATAGTCTGTAAAATACCGAAAATAAGTAAGGCTTTAAATAAAGACATTTTTTGCATAATATAGCCGCCATATAAAGCGCCAAGAATAGTTGCAAATAGTCCAAAAGTTTTATTAATGGTGCCAACTTCAGCCAACGAAAAGCCAAGTTTATTTAATAGGAAATTGGTACTCAGTGCCATAACAAATGCATCACCCATTTTATAAAAAATGATCAATAACAAGGTGATCCAGGCATTATTACGACTAAAAAATTCGACAAAGGGTTCATAGATAGCTTCATACAGTGTTTTGGGTGGTGGCGATTTTATTAGTGGTTCTTTAGCGGACAGTGTTGCATAGACACCAATTAGCATTAGGCTGGCCATCAGTAGATAGAGTTGCTGCCAAGTAACAAAATGGTCGACCAACCATAAAGCTAATCCGCCTGAAACCAACATACTAATACGATAACCCATAACGGATATTGCCGCGCCGGCGCCGCGCTCTTCTGTTGACAATAAATCGGTTTTATAAGCATCAAAAACAATATCTTGTGAGGCGGAACAGAAAGCGACCAGCACCGCAGCAGCTGCCAACCACCAAAGATGCTCTTTGGGATCGATAAATCCCATCGCCGCAATGCTGATAATCAGTAAAATCTGAGTGGTTAATAACCAACCACGCCGGCGACCTAGCCAGGGCAGGGTGTAGCGATCCATTAATGGTGACCAAAGAAACTTTAATACATAAGCCTGGCCGACTAATGAAAAAAAACCGATCGTTTTAATATCAATATTTTCGACGGTTAACCAGGCTTGCAAAGTACTTGCGGTAAGTGCCAGCGGTAATCCTGACACAAAACCTAGCAAAAGCAGCACTCGGGAACGATGTTGGGTAAAAACGGTCAGGTAGTTTTTTTTCATAGTCGTCCTGTTGCTCTGTTATTGTCAGACAGAGCTATTGCTGGCAGCACTCTCACTTAACACGCTGAAAAATTCATTGTGCGTTTTGTTTTATAAACTGGCTTGTTTCAGGATCATTAGCCATATCAGCAATAATGTCGGTTAACGCTTTATTGATAGCTGAAGCAATTTTTTCGTTACTAGCATCAAGAGGCCCTTGTTCATTATAACTACGCGTATAGGTACGTGTACTGGTTGACCCATTAGATGCCATAGCTATGACACTAATCGCAATATCGACAGTGATATTATGACGTAAGCTGCCTTCTTGTACATCGGCATACAGCTTATTTAGCGCAATTTGTAAATTAATATTAGCCGGTGCACTAACCGTATAACCTCTGGCGATCATCTGTTTTTCTAATGCTTCTTGTAAAAGATAGCGTAAATCGCGAGAGGGTTTTAGTACCGCTAGTGCTGCATTACGATTAACTTCGGCAAGTGCCGTTGAGCTTCTTTTATCAATGCTAGTAATATTTATTGAAACTGCTCTTATGGTTGGATCTTGAGTTGGCAGGCTAATATTTGGCTCGATAGACAGGGTATTACTTGGGGCAACACATCCTATTAAGCTCAATGAGATTAACAGAGCAATGATTAGATGAAAGGTATTTTTTAACATGTTTTCTCAACCTATTTTGGTATTACTTGATTTAATCGTTACCATACTTTGGTATTTTACTGTTAGTATGCCAGAAAGTTATCGGCATTTGGTGAAGAAACCTACTAAAAAATTGGTCTGGATTATGCTTTAATCGTAATTTAGTAATATCTAATCCTATTTCTAACCGATATTGGATAAATAGTAGTGAGTCATAATAAAAAACAGATTAATCATTTTTGCTGGCATATATATTTACTTAGTAAATTAAGTCGAAAGAGTCTATTAATATGGTAATTAAACCTATGCAAACCATGTGTAAGCAAATTGAAGAAAAACTGGAATACGCTTTTTCGCCGGTATATTTGATGGTATTAGATGAAAGCGATCAACATAATGTTCTGCCAGGTACGGAAAGTCACTTTAAAGTTATTTTAGTGACAGAAAAATTTGCAGCACAAAGGATGGTTGCTCGTCACCGAGCTGTTTATCAATTATTAGCAGATGAATTATCTAATAGTGTTCATGCATTGGCATTACATAATTATACCCCAACTGAGTGGCAACAGCGCCAACAGCAGGCTTTTTCTTCACCAGCTTGCCGTGGTGGAGAGTAGGTCAATCGAGGTTAAGAAATAGATAATTATGCTGACTTAACCAGATATTATTTAGCAGTAATTGCTGGTATAAAATATTTTTATCGTTATATCTTACCGTGTTAGTCATATCAATTTTGCTACAAAAGCCAGTATTTAGAACGTTTACTATTTATTATTCACCTTTGCTCGACTCACCCCATATGCATCTGTATAATGTCGCGTCTAATTTTCTATAAGGTTTCGGAACGCTTCTACTTAACAGGGAGCCTCAAAAATAAAGGGTAAACCCGGGTTTGGGGAACAGTATGTTATCAGGAAATGTCTGATAACATTCACTCTGGAGTTGTCCGAGTACTAAGATTCTTTTGAGGTAACAAGATGCAAGTTTCTGTTGAAACAACTCAAGGCCTGGGGCGTCGTGTAACAATTACCGTTCCTAATGCTGATATTGAAAAAGCGGTGAATAGTGAATTAATTAATGTGTCAAAAAAAGTGCGCATTGATGGTTTTCGTAAAGGCAAAGTGCCAATGAATATCGTTAAACAACGTTATGGTACTTCTGTATTGCAGGACGTGCTGGGCGATATAATGCAGCGTAATTTTGTCAGTGCAATCATAGAACAAAAAATTAATCCAGCTGGGGCACCAAAATATCAACCTGAACAATTTAAAGCGGGTGAAGATTTTATCTATACCGTTGAATTCGAAGTCTATCCAGAAATTGAGTTAAAGGGTTTAGAAAATATCAAGGTTGAAAAACCTATTGTTGCGGTAAAAGATGAAGATGTTGACACCATGCTGGAAACATTACGCAAGCAACAAGCTACTTGGCAAGAGATAAAAGAAAAAGTTGCTGCAGATTCGCGAGTGACTATCGATTTTAAAGGCACAATTGATGGTGAAGTGTTCGAAGGTGGTAATGCGAACGATTTTGTGCTGGTAATGGGTGAAGGTCGTATGATACCTGGTTTTGAAGATGGTATTATGGGTCATCAGGAAGGTGAAGAATTTACTATCGATGTCAATTTTCCAGCCGATTATCACGCAGAAAATTTAAAAGGTAAAGCGGCTAACTTTGCTATCACTTTGAAGAAAGTGGAACAACGTGTATTACCAGAACTGACTGAAGAATTTATCAAACAATTTGGTGTTCCTGACGGTTCGATGGAGAGTTTACGTGCAGAAGTACGTAAAAATATGGAGCGTGAACTAAAAACAGCTGTTCATAATCGAATTAAGACGCAAGTACTTGATGGTTTAGTTAAGGAAAACGAAATTGAGGTGCCTATTGCTGTTGTTGACAGTGAAATAAATGTACTACGTCGACAAGCTGCACAACGTTTTGGTGGCAACGAAAAACAAGCGTTAGAATTACCACGTGAAATATTTGAAGAGCAAGCTAAACATCGCGTTATTGTTGGTTTATTATTAGGTGAAGTTATCAATAAAAACTCGCTAACTGCAGATGATGTTCGTGTAAAGTCACTGATTGAAGAGATGGCTTCAGCTTATGAAGATCCCATTGAAGTGATCGAATACTATAGCAAAAATAAAGAGTTAATGGATAGTGTCCGTAATTTGGCGCTAGAAGAACAAGCCATTGAAATATTATTAGAAAAAGCGGAAGTAACAGATAAAGAAACTCAATTCCAAGAGTTAATGAATCAGGCTCAGATGAGGTAATTGCTGAGTAGTGAAATGCTATTATCTGGTTTTGTGAAAACCCGTGGTTTTATGCTACGGGTTTTTTATCGTTAAAAAACTTTTCTTTTTTCTTGAAAAAAGAAAAGAATAACCCCAAATAATTTTCTATATTGTTGTATGACTTTCTTCATAAGGGCGAATATCCCTTTATGAATAATGGTTAAGTTTGTAATTATAGTCATTCTTATTTATCTCGAGTAGAATTAGATAGATTGGGCACCATAAAGCGTTTAATTAGGAGATGGAAATGTCATATCATAACAATCAAGATCAACTTGTGCCGCATATGGCATTGGTGCCAATGGTAATCGAGCAGACTTCACGCGGTGAACGTTCTTATGATATTTATTCGCGCCTACTAAAAGAAAGAATTATTTTTTTAACAGGTCAGGTCGAAGATCACATGGCAAATTTAGTGGTTGCTCAAATGCTGTTTTTAGAAGCTGAAAACCCTGATAAAGACATTCATCTTTATATTAATTCACCGGGTGGCGTCATTACGGCAGGTATGTCAATTTATGACACGATGCAATTTATTAAACCTGACGTTAGTACAATTTGTATGGGGCAAGCGTGTTCGATGGGCGCTTTTTTGCTTACCGCTGGTACTAAAGGAAAACGTTATTGTTTGCCCAATTCTCGTGTCATGATCCACCAACCTTTAGGCGGATTTCAAGGACAAGCGTCGGATATCGAAATTCACGCCAAAGAAATTTTAAAAATTAAATCGCGTATGAATGAATTAATGGCTAAACATACGGGTAAAAAAATAAAAGAGATTGAGAACGATACCGAACGGGATCGTTTTTTATCTGCAGAGGAAGCAGTTAGTTATGGTTTGGTAGATAAAATTTATACTAATCGTAATTAATTTACATAAATGTATGGCATGCCTGATATAGTTATATACATGATTAATTAGTAACAGTTTTCTGTTACCCTCTTTGTTGAAATTAGGGTGATGGTTAAAAAAGTGAGGTTATCTGAATGACAGATAAACGCAAAGAGAGTTCAGGAAAGTTGCTGTACTGCTCCTTCTGCGGAAAAAGCCAGCATGAAGTTCGTAAGTTAATTGCTGGTCCGTCAGTTTATATCTGTGATGAGTGTGTTGAGCTCTGTAACGATATTATTCGAGAAGAAGTTAAAGAGATTGCACCACATCGTGAGCGCAGCGCATTACCGACACCCCATGAAATTCGTTATCATCTTGATGATTATGTTATTGGTCAGGAAAATGCCAAGAAAGTATTGGCGGTAGCCGTTTATAACCATTATAAACGCCTACGTAATATTTCTAACGAAGGGATGAATGGTGAAGGGGTAGAGCTAGGTAAAAGTAATATTTTGCTTATTGGGCCGACGGGCAGTGGTAAGACACTATTAGCTGAAACTTTGGCTCGTTACCTGGATGTACCATTTACCATGGCTGATGCGACAACATTAACGGAAGCGGGTTATGTTGGAGAAGATGTAGAAAATATTATTCAGAAACTTCTACAAAAATGCGACTATGATGTAGAGAAAGCACAGCGTGGTATCGTCTATATTGACGAAATTGATAAAATATCCCGTAAATCTGACAACCCGTCAATTACACGCGATGTTTCAGGTGAAGGCGTTCAGCAAGCTTTACTTAAACTTATTGAAGGTACAATTGCAGCAGTGCCCCCCCAAGGAGGCCGTAAACATCCACAACAGGAATTTTTGCAAGTCGATACTTCTAAAATTCTATTTATTTGTGGTGGTGCATTCGCAGGTCTTGATAAAGTGATTGGCCAACGGTTAAATACACGTTCAGGTATTGGTTTTTCTGCTGAGGTCAAAAGCGAATCCGAGCGAGCGACTGAAGGTGAGTTACTTTCTCAAGTGGAACCAGAAGATTTAATTAAGTTTGGTTTGATTCCTGAATTTATTGGTCGTTTACCTGTCGTAGCTACTTTAGGTGAATTAAGTGAAGAAGCATTAATTCAGATTCTGAAAGAGCCTAAAAATGCGTTGACTAAACAATATCAAGCACTTTTTGAACTTGAAGGCGTTAATCTTGAGTTTCGTGAAGAAGCATTGAAAGCAATTGCGAAAAAAGCCATGTCGAGGAAAACCGGAGCACGTGGTTTACGTTCTATTGTGGAAGGCGCTTTGCTAGAAACTATGTATGATTTGCCATCAATGGAGCATGTTGAGAAGGTTGTGATTGATGAAATGGTGGTTGCCGGTCAATCAGAACCTTTAGTGATTTATAGTCAACCTGATATACAAGTATCAGGTGAAAAATAAATCTTAATGCTTTTCTTAGTTGAATTGTGTAATGCAAAATGAGGGTTTTCCCCTCATTTTGTGTTTAATACCGAATCAGACTATTGAATATCAAAATTTTGTCCCCATGTAACTCTATATTTAAACTGAGGTTTCTCAAAACTTTTAAGGAAACCCTAAAATTGGCATAAGCTAAACGAAGAGAGAACCTTATGAATCTTGAGCGTTCCGAACGCATTGAAATTCCTGTACTGCCTCTGCGAGATGTCGTGGTTTATCCACATATGGTGATCCCATTGTTTGTTGGCCGCGAGAAATCGATTCACTGTCTTGAAGCTGCAATGGATCAGAATAAACAGGTCATGTTGGTGGCTCAAAAAGAAGCATCGACTGATGAGCCAGGAGTAAATGATCTTTTCTCTGTAGGGACAGTTGCTTCTGTTTTGCAGATGCTAAAACTACCAGATGGTACGGTTAAAGTCTTAGTTGAAGGTCTGCGTCGTGCAAAAATCACTATGCTAACAGATAATGGAGAATATTTCATTGCCCAGGCTGAGTATTTTAGTTCTCCGACTGTTGATGAAAAAGAGCAAGAAGTCTTAAATCGGACAACCATTAATCAGTTTGAAGGCTATATTAAACTGAATAAAAAGATCCCACCTGAAGTATTAACATCATTGCATTCTATTGAACAATCGGACAAATTGGCTGATACAATCGCTTCTCATATGCCGTTAAAACTAGCGGATAAACAGCGTGTATTAGAAATGGTTGATGTAGTTGAGCGCCTTGAATATTTGATGGCAATGATGGAGTCTGAAATTGATTTACTGCAGGTTGAAAAACGTATTCGTAATCGCGTTAAAAAGCAGATGGAGAAAAGTCAGCGCGAATACTATTTGAATGAGCAGATGAAAGCAATTCAGAAAGAATTAGGTGAGATGGAGGACGCGCCTGATGAATATGAAATGTTCAAGCGCAAAATCGAAGAAGTTAAAATGCCTAAGGAAGCTCGGCAAAAAGCGGAGGCAGAATTACAAAAATTGAAAATGATGTCACCTATGTCTGCTGAAGCGACAGTTTTACGGAGCTATATTGATTGGATGGTGCAGGTCCCGTGGAATGCTCGTAGTAAAGTTAAAAAAGATTTACTGAAAGCTCAGGAGACACTGGATAGAGATCATTATGGTTTAGAACGTGTTAAGGAACGTATTCTTGAATACTTAGCTGTGCAAAGTCGCGTGAGTAAAATTAAAGGGCCAATTTTATGTTTGGTGGGACCGCCAGGTGTTGGTAAAACATCATTGGGTCAATCAATTGCTAAAGCGACAGGGCGTAAATATATTCGTATGGCACTTGGTGGTGTCCGTGATGAAGCAGAAATTCGTGGACATAGACGAACATACATTGGCTCTATGCCCGGGAAACTTATTCAAAAAATGGCAAAAGTGGGTGTTAAGAACCCCTTATTTTTGTTAGATGAAATTGACAAAATGTCTTCGGATATGCGTGGTGATCCGGCATCTGCTTTACTTGAAGTACTTGATCCAGAACAGAATGTTGCGTTTAATGATCACTATTTAGAAGTTGATTATGACCTTTCTGATGTGATGTTCGTTGCGACTTCAAATTCGATGAACATTCCAGCACCGTTATTAGATCGTATGGAAGTGATTCGTCTTTCAGGTTACACCGAAGATGAAAAACTTAATATTGCCAAAAAACATTTGTTACCTAAACAGATTCAGCGAAATGCATTGAAAAAAGGCGAGCTTACGATCGACGATAGCGCAATTATTGGTATTATTCGTTATTATACCCGCGAGGCTGGTGTTCGTGGTTTAGAACGTGAAATTTCCAAATTATGCCGTAAAGCAGTAAAAGCACTACTGATGGATAAATCATTGAAACACCTTGTCATCAATGAAGATAATCTAAAAGACTATCTTGGTGTGCGTAAAGTTGATTACGGTCGTGCAGATACCGAAAATCGTATCGGTCAAGTGACGGGTTTAGCTTGGACAGAAGTTGGTGGCGATTTATTAACTATTGAAACCGCTTGTGTACCTGGCAAAGGTAAACTCACTTATACCGGATCGTTAGGTGAGGTTATGCAAGAATCTATTCAAACGGCGTTAACTGCAGTTCGGGCGCGAGCAGAAAAGCTAGGTATTAATGCTGATTTCTACGAAAAACGGGATATTCATGTGCATGTACCTGAGGGAGCAACACCAAAAGATGGTCCCAGTGCAGGAATTGCAATGTGCACAGCGTTAGTTTCTTGTTTGACCGGTAATCCTGTACGAGCAGACGTAGCGATGACTGGTGAGATAACATTACGAGGATTAGTGTTACCAATTGGTGGTTTAAAAGAAAAATTGTTAGCCGCTCACCGTGGTGGTATAAAAATCGTGTTAATTCCCGATGAAAATCGTCGAGATTTGGAAGAAATACCCCAAAATGTTATCGCAGATCTAAAAATTTACCCGGTAAAGACCATTGAAGAGGTTTTTTCTATTGCACTACAAAATCCCCCCTTTGGGATGGAGATAGTGACTAAAAAATGCTCTTAATGCATTGATTTAAATTAAAAATTTCACATAAATTTAAAACTGATAAATCTTAAATGATTTATCAGTTTTTTTTATCTACTAAATAAATTAAGTAAACAAATCTATAATTATTTGGCTGTAATATGTTTTCTTGCCATACTTTTGTAGTATTGATACGACGGTGTCATCTTTTTGTGAACCGTTAGCAATATGTTTGTTTAATCCATAATTAATAAAATGGGGATGATAAGCGTGAAAAAGAAAGAGCTAATAGAAAAAATTGCTAAAGAGTCAAAGGCTGCTAAATCAGTCTCTGAGAGCGTGTTAAATGCATTTCTCAAAATTGTATCTCAAACTCTCAAAAAAGGAGATAAAATTCAGTTAATAGGCTTTGGCGCTTTTGAAAGTAAAGAGCGCCCAGCACGTACTGGACGTAATCCTCAAACAGGTAAGGCTATTAAGATAGCTGCGGCAAAGGTACCGACATTTAAAGCCGGCCAAGGATTAAAAGATGCTGTTAACGGCCACAAGAAAAAATAAGGATTGCGGCATACTGTTAACGGATAAACTAAAACCGAATCAATTGTTTTAGTAAGTTAGGATAGAGCGCATCATAAAGGTGATGCGCTTTTTTCTTTTACGCTAAAATAGCGTATTATGCGTCTATTTACTTTGACTAAAACGGAGAGTAGCCTCTTTATGATGGACAACCTACGCACGGCGGCGAATAGTCCTGTGCTAAAAATAGTATTTGTGATTATTATCCTATCTTTTGTGCTTACCGGCGTTGGTGGTTACCTGATTGGCGGTTCAAGTAATCACGCGGCGAAAGTGAATGGCACAGCAATTAGTCAAGTTCAATTACAGCAAGCTTTTCAGCAAGAAAAGCAAGCATTACAAGAACGACTAGGTGATCAATTTGCTGAAATTGCCAGCAGCGAGCAAGGGATCCAGATGCTGCGTCGTCAAGCTTTAGAACGTTTGATTGGTGTGACATTGCTTAATCAATATTCAAATCAATTGGGTTTAACGGCGAGTGATGAGCAAATTAAGCAAGATATCTACAACATGCCGATATTTCATACTGACGGGCATTTTGATAGTGAAAAATATCGGGCTATTTTATCTCAACATAATGTTAATGCCGATGATCTTGCCCAAGAAATACGACAAAATTTGATTAACCGTCAACTCAGTAAAATGTATGTGACAGATGAATTTGTCTTACCTGAAGAAATTAAGTCCTATGCTGAGTTACTTTTACAGCAACGTGAAGTAAAAACAGCAACTATATCGCTTGCTAACTATCAATCTAAACAAACGGTGACAGATAAAGAATTACAAGATTACTATAATACACATCAGAACAGTTTTATTTCACCCGAACAGGTACAGGTTAGTTATATTAAGTTAGATGCCGCTTCTCAACGTGAAAATGTGGCAGTCAAAGATGAAGAGCTGAAAAGCTATTATGAGCAAAATATAGCTAATTTTACGCAGCCTGCGCAAAAACATTACAGCATGATCCAATTGGCAACAGAAAAAGAAGCCGATTCCGTTGCTAAAGAATTGGCTGATGGGGCTGATTTTAAGCAATTAGTTACCGAAAAATCGACAGATAAATTTAGTGCAGCAAATCATGGTGCTCTTGGTTGGATGGAGGTGACTTCAATGCCAAGTGAAATTATTGCTGCGAATCTAACTAAAAAAGGACAGGTTTCTGGCGTAATAAAATCGGCTAGCAATTATATTATATTTCGTCTTGATGATATTAAACCTGAAGTAATAAAATCTTTTCAGTCAGTAAAAACTGAGATTGCCGATAGCCTAAAAAATGAAAAAGCGATTAATGCATTTTATTCATTACAACAAACTGCAAGTCGCGTGGCGATGGATGATAACGAATCGTTAGCAGCAGCTGAAAAAGTTACTGGTATTAAAGCGGTAACAACAGATTGGTTTAGTCGTAATAATCTTCCTGAAGAAATAAGATTTGATAAAGTGGCTGATTCTATTTTTAACGGCAACTTATTAGATAAAAATGGGCCAACAGGTATTAACTCAGATGTCATTAATGTCGATGGTGATCGTGCATTTGTTATTCGAGTTGAAAAATATAAACCAGAGGTAACACAACCATTCGATGAGGTGAAAAAATCAGTAGCTGAATTAGTCAAGCTTAATAAAGCTACAAAAGAGATGGAAGCAGAGGGCAATAAATTGCTGAGCGCATTAAAACAAGGGACAGGTGCAGCGGCTTTGGCAAAACAGGGTATTACCTTTGGTGAGGCAAAGATTATCAAACGTTTTGATCAAAATGACTCATTGGCTGAGCAAATTTTTCAGATGCCAATTCCTAAAGAAAATACACCAACTTATCTCAGTAGCAAAGATAGCAAAAATAATTTAGTTATTATTCAATTGGTCAAAGTTACTCAGGGGCAACCGACGGAAGATGAATTAAAAGTCTTTTCGCAACGCTATAAAATGATACTTGGCGATGTGATGATGGAATCACTAATGTTGAATTTACGTGATAAGGCTAAAGTCGATTTAGGCCGAATTGAGTAATTTGCGATCGACTTCCACATAATTTTATACAATTACATAAATTAGAGGCTGCGCTTGTGCAGCCTCTTGCTGTTATATCATTTTATTGTCGTAATGTTTTTTTATTCTTGTATCTTATTCATTGCTTAGAAAGTCTGTTTTTTCATAGAAAATTATCACAGAATTGCTTAGCAAACTGCCATAAAGCGTATACATCAGGGAAATATAATATCAATTTTGGTAAATAAATATTGATTTTTACTAATTAACAAGGAGGTTATAAGATGTTTCTAATAATAAAAAAGAAACTAATATATACAACTAGGATCTTAATTTTTGCGATAGGATTTTTTCATACCGCATTTGCCCAATCTGATCAGCTAAAAGTAGTTAATGATCAAACGCAAACTGGAACGAAATCAGTTATAAATAAAACAGTCAAGCGACAGTTGATGGATGATAAAGTTAATATCAATACTGCATCTGAAGAGGAGTTGGCGGAGAAATTAAATGGGATCGGATTGAAAAAAGCACAGTTAATCGTGTTACATCGTAAGAAATTTGGAGAATTTAAGTCAATTGAACATCTTCAAGATGTGCCAGGTATTGGTTTGGGTTTTATTGAAAAGAATCGTGAGAAATTAACCTATTAACACATAATAGGAGCTGAGAGGGAATTATTAATCTCAGTTCCTTATTCATTACACCAGTATACGCTAGAAGTGTAAGATTATATTTAAGCCAAAAGTACTAAAAATAATTTATTGTATCTTGTATTAATTAATATAGTGGCATTGATTGTAAGTTAAATTGGCTTATTGTTTGAATATCGTTAAATAGTATCTATTTAAAATCATTTAAGGTGCATTTTTTGTTTTAAAGAGGACATGATTGCTTGTCGATGATTAAGATAATATTTTAATCCTTCTGCACGCAGATGGCAGGCAGCACATTGTTGACAACCATTGCCTATGATACCATTGTAACAAGTAAGGGTTTTATTTTGTACTAATTTTAATGAGTGGTAATAATCGGCTAGTGCCCAAGTCTCGGCTTTATTTAGCCACATAAGAGGGGTTTCAAAGCGAATTTGTTTAGCTATACCCAGACAAATAGCTTGATTAAGCGTTTTAACGAATTCATCCCTACAATCAGGGTAACCAGAAAAGTCTGTTTCACAGACACCGGTTATAACCACCTCAGCTTGAACTTGGTAAGCATAAATAGCAGCAAGTGTTAGAAATAAAATATTACGTCCTGGAACGAAAGTATTGGGTAATTCACTTTCAATACTTTTTTCATAGGAAGGTATTGGAATGTTGTCGCGAGTTAGGCTACTGATAGCAAGTTCATTTAATAATCCGACATCCAGTATTTTATGTGCTGCGATGTTAAAATGCTGGCATATTTTTTGAGCAGCAACAATTTCAGCACTATGACGTTGAGCATAATTGAAAGTGATACAATGAACTTCGTTATATTGTTTTATTGCTTGTATAAGACAAGTGGTCGAATCTTGTCCGCCACTAAATACAATAACTGCTCGTTTCGTCATGCTTAATGCTATCCATCGATAAAGTACAAGTAAAAAATTTTGCTAGTAAAGATGATACGTTATGTTACCGAGTTTAATCTAGTTTAGATAGCCTTAATTGGGAAGATATATTCATAGTATTATATTATTTGTTTAAATTATAAAATATGAATTATTTTATTCTGACTATTTATTATCGGTAGCATATTAATTTTATGTAATTATGCGATAAAAATGCCATGATTTGTTGAATACATCCTGATATTACATTGCTTATAAAGCTGATAAAATCAGGTTGTTAAAAATATTTTATATAACATTATGAAATTTGGTGGGTTACGATAGTTTTTATAAACATATAGTCAACAATATAGTTAATTGAATTGATCATTTTTATTTTTGATTGAGAAAATAAAATATATCACAATTTTGTTTGTATCTGATTAATTTATTGAGCTGTATTTTATTATATTTTTTGATGCAATTTTCAATATCAGGATAAAAAAATGTGAGATTATTTTCTCAATTACGTTGGTATTTTTTAACTGAGTGGCGCCGGTATTTTGGTGCTGTCATGTTATTAATTTTTATTGCAGGGTTACAACTTATTCCACCACGGCTTGTTGGCTTTATTATTGATGGTATTAGTAAGCAAACCATGAGTATTAAACAACTTTTGGGCTGGATAAGTGTGATGGTGCTTATTGCATTTATTATTTATGGATTGCGTTATATTTGGCGGTTATGGTTATTTGGCGCTTCTTATAAATTAGCTGTACAGTTAAGACAAAAATTTTATCAACAATTTAGTCGCCAAACTCGCGAGTTTTATTTACGACATCGAGTAGGCGATCTTATTGCACGTACAACAAATGATGTTGATCGAGTTGTCTTTGCGGCGGGAGAAGGTGTCCTGACACTAGTCGATTCTTTGGTGATGGGTTGTGCTGTGTTAATTGTCATGAGCATAGAGATTAGTTGGCAACTGACCCTGCTTTCATTGCTACCAATGCCAATCATGGCAGTCATTATTAAGCGATATGGTGAGCAACTGCATACACGCTTTAAATCTGCTCAAGCTACATTTTCTTCTCTCAATAATCATGCCCAGGAAAATTTAACTAGTATCCGTATGATTAAAGCGTTTGGTATCGAAGAACACCAATCCCATCAGTTTGAGATTGCCGCATTAGAGGCTGGACGTAAAAATATGCATGTTGCTAAAGTTGATGCGAAATTTGACCCTACAATCTATATTGCGATAGGTACTGCAAATTTTTTGGCGTTAGCTGGTGGTAGCTGGATGGTTTTGCATAATAAAATGACATTAGGTGATTTGACCAGTTTTGTTATGTATTTAGGACTTATGATATGGCCAATGTTAGCACTTGCTTGGATGTTTAATATTGTTGAGCGTGGAAGCGCTGCGTATAGTAGGATTTGTGTTTTATTTGAACAATGCCCATCAATTATTGATGGAAAACAGTGTTTACAGCAAAGAGCTGGTCAATTGAAGGTGAATATTCGGCAATTTAATTATCCAGGTGCGGCAATATCTTCCTTACATAATATTGTATTTCATATACAGCCAGGGCAATTAGTTGGAATTTGTGGTCCAACCGGAGCAGGAAAAACAACATTATTATCATTATTACAGCGCCATTTTGATGTTATTGATGGTGAAATTTTGTTCCAATCTATTTCTCTGACTGATATCCAGCAGGGAGAATGGCATGCCAGACTGGCAGTGGTGAACCAGATACCATTTCTATTTTCCGATACCATAGCGGGTAACATTGCTTTAGGTAAACCGACTGCTAGCCAAACAGAAATAGAGGAAGCGGCGAGACTAGCTGATGTACATGAAGATATTTTGCGTTTACCTAATGGGTATAACACACAAGTTGGTGAGCGTGGCATTATGTTGTCTGGTGGACAAAAACAGCGTATTTCTATTGCAAGAGCACTATTATTAAATACTGAAATTTTGATATTAGACGATGCTTTGTCTGCGGTAGATGGAAAGACTGAAAATAGAATTTTAAAAAATTTACGTCAGTGGCAAGGGTGTCATACTATCATCATTAGTGCCCACAGATTGTCTGCATTAGTGGATTCAGATCAGATACTTGTATTGCAGCAAGGTACTATCTTATCTCAAGGTACTCATCAGCAATTAATTGCAAAACCTGGTTGGTATCGAGATATGCATAGCTATCAGCAAATTGAAGCCTCATTGGAAAATGAGCATGAATAATCGTCGTCGCTTATGGCCATCTTTAAAACGCTTACTAATTTATGGAAATTCATTTCGTAAACCGATAATTATTGCCGTTTTGATATCCTGGATAGCAGCTGGGGCAGAAATTTGTGGGCCCCTTTTGGTGAGTTACTTTATTGATGATATGTTAGCAACAGGTTACATGCCGTTGAAAAGCACGGTCATATTAATAATAATTTTTTTTGCATCACAAATTATTGCTGCCATTTCACACTATTATCAAACAATCTTATTTAATCAAGCCGCTATCGGAGTTGTTCAAACATTACGTACAGATGTGATGAGTGCCGCTATCAGGCAGCCATTGAGTATTTTTGATAATCAACCAGTAGGGCAACTGATTTCTCGAGTGACAAATGATACTGAAGTGGTTAAGGATCTATTTGTAACCGTTATTCCGACTATATTTCGTAGTGTAGCGCTAATTATTGCCATGTTAGTAGCGATGTTTTTTTTAGAGAGGGGAATGGCAATAGTTGCTAGCTTAATTTTCCCCGCAGTATTTTTGGTCATGGTAATTTATCAGCGTTTAAGTACACCAATTGTTCGTCGAGTACGTACTTACCTAGCTGATATTAACGATGGTTTTAATGAGATAATTAACGGCATGACTATTATTCAACAGTTTAGGCAACGAGCCCGATTTGGTGAGAAAATGTTAGCAGTGAATCGCCAGCATTATATAGCCCGGATGCAAGCATTAAAGTTAGATAGTATTCTTTTACGCCCACTATTGAATTTATTTTCTGCACTAACTCTTTGTGGATTAATTCTATTATTTGGATTTAAGGGAATAGATGTTATTGGTGTTGGAGTATTGTATGCGTTTATTAATTATCTTGGGCGTTTAAATGAGCCATTAATTAAATTAACCTCACAACAATCTGTATTACAACAAGCGGTAGTTTCAGGAGAAAGAATTTTTGAATTGATAGATAGCCCTCGACAATGTTATGGCTGTGATCAATTACCTTTATTGTCAGGGCGCGTGGATATAAAAAAGCTTTCTTTTGCTTATCGTGATGATAAATATGTATTGTACGATATTGATCTGCAGATAGAGGATAACGAATTTGTCGCATTAGTTGGGCATACAGGTAGTGGAAAAAGCACGATTACTAACTTATTAATGGGATACTATCCATGGCAAAAAGGACAAATATTACTCGATGGACGCCCATTATCCTCACTTTCTCACCATGTGTTGCGTAATTCTATTACTATAGTGCAGCAAGATCCGGTTATTTTAGCAACGACTTTGTTTGACAATATCGCTCTGGGAAGAAAAATTTCAGAACAGAAGGTTTGGCATATTTTGGCAACTGTGCAGCTTGTTGATTGGGTATATAAATTGCCTGATGGCTTAAATACGCTGTTAGGTGAGCAAGGTAACATGCTATCTGCGGGGCAGAAGCAATTATTGGCATTAGCGCGTGCTTTAGTACGAACGACGAAAATTTTAATATTGGATGAAGCAACGGCCAATGTCGATTCGGGAACTGAGAGAGCGATCCAAAAAGCTTTACAGTTAATTCGTCGGCAGACAACATTAATCGTTATTGCTCATCGACTTTCTACCGTTATAGACGCGGATAAAATTTTTGTTTTACATCGTGGAAAAATCGTTGAGCAAGGCAAACATAATCAATTATTACGACACTCGGGGCTTTATGCTCAGATGTACCAATTGCAACAAATTGGTAATTTATTACATGCTGATAGCGTAGAACGTCTAGATGTGGTTAATTAATCTTTTTTCTATTTTATTCTTACTTATTTGTGGATTTTTTATTAATATATTTTTACATTTCATATTGAAAATTGTTTTTTCATCACTTCGAAGATTGGTAAATTAAGATTATACTAGATTAGATACTTATTTTGTTGTAAATAAGGTCAACTTTAATCTTTTTTGTTATTATTTATATACTGTTAAACTATTTGTATGTTTAATATTATCTATTTGAATAAGAAAACAACACTTGATTTCTGTTTTCTTGCTATTTGAATATGAATAGCGCATAATACGTGCCTCTATTGTTCTTATAGAGCCATTCAATGGGGTCCTGTTAGTTCTCCCGCAATGCTAACTTGTTAACTTGGTCAGGTCTGGAAAGAAGCAGCCATAGCAAGGGGTGTATGTGCCGGGATGTCGCTGACAGGACTCCGCCAGTTTAACACTTCTAAGATATTTATATTTTTTCAGATAAAATTAACCCAGTTAACAAAAATTGTTTTTATGTTGAAAATTGCTAAATTAATTCAATATGGTTGGTTTTTTACGTAGAAAAAAATTTCAATTAATTTGATGAATTTTGATTTTAATCTAAATGTCAGTTTTTGGTTTAGTTTTTATAGAAAAATAAGATTATGTGAAATTAAAAATTTTGATTACTGATGCAATTGAATTATTAATTAAAAAATAAATAGCATTGAATTGATTGTTTTCATAAATAGTTATTGTTTGGGTATGGTTTTTATTAATGAAAAAGAGTTATGGTTGAGTGAGGATAATTATAGGGTTATTTTTTGATTAAGTGAAAATATAAATATGATTCATTGTTTAATCTAATAACGTAAGCAACACCACGATATAATTATCCGTGCAATAAATGAATATTTTAAGTTATATAGTTATTAATAAAAGCCGATAACGGCTATCGGCTAAAATTATAACCATATCCTATCTGATAAAGGAAAGACTTACTTATTAACGAACATATTTCCAAACTGACGAAGGAATTTTGTCATAAAGTTTATTCATTGTGAGCTCTGCTAACCTATGGTCTGCGGCAGAATAAAATAATTCAAGTTCGTCTTCAGATAATTCATATTTGTTTTTTTCGATTACGCGCTCCAATGTTTCGATAGTCGTACATCTTCTTAAGCGCCTCAGATAGTCAATTTTAGTCATAATTTCCTTTCTTTAAATTATAGATGTATAAAATATGAATGTTATTGGCTGTTGCGTCAAGTGTTACTTAATGAATATTTTATATCATTTGTTAATATTTCAGCCAAATGCTCATTCATTTTTTGCCAATCAGAAATATCTGTTAGGCTCATTACAGGTTTACCAAATAGGTTATAAGTTTCATCCAAATATTCGTCAATAAAAATAAAAAGGTTTACGTTATTCGGATATTTTAATTTAAATTGACCAATAAAATCTGTGATATGGTCAATTAATACATTAAGTTTAACGCTTTGATCGGAACCAAGATCATTTTTCCAATGGGTTTTTGTCCTATGCAAAGTTAACATCGCTTCACGATATAGAGCATCACATAAATACTTTAGCACTAAGATATCATAACTCCTTGGTGAGTACTCATCCATAATCACCTCCATTTAAACCACAGATTACGGGTTATTACTCATTTTTATTGCATATTACTGCTAAAGATGAAGAAATTACCATTGAATTAATATATTGTTTTATTTTTTGTAAAATCAAAACACTATTAATTATGATTGTCACCAAAATTATAAATGGGTGTCGATAAACAATCAGAAGAATGTAGATAATTTATAAAATTTATACTTGTGAGAGTATAGCAAAAGTAAAGCAAACAACCTACTGGATATTAATATAGCACTATTATCGCATAAGTCACTATCTCTGTATAAAGTTTTTTGTTATATGATGTTAATCAAGGAACTAATCTAGAGCAAAATATCAAATATATACAAAAAGTTACAGTATTACTGTGTTATTTTATTATTATTTATTTTTTTATTAAAAAATAAGTTCTAGTCATATATTTAGAGTTATTTTTCATTTATTAAAAAACATGTTTACTTAAAAGGCCAGAATATCTGGCCTTTTAATGGAAATATTACTAATAATCTAACTAAGCTAATATTTATTTGTAAAACGTCTACGTATAACGACAAAAAATACTGGAACGAAATAGATTGCTAATGTGGTTGCTGCAATCATTCCTCCAAGTACACCGGTACCTACAGAGTTTTGCGCGCCTGAACCTGCACCGTTACTAATAACGAGCGGTAAAACGCCAAGCATGAATGCTAATGATGTCATTAAAATAGGCCGTAAACGCATTCTGACAGCATCTAGCGTCGCTTCAATCAATCCTTTTCCTTCTTTTTCCATTAAGTCTTTAGCAAACTCAACAATTAAAATGGCATTTTTGGCGGATAGACCAATAGTTGTTAATAAACCTACCTTAAAGTAAACGTCATTTTCTAATCCCCGAATTGAAGTGAAGAGTAATGCCCCAATAACTCCTAATGGTACAACTAGCATAACAGAAAAAGGAATTGACCAACTTTCATATAAAGCGGCTAAACAGAGAAAGACGACAATAAGAGAAATTACATATAAAGCAGGTGCTTGATTGCCAGAAAGACGTTCTTGGTAAGACATACCGGTCCATTCATAACCAATACCTTCAGGTAATTTTTCAGTAAGTTGCTCCATTAATAGCATGGCATCACCGGTACTTTTCCCTGGTGCCGCAGAACCTTGGATTTCCATTGCAGGTAAACCATTATGGCGTTCCAGACGTGGTGAACCATATAGCCATGGATCTTTGCTATGATCAATCAATGCAGAAAAAGGTACCATTTTTCCTTGATTATTGCGGACATAAAGTTTTTCAATATCAGCAGGCAACATCCGGAATGGGGCATAGGCTTGTACATAAACTTTTTTAACGCGTTCACGATCAATAAAGTCATTTACATAGATGCCGCCAAACATGGTACTTAACGTTGCGTTAATATTATTGATAGAAACACCTAATGCTTCCGCTTTCTGTTGATCAATATAAAAACGATATTGAGAAGTATCATCTTGCCCGTTAGGACGGACATTTTGCAATATATCAGGATGTTGAGCGATAAGCCCTAGTAGTTGATTACGAGCAGCCATTAATTTGTCATGGCCTAAATTACCCTGATCAACAAGTTCATAATCAAAACCACTGGCAGTACCTAGTTCAGGTATAGCAGGGATATTGAAAGAGAAGATGATAGCTTCTTGTATTTTTGAAAAGGCAAGATTGGCACGATTAATAATTTGAGAAACATGGCTTTCAGCACTATGACGTTCTTTCCAATCTTGTAGTACGACGAAAGCAAGCCCCATGTTTTGTCCCTGTCCCGCGAAGCCAAAGCCACTGACGGTAAAGACAGATTTAACATTCGCTTTTTCTTTGGTGCGATAATATTGGTCAATATCATGAAGCACTGCGACTGTTTGTTCCTGGGTTGAACCAGGTGGTAGCTGAACCATAGTCAAAAGTACCCCTTGATCTTCCTCGGGAAGAAATGAAGAGGGCAACTTTAGGAACAAAAATGCCATACCGGCAACTAATATAACATAAATAACCAGGTAACGGCCCGTGCCTCTAAGCATATGGCCAATACTATTGGTATAGTGATGCGCGCTTTTTTCAAATGTACGGTTAAACCAACCGAAAAAGCCAGTCTGTTTACCATGAGTACCTTTAGGGATAGGTTTTAATATTGTGGCGCACAGGGCGGGAGTTAGGATCAACGCGACCAGAACGGAGAGCACCATTGAGGCGACAATAGTAATCGAGAATTGACGATAGATTGCGCCCGTTGAGCCACCAAAAAAAGCCATAGGGATAAATACCGCCGATAATACTAAGGCTATACCGACAAGTGCCCCTTGAATTTGCCCCATCGACTTTTTGGTAGCTTCTTTAGGTGATAATCCTTCTTCTTGCATTACACGTTCGACGTTTTCTACTACCACAATCGCATCATCGACTAAGAGTCCGATAGCGAGCACCATTGCGAACATGGTAAGCGTGTTAATTGAATAACCCATCGCAGACAAAATAGCGAATGTACCAAGCAAAACAACAGGAACTGCGATCGTTGGGATCAAGGTTGCACGGAAGTTTTGCAGGAATAAGTACATAACAACGACGACTAGCATGATAGCTTCGATCAGCGTTTTCACTACTTCATTAATTGAAATTTTTACAAACGGCGTGGTGTCATAAGGGTAAACAATCTCTAATCCGTTAGGGAAAAACGGCTCCATTTCAGCGAGCGTAGCACGTACGGCTTTTGCGGTATCTAAGGCATTGGCACCGGTAGCCAATTTGATACCAATACCGGCTGACGGCGTGCCATTATATTTTGCTTTGATGCTATAGTTTTCCGCACCTAACTCAACGACGGCAACGTCTTTTAAACGAACCTGAGAACCATCCGGATTAACTCGTAACAGGATATTGGCAAATTGTTCGGCATTATTTAGCCGCGTTTGAGCAATAATCGAAACATCCAGTCGCTGGCCTGCGATCGGTGGTGTGCCACCTAGCTGACCGGCAGCAACTTGGTTATTTTGAATTTTTATGGCATTGATAACATCCTGAGTAGCCATATTGTATTTAACAAGTTTATCTGGATCTAACCAGATCCGCATAGCGTACTGAGTGCCAAACAGCTGGGTTTCAACGACCCCTTTTACTCGACTGATAGGATCTTTAATGTGAGAGTTAACATAATCCGCGATATCCTCTTGATTCATAGAGCCATCTTTAGAAATAAAAGCGACTACCATCAAGAAAGAACCGGTAGATTTATTAACATGGATGCCTTGCTGCTGTACTTCTTGGGGCAGTAATGGCATGGCCAATTGTAATTTATTTTGTACCTGTACTTGTGCAATATCGGGATCTGTTCCAGCTTCAAAGGTAAGTGTCAGAGACATGTTACCCATTGCATCACTGGTTGACGACATATAAACCAGATTATCAATCCCATTCATATTCTGTTCGATAACCTGAGTAACGGTATTTTGTACAGTGGTGGCGTCAGCTCCAGGATAGGTTGCTGAAACCGATATAGCAGGTGGTGCAATGGTTGGATATTGCGCCACTGGTAATTTGATAATTGCCAATAGACCAGCAAGCATGGTAATAATGGCTATTACCCACGCGAATATTGGCCGTTCTATAAAAAACTGAGGCATTAATTATCGACTCCCTTAATTTAAGACTTTTGCGGAGAAAATTTATTTTTCTGTTGTATTTGGAGTTAATGATGTCTCTTTAGCTACCACTTTCATGCCAGGCCTGACTTTTTGTAGCCCAATAACAATGACACGCTCTCCAGCTTTTAGTCCTTTAGCTATTAGCCATTGATTACCAATTGCTTGCGCAGTAATTACCGTACGGGTTTCGACTTCATCATTGGTATTAACAATCATCACTTGGGCTTCACCACGAGGTGTCCGACTTACACCTTGTTGTGGCACTAAGATCGCATTTTTTTTCACGCCTTCTTCTAAAACAGCACGAACAAACATACCAGGCAGTAATTGTTTTTCTGGATTTGGGAAAATAGCCCGCATTGTGATAGAACCCGTACTTTCATCAACAGTTACATCGGAAAATTGAAGAACACCTTTTTGTGCATAAACTTCACCATTATTCATTTTTAAACTAACAGGTGCTTGCTGTGATTCTTTAGATAAATTGCCGCTAGCAATCTCATTTTTTAAACGCAGATAATCGTCACTGGATTGGGTAACATCAACATAGATAGGGTCTAACTGTTGAATGGTTGTTAGCGCAGTAGCCTGCCCGGTTGTGACTAATGCACCCTCTGTGACGCTGGATTTACCGGAACGGCCTGAAATAGGCGCTGCTACTTTGGTATAATCAAGATTGATACGCGCGGTTTCAACTGCCGCCTCAGCAGCTTTAAGAGAAGCTAATGCCTGAGCATAATTAGCGTTTGCAGTATCATACTCTTGTTTACTGATGTAATTTGTTCCTAATAGAGGCTTATAACGGCTTACAGTTAAACGAGTAATTTCTGCATTGGCTTTTGCTTTTGCTAAATTAGCTTTTGCACTGTCATAATTTGCTTTATAGGTTGCAGGATCTATTTGATATAAAGAAGCTCCAGCTTCAACATCACTACCTTCTTTATAATTTCTTTTTAATATAATACCCTCTACTTGAGGTCTTACCTCGGCAATACGAAAAGCATTAGTACGGCCAGGCAGTTCAGTTGTAACTGTCAATGGCTTTACTTCCAATGTTACGACACCAACTTCAGGTGTTGGAGGTGCAATATTACCTTGCTGGGAATTATCGCCACATGCTGTCAAGATCAAACAGCTTGAGAGTAGTAATATTACCAGAGGTAAGACCCCTCTGTTTTTTTGCATAAATAAACCTCAATATTCAAATATCAATTTCAAATCTGAAACCTAGTGAATTATTATGTTATAAGTCTCCTATTCTATTGCACAAACATACATGAATGTATGTAAATTTACTTCAATAAGAAGAAAGTAAGTTAAAATGGCACGAAAAACTAAGCAACAAGCGAAAATAACTCGCCAAGAAATAATTGATGCAGCAATTAGAACATTTTCTAAGTATGGTGTTTCATCTACCTCATTGTCTAATATAGCAAAGGTTGCAGGTGTAACTCGTGGTGCTATTTATTGGCATTTTAAAAATAAAGTCGATCTTTTCTCCGAAGCTTGTAAATTTACTGATGAACAAATAGCTGAAACTCAGAAAAAGTATCAGTTAAAATACCCCAATGATCCACTTTTTGTATTGAGAAAATTATTACATTATATTTTATTTACTTTTTTTGACGATACTAAAAACAGGGAGCTAACTGAGATTTTTTTTCATAAATGTGAATTGATAGGTGAAATGGCACAGTTTGCTGAATTACGGCGTGAAATTTATATGATTAACCATCAACGACTAGTCACTCTGTTAAGTGCCTGTGTGGAAAAAAAACAGTTGCCTGTCAATATCGATGCCCAGTGCGCAGCAATTATGATACGTGCAGCGATTACTGGCCTATTTGAAAATTGGTTATGTGTACCAGATAGTTTTAGTATCAAAGAAAATGCGATTCGTTATGTGGATACAATGATTGATATGATGAAATACAGTCCATCAATAAGAAACAATTGAAATGTTTTATTACATAATTACGGAGAATTTGATGCCAGAAAAAAACCTATTTTTGATTATTGCTAATGGTGCCGCTTATGGTGATGAAAATCTTTTTAATGCGCTACGTTTGGCGATTGCAGTTAAGGAACAGGCAGCGACAACTGAAATGAAAATTTTTTTAATGTCTGATGCGGTTGTTGCAGGTCTTGATAATCAAAAGCCAATTGATGGTTATAATTTAAAACAGATGTTAGAAATTTTGCTTGCGCAGCAAGTGGAAATAAAATTATGTAAGACTTGTACTGATGCACGAGGTATTAGTGAATTACCGTTAATTAAAGGGGTCAGCATCGGCACTTTGGTAGAGTTAGCTCAGTGGACATTAGTAGCCAATAAAGTTTTAACTTTTTAGATATAATAATATTTGAGGCAAGGAAAGAAATCCTAAGGAGAGATTTTTAACTGTTTTTTTATTTTTAATCTAACTTAGTGGATACTACTATGTTTTCATTTAGTCGAAGGTTGCAAAGCAGAACATGTTGCCAGTGGTTAGTTTCTTTCTTGTCCTAATCTTGTGGTTTATTCTTTCTTTTTAATGCTACGTTAATTGAGAGTGCTACCTTAACCAATATAACCTCAAGGCAAACTATTCAAAACCAATTAAATGCCTTAAGTAATCGTAGCAATTTAACTGCGTATGAAACGCTAGCTTTATCTGACTACAAAAAAGCCATCCAATTTTATGATGAATTAGCTGGATTAGAAAAACAAGCTGAATTAATGCAAAAAAGAGTGATGCAAGCGCCAAGAGAAGCGCGATATGCACTTGATAATTTAGCTAGAATTAAACGTGAGCAACAACAAAGTGAGCAGACTAAAACTGAATATCAGCATTTATCGTTATCGCAACTAGAGAGCCAGTTAAAAAATAAATTAGAAATATTACAAAACCAGCAGGAAAATCTAGCCAATATTAATAACAACTTAGTTGCATTACAAACCCAGCCAGAGCGAGCAATGAATATAATGCTAGAAAATGCTCGGCGGCTACAAGATATTCGTTACCAACTAAATAATGATTTTTCTTCCAATGACGATATTCGGCCTTCTTTGCAAGTATTATTACAAGTGGAACAATTATATCTGCAGCAGCAAAATAAATTTCAACAACACGCATTACAAGCTAATACTCAATTACAGGATGTGCTACAGAAGCAACGTGATTATACAGCAATTTATCTTGAGTTAATTCAAAGTGATATACAATATATTCAGGCTACTATTAATAATAAACGCTTAAATTATTCTGAGGAAACTGCTAAAGAAGCGCAACGCTCAACGATAAATAGTCAGGAAGTGGAAGAATATCCGGTAATTAAACATGAAAAAGCGATTAATAAAGCACTGAGTGAACGTTTGATCTCAGTAACTCAAAATAGTAACCAATTAGTACAAAAAGGAATAAGGATTAAATCTTGGCTAGAAAGAGCCATACAAGTAGAGAGTAATCTAAAAGAGCAAATTACTGTTTTACGAGGAAGTCTATTACTTTCACGCATCCTTTTTCAAAAACAGATTAATTTGCCACCGAATATACTAACAAAAAATCTGCCCACCTTAATTGCTGATTTACGACTGGAACAGTTTGATATTAACCAAGAGCGTGATCAGTTATATCAGTCTTCTAATTATATTAATAAGTTGGCCGATACAATAAATGATTCAATGATAGATAAGACTAAGACCATGCCACTTTCGAAGGAAGTCTGGCGGGCTTTGGAGTCACTGATTGATATACGCCGTGACCTTTTAGATCAGTTAAATATTCAACTGGGTAATCAGATTTCTCAGGCGATTAATTTACAGTTAGATCAACAACAATTACTGGGTGTCATTGATTCTTTAGAACAGACATTAGCTCAGCAAATTTTTTGGGTGAATAGTAATAAACCGATTGATCTGACATGGCTAACTTCTTTTCCTGATGCGGCGAAAGCTGAAATTACTACTTTTAATTTTAAATTACCATTAGTTAGCATAGTCAAAGGCTTAATTAACTCTTCTGTTGTCACAATTCCTCTTTTGTTGGCTTGTCTGTTCTTTTTTTGGATGAATTGCAAGTTTAAACAGCGTTTAAAAGAAATCAATGAGGAAGTTAGAGTCTTCAAAAAAGATAGTCAATTACATACCCCTGTAGCGTTAATTTTAACCCTAATGATGACGTTTTCTGGTGCTTTTATTGTACTCGTTGTCGGTTACTGGTTTTTAAAAACAGGTAATCCTCATGGTGATTTTGTTTGGAGTTTTGCCCTACAATTGGCTTTATTTTGGGTTTTATTTAGCTGGTGTATTAATATTCTGAAGCCTGATGGTATTGCAGAAAATCATTTTTTAATTGCTAAAAAAGAGAATACCTGGTTACGCCAACATTTGATAAATTTGATGCTGCCGTTGATTGTGTTGATTTATTGGTCAAGTTATGGCGTCATGTATCCTTTGCGGTTGGCGGATGATGTCATTGGACAATTGATTGTTCTAATATTCCTGTTTTTAGTTTTTCTATTTACTTTGCCGTTTTGCCGTCGGAACTGGCAACTAAAAGGTGGGCATTTAACTCGCACGATTGTTATTACCATACTGGCTTTTTCTCCATTAGTGCTAATTGGTTTAATGATGGTTGGTTATTATTACACTACTCTTCGGCTTTCAAGTCGTTGGATTGATAGTCTCTATTTATTACTCCTTTGGTATATTATTTACCATAGTTGTATTCGTGGATTATCGATTGCAGCGCGCAAGCTTGCTTATAAAAGGGCGTTAGAGCGTCGTCATAATATGACGCGAGAAGAACAAGAAAATGAACCGATCACCGAACCACCAATGTCAATTGAATTGATTAGTCAACAATCTTTACGTTTAACCAGTATGGTACTGTTTTTGATCTTTATCGTCGCTTTTTATTGGATTTGGTCAGATTTCATTACTATTTTCTCATTTTTAGATGGTATTCAACTTTGGCATACGAATGTACAAAATGAGGCTGGTCATACTTTACAAGCAGTTACCCTCGCGCTGATTTAATTTTGGCGATTATTATTTTTATTGTCGCTTTAGTGATGACACGAAATCTACCAGGTTTGTTAGAGGTTTTAGTATTGTCCCGGCTTAAGCTGCGGCAGGGATCAAGCTATGCGATCACCACAATGCTGACCTATATTATCATCGGTATTGGTACAATTATTGTATTAGCAATGTTAGGTGTTACCTGGAATAAGTTACAGTGGCTAGCGGCAGCATTAACATTTGGTTTAGGTTTTGGTCTACAAGAAATTTTTGCCAACTTTGTTTCGGGTATTATTATTCTGTTTGAACGGCCGGTCAGAATTGGTGATACCGTTACGATTGGTAATTTTTCAGGCACAGTGAGTAAAATTCGTATTCGAGCAACCACCATAACTGATTTTGATCGCAAAGAAGTCATTATTCCCAACAAAGCATTTGTGACTGAACGTTTAATAAATTGGTCGTTAACAGATACTATTACCCGTATTATTATCAAGCTAGGCGTTGCTTATGGTTCCGATCTTGATAAAGTGAAGGCGATTTTATTACAGGCAGCGCAAAGTAATAATAAGATCATGTCAGATCCAGCGCCATTAGTATTTTTTACTGATTTTGGCGACAGTACTCTTAATCATGAATTACGTTTTTATGTTCGCCAGATAGCGGATAGAAGCACAACCTTGGACGAAGTTAATCGACTGATTGATCGCTTATGTCGAGAACAAAATATCAATATTGCTTTTAATCAGTTAGAAGTTCACCTTCATAATAGCAAAGGTGATTCTGTGCAAGAAGTTGAGCGTACGCTAGGTGGCGAAAAGCGATCGAAACAGCAGGATAAAAATAATCGAGATAATGTTGCGGAATAATCATTGAATTATTTTTATCAACGCTTTTTAGTTGCATTGGCAAGTAATAAAATGGCTTCTTTATTCTCATAATCTTTTTTTACAATATCAAGTGCTTTGAGTGCGGTAGTGGGTTCTATTTGATTAATTTCTAGAATATAAATTAAATCAATGGCAACTTGGATTTCTATTGAAGCATTCTCTAGATTCATTAAATATCACCTATATTATTTTTTATTCAATACTTTGATTTTCATAGCGTTCAATTGCCTTTTCTATGCGTGAAAGAGCCTGACGGCATCTCACTAATCTTCCAGTTAATGCAGCTATTTCTTGTTGCAGCTTCTGGCAAGCAACGTATGACTGCTGTTTATCTAATTTTTGCTCTCGATCATTTATCATTGCGATTAGGCGGCGTTCATAATCTTGATGTTGAACTAAACGTTCGTAAAGATCTATGGTTTTTTCTTTTTGGCTATGTTGACTTTCTTGTTCTCTTAAAGTTTGGGTTGCAGATTCTCGCGTTATAGCACCAATTTGGGCAATGATTTTTTCTGTCAAAAAAGTAACTTGTTCTGAACGTGACGTAATAACCGCATGTTTTAATTGATTAAAATGTTGCTTAATTTCAAATAAACATTCGCTTAATTGATGGCTTTTTCGATGAAATAATTTTTGATCAAAACGTAATGTTATAAAAGAAGAGTGTGCAATTGGTTGTATTTTTTCTGCCAATGCTTCAATTTGCTCTTCAAGCGCGTTTAGCAACTTTTGTGTTTTCATATATTAAGCCATAATAATAAAATATGTAATTGCGATTTGACTTCTTACAGTAAAAACGCGCATATTGGTAAGCTAGTTATTGCATTTTTATAATAGTTTTCATAGATTGTAGCGTTTGATTATTTTATCTATGATGATAATTATGATGGTTAATGAAAAAAAAATACAATTTATAAAAGATAGTATTGAAACAATTCCTGATTATCCAATACCAGGTGTATTGTTTCGTGATATTACAACCTTATTGGATAATCCGGACGCTTATCAGGCCACAATTGATCTACTCGTTGAGCATTATAAAAATAAAGGTATAACTAAAATTGTTGGCACTGAAGCGAGAGGATTTTTATTTGGGGCGCCGCTTGCTTTGCGTTTAGGTGTAGGATTTGTACCAGTACGTAAAGAAGGAAAATTACCGCGCGCCATATTACGACAAAATTATGAGCTAGAATATGGTACCGATGCACTAGAGATCCATAAAGATAGTATTTCAGTCAAAGACAATGTTTTAGTTGTTGATGATTTACTCGCTACAGGTGGAACGATTGAAGCGACAGTAAGCTTGATCCGGCAGCTTGGTGGTAAAGTTAATGAAGCGGCATTTATTATCTGTTTGCCTGATTTGGGTGGTATCGAACGTTTAAAAAAGCAAGGGGTCAATTGTTTTAATTTGGTTGAATTCCCAGGCAGTTAATGCGCAAAATTTTCTAGCAAAATGTGCTGACTAGCGAACAGCGATAGGTTGGCGAATCTATATACTTAATGTCTAATAGGAATCATGAGCTACCAGGTACTTGCCCGTAAATGGCGCCCACAAACATTTACCGATGTTGTTGGGCAACAACATGTTTTGACCGCGCTGGCAAATGGTTTGCATCAGCAGCGGCTCCATCATGCCTACTTATTTTCTGGTACACGTGGAGTTGGTAAAACGACCATTGCGCGGCTGTTTGCGAAAGGGCTTAACTGTGAGGTAGGGATAAGCCAAAACCCTTGTGGTAAATGTGCTAACTGCCTAGAGATAGCGGATGGGCGATTTGTTGATTTGATTGAAATTGATGCCGCTTCGCGCACGAAAGTTGAGGATACCCGCGAGCTACTAGATAATGTCCAGTATGCACCGGCACGCGGTCGATTTAAAGTGTACTTAATCGACGAAGTTCATATGCTATCTCGTCATAGCTTTAATGCTTTACTCAAGACACTGGAAGAACCACCAGAACATGTGAAATTTCTATTAGCAACGACAGATCCACAGAAATTACCGATAACAGTTTTATCACGTTGTCTGCAATTTCATTTAAGATCACTTGATATTGACCAAATAAGCAGTCAACTTGAACGTATTTTAGTGGCTGAGCAAATATCGAGTGATAAACGTGCCCGCCAATTAATCGCTAGAGCTGCCGAAGGTAGTTTACGTGATGCATTAAGTTTAACCGATCAAGCTATTGCTATGGGGCAAGGGCAAGTATCGGCAGATTCAGTTAGCCAAATGCTAGGCATATTAGATGATGAACAGCCGCTAGCGATCATTGAAGCGATTGTGCATGCTGATGGTCCAAAAATGATGGCTTTAGTAGAAGATATTGCTTTGCGAGGCGGTGACTGGGAAAGCGTATTGATTGAAATGTTATCATTAATTCATCGTATTGCGATGATCCAGCTTTTACCTGTGGAGATGCAAGATACTGCATCACCCATAGACGAGCGTCTACGTTTACTTGCGCGCTTGATTACGCCAACGGATTTACAGCTCTATTATCAAACCTTGTTAGTCGGACGTAAAGAGCTTCCCTATGCGCCAGAAAGGCGGATGGGAGTTGAGATGACATTGTTACGTGCATTAGCATTTCATCCTAAGTCTGTTAATGATATTGAAATTCCATTGGTGTCATCACCAAGTCTCTCTGAAACAACTACAATAGCCAATGATATTGATAATCATGTCGATATTTCTGTTAACTTAAAAGATAAAAAAAAAATCATCAATAAAGCCACAAGCTCATCGGATGAAAAATTAATTAGTACACCTACATTGCAATTATTGCAAGCAAAAGCATCGCTAAATAAAGCGCAAGAGAAAACGCCGTTAAAAAAGTCTGAAACAGCATCACCAAAGACAAAAACGCCACTAGCGATGTCGGCGTTAGAAAGGTTAGCTACCGTTTCGGCACAGCATCAGCTCTCTGTTTTAAATCAGCCTAAAACAGCTAATAAAAATGAAAAAAATCAAAAGGGTAAATCTTATCAATGGCGCCCGCAAAATGTTTCTGAACAAAAAGTAGAGCGAGTAACCACGACTGGCAATATTAAACAAGCTTTAGAATATGAAAGGACGCCGGAACTTGCCAATAAAATTGCGCTTGAAGCTCGAGAACGTGACCACTGGTCGGCAGAAATTTGTCAGTTAAAAATGCCAAAATTGATAGAACAACTTGCGTTAAATGCTTATAAGGAAGCGTTAAGTGAAACGGAAATGTGTTTACATTTACGCTCAACGCAACGGCATTTGAATACTGAACCGGCGCATAAAACATTAACAAAAGCCTTGAGTGAGTTATATGGTAAGCCGATAAAACTGGTTATCATTGAAGATGATAATTCAGCCGTCAAGACACCTTTGGAATGGCGGCAGGTAATTTATGAAGAGAAGCTAGCACAGGCCCGTCAATCTATTATAGTGGATAAAACGATTCAGACTTTGCGCACGTTATTTGATGCGCAGTTAGATGAAGAAAGTATTCGGCCGGTGTAGCCGAATGCATACCTTTAAGTATAATGTTGCAATGTTAAAATCTATTTTTGTAACAGATCAGAAAGAGAGAATATTATGTTTGGTAAAGGTGGGCTGGGTAACCTGATGAAACAGGCTCAGCAAATGCAAGAAAAGATGCAAAAAGTTCAAGAAGAGATTGCTAACATGGAGGTTACCGGCGAATCGGGTGCAGGTCTTGTTAAAGTAACCATTAATGGCGCGCATAATTGTCGTCGGATTGAAATTGATCCTAGTTTAATGGCAGATGACAAAGATATGTTAGAGGATCTTATTGCTGCTGCATTTAATGATGCTGCGCGTCGTATAGAAGAAGCCCAAAAAGAAAAAATGGCCAATGTATCTAATGGCATGCAATTACCTCCAGGTTTTAAGATGCCATTTTGATGCAAACGAGCCCTCTTCTTGAATCTTTAATGGAAGCGCTACGCTGTTTACCTGGTGTAGGACCAAAATCAGCGCAACGTATGGCTTTCCATCTTCTGCAACGCAATCGTAGTGGTGGCATGCAATTGGCTCAGGCATTAACACGTGCAATGTCGGAAATTGGCCATTGTCAGGGTTGTCGAACATTTACTGAAAAAGATCACTGTTCTATTTGTACTAATCCGAGGCGTCAACAAACTGGCCAAATATGTGTAGTTGAAAGTCCGGCTGATATTTATGCAATTGAACAAACAGGGCAGTTTGCCGGGCGTTATTTTGTTTTAATGGGGCATTTGTCGCCATTAGATGGTGTTGGACCTAAGGATATCGGCCTGGAAAGCTTAGCCGATAAACTCGCGACTGAGACGGTATCAGAAGTGATCCTGGCGACCAATCCAACAATTGAAGGGGAAGCAACCGCTAATTATATTGCTGGTATATGTGCTCAATATGGGGTGATGGCCAGTCGTATTGCTCATGGCATTCCTGTTGGCGGTGAGCTTGAAATGGTTGACGGAACCACGCTATCACATTCAATTATTGGCCGTCAGAAAATTAATTATTGATAGTATAAGCGTAATATAAAATAAACATATGCAGAGGTTAAATACTCTGCTTATTTTTTTGTGAAAAAGTTAATCATATCGGCTATCAAGCACGCTTTTCACGACCGTGAACTTGAAATTTTCAAGTTATATCCCCATCTGAGTTTCATAACCATTCAACCTAATAAAATTATTCTAAAATTGAGGCTATTTAATGAGTATGAAAGGACAAGAAACTCTTGGATTTCAATCAGAAGTAAAACAGTTATTGCAATTGATGATCCATTCTCTTTATTCCAATAAAGAAATCTTTCTACGCGAGCTGATTTCAAACGCATCTGATGCAGCGGATAAATTACGTTTTAAAGCACTATCACAATCTGATCTTTATGAAAATGACGGTGATTTAAGAGTTAGAATTGATATTGATAAAGACAAAAAAACTTTAACAATTAGTGATAACGGCATTGGCATGACGCGCGAAGAGGTTATTGATAATTTAGGGACGATTGCTAAATCTGGCACCAAGGCTTTTTTACAGTCTTTAGGTAACGAACAAGCGAAAGATAGCCCATTAATCGGTCAGTTTGGTGTTGGTTTCTATTCAGCTTTTATTGTTGCAGATAAAGTGACAGTGCGTACTCGGGCAGCGGGCGTAGCCGCCGATAAAGGGGTTTTCTGGCAATCTCAGGGTGAGGGTGAATATACTGTTGCTGATATTGAAAAAGCAGAGCGTGGGACTGAAATTACCTTACATTTACGTCAAGACCAAATGGAATTCTTAGATAACTGGCGTTTGCGTTCAGTGATCAGCAAATATTCAGATCATATTGCCCTGCCAGTGGAAATTGAAGCTAAGAACGAAGAAGATGATACTGTTATTTGGGAAAAAATTAATAAAGCCCAGGCGCTATGGACACGTAACAAAAACGATATTACGGCTGAAGAATATAAAGAGTTTTATAAGCATGTTTCCCATGATTATGCAGATCCTTTAATATGGAGTCATAATCGGGTAGAGGGTAAACAAGAATATACCAGTCTACTTTATATACCGACTAAAGCGCCTTTTGATTTATGGAATCGTGATAATAAACATGGTTTAAAGCTTTATGTTCATCGTGTTTTTATCATGGATGAAGCAGAGCAATTTATGCCAAATTACTTACGTTTTGTCCGTGGGTTAGTTGACTCCAATGACTTACCATTAAATGTTTCGCGCGAAATTTTACAAGATAGTGATATCACCCGCAGTTTGCGCAGTGCATTAACCAAACGCGCATTGCAAATGTTGGAAAAATTAGCCAAAAGTGAACCTGAACAGTATCAACAATTCTGGCAGGAATTTGGACTAGTGCTGAAAGAGGGGCCTGCGGAAGATACAACTAATAAAGAAGCGATTACTAAATTATTACGCTTTGCATCAACGCATAATGAGAGTAATTTACAGAATGTTTCTTTAGAAGATTATGTTAGTCGTATGATTGAAGGGCAGGAAAAGATCTATTACATTACTGCAGATAGTTATGCCGCTGCGAAAAATAGCCCGCATTTAGAATTATTCCGTAAAAAAGGAATTGAAGTTTTATTATTATCTGATCGGATTGATGAGTGGATGATGAACTATTTGCCAGAGTTTGAAGGCAAATCCTTTCAATCTGTTAGTAAGACAGATGAGTCACTAGAAAAACTCGCTGATGAAAATAAGAAAGAGCAAGAAGAGACAGATAAAAAACTGGAGCCTTTCGTTGAGCGGGTAAAAAAATTATTAGGCGAGCGGGTGAAGGAAGTGAAGTTAACACACCGTTTAACAGACACGCCGGCAATCGTGACGACCGATGCGAATGATATGAGTACTCAGATGGCAAAACTTTTTGCTGCGGTGGGTCAATCAGCGCCGGAAGTAAAATATAATTTTGAACTTAATCCTGAACATCCATTAGTTAAAAAAGCGACAGAGCTAACTGATGATGGCTTATTTTCTGAGTGGATAGAGGTATTATTAGATCAGGCGTTGTTTGTTGAACAAGGTAGCCTAGAAGATCCTAATCAATTTATTCGCCGTATGAATAAGTTACTTTTGGGCTAAAATTTATTTAATTAACCAAGTTGTTCATAAAACCACGTTTTAGTTATTTTAAGACGTGGTTTGTTTTTTTAACGAAAATAATTTGATTATTCAATGGTTATCTGTTTTCTTGAGTTATAGGTATGCCTAATGATAAGGTAACTTTTCTTTCAAATTATAAAAATGAAATAGCAAGGGGTTTACGCAATGCGTATTATTTTGCTCGGCGCGCCAGGCGCAGGTAAGGGGACTCAGGCACAATTCATCATGGAAAAGTATGGTATTCCACAAATTTCTACCGGTGATATGCTACGTGCTGCCGTAAAGGCGGGTTCAGAGTTGGGTCTACAAGCGAAAGAATTAATGGATAATGGTAAGCTTGTTACTGATGAATTAGTTATTGCTTTAGTTAAACAGCGTATAGCCCAGGATGATTGCCGAAACGGTTTCTTACTAGATGGATTTCCTCGCACTATCCCACAAGCAGACGCAATGAAAAATGCGGGTATTGCGGTGGATTATGTGTTGGAGTTTGATGTACCCGATGAAATTATTGTTGAACGCATTGTTGGTCGTCGAGTTCATACGCCTTCGGGGCGTGTTTATCATATTAAATTTAACCCACCGAAAATAGCAAACAGAGATGATATTACCGGTGAAGAGTTAAGCATTCGCAAAGATGATCAAGAAGAAACGGTCCGCAAGCGATTAGTGGAATATCATCAGTTAACTGAGCCTTTAATTGCTTATTATCGTCAAGAAGCTGCTGCTGGTCATACTAAGTACTTTAAATTGGATGGTACCCGTAAGGTTACTGAAGTCAGTGAAGAGCTGGCTAACATTTTAGGTTAGTTGTTAGTTGATAAAATAGGCATCCAATTTGGGTGCCTATTTTTTATTTATGGCTAATTAGTGGAAATAAAAATATTTAATAAGTTATGATAAAGTTATAAATAATTAGCGATAAATAAAATGGAGCCAAGTGGCATGAGCATTAAGAAGTATGGTGTTTTATTAGTTAATTTAGGGACGCCTGATGCACCAACGCCTACAGCAGTGAAACATTTTTTGGCAGAATTTCTTAGTGATGTAAGAGTTATTGATATTTCGAGGATAATTTGGAAGCCGCTATTACATTTGGTTATTTTACCAATCCGCTCGCCAAGAGTAGCTAAATTATATCGGTCAATTTGGACCGAAGCTGGTTCCCCATTGCTAAATTATAGTTTGCAACAGCGGGCTGCGCTGGCAAAAAAACTGCCCGATATTCCTGTGGAATTAGGTATGAGTTATGGTTCGCCTGCTATTGCCGAAGCAATTGATAAACTATTAATTCAGCAGGTTGAAAATATTATTGTGTTACCGCTTTATCCACAATATTCTTGTTCAACCACAGCGGCAGTTTTTGATGCGATTAGCCGAGCGTTAAAAAAATATCGAACGATACCCGGTCTTAACTTTATTCGTAGTTATGCTGCTCACCCTTCTTATATTAATGCATTAAAAAGGTCGGTGGAGTTAAGTTTTGAACGCTATGGTACACCAGAGAGATTATTGTTTTCTTATCATGGTATTCCTAAACGGTACGCAGAAACAGGTGATATTTATCCGCAGGAATGCGAACTGACAACCCGTTTACTCAGTGAATTAATTAATTTCCCTGCTGATAAAATCATCATGACTTATCAGTCACGCTTTGGCCGTGAGCCTTGGCTTACACCTTATACAGACATTACCTTAAAAAGGTTGGCAAAGCATGGAATAAAACATGTTCAGCTGTTGTGTCCAGGTTTCTCGGTGGACTGTTTGGAAACTCTAGAAGAGATTGCTGAGCAGAATAAGAAATTATTTTATGCTGCTGGTGGCGAAAAATATCATTATATACCTGCGCTTAATGCCTCTGAGAGTCATATTATATTAATGGCTGAATTAGTTACAGATTTAGCCATTATTTAAATGGAAGTCTAGCTAAAACTAAAAGTTATTTTAATGATTGTAATGCTATTACATATTTAAATTTATCGATATAACTAGTTGTTTTAAATGATTAATTTTAATTAATGCTTATAAAAACCCATATTGAATCCAGTAATATTAATTATTTATTGTATAAAATATTAAATAATTTTTATGACATTTAGTCGGTTTTAAGAAATTTTTTATTATTTACTTTTATATTTTAGAATAATTAGTATTTGGTTAAATTTTATTTGATTATTTTAGTATGCTAATTAGTTGAAATATAGTGATTGCAAAAATAAAAACATTATTGATAAATATGAGTTATGTGTTTTATTAATGTTGGCAATATAGAGTATTATAACTAAACTTTTCTAGATTGAAGATAATTATTTGATTATTTAGTTATTCAACTCTGTATAAGATAGAAATAGATGAAAATTTATAATTAATCATTAACAATATAACTGTTAGAAGCTATAAACTATGACAAATAGACCATTATTAGATGCAACTACAGAACTCGACCCCTCTTTTTATTCTGCCAATACGAAACAAGATGATGAAATTGATTTATTTGAACTTTTTTCTATTCTTTATCAATCTAAATTGTTGATTGCGATTTTTGTTGCCGCATTGTCCGCAGCCGCTTTTTGTTGGTCGTTATTTTTACCACAAAAATGGGCAAGCAAAGCCATGATTGTTCAACCTACCGCTCAAGAAACGTTTAAGCTGAATGAGTTCCTTAGTCAATTAAGAGTAATGGATGTTGAAACAAATATCAATGCTGAGCAAGTTTATGCAAAATTTCTTGATGCTTATCGTTCTCAGTTGTTACAGGAAAATTTTCTGAAAAGTAGTGACTATTTTCAGCAGTTAGTTAAATCAACAGAGTCACAATCCTTAGAGAGAGAACAACAGCTTTTACGTGATATGATAAATAATATTATTGTTGGCAACGTCATTTTTAGTAAAAATGCAAATAATAATGCAAATGATATTAAGCAGCCGATAGAAGCAAGCGTAGAATTTTCTGCAGCAACTGCTCAAGATGCCCAGAATTTATTGTCTGGTTATCTGCGTTATGTTGGCTCGAATGTACGGCAGGAAATTAGAGCCGAGTTAAATGAAAAAATAGCACAACAAATTGTTTATGCTAAAGGTAAATATGCTATTAAGTTGACGGCTTTAAAAAATGCTAATCGGGTTGCGGTTCAGCGGTTGAAGAATTCGTTAACAATAGCTCAATCTGTTGGAGTTAAAAAACCGGTTTCAACTACTCATAACTTTATTCAAGATGATTTAGATTACCCTATTGCATTAGGTTCAGAAGCTTTAGCTAAAAAGTTAGCTATTATTGAACAGGATAATGATCAGCTACCATTAGATCCTGAACTTTTAAATAGCCAACAATATATCCAGCAATTACAGGCGTTAGACACTAAAAATATTTGGTTTCAGCCAGTGAAATATATACAAAAGCCAACTTTACCGCTTGCTAAACAGGCACCCAAGCAAATGTATATAGTTGTATTAGCTGGACTAGCTGGTTTAATTTTGGGTTGTGTTTATGTTTTATTACGTCATATGATAAATAGTCGCAAGCAACAAGTCTGATGAAATAATTTTATATAAGCGGCAGGTAATTTTCCTGCTGCTCAATGATGTTAGTTATGTTAGACTCGCTCCTTTCGTTATTACTAATCTACCTATTATGAAATTCCCTGGTCAACGTAAGTCCAAGCACTATTTTCCTGTTAGTCTTCGAGATCCCTTATTATCCAATCAAGAGTTAATCAATAGTGACAGTGATCATGCATATATAGTTGGTATAGATCAAACTTTGGTTGATATTGAAGCAAAAGTTGATGATGATTTTATTCAGCGTTATCAACTTAGTCAGGGGCACTCACTCGTTATTGAAGAGACTACTGCTGAAGAGCTTTATCGTGAGTTAACGGAGCGAAATCTTATTAGTCATGAATTTGCTGGTGGCACGATAGGGAATACTTTACATAATTACTCGTTATTAGCTGATGATAGATCTGTGTTATTGGGTACGATGTGTAATAACATTCAAATTGGTAGCTATGCCTATCGTTATTTATGCCATACTTCGAGCCGGATGGATTTAAATTATTTACAGGGTGTTGATGGTCCGATTGGTCGCTGTTTTACCTTAATTACGGAAAATGGTGAACGAACATTTGCAATTAGCCCAGGGTTAATGAACCAATTGCGTCCTGATAGTATTCCAGAGCAAATTATTGCAGAAGCATCAGCACTGGTTATTACTGCTTATCTTGTCCGCAGCCAACCTGGTGAACCGATGCCTGCCGCAACAATGCAAGCAATAGAATATGCTAAAAAACATGATGTGCCGGTGGTACTGACATTGGGCACTAAATTTGTTATTGCCGATGATCCCTCCTTTTGGCAAGATTTTCTCGCTAAATATGTTTCTGTTGTGGCAATGAACGAAGATGAAGCGTTAGAGTTGACGGGGATCAAAGATCCCTTATTAGCTGCCGATAAAGTGCTTGATTGGGTTGATCTGGTGCTTTGTACCGCCGGTGCTGATGGACTCTACATGGCTGGTTATACCGAATCAACCTATAAAAGAGAAACTCAGCATCCTCTATTGTCTGGTGCGATTGAGCAATTTAATCGTTATGAATTTAGCCGGGCGATGAGGAAAAAAGAGTGTCAGCATCCTTTTAGGATCTATTCACATATTGAGCCTTATATGGGTGGGCCAGAAAAAATCATGAATACCAATGGAGCTGGTGATGGTGCACTGTCTGCTTTATTACACGATATTACCGCCAATCGTTTTCATCGTTTAAATATACCTAATTCAACAAAACATTTTTTGCCCTACCTGACATATTCTTCCTTAGCACAGGTGTGTAAATATGCTAATAGAGTAAGTTATCAGGTACTTATTCAACATTCACCACGTTTAACGCGAAGTTTGCCTGAAAAAGAAGATAGTTTAGAGGAATCTTACTGGGAAAGGTAATTAAATAAAATCAGGAGAAAGCCAATATTTCCCCTGATTTATTTTTATCGGCTAGTTAGAAGTATCAGGTTTTAAGTATTTATCTAAATCTTTAGTGCCTGATAATAAATTATCGTCATTATTATTAATGGTACAGCCTACTGTTTTCTTTTTAGACAGGAAATGTGCCATGGTTTTGGCTATTTCATGTTCACCAACAACGATGTGATTTGCGCCACGTTCACGAATATATCTAACTTCATCATCATAGTGGGCACGAACAATAATAGTGATATCAGGGTTTAATGACCTAGCCTTCTCAATAATTTGCCCAGCTTCATAACCATTTGGAACGGTGACTAAAAGTGTTTGGGCACAATCTATGCGAGCCAGCTTCATTAGTGCTTTATTTACGGCATTGCCAATTAGTGAACGGAAACCATTTTTAGCTAATTCTTCAAATCGGGCGCGTGTATTTTCGATAACGACAATCGGGATATCTTTTTGGCGTAATTTTTCAGCCAGAATAGTACCAACACGACCATAACCAACAATAATTGCATGACCGCAAATATCGACAGGAATTTGTGCAACTTCTTCCTGCGTTTCATCTAATAATTCTTCCTCTGTTGTTTCGGTTTTTTTCAGATAACGGTCAAGTAAGCTAAATAGTAATGGATTAATCATAATAGAGACGATAGCACCAGCTAAAACCAGGTTTGGCGCTTGACTATCAAATACATTGAGAGTTATTCCCATTCCGGCCAGGATGAAAGAGAATTCACCGATTTGTGCCAGACTTATTGCGATAGTTAAGGCGGTTCGGCGGCTATGACCAAATAGTCTCACTAACAGTAATGCGGCGAGTGATTTACCAATAGTAATAATTGCTAAAACCGCCAATACCGCGAGTGGATGTTCTATTAATATAATAGGGTCTAGAAGCATACCGACCGATACAAAAAATAGAACTGCAAATGCATCTCGCAAAGGTAGTGTATCTTGTGCAGCTCGATGACTTAATTCAGATTCATTTAGGATCATACCAGCGAAAAATGCGCCAAGGGCAAAAGAAGCATTAAATAGAGTTACCGCGGCATAGGCAATACCGAGTGCTAGTACTAAAACCGCTAGTGTGAATAATTCACGAGAACCGGTTGCCGCAGTACGGGCTAGCATCCATGGAATAAGTTGGCGACCGATGAAAAGGGTAATGATGATAAAAATAGCCACTTTACCAACGGTAATGGTTAATTTAATGGCGAGCTCACTAAAACTGGCATTATTACTATCGAGAATACCGGCAATTGCTGGCAGCAATACCAGGGTCAAGACCATGACTAAATCTTCGACAATCAGCCAGCCAATGGCAATTCGGCCTCGTTTACTATCGATCAGTTGACGTTCTTCTAATGCTCTTAATAGCACTACAGTACTGGCTGTTGAGAGACAAAGACCAAAAACGATACCAGCAAATATACCCCAACCAAATAGCATGGCTAAACCAAGACCTAATAAGGTGGCTGTAATTATTTGAGCGATAGCACCAGGAATAGCAATCGATTTTACGGCTAAAAGATCTTTTAAGGAAAAATGTAAGCCAACACCAAACATCAATAATATAACACCAATTTCGGCGAGTTCACTGGCTAAATTTGTATTTGCAACAAAACCTGGCGTAAATGGACCAATAAGAACACCGGCCAATAAATAGCCGACTAACGGTGATATCCTTAGCCGTTGTGCAATCATACCAAATAGATAGGCAAGAGCTAAACCACCAACAATTGTTGTGATGAGGGATGATGCTGAATGATCCATTAAATCTCCTCTTTTTGGGATGACAAAATACGTTATATAGAATTCAAACTTATTTTATCTGCTATAGACTAAAAAAGCGCTAAAAAATTACGTTATAAATAATAAAAAAGCAGTTAACGATAAAAAGAAAACAAATAGCTTGTTTTTTTTATAAAAATGCCAAGTAAATAACCATATTAACTATTATAACTATAATTTATTATTTTATAATATATTATAATATAAACTATTATTCTTTTTTTTATTCTTATTTGATAATGATGTGGTCAAAAAAAATGATAATGATAAAAAATCCAGGTTGAATTAATTAATTCAATACACTTTCTGTGTAATATAATTTTAACTGCTGAAACGATGTCAATTGTCTCCAAAGGTTAATGCAAAGGGTATTTATCAATCATCTCAACAATAGAATCATTAGGTTGATACTTTTACATTTTGGATATAATTAGCAAAATGATGTATCAAATAACAAGTATAGTAGTTATTTATGCTAATAAAATAAAAAAATTTGCAAAAATCAAAATGAATTGATTGATTATTTTTTGACTGAGCATTTTTATTGCCATTTAGGCTAACAATAACAACAATTATCTAATGTTTTCCATATGGTTTTATTAAGTTTTTCAGTGAATTAACTGAATTAAAATAATCATTGTCCACTATTCCTTTAGCAATAGCGATTCAGTCTCTATTTTGTTATTTAATTGAGATTATGACTAGCAATACTTTTATCTTGCGTAATGGCCAAAACGATTTATGTTGTAATAATCAAATAAAATATTTAGTAAATAACAAAATAGAGACTTATTTTTATAGGATATAAAATAAATTATTTGATGAAATACAGAGGTATAAATTTTTAATGGTGTGGAGACAGATATGCGATTGTCACTTAAGACTTCCCTGGGTGGGATAATGTTATTTTTATGGTTGTTATTAAGTCCAACCGCAATTGCATGGCAAAAAGATAAAATTTACTCTATCACAATATTACATACCAATGATCATCATGGTCATTTTTGGCATAACAAAAACGGAGAATATGGGTTAGCAGCGCAAAAAACATTAGTTGCAGAAATTCGCCATGAAGTTGCAAAAAAAGGGGGAATTGTTTTACTGCTTTCCGGTGGAGATATTAACACAGGTGTGCCTGAATCCGATTTGCAAGATGCTAAACCAGATATTAAAGGCATGAATATGATTGGTTATGACGCAATGGCAATTGGTAATCATGAGTTTGATAAACCTTTGGCGATCTTACGCAAACAACAACAATGGGCAACTTTTCCTTTTTTGTCAGCCAATATTTATCAAACCAGTACTGGCCAGAGATTATTCAAACCCTATCTTATTTTTAATAAACAGGGCATTAAAATTGCCGTTATTGGTTTAACTACCGACGATACTGTTAAGTTAGGTAACCCAGGGATATTTTCCGATATAGAATTCCGTTCACCTATCAATGAAGCAAAAACGGTGATCCAATCTTTACGTGTTAATGAAAAGCCCGATATCGTTATTGCAGCGACGCATATGGGACATTATAACAATGGTGAACATGGTTCTAATGCTCCTGGTGATGTTGAAATGGCGCGTAGTTTACCGACTGGATATTTGGATATGATAGTGGGCGGTCATTCTCAAGATCCCGTTTGCATGTCCGTCAGCAGGACAAATTACAAACAAGTTGATTATGTGCCTGGTACATTATGTATCCCAGATCGTCAAAATGGAACTTGGATTGTGCAGGCTCATGAATGGGGAAAATATGTTGGGCGGGCTGATTTTGAATTTAAAAATGGCAAATTTATTTTAACCCGTTATCGACTTATTCCTATTAATTTAAAAAAGAAACGGCTTAATGAAGATGGTTCGACAGAGCTAACTCTTTATACACGAGAAATTCCGCCCGATGTTGATATGGTAAAATTACTTTCTCCGTTTCAGACAAAAGGCCGTCAACAATTAGATATGAAATTAGGTTTCGTTGATGGTCGATTACAAGGTTCCCGCAACAAAATACGTTTTGAGCAAACTAATTTGGCACGGCTGATTTTAGCGTCGCAAGTGGAACGTGTAAATGCCGACTTTGCCATTATGAGCAGTGGCATGATCCGTAATTCTATTGAACGAGGTGAGATCAGTTATCGACAAGTATTTAAGGTTTTACCTTTTGCTAATCATGTAGCCTATGTTGATTTTAATGGTCAGGAAGTGAAAAATTATTTGGCAGCCGTTGCTAGTATGACGCCCGGTTCGGGGGCTTATGCCCAATTCTATAATATCAGTTTAATTCGTCATAAAGATGGCACGATTACAGATATTAAAATAGCCGGTCAGCCACTAGATATTAAAAAGCATTATCGGATGGCAACACTAGATTTTATTGCTTTTGGTGGTGATGGTTACCCGAAAATTAGCCATCATCCAAATTATGTCAATTCGGGATTGGTGGACACTGAGGTATTAAAGCATTTTATTGAAAAACATGCGCCGTTAAAAGTTAATGATTATGCGCCCGGTAAAGAAATTATTAATCATTGATTAATTCGGTATTATTTATCACTTTTTATATTGGCAAAAATTGCATTTAATAAATAAGCTAAATCGTTGGGATCAAGTTCAATCTCAAGTCCTCTTTTTCCACCTGAAATATAAATAGTGGCAAATTGCTTGGCTTGTTCATCAATAATAGTGGGCAGACATTTTTTTTGTCCTAATGGGCTAATTCCGCCTAATAAATAGCCTGTTATTTTTTGGGCGATTTGAGGATCAACCATTTCTGCTTTTTTGGCGTTAAATGTGCTGGCAACGCGTTTCAAATTAAGTTGTCCAGATACCGGTGTGATAGCAACGATGAGATGTTTGCTATTTCCATTTAACGCTACCAGTAGCGTTTTAAATACTTGCCTGGCATCAAGCGCCAATTTTTCCACCGCCTCTTGACCGAAATGATGTAGATGAGCATCATGTTTATAGCTATGTAGCACATATTTGATTCTGTTTTTTTGCAATAAGTTAATAGCGGGGGTCATATAAAAACCTTATTTTAGGTAATGTTATAGCGGGTGGTTAAATTGCCATTTTATTATTTTGATTGGCAATATCGCTTAAATAAAAACTGGAATTGAATTAATCGATTTGTCGTTTAAATAAGTTAGCAAGGTTGTTGTCGCCATATAAATGTAAAGCGCCAACGGCCACTACATAATGACCCGCTGACAATTTTTTTAACTTTTGACACCATAATAAATTACGTTCTTGCATTAATAACTGATAAACATCATCGCGAAAGGTTCTCGGTAATTTTAAATTCAGCTCAGGTTTGAAGTTTATCCACCAACTCAACATTATCTGTAGCGAACGAGCATTAGAGCGCCAATATGTCAAGGTATCTTCCAATAAAGATTGTCCATTATTGGGTAAATTCATGAGGAGCTCGATTTGGGAGGCGGCACCTTCTAGTTCAATGATCGGTTTCTGCTGTTGCTGTGCAACTTGCAGCAGTTGATAATCTATCCCGTATTGAGGAAATAATCCTAGGCTCTGCGCTTGATTGGCTTGTAAGAACAACGCAATTTGCCAGGCAGCAAGAGTATCTAATTGTTCGTAGTGCAGTTTGATTTCTTGGCAATAATGTTTAAATTTCAGATATAGTGAAGGTGAAAGCCGTTGTTTGACCGGTGGGCAAGGGATATCAGAATTGTTAGTTAAGGGAGGCACTGTATCAGTAATGTCGGCTTCAACAATCAAAGCATCGCATTGATTGAGTTTGTTTATTAGAGTTTGAGGTAGCGGGAACATATTTTTGCTGGCCATATGAATACTACCAACGAGATGCAGATGAATATTTCCGGCCAGGCTAACATCATAAGCAGGATAAGGATAATGTTTAGTCTTATTGGCAATCAAATATTTTTTTAGCCTAGATAATACAGGCTCTACCATTCTTCATTTCCCCTTAACACAAAAATTGCTCATTGCCAGTTTAATAGGTTAGCTGTTTTTAATCATTGAGTACAAGATTTTCTATGCTTTATAAAAAACGGTAACTGAACTTTAGTCACCGTTTTGTTAACTGGTGGATGATAATTTATTACTTAGGTTTAAATCGCAATAAACGATTTGCATTACTAACGACAGTAATTGATGACAATGCCATAGCGACACTAGCAATAACCGGATTAAGTAAGGTTCCAGTAAATGGATAAAATAGACCTGCTGCGATGGGGATGCCCAGTGTGTTGTAAATAAACGCACCAAACAGATTTTGTTTCATATTACGCAAAGTCCCTTGGGCAATTTGCACCACATCAGCAACACTATGTAAGTTATGATTAATTAATGTGATAGCGGCTGTTTCAATTGCAATATCACTACCGCTCCCCATGGCAATACCAACATCAGCACGAGCTAGAGCAGGGGCGTCATTAATGCCATCACCAATCATGGCAACTTTATGACCACTCTTTTGTAGTTGTGCGATGACGGCTGCTTTTTTATCGGGCAATACACCGGCAAACACTTGATCGATTCCCAATTCTTTAGCAATGGCATTGGCAGTGATTGGATTATCACCGGTTAACATGATCAATTGATATTTTTGCTTATGTAGCCGCTGTAAAGCACTAATGGCGGTTTCTCGTAGTGGATCTCGAATTGAAAATAATGCAGCTAATTGATTATCAATGGCCAGTAAGACCGGAGTGATCCCATTACTGGCTTGTTTAGCAATTAATTGATCAACTTGTTGGCTGCTAATCGAGTATTGTGACATCAGGGCCTGGGTGCCTAACAAAATTGTTTTATTGTCGATTTCACCTTTCACTCCGGCGCCAGCTAAAGTGCGAAACTGATTTACCTCTGGTAACGATAACCCAACGCTTTTCGCTAAAATCGCATTCGCTAATGGATGATTAGCACCTTGCTCAAGGGCGCCAGCAATGGCTAGTACTTGGGATTGTTCAAATTGATTAAAAGTATGAATTTCTGTGACTTCAGGTTTACCTAGCGTTAATGTTCCGGTTTTATCGAAAACTAAGGTGTCTAGGTTGCTAGCTTGTTGTAAGGCTTCGGCATCGCGTATTAGAGCGCCATATTCTGCTGCGCGAGCAACACCCGCAATAATTGACATTGGCGTTGCTAGACCAAGTGCACATGGGCAGGCGATGATGAGTACGCTGGTGGTAACTATTAATGCATAGCTGATTTGAGGTGATGGTCCAAAAAAATACCAGATAGTTCCGGCAATTAAGGCAATTATGATCACAGTAGGGACGAAAATAGCGGCGATTTTATCAGCCAGTAGTCCTATTGCTGGTTTACTGCTTTGTGCTTGGCGCACTAATTTAATAATGCGTGCTAAGGTGGTATATTGGCCGACTGCCGAAACCCGCAATAATGCAGTACCATCTTGTACCACCGTTCCTGCATGTACTTTTTCACCTACGGTCCTATATTGTGCAATAGCCTCCCCAGTTAACATGGATTCATCTAGCCAAATTTCACCGCTAGTCAGTTCACCGTCAACGGGAATGCGATCACCGGTAGTTAGACGTAATACCATACCTTGTTCAACTTGTGACAGTGGCACTCTATTTTCGCCCTTTTCACTAATAACCAGTGCAGTGGGTGGAGTGAGATCAAGTAATCGCTTTAGCGCATTTGATGAACGTTGACGGGCACCTTGTTCTAATGCATGGCCAAGATTAATTAAACCAATGATCATTAGACTGGCTTCATAATAAAGATGACGAGCCTGGAAAGGAAATTTATCTGGCCACAAATTAACGCTAATTGAATATAGCCAGGCGGCACCGGTTCCAAGTGCGACCAGGGTGTCCATTGTTGCACTGCCATTTTTTAGACTTCTCCAGGCGTTATAATAAAAATGGCCACCAGTTAAAACCATGATAATCAGAGTGAGCATACCAATAAGCAGCCAGCTAAATTGATTTTCTTCACTTAACATCATATGGTTGCCAATCATGCCCCAAATCATAACAGCGATACCAATTAGTAGTGCTAAAGCGGCTTGCCAACGAAATTTGCGTATAATGTCCTTGGTTAGCTGCTGTTGTTTTTCTCGATGTTCTATTTCATTATCAATGACTTCGGCGTCATAACCTGCTTTTTGCGCCGCTTGAATTAATGCGTGATGTTTAGCTTGTCCGGTGATTAGAGCACTGCGTTCGGCTAAATTAACCTGAGCGTTTTGTACGCCTGGAATACTAAGTAACGCTTTTTGTACTTTATTAACGCAGCTGGCACATGTCATACCATTGATGAGTAATTGTATTGTCTCACTATCAATATTTACTTTCTCAAGTTTATCTGATGCAGTTTGTTTGCTAACTGTTTGGGTTGTCTCGGGTGATAGTGTGGCTGATTGTTGGCGAATGGAAGGATTGCTTGCTGTTTCCAATGTCGCTTGGTAGCCGGCCGATTTAACCGCCGCAATTAGCTCTGTGGGCTTGGCAGTACCAAAAATTTGAGCTGTTTGAGTGGTTACTATGGCGGCGGCAACACCACTGATATTTTCCAATGTTTGTTGTGTTTTATTGACACAGTTGCGGCAATTGAGCCCTGTAAGCTGTAGTTTAATATCAGGTTGTGTTGCCACTTTCCCTTGGTAACCGGCTTGTTCTATGGTTTTAATTATATCTTGTACTGAAGCAGAACCGGTAACTTTGGCATAATTAAGTGTAACGGCAACTTGTTGTATGTCTGGCAGTGCTTCCAGCGCTTTAGTTAGCTTGCTAATACAATTGGAGCAAGTCAGTCCTTGTAGCGCTAGAATGGTGATATTAGGCATGATTGACACTCCTAATGCATACAATAAATTAATTGGTATAATGCTAATTACGTCCTAACATTATGGCTGAAATAACCTGGATTATCATAAAGGTTAAACCTTCTAGTAAGGGTAAGGTCAAGGAGAAATAATGAATATTACTCAAGTTGCAGAGAAAACGGGATTAAGTGCCAAGACAATTCGGTTTTATGAGGAAAAGTCATTAATTACTCCGCCAGCGAGAAGTGAAAATGGCTATCGCCATTATCAACCTGCTCACTTGGAAGAGTTAACATTATTAAAGCAAGCCAGAGAGGTTGGATTTACGTTAAAAGAGTGTCGGAAATTACTTGAACTTTTCCGTAATCCACGTCGCCACAGTGCGGATATAAAAGCGGCGACGTTAAATAAAATTAGTGAAATTGAAAAAACCATTACCGAACTTAATTTGATCCGCGATAGCTTGCTTTCATTGGTTGCATCGTGTCCAGGGGATGACAATGCAAAATGCCCGATTATTGATCATCTGGTTGGTCATCATGTTGATTAGACCAAACCGGTTTGACGGTTAGCGTAATACCATCGACATCAATCACTTCGACTTCAGTGTTAGCTAATAATTGCTGAGAACAATAAACCCGCCAGCTACCATCAGCCAGTCGTATTCTGCTATAGCCATTATTGGTATCTGAGATTAAACGTGCTTTTGTGCCAATTAATTGATGTTGCTTTTGATTAGGTTCATCGGGCATTGATTTATTACGTATGCTAAGCCATTTACGCCAACCCAATACAGAAAGAATGATCATAATGGCAAATAATAGACCTTGCCAATCCCAACTCATTTCAGGTATAAGCCAGGTAATAAGCGCCATGATAACGGCAGCAACACCAGACCAGAGTAGATAACCGCCGGCACCGAGTAGCTCAGCAATTAACAGTAATCCACCTAAACAGAGCCAAAACCAGGCTGGTTGCGCAATTATTTGCTCAAGCATCGTTTAATACCTCTAGTTATGTTTGATTGCTTTTTTGGCTATCGCGTTTTTTGTTGTCTTGAAATAGTTCGCTAATGCCACCAATAGCACCCATTAAATTACTTGCTTCAAGCGGCATCATAATCACTTTGCTGTTATCAGCTTTACCAATATTGGTTAGCGCCTCGGTATATTTTTGTGCAATAAAATAGTTTATCGCCTGCATATCACCATTGGCAATGGCATTAGAGACCATTTGGGTTGCTTTGGCTTCGGCTTCTGCCGCGCGCTCTCTCGCTTCAGCATGTAGAAATGCTGATTGACGTTCACCTTCAGCTTTTAAAATTTGTGACTGCTTTTCACCTTCAGCTTTTAGAATAGCTGCCTGGCGTATCCCTTCAGCCTCAAGAATGTCAGCGCGCTTAGTTCGCTCTGCTTTCATTTGCGCATTCATAGCATTAATTAATTCTTTCGGCGGCCGAACATCACGGATTTCAATTCGGGTGATTTTAAGCCCCCAGGTATTGGTAGCTTCATCGACAATATGCAGTAAACGACCATTGATTACATCTCGTTGAGACAAAATTTCATCTAGTTCCATCGCACCCAATACCGTACGAATATTGGTCATGGTGAGATTAATTACAGATAATTCAAGGTTATTCACTTCGTATGCGGCACGAACGGGATCAACAACTTGAATAAAGCAAACGGCATCAATAGTGACATTGGCATTATCTTTAGAAATAACTTCTTGCGATGGAATATCGAAAACTCGCTCCATCATGTTGATTTTTCTTCCAATTTTATCCATGAACGGAACAATGAAATGTAAACCTGGTAGTAGTGTACGGGTGTAGCGGCCAAAACGTTCAACCGTCCATTGAAAACCTTGTGGCACGGTTTTCACACAAGTTAAAACAATGACAATAGCAACAAAAATAATGATGGGTATGGCACCAAAAGAAAATAAGTCCATCGCGTTTTTCCTGTTTGATGTTAGTAAAGTAGTGAGTAAATTTGATGACGGTAGCGATTTGTTAAGGGATCACTAGAGCCTAAGGCAGATAAAATATCCATCATCGTTTTTTTCACAGAACCGTCTCCTGCCGACAAATCTTTCTTAAGAAATGTTAGCAAAATTTCTAATGCTTCTTCATTTCTATTTACTTCATGTAGTTTAAGTGCCAATTGTACCGCTAGTTCGGCATTTTCTGGCTGTTGAGCGAAGGTTTCTTGTAGTTGCTTAATTTCCGGTGTATCTGCGGCTTTCTTTTGTAGTTCAATTTTGGCTAATAAACCTTGATAACGGCTATCTTGATCTTGAATAGCAATGGTGTTCAAAATTTTTTGGCTTTCATCTAACTGATTGAGGGTAATTAATGCTTCTGCATAAGTTAGGCTAATGTCACTATTTTTAGGCGCTAGTTGATGGGCTTCTTTTAGCAAGGGCAAAGCTTCGGCGGTTTTTCCAGCGGCCATTAATTCAGTCGCTTGAGCAATTTTTAATTCTTCTGCTGTTGGTAGGACATGCGTTAACATTTCGCGGATAAATTCTTCAGATTGAGGTCCTTGAAAGCCATCAATCGGTTGACCTTGCTGTAATAAATAGACAGTTGGAATGGCTCGTAATCCAAACTGAGCGGCAACCATTTGCTCGGTGTCACAATTGACTTTTGCTAGCGTGAATTGGCCAGCATATTCAGCCGCTAATTTATCCAGCGTGGTACCTAAGGTTTGGCAATGAGAGCTTTGTGGTGACCAAAAATAGAAAACAACCGGTTGCGTCATTGATTGTTCGATGACTTGTTGCAGATTAGATTCGTTTACGTCGATGGCATAAGCAGCTGCTAGCATGATGTTTCTCTTAAATTATGTTCGGTGATCCCTATAAAATAAGCTCAAACTTGGTTATTTCAAGGGGAAAAAGATATTTGTTATGTTAAAAATTTATCCATTAACCGATCAGGTAATAGACGTTTCATAAAGGCAATAGCGTAAGTTAATAGTGTTACTGGGTAGCGAATTTTAGGCTTGGGACTCTCTAATGCATGGAGTAGTCGTTTGACAACGTGTTCTGGTGTTAATGCTAGCCTTGCAGCGATAGTTGGATTTTCAACCGGATTATCTTTGTTGGTTTGATCGACGTTGTCAGTAAAACGTGTCTTAATTGGGCCAGGTTCGATAATACAAACTTTTATACCCGAGCCTTTTAGTTCAAGACGAAGTGCATCTGACCAAGCCTCTAAAGCATGTTTACTGGCCGCGTAGGCCCCACGACCAGCAGAAGAGACAATTCCTAACACAGAGCTGGTCTGAATGATACGCCCTTCGTTATATGGTAGCATGGCCGGTAGCAATAGAGTGGTGAGCTGATGGATACTAAAAAAATTAGTGCAAAACTGCTGCTCTAGTTGTTGTCGACTAATGGTATTCAGTGAGCCATAAACACCATAGCCGGCATTGTTAAATAAGGCATATAATCGGCCATTAGTTAATTCGATAACTTGTTGGGCTGCTTGTTTTACACTTTCTGCATTATCCATATCGATTTTAATCGGTTCAAAGCCTAGTGTTTTCATGGTAATTAAATCGGCTTCTTTACGACAACCCGCTAATATTCGATAACCTTTGGTTAGCAAAATTTTGGCAGCGCATAATCCAATGCCACTTGAGGTTCCGGTAATAAAAATCACTCTTTTCATAGTTTTTGATCTCAATAAAATTATCATTCTACGTATTAGTATTGATTCTTAATGCCAACAGATAAAGCGCTAAATAAGTAAAATAAGTCTGTTTTTAATTACAATTTGTAATTTTGAGGTAATCGCTGTACTGGCGGTTTCATGAATAATGTTAGTGATAAAATGATGAAAACAGGAATGGTAATAATTAAAAATGCCGGAGTAAAACTCGCTGTATAATCCTTTATTATTCCGCCAAAGAATGGGGCAAAACAGGCGCAAGTAGAGAGTAAGTTCATGACAGAAAAAAGCTCCAGGTATGGATCTCGACCAAAATAATTAGCCAGTAAAACACTTGAGGCTAGAAAGGTCATGCCATAACCGACTCCAACACCAATAGTAAATAAGATTAGCCACAGCCAGATTGTGGCAAAACTGAGGGCAATAAGTCCACAAATAATAATTATTAGACTGATTATTAATAATTTTTTTGGCTCTAGCTGCTCGCCGACTGCACCGCCAGCCAGGCGAGAGAAGGCGTTGATAAACGCCATTGCACTTAAGGAACCTGCGGCAATTGTTTCGCTAAAACCTTGTTCTATAATGTGGGCAACGGCAAAGCTATTAACGGTAATACCGCACCAAAGAAAGGCGGTATAGCTAGCGGCAATGATATAAAATTGCCAGGTGCGTAGGGCACCACTGGCAGTCCATATTTCTTTCGTTTTGTAAATTGTTTCTGAAGAGTGTTGTGTCAATTTGTCAGCGATCGTTTTGGCATGTGAAATTTCACGTTGGCCTTCGCGTAAGGTTAATAGTGTAATAAAAACAACAATGGCCAAACAAAGCGCTGAAATGACCCAGTGTATGCGCCATGAACCCCAGACACGTGTTGCCAGGAAATAGATCCAAGGGCCTACCACACCGCCTAAGCCACCAATAGTGAAGTAGAAGCCAAAAGCGAGTGATTGTTTTTCAAACAATCGCGAAATAACATAAGTACCTGGTACCGTTGCTAAAAAAGTAAAGCCAATGCCTAACAAGGCAGTACCAGAAAAGTAATCAAATAAACTGGCGGTAGAATAGAGGCAATAAAAGCCAAGGATAAAAATAGTAAGGCCGAATAATAATGTTATTCGAAGACCCAGTTTACGGATCATTAAGGTTGGTAGATAGCTTGATAAACCACAGGTTAATCCTAATATCGTGAACCCCAGTCCTGCTTCTGCCCAGTTCCAATTGAATTCATTGATCATGCTAGGTAGTACGACACCTAGAGAAGTGAAAGTGGTGGCTGTTGATAAGAAGTAAATTAATCCCAATAAAACTAACATATACCATGGGTAAATAGGACCAAATATTTGTTGTTGTGCAGGCATTATGACTCCTAAGCAGACAACTATTGCATGAAAACAGTAAGCTTAACAATAAACTGGCTTATTCAACATGGTAGTTGTTTTTATTTTCACTCATCGTGTCGTGGGGAATGCATTAATTTTGTGTTTAGCCATCCAATACTATCGTTATATTCACTAGGAAGTAAGGTTTGTATTGTATTTAATGAGTTTTTTATCGCTTGCCGATTGTTACTACACAAATTTAGATGGCCTACTTTGCGCGCTGGACGAACGTCTTTTTCATACCAATGTAGGTGAACTAAAGGTAATGATAACCATGCAGGATTTAATGCTGTACCTATCAAATTAATCATGACTGCCGTAGAGTCTATATTAGGGGTAGGAATTGGTAGATTTGAAATGGCTCGCAGATGGAGTTCAAATTGACTAATAGATGCGCCATTTTGCGTCCAGTGACCGCTATTATGAACACGTGGCGCTAATTCGTTAATTAGCAGTTTATCATTTAAAATAAAACATTCCATTGCCATCACACCCACATAATTTAGTTTTGTCATAATGGTCGACAGCATCAATTCTGCCTGAGTTTGCAATTTTTTATCTGGCTGAGGAAAGGCGATACTTGCCCGTAGTATGCCCTCTTGATGCAGATTGTATGTTAGCGGGTAAAAAGCACATTGGCCATTTATATTACGTGCACCGACGAGTGAAACTTCTCCTAAAAAAGGAATGGCTTTTTCAACAATTGCTTGGCCATAAATCTCAGCTGGCAGTATTGATAGGTTATCCGGTGTGATACGCCATTGTCCACGGCCGTCATAACCACCAGTACGACATTTAACAATAACAAAATCGCCTAACTCGGTAAATAATTGTGGCCATTGTGTTTGATTGGTAAGAGGTTGCCAGGGAGCTGTCGTTAAGGCTAAAGAATCTAGCAATTGCTTTTGTGGCAACCGGTCGGCCAGTTGCGGAAAGATATCGCGATTAATAAAGCTAGCTTGGTGAGCTAATTCACAGGTAAGCGGCGTTTCGGGCCAGCGCTCAATTTCGGCTGTTATGATGCTGTGTTGATAGGGGATAGTTTCTAGTTTATCATCGATACCGATAGGATAGACACTAATACCTAACGGCTCTCCTGCTTGGCGTAACATGCGGCCTAACTGGCCATTACCAAGGACGCAAATCGATTTCATTCCACCTCCCGTGGATCGGGATTGCTTAAGACGTCATTAGTTTGTTTTAAACGCCAGATTGATAAACGCTCATAAAGTTCATTATCTGTACCAGCAAGAAATTGGGCTGCCAGTAATGCTGCATTGGCTGCCCCAGCTTTACCAATTGCGAAAGTAGCCACCGGAATGCCCTTTGGCATTTGAACAATCGAATAAAGGCTATCAATACCATTAAGTGTCGCTGTTACAACGGGAACGCCAAAAACAGGAACTAACGTTTTAGCTGCTAGCATACCGGGTAAATGTGCGGCTCCACCAGCACCGGCAATGATAATTTGCAATCCTTTTTCTTTTGCTTGTTCAGCAAAGGTGAAGAGTTTATCTGGCGTGCGATGAGCAGAAACAATTTCTACTTGATAGGGTAGTTCTAGTTCATTAAGTATATCGGCTGCATATTTCATCGTGCTCCAGTCGCTTTTGGAGCCCATTACTATGGCAATTTTGGCGTTAGAATGTGACGGTTTCTGTGCATCAAATTGAGCGATCATTAATTTGTTGCTCCTGGATTTAAGTCATTTATTGATGGCAAATTAAGAGAGATCATATCATGGCCGATAAAGAAGGAAAACGTTTGCCTAAATTTTTCATCACAGGATTAAGCTGAGATGGGAAACGTTAATAAAAAGGGAAATGAAGCAGCTCGATAGTTTTAGGCGTTATTTTGATCACTGAACCATTTTGATCCCAGGCACCTAACACCGCTCGGTGTAATATTTTACCATTAACATTAATTTCATGGATAGCAGGTCGATGCGTATGGCCGTGGATCATCCAATCGACTTGATATTTTCGAAATTTTTCAATTACTGTTTGTTCATTAACATCGGTAATATACTCTGGCTTAAGTCGGGTGGCAGATTGGCTATTCTTACGCATTCTTTCAGCGATGCGGTGGCGGGTAGATAATGGAAGCGCTAGAAACAGCCGTTGCAACCAGCGATTATATACTCGTTTTCGATAACGCTGATAGGAAATATCATCAGTACAAAGTGTATCACCGTGTAAAATGAGGATATTATGGCCATGTAGCGTTAATACTTTCTCTGCTGGTAATAAAATCATGCCACTTTCTTTAGCAAATTTCTTACCCAGTAAAAAATCACGATTACCATGAATAAAGTAGCAGGGAACACCTTTACTTTGCAGTTCCTTAAGTTCTTGCGCTATAGCTTCATGTAGCAGGCTGGGATCATCATCACCGATCCAATAATCAAAAAAATCACCTAAAATATACAAAGCCTTAGCTTGGCTCGCCTGTTCGCGTAAGAAATGCAGAAAACCGGCAGTGATAGCCGGCTCTTTTTCACTTAAATGTAAGTCAGCAATAAATAAGATTGCCATAGTTTGTAATTATTCGTTAACCGTTATGCGTTTGATGATAACATCTTCAACTGGTACATCTTGATGTAAGCCACTACGACCTGTTTCGACTCCTTTAATTTTATCAACAATATCCATTCCTTCAACTACTTCGCCAAAAACACAGTAACCCCAGCCATTTTGCTGTTCTGAACGGAAATTTAGAAAGTCGTTGTCGACAACATTAATAAAGAATTGTGCTGTGGCTGAATGTGGATCATTGGTTCTAGCCATCGCGAGCGTACCACGGTTATTTTTTAATCCGTTATTCGCTTCATTTTTGATTGGATCCTTGGTCGTTTTTTGCTGCATTCCGGGTTCAAAACCGCCACCTTGGATCATAAATCCATTAATAACGCGATGAAAAATTGTGTTATCGTAAAATCCATCACGACAATAGTTTAAAAAATTTTTTACCGTTATGGGCGATTTCTCATCAAAAGTTTTAATGACAATATCGCCTAAATTGGTGTGAAAGGTTACCATAATCACTATCCTGATAAATCGTTATAAGTAATGTAAAAATCAAAAAGCAAAGTAATCAATTTAAAGTAGATCAACTATTTTATACCATATTGGGCTAATTGCGTCAGTATTTGTGGAATATTGAATAATTTCCTTGCGCCTTGTAGTTGCATAACTCAGAATATAGGGCTCCAATAGTTGTGTTTATTGGTAGAAATGGCCTCTTGCATAATCTTGTAATTAAAATAAACCATTTACCGCATGTACCGGCTGATGATGGAAAAAGTCTCAATGTTAAAAATTTATAATACACTAAGTCGTCAAAAAGAAGAGTTTAGACCAATTACCCCAGGCAAAATTGGCATGTACGTGTGTGGTGTTACTATTTATGATTTATGTCATATTGGTCATGGCAGAACTTTTGTCGCTTTTGATGTGATTAGCCGTTATTTGCGTTATCTTGGTTATGGCCTGACTTATGTACGTAATATTACTGATGTGGATGATAAGATCATCAAACGGGCAGCTGAAAATAATGAAACATGCGACGCTTTGACATCACGCATGTTGGCTGAAATGTATAAGGATTTTGATGCGTTAAATATTTTGCGCCCCGATTTTGAACCAAGAGCAACTGACCATATTAAAGAAATTATTGATTTGACTGCGCGCCTAATTGAGCGTGGCCATGCTTATATTGCAGACAATGGTGATGTCATGTTCGCTATTAATAGCGATCCTGATTATGGACTATTATCCCGCCAAGATCTCGAGCAATTACAAGCTGGAGCGCGGGTTGAAGTCACGGATGCCAAGCGTAACCCATTAGATTTTGTGCTATGGAAAATGTCTAAACCGAATGAGCCCAGTTGGTCTTCTCCTTGGGGAGATGGGCGACCAGGTTGGCATATAGAGTGTTCAGCCATGAATGGTAAACAACTGGGTGAACATTTTGATATCCATGGTGGTGGGGCAGATTTGATGTTTCCTCATCATGAAAATGAAATAGCTCAATCATCCTGTGCCCATAATGGCCCCTATGTAAACTATTGGATGCATACTGGAATGGTTATGATAGATCGGGAGAAAATGTCAAAATCATTAAATAATTTCTTTACCATTCGTGATGTATTGACACATTATGATGCCGAAACAGTGCGTTATTTCTTATTATCAGGGCATTATCGTAGTCAATTAAATTATACCGAAGAAAATTTAAAGCAGGCTCGCACCGCGCTTGAGCGTCTTTATACCGCTTTACGAGATACTGATACTAATAATATTATATCTACTGATAATGAAATATTTAAGCGGCGTTTTATGCAAGCAATGAACGATGATTTTAATACGCCGGAGGCTTATTCAGTTCTATTTGATTTGGCAAGAGAAATTAATCGACTAAAAGTCGATGATATGGCAATGGCGAATAGATTAGCAGTACAATTACGTCAATTAGCCAATATCCTGGGGTTATTAACACAGGATCCTGAACAATTCTTACAAAGTCGAGCACAAGTTTCTCACAGTGCTGACATAGAAAAAATTGAGGCATTAATTAAGCAACGTAATGATGCACGCGAAAACAAATTATGGGCGCAGGCTGATTCAGCGCGTGATGAACTGACTAAAATGGGCATTATATTAGAGGATAGTTCGCAAGGAACCGTATGGCGTCGTAAGTAAAAAACAGGTTCAAATTTTAGTCTATATATGGTTGTTAGATTGATTGTTTTTAGCTAAGTTTTGGTTTGTTGTGTAAATAGCGTGGTTAAACGGAATGTTTCTTTATAGGATTTATTTCATCAGTAAACTATAAATCAATTCAGCCCCCATGAGATCGCCAGCGCCGGCTGTACCAATAATTTTACAAGCCGGCAGTTTTGCCAACTATATTCCGCTATTATTAATCCATATAGGCTCCTCTTTACCTAATGATATTATTAGGTGATTAATACCCTCTTTTGTGATTGTAAGGCTGTTTGTTGAATATCCAGTAAAGCAGCAAGTGAATGATCAAGCCCATATTCCAGTTGGTATCGATTCTAATTTATTTACACTGGTACTTAAGAGATTCTTTAAGTTTGGTAACTTATAAGCTTAATTTATTATTAATGTGTTAAAAACAAATATTGCTTTGATAATTCGTCATGTTTTCATTAATAAGTGAATTTGATTGAGCGTGAATTATTTCTAAATAGCCTCATGTTTTGCCAAAGCTTTTCCTGTTAATACGACATTACCTTTATTTTTCTATTTTCATTATGTTTAAAGCTTCGGAGGTTGAAACAAATCGGCAATCATTACATAAATAATCAATATATAATTTACCATTTAAATGATCTATTTCATGCTGAATAAGCCTAGCCAAAAATCCTTTTGCGTGAACACTTATTTTCTTACCTTCTAATGTATAAGCCTCATAATGTATTTCATTATAGCGATAAACTTCGCCGATCTTGTTTGGTACTGAAAAACAACCTTCCCAATCTTTAATTTGACCGGCATTTAATATAGGGGTATAAACCGGATTTATTAGTATCGTCGGTGATAAAGTATCATAAACATATTTACGTTTTTCTTTTGCCTCTGGAGGTATCTGAATAATTACGATTTTAAATGGATAACCAATTTGAGGTGCGGCTAAACCGGCTGGTTTTCCTAAAGGACTTTTTAAATTATGGAAAAATTTTTGCAAAGTAGAAATAAATTTTTTTTGCTTGCTATTTAGCGGCAATACTACAGATGTTGCTGACTTGAGTAATATATTATGATCGTCTTCTTCAATAGTAACTAATCGTACTGTATCTTTCATATTATTACCTTTATTACTATTTGTTAATGCATAACAGAAACCGATTTTATAAAGGAATAGTAGAATCACATACAAAAATATTTTCTTCATAATTGCTAATATTCTTTTAATTTATATAGGTGTCACTCAGAATAATGATTGATATCTGAATTGAATAATCAAGCGTATTTTTTACTCTTTATTATGTGTTTTAAGCGATATTTTATGATGAAATCGAAAATATCGCTCAATATCAAGATAATTTATTTATCTGACAACTATGTTTTTTAGCGGTGGAATAAAGCCGTAATCAAACTGTTTGATGACAAAAGTTCTATTACCAACAATTTTAATTTGCACAGTCGGTGCTTCGGTGCCACCGATACGAAACTTGTCACCACGACCAGGAACGTTATCGATGAATGAAGTGACAAGACCGTTAGGCATAACATAATGTGAGTAAGTCTGAAACGGTTGGGAAGATGGATTGCCTAACACTAAACCAGAACCGTTAAGTGGTGTATAAGGGCCGAATAATGAATCGCTGACAAAACCATAAACACCATCTGGACCTTTCAAACCATCGGCATAAGTGTATTGATGACTAATGGTAAAAAGATAATATTTACCATCTTTAAATACAAAATGTGGACGCTCTGTTTGATCATTTACACCTACGGCGGTGAGCAATGGAGGAAGTATTTCCCAATTATTTCCCGTGCTGTCTCTTGCCACTGCAAAACCAATACAACCAACTTGATACTTAGCGCCGCCCACATCCTCAAAACCTGGCGGCACATCGCCCATATCATCGCTGGAAATAATATGAGAGCCTCTATCACCGGCAACATTACCCTCAAAGACCATATAAAGATTGCCATCATTGGGATCAATGAAAGGGCAAGGATCGCAGAAATTCCAATACTCATTCTGTTCTTCTGTCTGATAATAAACGCCATCGGCAGAGAAAAGCGGGATAACCTTGTCAAAGCCACTTAGTTTTACACTATTATTGTCAGTTTGCACTTTACCACTAACTTTAGCGATAGTAGCGCCAGGTGTAACACAGGTATAATAAAGATCAATGTCACCGTTATCATTTAGTAAAATAGGAGTACCGGCCCACTCACGTTCTGTTGGTGATACGCCATCATTCATTACTCGGCCACCGTATTGCCAACTCTTACTATTTCTGGCGTACCAAAAGCACATGCGGGCTCGGCCATGTCGATCATTCCAGTCTTTAACAATATCGTAATTACCATTTTTGTCTTTAAATCGGTCGGGTTGTTTCACTGCCGTGAGAGTAAAAATAATCGACCAACCATCCACTGATACAATATTGCCTTCAAGATCTCGTAATGGCATGGTATCCCAGATAAATAACTTTTCACTCATAACGGGGAAGTCAATATTGACCTTGGGTTGCGTTGTTGTTGGATCATCGAAATGAACCTTAAGTGCATCAGCTCGCGTCCAACAACTAGTAATAACTCTGTCTCTTAGTATGTCCATGATTTAAGTTAATCTCCTTATCTTTATAGGAGTCTTTAATCTAACAATAAAAAAACAAATTTTTAACGTTAAAAAAATCTGTCGTCAACCACACAACAAAAAGGATAAAACGACGCGTTGCGGCTTAAAAAAGAAAAACGAGTGGTGATGTAGGTAGTGGTAAATATATTGAAATATCAAATAATCAACAAAAAATAACAAAAAATAGATGGTTGTTGCTATCTAACCTTGGTATAACGAGTTGATGTTCCATTTTCAATGGATATTGATTTAAATAGCGCTAGTACTGAAGTACAAGGTAGAGATTTATAACGAAAACAGATCATTTTACCTCTATATAAATTACTCAATCTTAAGTTTTAGGAGGTGTATATGATGCGTTGCCCTGTTTGTAAAAATACCGCTCATACTAGAACGAGCCGTTACTTAACTAACAAAACTAAGGAATCTTATTATCAATGTCAAAATATAAGATGTTCTTGTACCTTTAAAACATTAGAAAGTTTAGCCAGAATAATTTCTGCTCCAGAGACAGAAGAAAATTTTACTATTGTTACCTGATAAGAATAATATTATGAAATATTCACTCATTAGCTTTAAAAGCTGTAAATCATTACTTAAAAATGAGTAAAAATTAAGCAGAAGATTAGCCCCCGTTATAAGGGGCATTGTTAAATATTTTTTTATAATTGATGATTACTCTTTAACTATTACGCTGTTATTAATTAAAGTGACAATATTATTTTTGCTAATTTTACAGCGTTTACGGGTTTCAATTTCACCATCAACTTTTACATCACCTTGGGCGATAAGTGCTTTGGCTGCGGCGCCGCTATCCACCCAACCTTGCAATTTCAATAAATCACATAATTTAATATAAGGCTGCCCATTTAGATGAAAGGTTTCCATTTTATCGCCTACTGGTTAGTATTTTGAATATCATGATATTCTTCACAAGATTGTAAGGTATTTTGCATAAGTGTTGCCACTGTCATTGGGCCAACGCCACCAGGCACAGGAGTGATCCAGCTAGCGCGTTGTTGTGCTTCTTGATAGCAGACATCGCCAGTAACTGTGCCATTTTCAAGCCGATTAATTCCCACATCCATAATAATGGCACCCGATTTTATCCATTCACCGGGAATAAAATTTGGTTTACCAACAGCGACAACTAATAAATCAGCCTGCTCTATATGTTGACGTAAATTAGTAGTAAAGCGGTGGGTGACAGTAGTTGTACAACCAGCAAGTAACAATTCCAGGCTCATTGGGCGACCTACGATATTTGAAGCACCAACAATAACTGCATTTAAACCAAGTAGATTAATTTGGTAGCGCTCAAGTAAGGTAATAATGCCGCGAGGTGTACAAGGGCGTAGTCTTGGGGCTCGTTGGCAAAGACGGCCTATGTTATAAGGATGAAAACCGTCAACATCTTTGTCTGGATGTATATGTTCTAGTATCTTGATATAGTCAATAGTTTTGGGCAGTGGTAATTGAATCAGGATGCCATCAATTGCCTTGTCATTATTAAGTTGATCAATTAATTGTAAAAGTTCAGACTCAGTGGTTTTTTCCGCTAAATCATATGAGCGAGAAACAAAACCAACCGCTTCACAAGTACGACGTTTACTGTTTACGTAGATCTGTGAAGCCGGATCATTACCGACTAAAATGACTGCAAGTCCGGGAGCTCGCTTGCCTAGTGAAAGTCTCAATTTAACTTTTTCGGCAATTTCCTGTTTGATTGTTTCGGAAATCATTTTTCCGTCAATAATTTTTGCTGACATTTATTTCATTAATCCATAAAAACATTGTGATACTGCTATTTTGTCAGAAGAAAGCGATGCTGTCAGTTTTATTAGTAGTCAGAAAATGAGCAGATAGATAAGTTGTCATTGAAAAGACGTTGACTCAGTGCTCAGCAACCGTATAATCCAACGACATTATTTTATTATTGAATAAGCGTTTTTCTAAGCGCCCTTAGCTCAGCTGGATAGAGCAACGGCCTTCTAAGCCGTAGGTCACAGGTTCGAATCCTGTAGGGCGTACCAGTTATTTCAATGGGTTACGATTTAATTATCTTTTCATTGAATACTCCTTGTGTCGTATTTGTGTCGTTATCTCTAAAAATGGTATCTATTTTACGGGCATGCTCAGTTAAATGATTAGGGGCTAAATGTGCGTAGCGTCTTACCATCTCAATACTTTCCCAACCTCCCATCTCTTGTAATACTGAAAGCGGAACACCTGACTGAATTAACCAGCTAGCCCAAGTGTGTCTCAGATCGTGAAAACGAAAGTTTTCTATACCTGCTCGGTTTAGTGCGGCTCTCCAGGCAGTGTTAGAATCAACCCTCATCCAAAAGTAGTCGCTGTGCTCACTTGATTTTTAATCAATTGCAAAAATACTTTTCAGCTGGCTATTTGTGCAGAATGGAAAAAAGCTAATAAAAAATTTAATTAAATCTATTGGTAGAGGTCGCAAGAATGTAACGCCTAGTTTTAAAGGGATATTAATGGTTTGGATATTGTTAGGTTTTATTGTTGTTGGCAGTAATTTTACACTTTAATATGAAAGTTAATTGAATTGATATTATAGAACGCTGAGAGAGCCGTTTTACTATTGCTGATACTCAGAGAGATTGATAGTTGGTTATTTTAATTTTTGCCAAGTTAGCATGTAAGTTTAATAATATGTGTGATTAATAATATGTTTAAGCGCCCAATCATACATCATTTCTATTTTATCATCTAGTGAGTCTTTGGTGTCATTATCTCCAGAGTAGTACTCTGTATATTTGTTAGTAAAATCTATTGGATAAAATGGGTCGGTCTCTTTATCATATAGAATATTATTACAGCGTAAATCATCATGCATTATCTCTTTATCGCCTAAATCACAGATCATATGTTGAAAACGTTCCTGTGCACTCAGCGGAAATATTTTATCTTTAATGCTAGTGATTGTTACTCCAGATACTTTATACATTCTAATATAAAATGTATCACCACTTTCTATTAGCGCGGCAGCTCCTTCTCCGTAATATTTATTAAAACAGTTTACTTCTTCTCTGGCGCAGGATTCTGTTCTATGTCTATCAATTAAATTATATAGTTTTTTTAATATGAAATTTTTATTATTGGCATCAAAATATGTTTTCCCGTGAAGTCCTTCTCCGATTAGTTCTCCTAGTTTTATATTTTTATTTTCTATATCATTTTCTTTTTGTAATGCGGCAGATATGCTGAACTGATTATGATTAAAAACATTCAATATTTCTTTTGGCATATATTCACCATTTATATAATTATGTTATTTTAATGAAAATTAATCATAAAAAATGTTTTTTATGAAACAATTTTATTTTATTAACTAACATTATTGCAATTGACGTATAATAATGATTTATATGTAAATTTTCATAATTACACAATTAAATTTAATAGTGGCTGTTAATTATAGTATGTGATGCTACATATTTAAGCGATATCAATAATTAAAGTATTATAAGACTTTATTACTTATTACTTATTACTTATTACTTATTACTTATTACTTATTACTTATTACTTATTACTTATTATTTAGATGTTGATAATTTTTTATTATCAATAAAAATTTTTTGAGTATTTTATTTTCTCTATACTTAAATGGATTTATATGCTGTTAAAGCAAGTTTTAAATTAATTTATAACAATTAAGATAAATGTTTTAATATAAAAGATATCATAAAAAAGGTGTCTGTAATATATTTAACGGTTACTTATAGTTAAGTTGAAATTTTGGATTTTAGTTGTGTATTACTTTTTTGTTGTTAGTGCATATATAATTTACCAAAGTGAAATATACTAATTAGTTTATATTTTTGCAATAAAAAATGGGAAAATATTAAATTAATATTCTTCTATACTTTTGTATTTACCTAAAGAATGAAGACAATCTGTATAAAGCAGAGCTATTTAAATTCTTTGATAACTTGTTGTTGCTGCTTTTACCAAAAAACGCCGCAAATCCTTGTTATTTATCTTGGAGAGGATGTTAATAGTACAATAAAAACCAATTTTGGTTGTTCACTAAATAGAACATAGATACAGTAATACTGTACCTATGTATCAAATTTTTTAATTAAAATTAATTTATTTTAAATTATGAAGAATATAATTTTAACATCAGAGAATAAGTAGGAATTTAATCATGAGTTTATCTATTGGAAATGGTTTTTTTATAAGAGAAAAGATAACTATTGGCGATATTAGAGAAATACAAAAAAATAATTCGTCTATTCAATTAACATTATGGGAAAAAATAAAGGATTTCTTTTTTTCCACGGGAAAAGAAGAAGCTTATTCTTGTGTGGCAAAATTAAATAACTCTTTAGCAGAATTAAATTCTAAAGAAGCAACAAAAAATTTTTTAAAATTAAAATCTTTAGCATCTGAAGGACATAAAAATCACTTTCTAGAATACGGCTATCATGATAAATTTAGTGAAAAAATAAAAACTTTTGAGTTAAAAGACGATAGCTGGAATACTTTAATAAAATTTTCATATTCAAGTGATGGAGATTTTTTTTCATATCAATTTTTACATATAAAAATAACTAACTTATAAATTCAAAAAACTGTTTCTGGCTAAAAATAATATGACTTAATTATGTCGCTAAATCTAATTGATTATAGCGGCAATTTTTTATTAACTATCTAAGCAATAAAATTTGCTAAAGAAAGTTAAGTTCTCCTAAAAGAAGAAACAGTGAATATTTTAAGTAATAATTTGATAATTCATCCTCTCATCACTAAATAAAACATATTTAAACTTAATCAGGGAATACTTTTTTTACTGTTAAAGTTTAAAATCACTGCGTATTAGCTAAATTGTCGTTGATTGTGTTTGTAGGAATACAATTATCAGGGTCGTCAAAACGTATAAAACATTTAGTGCTTGATTTTCTATTTGTATCTTTAGTTATATTGCCATTTTCAGCTAATGATAAATAACTAAAGGATAAAAAAACGTAACGATAAGAATTTCTTACAATGATTGCATAATTTACGTTCCATAGATAAATGAAATTTATTAACCAATAATACGCAACTTATATGGTCACTCAATAGCAGTTAGTGTAAAGGCAATAAAATTCTATCAAGATGTAAGTATTGTATTTTTTATATAACTTTTTACACTACCAGTGTGAGAGACTATTTGGTAGTTAACCAATAAAAATTTTCTTAATACTAAATATAAAATAAAGGGTAAATCTCATATTATTTGGCATCCATTTTTCCTGTTGTAAAAGAGGTGGGCTAAGATAAAAGTGCTAGCGGAAATGGTTGGAAGTATAAGTTTCATTAGCCACAGCTGGTAGCTGTGGCTGTTCGGAAGATAAGAAAGAAGTTGTTAAAGTTGTTTAATCGTGGATGTTTCTTCTTTTCGGGGGAGTTTATAAGTAAAAAACGTAGCTAAAAGCAACCAGCATAACCCGCAAAATAAATTTAGCAAATTAAAGGCACCTTCATCTCTCCATAGATAAACTATTTTGGCAAGCTCTATGCCTAAAATAAATATTACCATGTTAATGATGCCCATAGCGGCAGAAACAGTGCCTTTGCTGACATCACTGGAAAATAAGGTTAATCGGATTAAACAGGCGTTCGTCATTCCAAGCCCGAATGCGTATACAGTTAGACCCGCAGTTATCCATAGGTAAGCGCCTGATGAGAAAAATATTGAACTGGCAGCTATTATCAGACCAATGATTATCGGTTTACCACCAAATTTAATTAACTGAACTAAAGTTTTTTTTCCAGTTAGACGGCTTAATGTTAGGTTCCCAATAATTAATCCACCGAAAACTGGTATTTGTAATAATCCATAGATCAGCATTGAGAGCTGTTCTCCACTTATGATAATAACAGGGGAGAGTGCTATCCAAGCTAGTAGCGGTACGGCGGCAAATCCTATTGCAAGTGCGCCGCTGATAAAATGCTGATTCTTCAGTACCTGTTTATAATCACGCCATAAATGGGGAAAAGATAATGTTTCCGCTTTTTGCGTTACGGTTTCTGGCATGAAGAAGAATAAGCCGACGAATGCGATCAAAGCTAAAATAGCAAAAATAATAAATATGCCTTGCCAGGGAAGGATATTGATTAAGGTAGCGCCTGCCAATGGCCCCAGTAATGGCGCTATCAAAGCCACATTGGCCATTAGTGCAATAATTTTGACGCAGACGGTTTCGTTGAAAGCCTCTTGAATAGTTGCATAGCCAACTGAACCGATAAAGCACAGCCCAATGCCTTGTAAGAATCGCATGGCAATGAATTGCTCAATATTCGAAACGAGCAAAATGGCTAAACAGCTAATAATAAAGAACAAGACGCCAATAAGCATAATTGGACGTCGACCACGTCTGTCTGATAATGGGCCAAACAACCATTGTAAGAAGACGCCCCCAGCCAGAAATGCTGTCATGGAGGTGGGGATCCATTTTATGCCAGCATTGAAATTTGCTACCACTTCTAACATGGCGGGTTGGATCATATCGTTAGCGATGTACACGCTAAATTCAAATAACGTTAAACTTAACGGAAAAAATATACGTTCTGACTTTGACAAAGAGGATGTGCGCATGAATTTATTCTTATTAAAATAGGTAACTGTATGGCCCGCTTTGAGTATTGATACAATAGTCAATAACGGATAGGTGTGATTTTATTTCAATTAGTATAACAAAATCCAGTCTCTTTTATCGCACAGTAGATTAAGGTAAGCATGGAATTTTAGTGTTGTTATTACCCTATATCAGATATTTTGTAGCCGAAATTTTTTAGCAATAGCGACCCATTTTAGGATTTGGCTGTTATTTTCTATTAGGGTATGCGCTTTGTCATACACTAAATCAATAATATAAAAGTGATGAGCACCAATTTTATCAATAAAGTAGGAATAAATAATGAACGAGTCACTTGTACTATTCCATTGAACTAGTTTGCCATCGTCATCTTCCCAGATAGAGTTCTCTTGCCACAAATGAGTATGATGTAGCTCTTCATATCTGGCAGAGTTTGGCCTTTTCATTGGTTTATCTCTGCCAATAGTTTCAACATGAGATGGGTGTTCTAGCTGGATATGGTATGGAGGTATAGGAATATCACCGAATCCAATACATTTTTGTTTATATTCTTCGAATTAGCTAATAAACGATTCTGCTATAGTTCCTAAATTAACAACAAGGTTTAATAGAATTTTCTGTACATGAAAGCTACGAGTTATTTCTATTGCCATCAATCCTTATCTCACTTTTTCCATTTCCTTTGCTGCTATTCTAAAGGCATCAGACATAGCCTTTTTATATTCAGCAGAACGCCTAATAGTTTTACAAACTTTTTTATCTTTTTCCTGTTCTTGTGACATAGTCCACCTCGATTCGTCATCTTACGCTATTCAAGTTTTGCTTGTTAACCTTTAGCCGATTCTATTGTTAACAAGTAGCTTTTTAAATAACTATTTATTACATTATGAACGTTATTTGCTCATTATTGCTTTAAATATAACTATTATTCCTTTAGCTATATATTAGACCATTTTTTATACAAAAAAATCTTTTTAGATACTAGGATTGTTTCCTCAGTTATAAAATATCAAACATCATGAAATTAAATCAATTAGTTGCAATTAGACCAACGAAAAAGCATTACTATCCCTCATCGGGTAACGAACATCGATATGCCCCTAATTTGCTTAAACGACAATTTTCCCCTCAACAGCATAATCACTATTATGTCGGTGATATCACGTATATTAGATATCACTATGGGTGGAGCTATTTAGCTTGCGTGTTAGATTTAGCCACCAAAGAAGTTATTGGTTATGCCTTATCAACAAAACCGGATACGAAATTAGTGAAAGAAGCCTTAGATAACGCCATTGAACGGCAATTACCGGATACGACAAGTTTGATGTTCCATTCAGATCAAGGTTGCCAATATTCATCGGAGGAGTTTAGGGCGCACCTCTTTGAACGGAAAATAACTCAAAGCATGAGTCGGCGAGGTAATTGCCTCGATAATGCCGTGATGGAAAGATTTTTTAGGAGTTTAAAGACAGAAAAGCTTAACCATTTATCGTTTATGAATCATCAATCTGTTGTCTATGAAGTTGAAAATTACATTCAGTTTTATAATTATTATCGACGCCATTCAACAATTGGTTATTTAACGCCACATCAAAAATATCATGAACTAAAGAATGCCGCTTAGATCTTCTACAGAATTTGTTGACCATTACAGCCCCTTCTTTGCTTGATTCTGCTTTCCTGTCATGGGCTTTTAATTCGGGCGCTAAGTCATACCAAGCAACAGGTAGTTCTTCATCTAGACGACCTTCAAAATCAAACCCTTTAGGGATATTACAAAAGTTCATGGCGGCTTGATTCATATAAACAAATCGAGATTCTGTGTCTTTAATTCCCCAAGGAAGCCCAGATCGCTCCATGATTGCTATCAATGGAATTTGATTTAATGAATCCAATGACAATATGTTTTTTTCGGTATCTTTGGTTGTTATCATTTCAAGCCTCTTTTATCGGGAATCGTGCATTTTTATGAATAACAAGCGTTATTGCTCCTATTACTCTTTAAACGTAGTCGCCAGAAAAAAAAGCGGGTACAGTATTTTCTACGGTATTTTTCTTAACTTTGTAACAAAATATTTCAGAAAAATCACACCTAACATTATCTTATCTGCTATATTTTTTAATTATGCTCTCTAAATCGTCGACCTTCTGTTGCAATATCCGGAAAGTTCTTTAAATGGTCAAAAAGTCGAATGGTCGCCTCTTGTGTTTTGCTCCGTCTGGAACGAGCAGCCGCTTGAGATAACAAGCGATTCATTTCAGGTGTTAACTCCACTACCGTCGCTACCGATGAAAACGTTTCATCCTTCTTCATAGGGTTTTTGTATCCTTAAAATCCAGTATGACTTTTGTGTAAAGTATAAAAGAATAAAGGAGCTTGAATAGCCCCCTCGTAGGGGGCTTTATTTTCATTATCTGAAATTTTAATTTGAAAGATTTTTTGTCATTTCTAACAAAGCACCTGGGCAAAATGAGAAGATAAAAAGTCTTTTATCTACAAGCGCCTCTAACTCTTTTTGGGAAAAAACATTCAGCTTTTTTTTTATTTTGGACAACTCCTTCTTCAAAGAGTCATGTCTTATGCTTTTCAATCTAGCAATATCTTTTGGAGAAAAATGCATTCTTATCCATAAGACGGTGTCAACTTGATTGTTTGATAACTCAGGAAATACTGGATAAAATAGAGAAAAATAACCCCTATCAACATTACGCATTATTAATTAGCTCCTTAACTATTCGATTAAAAACCAGAGCAATAAGCTCAATTAACCGTTTTGGAACTAATACGTTGTCTGCCAGAAGACAGTAGTTCAGAAGGAATATAGCGCTCAAAGCCTTTCGATTTACCAAATGCCCTTAATTGGCAACCTGAATGCACATCGGCTTTTTGATAGATAATATTTAAATGATTGCGTGCTGTTCTCGTTCCGATATCTAATCGTCTTGCAATTTCTTTGAGACTTAATCGCTGCATCATAAAAAATAGAATTTGCCACTCTTTAGCAGTAAACAGTTTGCTTGGTTTTTCAGTAGTAACCGCATAAGGCTGCATGCCATCGACATAATCCAGCGGCGACAAAAACAAGAACTCGTGGGCGTGGAAGAAAGTGCCAAGATAGCCATTTTCACTACAAAAAAGCGGTAAAAAATGGAATTGCCAAACTTTGGGCGCTTTGTTGTAATCAGATGGCAAATGGCATATTACGAAAAATGGGGATCTTTCAATCTGTACTTTTTCTATCAATGTTTTCATTTCAGGAGTACGGATTAACTTAAAAAGTAAATCTGTCATTTTGGCATCAGTCTGAATTTTTCCTCGCTATTGCTAAAACCACAGGGAACATTAGCGCTCAACGAAAGTTTAATCATCTCAGGTTTCATGCACCACCCCCAAGTCTCTTGATAAGGCCGAGTTCAGCACTGACTCTTATCGCTTGTTTCGCGTTGCATACGCCCAGTTTTTTCACTACGTTGCTCATATGAAATTTAACTGTGCCTGTTTTAATACCTAATATCATCGCGATTTCAAGATACGTTTTTCCCAAACTCACCCAGTAAAGGATTTCATTTTCCCTCGGGCTAAATATTACCGTCGCCTTTTTACCCTCATTGCTGCGTTCGGTATAAGCGTCAATCAGTTTGTTGTGCGTGACCATCAGCAACATTTGCAGTTTTTCTTTGATTTGTGTTTCCAATTCAGGGGAATTTTGCTCATCGACTATCACATTTAACCGCGCCAAATAGTGGTTGAGGTCATGAAAGATGAAAGTATGACCACCACAACAATCACAATTTTTGTGGCATTCACTATCTTTTTTAACGTCAATTTCAAATTGATGAGAATATTTTCATCCCAAAAAAACGGTAAAGTCCGGTTTAATGATTTTTTAATCAGTGGGTCAACATACTGGTAGCTTTCTGCTTTGTAAATTTCAACCCATTCTTCGGGATAATTTGACAAACAAAAATAACGGTTCGGATTATTTTTATCCATGACAGAATAGGAGTATTTCAACGTGCCAATTTTATTAATTTCGCGCTCCAAAGAAGAGTTGATGACATAATTAATCTCTTTGTCATTCAAAAATAAATTCGGTGGGTTGTTTGAAGTTAAATATTTCATACCTCACCTCCAATACTACGAAGGTACTGACGCTGACGGGTTGTAAGGTATTTCGATGTGAGAGCAAAGCTCAAAAGCTGCTCGATTGATATGCCGCACGCTTTCATTATGCGTGCAATATGCGTACTATTTCGCATAGTCCGACTCCTAGCGTTATTAGGGTTTGGGTTAGCTCTTTGTGCGTGCTAGTTACACGTATAAAGAGCGTTATTTTTATTTCAATGTTTCTTAAGTATTACCTTATCTGTGTTATCAATTTCATATAACCAACAAGTAACAGCAGATAATTCGTTCAAAGATTTTTGTAATATCTGCCTAAATTTATATAATTCTTTTATTTCGCTACTACACAATTCTTTCAGTGTCGCTACTTTTACGGGAAACGGCTTAGCATGACTGCTGTAAAAACCATATAACCACTGAGTCAAAGGTTTACCTTTAAGTTTGAGTCTTATTTCTTTAGTTATTCCTGTCCAACCTGCATCACCAAAACAGGCTGATATTTTAGGATTTAGCGCCAAGCAATTTTCCCCTGTTTTCTCATCTCGGTAGATTAAATCAATAATACTACCGATATAAGTATATTTACCGTCAGAAATTTCAACCGCATTGGCTTTTAAACGTAGGAGGCTATTCTTCAGCCATTCATGATCTGATTTACCTGTATTCCGCTGTATTGAAAGCAAAAAATTATGAGCTGCAAACCGAACCGTATACCCTAGAGGAGAATCCTGACAACGTTGTAAACATTCTAGCCATACATCCAAATCCGACTGATCTAATTGTTCACCTGTAAATTTTACGGTGTAGCCATTTAGTGTAGTTTTCAGAACATTTTTTTCATATTTCCTAGAACCTCTTTTTACAACACCAAACAAAGCACTGCGTAATACCACATTCGGTGCAGGTATCTGTGTTTTTTTACTAATGGGTAAGTATTTTTTTATTTTCTTCCTTAGAAATAGTATTAAGAGATTGAGAATTCATTGTTGTATTTGGTATTGGTGATGCTGATAACTCATCTTCACGGTTAAGGATCGCATTAATTTTATCAGCAACCCTATCAGGAGACTTATTTTTTCTCTCCATAATGCGTTTACCAATGTCATCCCAACGAGATTTCACGTTTTTGCTCACATAACCTCCGCTCGTAATGTCGTCAGTATGTACAACAATAATGCAAACGCATCCCCACGCATTGTAAAAAAACGCAGAGTAACTTCTTTACATAACCTTTTATAAACACTTATCATGTTCTTTGCAGACATATCAATATTCCTCTATTGATGTAGATGCCTAGTGTTGCCCTGCGTTCTTGTCTGGATAAGGGCAACACTTATTTACTTGATTTTTCTTTTATCTCCAATTTCAGCAAAAAATTTCTGACACCATTAACAGAGGCCATTTCTTTTTTGTTTTCTGCAAGCCAAAGAGCAATGTTTGCATAGCTAACTCCTTCATTTCTCAACCTAACTATATCGTTTTCATAATCTGCATATTTTATTCTTTTCAATTTTCCCCCATAATGCAAAACTTACACTTACACTTACACTTATATAGTGACCAATAATTCCTGTCAACATTTTTTCAGATATATATTTCCCAATAAAGCACGGGATAGCAGGTAGGGTGGCACGGGATAGCAGGTAGGGTGGCACGGGATAGCAGGTAGGGTGGAACAATTACTAAAAAAAATTGACATGTAAATAGCTTTAACTAAAAGCAGTTATAAAAATAAAAAATAAATAAATACAATAACTTATATTCGTTCAATGAAATAAATTGGAAGGTAATCTTTTAACCGAGTAATTTTATAAATTATTGATTTTAAAGATAAAAAGCCCCAATAGGGAATTATATAACTTATTGAAAATAAAGGAAAAAATAAAATAATAAATCCACAAAAAAAGCTAGCTAATCTTTTTTAATCAAAAAAATATAATCTTTTTTAATCGGCGAACCCCCTGTGGATAACTTTTCTTCTAACAAAAAAACCAAACCAAAAAATATGCTGCTACTGAGTGCCATATTCCTTTTTAACAAATGTGATATTCCGCTTCCTCGTCTGCTCACTCGCTACGCTCGGTCACAGACTTGCGTCGAGCGGTGGGATTTTAATTAAAAATATTTTTTGAGTTAAATTAGCCTGAAACATTGCACTATCCTGTTGCTCCGGCTAGCATCACTAGAATTAACGTATTTATTAATTCAGGCACAACATGAACAAAACAGAACTCATCAATCAAATCGCTGAAAAAGCTGACTTAACCAAAAAAGATTCAGAAAAGGCGCTTAATGCATTCCTCGGAACGGTGACAGAAGAACTAAAGGCAGGAAATGACGTACAGCTAGTTGGCTTTGGTAGCTTTCAGGTTAAGCGCCGCGCAGCCAGAGATGGACGAAACCCCAAAACAGGCGATGCTCTTAAAATTGCTGCTGCAAACGTACCGAGTTTTAAAGCGGGTAAAACTTTGAAAGAAGCGGTCAAATAACCTGACCGAAAAAGATGTACGAATTAAAACAACTGTACGAAACGTAATTTAACCTATTTTTGTACAGGTGTTTTGTGGAGTGTCCGAAACCGAACGATTTTGTACATCAAGAATCACCTATCAGAAACTGAAAATCGTTAAATCCAATCATTTTTGAAAATTAAAACAGAAATACCCGTCATAACCATCACTAAAACGCTCTGTAATCCATTCTAAGCAACTTTCTCGATAAAAACGTAAATTCGTACAACTAAAATTTTATCGGTTCTCAAAATGCGTTATCGGGCGTTTTAACTTTAATGCTAACGTCAAACGCAGTATCAAAACTGCACAAATTTCCCTAAAACACCTATTCAATCAATTTCTGGTAAACTTATAGGGGTCCCCTCAGAAAACGGAAAAAATTGTACGCTAAGACCCGTTGAATCGACGTAATGCCCTGAATTTACTCGCTCCTACTTTAGAACTATTTTTCCAGACGTAATCCCCTGTCAAATTAATATGCTCCCATCCAAGAGGAGATAAATATTTTAGGTGTTCCTCCTCTACAAATTGTCCATGAGCACGTAATGAGTTGATCGCTCTCTCCAAGTAAACCGTATTCCACAATACGATGGCGGCAGTCACTAGAAATGTATAAGAATTTTAAACAAAATGTATAAGAATTTCAAAAATAATTTATAAACAAAATGTATAAGAATTTCAAAAATAATTTAACGAAAAATTAACATTAATTATTAAGCAGCATAACGGGTATCAAACGTGATTTTTTTCTTTTTGAGGCGAGAGAAAGATTTGTCAATAAGCGGTAATGATGTTTTTATGAACAATATGAGTTAACTTTGTACAATTGAGTGGATTTTAAGTAGATCTCCCCTTACCCCAAAAAGGGGACGTAACGCATTCGAGCAATCTCTAAAGCATGATCGACTAATTGAGCTATCCTCAATCCTTCGATAAAACGAGAAAATTTCATCCTGCCACCACAAAGAATGCAACTAAACGGATCGACTCCTAAAAACCGCTGGCTTAGCAGGGTAAAAGTCATCGAACGTTTTCTTTTGAATGCCGATTGTCCCACTGCTTTTCTAACAATATCGAGTAATTTTCCCACCACTCGATTTGCCAAAAAACCAAAATAACGGATCATCCGAAAATGTTTCTCGGGGATCTGTTTGATAAGCCGTAAAATTAATTCTTTCTGGGTTAAATCTAAATTTTTATAATGACCGGTATTATGGTCGAAAAACCGCAACGTAATGCGACTTCCTCCATCATAATGCGCTAGCCTTGCGCCAGAGACTGGCGGTTTCTTCAGGTAACGCCCAATATACTTTGCTGTTTTTTGGGCATTGGATGTCGGGTCGGCAAAATAAACATGCCAATAATCTTTACCTTCAGCATTTTTCCCTGCATTCAGAATAAACCGCTTCCACTCATCATAATCTCTTATGTGCTGTAAACTTTCAGGTAGGTAAATTTTCCCCCAGACAGAAAGAAGATATTGTCGAATATTCCACATCCAACGTTTTCTGACTTTAGCGAGGTCAAATTGCATCGACTTCCATTTTTCATTTTGATTGATGCCGCCCATTGTCCATGAGAGATGAATATGCGTGTTCCAGTTTAGTTTTCTCCCATAGGTATGTAGCGCACCAAAAATACCCATTGTTAATCCCCGTTTTTTTGCTGCATAAAGTAAATTGTCCGCAGCAAACGGGAACAGTTTCCCTAGTAACCATCGATTCAATTCAAAGAGAAGCCAAAGACTATCCGGCATCGTAAACGTACCATGTTGCCATTCGACATCCGGTAAACGCATTATATTTGTGTCTATCCAAGTATCCGTGGCTTTTGTTCCACAGGATGGACAACCTCGTCCCTTGCAGGTAAAACAAACTAACTTCTGATGAGCACAATCTTCATTTTCACAACAGTATTGACGGAACCCCATCATCGTTGTGCCACAGGCTAACATTTTTGTTACCACCTCGATTTCAATATCTCTCAGTTGGGTAGTTTCCATGATCGCCGCCCATGCATTATTCCGCTCAAAAAGCAATTTTAACGGTTTGGGTTGAAAATCAGCTCTCATCGGGAAGTTAACTCACGGAAAAAAGAAACGAAATTAGCCATTTAACGATTAATAACTGTCATGTTTTAGGGTGAAAAAATAATCAATTTTAACGTTGCAGGATTATTTAACCAAATCTTATTTAACTAACCGACAAAACACGCTATAAAACGTCCTGTATCACTTTTTATGAAGAGATATACGATGGGTAATAGGGAATGATAGGTTTTTTTATTTGATAGCCTTAAAATCAATTACAGGCGGTTTTTTTTATGTCTGTACTTACTGGTTATCGATTTGCAGCCGTAGGCTGATTCGTTCTTTATCTATATCAGATATAATGATTTTTTCATTTTTGTTTATTCGTTTTACTAGTTTTAATAAAGTTATGGCAGATAAAACCCTAGAACCATGAACTATTAAATTCTTTTTCTTGCCAGTATTATTTTTTCATTTTCTTTTAAGTTATTTTCCAACAATCTAAAAGATGAGACGGCATTAATTATCATTAATCCTGAAATAGATGAATTAAAAATACTTTTATATAAGTTACTATTTAGGTTTTCAAAAAACTTTCCTCTATATAATTTTAATGCTGATAAAATAACATGATTACAAGTTAAACATGCGAGGGCATTTAGAGCTTCATCCATATCTATGTTTTTTTCTGATATACTATAATCGGTTTCTGAACGAAGAAGAATGTAAGTATATCCTTTAATTGCCATTTCATTGGCTAATCTCTTTTGTTCTGAATGTTGTGCAGCAAAATCTCTCCCTGTGACTCGGTTTTGGTGATTATTAGCTCTAGTAATTTTATTTGACATTTCATCAGAATCATAATTTTCTAACTTTATAAATCTAGCAATAATTTTTATTCTGGAAAGATGCTCCAATGATAAATGAGATAATGTTCCTATTGTGCTTACTGTTTGAGCACGATTAATTACACTAATATTTTTGAAGTTAAATGTCTTTAGATGGATAGTTCTGATCGTATTTCTTTTGTGTGGTATTATTTCATTTACAAGTAAAGTAATTCCATTATTAAAATACCAAAAATTTTCTGGTTCTAAAATAGCTGTTTGCTTTATAGCATCATTAACTTCTGTTTTACCAAGCAGATTTCTTATATTTCTTTTAAATAGTTTTGAACCGTATTGTTTATACCATTCATATATTTGATCACCCGTTAGCGTGCCATATATCGCTTGTTGATTTTCATCTATTTTCCCACATTGAATTAATTCAACACCTTTTAAGTCTATTTGTTGTGATGTTCCATCTCGCAACCATTGTTGAATATCTTCTGCTGAAATTAAATGAATTTGAAATGGCCAATCTTCTTCCGGAGTATTTTCTTCCATTAAAGATTCTTTATTTAAAGAATTTTGCCAAGATTGCATATCTTCTAGAATAATAGAAGCGGCACCTTTCTTTCCTGTATGGATCATGGCAAATTTAAATTTATATTCTGAATCTTCTAAAGCGATTATTATATCTTTTTGTTTTTGTACTAAGAATGTATCAAATCTACTGAAATTTTCTGATAAGAGATGATCTGCCGCATCTTTAAATGATAAAAAATCGCTTTTATTCCATGTGTTTTTGCCAGATTGGTTAAATTTACTTTGAACAACTACAACTAATTTTTCAATATGATTGACACAAATAGCATCTATACCACCGTCTGTTGAACTATCACACACAGACTCACCAGCAATTTCATCGTCAACATTGGCTAATTGAGAAATACAAAAAGCAGCAATTGCTCTTGATGTCATTTTTACTTCGTAATCAGATTGTTCTTTTATACATTCTCTATTATGAATGTATGGTTCAAAACGATTTTTCAAGGTATGGCCTATTCTTTTTGCCAAAACTGATGAAGTGGATGATGCATTAATAATATTATCTTCATGCTTTAGATTGTGAACTAACATTAATTTTTGCCTGCTCATTAATTTTTCCTTCAATGATATATTATATTTAATGTCAGTTCGAAATTAACTTCAAAATTTTGCCGTCATATCTCCAGACATCAAAATAGTACAGTAACGTTTCGATTTGACTGAATACAAAGCCACTTTTGGCAAACAACAATTATCAAATGAGTCATAAACTTTAGTCGGACGAATTGATATTGCTATTTCAACACGACTCATCACTTTTCTTTTTAGTGAAAGAGCAGGGCGTTTAGTGTTGGGTGGTGTTTGTTGCTGAGAGGGTTTACTTGGATTTAAGGCTGCTTTCAGTGCCATATTAAGTGCTTTGTTATAGTCGTAAGCTACTTGTTTGGCTTTTCTGCGCTCATGTCTACGACGGCGAGCATTATCATAACCATGAAAGTTACACATATTACCTCCTACAATGGGTTTTGGTGGTGTGTGCCGGAGGTGTCCGGATTATATTTACAGTCATATTGGTAGTTCCCTGGTGTTGGTTTGAACTTAATGGCTGTATTTTGGTTATTTCACACACCCCAAAACCAAATGTTTGGGTGTTTTATGGTTACGCTTTTTCAGCGAAAGAGTGTTAAAGAGCGGTACTGCATAACTGTCGTCACTTGCCTTCATGTTCATACGCCTCAGGCTGGCTACTTAGCAACGTCTGGCAAATTTTTAGATAACTCATGGTATTGTCTGGCGTTTGCCTGTTGCAGTGAGTTGATGGAATGTAGTTTAGATAACAAAACTTACTGTGTCAATATATGTTTTATTAATTAAACTTTAGGCAGGCAGTTTATGTTAAAAGAATTTTAGATTTGATTTTTTAATTCAGTGAGTTATTGAAAAGAATTGATTACACAAGATCAAACTCAATACGAGTTCCAACACCAATGATATAATCTAAAGTGTCAATTTGAATAGGTTTGTAATTGGGATTTATAGAAACAAGATAAATATTTGGTCCGTCTATAATTAATTTTTTTATTATAATGGCATCAGAACTAGGTAAATGGGCAGCCACTATAAGACCACTGCTAACTTTATATTTCGGATCAATAATTAAGAACGCTCCTTCAGGAAGGGAAATCCCTGAACCAGTTGTACTTACCATAGAATCCCCTTTAATTTGAACCGCAAAACAAGAGTTATTGGTATTAGACGAAGTTTCTATCCAATGATCATTATTCATAATACTATCACTCCATGTTACTGCCTGCTCAAGTGATAGTAGTGGTATTTTTTTCATTTTATTATGATAGGGTATTACTTCATCATTTAACTCACCTTCTAATAACCATTTTTCACTCACTTTAAGCACGTGGGCTAAAGCAGCCACATAATCTGCTGACGGTTTATTCCCGCCATTGACCCATTGACTCACCGCTCCTTTAGAGGCTTTAGTAGCTTTGACAATGTCTTTGTGTTTTAGCTTTAATTGTCGCATGCGTAAGATGATGCGTTCATTAATAGTTGTTTTTTTCATGTTTATATTATTAAACATTTTTAGTTTTGAATATTGATCATATTTGTTTTGTTGTGTAAACTTTCTGGCATAGCTAAATCTCCTGTGGATGGAAATCCGTTTTTATGCTTAAGAAAAATGTGATTGATTATTTTGGAGGTACGGTTGCTACAGCAAAAGTTCTTAACATTTCCAAATCTACAGTTAGTCTTTGGGGGGAAGTTATCCCTTGGAAATATGCCCTTTTAATTGAAAAGTTGACTAAAAAGAACCTAATGCTTGAGGCTGACCTCTATCAAAATAAAACAATAAGAACTCTGAAAAATAATTCGCTTTGATTTTATTAATGGATTGTTTTAAACAATAACCGCTCTTTAACAACCTGGCCTCCCTGAAATTGGGAGATTTCAAATTCCCAGCCCATCGGGAGGGAAAGCTATTATCTCAAACTTATGGACTAAGTGTAGGATAAGATTGCTGCAAAGACTATCAAATTGTTATGCAATTCTTAATTTGCGGGTTTTTGAGTATTTTCTTGCAGAATAGAGATAAGTATTCGGTAAGCAACAGTTATCAAACGAAGGCTGAGGTTTCTTGTCTTTTAGATTGAGAGTGAGTGATGCAAGGGTATTAACGGTATCATCTTGCTTGTTGAATATGGAATCAAGGATTTTCTTTGTAGAACGTGGCTTGGGCTTAGCTTCATATTCAGCGCGTTTTCTATCCCAAAATGCCATTTGTTTTGCCAGGCGACGAGATTTAACATTGTCTTTTTTAGGTTTAAAGATAATGGTTGCCATTTTGTTACCTCCTAAATAAGTTTTAGTGGTGTGTGCCGAATACTTTCGGTTTGTACTCACAGTCTGTTTATTCCCTGGTATAAAACCGAGATTTGAGTGTTTTTTATATTCACACACCCCAAAACTCACTTGGTGGTGTTGCTCTAACGCTTATTCAGAGCTTGATTCCAATATGTTAAAGAGCGAGATGACTTAGTTACTGATGGCTGCACTTGCCTTCATGTTCATATGCCTCAGGCTGGCTACTTGGCAACGTCTGGCAAGGTTTCAGATAACTCGGAGTATTGTCTGGCGTCTGCCTGTTGCAGTGAGTTGATGGGATATAGATTGCAAGAAAATATTGTAAATTGCAAGTGTATTTTCAATTAAAAATTGAAAATTAAGTTGAGCAAAACTCAAAAGAGAGTTTATTTATTTGATAATTAGATTATTTTTTTCCGCGAGCTTTAGCAAGTTCTTCAAATAATTTATCATAATGACGCTGTTTTTCATGAAGAGAGTCAATTAGTAAATTCTTTTCACTTTCAGGGAGCTTTTCAAACAATTCAATAAGAATTTTATGTTGTTCTGATAATTTTGCGGATTTTGTTACATTCGAATGAGATGCTTTTTCTTCAGCTTCATCCATGAAAAACCAATGAGGCGGGAATCCTGTAATTTCTGATAATTTTTTTAAATTAGTTCCTCTAGGTGAACTAATGCCTTTCACCCACTGTTGAATAGCTTGTGGGCTAATACTTAGCCTCCTTGCTAAGTCTGACTGGCTCCAGCCATTCTTTTTTAACACCTGAATAATTCTCAGGGATGAATTTATGTTTTTTTGATCTTTCATAAAATTATTTTACAACATTTCCTTGTAATCTTCCCTGAAAGAATTTCTTGATTTTTTAATTTTTTCTTGTAAATTAATAAATCTCTATATTGAGGGCTGCTTTATGGATAAAAACATTAAGAAACGTATAGCTGGAATAGCTAGTCAAACTGAAATTGCAAATTTTATAGGCCATGAACCTCAAGCTATAAGTTCATGGTTTAAAAATGGCGTACCTCCTAAAAAAATTCTTCGCTTATGTGAAGTTTTAGAGTGGCAGATCACTCCCCATGAGTTACGCCCTGACATTTACCCAAACCCAACAGATGGTATACCCGCCGAAAAGCAAAATACCATCTAAGTAAGACCGTTCTTTAACATTTTGACTCGCTCTGAATATGCGTTAGAGCCGCCACAACCTCATAGGAATATCGAGGTAGGGAATTTTATTACTTAAGGATTATAACCATGGAATATTCAAATACTATTAAAATCACCTGCAAACCTGAGCATTTAGAATCTTACTTCTACCAGAAGATGGCATCAGAAGGGGGTAATAACGGGTTTGCTAAATCACTAGGAATTCATCCATCAACAGCGAGTCGGGATAAAACCAGAATCTTTAAATTAGCCTGTCAGGTCGTTTCAGAATACGGCTTGCCAAGGCATGTGGTGAGTGTGCCTGATTCATCGACACAGGAGCTTGTTATTACGAATATATCAGGTGAAGAAATACGCAAGCTGATAGACATGCTGGAGCATTTGAGACTGCCAAAAAAAGAAGCTTCAAGGTTAAAAAACGATGAAGCTTCAGAATGTCAGATCGAGTGTTGTATTTAACTAGTATTTCAAGGAGAAGGGAAACGCCAAATTTCCCTTTTTTCTTTCAATTTCAGCGAGGTCATTATGCCAAAAAAGCTACGATTTTACCAGTCAAATATCCATAAAAACATTATTCGAGAGAGGGTCAATCGCTCTTTCACGGAGTTAGCCGCCAAGAAGCTAAAAGCCGCATTTGAAGATGCAAAATTAAGGCTTAAACATCGTCAAGAATCAATTAGAGGTAATCAATGAAACATCTTACTCCAACCGAGACCGTTAACCAAATTGGGCGTATAAATCTGTCTGGTAATGTTATCCCTGCTAACTGGTGGCATCACATCAAAATGCCAAGTGGAAAACCTGATAGCACCGCTATTGTTTTACTGTCTGAAATTATTTACTGGTATCGTCCAACTGAAATTAGGGATGAGTCTACGGGTGAACTGACAGGATGGCGCAAGCGTTTTCAGGGTGACAAATTACAGCGTAGCTATCAATCTTTTGCTGATCAGTTCGGATTTACAAAACGAGAAGTGACTGATGCCTTAAAACGATTGAAATCGCAAGGTATTATTACACTAGAACTCCGTACAATTAATACTTCAACCGGGGCTTGTTGTAATGTTTTGTTTATTGAACCTGTTCCTGCACGCATTGATGAGATAACTAACGCTACACAATTGGTTAATAATCAACCTGAACTAAAACCAGTTTCTGTAATAGCTCCTACGAAAAAACGTAATAGGGGTTACGTTGAAACGGAATACCCCCTACGAAAAAACGTAACACCCCCTACGGCTAAACGTGATACGTATACAGAGACTACTACAGAGATTACTACAAAGAATAAAAACATATTGATCGAACCCGTTCGATCTGAGGTTGAAAAAACAGAATCTGAAATCACAACAGCAAATCAAAATACAATTGATTTAGCGTTTGAAGGCATATTCTGGCCACAGGTTCAACGAAAGGTGGGTAAGCAATCAGCTAAGTCAGCATTTAAAACTCAATTCAAGTTGTGGCGGAAAGAGATAGGTGAGACAGCGGAACAGTTTGCCGAATTTCTTGTGGCTGATATTCGTGCGAGGTTACAGGCTAATCAGTTTGGCTTTGAAAAGTTACATCCTGCCACTTACCTCAATGGCAAACGCTGGCTGGATGATAAACCGGTAATACAATCACATTCACCAAAACCTCAAACAACCACCACATCAACGTTTACTGTTAGCAACGGCTTGGTATTTTTCTGATGATGGAAATATATCTGCCACGGAAACGCCAAATTTTATAAAAATCTAAAATTCAATCTCAATTTGCTATTCAGATACCCTTTAAAACGCTCTGTAATCCATTCTAAGTTGTTTTCTCGATTTAAACGTAATTCGACCACTAAAATTTTATCGCTGCTCAGAATGCGGTATGGAGAGCTTTAGAGAAATTAAGTTTGAGTGGCCTAAAAATTAATTTTTTGAGTTATTCATCATGAAATCAATTATCAAATCAATACTCATCCGTGGGCACAACCACGGCTGGCTAAGTGCTGGCATTGTGCAATACGGGTTCAATAGATTCAATCTGAGGGAAGCATGATTACCATTACAGAATTATCTGAGCGCTTATGGCTTGATGTTGTCAGAGTGGCTAACTATCTCTTACCTCAAGGCAAAAAAGAGGGGTATGAGTGGGTGGCTGGCTCTGTGCAGGGGGAACAGGGGAAAAGTTTAAAAGTTAATCTGTCTGGCAAAAAGGTTTGGTCAGATTTTGCTGAGGGAACAGGGGGAGATTTACTCGATTTGTGGGTGCAGGTCAGGGACTGTAGTTTGCATCAGGCGATGGCCGAAGCAAAACAGTTTCTTGGGATAGCGGATGAATCCGGTGCATTTGAAGCAAAACGGAAAAAACAGTTTAAACGCCCACAACCCGCATCATTGAAGAAAACCGTCCGTAAACCACAAGACTGTTACGAATATCTTCAATCACGAGGCATAGACCGCAAAACGGCAGAAGAATTTCAGGTCAGCGATGGGATTGTCTGGTCACCTGAAGATAACAGGGAATTACCCGCTATAGCGTTCCCTTACAAGCGAGAAGGCCAACTGATACAGGTAAAACGCATTAGCACAGTCAGACCTCATGGGAAAAAGGTCATTTCAGTTGAAGCGGATTGTGAACCTTGTTTGTTTGGCTGGCAGGCGTTGCCTAAAGCGATTCGTGCAGTCATATTGTGCGAGGGTGAAATTGATTGCATGAGCTATCATCAGTACGGGTTAAGCGCATTGTCGGTTCCTTTTGGTGGAGGCAGTGGGGCAAAACAACAATGGATTGAGTATGAATTTCATAACCTTGACCGCTTTACTGAAATCTGGTTGTCGATGGACAATGACGAAGTGGGGCAACAAGCAGCCCTGGAAATTGCTCGTCGATTAGGGGAATATCGGTGTCGTTTAGTTAAATTGCCCCACAAGGACATTAACGAATGTTTACAGGCTGGCTTGACACAGCAGGAAATTGTACACTGCCTTGAAACAGCCGCTTATTTTGACCCAGAAGAACTCTGCACAGCGAGAGATTTTTATCAGAGCACGCTTGATGCATTCTACGGCAGAGAGGAATATTTGTTCAAGACACCTTGGGAGTCATTAAATCGACATTTCAGTTATCGTGAATCTGAGTTAACGCTACTCAATGGGGTTAATGGGCACGGTAAGAGTGAAATATTAGGGCATATTCTGTGTGAAGCGATGCGTCAGGAAATCAGGGCTTGTGTTGCTTCATTTGAGTTAAAACCCGCAACGTTTTTAAAGCGTCTAACCCGTCAAGCAACCTGCACTAAATTACCCTCACAATTAGAAATTGAGTCCGCTTTTAAGTTTTATGATGATAGGCTCTGGTTATTTGGTTTAACAGGGACAGCGAAATCATCACGATTACTGGAAATCTTCAGATATGCAAACCGCCGATATGGTATCAATCTGTTTATCATAGATAGCCTGATGAAATGCGGGCTTGCCGATGATGATTACAATGGGCAAAAAGCCTTCATGGATGCATTGTGTGATTTTAAAAACAAAACCTCAAGCCACGTTATTTTAGTGACACACAGCCGTAAATCGGAAAGTGAAGAAAAACCCACAGGGAAAATGGACGTAAAAGGCTCGGGTTCTATCACTGACCTTGCCGATAATCTTTTCATCATCTGGCGAAATAAGCGCAGAGAGCGAGCGTTACAGAAGCTAGAGGCCAGTCAACTATTAACTGAAAAAGAGCGGGAGTATTTAAAAGAGCCGGCTTCCATATTGTGTTTAGAAAAACAGAGAAACGGGGAAGGATGGGAAGGAAAAATTTCGTTGTATCTGGACAAGCAAGCCCATCAATTTTTGGCAGAAGAAAATACAAGTCCATACAATTATATCGCCAACATGCCAAACAGTGATTATGACCAAGTTTGGATGAACAACAATGTCTCTAGAGATTAAACCCAGCTTCAATATCTTCGAATAATCAGGAAACCCAATGAAATACCAAATCGAAGCAACCATTGTTAAGGATGGTGGCCAGCCTGTGCATTGGTATCGCTTTAGCGACAAAGCACTATCAGAACAGGATTGCCTGAAAATGTTATCCCAGCCTTCCATGTTTAAAATGCAATTTAGAAAACTGGATTACTACTGGACTGTTGGTAGTGACAAGGCTGGAAATCGTGGCAAATTGCCAAAAGTGTCAATAGAAAATTTCACCTGTACTCCGCTAAATCCCACCAAATAAAAATCAAACAGGCAAAAATATGAACATTCAAGGCATGGCAAATCGCTGTGAGGGACATCTTTGTGCCCAAAGTGAGGACTTCGATATATTTAACCCCGAAAAGCGGTTATTTCAGGCAACTGGTCAGTCATTAACGATGGTCTCTGCACATTAACGGATTTGGGACTAAGACACGATGGTAATGGGTTAGTCTGGCTAAACTCTGGGATTTCCGTTCATGAGGCAGATAGCGATATCGGACTGACAGGTCAGGATAAGCAATCTTATGATTATCATTCAGAGGTGCGCACAACTAATCAATTGAAAAATAATGATTATTATGAATTTGTGCAGCCCAAAGATATTGATAGTTATGCACTGAATATTATCTGCAAAGTCAGTAAGAATTTTACTGAACGTAAAGACGGTTCACCTTTGGCTACCTTTGCGTTGTTGATTGACCAACAAGCACGGAAACAAGCGGTCGATAATTGGACGCTGTACCGTCATCCGAAGCAAGGCGATAAATACACGATTCTAAATAAATATCATCATCGCGGATTGATAAAAATCTATAAGGCTAAAGACTGGCAAGCTGAACCGCTACGATATACCGGGAATTTAATTCGTAATGACGCGGAATTTAGCAAACTAATGAAGCGACTTGGTTATATCAAAGTACGTACCAGAAAGATAACCGGCAAGCTCAATGATTTTTGGATTTACCGATGTAAAGAAAAAACACTCAAACAGGTGCGCACAAAAGAAACATTTAAAAACAATAAGTTAATACGATTTGTGCAGTATGTAAATCAACCAATGAAAGCTTTTAAACATATTCTCGTCGATGGCAAATACTACTATGTCTATGAAGACCATATCCATTTTTTGACAAAAAAGCGTCAACGGATAGCGGGGAAACAGTTAACCGGTTATACCGCTAAAGGCGTGGAGATGAGAGAGATTAGGTGATGGAAGACAAGCTACTCTTCCACGAATCAACGAAAAAATCCGTCTGGCAAACCTTAAAAGCTATTCTCGCAACAAACCAACCGCATCAACTCATCATCAAGCCCTACAAGCAAACCAGAAGCCTGTCTCAAAACTCACTTTTTCATTTATGGGCATCTGAGATAAGCAAATATCTGTGTGCTAACAACGCTAACTTTACCGCTGAGCAGGTGAAGGAAATGCTGAAACATACATTTCTCGGTTATGAAGTGGTAGAGCGTATTGATGTGACCACACAGCAGTCAGAGCGCGTCAGGACGCTTAAGAGGACATCAAAGTTAGATACGGGTGAGATGCATGTTTTTATGCAAAAAGTGGAATGCTGGGCGATTGGCGTACGTTGTTTCGTGACAATACCGGAAAGCTCGGAGTATATGAAATTAAAACAGGCGCAGGAAAATTAAATGGCACTAAAAAGAGATAAATACGACGCCGTGTTCTCTGAATTAGTCCGCGAAAGAACAAACTGGATATGCGATTATTGCGGACGATATTTTCAGCATGAACGCGCTAAGCTGCACTGCTCACACTTCAAATCAAGGCGACACAAAGCCACCCGTTATCACCCCTTAAATAGTTTTTCGCACTGTATAGGCTGTCATCGTAAGTTAGGTGAAGACCCATACGAGTTTACCGCGCATGCAGAAATAACTTATGGCGAGATGACCATTGCCAAAATAGCTATGCTAGCAAATACAACTGTCAGACTAAAATCAGGTGAGATGGACGAAATTTACCGTCAAATGAAAAGTGAGCTAAAACGAATGAAAACGATGCGACTGCAAGGTTTTTCAGGGCGTATTGAGTTTTTCTTACCGGATTGGTATCAGGCAGGTATTACCTTTCGAATGGCGAAGAAATAACCCATACACATTAAACCACCATTAGACATTCAAAGCAGGGCATTGAAACCATGCCCCTATTCATATTTTATTGCCGGAGGAGAGATGAGTAGGCACGTAAAAGATTTACTCGAAGGATGGGGAAACTGGAGCATGAGCCGCATTGGAACCGAGTACAAAGGTATGTCTTCCATTGCTCCTGTTAAATTCGATGATGACAGACCTTGGTTAAGCGATGAAGAAGGCGAAATTGTTGATAAGGCCGTAGCAGGATTAAAGAAATATGACATCGACGGATACAATATTATTTGCTTACACTATCAGCATCATATTTCATGCCGGATGATAGCTAAAAACTGGAAGAAAAGACCCGATTATATCACGGCTTACATGGGTAGGGCTGAATCCTACATAGCGGGCACTGTTCACACACTCCTTAAAGCAACAAATTGACAATACCGTATAGACTATCGTATGCTGACCGTACTGAATACATAAGCGGTCATCCGCACCCGATAGCCATGCGGCTTTTTTATGTCCGTAATACGGCGTAATCACATCCGAAGGCCGGGTGGAGAGGCGTAATAAAATACTCGAAAGGGGAATATGCCCGGAGCGTCTTATGTAGCTCAGTTGACACCTGGCTACCAGTTACTAACTGGTAGTTGTAGACTAAATACATAAGGAGGCCGAACATGGCTGCTTTATCAATCTCATTTTCTTTCAAAGAAACTCATAATGTACGCATAAAAATAATTGATGCTGAACCGTGGTTCTGTCTTAAAGATGTTTGTGAAGTTCTAACGATCACAAATTCACGACGTGTAGCTTCTGAAGTAATAGATCAAGATGGGGTACGCAAAACGTACATCACTGATTCTATCGGAAGAGAACAAGAAGCAGCATTTGTGAATGAACCTAATTTGTACCGTGTGATTTTTCGCAGCAATAAACCTGAAGCAAAACAATTTCAAGATTGGCTTCTTCAACGAAGTTCTTCCATCTATCTGCAAAACGGGTAAATATGAACATCCTAAACATCAGCCAGAAGCGAGAGAATTACTAACCGCAGATGATACTTCACATCTTTCTCGTTTAATCTGGACAATGGCTAACGGCTTCCGATTTAAGCGTTCGTGGACGCAAGGTATCTGGTATGCGCTCCGTCATGCAACAGGTGTGGAGTCACCTCAAAACTTTGAAGTTAACCAAATACCGATAATCGCAAAAGAATGCGAAAAGATTTATAACTTCACTAATGGCGTTAAAGAAGCTACTTATGAGGCAGAGAAACAGGCCGTAAGGCGAGTGCTGCGCAAACGTGAAGATGCAGACAAGGTGTTAACTGAGATGAAACAATTACTTGAAGAGAGTTATCAGCAACAGACTCTCGTTCTGGCAGATACACTAACACGTTGGCAACAAGCGGAAATCCAGCAATTTCTACAGCGACGTTAAATACTGATCTAATACTCAGTAAAATGCTTGACTGTCCGTACATCCGTACAGTATTATATGCTATAGTAGCGCAAAGCTATCGAGTTAGCGCTTAAATTATATTAGAGCCTCGCTTTTTGCGGGGCTTTTTGTTATTGAATTATTAAAATCCTTGAAAATATCTCTCATATGTTTTTTTAATCATATTGTTACACTAATGCTTTAAGTGGTAATTTTCATGAGGAATTTTAATTATGAATATAAGCCCAATTTGCCCCAGTTCATTTAAATCCATATCATCAGTGGAATCATTGTCAAAAAATGACAAAGATGAAGCATCTTTAGCAAGGAATATTGATAAGGTTATTAGTAATAAGCATATAAGATTTGATAATATTCCAGTTACTTATCTTTTTAATGCAAAAAAAGAAGATAATAGCGGAAGTGAATTATCTCTTTATCAAAAAGAATACAGACGCGCTGTAGATAAGCAAGCAAAAATATATGGGCTGAGGGTTGCATTTGGACATGGTGACCCAGCTAAAGATCCCTACCCTTATAACCATGAGGTTGGTTTGAGAAATATGGTTAAATGCTCTATTACTTAATTGTTTTTTTAGTTAATTTTACTTTTAATGCCACAATAAATAAAAAATTAATAATGCCTCGCTTTTTGCGGGGTTTTTCATTTGTCCCCCTGCAATACTCACAAAGCCAGAAACATAAACAAGTAAAGCCGCTGTCTCCCTTTTTAATCCAAAGCAATGGAACCCTCAACGGTAGGGTATATGCGTATGTTTGAAAAACACTCAACCCCGACGGCTTATCTCTGGGGCATTATGACGACCGTTCTAGGTTTTTTCACCCTTGAGCAATGGGTAGCGGTGATGGGTATCGGCTGCACGATAGGGACATTTTTAATCAACGTCTACTACCGCAAAAAGGAGTACAAACTCAAGGAGCGTCAGTATGAAAATACCGAAAAAAATATTGATGGCGATAGGCGGTAGTGCGTTATTTCTGGCCTCAAGCATGATAACCCATTTCGAAGGATTGAGACTTAAGCCCTATTTTGACGGTGGCGGTATTCTTTCTGTCTGTTATGGGCACACAGGCAACGATATTGCGCGTAATCGGACGTACACCAAAGCGGAATGTGATAAGTGGCTTGATGATGACCTCAAAGCCGTCAAGCGCTATGTTGACCCACTAATTAAGGTTAATATCAATACGCTCACACAGGCCGCCCTTTACTCGTTTGTCTATAACGTTGGCATTGGTAATTTCAGGCAGTCAACGTTGCTCAAAAAACTCAACGCAGGCGACAGACAAGGGGCGTGTGATGAGATGAAACGCTGGGTATACGATGAGGGTATAAAACAGAAAGGGCTAATGACCCGTCGAGAAATAGAGAGCGTAATATGTTATGGCGACCTTACGCATTTATCGTAGTGATTATTGCTGGATTGATTTTATCACTCGTTTTCACCAACAGCCGTTACCAAACCGTCAAACAAAACTACCAAACGGTAAAGCAGCAATATCAGGCTCAACTCGAAGCCGTGAAATTACAGCAGGATAAGATCGATGCTTTGCACCAACTCGATATTAAACACACCGAGGAACTCGATAATGCCAAAGCTCAAATTACCAAGCTCAATGATGCTGTTCGCGCTGGCGCTAAGTGGTTGCGCATTAACGCCGTGTGTCCAATACCCAAAACCGCTACCCCCAAGAGCCGATATGATGAAGCCAGCCCACAACTTAGCGCATCAGCTCGAGAAGATTATTTCCGTCTCAGAGCGATGATTGTTGAGAACGAAAAGCAGACGGAGTATTTACAGCAGTACATCAAAACACAGTGTCAATAAAACCATTTAACTCATTGTTTTTATTACAAGAGGTCAAACTGACCACCTGGGTCATTTCAGGACTAAGCTCACTTTTATTTCTGTTGTATAGCTTGTTAACTGACTTAACGAATAGCAACAAGTTCTAGCCCCCATACACCATGGGAACATCCAGCATTATTGACAACCACCGCAGGACAATTTTGTCCCGCGATTAATACTTGAACAAATTTTTTAAATTATTAGGGACTCCTTAGCGACAAGGCGTCCTCTTATTTCAACGCGCACTCACCGCGCATCTAAATAAACCCGAGACAATTCACAAAATAGACCTCAGAGAACGTCAGTCAATCATGATGCGTTCGGGGTCTGTGCGTTCTGTGTGAGCTGAGGTCTCTTTTTTGAAAGGTTAGCATCATATGAAATACTCGGTTATTGATATCGAAAATATTCATATTCGCAGCAATGAGCATGGGACTTATAACCTTAATGATTTGCACAAAGCAGCTATTGCAGGTGGTTTAGCCAAAAAATGGCAAGTACCGAGTCAATTCTTACAATCTGATGGAATTAAGGAATTTGTTGAAGAAGTGACCAGAGTGCTAAAAAACACTCTGTAACAAAATCAAATACTTACTGTATTTAATGGTGGAAATGAGAAGGGAACATGGGCTCATGAATTGATTGCATTAAGATATGCTGCCTGGTTGTCTCCTGCATTTGAAGTTAAAGTTTATCAAACATTTCGTGCGGCGATTCTCGGTCATTTAGATAAGTTTGCTCAGGCAAATCGATTAGAACTTCACTATCAAAATAAAAAAAGTAATGTAAGTAGTGCTGCAAAGATTATGAATCAATGGGGTCTTGGTGGAGAAAAGCATAAGCTTGAATCAGAAAGAGAAAGGTTGATCAAAGAAATGCAAATGACCATACCTGGACTGATAGAGGCTTAATTAAATGACTACACATGAATTCTTTTGCTGGCGAGTAGCCGAGGCTTATATGTATTACCTGATGGCAACGAATCGTCGCCCCGTATACCGCTATGATACTGGTGATATCGAAGTCAGTCGTCATTTTTTGATGCCTTTGCTTGATGGTTATCTCGGGGGCAGAAAACCGACAGAATGGAGAGCGGGGTTTTATATGAAATTGATGACACCATTCAGCGAAAAAGCAGATCCACGAGCAATAATTTGCGCTTGCAAAGTTCCACAGTTAAACCGCCGTGGTATAAAGTATATGAACGCACTGCTTCATGAATTTGGCGATATGATCTCGGATATTGGTGTTAAAGATGATAGAGGAATGCTTATTTTGCCACCAGAAAGTGAATGGGCAAACCTGAAATTCAGCAATATCTCATTTGAATAACGTAGAGCGTTATCATGACCCCTGAGCAATTCATCGAAGCCAATGTCAAGGCCGAGTTAATCAAGCTCGGCTTTTCTCTATCTGTCGCCAGCTTAGCCACCAGTGAAGCGATCCGGTATTACCGCAAACAACCCGCAAGCAGACGAGGCAAGATGATAGAAGATTGCCTCAATCAGGCTAAACGGTGGGCGAAGAGTGCAACTAAACATAAACATTAATTAAGGTAGCTATTATGACTCTCACAGACAAGCAGGAAGCCTTTTGTCGAGAGTACCTGATTGATTTAAATGCGACGCAGGCAGCAATTAGAGCCGGGTACAGTGAAAAAACGGCAAAAGATATCGCATGTCAAAACTTAGCAAAACTCAACATTCAAAAGCGCATCCAAACCCTCATGGAAGAACGCAAGAATCGCATTGAGGTTAATGCTGACTACGTGCTTAAGCGACTGGTTGCTATCGACCAGATGGATGTGTTGGATATTATTACCGAATCAGGCGATATAAGACCGATTAAAGACTGGCCAAAAGTGTGGCGAACAACATTGAGCGGTTTTGACATTGCATCCATACGAGTTGATGGCGCAGAAGCATTGCTCAAAAAAATAAAGTGGCCTGACAAAATCAAAAACCTTGAGCTTTTAGGTAAGCATGTCTCAGTACAGGCTTTTAGAGAACAAATAAAAAATGAGCATGATGTAGTTGGTACGCTATCTGACCTCATGGATGATTTGTCTAAAGGATAGTTATGAAACCAGCACATTTAGCATTATTACGCAATAAGTTTTGGCGGTTAAACCATCTCTATTGGATAACGGATAAAAGCGGCAAACCAATTCGCTTTAACATGACCCCTGAGCAGTTAACCTATTTTGAAGGCATGCATACCCGCAATATCATTCTTAAAGCGCGTCAACTGGGTTTCACTACGGAAGTGTGTATCATTCAATTCGATGCGGCGTTATTTGAGTCGGCTAAATGTGCGTTGATTGCGCATACGTTAATTGATGCGAGGCGCCTTTTCAGGGAAAAAGTCAAATACGCTTACGACAAACTGCCAGCCGAAATCAAGGCAGCCAATCCTGCCAGTAATGATTCTGCGGGAGAGTTGGTTTTTAAAAAGGGTGGTTCACTTTACATTAGTACGTCCTTTCGTGGTGGCACATTGCGTTATTTACATATCTCTGAATTTGGCAAAATATGTGCAAAATATCCTGATAAGGCACGAGAAATTGTTACCGGTGCGTTTGAAGCCGTCTCCAGTGAGTGTTTTACGACAATAGAAAGCACAGCGGAGGGACGAGCAGGGTATTTCTATAATTACTGTCAATCTGCTGAGAAAGCGCAAATTCAGGCAAAACCGCTTTCGCCATTAGACTGGAAGTTCTTTTTTTTCCCCTGGTGGAAAAATCCTGACTATTCAATGACGCCTGTTTCGTTATTACCTCAACGGTTAATCGATTATTTCGATGAATTGGCAGAAAAGCACGGGATTGAGTTAACCAACAGACAGAAAGCGTGGTATTACGCCAAAGAAAAAACGCTTGGCGATGATATCAAACGGGAATATCCCTCAGTGCCATCTGAAGCCTTCCAACAATCAGTGGAGGGCGCTTATTATGCTAAACAATTTCGCTATCTCTATCAAAACAAGCGTATTGGACAACTGCCTGATAACCGCCATTTGCCCGTTCATACTTTCTGGGATATCGGCGTGGGGGATTCAACCTCAATCTGGTTTGTGCGTGAGGTGGGCAAGGAATTTCATGTTATCGATCACTACGCAAATAGTGGTGAGGGCTTACGGCACTATATGGCGGTGCTAAAAAATAAAGGTTACCGTTACGCCAGTCATCATGCTCCCCATGATATCGATAATCGTGAATTTGGCTCGGATGCGAAATCACGGCGTGAAATCGCCAGAGAAGGCTATGAGATTGGTGGACAGAAATACACAATACGATTTGATGTCGTGCCAAGATTATCGATCGATGAAGGGATTGAGGCGGTACGTGAAATATTACCCCATTGTGTTTTTGATGAACATCAATGTGCTGAGGGTATCGCAAATCTAGAAGCTTATCGCAAAGAATGGAATGACAGGCTCGGCTGCTGGAAAGACAAGCCACTGCATGATTTCACCTCTCATGATGCTGATGCCTTCAGGTATTTTGCGGTTAGCCGAAAAAATAAACAGCGTCCCGCCTTTGAGATTAATTTAGGAACCACATTCTAATGAGTATGACTAATGTTGATTTTATCCGTCCTGAATATAATTTATTTACGTTGCAATGGGGATTGGTTCGGACAGTCTGTAAAGGGGATGATTCAGTAAAAAACTCTCTCCCGATATTAGAAGAGTCGGATAAAGAACGGAAAAGGAAGCGTAATAGCGATTATCAAGATCGCGCGGTGTTTTATCCGATAACCGGCAATACCCGTAACGGGATGATAGGAATGGCGTTTAAAAAAGATCCGCTCGTGGAGATTAATGAAAAGCTGGCTTATCTTAAAGAAGATGCAGATGGAGCGGGCTCCAGTCTTTATCAATTAGCGCAATCATCATTGGAATCGATATTGGAAGTGGGGCGGCATGGCTTGTATGTCGATTATAATGATGAGGCAAACCAAGTTTATTTTTTTCAATACAAAGCTGAAGACATTATTAACTGGCAAACCCAACGCATTAATGGCCGTAATCGCTTAACGTTGGTGGTATTACGTGAAACAGTAGAAGAAAAAGCGGGTTTTGGGTTTAAGGATGTCATTCAATACCGGGTTCTTGCTATTGAAGATGGGAAATTTATCTGTCGAGTGTATCGTAAACCCGCAGGCAGTAGCGTTTACCAAATGGATGTTGAATATATTCCAAAGCGTAAAATTGGCGGTGCGTGGGATGAAATTCCGTTCACCTTTATCGGTGCTCAAAATAATGATCACACGATTGATGAAGCGCCGTTATTAGGACTCGCCAAAATCAATTTGGGTCATTATCGAAATTCCGCCGATTATGAAGATTCGGTTTTTTTCTGTGGCCAAGTGCAACCCTATATTAGTGGCTTGAAAGATGAATGGCGTGACTGGTTAGAGAAAAAGGGCATATTAGTCGGCTCCCGCTCACCCATTTTGTTACCTGAGCAAGGTGCCTGTGGCTACATTCAAGCACAGCCTAACATGCTAGCGAAAGAAGCGATGGACAGCAAGCGTGATTATATGGTGGGGTTGGGGGCGCAGTTAGTCTCTGCAGACAGTAAAGTCAAAACGGTTATCCAGTCGGTGGGTGAATTAAGCGCCCAAACGTCTGTTTTAAGTACTTGTTGCTCAAATGTGTCAGAAGCATTGACCAAGGGATTGAAATGGTGCGCAGAATACGTGAATGCTGCACCGGATAAATGTTCATTTGAAATTAACCGAGACTTGGTCAATCACATTGCTGATAGTACCATGATACGAGAAATCGTTACCGCTTGGCAATCCAATGCCATCCGTCAGTCTGACATGGTTCGTAACTTGCAAAAATTTGACATTATCAATCCGGCGGATGAGGTTGATGATGTCATTGACGAACTTAACAATCAGCAACCCACGATGATAGGTGAGCAATGAGAACGGTGAATGAGCGACTGATGGATGAGTTACTTGCGCATTCGCTGTTTACCAGCCGTTACGGTAGTGGGGTTGCTAAAAAGATGGTTAACACCCTGAATGCCTTTGATGCCCAGCTCAGTGCATCCTTAATTGTGGTGCTGGATGACGCTAATATCGATGCGGAGAGTTTTACTGTTAGGCGATTAGCATCTTTGCTAGCCAGTGTTAAGGCGATTAATAAGAATGCGGTAGCCAGCGCGTTTTCACTGTTAAGCGACGAAATGAAAGCGCATGCAGCGTATGAAGTAGAGTATTATCCGGCTTTATTTGATTTTCTAATGCCAGAGGGTGTTCTTCGTCAATATCCATTAATGAGTCTCACCACAGATATGCTCTATGCAGCGGTGATAGCACATCCATTTCAGGGAAAACTGTTATCTGAGTGGGCCGAAGGTTTGGAAAAAGACCGCATGATGCGCATTAATAATACCGTTCGCAATGGCTATTTAAATGGGGAGAGTGCATTGCAAATTGGCCGTAACATCCGTGGTGACGCCAAGCAAGGTTATAAAGACGGTGCGTTACAAATTAGTCGGGCTAATGCCACAACCATTGCCAAAACGGCAATTAATCATCTGCAGGCAACCGCCAGAAATCATTTTGCCGAAGCGAATAGCGATATTATGGCGGGTAAACAGTGGTTATCTACCCTGGATAATAAAACGTCGCCCGCTTGTATTATTCGCGATCGATTGAAATATACCCTTGAAGGCAAGCCAATCGGCCATAGAGTGCCCTATTTGCAAGGCCCAGGAAAAATTCACTGGAATTGCCGTTCGACTGAAACATTGATCACTAAATCATGGCGTCAATTGGGAATGGATGTTGATGAAATGGACGAAAGCACTCGGGCCTCTATGGATGGACAAATACCAGCCGACACAACCTTTCTTCAATGGATACAACGACAACCCGCTTGGCGACAAAAGCAGGTATTTGGTGAAGTACGCTACCGGCTAATGAAAGAGGGTGGCATGCATCCATCAGAATTTTATACCGACAAAGGTGAGTTTATTTCTTTGGCACAATTACGAAAGATAGATGAACAGGCATTTAAAGCAGCTGGGATGGTAATTTAACCCGTATGCATGGCAATCAAGGTCACTTCGGTGGCCTTTTTTGTTCGCTAAACTCGGCTGAGGGCTGAGTTAATTTAACGCGCAAGGCGCATAGACAACATCCCAAGGGGACATAATGAGCATTTTAAACATCGGTAGTAACTATCCTTCATCAGCAGAAGACCCAAATGGCGGCGGCGGAGCGAGTGGTACAGCGATAACACCCGAAGTTCAAGCCATTATTGATAAGCAGATTAATGAGCAGGTTACCGGTCTAAAGGCAAAAAATAGTGAATTACTTGGTAAGCTCAAAGAGCAAACTGATAATTTAAAGCGTTTTGAAGGCATTGATCCTGAGCAGGTGAAAGGCATTTTGCAACGTTTTGAAAATGATGAGGAAGCGAAACTCATCGCCGCAGGCAAGATCGACGAGGTAATCAATAAGCGCACGGAACGATTGCGCCATGATGTAGAAAAAAAGCTTCAATCTGAAAAGCGACGGGCGGAAAAGGCAGAAGAATTTGCCAATAAATTCCGTAATCGTGTTTTAGGCGATGAAATTCGTGCCGCTGCAAGTCAATCCGGCGCGTTAGCCAGTGCTCAGGAAGATTTAATATTACGTGCCAAGGGCCTATTTAACATCAATGATGAAGGTCAGGCCGTCGCGGTTGATGAAGAAAGCAATCCGATCATGGGTAAAGATGGTTGTACACCTTTAACCCCCGTTGAGTGGATTGATTCGCTAAAAGAAAGTGCCCCGCATTTATTTCCTTCTGCATCCGGTACCGGTGCGGGGAATAGTAAATCAGGGGGCACACATTTTAAACGTTCTCAGATGTCTTCAGCGGATAAGGCCGCCTATATCCGGCGTTTCGGTCGAGAAGCTTATCTGGGATTACCTAAGTAAGGAACTAATATAATGGTAACCACGGTGAATAGTGATTTAATTATTTATAACGATTTGGCGCAAACTGCATTTTTAGAGCGCAGACAAGATAATCTTGAGGTGTTTAATCAGGCATCTAATGGCGCAATTGTACTCGATAATGTTTTTATTGAAGGCGATTTGCGTAAACGGGCATTTTATCAGATTAGTGGTTCGATTGAACATCGTGACGTGAATTCTACGGATAAAGTTACCGGTAAAAAAATTGGCGCGGGCGAATCCGTTGACGTTAAAGCTCCTTGGAAATATGGCCCCTATGAAATCACCGAAGAGTCTTTTAAACGACGTGGACGGGATGTATCCGAGTTTTCTGAGCTTGTGGGCACGGATGCTGCGGATGCTTCGCTTGAAGGCTATATCAAGTATTCCCTGGCAGCATTGAGGGCAGCGATTGGGGCGAACACGGATATGGTGGTGACGGCGAACATTGCTACCGATGGCAAGAAGACCCTCACGAAGGGGTTGCGCAAATATGGGGATAAATTTAACCGTGTCAATCTGTTTGTCATGCACTCAACAACCTATTTTGACATTGTTGACCAGGCGATTGATAACAAGGTTTACGAAGAAGCCGGTGTGGTGATCTACGGAGGCCAGCCGGGAACATTAGGTAAACCCGTATTAGTCACCGATACGGCGTCTGTTGATGCAATATTTGGTTTAGTCCCAGGGGCTATCACTATCACGGAATCACAGGAACCCCATTTTCGCTCTTATGAAATCAACGATCAGGAAAATTTAGGCGTTGGTTATCGGGGTGAAGGCGTAGTGAATGTGGGCGTGCTCGGTTATAGCTGGGATGAATCAAAAGGGACGAATCCTGATCTGACAAAATTGGGCACAGCTGGCAACTGGAAGAAACATTTCACCAGTAACAAATTAACGGCAGGTGTAATGATAAAATTGCAGCATGAAGCGAGTTTGGGGTTATCAGTGGATAAAACCACCGCGACAGCCAATAACAGCGATGCGGTGACCATTTCACTTGAGTACACAAAAGATAATCAACCTGTTTGGGGTAGCCATGTTGAGTGGTCAAGTACCGGTGGAAAACTGAGTAAAGCGGCGACTAAAACTGATGCAAAAGGTAAGTCCAGCGTTAAATTAACCGCCAGTACAGCGGGACAGTTTACCGTTACCGCGAAAGTGGATGGTGAGACGCAAACCACAGAAAGTCTCACTTTTTCCTAAAGAAAAATGGGCTTAAGGGGACGTTTGTCCCTTGTATCTTGAAATTTGGTTATAATAATAGCGATTAGATTTGGCAAGGTGTATGTAATCCGATTGTCCCTGGGGTTTATAGCCCGTAGCAAAGCGAATGATGCATACACTTAGCCACTCATCTGAAACCCGAACAGTTGTCCGTAATTCATAACGTATTTGCAAGGATGGGTAATATGAGTCAGCTAAATCCAATTTGTGTAGGAATTGATGTTTCTAAAGCTTCATTGGATATTGCAGGCACCAATAACATTGAGCAGTTCAGAGTCAGCAATAACCCTGACGGGTTCGATACCATCATTTATCAACTGAAAAAGAACAACATAGCCTTGATTCTGATGGAAGCTACAGGTGGTCTCGAGGCAGCGATTGCATGCGCTCTTCAGGCTGAAGGTTTTGATGTTGCCGTTATCAATCCCAGGCAAGCCAGAGACTTTGCTCGATCCATGGGCTATCTGGCAAAGACTGATAGAATAGATGCCAGAGTTTTAGCTCAGATGGCTGATGTCATTAACCGCCATCCTGAGCGGTCACGTTTTATCCAGGCTATTCCTGATGCAGAGCGTCAGATTCTTGCTGCTATGGTGGTGCGCAGACGCCAGCTGATTGCAATGCTTGTAGCTGAAAGAAACCGGATGCATCCATCTCACCCGCAAAACAGAAAAAGCATCAGTAACATCATCAATGCACTAGAAAATGAACTTAAACGGATTGACGAGGATATGCATAAGCATATTACTGATCATTTCAACGAGCTTGCAGAGCGGCTAAGTACTATCAAAGGCATTGGTATGATGACTGCTGCTACATTGCTGGCAGAAGTCCCTGAGTTAGGGAAACTCTCGCGCAGGGAGATCAGTGCGCTGGTTGGGGTAGCTCCTGTTAATAGAGACTCGGGAACCATGCGTGGCCGACGAACCATTTTTGGCGGTCGGGCCGGAGTTCGAACCTCTTTGTACATGGCTGCACTGGTTGCAACTCGTTTCAATCCGGTGATAAAAGCATTTTACACACGGCTGGTTGCAGCAGGAAAAGCCAAAAAAGTGGCGCTGGTTGCCTGTATGCGCAAACTGCTGACTATCCTGAATGCGATTCTCAGAAAGAACCAAGAATGGGATGAGTCGTATCATAACGTTGCTCCATAAATATACTGTTCAAGACAGTTGCTTTTCTTTTGAGGTGAGCATGATTAATACGGATAAAGATTCACTAACATTTAATAGTTATGCAGGTGTTGAGGACTTAAAGCGTTATGCCCGTGAAAGAGGAATTGATATACCCACTGATGACTCACATATTGAGTCGATGCTGGTGACGGCGATGGACTATTTAACGTCACAGCCATGGTTAGGAAAACGGACTCGCTTAACCCAACCGCTATCTTTTCCACGCACAGGGTTATTTTATGACGGCGTGCCTGTTGCTAATGATGTCATCCCTAAGCCACTCATTATGGCGCAGTGTCGACTGGCGATTGAGTCAGAGAACGAGGATTTACAGCCAACGTTAGGGGGCGAAGTGACCACAGAACGTATTGAGGGGGCTATCACGGTACAATATACCTCGGGGACAAATTCGGGTTCACCCAAATTTCCCTGGTTAAATGGTTTACTCAATGGCTTGTTAGATACCCGCTCTGGATTTGCCATCAATACCTTTTCGGTGAGGTGATAATGCATCTTTATACCAGAATGGGTAAAACTAGTGAGCGATTGATAAAGCAGTACGGCATGGACTATGTCTTAAAAAGAAAAGGCAAATTTTATGTTGATAAAAAGGGTCAGGAGATTATCGAACCCGATGTGGTATTAGCGGTGGTCGGGGTAAAGACACAGTTTGCTATCAATGAAGTGGACAATTCCCTCATTTTAACCAGTGATATTAAATTTATTGCAGATGCAAAGAGTCATATTCAAAAAGGAGATATTATTATCATCGATAACAGAAATCATCGAGTGATCGCTGTAAAAGAGATAAAGCCCCAACGTCAAACGATTTGTTTCATTGCACAACTGAGAGCTTGATATGGCAAATAATTTTACAGCCGCCATTAATGCGTTTATCAGCAAATCAGAAGAGAAAATGGAAGCGGTTACCAAGGTGACATTCATAAAGATACTTGCAAGGTTGGTCATGATGTCGCCAGTCGGTAATCCCTCTATCTGGCAAGTGAATGCTAAAATAGCCGAAAAAGGGAAAGGAAAAGAAAGGAAGCCAGCAGGGTATACGGGGGGGAGATTTCGTGGCAACTGGCAAGTGACGTTTGATGAAGTACCAATGAAAGAAACGGGACGAATAGATAAAAGTGGCGAAGTAACACAAACTGAGGGTAATCTTGTTATCGGTCAGTTTAAAGTGGGTATGAAGTCGGTCTATTTTTCCAATGTGGTGCCTTATGCCTATCGGCTTGAGATGGGGCATTCAAAACAAGCACCGAAGGGTATGATACGGATTACGGCACAGGAATTTCAGCCGTTTTTTCATCAGGCAATCGCTGAGCGTAAAGGATGAACCCGTTAACCATTAATGCCGCCATACGGGCGCATATTGCTCAATTTGCTGAGTCTGAGAATATCAAGGTGGCCTGGCCAAATTGTGAATTCGATGATATCAATAAACCCTATCTACAATTGCACATCATGCCAGCGACAACGAAAAATTTAAGTTTATCGCTCGATATGCCAGTATTCAGCGGTGTCATTCAAATAAATGTGGTGGGTAAAGCAGGAACGGGCGATACGGCTGTCATGAATATTGCTAACCGTTTAACAAACTTTCTAACAAATGGTTTTTCGATGACCAATAGCCTTTTTCTAAGCGGTGAGCCAAGTTTATTTCCCGCCATCAGTGATCAGGTTAATTATATCCTCCCCGTCAGCATTCCTTATCGTTGTCACTCTACAATATAACATTGCCGCCATATGGCGGTTTTTTATTAAGCCAATAACGAGGTTTTATCATGGCATACAATATTCCTAATGGTTCGCGTGTTTATGTTGCCAATAAATATGCGGATGAGATAACAATGACGGCGGCGACCAATGCGACAGAGGCGGTATTAACTGTCAACGCGATTGGCAGTATTAAAGCGGGCGATATTGTCCAAATTGATTGTGGTTGGAAGAAAATGTCAGGCGCTTTTAAAGTGAAAGAAGCAGCTGATACTCGTATTACACTGGTATCAATCGATACCACCGATAAAACCGTTTTTCCTGAGGGTGGGGCTAAAGGGAGTTTAAAGAAAGTGGAAGCATGGGAAGCAATGCCGCAAGTCATGATTTTATCAACGGAAGGGGGTGAGCAACAAACGCAGGAAATTCAATTTTTGGAAGATGAGCAGGCAGAAACGGTTGATACCTTTAAAAATGGCATCACGCAGGTTTATACGTTTGCCCATGATGCGAAATCACCCATCCGTAAGTTATTGATGAAACTCGATGACAACAAGCAAATAACCACGATGCGTTTTTTCAATAAACGTGCCAGCGAGGATCGTTATTTTACTGCTTCGGTCTCTTTTCAGCGCGTGCCCAATACGGCCATCAATGAAGTTGAAAACGTGGTAGCCCGTTTCTCACTTAAATCTGATATGCAAATTTACTCGGTATAGTTTAAGGATGCAGCATGGCAAAATTTACCCTGATACCCAAGCCAACGTTTAAAGCCAATGTGCTCATTCCGGTGGCGGGCAAAAAAGAGCCAGAGGTAGTGACCTTCACCTTTAATCATAAAGCCATGAGTGAACTGGAAACCATGCGCGAGATGCCGATTGATGAGTTCTACCAGCAGATTATTGCTGACTGGGCAATTGAAGCGCCTTATCACGCTGATAATTTAAAGCTGTTATTTGACAACTATCCCTCAGCTGCCAGCGCCATTAGTACAACGTATTATAGCGAACTATTAGGCCAACGCGAAAAAAACTCCTAGCGGTCGTTGCGGCCATGTATGGCGGCATGACCGAGACCGATATCCGCAACTTTGAGGCTGCCTTTGGTTTTACGCCGGAAGACAGCGAGGTCGAAGTCTGGGCAGATGTCTGGGCGGCGTATCTCACCTTTAATGCGCTGCGTACTCAGTGGCGAATGGGCGTGAATGGGCCAACAGGGCTGGATTATAGTGTATTGCCACAGGTTATTGATTTATTAAACCTGAACAGTGATAAGACGACTTTGTTTAATGATATCCGGGTGATGGAAGCGAAAGCCTTAGCGATAATGCACCAATAAGGCGGATATTTTTATCACAGGCTTTAAATTTTTTGTTGTTTGAAGGAAAATATAATGACTGATATCGCCACGATTTCATTAAAAGTCAACACGGCGGATTTGGAAAGAGGTCAACAGAAATTAAAGTCCTTTCAGGAAACAGCAGAAAAAGTTGAAAAGGCTTCATCAAATCTGGAGGGCGGATTAAAAAAAGTCAGCTTAGCCTCACTAAGAAATGCTGAAACCCTTAAGACGCAAAAAAATGAACTTAATGACCTGTTAAATCGCATTAATCCCACCAATAAAGCGTTTGATGAACTGGATAAAATTAGCCGTAAGCTTGCCGCTTCACATCAAAAAGGTTTACTCCCCCTTGACCAGTTTATTGATTACAACACGATACTGGAAGAGTCGAGAGATAAGCTAAGCAAGATGAATCTGGCGCTGACCGCAGAAGGGAGAGCACTCCTTGTCCAGGAAGAAGCTTCAAAACGCGCGAAGTTAGCCGCGGATAATTTTCTAAACACATTAAAACAGCAATCAGACACGATAGGCAAGACGCGAACTGAAATTCTTGAACTGAAAGCGGCCCAGATGGGTATTTTTCAACAAGCAGCGCCGATGATTGCCAGGTTAAAAGCACAAGAAAAAGCGTTTATGAATGGCGCAGTAACGATGGGGCAATATCGTCATGCAATGCGTATGTTACCGATGCAGATGACCGATGTGGTGACCTCATTGGCTTCCGGTATGCCGGCCTGGATGGTATTGGTGCAGCAAGGTGGACAGATTAAAGATTCGTTTGGCGGTGTGGGTAATGCCTTTAAAGCAATAGGCTCAATATTGACCCCTACCCGATTGTTGATGGGGGGATTGGCAGGTGTTACGGCAGCGGTTGCCATCGCCGCTTATAAAGGCTCACAAGAGTTTAGTGAATTTAACAAACATCTTATTTTAACGGGTGGGTATGCAGGGAAAACGGCGGGGCAACTTGATAGGTTGGCCAAACAGTTGTCAGCAGATGGCATCACACAAGGGGGAATGGCGGATGTAATCACTAAAGTTGTGGGGTCGGGTTCATTTTCTGGCAATGAAATTGATAATATTGCCAATGTCGCTGCCAGAATGGAAAAATGGGTGGGTCAATCTGTTGATGAAACAATAAAACAGTTCCAGCGCATCAAAGATGACCCAGTTAAAGCGATTAACGAACTTGACAAAAGCCTGCATTTTCTGACTGAAACACAATTAGAACAGATATCGACATTAGAGGAACAGGGAAGAAAGCACGAAGCGGCTAAAGTTGCCATGGAAGCCTATGCGACTGCAACGAAGAATAGCACCCAGCAGATAAAAGCGAATTTAGGTTACCTTGAGTCAGCCTGGGCAGCGGTTAACGATAAAGCAAGACTCGCCTGGGATAGCATGTTAGATATTGGTCGTGAACACACATTAGACCAGAAGATACGTGAATATGAAGAAAGATTAGTCGCATTCCAGGTAAATCCGGTTGCAAGATTAAATTATTATCATGCCTCAGGGAAAACAGAGACAGATTTAAGGCGTGAACTTGATTTACTGAAAGAGAAAAAATATCAACAAGATATTGAAAATCAGAGAAAGCAAGCGGTTGTAAGGGCTCAAGAGGCAGAGAAAGCACGGTTCAGGGTTGACGAGGCGCTTAACCGCAAATATGAAAATGCGGAAGAAAAGCATCAAAGTGAGCTTGAAAGAATAAGAAATTCAGGCGGTTCAAAATCCGTAGTCGATGAAGCGATAAGGCGTGAAAATGCCCGTTATGCGAAAGAAAAATCAAGTCCAGATTCAAAAACTGATGCATACCGCCCGTCTTTAGGCACACGTTGGGAAGAGGAAGCGCAAGCCAGAAACAGAGCACTGCAGGCAGAACTACGAACGTTACAGGATGAAAGTCAATATGTTGGGATTATCAGCCAGCAACGCCGAGCTCTTTTTAAAACAGAAAACCAGTTAGTCATTCTTGAAGAGGCCAGAAGTGGCACAAACCAACGACGATTGAGTGAAGATGAGCAGTCATTATTATTAAAAAAAGAAGCCATTCTCTCTGAGAAGCGTGAAGCTGCAGAGATAGGCGATAAAATTGAGAAACAAAAACAACTCAATGCCTTGCGGTTATCGAATGATGGATTGAAAGAAGAAATAAGACTTAGGCTGGAGAGTATTGGCAAAACTGAGATTCAAATAGCTAAAGAGCAAGCGCTAAAGAAATATCGTGAAGAAATGGCGCGTAAAGGGATTGATCAAGAAAATCCTGAATATGGGCGAGGACTTTCACTCATTGATGAGAAGTACAAAAATGAGGCGTCATTGCGGAAAAACTGGGAAGCAGGGATTAAGCGAGGATTTACAAATTTCGAACAACAAGCGACTGATGCTTATGCCAATGTCGCCAATGTTACCCAATTTGCCTTTGAGGGAATGAGTCAGTCACTGACTGATTTTTTGGTAACAGGCAAGGCTAATTTTGCTGATTTCACAAAATCATTACTTGAAATGATGGTGAAGTTAATGACGCAGATGGCCATTTTAAAAGCGATGAAATCGGCTTTCGGTGGGCAGACAGGCGGAGTTGGAGGCGCGATTGCCGGTATTTTAGGTTTCTCCTCAGGCGGATATGTGGGCGGTGGGGGTAAATATGACCCGAAAGGTATCGTTCATGGTGGGGAATTTGTATTTACCAAAGAAGCCACCCAACGACTAGGAATTGTTAACCTGTATCGCCTGATGGATGCAAGTCAGCGGGGCTATGCTTCAGGGGGGTATGTGGGCGCATCTTCAGCGCCCATGTACGGTATGCAGCCCATAGCAAGCGGTATCAATGTCAATTTAGGCGGTATCCATGTTGATGGTCAACCGCAGCAATCCAGCCCTTCCAATGTCGATATGCGCGCTGCCGAACAATCCTTAACCCAGAAAATTAAATCTGTTTTAGTGGCGGAGAGTCGAGATGGCGGTGATTTGCATAAAATTATCAAGGCAGTTAATGGGCGGGGTTATTAATCCGATAAGCGTATTTTTTATGCAGCAATTAGCTTCTTTTGATATAGTTACCTATGAATAAAATTAATGGTTAGCTAGATGATGGTTAAATTAAAGGAAAAACAATGAAAAAAACGTTATTGTTTTTAATCCCCCTATTATTTTCTGGCGCAGTAATGGCAAAAGCCGGTGAAAGTACGCTTTCTTTTGGTTATTTGAATGTAAAGTCTAATGAGGTTAAAGACCAAGTTAATCTGTTAAGAGAAAAGGCAAGGAAAGCGGGTGATGAAATGAATAATCACTTTGGCAAATCGGCAACCCTTTCCTTAGATAGTTATCATGATTTAGGTGGCGCTTTTATGCGTTACCGGTATGAAATCGATGACGAATGGGGTGTAATCGGTTCAATTGCCTATTCTACCAAAGATTATAATGCCACTGCAAAAGCGAATAAAAATGATAACAAAGATAGAATACGTGCTACAGGTAAAGTATCCGGTGATTATGTTTCTTTGATGGTGGGTCCCACTTATCGCGTTAATGACTCTGTCAGCCTTTATGGACTAATCGGTGGCGCCTATAAGAAAGCTTCTTATGAATCGAATTCACAAGAGTTCAGAGATAATAAATTAGTTAATAGCGCTAAGTATTCAAATTCAGATAACAAAACACAGTTAGCCTATGGGGTGGGTATGCAAGTCAACTTCTGGCAAGGGGCAACTTTAGACGTGGGTTATGAACGTTCAGGCAGTGGCGAGTGGAAAACAGACGCATTTACGGTTGGCGTAGGATATAAGTTTTAAGGCACCTTGAGATGCATTCAACGGTAAAATTGATAAATTAATTTTACTAAAAAACGAGAAAAGTCACTTAATCGTGACTTTTTTGTTTATGGAGTCAACTGAATGGACGAATTTAGATGGCGAACCCAGATTCAAGACAGCCCAACGGGCGAGTACAGGCATCGAGTTAAAGAAGTGGAATTTGGGGATGGCTACAAGCAGGTATCCGCCGAGGGTATTAATCCCGAATCGCAATCCTGGCCTTTCTCTTATTTAGGTAAAAAAGCCGACGTGATGCCTATCTTTGATTTTATTCGCCAACACACTATAAAGTCTTTTATCTGGATGACCCCGTTTGGTGTCAAGGGAGTGTATCGGGTAAAAGCCGATTCAATCAAGATGACGCCGGTTGCGCGTGATGTCATGAAAATATCGGCCAGGTTTGAGGAGGCTTTCTCAGCATGACAATGCATTCAGATGTACAAAAATTAGAACCCGGTGAAAAAATCCAGTTGGTGGAAGTCGATGGCAGTGCTTTTGGTGGTCCGGTTTTGCGTTTTCATGCTTATAATCTTCGTTACACCCCCGAAGAAATTGAAAAGGCAGAAGATAAATTAAAGCCGAAGCCTATCTGGTGGCAAGGTAACGAATATGGCGCCTGGCCTTATGAAATTTCGGGTTTATCAAAAAGCAGTGAGGGAAGTCAAGCCAGACCGATACTGAAAGTGGAGAATATTGATAGTCTGATATCATCACTGTGCCTGCAATTTGATGACATGGTTCAGGCAAAAGTAACCATTTATGAGACCTTTTCACATTATCTGGATAGCAGAAATTTCCCTGATGATAATCCCACCGCGAATCCGGATGAATGCTTTAAACAGGTATTTTATGTTGACCGCAAAAGTCATGAGGAAGCGGGGGGAATTATTCAATTTGAACTGGCTTGCCCGTTTGATTTACAAGGCGTTATGTTGCCAGTGCGTCAAATTCATCATCTCTGTTACTGGTGCATGCGGGGCTGGTATCGTTCAGGTAATGGATGTGCCTATAATGGTAAACGCTATTTTGACGAGAAAGGCAATTCGGTTAATGACCCCGCCTTAGATGTTTGTGGTGGGCTGATGAGCGATTGTAAAAAGCGATTTGGTGAAAATGCGGCCTTGGATTTTGGCGGATTTCCAGCAGCAGGATTAATCCGATGATAACAAAAAGTCTTACCGAAGCAATATTTAATCACGTTAAAACGGCATTTCCGCAAGAAGCCTGTGGCGTTATTTGTCAAAAAAGCCGTGTAAAACGTTATTTTCCTTGCCGTAATCTTGCTGCAAATCCGACTGAAAGTTTTGAATTGTCACCGGAAGACTACACTAATGCGGAAGACTGGGGAGCGCCTGTTGCTATTGTGCATTCTCATTGTGGCAACGGTGTGACGACGCAACCGAGTGAAATTGATAATTTGCAATGCAATGCGAGTGAATTACCGTGGATAATTGTGTCATGGCCTGAGGGGGATTTGCGCATTATTCAACCAAGAGGGGAGCGTGAATTAACCGGTCGGGCATTTGTTTTGGGTTACGCCGATTGCTGGACGCTGATTGTTGATTATTTTCGTCAAGAACACGGTATTACATTGCATAATTATAGTGTCCCTTATCCATGGTGGGAGCAAGGTGAAAACCGTTATATGGAGAATTTCACCAAAGAAGGTTTCGTTGAAATTAATGACACACCAAAAGTAAGTGATGTGGTCATTATGCAGGTTCAGGCTGATGTCGCCAATCATGCCGGTATTTTGCTGGATAACGGCATGCTGCTGCATCATCTGTACGGGCAATTAAGCCGTGTCACGCCCTACAGTGATTACTGGCGCCACCGCACCGTCAAGATTGTCAGAAGGAAAGAATCGGCATGAGTGAACTAAAAACGGTTAGGCTGTATGGAAAACTGGGCGCAAAATATGGCCGCGTCCATCAACTGGCCATTAGCTCCCCAAGAGAAGCCATTAAAGCATTATGTGTGCTTTACTCAGGCTTTGAGCGTTATCTGGCGGATGCGCATTTGAGAGGCGTAGCGTTTGCGGTCTTCAAGGGAAAGCGGAATATAGGCGAAGATGAGTTTCACCTTGATACAACACAAGATATTCGTATTGCCCCGATAATTAAAGGAAGCAAGAGCGGAGGGTTGTTCCAAACCGTATTAGGGGTAGCAATGATAGGAGCAGCAATGATGCTGGAACCTGCTGGGTGGGCAGCGTTTGGGGCAGCTGGCTTCATGGGCGGCGCATTAGCTATGGGTGCGGCATCAATGGCATTAGGCGGTATAGCGCAAATGTTGTCACCGCAACCGCCCGGGGCTTCCGTTCGTCAGGACGCCGATAATAAACCGTCTTATGCGTTTGGCGGTGCGGTGAATACGACAGCGCAAGGCAATCCAGTGCCGTTATTGTATACCTTGGATAGAAAAGAGATAGGCGGGGCAATCATATCCGCTGGGATTTACACCGAAGACCAAAGATAACATTCATTATGGACATTGAGTCGCTGAGGCGATTTTTTTTTATGGGTGAAATATGACAAATCTTATTTTTGGGGCAAAAGGCGGTGATGGCGGTGGACATAAACCGGTAGAGTCTCCTGATAGTTTGCTATCGGAATCAACCGCAAAATTACTCTTTGCTATTTCTGAGGGAGAAATTGCCGGAGGGTTAGATGCTACCCGTATTTTTCTTGATGGTACGCCTATTGGTAATGCTGACGGCAGTAAAAACGTTGAGGGCGTGACGTGGGCGTTTCGTCCGGGCAGTGAGCAACAGGCCTACATCAAAGGTATTCCGTCAGTTGACAATGAAATTAGCATCAGCAGGGAGTTAAAAGATGAACAGCCGTATATCAGGTCGATAAATAATATCCAGCTATCCGCTATTCGGTTACGTTTTTCGGTACCACAACTTCTTGAACAACATGATAATGGTGATACCTCCGGTTACCGCATTGATTATGCCATTGACCTGTCAGCGGATGGGCGTGGCTACAAGGAAGTGTTGCATGCTGCCTTTGATGGGAAAACAACCAGTGAATATCAGCGCACACACCGTATCGATTTGCCTGTAGCGAAAACCGGCTGGCAATTGCGTGTTCGTCGTCTCACTCCTAACAAAAATACGGCGCGAATTGCCGATAAAGTGGTTGTCGCCGCCATTACTGAGGTGATTGACGCAAAATTAAGATATCCTAATACCGCTTTATTGTTTATCACCTTTGATGCAAGACAATTTAATAATCGCCTCCCTAAAGTCAGTTTGCGCCCCAAAGGGGGTTTGCTGGTAAAAGTACCCGCAAACTATGACCCTTTAAACCGAACTTATTCGGGCGTTTGGAATGGCACCTTTAAGCTGGCTGCGACGAACAATCCCGCCTGGATTTTTTATGACCTGGTCTTGAATAACCGTTACGGCTGTGGAGAGCGGATTAATAGCACGCAAATAGATAAATGGGATTTATACCAGATAGCCCAGTATTGCGATGAAAACGTTCCTGACGGTCAAGGTGGTTCAGGTAAAGAACCTCGCTTTTTATGTGATATTTATATTCAGTCTCAGGAATCGGCTTATCAGGTATTGCGTGATATTGCGGGCATTTTTAGAGGTATGACGTTTTGGGCGGATAATTCTGTCAACGCGGTGGCTGATATGCCCTCGGATGTCTTTCGGATTTTCACGCAAGCGAATATCGTCGATGGAAAGGTGATATATTCAGGCGGTAGTCAGCAAAACCGTTATACGCAGGTGCTGGTTTCCTATTCGGATGCCGATAATCACAGTCATGATGGGATTGAGGCGGTCTCTGATAGCAAACTGCAGCGCCGTTATGGTGTGCGTAAAACGGATATTTCGGCGATTGGGTGCACTCGGCAATCAGAAGCAAACCGACGTGGACGCTGGATATTATTAACCAATGCTTATGACAGGATGATTACCTTTTCAACAGGACTTGAAGGGGCTATTCCAACGCCTGGACAGATTATAGGGGTAGCGGATGCAAATCTTGCAGGCCGCATTATTGGTGGTAGGATTTCTTCTGTTGATGAGCGAAAAATTACGCTCGACAGGCAGGCAGATGTTAAATCGGGTGACAGACTTATCATTAACTTACCCGATGGAAAATCAGAAGCAAGGACAGTCCAGACGGTTAACGACAATATTATCACTGTAACAACCCGTTATTCTCAACCGATTGAAAAAAATGCGGTTTGGACAGTAGATGCTAATGACTTGGCAATTCAGCTTTATCGCGTAATTAGCCTTCAGGACAACGCCGATAATACCTATACCATCACGGGGACTTTCCATAATCCAGATAAATATGCGCATATTGATTCGGGCGCCAGGATTGATAAAAGACCCATTACTGTCATCCCGCCGGGTGTTCAATCGCCCCCTAAAAACGTACATATCTCTGCTTATACCCAAATCAGTCAAGGGATTGCTGTTACAACGTTAAGCGCTGACTGGGATGCCACAGAAAATGCGATTGCCTATGAGGCGCAATGGCGAAGAGGAAATAATAACTGGGTAAGTATACCTCGAACATCTACAGCCAGTTTTGAAGTTCAAGGGATATATGCCGGACGTTATCAGGTAAGAGTTAGAGCTATAAACTCATCGGATATCTCGTCAATCTGGGCGAATGCGCCTGAGACAACACTAAAAGGTAAGGAAGGCGAACCCCCTACACCTGTTAACTTCAGAGCTTCCACGTTGGTGTTTGGAATAAAGCTAGACTGGGGATTTAATGAAAAGACGGAAGACACGTTAAAAACAGAGATTCAGTACAGCGAAACGAATGACGGTGAAGGATTGATGTTACTGGCTGATATCCCTTATCCGTCAAAAAGCCATGAAATGTCAGGGTTGGCCGCAGGGACAGTCTTTTATTTTCGCGCAAGACTCGTTGATAAATCCGGTAACCAGTCACCGTGGACAGAATTTGTGCGGGGTGAGTCAGAATTCGATGCCAGCAGTATCATTGATGAAATTGATAAAAAAATTAACGATACGGAAGCGATTAAGCAGCTAAAGAAAGGGATAGACAGTAGCACAGAAGCGATACTGGAAAACGCGAAGGGACTTAACGGCAATACGCAGTATTTCATGCGTCAAAACGGCAAGATGAAGGCGGAAATTGTCAGGGTTGACAATTATGTGGTAACCGAGACTAAAGCCTTGGCTGAATCTATCCATCAGGTCAGAGCGACAGCAGATAAGTCCTGGGCAGCAGCGCAAAACTCGCTACAAGCCAAATATGACATGAAAAAGGGTGAGGCTTCTGCAACCTGGACATCGTTAGTCAAGATTGTTTATGACGGCGTCTCTTATGATGCAGGCATGGTGATTGGTGCTGAGCTTAAAAACGGTAAAGTCAGCACACAAATTGGCTTTAGTGCGCAAACCTTTATCGTTTACAACCCAAGCAATGGTAAAATGGAGCCGGTTTTTGCCATCAAAAACGGTCAGGTTTTTTTACGCACAATATTTATTGATAAAGGAACGATTGAAGAATTATTAATCGGCTCTGTTATTCAGTCAAAAAATTATCAGGCGGAAAACACGGGTTTCAAGATAGATAGTGAAACAGGTATCGCAGAGTTTAATCGCTTACTCATTAATAAAGACTTTAAAATCATGGGAGATGCCTCAAAAATTGTGTTAGATAATAGCGGGTTGGCCGTTTATCCCGCTTCGGGTGGGGTAATAAAGCTCGGCAGGAGGCCATAATGCCAGATTACGGTTTGTTTGTTGATTTGAAAGACGGTTTTAAAACCTTTGAAATAACCAGTAAAAGTCGAATACTGACAAAACTTTTAAGTACAAATAACCACGATCTAAAAAAAAGAGATCATAGCTTCACCATTCCTGAGGCAGATAAATATAATCTAATCATCGTCCCTAAAGTCATATCTAGACTTTATCAAGTATCCAGGAGTGATGCTGTACGTCAACTGAGACTTGAAAATATACGAGTTGAAGGAAATCAATTAAAGTGCAATTGGGATCGTTGGGGTATTCACTGGTTTTGGGGTGGCAGAGGCGGAGGGGTTTCAGAGCGAGGAACATTTTTGTACGGTGAACAGTACGAAAATGTGTATAAAATAGATGTTTATGGCTATCCAAAACAAGCAACGAGGGGTGACGATGGATTATTTATTGGTGGTTTAGGCAATGCAGTAGCAATAACTCAGCAATCAAAGTTAGGGTATTGTGTTTTTAGAAAGAAAATATCGATAAGTGCTAATGGCACTTATAAAATCCCTAACACTGTTCCAAGTATTGGTAAAAGTCTCGTTTTTATTAGACCAACAAATCAAAATGCAGTTGTTTCTATCGCTAGAGACAATAAAAATATTTATAGCAATGCGAAAACAGAGGTTTACGTACTGGTATTCACGACGGATTTTACGCTAGTACCCGCGGATTACGGCCTACATATTTATAATACCAAAGGCACACTAAGTTATTCATCGCATTATTTGCCGTTTTTAGTCGGCGCTAATATCACATTAACCCAATGGGGAGTAACGGCGCCATTTGCACGCCCAATGTTACAAGCAAATGAATGTGCAGAAATGATAGATCGCGTCTATCAGGGCTGGACATATTGCAAAGCAGGCGGTTATCGTTTTCAAGGAAATAAAATAACTATTGAGCAGGGAAGAAATCTTGAATGGGTATTTGTGGATACATCAGCCATTGATGATATTACTTATAGCACTCCCTCATACGTTATTGACTTCGATCTTTACTTCTAGAGAAAAATTATGATTTATTCAGATGGCACAATTACAACCGTGTCAGGCTCTTCTATTGTCAAAGGCACGGGCACGAAATGGAACAGTAATAACCCCCTGGTATCACCCGGCATGTTAATGTTGATTAAAAATGGTGACGTGAATTATCCTTACATGATATTGGCAGTCAACAGTGATACTGAATTAACGTTAGCAGATAAGCCGACTTTTAGCGCAACAGAGACCACTTACAGCATTAATCTCACTGAACCCAATAATAATTCTGACGCTGCACGCGCACTGGTTGCCGCTAACACTTACATCCTCTATTTTTTGCAAAACATGGATTTGTGGATGGGGGATAATGGTGTCGTTGAAATCACGTTGCCGAGCGGTAAAACAGTCAAGTTAGCGTCAATTAAAGCGCTACAAGCGCTAGTGGAAGGAAAAGCTGATGCAAGCAGTGTTGAAGAGATAAAAACAGCACTAGAAAGTCCCGCGGACAAAAAAAGCGTAGAAGACATAAACAAAACCGTCGCAGATAAATTTGATAAAAATAGCGTTTTGCAAGCAGTAGGTAATGCTACTGATAAAGTCATGAGTCAAAAAGCATCCACTGATATTCTTGCGAAAAAAGATTCAAATGAACAACTTAGAGCTGGAAAAATAAGTGCCTCACATTCTACCGGTGACTCAGTTATATGGTTAGGAGATCCTAAAGAGGGTTATGATTTAGTCTATGTCCGTTCATCTAAACGTGGTTTTATACGTAATAATAGGCTTAGCGTAGCCACTTATTTTCCAGATAAAGATGGAACATTTGCTTTATTGTCAGACATTCCAAAAATGATAGCGGATGCTAACGGTTTTTTTAAAAGAGCCTCGCCGATAGTAAAAATCCATCCCGATGGTAGTTTTGAAACCAGCGAAGAATCAGAAGGGGCAAGAGTCCAACGAACTGGAATGGGCAGCTATTTTATTTCCGGCGTCATGGGTTACAACGCTGATGGGGCGTGGGGAGTGAATGGAGGTGTTTCAGTACCCAAAGACATTAATGGGTTAGAACTTATCTACGTCAGAGACAAAATCTTATCCAATGGTGATACTGAGATTCAAACATTTCACCGACAACACACCCATTTACCTAAAGATTTTCAAAATTGGCGAATTAAAGAAATTATTGACGGCAAACCATTTTATTACGCTGACGGTGAGCAGGTTGATATTCCACCCTCGACATGGTTAGACGTGCGGGTGCAAATGCCCGTTGATTCAATTTGGGAGCAGCAGCAAAGATTGAAAGCGAAATAGCCCTTCACAAAAATTTTTATCTGAAAATCGGATACATTGAACATCAAAAAGACTTTCCTTCTTACTCGAAAATTTCGTTAGTTGATTAAACCCTATCATGGGATAGCGGGTGTGGTAAACAACTTTTCACATTAAAAAATCGATCGAATCGATCAAAATAATTCATTTTATTTTTGTTTTGGATTCATGGAAAACTAAATACCCATGCGGCATTTAATTCTAAATGTCAGTTTTATTTAGTTAGATTAATCAAAAAATGGAGATAAAGTGAATAAAAAAACTATACTAGCCTGTGCGATTATGGGAATTCTGGAAAATGTTAACGCTGAAGAAGTTAAAACCGAGGGTGAGTTTTCAACAGTATTGGGTACAAAAGCCCAAGCTTCCGGATACGCAAGCACTGCTATTGGTGCGGAAAGTAAAGCCACCGGTGAGTTTTCATCAGCATTAGGTACAAGAGCCGAAGCTTCCGGATACCTAAGCACTGCTATTGGTGAAGAAAGTAAAGCCACCGGTGAGTTTTCATCAGCATTAGGTTTAAAAGCCGAAGCTTCCAGATACGCAAGCACTGCTATTGGTGAAGAAAGTAAAGCCACCGGTGAGTTTTCATCAGCATTAGGTTTAAAAGCCGAAGCTTCCGGATACGCAAGCACTGCTATTGGTAAGGAAAGTAAAGCCACCTGTAAGTTTTCATCAGCATTAGGTACAAAAGCCGAAGCTTCCAGATACGCAAGCACTGCTATTGGTGGAGGAAGTAAAGCCACCGGTAAGTTTTCATCAGCATTAGGTACAAAAGCCGAAGCTTCCAGATACGGAAGCACTGCTATTGGTGCGAGTAGTAAAGCGAAAAGAGAATATACAGAGAATCTAATTGATATGGTTAGAAATCAACTGAATGATCCCGATAAAAATGCATTAATTACAGAGCTCTCTGTTGGTTATATTGTTCAAGAGGATAAGAAAAGTGGCACTGCTGGTGTAAAAAAATTTAGTCAAATCACCCACGTTGCCCCGGGTACTGAAGACACCGATGTGGTTAATCTTTATCAAATGAATAGTGCAATAGAGAAGAAATTAAGCGATACACGGATAAATCATCTTGAGGATAAGTTATCGGAAACTAACACGAAAATTGAACGAGGACTCGCGACCTCTGCGGCGCTGACCGGACTTTTCCAGCCTTATGGGGTCGGTAAAGTGAATTTCACGGCAAGTATTGGGGGGTATGGAGCTTCTCAGGCCCTGGCTGTTGGTACAGGCTACCGTATCACTGAAAATGCCGCCGTAAAAGCCGGGGTTGCTTATTCTGGCGGTAATCATGTGATGTATAACGCGTCATTTAATTTTGAGTGGTAATCCTGTTAAGTCTTACAAGAGTCCCCAGAAAAAACGCTGGGTACTTTTACTGTTCTCAGTTGCCCATCACAGGGGCATCCTATTAGCAGCGTTGGAGGAAATGGGTCAATTCCGCTTTATGCCAGTTTGATAGTGCACCATTTAGCATGAGCTGGTTATCCTGTGTAGTCTGAGATAACAAAGTTTCTATCTCAGCAATAACTCTATCTGCATTTTCGCGTTTGCGGATAATCTGTTTAATTGCTAATTTCTCTGCATCGGCTATTTTATCTTGAAGCTCTTCCGTGACATGCCAGATACGCTCACATTCCGTAGCGATAGAAGGGACTAGCCTGACTTCCATCGGATAAGGTGAGGGAATACCTGTGACTTCTCTTAATGCATACCAGATAGCATGATTCCATGCATCTCTAAAACGAAAGTTTTGTGTTATCAGTGCAATGATACGAGCAAGATTTTGAGTATCTTTATTGCTGAATTTTTCGTTAGCTTCGGGTTGGTATTTTGGATGCTCGTACTTGCCTGTTTTACGGATAGAAGGCAGAACCTCATTTGTTACCCATTTACGAAAACGATGAGGGAGTGTTCCTTGTTTGACTGCATCACGGCAACGGAGTACTAAAGTGTACATGCCTGATTCAGAGATTATGTTAGTGTCACGATTTTGAACAACACCATTTGAGCTGGTGTAAGTTAAACTTACGTCAGTTTTTTCATCTTCATCTAAAGGTTTTAATGCCATACGAGAATTCGCAAGTTTTAACGCGTCACAAACATCCTGAGCAACAAACCATGGATCATTGTTTATAATAACAGTACAGATTATGTGATTCTCGAAAGTAAATGGTGTGGTAGATAATGTTGTCATAATGACCTCATACGGTATTTAAGAATATTGCTACCATTTAAGAGGCTAATCTTGGGTGGTAGCCCAGACAGGGTTAGCCTTACCGGATACCGTACCGGCGAACCTTACGGTTCCCCTACCTGAGCCACCATAGAAGTGGACTAAGGCGCATAAAAAAACACGCTAATGCGTGTCAATTTACGACACGGTATTCCAGCGAGAGGCTAATCCCGACATCTGATTTATTAGATGCAAGTAAACTATAGCGCATGATTTCTTCTTTCGTCAATAGTGATTTAAAATGTCAATGTTTTTATTATGAAGCTGCAATTCCGTTCATCATCACGCTTAGCAATCTTGGAAATTGGCTATCATAGAAATGAGGCTGAGTCTGCCGGGGATGGTTTGGGTCAGTCAAATTTTTACCAAACTGTAATCCCTTTTCTGTCAGTGACCAGAATAATTTTTCCTTGTCAGGATGTTTACTGCTTGGGCGCGATTTACGTTCAACAATACCTAATAATTGCAGACGCTTAAAGCCGGATGGTGGGCTGTAAGGCTTACCATGCAGTAGTAAAAGCTCCGTAAAAGAATGTGTCACTTCGCTTGATACTGTCAAGCTGCCTTCTGGAGCATCGATGGCATAAGTGGGCAATATATCCGGCATCCCAAGTGAAGATTGCAATTTTTTCATTGCGCCAAGTAGACCAGAAGGGGCGATAGGCAGCTCCTGCTTGTAAAAAGCGATCATTGCTAAGCCAGCTTGTACTTTTTCGACAAGTACGCCGTTATTGCTTTTTACCGAATCTCGAAACCGTTCGTAGACCTGAACCTCAAAATAGGGGTCTATCCATGCTGCATATCGAATGGCGATAATTTCAACTGCCCAGCTGCCAGATTCAAGGCCACCTTTGATAATATTGACCGAAGCACTCTGCGATGCTTCGCTTACTTTTTGTGCAAAAGCGCTGATACCCTCACTTCTGAGAAACACAGAAGGCCGTTGCGATTCTGTCGCTTTACCTTGTGCAACGGCAGCACGATGTAAATCATTCAGACAATACCGCCTGAAAGCATCTTGACGAACAACGGTATTTTCGATAACAACTAATTTAGACATAACTATTTCTCCGTAATGAAACGAATGGTTAAATTTTATTCCCCAAAACTAAGGGTATTATTAGGTAAATGAAATACTTATAAAGGTAAATTAAAGGCAGTAAAGCTTTAGAAAATTTTTATTTTTATATTACTAATCAATAAGTTAAATTATTTTTTGAAAACTGATGTTACGCCATATGGGTTGGACAGAAGCCGCTGACTTAATTATTAAAGGCATGCAAGGGGCGATTGCTGCCAAAACCGTCACCTATGATTTTGAGCGTTTAATGCCAGGTGTTAAACTATTGAAATGCAGTGAGTTTGGTGATGCAGTGATCAATCATATGTAATTTTATGCTTTGCTGAATTAATCACGGGAACTTAACGGTTCCCATTTAATTTGTGAGCTATTATTGTGTTCCCTAAAACTGAACAATTAGACGGTAATGATTTGCCACTCTTTTCCACGAAATTCTTGTTTATTCCTTCGGTAAAAAATAATAGCTAATCTACCATTATCAGATTTTTGCAACGGCGCGCAAAAAATAAGCGGTTTTTTTGTGCAGCACACACTATTATTGTTGAATTTTTAATCATTGGTTATTAACAATTTTTCCAACATGCCAAATTTTAATTTTGACTTAATATTACTTATGTAATTTAAATTTTATTGATAAATAGGAAGAATATTCGATGACATCTAATTCAGACAATAAACATAATGTTAGCGATGTGACCTTGTTAGGTAGAACAATAACAAACGACATATTAGATAGTTGTTTAGAAGATCACATGAGAATTGTTATTAATAATAGAGAAGCTGGCGCCCTTTGTACTTTAAGACATGATGCGATATTAGGTGGCCAAGAAGATGATGTCATTTCTGGTACTGAAAAAGGAGAAACCATTTATGGTGGAAATGGAAATGATAACATATCTGGTGATAAAGGAGACGATATCATATATGGTAATGATGGTAATGATGTCATTAATGGTAATGAAGGAGATGATTACATATCAGGTGGTAAAGGAGACGATAACATATATGGTAATGATGGAAATGATGTCATTAGTGGTCATGAAGGAAACGATTGCATATCAGGTGGTGAAAGAGGCGATACCATATATGGTGATGATGGAAATGATGTCATTAATGGTCATGAAGGAAACGATTGCATATCAGGTGGTGAAAGAGGCGATACCATATATGGTGATGATGGAAATGATGTCATTAATGGTAATGAAGGAAGCGATAACCTGTCAGGTGGCAGCGGAAAGGATGTTTTTCTTTATTATCAAATAGATGATTCGATGTTCGGTTCGCCAGATAAAATAATCGATTTTGAGACTGGTAGCGATACAATTGATATTTCTGCCCTTAGTAAAATTAAAGGTAATACTATCGAAATTAAGCAAGTAAATCACTTTTCTAACCAAAAAAATGAAATGATAGTTGATTATAATCAATCAGAAAATTTAACCAGCCTAATGCTTGATTATAATGGAGATGGAAAAGCGGACTTTCTAATCGAAATTATCGGAGAAATTAATCCGATAGCGGATATCGTGACTTAAGGAACTTCTAAAATATAACAACCAGAATTTTACCTGAAGTTATAAAATTTACAGTTTATATGAGAAATTAAAATAGGATAACAAGATTATCCCAATCATTACGGGTGGCAATAAGCCGCTCTTTTTTATGGGGCGCACATGACGGCTGTTTTTGCTGCTGGCTATTTGATTGTAGTTTGTGACTTTGAACTGTGTTCGGCAATTTGTGGTTGCTATAACAAGTAAAGCAGTAGCTTCGCGACTATTTTTAAACAACGGTTATTATATTTAAAATAATAAATATTGTGCGAACCTTAATGGCATTTTACGGAATATTAATTTTATTGAGTAAATATTGTGCGAACCTTAATGGCATTTTACGGAATATTAATTTTATTGAGTTAGCATGAAATTAAACAATAAACAAAAGCAAATAAAAAAATCAATCTGTCGCTAAACGATTCGCTTGTCTTCGACCCTCAAACTGCTGAGTCGCTTTATTTATCGTAAAAAGATGGCTTGGCAGGAACGCTAACGCGGGGGTTCCTTGCTACCCGATAAGTCCCCCCCTGGCTTCGGCGGTTTTGCAGTCGGTTATCTTTGCGATTTCAATCTGCCGCCTTACATGTCCTGACGGACATTTTAAAACATAAAAAAAGCCCGCCATAAAAGTAGCGGGTTTCCCTGATATGGTGTGATGCGACTCAAAATCAGAAGTGGCGGTATTTACGATTAATTTTAGAAGTTATGACCTAATACCAAATCGATATTATCTCATCGAATAAAATACCCTAGGTGCATTTAACGCACCTAGACTAATCCGCTTTTTTATGTCTTACGAATGCGTTGTTGGCTATCATACAAAGCAAATAACACTAAACGAACATGAAATACCGTTAATAATCCCGTCAATGACGCTGGCTCAAATTTCATTCTGGCTTCTGTTATCGTCTGTCTCACCACTTTATACGCCACTGAACGCAACACTGAGATTTCTTTTTGTGGAATACCAAAAGCAAATAACAGTGCCGTTTCAAACTGCACTGGCGTTAATTCAGGAAAAAGATTGCGTAACTCTGGATATTGAGTAGGATCGAACACAGTCATATAGACCTCCTTATAAGGTTTATGTGATAGCTGTGTAGTCAGATATGGAGTCTGGCTATACAGCGCCAAAAAAAATAACTTAACGCTTAACAAACAACATGTAATACAACAAAACCGGCGTTCTATTTTCTTACCGGCTACGTCGGTTTGCCTCTTCATGCAAGGCAGCGTTCCTCGCTAACGCTGTGGTACGCTGCCTGCCTTCATCGTTGAACCTTCTTCACCTGTAAAATCACTAAAATATCGGTTTTATTATTTTCTGTCGAAGCACTGGTAAACCAGCCCTTCGGCAAAAACGAAAATCCGGTATCCGCTTCGGTTACTTTATTTTCAGCCAAACCGCCTAACAAAATAATATCACCATCGGCAACGCTCACTTGCGTATTGACCTGGCGTTTAATCAACGTTGGACTGTTATTGACACCCGTTTCAGTTTTAGCAAAATTTGATAATTGCTGGTCAATGGTTAAATCAACACCCTGTTGCCGGATTTGCGGACGTACATTTAAAATTACCCCACTAGAGCGATATTCTATCGACTGGACAGGCTTATTATCAGCATAACTTACCTTACCTAATACAGGCACATCTGAGCCGACAGAAAATGATGCCTGCGCCCCATTCTTCACTCTTAATCTAGGTGAACTCACCACATGAAAACGGCTATCAGTACGGAACAATTCATATAACGCATCTAATGAACCTAAATTAAAGCGAACAAAATTATCAAATCCTGCCTCTTTACCGATACCAACATTAAATTTACCGGAAACCAATTTGGCAGCCAATGCCAAGCCTGACCCATTACGCTCAGCGGTTTGTACCTCAAAGACATAGGCAGAAACCACCACTTCATCCGTTACAGTATCGATTTTAGGTAACAATATTTTTAATCGGGCAATATCGGCTTTAGTACCATAATAAACCAGTACATCCCCTGTCCGGTTCAGAAAATCCGAAGCCGTCCCCGCCACGGCTTTTTCTGGTGCGATTTGCCCCACTGAAATACCACTACGAGACGAATTAAAATTACCATCAAACTGGCTGCGTAATAAATCCGATAAATACGATACTGAGCGATAACGGGGCTGATAAACATAGGTTTCCCTGATTACTGTGGGTGTTTTTGGCGTAAAAAACTAAATAATCAATCCCATTACGTTCATGAATGGCAATCTGTAAATTATTCAAATAACGCTTAATAAAAGCCCGTTCATCAATTTCTGGCGTAATACGAAAAGTCACTTTACGAGGGTCATTGATTAATTCTGGCGATAACATAAACGGACGTTCAAAAACCTGTCGATAAAGCACATTCAACGCTTGCGGTAAAGGCACGTTATCCAGTTCCATCATCACGCCTTTAGCCATTAACAAGGGACTTACCGTTAACAACACCCCTATCCATGCCCTTTTCATTTCATGCCTCCCGAATAGGTTGTGACAACCTCACCGTCAATGTTGCCCGTCATCCGCAAACCATAAAAACGAAACTGCGATAATGGCTCAAGTCGAATCTGCCCCTGCTGATTAAGTAACACCACCCACGCCTGACCACGCTGACTAATTTTGCCCGCAATACGCCATTAAGTGGATAAATTTTGTGGCGACGGATTTTGATGTGATTTTTGGGTAGTCACTGATTTATCAACTGATTCAGAGACAGGCCGATTTTTGGGCGTTATCCCGTTACCACCAAAAAATTGATAAAGAAAATAAACGGAGGCTATGACCAGCAACAACAGTCCTAATGTTAATAACCAGAATTTAGATTGATTAAAAATACTCTGGCGCTTATCCACCACCTGCTCTTGTCCTTGCCCCCCTTCATAAGAATGATAAAGTGGAAAAATCACCTTGTCATAACTGCACTGATAAGATGAAGTGCGATTATTTTTAAACAGTTTAATCCCTGAATAAACATCGACCCGATAGCGATGACGTAACCCTAACGCCACCAATTTGGTCATTTTATACGTCGTCTCAATCCGGTCTTTGATAAAACGCGGTAAATTAGCCACCGACTGATTTAATACCACTAAATCACAGGTAACACCTTCTATATTAACAAAATGACCATGTTCGGCAATAAATGAGCGATGTTGTTGCGGTATCTTGTCGTTTTCCCAAATTCGCCACGCTTCATCAATGCAAATTAAATCACCTGCCTGACAAAAGGTGTCTTCTGCGATACCCGTTTCTGTTTTAAATGGAAAAAAATCAGCCTTTTTAACCTGTTCATTATCAACGCAGATAATCTCACCTAATTGATATTCATCGGCTTTCTTTTTATCAAGACAATAAACCCTGATTTTTTCTGCTGAAATGCCGTAGATATTCGTCACAATCCGGCGACCTTTCATAAAAGCCGGAATAATAACGTTACAAACTACTTCGTAAGATTTACCGCTTCTTGGAATACCGACATAAGCTGAAATCGCCATACATCACCCTATCACCGGAATACGGCGCACAATAAAACGGGTCAGATAAGCCGAAATCACAATCTTCATCCCCGTTATCACGGCAAACAGATTCATAAAATACCAGACACTATCAGGCAGTTGACCAATCAACTCCGGCAAATTCGTTGACGTGGGTAGTAAAGCTAATAAAACGGGGACAAATTCAGTAACCACTAAAAACAGCGCCGAAAACACAATAAATTTAATGGCCAGCGTTCTAAAAACGAACCCTAATAAAAAATTAAATGCGGATACAATCAAGGCATACATCACTTAATCCCTTAAGAAGACAATACAATCCGTAATCCCAGAAATGACCAGATAATCATTGAAAACAGGGTTAACAAACCACGAATGCTTTCAAACAAGGTACAATGAGCATCAATGACAAAATGCTGCTCAAACACCTCAAAAGTCGCTACTGGGCATGACGCTGCTCGTTCTGGTAAATTAAAATTTTTCAAAAAAGGAAAGAGATTCTGTAATGGCGATAATACCGATTCTGCGGTGGGTGAATCTAAATCCGGTTCATTATTATCGGGATGCGATAAATCGGTTCCCTGACCATTACCTTTTGAACCAGAAGATTGCCCAAAATTTGAAGAAGCACCCGAAGATGAACTGACACCCGATTGACTGGTTCCGGATGAAGACAATGAATGCGTGGCACTCTCGGTATTCACTAAACTTCCTGCAATACTCGAACCTGCATCAACGGAATGGGCTGTACTCCCTAAATTTATTGAACCACTCCCTGACGGTGAAGAAAGCGGTAAATCAGAATAAACAGGTAACGGATATCTAGCTAAATCCAAATCAGGATGAAGCGCTAAATAATTAAGATTATATTCCACCTTATCTTTAGCAGAAGCCGAATCTGAAATGGCATAATCGGGATTAGGTACAACACTAAATATTCCCGTATCAGGAAAATCAGGCGGATTATTCATATCAGAATAAGCACCACTACCCACCCAACCTAAAAATTTATCCTCTTTAAAAACGGGTTTACATCTGTCCGTCACAACAAACTCATCTGAAGAGCCAATCGAGCCATAAGTACCATACTGAGACGCACAAAAGGAATGGGCTAACGTCGTCTCATCGTTATTATTCGTTTTACCATAACCTTTACCTTCTGCTACTTCCCCTGTCGGTTTCCAAGATGTTGCATTACAAATATCGCTTTTATCAAAACAAATAAGCACATCACCCGTGGCTATATACTCACAACCGTCAACATAAATATAACGTTCACCTGAAATACTCCTAACGCCACTTTGAGAGCCGGATAAAGGCGGTTTCTTCTTACAAATTTCTTCCGGAGTGGATTTTTCAATTGCATCATCCGATTTAGATTTATCAAAATTATCATTCTCGCGAACTGAAACGGTATAAAATCCTGCGCCTTCTAATGTATCACCTAAACCACCAATAATTGTACCCACATAATCCACCCGAACATTATTAAAAATACCCACATCAGAAATCGAAGTGATTTTTTTAAATTTGCAAGAACGCGAAGGCATACAATAAACCACGCCGGCTTTTTTTACTTTCTCATCCTCAAACGCGCGTAATGCTATCGAACGTCTATCATGACCCTCATAATATTGACTATTTTCGTAAGCATAAAATGGATATTTATTAGACAGTGAATGATTAACAGCAATAGAACTTGCGCTTACTAAAACAGGATAAAAAACAGATAAAACGGCAAAATAGAAAAAATATATCAATCCAACCCTTGTATGACTGCCCAGGCACATAACAGCCCCCACAAAAAACACAGAAAATAAAATCCGATTGTCAGCATCGATATAAAGGGGCATTAATTTGCCCCTCTCCTTGTTACGCACCACGTACCATACGTAAAACCCACTTAACGCCTGCCATGCCTGCATAAACGGCAATCAGACCGCCTGCAACGGCTAAAATACCCGTCATGACAGAATTAAAATTAAGGGAGTTCGTTAATTGCGTGTAATCAATAGCCGTACCTGTCCCTGTTGCGGCTTCTGCAAATGACATTGCAGAACTAAAAGCACCGAATAAACCAATACCTACACTTAAATATAAAGTGCGTAGATTAAGTTTGTTAAAAAACTTATTTAAACCTAATTTAGTCAACATAATTAAACACCTTTAAACATATTAATTACTGCACCAAGACCTTTGGAAAATAACCAAAGTCCGATTACCGAGGTAAAAGGAATCCCCAAAATTGTGCCGCGACTGAATAATCAATATTAAGGAGTTCCTGATATGGCAACTCTTTTATCGTCAATTCAATAGTTTGGCAGTCATTCGTGACTTTCGAACAAATCTCACCGACAATATTATTTTCCGGAGTAGCCATAGCGATCACCTATTCCACTAAATCGAGAAACATTTCAACGTTATGCCCCGTTAAGGGTTGCCCTGTCTGTTTATCGTGATATCTAAACGAACGTTCAAAACCGGAAATTCGGCAAACCAATTCATTCACTTCTGAATCAATCGCCCCCACACGCCGTTTAGAACGAATTTTTACAACCGGCGGTTTAGAATAAGGATCAGGTGCGGGTAAAATAACGGTGGTATAAACATGTCCATCATTAGACGTACTGATACGGGTCACTTTTCCACTAATCACTGTTTGATATAAGGGCAATGCAGCCATAATGGTTCACCTTTCTTGATTTAAGCGTTTGCAACTTGTTTAAATGGATAAATAGTATTCTGACGTTCAAAAACACTCACTGGCTCGACATACCAGTCAGGCCGTTGTTGAGAAAAATCGATATGGATAACTTTATAAAAGGGAATGACGTTAGATTTATCGCCGGTGAGATTTTGTAATTGTGATTTGCTGAGGCCAATATTCGTTAATAAAGTTAAATTATCATAAAATGTTCTTCTTGCCAGAGAATTAAAAACATTTAAATAACCTTCATTAACTAAACGACGATAAAAACCAAATATCCGTTGAGCTTTAGCATAGGAAATGTTGCCTTTTGGCGTGGTAGAATAATAATGAGATTTTAATCGTTCAAAAATATGTTCGTCATCATAAATATTCATTTCCATTCCCCTCAGTGCCGTCAACAAATCATCAAAACTTTTCATCCACAGATCGTAAATTAAATTAGCCCCACTACGTTCATATTGTTGTTGATAAAGGCAAAGCGCAGAAAAATTAATCGGAATCTGATTATCTTTTAAAAACGTTTTTTTAATCGCCCTTCTAATCTCAACAGGTTATTGGCAAAATCCGTCAAACGTTTATTATTTAAAATCGCAAACTGATTAAGCAACACCTCATCATTGGGATTAACCCGTAATTTTCTTTGTATTTCACCAAAACGTTTTGCCAGTTCAAGCGCTTTGTAATAAATACACAATTCCCTGTGTTTAGAACCACGATTAAAATAAACGGTGGATTCATGATCGTTTGATTTCGTGGCTTTGGTTTGTCCATGACTGATATTCTTAAAATAAGCAATCACCTGCTTACAAATACTTTCCGTTGGTAATCTTACTGATAACGTTGTATGAAGCTCAGAAACTTCGCTATTCTCGACATCTAACAAATTAAAAAGATGTGGCATGGAAACCGCTAAATTAGTCATTAACTCCAAGCCACATAATGCAATATTGGTTGAACCAAATACATTATGCCCCTGTAAGAGCTTGGCGGGTGAAGCCTTAAGATTGACACGCGGGAAAATCAAATGAGTTCCCTGATAAATTTTCATGCCCAAACTGGCAAAATGCGTTGGTAACGATTCAAAAGGATGCGCTAATCCCTGAACAGATAAATCCCCTTTTATTTCAAATTCCACATCACGAGCAGACAACCGAACCCCACTTAATTTAGCAATCTGCATAAAATCGATAGAGCCTCCTCCATGCTCCCTATCACGAGATGTTCTCATCACATACTCATCTTTAAATGGAATCTGAAGCTCAAGAAGATCAATCATAATAACCACTCTATGAATACTAATAGTGATTATATATAGTCAACTATCTTTAAATAGTCAACTTACTATTCATAAATAAGTTATTATTTCTATAAATGACTCACAAGAGAGAATTTTTATGGCTATAGGTGATAATATACGAACAAGGAGAGAAGCTTTAGGAATGACTAGAGAAGAGTTAGCCGAAAAAACACAAATATCATTCTCTCAATTATCAAAGATAGAAAGAAATGAACAAAAAAATCCAACTATTCAATCAATTATCGCAATCAGCACCGCTTTAAATTGTTCAGTTGATGAGCTTATCTATAATAAAAAATCAACTGACACTAATTATTTAATAAAAGTAATAAATAACTTGCCATTAGAAGATCAAGAAGTAATCAAAAAAATAAGTAAAGGTATGAGTCTGATAAATCAAGCTGAAGAAATGTTAAATAAAAATCAATAAACATAATAAAATATGTAAAATAATGCGGATTCCGCACAAGAGTACATAATTAAAGAGTCATGTACTCTTGATTATGTAACATTTAATTAACAAATGGCTAATGTAAATGGAAAAGAAAAAAATAATAAAACAACTAAAAGAACTAGAAATTGAATTTAGAAAAAATAACCCTGACGTTATCGGTTATACCCTGTTTAATACAGTTAATCGCCGCTTTGTGACAATGAGAGAAAATGAGTTTGGAATGCTTATTTATACGGATAATCTTGAAGTAGCCTATTTTGAAGATACAAAACTTCCCGCATTGACACGAGTTTCGCACGGACATATAAAATTCTAGAAATGGCGTCAAAACAATGATTAACCTGTAACTTACTAAGAGGTATAAATTTACTTAAATTACAATAAGTTGTTTTTAATTTATGAGATTTTTTCTATTTATATATTATGCTGAATTAGACGTAAAAATAGAGCGTTTTTTTATTGGTGCGAAACTCGTGATTGATAAGTAGAGAATTGTTACCAGAACCTGATAAATTCGATATTGCGGTTGTTCCACTAATCAAAAACCCCCTATTTGGACTTAGCGTCAAGTCAGGCTACCTAGATCGACATAACCGCAGGTTCGCACAATAGCGTTATGTATAAATGGCCGCCGTCTGCGAGGAGATATTTTCGCAGACGGCTATTCAACATAACGGCATTGTACATTGTGCGAACCTTAATGGCATTTTACGGAATATTAATTTTATTGAGTAAATATTGTGCGAACCTTAATGGCATTTTACGGAATATTAATTTTATTGAGTTAGCATGAAATTAAACAATAAACAAAAGCAAATAAAAAAATCAATCTGTCGCTAAACGATTCGCTTGTCTTCGACCCTCAAACTGCTGAGTCGCTTTATTTATCGTAAAAAGATGGCTTGGCAGGAACGCTAACGCGGGGGTTCCTTGCTACCCGATAAGTCCCCCCCTGGCTTCGGCGGTTTTGCAGTCGGTTATCTTTGCGATTTCAATCTGCCGCCTTACATGTCCTGACGGACATTTTAAAACATAAAAAAAGCCCGCCATAAAAGTAGCGGGTTTCCTGATATGGTGTGATGCGACTCAAAATCAGAAGTGGCGGTATTTACGATTAATTTTAGAAGTTATGACCTAATACCAAATCGATATTATCTCATCGAATAAAATACCCTAGGTGCATTTAACGCACCTAGACTAATCCGCTTTTTTATGTCTTACGAATGCGTTGTTGGCTATCATACAAAGCAAATAACACTAAACGAACATGAAATACCGTTAATAATCCCGTCAATGACGCTGGCTCAAATTTCATTCTGGCTTCTGTTATCGTCTGTCTCACCACTTTATACGCCACTGAACGCAACACTGAGATTTCTTTTTGTGGAATACCAAAAGCAAATAACAGTGCCGTTTCAAACTGCACTGGCGTTAATTCAGGAAAAAGATTGCGTAACTCTGGATATTGAGTAGGATCGAACACAGTCATATAGACCTCCTTATAAGGTTTATGTGATAGCTGTGTAGTCAGATATGGAGTCTGGCTATACAGCGCCAAAAAAATAACTTAACGCTTAACAAACAACATGTAATACAACAAAACCGGCGTTCTATTTTCTTACCGGCTACGTCGGTTTGCCTCTTCATGCAAGGCAGCGTTCCTCGCTAACGCTGTGGTACGCTGCCTGCCTTCATCGTTGAACCTTCTTCACCTGTAAAATCACTAAAATATCGGTTTTATTATTTTCTGTCGAAGCACTGGTAAACCAGCCCTTCGGCAAAAACGAAAATCCGGTATCCGCTTCGGTTACTTTATTTTCAGCCAAACCGCCTAACAAAATAATATCACCATCGGCAACGCTCACTTGCGTATTGACCTGGCGTTTAATCAACGTTGGACTGTTATTGACACCCGTTTCAGTTTTAGCAAAATTTGATAATTGCTGGTCAATGGTTAAATCAACACCCTGTTGCCGGATTTGCGGACGTACATTTAAAATTACCCCACTAGAGCGATATTCTATCGACTGGACAGGCTTATTATCAGCATAACTTACCTTACCTAATACAGGCACATCTGAGCCGACAGAAAATGATGCCTGCGCCCCATTCTTCACTCTTAATCTAGGTGAACTCACCACATGAAAACGGCTATCAGTACGGAACAATTCATATAACGCATCTAATGAACCTAAATTAAAGCGAACAAAATTATCAAATCCTGCCTCTTTACCGATACCAACATTAAATTTACCGGAAACCAATTTGGCAGCCAATGCCAAGCCTGACCCATTACGCTCAGCGGTTTGTACCTCAAAGACATAGGCAGAAACCACCACTTCATCCGTTACAGTATCGATTTTAGGTAACAATATTTTTAATCGGGCAATATCGGCTTTAGTACCATAATAAACCAGTACATCCCCTGTCCGGTTCAGAAAATCCGAAGCCGTCCCCGCCACGGCTTTTTCTGGTGCGATTTGCCCCACTGAAATACCACTACGAGACGAATTAAAATTACCATCAAACTGGCTGCGTAATAAATCCGATAAATACGATACTGAGCGATAACGGGGCTGATAAACATAGGTTTCCCTGATTACTGTGGGTGTTTTTGGCGTAAAAAACTAAATAATCAATCCCATTACGTTCATGAATGGCAATCTGTAAATTATTCAAATAACGCTTAATAAAAGCCCGTTCATCAATTTCTGGCGTAATACGAAAAGTCACTTTACGAGGGTCATTGATTAATTCTGGCGATAACATAAACGGACGTTCAAAAACCTGTCGATAAAGCACATTCAACGCTTGCGGTAAAGGCACGTTATCCAGTTCCATCATCACGCCTTTAGCCATTAACAAGGGACTTACCGTTAACAACACCCCTATCCATGCCCTTTTCATTTCATGCCTCCCGAATAGGTTGTGACAACCTCACCGTCAATGTTGCCCGTCATCCGCAAACCATAAAAACGAAACTGCGATAATGGCTCAAGTCGAATCTGCCCCTGCTGATTAAGTAACACCACCCACGCCTGACCACGCTGACTAATTTTGCCCGCAATACGCCATTAAGTGGATAAATTTTGTGGCGACGGATTTTGATGTGATTTTTGGGTAGTCACTGATTTATCAACTGATTCAGAGACAGGCCGATTTTTGGGCGTTATCCCGTTACCACCAAAAAATTGATAAAGAAAATAAACGGAGGCTATGACCAGCAACAACAGTCCTAATGTTAATAACCAGAATTTAGATTGATTAAAAATACTCTGGCGCTTATCCACCACCTGCTCTTGTCCTTGCCCCCCTTCATAAGAATGATAAAGTGGAAAAATCACCTTGTCATAACTGCACTGATAAGATGAAGTGCGATTATTTTTAAACAGTTTAATCCCTGAATAAACATCGACCCGATAGCGATGACGTAACCCTAACGCCACCAATTTGGTCATTTTATACGTCGTCTCAATCCGGTCTTTGATAAAACGCGGTAAATTAGCCACCGACTGATTTAATACCACTAAATCACAGGTAACACCTTCTATATTAACAAAATGACCATGTTCGGCAATAAATGAGCGATGTTGTTGCGGTATCTTGTCGTTTTCCCAAATTCGCCACGCTTCATCAATGCAAATTAAATCACCTGCCTGACAAAAGGTGTCTTCTGCGATACCCGTTTCTGTTTTAAATGGAAAAAAATCAGCCTTTTTAACCTGTTCATTATCAACGCAGATAATCTCACCTAATTGATATTCATCGGCTTTCTTTTTATCAAGACAATAAACCCTGATTTTTTCTGCTGAAATGCCGTAGATATTCGTCACAATCCGGCGACCTTTCATAAAAGCCGGAATAATAACGTTACAAACTACTTCGTAAGATTTACCGCTTCTTGGAATACCGACATAAGCTGAAATCGCCATACATCACCCTATCACCGGAATACGGCGCACAATAAAACGGGTCAGATAAGCCGAAATCACAATCTTCATCCCCGTTATCACGGCAAACAGATTCATAAAATACCAGACACTATCAGGCAGTTGACCAATCAACTCCGGCAAATTCGTTGACGTGGGTAGTAAAGCTAATAAAACGGGGACAAATTCAGTAACCACTAAAAACAGCGCCGAAAACACAATAAATTTAATGGCCAGCGTTCTAAAAACGAACCCTAATAAAAAATTAAATGCGGATACAATCAAGGCATACATCACTTAATCCCCTTAAGAAGACAATACAATCCGTAATCCCAGAAATGACCAGATAATCATTGAAAACAGGGTTAACAAACCACGAATGCTTTCAAACAAGGTACAATGAGCATCAATGACAAAATGCTGCTCAAACACCTCAAAAGTCGCTACTGGGCATGACGCTGCTCGTTCTGGTAAATTAAAATTTTTCAAAAAAGGAAAGAGATTCTGTAATGGCGATAATACCGATTCTGCGGTGGGTGAATCTAAATCCGGTTCATTATTATCGGGATGCGATAAATCGGTTCCCTGACCATTACCTTTTGAACCAGAAGATTGCCCAAAATTTGAAGAAGCACCCGAAGATGAACTGACACCCGATTGACTGGTTCCGGATGAAGACAATGAATGCGTGGCACTCTCGGTATTCACTAAACTTCCTGCAATACTCGAACCTGCATCAACGGAATGGGCTGTACTCCCTAAATTTATTGAACCACTCCCTGACGGTGAAGAAAGCGGTAAATCAGAATAAACAGGTAACGGATATCTAGCTAAATCCAAATCAGGATGAAGCGCTAAATAATTAAGATTATATTCCACCTTATCTTTAGCAGAAGCCGAATCTGAAATGGCATAATCGGGATTAGGTACAACACTAAATATTCCCGTATCAGGAAAATCAGGCGGATTATTCATATCAGAATAAGCACCACTACCCACCCAACCTAAAAATTTATCCTCTTTAAAAACGGGTTTACATCTGTCCGTCACAACAAACTCATCTGAAGAGCCAATCGAGCCATAAGTACCATACTGAGACGCACAAAAGGAATGGGCTAACGTCGTCTCATCGTTATTATTCGTTTTACCATAACCTTTACCTTCTGCTACTTCCCCTGTCGGTTTCCAAGATGTTGCATTACAAATATCGCTTTTATCAAAACAAATAAGCACATCACCCGTGGCTATATACTCACAACCGTCAACATAAATATAACGTTCACCTGAAATACTCCTAACGCCACTTTGAGAGCCGGATAAAGGCGGTTTCTTCTTACAAATTTCTTCCGGAGTGGATTTTTCAATTGCATCATCCGATTTAGATTTATCAAAATTATCATTCTCGCGAACTGAAACGGTATAAAATCCTGCGCCTTCTAATGTATCACCTAAACCACCAATAATTGTACCCACATAATCCACCCGAACATTATTAAAAATACCCACATCAGAAATCGAAGTGATTTTTTTAAATTTGCAAGAACGCGAAGGCATACAATAAACCACGCCGGCTTTTTTTACTTTCTCATCCTCAAACGCGCGTAATGCTATCGAACGTCTATCATGACCCTCATAATATTGACTATTTTCGTAAGCATAAAATGGATATTTATTAGACAGTGAATGATTAACAGCAATAGAACTTGCGCTTACTAAAACAGGATAAAAAACAGATAAAACGGCAAAATAGAAAAAATATATCAATCCAACCCTTGTATGACTGCCCAGGCACATAACAGCCCCCACAAAAAACACAGAAAATAAAATCCGATTGTCAGCATCGATATAAAGGGGCATTAATTTGCCCCTCTCCTTGTTACGCACCACGTACCATACGTAAAACCCACTTAACGCCTGCCATGCCTGCATAAACGGCAATCAGACCGCCTGCAACGGCTAAAATACCCGTCATGACAGAATTAAAATTAAGGGAGTTCGTTAATTGCGTGTAATCAATAGCCGTACCTGTCCCTGTTGCGGCTTCTGCAAATGACATTGCAGAACTAAAAGCACCGAATAAACCAATACCTACACTTAAATATAAAGTGCGTAGATTAAGTTTGTTAAAAAACTTATTTAAACCTAATTTAGTCAACATAATTAAACACCTTTAAACATATTAATTACTGCACCAAGACCTTTGGAAAATAACCAAAGTCCGATTACCGAGGTAAAAGGAATCCCCCAAAATTGTGCCGCGACTGAATAATCAATATTAAGGAGTTCCTGATATGGCAACTCTTTTATCGTCAATTCAATAGTTTGGCAGTCATTCGTGACTTTCGAACAAATCTCACCGACAATATTATTTTCCGGAGTAGCCATAGCGATCACCTATTCCACTAAATCGAGAAACATTTCAACGTTATGCCCCGTTAAGGGTTGCCCTGTCTGTTTATCGTGATATCTAAACGAACGTTCAAAACCGGAAATTCGGCAAACCAATTCATTCACTTCTGAATCAATCGCCCCCACACGCCGTTTAGAACGAATTTTTACAACCGGCGGTTTAGAATAAGGATCAGGTGCGGGTAAAATAACGGTGGTATAAACATGTCCATCATTAGACGTACTGATACGGGTCACTTTTCCACTAATCACTGTTTGATATAAGGGCAATGCAGCCATAATGGTTCACCTTTCTTGATTTAAGCGTTTGCAACTTGTTTAAATGGATAAATAGTATTCTGACGTTCAAAAACACTCACTGGCTCGACATACCAGTCAGGCCGTTGTTGAGAAAAATCGATATGGATAACTTTATAAAAGGGAATGACGTTAGATTTATCGCCGGTGAGATTTTGTAATTGTGATTTGCTGAGGCCAATATTCGTTAATAAAGTTAAATTATCATAAAATGTTCTTCTTGCCAGAGAATTAAAAACATTTAAATAACCTTCATTAACTAAACGACGATAAAAACCAAATATCCGTTGAGCTTTAGCATAGGAAATGTTGCCTTTTGGCGTGGTAGAATAATAATGAGATTTTAATCGTTCAAAAATATGTTCGTCATCATAAATATTCATTTCCATTCCCCTCAGTGCCGTCAACAAATCATCAAAACTTTTCATCCACAGATCGTAAATTAAATTAGCCCCACTACGTTCATATTGTTGTTGATAAAGGCAAAGCGCAGAAAAATTAATCGGAATCTGATTATCTTTTAAAAAACGTTTTTTTAATCGCCCTTCTAATCTCAACAGGTTATTGGCAAAATCCGTCAAACGTTTATTATTTAAAATCGCAAACTGATTAAGCAACACCTCATCATTGGGATTAACCCGTAATTTTCTTTGTATTTCACCAAAACGTTTTGCCAGTTCAAGCGCTTTGTAATAAATACACAATTCCCTGTGTTTAGAACCACGATTAAAATAAACGGTGGATTCATGATCGTTTGATTTCGTGGCTTTGGTTTGTCCATGACTGATATTCTTAAAATAAGCAATCACCTGCTTACAAATACTTTCCGTTGGTAATCTTACTGATAACGTTGTATGAAGCTCAGAAACTTCGCTATTCTCGACATCTAACAAATTAAAAAGATGTGGCATGGAAACCGCTAAATTAGTCATTAACTCCAAGCCACATAATGCAATATTGGTTGAACCAAATACATTATGCCCCTGTAAGAGCTTGGCGGGTGAAGCCTTAAGATTGACACGCGGGAAAATCAAATGAGTTCCCTGATAAATTTTCATGCCCAAACTGGCAAAATGCGTTGGTAACGATTCAAAAGGATGCGCTAATCCCTGAACAGATAAATCCCCTTTTATTTCAAATTCCACATCACGAGCAGACAACCGAACCCCACTTAATTTAGCAATCTGCATAAAATCGATAGAGCCTCCTCCATGCTCCCTATCACGAGATGTTCTCATCACATACTCATCTTTAAATGGAATCTGAAGCTCAAGAAGATCAATCATAATAACCACTCTATGAATACTAATAGTGATTATATATAGTCAACTATCTTTAAATAGTCAACTTACTATTCATAAATAAGTTATTATTTCTATAAATGACTCACAAGAGAGAATTTTTATGGCTATAGGTGATAATATACGAACAAGGAGAGAAGCTTTAGGAATGACTAGAGAAGAGTTAGCCGAAAAAACACAAATATCATTCTCTCAATTATCAAAGATAGAAAGAAATGAACAAAAAAATCCAACTATTCAATCAATTATCGCAATCAGCACCGCTTTAAATTGTTCAGTTGATGAGCTTATCTATAATAAAAAATCAACTGACACTAATTATTTAATAAAAGTAATAAATAACTTGCCATTAGAAGATCAAGAAGTAATCAAAAAAATAAGTAAAGGTATGAGTCTGATAAATCAAGCTGAAGAAATGTTAAATAAAAATCAATAAACATAATAAAATATGTAAAATAATGCGGATTCCGCACAAGAGTACATAATTAAAGAGTCATGTACTCTTGATTATGTAACATTTAATTAACAAATGGCTAATGTAAATGGAAAAGAAAAAAATAATAAAACAACTAAAAGAACTAGAAATTGAATTTAGAAAAAATAACCCTGACGTTATCGGTTATACCCTGTTTAATACAGTTAATCGCCGCTTTGTGACAATGAGAGAAAATGAGTTTGGAATGCTTATTTATACGGATAATCTTGAAGTAGCCTATTTTGAAGATACAAAACTTCCCGCATTGACACGAGTTTCGCACGGACATATAAAATTCTAGAAATGGCGTCAAAACAATGATTAACCTGTAACTTACTAAGAGGTATAAATTTACTTAAATTACAATAAGTTGTTTTTAATTTATGAGATTTTTTCTATTTATATATTATGCTGAATTAGACGTAAAAATAGAGCGTTTTTTTATTGGTGCGAAACTCGTGATTGATAAGTAGAGAATTGTTACCAGAACCTGATAAATTCGATATTGCGGTTGTTCCACTAATCAAAAACCCCCTATTTGGACTTAGCGTCAAGTCAGGCTACCTAGATCGACATAACCGCAGGTTCGCACAATAGCGTTATGTATAAATGGCCGCCGTCTGCGAGGAGATATTTTCGCAGACGGCTATTCAACATAACGGCATTGTACATTATAAGAAATAAATTAAATATTTTTTTTAATTTTAATTAAATTTAATTTTCTAAAAAGAAAAATAATCATTTGTTATCTTTTTTATTTTGATTTTTTATTACAAATTAGCGACAGTTAGGTTGTTTTAAAACTTAATCTAAATTTGTATTTTCATTGATAGTTAATGGTTTATTGATTAATAAGTCAAATAATAAAAACCGCTTTTATTGGTAAAGAACACGGCAGTTAACATACGAGGAAACGTTTGAAAAAACGTCTTTTATTATGAAATTAAATTCTATCATAATAATTATAGCAACTTTAATATCCGCGATATTTGCGGTGGTTTATAACAATTACACTCATCTAAAGTATCAATACAAAAAACTTAAAGATGAATTACAACAACAAATAGAACTTAAAAATAATTATTTATACGAAATAGAATCGTTGCAACAAATTGATGTTAAACGTACTCAGGAACTTAATAATGCGAAAATGGAAATACATAAGCTTAGTGATGATTTGCGTAATAACCATAAGCGCTTGTTCGTCAAAGCAGTGTGTCCCCCAGATCAAAATGTTGCCACCACCACCCCCGGCTTGGATGCTATCAGATCCACCGAATTGGCGCCAGACGCTGGACGAAATTATCTTCGTCTCAGACGTCAACTTGAAACATTAGAAGCCCAATTTTTGGGATTACGAGCAAGAGTGCAGGAAATTTATAAACAGTAATAAATTTGTTATTTATGTGCTGAATCATGATTGCATCGTTTGTGATTAATATTGTTTTGAAATTAATTGTTACATTTTAAATAAGGAGTTGAAAAACCGTTTCATTTATTGTTGAAAATAGTTAAACGAACAGAGGAAAAAAACATGTACTTCATCGATTATAACTCATATCGTTCAGTCAAAAGTTTTAACCGTAGGATTCGTTTTCTTGTTATGCATTATACGGCTTTAAATTTTCAAGCTTCAGTTACTGCATTAACGGGTAATAGTGTTAGTGCGCATTATTTAGTACCAGATCCAACTGATAAAACTTATCAGGCTGCTGGTTTTAATGATGTCAGAATTTTTAATTTGGTAGATGAAAATGAGCGAGCATGGCATGCGGGTGTTAGCTTATGGGCTGGACGATCAAATTTAAATGATACGGCGATAGGAATCGAAATCGTCAATGAAGCGGGTTATGCTAATGGAAAAATGATTTTTCCGCCGTTTAATGATAAACAAATTGATGCAGTAAAAGAATTAGCATTAAATATTATTCAACGTTATCCAGATATGTCACCAACGAATATTGTTGGCCATTCAGACATAGCCATTGGTCGTAAAAGTGATCCAGGCGCTGCCTTTCCATGGAAAAAACTTTATGACGCCGGAATTGGTGCCTGGTATGAAGAAGACATAAAACAGAAGTATATGGAGCAATTCAAAAATAAAATACCGGCAAAGGCGGAGATTGTTAAAAAACTAAAGTCCTATGGCTATGATGTATCTCAGGCAGCCAATAATAATGACTATATAAAATTGATCAGAGCTTTTCAGCTACATTTTCGGCAATCAAATTATGAAGGCATAATAGACGTTGAAACTGTGGCTATTCTTTATGCTTTAGTAGAAAAGTATTTTCCTTAATCGTTTATTAAGATTTAGCTTATAAAAAACTATCATTTAATTCTGATGGTTTTTTATATTTAAACATAACAACCCATTGAAAGTAAGTGAAAATTTTTATTAAAATAAATGCTATGTTAATTTTGAGAGTTTTAAAATATGGCTAAACCGATATAGGTCAGTTAAGTTCTGATTGGATTTTAATATAAATATTCTTTTACTATAATAATTATTTTTTAGAACTAACTATTAATATTTTATCTGTAAAATACCGTTTATTAAACTATATTTACCGATAAATTCATTAAACTTTCATTCTTGTACTCAATAAAATGTATGCTAATTAGCCACCGTAATAATATGCTCTTATATTTTATGATTTAAGTTGTTACTTTATTTTTATAACCAGCCCTAGGGGCTGGTTTTTTTGTATTATGATTATGCTTTTGGTTACCAAGTCGGCTCAATTATTACTTTATATTATGGATAATCGCCATTTAAATCGTTCAGATTTTCATCATCAATTTCTAAGTTGGTATCATTATTGCTATAAACTGGACTGCCTGAATTATAGGTTTTGGGGGTAATGTCAGTGTTAGGTATAGCTGTAGGATCAGTGAGGTTGGTACTATTATGGACATTTGTTGCGGCATAAATATCTAAACTTTTTTTGATTGCCATATTTGTTGTTTTGTAAGCCTCGTTGTTAGCACTTTGTGTAGTAGTCAAAATTTTATCAATGTTAGTAACCCCGGTTTCTAAGGTTTTATTGGTTATATTATTAGCAAAATTCAGGGTGGGTGTTAGCAATTGCTCATTATGTGTTATTGTACTGCTATTAAGAGCGCTATGCGCAAGTTTAAAACTTTCTTGGACAGTATTTTTCATTAAATCCATACTTTCGTTAAAAGCGTATTTAGCGAAGTCAATATTTTGTTGTGCCATAACATAACCTTGAAAATAATTTTTGTCCACAATCGAGTTTATCCCCTCGTAATTATGGAATTGATCGTTATTGTGACTATAAATACCAGTAATTTCACTCGAGGGATTGAACTGTCTATTGTTGGCTATTGCCGTCATCAAATGACAAGCAAATAAGATAATAATGGATGCTTTATACAATAATTTCATAAACTAGCTCCTCACGATAGAAATTATTATTAAGTATAGTTTAATTTAACATTAATTTAACATTTTGACCTATTATTCAAAAAACAGTCGGGCTACTTGATTTTTACCCTGAATAGAATAATGTAACCAATTAATAGACAAAAAATTTTGTAACAAATTTTGGCTATTGGATGTTATGGTTAATAAAACACTTTATTTAAATAGAGTTAGCTAACTAAAGATAACCATATTCATAATAATATCTCTCTTTCATAACCAGCAATATGAAAGAGAGATATGATGCACATTTGTTATAAATCGATAAATAGTGCTTAATAATAATGGCTATCCTTGGTATCCATTTGCAATTTCATCTTCTGTAACACTATCAATATCACGATTATTATTGGTGGAAGTTGTACCAGCACTATTGTTAATAATAGCTCCAGCATTATTGGCTGGATCAGCAATCGTAAGAGCACGATTAGTAGCAGAATTTGCCAAATTTAGACCTTGATTAGTAGTAGAATTCACAAGCTCTGAACTGGCATTGGCGGTATTACCAGCTATATTTATGCCATTATTAACAGAGTATCTTTAACTGCATTTATCGTTGCTTGGGAAATAGTCCTGTTTGAATCAAAAGTCTCGTTAAGTACTGTGTCCGCTGCCTGAAATGCTGTGTCGAGAATACGATTAGCCGTATTTAGGCTACCGTCAGCAGTGTTCTTCACCACGCCTAAGGTTTTATCCATCATTTTATTGGCAGAATTTAACCCAGCGTCAAGAGCATTGGTAGCCACGATTAACCCTTGAGGACGAGTGTTAGTTCCATATTGTACTTTTGAAACTTTAGTAGAGAATTCGGTTGTTTTATCAAGAACATCACTAGCAAATTTTAAACCGCCATTAGCAGCAGATTCAACCATATTAAGTGTTTTATAGGTGATATCTGCCGCCATTTCTAGCCCATTTTGCGTAGTTTTTTGGACCAAATTCAAACCGCTTTCGGTTGTTGTTTGATTAGCACTTAAACCTGATTTAGCGATATTGTCTATAAGTTTGGTGCCATTATTGACGACCGACTGACTGAACTGATTGGCAGCGGTGTTTGCTTTTTGAACTGTGTTATAACTTGCTTTTACCGCATTATTGGCAACATTTGAACCAGTTTGAAGAACTGGGTTTATAAGATGCTCATTGTTGTTAGGCACTGGGTTTGTTTGTGAGGTAACGTCAGCTATAGTAGCGGTAGAATTAAGTCCGATTAGTATTGTGATAATAGTATATGTTTTTAATAATGATTTCATAGTTTATATCCTCGAGAATGAAAATCATTATCAAGTATAGTTTATTTTTAACAATTAATTAACATTAGGCTGATTTTATAAATTTAATCTGCATCTCACCATTAAAATAGAGTGATTATTTTTTACTAATATGGTTAATAATAATTAACAAAATGAGACTGGCAATAAATGGAACAATTAATGGTCAAGTCAATCATTTAATATAATATTATGTGTATTACCTTCAACATCATGTGTTAAGCAATGGCGTTTGCCATCTTCAACTCCCACGACAATTTTCTCGCAAGCATATATGGCAGTAGGACTGGTCATCGCATGGCAAATATTAACTAGATTAAATTTTAAAACGGATATAATAGTCAAAATTTTAAATAAATATTTCATGGTTATTTTTAGTAGATATAAAACCGCAATTTTAAATTAACCAAATGATATTACAATATATTTTATGAAATAATGACCAATTTATTTATTGAGTTGTCTTATTAGAATTTTATATCATTTTTTACTATATATGATTGTCAAAATACTTAAAGTTTATCTAATTTAAATCGCATAGTGAGTATTCTGTAATGCTAAATATGATAATGTCTTTGGCTGATAAAAAACATGGCTAATTTTGAAGTAGCTAACGTGTACAAGGTTGAAGTTTAAGCTGTAAAACTGTTTGCGATAGCTGTAGTTGATTTATTGCAGCAAATAATATCGCTACAATCAAGCTTAATAATAAATTCTCCCATGACAAAAAATACACCTACAAGTTCAGGTAATTTATTGGTTATGCATAGTAAAAATATAAGATAAAATAATTTTTAATATAAATTTAGTAAATAGAGATATAATAAGATTTTTAACATAAAAATTTTGATTATTAGCTAATTATGACGAGAATAAATGTAATCCCGCCTAGTGAATTATGTGATCAGCACTTGTTAGCTGAACATAGAGAATTAACTCGTATACCAAATTATATTGTTAAAAAAGAAGGCAATGTTACATTGTCTACGTTAACTTCATATACCTTAGGAAAGGGACATGTCATATTTTTTAGGGATAAATTGCTATTTTTGCATTGGCGATATACATCACTACATCAGGAATGTCTTAAGCGGGGATTTTCTGTTATCAATAAATGGCCTGAAGAGGTGAAAAACTATTCTCATTTATGGAAAAATTATCAAATTACTGAGCTAGACATTATAATTAATAAGGCTCGGATAGATGAAAGAATGCCATTAAAACCACGATTCACGCCTTATAAAAAATGATATTATTAAGAAAAAATTGAATTAGGCTTGATATTAATTTTTTTCTATAAATATTGAAATAATAGACGTTTGGTTTGAATAAAATTAGATTTTTTGGATTGAGGATTTTATAGAATATTTTAAATTTGATTTTTAGATATAAGATAACGCCCCTTTTTCAGATCATAATCTAATAAAGGGGCGTATTACTCGGTGGATACTCTTCAGTATTCATTTAATCATCCCATTTTGGGCTCATCATTGCGGCGAAAATGCCAGATGCGCAAATCAGGCCGAGAATTAGTAAAAACATGATATTCTCCTTATTTTTAGTTAATGCATTTCGATAGAAATACCTCGCTAGAATGAAAGTTAAATGCCATTATTTGGCCGAGTAATTCTAGTCAAATAGTGACAAGATAAAAAGTAGTATTGTACTTAAAACATAAGTTATTTGATTTTGTTGAGGTTTCATTTAATTTTTTTCGTTTTAACAAAGAATTTGGTGGTACAAAATTTCAGAGCCGCCCTCTTTATGTGATTAATTAGGTGCTTTTAGTGATAAATACTGTTTATTCTTGTTATCGAAGTAATATCATGTTGTGTGGTGGGTAACTAAATTAAATTGCGCTAGAAATAATAGTTACAATAGATAAAACTAGTTCATAAAAGATTACCAAAAGGATTATATCTTTTCCTAATATTCTAGAAATTTATTACTAATACTAAAATAATATTAAATAAATAATGTATTGATAATATAAATTAAAAACTTATTAATAATATAATAAATATTTAACGGTTTTTCTATGAAAAAATAAATTAATAATTTAATAAATTAGTTATAATAAATTTAAATATATAATTAATGGTTTTATACAGCTAAATATAAAAATACATTTAGAAAATAAAAGTATAAAAATAAACTTGAAGCAGAAGTTGCGGAAAATGAAATTTATATTACAGTTAAGCATTATATTTATTTTAGCTAACATATCAAGTTATATTAGTAATTATAATTAATTAGTTGATTATTCTATATGATTTTTCTTGAGCTGAAACTTAGGTTAAATGATTTCTACAGTTATAAAGTTAATATTAAATATAACGACTATCATCTATCAAAATATAAAGATAATTTGATTATTAGTAGTTATTATCGTTAAGATTTACTGGATACTGACATAATTGATCATGTACATTAAAACTCAGTGAATTGACAAATATCTTTTTATCTCTTTGCTATATTGCAGTTTGTAGCTAATCATAATTCTCACTTTTAAAATAAAAAGGTTACCTAAACAGGATGTTTATGTTACATTTTAAGGAGTTTTGCTGCTTAGTAATGTTATTATTTTTTAGTAAAAGAGTGAAATTTATACCAATAAAAGGGTTGTTTTTAAAAAAGGTTTAGTATTATTTATTAGTGTATTTGATTTATTGGACAGTTTTTATTAATACAGATAAGGGGAAATGTTTTGACGGAACTGATAGACAATTTTAATAATATTCTCTTGAGTGGTGTATTAATCTATTTATTGCTTGGAGTAGGTATCTATTTTACGTTAGGCACTGGTCTTATTCAATTCCGCCATTTTGGGCATATGTTTACTATACTGAAGAATAGTAATAAATCAGATAGTTCAGGTATATCTTCCTTTCAAGCTTTATGTACAAGTCTAGCAGCCAGAGTTGGAACTGGAAATCTAACGGGTGTTGCTATTGCATTAACTGCTGGAGGACCAGGTGCTATTTTTTGGATGTGGCTTGTTGCTTTAATTGGTATGGCGACCTCTTTTGCTGAGAGCACCTTGGCACAATTATATAAGACAAAAGATGATCAAGGGAATTATCGTGGCGGCCCCGCTTACTATATGGAAAAGGGCCTTAAAATGCGTTGGATGGGGGTACTTTTTTCTATCTTTCTCATTATCGCTTTTGGCCTAGTATTCAATTCTGTTCAAGCTAATTCAATTGCACAGGCAACAGCAGTAGCTTTTGGTTTTAACCCTCTTTACGTAGGAATTGTGCTTGCAATAATTTGTGGCATTATTATTTTTGGTGGTCTACGTTCAATTGCTCGAGTGGCAGAATTCGTTGTTCCTATAATGGCAATCGCTTATTTGATATTAGCATTTTGGGTAATGAGCAATAATATTGAACGTTTACCAGATGTTTTTTTACTAATTATTAAACATGCTTTTGGTTTACAGGAAGCAGTTGGCGGCGTAGTTGGTTATGGGGTTGCGCAAGCGATGACACAAGGGATACAGCGCGGCTTATTTTCAAATGAGGCAGGTATGGGCTCAGCGCCGAATGCTGCAGCTGCTGCTTCACCTTATCCACCTCATCCGGCATCGCAAGGATATGTACAAATGCTAGGTGTTTTTATGGACACTTTAGTGATCTGTAGTGCAACAGCAATTATTATTATCTCTTCTGGTGCATTAGATAGCGCTGATGCCACTATTAGTGGAATTGAATTAACACAGCGAGCTCTTTCTTCAGCTGTTGGCGATTGGGGTGCAATTTTCATTGCAATAGCTATTTTCTTCTTTGCTTTTACTTCAATTATTGCAAATTATGCATATGCAGAAAGTAATATGGTATTTTTAGAAAAGAACCATACTGCTGGATTGTATATTCTCAGACTTGCTACTTTGGGAATGGTTATTTTTGGCTCAATGGCAGAAATGCCCTTAGTTTGGAAATTAGCTGATCTCTCTATGGGTTTGATGGCGTTAACAAATCTAATTGCAATATTGATGCTTTCAGGTATCGCGTTTAAACTTACTAAAGATTACAATCAACAACGCAAAGCTGGCAAATTACCCACATTTGATATAGATGCTTATCCTGAGATTAAAAAACAGGTAGAAGATGGTATTTGGGAAAAGGACAATTTAAAGCAATGGAATGAACGAGAAATTAACAGCTAGTTAATATAATAAAAACCTTCGTATAAGAAGGTTTTTATCGCTATATTCATCTAAATCTTTATTTACTTTTTTATTAACAAATCTATTTGAGTGAAAATTAAAATGGAATGCATCTAATGCAGTAGTTTGATAAAATAAAATAGTATATTTTTTATAAATCATTATCTGTCAAACGCTGGTTTATTCCGTATTGTATTATAGTTAATTTTATAATATTAGTGTCGATTTATTATTGTCCAAGAATTGGTATATTTTTATTCGAATTTTATATATTTTTTATATTTATAGTTTATTATATATTTATTATTATAAATAGTATGGTAATTATTTGTACTTAAGAGAGAGCTCATATTGAGCATTAATAAAAGATGCTAAATTAAAATAAAGTAGCTGTAGATTTATGTCATTTTACCTTAGCATCTAAAATTACCCTCCTTTTTAATGGATTATTGATTACAGTTTTGGTTAGTTAACACCAGTTTGATTAACATATTATTTCCACTGGTTAACTATTTGATGACTTTTGGTAAATCAAATGTAGTGGTTCCTTGATTTCTAATTTAATATTAGGGTTTTGCCGAAAATCGTAAGGTGTGATACCAAATTCTTTACGAAACATATAGGTGAAATGAGATTGCGAGCCAAAGCCAAAATCCAACGCAATATCAAAAATGGCTTTGGAACTATTTCTCAGAAGATTAACGGCCTTGGCAAGTCGACGTTGTCGAATGTATTTACCAAGTGAAATTCCGGTGATCTCTTTAAAAATTTTTTGCATATGCCAAAGAGAATAACCTGAGTAGGCGGCAAGCTCTTCCAGGTAGATTATTCTTCCTATGTGTTCTTCGATCCATTTACTTAATTCGTAAACAAGTGCTAAGTGGGTATCTTGTAGCATTGTGATATCATACTAGTTATTGGTTAAAGAAGTATACACAACTTTTTTTAGGGATGACAAAGTCCTAAAGCTTAATGTTTAAATAATTTATATAAAAATTTATGTTAATCTTTAAAAAAGATCAGTTTATCTCTTTATAAGTGGGTGTTTAAGCCATTTTTTATCTATAATAATTTTTTTTAACTTTTACAGCTAACTGACAAACAGCATGTAGCATAAATTAATAAAAAGATTTTATTGATTTCAGCAATGACGCTATGGTTACTTTAGTAAGTGACTTGATTTTTATACAGTGACATATTAATTGTTTTTTATCATGTGGTATTAAAAATATGAAAAGGGTTAGATATTGAAAATAAAAAAAAATAGTAATTGCGACACTGATCGTTTTACTCTGCTTATTTTTATATTTAGTCGCATTAGACAGTTTTTGTGACCAGGATCAAAATGGTGGGAATTTCACCATCGGCATTTGTAAAATAACTGGTTATTTGCCATTTTAACTAAAATTAATAGGGTTTTAATTTTATTTAATGATTTAATATAGGCTTAAAGAAAAATTAATGTTTTAATTAACAGTTTTGACATGCGCTTTAATTAAGGCTTGCATCGATAAAAATATTAGGAAATTAGAATAAAATGAAGGTTTAATTATGGCGGAAGAAGTTGGGCAAACGCTTAAGCGCGGGTTAAAAAACAGACATATTCAATTGATTGCACTTGGTGGGGCTGTTGGAACAGGCCTTTTTTTAGGAATTGCACAAACTATAAACATGGCAGGGCCATCTGTTTTATTAGGTTATGCAATTGGTGTATTTATTGCTTTCCTGATTATGCGTCAATTAGGAGAGATGATTGTCGAAGAACCTGTAGCTGGTTCTTTTAGTCACTTTGCTTATAAATATTGGGGCCATTTTGCTGGTTTTTTATCTGGCTGGAACTATTGGGCAATGTTTATCTTGGTTGGTATGGCTGAGCTGACTGCAGCAGGTATTTATGTGCAATATTGGTGGGATATCCCAACCTGGATTTCAGCTGCAATCTTTTTTATCGCTATCAATCTTATCAATTTGACCAATGTACGTTTATATGGTGAAACAGAATTTTGGTTTGCAATAATCAAGGTGTTCGCAATTATTGCGATGATTATTTTTGGCTGCTATCTGTTAATCAGTGGAAAAGGTGGCCCACAAGCATCGGTATCAAATCTTTGGCAATATGGAGGATTCTTTCCTAATGGGATTGCTGGATTGGTAATGGCGATGGCAGTTATTATGTTTTCTTTTGGTGGATTAGAGCTCGTTGGCATAACAGCGGCGGAAGCGGAAAATCCAACACAAAGTATTCCTAAAGCGACTAATCAAGTTGTTTATCGTATTTTAATTTTTTATATTGGTTCTTTATTTGTATTGCTCTCACTGTATCCTTGGATAAATGTAGTTAGTGGCGAAAGCCCGTTTGTGCTTATTTTTCATGACATAGGCGATAAATTTGTTTCTAATTCTTTGAATATTGTCGTTTTAATTGCAGCATTATCAGTTTATAACAGTGGAGTATATAGTAATAGTCGCATGCTTTATGGTTTAGCAAAACAAGGTAACGCCCCACATTTTTTGAATATCGTGACTAAGCGTGGTGTGCCTATTGTCTCAATTGCTATTTCAGCTTTAGCAACATCAGGTGGTATTTTAATTAATTATTTATTAGATGGTAAAGCGCTAGAATTACTAATGTCATTGGTTGTGACAACCTTAGTAATTAATTGGATTATGATTTGTATATCTAATTTAAAATTTAGAGCGGTAAAAATAAAAGAAGGTATTGAACCTAAATTCAAAGCATTATGGTATCCATTTGGTAATTATCTCTGTTTAATTTTTTTGCTTCTTATTTTGGTTATCATTTTACTGACTGATGGAATTCGTATTTCAGTTATTCTTATGCCATTTTGGGTTCTGTTTTTATGGATAGGATTTTTACTCACAAAATTTAGAAAACAAAATAGAGCAAATTGATAAAATAGTAACTAATTACCCTGGTTTAAACCAGGGTATAAGTATAACACTTAAAAATTTATTGCCATTGCCAGCGTATCCAAGCAAAAAATACATTACCGTTATTATATGTTCCAGGAACATATGTTGCTTGGATTGAGAATTGTTTATATTCAATAGAAGCAATCGGAAGTGGTAATGGGATCGGTATATACCAGTATTCATTTCTGGCCGTAACGCTTAGTGTAAAACCTGCTCCTATACGAAATTCATCAAGCTCACTTGGTCGCCAAATTTTTTGAAATCCATATCCGACTATGGGTTGTACTTTATTATGGGAATCAGTAAAAGCCATAGCATAGATAGAATGCCAATTTCTATTTTGATCAAAGCGGTATTTTCCAATACCTAATCCCCAAGGAGTTTCATTATATCCAGAAATTTTTTTATTATCATAAGTTAATCGATTATGCCAAATTAAAAAAGGTAGATAAATTTCGTACTGATTAGAATTCCAAGTTTTATTAATATTATAAGTGAATCTTTCGCTAAGAGAGAAAGGTTTATTACTTTTTGTATCAATGGGGTTAGAATATTTAGATATTGCTATTGTATAAGCTGTAAATATGCAGCTGGAAACTAATATACTAACTTTGATAATATTAATAAATAGTTTTTGATTCATTCTGAATTTCAAAATTCAGCTATTGTGTGATAATATCCATATTCCTCTAATATGGTTAAAAGTGTAGAATTGATTAGATATAATTAAATTTTTTATTTTAGTATTGTAACTAATAATAAAGTAAAAATGAAAATAGTAAAGTAATTTACTCAATATTAAAAATAGAATTAATTATTACCGATTGATATAGGAAGTTTATAAATATAATTTTATATCAAGCTATTTTAGGATGGATAATGTATAACTTATTAAAATTATTGAATTAGTAATTGATATAGTTAAGGGGACCTATATATTTTTTATTGTAATTTTTTTATTTTCTTGATAGAAAATAGAGAAAAAGGTTTTTCGCTGTTAACTTTTTTAAAGTGACTAATAGCACTAAAATATAAAATAGTTTGTTATTGTAAATAAAGTATGTAATAGCATAAATATAAGCGGTAATAATATATTGCTTAATATCCATTTGTGTTATTAAAAAATCAATTTATGGTCTCAAAGGAAAAAAATGGCAAAGATCACAGGTGCGGTAAAATGGTTTAGTGAAAAAAAAGGTTTTGGTTTTATTACACCTGAATGTGGTGGCAACGATGTTTTTGTTCATTATACTGCTATTTTTGGTAATGGTCATAAAACATTGATAGCAGGTCAGAAGGTAGCATTTGATATTCAAGAAAGTTGTAAGGGTTTCGCTGCTAATAATGTAATGATTATTTGATTATTACTAAGATGATAAGTTATGAATTACTCAATTGTAAAATAATTTATTTGATTGGCTATATTGATATTTTATTGATCTTGAATATAACAGCATGAGGGTTATAGCTAATAATAAATTGAATTTTGCTATATTGTATATTATGTGTATTATTTTATTATTGTTAATAAATTTTTTGTATTGCATTATTATTGTTATCGAAATGTAAGGTTCAATATAAATACTAGTCATGTTAAATAAAACAATTTAATCGTCTTTCATTATTTAATACTCATTGATTTGAATTCATAATTTTCTATTTTTTCGTCATGTTGTTTTTTTGAGGACATGTTAAAAAAAGGAAATACAAAGCTATAATTAGTAGCAAATGAGATAAAAAATTGTTATTATACAAAAAGTAAAGTTAACTTAATATCAAATATTTACTATAACGTATATGATTAAAATGCACTTAAGTAAAAAAGAACTAATATTTGTTAGTTAATTATAAAAATAGCACTAGCGTTAAAAAGAAATTGGAGTTTTAACTATGTTATGAAAAAATTTTTATGGGTTTTAATTATGATGCAAGTTTTATTCTCCTCAGGATGTTCTGATGAGAAGTCTAAGATTGAAGCATACAAAAATAATTTTGTTAAGCATTGCATAAATTCTGCAAGTGGTACTGAAGATAAAATAAATACTATTACTGATGTGTGTAATTGTGCCTTTGATAAAATAGTTAAAAAATATGGTATGAATAAGTTTATACAATTAGATAAACAATTAAAGGATAATGGTTATAGTCCCCCAGACATTGAGCAAGATATGGTAAGTATTGTTAAGTTTTGCTTGTCAGAGTTAAAGGAAAGCACACATTAATTTTATATCTTGGCGCTGTTAATATCATTTTGATTAATCAGCGCTTTTATAAAAATTAAGTTAAATATAAAATTTAATGACATTAAATTTATTCTAGCTATTTTTAAAATCCCATATTATTTTCCATTGTTAATTTTAAAATTATTGCAAATATGAATTAGAAAAATTTTTTCTGCTAGATTTAGATAAATATTTCATATTATATAGATTGTTTTTATTTTGTTAATGTTAATTTAAAAAAAAGTACATCTATTTTTTTTGAAATAAAATTTTTAAAATTGAAATTTATAGCTTATGCTTATAATTAATAAATTAACTAAAGTGGATAATCATTGATAATGAAGCATAATCAAAATCTAGAATATACATTAGAGTCAATGGCTTATGATCTTGCTATTCAAATAGTTTCTAAAACATCTCATTCGTGGAATTCTAATGACTTATTGGCAGAATTGGCTGGAATATTACCAATGTGTATAGAAATAATTAAATTTCAGCAAGAAAGCGTAAAGCAGAAAAGTGGTAAAATTTTACAATAACAATAAATTTATTTTTTCATAAAATGGTATGATTATTTTTAAAATATAAATAAATTTAATGCTCTCTGCTTTGTAATAAAAATTTTTAACGCTAATAATTAATTCATATTTTTCGTGCTGGCATTACCTTATTTTATTATTAATGAATATAATTTTTGTTACTAAAGTTTAAACTAATAATTTTACTTTAGATGGTATGTTTTTATCTAATTTAGCACTTATTTGAAATTCTATTTTTTATAAAATATCCAATCATTAAAATTAACTCTAATATTTTGATTGATTCATAACTCTTCAATACTTAGTCAGTAACACCTTTTTATAATTAATTTTCATATAATATTAAAAAATTACATAATCGGATTTTGGCCTAGAATTGAGTAGTTGGGTAAAATAAGGTTTAGCAATTAAGTTTTGTTTTGAGCATAAGATATCCAATTTATACTGATTTATTTTTTTGAATCCGATATTTTCCATTCATTTTTATATTATCAAATGTTTATTATGAATTTTTAGTAATTGCATTATTGGCTTATAACTTGCTGGAAATAATTATGTTGATTTTTTGTGGTATTACATTCCAATTGATCAATGTGTTGTTTTAGATTAAATAACATTTTTACAAAATATGAAGTTATTATTACATAATATAGATTTTTTAACATTAAATTTTAATTTCAAATGGAAACTAAAATATTAGTTGATAGTCATATATCTTCTAAATTTTGGCTGTTGTTATACTTTACTACTAATTAATTCTTTATTTTTTATGCATAAATGGCGTATATTGCTATATATGCTTCATTTACTTATGTAAAAGTTAGATGTTGAAAACAGAATATGGAATGTATTCAAAAATCTTAACTTATTGAATATATTTGCTATATTGGTTCTCTTCCCGCGTTGTTATAAGCATGAAAACAACGTGTTATAAATGATGGTGATCGCATGATTATGTCGTAATTGACAAACTAACCGTGATCACTAGTTGGGATTATTTAGCTTTTATTTGATATTTTAACTTATAACTATAAAGTAAACGGCAATGTTGCGTGCATGTGCATATAAACGTATTAGCTGTATAGAGGTAACTTGTGTCCACAATGAATAATACCAAGAATATCAGTTTGAATGCTTTCAAACAACCACGTTCTTTTTATCTCATTTTTTCAATTGAACTATGGGAAAGATTTGGCTTCAGTGGTTTGCAGGGGATTTTGACAATCTATTTAACTCAAATGTTAGGAATGTCTGAAGCTCAATCTTTTATATTATTTTCTGCTTTTACTGCACTGGTCTATGGTTTTGTTGCAATTGGTGGATGGTTAGGTGATAAGGTATTAGGTACAAAAAGGGTTATTATACTAGGTGCCATCGTACTTATTTTTGGTTATGCTTTTATTGCTTATTCTAGTCACGATGTTTTATTAGTGTATCTTGGATTAGCAACCATTGCTGTTGGTAATGGTTTATTTAAGGCAAATCCTTCTTCATTACTTTCCACTTGTTATGATAAAAATGATCAGCGTCTCGATGGTGCATTTACAATGTACTACATGGCTGTCAATATCGGTTCATTCTTTTCCATGTTGGCAACCCCCTGGCTGGCAAAGCACTATGGCTGGGATATTGCATTTTCATTGAGTGTAATTGGTCTGATTATTACTTTAGTTAATTTCTTAGTATGCAGAAATTGGGTTAAAGACTATGGCTCTAAACCTGATTTTCGATCAATCGAGTTGTCTAAATATTTATTTACTATTATCGGTATAGTAGCACTTATTATACTGTCTAATTGGTTATTACATAATATGGCTGTGGCAAGAGCCGCCCTGGCAATCATTTCATGTTTTATTGTAATTATTTTTGTTAAGGAAACTATCGCATTAAAGGGTACCGCTCGCAGAAAAATGATTGTGGCTTTTATTTTAATGATAGAGGCAGTTGTATTTTTTGTACTATATAGTCAGATGCCAACATCATTAAATTTCTTTGCTATACACAATGTGGAGCATAATATTTTGGGTATTAGTATTGAGCCCGCCCAATACCAAGCTTTGAACCCACTTTGGATCATGCTTGCTAGTCCGATACTTGCATCGATATATAATAAAATGGGTGATAATTTACCTATGCCTTATAAATTTGCGATCGGAATGGTACTTTGTTCGACTGCATTTCTTATATTACCATTAGGCGCAAAGTTTGCGAATGAAGCAGGTATTGTTTCTGTTAAATGGTTAGTACTCTCTTATGGATTGCAAAGTATTGGTGAGTTGATGATTTCTGGCTTGGGACTAGCAATGGTTGCGCAGCTAGTACCTCAACGCTTGATGGGATTTATTATGGGTTCATGGTTTTTAACCAGCTCAGCTGCTGCTTTTATTGCAGGTTTCATTGCTTCTATGACGGCAACTCCTCAAGGTGAATCATTAAGTCCTTTAGTATCATTGGGCATATATAGTGATGTTTTCATGAAGATAGGTATAGTAACAGCAGTTATTGCATTAATTATGTTACTTACGGCGCCATTACTTAATCGTATGACTCAAGTATAAATTAGATATCTTATACATAAGAAGCTATTGAAGATATTTTCAATAGCTTTTTTATTATTATAATTTCAAATAATTGAGTGCTTTTACCTTTCCGTATCAATTTAAACAGAAATTTTTGGAAAGTCAGCATTGATTTGATTAAGCAATTTTTTGTTAAAAAATTATCATTTTTGAGATAGTCAAATAGCATAATAACGAGCCGGATCACATATATATTACTCAAACCTTTTGGTTAAAAAATAGTTATTGATTTTAAAAAATTGCTATGTTTTTATTTGTTTTTTAATAATAAAGGGGCATGTTTATGCAGTATGAGGATCAATCTTTATATCAGCCAGTTATATTAAAAACAGAACAACCTTGTTATGAAATCTCTGTCTGTAATTGTATGATATGTCAAAAATGGAATGGTGATCTGTTAATGACCTTTATTGTTGAAAATGGTTTGTCCATCGAAGGTAAGTACTATGTTAGTTATTGTCGCTATTCTATATGGCTAATGCGAATATTTTACCATAAATATGGCACGCATCTTTTTTCTAAGATGTTTAAACCTGAAAGTTATTATGCCAATGCTGTTTTATTTTAAAAGAGTAAAATGGGTTTTCTAGTTACTCAATTTTATGTTAGTTGTAATCCTTTGCATTATAACCTTATTGAAAAAACGGCATTGTTTACAGAGCAACATATTCTTAATACTTAAAAATAAATTAAACCAGTTTTTGTTAGATTTATAATTCTATAATCATCAGTATCTTGGTAAAATTTTAGTTGATGGTATTGAGGAGATTCAATGAAAATAACTGAATATAATATCAATATATCAAGGTTGTTACAGCTCACTTTGAATTTTAGCTCGCAGATCTTAGTAATATTACTGGTATTTTTTTTAGCTAGTAAAACTTATCCGTTAGCATTATTATTATTTAGTATTAATTTAGCACAATCATCTTACTGTTTACTTACAGCTATCTTCAGTTATTTTCTTTATTTTGTATTCATTTCGTTATTCATTAAATATTTCCAATCAGATTATCATTTTTATTTACATTATTTTATTTATATTGGCACTATATTTGTTGTCAGTTTGATTATTATTGTTCATAAATCTGCTGTCGATACTATTATTTATGATGGAGTGCTGTTGTTATTGTTTTTGGCTTTATGTTTTGCAAATACTGAAAAAAATAAAGTGCGAACAATAGTATAAATTTATATTTCAAATTATTTTATATTGATTATAAATAGTATCTTGAATAATTAATATTATTTTTATTTTATTAACTTTCTATTTTTAGTTATAAAATATAGTGATTGTCTAGCATAAATAAATTTATATATTAATGATAATGACATTTTCATTACTTATAAGAAGAGGGAGATTTCTTTGATCAGTGTGTTATTAGTGGAAGATAATGAGTTTATTAGATTGGGAATGCAGTCTATTTTTGATAAAACAAAAGGTATGAAAATAGCTGGGCATGTTGTCTCTTTGAATCAAGCCATACAATGGTGCCGAAAACATACGGCGGAAATTATTTTATTAAATGGCAGAACAAGCGACTATGAATTAATTAAAAAATTACAAAGTTTAATTAGGATGATCCCTGATATAGGCATAATTATGTATTCTACTGAAAAGAAAAATATCTATTTAATGAAGGCGCTAGAAGCTGGAGCACGAGGTTTACTGAGTGTGAAGGCGAAAGAAAGCGATTTACTGCATGCCATTCGTGTCGTCAAATTAAAGCAAAAATATTTGTCGCCGGATATTGCACAATGGCTGGTATTGCATCAATTAGATACAGAAATGAGCAATCCTTTAAACCTATTATCTGATCGTGAATTACAAATTATGCTTATGGTGACGCGTGGTATACCGGTTGGCGAAATAGCAAAACAGCTCAACTTAAACACAAAAACAATAAATAGCTATAGATATAGAATGTTTAGTAAACTAAAAGTGCGTAGTGATGTAGAATTAACTCATATAGCTATAACGAATGGATTGATTCAAACAGAGAGTTTTTATTATAGTGCCTGAACTATTTGAACCGAAAGTATTTTTGCAGACAGTAACCAATCAACCAGGTGTATATCGTATGTACGATACATCTGGGGTGGTTATTTATGTCGGCAAAGCTAAGGATTTAAAAAAACGGTTAGCGAGTTATTTTAGAGGACAAGTAACGAGCCGTAAAACCGAACAACTTGTTAAAAATATTGCTCAGATTGACATTACTGTAACACATACAGAAACCGAGGCTTTATTACTTGAACATAACTATATTAAACTTTATCAGCCTCGTTATAATGTTCTGTTAAGGGATGATAAATCCTATCCTTATATTTTTTTAAGTGCGGATAAACATCCACGTTTGGCTATGCATCGTGGTGCTATGGAGGCAAAGGGGGACTATTTTGGCCCATTTCCAAGTGTTCATGCTGTCAGAGAAACGCTGGCTTTATTACAAAAGTTATTTCCATTGCGTCAGTGTGAAGACAGTGTCTATCGCAACCGATCCAGACCATGCCTCCAATATCAAATTAATCGCTGTCTTGGGCCCTGTGTTAAGGGGCTGGTTGCTGATGAAGAATATCATCAACAAGTAGAATATGTTCGTTTATTCTTATCGGGTAAGGATCAGCAAGTTCTTAATCAATTAATCCAAAATATGGAGCAGGCCAGTCAAGCTCTTAAATTTGAAAGTGCAGCGCGTTATCGCGATCAAATACAAGCCGTTAGAGCGGTTACAGAGCAACAATTTGTCACTGGTAATACGCAAGATCTAGATGTAATTAGCGTTGCTTATCACTTAGGTATTGCTTGTGTTCAGGTGCTCTTTATTCGCCAAGGGAAAGTACTTGGTAGCCGTAGTTATTATCCAAAGATCCCTGCAAATACGCAATTAAGTGAAGTTGTGCAAACATTTTTAGGTCAATTTTATTTACAGGGTAGTGAAATTCGCTCTTTACCGGCAGAAATATTATTGGATTTTTTATTACCGGAAAAAGCGCTATTTGCTAATTTATTGACTAAAATAGCGGGACGTAAAATTAACATTCAAGTGAAACCGCGAGGTATAAAAGCTAAATATTTAAAACTGGCTCGTACTAATGCAGCGACAGCATTGACCACCAAAGTTGCACAACAATCAACTATTCACCAAAGAATAGAGGCATTAGCTGACTTGCTAGGACTAGAAAAAATTTATCGCATGGAATGTTTTGACATTAGTCATACATCGGGGCAGCAAACTGTAGCATCTTGTGTTGTTTTTGATAGTAATGGGTCCTTACGTTCTGAATATCGTCGTTATAATATAATTGATATTACGCCTGGTGATGACTATGCTGCTATGTATCAGGTTTTAACGAGACGTTATTGTAAACATGTAGATGAAAATAAAGTACCGGATGTTATTTTTATTGATGGTGGCAAGGGACAACTGGCTCAAGCAATCGGTGTATTCCAGGCATTAAATGTTGATTGGGACATAACGCGACCCAAATTGATAGGGATAGCTAAAGGACATGATCGCAAAGCCGGCTTAGAAACATTGTTTTTTAAACCTGATGGAGAAGGTCTTTCATTACCGCCTGATTCACCAGCGCTACACTTAATACAAAATATTCGTGATGAATCACATAATCACGCGATTACAGGACATCGTCAGCGTAGGGCGAAAGTTAGAAATACCAGCACCTTAGAGTCTATTGAAGGGGTAGGTCCTAAACGTCGGCAGATGCTACTTAAATATATGGGGGGCTTACAAGCTTTACGTAATGCGAGTCTTGATGAAATCGCAAAAGTGCCAACGATTTCATATGCACTAGCAGAAAAAATTTATAATGCGTTAAAGCAATAAGCGTAGTGGAATTGTATATATATTTTATTTTGGCCAGACAATTATAGAGCATGATGCAATTAAATATTCCAACTTGGTTAACACTTTTTCGTATCATATTGATTCCGTTTTTTGTGTTATTTTTTTATCTTCCTTTTCACTGGGCGCCTTTTGTTTGTGCGTTTCTTTTTGTCATTGCTGCGTTAACTGATTGGTTTGATGGTTTTCTTGCCAGATTGTGGCAGCAAACAACCAGATTTGGTGCATTTTTAGATCCGGTCGCTGATAAAATTATGGTAGTAACGGCATTAGTATTGGTGACCGAATATTATCATACTTGGTGGGTTACATTACCGACAGTGACTATGATAGCGCGTGAAATCATTATTTCCTCATTACGGGAATGGATGGCGGAGGTAGGAAAACGTAGTTGTGTAGCTGTTTCTTGGATTGGAAAATTTAAAACAGCCGCCCAGATGCTCTCATTAGTTGGATTACTGTGGCATCCTAATATTCAAATTGAGGTAATTGCACTTATATTACTTTATTTTGCGGCTATTTTAACGTTTTGGTCTATGTTTCAATATTTATCTGGCGCCTGGAAGAATTTGAATGAAGCTTGATCGAAATGATTGAAAAATCAGCGAACGAACCGAATTAATTAATAATAGTATTGACTCAATACAGGAAACAAGTAGAATGCAGCGCATCAAACGATGCTGGGTTTAACTAACTAAGTATTGTGAGAATGCGGGAATAGCTCAGTTGGTAGAGCACGACCTTGCCAAGGTCGGGGTCGCGAGTTCGAGTCTCGTTTCCCGCTCCAATATTAGCCCTACATATAAGCTAGATTGAGTAGGGCGCGTTGGCAGAGTGGCCATGCAGCGGATTGCAAATCCGTCTACCTCGGTTCGACTCCGGGACGCGCCTCCAGAATTTAGCCCAGGTGGTGAAATCGGTAGACACAAGGGATTTAAAATCCCTCGGCCTTAAGGCTGTGCGGGTTCAAGTCCCGCCCTGGGCACCATATTAAACACTTGTTGGTTATCAGCAAGTTAGCAACAAAAAGAGCAACCTCTAGGGTTGCCTTTTTTGTGAGTTAAATCACGTTTCGCTATTAACTTTCGCTACTAACTTATCAATTTATTATTGCTTTTGTCCTCCTACAGTTGGGACAATATTTATTTTTCTGTCATAGCGAGCAGTTTGTGTCATGTTTTTATGACTCGATATCTGTTATTTTCTGATAGGAGGCAATGCCGCAGGTGATGACATTGTCAACCGAAGGCGGTGAGCAGCAAACACAGGAAATACAATTTTTAGAAGATGAGCAGGTAGAAACCGTTGATACCTTTAAAAACGGGATTACCCAGGTTTATAACACTGGCACAGTCACACTAGTGTCAGAATCAGCTATTGTTAGCGGAACTGGCACCAAGTGGAGTAGTAATAATCCTGTTGTTTCGATTGGCATGTTAATACTTATAAAACATAACAATATTAATTACCCTTACCTGATCAAAGCGGTTAACAGTGACAATGAATTAGTTCTAGCCGAAGCAGCGACATTTAGTGCAACAAATATCACCTATACATTAATCTTACTGAACCCAACAACAATAGTGACGCCGCACGTGCCTTGGTTGCCGCGAATGCCTATATTATTTATTTTTTGCAAAATATGGACACATGGCTGACAGAAACTGGCGTAGTTGAGATCACCTTGCCAAGTGGGAAAACGGTTAAGTTAGAGTCAATTAAAGCACTGCAAGAACTTATCGAAAAAACAAGCAAAACTGTGGGTGATAAATTTGATAAAAACAGTGTTGTGCAAGCAATTGGTAGAGCTACTGATAAAGTTATGAGTCAAAAGGAAATTATTGATGGTAAACCTAATTATTATACTGACGGTGAGCAAGTTGATATTCTGATGTCGACCTGGTTGGATGTTAGGGTAGAGATGCCACCGAATTCTGTATGGCATCAAAAACAACATTCAATTAAACAAGATTAAATTATTTATCGGTAAATTTAATATTAATGAAATAATAGAATTATTTTTGTGAAAATTAATTTAAATAAGACACGGGGTAGTTAAATATAATATTCATTTATTTTAATAAAAATTAAAAGATCTAACTATCTAAAATTTGCTATGCTTTTTGTTGTTTATCGGTTGCAAAATATATTTTTAATAAAGAGCAGGGAAACATAATATGAGCGTATGGGACAGCTTTTATCGATTAGATTACCTTGATATCGGATTTTATAGTAATTCCTCAGCGAAAAAAGCAACGATTTATGGTAATGGAAAAAACCAAGTTGAACTTTATTTTAAAGTTAAAATTTTAGATAAAAATAATAATCCGATTGATATTCCTGATGAGGAGCTAATTAATAATATCTATTTAGTCAATTATATTGATGGTAATAAAAATATCAATCCTTGGAGTCAAACCAGCAGAAAAGATGATTATGTTAAAGTTATTTCTTGGGATGTTCAATCGAGTGATAAACCAGTAGAAGACTATGCTGGTGAAAAAGTATTAAAGTATTACCTTTCTGTACCGACAGGAAATAATGGTATTGATATTAGTGCCGAGATTCATATTCCTGGCGTGGGTGATTTTAATACCAGTTCAACTGGCACTGCAACCAAAAACGGACCATGAGGTGAAGTCGGTTCGACATTTATTTCTCCAAAATTTGTACATGTTAATTCAATTCCGGCAGTTGATTATACTCGGAGTGAGAACTTCCGTATAGAACTTGGATATGAGGAATATAGAAATAGTTTTAAATGGGAAACTCGTATTGATAAAGATAATAATTTTACATATCAGGATAATGGTAAAGTATGGCGCCAAGTTGTAAAACTTTTTCCGGTTAAAGACGTGGGTAATCAAACGTTTAAACATTGTAGCATAAATTCAGACGAAAGCACTGAATTAAAAGATGGTCAGATAAGTTTAGGGCGAGTAAATTGGAAAGAGTGGAGCTATGATGGTTTCAAAAATGGTATAAGTGGTCCAGGTAATGCTGATTGGATGAAAATTTATCCTTTTGCTGTTATTCAAAGTATAAAAAGGGGAGCAAAAAAGAATAACACTCAGGTCAATGTTTGGTTTACACCGAGAAAAAGTAATAATTATGACTTTAGATTAGATGGTAACTTTGTATTGAAGGATGAAAAACATACATATTTAGCTTTCCACAAGACGACAATATTGAACGATAATTTCTCTAATGAAACTCCTATCATTTATATTTATAAATTTATACTACCAGATTTACCTGAATCTAAAGAACATGAGTGGGTTTCTATAGCTAAGTCGCCAGAGATTACTGTAACAGATTACTTTGGTAACACTGCAAAATTTAAATTACTAATCGATGCTGGAGAATATTTTGATAAACCTGGTATTCAGCCTGCCAATTAAATTAGTGCATTAATAAAGACTTTGTGTTTAATAAAGGCATAACTATTGTTTTAAACTAAAAGCCCTCTGCAAAACAGGGGGCAAGATTATACCTTCTATAATGTTAATGATACCTACAACTACTTGCGATATATCATTTATTGTCAATCAAGCATCTTCTATTTCACCATAATTAATAAAATCTATATTTTTTAAACCTTATTTTGACAATTATCCATACTTTTTTATTCCACAACAGAGTGATCATTTTGTATTATTTAAATATACAAAATGTATTAAGTTTGCAAAAAAGTAATTAAAATAATTGGAGTAAGAAACAAGCAAAATAAAAATAAATATTTTTTATTTATTTGATCAAAAAATAACTGAAAATATATTTATGAATCAATATGAAAATATTTTTAATTAATTTTTCTTTCTGTGGCAAAGTATTTTATAAAAAATAAGACAAATTAACCATATTACAATTAAATCTATTTTTTTATGAAAAATTAAAAAAAACATTAAGTTACTTTAATTATCAATTAGCCATTTTTATGTGTTAGATATATTTGTGCAACTTTAATTTATTAGTATTTACCATATAGGGCATAAAAATGGAAAAACATAATATTGTTATTAAGTTTAATAGAGAGGTTATTCGATCAAGAAATAATCAAGAGTTGATCCTAAAATCTGTCGCGACTCAAGATAACTTTTTAACGCAGTTTAATTTTAAGTCTATTGTAACTGATGAAATGCTATTACCACAAAACCGCATCAATACAGTCAACTTTGAAAATTTAGCGGGGATTTGTTATGTGCAAAATACTGACAATATGTCATTAGAAGAAAAAGAAAGTCTTGCACAAAAAATATCTACTTATGATTTTGTTGAGTATGCCTATGTAGAAAAACTAGCACCCATGGAATTACCATACAATCCTCAGGTTAATAATAAAGAACGTCTTATTGATAAGACAGTTCACAATACACCAAATTTTACTCATCTTCAGGAATATAAAAGTGGTGTTACCTCTACTCATATTGGTATTGATATGGAATATGCCTGGTCTCTAGGTATAGCTGGTCAAGGGATAAGTATTGCAGATATAGAATGGGGATTTAATTTTGATCATATTAATCTAAAAAGACATAACTTCGTTGACTATGTTCCTACAACAAATCCCCTGAATAATGAGCATGGTACCGCTGTTGCCGGAGTGATGTACGCTAAGGATATTAACTTTGGTGTAAAAGGAATGGTTCATGACGCTGAGTCATTTTATGGTATTTCTGAGATAAGTTATGGCCGCGCCGCAGGTATATCTCTAGGGTTGAGAGCATTAAGGGCGGGTGATATTTTTGTTTACGAGATGCAAACAGGCGGTATAACCGGTAAATATGTACCTGCTGACTTTGATTACGCTGTTTGGGATGTCACGCAAGAGGCTCTTAATGCTGGTATTATTGTTATTGGAGCTGCTGGGAATGGTAGTGAAAATTTAGACCAGAATATCTATTATGAATATCGAAATCGCCCTGATCGTGGTGTAATTCGTGTTGGTGCAGGCGATGAATTACTAAAAAAAGCAAACTTTAGTACCTATGGTAGTATGGTGCATGTTCAGGGATGGGGTGGTAATGTTGTCACAACAGGATACGATGGCTTATATAATGGAGGGCCAAACAATAATTATACAAATGGATTTAATGGAACTTCTAGTGCAACACCTATTGTCGCTTCAGCAGCGGTAGCCATTCAATCTTGGTATAAACAACAGACTGGCCAGGTTCTCACACCACGTGAAATGCGTGCGCTCTTAATTGAAACAGGAACACCGCAAAATATTAACGTCTCTGAAGGAAATGAACATATTGGCCCATTACCTAATGTTCGTAGTGCTATTACTGAAATGCGTCGCCGTCTGCTAGAAGTTGTCGCAATCATTGAAGGGCCATTATCGGCTAAAGGTGGTGCCCAAGTTATGTTATCTGCTGAAAAGTCAACATCAAAAGTAGCAAATATTGTTGCTTACGCCTGGCAACTTCCTGACGGCATTACCGCAGAGATTCAAAATCAATCGACACTGCATTTTATTACACCGGAAGTCTTTAAAGAGAAAATATATCCTATCACTCTAACTGTTACCGATGCATTTGGTAATAGTGACAGTATCAATCATAATTTTATGGTGTTCAATGAATTTCCACTCTGGGAGAGGAATGGACACTATAGGAAAGGTGCCAAAGTTAGCTGGAAAAATAAAAAATGGGTCGCAATAAGTAACAACCGTGGCTGGGAGCCTGGCGATGATTCAGGATACTGGAGAGAAGTCACGGACTACCCACTCTGGGAACCGACTAAACTTTACATGGTGGGTGATAAGGTCAGTTGGAAAAATAAAAAATGGTTCGCAATAAATAACAATTGTGGCTGGGAGCCTAGCGATAATTCAGAATTCTGGAGAGAGATTCTGTAGTTTAAGTTAGGGATAATCCTATATATTGGTTAATCAGCTACTTTTATTTATAGTGGCTGATTTGCTTTTGTCTTAACTTAATTCAACTATTCTGACTAAGTATCAGTTTAATCGTTTTTTATATCAATTATCACTACCAAAAAAGGTAGCAGTATCTGTTTATGGTGATGCTCAAGGATATTGCAATAGAGTAGAACAGATAATAAAAGATAACTTTGGTGCGAATACTGAAATTGTTTTTTATAAAAGTAGTAGCCCTGACTGCTGGAATAATTAAGCCATAGTACTTAAAAGAGCCATAAAGATAGGGCTCTTTTATTATGAGTATCATGATATTGCTTACAAATTAGCTACCCATTAGGTATTAGTACATTAATTAATTGCGGTTTAATAATATACCTCGCCACTGTTTCATGACTAACAAATGTGGTGCTGCAATTGACATTTTGGCATTGATTATAGTTTTCTTTGGTTTCGTTGGTGATGATGTATCGGTGAGATTATAATTTTCCCAATATAACCGCTTTTAAGATATTTATACTTTTGGGAAAGTGATTACGTACGCATGGGTTTTTAGTGTTTAAGATTTTGTTTTGTAAAAACACAAGTCATAGAGGTTAGTTGGGATGGAACAATTAGAGTTACCTCTTATCTCGCGAGAGGAAAATAATGAACTTGATGCTATTTTAATAAAAATTTTATCCTCATAAGATTTAGTTCACATTTTAAATGCTTTGTTTGCAAATTTTATTTAACTAAAGAGAAACATTTAATAATATTCTGAATAATAAAAAAATAACAATATTTATGGTGAATATATGTTCAATAAAGTATTAAGTGTTTTTCATCACAATAAGTTCAGTGTATCTGCTGCATTATCGGAAAAAAACGATATAGAAAATAAAAATATTAAACTAGGAAAGCTAATTGGAGAGGGAATTGAGGGGAAAATATATCGAGATGCTAATAATAAAAATTTTATATTAAAGAAATTATATGCTGATGATATCCATTACATAGAATCTTTCGCTAGAGAAGAAGTGAACTGTTTTAATAAATATTATGGAGAAGGCTCTGCGGCCTTATTAGAAAGTAAGGGTACATTTTACATTAGAATGTATAAAATACCAGGGGTACCACTTAGTAGCATTAATGACAACATATTTCCACCCACTGCGCAGGAGCGCTTTCGACATATGATCTGCGATTTAGGTGATAAGGGAATAATGCATGATGATTTAAATTTTAAAAATATTCTATATGATATAGAAAGCAACACATTTTATCCAATAGACTTTTCTAACCGATATGAAGAGTATCACAGTGGAAATAATGCGATCAAAGATTCAATAAATAATAGTTCACAAATGAGATATAGTTGGGCACTTGAGCATATTATTGAAAATACCTACAAACCATAAAGATTGTAGCAATTTAGTGCTGATAGATATGGTATAAAAACTGTTGAATCGAATTTGAGTTATTACATCTTCCATAGCTCAAAAAATCTGATAAGTAACAGAAGCAGCAAGTCTGGAAAGGCTTACGGTCATCGATTGGAAGAAAATTAAATATTATCATACTAAAATTATCGTTTTGCCTTTGAGGGAATGAGTCAAACTCTGTCTGATTTTCTGCTGACCGGCAAAGCCAACTTCGCTAATTTTACCAAATCGGTACTTGAAATGATTGTCAAAATGATGACCCAAATGGCAATTTTAAAAGCGATGGAATCAGCCTTTGGTGGAACTGGTTTTGGCAGTTTTTTAGGTCTTAAGGGGCATGCATCTGGTGGCTATACTGGTGATGGTAATAAATACGATATTGGTGGTTATGTTCACAAGGGTGAATTTGTATTTACCAAGGAAGCTACTAGCCGCCTTGGCGTAGCTAATCTCTATCACTTAATGAATAACACAAAAAAAGGTTATGCGACCGGTGGTTATGTTGGCCCTGCAGCAACCCCGATGTATGGCATGCAGCCGGTCGCAGGGGGTGCTACGGTAGTATTATCCGGTGACATCAATATCAATGGCGGTCAACAGCAACAGCTTCCATCAACTAATTCAGCCGCTATCAAGAAAGAGCTCTTTCAGGTTGTTGAGGAAGGTGTAACCAGATTGCTGCGAAACCCGGCTTCTTATCTCAGTAGAGAAATCAAAGGAAAATAATATTATTAAAGCAGCTAATAGATATGGCTATTAAAAATAGATGATTACAAAAATTGAATGGGTATTTTTGTTAGTTCTATTTTGAGCCTCTCATTATGTTAATATAAGTAAAATTTACATGTGAGGATGACAAAATGAATAAAGTAATCACTGCATTACTAGCCGTATCAGTAATTATTATATCTACTAGTACGTTGGCGACAGAAAGAAATCTTACCAAGAAAGAAAAAGCAAAATTAACTAACTTAGTAAAAGATAAGTTAAACGATCCTGATAGTGTGAAGATCAAATTTGGAAAGATGGTTGTAAATAAAAATAATATCTATTGTGGAATGGTGAATGCAAAAAATGTATTTGGCGGTTATGTCGGATTTATGCCATTTATAGCATCAATATCTGAGCCTATTGGTGGATATGATTTAAGCACGGTTATTTCTATAGCGGATGATAAATATGGATACGAAGCTATAGTTACTCAATGTACACAATATGGTTATTCGTTATAATTAGATTATCTGATGTTGTTAAAAAGCTCTTTTAGAGGCTTATATCCTATCTATCTTCTTCTATCACTTGACGGACATTTTTTAAAAATCATTGCGCCACAGATATAATAATGTACAATTGTAATACAAATGTCATTACATTATGGTGATATTATGAGCACAATTCAAATAAGAGTGGATGAAGAACTGAAAAAAAATGCCTACCGTGCATTTGATAAAATGAATCTTTCCCCTTCTGATGCGATGAGGCTTTTTTTACGCTATGTGGTAGAAAATGAAAAACTGCCGTTCACAGAAGTATCGGTATTGATCGCAGAGCAAGATGAAGATAAGGACATTTTGGATGTAGTACGTGAACGTCTAAAGCACCCAGCTAAACGAGTCCGGGTAAACCTTGATGAAATTTAGTATAGCATTCGATGAGCGTGCGCTAAAAGAATGGCAAAAGCTGGATATAAATATTCGCGAGCAGTTTAAAAAGAAGTTAAGGAAGTTACAAGATAATCCCCATATCGAATCAGCCCAATTACATGGTGAATTAGCGGGATGCTTTAAAATAAAACTCCGCTCATCGGGCTACCGTCTGGTCTACCAGGTGATAGACGAAGAAATTGTGATATGGGTGATAGCAATTGCTAAACGCGAAAAATCAACAGCTTATAAATCAGCTACTGGTCGTATAACGCGATGAGCTGTGGTGTTGTCATTTAATCGTTTCTATCTGGATAGTTTTTTTATTGGCTTTTTATATTTTAAAGTAATGCTTTTAGAGACTAACTATTTTTCAGTCGAACAAAAATTGGCATGGCTCGCGATAAAAATCACCGATGGAAGGTCTAGGAGTCATTCAAAAAAAATAAACCGTTGTTTAAAATTAAATAATTTTCCTAAAACCCGCCTCGTGCGGGTTTTTCTTTTACAGGTACTGATATGGCGATGGTTACAGTCAGGTTGCTGCTGACGGCATTAATTCCGAGACACAATCATGGCCATTCTTATATCATCATTAAAGCAACATTGATCTCCTCATTGCTTTGGATGCATATTAACCACAAGGTTCTGTCGGTATTGATTTTTGTGCGAAAGCATAAGGAGAAATAATTTCCAAAAAAGACACAATAGTCATTATTTTTAATAATGACTTCATAATTGATCCTCCGGCAGTAAATAATAATTATTATTAGTATTCATACTTATCATTAACAATTCAACAGCATTAATGTAAATGCAACAAAATGCCACAAATAGAATTTTTTTAATTTTTTATATAATTTTTCACATAGTTGCTGTTAAAAAACATTTAATAGATATCAAACATTAGTTTTCTTAAAAATAGATATAGAGAAAAGGAATAGGCACTGATAGATGATTATAAAAATAATTGCAACTATTATCAAAAAGATATTTAAGTTAATAAGTGGTAATTGGGAAGATGTTCAATAAAACGGTAGTAGATTGGTAATTAACCTCTTTTTAAGTTTGAAGAGGTTATTGATTTATTTTTTAGTGCATTAATTATTATATGAGTCCAGTGGCATTTGTAGAATTTTTTCAGATCTTTGATGAGGCGTTGTTGGCATACATAGTATTTTATCTGTATCTACTTGAAGACATTTTTTGCCGCTTTCTTCCCACCAATTGGGATTCCCTGCAGCTAATTGCTCTTTATAAAACTGTTCATAGCGTTCTGCGGTGGTTTCATTAGCAATAGATATTGAACAAAACCCTATAAAGAAAGTTGCAATAAGAATTGTAAATAATGATTTCATAATTCACCCTTTCAATAAATAAAAACAGTAACAATATCAATTATTATTATTAACAAGTAAATGATATTTTTGTAAATGAAATAAAACGTTATAAATGGACTTTTTTTAATTTTTTATATAAGCCTTCACACCAATTGAATTTAATTGTCATCAGTAGATATCAATATGGATGACGGAACACTCGCTCAATTGGCGCCTGACGCTAGGCGAAATTATCTCCGTCTCAGACGCCAACTCGAAACCTTAGAAGCGCAGTATTTGGGGTTAAGAGAAAGGGTGAGGGAGGTTTATAAGCAACAGAGTAAGTAATTGTCTAAATGAATCAAAGGCTGAAGTCACTTTGAGATTAACCTTTTCATATTAAGAAGAGGTATGCTTTGTTTTGATTATTTATTTTCTATAATATCCATACAGTATGGAATCTCTTTTCCATTTGTGTCATAAGAGGGACAACAGTAACGACCGGGTTTGAAAGTACAACCAGGATATAATTTTTCACGTTCCTCTTCTACTGTACCTGCAATAGAAAAATAACTAAACCCTAAAAGCGACACAATAGCTATTGTTTTGAATAATGATTTCATGCTTTATCCTCCAAAGATAACTAAAAATTGTTATTAATGATACCTCTTTTAATTAACATTTAAATTACATTTATGTAAATACAACAAAATATCACAAATAGAATTTTTTTAATTTTTTATATAATTTTTCACACAGTTGGTGTGAAAAATTATCCTCTACAAATTAAACAAAAACTTTCCATTTACGCCAGATTAAAAACACCACCTACGGGTGGTTTTTGTTTTATGAGGAAATAAAAATGGCACTCACAGACAAACAGGCAGCATTTTGTCGCGAGTACCTGATTGATTTAAATGCGACACAAGCTGCTATCAGAGCCGGTTACAGTGAAAAAACAGCTAAAGATATTGCCGCTGAGAACCTATCAAAACCCAACATTCAAAATCGAATTCAGCAATTGATAAATAGCCGCAATGAACGTCTGGATGTTGATGCGGACTATGTTCTAAAACGCCTTGTTAGTATTGACCAAATGGACATTCTTGATATTTTGACGGATAAAGGTGATTTAAAACCTGTCAAAGAATGGCCAAAAGTCTGGCGCACTACCTTAAATGGTTTAGATATTATGGCCATTTCATCGGCGGAAGATACAACTGAGGCGCTACTAAAGAAAATTAAGTGGCCAGACAAAATTAAAAACCTGGAGTTACTTGGTAAGCATATCTCAGTTATGGCATTTAAAGAGCAGATTGCGCAAAAAATAGAAGCGACCTGTAACATTATGCCAGTCCCGGCATGTGACAGTGTCGATGATTGGGAAAAAGTCGCTCAGCAACAACAAAGTGAGGCATTAGGTGGATGAATTACAACCTAGTGTGGAAACCTTTGCCGAGTTCTCAATCGTTATCGCTAAGTTGTCCTTGCAACGAGATACTGTATGAAGGCACGCGAGGCCCCGGTAAGACTGCTGCCCAGTTAGCGCGATTCAGGCGTAATGTCGGTATCGGTTACGGTACATTCTGGCGAGGTATTATATTCGATACTGAATATAAAAATCTGGCTGATATTATTACTCAGTCAAAGCGTATATACCGCCTGTTTAAAGATGGAGCGCGGTTTCTGGCCTCTGCTTCAGAATTAAGATGGGTATGGCCAACGGGTGAAGAGTTACTTTTTCGGTTTGGCAAAGAAGTCGATGATTATTGGGATTACCATGGGCAAGAATTCCCCTTTATTGGCTTTAACGAATGATAGCCACAGTAAATAATCTATTACGGATAATTATATGTTATTAAATATGTTATTGGTTCGTGTGATAGTAATTTTTTAGTGGGTAGTAGATAGGTTTGTGTTTAGTTATTTATCGGAGTAAAGGAATAATTCAATAAAAATATTGTTGTACAAAATCAAAAATATTAAGTTGTGTGTGTTTCGCTAAATTATATACAAAATAATAAATAGATGATTTTTGTTTTATTAAAAGTCATTAGATCAAAAAAATTAGAGAGTTATATCACTATTTATGAACAATCAAAATAAAAATTCGTTAGAAATGAAATAGTAAAAAGCCGTACAGCTTTTGTATGACTTTTATGAAACGTTGCTATTTTCAACCTGTTTATATATTTTCGCATCAAACCATGAAACTTGTGTTATTTCTTTTAATGGCAGGATAATACTGGTATCTGCATTATTCAGGTCAACATATTCATTTTTTAAAACTATATTGAGATCATCTTTATGTCTGTATCCTGAGAGAATAGGTAAAATAGAAATATATTGATTAGGACCTTCTTTTTCGTTAGGTTCTCCTAATGCATTGATAATCCCTATGTATATTTTTTTGTTCTGTAATGTAATCATGATCTGGCGTCTATCAACTAGAGAGTCGAAGAACATTTCTTCCATAGGATTATCTTTGGTTAGTTCTTGGCGCATTCTTAACATTACTATGTTTTCGTAGTCGATATCAGATTCATCTATTTTTATATGCAGAAAATAATTATAAATTTTTGCCCTGTATATAACTATTTTTTTTGCAGCTTTAGCCCAAACATAGGCCACAATTATTGATCCTATTCATAAGAGAATAATCCAAGCAATGATTCTTTCACTTCCAGCTTCTTTAATATTTAAATTCAATTGTTCTTTTATAAACATTACAGGATGAAACGATGGATATATCCATTTAATTAAATAAGCAAAGAATATTGTCCAAATAAAGCACCATAAGCCTAGTGTAGCTGCTTTCATGTAAAGTAACTGACCATCATGACGATGAAGCCTATAGTAATGGGTAGGGTGTTGAGTTAAAACAATATACCCACTTACTAATAAAGGAATAATTAGTAAGGCAAGCACCTATGTTCCTATTTTATTTTTTTGTTTTCATTAGAGATAATTTCATGGGCGTCTGCACGCATCGATTTTACTTTGTCAGAGGAGGCTAAATCTTGTTTTGAAACAATAATAGCCCCACGACCAATGACCTCAACACTTTTGGTTTGAGAGGTTCTTAGTCTTTCAGATAACTTCCTTTCTTTTTCGATAGCATCTTTGCCTAACAATTTTACAAATATATTAGTCATAGTCTTCCCTCCTTCATTGCAAATAATCTTGCATACTCCTTTAATATCAGCATATTTGATGATTGAGTATCTTTCAAGCACTAATAATGCGTTTACGTTACCAGCTAATCCAGTAATTTTTCTTAAAAATAAATTATAAATTATGAAAAGTAATATATGGTATCAAATTTTTATTCAATTTAGAGGATATTGTGAATATTTGCTATAATGGCATTAATTAAGTTTATCATTTTACTTCAATATTTTGATAAAATTGATTTTTTTGCTAATTATGTTGTGTTTTTGTTATGCATTATCTTGTTACAATTGACTATCTTATCATTACTAATGGTATTTTTTTATAAGGCTATATTTTATATTTACCCTAGCTCCCCCATCTAACCCCCCATTTCTACAATTATTGCCAGAACTTTGAGGCGCGCCGATGGCGCTTTTTAAAAGCTCCTGGTCCTCGCTATCAGGGACTTTCTTTACCAGTCAGTTTTTTCGGCAACGGGTTTTGATTATATCGGCGGAGGGGTAAGTTGGGCATAAATGCCGACCACTTTTTGCACTTCTTCATTGTAAGTGTTGAGTTGGTCGTGGGTTTGGTAGGCAACGCGAAGAGTTTGTTGATTGCGTGGGGTACAGGGGCCGCCATGAGCCTTGATATAAGCAGCAAAATCGCCTTCATCGGCCGCTTTTCTGACCTGTTCCGTGATTTCGCCTAATTTGTCGGCAACGGGTACGCTTCTTAAACGACGACATTCGCGGTAAACGCCTTTTGACGGCAGTTTGTAAAAGTGAAATTGTGGAATACGTCAGGTAGTTGCCCAAGTGGTCACGGTGGCGGCCATCTCAGTCAGCGGTTTGCCGGTTTCAAAGTCAACATCACCGTCCAACGCGCAACCAGCGATATTTTTAGCGATATATTTGGCAATATAACCGACTGCACCGCCTTACATCGTCAGCACAACTATTTGCCAGAAGATTTTCAACACTGGCGAGTTAAAGAGATTATTAACCGAAAACTAATTTATTATACTGGTGGTGAGCCGGGTGACATTCCGATGTTGATTTGGCTAGATGTTAGGCTGGCGATGCCACCGGTTACGGTGTGGCATCAGAGGCAGAATTGAGGTTAGAAATAATTGGATAATAAATTTTAAGATTCTGGCAATATTAATTTCTAAGGTTACTTTAATTAAATATTATTGATATAAATAAATTATTATATGATTACAACTATATTATTTTTCATAAATAATAAGTATATATGAAAAATGTGTTTTTGTTTATGTTTGCATGTAATCAACTTTTTTAATTTAAATTACATGAATATAATAAAAAATATATTTATTTGAGTAGTTATAGTATGTCATTATTAATACGTTGTTATAGCACTTAAAATAAAAATAGGATAACTATTATGCAAATATCATATATTCAACCAAAAATAAAAACTTATTTTGAATTCAACCATTATAATGTTGGTATGGTTATTTATGACTATGCTCTAAATATTTGGCAAGGTTTTAAGATATTCATAGAACAAGAATCTACTCCATATTATGATGATAGGTTAGTTCAACCAGCAAAAGATAACAACCCGCACGGTGTTTTATTTACGGTTTTGGATCCAAGTAAACCACAAAAATTCAATTTTTCTATTAGCACAGAATATAACTCAAATGGTAAGGATTTAATTAAGGGTAGTTTTTCATCTATTAAAAATAAAGATACAGGTGAAGTCGAAATTATTGATTTAAAATATGATACAGAAAGTGGACTAAAATTTGACATCTCACTTTATTGGCCAGGTGACGAAAATGATACTGTCTGGATTTTTCTACTAAAAATAACTGCGTGTGAAAATAAATAATATAACTCTTATAAAGAAAAATTTTTAAATATCTTTTATAAATAGAATAAACTTGATAGTAATTATTTTATTTAAAATTAAATAGTAATTAAATATTACTATTTACAGTAAGTTATTTATATTGTTTACTCTCAAATAAAAAATTATTTTTATATAGCCCCGGCTTAGCCGGGGTATCAATTTAATTGAATTAGCTTTCCAATAATTTCATTCGGATGAATATATAGCCTGCTTTATTTTGCTGAATTTTATTAAGTCTATGGTTATTACTAATTCATTATCATTTAATTCTTTAACGTTTGCAACATTGTTATTTTCAACGAAAACTATTGCTTTCAAGTTAAGTTAAGTTAAGTTGAGTTGAGTTGAGTTGAGTTGAGTTGAGTTGAGTTGAGTTGAGTTGAGTTGAGTTAAGTTGAGTTAAGTTGAGTTAAGTTGAGTTAAGGTTGGTTTGTTGCTGAGTTATGTTTCCATTTTATTGAACGCATTGATGTAACTCTTCCGTTGCAGAGCTTTTTTCCAGTAGACCCCATAGCAATTAACACAAAGCCATCTCGGGTAAGTACAAACATAGGCATTTTTCTAACAGCTCCACCCCCTAGACTCTCTGACCCGCTCGTTAGTGATAATTATTAAACGGCGGACAGTGGTTTTATTTTTTATGGTAGCAAGCAGCAGAGAGAATTAGTTCGGTTGGATGTTAGGACTAGCGGTGCCACCGGCTTCGATGTGGCATCAAAAACAATATTCATTGAAATAAGATTAAATTTTTATTGGTAAATTTAATTAAAATAATAGAATTACTTTTGTGAAAATCAGTTTAAATAAAACAAGATTAAGTGAAAAATAATATTTATTAGATTGTAATCAATATTAAAAACTTTCTCATAATAAATTTGATATATTTTAATGCGAATTATACTAATAAAAGGAGATATATTATGAATGTATGGGACAACTTTTATCGTTTAGATTATCTTGATTTAGCTTTTGTAAATAATACATCAGCCCAAAGGGCGACGATTTATGGCAATAGTCAGAATCGGATTGCAATTTCAATAAAAGTGAAAATTGTTGATAAAAATAATAATCCCTTAGTCATTCCGGCAGATGAATTACTAAGAAGTGCCCACTTAGTTCAATTTCGCAATGGTAAACGATTGAATTGGGAAGGCTCTGGTCCTGACTCTAAGCCTTGGGTTTATACCAGATCTAGTAATGACTATACTGAGGTACCTGCATTTGACGCAGTTTTGACTGATAGTTATGTTGAGCCGTTAACAGGAGCGCAAGAAGTCATTTTTTATCTTTATGCGACTGATGCTAGTAGTGGTATCGATATTGCAGCTGGATTTAATGTTCCTGGTGTGGGTGATTTTAATACCAGCGAAAATGGTACCCAAAATAGAAATGGTCCCAAAGGTGAATCGGGATCAATGTTTAAAAATCCGAAAAGTAAACACATTATTGCGGTTGAGAAAATAAATTATAGCGATAAAACTAATATTGAAATGGATAAAAGCATTTTAGAACATACTAATAATTTCTCTTGGGTATCTCGTTTCTGGAATAGTGGTCCATTTGCTGAACATGGAAATGGAAGAGCAATGGCCGGGTACGTAACATTTAAACCAAAGAATGCATCGGTAAAGAATTTTAAACAATGGTCGATTGTCTATGAAACAGTAAAGAATGCTGATGTAAATAGATATACCGTTCATTGGCCAGTAAATGTTCTTGAGGAAGGTTTTTTTGCACTTCCTGGTGATGATTATCCTGCTGCGGTTATTTATAGTTCAAGCCGTGGTAGCAGTTCAGATGACGGTCATGTTAATTTTTGGCATTCTGGTGAAGGTAAGTTCATTATTTCTGGTCATTTTTTCTTGAGGGATAGTAATTATACTTATAGATGTGCTCCATATGCATCAGGCCAACATGTTAAACCAATTAACCCAACAATATATATTTATAAAATGATTATTCCTACTGTAAGTAGTGCTGGACAACTAGGGTGGGAAGATTGTATTAGGAAACCTGTAGTTAAGGTAGTTGATGTATATGGTAACTCAGGGGAATTCCGGCTTAACTTTGATGATAAAGATAATTTTGATAGTCCTGGTATTATTTAATTTTATTCTTATACAAGATAGAGTTTTTGGCTTTCTTAATCAAATATGCAACTCTGTCATATTAAAATAAAATTTTTCCTTTTTCTTCATGCCAGTGCCTATGCTTAGCATAGGCACGAATTCATTTATTTAACTTTTCTATAATTTCATCCGAATGAATATACAGCCTGCTTTATTTCGCTAAATTTTATCAAGTCTATGGTTATTACTAATTCATTATTATTAGATTCTTTAACACTTGCACCATTGCCGTTCTCAATGGAAAATATTGTTTTAAAGTTAAGGTTGCTTGGTAGTTTGCTTTGCTACAATGGTTTCATTTGTTATGGTACTAGCAGAAGAGGGAATTTAGTTTGGTTGGATGTTATGATAGAGATGCAACCGGTTTCGATGTGGCATCAAAAACAATGTTCATTGAACAAAATTAAATTATTTATCGGTAAGTTTAATAATTAATGCAATCATAGCATCACTTTTGTGAAAATTAGTTTAAATAAGACACGATTAAATGAAAAATAATATTCATTAGATTTTAATAAATATTAAAAACTTTCCCATAATAAATTTGATATATTTTAATACGAATTATTCTAATAAGAAGGAAATATATTATGAGCGTATGGGACAGCTTTTATCGTTTAGATTATCTTGATTTAGCTTTTGTAAGTAATACATCAGCCCAAAGGGCAACCATTTATGGGAATAGCCAAAATCGGATTGCAATTTCAATAAAAGTGAAAATTGTTGATAAAAATAATAATCCCTTAGTTATTCCGGCAGATGAATTACTAAGAAGCGCCCACTTAGTTCAATTTCGCAATGGTAAACGTTTGAATTGGGAAGGCTCAGGTCCTGACTCTAAGCCCTGGGTTTATACGAGGTATAGTAATGGCTATACTGAAGTTCCCTCATTTGACACAGTTTTGACTGATACCTATTTTGAGCCGTTAACAGGGGAGCAGGAGGTCATTTTTTATCTTTATGCGACTGACATTAGTAGTGGTATCGATATTGCGGCGGGATTCCATGTTCCTGGTGTGGGTGATTTTAATAACAGCGAAAGTGGTACTAATACTAGAAATGGCCCTAAAGGAGCATCGGGATCAACATTTAAAAATCCAAAAAGTATCCATCTTAGAGTTATGCCAGCTATTAGCTACAATCATGGAGAAAATGTGGTAATAGTGAAACGTGAAGTGATTCAGGTTAACACATTTAACTGGCAATCTAGATATAGCGTGGGTGGTCCATATGCAGCCCATAGTAATGGCCAAGTATGGCGGGGTGAAGTCATATTTAGACCAAGTAAAGAAATTGGTGTAAATCCAACTTTTAAAGAATGGGAAGTTAATTATACCGCAGTTACTAATAATACATTGAATAAAGATAGTATTAATTGGGGACCTGACATGCATTGTTTTGATGCCATTCCCCATAAACCATTCCCATGCGCAGTTATGCATCGGGGACAGGAAGAGCAGAATCTCATGTCATTTGTTGGTATCCATCTATCGGTGGTGAAATTGTTATAAATGGTCATTATATTTTGCAAGATACCAATTATTATTATAAATGCAGTCCTTATTTTAAGAACACCTTTAGTAAATCTAAGCATCCAGCAGTACAACTAGCTAAATTCATTGTTCCTGAAAGTAATCTTACCCAATATGGTTGGCGAGATGATATTAGTATTCCGTCATTTAAAGTAACAGATAACTTTGGTAATACGGGTCAATTCTCTTTAAAATTTAATGACTCTGATCATTTTGATGTACCAGCCATGGTATAGATTGTTTAGAAGTTAGCCATTTACATTGTTATATAAAACCCCTGTTAAACTGGGGTATTAAATCTCCAACTAACTTTTCTATAATTTCATCCGAATGAATATACAGCCTGCTTTATTTCGCTAAATTTCATCAAGTCTATGGTTATTACTAATTCATTATCATTAGATCCTTTAACGCTTACACCATTACCGTTCTCAACGGAAACTATTGTTTTAAAGTTAAGGTTGCTTGGTAGTTTGCTTTGTTACAATGGTTTCATTTGTTATGGTACTAGCAGAAGAGGGAATTTAGTTTGGTTGGATGTTATGATAGAGATGCAACCGGTTTCGATGTGGCATCAAAAACAACGTTCATTGAACAATATTAAATTATTTATCGGTAAGTTTAATAATTAATGCAATCATAGCATTATTTTTGTGAAAATTAGTTTAAATAAGACACAGGATGGTTAAATATAATATTCATTTATTTTAACAAAAACTAACAAGTCTCCCTATCTAAAATTTGATATGTTTTATTGCGTAGACAGCAAAGTATATTATTAATAGCGTATAAGGAAACATATTATGAGCGTGTGGGATGATTTTGGTAAATTGGAATTACTTTGGATAAATATTCTTAATTATGACAACGATGGATATAATAACCATAAGTATGCGACTATTTTTGGTAATGGTAAAAATCAGGCCACTATTTATATTAGAATTAGAATATCTGATAAGAATAAAAAAATATTGATTATTCCAGATGATGAATTACTTAAAGCCGTACATCTCGTACATTATACAGAAGGTAAACGATTAAATAGACAGGGAGATAATTCTAATTACAAGCCATGGGTTTATACCAATGAAGATTTAGGTTACGCCAAAGTAATATCGACTTCAAATACAGTGAAATCTGAAGTCAGTACCTATGGAGAATATGGGCAAGTAATCAAGCTTTACTTACATGCGACAGAACCTAATGAAGGCTTCAAGATCAGTGCGGGCATAGATATTCCGGGTGTAGGTAATTTTAATACCAGTGAGATGGGGACGATCACTCGAAATGGCCCAGAAGGAAAGACGGGTTCAGCATTTAAATATCCACATTTTGTTCATATTAAAGCCATTACGCCAATTGATTATGGTTCAAAATATAATGTCTTAGTAAATAAAGGTAGCAGTGAAATTTCCAATAAAATAAAGATATCTAAAGTGGGAAATGAAAGGCAGTATTTAAAGGATATTTTTTATTTTAACGGCATTAGTAAACGAGAAGATATATCTATTAGGCCCAAAGAAATAAAATCAAACGATAAAAATACTTTTAAGGTAATTAATGTTATCAGAGATAAAAAGGCTAATTTGGATACTGTTAAATTTCTAAATAATAATCTTCCTGACATCATTGTAGGAATGGGGGGAGGATCATTTTCATCATATTTTGTTTTTGTTGCTCCTCAAGACCTGGTTGGTTTGATGCCTGGTAGTTGTATTTATGGGGTCGAAGAATTTACTAATATTGTTTATAAGTATGAGTTGTCACAAAAAGTTACCAACTACGGGGGCTCTGATAGTCCAAATTTAAGCTCTAGTAGACCAAGTGCGGCAGTCTTCATCTTACAATGTAATATTCCATTAAGGAATGTTGGAAAATTCAATTGGTGTAATCAAAACGAAAATGCGGTTGTTAAAATGGAAGTCATAGATAGTTATGGTAATAGTGGGATTATTACAATCAAATCGCATTATGGAGATTCTTCAATTATTGATATAACTATCAATGAGGAATAAGTTTTAAGAAAGATATTGAAAGGTAAATAATGTTATAATTAATGCTTATTTTAGTTATATCTCATCCAGAATATAAAACCCCTGCTAGACAGGGGCATAATTATAATCAATTTTTTATTTGCTTTTGCGTATTATTTGCTTTTGCGTATTATTTGCTTTTTATTTAAATTAGGTTGGGTATATATTTGCCTTAACTAATTTTTCTATAATTTCATGATATAATTTAATTAGCATTAACTTTCGCAATATTTTTTCTCGTACAAAAAACAACTGCAAAGATTTAAAAGATAAACTTTCTTGGTGAAAGTTGGCAATCCTTTATATCCATATTTTATTAATAAATTACCGCCATTGGACTCCAGGTTATTTTACCTCTTTAAGCCTTATTTTTGATAATTATTCATACTTTTTTATTTCATTATAGAATGATAACTTGTGTATCGTTTAAACAGAAAAAAGTTATTAAGTTTGCAAAATTAACTTTATTAAAATAAAAAACAGTAAAATAAAAGCAAAAATTTTATATTTGTTTGTAATAATTTAAAGTATATAAGTGAATTTTTTTAATTATTTTTTTGTAACAATAGGTTTTATAAAAAATAATAAATTAAAAAAATGTCATTAAAGCCATTTTTTGATAAAAAATATTAATTCATTTTAATTAGAGGTCTGATTTTTTTTGTGTTAGATATATATTTAAGTAAATTAGGAAAATTATTAACATATGACAATATAAATAATAAGGAGCAAAACATAAAATTATTATTAATAATAGAGAATACTTAAATACATCATTACCATACTCATTTTTTAATATAAAAAATGAGTCAAATTTCTTTTATAAAGAATAAGGAAAATAAGTGAAGGGTTACTGTATTTTGCTATGTTTATTAGTGTTTTCACATTGTTCACTAGCCGATAATTCAGAAAAGGTTTATCGTGCAGCAATGGAATCACCAGAAGATGTAAAACGAGCTGGAGGATTTTATCCAAGAGGAATGGATGGAACTAGGCCAAATCAGCCACCACCAAATATAAATTTATGGGATCATGTCCATGGTGCCGATACAGGTATGGCTCGACATGATTCTGGCTATGTATCGAGCACGACTGCACGAGGATTTGCAATAAACTGGGTTAACGACCATTTGAATCATAACGGTTACGTCTATCATATTAGGGCAACCCCAAACTTTATTGATGTTAACGGAACATTAAGAAATTATTCTCCCCATGCAGAGGAACTTGAAACTGCTGCCTTAGGTATTATCTATTGGAGCCAAATTATTGGTTGGGAACGAGTCAGAGGTGGTGTCGTTGGCGCTTTCATCGCTAATCCAGACTACAGAGAACGCTTATACAGCAATTTAGCATCATCAGGCCCTCAACCGCAGCTGGCAGGTTTTCCTGATGGTCATCCTGCATGGGGGATCCAACCGTGGTTTCCTTTTGCTAACTGTGAGTTAAAAACTGCTCCTATGTCTTCATGTTACCCTAAGAAAACTGCTCAGGGGTATGGAGAAGCTATGTTCTGGGACTCTTTTAGACAAAAAATTGCCAAATGGTTTGCGGTGATTTAGCAGTAATGGATGATACATATCATAAGGTAGTAGTAATTTATAGAAGAAACATATTCAGATGAATATATTCTTATATAGAATAAAACGTTAACTTATAGATAGCAACGTTTAAGTAAATACAAGCTATAAATATAACAAAATATATAAACAGTAGATTTTTATTTATTAACCTGTAATAAAAAAAGAGTTTATTAGATAGGCGTAAAATAACTGAATTACAATTCTATAAGTTTAACTTATTACTACAATAGATAAAACTTTATTGCAATAAATATTCATTATTTACTAACAATAATTGAAAACTAAATCTAGGGGGCGAAAGCAATATTCTTTATAAAAATTAAAAAACCATCAAGTTTTTTGTGAAAATTATTATTTAATAAAGGAGTTTTTAATGACAAATTTTAAATGTTTTCTGTTTTTTCTTTTTATATTATCTAGTATATCATTTACCACTTATGCTGAAGTAAGTACACAGACAGAATATAAGCTTCAGGGAACGGTTGTCGGTTATGCTGCGGCACAAACTACTAATAATGTTTTATGTTATATTGCAGTAAAAACAGATAATCCTTATTATAGCGGCTATTATCATGCATCTTTTAGTAAAGATGTTTGCGATGCTGCCAGAGCCGCTTTTTACCTCAAACAGGATGTTGTGTTATGGGCTTTTACGGATCCAGGAGCAAATGTTGCAAAAATGCTAGAGGTTAATAATGGCACTGTTAAATGGTGGCAATAATTACAAAATAACAATTATTACAACTTTGTAGAAATAAATATTAAATATTTTTGATCTTAACTATTTGTTTAACAATACAGAGTTTATATGACTCTGTATTATCGTCTTTTATGTCACTCAAAGTTTGATAGTAGCGAAAATTGGTCAAATTAATTAATCTAATATTAAATACTTGCTGTTCACTGTCAGTATAATAAATTAGTTTTTGACAGATAAAATTTAGTAACCAGCTTTGGGTGTCAGCATAGTTCGTATTGATTGCCTGATATGTTGATGGTTCTGTGCTAGTAGATTGTAAAATACTTACTCCCCTGACAGTGATGTTTTTCTGCTTTATTTGCGTTAAGGTCGGTTAGAGCACATAGAAATTAGCGATTAGAAATCAATAACAAGATTAATTTGACTACATACTAAAATTTGATCGAAAAACAGATTATTAACTTAAAAAAATTATTAATAGTAGTAACCAGAAGGGCAATTTAATTACAGTTTTTTTTATAGATTAAAATCAATCAGTAAAGCAGTGCTGAAATTAAATTGCCACCTATTAGGCATTGAGTTAGAAATTAGCTATTTTAATAAGATAAGATCGTTAACTGTACACAATTAATTAACCTTGTTTAATTACATATAAATCTATTACTTTTTGTAATAAAAAATTTATTAAATAATAAATTTCGTATGCGCAGTATTTGATCTATTATTGAAAATATCCTCAATTTGTATCGTTGCGTAGTATTTTCCTGGCGAAAGTGCTCCGGTTTTTAGTACTATTTTTCTCTCTTCTGGCGAAATACCATGCTGTTGTGCAATTAATTTGCCATTAATGCTATCTCTATAGATTTTTATATTGTAACTGAGTTGTGGTGGAGTTTTATCTGAATTTTGCCACTCAACAATAACAGAATAATTATTTATCTGATTGTAAGATGCAGATATATTCTCAATTACAGCAGGAATAACAGGTTTAGGTTTAGTATCAAATTGGTTCGGATAAAATTTTATACTGTTTTGATTATTATCATATATTCCACCGGCAATTAATTTAATATTAGTATTCTGATAAAGTTCTGCTTTCCAATAGTTAGGATTACCGCCTGCGTTTGCTTCATAAAAAATTGGTTTTTGCCAAGAGCCATCTTTATTCATGCGAAAATGTTGACCATAAATGCCATAGTATCCTAATTCTTTACCAGCAAATCGTTCCAGAAAACCTGTACAGGAATTGCCTGTTAATGGAATATCGATGCCCGGTACTGCTGCTGACATGTAGTGTGTCCATTTTTGTTCGTAATAAGAGTACATAAACATTGCCATGCGGGTAACTTTTTCTCCTGGGATATACCAGCGTCTGATCACAGTGGCATACCATTGATCTGTATACCAAGGCATAGGATGTGAAGTATGTAAACCGGTACCTTCACCGCCGAAATGGCTCCAATGTAATCCTTCATGACCGTAGGTTAATTTTACTTCAGTAGGAAGTTCAGGATCTAACTCTTTTAAGTCCCAGATAGAGCAAATATTGTTATAAATAAAAGGAACACCCTCAATGACCTTATCTGCCTGGTGTTGAATACCAGCATAGGCACCACGTTCACCAAAGAAAAAATTACATCCTGACCAGTAAATATGCTCTCTATCGCCTTCAGTAGGTACTTTTTGCTCTATATATAGTAATTCAGCACTATTACTAGAAAAATAAGAAGTAACGGAGGGCCCACTTGAGGGCACGTTATCTTTATCGGCATCAAGCATCGCGATTATTTTTTCGCGTAGGTCATTTATATTTTCCCACCTACTTTGATCATAAATTTTATCAACATCGTAGTGAGCTTGTCCCCAGGTAGTCGAATCTCCGTCAGGGATGTCATTTTCATATTTATGAGCCATTATTTTTTCTGCCTGTACTATTAATTCTTGTTTTTTGCTATCTAGGGCGCTTTTTTTGAGTTCGGCGGTTAGTACAGCTAATGAAGGTAACAAAAGATCATGACTGTATTCGTCATATATTTTAGAATTAACAAAATTCCAGGCTTCAAAAATGATTTTATCATGACAAATTTTTATCAACCATCCAGTTCCTTTATCTCCCAAGCCATTTTGCGTTTTAGTCAATGAAGGGGCTTCAATTAGTGTAGCAAATTGGCGCTGAATAAATTCAATAACACCAAAACCGTTATGTATATGTCCGTTAATTAAAATGGCTTGTGGGTAATAAGAAAGAATTTCTTTTACTTTTTGATCTTGTGCTCCAAATCCACCATATAATCCAGCCCGCCAATGTGTATTGTTCAGAGGTTGATGACTAATAATAAAAATAGGTTTATTAATATCTGCATCAACTGCTAACGTTTCTTCAAGCCATTGTAGAGTCTTATCGGATAACTCACACATATCCTTCAAACCCTTATCTGAGTTTAAGCTAATAAAGTGATATCCATTAATCCAATGATCAAAACAATGAGTTTCAGGGTAAACGATAGGAGAAAATTTACTATTACGTTTTTTATAGTTTATTAGGACGTTAGGATCTATTTCGTTCGTTTCGTTATACCAACGGATATCATGATTCCCTAATATAATGGCTACATTGGAAAAATATTTTTTAGGAAACTCCTGTTCAATAATATCAAAACATTGATTGCGTTTATCAATATAATCAGCGAGGTCTCCTGGAATAAGTAAAGCATTTACTTGATCTATTTTTGCTATGTTTTGTAGACTTAGCTGTAAAGTATTAAGACTATCTTCATCCTCAGCATGCAAGTCACTAATTAATGCAACCGTTAAGATAGCATTATTGTTATTTATCATAGACATTAGTATTTCCTTTTGTATACATATAATACTTACTAGTTAAATTGCATACTGAAAATACTCAATGTTTTTATATTTTAAAATTTAAATTACATTATTTTTTCTTAAAACGGGTGTCGTTGTTTTTATTATTTTTTAAAATAACAATATTCTTAATGAATGTTTTTTAATCTTTTTCAGCTAATTTGCTCTCATTTAATCATATTAACCTATTTTGCTATCGTTTTTTGATGGTTGTAATTGCCGTTAAAAACACCGGGGATCCCAGTTATAGCTTAACTTCGCTAGCTTATCAAATGCTAATTATTTAAGTAAATTATATGGTGTATTAAGTTATTAACTATCATTTGAAATGATAAAAATAAGTAAAATCTCCCTATATACTCTTCATTATATAAAGAAAGATTTTTAATGATACAGTTGATTATTATTTAAATGTGAAATTTAACTGATATGTATTAATTTATTTTTGTCGGCAAGTTTATTAAAGAGAATGCAGATTAAGAATGGGATATCGATAGCGGTATATTGCTAGCCAAAAATAGTAGTGGCTTGGTGTTATTTATATAAAAAAACCAATTCTAGCTAAGTGAAAATTAAAATTTAAACCTTTTATGAATACACTAGCGCTTATTGGAAGATTTCAGCATTGCTTAGTTACAGAAATTTGTACTATTCGTTATTATCACTACTTTACAATTCATTATTTTTATTTTGTCATTTCTGGATTAATAAAATTCATTAAACTTAATAATCTTTCTCTCCGTCACTTAACCAAATCAGCACTATTATTGGTAAAGTAAGTATTATTTGGATTAAAGTGCTGACATTAACTTGTATTGTAAAATAAATGTTAAATATATTTTGCAATGATAGGGTTTTGTTTGTTCATTACACTAATCCTTTAACAAGTAAGAAGAGAAAATATGAATAACACATTTACTACGCAGGCTGGCAATTTTGTCAGTGCCGTGCAAACAGGGGTTGACCCGCGCACCGGGCAGTTTCAGGTCAATTTTCCCCTCGCCCAACTTACCGCTAATCGACTTCTTGGCCCCGAGTTATCCTTGTCGTTAAATTATTCAACTTTAACTCATGATAATTGGGGATTTGGTGAGGGATTCTCTTTAGGCTTAACCCAGTATGATAGTACCAGTAATCTGTTGTCACTTAGCAGCGGAGAAAAATATCGGCTGGCTCGGGGCAGTGATGTCATTCGTCATCAGAAATTAAAACACCTTCGTTTTACTTTTACCAATGGTCGTGATGATAGCCAGGGCTACCAGCTGGCCTGGAAGGATGGAAAGGTCGAGTATTTAACGTTAGTCGGTTACGGTTTTTTTACCGTCAGCCGAATTGTTTCCCCTTTGGGCCATGCGGTGAATTTAAACTGGGATTTTAGCGGTCAGATCCCGATATTAAGGACTATCAGTGATGCATATGGTGAATTATGCAGCATCGATTATCGCGATAACGGCGCGACAGTGACCGTTTGGCCGCAGACGACGGCGCGCTATCAGCTGGATTTTGTGCTCACCAATAGTCGCTGGTTAGATAATGTGATGCGTCGCAGTCAGGATGCATCCCCTTTAAACTGGCAGATGCATTACAGTCAGGCCGGTAGGGGGCAAGACACGCGGTTATTGTCTGCGGTAGATTACCCAACCGGCATGCGTGATGAGGTGATTTATCAGGATGAGGGGCTGCGTTTTCCGGCTGCCTCGGGTCAAAACAATTATTTACCGGTAGTGTTAAAGCATCGCCACCTGCCAGGCGGTGGGCAAGCAGAAAGTGAAACCGAATATCGTTATAGCAGCCAAAACTTCCTGGGTTTTAATGGTAACTTTGGTGACTGGGCGGCAGACAGTGACTATATGTATACCACCTTAACGGATTATCGTTACGACTCAACCGCGACCACCTACAGTGAACAGGGTAAGGTGGTGGTCAAGCGAACGTACAATAACTACCATTTGCAAATTGAAGAGGAAGTCCAACGCGATGGCGTCACCCAACGCAGCGAGACTGAATATTATGCCACACCCGGGGTGTTTATTGAGGGTCAGCCAGCACAGTTTTTATTACCGCGAAAAACCACGCAATATTACATTGATAACGCCGGTGCGTCACGGCAAGAGGTCACCATCACCGAATTTGATGAATATGGTAATCCAAGCCGGCAGGTGGCGCCAGACGGTACGGTGACCGAGACGGTTTATTATCCGGCTGGCGGGGAAGGTAGCGCGTGCCCGGCCGAGCCAAATGGTTTTGTGCGCTTTATTAAACAAAAAGTGGTCACCCCCAGACGCAGTGATTATCCCGATACCCCGATGATGAAAACGCAGTATAGCTATAAAGTATTGGGTGATACTCGCGGTGTTGTGCAGGCCACTGTTATGCAATATAGCGACCAGCAGTTACTGCTGATGAAGGAAACGGATTATCAACCCAGCGGCAACGAACGGGGGCGCATCACGGCGATAACGGAAACGCGCTATCAGGACGGCCAAGCTTATCGCAGTCGGCAACAATTTAGTAACCAGTTGTCTGGTGACCAGTTGGTGCAGACAATCTCCTTTACTGGCCATGATAGATTAACCAGCAGCGCGCAGCGGGTGCAACAGGTGGATAACGGTCAACTGTTGCAGGAAACGGATGTGCAGGGCATTATCACGGCATACCGTTATGATGATTTGGGCCGCATCGTCAGTAAAACCCATGCGGTAGGCAGCGGCTATGAAAGTACCACCCGTTGGTCGTATAGTATGGAGAGTACGGGCCCGGTCACTATCGAAACGGATGTCAAAGGTGTGCAGGTGAAAATCTGCTTTGATGGCACTGGCCGCCAGATAGGTCAATATCGTTATGAGTCGGGACAGTGGTATGAGATAACCACTCAACGTTATAACGCCTTAGGGGAAGAGCAGCAAGGTAGTGGTCGGGATTGGTTATTGGCTAATAATGGTCAATCGCTACAGGCTGCGAGTTTACAAATAGTGTGTGAGATGGATTATGATGGCTGGGGCTTACAACGGGCGTCGCGTTTTTCCGATGGTTATGAGCAACATCAGGAAAATAATCCGGTTGAATTAAATCAAACGACGTATAGCACCGGAGGAGGGTTACGCAGTGGTAAATACTGGTCACAGCAGGAGCGGCAAAGCCAGTTACTGCAACAGGAGATTTGGTATGATAATCATGGCACGGTGCAGGTCAGTAAACAGTATCGTTGGGATGGATTAGGCCGGTTACGCCACGAGACAGATGCGCTTAATCAGGTTACGCAGCGCAGTTACGATGTCTATGGGCGGGTGTCAACGCAAACGCTGGCCGATGGTACGATTTTAAGCCGGACGTATGTGCCACATTTAGCGGGTGAGCAAATTGCCAGCATCAGTGTGAGCGGTTTAGATGGTCAAGGTCAATGGCGCCAGTGGCAATTAGGTGAGCAGCAGTTTGACAGTCTGGGTCGGATAACGTGGCGGAAAAGTGGTGGGCGAGTGACGCAATATCAATATGATGGTGTGTCGCCGTTGCCCAGTCGGATTATCAGACCGTCAGGTCAGTCAGTCAGTTATGATTACCTGCCGGCGTTAGGCAATGCGGTCAGAAAAATCACCGCCCCAGGTATAGAGCAAACCTTTCGTTATGACAACCAGACCGGCGCGATGCTATCGGCACAGGTGAATGGTCAGACCATCAATTACCAACGGCGGGCGGATGGTGAAGTGATAGCGGAGGCGTTCCAACAGTCGGGTCAGGCGCGCACGGCCAACTATCAACGCAGTTTATTAAGTTTATTGACTGGGGTGACGGATGTTAGCGGTCAACAAACGCGTTATCAATATGATGAACACGGTCGTCTGATAAAGATAGCGGATAGTACACTGCAAACCGTGTTGGATTACGATGGTTTAAATCGGCTGGTACAACAAACCACCCGTAGTGCCGGTGGTAATAATCAAGTGACGACCCGGTTAAGTTATGATGATTTGGGGCGAGAGATAAGCCGGCAGATAGAGACGGCATCAGGCGAAGTGCTGACGATAAGCCAAAGCTGGCTGGCCAATGGCTTACTGGCGTCACGGCAGATGAGGCAAAACCAGCAATTATTACAGCAAGCGCAGTATCGTTATGATAACCGTAACCGGTTGATAGATTACCAGCTAAGCGGCAGTGAATTGCCCCAAGATGGCTATGGTCAGTCGATGAAGGGACAAGGTTACCAGTATGATGCGCTGAATAACCTGCTAACAGTCACCACGACCTTAGCGGATGGTAGTCGCAATGAAAGCCACTATTTTTATACTAACCGTGAAGACCCGACCCAGTTAACCGGTCTGACACATAGCCATCCGGCCTATCCGCCGCAGATAACACTGGATTATGACAGCGAAGGTCGGTTGATAAAAGATGAAGCAGGCCGGCAGTTGCGTTATAACGCCTTGGGGCAACTGGTGCAAATCAGTGGTCAGCAAGGTCACAGCCAATATGATTATGATGCTCTTAATCGGTTAATCAGCCAACAGCTTAATGATGAGCCAACGCGTGCTTTATATTATCAGGGGCAAGAGCTGGTTAATGAAGTGACGAGTCAGCAGGAGCGGCGCTTTATCAAGAGTGGGCATCAATGTTTAGGGGTTAGTGATGGTCGTGGTGTGACACTAACGGCAACCGATAGTCACGCCAGTGTGTTGTGGTCTCAAGGTGGCGAGTATCCGGCGGGAAAACGGCACCATTGGTCGGCGTATGGCAGTGGTGAGTCAACTGAAGGGTTATTGGGCTTTAATGGTGAACGACGTGACCCCTACAGTGGCGTTTATCATTTAGGTAATGGTTATCGCGCTTACAGCCCGGTTCTGATGCGCTTTACCTGCCCGGATGATTTAAGCCCATTTGGTGCTGGCGGTATCAACGCTTATGCTTACTGTGCTGGCGACCCGATAAATCACACTGACCCGTCAGGCCATATCAGCTGGCAGGGAATTTTTGGCATCATCATGGGTATCGTCGGGGTGGCGGTAACGGTAATGACGGCGGGTGCAGCGCTGCCAGGTGTGATTGCCGGTGAGACCGCGATAACGGCCAGTACGGCAACCAGTATAGCGATAGGCGGCATTGGGTTAGTAGCTGATGCGACCGCGATTGCCAGTGGGGCACTGGAGGACAGTCATCCCGAAGCCTCGTCCACCTTGGGTTGGGTCTCTTTTGCCACCGGTTTGATAGGTGCGGGTATTGGTATCGGGCAGGGGATCTGGCGCGCAATGAAGAATAGGGGAAGTTATAATGTAAGTTCTGTTGCGATGAGAAACAAGAAAGGCGGTGTAATAGGTCGTATGGCAAGTTCTTCCCGAAATGCTCATGGGGTTCCTGAAGGAGCTATAGAGCTTGGTAATAATTACCATCTGTTTATAGATCCTAAAAAATATCATGAACGATTATTGGTAACTGCACATGGAGAACAAAGTTTAGTGCCTAAATATTTCGATTTACCAAAAGGAACGTCTCTTAGCTATTATGTAGAAGACGGTTTTAAGCTGGTTGATCCAGGACTAAGTCGAGTGGCAGCGGAAACAGTGATCCCAAACGAAATCCATTTCGGTGGCGGTATGGGGAGAAATTACAACATAGCAAGATATGTAGCAGATTCAGATGAACTCGCTCGATCTATAGTGAAAGCATATAATGTTGATGTGTTAACTATACGTAGCAATATAAAATCAGAACTATATCCTATATCCCGCTGATTTAAGAAATTTATTTCAAGTTTTAAAGAAGAACAATATTACTTACAAAAGGGTTGATGCAATTATATGTCGTGCTCCATGGCTGCCATTTAAGAATATAGAAGGAAAGCATGCACTATCAAAATTATAAAAAAGTAAATTAAAGGATACCATTGTAAAAATAAGGTTGCTAATAATTTCCATAATGATTTAATCAATGGTGTCAAACATAAATATTTTTGCAGTCCATTACAATACCAGTGACATCAGCCTTTTGGCGGTACGCTGGTATTGTATATAGTGGATCAGTTAGCGCAAACTTTGAGAGATACTATCCAAACGTGGTGTAAATGTTGATCACTCTACCCTTATTTAATATTAACTAAATAATAAATAAATTATTACTGTTTCGCTAACAAAAATAAAATGTTACTTTTTTTATTAATTTATAAAATTAATCTGATTTTATATAGACGAATTATTTTATTGATGCAAACCTCGGGCTTCAGTAGCAATGAAAGTAAATAATTAAAAGAAAGGTAATTATAACTAACGTTTATTAAATTAATTTTAGTTTAGTGAAATTAAATTTATCAATTTAATAAAAAACCAGGGAAACATGAATATCGATATTAACAACAATATTTGATTACTACAGCATTTGTAAAAAATATCTCAATTCTAATTAATAAAATTAAGAGAGGTAAATAATGCCTTCCGTATCGACAATATGATGTTATGGGGCGGCTCAAAACCGTTAGCAAAAATCAAAATACCACATTTTATGGTTATGATGGCCTGGATAGGCTATTAATGAAACAATTTAATGATGATTTTAGAAAGTTTTATTATCTGTCAGATAGATTAACCAATGAGTTTTATACTGGTGGACAGATAAGATACAACATATTAGATAATGACAGTTTGGGATTTCGCCAGGAATTTCATGATAACAATAAACCAGTGAAATATACTGCAACGGCTACCGATAATATGGGAAGTGTATTCGCCTTATTTGAGAATGGACAAGAAACAACTATTAAATCTTATAGTCCTTGGGGGGATGGAGCCGGCCAAGGAACTGTTGGACGGTGAACACTGGGATGAAGCTAGCGGCAGTTATTTGTTGGGAAATGGTTATCGTGCTTATAGTAGCCGGCTAATGCACTTTACTGCACCCGATAGCTGGAGCCCATTTGGTGCTGGCGGTATTAACGCTTATGCATATTGCGATGGTGATCCGATAAATTTCAGCGATCCAAGTTGCCATATCAGTGGCTGGGAATGGACGAGTATTATTGTGGGAGGGATCGGTCTTCTGCTGGCATCACTTACATTTGGCTTATCACTGAAACTTGGTGTCGGTGTGGCTTTAGCATTAACGGCTTTGGAAGCAGTCAGTGGGGCAACTGCGATTATTTCTGGTGCTTTGGAAGAAAAAAATCCACCAGCATCAGAGCAGTATGGCTGGGCTTCATTAGGGTTAGGTGCACCTTCTGCAGTAATGGGAATATTTTCATTAGGCAAAGGCGCTGCAAAAGGCATCAGTGCGTTAAAAAGTGCGCCAATCAAATTGGGTGGCAAAATGAGGGAACTGGATCTGCTAATCGATGGTTTATATACCTTTGAAGACACCTATAAAAAAGGTATCCGTTTTAATATTGTCGCACATGGGGAACCGGTTGTAATGGTTCACAACTGGTTATCAAAACGGCAGGCGGCTTCCGCAATATGGATGTTGATGAATTAGTTAGTATTCTAAAGTCTTAACGTTATAATTTTGATAATTATAGTAATATTAGAACATTAGCCTGCTATTCAGCGGTAGACGAAGAAAATTCTTTTGGTTACAGGCTTGGTCAACAGATGAAAAAGGATGTAAAAAGTTATATTGGACCGATGAACGGTAATTTTACTCCAGAAGGGTGTCTGATATTTTTTAAGATGCGGAAAGAATAAAATCTTATGATGCAATACAGAAAATATATAAAGAAAAGTTTTCCTTTACGGTTCATAAAGAAAATCCATATAGCATCTTTCTTAATCCAATAGATTATCTTTCATGGAAATATGAACCGATCAAATTTAAATATTAAATATAATCAAAAATATTATTAAGCAGTTATAACAAAATGTTATTTCAAAATAATATTACTGGTTAACGGCAACCCATTTGGTTCTGTTAAATTATCACAGAACCAAAATGGAATCAGGGGGGTAATAATTTATTATTAGCTATACTATATTTATTATTGTATAAAAAGGGTAAAATATTGCTAAAACTTATTTGACTAGATGAAATGATCTGTTCTATTTATCAGCTTGATTTAAGTAGCATTACTATTAGGCAGTATCAATTTAATTGATATAAGAAATTGTACATTCATATAATTAATAAAAAATTGAAATATGAAAATAAATTTTACTATTTTAGCTAGTTGATTTACTTTGTTGTTGCATTAAAGTAAATAAGAATAATTCTGCTCATGAATATTATTACTAATATCACGATATTGAATTCCGCTATTAATAATAAGCCATTATCTATGTGTAATCACAAATTTCCTTCATTAACTAAATGTATTAACTTGTTTTTTGTAGCAATTCTTTGATTGTCATTTCAATAGCATGTTTGATTGCAGGATTGCCTTGTATTAGTATGGTACCGTTCTTATATAAATAGATGCTTACTCCCTGCGGTAGTAGATAACAAAAGCAATATCCTTTTGAAATTAATTCTATTTCAACTAAACCACATTTCGTTAAAAAATTAGTAAAAGTATCAAAGCTATATGGGTATTTTAACATTATTTTTACCTCCCAATAGAATAATCTAATTTACAAAATAAATTATCATCTTTAAGCAATATTATGATAATAAAATGTTAATTTTATGTATTAACTAAATAATATTTGTTTTGGGCTAGCTAGATCTAATTGATAAACTGTTAATTAGCTGAGCTAGATTATTGTTTATCTAATTCTAACATTATTGTTATTAATTTTATAAGGATCTACTGTAATTAGCTTTTTTTGTTGCATATCGATATTAACTGATAGCGAGAATTTCAATATATGGGATAGGTGATTTTGTATTATTTAATAAGATAAAAATTATAAACGGTGATAAAAATAGATGTTTATCACCGTCAACGTTATATTATTAATTGCGTTATTATATTTTTGTAAATAATAAAATTAAGCAATGGTTATTTTTTTATTTAAATAAACATCTTGCACTGCATTAATAAGAGCTATACCTTCTTTCATCGATTTTTTAAACGCTTTTCTACCGAGAATTAATCCCATACCACCAGCACGTTTATTGATCACTGCAGTACGAACTGACTCTTTTAAGTCATTTGAACCAGCAGCACCGCCTGAATTAATTAATCCAGCACGACCCATATAGCAATTTGCTAATTGATATCTAACTAAATCAATCGGATGATCGGTTGTTAATTGGCTATATACCCGCTCATCGGTATAACCAAAACCAACAGCCTTGTAGCCACCATTATTTTCAGCCATTTTTTGTTTAATAATGTCAGCACCAATCGTTGCCGCCAAATGGTTTGCTTGGCCAGTAAGATCGGCACTAGTATGATAATCAGTTTTTCCTTTCTGAAAAGCTGAATTGCGTAAATATGCCCATAGTACTGTCACCATACCCAGTTCATGGGCACGTTCAAAGGCAGCGGCAATTTCTTCAATCTGACGGCGGGACTCCAATGAACCATAATAAATGGTAGCTCCAACTGCTACCGCTCCCATTTCAAAAGCTTGCTCAACACTGGCATAAAGGGTTTGATCATATTGAGTTGGATAGCTAAGTGTTTCATTGTGATTCAGTTTTACTAAAAAGGGTATTTTGTGTGCATAACGACGTGAAACTGCGGCTAAAACGCCGTAGGTGGAGGCGACACAGTTACAGCCGGCTTCAATAGCCAATTCGACAATATTTTTAGGATCGAAATAAAGTGGATTAGCCGCGAATGAAGCAGCCGCCGAATGTTCTACGCCTTGATCTACTGGAAGAATTGAAAGGTAGCCACTACCTGCGAGTCTGCCGTGATCAAATAGGGTTTGCATTGAGCGTAAAACTGGGTTTGGACGGTTATTATCTATCATAACGCGATCAATAAAATCGGTGCCGGGTAGGTATAATTTTTCTTGGGCGATGGTTTGGCAGCGATGCTGTAATAGATTGTCAGCTTCCGCGCCTAGCAATGTCTCGATATCGGTCATAATTTACTCCCGTTTATTGACGTTGTGATTGATTGTTATCCATTATAGTGTGAAAAACAAGCTCGATTGCTTTAGTTAAGTGAGTTGGATCGCTTCAGTTTAATGTTAGTTTTAGCGTTGGTCATTAAAGTAATGGATACTATTTTATTAACTATTTATGGTTATTTATTAACAATAGTTGCTGATAAGAAGAGTGGAATTTTATCGGCCACAAAAAGAAAAAGCTAACTCAAGGGAGATTGAGTTAGCAAAGAAGGTGGTTCCTAGTCTTACTATTAATTTTTAGTTCTACATTTTTCACTAACTATCTTATGATAATGAATATCATATTGCTGTGATCTAATACATAAAAATGGAATTTTTCCTTAAATTATGTATTGTTATTATCACTATTTTTAAGGTTATTAAAATTACTTATAACTAAAGCAAACATATTACTGTTTACTTTAGTTTTTGAACTTACTTTATTGTTTGAATCTGTTGTTTGTTATGAGGGTTTCTGGTCGTTGTGCCAGCCAAATTGCGAATTAATAGTGCAAACTGCAGATCAACATCCTCAGGGATCGGGAGATAAACTTTATAGCCATTACCTGGTGCAACTTGAATAGGTAGGTTTTTTTTATCAAATAAGTCAGTTAAGGTAAATTGAATATTCCCTGCTGGTGTCATTAACTCTAAATTATCACCCAGACAGAATTTATTTTTCACGTCCACTTCTGCCAGCCCATCTTTGCGTTGGCCGGTGAATTCACCAACAAATTGCTGGCTATCCGAAACAGAATAACCATATTCATAGGTTTGGTACGCATCATGGTTATGCCGACGTAAAAAACCTTCGGTATAACCTCGGTGAGCTAAGCCTTCTAGTGTGGTTAGTAATGAGGGATCGAAAGGTTTACCCGCAACGGCATCGTCAATCGCCCGACGATAAACCTGAGCAGTTCGAGCACAATAGTAGAAGGATTTGGTACGACCTTCAATTTTTAAAGAATGGACACCAATTTGAGTTAAGCGTTCAACATGTTCGATTGCCCGTAGATCTTTTGAATTCATAATATAGGTACCATGCTCATCTTCAAAAGCGGTCATATATTCACCAGGACGTTTGCTTTCTTCAATTAAAAAAACTTTGTCGGTAGTCTGTCCATTACCTAATGTCGGCTGAATATTTTTTATCTTAATCGGTTGATGATGATGAACAATATTACCGATTGCGTCTTCTTTTCCTTCTTGTACTTTATATTCCCAACGGCAAGCGTTGGTACAGGTGCCTTGATTGGGATCGCGCTTATTAATATAACCAGATAGTAAGCAACGACCAGAATAGGCCATGCAAAGTGCACCGTGAACAAAAATTTCCAATTCAATATCAGGTACCTGTTGACGAATTTCGGCAATTTCCTCAATAGAGAGCTCACGAGACAAAATAATTCTGCTTAATCCCATTTGTTGCCAAAATTTTACTGTTGCCCAGTTAACAGCGTTTGCCTGGACAGAAAGATGGATCTCCATTGCTGGAAATGTTTCTCTCACTAGCATAATTAGGCCAGGATCGGACATAATTAAGGCATCTGGTTGCATTTCGATGACCGGAGTAAGATCACGAATGAAGGTTTTTAATTTAGCATTATGTGGTGCAATATTAACCACTACGTAGAAACGTTTTCCCATTTCATGGGCTTCTTTAATGCCTTTAGCTAAATTTTCATGATTAAATTCGTTATTACGAACACGTAGGCTATAGCGCGGTTGTCCTGCATAAACAGCGTCCGCGCCATAGGCAAAAGCATAACGCATGTTCTTCAGGGAACCTGCGGGAGAAAGTAATTCTGGCGTAAACATATAATTTCTCAATCTGATAACAAGTCAGTACTTATTCTTAATCGGATAAGTTTTAAGTAGCTAATTCTAACGCCTTATGTGATGAAATCCAAATCAACCGGCGAGCGGATTAGCAAAATTTAATTAAACTAATTCCCAACGATAACCTAAGCCGTATACTGAGCGGATAAATTGCCGCTCTTTATCTAATTGTTGTAGCTTGCGGCGCAAGTTTTTTATATGGCTATCAATGGTGCGATCAGTAACAATTCGATAATCATCATAGAGGTTATTCAACAGTTTATCACGGGAAAAAACTTTACCCGGATGTTGGGATAAATATTTTAATAATCGAAATTCCGCCGGTGTTAATTCAATGGTTTGATTTTGATAATGTATCTGATAGGCGCTTTCATCAATAATTAGCTTAAAGTCACTATTTTCTGCTGTAGTTTGTCGATAGCAACGGCGTAAAATGGTTTTAATTCTAGCGATTACTTCACGTGGGCTAAAGGGTTTACAGATATAGTCATCAGCGCCAATTTCTAAGCCAACTAAGCGATCAAATTCTTCCGTTTTCGCTGTCACAATGATAATAGGGATGTCTGAAAATTGACGTAATTGACGGCAGATTGATAAGCCATCTATACCTGGAAACATAAGATCAAGTAAAATCAGATCCGGTGGAAAATGTTTTACTTGGTTAACGACACTATTACCCTCGAGTAGCCAATCGCTTTGAAAACCAGCGGCCTGTAGATAATCAACTAATAATTGGCCTAACTTTGGTTCATCTTCAACAACTAAAATACGGTAGCAGTGATTATCGCAACTCATACATTTTGGCTTTTATGGTTATCATCTAATGGAAATTCTATGCTAATTTTTACGCCTCCTAAAGAGGAGGCTTGCGCGATAATTTTGCCACCATGGGCTTCAACAATATTATAACAAATGGCCAAACCGAGTCCTGAACCTCCATTGGCGCGATTACGCGAACTTTCAACCCGATAAAAACGCTCAAAAATAAAGGGATATTGATCTACTAATAAGCCTGGGGCGCTATCTTGCCAAATAAGATAAAATCGCTGTTGTGAAACATAACCTTGGATCCTCAGTGAGCCAGCTGAATGAGTATAAAGTAAACTGTTTTCCAGTAAATTATGCCATAGTTGGGCTAAACGATCAGGATCAGCATGTAAAGTTACCACACTAGGTAAAGTGATATTTAACGTTATTTTTTTATCAGCAAATCTGCCGCGATAGCTATTGATAGCTAACTCAATTTGTTGTACCAAATTGATATTTTTTTTTCGATAAACCAGTGAACCGCGATCAGACAGGGATAACTGATGTAAATCATTGACAAGTTTAGTTAATCTATTCGTTTCAGCTAATAAAGAATGTAATGTTGTGACCGAAAGCGGCCGGACACCATCTTGAATTGCTTCGAGCTCACCACGTAATATGGCTAATGGTGTGCGTAATTCGTGAGAGATATCTGCCATATAATCACGCCGCATATGTTCATTTTTTTCTAGAGTTGAGGCTAGCTGGTTAAAATCTTTAGCCAATTGACCTAATTCATCGCGACTCGAGATCCGCACGCGAACCGCAAAATTACCGGCAGTAAGTTGGTGGGTACCCTCAAGGATATGTTTGATCGGTTTGAGAAAATTTCTGGCTAGTAGCAATGAGGTGATTAGCGCTACCAGCAATGAGAACATGGTCACCAGAGAACTGGTGATATGTTGTTGGCGATCAAAATTAATATCCGCTTCACGACTGATTTTATCGGCTGCATTACTAATAACCCAACCTACGATCTGGTTATGATATTTGACCGGTTTTTGAATAATATCTTGGCTGGCAGTGGGTAATATTCCACGACCTGAAAGTCTGGTCATATTATGATCCACAATCCAAACTTGAGTACGCCAGCTTTTGGTTGAAGATTGAACCGGCAGATCATTTTCTTGTTCCAGGGTATTAATGATCTGGGTTACGGCGCGGCTATTATGATGCAAAAACGTCCAATTGCCGGTTTGCTGGTACTGTTCAGTCAGTGCTTGAGCAATTAGGCTGGTACGTAATTCATTGCTTTGTCTTATATAGCCAATAAAACCTTGCTCAAAACTTAATCTAATTCCCCAGTGCATAGTAAAAACGATCAACAGACAAAGGGCAAAGATAGCAAAAAAAAATTTATGGGTAACCCCCCTAAACTGTACTTTCATTCAAGCCTCGCAAACAAGCGCTTTTGTTGTAGATATGTCTGCAGCTTATCGAAAGCGAGATAAACCACTGGGGTGGTATAAAGTGTTAATATTTGACTAACAATTAAACCGCCAACAATGGTTATTCCTAAGGGTTGGCGTAATTCAGCACCATCACCATTACCTATAGCCAGAGGTAGCATGCCAAAAATTGCTGCAATGGTGGTCATTAATATGGGGCGAAAACGTAATAAGCTAGCTTTAAATATGGCATCATGTGCGCTGAGTAGACCTTCTCTTTGTGCCTGGATGGCAAAATCCACCATAATAATGGCATTTTTCTTAACTATACCAATTAATAACATAATACCTATTAATGCAATTAAACTAAAAGGGGTATTGAACAATTCTAATGCTAATAAGGCCCCTAAACCGGCAGACGGTAAAGTGGAAATAATGGTTAATGGATGGATATAGCTTTCATAAAGAATACCAAGTACAAGGTAGACCGCGACTATGGCGGCAATGATCAGAAATAATTGCGTTTTTAAGGTTTGTTGAAATATTTTAGCGGTACCTGCGAAGGTACCACGTACAGTCGACGGCACACTTAATTGGATCATGGTCATTTCTATTGCGTTAATGGCATCATTAAGGGTGTAGCCTTCATTAAGATTAAAAGAAATAGTTGATGAGGCAGATAATCCTTGATGATTAACACTTAATGGCGCATTAGTGGGTTGCCATTTGGCGAAAAAGGAGAGCGGAATCGGTTTACCCTGTTTATTAATCACAAACATTTTATCTAATATACTGGTATCTTGGGTATATTCAGGTGCCACCTCCATAACAACTTTATATTGATTCATTGGCTGATAAATGGTTGATATTTGTCGCTGGCCGAATGCATCGTTAAGTAAATTGTTTGCTTCTTTAACATTAATCCCTAATTGTGCCATTTTGTCACGATCATAAGCTATAGCCATTTCAGTGCCTTTATCCTCTTTATCAGAATTAACGTCCGCGAGTTGGGGCAGTGCTGCCAGTGCTTTACGAACTTGTGGTTCCCAGTCACGTAACTCATCTAGATCATCGGCAAGAAGAGTAAATTGATAACTGGCAGTAGCCTGACGCCCACCAGCCCGAATATCTTGCACGGGTATAAGGAATAAGTTAGCACCCGGTTCATTTGCCAGTTGAGTTCGCAATCGCACAATTACTTGATTTGCCGTTTCTTTCCGCTTATTTAGGGGCTTTAAAGCAATAAACATGAAACCGCTATTCATTCTGCTGCCACCAATAAAACCGGTCACATTGTCAATGCTAGGATCCATATCCAACTGCGTCATAAAACGGGTCATTTTAGTTTTCATGGCTTGAAAAGAGATACTCTGATCGGCCCGTACATAACCTAGTAACCGGCCAGTATCCTGTTCGGGGAAGAATGTTTTTGGGATACTGATATAAAGATAAATATTTAAACCGATAGTGGCGAGTAAAACTAACAATACATTTCGTTGATGAGCTAAAACCCAATTTAATGTGACACTGTAACTTTGTTGTATTTTTAATAATAACCGGCCAAAGCCCCTTATCTTATGGGTACTAAATTTTTTACTTTTTTTTAATAGATAAGCACACATCATGGGAGTCAGGGTAAGTGAAACAAATAATGAGATCAAAATTGCTGTAGCTAAGGTAATGGCAAATTCATGGAAAAACCGGCCAACTAGTCCTCCCATAAAGAATAGCGGGATAAAAACGGCAATTAAAGAAATACTCATCGACAATACGGTAAAACCAACCTCACTAACACCGATAATGGCAGCTTTATGCGGTGTTAAACCGTTTTCGATGTGGCGCATAATGTTTTCAATTACCACAATGGCATCGTCGACAACAAAACCGGTCGCGACCGTTAATGCCATTAGCGATAGATTATTAAGGCTGAAACCACATAAATACATCGCTGAAAAACTACCAATTAATGAAACGGGTACCACAATAGCGGGAATAATTGTTGCCCGGCCAGAACGTAAGAATAGGAAAACCACTAAGATCACTAAACCGATCGCAATCGTTAATGCTCGCTCAACTTCTGTCAGCGAGGCTCGAATGGTCGGGGTTCTATCTTGGGCAATGGCTAAATCAATACTTGCTGGTAGCATTTTTCTAAGTTCGGGTAGCTCAGCACGAATACGATCGACGGTAGCGATAATATTGGCTCCAGCCTCGCGGCGAATGACTAAAATAATAGCCGGTTTGCCAGCAGTCATGCCGGCGGTGCGAATGTCTTGTACCGAGTCTTTGATATTAGCAACATCCTGTAGTCTAACTACTGCGTTATTATGAGAATGAATAATAATGGGTTGATAATCGGCAGCGGTTTTTAATTCATCATTGGTTTTTATTTGCCAACGTGATTGTTCATCATTTAAATAGCCGAGTGGGCGACGAACATTGGCATTATTAATCGCTTCTCTTACTGTATCTAGGGCAATCCCTTGATTAAATAGTACCGTGGGATTGAGTTCAATACGTACCGCTGGCAGTGAACCGCCACTAACAGAAACTTCACTGACACCGGCTATTTGGGCAAGACGTTGTGCCAGCCGGGTCGAAGCAATGTCATATATTTCACCGATTCGATAGCTACTGGAAGTTAAGGTTAGGATCATGATTGGGGCATCGGCTGGATTAGTTTTGTAGTAACGTGGGCGTGAAGGCATACCGGTAGGTAGCATACTTTGTGCTGCATTTAATGCCGCTTGGACTTCTCTGGCAGCACTATTGATGTCTTTATCAAGCTCAAATTCCAGCGTGATGTTAGTATTACCTAGCGAACTGTTGGACGTCATTTCGTTAATACCAGCAATTTGACCTAAAGCCCGCTCTAATGGTGTCGCGACTGAAGAAGCCATGGTTTCCGGTGATGCACCTGGTAGTGAGGCGGTTACTTTAATGACGGGGAAATCTACTTGTGGTAAAGGTGCGATAGGCAGTAACATAAAAGTTAAAACACCACATAGGGTAATTGCTACGCTAAGTAGGGTTGTTGCTACCGGACGTTCGATAAATAATGCGAACAATTTCACAGCAACGGCTCCTCTCCCTTTGATGCCTGATTATGGTGATGGCCAGATTTCCAATGGTTAGCTAGCCGGTCAAAAAGTAAATAGATCACAGGCGTAGTAAAAAGCGTTAATATTTGACTCAAAATTAAGCCACCAACCATGCAGGTTCCTAGCGGTCGGCGTAACTCAGCGCCGACGCCGGTACTTAACATTAAAGGCAGAGCGCCAAGCAGAGCAGCCATTGTGGTCATCAAGATAGGTCTGAAGCGTAATAAACAAGCTTGATAGATAGCTTCCTCGGGTGATAAACCTTGCTCTCTCTCTGCGGCTAATGCAAAGTCAATCATCATAATGGCGTTTTTCTTGACGATGCCTATCAGTAATATGATGCCGATCACGGCAATAATATCCAGTTCATAACCGGCTATCATTAAAGCTAATAGCGCGCCAACGCCAGCAGTAGGTAGGGTAGAAAGAATAGTAATTGGGTGGATAAAACTTTCATATAAGATACCGAGAACGATATACATGGCAATAATTGCCGCTAAAATAAGCCACAAAGTATTAGCCAGTGCTTTTTCAAAGGCTAATGTTGCTCCTTGAAATTGGGTAATAATGTCATGGGGTAATTCAAGCTGATTTTCTATCTGTTTGATTGTATTGACTGCGTCTTCCAACGAGCTACCTTTAGCGACATTAAAGGAAAATGTCGCCGAAGGAAATTGGGCTAAGTGATTAATTGATAAAGGGCCATAACTCTGTTCAACTTTAGCTAATATGGTTAGCGGCACCATAGTGTTTTGGTTGCTTCGTAAACGAATATTATTTAGTGCTGCCAGACCAACACCTCCTTCAACGCCATGCTCAAGAATAACTCGGTACTGATTAGCCTGGGTATAGATTGTCGAGATCATTCGTTGGCCAAACGCATTATATAATGCGTTATCAATGGCCGACATACTAATGCCTAAACGGCTAGCTGTGTCGCGATCAACAGTTACTTTGGCGATTAAACCTTTATCTTGCCAATCACTACTTACGTCAGTAAGTTGCTGATTGGCTTTTAAAGCGTTGAGAAGCTTGGGTAGCCAAAATGAGAGTTGTTCTATAGAAGTCGCTTGTAAAGTAAATTGATATTGGGTGCGGGAAATCTGGCTATTAATAGTCAGATCTTGCATCGGCTGTAAAAATAACTTGATACCTGGAATCTTATTAACTGCTTGTTGTAACCGAGGGATAATGACATCTATCCGCTCATGGCGTTGATTTAATGGTTTAAGGGTAACTTGTAATCGCGCATTATTAAGGGCTGAATTGCTACCATCAACACCGACGAAAGTGATGACATTTTCTACCGCTTGATCGGCTAATATTTGTTCCGCAATTTGTTGCTGTTTTTCTGCCATTGCGGCAAAAGAACTCGATTGTGGTGCTTCGATTACACCTTGCAATAACCCATTGTCTTGTAAAGGAAAAAAACCTTTTGGGATCATAATATAAAGCAATGCTGTTAGTATCAATGTGCTAATGGCGACAGATAGTACTAGCCATTCGTGATTGAGAATGCGTTTAAGCCAGACACCATAAATAGCAATCAATTTATCAAAAAACAGCTCACAGCCTTTTTCAAAACGATTGTATTTAGTTTTTGCTTCAGATTTGAGTAAACGGGCACACATCATTGGTGTTAGAGTTAGGGAGACAACAGCAGAAATTAAGATAGCCACAGCCAGCGTAATGGCAAATTCCCGAAATAAGCGGCCCACGATATCACTCATAAAGAACAGTGGGATCAGCACCGCAATTAATGAAAATGTTAATGAAATAATGGTAAAACCAATTTCTCCAGCGCCTTTTAGCGCTGCTGTTAACGGTTTATCCCCTTTTTCCAGATAGCGGGAAATGTTTTCAATCACCACAATTGCATCATCGACGACAAATCCTGTTGCTACTGTTAAAGCCATCAGAGTGAGGTTATTAATTGAAAAACCGCAAAAATACATGACGGCAAAAGTACCCACCAGTGATAGGGGAACGGCGATGCTCGGAATTAAGGTTGCGATACCATTGCGCAAAAACAGATAAATCACCATAACAACTAATGTGATCGCCAGTACTAATTCAAATTGGACATCTTTAACTGAAGCACGAATTGTGGTTGTTCGATCGGTCAGAATATTAACATTGACTGCTTTCGGTAAATTTTTAACTAATTCAGGTAAGATTTTGCGAATATTATCAGTGGTTTTAATGACATTCGCCCCAGGTTGGCGTTGGACATTAATCACAATTGCTGGTTTTTTATTGGCCCAAGCGCCTAATTGGGTATTTTCCGCTGCTTGTGAAATGGTAGCAATATCACCTAGCCGAATTGCGCCACCTTGCTTATAAGCAATAATTAGTGAGCGATAATCTGCCAATGATTTCATTTGATCATTAGCTGAAAGCGTAATTGCCCGAGTAGGGCCATCAAGGCTGCCTTTAGCTGAATTGACATTGGCATTATTAATAGCTAACCGAATAGTTTCATTATCCAGTTGCGAAGAGGCGACAGCTTGTGGATTTAGTTTAATACGAACAGCCGGACGTTGCCCGCCGGCGAGGGTGACTAAGCCTACGCCATCAACCTGAGAAATTTTTTGCGCTACCCGTGTTTCAACCATATCTTGCAATTCAGTGATTGGCAGGGCGTTAGTGGTTACGGCTAGGGTTAAAATGGGCGGATCAGCTGGATTGACTTTATTATAAATGGGCGGATAGGGGAGATCTTTCGGTAATAGATTACTGGCCGCATTAATGGCTGCTTGCACTTCTTGTTCAGCGATATCCAGTGCTAGCGATAATTGAAAAGTTAGCGTAATTACTGAAGAGCCGCCTGCGCTTTGGGAAAACATCTGCTTTAAACCAGACATTTGACCTAGTTGGCGTTCTAATGGTGCGGTAATAGCTGATGTCATCACATCAGGACTGGCACCAGGGTAAAGGGTAACCACTTGAATCGTCGGATAATCAACTTGTGGTAAGGCAGAGACTGGCAAAAAACGGTAACCGATAATACCAGCTAATAAAATGGCAACCATAAATAGCGTGGTCGCAACCGGGCGTAGAATAAATAACCTTGATGGACCACCACTTTTTAACGGAGTCTCAAACTGCATTAAGATTTCTCCGTCGTGTTAGCATAAGATGTTAATTGATCTTTTGGGGTAACCAACTGAACTTTTACTCCATCAACTAGTCGGTCAACACCATCGGTAACAACCAAAACACCAGCATCTAACCCAGCGTTAATAATGGTTTTTTGACCATCCTGCAAACCCACCGTGACTTTATATTTTTTGACTAAATTATTTTTATCTAATGTCCAGACAAAGTGACCAATACTACCCATTTGTAAAGCAGCGGTTGGGATCACTACCACATTTTTTAGCGTATTAACTTGAATTTGGATATTGATAAATTGGTTAGGAAAAAGCCTATTATCCTGATTAGCGAAACGTGCTTTCATTTTTAATGTGCCAGTTGTGCTATCTATTTGATTATCAGTACTTAATAGGTAACCGGCGGCAATTTTGGCGCTATTATTACGATCCCAGGCGATCACTGGAATTTTGGTTTTTTGCTGTTGAGCAATTTTGATCAACGGAATATCTACCTCAGGCAGGGCAAATACGGCGTCAATAGGGGTTGTTTGGGTGATGATAACGATAGGTGAAGTTGAACCGCTGGTAATATAATTACCAATATCGATCTGTTTTAAACCAACCCGACCGGCAATAGGAGCCGTGATCCTGCTATAGGTTAGTTGCAGTTTAGCGTTACTAATTGCCGCCTGATCAATTTTAACACTGCCTTCTGTTTGCTGAACCAATGTTCGTTGCTTATCTAACTCTTGTTGAGAAATAACCTTACTGGTAGCTAATTTTTGATAACGGGCTAAATCTTGGCGGGCATTATGCAATTGCGCCTGATCTTTGAGCAATTGTCCTTCTGCCTGCGCCAGCGAGATCTGAAATGGCCGTGGATCGATTTCGGCTAATAAATCGCCTGCTTTAACTGTTTGTCCTTCAGTAAAATGTAGCGCCATTAGTTGCCCCTGCACCCGACTGGTTACCATTACGGTATTGGCGGCTTGCACTGTACCTAAGGCGGTCAAAATGTGTGGAATACTTTGTCGCACGGATAATGCCGCTTGCACCGGGGGTAGCGGCGTTTTACGCGATTTTGTTGAGCTTTGCTTTGATACTTGCGTGCTTGATAAGGCAGCTGTCGTGGGGGTTTGCGAATGAAAATAACGCCAGGCAAACACCCCGCTAAGGGATAAAAAAATAATGGCAATAGCAGATATAACAATTTTTCGGCGGTGATTATTATTGTTCATCATGTCCTTAGCATTTTTTTGTACAGGTATCAGCAGATATTTTTAATTTCATAAATAAATTATTTATACACTATAGTTTAGCGACTATTTAATATAAAAAAATGGAGGAAATGTGGAAATTGTAATAATCAGTATGAGATAAGCATAAATTTGCTAAATGTTATATATATTTAAGATAGTTATCATTAGCAAACCTGTATATTAATGTCGCCTTAACAAATGTCTAATAACCTAAAAGAATCGTTAATTGCAATTAAATAGCGGTTTTTTACAATAATTTTTTTTCAATCGCTCATATATTACTTGTTTTTAATTATAAATTAATCAAGGAATGATTATGCCTATACCCTCTATTAATACTACTAATTCTGTATCTCCGCTAATTCATGCTTCAATTGAGCAACCTTCAGATTTGGATATTCTAAGAGAAGTAGTGCCATTGGGCCGTAATCCTAGTACTGAAAATTTGTACCGACAAAAAAGCGATATTTTTGATAAATTGACTCGGGAACGTCCTATTAACACTACCCTTGACTTAAGTAAGATTGAAATGATGCATGCTAATTTGTCTGCTAGAGACTTATGTGAAATTAATTTTAGTGCTGCTAATTTAAGTTACACTAATTTATCTGAAGCTAATTTGGTTGATTGAGATTTTAGCAAAACTAAATTGGATGAGGCTAATTTGCATAGTGCTAGAATGGATAGAAGTGTATTAAAAAAGGCTCAGTTAAGCAAAACTGAAATGAATGGTGTAGTTTTAGTTGATGCTGATTTAAGCCAGGCTTACTTATCTCGAGCCAATCTAACTCAGGCTAATTTGGCCAATGTAAATCTAGATTCCGCTATTTTGGCTGGAGCTAATTTTACTAATGCTAAGCTAAACAATGCTAAGTTGATTGGTGTTAATTTGGTGGGTGCTAATTTTACTGGGGCGGTACTAGATGGCGCAGAATTACGTAATATTGCTTTTCCTGCATGGAATGATGAATATGTATTGCACTATTTTAACCCTCCTCGTGATTATTTTAACCCTTCTCGTGATTACTTTAGTCTTCAAAAGACTATCGACAGTATTGATCCTAAATATAATGACCAGAAAATAGTGTTGATGCACGAATTACTCGACTTTTTAGACACGCGTGATTCAAATATCTCACTATTATCGATGAAACAACCCTTGTTAGATATTTTGCTTAAAACGCCCTATAACCAGGATGAAAAAACCACTGGTTGGATTAAAAATAACTTTGGCTTAAATGTTGTCAGATTATGGGTCAATAGTTGATGCCAACATGATATGCCGGCATCAATTGCTGCCGTTTTGACAACCTGCTGAACTTTTTTACTCACCAGCCGGATATGATGTTTAGTCATAATGGAGCCTTTATTTAATTGATTTTACAGGGAATAGTAGATGATAGTCGCTATAAGGAATAGGCTAAAACGTTATTAAGCCTGGCCGCCGTTTTTAGCAAATATTCTTCCAGTGCAATATTTGGTACGGAAACTGAGTCACCAAATACATTAAGGTATTTTGCTTTTGCGCTAATGGAGCAGGCTCATCAATTATCACCGCAAACCTTCGAAGATGAGGCTCAGTATAATGATTGGACCGATAGATTGCTTGGCCAAAATAATACGTTTAGCTGCACGGCGGTGTTATCAACTATCATGGTTGAGCATATAAAACACCATTTCCCAGTGATCTTAGCCGGCATCATGCCGCCAGCCTGGCGCTGATGGATGTTGGTGAAATTAAGATTTTTTATGGTTGTATAAAGTGCATTAGTCTAATAAATGATGCACTTTTTTATTATTAAGTCAGAAGTTATTAACCACTTAGCAGCGAGTAAAAGCGGATATTATTGCCCGTTAGATTTATTTTGCCCGCTGATGTTGCCACCCTTGATATGCTAGCGGTAAAAAACCAACCAAGATAGCTAGCACTGCAACGGCACTGACATAATAAACCGGCGCCAGATGAGATTGTTGTAGCCAGAAGCCTGTGATGATCGGCGTTAAACCGCCAAAAATCGCATAGGCGATATTGTAGGCAAAAGACAGACCAGAAAAACGAATTGCAGGTGGGAATGCCCGAGTGCCAATAATTGGGGTTAAAACGACGGCACCGACGAATAATCCCATAATGCCGTAATAACTACTTAATGTTAAAAATGAAATAGCCGGTGATAGTATGGAATAGAAATAGCTGGCGCTGATGATCAGGCCGCTATAGGCTACTAACATGGTGAGACGGGAGCCAATTTTATCGCTTAAGTAACCCCAAAAAATACAGCCAACGGTTAACATCAATACTGCAAAGCAATTGGCTTGTAAGGCGCTATTTCGCTCGATATGGTAGATGCCGCGTAAAATAACATCAGGCGTCATTAAAATGATCACGATAATTGAGGTCGATAGAGACCAGGTTAGTAGCGCGGTGATCAAACAAGCCTGCTTATGTGATGTTAAAACGGTCTTAACTGGCAACTCATTACAAAGCGCTCTTTGTGCCGCTAATTCTTTAAATATTGGGGTTTCCTGTAAAAAGCGTCGCAAATAGACAGCAATAAAGCCAAATAACCCACCGACAATAAACGGAATGCGCCAGGCAAAATCGACAATTTGTTGTTCGGTAAAGTGATATTAAATGGTAATGGCAATAATCGAGCCGAGCAAAATACCGCCAGTAATGCCGGAAGTCAGGGTTCCAATAGCTAAACCATAACGCTGTTTTGGCATGTGTTCAGCGATAAACACCCAGGCACCTGGCATTTCTCCACCAATTGCCGCTCCCTGCATAATACGCATCAATAGTAATAATAGTGGCGCAGCAATGCCAATCGTGGAATAAGTGGGCAGCGCCCCTATAACCAAAGTGGGCAGGGCCATCATAAAGATACTCAAACTGAACATGCGCTTACGGCCTATTTTATCGCCGTAGTGTGCCATAATAATGCCACCTAATGGACGAGCCAGATAGCCGGCAGCAAATAACCCAAGGGTTGCTATCAGAGCGAGAAATTGATTACCAGCCGGAAAAAAAAGTAGCGAGATGGTTTTGGCATAAAAGACAAAAATAACAAAATCGTAAAACTCAAGTGTACCACCTAACGAAGATAGACCCAGCGTTTTATAATCTTGCTGATTTAGTGGCCTGGCAACAGGCTGACTTTGCGTATTGGTTAGCGATGGCATGTTTTTTTAATCCTTTTTATTAATAGGCAAAATAGTGTATTAATTCGCTGAATAAATCATTCAAACAATAGGTGCAATTTGTTAATTGATTTTATTTTTTAATAATAAAAAATAATGAAATAACAATGATATCTGGATTTTGGCGATAATAATTATCTGTTTATCATCCGGCAGTTATAACCAATAATTTATTTTTTTCGTCATTGTCTATATAAACATAAAAAGCGGATATTATTTTATCCTACTCTGGATAACCTTTAAACCGGAGAAATATTGGGTTATTTGTTTTTAATTAAATCAATGGATAGCAAAATCAAGGCTGGAATTTAGATAGTAATGCATTCTATTTTAACCATATAAATATATTAATCTGCTATTTTTCAATTGATAGATAGAGAAAAATTTGGCTATTAATTTAAATAGATTGAGATAGCAAAGAGGTTTAATAAGTTTCGTTTTAAGGCGCTATTCTAAGGTTGCAATGATAGATTAGCGCTGACGATTTAAATTAGAAAAAGAGTGGCTAAACCTAAGAAAATAAAGAAGCCGCCGGTATCAGTAATCGCGGTTATCATCACACTTGAGCCAATGGCCGGATCTCGACCCAGTTTGACCATAATTAATGGGATAATAACGCCCATTAATGCGGCCATCATTAAGTTCAATATCATAGCTAAAGTCATCACCGCACCCATCTCAAGGTTACCATAGAGTAAATAGGTGACGATGCCCATGATCCCGCCCCAGACAATACCATTGATCAGCGCGACGCCTAATTCTCTCAGTAACAGAAATGAGAAATTACCAGTTTGGATTTGATGCAAGGCAATTGCTCGAACAATCATAGTGATAGTTTGGTTGCCGGTATTGCCACCAATGCCGGCGACAATAGGCATTAGTGTTGCCAGTGCGACCAGTTGTGAAATGGTATTTTCGAACACGCCAATCACCCGTGAGGCAATGAAAGCGGTACAGAGGTTAACGGCAAGCCAGGTCCAGCGAGTTTTTACTGCTTGCCCAACGGGGGCAAAAACATCTTCTTCAGGGCTTAATCCTCCCATGCGCCGGATGTTGCTATCACTCTCTTCATTAAGATTATCAACTATATCTTCAACGGTTAAGCGTCCCATTAATAAACCATTGTTATCAACCACAGCAGCTGAAATCAAATCGTATCGTTCAAAAGCACTCGCAGCGTCTTCTGCTTTTTCGTCAGGCAAGAAACTCATCGTGGCAGTTTTCATCACATCAGCCACTGTTTTTGTTGGTGATGAGGTTAAAATCGTTGTTAATGGCAATTCTCCTTGCAAGCGATTTTGTATATCGACAATAAAAATTTTATCGGTTGCTTCAGGAATATTACCGCGCTGGCGTAGATAGCGTTGAACAGTTTTCAGGCTAATGTTAGGCCTAACGGTAATAAATTCAAAATCCATCATTTGGCCAACGCTATCCTTAGGGTATTGCAGTACTTCACGGATCTGATTACGTAAACTGGGATCTAGGTAAGTCAGTAAACGACGCATCGTGTCGCGCGGTAAGTGTTCGGCAATATAGGCTTGGTCATCAACATGTAGATTAGCAACAGCGCGTAGCAACTCTCTATCTGACATGTTCTTGAGTAAACTTTCCCAGACCGAGGTTGAGGCTTCGACTAAAACCTGACCGCGTTTATTATTATCAATTAAATACCATAGTGATGAGCGTTCATCATAAGGCAACATTTCTAAAAGATCCGCAATATCGGCTGCATGTAAGGCATGTAATAGTGATTTAATTTGGATGATATTTTTATCGTGTTTTACGATCGATAAGGCTTGTTGTTTGTCATGTTGGGTGGCTAATATTTTAATCGTCTCTTCATTTTCCATGAAAAGCGTCAAAATATCTTGCCTAATTTGTGCCAGCTTTTGTGAATGTGGATTAATAAGTGAGGTAATATTCGATGAAAAGGCTGGTTGAGACATGGTTATCCTTAAATACTAATAGTCGTAACCTATTATCAGGTATTATCATTTTTAATGACTTTCGATTAAATGCATACATTATTTAAACAACTACTATCAGCAGCAGGATAGATAAGTTATTGAATAGAAAACAAGCAATTAAGTTAGATTTATGGTTGCTAGATTTTATTTTTAATCATACCAAAATATCAAGCAGATTCCTCTTTAATTTTTAGTTTCCAGCTAGGAACATCTTGCCAATATTTTTGTTCTTTTTCTAAATCTAGCAGCATTAACGCATTTTGCTGTAAATAGTGGGGAGGAAAATAGAGTGTCCAATGATTTTGATCGGTTTTCAAACGTAGTGAGTTTGGCGTGGTTGTCGATTGACGTTGATTATTAAGTAGCGTAGCTAACCGTAATAGTTGGATCATGGGTAAATATTGTTTTTTCTTAAATAGATTTAACTTAGGGAACTCATCAGCTTTGATACTTTTTTTATGATACCTGACCAATGTCGCTAGTAATAACTGTTGCTCTTGGTTAAATCCTGGCAGATTAGTATTGTATAAAATATAAGCAGAATGACGATGTAAGCCATTATGATTAATATTTAATCCAACCTCATGCAGCATAGCGGCCCAGATAAGTAGCACTTTCAATTGTGGGTTAACCAACTTGGGATTTTGTTTTGCCCATTGTTGATAAAGGATCTCGATGGTTTTTGATACTCGCTGCGTTTGTTCTCGGTCAATATTATAGTGTTCAGCTAAACTTAATGCGGTGCGTTGGCGAATGTCTTGATGACGAAAACGTCCTTCCATTTCATAGAGAACCCCTTCACGTAAAGCGCCGTCAGAGAGCGTTAACTGCTTGATTTGCAGAGAATCAAATATGCCACATAAAATGGCTAATCCCGGAACAAAAACGTGAGCACGCTCTGCTGATAAGCCGGGTAGATCGAGTGACTTAAAATTTTTATACTTTAGTACTAATTTTTTTAGTTTAACTAAGCGCTCATGGGTGATGATGCCATCTGAATCACCCAACTGGCAAAGTACTTCATGAATTGCTTTTATGGTTCCTGAAGCACCAAAGGCATAGTCCCAACCTTGCATTTGATATTGGCAAGCAAGATTTTCCAGTTTTTGTCGGCTAGCAAAATAAGCGCGCGCAAAATTAGTTTCATTAATTAGATTATTAGCAAAAAATTGGCGGGCATAGCTGATGCAGCCCATTTTACGGCTTTCCATTAATAGAGGCTTAAAATCTTCACCAATAATAAGTTCTGTAGAGCCACCGCCAACATCGATCACCAGCTTCCGACCTTTTTCTGACTGGGTATGCTCAACTCCCATAAAAATCAGCCGCGCTTCTTCTTGGCCTGAAATAATTTCAATTGGGTAGGGTATAATGGCTTTAGCTCGTTGCAAAAACTCTTTGACGTTAACCGCTTCTCGTAAAGCATGAGTTCCAACTATGCAAACATTATCAGCGGTAAATCCTTGTAAACGTTCAGCAAAAAGCGCTAAGCAGGTCAAGGCACGCTGAATTGATTTTTCGCTTAATTTGTTATGTTCATCTAAACCGTCAGCCAGATGAACACGTTTTTTAATGCGGGTTAAAATCTGTAAGGCACCATTAACTATTCGTGCAACAATCATATGAAAGCTATTAGAGCCAAGATCTATGGCAGCAATTTCCATCGGCCTCGATGCTGAAGGTTTTATTAATGGCATAGTGTTAAGCTCTTGTTTCTGGATGTTCTAGTGATTTTAGATAATCGTAGACAGCAAGCTGTGCCTGGATCTTGCGTTTATTACCGCGTGGTACATAGCGATTGGTTAACTCTTTATCGATATAACGCGCTTTAACGGTATCATTAAATTGTAATTCAAGAATGTCGAGCACGCGTTGTTTCAGTTGTTGATCAACCAATTTAACAGCCACTTCAATACGAAAATCGATATTGCGGGTCATCCAGTCAGCTGATGAGATGAAGACTTCTTCGTTGCCATTATTACTAAATACATAAACTCTGTCATGCTCAAGAAAACGGTCGACAATGCTAGTTACTTGAATATTTTCACTAAAATTAGCTTGGCCGGGAACCAGCGAACACATGCCGCGGATCAGCAGACGAATTTTTACGCCAGCATTGGAGGCATCATAAAGACGATTAATTAATTCTTTGTCGTCTAAGTTATTAATCTTTAGCAAGATAGCGGCGGCTTTTCCCGCTTGAACGTTGCTAATTTCCCGATCGATCAGTTGCGTCAGCCGAGTGCGTGAATTTTGCGGCGAAACCATTAGATTTTCAAAATTGACAGGTCGGTAAGGGTTTTCAATAAAGTTAAATACCCGCCTTACTTCATTGGTAATTTGTTGATTTGCCGTTAATAAGGAATAATCGGTATAAAGGCGAGCGGTTTTTTCGTTAAAATTTCCGGTGCCAATATGAGCATAACGAATAATTTCACCTTGTTCGAGACGAGAAATAATAAAAAGTTTAGCGTGGATCTTAAGGCCAGGTGCAGAGAAAATGACATGTACTCCGGCTTCGGTAAGATGCTTAGCCCAATGAATATTGGCTTCTTCATCAAATCTCGCTTGTAATTCAACCACCACGGTGACTTTTTTACCGTTGTGCGCGGCATGGATCATCGATTCAATAATGCGCGAATCCTTGGCTACACGATAAATATTGATTTTGATTGTCAATACGTTGGGATCAAAAGAGGCTTGGCGTAATAATTCTATCGTATGCTCAAAAGTGTAATAGGGATAATAGAGGAGAACATCTTTTTCTCTGATCGCATCAAAGCCATTACGGAAGTTATCAAAACGACGATGACGTAAACGTGGCAGTGGTTTATTCAGTAAATTTTTATTACCTTCGTTTGGAAATTTAATGAAATCTTTAAAGTTATGATAACGGCCACCAGCAATGACTGAATCATCACTTGATAGTCCGAGTTTTTTTCTCAGTAGTTCTACCATTTCATCAGGCATATTACGTTGATAAACAAAACGAACCGGTTCGGCATTAAGACGTTGTTTTAAACTGGATGACATCAACTCCAGCATGCTGGATTCCATCTCAGTAGTTAAATCATATTCCGCATCGCGCGTCATTTTCATCGCGTAGGCGTTTAATTGGTCATAGTCAAAAAAGCCTTTAAATATTTCGTCTAGACAATAACGCAAAATATTATCTAGCAGGATCATTGATTTCCTGCGCTTTGGCATTTCAGGCGGTAAATGAACAAATCTAGGTTGTTTGCCCGCTGGAATTTCTAGTAAGGCATATTGAATATTTTGTCCCTTGATAATTTCAACGGCTAAATAGGTATAATCATCTTTTAAAAATTCAACTAAATCAGTTTCCGGCGTGATCAGGATAGGCGTAATATGCTGACGAAGTTGTTGGCGAAAAAATTGTCGTAACCAAATTTGTTGATTTGGCGAAATTTGCCGTTCATTAATTAGGAAAATTTGGTTACGCGCCATTTCAAGTAATAACTCGTTATATAATGAGTCAAATTCTTGATCGAGTTTGGCAACTTTGCTTTCAATTCGCTTTAATAGCTGGCGTGAACTGGATGCGGTTCCTCGTTCTTCATTAATTAATATACGTCGCTTAACATCAGCAAATCTAATTTTATAAAATTCTTCAAGGTTATTAGAATAAATGCCTAAAAATCGCATGCGTTCAATCAGCGGATTACGTTTATCTGCTGCTTCTTGCAAAACTCGCTCATTGAATGATAACCAACTGATCTCTTTTTCAGTATAGAGCCGATCTTGAGACATCTTTACTCCATAACCAATATTGTTATTTAGTAATACAGGATATTGATACTTAACAGCTTATCTGATTACTGATGATTTTTCAGGTGTTTTATTGGCCTCTGGTGAGAATTTTTTTCTCATTTCACTGTATTGATGTTGAAAAATACTCATCCGAATGACGGTACGATATTTACCATTAATAAAAAATTCATCAACCAAATCGCCTTCAATATGAAAGCCCAATTTTTTATAAATATGCAGCGCTTTGGTATTTTCTTTATCCACAATCAAGTAGACTTTATAGAGATTTAACACTGAAAAAGCATAATCCATCGCTAGGTTGGTGGCTTTGGCGGCATATCCTTTACCTTGAAAGGCCGGATCGATAATAATGCCAATTTCAGCTCGACGATGAATATAATTTATTTCTACTAATTCAATTAATCCAATTTTAGTGCCTTCATTTTCAATAATAAACCGACGCTCTAACTGATCATGAATGTGTTTGTCATACAGATCACTTAATTCAACAAAAGCTTCATAAGGCTCTTCGAACCAATAACGCATAACACTGGCGTTATTATCTAATTGGTGGACAAATGGGAGATCTTCACGTTCTAAAGGTCGTAGCGTAATTGACTCATTTTTTTTGCCAGTAGGCATTGGATACCTCGATTGGGAGTAAAACTTAGCATATTAAAATAATTACTATGGATGTTCTGTATTTTTAGTCGGTTTGGTTAGTAAAGAATAGCAGAATCAGGCTGAGTGATAAATGAGAGCAACTATATTTTAGCAATAAACTCAGTTTTCGATAACTAATTAGTCAAGTATTGGTTGATTATTACTACAAAGTTATCAATTAGAATTTGTACCAATATGGGTTAGCATCAGTATACAAAATTGTGATGCCATTGGCATCACATAGGGACAGATACTGCTAATCTTCATTAGCATAACCGTATTCAGGTAGTTTACAGCCATCCAGGAAGGCTGAATTATTAACCATAGCTAAGCGGCCTTTAACAAACCAATTAATAACTAATGGATAAATACGATGCTCTTGTGTTTGAACGCGCGGAATAATATCTTGCGGTTGATCTCCAGCAAAGATAGGCACTTTAGCTTGTAAAATAATTGGACCTGCATCCAATTTCTCAGTGACAAAGTGAATTGAAGTACCGTGCTCTTTATCTCCATTTGCCAGCGCTTTACGGTGGGTATCTAACCCCGGATACTTAGGCAATAAGGAAGGGTGAATATTAATTATTTTGCCTAAATAATGGCTGACAAAGTGTGGCGTAAGAATGCGCATATAACCTGCCAACACAATCAGATCTGGCTGATATCGTGCTATTTCGGTCATCAGTGAAGCATCATAAGCATGGTTATCCGCGTAATCCGTTTTTTGCATCACGACAGTTGGGATCCCGGCTTGCTTAGCCCGTTCTAAACCATAAGCAGTTGGATTGTCACTGAAAACTGCACTAATTTTTGCGGCAATACTTTGTTTTTGGCAAGCATCAATAATGGCTTGTAAATTACTGCCATTGCCAGAAATTAATACTACAAAATTTTTCATTAGCTGATTGTTACCTGCGGTTCATCCGCGTTGATCTCGACAATTTTACCAATTTGCCAGGCTTTTTCACCCAGTTGATTGAGTAGTTGTAATGTATCAGAGACTTCTTCTGCGGGTAAAACAATTAACATGCCAACACCACAATTGAAGGTGCGGTACATTTCATGGGTCGATACATTACCGGTTTGTTGTAACCAACTAAATATCGCCGGCCATTGCCAGCTAGTGCTATCGATCTGCGCTTGGGTATTGGCGGGTAAAACCCGTGGAATATTTTCCCAAAAGCCACCACCGGTTATATGGGCAATGGCATGAATATTCTGCTTTTCAATCAAAGCTAGAATATTTTTAACATAGATGCGTGTTGGGGCTAATAAATGATCAGCCAGTGACTTATTTTCTAGTTGTACTGTGGCTGGATCTATTTGGTTTAACTGTAAAATTTTTCTAATTAATGAATAACCATTGGAATGGGGGCCACTAGCGCCTAACGCAATTAGGGCATCGCCAGCTTTAACTTTGCTACCATCAATAACTTTTGTTTTTTCGACCACGCCAACACAAAAGCCTGCTATATCATAATCTTCACCATGATACATACCAGGCATCTCTGCTGTTTCACCACCGACTAGGGCACAGCCTGATTGTTTACAGCCTGCTGCAATGCTTTTGATCACGCTGGTCGCTGTATCGACAGCTAGTTTACCGGTGGCGTAATAATCGAGAAAAAAGAGTGGCTCGGCACCTTGAACAATCAAATCATTAACGCACATAGCAACTAAATCAATGCCAATTGTATCATGGCGTTTTAAGTCCATTGCTAATCGCAGTTTTGTTCCGACACCATCTGTGCCTGAAACTAAGATTGGCTCACGATATTTTTGTGGTAAGGCACACAATGCGCCAAAGCCGCCTAATCCTCCCATTACTTCTGGGCGGCGGGTTTCTTTAACAGCACCTTTAATACGTTCGACCAGTGTATTACCTGCATCGATATTGACACCAGCATCTTTATAGCTGAGAGAAATTTTATCTGTCACAGCAAGCTCCCAAGGCGATTGCATTTAGTAAAATAGATGGAAACAGAAATAATTCTACCAGCCTAAGCAAACGTTTGCGAGATACTTATTTTGGTTTTCATAATAAAACTTAAGAGCTAGCAAAAATGAATTCCCTGCAAGAAAAACCTTAATCTATCAGTGGAACAGGTCTGAAAAAGCGCTATAATCTGATAATTTTTTATTTGTAGATGGTTTGTACTGAAGGAGAGTAGCGTGAAAATCGTTGAGGTAAAACACCCGTTAGTTAAACATAAATTGGGCTTATTGCGGGATAAAGATATTAGCACTAAACGTTTTTGTGAATTGGCCTCAGAAGTGGGCAGTCTGTTAACTTATGAAGCAACAGCAAATTTAGAAACAGAAACAATTGCAATAGAAGGATGGTGTGGGCAGGTAAACATCGAGCAAATTAAGGGAAAAAAAATTACTGTCGTGCCAATTTTACGTGCTGGATTGGGAATGATGGATGGGGTGCTGGAAAATATTCCCAGTGCCCGTATAAGTGTTGTGGGTGTTTATCGTGATGAAAAGACGCTGGAGCCTATTCCATATTTTCAAAAGCTGGCTTCAAATATTAATGAACGGATGGCATTGGTTGTTGATCCGATGTTGGCCACAGGCGGCTCAATGATTGCCACGATAGATTTACTTAAAAAAGAGGGCTGTCATGCTATTAAAATATTGGTACTAGTTGCCGCGCCGGAAGGTATTAAGGCACTGGAAGCTGCTCATCCTGATGTTGAACTTTATACTGCATCTATTGATGATCATTTGGATGAACATGGTTATATTGTTCCTGGTTTGGGTGATGCGGGCGATAAGATATTTGGTACCAAGTGACATTTATTGTTTATGTTATTTTTTATTAATTATAGTTATTGAGAGCTAATAAGATTGGATAGAGATACCAATCTTATTAAGTTTGAATATTATTTTAAATTTAGTGCGTTAACTTTTCGGCGTTTTTTTCACTCTATTTCTATCTAACCAATGTTTTAGTCCTGCATAGGTTTTATTTAATTCAACTTTGGCATTTTCTACCGTTAGTTTGTTGTGATCAAAAACAAACTCTTGAGCGACATAATTAAAACTATAGCCGGAAGCGGGATTAGAATAGAGACTGTAATAGAACAATTTGGCTTGATTATCTGCTTTTATGATAGGGGTAATAAATTGAATAAAATCATGATCCTCTTCATTAAATTTTACAAAATCTGTTAGATGAGTTGTTAATTCATGGATTAAACTAGCGCGTTCATTATTGTCAATAAATTTATGCGTGGCAATAATGTGTTCAGCTAATTGCTGTGGGTTGGTAGTTTTAAAACTACTTGAACGATTATTAAAATTTGAAATATAGTTACAGTTTCTAATTTGATAAAGATACTCTAGGTAGTTCCGTAAATAAAGCGATGCATTATCTAATGAATTAGTTGGCGCCCATTTTGATTCATTACGGATATTGGTTATAATTGTAGTAACAAAATTTGTCGGTGAAACTACCAGTTTCTTGGCATTTGTGTCTAAATCGTTATTTTCATTCCATTGATTATCATCTTGAATGGCTTTTTCTTTGTCTTGACCAAATATTTCAGCACAGCCTAATAAATGGCTAATATTTTCACCATTATATTTTGACGTATCAATAAAATTATCAATATCATTAAATTTATTTGTATTTATCATAAAGATGCCTTGAGTTAAAATAATTTATTTTATAATTTATTCAATTTAATTTTTATTAAAAAGTTTTGCATTCACTAATTTAAAATATATCGTTATAATTTAATTGAATAAAATCGTGACGAATATATTTTTAAATATTAACTAGATCACTGTGTTGTTATTTAATTTTAATGCATCTTATATAATTGCTTAGGATGTAAATAAAATTATTAGTATTTTTTTATTTTATAATTTGAGTAGTAAAGTGTATTAATTAAAGCACAGAAAATAGTTATTATTTTCTACTTTAGTATTGTTTTGTTTTAACCAATCAGAAAGTAGTGTAAATTCAACTTGAATAAGACTTTTTATATCATCAGATGATAAGTTAAAATCCATAAAATGAAGTGTTAATCTTGATAAATCAATTTCAAAATTATATTTTTCATCAGGTTTACTTTTTCCTGTTTCTTTATCGAAGCTAAAAGTTACTTTTGACGAGTAAAGTTGTAGTTTAACTATATTTTTCCTTGAGCTTAAAATAGTATGAGTAAATAAAATTGTAGTATTATCTTTATTAACTTTAGTTAAAGAATTTTCGATTAATTTTTTAGTGATGAGTAAATTTTTTGATATTCTTCTTGTGAGGTATATGAATAAAAATCTGTTATTTTTTCAAGTAATTGTTGATAATTATTAGCTTTGTAATTGACTTTGCTGTTAGCGTATTCATCAGTGACAAACATGTTTGTTTCTTGTAGAGCGGCAATATATTCATAATATTTTTTTTCATTGCCTTCATTATCAGGTTCATCGGGTGCCCAACCGCTATAGTCTTTGGCTATAGCTAATAAACAAGTTACCACATGTTGTGGGTAGTCAAGTAATTTTGTCGCAAGATTAACATTATTATATCGATACATATCTTTTAATAGGGACTCTGCCGCTAATGCTTTTTCGATATCGTCCCCCAAGGTTAAAGCGCCGCTGGTTACTAACTTTGCTTGCTGGCTAGTATCTTGATTTTTAATATTATTAATAAGCTGAGATTTTTTATTATAGGCTTTATTTAGTAGCAAATGTAGCATTTCATTTTGTTTTTTTGACATAATTTAATTCCTTTGATTATAAATATTATTAATATAATTTGTCTTATTAAGTCCTAATGATGAATAATTATTATTTTTCTAAACAGGTTGCACAATCATCTTTATTTCCTTTATTTCCTTTATTTCCTTTATTTCCTTTATTTCCTTTATTTCCTTTATTTCCTTTATTTCCTTTATTTGGTGTCTTTACCCGACATAACCAGCATTTTAGGTCGTTTCTTGTTTCACCAACGATCATTTTTGCCATTTCTATATCCAACATATAAGTATGAAAAGTCATAACTAGGTTATTTAGTTGTACACGTGATTTATATTTATCTGCTGGTGCATTTTTACCGTTTCCACCACTGTTTCTTGCTAATTCGATATTAGAGGTATTAATATAAAAATTTAAGTCATTTTTACTTTTGGAATTAATGACACCCTGGGTAAATGTAGTATTGGTATTTTTCAGTTTTGCGTGGGATAGTGCTGCCTTGGCTAGATCAGTTACTCATTTTTTAATTTTATTTTTATCAAATCCGAAAATTCCCTCAAATACATTAACGACCTTATCAATCAAATCATTATAATTCTCGCATTGATAATTAACGTCGATAGATCTATCTGATGAAATCATCAAAAAAGGATTCTCTCTCAACAGGTTAGTATAATTAGCATAAGCATTACCTATTAGGTTGGGTTTTGTCGCATTGTATCCAGCACTCGTCATTGCCATGGTACTCATCATTGCTAGTACAATAGCGGGTGATTTTACTAATTCTTCTGCGGTTTTATCAGGTGAAGCACCGCTACTGTTCATTTCGTAAAGAAGAGCAGAAACGGCTAAGTCAGCATCTTGCTGTGCGCCAATAATTTCTCCGCTAGAAGCGATAATCTTTGAATCATTATAACCTGTGAATGTTGGTGCTGGTATTGCTTTAAGCATTTTGAACCAATTAGCAAGTTTTTCATATTCTGTATTTATGTCTATCGTTTTCAGAATATTGCTTATTTAAAGTTTAAATATCACTCGAATTAACTTAATTATAAATTTACTTAATTTGGTTAATAAGATGCCTTGTTTATAATAAAAATAAAGTTAAAAGTAAATGATTTTTCATTATAATAAAATTATTTATTAATTTAAGAAGGTCATTAATTAATATAAACTTGTTATTTTACATTACAAAAGTAACTTTCACTTTAAATACTTTTAAAATAACTTAAAATTTATATTTATTATAAGCATGAGTGTTTTTAATATAATAAAACAATAAATGTAATTATAGGTTTATTTTTCACAAGCTAAATAATTTAATTAATTAAGAATGTGGGTTTGTTAATATATTTTAATTATATATTATATTTGGATATATAAATGTCCATTTTTTGTAACTTAATGCTTAGAATGAAAGTCACTAGAGGCAATTATAGGCAACATGTGATTGATTTATTTTTTTGTTCTTATTTATATAGCTATATTTAATATAGCCTAAAAGATAACTTTATTAATTGATATTTTATATTGAATTTTAATACTTGGTATAAGTTATTTTTTATCAATAGATAAAAAATAAAGTTCAGTGCACTGTGAGGACAAAAAAATTTTTTATGAATAACTATTTTTGTTTTTTATAGATAAGTTAGTTTAAGGATTTTATTACCGTTATGTTAATATGGTTATAACGAATATTTTATACAATTTTCTGTTATGAAATTAAAATATCAAAAGATGGGCTTTATTGATGAGTTTTGATGAGTAATAATATATTAATTATGAGTTATCAAGAGGACATTGATCATGACCCGCCGTGTAATTGGCGTAGCAGAAAGGCCGCCGTTAAGAGAAACCATTCCATTAAGTTTTCAGCATCTGTTTGCTATGTTTGGGGCGACAATACTAGTCCCCATTTTATTTCACATCAATCCTGCAAACGTTCTATTGTTTAATGGTATTGGTACACTACTCTATTTGATCATTTGTCGAGGACGTATTCCTGCTTATCTGGGCTCAAGTTTTGCTTTTATTTCACCAGTTTTATTGTTATTACCGCTAGGTTATGAGTTAGCATTGGGCGGATTTATTATTTGTGGGCTACTTTTTTGTTTAGTCGCACTGATTGTAAAAATAGCAGGTAGAAATTGGATCAATATTATTTTCCCCCCTGCGGCAATGGGCGCGATTGTTGCGGTTATTGGTCTGGAATTAGCGCAAACGGCGGCTGGCATGGCAGGGCTTTTACCTAAAGCGGATATTCCGGTTGATTCAAGCAGTTTGATTATTTCAGTGGTGACGTTGATCGTGACCATTCTATGTTCGGTAGTTTTTCGTGGCTTTTTAGCGATTATTCCTATTTTGCTTGGTGTGATTGTCGGCTATTTACTTGCATTTTTAATGGGAAAAGTGGATTTAACTCCAGTTATTACCGCTCCATGGTTTTCATTACCAACATTTTATTCTCCACGATTTGAGTGGTTTGCTATTTTGACTATTTTGCCTGCAGCGCTAGTTGTTATTGCGGAACATGTAGGTCATTTGGTTGTGACCGCGAATATTGTTGGGCGGGATTTATTAAAAGATCCTGGTTTACACCGTTCAATGTTTGCTAATGGTTTATCAACTACTATTTCAGGATTTTTTGGTTCAACACCGAATACTACCTATGGTGAAAACATCGGTGTAATGGCGATAACTAAAGTATATAGCACCTGGGTAATTGGTGGTGCGGCAATTTTAGCTATCTTGCTTTCCTGTGTTGGTAAATTAGCGGCGGCAATTCAGCTTATTCCTGTTCCTGTGATGGGGGGCGTTTCGCTATTACTTTATGGTGTTATAGCGGCATCAGGTATCCGAGTGTTAATTGATTCTCGGGTAGATTATAATAAACCACAAAATCTAATATTGACTTCCGTTATTCTGATTATTGGGGTAAGTGGTGCGACTATCCATATTGGTGCTGCTGAGTTGAAGGGGATGGCGCTTGCTACCATTATCGGTATTATTATGTCGTTAGTTTTTCGCCTGATTAATATTATTCGTCCGGAAAAAACTTATATAACTACTAAGCTTGAGTCGGTAGAGGCGATTAAAAAATAGTCAATTTTTACTGGAATAATAGGTAAATTATTAGTTCCATCGGATGATATTGTTTAAGTTCATCTAATTACAACTTTTGTGTTAAGCTGTATGTGTTTTCTTATCTATACAGAAAGAGGTGCTTCTGAATACGCTGTCGCAGCTTTCATTACCTTTATCCACGCCTGATGATGAAACCTTTGCCAGTTTTATTACTGGCGAAAATGGTATTTTATTAGCGGCTATCAAATCTGCTATCAATCAATCCCATAGCAGCTATATTTATTTTTGGTCTCAGCAAGAAGGTAGTGGAAAAAGTCATTTATTACACGCTGCATGTAGTGAATTGTCACAAAAAGGCGAGGCAGTTGGTTATGTTCCTCTAGATAAACGTAGCTATTTTGTCCCTGATGTTTTAGATGGTATGGAACATTTAGCTCTGGTTTGCATTGATAATGCTCATTGTATTGCCGATGATGAAGAGTGGGAAATAGCACTTTTTAATTTATATAATCGTATCTTGGAAAACGGCAAAAGCTGTTTATTGATAACCGGTGATAGGCCGCCTAGGTTGATTGATTTAGCATTACCTGATTTAGCATCCAGACTTGATTGGGGACAGATCTATAAACTTCATCCACTGAGTGATGAAGATAAGATCCAGGCACTGCAATTACGCGCTAAATTACGCGGTTTCGAGTTATCTGAAGAGGTTAGTCGTTTTGTTTTAAAGCGTTTGGATAGGAAAACCCGCACATTATTTACTATGTTAGATGAGTTAGATCATGCTTCGATTGTTGCTCAACGTAAACTGACTATTCCCTTTGTTAAGGATATTCTTAAACTTTAATTTAAGAGGTAAACTTATTTTACCTCTTAAAGATACAGGGTTATTTAAATAGCTTTTTTACTTGTTCTGGTGGACGTCCTAGCTGAGCATGGTTATCAACGACAACGATAGGTCGCTCAATCAATATTGGGTTATTATGCATTGCTTGCAGTAAGATATCATCTGATAACGAGCTGTCAGATAAATTAAGTGTTTGATAAATTGTTTCGTTGCTTCTCATTAATTGACGCGGTTCAGTGAAACCCAGTTGTGAAAGTAAAGTTTTCAAGTTATTAATACTTGGTGGTGTTTTAAGATATTCAATAATGCGTGGTTTAACCCCCATATCTTCTAAAAGCTGTAGGGTTTGTCGACTTTTTGAACACCTAGGGTTATGGTAAATCGTCACTTGTTGAGACATAAGGTAATATCCTTAGCGTTTTTGTAATTGTTTATCACGTGTTTGTAACTGGCGTAGTGTATCAATACGGGCATCATATCTTGCTTGATCATAACTACCGGTTTTTGTTAGCCGACTGGCATCGGTAAGATATTGAATGGCAGTACCATAATTACCACGCAAAGCCATACCTTCTGCATAAGCAGCTAACTGTTCACTACGCTTACCTTGCTTAGCTGAAACTTCTGCCAACAAAGTCCAACCATTTAAGTCATTGGGGTTATCGAAGGTGTATTTACGCAATAATTGACTGCCTTGATCATACTGATTATTAGCAATATAGGCATTTGCCAGATTAATTTGTAGAATTGGGTCATTTGGTATTTTGGTTAGTGCATTTTGTAAACGAGAAATAGCCTTTAGTGGCTGATTTAACCCTATATCTATATCGGTCATTAGATCAATAAACCAGGGATTAGCAGGTTGCTTAGCCAAAAGTAAGCGCACAATGTTGCCAGCAGCCTGATATTTTTTATCTTCATTAAGTTGTAGCGCATGACCATAATCAGCCGCCATTCTTTCTTTAGTATCACCTTGGCTATACTGAGATAAAATTTGTTCAAGGATCGATTTTTGCCCGTCTGTATACATGGCAAGAATGCGTACCCGAGCTAGCATAAAATCCAATGATGGTGGGAGATCCACTTTCGGATATTGATTTGAACGATTTAGTGCATCCGCTAAACGACTATCTGGTAATGGATGGGTTAATAGCATCTCAGGTGGTTTTGACATATAACGGCTCTGATCGGCTAAAATTTGCATAAAATCAGACATGGCGCGCGGATCGAATCCGGCGCGACGTAAAGTCTGTATACCAATTCGGTCAGCTTCTTGTTCGTTAGATTGAGTAAAGCTTATTATACCTTGTTGCACACCAGCTAATGTTCCTGTCAGTGCCGCAATACCTGCTTGTGGATTAGCCATCACTAACAGTGCTGAACCAATGGCGCCTATCCAGGCCAATGGCGCATTCCGTTCACGATCTTCTAGCATACGGGCAAGATGTCTTTGTGTTACATGAGAAATTTCATGGGCGATCACTGAGGCCAGCTGACTTTCATTTTGGCTATAACGAAACAGGGCAGAATGGAGAACGACGTTGCCACCAAAATAAGCGTAAGCATTAATATTAGGATTATTTATCAGGTAAAAATGGAACGGAGTTTTTACTGAGTGGGCATTTTTTACTAAGCGCATGCCAAGATGATTAATATATTGGTTTAACAAGGGATCGTAAATAAGTGGTGTGCTAGCACGTAATTGGCGAGTTAGTGCGTCACCAATGACGATCTCTTGATCAATAGTTAGTGTACCACCTGCTGTGGTACCAATATCGGGCAAATTATCTTCAATAGCGGTATAAACAGGCTTCATAGGAACTGCTAACATTATTGTTATTACAAGAGTAATGAGTGGTTTAGTAAATTTTGTATTCATAAACCGGAAGTATCCCTTACGATTGATTATATTGTTAAATGATATTTTTTATGATAGCAAAGCTTACTGGATAATTTGTCAATTGGTATAATTTCGTGGATTAAAAGACTAATTTACCACATTCAGGAGTGAATATATGCTGGAGATGTTTTTGCAATGGTATCGTCGAAGATTTTCAGATCCTCAGGTCGTTGCATTGTTTATCAGCCTGATTATCGGTTTTTGTATCATATTCTTTTTTCATGATATTTTAGCTCCTTTATTAGTTGCTATCGTGTTGGCTTATTTACTTGAATGGCCAACCCAACAACTGGGTAAGTTAGGCTTATCAAGGCTGATGGCGGCGTCCATTGTACTGACAATATTTATGGGTATTAGTGCCATGGTTTTTTTAATTATTGTGCCCATTGTCTGGCAGCAAGGTATGAATTTATTATTTGATTTACCTTCAATGGTAAATAGCTTTAATGAATATGCCAAAGCATTGCCTGAACGCTATCCCGCTTTAGTTGATGCCGGTATCATTGATATGATAGCGGATAATTTACGCGGTCGCTTATCGACTTTAGGTGAATCTGTGGTTAAGTATTCTGTTGCTTCGCTTATTGGTATTATTACCATAGCAATATATTTGGTTTTAGTACCACTAATGGTATTTTTTCTACTGAAAGATAAGACTAAAATAATACGTGGTTTACAACGTATTTTACCCCGTGATCGGTTATTGGTCGGGCAAGTTTGGCAGGAAATGAACCAACAGATCACTAACTATATCCGTGGTAAAGTTATTGAAATGGTTATTGTTGGTATCTGTACTTATATCGCCTTTGTTTTTTTAGGTTTGCGCTACTCGCTATTTTTGTCAGTACTAGTCGGTATTTCTGTCTTGATCCCCTATATTGGTGCGGTGGTGGTTACCATCCCAGTAGTTTTAGTTGCTCTGTTTCAATGGGGTATTGGACCTGACTTTTGGACTTTACTAATCGCTTATTTAATTGTTCAAGGGCTTGATGGCAATTTATTGGTGCCCATTTTATTCTCTGAAGCGGTTAATTTGCATCCGTTAGTTATTATTTTATCTGTCGTAGTATTTGGTGGGCTTTGGGGTTTTTGGGGGGTATTTTTTGCCATTCCATTGGCAACTTTAATTAAAGCCGTTATGCATGTGTGGCCGGAGGATAATCTCGTAACTGAAAAATAATTTTTTAATTGTTAATTGCCACCAAAACAGGCAGGGGCAATTAACAATCGATTTTAATCACGGATGAGTATTAAGATAATTCAGTACAATTTGGTGATGATCACTAGTTTTAAATTTGTCAAACACATGTTCAATCTCACCTTTTGCATTAATCAGAAAACTGATGCGATGAATGCCATCAAACGTTTTCCCCATAAATTGCTTTGCTCCCCATACACCGAATTTTTCCGCTACCTCATGCTTATGATCCGATAGTAATGTAAAATTTAGCATCTCTTTTTCAGTGAAACGTAATAACTTTTCTGCTTTATCAGTACTTATACCAAAAACTTCAACACCCATTTGTTTTAATTTATCCATTTCGTCACGTAATCCACAAGCTTGTATTGTACAGCCAGGAGTCATTGCTTTAGGATAAAAATAAATCAAAATTCGTTGACCAAGATAATCAGATAAATTGATTATTTCGCCATCTTGGTCAGGAAGGCTAAATTGGGGGGCCTTATCACCGGCTTTCAATGGGCTCATTAGATTCTCTCCGTTTAATTCTATATGTTATTGCGATTTGCTGATAATGCTAATTGTACATTGGACATTTAATTTTGTGCACAATTGTTTAAATCTATTTTTGTTAATTCACTCATTATCACCAATAAAACTTTGGGCATTCATATCAATTTCAAGTTGTTGATCATATTTGTTTGTCGCTGGTTGTATTTTTGCAACCAGTTTGGCTAGGTTGAAGTTATGAGTGATAAATAAACAAGTAAATTGTTCAACTATAGCGGGAGCGACATTAACAATAACATTGGCAATTATTATTGAAAAATATTCTTTATAAACGCCAGAAGTGGTTTTTTGCATAATAGATAATAATTTTAATTCAGTATCATGCTTAAGCAACATTGCTTTTATCAAAGAAATTGATTGCCTGCTATCTGATAACATCATAATAAAGAAGAATTGTTTGCCAAATATAGCGATAAAGCTATCTTCAATATTACATTGACATTTGTTGACCAGTTGGATAACAGTATTAATCTTACCGGGATGATCTGCAACAAGTACAATAATAATGATTGATTGTTGTTCACTATGTGGCAAGTCGTTTTCCTTATGAATTTATGATTTCTGAATATCTTATGGTAACCATAAAAAAAAGCTTCTGCCAAGATAAAAAAACAAATATATCAATATAATAAGTTTACATACTGAGTAGTGATCAAATGATATTTGATGGAATGAAATGTTCACATCTTTGCTGATTTTATAATTTTAAAAGATTTATTTGCTGATAAAATAATAAATTGAACGAGAAAAATAAACTGGAAATAGGATGATAATCATTATGTATTTTTCTTAAAACAGAGTGGTTATTAATAAATTTCATTAAATTTTGGGTATAAGAAGGTTTTTTTCTTTAGACTGAAAAAGTACCATAATTTTAATGTCTCATTTAGGAAAAAGGTTATGGTTAATAATTCTATTAAATATCGGAATTTTTTGCGTGGCAGTCTTGCTGCGATTGTTACCCCAATGGATATAAAAGGGCAAATAGATAAACCCAGTCTGAAAAAACTGATTGATTATCATGTTAATAATGGCACAACTGCGATTGTATCTGTTGGTACAACTGGAGAATCAGCAACACTTGATCATAGTGAGCACTTGGATGTGGTATTGACGACATTAGAGTATGCTGATGGCAGAATTCCGATTATTGCAGGCAGTGGCGCAAATGCTACCAAACAAGCTATTGCATTAACTAAATCTTTGGAAAAAACCGGGGTTGTTGCCTGTTTGGCGGTAACACCATACTATAACAAACCTTCACAAGAAGGACTTTATCAGCATTTTAAAGCGATTGCCGAACAGACAGATTTACCACAAATCTTATACAATGTTCCTTCGCGCACCGGTTGTGATTTATTGCCCGAGACAGTTGCCAGATTAGCAAAGTTAGGTAATATTGTTGCCCTTAAGGAAGCTAGTGGTGATTTAAGTCGTGTGAATCGCATTCGCAGATTAATTAATGATGAAAATTTTATTTTACTTAGCGGTGATGATGCAACTGCGTTAGAATTTATGCAATTAGGTGGGCAGGGGGTAATTTCAGTAACAGCCAATATTGCCGCCAAATTAATGGCTGAAATATGCAAATTAGCATTATCAGAAAAGTATGCCGAAGCGCATAAGTTAAATTATCGACTAAGTGAATTGCATCATCAATTATTTATTGAGCCTAATCCGATTCCAGTTAAATGGGCTTGCTATCAGTTAGGACTTATTAATTCTGATACATTGCGCTTACCGATGACACCATTAACACTGACCGGTCAGATAGCGGTACAAAAGGCGCTAAAGATCGCTGATTTACAAAAAATTTAGGGAAATTTAATGGCAACAATATTGCACAAATCAAAGGCTATTAAGCTTGCAGGGCTGTCACTCGCTATATTTTTGGTAGCCTGCACGAGCAATCAACGTTATAAGCGTCAAGTCAGTGGTGACGAATCATATTTAAATACACCTCCGTTAAAAAATTTGACGATCCCTCAAGGTATATCGTTACCGTTACAAAACGGTGAATATGATATTCCGCCAGCTAATCAAAATGGTGCTGTAGGTAAAGCTTTAGATATTCGTCCTCCTATTCAAGCACTTTCGTTACTTACTGATACCCATACCGAAAATAGCCTAACCGCGAGTCGCTTATTTTTAGCTAATACAGCTGAAAACAGCGCTCTTTGGTCGCAAATTAACGCTATTTTGCAACAAAAAATGATTAAAGTTAGGCAAAAAAATGATCCTGACCACTCTTTGATTACCGATTGGATTACCTGGCCGCGAGGAGATGAAGATATTGCGATACAAACCCGACAGAAAATTCAGCTGAACTCACAAAATAATCAAATAGTCATCACGGTAACTAATGAAGGTATAAAGCAGGGTGAAGATAGCATCACCGATCAGGCAGAAATACAGCGCTATAATATTTTAATGTTAAATGAGTTGATTGATTCAATAAATAAGCTGCGTAGTACCGCAACCAGTTCTGGTGCCCAAGGTCGTTATGCCATTATTGATGTGCAAACGGGTAGTGATAGCAGTGGTTTACCTCAAATAATTGTACGTGCGCCTTATGATGTTGTTTGGGATAGATTACCCTCTGTGCTTGAAAGCATTGGTATGCAAGTTGGTGACCGTAGTCGTTCGACCGGATCAATTACCCTCACTTTTAATGGTATGAGTGATAGTGATTGGCAAGCGATTGGCGTCGATAACCCAACCATGACAAAAGGGGATTATAAATTACAAGTTGGCGATATGAATAATCGTAGTAGTCTGCAATTTATGGCGGTAAAAGGGACAACCTTAACACAAAAACAAAATGATGAAATGGTCTCGGCATTAAAAGCGGCGTTTAGTAAAGTGAGTAGTAATTAGTTAATAAAACTGGGTTTATTACAATTAACTATAACATTGCTTATATAAATGATGGATGGTTGGTAGTGATTTATTCACTATGGATCATCTGTTTTTTTGTTTTGCTCGGTCAGTTTTTAGGCTAATTAAAATGTTTCCAGTAAAGTAATTTAATTAACATAAATAACCGCTAATCTGTTATTCTCCTTTTCCTAACAAAGTAAACGTTTGCGTCTTGCGTTAAAGCCATATTTAAGCGTTTTTTTATTAAAATGATCAAATTTCGGAGTAAATAAAATGCAGAAAAAAGCTGAGTTGTATCGTGGAAAAGCGAAAACCGTATATTTTACGGATGATCCTAATTTATTAGTATTAGAATTCCGCAATGATACATCGGCACTAGATGGTGAGCGTATAGAGCAGTTTGAACGTAAAGGAATGATAAATAATAAATTTAATCATTTCATTATGCAAAAACTGGAGCAAGCCGGCATTCCAACCCAAATGGAACGATTACTGTCAGATACTGAATCATTAGTAAAAAAATTAACCATGATCCCGGTTGAATGCGTTATTCGTAATCGAGCAGCTGGTTCTTTAGTTAAACGGCTTGGTATCGAAGAGGGTACGTTGCTTGAGCCACCTATCTTTGATTTGTTTTTGAAAAATGATGCGCAGCATGATCCCATGATTAATGAATCTTACTGTGAAACTTTTGGTTGGGTTAGTAGAGCGCATCTAAGCGAAATGAAACGATTAAGTTATAAAGCGAACGAAGTATTGAATGCGCTTTTTGATAAAGCGGAGTTAATTTTGGTCGATTTTAAACTGGAGTTTGGTTTATTTAATGGTCAAGTCGTTTTGGGTGATGAATTTTCGCCAGATGGCAGTCGCTTATGGGATAAAAAAACCAAGGATAAATTAGATAAAGATCGTTTTCGCCAGAGTCTAGGAGGATTAATTGAAGCTTATGAATAGGTTGCTAAGCGCATAGGTGTTTGCTTAGATTAAAAAATTTTTTTGTTAGCAAAAGATGTTGAGTAAAGATTGGCTTAGAAAAACTTTATTTTATTGTCATTAGTTATTAATTTACTTTTATTAAAGCATATTTAAGAGCAGCTTAAATATTAATTAGCTGCTCACACGGTTTTATTAAATTAAGTCGCTGAATAGGCTATATTGTGAATTACTATAGTGAGATTTTAATCTTATTTCATAAACATGAAATGAAAATATTCGATTAAGTTAAGTAGATGGTTGATTGTTAAACATATAGAGTAATTTTGATATTAAATTATTAACTAAAATACTGGCAGAATTAAACGGCTATTTAGATAACTAGATAGTTAATTATGTATACAATAGTTATGAAAAAATCACTTTAACCTATTTGGCTATGATATAGATTGGTTACAATATGATGGCCGTTACAAGAGTGATTATACAGATAATCAATAGAGTCGAAGGTATTAATATTTACTGCTTCGCTGTGACCTGCTACCGATTTTTGCTAGTTTTTTCTTATAACTATTTTTTTATTTAATCAGTAGCATTGAAATGAATTTATTAAATTTTATCACCGCTGTGAGTTAATAATTACACAAGAATGACGATGATTCGCTATAATCCCATCAAGGGCTCATTATTCATGTCATATTGGGAGATTATTATGCGCTGGCGGGATCATCGCAAGAGCGATAATATTGAAGACAGACGGAATCAATCGGGTAGAATGGGATCACCTTTTGGTGGCGGTGGTATGCGATTGCCGTTACGTGGGAAAAGTGGTTTATTCATTTTAGTGGTTGTTCTCATTGCTGGCTATTATGGTATCGATTTAACCAGCTTTATCACCGGCGGATCCAGCATTAACTCCTCTCACCAAGCAAATTACCAACCGATTAGTGCTAAAGATCAACAATTAGCTGATTTTACCTCAGTTATATTAGCGTCAACTGAAGACGTTTGGCAAAAAGAGTTTAGTCGCTCGGGGCGTAGTTATACTTATCCTAAATTAGTGCTTTATCGAGGTTATACTACCACGGCTTGTGGTACTGGTCAGGCAATTATGGGGCCATTTTATTGTCCTGCTGATCAAAAAGTTTATATTGATCTGTCATTTTATGAAGAGATGAAAAATAAGCTTGGGGCAGGTGGTGATTTTGCCCAAGGCTATGTTGTGGCACATGAAGTAGGTCATCATGTTCAACATTTATTAGGCATTGATCAGAAAGTTAGAGAGGCTCAACAAAGTATGAGTCGTACTGACGCGAATAAACTTTCGGTTAAGCTTGAATTGCAAGCTGACTGTTTTGCTGGTGTATGGGGCAATAAAATGGATGAGCAAGGTCTGCTAGAAGAAGGCGATTTACAACAAGCATTAGCAGCGGCCCAGGCAATCGGTGATGATCGTTTACAGCAACAAAGCCAAGGACGTATTGTACCCGATAGTTTTACCCATGGTACCTCTGAGCAGCGTTATACTTGGTTTAAAAAAGGCTATGATAGAGGGGATTTTAAAAGTTGTAATACTTTTGGCGCACTATAGCGCGATAAAAGTTGCCTCGAGTTTGCATAATTTTAACGGCTAATAGGCTCTATTATTTATTTTGATCAGTCATGATTTATTGATAGGATAAATTAATTATATATTTTTATTGGTAAATAATTTTATGGGTAATTTTGATCCAACATTACTTATTTTATTAGTGTTGGCTGGCTTAGGAATAATTAGTCATAACATGACGGTGGCATTGGCAATGCTATTTTTGTTAATTGTTCGCATTACGCCGCTTAATAATTTTTTCCCTTGGGTTGAAAAATATGGCTTAACCATCGGTATTTTGATTTTAACTATTGGTGTAATGGCCCCTATCGCCAGTGGCAAGATCTCGCCGCAAGATGTTATTAACTCTTTTTTTAACTGGAAATCGTTGCTGGCGATTGTGATTGGCATTTTGGTCTCTTGGCTTGGCAGTAGAGGCGTCTCTTTGATGTCTAATCAACCGTCAACAGTTGCCGGATTATTGGTTGGTACAGTGATCGGCGTTGCTGTTTTCCGTGGTGTTCCAGTTGGTCCATTAATAGCAGCAGGTCTTCTCTCGTTACTAATTGGCAAGTTTTAGTGACTATTGCAAGCCTGATTAATTTACAATCTCAGTTACGCATTCATGGGCAACGCCGCTTACTCGTGCTAAGCGGTAATAGCAACTGGATCATTGAACAGCTAATTGCACTTAGGCAGGGGATAATTGGCGATTGGCCAACCATTTCACCACATTGGCCTGATGCTATACCTCCACAAAATGCGGTGTCACTATTAGGACAAGAGTTCTTACATGGTGTTTTTGATGCCACTAAGGGTTTTCATACTGAAGCATTACTGATGTTGGCAGGGACATTAAAAGCGGGTAGCTATCTCATTCTTTGCCTGCCTAAGTGGGGGACTTGGTCTCAACAGCCAGATCAAGATAGTCAACGCTGGAATGAAGTGGCATCGACAATAGGAGTGCCAAATTTTGTCTGTTGGTTAAAGTATCATCTACAACATGATGCTAATGTTTTGCTGTGGTGTGAAGGTAAACCTTTTACCGCTGATAAGCTACCACAATTAACTGCCTGGTATCAGCCGAATGGACAACCAACGATTGAACAACAAAGAATTTTGCAGCGCCTGCTGGCTGGTAAGGTGGGAGTTTGGGCATTAGTTGCCCCGCGTGGCCGTGGAAAATCTGCGTTAGCAGGTATGTTAATTGAATGTTGGCAGGGGGAATGTTGGGTTTGTGCGCCGGCAAAATCAGCGTCAATGGTATTAACACACTATACCGACAAAAAAATTCGCTATTGGTCAATTGACCATTTATTGGCTGATTGTCGATTACAAAAACCACGCAAGGTTGATTGGTTAATTATTGATGAAGCGGCGATGATCCCGATTGCGCAACTAAATCAATTAACGCACTATTTCCCACGTTTACTCTTTACTACCACTGTTGATGGCTATGAAGGTACAGGGCGCGGATTTTTGCTAAAACTTTGTGCGCAATTAGCTCAATGTCACATTTTAACTTTAACCACTCCGATCCGCTGGGCATCAAATGATCCGTTGGAGAATTGGTTAAATAATAGCTTGTTATTAAAAGAATATTTACCAAAATCAACGACGCTAGCTAAATTAAATAACCAACACATGGTGTTGTTACCTATATCGCAGTCTTTATTAATTGAAAAACCAAAATTATTATCAGCAATATATGGTTTACTGACTAATGCGCATTATCGTACCTCACCACTTGATTTAAGACGATTATTAGATGCGCAAGGGATGCATTTATTGGTTGCACAGCAAAAGGCAAATTTGTTAGCTGTGTTATGGTTAGTGGATGAAGGTGGATTATCTGCGTCGCTTGCCCATGAGGTATGGGCTGGACGGCGTCGACCTAGAGGTAATTTAGTTGCTCAATCTTTAGCAGCACATAGTTATTTTCCGCAAGCGGGACAAATGAATTCTCAGCGAATTAGCCGTATAACCGTTGCTGCAGCTTTTCGTCGTCAGGGTGTGGCAACAAAATTACTCAGTTTTTATAAGCAGCAGGCGATGGAAGAGGGGAAAGATTTTCTTTCTGTCAGCTTTGGCTATTGTGAGCAGTTGCAGTCATTATGGCAGCAAAATGGTTTTCATTTGGTCAGAGTTGGCAGCCGTAAAGAAGCGACCAGTGGATATTATACCGCTATGGCGGTATTGCCTTTATCAACAGCGGCTAAACAATTGGTGTCACGGGCGCAATATTTGTTAAAGCGAGACGCTTTTTATATCAATCAGCTAACCGGTTTAGCACTAACAGCAATTAGCGATGATCAATTAAATGATGAAGATTGGCAGGTTTTGGCAGGTTTTGCTTATGGTAATAGAAGTTTTTCAGCTAGCTATCCAGCAATCCGACGGTTATTAATGCAGTCGTCACTGGTTTTAACAGCGACTAGAATTCACTGTGAACATAATTTATCTATTGAGATATGCTGTCAGCAGTTAAAATTGACGGGTCAAAAAATGTGGTTAAAACAGGTACGCAACGATATTGCTGCGGCATTATCAGAATTGGACTGGCAGCGAGCAGAAAAACTTAAATCATGGGTTAATGCTTCTTTTGCTTAGGCCAGTCATCTTCATCATCCCATTTGTCGTTAAAATCACGGTGAGGAGGAAGTTTGGGTTTGTTATCTAAAAAACGTTTAGGATCGATTTTTTGCATCTGTTTGACGGCACTCCAAATGATACCAATCAGAAGCAAAATAATAATAATCCACCAGTAATCAGTTATCCAATGCATAGCTGTTTTTCCATTAGCAAATGTAGTAAATAAAGTATACTCTTTTTTCCTTTATCGTATAACTATTATAGATTTAAGTATGCGTTTACAACGAATTTTACTCATTATTGTCGGCTGGTTTAGTATTATCTTAGCGATATTGGGTATACTTTTGCCATTATTACCCACTACCCCTTTTTTGTTATTAGCCGCCTGGTGTTTTTCTCGCTCATCACCACGTTTTCATTACTGGTTACTTCATAACTCATGGTTTGGTAAATATATTCGTCATTGGCAACAACATAAAGCGCTGCCTAAAGGGGTTAAAATTAAGATAATTGTTATTATTTTATTTAGTTTTATTTTTTCGCTTTGGTTTGTAGAAAGTTGGTGGATCAGGGGGACACTCCTCATTATCTTAGCGATATTGCTCGCTTATCTATTAAGGTTGCCACAAATCGATGGGGAAAAAAATTAACCCAATTTATTATTTAGCTAATGATATAGCTAGTGAATTTAAATTTTGGGTTCATAATAATATTTTTTGCATAATTTCCTGATAAACGAGACTTAATTTCTGAAGATCAGCAACACTAACACATTCATCAACTTTATGAATGGTTGCATTTAAAGGGCCTAATTCAACAATTTGTGCCCCCATTTTAGCAATAAAGCGGCCATCTGATGTTCCTCCATCAGTTGATAACTGAGGTTGATAGCCGCAATATTGTTCTATCACCTGGCTGACAATATTAATTAATTTACCTTTTTCTGTTAAAAATGGATAGCCGGATAATGACCACTCAATTTTATAATCGAGTTGATATTTTTCTAGTATTGCTTCAACTTGGTGGCGAATTTGTTGCTCGGTGAGTTCGTTGCTAAAGCGAAAATTGAATTGTATGACTAACTGGCCAGGAATAATATTGTTACTACCAGTACCAGCATGTATATTGGAAATCTGCATGCTGGTGGAAGGAAAATAAGTATTGCCTGCATCCCATTTTTTATTAACTAGTTCATGTAAAAAAGCTAATGAACTATGTATTGGATTATTGGCTAAATGGGGGTAAGCAATGTGCCCTTGCGTTCCTTCGATGGTGAGTTTGGCGGTGAGTGATCCTCGACGACCATTTTTGATAATATCACCAATTTTAAGCTGGCTAGATGGTTCACCAACTATGCAATAATCAATTCGTTCATTGCGTATCATTAATTCATCAACCACTTTTACCGTTCCGTTAGTGGCTTTAGCCTCTTCGTCAGAGGTAATTAAGAAGGCCAATCGGCCAGAATGGTTGGGAAAATCGCTAATAAATCTTTCGGCGGCAATAACCATTGCCGCAAGGGAACCTTTCATATCGGCTGCTCCTCGGCCATAGAGCAGTCCGTTATTTAATGTTGGTGTGAAGGGAGGATAACGCCAATTGTCAGTTGCACCTGGCGGAACAACATCGGTATGTCCAGCAAAAGCTAGCGTTTCACCTTGTTCGCCATGATATGCCCATAGATTGGTGGTATCGTCAAAGGGCATGACTTCAATTGAAAAACCAAGTTTTTTCAATCGATTAATTAAAATTGTTTGACAGCCATTATCATCGGGGCTAACAGAGGGTTGTTGAATGAGTTGTTGCGCAAGCTTAAGAACAGGACAAATCATAGTTAGCCTCTGTGATGAATAAATTGTTGGTATTGGTCTATAGAAAAACCGAGTAGATAATGGTTACCAGTAGTTGTTAATAATGGGCGTTTAATAATTGCTGGATATTTTAACATTAACTCTTTAGCACTAGCGACATCAATAATATTCGCTTTTTGCTCATCGGACAATTTTTTCCAGGTTGTACCACGTTTATTGATCAAGGCTTCCCAGCCTAAGTATTGAATAAAAATTTCGAGTAATTCAATTGATATCCCATCCGTGCGATAATCATGGAATTGATAGATTATATGATGATTATCCAGCCACTGACGTGCCTTTTTAATAGTATCACAATTTTTTATACCATAAAGTATGTAACTTGCTGAAGTTGACATCATAATTTCCTTTTTTGATATGTAGCAAAGATCTCTATAATGCTGCAAAATGCGATAATAATCTATATAAGGCTACTATTAAGTAGAATACTTATTAAATTTATTAGAAATCGATTATAAAAAATTCAATAAAATATATTCTACATCACACAAAATGATGTGTTAATTAAGCAATGCATATAAATATACTATGTGTTAGATGATGATGTTTTAATAAATCATTTCTTCATCCTTTAATGATATTTTATCTATGTTAAGTTTATTTAGCGCGCATATAAACTAGGCTGGCTTCCAAGCGAGAACGCACATTAAGTTTTTTTAGCAAATTACGAATATGTACTTTGACTGTTTCTTCAGAAATAAAAAGAGATTTAGATATTTCTCTATTTTTTAATCCATTAGCAATTTCACGTAATACTTCAAATTCACGTTTTGTTAATGAAGAAAGTGGATCTTGATATTGATGACGATTATTTAAATACTGATGAATTTGATTGCTAAAAACGGGTAAACCATTTGCGGCGCTTTTCAGGCTATTAAGTAACATATCTAATTCGCAATTTTTTAATAAATAACCATTAGCACCAGCATCGATAGCATTATAAAAATCAATTCTATTAGCAGAAAAAGAAAGAATTAATATATAAGATTTAATCCCCTCTTTTCTAATTTGACGAATAACTTCAGGACCATACATGTTAGATATATTAATATCCATCATAATAATATCTGGCTTTAATTGATTGGCTATATTAATAACATCAACGCCATTACTTACTTCACCGGCGACACTAAATTCATCTGCAGCTTTAATGAGTTGTTTTAAACTATGACGTATTAGGGGATGTTCATCAACCAACATTATTGAATGATTAGACATAGTATATTCCTTTTTAAATGCCTGTAGAAATAAATGGGTTTTTACAACTGATTTTAATTATTAGTCTTTAAAGTTTTTTGAAAAAATAAAACATTGCAAGAATATAAGAAAAACAATATTAATGAAATAACCAAAAGGTAATTATCTTAAATAAAAAACACATTGAATTTTATAATTTTAAATTCAATAGTCTTAAATTTTATGATTATAAAAAAATTAATAATATAAAGGTCACCAGTTTTATATTTTAATTTCAATATTATTTAGTTATATTGATTTTGTTGATAGAATGTTCAAGTTTAGCTAGTTTCTACCGAAATTGTTGTATATGTCATGATTTCATTGATAGAGATTACTATAATGGGGATGCTTTTCTAATAAAAATTCTCTAAGGACACACAATGGATGAAAAATTAAAACAAAGTGCGCTAGATTTTCATGAGTTTCCCCAACCAGGTAAAATTGAAGTTACACCGACTAAGCCATTAACGGCACAACGAGATCTGGCCCTCGCATATTCTCCCGGTGTTGCTTATCCTTGTCTTGAAATCGCAGCTGATCCTTTGACCGCTTACAAATATACAGCTAAGGCTAATTTAGTGGCCGTAGTTTCTAATGGTACCGCAGTGTTAGGACTGGGAAATATTGGCGCTTTGGCTGGTAAACCGGTTATGGAAGGAAAAGGTGTTTTATTTAAAAAGTTTTCCGGCATTGATGTATTTGATATTGAAATAGACGAATCTAACCCGGATAAACTGATCGATGTTATTGCCGCATTGGAGCCAACTTTTGGCGGAATCAATTTGGAAGATATTAAAGCACCAGAATGTTTCTATATTGAGAAAAAACTGCGTGAAAAAATGCAAATCCCTGTTTTCCATGATGATCAGCATGGTACTGCCATTATTTCAACCGCCGCAATATTGAATGGTTTACGAATTGTTAATAAAAAAATTGACCAGGTTCGCTTAGTTGTTTCAGGTGCAGGTGCTGCTTCTATCGCCTGCATGAATTTATTGGTTGCATTAGGTCTTAATCGTAGCAATATTATTGTCTGTGACTCAAAAGGCGTTATTTATCGTGGCCGCGATGAAGTGATGGATGAAACTAAAGCCGCTTATGCAATTGAAGATAATGGTTTACGTACTCTAGCGGATGTTATCCCAGGCGCGGACATTTTCTTAGGCTGCTCAGCGCCGGGTGTGTTGACTGCGGAAATGGTAAAATCGATGGCTAATGCACCACTTATCTTAGCGTTAGCCAATCCGGAGCCAGAAATTCTTCCTTCAATAGCAAAAGCAGCACGGCCTGATGCGATTATCTGCACTGGGCGTTCTGACTATCCTAATCAGGTAAACAATGTACTCTGTTTTCCTTTTATCTTTCGCGGCGCGCTGGATGTTGGGGCAACCACGATTAATGAAGAGATGAAACTAGCCTGTGTTCAGGCAATTGCTGATTTGGCATTAGCCGAGCAGAATGACGTTGTTGTCTCCGCTTACGGTGATCAGGAGTTAAAATTTGGTGCAGATTATATTATCCCAAAACCTTTTGATCCGCGCTTAATTGTTAAAATTGCGCCAGCAGTCGCTAAAGCGGCAATGGAATCTGGTGTAGCAACACGACCAATTACAGATTTTGATTCTTATATAGAAAAACTTAATGAGTTTGTCTATAGCACCCACCTATTTATGAAGCCGATTTTTTCTCTGGCCCGCAAAGAAAAAAAACGGATTGTATTAGCAGAAGGTGAGGAAGAACGAATATTGCATGCAACCCAAGAATTAGTATCCTTAGGTTTGGCTTATCCGATTTTAATTGGTCGACCCAGTGTGATTGAAAAGCGAATTGAAAAGCTTGGGTTACAAATTAAAATTGGTGAAGATTTTGAGTTGATTAACAATGAAAATGATCCGCGTTTTAAAACCTATTGGCAACAATATTATCAATTAATGAAACGCCATGGTGTTTCGCAGGAAATGGCGCGTAGAGAAGTGATCAATAACCCAACCTTAATTGGTGCGCTGATGATCCGCCAAGGTGAAGCCGATGGCATGATTTGTGGTACTGTTGGTAGTTATAATCAACATTTTACCATTATAAAAAATGTGCTTGGCTTCCGGCAGAATAGTTCAGTAGCGGGTGCAATGAATGCCCTGATGTTACCAACTGGCAATACTTTTATTGCAGATACCTATGTGAATGATAATCCAACCCCTGAAGAGCTGGCGGAACTTACCTTAATGGCGGCACAGGCGGTAAGGCGTTTTGGTATTGAGCCTAAAGTGGCACTATTATCTCGTTCAAGTTTTGGTTCTTCAGACTGTCCATCAGCACAAAAAATGCGTAAAACATTGGCATTAGTCAAACGTGCCGATCCTGAGTTGGAAATTGATGGGGAAATGCATGGCGATGCAGCATTAGTTGAAAACATTAGGCGAGATATTATGCCGGATAGTACATTAAAAGGATCAGCTAATTTGCTGATTATGCCTAATATGGAAGCTGCGCGTATTAGTTATAACTTACTTCGTGTTACCAGTTCTAATGGCGTCACTGTGGGGCCGGTATTAATGGGAGTAGCAAAACCAGTACATATATTAACACCGATTGTATCGGTACGACGTATCGTTAATATGGTTGCGCTAGCTGCAGCGGAAGCACAAACTCAACCATTGTAGAATAAAACTAACCACAAATTTGGGCCTCTGTTACTCACGACAACAGAGGTTTTTTATATTATGGCAAGATAAAATATAGCCGTTAATTTTGTTGATTAATTGTTTGAATATTTATTTAAAATAGTTGTTTTATCTATTAGTATCATAGGCCTTCATTTATTAATTTTGGGTTATTAAGTAACTAAAAATTTGCCAACAGGATGTTCTAATAAATATGCAATTAACTCAGCGCTTTTTCTATCGATATTTGAACATTATACTATTGATATCATTATTAAATATGATTGCGTTTACCAGTTTGGCAGGAGAAAAAATGATAATTCCAATGGCAGAAAAGCAACCACACAAAATGGTTTTATATGGTGATAGCCGCATTGATAATTATTATTGGCTACGTGATGATACGAGAAAAAATAAAAAAGTTATCAAATACTTGACTGATGAGAATCAATATACCAATGCGGTATTAAAGTCTGGCACCGTATTAAGAGAGCAATTATTTAGCGAGATGGTCGCTCGTATGGAGCAGCAAGATCAATCGGTGCCTTATACCTATAATGGTTATATTTATCGTACCCTTTATCAAGAAGGTAAAGATTATCCTGTTTATCAACGTAAACCTGTCAACCAAAATAGTGATTGGCAAATATTAGTTGATGGTAATGAACGTGCTAAGGGACATCAATTTTATACCTTGGGTGGTATTGCTGTTTCTGAAGATAATAATCATTTGGCAATTGTCGAAGATTTTCAAGGTCGTCGTCAGTTTGAGGTTTCATTTAGACAGTTAGCTAGTAAAAAATGGCAGAATGCAGTAATTAAAAATACCTCTGGTAATATTGTATGGTCTAATGATAATCAAACTCTCTATTATATTCGTAACCACCCACAAACATTATTACCTTATCAAGTATATTGTCATCAATATGGATTAGAGGGGGTTGAAGATAAAAAAGTTTATCAGGAGAATGATGACCGATTTTACTTGAGCATGACAAAAAGTAGCTCAAAAGCGTATATTCTGCTAGCAATTAGTAGTACAGAAACATCTGAATATCGATTAATCGATGCTAATAACCCCGCTGAATCACTTAAAATATTTTCCCCTCGCCAAACGGGACGTGAGTACGATTTAGATCATTTTCGTGATAATTTTTATATTCGCTCTAACCATCAATTGGAGCAATTTGGGTTATATGCTACTCAATCAATTGACCAGCCCTGGCAAACAATTATTGCACCGAATAAAGAGACTGATTTAGAAAATTTTGCGCTTTTTAACCGTTGGTTGGTTGTTGTAGAGCGTCATAATGGCTTAGTTAATATTCGACAGATAGATTGGCAGACCAAACAGCAAAAAATAGTTCAATTTGATGAAGCGGTATATAGTGCCTGGATGGATTATAATCCAGAGCCTGATAGCGAGACTTTACGTTATGGTTATTCTTCACTAACTACCCCAATATCTGTTATGCAGATAAATATGCTAACTGGACAGCGTGAATTGCTAAAACAACAACAAGTCAATGGATTTGATAAATCACTTTATACCAGTGAACGTATCTGGGTTCAGGTAAAAGATGGTACTAAAGTGCCAGTTTCGTTGGTATATCGTAAAGATCGATGGCAAAAAAGCAAAAATCCGATTTTGATTTATGGCTATGGTGCTTATGGTATCAATGTGGATCCGGTTTTTAGTTCACCGCGTTTGAGTTTATTGGATAGGGGATTTGTCTATGCAATAGTGCATGTTCGTGGTGGCGGCGATTTAGGCAAAGCCTGGTATCAACAAGGGAAGGTTGAAAATAAAGCCAATAGTTTTAGTGATTTTATTGATGCAACCAAAATATTGATTGCGAAGGGGTATTGTGATCCCAAACGGGTATATGCAATGGGTGGAAGTGCTGGTGGTTTATTGATGGCGGCGGTAATTAACCAGGCACCGGAACTCTATCGAGGCGTTGTCGCTCAAGTTCCTTTTGTCGATGTTGTGACAACCATGCTTGATCCTTCTATTCCATTAACAACTGGTGAATATGATGAATGGGGTGATCCCGCTGCGCAGGACGCTTATTTTCGACTAAAATCTTACAGTCCCTATGACAATATTAAATCTCAACGTTACCCTAATTTATTGGTTACGACGGGGTTATATGATTCACAAGTCCAATATTGGGAGCCGGCCAAATGGGTGGCTAAACTAAGAGAGTATAAAGTGGGTAATACTGTCTTATTGCTGGAAACAAATATGAAAGCCGGCCATGGTGGTAAATCGGGTCGATTTAATCGTCTAAAAGATACAGCATTGGAATATGCTTTTATCTTGATGCTAGATGATAATAAAAAATATTTTCCTGATTTTGATGTTCAATAAATTTTTGTCGCCTTATATGATAATTAATATAAGGCTAATAAATCATATTGATAGATTATAATTTGTTTGGATTAAGCAATTTTATTGATCGATAAGATTTTACTTTCAAGCCAACCGTCTTGTAAGCGAGTTTTTAATATTTCTCCAATATGTATTTGTTGTGTTTTGGTTAAAACCTGTCCATTAGGTGATTCGCTAATACTATAACCACGGGCTAATGTTGCTAATGGACTTACTGCTTCAAGGCGGGAGCAACTGACACTAAATTTTTCACGATATTGGCTTAGTATTTGAGTAATTAATTGTTTTAATTGAAATTGCTGCTGAATATAACGTTGGCGACAATTTTGTAGTTGTGGCCGCGGATCACATAATATTAAACGTTGTTCAAGGTTATATTGCTGACGATTTATTTGCTGCAAATATTGTTGTGTGGCGTTAACAAGTTTTTGTTGTAATTGGATCAGATAATTGTGTTGGCGCGTTATCCGTAGTTCAGGATGTTGCTGCTGTAATTTATGTTGTAATTGACCAAAGATACGTAGTTTACGCGCCATGAAATAGTCCATCGCCATTTCTAATCGCTGTTTTTGTTCAAGTAACTGACGGAGTAATTCTTGTTGATTGCGACTCACTAATTCTGCCGCAGCTGAGGGTGTTGGGGCTCGTAAATCGGCAACAAAATCAGCAATAGTTATATCGGTTTCATGACCAACCGCTGCAATAATTGGTAACTGACTAGCAAAAATTGCTCTGGCAACCCTTTCATCGTTAAAAGCCCATAAATCTTCCAATGAACCACCACCTCGGCCGACAATCAGGACATCACACTCTCGGCGATGATTGGCCAACTCAATAGCACGAATAACTTGTCGTGGTGCATCTTCTCCTTGCACGGCAGTGGGATAAATAATTACAGGTAATGAAGGATCGCGGCGTTTTAAGATATTTAAAATATCATGTAATGCAGCGCCTGTTGCTGAGGTAATAACACCCAAGCGTTTGGCCGGCATTGGTAGCGCTTGTTTGTAATGTTGTGCGAATAGTCCTTCATCTGAAAGTTTCTGTTTCAATATCTCAAATTGTTGTTGTAATAATCCGTCACCCGCAGGTTGCATATTTTCGATAATTAATTGGTATTCTCCTCTTGGCTCGTACATGGTAACAGTCGCTCGAACTAACACTTGTTGACCATTTTGTGGTCGAAAATTAACGCGAATATTTTGGCCGCGAAACATCGCAGCACGTAGCTGCGCTTTTTCATCTTTTAAGGTGAGATACCAGTGGCCGGAAGCTGGCTGAGAAAAATTAGAGATTTCTGCATTAAGCCAAATTCTGCCAATTTGAAGTTCAAGTAATTGCCGAACCGATTGATTAAGTTGGCTAACCGAATAAATCCCACTATTTTCTGAAGTTAACATGTTAAGTTAGCAACACCTTATAAATAAAATTAATGGCTAAATATTAGCAGCGATTATTTCTATTATACATAGAATCAAAATAGAGCATATAAGTGATTATCCCATTCATGTTGTTCAATATTGGCGGTGTTCATTCGAACAGTTAAACTTTTATTACGGTCAATATATTCAATATAGGTGATAATAAATTCTGTTTTTGGCCAGAATAAGAATTCTTGCTGATCATCTTTTACTAAATCGGAAATATTGGCGCCTACTAGTGGTTCGGTATGTTGGATTTCATATAATACGTTAACTTCGTCATCAGCTAATGATTGGATTTCTTTAAGGAAAGGTATTACACCATCGGGCTCTTTAGTGGTGCTGAAAAACGAAGAGGATGAGTAAGGTCCATTTACTTTTAAGTAGATCATATCTGACAATTTTCTGACCTAACCGCGATAAAGCACAGTGGAGGTAAATTTATTATTGTAATTATCAAGTAGGGATAAATGCATTAGCGCTTGAGTTAGTTGTTTGACTAAAGGATGATGATGATTGAAATTAGTGCCTAGCTTTAGCATATTATTTAAATAAGCATGACTGCAATATTGATAATCTCGAATAGTATACCAATCGATAAAGCTACATTTTTTATAGGCAGCCGATTGATTGTATTCATTCATTGTTGATACAAAATTAATTTTAGATTTATTTTCAATATAATCTTTATCATAGAGTGGTATTAAAAGTGCTAAAGCTTCATCATAAGAGTGTAACGGGTGACTAATATTTTCATTAGTATAGAGTGAATTCAGAAAATAAATATGTTGTTTTTCAGTAGTCGAAAGCGGGGAAGAAGCTCTTTGGGTATCGGATTGATAATTAGGTAATGGATTAAAGTTTATTTTATTGATGGAGAACATAACTTTCCTACGTTTAAGCCGTTAACTTTAACCATATTGTATGGAAGTAATCAATTTTAAAAAGAGGCGGGTTAGTCAGAATAAATTAAGCAATGTACCTAATTCATGTAATATTTATTTGCTTTAAAATTAATTAAATAACTAGATTAATAAATAAATTATTTACCAGCAAAAATCTAAATTTGATCATAGTATTATGCGCTTTTGTCAGCTAAAAATGAATTTTAGTGAGAAAGTACTGGAGTCAATAAATTTCGTCATGTATAATATCACCGCAATATTTTATCTTTTTCCAAATCTTGCCTGGTGAGATATTGCTTATGCTACGTATTAAGAAAGAAGCACTAACATTCGATGATGTATTGTTAGTTCCTGCACACTCAGATGTATTGCCTAATACTGCTGATTTATCAACTCAATTAACTGCCTCGATCCGTTTAAATATTCCTATGCTTTCTGCCGCCATGGATACTGTGACTGAATCAGATTTAGCTATCGCATTAGCCCAAGAGGGTGGAATTGGTTTTATTCATAAAAATATGCCAATTGAGCGTCAAGCAGAAGAAGTTCGCCGCGTTAAAAAGTATGAAAGTGGCATCGTTATCGATCCGGTTACCGTCACACCCGAAACCACAATTCGTGAAGTTTATGAAATGGCTGAGCGTAATGGTTTTGCTGGTTATCCTGTGGTTAATAATAATAAAGAATTGGTTGGTATCATTACTGGCCGTGATATCCGTTTTGTGACGGATTTGGATCAGCCGGTTACGGCGGTTATGACAGCTAAACCCCATTTGGTCACGGTCAAAGAGGGTGAATCCCGTGATGTGGTTTTGCAGAAATTGCATGAAAGACGTATTGAAAAAGCATTGGTGGTTGATGATAACTTTCACCTATTTGGTATGATCACAGTAAAAGATTTTCAGAAAGCTGAACGCAAGCCCAATGCGTGTAAAGATGAGCAAGGTCGCTTGAGAGTGGGCGCAGCAGTTGGCGCTGGTGCGAATAATGAACAACGTATTGAGGCATTAGTGGCAGCCGGTATTGATGTGTTGTTAATTGACTCTTCCCATGGACATTCACAAGGAGTTTTACAACGTATTTGTGAAACGAGAGCAAAATATCCTAATTTGCCGATTATTGGTGGTAATGTTGCCACCGGCGAAGGGGCTAAAGCTTTGGTTGAAGCAGGTGCCAGCGTGGTGAAAGTCGGTATTGGCCCGGGTTCTATTTGTACAACGCGAATTGTCACTGGTGTTGGTGTACCTCAGATCACTGCTATTGCCGATGCCGTTGAGGCGCTGAGAGGCATGAATATACCGATAATTGCCGATGGCGGTATTCGCTTCTCGGGTGATATTGCTAAAGCACTGGCTGCCGGCGCCTCTTGCGTTATGGTTGGCTCAATGCTTGCCGGTACTGAGGAGTCACCAGGTGAAACTATCTTGTTTCAAGGACGCTCTTATAAAGCCTACCGAGGAATGGGATCATTAGGTGCAATGTCGAAAGGCTCTTCCGATCGTTACTTCCAAACCGATAATGCTGCAGATAAATTGGTACCTGAAGGCATTGAAGGACGGGTTGCTTATAAAGGATTTTTGAAGAATATTGTTCATCAGCAAATGGGCGGCCTTCGTTCTTGTATGGGACTGACCGGTTGTGCCACTATTGATGAATTAAGAAGCAAAGCAGAATTTGTGCGTATTAGTGGTGCCGGTATCCAAGAGAGTCATGTACATGATGTTACCATCACCAAAGAATCACCTAATTATCGTTTAGGTTAATTATTTTATTAGCGGTTTTTGCTATAAACCGTCAAATTATTATTTGTTTTGGAATTATCTTTAGATGACAACTGACATTCATCAATACCGAATTTTGATCCTCGATTTTGGTTCACAATACACGCAATTAATTGCTCGTCGTATTCGTGAAATTGGCGTTTATTGTGAACTTTGGGCTTGGGATGTTTCCGAGGCACAAATCCGTGAATTTAATCCTAATGGAATTATTCTTTCTGGCGGGCCGGAGAGTACCACCGAACTAAATAGCCCACGTGCACCGGAGTATGTTTTTCAGGCTGGCGTTCCGGTATTAGGTATTTGTTATGGCATGCAAACGATGTCCATCCAATTAGGTGGGCAAGTTGAGGTGTCTGGCGAACGAGAGTTTGGTTATGCCCAGGTGTCCATTCAACAATCCTGTGAACTATTTCGCGATATTTATGACAGCGTAGGTGCAGATGGTAAACCACTGCTAGATGTCTGGATGAGTCATGGCGATAAAGTGACGGCAATTCCAGCTGATTTTAAAGTTATCGCCAGTACCGATAGCTGCCCATTTGCCATTATGGCTAATGAAGAAAAGCGTTTCTATGGTGTTCAGTTTCATCCTGAAGTGACTCACACTCATCAAGGAGCAGCTATTCTACAGCGTTTTGTATTAGATATTTGCCGCTGTGAAGCTCGTTGGACGGCGGCGGCGATTGTTGAAGATACGGTACAGCGCTTGAAGGCTCAGATTGGTGATGATCAGGTTATTCTGGCATTATCAGGCGGTGTTGATTCATCGGTTACTGCGTTATTACTCAATCGTGCTATTGGTAAGCAGCTCACTTGTGTGTTTGTTGATAATGGTTTGTTACGCTTAAATGAAGCGCAGCAAGTTATGGCCATGTTTGCCGGTAAATTTGATCTTAATATTATTCATGTGGCCGCAGAAGAGCGCTTTCTTAGCGCATTGGCCGGGATTGATGAGCCAGAATTAAAACGTAAAGCGATCGGCCGCGTTTTTATTGAAGTATTTGATGAGCAAGCGGCGAAACAAACGCAAGTAAAATGGTTGGCTCAGGGTACTATTTATCCGGACGTAATCGAATCTGCCGCTTCAGCAACCGGCAAAGCGCATGTCATTAAATCTCACCATAACGTGGGTGGCTTACCAGCAGAAATGAAACTGGGATTAGTTGAGCCATTAAAAGAGTTATTTAAAGATGAGGTGCGTAAAGTAGGCCTGGAGTTAGGACTTCCTTATGACATGTTATACCGTCACCCATTTCCTGGCCCAGGCTTAGGTGTGCGGGTACTTGGTGAGGTGAAGAAAGCCTATTGTGATCTGTTACGTCAGGCAGATGCCATTTTTATTGAAGAATTACATAAAGCTGATCTTTATCATAAAGTCAGCCAAGCTTTCACTGTTTTCCTGCCGGTACGCTCTGTTGGCGTAATGGGAGATGGCCGAAAATATGACTGGGTTGTGTCATTGCGCGCGGTTGAAACTATTGATTTCATGACTGCCCATTGGGCCCATTTGCCCTATGATTTTCTTGGCCGGGTGTCAAATAGAATTATCAATGAAGTGGCCGGCATCTCTCGAGTAGTTTACGATATTAGCGGCAAACCACCAGCGACGATTGAGTGGGAATAAAAACGCTGATTGCCAAAATAACTTTATATTAACAACCCAGTAAAAATTTTTACTGGGTTTTTTGTTACTGAGAATTATATTGTTATTTTAATAAGAATATAATTAAATATTTTATTTAAAAATTAATGCAAAATACCAATTCTAATTAATTTGATTAATACTTTTTCCATGTTATATAACATGGCTGTTTGAAAATTTATTTTATTTTTTAACTAAACATTAAATATGAAAATCATGTTTTATAAAACTTTAATTAAGTTTTTATTTTTATTAAAAAGGGTTAAAAGTAATTATTATTTATTTATATTTATTAGTTATTTGTCAAAAATATTGTAAGTGTTTTTTTAAGCGTTAAATAATTAATTTAAATTGATATCGAGCTTGTTCTGGGATGATAATTTTTTACTCTATTATTGTGTTTATTACTAATTATTTCTTTGCAGAAATCAAATTTATTGCTTAAGGAGTAAGAAAAATGAAAACCAAATTATTGTTGGCAACGTTAACGTTAATCAGTGCTTCAAGTTTTGCTAGTACCGGCACTGAAATCAAACCTATGCATGGATATATTGATTCGCCGGCTAGTCGGGCTTACTTATGTTCAACACTGCAAAACAAGAGTTGTGGCCCAATTCAGTATGAACCGCAATCAGTTGAAGGTCGAAAAGGTTTCCCACAAAGAGGACCTGCTGATGGCAGAATAGCCAGTGCTGGTGTGGGGGCGTTTAAGCAATTGGATGAGCAAACGGCAACTCGTTGGACTAAGGTTAATGTGGTATCAGGTGAAAATATCTTCCATTGGACATTAACGGCCCCACATAGAACCACCGGCTGGGAATATTTTATTACCAAACAAGATTGGGATCCTAATGCTCCATTAAGTCGTGCTGCATTTGAATTAAAACCCTTTTGTTCACGATTTGATGGTGGATCGGTACCTGCTCGAGAAGTTACCATGAAATGCCAAGTACCTAAACGTACCGGTTATCAGGTCATTTTAGGTGTATGGACCATAGATGATACATCTAATGCATTTTATCAAGTTATTGATGCCAATATGAAAACTCGCTAGTTTTAATCATCTTACAACGATTTTTCTTAAGTAACTAATGGTATTAAAAAAATCTTGATTTAGCTGAAAGTACTACAGTGACTTCGATTGGCTGCTAAATAGTATTAACAAGTAATTTTTTCTATTTTATGATGTAAATAAAACTACTTGTTACTTATTACATTAGGATATTTGATTAACAAACCTGGTATAAGCTACAGCCAGGTTTGTTATTGGCTATTTTTAACGTTTTCTACCGCCTAAAATGCCACGAATAATTTGATTACTGATTTGACGTACTGCAGATTTCGTTGCCGTTTGCACTAAACCCTCTTTTTTACCTCCTTTAGGGCCGGTTGAACCAAAAAGAAAATCTTTTAAGCCGCCGACAAATCCATTATCTTCGGTATTTTTTGTTGTTTGATTTACTGGGTTGGTTGCCGATATATCATTGGTTGTTTGATTTGTCAGTTTTTCATAGGCTGACTCGCGATCCAGCATCTTCTCATATTTGCCATAAATATCTGAATGATTAAGTAGCTGATTGCGCTCTTCGGCAGTTAATACTCCCATGCGTGAGTCTGGCGCAATAACAAAAGCTCTTTGAACTATATTAGGACGTCCTTTTTCGTCTAAGAACGAGATTAATGCTTCACCAACCCCAAGTTCAGTTATTGCCTGTTCAGCTTTAAAATCTGGATTTGCTCGCATAGTTTCGGCTGCAGCTTTAACTGCCTTTTGATCACGTGGCGTAAATGCTCGTAATGCGTGCTGAACCCGATTGCCTAACTGTCCTAGAATATTATCAGGAATATCAAGTGGATTTTGGGTAACAAAATAAACGCCAATCCCTTTTGAACGGATCAGACGAACAACTTGTTCGATTTTTTCCAGTAATGCTGTTGGTGCATTAGTAAAAAGTAGATGGGCTTCATCAAAGAAAAACACCAGTTTTGGTTTTTCAACATCACCCATTTCAGGCAAACGTTCAAAAAGTTCCGATAATAACCATAATAGAAACACCGCGTAGAGCTTAGGCTGATTATAGAGCTTTTCTGCGGCAAGAATATTGACCATTCCTTGGCCATTAGGATCAGTTTTGATCAGATCAACGATATCAAGCATAGGTTCGCCGAAAAAGTAATCAGCGCCTTGTTGTTCAAGGGTTAATAAGCCACGTTGTATGGCGCCGATTGAGGTGCTGGCAATGTTACCGTATTCAGTTTGAAATTGTTTCGCATTTTCACCAACATATTGAACGGTCGAGCGCAGATCTTTCATGTCCAGCAATAGTAAGCCGTTGTCATCGGCAATTTTAAAAATAAGTTGTAATACACCACTTTGCACATCATTTAAATTCATTAACCGTGATAATAGCAATGGTCCCATATCTGAGATGGTTGCCCGCACCGGGTGTCCAAGTTCTGCAAAAACATCCCAGAAAGTGACAGGGCAAGCAGCAGGGTGCCAGTCTGTTACGCCAAGTGCTTCAAGGCGTGATTGCAATTTAGGCGTTAATACACCTTTTGCACCAATACCCGAGAGATCACCTTTTACATCTGCCATAAAAACCGGTACCCCAATTTGAGAAAAACTTTCCGCCATTTTTTGTAGCGTTACAGTTTTACCTGTTCCTGTTGCACCAGTAATTAATCCATGTCGATTTGCCAGTGCAGGCAATATGGCTAATTCAGTTTCACTATTTTTAGCGATGACGAGAGATTTTTGCATCTAAAAATATCCTCTGTAGTCGGCATAATGGGTATAATTTTGTTGCCAGGCTTGATAGTAAATTTTAGTTAAATTTTTAATTACCAGACAAAATAGTAAATGCGATTGTTAAAATAGGCTCAATAAAAAATTATACAAATGTATAGGGTAAAGATAGCTGATGGTGGGGCATTTGGTATTTTAATAATAAAAAATTCAGTAAATCCGGCCAGATAAAATAGCTTATTGGTAAGGAAGAATTTTGTTTGACAATTAATTTAATTGTGACTTAAAAATTCTCCTTTATGATAACTAAAATCGATGTTTTACCGCTTCAGCAAGTATAGTTAGTAATTGCTCAGTGTCTTGCCAGCCTAGGCAAGGGTCGGTAATAGACTGACCATAGGTAAGTGGCTTGCCGGCAGTGACTTGCTGGGTACCTTCTATTAGAAAACTTTCTGCCATAATGCCGGCGATAGCCCTCGAGCCTTTTTGCAATTGTTGAGCAATGTTTTTTGCGACATCGATTTGGCGTTGATGAATTTTTTGGCAATTACCATGGCTAAAGTCGATAACCAATCGTTCCGGTAATCCCAATTTTCGTAACTGACTACAGGCTATGGCAATATCTTCAGCGCTATAATTAGGCCGTTTTCCTCCCCGCATAATAATATGGCCATAAGGGTTACCTTTCGTTTGATAAATAGTCATTTGGCCATTTTTATCAGGCGATAAAAATACATGGCTGGCACGTGCGGCACGAATAGCATCGATAGCAATATTAATATTGCCGTCGGTACCGTTTTTGAAACCAACCGGACATGACAGAGCTGATGCCATTTGTCGATGAATTTGGCTTTCTGTTGTTCTGGCGCCGACAGCTCCCCAGCTAATAAGATCGGCTACATACTGACCGGTTATCATATCTAAAAATTCAGTTGCTGTTGGTAGTCCAAGTTGATTAATATTAGTTAGTAGCTCACGGGCTAAACGCAAGCCTTTGTTAACTTGGCAGGAATTGTTTAGATCAGGATCGGAAATTAAACCTTTCCAGCCAATCACTGTACGTGGTTTTTCAAAATAGGTACGCATCACGATTTCAAGATAATCTTTATATTCGCCGCGCAATTTAGCCAACATTTTGGCATATTCAAGTGCCGCTTGAGTATCATGTACAGAGCAGGGGCCAATGACCACCAATAGGCGTTGATCTTGGCCAATTAAAATTGACTCAATCGATTTACGTGACGTTGTAACATTTTTGATAATTTCTTTGGATAGCGGAAATTCATCCACCAGCGCTTGAGGCGTAATAAGTCTATCAATAGGTTGAGTTCTTAACTCATCGGTTTTATACATATTTATCTCATATATAATTCAATATAGTCGATTTTCTGGCAAATAAACTAGCATTACCATAACCGAAAATAAACTGGATCTAATGGTTGTTTAAGATATCGTTAAAGTAATGAGCGTTTCTCAGCTAATTTTAAATTGTTAAAATATACGACGACTTAGCCCAAATATTTCAATAATTTTGGCTGAAATCTCTTCGACAGAGTAATTAGTTGTATTTAAATAGTTAATATTATGTCTTCTAAATAAAGCCTCAACCTCAGTTAATTCTATCCGACATTGATGTAAAGAAGCATAACGACTTTTTTCATAGCGCTCTTCACGAATAGCGGCTAGACGCTCAGGGCTAATTGTTAGACCAAAAAGTTTATTTATATAAGGTTTTAATGCAAGTGGTAATTGTAAATTATCCATATCATCTGCGGTGAAAGGATAATTGGCAGCCTGGATGGCAAATTGCATCGCTAAATAGAGGCTGGTTGGTGTTTTACCGCAGCGCGAAACCCCAAGTAAAATAACCTGAGCCTGATCGAGGTTTTTTAGTGATATACCATCATCGTGCGCTAATGTATATTCAATCGCTGCAATTCTAGCATCATATTGATTTAGATTAGATAGTCCATGCGTACGGTTGAGCTTTGGTTCGGGTTTTAAGCCGATCTCTTGCTGGATCGGATCAATTAAAGATTGGACAATATCATGACAACAGCCGGCACTATTGGTAATAATTTTTTTTACTGTTGGAGAGATAATCGAGTAGAAAACCAACGGCCGGAGATGGGTTTTTGAATAGATTTGATCAATTTTTTGTTTTATTTCTTCGGCGCGTTTTTCGCTGGTGACAAACGGTAGTGTGTAAGAAGAAAAATTTAGCGGAAATTGTGATAAAACTGCATGCCCGAGTGTCTCTGCAGTAATAGCGGTTCCGTCAGAGATAAAAAATACACAGCGTTCTAAATTTTTGGCGTGATGATTGTCCATTGGTTAATTTTCCTTTTCTTTAATTCTATTTTTAGAAAGTAAAATAATAAAGATCAAATGTGAAAATTTGTTAGCCGAATGATAGATTATCTGGTGTTAAAAAATATTATTATGAGCTTGATCGATTCACCATTCCATTTTTGGTTCAACACTATGTTAGTCTTAATGATGAGATAATTTTTGCCAACTAGCTAAAATATTTACACTTCCTATGAATTTTAATAAGGGATCTTTTTCAATGTCCGATAATGTCCGTACATCATGCAATATACTTTGGTATAACCAGCTTACTATGAATGATGTTGATTTAGTTGGTGGAAAGAACGCTTCTTTAGGTGAAATGATCACACATTTAGCTGATCTGAATGTTATGGTGCCGAATGGTTTTGCCACTACCGCCCGAGCTTTCAATGATTTTTTAGAACAAGGTGGGGTTAATCAGCGTATATACCAATTATTGGATGAAATTGATATTGACGATGTAACTCAATTAGCCAAAGCAGGTAGCCAAATCCGGCAATGGATCATCGATACCCCTTTTGGCGATAAATTAGAACAAGATATTCGGCAGGCTTTTTTGCAATTATCCGCCGATGAGTCTGATATTTCGTTTGCCGTACGTTCTTCTGCTACTGCCGAAGATATGCCAGATGCTTCTTTTGCAGGTCAGCAAGAAACTTTTTTGAATGTACAAGGTATTGACGCGGTAATGGTTGCTATTAAACATGTTTTTGCTTCACTATTTAACGACCGGGCTATCTCATATCGAGTTCATCAAGGTTATGATCACCGTGGTATCGCGCTTTCTGCTGGTATTCAACGCATGGTACGTTCTGATTTAGCTTCTTCGGGCGTAATGTTTACTTTAGATACCGAATCAGGTTTTGATCAGGTAGTTTTTATTACCTCAGCGTGTGGGCTTGGCGAGATGGTTGTTCAAGGAGCAGTTAATCCTGATGAATTTTATGTACATAAACCGACATTAAAAGCGGGCCGTCCAGCTATTGTGCGCAGAACATTAGGCTCGAAAAAAATGCGTATGGTCTATGCTGATAATCATCAACATGGTAAGCAGGTGAGAATTGAAGAGGTAGCCGAAAAACAGCGTAATAGTTTTTCGTTAGCGGATCATGAAGTTGAAACCCTTGCTCATCAGGCATTATTAATTGAGCAGCATTATGGCCGGCCAATGGACATTGAATGGGCTAAAGATGGCCATAATGGTAAATTATATATTGTCCAGGCGCGTCCTGAAACTGTCCGTTCAAATCAGCAGGTAATGGAGCGCTATCAAATAAAAAAAACCGGTAAGGTATTAGTAGAAGGGCGTGCTATTGGCCAACGTATTGGTGCAGGAACAGTTAAAATTATCCACGATATTAGTGAAATGAGTCGTGTGCAGGCAGGTGATGTTTTGGTTACCGATATGGCCGATCCTGATTGGGAACCTGTCATGAAACGAGCCGCTGCTATTGTCACTAATCGTGGTGGACGTACTTGCCACGCGGCGATTATTGCTCGTGAATTGGGTATTCCGGCTGTGGTTGGCTGTGGTGACGCGACTGAGCGGCTACAAGAGGGCCAATTAGTGACAGCCTCTTGCGCTGAAGGTGATACCGGCTTTGTTTATGCTGATAAATTGCCATTTGAAATCAAAAGTTGTCAGGTTGATAAAATGCCACCATTAAAGGTGAAAATCATGATGAATGTTGGTAATCCTGATCGAGCATTTGATTTTGCTTGTTTACCTAATGATGGCGTTGGTTTGGCACGTTTGGAATTTATTATTAATCGCATGATTGGGGTCCATCCACGCGCTTTATTAGAGTTTGAGCAACAAACAGCTGAGTTACAGGCTGAAATTCGAGCGCTAATGTTAGGTTATCAGGATCCGGTTGAGTTTTACATTTGTCGCTTAACAGAAGGAATTGCAACACTAGCGGCAGCATTTTGGCCGAAACGGGTGATTGTCCGTTTATCTGATTTTAAATCAAATGAATATGCTAACTTAATTGGTGGTGAGCTTTATGAACCTCATGAAGAAAACCCTATGTTAGGTTTTCGTGGTGCCGGACGCTATGTGTCCGATAGTTTTCGCCAATGTTTTGCTCTGGAGTGTGAATCGGTCAAGCGGGTGCGAAATATCATGGGGTTAACCAATGTTGAGATTATGATCCCATTTGTCAGAACCGTAGCTCAAGCAGAAGCTGTTATTGAGGAGTTAGCACATCATGGTTTAAAACGCGGTGAAAATGGTTTGAAAATTATAATGATGTGTGAAATTCCATCAAATGCCCTATTAGCAGAACAATTTCTTGCCTATTTTGATGGATTTTCTATTGGTTCGAATGATATGACACAATTAACTCTCGGGCTTGATCGTGATTCGGGTATTATTTCTTCATTATTTGATGAACGTAATGAAGCGGTAAAAGCATTAATTTCAATGGCGATCACAGCCGCGAAACAGCAAGGCAAGTATGTAGGTATTTGTGGTCAAGGTCCTTCTGATCATCAGGATTTTGCCCAATGGTTAATGAAAGAAGGGATTGATAGTCTTTCGCTTAATCCCGATACGGTGATGAAAACATGGTTGTCACTGGCCGAAAATGATTAGTACTAGTTAATTTTATTAATTAAATTTATTTTGCAAACTGAGTCTGAACATAAAAAACAGACTCAGTTAGTGGCGAACAATATTTAATATTTATGCTTTTAACTGGCGATTATCAATCAAAATTAATTAGTCAATGATGTAAAAATATTTGTGGAACATTTTTGTCTGGATGAGTTTTCACATAAAGATTGGCTCTGTACCAGCGGCGTAAATTGTCTTCGGTCATGACTTGTTGCGGCGTGCCGACACTAACCAGTCGTCCCCGATAAAGTAAATAGATGCGATCCGCATATAATGCTGCTAGGTTTAAATCATGTAATACACAACAGATGCCAATAGATTGTTCTCGATTTAATCGATGTAATAAACGTAAACTTTGCTGCTGATGATAGAGATCAAGTGCCGAGGTTGGTTCATCCAAAAATAAGTAGCTATTATTGGGCTCAGGCTGCCAAAGCTGAACGATAACTCGTGCTAGCTGAACACGTTGTTGTTCTCCGCCAGAAAGTTGTTGGTAATTTCGATAACGCAATGCCAGGCAGTCTGTTTGTATTAATGCACTTTCGATAGCTTGATTGAAATAATAACTACCATAGGGAGTTCGTCCCATTGCCACAATTTCTTCAACGGTAAACGGAAAGTTGAGTTGGTTATGTTGACGCATTACCGCACGTTTACGCGATAATTTATTAATATCCTAGGTTGCCAGCGATTTTCCTTCTAATAAACAGTCTCCAGTATGTGGTTTGAGAAAGCCGGTCAATAAACGTAGTAAAGTCGATTTTCCGGCACCGTTAGGCCCGATAATAATACTTATTTGGTTGTGATAGAGTGACAGTGATAAATTATCAATAATATTTTGGCTGTTTACGCTATAACAGAGTCGTTTTGCTGCAATAAAAGGTGGGGAAGAGCGGCACATAATTTTATTACTAACCTTGTGACTTTTTTAGAATAAGATAGAGAAAATAAGGGGCACCAATTAACCCGGTAATTAAGCCTACTGGAATTTCTGCCGGTGTGGCTATGGTACGAGCGATGGTATCAGCAGTAAGTAGTAAAGCGGCCCCGGCTAAAGCACAAGCGGGTAATAACCATTTATGGTTGGCGCCAAAGCTTATTCTAATAAGATGCGGGACAACTAAACCAATAAAACCAATTATTCCACTTAGCGCAACAGCACAACCAATTAAAAGTGAGCTAAGTAGTAACAGGATAAATTTTGTTTTTTTACTTTTAAACCGAGATAATGGGCCTCTTCATCACCTAATTGTAATAAATTAAGTTTCTTACTTTGTTGTAAGGTAATAAGTATGGTCAGTGAGATGATGGTGGCGGCAATGGCTAATATGGCACCATTATTTTGACTTAAAGAGCCCATCATCCATAATGTAAAACTGCGTAACTGTTGGTCATCGCTAATATAGCTAAGTACACCAATGAAAGATACGCATAATGTATTAATCGCTATGCCTGACAAAAGTAATTTTGTTAAATGGCCATTTGAATAATGGGTTAATGAAAAAATAACTATTGCAATAATAAAGCCACCAGCAAACGCGGCTATCAGATAACCATAGTCACTTAACAGTGAAGAACTGGGGAAGGGGAGAACAATAAAAAGCGCAACACCAAGGGCTGCTCCGCTACTAATACCAAGTAAGCCGGGATCGGCTAATGGGTTACGAAATAGCCCTTGCATAATAGCACCCGCAACGGCTAATGCACAGCCGACTAATAATGCCAGCAAAATACGGGGTAAGCGAATAGTTAACCAAATTTGCCAATGATTATCGGTTAATGGTAGTTGCCAAAGTGTGTTAAACGACAAAACCATTGCACCCACATTTGCCGCCAGTAAGGTAATTAAAATAACAATACAAAATAAAATGAATAAGCCCAATTTTGGATAAGCGAATTGTTTCATCATTTATTGGTTTTTTCCAAAGTATCACGTATTTGTTTCATAACGCTAGGCGTCGACAAACCGAATCCGAGCAGCCCTAAATCATTAACGACGAGTAATGCTTTGTTTTTTCCGGCAGGTGTCATATTAATACCCGGTAATCGCCAGACTTTTTCTATTCCACCTTGTATCTTGTTATTTGTGATGATTAGCTACCATCACATGAAACAGAGTGAGCTTGTGACTTCGCCAATGGGACAACCTTGTTTTTTAGTTAAAGCCCTCTGTTTCTCCTTTCATGCCAGCATTTAGATTGAACGGTTACCGAGAGCATTGACTCTGTATGTACAAGGGGAATAGGCATGATGGTTTATTATGTGAAAGGAGTATTCTCATGTATCAAATCGGAATAGATGTCAGTAAAAAAAAGCTAGATATCTGCCTGTTAGCTAAGGGTATTGAGGGAAAACAAAAAAACAAAGTCATTAAAAATGATCAACATTCAGCTAACACATTGATAGAGTGGCTGAAAACACAAAAATGCTTACTCGAAGATGTAAGAATTACTCTTGAATCTACAGGAACTTATCACGAACAACTCTGCACCGAACTTTATGATATGGGTATTCATGTTTCCATCGTAAATCCTTATCGTATAAGAGAGTTTGCAAAAGGCATGGGTATTTTAACTAAAACAGATAGAGTGGATGCCTTCGTTTTAGCTTGTTATGGGGAGCTAAAAAAGCCTTCAGCATGGATAGCTCCATCACTAGAAATTCGAGCATTGAAATCATTAATCAAACGTCGAGAAGCGCTTTTAGCTGATTTATTACGTGAACAAAACCGTCAGGAAAAGACCTTAACAACGCCTACGCCAAAAGTTGTTAGGCAATCACTTGTTAAGTGCATAAAAGTATTAGAAAAAGAGTTATTGGCTATTGAATCTGAGATTTCCAAGCATATCAATAACCATCCTGAGTTGAAAAAAGACATGGAGTTACTGACATCAATCAAATCAATTGGGACTCAAGTAGGAAGTCATATGCTGATGGTATTACGCGGTCATGATTTTAATAGTGCTGAGCAGGCGGCTGCTTATTTAGGATTAGTGCCTGTAGAACGCCGATCAGGTACCTCTGTTAACGGGCGTGCCCATCTATCTAAAATAGGACCATCTGAAATTCGCGCTAAATTATATTTATCAGCTCTAACAGCAATACGCCATAACCGACATATTAAGTCATTGTATGATCGTCTATTAACAAGAGGTAAGTCAAAAATGTCAGCTCTAGGTGCAGCAATGAGGAAATTAGTTCACCTGTGCTATGGAGTATTGAAAACGGGTCTAGCTTATGACCAAAACTACTCAAGCCCAACTTTGAATTCATAAAATCGAGTTTGAGCCATCTTAGATTTTAGGTGGCACTTTGGATGTCTTAGATAGAGAAAATGGTGCTACGGGCTTCCTAGGTGGCTTAAAATCAATTTACGGATGATAACGCAAACCCAGTTTTGGCTTTAAGCGACAAAACCTCCTCTAAGCTAACTCTATCCGCTCACCGGAGTCCGAGAGCAAGCGAACGGGCGAGGAAGCGGAATTAACCTAAAATTATAGAATTAAATTCATGGGTTATTTTTAGTTTTTAAGGTTGACTTTCAAGACGGTAACTAAAGAGCGGAGCCCTTCAAGGGTAATTAAAATCCAATTAGGTTGGCTGGCAATGATGGCCTCTTGAGAAAGTGGCAGATAACCATTAAAACCTTGCAATGCATTTTTGGCCCCGACCGTTGAAATAATGCTATCTGCCGCGGTGCGTTGACCGGCGACTAGCGGTACAGTTCCATTATGGCTAAATATGAAAATGATTTTTTGTTGCAAAGGAGCAGTATTAATTAATGACAATTGCTCATTAAATTTATCGATGAGTTGTTCACCTTTTTGTGGCTGCTGGATAGCGTTAGCAATGGTGCGAATTTTTTCTGGTATGGCTGCCAGAGAAGGTGTTCCTGTTACTTTTATTATTTTTACTCCTGTTTGTTGAATTTGTTTTAGGACTAAATCGGGTTTAGCTTGTTCACTTGCTAAGATTAGTGTCGGGTATAGCGATAAAATGCTTTTAGCATTTAACATACGCATATAGCCTACGTCAGGAAGCTTTAATACCGATTCTGGTTGACGACTGGTACTATCTCGAGCAATAACCTGCTTTCCTTCATTAAGGGCAAAGATAATTTCAGTAATATCCCCTCCAAGGGTAATAATGCGTTCATTTGCCTGGGAATAAGGAATGAGTAAAAATATGATGATGGAGAGAAGCCCTAATTTCATATTAAGTTTAACTCCTGTCATTATATTTTAGTTAAGGTTGAAATTTGCTTTTGCCAATCTAATTGTTCAGGTTCTCCTTCGGTACGTTGACCAAATAGTTGAATGACTTGATTGCCATAGTGATCAAAAATTTCCAGGCTGGTGACTATACCATCCTTGGTTGGTTTACGTGTTACCCAACTGTTAGCGATGCCAGTTTCAATCACATTGAGGGAGAATTTTGTATTTAAAACATTAATTTTTTGTAGCGCGCTTTGTTTGTCATGATAAGCCGCCAGTTTTTGAATACATCTGGTAAATATTTGCATGCATCCAAGGTTACCAACGAAGATCATAATTTCATTTTGTTGATTAAAGGCGGAGTGCAGGATGTGATAGAGAGAATGATTATTAACCTGATAAGCAAGTTCGTCGCTAACTGCGGCGAAGATTTGTTGCCGTTTGACATTATGTTTTTGCAATAATTGAAAAAATTGATGAACATTGGTCATATTGCGCCAATCTGTTTCTAGTTGTTTTTTTACCGCTTCGTTAATATGTGGTGGTTGTTGATAGGCAGTAATAGGACGCAAATTTAATGGTGGATTGGCGGTCATTTGATATTGATTGATTAACTTATACCAAACAGCCATATTGGTTTTTTCAGTGGCATAGATCTTATGTACAGTATACCATAATGATCAAAAACCTGAATACTGTGCTGTATATTATCTGAAAATGTCTCAGTTAAGGCAAAGCTGATTGCCCAGTGATCAAGAAAAATACGCAAATCCAGTTCTCTGGGATTAAGAACAATACCAGTCAGGTTGTTTAAACGAATATTTTTGAATTCACCGATATGGATATGAGTGGCATATTTATTATTGGTAATTGCTTTTATTTCACCTAGATTTGCTAATTCAGGTAATAATAGTGTTGGGTTTATATTTAACCGTTTAGCATCATCAGCATTTGCACATGCATAAATCAATTCTGCTTCTGTGACATTTAAATAGTTTGCCGATTCTGCCATTGATTGCAGATTATTCTGCTGTTTTGCCTGCTGGTAGCGGTTATAAAGTGAATCGTTCATACTTTCATTTCCTTATTAGGTATATTGTGTTGATCCATAATTTATTTATTACTATCACTAACCTGCTATGCCTAATGTTGGACATAGGTGTAAATTGTAGGGTCTCTCTGATTTATTAAATTTAAAATCCTGTTTGTCATTACTAATAGCTTAAATAGAAATCTTTAGCTCTATAAACCACTTGTTGCTGTAGATTGTCTGATTTTTATTATTTTGTTTGTTTTTTGCGCTAAAAAACGTATTTATGACAAAATTTTGATCTGATAGAGAGAGATTTAGCAATAAAATTAATTGCCATGAGTAAAATAAATAAGTAATTACTCATGACTTGCTATTACGTTAATAAAAATAATTACCAGCGATAATTAATTTTAAAATGTATATTCCTACCTTCCTGTGGAATACCTAATGATGAGGTGTAGGATTTATTAAATGCATTGGTTAATGATAGGGTGGAATTTATGCCTGATAACCGCCCATTTCCTTGATAATATAGATAGAAGTCATTGGTACCATAACCCGTTTGTTGAGTGATAGGATTCCAATATTTATCTTTACCTCTATGGTCGCCAGAGCGATTAGTTCTGGCGGCAAACTGTCCAACCCAGCCCAATGAAAAGCCGCTATTAGCCAGTGGTACATCAAGTGAAGCCGTCAAACTTTCTGGTCGAATCGATGAAATGCTCATACCAGATGTGGTGTCTTTCGCATGAGTTCGATTGTAAGCGAGAACAGCATTGAACCAAGGAGTGGTATAATTAATTCTACTATCTATACCATGAATAACAACAGATGGTGTATTGATGCTTAATGTTTTGCCAATGGGAGGAAAGCCATGAACTTCGGTCTTAATGTAATTAGTCGCTTTAGTATCAAAAATAGCGGTTCGCCATTGTAAGCTATTATTAGCCAGTAACATATTATCAAACTGTAAATTTACACCGTATTCAATTGTTTGATTGCGTTCAGGTTGTAGATTAGGGTTTGACGTAAAATAATTCATAGCGAAATGTTTTGAATCATTATAAATTTCATTTAAAGTAGGCGTTCTGTAGCCCTCGGCATAAGAACTAAAAATCTCCAACCAGTGTGTGGGAGTAAAGTTAACTGCGCCACGAGATGTCCATTGAGAATCCTGATTGCTAGCGTATCTATCACTATCATTTCTATAGTTAGAATAACGAGTACCGATAGAAAATGTAATTGGTAATTTATTTAATCGAATTTCATCTTCTAACCAAACCGCTATATTGCGCAAGGTTGCCGCTGGAAAGCGATCCGCCAGTTTATTAGACTGTTGCTGTTGTTGATAAAATTCGCTCCCAATGTTGAATTGGTGAGCAGCAAACTGGTTATGATCCCAGATAAAATGGTTAACTATCTTGCTTCCTTGGCTAATAAGGGAACGGTTTTCATCATTGTTTTTATTAATAGGTTTTTGTTTGATTATTAGCTTACTGTAGTAAAGATCCCAATCTATAAGCCAATTTTCCGTATGAAGTGGATAAATTTTTTGTGTCAATTGAATATCATATTGGCTGGTAATGCGATCGTAGCGGCTATTTTCGTAACGGCTAGGTTTGACAACTTCTGGGTTTCTAAGTTGTATTCCATCATTTTGATAATAGCGTAATTGAGCTGAAATCATATATGATGGAGTGATTGCCCAGTTGCCCTTGGCGAATAGACTGTGAATATCTTCCTTATTAAAAGGAATTGAGCCATCACTGAGATGAGGCGATCCCTTTGATCTTGTACTAAAGGCAATCAATCCATCAGTGTCGTCAGTTCTACCAAATAATAAGCTACCATATTGATATCCCTGATCATTATGGCTATAGCCTAAGGTTAGAATAGCACCATGAGATTGCTCTGGAGCCAGCAGATCCCGTGCATTAACTGTTTTTAAGGCGATAGTACCACCAAGGGCTCCACTCCCATCTTGAAGGCTATTACTACCTTGTATAGCAATGATTTTTTTATAAACATTGGCTCTAGAAATGTGCCGGTGATTGCTCCTGCATCAATATCCTGCCGAATACCGTCAATGGTTATAAGAACCCCGGAACTTTCATAACCTCGCATGTTTAAATTTTGGCCATTGGTACTACCAAAGCCAGAGAGGCTAACACCAGGAATGCTTTTTAATAAATCTAATGCGTTAGATGCGTATTGATATTTTGGCTTGCTAGTATCAATTACCGTATATGTTTTAGCGGTAGTGGATATATTTGGCATTGCTTGATCAGCGTATACAATAATGGTTTTATCGTCTGCTTTTGCCCAGGATGGCTGCGGAATCAGCATTCCGATGATATAAGGTACGCCATATAGTGAATATTTAATATTATTAATTGATTTTAAGGCAGTTTTTTTCTTGAGACCCATAGGTATCCTTCCCTATTGTTATAATAGATCTAAAAATTAGCTGCCTGATAGTAGCTAGGTGGCTTGGTTTTGATTATTTTATTTGGTTAATATTAATTTTCCTGCTCTGGTCTGGCGTAATTGATAAATTTCACCTCGATGGTAGATATTAGCAACTCCTTTTTGATCCAATAAATGTTGGCTATTGATGGTATTAATCATCTGGGTTGTTATTTGTTTTACATCTGAATTTAGTAAATTACTTTGTCTGAGTTTATTCATATCGAAGAGGTATAACTAAATAATAGTAATGATAATTATTATCATTATTGTTTTATTGTTAATCAAGGTTTTTCATCTGCAGATAAACAGTGATAAAGTGAAATAATGATAAATAATTAAGAAATTTATTTTAAAAACAATAAAATAGAATTATTCTCATAAAGGATGGTTGAAAGAATATAAATAATTTTTATAAAGCAGGATTATTATTTTAGATGGTACTAGAATAATCAGTAATATTTATCTGTTTTTTATAGTTTTTTATTCATTCTTTGAGCAATAAAATAGATAATAAATATGTTTTTTAATCTAAATGCAATTATATAATAAAATGTTATTATTTTAAATAATGGATTTTATTTGTTTATATTATAGTCAGAATATATCGTTCAAAACTTTTATTTGATTTTCATGGTATTCCATTCACTTATTTATTGTTAACTTTAGGTTATTTTTACTATTTTATTTATATTCAGTGACGTTAAAAAAAATAACATCGTTGAAATTTGTAAATTATATGTTTAATTATATCTGGACGGATGACAGACCAGATTATGATATAGAATAAGGTTTATTTACTGTTATATAATAGAAATCAAATAATAATATATGGTATTAGATAATCAATTGAATGGTAAATGAATAACAGGTAAAGTTTATGCATGTTTTATTATTAATCAATATTTGGCAGGCTTAATTAAAAATATGAATATTTATTGGTAAGTATCTTACTTTATAGCAGATGCGCTTTAGATTTTATAAATAAAAGTCAATAATGTCATTATAAATCAATTAGTTATCATTAATATTACTATTTGCAATAGAAAAAAAAAGCCTATCATGGGCTGACAGGCAAAGACTACACACAGCAATATTCTGTAGGTTTCATAATTTTTTATTGCATAATAATGCTAGGAATATTGAAACCAATAATTTATAAAGAGGTTAATCTATAAGCATTATATTAAGATAACTCTAAGATTTTATCACTAAGAATTATCTCAATAAAAATTTCACTTTATAGTATAATTATATAAGATTATTATTTAATCATACTAATGTTAAAATTAATGAAATTTAATTGTACGGCATTAATCGGTATTTTGGAAAATTTTTAGCGCAACAAATTTCAAATAATTTAAGTATAATGATTAACAAGAATATTAATTAAGTCAATCATTTTAATTTAAGGATCTTTCTTATATAAATTAGATTTGGTTAAATTATTTGATAACTTAGCTGGTTTCGAAACCTCATTCATCCAGGCGGTTAGTAAATTATGTGAGACAGCTAAAACGACTGGACCAATAAAAAGACCAATTACGCCAAATGATAAAATTCCACCAATAACGCCAATCAAAATAAGTATCATTGATAAATTCGCTCCCATCCTTATTAAAATAGGACGTAGTACGCCATCCATTGTTGCGACAATTATGCTCCATACAATCATAATAATGGCCCAGCTGGTATTGCCTGACCAGAATAACCATACTATGGAGGGTACCATAATCAATAATGGTCCAAGTTGGGCAACACAACATACAAAGATAAGAATTGTTAATATTGCAGCATAAGGAATATCTGCCAAAGCTAAACCAATGCCACTGGTAATCGCTTGTATTAATGCGGTAACTACTACACCTAATGCAACAGCGCGAATTGATTGGCCTGCAAGTAGGATCGCGGTATCGCCTCGCGTACCTGCCAGGCGAATGGCAAAATGCCGAATACTTAATATAACACTTTCTCCCTGCAAATAGAGTAATGCACTAAATAGTAACATTACGACAAGATGAAACACGAAACGCCCGGCATTAATGGCTTGCGCTAAGAACCAGCTGGTTGCTTCTCCAACATACGGTTGTAGTTTAGCAATTAATGTATTACCGCCATTCGCGACCAATGTATGCCAACCATAAAAGAGTTTATTACCTATAAATGGTAGGTTTTTTAACCACAATAGCTCGGGTAATCTAATTTCAGTTGGTGATTTTGCCCATTCAATCAGTGGGCCACTGTTTTGAATAATGCTACCAATTAGTATTGCAAAAGGAATAACAAATAATAATATTACTAATAGAGTCATCGCTATACTTGCTAGCCATTTTTTATGCCATAGTTTACTTTCAATTTTTTTAAATAATGGCCAGGTTGCAATAACCACCATGCCTGCCCAGAGAAAACCAAGTATGAATGGTTTCAATACCCAAAAACATGCAGTTATCATCAATAAAATAGCAATTATGCTAAAAATGAATTTGGGTAAATCATTAGGAGATTGCGCTTTTTCCATATATTAGCCTGATTATAAAGAATGATGGGTGCATATTATCAATTGTCTATTACATGATTAATCATGTTTTTTGTATCTAATAAAAGTAGGGTGATGATGGAAATTGTATTGTTTACAAAATGTTAATTGCCAAATTTTGTCTGGTATGTACTCTCAGTCAAAGATAGTACATAAATTGCAAAGTGAACACTAATTAAAAAGAGTTACTAGTATAATGATCCCACGTATAGGACGCGCTCATCAAATCAGTCAGCAGATAACAACCTATTTAACGACATTAAAAGACCGAGGTTTTAGCGGAGATTTAACCACCAGTTATGCTGAACGTTTATCAATGGCAACAGATAATAGTATTTATCAACTTACACCTCAAGCTGTTGTCTATCCACGTTCGACTAGCGATGTTCAATTGTTGGTGAAACTTGCCATTGATAAACAATTTCAGTCATTAACCTTTACACCCAGAGGTGGTGGCACAGGAACCAATGGCCAGGCTTTGACTGAAGGCATTATGGTTGATATGTCGCGCTATATGCAAAAAATTTTGCAAATTAATGTGGCAGAAAAATGGGTTAGAGTCGAAGCTGGTGTGATAAAAGATCAACTTAACCAATTTTTGGCACCTTATGGTTATTTTTTTTCACCTGAATTATCAACCAGTAACCGAGCCACCTTGGGTGGCATGATCAATACTGATGCTTCAGGTCAAGGCTCATTAGTTTATGGTAAAACATCGGATCATGTACTGAGTGTTAAAGCTATTTTACTTGGTGGAGAGGTATTAGAAACCTATCCGATGACAGTTGAGTTAGCGGAGCGTTTTTCACAGCAGCAATCAACTATTGGTCGCATATATAGCACCGTTTATCACCATTGTCGTCAGCAGCGACAGCTAATTTTGGCTAAATTTCCGCGATTAAATAGATTTTTAACCGGTTATGATTTGCGCCACGTGTTTGACGATACTATGACGCAATTTGATTTAACCCGAATTTTAACCGGCTCTGAAGGGACGCTGGCTTTCATTACCGAAGCTAAGCTAAATATTACTCCATTACCTAAAATAAGACGATTAGTTAATATAAAGTATGACTCATTTGATTCAGCGTTACGTAATGCACCAGTTATGGTGGCAGCCAAAGCATTATCAGTGGAAACGGTTGATACTAAAATCCTCTCTTTAGCGCGTGATGATATTATCTGGCATTCAGTGAGTAAATTAATTAACGATGTTGATGACAAAAAATTATCAGCATTAAATATTGTTGAATTTAGTGGGGATAGTGAAGAAAAAATTAATCAACAATTAACCCGTTTATGTTCACAATTGGATAAGTTAATCCAAGCCGGTAATTCGGGGATCCTTGATTATCATATATGTCATCGATTAGCAGATATTGAAAATATCTATACGATGAGAAAAAAAGCAGTTGGCCTATTGGCTAATACCAAAGGATTAGCAAAACCGATACCGTTCGTAGAGGATACTTGCGTGCCACCGGAGCATTTAGCCGATTACATTGCTGAATTTCGTGCGTTGCTCGACCGCAATAATTTAGCTTATGGCATGTTTGGACATGTTGATGCAGGGGTATTACATGTTCGCCCGGTGATGGATATGTGTGATCCTCAACAAGAAGTATTAATGAAACAAATTTCAGATCAAATTGCTCAACTTACTGCTAAATATGGCGGCTTATTATGGGGGGAACACGGTAAAGGTTTTCGCTCAGCCTATGGCCCACAATTTTTTGGTGAAAAGCTTTATCAAATACTCTGTCAAATTAAAACCGCATTTGATCCCTTTAATCAATTAAACCCAGGAAAAATATGCTCATCTATTAATGTAGCGCTCCCGTTAATGCCTATCGATGCTGTAAAAAGAGGAACCTATGATCGCACTATCCCGATCAAAGTGAGGGAAACATTTCAGCAGGTTATGGCCTGTAATGGTAATGGTTTGTGCTTTAATTTTGACGTTAATAGTCCAATGTGTCCTTCAATGAAAATTTCCCAGCAACGAATTCATTCGCCAAAAGGCCGAGCAACATTAATGCGAGAATGGTTAAGATTACAGGTTAAGCAAGGCGTAAACTTAGCGTTATTTGCTGAAGATATTAATAGTTATAAACTCTCTTGGCCGCAAAAAATAACACGCCTATACCATACCTTGCGAGCTAAGAGTGGACAGTATGATTTTTCCCATGAAGTAAAAGAAGCGATGGCGGGTTGTTTAGCCTGCAAAGCGTGTTCAACCCAATGCCCAGTTAAAATTGATGTTCCATCGTTTAGGGCAAAATTTTTAGCCCTCTATTATAGTCGTTATTTGCGACCAATTAGTGACTACCTGGTTGCCAATATTGAATTAACTTTGCCGCTGATGGCAAAACAACCACGCTGGTTTAATTTTATATTACGGCAAGGGTGGATACAAACCCTAGGTCACAAGGTGATTGGGCTAACGGATTTTCCTCAACTGTCTACACCCAGTTTACAACAACAATTGGCTGGTCATGCAGCATTGTCTCTGTCATTGCCACAATTAGAAAGCTTACCTGAAGAGACTCGCAGCCAATTTGTTTTTGTCGTCCAAGATCCATTTACTAGTTATTATGATGCAAGGGTAGTTGCAGATTTTATCCATTTAATTGAAATATTAGGTTATCGGCCTATATTGTTGCCATTTTCTGCTAATGGAAAAGCGTTGCATATTAAAGGATATTTAACCCGTTTTGCCAAAACAGCGCAAAAAACAGCGGATTTTCTTAACCGCTTAGCGCAATTATCAATTCCGATGGTCGGTATTGATCCAGCCTTAGTGCTCTGTTATCGCGATGAATATAGCCAGATCCTTGGTAATAAACGGGGTAAATTCGAAGTTAAATTAGTTAATGAGTGGCTGATGACAGTATTAGCGCCAAAGCCAGCAGCGAAGTTAACGGCTGAAAAATGGTATCTATTAGGGCATTGTACCGAGATGTCATTGTTAGCTGATAGTGCCCAACAATGGATTAAAATTTTTGCTCAGTTTGGTCGTCAACTTATTAATGTTAATGTTGGTTGTTGCGGCATGGCAGGAACTTATGGTCATGAGGTTAAACATCTGGCTAATTCAAAGGGAATTTATGCCTTATCTTGGGGAAATCGATTACAAAAATTACCCAAAACACGTTGTCTAGCAACAGGTTACTCTTGTCGCAGTCAAGTAAAACGAATTGAAAATGAAACAATAAAACATCCTTTACAAGCGTTATTGGAGATATTTAAATGATTTGGCAACGTTCTTATACCCTCGAAGAAATTAATAGTTGGAGTGATAACAGCATGTTATCCCATTTAGGGATTGTTATGTTAAGTATTAGTGACGATACTATTGAAGCAACAATGCCAGTTGATCAACGTACCATGCAGCCGTTTGGATTACTACATGGTGGTGCTTCGGTGGTATTAGCCGAATCGTTAGGCTCGATAGCTGGTTATCTCTGTACTCAAGATAACCAAAAAGTAGTTGGCACCGAAATTAATGCTAGCCATATTAGGCCGGTATCTTCAGGAAAAGTACGTGGCGTATGTAGTGCAATTCATCTAGGTCGCCGGCAACAAGTCTGGTCGATAAAAATCTTTGATGAACAATTAAGACTGAGTTGTATTTGTCGTTTGACAACAGTAATCATTTAATGATTAGCACTTAAAGATAACTAAACGACAAAAACTGGATGATTTAGCGATACTTTGCTCGTCACGTTAAATATTGCTGAATTTGCGAGTTTATTTTGTTTTTTTAATGTTTATCAATATGTTAATGTGATTGATAAATTAAGAATCGTAAAAAAACAGTAAAATAAACGCCACTTTTTGCTGAAAAAACACTCTAATAAAAATATCCGCTTAAAATAAATGGTTGAAGTGAGAAATGTTATCATTACCATATATAATATTAAACAAAAAAAGTCTAGCTACATTGATAGTGTAATCTAGTCAAAATATTAGTTTCGTGAGGTCAATAATGGCAGAGCATGTTGATACTTTTTCTTTGAATGAAACAACTTGGCAGGGCCTTACCATAACCGATAAAGCAGCTGCTCAAATTCTTAAATTAATGAAAAAAAATCCTGCTAGTCAGGGATTGTCTCTTAATATCAAGCAATCAGGTTGTGCAGGATTTGGTTATGTCATTGCATTGATAGATAATCCAACTAAAGAATATTTGCTGTTTGAAAATAATGGCGCCAAACTTTTTGTTCCTCTAAAAGCAATGCCATTTATTGATGGTACTGAGGTTGATTATGTTCGTGAGGGACTTAATCAAGTATTCAAATTTAATAATCCTAAGGCTCAACACGCTTGTGGTTGTGGTGAAAGCTTTGGTATTTAAGTGAATTAAATTATGTCACAGCGTAATATAGAAATTGGTGATGATGTTCAACAATGGCTAGCGGAGCATCGTTATAAAGAGGGGTTTTTCACTCAGGTTGCAACGGATGAATTAGCTAAAGGTCTCAATGAAGAGGTCATCAAAGCGATTTCAGCCAAACGTAATGAACCTGATTGGATGTTGCAGTTTCGTTTAGAGGCTTATCAACATTGGTTGGGTATGGAAGAGCCCCACTGGCTTAAAGGCTATTATCCTGATTTAAACTACCAGGAGTATAGTTATTATGCAGCGCCATCCTGCAATAGTTGCGATGATACTTGTCAAACTGAAACTGATTCATCGGCAGCGGGTGGGGATGAGCATAGCAATAATTATCTGACCGCCGAAGTTGAAGAAGCATTCAATAAACTTGGTGTACCAGTCCGTGAGGGTAAATCGGTTGCGGTAGATGCTATTTTTGACTCTGTTTCTGTTTCAACAACTTATCGTAGCGAATTAGCGAAACTGGGTATTATTTTTTGCTCTTTTGGTGAAGCTATCCAACAGTATCCTGAGTTAGTAAAAAAATATATTGGTACGGTCGTTTCTAATCGAGACAATTTTTTTGCGGCATTAAATTCTGCTGTTGCTTCTGATGGGACATTTGTTTATGTGCCAAAAGGAGTTCGTTGCCCGATGGAATTATCAACCTATTTCCGTATTAATTCAGCTAAGACCGGTCAGTTTGAGCGCACTATCTTGATTGCTGATGAAGGTAGTTACGTTAGTTATATTGAAGGATGCTCTGCTCCGGTACGAGATAGCTATCAATTACATGCTGCGGTAGTTGAAGTTATTATTCATAAAGATGCTGAAGTAAAATATTCTACCGTACAAAACTGGTTTTCAGGTGGTGAAAGTGAAACCGGTGGCATTTTAAACTTTGTCACCAAACGCGCCTTATGTGAGGGTGAGAATGCCAAAATGTCCTGGACACAGTCTGAAACAGGTTCGGCTATTACTTGGAAATATCCCAGTGTTATTTTGCAAGGGGATAATTCGGTAGGGGAATTCTTTTCAGTGGCATTAACCAATGGTAATCAACAGGCTGATACCGGTACAAAAATGATCCATATTGGTAAGAATACGCATTCTACCATCATCTCTAAAGGGATCTCTGCTGGTCGTAGTCAAAATAGTTACCGCGGTTTAGTAAAGATTTTACCGACGGCAGAAAATGCCAGAAATTATACCCAATGTGATTCTATGTTAATTGGCACTCAATGTGGCGCGCATACTTTTCCTTATATTGAAGTAAAAAATAGTAGCGCACAGTTAGAACATGAAGCTACAACATCTCGTATTGGTGAAGATGAACTCTTTTATTGTTTGCAACGAGGTATTAGTGAGGATGACGCCATTTCGATGATCGTAAATGGTTTCTGTAAAGATGTCTTTTCTGAATTACCATTAGAGTTTGCCGTTGAAGCACAAAAATTGTTAGCAATTAGTTTGGAACATAGTGTGGGTTGATGGTTCCTATTAAAAGAATACTCAGTTATTCAAAGGCCAATGAAATGTTAAGTGTTAAAAATTTAAATGTCAGTATTGAAGGTAATCAAATCCTCAACGGATTAAATCTAGAAGTAAAAGCGGGTGAAGTACATGCAATCATGGGGCCTAATGGATCAGGCAAGAGTACATTATCAGCGACACTGGCAGGACGTGAAGAATATCAAGTAGAACAGGGTGAAATTCTATTCAAAAATAAAAATTTGCTTGAGTTATCGCCGGAAGAACGTGCAGGAGAAGGTATATTTTTAGCCTTTCAATATCCAGTGGAAATTCCTGGCGTAAGTAATCAATTTTTCTTACAAACCTCGGTTAATGCAGTAAGAGAGTATCGTAAGCAGCCACCACTAGATAGATTTGATTTTCAGGATTTTATTGAAGATAAAATTGAACTACTTGATATGCCGAAAGATTTACTTACTCGATCAGTAAATGTCGGTTTCTCTGGTGGAGAAAAAAAGCGTAATGATATTTTACAGATGGCAGCGTTAGAGCCTGAGTTATGTATTTTAGATGAAACCGACTCGGGTCTTGATATTGATGCCTTAAAAGTTGTGGCTAATGGCGTGAACTCACTTCGTAGCACTGAAAGAGCTTTTATCATCGTTACTCACTATCAGCGTATTTTGGATTATGTACAGCCTGATTTTGTTCATGTTCTCCATCAAGGTAAAATTATTCAATCAGGTGATTTTACCTTGGCCAAAAAACTGGAGGTACAAGGCTATGGCTGGCTTATTGACCAACAGTGAAAGAGCAGAAAAACAGCAGCAAGTCACAAAGTTAAATCAACAGGCGCTAAAAAGCTTTGCGACACTTTTTTATGCCAGTAAAAGAGCAAATGAAAAACAAGCTCAGGCCTATTGGCAGCAGGTAGAGAAAATTGGTTTTCCGCCATTTCGCCATGAAGAGTGGCATTATACGCCGTTGGCAAAAGTACTTAACGCTCAATACCAGTTAAATAGTGATAAAGTTAACACAATTACTGCTGAGCAATTAAAACAGCTGGCTATCTCCCTTGACGGCTGGCGAATTGTTTTGTTTGATGGATGTCTTATCCCTGGCTTAAGTAGTGATAACTTTGGCCCTTATCAAATTCAAATGATGGATGCGCAAGCACAGCTTCCAGCGCCTATCGTGACCGATGAAATATTCCTGTATTTAACTGAGAGTCTGGCCGCTCAACCCTTAATGATTAAATTGGCCGCTAATCAACAGGTAAAAAAACCGCTCTATATATTGAATATTACCTCTGGTTCAAATCACCATAATTATGTTAATACTAGTCACTATCGTTATCATTTAGAGATTGGTGCCAATTGCAAATCGCAAGTTATTGAACATTTTGTTTCTGTTGATGATAAGCCGCATCTGAGGGGCAGTCGATTGACCGCTAATATAGGTGATAATAGTCATTTTAGTCATATTAAACTTAGCGTTGAAAACAATCAAAGTCACCATTTTGCCCATAATGACATCTTGTCAGGTCGAGATAGTCAAATAAACAGTAGTGGTATTTTTATCGGCTCAGCATTACTTCGCCATCATACCAGTGTGAAATTAAATGGAGCGGGTAGCAGATTAACACTCAATAGCTTATTGTTGCCACAAAATAGAGAAATTGTTGATACCAGAACTTATCTTGAACATAATCAGCCATTTTGTGAAAGTCGCCAGTTGCATAAAACGATCGTGCAGGATGAAAGTAAAGCTGTTTTTAATGGTATGATTAAAGTTGCGCCACAGGCACTTAAAACCGATGGCCAAATGACAAATAATAATTTGTTATTAGGTAAACAAGCCGAAATTGACACCAAACCGCAGTTAGAAATTTATGCTGATGATGTTAAGTGTAGTCATGGCGCTACAGTAGGCCGGATTGATGATGAACAGCTGTTTTATTTACGTTCCCGGGGTATTCATCTCAATGATGCAAAACATATGATTATGGTGGCCTTTGCAGCTGAAGTCATCGAAGCTATTGATAGTGAAGCTGTAAGTAACAAGGTAATGGATATTATTCAGCAGCGCTTGGCAGGGATTTAATATGACATTTTCAGTGGCATCCATTCGCAAAGATTTTCCTATGCTGGCAAAAAAAATCAACGATCAACCGTTGGTTTATTTGGATAGTGCTGCCAGTGCGCAAAAACCGCTCCAAGTGATAGAAAAGGAAAGGCAATTTCTTTGTCATCACTATGCGGCGGTACACCGAGGGATCCATCGCTTGAGTAGTGAAGCCACGGCGATGGTGGAAAATGTTCGTCAGCAAGTCGCTGATTTTATTCATGCAGCTGATTCTGAAGAAATTGTTTTTGTTAAAGGAACAACGGAAGGCATAAATTTAATTGCTAATAGTTATGGACATGGTTTTATCAAACCAGGCGATAATATTATCATTAGCCAAATGGAACATCATGCTAATATAGTTCCTTGGCATCTGCTTGCAGGCCAGATTGGTTTTGATATTCGTATATTACCTATTGATAATGATGGGAAATTAATTTTTGAACAATTAGATAGGCTAATCGATAGCCGGACTCGGTTACTCTCTTTTACCCACATGTCGAATGTTTTGGGAACCGTTAATCCAGCAAAACAGATTATTGCCTATGCGCGCCAATGTGCAGAGCAAAAAGCAGCACAATTGCATATTTTGCTTGATGGTGCGCAAAGTATTATGCACCAAATGATTGATGTCCAAGATTTAGATTGTGATTTTTATGTTTTTTCCGGTCACAAACTGTATGGACCTACTGGTATTGGTGTTTTATATGGCAAAAAGGCATTATTAAATGCTTTACCACCTTGGCAAGGTGGAGGAGCCATGATTGATAAAGTGAGTATGACGTTATCTGAGCCAGCAATAATAAATATCACTTATGAAAAGGCGCCATGGCGATTTGAAGCAGGCACACCCAATATTGTTGGCATTATTGGTTTAGGTGAGGCTTTACATTATGTTAATAATATTGGTTATCAACAAATATCTGCTCATGAAACCGCATTAATGCAGTATGCCAATCAGCGTTTAAGTACGGTAAACTCTTTGCGTCTTTACGGCTCAGATGAGCGCCAGGGAGTTATTGCCTTCAATTTAGGTGAGCATCATGCTTATGATGTCGGTAGTTTTTTAGATAATTATGCGATTGCAATACGGACAGGCCACCATTGTGCGTTGCCATTGATGGATTTTTATCAAGTACCAGCTATGTGTCGAGCTTCGTTAGCGGTTTATACTACTAAAGAAGAGATTGATATTTTGGTTGAAAAACTACAACATATTGAAAAATTACTAGCTTAATCTGTTTTAAAGTACATATAAGGGTAGAATGATGTCAGCCTTGCCTGATGAGAATAAATTGTTGCATAATTTTTCACGTTGTCAAAACTGGGAAGAGCGATATCTTTATTTAATTGAATTAGGGGAAAAATTATTACCTCTTAGCGATAGACAAAAACAAATGAAAAATCAGGTCTCAGGTTGTCAAAGCCAGGTTTGGATTGTTATGGAGACAGATAGTGACGGTAAGATCCAATTTGCTGGTGACAGCGATGCTGCTATAGTTAAGGGCTTGATTGCATTAGTAATAATTATTTTTCAAAATAAAACCGGACAACAAATTTTGACCACAGATAGCAAAACATTTTTTCAAAAGTTGTCATTGGAGCAGCATTTAACACCATCAAGAAGCCAGGGATTGCATGCTATGATCAGAACAATCCGTCAGCGAGCCGAAAAAATTATCCAATCAAGCACTTAAACATTTAGTTAACTACTGATATTATTAAAGTGACGCTTATTCATCCGATAAACTTTGTACGTTCCTTAGGAGGAAAAAGTATGAAGAGAATTCTATTTTTTATCGGCTTGTTGTTTTTAAGCGGGCTGACTTTCAATGTCAGTGCTGCTGAATACTCCTTGCCATCCACTACAGCACGCTTAATTGGTGAAAATAGTCATTATGTGGTGCCTAATGATGGGCGTCCACTGGAAGCTATTGCAAGTGAATTTCAGATAGGTTTGCTGGGTATGTTGGAAGCTAATCCAGGAACCGATCCATATTTACCTAAAGCGGGTAAAACATTGATTATTCCATCGCAAATGTTATTACCTGCGACTAAGCGTGATGGTATCATCGTTAATTTAGCCGAATTGCGACTGTATTATTTTCCTAAAGGAAGCAATAAAGTCATGGTTTACCCTATTGGTATCGGCCAATTGGGCGCCAATACGCCTAAAATGGTGACGACTGTTAGTCAATTAATTAAAAATCCAACCTGGACACCAACGCCGAATATCCGTAAACGTTATGCTGCCGATGGCGTTATTTTGCCGGCGGTATTTCCTGCTGGGCCTGATAATCCTATGGGGCTTTATGCCTTGCGATTATCTTATGGTAAGGGACAATATTTGATCCATGGTACTAATGCCAATTTTGGTATTGGATTACGTGTTAGTTCCGGTTGTATTCGTTTAAGACCTGAGGATATACAAGCATTATTCTACTCTATACCGGTAGGAACTCGTGTACAGGTAATTAATGAACCGATTAAGTATTCTAAAGAGCCAGATGGAAGCTATTACATCGAAGTTCACCAACCATTATCTAAACGTGAATCTGATGATCCGCAAACGATGCCATTAGTGTATAGCAATGAGTTTAAGGCATTTTTACAACAACCTGGTATTGATCAGAGATTAGTTGCTCAAGCCGTAGCACGTCGCTCAGGAATGCCGGTTAGGGTAAATAAGAGCTAAGTTAATATTAGACGGTGATGAATTATGAGTAGATTTACTTTATTTTATAAGAAATAGTGAATTTATTAATAATCAGATAATGGTATTATTAAAAATTAGTTGTATGTAATAAATAATAAGGCACCCATCGGGTGCCTTATATTAGTATATCGAGTGATCCGTTAAATGCAACTGGATTACTTTTTATATCTACGAACTTGATTATCCAAACGTTGATTAGCACGAGCAGCTTCATCTTTAGCAGTCTGAACATCAGTACGTAATGACTGAACGTCATTGGATAGTTGATCGACTTTACCGTTTAACGTTTGTACATCTGAGGACAGTTTGTTAATTTGGCTACTGTTTGAACAGCCTGCTAGTAAAGCAGAAGCCAGAACGATAGAGCCCAGTAAAACTTTAGTACGCTTCATTATATTACCCTCTAGATTTAGTTAATCTCCAAGTAGCAAGGTAAGTATTGCACATTCCTGGTAAAACAGAGAATAAATTTCTGTCTCTAACTTTGAATTATTAGATCTTTTTCAAATTCAGGCAGAATACTTACTTATTCTTATGCTAGTACTTAATTAGAATATTTTCTACTTAAAATCTGACAAGTTGCTTAATAAAATTAAGAAAAGAGAATAAATTTGTTTGTTTTTTGTTCGTTTTGCTTCAGTAGGCGGCAATTTTTAATTATCTCATAGCGTTATTTTATCAATTATTTTTTCCTATAGAAATAAAATAAAATTAACGTGATAACAGTTATTTTTTAAATAACATGTCGATTATGATCTTTTGAGCTGAAAATATTAATTTTTGGCTAATAGAATGTGTCTTAAATAAATGCTCAATGGCTAAAATGATTAATAGGTTTTTGATTATAAATTACCAATATTAGATATTAGCGCTCTAATTTTCTTTATTAAAAAAAGAAAAAATAAATTCCCCGCTATTTTATTTGGAGGAATTTATTCTGGCTAATAGAATTATAAAATATGGACAGATGAGGTATTTGTTGTACCACTTGGTACTAATGCACCTGAAACCATAACAACAACTTCACCTTTTTCGGCCATATTATTAGCTAAGGCAACTTGTTTACCAATACGATAGAAATCGTCTGTAGAGGCAATTTCTTTGACTAATTGCGGAATAACGCCCTTAACTAATAATAATTGACGGGCAGTTTCTTCATTAGTTGTTAAAGCAAGGATCGGTGCTGTTGGAAAATATTTACGTACTGATTTTGCTGATTTACCGCCATAGGTTGCCACAATAATCAATTGAGAGTTTAACTTTTCCGCCATTTCAACCGCACCGCGACAAACTGCTTCAGTAATGCGTAATTTTTGGTTTATTTTACTATCATCAATGCGGCTTGGCATAACACGATCGGTACGATCGCAAATAGTCGCCATAATTTTTACCGCTTCGATAGGATATTTTCCTTTCGCGCTTTCACCAGATAGCATAACGGCATCTGTACCGTCCAAAATAGCATTAGCAACATCACCGGCTTCAGCACGAGTAGGGCGGGGATTTTTGATCATCGAATCTAACATTTGGGTGGCCGTAATGACAATTTTACGGGCAGCTACGCATTTTTCGATCATCATTTTTTGCGCAAAGATAACTTCTTCGACTGGGATCTCGACGCCAAGATCACCGCGTGCTACCATGATCCCATCAGAGGCTTCTAAAATTTCATCGAAGTTATTTAATCCTTCTTGATTCTCAATTTTAGAGATTATTTGGATATTTTTACCACCATGCTGGGCTAGATGGGCGCGGATTTCTTCTACATCAGCGCGTTTACGGATAAAGGAAGCAGCAACAAAATCAACGCCTTGCTGGCAACCAAAAATCAGATCTTGTTTATCTTTTTCCGCCAGTGCCGGCAAGCCAATTGAAACGCCAGGTAAATTAACGCCTTTATTTTCACCTAAATCGCCATTATTAAGTACTCGACAGATGACATCACTAGCGGTAACGGATAAAACTTTCATACCAATTAAGCCATCATCAACCAGAATAGTATTACCTGGTTTAAGATCATCAGGTAAACCGGTGTAGGTCACAGCAACCCGATCTTGATTACCAATCACTGAGGTGTCGGTGGTAAAGGTAAAATTTTGTCCAGCGATTAGCGATACATCGTTGCCATCTTTAAGCCGCATTGTGCGGATCTCTGGCCCTTTTGTATCTAATAATATCGCAGCCTGTTGGTTTTTTTGGCTACAGACAGCACGTAGATTTTTAATGCGTTGACCATGTTCTTCATGATCACCATGTGAGAAATTTAGCCGCATGACATTCATGCCAGCATTAAGTAATTGCGAGAGTTTTTCTTCAGATTCAGTTTTAGGGCCGATAGTACAAACAATTTTGGTTTTTTTCATGACAATTAATCTACAGGTTTTATAGCAGTATTTTATTAATTAATTGCGGTGTTTATATCAGGTTTTTGTTTTGATATAGGTTATACGCCGTAACGAATAGCTAAAAATCCACTGGTATTTAATAAAAGATAAAGTAAGTGGCACAAGTATAAATATCATGCCTTATTATTGCAACTGGCCACTATATTGTCAGTTGCATCATTTGAATGATATATAACTTATTATGATATTGTGGTTATTACTATTCATGCTATCAACGAGAAACCAATATAAACATATGCTAATCACCACAATATTTACTAGCAGATAACAGTGCCGTTGGATTTTATCTGAAATGATAAAATTTGACTGATAAACTAACTGTTTATTTGTATACTGGAAAGGGAATAACATTATTACATCTTAAATAAAAGAAAATATTTGATATTTAATTTTTTAAAATTGGATTTAGCTAAATATTTATAAGTAAATCAAGGAGGATATTGATGTTTAATCAGATTAATCATACTCAATCGCATAACCGCGTAACAGCTATTCAGATTGGTGAGGTGGGTGATATTACTATTTCTTCATCGCAACCAATTGGCGCCCAACTAGGACAGCAAATCCGAACAGTTAGTAATAATCATATCCAGTGGCAGTCGGCCGCAATCAATAACGGAACAGGTTTGGGTACGGCGCAATCGACAAGTACAAACCACCGAACGTTATCAATGCAATGTACTAATATTAGATCTGATGATGATCAACGAGTACCGAATATGACGTTGAGCAGGGCTATCGATGTCGATCCTGAAATTTCGATTTATTCGCTATCAGAGACTTTTCTAAGTGCTAGTGGGAATGCTGTTCATCATAGCCTTTCACCGCTCAGTGAGCGCAATTTTGAGTTACCTGAATTAGAAAGAGCCTCTACAGAACAATTTCAGGATCTTAGCCAATATATAACTCAATTAGAGCAAGGGCAAGCCTCTCAGTCAGCAGCAAGAAATGTATTTTCATTGTTAAATATGCACGAAAATAGTACAAATTCTACTCTCAATGTTGATGACTTTGATAGGTTGCTAGCACAAAGAGAGCAAGAAGACTTTGAAGAAGCCAATCTTCCTGCCATAAGAGCAGCCGAATATCGGGCAACTTTAAGGGAAAATTCAGCGCTTACTGTTAATGATGAAGCTGAAATATCAAATGAAAGCATTTCTTTAGTTAGAGCGCCAACTGAAGATGATGATCCATCAATTAACTGAGCAATAGACAACTAATTAAGAGAAAAACTCACAGTGATGTAGCGGCTAGATCAATGATAAAATTCGTTTATTTATTAACCCAGTATTATAAATAATGTAATTTACGATGTTATTTAATATTAATTATGTAATTACTGTTCGTGACAATATTTAATAACAGCCATAGCCTGGAGTCTGTTATGGCTGCTTAACCGTTAGCACTTTTTTACATAAAATCCAATAAATTATGACAACAAATTTTGTTCGACAAATTGCCAGTTAACCAGCGACCAAAAGTTTATCAAATATTCTGCCCGTGCATTACGATAATCAATGTAGTAAGCATGCTCCCATATATCAACAGTCAGTAATGGTTTATCATCACCGCTGACTGGTGTTGCGGCATTAGAAGTATTGACGATGGAAAGCTTTCCATTTGTCTGTTTGACTAACCATGTCCAGCCTGAACCAAAATTTTTGATCGCCGCATCGGTAAACTGCTGCTTAAATTTTTCAAAATCGGCAAAATGTTGATTAATGACCTCAGCTATTTTACCTGTTGGTTCGCCACCGGCATTAGGCGCTAAGCAGTGCCAATAAAAGGTATGGTTCCAGACTTGGGCAGCATTATTAAAAATGCCTCCTTGTGCAGTTGTTATAATTTCTTCTAATGATTTACCCTCAAAGTTAGTCCCTTTAATTAAATTATTTAGATTATTGACATAAGTGCTATGGTGTTTGCCATAATGGTATTCTAACGTTTCTTGAGAAATATGGGGCTCTAAAGCATTTTTAGCATAAGGTAATGGTGGTAATTGGAAAGACATTGCAGACTCCTTTTTTATTCGTATCGCGCAACCAGTTGATAAATACAAAATATAAACATATTGAAATTATCATTTTTATATAGATAACTTAATAATTATGTTAATCAATTTTTATTAAATACGATTGGAACATAATAAAGATAGCAGCAAAGGGTTATCAAGTATTGATAGAAAATGGTATTCTATATCAATGTTATGTTCGCTTAGTGCAAAATAATAGATTTAGTTTTTAAGGAAGTAACAATGACGACAATAGAAAAAATTGAACGCCAGGTAAAAGAAAATCCAATTCTTTTATACATGAAAGGCTCACCTAAATTTCCAAGCTGTGGTTTCTCTGCCCAGGCGGTTCAAGCTCTTTCTGCTTGTGGTGAACGTTTTGCTTATGTAGATATTTTGCAAAACCCTGATATTCGTAGTGAGTTACCTAAGTATGCAAACTGGCCAACATTTCCTCAGTTATGGGTTGATGGTGAGCTAATTGGCGGTTGCGATATCATTATTGAAATGTATCAGCAGGGTAAATTACAGGAATTGATCACCGCCACTGCCGATAAATATCGCACTTCAGAACAGCCTGGCATTGAGTAGCTAAATAACCCTTACAAAATAAATAGTTAATTAGAAGGCAGTAAAATTATGCGTTACCACTGCCTTTGATCATTAATCGGTTATTAATGGCCAGCCACCTAATTTTTTCCATTTATTGACGATTTCACAAAACAGTAATGCCGTTCTATCGGTGTCGTAAAGAGCACCATGTGCCTGTTTACCATCAAAAGGGATCCCTGCGGTATAACAAGCTTTAGCTAAAATTGTTTGACCAAAAACCAGCCCGCTGAGGGTTGCGGTATCGAAAGTCGCAAAAGGGTGGAACGGATTACGTTTCAGATTTGCTCGTTGAGCGGCAGCCATGATAAAACTATGATCAAAATTGGCATTGTGGGCAACAATAATTGCCCGATTGCAATCATTATTTTTAATGCCTTTTCTAACCATCTTAAAAATTGCATGTAAAGCGGTATACTCATCGACAGCGTTACGTAAAGGATTAGTTGGGTCGATGCCAGTGAAAGCTAGTGCAGTTGCTTCTATATTTGCTCCTGCAAAAGGTTCAACATGGAAATGGAGTTTTTCATCAATCTCTAACCAACCCCCTTGATCCATTTTTAGCGTCATAGCCGCAACTTCTAATAGCGCATCTTGTTGTGCATTAAACCCACCAGTTTCTACATCGATAACGACAGGATAATAACCTCGAAAACGCTTTGCCAGCGTGTTAACACCATTTTTTTTATTAGACATTTGCTTAAGACTTTATACTTGAGAATAAAGATATTATGCCAAATTTTGGCTAAAATGCATAAAATTGGCTTAAGTATAGAAAATGTATGGATAGATGCTCGATCAATGACAAAAAGCGTCAGTTACCTAAAGCATTACTGGCATTTTTATTTTCAATCAATTCAATTTGATAGCCATCAGGATCTTCCACAAATGCAATAATCGTTGAGCCACCTTTTACGGGGCCTGCTTCGCGCGTCACCTTGCCGCCTGCTCGCCTTATGCTACTACAGGTATCTGCAACGTTATCAACACCTAATGCAATGTGACCAAAGGCGGTACCCATCTGGTAATGCTCAACACCCCAATTATAGGTTAATTCGATTACGGCACCTTTACTTTCATCATCAAAGCCGACAAAGGCGAGGGAGTATTTGTATGTAGGATTTTCACTTGTGCGTAATAGACGCATACCTAATATTTCAGTATAAAAATGAATTGAGCGTTGCAGATCGCCAACCCGTAACATGGTATGAAGTAAGCGCATATAAGCCTCTTTTTAAGTTTAAAAACCATTCATTACTGATATTAATATAACGTGAACATGACTATTATTTCAATTTATATAGTTGGTTTATTAATTAAAATTTACAATATAATTGATTGCGTTACTTTAGTGTCAACTGTTGACGGCTTGAAAATATCGTTCAGTTAACTTTATAGTAGCTATTCAATTATAACTAATCGCTGATGTTGTTATAAGCTATTTGTTATCATAATATTGTAAACGGAACGGATATTTTTCATTTACAAGTTATGCATTAGTAATGCATAACAATTGTTTTTTTATTATTGCTAATAGTCGATGTATTAATTTATTACCTTGCTATAATTTTTATTTTTAAATTATTTGTTGACTTATTAGCTTATTTTATTTGGTATTATTTATTTAAGATATAATGTTGTTTTATTAGTTTTTTTCAACTTTCAGGTAATTTATTAAAAATCAATATAGACTTAGTATCTAAGTATAGCTGAATAAATGCTTTTAAGAATATTTATAATAACTTGTTTTATAATGATTTTTATTTTTTATTGTCTATTTTTTGCAAATTAAAAATAATATTAATATAAAAACATATAGAATAGAATTTAGATGAAGGCTATTCTTATAAGGATATTTAACTAATAGCCTTTTGTTTTATATAGTAAATAAGTGGGTAATGATTAGAACACTAATTAAGTCAACTTAATATACTAATAATGAAATATAAGTTTATATATTATTATGCTAAATATAAATTTAAATCTTTACCCATTTCTATATTAATATCTTAGTGAATAGAAATGGATATATGTTTCTGGGATATTAATTGGCAATTTAATAATTATAGATGTAGATGGTATTCTATTTTTAAGGAGGAACAATTGGAATCAAAAATAGGAACTGATCTTGCGCGTTTAGTTCGAGTCTGGCGGGCATTGATTGATCATCGTCTGAAACCATTAAAGCTCACCCAAACTCATTGGGTAACCTTATATAACATTAGCCAGTTACCACCTGATCAATCACAAATTCAATTGGCTAAAGCAATAGGTATTGAACAACCATCGCTAGTTAGAACTCTCGATCAATTAGAAGAAAAGAAATTGATCACGCGTCACACCTGTGTCAACGATAGACGAGCAAAAAGAATTAAATTAACAGAAGAATCGATGCCATTTATTAAACAGGTTGATGATGTAATTGAAAAAACCCGAAAGGAGATATTAGGAGGTATTACACATGATGAATTAAATACACTTTATTCATTGATATTAAAACTCGAGCAAAATATTATTCGGTTACATAATCATTCGTAATAAATGATAGCGTAATAAAAAAAGAACAAATGGCGTTATAATATAATGCATACGCGGCTAATTATCTAAATCTAGTCGCGTATGCTATTTAAGTTGAATTAACGAGGTGAAACAGTAATGTTATTTCCACTACCTATAATAGATACACGCTGGCCATTACGGAAGCTGTTTGGATCACCTTTTTGCACCACAGAGATAATTCGGCCATTATCCAACCTGATTTCCAGTTGAACGCCTTTTGTTTTGTTAAGTGCTCCTTGAACATTCTGACCGGCAACACCACCGGCGATCGCACCGGCTGCCGTTGCAAGGGTTTTTCCTGTGCCCCCACCAACCGTATTACCCAATAACCCACCCAGAACAGCACCACCCAGTGCTCCTATGATGTTTTCGTCACCACCAGCTTGAATATTAACCGGGGTTACGCGAGTAACGGTACCATAATTCACAGTTTGTACTTGTTTAGCTTGAGATGCGGTATAAGTGTCCCCAGAAAGACTACCTGTATTTATACAGCCCGATAAAGCTGTTACTGTAAAAATACCGACGAGAACTTGCTTTAACATGATTACTCCTTTTGGAAATCTGATTTACCGTGTAATAATAATCATGAATACACAAATATCATAATTTATTGTATATAAACGAACTGGATAATCAGACAAATAGTAAAATTAATTTACTTTCTACAATCTAAATATAGTCTAAACATTAATAATTTTTTCTTAAAGTAATAAATTCAGCTTAATTAATTTATTTTTAATTTAAATATTTTTAAACTGTCGTTTTTTTATTTTATTTCAATGAGTTAAATGTTTTAAGTGAAAAACTATGCCAATAAGTATATTGAATGACTAAAACGAAGTATAAATAAAATAATCAGAGGTCAAACATGAAAGTAGGTCGCTATATAGGAGTAATGTCAGGTACCAGTCTCGATGGGGTTGATGTTGTTTTGGCAGAGATTGATGATAAAAATGTGATTCAGCTAGGTGCGATTTCCTTTCCTTTTCCCACTGAATTAAAAAATCAAGTCTTATCTATATGTCAAGGTCAAGCGGTCACCTTAGCAACAATAGGTGAAATTGATTATCAGCTCGGCTCGTTATATGGTGAAGCGATCAATAACCTATTAAAACAGCAATTATTATCGGCCACAGATATTACCGCGATAGGGTGTCATGGGCAAACAGTTTGGCACCAACCTACTGGCCAACGGCCTTTTACTCTGCAATTAGGCGATAATAATAGAATTGTTGCGTTAACTAACATCACCGTAGTAGGCGATTTTCGTCGTAGAGATATGGCGTATGGTGGGCAAGGTGCACCTTTAGTACCTGCTTTTCATCACAAGGTGCTTAGTCATCCTGATCAAAATCGTATTATTTTAAATATTGGTGGCATCGCTAATCTCACTACTTTATTTGGGAATTCAATAATTAAAGGCTATGATACCGGACCTGGAAATATTCTGTTGGATATCTGGGCCAATCAACATTTAAATAAACCTTATGATAATAACGGCGATTGGGCGCGCTCAGGGCGGGTTAATAAGTCGCTGCTGACTGAAATGCTAGCGGATCCCTATTTCAAGCGGCCAGCGCCCAAAAGTACAGGTAGAGAATATTTCAATTCTGCTTGGTTACAAAAATATTTGACATCGTACTTAAATTTATCAGCCCAGGATGTACAGGCCACTTTGGCAGAATTAACCATCTGTTCAATCGTTGATCAGGTTTTGCTTTATGACAAAGCGGATTGTTTGTTGGTTTGTGGTGGAGGAGCTAAAAATAGCTATCTTATGGCAAGGTTAAGCGAATTGTTAACCAATATTGTGGTGGCATCAACAGATAAATATGGTTTGAGTGGAGATAATGTTGAAGCTTTGGCTTTTGCTTGGCTGGCGGCTCGTACCTTATCGGGTTTGCCAGGCAATTTACCCTCTGTTACTGGCGCTAACCAGGAAACAGTATTAGGCGCAATTTATCCGGCCAATAGTGAATAACATGATATCTATCGTAACAAGACAGAGGCAAAAAAATGGTAGAAAAAATTCAGTTGGATATTGCTAGTTTAAGACGGGAATATACCCAAGGTGGTTTAAGACGTAAGGATTTAACCGACCAGCCATTAGTATTGTTTGAGCGTTGGTTAAAGCAGGCTTATGAAGCAAAATTAGCCGATCCAACAGCCATGTCTGTTGCAACCGTAGACAGCGATGGACAACCATACCAACGCATTGTATTACTTAAACATTATGATAAAAATGGACTAATATTTTATACTAATTTATCTATTCGTAAGGCACAACATATCGCTCATAACAATAAAGTCAGTTTACTATTTCCCTGGTATCAGTTAGAGCGTCAGGTTTGCTTCTTGGGTGAGGCAGAAAAACTCACTCCACTTGAGGTAATAAAATATTTTCATAGTCGACCAAAAGATAGTCAAATAGCGGCCTGGGCTTCACAACAATCGGCAAAAATTTCGGCTAGAAGTCTATTAGAAAATAAATTTTTTGAATTAAAACAAAAATTTAAAAATGGTGAAATTCCCTTACCTAGTTTTTGGGGCGGCTATCGCGTCAGATTTAACAGTGTTGAATTTTGGCAAGGTGGCACTAAACGGTTACATGATCGATTTTTGTATCAATGGCAACATGACCATTGGCAAATTGATCGCTTGGCGCCATAAACGGAAAAAATGATTTTTAACTGGCACTTATTTGACTCGCGTTTTATTCTATTGCGCTTATTTATATTATATTTATCCACAAAATCGACGAAATAAAAAAATTGATGGAGTTATTGATGGTTAGCAAGAACCTAATTGAACAATTGCAAGAGCGGGGTTTAATAGCTCAGCTGACGGATGAAAAGGCATTAATAGAGAAACTGTCCCAGGGATCAGTAGCGCTCTATTGTGGATTTGATCCAACCGCTGATAGCTTGCACTTAGGGCATTTGGTTCCTTTGCTATGTTTAAAGCGTTTCCAGCAAATGGGACATCAACCAGTAGCTTTAGTGGGTGGGGCGACAGGTTTAATTGGTGATCCAAGTTTTAAAGCCACTGAGCGTAAATTAAATACCAATGAAACAGTGCAGCAATGGGTAGAAAAAATTCGTCAACAGGTTTCGCCATTTCTTGATTTTGATTGTGGTAAAAATAGTGCCAAGGTAGTTAATAATTATGATTGGTTTGGTCAAATGGATGTCTTGACCTTCTTGCGCGATATCGGTAAACATTTTTCTGTTAATCAAATGATCAATAAAGAAGCTGTTAAACAACGACTTGAGCGCGATGATGCAGGCATCTCTTTTACTGAGTTCTCCTATAATTTGCTTCAGTCTTATGATTTTGCCAACCTTTGTCACCAACATAATGTTGAATTACAGATAGGCGGCTCTGATCAATGGGGCAATATTACTTCAGGCATTGATCTCACACGACGTTTACATCAAAAACAGGTTTTTGGTTTGACGGTGCCGTTAATTACTAAATCTGATGGAACTAAATTTGGCAAGACCGAAGCGGGGGCGGTTTGGTTAGATCCGCAAAAAACCAGCCCATATAAGTTTTATCAATTTTGGGTTAATACTGCTGATGCGGATGTGTACCGTTTTCTTAAGTTTTTTACCTTTATGCCAATTGAAGAAATTGACGCCTTGCAAAGTGAGGATCAAAACAGTGGTAAAGCCCCACGAGCACAGTATGTATTAGCGGAGCAAGTTACCCAGTTAGTACATGGCGATGAGGGCTTACAGGCTGCCAAACGGATCACCGAAAGCTTATTTTCCGATACGATTACTGCATTAACTGCAGCTGATTTTGCTCAGTTGGCACAAGATGGCATGCCTATGATCAAATTAAATTCAGGGGCAGATTTACAGCAGGCATTAGTCGAGGCGAAATTGGTCCCGTCACGTGGTCAGGCAAGAACGATGATAATCTCAAATGCGGTCGCAATTAATGGTAAGAAATGTATTGATGCTGAATATGTTTTTACTGCGCAAGATCGTCTATTTGGCCGTTATTCTTTGATCAGGCGTGGTAAAAAACATTACTGCTTAGTTAATTGGCAATAATGGGGCATAGTAGGGTAAATTTAATCACTATAAGTTTTGTCTAACATAGCGATTAACTTATTGGTATTTATTAGATTAATTACTAATGTGTTAATTGCTTGTTTATAAAGTAACGACTTTGTTTTGTAACAGCGAGTATTATCAAAAATAAAATGAGTGATATATGAAAAGTGTTCTATCAATTCAGTCGCATGTTGTTTTTGGCCATGCGGGTAATAGTGCCGCGGTTTTTCCCATGCAACGGATGGGAATTGATGTCTGGCCCCTGAATACGGTGCAATTTTCTAATCATACACAATATCCACAATGGACAGGTAGTGTTATGCCCCCTGAACATTTAACAGATATTGTTAACGGAATTGCTAAGATCCACCAATTAAAACATTGTGATGCGGCTCTGACGGGTTATATTGGTTCTGCCGAACAAGGTAAAGCGATTGTTGATATTGTTAAACAGATAAAAATAAGTAACCCTGCTGCTTGCTATTTCTGTGATCCGGTAATGGGACATGCTGAAAAAGGCTGTATTGTTGCCCCGGGTGTGGCTGAGTTTTTATGTCATGAAGCTTTACCTATCTGCGACATAGTAGCGCCTAACCTATTAGAGCTGGAAACATTAGTTGGAAAATCAATTACTAATGTTGAACAAGCGCTATTAGCAGCGAGAGAATTGTGTCAACAAGGCCCGCAAACGGTTTTAGTAAAACATCTCAGTCGTGCCGGTTATCATGCCGACTGTTTTGAAATGCTATTAGTGACCAAAGCGCATTGCTGGCATATCAGTCGGCCACTTATTGATTTTGGTAAACAGCAGCCGGTTGGGGTTGGCGATCTCACCAGCGGCTTAATGTTGGTCAATTTATTAAACGGCAAATCGTTATCTAGTGCATTAGAGCATGTAGCGGCAGCAGTTTATGAAGTGGTGTTAAAGACGAAAGCAATGCATAAATATGAATTACAACTGGTTGCTGCGCAAGATAAAATGGTAAATCCAGCTTATCACTTTAAAGCGGTACAGCTTGATTAACCATTTTATCGTAGGACATTGCTCTTCAAGCTAAATCAAAGCTGAAGAGCAACAAACAAAGCTAAAATCAGATTAAACCTTCAGTAGTTAATGCTTCTTGTACACTTTTACGTTGGCTAATTTTTTCTTCAACATACTGTGTTAGATGTTGATATTGGCTGAGGTCAATATTAACTACCGCAGCCCAACGATAAATAGTAAATAAATAAGCATCAGCAATAGTAAAATGTTCACCGCTGATAAATTTACGCTTAACCAACAAATTTTCCATATAGCTAAATTTAGTGATCAAGGATTTTATCACAATCTCACGGTAATTATCCGGTGTTAAAGGTGAAAATATCGGACTAAAACCTTTATGTAATTCTGTTGCAATGTAATTAACCAATTCGAGCTGATGATAACGTTGCAAGCTGCCCATTGGCGCGATTAATTTATCATTTGAGTCAGCGGCTTGATCGGCAATATATTGCAAAATAACTGCATTTTCAGTCAAAATATCATGGTTATCTAACTGTAATACCGGTACCTGGCCTTTAGGGTTAATTGTATAGAAATCAATGCCTTTTTCGGTACATTTTTTCTTTAGATCAACCCGTTCAATACTAAAATCTAAGCCGGTTTCTCTTAATACAATATGTGGGGCAAGTGAACAAGCGCCGGCAGAATAGTAGAGTTTCATGGTGACCTTCCTTTGGATTTGATCGGGTTTATTGCGGTTAAAGTAACAGCATAGCAGTTGCCAAAGATTTTATGGATTTATTTTTAGTCAGGCTAAAGATAGCAAGAGAGAGCAGGTAAAAGAAAAAGCTGCCAATAGCTGCAGCTTTTAGAAGAATAATGAATAGCTTAGCTTTCGCTGGTAAGATCCTTCACTTGTTTGGTTGGACCATTTTTTTGCACTGAGGCAATCCCTTTTTGTACTGCGGCTTTGGTTTTATACATCTCACTAGTGGCAATAACTTCATGATTAGCGGCTTTTAACACAAAGTAGTATGGTTGCTCAGTACTTTTACTACTTTTTTTGATTTCATAGTAACCCATGCGTGCTCCTATTGAAAAGAATGCTAATAACTTATTGAATATGGATGACATTTTAATAACCTTAACACCCTAGAGTATATTAATTTAACCATCTATAAATATGGAAGTAATTTGAAAATTTGTCAAATTTATAGGCAGTTAGATTAAATTAATGTCATATATTATTTAAATAAAACTATATTTATTTTTTTATATAACATAGAAGTATTTATTATGTTATTTAATAGTTAATCAAATATAACTGGTTCTTATATAAACATGGTTTGGATTATTAGTATTTGAACGTAATATGATATTTATTTTTACTGGTTAATTTTATAATGGTTATTGGGAATTGTCTAAAATAATAGGGAAATAAAATGACTTTTTATAAAAATAATATTGCACAAGTTCAGTTAATTAAATTTGCAGCGCTAAATTCCGATGTAGATGTGATGGCGATTAAGCCATATGATGTTTTCAAAAGTATTTTGGGTATTAAAAACAGCCATCAAAATATTGCAAATAATGTAAAATCTGATAATTGTAAATTAACTAGCGAAAAAGATGCAGCTTTAACTAAGCCTGAATTTTCTGCCTTTATAACAGAGCATTTACAGAATGTGTTTATTGCTGCAAAAAATGCAAACAATCCATTAGAGAAAAATAATTTAGCTAATTTAACAGCTGCTAATAACCAACTTCATTATGCTGGTAATGACATAGTAAAGTTTACCAATCAAAATGATGGTGTAAAAGTGGAGCCTACTTATGCAGCTCCTTATGATAGTGTTGAAAAACAACAATATGCTAGTAATGACGTTTACTATGATGCAGAAGGATATTCTATTGTAGGACAAGAGAAACATATCTATGAACAAATCTCCGATTATGCTTTAGAAGAAGGAGAACAAATGGAGAACGAAATTTATTATAATCCGTTTGGAGAAAATGAAGAGCATATTTATGAAACAATTTCTGATAATACTAGTGATAAAATAACGAGCTATTTAAATAGCAACAAAGAAACAAATTTAACAAATAATCTGACTTCCTTGGAAAAATCTGTTGCGACTACCGTGGCACGAAATGAAATAACACGATTGGCAGAACAAACTTTTGCGCCGCCAAAATCTTTTATTTCGCGCCTGGCTAGCTCTATATGGAATGCTATTTCTGGTTCAAAAAATCAATCAAAGATAGTACCACCAGCTGAGTTAGTCGCTTGTGCTATGCGGGTTAATATAGATGGAATTTGTGATAGATTAAATGAATGTCTAGCAAAGAAAACAATCTCAGGTGCATTCAGGCAACAACCAGGCTCAGAGTATAGCCTGACTGATAATGAAAAATTAGTACATACATTTAATAAAGATAGCCGTCAGCACGATCACATTGAATCATCATTTTTGATAAAGGCCTATATTGGGAGTAATTTTCCTAAAATTGGATTAGAAGAATTAAATAATACAGGCTTTTCAACTAATAAATTTAATCAGTTGTTAGATAAAAAATTGACAGACTGCATGTTGAAAGATCCTGCAAAACAACATTTGCCAACTGTCTTGACGACAATAGCAAACACATTGCGTTTAGCTACTGGTGAAAATAAGATTGATGGATTAACAAAAGAAAGTATTGTTACTTCAATGCTACCCTCGTTTGTTGATATTATGTATATCGCAACACATAAAGAGGAAGCTAATCAGATCAAGGATTTAATTGCAAATTATCTTATTGAAAATTATTAATAAGTAAATTAAAAAATCCCGTTTTATAAATAATGTTTTAATAACAGAGCAATTAGTTTTAAAAAGTTTATTTATTGACGGGTTTATAATATTTAGCCAGTAATAATTTCGATATTTTTAATATTAATAATGAAATTTTATTAAAATACAATATTCCATATTTAATTTAACTTAATGTTAACAATGATATATATTTTGCCTTTATTATATAACATACAATATCATTATAATTATTAATGTTATTTATTGTCGTATTGGTTATTGGTATAATTAAATAAATTATATTTTATAAATAGCTATTTATCTACAGATAATATATTTACTGTTTATAAAAAGTTAGATATTTATTTTGTAAATAATAGAAAAGCTAAATTTGGTATTGGTGTTATTTAATTATATTTACACTTGTTGGGGCAAATATATAAAATAAATAATGGAGTTAACATGCGTTTAGATAGTTTTTCCAACACCAATAATACTGAAGCATCGACCACTTCGCTGTTATCAAGCATTCAAAACAGCTTTAATAATTTTAAAGATTTAACAATTAGTTTGGTGAATAGTTTGATTGGCGTAAAAAATAGTTCCAGCGAATTTGACTGGAAATCAAATGATTCATTCAGTTATACATCTCAACCGCAAAAATTTCCCGTTGAATTGCGTAGAGTGAGTTCAATATCATCAGAAGGAATGACGTTAACTGGCAAAAAATCGCCTGAGTCAGCGCAATCAACTACAGTAAAATCAGAAAGTGCTATTTTAAATGAAAAACCGCAGAAAACTGGCTTTAATATGTTGTACGATGGTTTACTCAAATTGAGTAATCCCAGTTTTTGGCAGAGAAAAATGTCCTCAGCTAGCGATAATGTCGAGCAGAACAAAATAGAAGCAGGTCAAGTTGCTAAAGAGCGTATAGCAGTAGAACAAGCAATGCATGCTAATATCGCAGGAATTTGTGACAAGTTAAATCAATTTATAGCGGACAAAAATGTTGAGGGTATTTTTAGAGGAGAGCCGAATAAAGCAATATACAATAAAGATGATAACAGCAAATTGATTAAGGCATTTAGCAACGAAGCACTTCAATCTGAACCCATTTCTTTATCATGGATGGTAAAAACCTTTTTAGGTGAATTTTTCCCCAACGTCGATATGCATGAATTAAAAAATATTTTGTTAATCGATAACAGTAATCCAGAAGCATTGCAACAATTAGTTCAATGGCAGAAGCGTTGCGTTTGGTTGACAGTAATCAGGGTATTCAAGGCTTAACAAAATCGAGTATTGTGACATCAATGTTACCTAGGATCATCGATATAACGCCTGAAAATTTTATTAGTTATAACGATCAAAGAGGGATAATAACCGATTTGATGGCAAATTATCTTATTCAGTATCATTAATTTGTCTTGCTTATAACAGTAAGCCCGCCGTTAAATTGTATCATTATCAATCAATAGATTTGGCGGGCTGCTTATTGTACTAGGCTTTTAACTCTAGTTCGTTCATAGCAGCAATACTGAAACCACCGTCAACGTGTAAAATTTCACCTGTCACACCCGCTGATAAATTAGAACAAAGGAAAGCAGCACAATTGCCAACATCTTCCGTTGTTACCGTACGGCGAATGGGGGTTACTGATTCACAATGTGATAGCATTTTACGAAAATCTTTTATGCCCGATGCTGCTAATGTGCGGATTGGACCGGCTGAAATGCCATTAACGCGAATAGCTTCAGGCCCCATTGCGTTAGCCATATAACGAACATTTGCTTCAAGGGAAGCTTTTGCTAATCCCATAATATTATAGTTAGGGATCGCACGCTCAGCGCCCAAATAACTTAGGGTAACCAGGGCAGAATGAGGATTTAACATACTTCGACAAGCTTTTGCTAACGCAACAAAGCTATAGGAACTAATATCGTGGGCAATCCGGAAGCCCTCGCGTGTCACTGCATCGACATAATCACCATCAAGTTGATCGGCTGGTGCATAGGCAATTGAATGGACAAAACCATCAAATTTGGGCCATACTTTCGCCAGCTCGGCAAATAAGGTAGTGATACTTTCATCCGAAGCAACATCACATGGCAAAACAATACTAGAGCCAAAGCTGTTTGCCATCTCTTCTACGCGAGATTTCAGTTTATCACCTTGATAACTGAAGGCCAGTTCAGCCCCTTGTTGGTGCATTGCTTGTGCAATACCGTGAGCAATAGATAGTTTACTAGCTAAACCAGTGATTAGAATGCGCTTGCCGCTCATAAAGCCCATAAGCCGTATCCTTGTAAATTTTTAAATAATAACAATAACATACACAGCATAAATTATCTATTGTAGATGGTATTTATGCATTATTTTTTTGATAAACGGCAGAGAGTTTATCATGACAGAAGAAAATATGTTGTATTACCTCGCTGATCCGAGCAGTTTTTGCTGCCTTTATATTAGCTAACATCTTGCCGCCAGGCATCGGCAGATAAAAGTTCACCAAAATGGCTGGCAATTAAGCGTCGGGTCACTTCATGTAAAGGTGAAGCAAGTACTTCGGCGGTATTACCTCTTTCGACGACAACACCATTATCCATTACCAACACTTTATCGCTGATATGTTTCATCATACCTAGATGCTGAGTAACATAAATATAGGAAATACCTTGTTTTTCTTGTAATTCAAGCATTAAATTGATGATTTGAGAACGCATAGTCATATCTAATGACGCCAGTGCTTCATCGGCAATAATAATCTCTGGTTGCAGGATCAACGCTCTTGCCAGCGCTACTCGCTGTTTTTGACCCGCTGCTAACATATGCGGATAATAGCCTGCGTGATCCGGTAATAGCCCAACTTGGCGAAGAGTCTGTTCTATACGTTCTTCCCGTTCATGAACGGAAAGTGAAGTATTTAGAATTAAAGGGATCTCAAGAATTTGCCCAATACGCTGCCTGGGGGTTAACGAAGTACTTGGATCCTGAAATATCATGCGGATGCGTTGACTGCGATAACTATAATCGCCAAAGTTAAGTTGATGACCATTAATAAAGATTTCACCACCACTAGGTTCAATAACACCCGATAACATGCGGGCCAGGGTTGATTTACCTGAACCGTTAGCACCAATAATAGCCAAGGTTTCACCAGCTCTTAAGGTAAAACTTAACGGTTTTACTGCTTCTAATAATTGAGTTTGAAATAACCCGGTGCGATAACGAAAGGTTTTAGTCAGATTTTTGATTGCCAGTAACGGTGTTGTCATGATGTTTCCTCCATATTAAGAGGAAAATGACAGGCAAAAGCCCGATTTTTTATGCTGCGTAGCGGCGGCGTGATAATGCACGTTTTTTGTGCATAGGGACAACGAGGGCCAAGACGGCAACCGATTGGCAGGTGCTCTAAAGAAGGGATCGCCCCAGGTAGGGTATTTAGTCGACTTTTATGCGGAAGTGGGCTGCCAAAATCCGGTACAGCACGGATTAATGCTTGTGTATAAGGATGATGGGGACGGATCAATAACTCTTCAGGGGTTGCACTTTCAACGGTTTGGCCACAATAGAGTACGCTAATCCGATCAACGAGTTTGCTCATCATTTGCATATCATGACTAATTAGTAAAATTGTCATGTTATTGTTTTGGTTTAATCTATCAAGCAGGCGAAATATTTGTGCTTGAGTTGTCGATTCCATTGCATTGGTGGGTTCATCGGCAATCAGTAATCGTGGTTGATTTGCTAGCGCAATGGCTATCATCACTTTCTGACATTCACCTTCAGTAAGTTCATAAGGATAGCTGTACATAATATCATCGTGATCTTTAATTCCTACTCGATGGAGTAATTCAATTGCGCGTCGCCTACGCCAACTAAATCGATGCCACCAACGACCTTTAAAAGTCCATTGTGGTATTGATTGGATAAGTTGTTTACCAATATTTTCAGCTGGATCTAAGCAAGACTGGGGTTCTTGAAAAATCATCGAAATATTATGCCCTATCACTCTACGTCGTTGGCGTGCGGTGAGCTTTAACAGATCAATATCAAGAAAATAAAAACGATCGGCAGTCACTTTTAAGTTATCTTTAGTAACGCCACAAATAGCCTTAGCAATCAAACTTTTACCTGAGCCGGACTCGCCAGCTAAGCCACGAATTTCGCCTTCATTTAGCTGTAAAGAAACATTATCGACGGCTTTCACTGGCCCTTTGGCGGTCATAAATTCAATAGTGAGGTTACGGATATCTAATAATGGCATTATTCCACCCCAGCATTAATGGCGCGATGTAAGCCATCACCAAGTAAGTTAACAAATAAAACGCTGCTCATAATGACTGCACCAGGAAGAAAAACTGTCCATGGTGCTACATAAATCAACTCTAAACTATCACCGAGCATAGTGCCCCATTCAGCAGTCGGTAATCTGGCGCCTAAGTCAAGAAAGCCTAACGCAGCCATATCCAGAATGGCCATAGAGAGGGTGCGAGTAATTTCTGTTACCAAGATAGGTGTGATATTGGGTAATACGGTATACCAAAGGATATAAAAGTTTGAAGCACCGTCAAGTCGAGCGGCAAGAACATATTCGGTATCTAATTCATCGCGAACAGCGCTGTAAATTGTTCTAACAATTCTTGGTAATAAGGCTAACCAAATTGCTATCATTGCATTTTCAAGGCTTGAGCCGGCAAAAGCGACAATAATAATCGCCAGGAGTAGCGAGGGAATTGATAACAGCGTATCTAACACATGATTTAAAATAGCTGATTTTAACCCATGGGTAATGCCGGCTAAACAACCTAATATTAATCCGACCAACGTTGTGCTAATGGTAATCACAAGTGCAGAGCCAAAGGTAGATGCTGTACCGATAAGTAATCGACTTAAAATATCACGCCCAAGATCATCAGTACCCAAAAAAAATGCCACATTACCATAATGCGACCAGGATGGAGGTAGTAGCTGGTAGCCCAAAAATTGTTGGTTAATGGTATAGGGGGCTAAGTAGCTGCCAAATAAAGTCAAAACCAGGAGAAAAGCAATACCATAACATCCAGTCATTGCTAGAATATCATTAGAGAAAAATCGCCAGACAACCCGGATAGGGGATGGCATCTTTTGTTCACGATAAAAATTATCTGAAGACATACCCATCCTTATATTTAGAAGGGTTCATCATAGCGCCTAAAATATCCGATATGACATTAACGAAAATAACTAAAGTACCAATAATCATTACGCCGGCAGAAATTGCTGAGTAATCATTTTGTCGAATGGCTGTGACTAACCAACGCCCTAAGCCTGGCCAATTAAATACAAGTTCAGTGATCATCGCTAGTGTTATCATAGTAGAAAACTGCAGACCAAGTTTTGGAATAATAGGAGGCAGCGCATTGTGTAAGACATGACGTTTGATAATGGTAATGCGAGAGAGTCCTCTGGTTGCTGCTGCTTTAATATAATTTTCACCCATAACAGCTTCAGTACTATTTTTCATTAACCGTATCATTTCAGAAATTGGCGCAATAGCTAATGTAATAACGGGTAAAATCAAATGCTCTAATAGATTAATAAACATTTGGCTACGATAGATTGAATCCGATAACCACACATCGATCAGGGCAAATCCGGTCACAGGTTCAAGATCATACAGTAAATTAATTCGGCCAGAGACCGGTAACCAGCCTAATTTCAATGAAAAAAGCAGGATAAATAATAAAGCCAACACAAAAATTGGCATAGAAAAACCGATTAGGGTAAAAATTTTAATAATGTAATCAATTGGTTTATTGCGCCAGACACCCGCAATAATGCCGGTAGGGATGCCGATTATTAAAGCTAAAATAAACGCTAAAAAGCACAACTCCATAGTGGCAGGAAAAGTGGCATTCAGCTGACTGCTAATCGGTTGACCATTAATACTAGAAAAACCAAAATTCCAATGTAATAAGCCGGTTAAATAAAAAATATAGGCATCCCATAATGATAGTCCACTTAATGGAGCATCAGCAGTGAAATAGTTCAAACTAAAACTAACCAGTGTTAGTAAAAATAAAGTAATAATTAAAAGTAATAACCGCCTTAATACGTAAATAATCACCACGCTGCTCCTTCTTCGTCATTAAAATAGGAGTCAGCCGGTAGTGGGGTTTTAATCGACCCATCACGATAAACCCCGGCAAAAGAGGAGTTACCAAAGGCGCTAATAACTAGCCCTTTGATATCATAGCGATAAGCCTGTAAATGTAATGAATAAGCTAGCGGTAATACAGGTAATTCTTTTGCTAGTAATGATTGCGCTTGGTGGTAATAATTAATGCGAGATGAAATACTTTGGCTTACTAGCGCCTCACGTAAAAGTTCATCAAAGTAAGGATTACACCATTTACTCAAATTAGTATGTGATTCCTTAGCAGCGCAACTAAGTAGAGGGCGGAAAAAACTATCAGGATCATTACTATCCGTCGACCAACCGTCAAGGATCATGTCATAGTTACGATCACTCAGCTTATTTTCTAATAAATTGCCTTCTACCGGATGAATATTCATCTTAATGCCTACTTTTGCTAAGTCTGCCTGGATAAGTTCGGCAGTTTTTAACGGGCTCGGATTATAGGATTGAGAAATAACGGGAACCCAAATATCTAATTTCATACCGGACAAACCGAGCTCTTCTAGCATTTCTTTGGCTTTTTCAGGATTATAATCTGTCACTTTAATTTGATTATCATAAGCCCATGAAGCTCTAGGTAGAACAGAAGTTGCTGTTTCAGCGGTGCCATAATAGATAGATTGCATTAATCTTTCATTATTAATTGAATACGCTATGGCTTGTCTAACCTTTAATTGATCAAGCGGTGGTTTGCTAGTGTTAAAAATCAGATAGGCGATATTCATGCCGGCTCGCATCGATAGCCGCAAACGGGCATCTTCACGTAGCACCTTTAATTGACTAGCAGCTGGATAGGCTAAGACATCGCATTCACCGGTTAATAATTTAGATATGCGTCCTGTGCCGCCGGCACCCAGATCAATCACCACTTGCTGCATTAAAGGTTTGCCTTTCCAGTAGTTATTATGCCGATTTAGCTTGATAAATTGACCGGTTTGATAGCCGACCAACATGAAAGGACCAGTGCCAACAGGTTGCCAATCAATAAATTCTTTATGATTAATTTTGTTGAGATATTGTGCATATTCTTGTGAGAGTATTGGTGCATAGCGAGTTGCAAGATGCCAGAGAAATGATGCATCGGGGGTATATAATTTAAATTCAACAGTATAATTATCAATTTTACGAATACTACGGATATTGTTAGCTAATTGCAGGCTATCGAAATAAGGATAATTGCCTCCCCCAACATAGTGATAAGGATGATTTTTATCAAACATACGGGAAAAACTAAACACAACGTCATCGGCATTGAGCGTTCGTGTCGGTGTGAACCAATCTGTTGTTTGAAATGGAATATTACGTTTTAAATAAAATCGATAAGTTGCTCCTTTATCAAATGATTTCCAGTGCGAGGCAAGTTCGGAATTTAATTTGTAAGTAAATGGATTAACTTCTAATAATCGATCATAAAGTTGAGCGGCTAGTGGATCAATAATTAACCCGGTGCTGGCAATTTGCGGATTAAATGTAGTGACAATGCCATTAACACAATAGATAAAGCTGTTTTGACGAATTTGTGGTGGAAGGGTATCTGCTAATGCATTTATTGTCCCTACATTTATTAAAATAATCCATAAAATTAGGTAACGCATATAAAAACCTATTATAAGTGCGAATGGCTTTATTGTAGCTTAACTCCTGTTATGCAACAAAATAGAGTTGATAAAATTATCAGTAATTTGTTGATAAAAATTGTCAACCACTGCTTTGCTAACGTTATTGATAATTATAGTAACTTTAATTTATTGCTGACACGATATTGCTTAGATTGTTGCCAGTGGTTTAATTTTCTTGCCAGCATCGGATGGCCACTTTCTCGACTACTAATTCTTATTTGTTATTTTGATTCTCTGGCAAATTATGTTTTTTCAGTAGTCCCCTTAATTGGTGATAAGTTAATTTTAATTGTGAAGCGGCCAAGCGCTGATTAAACTGGCTTATTTGTAATGCCTGTTCGAGCAAATTTTTTTCTGCCACCTGCTGCCATTGTTTCAAATCGATGGGAAGTTGAGGTAGCTCATCATTTTCTTTTGTTACCACCGACATCATTGACTCATTAGCAAAGGGATTGAAGACAATCAAATCTAATGGTTCAGCTCTATCGCCATGACGATAGACGGAACGCTCAATAACATTCTTTAATTCACGTACATTACCCGGCCAGGGATAAGCTGACAGGTTTTTTTGTGCTTTAACAGTAAATCCAGGGAAAAAAGAGAGATTGAGCTCGCGGCACATATTAATTGCGAAATGTTCAGCCAGTAACATAATATCGGCTAATCGCTCACGTAAGGGCGGAATGTGGATGACATCAAAGGCTAGACGATCAAGTAGATCGGCATGAAACAAGCCTTTGTTAGCTAATTGGGGTAGATTAGCGTTGGTTGCGCAAATAAGCCTAACATCGACTTTAAGGCTTTGACTACCACCAACACGCTCTAGTTGGCCATATTCGATCACCCGTAATAATTTTTCTTGTACAATCATGGGGGCGGTTGCCAACTCGTCAAGGAAAAGTGTGCCTCGATCTGCCCGTTCAAATCGGCCTAAATGTCTTTTTTGTGCTCCAGTAAATGCGCCTGCTTCATGACCAAATAATTCGGAATCTAATAAATTTTCATTCAGTGCACTGCAATTAAGGGAAACAAATGGTTCTTGCCAACGTGGTGAAAGGTAATGAAGACGGCTAGCAATCAGCTCCTTGCCTGTTCCTCGCTCACCTGTAACTAAAACCGGTTTACTGAGTTTGGCAAGTGCAGAAGTTTGCTCCAGTATTTCTAAGAAATTATCTGCAGTACCAAGAATATTATCTGTAGAGAGTTGCATGGTCATTTTAGCCATTTATTGGTCATTTTAATTATCTGTAAATTATAACGAAAATTGGAATAAAAGATAACAAAATAAAAATTTAATTATTTCATATGGTTATATTTTTTTGTAAAATTGGCATGAATATTGTTTATCAATGATTAAGGTTAAAAAATTTAATAACAAATCAATCATTCAATATTAATTAAGGAATTTATCGATGGGCATTTTCACACGTTTCGCAGATATCATTAATGCAAATGTTGCTTCTTTACTTGATAAGGCAGAAGATCCACAAAAAATGATCCGTTTAATGATCCAAGAAATGGAAGATATGCTAGTTGAGTCTCGTTCAATCTCGGCACGTACTTTAGCTGAGCAGAAAGGATTAGAGCGCCGTATTGCTAGCGGTGAAAAACAAGTTATACAATGGCAAGAAAAAGCAGAACTGGCGCTAGTTAAAGATAAAGAGGATTTAGCTCGCGCGGCATTAATTGAAAAGCAAAAAGTGGCTACCATTATTGATACACTAAAAAGTGAGTTAATTATGGTAAATGAAACATTAGTACGTATGAAAGACGAGATTGCTGAATTAGAGCAAAAACTGACTGAAACACGGGCAAAGCAGCAAACTATGGTATTAAGGCATCAAGCCGCGCAATCCAGTCGTGATGTGCGTCGTCAATTAGATAGTGGTAAATTGGACGAAGCATTAGCCCGGTTTGAACAGTTTGAGCAGCGGATCGATCATATGGAAAGTGAAGCGCAAAGTTATCATTTAGGTAAACAAAAATCCTTAGACCAACAGTTTACTGAATTAAAAGCTGATGATGAAATCAGTGAGCAATTGGCTGCGTTGAAAGCTAAACTGAACAAACAAGAGTAATCTATTGGTAGCCAAAATTAATGATTAATAAGGAAATGTGATGGGCTCTATATTTATTGGGTTAGTTTTATTGATCTTTGTTATCTTTATTCTGCCTATTTGGTTATGGTGCCACTATGGTAAAAAAGGAAATAGCCATAGTCAATTAACGCAGAATGAGATCCAGCGACTAACGCAGTTAGCCGAGCGAGCACAACGCATGCAGCAACGTATTAAAGCGCTGGAAGATATTCTGGATGCAGAGCATCCAAATTGGAGGCAAATATAATGGCAAAAATGGGCGCGCGAAAACTTTATCGACGTACTGATCAACGTATGATTGGGGGCGTTTGTGCCGGGTTGGCGCATTACTTTGATTTACCGGTTAATTTAGTACGGGCACTGGCGGTTGTTGCATTATTCTTAGGATTTTTTGCCATTACCATCGTTATTTATCTGTTGATGTGGTTTTTTATCGAACCGGCACCGGCAGGTTATCAGGATGAAACTGATATTAGTGTTAAAGTGACTAAGTTAATGAATGAAATCGATCAGCAATTGAAAGCGGGTGAAAAAAAACTGCGCCAAATGGAACGCTATATCACTTCTGATAGTTTCAGTATTGATAGTCGCATCAATAAATTGTAACTAACTATCAAATTAAGGTAGAGTGAATAATGCTCTACCGTAAAATCATTTTTCTTATCAATTAAATAATTATCCTATGTATTAACAGAATAATATGCTGATTAGCCGACTGAAAATTAAGATTTTAAGCGAAAAAATGGCAAAAATAGCAATAATTATGGTTATTCATTACGCGCCAACAGGAATAATTGGACTAATGTTAAAATATACTAGCCGCAAACCTTTGCGATGGTTTATGTTAATAGTTATACAGCTATTGCAACGTCCAGGCATTGCTAAACTTGTGCGTAAGTTGTTATGGGAGAAATATGAAAAGATTGCGAAGTGAGCTTAGTGAACTGGTCAATCGAAGCGTAGATCGTCATGTCCGTTTAGCGGTTACCGGGCTTAGCCGTAGTGGTAAAACGGCATTTATTACCTCGCTGGTTAATCAATTACTACATGTGCACAGTGGGGCGCGTTTGCCACTGTTTTCCGCCGCAAGAGATGGCCGTCTATTAGGTGCAAAACGGATCCCGCAGAAACATTTTAATATTCCTCGTTTTGCTTATGACGAAAATATAGCAGCACTGTACCATTCTCCTCCTCAATGGCCGACTCCTACCCGTGGGATCAGTGAAATATGTTTGCAACTACGTTATCGATCGCAACAGAGTTTGCTACGCCACGTCAAAGAGACTTCTAATTTATATATTGAAATTATTGACTATCCAGGCGAATGGTTGCTGGATCTGCCTATGTTGACTCAGGACTATTTTAGTTGGTCGCGGCAAATGCAACAGCTATTAAAAGGCCGTGATAAGGAGGGGGCACAGCAATGGTTGCAACTTTGTCAACAGTGCGACCCCTTTGCAGCAGCTGATGAAAAATTATTAGCTAATATTGCTCAGGCTTACACCGATTACTTGGTTTTTTGTAAACAACAGGGGCAATATTTTATTCAGCCAGGGCGATTTGTATTACCTGGTGATCTTGCAGGGGCACCGGTATTGCAGTTTTTTCCTTGGCCCAATATTGATACAACAGATGAACTGAAATTAAAGCAAGCGGACAAACAGTCTAATATTGGTATGTTGCAACAGCGTTATCACTATTATTGTCAAAAAATTATTAAGCGTTTTTATAAAGATTACTTTCAACATTTTGATCGGCAAATTGTTTTAGTTGACTGTTTAGCTGCATTGAATAACGGTCCGGCAGCATTTAATGATATGCAGGCCGCATTAACCCAAATTATGCGTAGCTTTCATTATGGTAAACGGACACTATTGCGCCGCATGTTCTCACCACATATTGATAAATTACTTTTCGCGGCAAGTAAGGTTGATCATATAACCCATGATCAACATGCCAATTTAGTTTCATTGCTCCAGCAATTAGTTCGTGCGGCCTGGCAAAATGCCGCTTTTGAAGGGATCAGCATGGATTGTCTGGCACTAGCTGCAATTCAGGCGACAGAAAATGGCATGATTGAATATCAAGGAGAACGGGTACCTGCCTTAAAGGGACATAGATTAACAGATGGTCGATTAATGACTTTTTTTCCAGGTGAGGTACCACGGCATTTGCCTAATGCTGATTTTTGGTTAAAGCAGGGATTTGATTTTGAATCTTTTCGGCCTCGCGAAACAGCGACTGATCAACCTGTTGCTCATATTCGATTGGATAGTGCTTTAGAATTTTTACTCGGAGATAAATTGAAATGAGTAAACCGCTAAAATCCCGCATCGATTTTGATGAGTCTTTGCCGGCAAACAAAAAAACAAAGTTAAAAAAAACCAAAGTGTTTGATCAATTAGCGCCTGAACAATTTTCGGTTAGCAGCCACGAAGCAGAAAATGACGAACGAGAAGGTGAAATTGAGGCATTGGTCAATGCTGCACTCAAACCGCGCTATAGTTTTTGGCGTAAACTGGTGGTTATTGCTTTAAGTTTAATCGTAGTGAGTATTTTTGCTCAAACCGGCCAATGGATCTACCAAGCGTGGATAAAGCAAAATTGGGTTTCTTTAGCTATTGTCGCGGCTGGTGGCTTAATTATTATTGCTGCTATTGGCGCCATAATAACTGAATGGCGGCGGCTTTATTATTTAAAAGAACGTAGTCAAGAACGGATCCAGGCTAGAGAATTTTTGCAAAGTCATGGTATGCATGGCGGGCGTGAATTTTGCCAAAAGCTAGGCAAACAATCGGCGATAGGCTTAGATCATCCGGCGATGAAACGTTGGCAGGCAACAATCCATGATAGTCATAATGATAAAGAAATCGTGACACTTTATAGCCAAATAGTGCAACCTATTTTGGATGAGCAGGCTAGCAAAGAGATTAATCGTTCATCAGCTGAATCGGCGTTAATGATTGCCGTTAGTCCTTTAGCTATTGTCGACATGGCATTTATTGCCTGGCGCAATATTCGATTGATTAATCGGATTGCAGCTATTTATGGCATTGAGCTAGGGTATTATAGCCGTATCCGATTATTTAAAATGGTATTACTTAATATTGCTTTTGCTGGAGCAAGTGAGTTGGTGCGTGAAATTGGCATGGATTGGTTATCGCAAGATATTATGGCCCGGCTCTCTACACGAGCGGCTCAAGGGATCGGCGCCGGTTTACTCACAGCTAGATTAGGTATTAAAACGATGGAGTTATGCCGTCCTTTACCGTGGATGGATGATAAACCTAAATTGGCTGATTTTCGTCGTCAATTATTCAGCCAGTTAAAAAATATTATGCCAAAAAGCGTTGAGCATAAAAAGATTTAACTAATTCACCATCAAGCTTAATTGGGTAATTTTTTAATTAAGATCTCTGTTGACTAAATGGTAAGCAGCAATATTAGATTAATGCTTATCCGTTTATCATTTCTGGTGCTAGTGTTTATGTTATAAAACGTTTTCTATGGTAGCTTAATAAATAAAAATACATACTTAATTAATTAAATAGTAAATTATATAGACATAAGGTTCTCAGTGATGCGATTAGAAGTGATTTGCCAAGATCGAATGGGACTAACACGTGAATTACTTGATTTACTTGTTTTACAAAACATTGACCTTGAAGGGATTGAAATTTCACCAAATCGTAATATTTATCTCAGATTTGCTCAAATTGACACTACGATGTTTCAACTGTTAATGACTGAAATTCGGCGTATTCGTGGTGTTAAAGATGTTAAGACGGTCTCTTTTATGCCTTCTGAGCATGAAAAAAAATTATTATTAACTCTATTAAATACATTTCTTGATCCTATTTTTTCGGTTAATGCTAAAGCTTACATCGAATTAGCCAATTCAGCGATGTTAAAATTGTTCGCTATTGATAATAATCAGTTAAAAGAAAAAAAATTTAATCAGCTAATAAATCACCCGCGTTTGGCAAAATTACTAGAGCAAAATAATTTACAATCTTATTCTGAACAAGTGGTGATTAAAGGTAATAAATATTTGCTGCAGGTTACGCCAATTAACAATCATAAAGCAACGGGTTCGATTGAAAATGCAGGCGCCATTATTCTACTAAAAGTATTACCCGCAGAGCAGCTGTATCAAGCAGATAAAATAGCAGCAGCAGATAGTTTTGCTCACATCATTGCAGTCAGTCCCAAAATGAGCCAGCTGGTTGAGGATCTAAAAAAAATAGCTTTACTTGATGAACCGCTTCTATTGATTGGGGAAACCGGAACGGGTAAAGATATTTTAGCTAAAGCTTGTCACTTGCAGAGCATCAGAGGCGATAAACCTTTCTTAGGGCTTAATTGTGCATCGATGCCAGAGGATGTAGTTGAAAACGAGCTGTTTGGTTATGCTGCAGGGGCTTATCCAAATGCCATTGAGGCTAAAAAAGGATTTTTTGAGCAAGCGAATGGAGGTACTGTTTTACTTGATGAAATTGGTGAAATGTCACCACAAATGCAGATCAAACTATTACGTTTCTTAAATGATGGTACCTTTCGTCGGGTAGGTGAAGAGCAAGAAGTTAAAGTTGATGTCAGAGTGATCTGCGCGACACAAAAAAACTTGCTGGAATTAGTTGAAAAAGGGCAATTCAGGCAAGATTTATACTACCGCCTGCATGTATTAACGGTGAACTTACCCCCGCTGCGTGAACGACAAGCTGATATAATACCGCTTACGGTAGAATTTGTTAGGCAATTTTCACAAGAACAAGGTATTGAAAAACCGAAACTTTCGTCTAAGTTAGGGCATTACCTTGCCGGTTATCACTGGCCTGGTAACGTGCGGCAGCTACGTAATGTTCTCTATCAGGCCTTAATTCAATTGGCAGGACGAGAATTAACCCCACAAGATATTCATTTGCCAGATCTAAAAGATATTTCATTGTTTAGCGCCGATCAATTAAATGGTACCTTAGATGAATTAACAAAACATTTTGAAGCTTCAATATTGGCGCGACTTTATCAAGATTATCCAAGTACACGTAAATTAGCTAAACGGCTTAACGTATCGCATACAGCAATTGCAAATAAGTTGCGGGAGTATGGATTAAGTCATAAAAAAGAGAGTGAGGGTGAGTGATAGTGTAATTTGGATAAGATAGCGATAAGTTTTATCGCTATCGAATTAAAACTAGACAAATAGTTTAATTAAAAAACAGATATTTTTAGTAAGTATTAATATCACTATTTTAAGGCATTAAGAGCGGCATCATAGTCGGGTTCATGGGTGATTTCATCAACTAATTGACTATAAATGACTTTATCGTTTTCATCGATGATAACCACAGCACGCGCCGCTAGTCCTTTTAATGGCCCAGAGGTCATTTCTACGCCGTAGTCTTTACTGAAGGTAGGTGCGCGAAAAAACGATAATGTAACTACATTCTCAAGGGCCTCGGCGCCACAAAACCGGCTCTGTGCAAAAGGAAGATCGGCAGAAATACACAATACAACACTGTTTTCTAGTTGGCTGGCTATTTGGTTAAACTTGCGAACAGAGCTAGCGCAAACACCGGTATCAATACTGGGAAATATATTAAGAATTTTTCGTTTGCCTTGATAATCTGACAAGGATTTTTCTGCAAGATCGCTCGCTACAAGGGTAAATTGTTTAGCTTTATCACCAGGTTGCAAGAAAGTACCATTGATAGCAACACCTTCCCCTTTGAAATTTGTACTAGTTGACATCTTATCCTTTCCTTCTTAATAACATTTAGTTCAACAATTCTAAATGAAAATAATTAAGTTTCCTATCTAAATTGTTACAACAACTTGTGTTATATCTAATTGTTTTAACCAAATTATTTTCTATAATTATAATAACATCGGGATATAATATGGAAATCTATATGCTTCGCTATAGAACAGCATTAGCAATATTCTTTTTAAATTGTATCGTCAACACTAAACCAGCCGTGGCTGCGTTGGTGGTTAGAGGGGACTTATTAGCTGAAAAACAAGAGATAGTTAGACAGATTAATGCGGATCCAACTTCTCTTGATCCTATCAGCAATGTTGGTTTAGCAGAATCGCATGTAATACGTGATTTATTTGAAGGATTAACTAATCAAAATGAAGCCGGTAGTCCGATTCCTGGTGTGGCAAATCGTTGGACAACCGCCGGTAATCGGATTTGGTTTTTTTATTTAAGACCGAATGCCAAGTGGTCAAATGGTGACCCTGTCACGGCTAAAGATTTTGTTTATAGCTGGCGTCGCTTGGTTGATCCAGTAAATAATTCACCATTTGCTTACTTTGCCACCCTGGCAGGTATCAAGAATGCGCAAAAAATTATTAATAATGAACTACCAATTGAAAAGTTAGGTGTTGAAGCTATTGATAATCATACTTTAAAGGTCACTTTGGAGCAGCCGGCACCCTATTTTCTAAATTTGACTAACCATTTTAGTTTCTTTCCGGTTAATCAGAAAATAATCGCCAGATATGGCCAAAATTGGGTCGCACCAACAAACTTAGTTGGCAATGGTGCTTTTATGTTATCTGAGCGTATTGCTGGCGAAAAAATTGTTTTGCAACCTAACCGACATTATTGGGATCATAAAAATACAATTTTAACTAAAGTAACTTTTGTACCGATTAAACAGGCAGCTCGCGCATGGCAAAGTTATTTTGCAGGTGATGTTGTCGAAACAGAATTTTTGCCTGAGCATTTAGATAGCAAATTATTGCAGCAAATACCTGATGAGTTTTATTTGGCCGAGCAATTGGCAACTTATTACTATGTTTTTAATACGCAAAAGCCACCAACTAATGATAGCCGAGTTAGAAGAGCATTATCAGTATCAATTAATAGAGAAGTTATCACGAATAAAATATTAGCTGATGGCGAGAAAGCCGCTTATCGTTTTATACCCGATATCATTGCTGATTTTACCTCGGAAAGAGGTTTTTATGATGGCTATGGCCAAAAAGAGTTAGATGAGCAAGCTAGAGTTCTATTGCATTTAGCGGGATTTAGTAGCCATAATCCGTTAAAGCTTTCTCTGGTGTACAATAATTCAGAAAATAATAAAAAGGTGGCTACTGCTATCGCCTCTATGTGGAAAAGAAAATTAGGTGCTGAGATAACTTTGATTAATCAGCAATGGAAAACTTACACTGAAAGTCGTAATGCAGGTCATTTTAATGTGCTGGGTGCTGCTAGAGTTGCTGAATATAATGAGCCATCGAGTTTTTTAAATGTCATGACATCTTCCAACGCTGGTAATTGGGCCAAATTCAAAAATAATGACTATGACGAAATGGTTGCATCAGCCATGATGGAAAAAAATAGTAAAAATCGTAATCGATTTTATAATCGAGCAGAAAAAATGTTGTTAACTCAATCGCCTATTGCACCAATTTACTATTACAGTCGCGGCTATTTAATTAAATCTTGGTTAAAGGGCTATCCAGTCAACAATCCAGAAAGTGTAAGTTATAGTCATACCCTTTATGTTATTAAACATTAATTCAATGATAAATTAGCCTCCATAATGCAGGGCAGTGATGAAATTATGCCCTGAATATCATCTAGTGTGCAAAATTGTAGATTAAACAACTAGAATCGATAACCTAAACCAATATTAAATCCATTCACTGTGGGATTTGACAGATAGTCATCCTTATTTGCTCCTTCATAGCCTAAATAGAGGCTTAGCATGTTGACTGGGTTGATTTTTATGCCGACTCCCCAACTAAGGCCTGTGTTATGCTTCATTGAATTCAGCGTTATATTATCGAATTTTTCTCGATGTTTTAGGGTAAAACGAGCAAATCCGATAGTGCTATATAAAGTTAAGTAATCATTGAAACGATAACTGGGGCCGGTTTGTAAGCTGAGGTAATCGATATTCACTTTATGTTTAACTGGTTGATAGGAATAATTGTAACTACGCCAATATTGATTGCCTTTATTCCAGCTTATCGACATTAATACTCCCCAATGGTTATCTATTTGGTAGTCATAATTAATATTTAGACCAGTAAGCGAACTACCATGATAATAGAGATTAGAGTAGCCTAGACTGAATGTTTGCGATTGAGGTGAAGCTGAAAATCCTTTTGCTGAAAAAAATAAATTAGTTATTAATGTAAAAATAACGGTTTTTTTCATAACTGTCCCTAGTTTATGTTTTGTATGATAAATTATTTTAATCATTTTTCACTTGTGATCAACTTTTTATTAATTTGTTTTTTAATTTTAATTCATTGAATTAAAATGCATTATTAATTATTTTAAATTTATTTTATTTTTAATTTTATTATTTTTTATAATGAATAATGGTATATAAAACCGCTTAGTAACATGAAAAATAAAATATCAAACGCAATTAATCCTATAACAATCGAGTAAGAAAGCTTTAATTAAGCAGAAATACGACTATTTTTAAAAGGAAAAGAACAAAAATTGACCGTAATAGGGGGATATTTGTTGTGGCTATTTATGGCTCAATAATTCAGGGCTCTGAACCTGTGCATGCTTACCAATTAGATGGTGAAGGTGGATTTACTGCTATCGATGTTAATGCGGAAGCGACACCACAAATGCCATTTTGGCTTCACTATGATTATAGAAATAAAGCCAGTTATCAATGGATAAAGCATTCTGTATTATTCAATTCAACCATCAAAGATGGACTAACAGGAAATATTAATCGGTTGCGTATAATAAGAACTGGTGAAGGTACATTGGTTAATTTACAAACGATTAATAAAAATATTGGTGACCGGCCTGAACAGCTAGTTGCCTTTCGTATTTATATTAATAATCAGATAATTATTTCTAGTCGACATCGCAAAGTTAAATCTCTTGAGCCTGTTATTGACGATCTTAATCATCATGTTGGCGCAAAAACGAGCGGAGAATGGTTAGTCGAAGTTGCTGATTCGATTAACGATGAAGTGAGTGATTTTACCGATATTTTGCATGATCGTTTAATTAAAATGGAAGAAAAGATCTTAACTGAAGAGATCCCTGAACGAGGAAAATTAGCGTTATTAAGAAGACAGATTATTATTGTGCGCCGCTATATGTCTACTCAACGGGATGTTTTTGCTCGTTTAGCGACAGAAAAATTTTTATGGATGAGCGATGATGATCGCCACCGCATGCAGGAAAATGCCGAAAGGCTTGGACGCTGTATTGATGAATTAGATGGTTTTGTTGCTCGTACCGCTGTAATTACCGATGAAATTAATGCGTTGATATCAGAGGCAACAAATAAACGGATTTATACTATGTCAATGTTAGCGATTGTCTTTCTTCCATCAACCTTTTTAACCGGATTATTTGGGGTTAACCTCAATGGTATACCTGGTAGTGAATTTAAATTTGCATTTAGTGTTTTTTGTTTATTATTAAGCTGCTTAATTAGTTTTGTTATCTGGTGGCTAAAAAGAGGGAAGTGGCTATAAAATAAAACATTTTCCAATATGAAATTTCCAGTTATTTAGTTTAGTAAAAAATAAATTGAGCTATATCAAGAAGTTTTAACCTTAACTAGGGCAGAATTGATTTTGCAGGTGAATGCAACGTTAAGCGATGAACGTTGTGCTCCATAATTGTAGTTTTTCTCATATTGAGTTCTTATACAGAATAATTGACCACTATCAGCCGATGTTTAATACATCGGCTTTTTTTTATTTTATTTCAACTATATTAACCCGATCTGAGGGAGAATTATTTTGGTGGGCGTTGATGATGGGAAACGTTTCTTTATCAAATGCTAAATCGCCACCATTAATAATGTTGCTGGTATGATTAATTTGTTTGAAATTGAATAGGTTGCTATCGCATAAATGCGAAGGAACAATATTTTGCATCGCTTGAAACATAGTCTCAATTCGTCCTGGGTACTGTTTATCCCATTCTCTTAGCATATTGCCGATAACTTGCCGTTGTAAATTGGGTTGAGAACCACAAAGATTGCAAGGAATAATTGGAAATGCTTTAATTTTTGCGTAGTTGGTAATATCTTTTTCCCGGCAATAAGCTAAGGGACGGATAACGATATGTTTACCATCGTCACTCATTAGCTTAGTGGGCATCCCTTTGAGTTTGCCACCATAAAACATATTGAGAAATACAGTTTGTAAAATATCATCGCGGTGGTGGCCTAACGCAATTTTAGTGGCTCCCAGTTCACTGGCAGTCCGGTATAAAATACCGCGACGCAGACGAGAGCATAGTGAGCAGGTAGTTTTTCCTACCGGAATTTTCTCCTTCACAATACCATAGGTATTTTCTTCAACTATTTGGTATTCAATACCGAGTTTGTTGAGATAGGATGGCAAAATGTCGGCAGGAAAACCTGGTTGTTTTTGGTCAAGGTTGACGGCAAATAAAGTAAAATTTACTGGTGCACTTTTTTGTAAATTTTGTAATATTGATAATAGGGTGTAACTATCTTTGCCGCCAGAAAGGCAAACCATAATGCGATCATTTTCTTCAATCATATTGAAATCAGCGATCGCCTGGCCAACGTTACGGCGTAACTTTTTTTGTAGTTTATTAAAGTTATATTGTTCTTTTTGTTGATTCATATTTATTACTAATGTATTAAAGGTAATCGATTTTATTATCAAAAGAATGATTTTTAAATCCACAGCGATAAGAAAATGCGACCAGTTTAGGCTAGTTTAAAGCAAAAGAAAACTTTTGCTGGTTATTTTAGTTTTACCCCACATACTGGCAATCAACGCTTCGATTATCTTACCATTGTGATGATTAGTTTATATTTAGGAGTATAAATGAACGGATTGGCATATCTATTAATATCGATTGTGGCTGAAGTGATTGCAACCACATCATTAAAGGCTTCCGATGGTTTTACCCGTTTGTTGCCATCGATTATTGTTGTTATTGGTTATAGCATTTCATTTTTTGGTTTATCACAAGTAGTCAAAATGATGCCATTAGGCATTGCTTATGCTATTTGGTCTGGTTTAGGGATCGTGCTGGTGTCTGTGGCAGCGTTGTTTCTTTATCAGCAAAAATTAGATTGGCCCGCCATTTTGGGTATTTTGTTGATTATTTCTGGAGTTTTAGTTATTAATCTGGTTTCTAAAAGTAGTATTCATTAATAGTCATTAAAGGAGCATTAGTTAATGATCTTTTAACCCTAATACTTATTTAGCTATTTGACTATTTTCAGCTGAAAACCTGCACTATTTTCATCAAATTGCCATAGCGAAAGCTGGACTAATAACTATTAGTCCAGCTCAAGTTGTCTTAATGACTATTTTTTTTAAACCATAAAAATTGGCTTAACAAGACAATTATTGCCACCAAGAAATAAGCAATAAAAATAATTAATAACCATACGGGCATTTCAATATTCAAAAATGACCATTGTTTTTGGCTACAGTCACCGTAGGCTTCAAAAACAGTCGGTAACCAGCGGTTAAGTGGCAGCCATGAAGGAAAGTTAACGACAAAATCACATGAATCAAAAGGAGAGGGATAGAGTTGTAGTCGGGTATGTTCGAAGGTTAATTTCAATCCTTCCCAGCTACTATATAACCATAAAATTAGTGCTACTAAGCGAAAAGCACTTTTTGGTGCCATGGCAGCAATTAAACCTGCCGCTAAGATAGCAAATATCGCTATCCGTTCGTAAATGCATAATACGCAGGGTCTAAGTCCCATACCGTGTTGAAAATAAAGGGCAATAATTTCTAACATACAGGCGCTAGTAGCTAGTAGCTAGTAGCTAGTAGCTAGTAGCAACCAAGCTTTTCTGGTTTGAGAGTATGAGTAAAAAAATTTAAACATGTTCATTCTATTCCATTATCTCGATAAGTTAGTTAGGCAAGCATATGATCTTATTTTGTTTACGACAAAAAAAACAGCTAATTTAAATTAGCTAATAAGATAGGATAATGAATTAAATTGTTAAAATGAATTTTCTATTTAGCCGATACTTTTTGCTTGAAATGACAGGGGAATGCTATTATTTTCAAATAAATAATAGCATTATTAATAAAAAGTTATTTGGCTATATTTATCAAGCCTAATGAAGCGAACCACGCTGTTACCGGGATCAACCATAATTCTACGGCTAGTAAACCTACTAGCGTCATAACAATAGTATAAGGTAAAGCCATGATAACCATTCGACCATATGAAAGGCGGATAAGTGGTGAAAGCGCTGAAGTTAATAAAAACAGAAAAGCGGCTTGACCGTTTGGCGTTGCGACTGAAGGTAAATTAGTCCCCGTATTAATGGCAACTGCCAGATATTCATATTGTTGACGTGATATTAATCCCGCTTTTAACGCACTCATCGCTTCATTTATATAGACTGTGCCAACAAAAACATTATCTGAAATGGCAGAAAGTAACCCATTGAATAAATAAAATAAAACAAGTTGCGATGATTCTGAAGACTGTAATACAAATTGAATAAATGGCGTAAAAAGGTGTTGATCGATAATGACTGCCACAATTGAGAAAAATACTGTTAATAAGGCGGTAAAGGGTAAAGCTTCTTCAAATGCTTTGCCAATGGTGTGCTCATCAGTTATGCCGCAAAATGAGGTTATTAAGATTATTACAGATAAACCAATTAAGCCGACTTCTGCAAGATGGAAAGCTAAAGCAATAATTAACCAAACGCCTACTAATGCTTGCGTTATTAGTTGCAATTTTTCTCGTCGATCTCGTTTTCTGCTGGCTTTTTTATCGTGGATTTGCAGAATATGGCGGACACTTTCAGGTAATTCAGCGCCGTAACCAAATAATTTAAAACGTTCGACGCAATAGCAAATAATTAAGCCACAAATAAATACCGGCAACGTCACCGGGATCATATGTAAGAAAAAATTACTAAAGTTCCAGCCAACATATTTAGCAATAATTAAATTTTGTGGCTCACCAACCATTGTCATTACGCCACCTAATGCAGTGCCAATGCCGGCGTGCATCATTAGACTACGTAAAAAAGCCCGAAATTGTTCAAGGATCTGGCCCTTTTCGGTCATGTCAGCGTTATTCTCCGGCGCAAGAAGCTCTTTCTGGCTGGATACATAGCTATGATAAATAGAATAAAAACCAACGGCTACACTTATCACAACGGCAATAACTGTTAGTGCGTCTAAAAAGGCCGAAAGGAAAGCGCTTGCTAAACAGAAAGCCAGTGAGAGTACACGTTTAGAATGAATTGACAGTAATAATTTTGTGAAAGCAAATAATAGCAATTGTTTCATGAAGTAAATACCTGCAACCATAAAAATCAATAGCAGTATTACTTCAATGTTATTGGCAATTTCATGACTTACTTGTTGTGGTGAAGTCATCCCAATTATTACCGCTTCAATAGCAAGTAATCCGCCAGGCTGTAGTGGATAGCATTTTAGCGCCATGGCAAGGGTAAAAATAAATTCAGCAATCAATAACCAACCGGCAATAAAAGGGTTAACCAAAAAAAAGCACAGCGGGTTGATTATCAAGAAGAAAATAATGGTCAATTTGTACCATTCAGGGGAATTACCAAGGAAATTTTTTAACATAATTTGTCTGATATTTATATTCATTATTACTTGCTTTCCTTCACTAGTATATAAGTAAAATTGGCTAACGTAGCATACTACGTTTTTTATACCAGAAATTAAAAGAACGATTTCCTAATTAACGACAAATTGCATTAAGTCTTTATGGTCAGATTAGTATTTCTTAATAACTCGGCTACCTCAAACTTTTTCATTCTGATATTATCTCGTTTTATTAATGGCAAAAATTTGTTTTAGGTAGATAAAAATATGATTATTAGAGCGCAAAGTCCGGCTAATTTTGCAGAAGAGTATATTGTTGAAAGTATTTGGAATAACCATTTTCCGCCGGGTTCAATTTTACCCGCTGAACGTGAGCTATCGGAGTTAATTGGGGTAACGAGAACAACATTACGAGAAGTTTTACAGCGGCTTGCCAGAGACGGTTGGCTAACTATTCAGCATGGAAAACCAACTAAAGTAAACAATTTTTGGGAAACCTCAGGACTAAATATTTTAGAAACCCTGGCGCGGTTAGATCACAGTGGAGCACCTAAACTGATTGAAGATTTGTTATCGGTTAGAACCAATATTTCAGCTATTTTTATTCGAACTGCCTTTCGTAAAAGTAAATCAAAATCACTAGAGATATTATCAATAAGAGAGAATATAAAAGATTGTTCTGAAGCATTTAGTACCGTTGATTATAATATTTTTCGGGGACTCGCATTTGTCTCTGGTAATCCTATCTATGGCTTGATCCTAAATGGTTTGAAAGGATTATATACCCGTGTTGGCCGTTACTATTTTTCTGATCCTAAGGCGCGTCAGCTTGCTTGCCGTTTCTACCATGATTTAGCCAAAATATGTGAACAAGAAAACAATGATCTGGTGCTAGATCGGGTTCGTAGTTATGGCAAAGATAGTGGCAATATTTGGCGTGAGATGAAAGATAAAGACAATATGATAAATAATTTGTCTGAATTACGTTAAACTCGTTGCTAGTTAATGCGCTATCAGCCTATTTTTATTCCCTCATCAAAAGTGAGGGCGTTAATTGAGATAGCGGCTATTAGTGTAAAATACTAATAAATTTTAACAATCTTGCTTATTATTTCTGCATAAAATCGCAAAGCTATAACATTACGTCTTGCATCTTGATGCTACGCACACCTAAGGTTAATGACATGCGGGCAGGTTTTTCACCTGCTGGTTGCATTGGTTGGCTAATATGGGCTGTTTCTAAACATAGCATTTTTTTGTAACCATCGCTGGTCATATCTTTTATGGTACTGGATAGTTCAGCGCCCGGATTCCAACATACTATGTCGCTATGATGGTAATGGTGTATTTCTAAAATACGTTGCCAATTTTTATCATACACCAAATTACAATCATCGGATTCAGTATAAATACGATCAGTTCGTGTGGTTATATAAGTTTTTGTCTCTTCTGTGTAAACATCCCGATCAGCTACTTTATCAATATAATGTTTGCCTAGACCTTCAATATATATCTTATTTATGTCACTTACTTGTAAATAGGTATGTAATGCACCGGTGGCAGGCTCAGTACCATAATATTCAAATTCAATTTCACAGGTCGCTGCTAGTTTTAAGCGCATTATTAAGGTAAATTCATGTGGCCATATCTTTTTTGTCATTTCATTATCCGAAAGTGTTAGAGTAAGGATCACACTATCTGTAAGCTCACTATGCGCTGTCAATTGCCATTCCTGTAAACGAGCAAAACCATGACTGGGTTGAGCGACCAGGCCAAACCATGGCCAGCAGATAGGAATTCCGCCGCGAATAGCGGTATTTTTTCGAAATAGACTATTTTTACTCAGCCATAAACAGGCTTTTTCTCCCTCGGGCTGCCAGCTAAGTAGCTGTGCTCCCAGCAGACTGACTGCGGCACTCACTTTAGGATGAGAAACAATAATGACTGGAATTTAATCAAGCTGTCGAAGTGTAATATAGGATGAAATTGTTTCTTTTACAGGTAAGCTAAACAGTGTCGTATCATTCATCATTTCGTCCTTTTTATATTTTTATGATTAGAAATTAGCTAGTTTAAAAATATCGTTGGATTATATGCCAGAATGAAAAAAGCCGCCATTAATGGCGGCTTGAAGCGAATAATTACGCTATTTATTTAGCAATATGAGCAATTAAATCTAAAACTTTATTTGAATAACCGGTTTCATTATCGTACCAGGCTACTAATTTTACAAAACTGTCGTTTAAGGCAATACCCGCTTTAGCATCAAAAATTGATGTTAGTTTGTCGCCATTAAAGTCTGTGGAAACAACATCATCTTCGGTGTAACCAAGAATGCCTTTTAATTCACCATTTGCTGCCTGTTGGATCGCCTGGCAAATTTCTTTATAAGTGGCAGGTTTATTCAAACGAACGGTTAAGTCAACAACTGAGACATTTGGGGTTGGAACACGGAAAGCCATACCGGTTAATTTGCCGTTCAATTCAGGAATAACTTTACCAACAGCTTTAGCGGCGCCGGTTGATGAAGGAATGATGTTTTGTGAAGCACCACGTCCACCACGCCAATCTTTAGCTGAAGGTCCGTCAACGGTTTTTTGCGTGGCAGTCGTTGCATGGACGGTGGTCATCAGACCTTCAATGATACCAAACTTATCATTGATAACTTTCGCTAATGGGGCTAGGCAGTTTGTGGTACAAGAGGCATTAGAAACAATATCTTGACCACTATAGGTGCTATGATTAACGCCCATCACAAACATCGGGGTATCATCTTTAGAAGGGCCAGTTAAAACGACTTTTTTAGCGCCCGCCGCAATATGTTTGCGTGCTGTTTCATCAGTTAAGAAAATACCTGTTGCTTCCGCAACCACATCGACACCAACTTCATTCCATTTCAAGTTAGCAGGATCTTTCTCTGCCGTGCAGCGAATAGTTTTACCATTAACCACCAGATGGCCATCTTTAACTTCGACAGTACCGTTGAAGCGGCCGTGAGTTGAGTCATATTTCAGCATATAGGCCATATAATTGGCATCTAATAAATCATTGATTGCTACGATTTCGATATCTTTACGCTCTTGGGCAGCACGAAAAACAATACGGCCAATACGACCGAAACCATTAATACCTACTTTGATAGTCATAGTATTTCCACCAGCTATATTTTATTTAATTTAAAAGAATTCAATATTGTTTCTATCGTTACCAAAACCTTGCCATCCGTCAAGCGGAATCGTGTCAATTACCAGAAAAATTGACATATAAAGCACCTTTTGTATGTTTGCCAACAAGCTTAAGGTCAATGCTTTGATTCACTATTATCGTTCTGGATAAAGAGATTTAAAGTGAATATTGCTAATATATGTGAATTATATCACAAATCAGACTAGAAAGACCCAGTTTACCGGGTTAAAAATAATTGAGATGGTTTAGTGTTAACTTTTGCTCATCATATGAATATAATTACTTTTACTAGAAAATAAGGAAAGCTTTCTTATGACTGAAAAAGAACATAAATGCATTAAGTCAAATAAACTTAATAAAATACAACATCATGTTACGCAAGAAGCCGGAACCGAGCCACCTTTTTCAGGTAAATTACTACATAATCAACGAGAAGGTATTTATTACTGTCTCTGTTGCCATGAGCCGCTTTTTCTATCACAAACAAAATTTGATACTGGCTGCGGCTGGCCAAGTTTTTATCAACCAATTAATGATCAAGCCGTCAGTTATATTGATGATTTTTCCCACGGTATGCAGCGGATAGAAGTGCGTTGCCGTCACTGTAACGCACATTTAGGCCATGTTTTTGCCGATGGCCCACAACCGACTGGGCAACGTTATTGTATTAATTCTGTTGCATTAAGTTTTACTGATCAACAATCTGGCGAAGTAACTGAGGGTTAAGTAAAGTTTACACGACGATAAAAAAGAGAAGGGAAGAAATATGGAGCTTAATGATCTGGTTAATTTAATGACAGTCGACATTTATCAACGATTGCTGACTGCCGTTGAGTTGGGCAAGTGGCCTGATGGTGTTGTGTTAACGCCCGAGCAAAAAGAAAATAGTCTGCAAGCTATTATGCTTTGGCAGGCTAGACATAACCATGATGCTCAGCATATGACGGTGGGCACCGATGGGAATATCATTTTGAAAACAAAAGATGAGCTAAAGCGATTGTTTGATAGTGAACAGCAGCAATAAGCAAAATTTATTCAATGTTAATAATAGATTGCAGCTCCTTAGCTAAGTGCATTAGTTACAATCATAGATTGCGTCAGCAAATCAGAAGATGTTATTAATTTAGCACCAGCTAATACCATTTCTTGTAATGCGTTATGACTATCTTCTGGATGAAGATTAACGCCCCTACAACCATCTTGAATAACCGTTACTTGATAACCTAGTTGCACTGCATCAAGGACGGTGAATTTTACACAGTAATCTGTTGCTAACCCCATAATGTATAGATGTTTGATTTTATTTTCTGTTAGCCAACGATCTAACTGAGTTGCATGTTGATGATCATTATCAAAAAAAGCACTATAACTATCGATTGTGGCATTGATCCCTTTTTGAAAAGTTGCTTGAATGGCTGACTGATTAAGTGCTGGATGGAATTGTGCTCCTTTCTGATGTTGCACACAGTGAACTGGCCACCAAATTTGGCGTAGGCCATTAAGATTTCCCTCGGTGCCTACCTGAGTTCCTGAGTTGACAGCAAAACTTAAGTGATCAGCAGGATGCCAGTCCTGGCTGGCAATAACAACGATATTTTGTTGCTGGCAGTAGGTGATAACATTATTAGCTGTACCAATAACACTTTCACTATCTAATACTTCTAGGGCGCCCGCTCTACAAAAGTCATTTTGCAGATCGACCAGCAATAATGCAATATTAGTCATTATGTCGTCCTTAATAATTGTCACTATAGCTAAGTTCACCGCGCAAATTTTTTTGCATCAGCGTACGAATATCATTTGAAGATAAAGATTGACTAAGTAAATAATGAAGCTTGGTAAGGGTTGCCTCAAAAGTCATGTCATAACCACTAATAACACCAACTTTGGCTAATGCGTGCCCGGTTGCATACCCATTCATGTTAACTCGTCCAGAGAGGCATTGTGTCAAATTAATGACGATAATATCGTGTTGACAGGCCTTTTCAAGGCATTTTAACAACTCAGTTTGTGAAGGCGCATTACCAACACCGTAAGAACGGAGAATGAGTGCTTTGGTGGGTTGCAATAAGATGTTTTCGATACTTTGTACTGAAATCCCAGGATAAATAGTAACAACCCCAATGGGTTGAGGGGTGATTTTATGGCTGCTGAAATTGCCGTCATTTTTTGGCAATGGACAGCTTTGTAAACAACGGATATGAATACCCGCATCAATCAATGGTGGACAATTAGGAGAAGTAAAGGCATCAAAACCATCAGCATGTGATTTGACGGTCCGGTTACCCCTAAATAATTTGTTATTAAAAAACAGCGTCACTTCATTGATAGGGTAATTTGCCGCCAAGTACAAGGCATTAAGAAGATTAGTTTGGCCATCTGATCTTAACGCTTCCAGTGGTATTTGTGACCCTGTCACGATAATCGGTTTATCTAGGTTATCAAACATAAATGAGAGTGCAGAGGCGGTAAATGCCATCGTATCAGTACCATGTAGAATAACAAAACCATCATAGTTTTCATAATTATCACTAATATCATCCGCAATGCACTGCCAATCTTGTGGTGTCATATTAGCGGAATCAATTAAAGGATTATGTTCACGAATAGTGAAATTTGGCATTTCAGCGCGATGAAATTCTGGCATGCTGCTCAGTTGTTTTTGTAGATGGCCGGAGGCTGGCACGTATCCATGGGTTGAATATTGCATGCCAATAGTGCCGCCTGTGTAAACTACATAGATGGATTTTTTTTCCATTCTCTTTACCTAACGATATGAATAAGTGAAAATTGATAAATTTAAAGAATTATAAAGTAGTTAGCTAATAAAATCTGTGGGATATTAAATATTAATATAAAATAAAGCGCCCATATGCAGGGCGCTAGAGTTGAACAATGATGGCTATTTATTAATAAACTTCACCACAATTTAAACAAAATGCGTAGCGATTTTGTGGATCATTCATATGCTGGTAAAATTTGATTTGCTGCTGCAGGTCGTTAGCCATTTTTTGCGGAAGTAACAATTGCAGCGTATTGGGCATCATTGCCTCAGCGCTTGAAGTTAATTCAAGTATTAATTGATCTATAAAAGAACGTTCAGGCTGCATCCAGTCAAGTGATGGCGTAGTGACTTTAGCTAACTCAGCCGCTTTATTTACAGCATCGTCAAAATCACCCAGTTTATCAACCAAACCGTTTTGTAGCGCGTCTGAACCTACCCATACCCGACCTTGAGCGATTTTATCTATCTCTGCTGGTGTTTTATGGCGCGCCTGAGCAACATATTTTAGAAAGGTGTTATAGCCATTTTCTATGGTGATTTGCATCATGTCAGAAAATTGCTTATTAATCCCTTTTGTAGCTGAGATATTCGCTAATGGCGTGGTAGAGACCCCGTCAGTATAAACGCCAATTGTATCTAAGCTTTTCTCAAAGGTATTTATCACACCAAAAATACCAATTGAACCGGTCAGGGTTGTTGGACTGGCAAAAATATAATTGGCCGGTGTTGAAATCCAATAACCTCCTGATGCTGCCATTCCTCCCATCGAAACTACAATAGGTTTATTGGCATCGCGGACAGCCACAAGCTCATTCCTTATCGCTTCTGAAGCGGTAACACTGCCACCAGGACTATTAACACGTAATACAATCGCTTTAATATCAGGGTTAAGTCTTGCTTTACGTATTTGCGCTACCGTTGTTTCGCTGCCAACCATGCCAGGCTCTTGTGGTCCATCTATAATGGCGCCTTGGGCAATTATCACAGCGATATTTCCAGCTTGCTCATCGGATTCTTTTTGTCGCATTAGCTGATTTTGCTGGGGTTGTTCATTGGCATAATCATAGATACTGATGTAATTAAAATGTTGCTCTTTATCATTCCAGCCAAATTTTTTGCTTAACTCTTTCTCCATAACTGCGCCGGTAAATATATGATCAATGAGTTTTTGTTTAACCGCATATTGCGCACTATCACCATTGACGCTTTTCATTTCTTCAATCAATTTATCGGCACCAGGGAAGATATTTTCTGGCGTCATTTGCCGGTTTTGCGCCACGGTTGATAAATAATGTTGCCATAGTGAACCAATCCAGACTTTATCGGCTTCACGTGCTTCAGGTGACATATTGTCACGAATAAATGGCTCTACCGCTGATTTATAGGTGCCAACACGGAAAATATGGCTGTTGACTTTTAGCTTATCCAGTAGCGTCTTATAAAAGAGTTTATTGGTTGAAAAACCGTAAATTCCGACATGACCCTGTTGTGACATATAGATATGATTGGCAAAACTGGCTAAATAATATTGCGATTGATTATAACCATTACCTACAGCGTAAATAGGTTTTCCCGCTTGCTTAAACTCTATCAACGCCTTACCAATATATTGTAAAGATGGCTGGTCGGAACCAATCAAATTATCCAGTTGTAAAACGATACCGGTAATTTTGTCGTCATAGGTTGCCCGGCGGATAATATTTACAATGTCAAATAAGGAGTTTTCTTGCATGCGTTTGCTTGATGAGCCTAACAATTCGCGGCTCATTTTACCAAGAGGATTAGGGATAGAGACTTGATCAACAATTACACCTTGTAGATCAATAAGTAGCGCACCATGATATTGGCTCGTCGATTTTTTTTCACTTTTATAGGCAAAGTAACTGCTTGCTGCGATAAAGATCAAAAAAAGACAGATAAAACTGGTGACAAATCGTCTGATAAAATTAAGTAATCGCCAACTAAATTTAAAGCAGGTTGCGATTAAATTCCATGGGTTTCGCATGTGATCTCCAATTATATGATTAACATATTTATCTTAAAAGGACATAAGATAATTGTCAGCCATAACTCATAGAATAATTAAAAATATTATTTTATTGCTATTCAAGCTGATTGAAAATGTTACCTTACTATACTAATGCTGATGATAATATTCTATTTTTTAGAAACATACTTATAAAATGGTCATTTCTACGCTATTTGTAGCTATGCAAATAGTTGCAATATAAGTGAATTTCAACAAGGAGGAATCTATGGATGCTTTAACACTATTATTAACCCGTCGTTCCATGAGTCATTTGACAACACCGGCACCTGAAGGTCAATCACTGGATAATATTTTGGCAGCCGGAATGCGAGCTCCTGATCATGGTACGTTACGCCCCTGGCATTTTGTGGTGATCCAAAATCAAGGGCTCGATAAATTTGGACAGTTACTGGAAAAAGCCGCAATTAACGCTAACTTAGGCAAAGAAGCTGAAGAGAAAGCCAAAAAAGCACCGCTACGAGCTCCGTTAATTATTGCTGTTATTGCTAAAATTGTCATCGATACAAAAATTCCTGCCTGGGAGCAAGTTATTACTGCTGGTTGTTGTGTTCATGCTATGCAGATGGCTGCTGTTGCTCAAGGATTTGGTGGCATCTGGCGTACTGGCTCTTGGACCTCTGATCCGGTGGTGAGATCAGGTTTAGCTTGCCAACAAGATGATAAAATTGTTGGCTTCCTCTATTTAGGAACGCCAAAATTTAATCCTACAATGAAAAGTTCTTCAGCGGATATAAAGGATTTTGTGACTTATTTTTAAAGGAAAAAATATGCCATCGGAAATCAAATTAACCCAATTTAGTCATGGAGCGGGTTGTGGTTGTAAAATTGCGCCAAATATATTGGAGACTATTTTATATAGTGAACGTAAAAAATTTAATGATCCTCATTTGCTGGTTGGTAACGAGACCAACGATGACGCTGCTGTTTATGATCTTGGCAATGGTGTAGGGATTATTAGTACCACGGATTTTTTTATGCCAATAGTGGATTCTCCGATTGATTTTGGCCGTATTGCTGCCACTAATGCAATTAGTGATATTTATGCGATGGGTGGTAAACCCATTATGGCGATTGCGATATTAGGTTGGCCCATTAATAAAATCCCAGCTGAGATAGCCCAGCAAGTGATTGAAGGGGGGCGGATGGTTTGTCAGGATGCCGGTATATCACTTGCCGGTGGTCATTCGATCGATGCGCCAGAACCGATATTTGGTCTTGCCGTGACAGGTGTTATTAATACCGCTAAAGTAAAAAAGAATAGTACTGCAGTTGCGGGTAGCCAATTATTTTTAACTAAACCATTAGGAATTGGTATTCACACAACGGCAGAAAAGAAAAAATTATTGTTACCTGAACATCAAGGGTTAGCGACTCAGATTATGTGTCAATTAAATAAATCAGGCTCAGAATTGGCAAATATTGAAGGAGTTACTGCGATGACCGATGTAACCGGTTTTGGTTTGTTAGGCCATTTAACTGAAATCTGTCGGGCGGCTGATTTACAGGCGACGGTGGCTTTTTCGCAGATAGCTAAATTACCTCATATTGAAAGTTATATTGAGCAAGGGTGTGTACCAGGTGGAACCCAACGTAATTTTGCCAGTTACGGCCATTTTTTAGGCCAAATGACACCGTTACAACGCAATGTATTATGTGATCCGCAGACCTCAGGAGGCCTACTAATGGCGGTGTTACCAACAGCAATTGCTGAAGTTAAACAAATTGCCTGGCAAAATAATTTATCTCTTAGCGCAATCGGTCAATTAGAGCAATCCAAATCTGGCAGAGCGATGATTGAGGTAGTTGAGTAACCTATGCGCCGTCTATTTATTGCAGAAAAGCCCAGTTTAGCGCGTGCTATAGCTGATGTTTTACCTAAGCCACACAAACGACAAGATGGTTTTATTGTCTGTGGTGATTCGCAATATGTGACTTGGTGTATTGGTCATTTATTGGAGCAAGCTGAACCAGAAACTTACGATCCTCGTTTAGCACGTTGGTCATTAACTGATTTACCGATTATTCCTGAAAAATGGCAATTAAAGCCTCGGGCGGCAGTTATTAAGCAACTTAATACTATTAAAGCGCTATTAGTTCAGGCCGATGAGATTGTGCATGCGGGAGATCCCGATCGCGAAGGGCAATTGCTGGTGGATGAAGTGTTAGATTTTTTAGCCTTACCCGATGATAAAAAGCAGTCTGTTCAGCGCTGTTTAATTAGCGATCTTAATCCTCAAGCGGTAGTTAAGGCCATTGAACGGTTAAGAAGTAATCGAGATTTTATTCCACTTTGTGTTTCGGCATTGGCTCGAGCCAGAGCGGATTGGTTGTATGGCATAAATATGACGCGGGCTTATACTTTGCTTGGCCAGCGAGGGGGGTATCAAGGGGTATTATCTGTTGGCCGAGTTCAAACGCCAGTATTGGGATTGGTGGTTAGAAGGGATGAAGAGATTGAACATTTTGTTGCTAAAGATTTTTTTGAGGTAAAAGCACATATAATCACGCCGAATAAAGAACGTTTTACCGCTATCTGGCAGCCAAGTGAAGCCTGCATTGATTATCAGGATGAAGAAGGGCGTCTGATTCATCGCCCGTTAGCCGAGCATGTTGCTGCACGAATTACGCAGCAGCCGGCCTTGGTTGTTACCTATCAAAATAAACAAGAATCAGAAATTGCGCCCTTACCTTATTCTTTGTCGGCTTTGCAAATTGAAGCCGCTAAAAAACATGGCTTAAGTGCCAAGGAAGTTCTTGATATATGCCAACAACTATATGAAAAACATAAAGTTATTACTTATCCTCGTTCAGATAGTCGTTACTTACCGCAAGAGCATTTTGCCAATCGCCATGGGGTATTAAAAGCTATTGCTGTACATCAGCCAGAACTTACACAATTTGAATTGGCTGAATTAGATAAGCAAAATCGCTGCTGGGATGATAAAAAAGTTGATGCACATCATGCAATTATTCCTACCGCTAAAGCAATAGCGGTGCAGCTTGATCAAAACGAAAGCAAAATTTATGCATTGATTGCTGCTCAATATATTATCCAATTTATGGCTAGTGCAAAATTTCATAAACGGGTTATTGAACTGGAGATCGCAGGTGGAAAATTTATCGCCAGAGCTCGCTTTTTGGTCGAACCTGGTTGGCGAGCAATTTTAACTACTAAGGAACGGGATGCGGATAATGATGGTATGCCACTCCCTGAGGTAAAGGTAAAAGATGAGTTATTTTGCGAGCAGGGTGAAGTAATAGAAAAGCAGACTCAGCCACCAAAACCCTTTACTGATGCCACTTTGTTGTCGGCTATGACCGGTATTGCTCGTTTTGTGCAAGATAAGGCGTTGAAAAAGGTATTGCGAGCAACGGATGGTTTAGGAACAGAAGCGACCCGAGCGGGTATTATAGAACTGTTATTTAAACGTAAGTTTTTGGTTAAAAAAGGTCGTTATATCCATGCTGCGCCAGCAGGCATCGCCTTATATAAAGTTTTACCGCTGGTGGCAGTATTGCCTGATATGACTGCTCACTGGGAGTCTAAATTAACCCAAATCAGTGAAAAACAGTTTCGTTATCAGGATTTTATGTCACCATTGGCAGATACATTGAAAATGTTAATCCAACAAGCGAAACAACAAACTGATTTAACCATATTCCGTACGATATCGGTCATCGAAGAGAAAACGGAGAAAAAGTTATCAGTAAAGAAGAAGAGAGCTAGTCAAAAAAAGCAATCAAATGATAGCTAAGTGTAAAATAGTACTATCATTTGATTTTAACTTAATTTAACTCAAATTTCGCCCAAATAGGGGCATGATCTGAAGGTTTTTCCATACTTCTAATGTCATAATCAATGCCTGTTTCACCACAGCAGGCAAACAACGAACTAGAGGCTAGAATCAAATCGATTCGCAGACCTCGGTTATCGACAAAACCCTTGGAACGGTAATCAAACCACGAAAATTGATCAGTAATTGCTGGATTTTGTTGACGATAAGTATCGATTAATCCCCAGGATTTCAATTTATCCATCCATTCGCGTTCTTCAGGTAAAAATGAGCATTTGCCAGCACTTAACCAACGTTTTCTGTTAATTTCACCGATGCCGATATCATGATCCGTTGGACTAATATTCATATCTCCCATAAGAATGATATGCGATTGAGGAGAAAGATTATTTTGCAGATAAAGTTGCAAGTCTTGATAAAATTTTGCTTTTGCAGCAAATTTTGTTGGGTGATCACGGCATTCACCTTGTGGGAAATAACCGTTTATTATGGTAATTGTGCCTTTTTCTGTTTCAATATCTGCCATAATAATACGGCGCTGGGCATCAATATCGTCGCCAGGAAATCCCTTTTGAATAGTGATTGGTTTTTGTTTGCAAAATAGCGCGACACCATAATGTGCTTTTTGTCCATGGTAGCAGATATGATAGCCTAACTGATTAACCTGCTCTAAAGGGAATGCACTATCATCAACTTTGGTCTCTTGTAAGCCTATGACATCAGGTTGATGTTTTTCGATGATAGCTTCAAGTTGGTGGATGCGTGCTCTTAGGCTATTAATGTTAAATGAGACAAATTTCATTCGAATTGGTTACCTAATTGAAATATATTTATAAAAATATTTTATCAGATTGAATATATAAATGTAACCCATTATATAAAACATTTTCTTTTATTTATTAATAAGTTATTTTTATATTTAAATTGTTTAGTGTGATTAGCAGTGATTAAATTTTAAAAAAAACATATAACTTTAAAAAAATAATTAATTTAATTCAAATTAATAAACTATAATTAAAAATGCACTATATGAAAATTTGTTTTTTGTCAGAAAATAATAGTTAGATGTAATGATGTTGTTTGCTAAAAATCAATTTATGAAATTAATTAGCCAGGTTTAATTATTTTTCTTTAAATTATTAGCCTAAGTGCTTTTATCTTAAAGAGCTGTAAAAAGGTATTCTTTTTGAATTTCTGTGTCAGCTATAAATTATTAAATAGATATTTAAATTTTTCTATTTGATATTTAAGATTGAAGTGGAGTAATCATTATGTTTTTCTCAAGAAAGTTAGAAGCTTTTATGGCAGTTGTTGAACAAGGTTCATTATGTAAAGCGGCGAGAATATTGCACCGCACGGCGCCCCCTGTCGCAAAATCAATTAAAGATTTTGAGGCCGTATTAGGTAAGACGCTGTTTAAAAGGAAAAAATCCGGCATGACTTTAACAAAGGAAGGGCAAGAACTTTATAATGATTTAAAAAATTTATATTTGCAGGAAAAAGAAATTACCAAAAGATATGTTGGTAACGAATTTCGTAATGTGGTTAATATTTATTATGACTGGGGTAAAAACCATCATTTAATAAAACTTTATCAAACAGCAGGTATTAATAAAATACCAATAAACGTTTTAAAATTTGATTATGATAAAGTAAATGAAATATCAGATTATGATGGCAATATTTTAATTTTAAGTTCAGAAAAAATTGTAAGTGAACGTTTTATTTTGTTAAAAAAATTACAAAAAGAGGCTATTGGTATATGTTGCCGCAAACAACTTTACGAACATGCTGAAAAGAATCTATTAAAATTATTGAATCAATTTCCTTGGCTATGTGATCCAGTTTTATATAAGAGTCAATTTATTCGAGATATAGAATCAAAAGCGACGATAGGGGCAAATAGAATCAATATCAGGTGGATGGAAAACAGTGGTTTTTGCGATGGATTAATACAAAATGGTGATTACATCGGTTTAACCGATAAATTACCCGAAACCTGTCAATCAACACCTGACATTATTTTTTTACCGCTAGATGAGCTTAGCATGACAAATAGCTGTTATTTTTATAAATCTAAAGCACATGGTAGTATTTTAAATCGATTTATTGATGCAATTGAAAAAATATATTAATCAATAGGTAAAATATAAATTGGGCAAAATTATGGTTGATCTGATGCTAGTAACCACAGGGTTGGTAACTTGCGAGTTTACGCTAGTGAATAGACAGAGCAAGCGTTAACTGCTCTAAGTGTCTATCTATTTGATATTTAATAGATTAGTCAGAAGTGTTATCCTTGCTCATTAGTTCATTAGGTAAAATTTAAATGTAATAACGATGTCAGTTTTTTTTAAATATAGTTAATAATAAATAATCATTTATCATGATAAATAATTAAATAAAATATTTTATAAAAATTAAATTTAATAAAATAATTATAATTGTTTAAAGGTAATATTATGTACTCTGTATAATAATTACCTTTAAAATAAGCCAGGCTATTTTATTAAATAGAGGATAGGTTAAAGAATAATCGTGCGGTTGCCATGAACAAAAACGCGTTGTGCTAATACCCAGTATAAAGCGTGGCTTAAGACATTTTTTTCAACGTCTTTACCTGCTCGCATCATATCCTCAGCAGTATAACTATGATCAACGTTAATCACATTCTGAGTAATAATAGGGCCTTCATCGAGATCATTATTGACAAAGTGCGCCGTTGCTCCAATGATTTTGACACCACGTTGATAAGCTTGATGATAAGGTTTTGCACCAATAAAAGCTGGCAAAAAAGAGTGATGGATATTAATAATTTTATTGGGATAATGTTGAACGAAATCAGGCGTAAGTACGCGCATATATTTTGCTAAAACCACATAATCAGGATTATAATTGTCAATTTGTTCTTTTAATAGATGATCATGTTGCTCTCGGGTTAGATTTTCATGGCTAATATAGTGAAATGGGATATTAAATTGTTCAACGAGTGATCTTAATGTCTCGTGATTACCAATTACAGCAGCAATTTCCACATCAAGACCATCATAGGCGCTTTTCATTAATAGATCACCTAAGCAGTGTGCTTCTTTGGTTACCATAATAACAATGCGTCGTTGATTTGCTGTACTTAATTCACGTTTAGACCCTGATGGTAAAGCATCGTCGAGATCAGCCAATAATGTATTATCGCTGAAAATACCTTCAAGTTCAGTACGCATGAAAAAGCAGTTTGTCTGATGGTCAACAAATTCATTATTTTGAATAATATTTAATTGATGTTTATAACAAATATTTGTGATTTTAGCGATTAACCCTTTTGCATCAGGGCAGATGGTGCGAAGAATTTTTTTTTGTGTGTCTTGTTGCATGAATGGTCTTTTCCTTCAAACTTTTATGTTACAAATATCGCAAAATAGGAAATTTTGATCTTGTTACGATGAAATGTGGCAATTCTGACGCTTTTAGGACTGTTATGGCAATGTTTTTTTCAAAATTTCATTAAAATTATTTAAAAAAAACATCTTTTTATTATTGTAAATCACATTTTTATCATTTGGAATATTGATTAATTAAAAGCAAACAAGCGCTATAGTAGATAAATATGAGTTATTTATGATTAATTTATCTGAAAACTTTAACAAAGGTTCATTTTTATCTTTATATTCACTTTTAATTGGGTAAATAATGTTACTCAATAGTGACTGAATCATCCTCAGTGCTATTGATCATTTATCTACTTTGGTTTACTGATTTGAATTTTAGATATTGATAATAAAGTAATAAATAGTTTTTTAGTTGTTAGATTCAGGATGAAAAAACATAAGATAATTTTGATTTACAATAGGAATTATTTTGATTAAAGAAAAAAAGAACAAAATTAAGAAAGTAATTTCTAATTACAATAACTGTATAAAAGTAACCAATTGATTCCAATAAATGAAAAATAATTATATATTTCAATACAAAAAAATATATAACTTTAAGTGTAAATCCGTAAAATATTTGTTCTATCATAAGTACTATTTTCTAAAAAGATAATATCGTCAATGGCATTTTATGTAATGTAAGGCTGGCATATGAAAGGGAAGAAAATATTAATTGTAGAAGATGAGGTGGTTTTTCGCTCTGTATTGAGAAATTACCTTAAATCATTTGATGTGATTACTTATACATCCAGCAATGGGCAGGAGGCGTTAGATATTATTAATGCTGTTGAGCATCTTGATTTGATTTTATGTGATTTAAGCATGCCTGTGATGAGTGGTGAGACTTTAATGCAGAAACTGGTGGAAATGAAGTGTGAAATTCCAGTTATTGTTATTTCAGGAACAAATAGAATTAGTGATTTGGATAGAATGCTGCGACTTGGGGTAAAAGATGCATTATTAAAACCGATTGTTGATTTTGATGATGTTAGAGAGACGATTATCCGTAATTTGTATCCAGATATTGTAGAAACAACCACTCGTTTATCTGCTGAGCTTTCTCATATTCAGCAAATGATCCAGCACGAAAAGCATGATATTTTGCCAGTTTTACTTGAGCTACAACCCAAAGTAAATCAAACACTAGCAAATTATAAAATTAATTATCGGCAGCTAAAAGATATTAATAAAATTGGATTATTATTTGATTTGGCAGAACTTTCTGATAAACAAATAGGTTTTTATTGCCTTGATATTGAGTATTCTTCGGGTGATGGCGTTATGGCTGCATTATTACTTAGAGTTGCATTCAATGAATTATTGCAAACCTATCTTAATAGCCAATCAAACAAATTATTTAATATTAGTGAAATGCTTGAGCAAATAAACACTTTATTAATGGATTTAGGTATTAAAGGACAATTTCCAATTTTATTAGGTTATTTTCATACTGAAAGTAAAACAATTGTATTAGCTTCAGCAGGACTTAATGTAAAATTAAAAACCGAGAATAAAGAAGTCGAATTGTCATCAAGTGCACCATTGGGTAGCTTACAATCAATTGCTTATCGGCAAATAATGGAAAAAGGAATAGATTGGCAATGTAAAATATGGAATCATAAACATCGAATGACTTTAATGTTTAATTCATTGGTAGAAATATTATAATTATTTACTTTTTACAGGATTGTTAACCTAGGCTAATTTTCTCTAGTTTGCTATTTATTTGGTACATTTTACTGCTATACTCGCCACAAAAGTTGTTGAAAATCTATCTATCACATTTCATTAGTATATTGTATTTAGGTAACTTGGTAGAAAAAATGAAATTAAAAAAAGCAGAAAAAAAAGTTAGCAAAGCTGTTATTCCTGTCGCTGGATTAGGAACTCGCATGTTGCCGGCAACCAAAGCGATCCCTAAAGAAATGTTACCTTTAGCGGATAAACCACTTATTCAGTATGTAGTAAATGAATGTATATCTGCTGGTATTCATGAAATTATATTAGTCACTCATTCTTCAAAGAACTCAATAGAAAACCATTTTGATACCAGTTTTGAATTAGAAGCAATTTTGGAAAAGCGCGTTAAACGGCAATTATTAAATGATGTACAATCCATATGCCCAAGTCATGTCACAATTATGCAAACGAGACAAGGTATCGCAAAAGGGCTTGGACATGCCATTTTATGTGCAAAACCCTTGGTAGGAGAGGAGCCTTTTGCTGTAGTTTTACCGGATGTAGTTATTGATCAATATTCTTCGGATTTGAAACAGTATAATTTAACCGCGATGCTGAAGCGTTATCATGAAACATCAGCCAGCCAAATTCTTGTTGAGCCGGTACCAAAGGAGTCTGTATCCAATTATGGTGTTGTAGATTGTGACAGTTATGAATTAAAAGCCGGTGAAAGCAAAATTATTAAAGGCGTTGTTGAAAAACCTAAAATTGAACTGGCACCATCTAATTTATCTATCGTGGGGCGTTATGTATTGTCAGAGAAAATTTGGCCTTTATTAGAGAAAACACCAATGGGGGCAGGTGATGAAATCCAGTTAACTGATGCGATTGAAATGTTAATAGAAGGAGAACCTGTTGAAGCCTATCATTTACAAGGTAAAAGCCATGATTGCGGTAATAAATTGGGTTACATGAAAGCATTTGTTGAATATGGTATGCAGCATGAATTTTTAGGTGATGAGTTTTCCGCGTGGGTAAAAAAAATATCTTAGATTGCTAATTGTCGATAAATTTGATTCAAATCAATAAAAAAATCAGCATGGTATTTTTATACAAAATTGCCTATTTGTTATTACAAATTTATTTTAACAAGTTTTATTTATGCGTAAAATTAAAATGAGATTTATTAATTATATAAGTAGGCAAGGATGTTGTTTAAATGGAGATATTACAAACTATTTCAAATAATAATAATTTGATTTTGCTGATCATATATCACTTTAGTTGCTAGCTAAAATTTCTTGTGTTGGCGTGTGAGTTTCTATCAATAATATTTACGTTAACACTGATCATGATTATGATAAAAAAGTATAGTAATTATATTTAATTGATTTAGCTTGTATCAGATTAGCCGTTTATTTTTTTGTTTATAAAGTAATCTGTTTATTATTTCTATAGTAAATTTTTTCATAATGAATAGAATGAAATTTAACAACCTCTCTAACAAAATAAAATAGAGAGAAGTCTAATAATGAACATTGAATGCATGACTTTATGGCAATAAAAAACAACGATACTATTTCTTGAAGGAATAATTTGAAATGTTTAGACAACAAAAATTTACATTACATGGTGTATTGCTGATAACAAAATATTTATATTAATAGAAGTTGTACATTTTTATGTCGGCTTCTTTATTATAGGAAAAGGTATGGTTAGTTATTAGTGAAAAGTGGCAGGCATGTAAATGTATTTAGTATTTATCTTAGCGAGCAGAGTTTTACGCTTTGATATATATTAGACCTTATTAAGGTTGGTTATTTATTGTGTAATAAATGTTAATGACATGTGTAATAAAAATACCCTTTATATAAAGGGTATTTTTAAAGTAGGGAAAGGACATTTAGATTAAAAAATCATCCATATCTTTACCTTCCCCTAGTGCTTTTTTGATCACAGCTGGTGTACGACCTTGACCGGTCCAGGTTTTGATTTCACCATTTTCATCTTTATATTGAAATTTAGCCGGTCTTGCTGCGCGCTTAGTACGGTTAGATGTTTTTGAAGGAGTTTTTGCAGTAACTATATCATCTAGACTTAGTCCTTCTCCTTCCAGCAATTTAATATATTTTGCAATTTTTTGACTATGAGCTTCTAATTGTGCTCTCGCTTGATTTTCATCTTCACGACGTTCATCTACAACGGTATTAAATTTATCATGTATTTCTTGCAATGATTCTAACGGCATTTCTCTTGCTATCGCACGTAAGGTACGAATGTTATTTAATGATTTAAAATATTTCAATGAATCGCTCATTTTCCTGGTCTCGAATTAAAATGAATGTTGGCTGATGTCTACTAATAATAGAATGCTATTTTATTTTCTGCAATAGTGAAGTTACAAAATAAGGTTAAATTTATTGTTTTTTTAAACTTAAACTTCTTTGCAAAAGCAATATAAGCTTTCACTGTAAAAATATTATATATCTTATATTAGATACCCTGGATACTTAAAAATCTATACCAAAATGATAGAACTGCTTTTATATTTGAATTTCATTCAGATGTAAAGATGATGTTTTTTATTTTTATTCAACTTTATGGTATGTAACATAAACTAAATTTTAACTTAATATGTGTAAAAGAGTTTGCTTATTAAGCTTTTGTTGAGTTATCACTACTGGGTATCTAAGTTTTTTGATGAATGTTAGCTATTAATAATCTTTTCTTATCACATACTTTGTTAAAATAAAGATGTTGTTTGTAGAGCGTGACATTTAAACATACGAATTTTTTCATGACTATAAACATTACTAAAAAATCTGTTATGTTAGTTATCAATATTTATAATCAAATGAAATGAAAAATAATGTTTGATAATGTATGTGGTAAACTTTCAAAATATTTGTCTAAATAGGTAAGAGGAAAGGGCTAATGGCTCAGCTTTATTTCTATTATTCAGCAATGAATGCTGGTAAATCAACTTCACTACTTCAGTCTTCATATAATTATAATGAACGAGGAATGAATACGCTTATTTTCACCGCTGAGATTGATACCCGATTTGTTCAAGGTAAAGTAACCTCCAGAATTGGTTTAGCAGCAGATGCAATATTATTTTCGCAACAGACAGATATGGGGAGATTAATAAAAGAAAAAAATAGCTGTCAAAAAATTCATTGTGTGCTTGTTGATGAGTGTCAGTTTTTAACTAAAGAGCAAGTTAATCAGCTTTGTGAAATTGTTGATTATGCCAATATACCGGTTTTGTGTTATGGATTAAGAACAGATTTTCGTGGTGAGTTATTTATTGGCAGTCACTATCTGTTAGCTTGGGCAGATAAACTTATTGAACTAAAAACCATTTGTTATTGTGGTCGTAAAGCAAGTAGGGTTTTGCGATTAGATGATAATGGGCTTGCTGTCTATCAGGGAGAACAGATTGAAATTGGTGGTAATGAAAAATATATCTCAGTCTGTCGTAGACATTATATGGATGCAATCAATCACACGAAATGTATTGAGGCGGGTGAAAAACCTTTTTCCGTTGTTCCATTTAAATAATTTTTAACTCCCCATATTAGATTATTATTCTTAAATGAAAATTAATTACGTAAAATAACTATTTTGGTTTTAAATTATTTTCAAATAAGGATTAGTAAAATATTTTTCGATTAAAAAAGCACCGAATATATATTCAGTGCTAATTATTAAATAAATGGTTACAAATAAAATGTTTATTAAGTAGATTCTTTTACTAGATGACTTTTTTCCTCTGTTTGCAGGAATATATTTTTCTCTTCAGTAAAATTATTACCATAGTATGAATCTAACATAATTTGTTTTAGTTCAGCGATCAACGGAAAGCGAGGATTCGCACCTGTACATTGATCATCAAACGCATCTTCAGATAACTTATCCACTTTAGCTAAGAAATCCTTTTCTGCGACCCCAGCTTCACGAATAGATTTGGGGATACCGAGCATAGTTTTAAGTGTTGCTAACCAATTAAGCAGTTTTTCAATTTTGTTAGCTGTGCGATCAGCTGGTGAGGTTAGTCCTAAGTGATCGGCAATCTCACCATAGCGACGACGAGCTTGAGGGCGATCATATTGGCTGAATGCGGTTTGCTTTGTTGGATTGTCATTAGCGTTATAGCGAATGACATTTTCAATTAGCAGCGCATTGGCTAAACCATGGGGTATATGAAATTCGGAACCTAATTTATGGGCCATTGAGTGGCAAACACCTAAAAAAGCATTAGCGAAAGCAATACCAGCGATGGTTGCTGCATTATGCACCCGTTCGCGGGCAATCGGATCTTTCGCTCCATTCAGATAACTGGTTGGCAAATACTCTTTTAACAACGTTAAAGCCTGTAAAGCTTGTCCATCAGAGTATTCACTTGCCAGGACTGAAACATAAGCTTCTAATGCATGGACGATAGCATCTAGTCCACCGAATGCTGTAAGTGATTTCGGCATATGCATAACAAGATTGGCATCAACAATTGCCATATTTGGCGTAATTGCATAATCGGCTAAAGGATATTTTTGGCCGGTAGCATCATCAGTAACAACAGCAAATGGCGTGACTTCTGAGCCTGTACCTGATGTTGTGGTGATGGCAACCATCTTGGCTTTAAAACCCATTTTAGGGAATTTATGAATACGTTTACGAATATCCATAAAACGTAGAGCAAGCTCTTCAAAATGGGTTTCAGGATGTTCATACATTACCCACATGATTTTAGCTGCATCCATAGGAGAGCCACCGCCTAAAGCGATAATCACATCTGGTTTAAAGGTATGCATTAAAGCGGCACCTTTACGAACAATACTCAGTGTAGGATCGGCTTCAACTTCAAAAAATACTTCAGTTTCAACGTTAAAAGTCTTCAATACATTAACGACTTCATCAACATAACCATTATTGAATAAGTAACTGTCAGTAACAATAAAAGCCCGTTTAGCACCGTCAGTAGCAATTTCCTCCAACGCTAATGGTAGGCAACCACGACGAAAATAAATAGAACTAGGAAGTTTATGCCACAACATATTTTCTGCTCTTTTCGCTACTGTTTTAGTATTAATTAGGTGCTTAGGGCCCACGTTTTCAGAGATAGAATTTCCACCCCACGAGCCGCATCCTAATGTTAATGAAGGAGCTAATTTGAAATTATAAAGATCACCAATCCCACCCTGTGATGCCGGAGTATTAATTAAGATATGTGCGGTTTTCATTTTCTCGCCGAAATAATTAACTCGCTCAGTTTGATTGTCTTGATCAGTATAAAGACATGAAGTATGGCCAATACCACCCATCTCAACCAATTTTTCTGCTTTTCCAACGGCATCAGCAAAATCTTTACTATGGTACATGGCAAGTAATGGTGAGAGTTTTTCATGGGCAAAAGGTTCGCTCTCATCTGTGGCTTTTACTTCTCCGATTAAAATTTTAGTGTTTAACGGCACTTGTATGCCGGCTAGTTCAGCAATTTTTACTGCTGGTTGACCAACAATAGCCGCATTTAAATTACCATTTTTTAAAATAATGTTTTGTACTGCTTTAAGCTCTTTACCTTTTAATAAGTAACCGCCATGAGTGACAAAACGTTCGCGCACTTGATTGTAAATTTCGTCCACAATGATAACTGATTGTTCTGACGCGCAAATAACACCATTATCAAAAGTTTTTGACATTAAAATTGAAGCAACTGCACGTTTAATGTCGGCAGAACTGTCAATTACGACAGGTGTATTACCTGCACCTACACCGATGGCAGGTTTTCCTGAGCTATAAGCTGCTTTCACCATACCAGGTCCACCGGTTGCTAAGATAAGGTTAACATCAGGGTGGTGCATTAATGCATTTGAAAGTTCGACCGAGGGTTCATCTATCCAGCCAATGATATCTTTTGGTGCACCAGCAGCAACAGCGGCTTGTAATACGATTTTGGCGGCGTTGTTAGTGGCATTTTTAGCGCGAGGGTGAGGGGAAAAAATAATCCCGTTACGCGTTTTTAGACTGATTAAAGATTTAAAAATGGCTGTCGATGTAGGATTAGTTGTTGGAACAATACCACAAATTAAGCCAATAGGTTCGGCAATGGTGATAGTACCAAAAGTAAGATCTTCGGACAGAATGCCACAAGTTTTCTCATCTTTATAAGCATTATAAATATATTCCGAAGCAAAATGATTTTTAATCACTTTATCTTCTATAATTCCCATGCCAGATTCTTCAACTGCTAATTTTGCTAAAGGAATGCGAGAGTCAGCAGCAGCAAGAGCAGCAGCACGAAAAATTTTATCAACTTGATCCTGGGTAAAATTTGCAAATTGTTGTTGTGCTTTTTTTACACGCACGACAAGTTCATTGAGTTCAGTAACATTAGTTACAGACATAAAGATTACTCCTAATAAATGTTAAATTTTTTTAGTCAATTAGTCTAGATTAGGAGCAATATAATTAAATATGAGGTGTCATATTATATAAGTGCTAATTTGTTTTTAGTAAGCTAATTGACTTAAAAAATTCACATTATAAAAATAAGCAAAAACGCTCATTATATTTATGAAAACTCAATAGATATATAGCTTACCATTTATAAATAGCGCTAAAGTGATCTTTATCAAAAAAAGTGCATACTGAATCAATTCAGTAATAAGTTATATAAGAATAATTTCAATTAGCAATATAAGTAAATATTGAAGAATTAAGTTAGCAAAATTTTGTATGGTATTTAATTTAGAAACTTATTTTGTTATTGAATTAGTTTTTGAATTTTAGCTAGATAAGTATGCTACGCTAAGATAAAGTGTTTTTCCTGTTAGGCTAAACATTATTTGTTTTGAATAATTAATTTTTAGCTAAGCGATAATATTTGATTGAGGGACTCAATTGTGGTTGGTACTTTACTGGATCTTCCTAATTATATTAAGTTTTTTTTAGGTCTTTTTGCGTTAGTTAATCCGATAGGAATTTTGCCTGTATTTATTAGTATGACTAATTATCAATCTGTGGCAGAAAGAAACCGCACTAATTTAGTGGCTAATTTTTCTGTGGCAATTATTTTATGTATTTCGTTATTGGTGGGAGAGGTTTTTTTAAAATTATTTGGTATCTCTATTGATTCTTTCCATATTGCTGGCGGAATAGTTATTGCAGCCATTGCTATGTCTATGATTAGTGGTCGAATAGGTGAAGATAAGCAGAATAAACAGGAAAAATCAGAAACTGCCATTCGTGATAGTATTGGAGTTGTTCCTTTAGCATTACCATTAATGGCAGGGCCTGGAGCAATTAGTTCATGTATTGTCTGGTCTTCTCGTTGGTTAGGATGGCAAAATTTAGTTGGTCTATCGCTAACGTGTATCTTTTTTGCTTTGTGTTGTTGGTTACTTTTTCGCTCAGCAACAATTCTCGTTAAATATTTAGGTCAAACGGGAATTAATGTTATTACTCGTATTATGGGATTATTATTAATGTCACTTGGAATTGAGTTTATCATTACAGGCACTAAATCTGTTTTCCCCGGATTACTTTAAACGAGCAATAACATCATAACTCATTGATATTTATAACGTATTTATAAAATTTTGGGATATTGACATTGTCATAAAACCTATATTAATAAATTTATTTATCTAATAATTGTAAGTTTTATGAATTATTAATCCATCATAAAATCAATTTCTATAGGCTAAAAAACACTTTTTTACTAAGGACCGCAATAGCAATATCCATTTTAATTTATGGTCTAATAGGGTGATTAATAATTTAAAATTGAAATTTTTCCTGTTAGCTAATCCGCTTGATTATAATAAATAAAGGCAAGTTATGGTGCTGGAAATCTGCCCAATGAATTAATTTTGTTATTAACTATGTGCAGCATAATTTATAAAAATTAGCCTTATTTTTATAAATAAGGTGTATATATGAATATCATTATCTGACAATTATGGGAAATAAATGTTATTGGTTGATTTATTAGTATTGGCTTAATTTAACAAAAATAATTTTTGGCGCTGATAATTTTATAAAAATATTACAATAATGGACTAAAAAAATAGCAAATACGTTCGATAACACAGTTCCATAATGGGCGCTTATTCCAATTCTTCTGCATCAAAGGTGTAGAGCGAGCAATGTAATCATATTGAACTAATATTAGATCGCTACCAAAGCTTTTATCATCAATTACAACAGTAATTTCAAAATTAAGCCAAAGGCTTCTCATGTCTAGATTAACAGACCCAATTAAGCTTAACTCACCATCAACAGATAGGCTTTTAGTATGCAAAAGCCCATCATTGAACTGATAGATCTTAACGCCTGCTTCTAACAATTCAGAGTAAAACGCCCGACTTGCCCAACGAACTAAAAAAGAATTATTCCGATTAGGAATGACCATTAACACTTCGACACCCCGCATCGCTGCAGTGCAAATAGCATGGATGAGATCATCACTGGGAACAAAGTAGGGTGTGGTAAGGATCAGCTGTTTGCGGGCAGAAAAAATTGCGGTCATTAAAGATTGCTGGATTAATTCTTCCGGAAAGCCAGGCCCTGAAGCAATGACTTGAGTTGTATGTCCAGTAGCTTGTTCAAACGGCATAATATTGGTGTCTGGAGGAGGAGGAAGAATGCGTTGACCGGTTTCCATTTCCCAATCAAATGCATAAACAATGCCAAGGGTTGTTGAGACTGGTCCTTCCATCCGAACAACAATATCTACCCATTGTCCCACACCGGCATTTTGCTTAAAAAAGCGAGGGTCAACCATATTCATACTACCAACATAGGAAATATAATTATCAATAATAATTATTTTTCTATGTTGGCGTAGATCCATTCGTCGTAGAAAAAAGCGGAACAAATTTACTTTTAGTGATTCTATTAGTTCTATTCCGGCTTTACGCATTTTTTTTGGTTGATGGCTGTGAAAAAAAGACCAGCTACCGGCAGAGTCAATCATAATTCGGCATTTTACACCACGTTTTGCTGCATTGATCAGAGCTTCGGTAACCTCATCAACTAACCCTCCGTCTTGCCAAATATAAAATACCATTTCGATATTGTAATAGGCTGAATTAATATCGCGTATAATGGTATTTAAAGCGTCTTGATAATTGGTTAAAAGTTGAATTTTATTTCCTTTAACGCCGCCAATTCCTTGTCTTTTTTCGCAGAGTTCAAATAAAGGTTCTGCCACTCGGCTATTGTTTTTGCAAAAAATATGTTTAGATTGTTTGAGTTTTTCAAGCCAGGTTTCGACTGAAGGCCACATATTCTTTGCTTTAATTACTCGTCGCTTGCCAAGGTGTAACTCACCAAAAGCCAGATAAGCAATAACGCCAACTAGTGGGATGATGTAAATAATCAATAGCCAGGCTAGGGCAGAAGTCACCGGACGGCGTTTTAATAAAATGCGTATAGTAACCGTGGCAATCATTAACCAGTACAGAAAAAGCACAGCCCAGTTTAATAGTATATAGAGGGTTGCCATAGGCAAAGATGTTCCTATCTTAGAGTTGGTTCGATATTATTGATTATCTGGTTATTCACTATAGCAAAATAAAATTTGTTATGAATATGAAAAGTACGATTTTTAGCTTAAGTAAAAGTAATTTAATGTATTTTATGAATATTTTAATTATTTTTATATTTTTTTTGCTATATCCATGAATGTTAATTTGTCAGATTAAATAGTCACTTATTATTATACACTTCAAATTCTAAGCTTGGTTACTTTAAATAAATTAAATATGTTAATAATTGGTTTGCTTTTATGGATTACTATGTTGATATCATTAATGGGCACCTCGAAAAACCTAACCAGAGTTTGATTTCGCAGATAAAATTATCGAAAACTGACCTATTGCCCTGACCACCATGCAGAAAAGAAACGCCATTAAGTATGACCTCCTTGCAGACCAGTATCACCTACAGACGATTGACCAGTTGGTCGACCCTCTGGTCAAGATCGAAACCTGTATAGACTTTGCGCATCTGGCAGCGGAAATCGACCATGTGGTACCACGCCCTGTCAGCAAAAAAGGAGGACGTCCACCATTTCCAACCGAGACCATGGTTCGCATTTTAGTTCTAAAGCGTATCTACAACCTGTCTGACGAGCAGATGGAGTACCAGCTTTTGGACAGAATGAGCTTCAAGCGTTTCTGTGGGTTGCTCCATGCCATCAATATACCTGACCGTACCACTGTGTGGACGTTCGAGAACAGGATCGGTGAAGCTGGTGCTAAAGCCATTTTCGATGGTGTAACCTCACAGCTTTTGAAGAAAGGCTTTATAGCTCGGGGAGGCCAAATCATCGATGCCACCTTGGTACCTGCTCCGAAGCAGTCGTTCACGAAGGACGAAAAGGAGCAACTCAAGCAGGAAGCGATACCTGCTCATTGGAAACCAACCAAGCGGCGGCAAAAAGATTTAGACGCCACGTGGACTAAAAACACGGTAAGAGCCATTATGGCTATAAGCTTTCTGTGAACATGGACAAGAAGTACAAGTTCATCAGAAAAATCGTCACCGATACGGCCAGCACTCACGACAGTCAGCATTTCGAGAGGGTCATCGACAAGGCCAACACCAACCGTAATATCTACGCCGACCGAGGCTATCCCTCTGCGGAACGGGAAGCTTGGCTCAAGGCAAACGGCTATAGGAGCCAGATTCAGCGTAAAGGCCATCGAAATAAACCGTTGTCCAAGACTCAGCAAGGGCGCAACCACCGGATTGCAAAGATTAGGGCACGGGTTGAACATGCATTCGCGGCGATGGAACAAATGGGTAGAAAACTGATCCGTACCATTGGGCAAGTGCGCGCTAATTTTGCCATGACGATGATGGCAGCATGTTACAACCTAAAGCGGTTGGCGTACTTCCAGCGTACCGGCATCTTAGCTTTTTAACGCCCAGAATGGACAAAATGACACTGTCCATGGCAATGGACGGTAGGATTAGTAGCGGGGGGATCAAAAAACATCTAATTATTTAGAGACAAGCCGGAGAGCCATTGAAGATTTCGAGTTTTTCGAGGTGCCCTAATAAAAAACTAGATCATTAGCTAATTTTATCGTCAACAAGATACTTTTTTAAACTTAGCAGGCTATCCTTATTGAATATGATTGCTATTTGCATTTAGAATAGAGCTTATTTAATTTGCTTATTTTAAGAAAGAATTTTCTCATGCGTTGGATCCGTTCGGCATCATTTATTGTTTTATCATTATTCCTTCATGCTTCGTTAGCGGTATCTTGGTTTTTATTTCAGCCTACATTATCAGCTTCCTCAGCTGAATCTATGTCAGTAACCATGGTCGCTTTAGCTGCACCTAGTGGTATTAGCCAGTCGGTAAATGTTAAACAGCCAGTAACGGAAATCGCGCCTAAAATAGAGCCTGATGTTGAAGCCAAACTGGCGTTACCTATGAAAAAAAAGGTCACGCCAAAAAAATCGATCGTTAAACAAAATTCTAAATCTAAGCCGTTAGTAGAAAATCATATTAAAAAAACTATTACCGAACAGTCAAATCAATCACAAGCTAATGTCGTGAGCAAATTAGCAAGCGATGATCATGTTGGTGTTAATAACAATCAGCAGACTAATCAAATAGCTTCCTCATCAATTGCTATAGATGGCCCCAGAGCATTAAGAATTCAACATCCAGATTACCCTGATCGCGCTCGTAAACTCGGTAAAGAAGGTTATGTTAATGTTCTATATGATATTGATGAAAATGGTAGAGTTGTTAACTTAGAAGTAGTTGATTCATCACCTAGAGGTTTGTTCGAACGTGAAGTTAAGCGGGCAATGAATCGTTGGTATTATGAAAAAATTCCGGCTAAGGGATTGAAAAAGACATTCCTGTTTAAAATCGATGGTTCAATTAATCTTTCTTAAATTGCTTTAGTCATAAAGCTTGCTTAAAGGCCATGGTAAATTGGCCTTTAAAAATAGATTAATTGGGAGATACGTTATCAGAGTTAGATAATTGGTAATGACGTTTTTCTTCAGGTAAACAACGGGGAGAATTATCCTCATTAACAGCAACATAAGTGAAAATGGCTTCGGTGGCTCGATAACGTTGGCCTACTGGCTCACTGGAAACTTTCTTGACCCAAACTTCAATATTGATGGTAATAGAGGTGTTACCTGTTTTAATGCAGCGAGCATAACAACAAATTACATCGCCGACTGAGACTGGTTTTTGGAACGTGATCCCATTGACGGCGACAGTAACAACACGACCAAGTGCAATTTCTTTTGCTAAAATTGCACCGCCAATATCCATTTGTGACATTAGCCATCCGCCGAATATATCACCATTAGCATTTGTATCGGCCGGCATTGCTAATGTACGGAGAACTAATTCTCCTTGTGGTAATTGTTGTTGTGTCATGAAAAATTTACTTCTGTTATTTGCCACAATATACCTGCTGGAAGTAGGTATCCGTTGTTATCATATTAATTACTTTTGTTCTTTCGGTAGATGTTTATAGATATACACCATGCTAAGTATTGTAAATATTAGTGTGACCGCGGTCAAACCAAAAACTTTAAAGTTAACCCAGACATCCTGAGGTAGCCAAAAGGCAACATAAATATTTACTAGTGCACAGATAGCAAAAAAGATTGCCCATGATAAATTTAATTTATGCCAAATCTCATCAGCTAAATGGATCTCTTTACCCAGCATTCTCTGGATTAATGGTTTTTGGGTAAAATATTGGCTGACTAACAGTGCTAATGAAAAAATAGCGTAAATAACTGTCACTTTCCATTTAATAAAAAGATCACTGTGGAAAATCAACGTCAGTCCACCAAAAATGATCACGATGACTAAAGTAATTAACGAACTTTTTTCAATTTTTTTGTAGATAAGATAAATGGCCAGCATCGATAAAGCGGTGGCAATCATTAATGCGCCAGATGCGTAAAAAATATCTACTTTTTTATATACAATAAAGAAAACAATGAGAGGAATAAAATCTAATAGTTGTCTCATGAGGGCGCTTATCCTGATCCTTTTCGAGTAAATATGAATTTTTATAATTATTTGATTAATAAATTATAAAATATCCTATTGCCAATTTGTTTTATATTATATTACCTTATTTGATAATAATGTTACACAGTGAGTAGGTGTATATTTTTGTCAATAAAATTATCTACTGAGCAATAAAATTCACTATTAATATATTGAAGTAATTAACTTGTTATTACCAATACAGTGCAATTTTGAGTCAGCACGTTGGTTCTGTAATTAATGTTTAATTGTTTAAGTTAATAGTAAATTTTTACCACGCCATCTAATGGTAAATAATAGCCGTGGTATTTTTATTTGGTTAATTTGTTGTTTTTCCAACTAACATGTAAAGGCGGAAAAAATAGATCAATGTAAAAGAGGTAAGTAAATTATTCAATGTAAAAGAGATAATATTATTCACCATACTCGGTAAAAAACGAAATTGTCCAAGTAGCATAGTGAGTAACATTTGCAATGCTAGCCAAAGTAATAAAATTGCTAGAATTAACCACCAATGACGAAATGCTATTTTCCAACTTTGACTCATGGCTCGTAGCGGCATAACGTTTTTGACGGTTATTAAGATGATGGGTGATAAGGAAAAACCGATAGCTAAAATGATACCGGGTAAGATGAATAGCATAAAGCCAAAATAAATTATAATTGTGCATACAACTAACAAAATTAACATGTTAGGTAAGATACGTAATGAAAGCATAAAAGCTTGCCCTGCACTGATGCTATTGCCGGTACTGAGTTCTGACAAATAAGTAACTACTGAAGAAACTAATAATATTAATCCGATAAAAACCGCAGCCAATGAGAGTAGTGAGACTCTCATCATTATCGATTTTTCTTCATCAGATAATTGACTTACCCAGGATAAAAGTGAAGTTGAGTCATTTTGACCACCAAGGGTTTTGACAATGGTTGCCATTTCATCGATGGGAACCAGAAAATAATAAAGTATTGGACTGATGGTAGCTGAAATGAATGACAGGATAAAAAGGCCGCTCAGCTGATTTTTAAAAAAATTAAAGCTATCGCTGATAAGTGAGTTGGCCGTAATGGACATGAAAACTGCTCCTATAACTGGTTTTTATCATCACATTTTAATTGTATATTGTAACTGACAGTGAAGAGAGCGTATAGCTTTTCTATGGTAAAGCTATTGCTATATCAGTAAATTTTGTAGTTATTTTATAAGTAAGGATAAAATACTAAAAATAGAGTGATATTTATATTATAGTAATTTTGAATATAACAATGTAATGATTGGTTTTAATAATTGATATAGTAATGACTTTATGGTGATAAAAGCGATTATTTTATTATCTGATTTGAGGAGCCAATAGCGATAAATTCTATTTATTTCAGCCCCTATATTGGGGGCTGAAAAGTAAAACAATCATCGTATTTTCATCGAATCAATAACTGATTGTACACCTGCTACACCTTGTGTTACTTGAATTGCACGCTGAGCGTCGGCACGCGAACTGACAAAACCGCTCAATTGCACACGACCTTTAAAGGTTTCAACATTGATTTGCGTTGATTTCAAGTTTTTTTCTGCCAATAATGCTGTCTTCACTTTAGTTGTAATAACCGTATCATCAATATATCCACCAGTTCCTTCTGTTTTTGCTGTTGGAGCACAAGCAGAAAGGAATAATGCCATAAATAGCACGGTACAGAGCGCTGTCATTGATTTAAGATATTTCATTATTCAATTCTCCATTAATACGAGGGTTATTTTTATTTATCGTATATGAGTGCTAAATGAAAATTTCATCGCAGTCAATATACTGATTATTGATGAAATATAAATAAATTACAAATGAATAGCTGATATCGATAGCGACTTGTTAATTACAATAGTTTATTAGAATCGATAATTAGTAATTACAAAATAGCAAGACAAACTACCATTTTTCGCTAGCTTTAAATTGACTATTTTTGCGTAGCCATTTTCATCTGTGAAACAAACTGTTGTAATTTGGCCAGTAATATATCAGATTGCTGATGATGAATTTCAATTAATTTTACAACCGCAGAGCCAGATATTGCGCCAACTACCCCATTTTTGATTGCTTCAGTGACTTGTTTTGGTTTAGCAATACCAAAACCTAACAGTGGTGGGGCGGCATGGTAGGCTTGTAGCTTGGTTAATAACTGGCTAGCAGGAATATTGGCTTTTTTTTCTGTGCCTGTTACACCTGAACGCGAGAGTAGATAAGTATAGCCACGACCATATAAAGCAATTTGGCGTAGAAGATCGTCATCAGCATTAGGAGGACAAATAAATATTGGTGCAATATTATGTTGCAACGCTGAAGTGCGAAATGGCAGGGACTCATTCATCGGTACATCGGCGATTAAAACGGAATCGATGCCGGCATTCTGACATTGAGCGTAAAAGTTATCAATACCATAGTTAAAAATCAGATTTGCATAAACTAATAAGCCAATAGGAATCAAAGGGTGCTTTTTGCGGATCTGTGCTAATAACTCAAAACAGGATGTTGGTGTGATGTTGGCATTAAGTGCGCGTAAATTGGCCTTTTGAATCGTTGGACCATCAGCCAATGGATCAGAAAAAGGGATACCAATCTCTAATGCATCGGCTTTTGCTTCAATTAATGTATCAATAATTTTTAATGACATTTCTGCATTGGGATCGCCTAAGGTGATGAATGGGACGAATGCTGCCTGATTTTTAGCATTTAAGGTGTTAAACAGTTGCTGATAACGCTCCATTAGATCTCTCCTTTGGCTTGCAAAATAGCCTGTACAGTAAAAATATCTTTATCTCCACGGCCGGAGATATTAACAATCAGTAGTTGTTCTTTTTCCGGTTCTGCTTCAATCATTTTTAAGGCGTAAGCCAGGGCGTGTGACGACTCTAAAGCTGGGATAATACCTTCATGATTAGCCAGTTTTTTAAATGCCGACAACGCTTCATCATCGGTAATTGAGACATAATCAGCACGGCCAATACTATTTAAATAAGCATGCTCTGGTCCTACTGAAGGAAAATCTAACCCGGCAGAAATAGAATAAGACTCTTTAATTTGGCCTTCATCGGTTTGCATTAGATGAGATTTCATACCAAAGTAAATACCAAGCCGACCATGTTTTAATGGTGCACCATGGGCACCAGAGTCGATACCTAGACCGGCTGGCTCAACCCCAATTAGACGTACATTTTGCTCTGATTTAAACGCTGTGAATAATCCGATAGCGTTAGAGCCTCCGCCAACGCAAGCAATTACGGCATCGGGTAGTCGTCCTTCTCTAGCTAAAATTTGTGCTTTGGCTTCATGGCCAATCATACGTTGAAACTCGCGTACTAGCGTTGGATAGGGATGGGGCCCGGCTGCGGTGCCAAGTAAATAGTGGGTGTTGCTATAACTGGCTGACCAATCTCTCAAGGCTTCATTGCAGGCGTCTTTTAAGGTTGCTGAGCCATTATTTACCGTAATAACTTCAGCGCCCAATAATTGCATCCGAAATACATTGGGCAATTGGCGTTGGACATCTTTCTCTCCCATATAGATGCGACATTTTAGCCCAAGTAATGCACAAGCCAGTGCTGTAGCAACGCCATGTTGTCCAGCGCCAGTTTCTGCAATAATTTCAGTTTTGCCCATCCGTTTGGCTAATAAAGCCTGGCCTAACACTTGATTTGTTTTATGGGCGCCGCCATGTAATAGATCTTCTCGTTTTAGATAAAGTTTAGTTTTAGTACCGATGGTTAAATTGCGACATAGCGTTAAGGCGGTGGGACGGCCAGCGTAATTTTGTAATAGATCGTGAAATTGTTGTTGAAACGTATCATCTTGCTGGGCTTCGATGAAAGCCTGTTCCAGTTCGTTAAGTGCGGGAATAAGAATTTCAGGCACATATTGACCACCAAATTGGCCAAAATAGGGATTTAATTTACTCATTACTTTATTCCGTTGTTCTGATCGTTAAATTGTTAATTTGATTGTTACACTTATAAATAATCAAACAATTTTTCAAAGGTAATCTGTAATTTATGGCAACTTTTTATGCCAGGCCGCTGTTCAACACCAGAATTGAAATCAAGGCCTAAGCAGCCTAATGCAGCTGCTTGTTGGCAGTTGTCCGCATTTAATCCACCGGCTAACATAATTTTATCAAGATGTTTCTCAGGTAATTTGGACCAATCAAAAGTTTTGCCTGTGCCACCTTCACCATGATCAAGTAAATAGCGATCGATATTTTTTGCGTTGAAACGAGGTGGTGATTGAGCCATATTAACTGCTTGCCATATTTCGCAATTTGCGGGTAATAAAGAACGAAGTTGCTGAATGTCAGCAGCTGTTTTATAACCATGCAACTGGACGGCAAATAAATTTAACTGATGACTAATTTCAGCGATTAATGAATTTACCTGGTGTTGAAAAACGCCAACATAGTTAAGAGGGGCTGCGGTTATAACGGCTCTTGCTTGCTCAAGTGTAACTTTGCGTGGCGATTTTTCTGCAAAAATTAAACCGCCATAAATCGCCCCAACTTGATAAGCGCTTTGGGCATCTTGTGGGCGAGTGAGACCACAAACTTTATTGTCACCAATAATTAGCCGACGAATAGCTAACATTAAATTTTCTTCCCCCATTAATGCGCTGCCGATCAAAAAACCATTAACTTGTTTACTGAGTTGACGAATTTGTTGGTGGCTATCAATACCGGATTCACTGATGACTAATGTTTTTCCGACTAATTGTGGGGCAAATTGTTTAGTGCGATTTAGATCAATTGACAGATCGCGAAGATCACTATTATTGATACCGACAATATTGGCTTTTAACCTAACCGCTCGTTTTAGCTCTTCTTCGTTACTCACTTCAGTAAGAATGCCCATCTTTAATTTATTCGCCAGTGCCGCTAAAGATTGATAGGTCTGGTCATCTAATATTGATAGCATCAATAAGATAGCGTCAGCCTGGTAAAAGCGAGCTAAATAGATTTGGTAGGGATCAATAATAAAGTCTTTGCACAAAATTGGTTGTGGCACAGTGTTACTCACCAGGCGTAAGTAATCAAAACTGCCGTGAAAATATTTTTCATCAGTTAACACTGATATCGCTGTTGCATAATGTTGGTAATCTTTAGCAATTTGTACAGGATCAAAGTGATGACGAATAATGCCTTTCGATGGTGAAGCCTTTTTACATTCCAGAATAAATGCCGGATAGCTTTGCGAAAGAGCAGTATAAAAATGGCGTTCACTTGGCGTAATTTGCCCAATAAAGCTAATTAATGGTTGCTTTAATTTCCTTGCCGCTAAATATGTCACCTTATCTGCAATAATTTTTTGTAAAATAGTCGCTTGCATTAGTGAAACTTCCTCCTGTTGGCTAATGTGGTTAACCGTTGATAGGCTTTTCCACTAGCAATAACCCGCAAAGCAAAATCGGTATTGGTTTTTAGATCTTCATGGTTATTAAGCTTCATCAGTAATGCGACATTGGCAGCAACGGTGCTAGCATGGGCTGGCTTCCCGTGACCCTGTAACAATGTGGTAATAAGTTGATAATTTTTATCAACAGAACCGCCAGTTAATTCTGATAGAGAGTAGGTTGGTAAGCCAAAATCTTGAGCCGTTAGCTGATAAGTTAAAATTTCATCTTGTTTTAATTCAGCCACTTGAATAGGGGCATGTAAGGCAACTTCATCCATACCGCCACTATGAACAACAGCAGCACGTTTATATCCTATTAATTGCAATGTCTTAGCAATAGGTAAAATTAGCTTAGGATCATAAACACCAATAAGTGAAATTGGCGGTTTAGCTGGATTGATTAGCGGGCCAAGGATATTAAATAGAGTGCGCGTTTTTAATTGACGACGAATCGGTGCAGCATAGCGAAATCCTTGGTGATATTGTGGTGCGAATAAAAAACATATTCCGATCTCATCTAAAGCACGCCGAGCTGAGTTTGGCGGCATATCGAGAGGAATGCCGAAAGATGCCAATAAATCAGATGATCCGGAGCGACTTGAAATACTACGATTGCCGTGTTTAGCAATTTTTAATCCACACTCGGCGGCAACAAAGGCACTGGCGGTGGAAATATTAATACTATTGCTGTGATCGCCACCAGTACCTACGATATCGCAGAAATCGTAATTAGGTCGAGGAAACGGTTGCGCATTTTCTAAACAAGCTAGCGCGGCACCAACAATTTCATTTGGTGCTTCCCCGCGCATTTTCATGCTGATCAATGCACCGGCTACTTGAGGCTCCGTTAATTCACCTCGCATCATGGCGCTGAAAAGTAAATGACTTTCTTGTTGTGTCAGTATTTGTGCATTAAATAATTTGTCCAAAATAAATTGCATTTTGCTGCTCCTTAATTTAATGCCCATAATAGGGTTTGTGTTAATAAAGAGGTTCCCTCAGTTGTTAAAATTGACTCGGGATGGAATTGAAATCCGCAGACTTTATGTTGGTTATGCCGTACTGCCATTACTGCACCTTGGCAGTGAGCATTAATGATCAAATTAGCAGGAATTTTTTCACCAATCAGAGAATGGTAACGTGCAATTGGTAGTGGATTTGTCAGATCACGGAACATAAGTTGATCATCATGTATCGCTAATGATGATTTGCCGTGCATGATCTCTTTAGCGCATGAAATTTTTCCGCCATAAGCTTCAATAATTGCTTGATGACCAAGGCAAATACCAATCACGGGTATTTGACCTAGTACTGATGGCAAAAGTGCAGGCATACAGCCAGCATCGGCAGGTCTACCGGGGCCAGGAGAGAGCATTAGTACAGGCTGAGTCATCATTTTAAGCTGGTGCTCGATGATAGCTTTAGGCAGCGTATTGCGATATATAGTGACTGTATGACCTAATACTCTTAATTGATCGACCAAGTTATAAGTAAAAGAATCAATATTATCAAGTAGCAAAATATTAGCCATTAGCTGATCTCCTGGGTTTGCTGAGATTGCATAATGGCGTTGATAACTGCCTGGGCTTTATTGCGCGTCTCGTCCGCTTCAGATTGCGGATCCGAATCTAATACCACGCCAGCACCGACTTGGATAGTGGCAATATTGTCTTCAATATAAGCAGCACGAATAACAATGCAGGAGTCAAAATCTCCACTGCCCTTAAAGTAGCCAATTGCACCACCATAGCTGCCTCGATTTTCATTTTCATAGCCAGCAATAAGTGTCATTGCTTTGATTTTAGGCGCGCCAGTTAAAGTACCCATATTCATACAAGCTTGATAAGCATGTAATATATCCAGATCAGCCCTTAATTTACCAACTACCCGCGAAACGAGGTGCATAACATGGGAATAACGATCAACAGAGGTTAAGTCGGCAACATATCGACTACCCGGCTGACAAATCCGCGCCAAGTCATTGCGGGCCAAATCAACTAACATAATATGTTCAGCCAGTTCTTTCGGATCGGTTCGCAGCGCCAGTTCAATTTTACTATCTAAATCAGCATCTATTTCGCCTAGTTCATTACGTCCTCTTGGCCGAGTTCCGGCGATTGGATATATTTCAATTTGTCGACTTTTGGCGTCATATTTGAGTGCGCTTTCAGGCGATGCACCAAATAGGGTAAATTCTTGATCCTGCATATAAAACATGTAAGGGCTGGGATTTTGTATTGTAAGGCGTTGATAGGCGCTTAAAGGTGCGGTACATGGCAACATAAATTTACGTGAAGGTACTACTTGAAAAATATCACCTTGATAGATGTATTTTTTTAGTTTTTCAATAATCTGGCAATATTCATTATCATTTTTATTGACTACTAAAGGTATTGCTAGCTCAGCTGCGATTGGTAAGGGGAGTAGTGGTTGCTGACAGGCTGTAATAATTGCTTGATGACGGTTTAATATCGTATTAGTAATAGATTGTTTTGTTAAAAATTGACAGCTTATCAGTTTTGCAGACTGTTTTTGGTGCTCGATCACAATATAATGTTCAGCTAAATAGAGACAGTAATCAGGACAGCGATTTGATTTTGCTACTGGCGGTAAATTTTCAAAATAAGCAACTAAATCGTAAGCGAATAACCCCGCTAACAGAATTTTATCTGCATCAATAGTGTTACGTTTAGCTAAATTATAAATCAAACGTAGCGCATCAAAGGATGAGGTTGCTTTTAGCCGGCTATCTTCGTCAAGGTGTGGCTCTATTGGGGGATAATTAACTACTAATTGACCATCCGATTTGCTCTTTTCTAATTCACTGGGTAGAGCGGTGTAAATATGGCTTAATAGTGCATTTCCATTAGGGCTAAGAGCGGCAAAAGTAACTTGCTGTTGGTTGGCGGTAATTCGTAATGCACTATCAACGATCAGGATACTTTGTAGATTTTGCTTATTATTAACGGTAGCGGACTCTAACAATAGTGTACCTGGGCGATTGCTACATAAATGATGAAATAACAGACAAACTTCAGGCTGATAATTAATTTTATTTTCTAATATGCGAAAAGTTGTTTGATTGACTGCTATGTTTTCCATATTGGTTGCCTTTCATATTATATTAATTGGCTATAAAAAAACCCGCTTCATGGCGGGTCTTGATCTGGTGTTGCGTTATTAATTCACGCGCAGGAAGAAACCGCCGATTTAAGGGAGTTTTGCCACCAACGGATTTTATTGATGATAAAAAATACCAATCTCATTTTTGTTCTTCCTCGCAATATGTCATGATAGGTTAGCGCTATCGCCAACCACCGTACTAGTAAACTAGATCATTCGGATTGTGTCAAGTAATTTATGCCACACTATGAATTTTTTCTATAATCGTCAGCTGTAAATGAGGATAAAGCTTTGGCACACGACAATGAGAAGCTGTCTGTTATTTATGATCTACATAGTCACACAAAAGCTTCTGATGGTGATCTCACCCCCTTAGAATTAGTAGACAGAGCGGTATTAATGGGGGTCGATGTATTAGCTATCACTGATCACGATACAGTTAATGGAATTTTGCCAGCATGGCAGTATATTAATGAAAAAAGTAAGCCGCTAACATTAATTGCCGGTATTGAAATTTCCACAATTTGGGAAAAAATTGAAATTCATATCGTCGGTCTTAACATTAATCTGGATGCAAACTGTCTTAAACATTTATTGGAAATGCAAACCGCACGGCGCAACCTGCGTGCGGAAAAAATAGGCTATAAATTAGAAAAATTCGGTATTCCTGATGCCTGGCAAAATGCTAAAGCTTATGCTGCCGGTGGACAGGTAACACGTAGCCATTTTGCGCGTTATATTATGGATTATGCGAAACAAAAAAGTATCGGCCATGTTTTTAAAAAATATTTAACCCGAGGTAAACCAGGTTACGTCCCGGCTGATTGGTGTAAGCTTGGTGAGGCAATAGACGTTATTCATCAAGCGGGAGGCGTTGCCGTCTTGGCACATCCTGGGCGCTACTCGCTATCAGCAAAATGGCAAAAAAAGTTAGTTTTATATTTTAAACAGCAACAGGGTGATGCGATTGAAATTGCTCAATGCCAACAATCGCCTGATGAACGAAAAAATTTAACTGAATTAGCTAGACTACATGATTTATATGCTTCGGTCGGTTCTGATTTTCATCGCCCCTGTGCCTGGACTGAGCTAGGTAGAAATCTTTGGTTACCCGCGGGTGTTACACCGATTTGGCAAACCTGGCAATAAAAATTTGGGATTATCGTTTAGGCTTAAATATTATATAGTAAGCAGCTTAGGTATATTGATAACTTAATTTTCAAGTTTAATTAAATAATATAGTGATTAAATAAATATATAGAGAACATTCATGGGACAATCTCTCCATATTCACCCACAAAATCCGCAACCTAGATTAATTAACCAATGTATAGAAATATTAAACAAAGGTGGCATTATTGTTTATCCGACTGATTCCGGCTATGCAATTGGCTGTAAGTTAGATAATAAAAACGCACTTATGCAAATTTGTCGCCTACGTCAATTGGATTCCCGCCACAATTTTACCCTAATGTGTCGTGATTTATCTGAAATAGCTGAATATGCCTATCTAGATAATCAGGTGTTTAGAATGATTAAAAATAGTACACCGGGTCATTACACTTTTATTTTACGTGCAACAAAAGAAGTCCCACGTCGAATAATGAATAAAAAACGTAAAACAATAGGCATACGTTTACCCAATAATCCGATTGCCAGAGATCTGCTTGCCGGAATTGGCGAACCTTTGCTATCGACTAGTTTAATATTGCCAGATGAAGATTTTGCTCAGTCTTCAGCAGATGAGATAGAAAGTTTAATTGGTCAACGAGTTGACTTGATTATAAATGGTGGTTATTTAAGTGAAAAACCAACCACTGTAGTTGATTTAACAGAGAGTACGCCAAATATCATCCGAGTTGGAATGGGTTCCACGATACCATTTGAATAAAAAAGCTTCAGGTGAGGTTAATAGAAAAACGGTGTATAATAACCACAGTTTATTTTTTAGTTATTTTTATAATTATGACGCCTGTGAAGGTGACACAAGAGGTTTACGCTATGAGCGTTAAAAAGCAGCAAAGTGAAAAGTTACAAAAAGTACTTGCTCGTTGTGGTTATGGATCGCGCAGGGAAATAGAAAGTTTTATTCAATCCGGTAGGATCAGTGTTGATGGTCAATTAGCGACCTTGGGTGACCGAATAGAAGTTAAATCTAACACTAAAATTCGCTTAGATGGTCACCTTTTAAAAATCAAAGAAGCGGAGAAAACAGTTTGTCGGATCTTGGCTTATTATAAGCCGGAAGGCGAATTATGTACTCATCATGATCCAGAAGGACGTCCAACCGTATTTGATCGCTTACCTAAATTAACCGGCTCTCGCTGGATTGCGATAGGTCGCTTAGATGTAAATACCTGTGGTTTATTATTATTTACCACAGATGGGGAACTGGCTAATCGTTTGATGCATCCTCGTCATGAGGTTGAACGTGAATATGCAGTTCGTGTTTTTGGTGAAATTAATGATGCTAAAATTCGGCAATTAACCAAAGGTGTTCAACTTGAAGATGGTGAAGCTAATTTTAAGACACTGAAGTTTCGTGGCGGAGAAGGCATGAATCAATGGTTTAATGTTACTTTAACGGAAGGCCGTAATCGTGAAGTAAGGCGTTTATGGGAAGCGGTAGGCATACAAGTCAGCCGCCTGATCCGCGTTCGTTATGGTGATATTTATTTACCAAAGGGATTACCCAGAGGAGGATGGACGGAATTAGGTTTAGCCCAGATTAATTATTTGCGTCAACTGGTTGGTCTTACAGATGAAACAGCCAGTAAAATATCGGTTGAGCAAGATAGACGGCGTATTAAAGCAAATCAGATCCGTCGTGCTGTAAAACGGCATACACAAGTTTCTTCGATGCGAGTAACAAATAAACGAGCAACTGGGGCTGCCAGGGGGCGTAATATATCTTCGCGTAAAGGATAATATAAAATTAAAGGCAATATTGTCGACAAATTCAGCTGCCTAATGCTTTTTTAATAGATAAAAATAGCGCTATATAAATAAATACTTTTAATTTAATTGAGATGATCCTTAGAATAGGCTACTTTCATTAGGCTAAGTTTGATTAGAAGGTTGAAATTTTATATGCCACAATTTGGGCAAATTATCGCTAGCAGCATATTTATATTGCTGTTAGCAAGCTGTGATGAGCCGCAATTAACCCATTCTGCTGATGGGAAATTTTACGTTAGTCATAATAATAAAGATGCCCTTTATTTTAAGATTGATAATCAACCTGTTAAACTTGTTCAGGGTGAAATTAAACAACTTGATTTACGAGCTGGCAAGCATACGATTGAATACCCCATTGGCCAAAAAACTGAATTTATCATTTACCCTGGTAACCAGGGGGGAATTATTAATCCTACCCGGCAATATTATTATTCTTATAGTTCGGTTTTTAAAGAAATTATTTCTAACCAATTATTCTCTTTGAAATATAATCAAATTGTTGTTGATGGAATAAAAGTACAGGGTCCAATACTAAGTAGTAATGCCTTATTTATTGATAATAATGTTTTTAAATGTGATTACCCTATAGGCGCATCTTTTCTCAATGTTTTCGCTTTGAATAAAAGTAAACAATTAGAAGGTCAAGTGAAAGCAAAATGTTTTACCAAAGAAGAGTTTATTGATTTTTTGTCAGTAGTAGGATCAAAAGTTAATAATATTCATATTGTTGATAAAGGAATAAAGGAACAAAACACGATAACGCATTCGTTTGAATATGCACTTCCAATTGCAAATTTTAATAATTATTCTTTACAATCTTATGCTAATAGAATTGTTGAAATTGTTGATGACTTTAAAAACATCAGTAATATAGAGTCAAAAGCGCAAATCTATGATGAATATTACCACTACATTTACAATATGGCGAAAATTTATAGCACTTTCCATTTAGGGCAGAATAAACATGATCGTGATGAGTATTCTGCTTTTATCAATCAAACAAATATGATTTTTAATGCAGGGATATTAAAGCAGCACCCAGTAAATAACTATAAAGCTCATTAATTGACCAGTCACTTTGTTTGATAATTGGTTATATCATTTATTATTAATTTTTATTGCGATTAGTTTTTATAGCTAAATATTAAATTGCCACACCGGGCCTACGATTAGGCTGTGCATCAAAACTTACTCCTGATTCCTTAATACTATCTTCTCCCATTAGATAAAGATATATCGGCATAATTTCTTGTGGAGTTTTTAGTTGCATAGGATCCTCTGAAGGAAAAGCATTGGCTCTCATTTGCGTTCTTGTGCCACCGGGATTAATGCAATTAACACGTAAATTAGTATCTTTATATTCATCAAATAATACCTGCATTAGACCTTCGGTTGCGAATTTGGAAACTGAATAGGCCCCCCAATTAGCTCGACCTCGTCTGCCGACGCTTGAAGTGGTAAATATTAAGGAACTATTTGGTGCTTGTAGCTGCAGTGGTAGTAGGGCTTGTGTTAGCATAAAAGTTGCGTTAACGTTTATTTGTATAACTTCATGCCAAAGTTTTATAGGTTGATCAATAATCGGCGCAATTTTTCCTAATATGCTTGCGTTATGTAATACACCATCAAGATAGGGATAATGTTGGCTAATGTCAGTTGCTAATTCATGGCATTGTGATTCGGTTATTGTTAATAAATCAAGGGTGTAAATAGAGACTAAAGGGGTAAATTTGCTATTAGAAATAATTTCTTGTTTGACTTGTTCTAGTTTTGCGGTTGTTCTACCGACTAAAATAAGATTGGCGCCATAACGTGAATAAGTTAATGCCGCATCACGTCCAATGCCATCGCCCGCGCCTGTAATTAAAATGGTTTTTTGCTTAAGTAAATCAGCTTTAGCTTGGTAAGGTAGCATGATATTTTCCTACTTTTGATTATTCAAATTTATTAATAAGAGCTATAAGCACTTTATCAAGTTTTTAGTTACAATACCCCTATTGTTTATATTCTGTAAAGAAGGATAGAATTGTGGAATTTCTTTCATCGTATGGATTATTTGTTGCTAAAATAGCAACAGTAGTTGTTGCTATTATATTGATTTCATTGGTTATTTTTAGTTTTGGACAGCGTAAACAGAGCAAAAAAGGTGATTTAAAACTTATTGATTTAAGTGAAGCTTATCGTCAACGTCAGCGTGAGATGCAACAGGTTAAGATGAGTGACGCTGAATATAAAATTTGGTTAAAAACCTATAAAAAACAACGTAAAATTGAAGAAAAAAAACAGAAATCGGATGCTAAAGTTGGTCAAACAACGTTAAAAAAACCTTGTCTTTTTGTAATTAATTTCAAAGGCAGCATGAATGCTCATGAAGTCAATGCATTACGTGAAGAAATTACTGCAATTTTAGCAATTGCTGATAACAAAGATGAAGTATTGCTTAGGCTTGAAAGTCCAGGTGGCGTTGTGCATGGCTATGGCTTAGCTGCCTCTCAACTAAATCGTTTACGGGAAAAAGGCCTTAAATTAATTGCTTCGGTGGATAAAGTGGCAGCCAGTGGCGGTTATATGATGGCTTGTGTCGCCGATCGTATTGTGGCGGCTCCTTTTGCGATTATTGGCTCTATTGGTGTAGTTGCGCAAGTACCCAATTTTCATCGATTACTGAAGAAAAAGGATATTGATGTAGAATTACATACAGCCGGAGAGTATAAACGTACACTAACTTTATTAGGTGAAAATACCGAGCAAGGACGTAAGAAGTTTGTACAAGATTTAAATGAAACACATCAGCTATTTAAAGATTTTGTGCATCAAAAACGGCCGGCCCTTGATATTAATGCTGTGGCAACAGGTGAGCATTGGTATGGTATCCAGGCAAAGGAAAAAGGATTAATTGATGAAATAGGCGTTAGTGATGACATTATTATCAATCAAATTGATGCTCGTGAAATTATTGAGGTAACTTATACTCCGGCCAGACGTTTTATTGATCGTTTAATGGGCAGCATGGTAGAAAATGCAGACAAGTTGTTAATACGCTGGTGGCAAAGAGGACAGAGGCCACTGCTTTAAATTATGAATAAGAAATACATACCGGCGTTTTTAGCCGGTATTTTTATAATGTAATAGTTAAAACTTAATTATTTAATTGCAAATAAAATATTAATTAATCACTTAAAAACATGACAAACAATTTTATACAACACTACTAAGCTATTTTATTTGGAAATTAATTTCTTTCTGAAAATTTTATTTATATATCTGTTTGAACTAGATTTCTGCTACTTTTTATATAATTTTATTGATTTTTTTTATAATCTATTCATAACTTATTGAGGTGGTTTTTGTTGTCATAACAATACCTATGAATAAAATAAGTGGTTGCGCATCATTTTTTATCAGGTAGAGTGTAGGCTTTTTATTACTTATGATGCTTTACTTTTGTCATTGTTTTGCTGACAAAATTGTACTATTGAATCTGATTACAGTATGAATTAACAAAGGTTTTTATCTTTATGGCAAAGTATTTAAGCAAAAAAAAGTTGATATATTGTGAATCTGACGCAATATAAAAAGAGATTTCATTCCATCTGGCTGGAAAGTCAGTACGCTTAGACAATATTTTAGGTAAAGATAACTATGGGTAAAGCTCTTGTTATTGTGGAGTCCCCGGCAAAAGCCAAGACTATCAACAAATACCTTGGTAATAACTACGTTGTTAAAAGTAGCGTAGGGCATATACGTGATTTGCCAAAAAGTGGTGGTTCCAGCTCACAAAAGAATACAAACTCAGCCAACAAGGTTAAAAAAGTAAAAAAAGATGAGCATGAGGCGCTTGTAAATAGAATGGGAGTTGACCCATATCATGGGTGGAAAGCCAATTATCAAATTTTACCTGGCAAAGAAAAAGTCGTTGCTGAATTAAGATCGCTTGCTTCCGACGCAGAGCATATCTATCTGGCAACGGATCTCGATCGTGAGGGGGAAGCAATTGCCTGGCATTTGCGAGAAGTGATTGGCGGTGATAATCAGCGCTTTAGTCGAGTAGTTTTTAATGAAATTACTAAAAATGCAATTAAGCAAGCTTTTGATAATCCTGGTGAATTAAATATTGATCGTGTTAATGCTCAACAAGCTCGGCGTTTTTTAGATCGGGTTGTTGGTTATATGGTTTCACCGTTATTATGGAAAAAAATTGCTCGCGGCCTTTCTGCCGGTCGTGTTCAGTCAGTCGCTGTACGTCTGATTGTAGAACGGGAACGGGAAATTAAAGCATTTGTCCCACAAGAGTATTGGCAGCTGCATACTGAGTTACTGACCGTAGATACGGCATTAATTCGAATGGAAGTGACACATGAAAAGGGTAAGCCTTTTAAACCCGTCACCAAAGCACAAATTGATGCTGCTATTGGATTATTAAAAAATGCCTATTATCAGGTGTCAGATCGTGAAGATCGGCCCACAATTAGTAAACCCAGCGCCCCTTTTATTACCTCAACCCTGCAACAAGCGGCAAGTACACGTCTTGGCTTTGGCGTTAAAAAAACCATGATGATGGCACAGCGTCTTTATGAAGCAGGTTATATTACCTATATGCGTACTGACTCAACTAACTTAAGTCAGGATGCTTTAAGTATGGCTCGCAATTATATTGACCACAAATTTGGCAGCAAATACCTGCCTAAACAGGCGAATGTTTACACCAATCAAAAAAGTTCGCAGGAAGCACATGAAGCTATTCGTCCTTCTAATATTGATGTTGGTGTTGATGCTCTAAAAGAGATGGAAGCGGATGCCAAAAGATTATATCAACTGATTTGGAACCAATTTGTTGCTTGTCAAATGACACCAGCTGAATTTGATTCAACGACAATAACCGTCAAAGCTGGAGATTTTGAGTTAAAGGCTAAAGGGCGTATTTTGCGTTTTGATGGTTGGACTAAAGTTATGCCAGCATTGCGCAAAGGTGATGAAGATAAAATATTACCTATGGTCAAAGTTGGTAGTCAGCTTGAATTGGATAAATTGTGTCCTAGCCAACACTTTACTAAACCTCCAGCACGTTTTGGTGAAGCTTCCCTGGTTAGAGAACTTGAAAAACGTGGCATTGGCCGGCCATCAACCTATCCGGTTATTATTTCAACTATCCAAGATCGGGGCTATGTAAAAATTGAAAATCGCCGTTTTTATGCTGAAAAAATAGGTGAAATAGTTACTGACCGGTTAGATGAAAATTTTAGTGAATTAATGGACTATGATTTTACTGCGCGAATGGAAGATCAGCTTGACTTGATAGCAGAAGATCGTATCGAGTGGAAGAGTGTATTAGATGAGTTTTTTGCTGCTTTTACCGAACAGCTAGAAAGCGCAAATAAAGCACCCGAGGAAGGTGGCATGCGCCCCAATCCGATGGTATTAACATCGATTGAATGTCCTGACTGTCACCGCCAAATGGGAATTAGAACTGCTTCTACGGGGGTTTTTCTGGGATGCTCTGGTTACAGCTTACCAGCAAAAGAGTGCTGCAAAAAAACCATTAATTTAATTCCTGAAGATGAATTATCAAATATCCTGGTAGCAGAAGAAGAGGATGTGGAAACGCATGCTTTGCGAGCCCGCCGGCGATGCCCTAAATGTGGTACCGCGATGGATAGCTACCTTATTGATAATAAACGTAAATTACATGTATGTGGGAATAATCCAGTATGTAATGGTTATCAGGTTGAAGAAGGTGAATTTCGCATTAAAGGCTATGATGGGCCAATTATTGAATGTGATAAATGTGGCTCAGAAATGCATCTGAAGATGGGTCGATTTGGAAAATATATGGGCTGTACCAATGAGGCTTGTAAAAATACTCGCAAGATCTTGAAGAGTGGTGAAGTGGCTCCGCCTAAAGAAGATCCTATTCCATTGCCGGAACTAGTTTGTGAAAAATCTGATGCTTACTTTGTATTAAGAGATGGGGCAGCGGGAATATTTTTAGCCGCTAACACTTTTCCAAAATCAAGAGAGACCCGCGCACCATTGGTTGAAGAATTGATACGTTTTAAAGATCGTCTGCCAGCTAAATTTAGCTATTTAACCCTGGCGCCATCGGTCGATCCTGAAGGTAATAAAACGATTGTTAGATTTAGTCGTAAGACTAAGCAACAATATGTTTCCTCAGAAAAAAATGGTAAAGCCACTGGCTGGAGTGCATTTTATATCGATGGCAAATGGATAGAAAAAAACAAATAAAAATTTATCTATTTTCTATAATTAAACAAGGCTACTGAAATCAGTAGCCTAATTTTTAGTTTATATATCGTCGCTATTTCAAATCATAACCTGGATTAATATATGAAATTGAAAATGTTACTAATTATGGGCACTTTTTTTGCTGCAACATCGCTAGCCAATACAATGATAGTTCCAATGAACATAGTTACTAAAAAAGATAACGGCCAATCGGTAGGTGAAATTAAGATTACGGAAACAAAATTTGGTTTATTATTTACCCCCAAATTACAAGGATTAGCGCCTGGAATACATGGTTTCCATGTTCACGAATATCCTAGTTGTGATGCTTTGCAAAAAGATGGAAAGTTAATCGCAGCAGGAAAAGCCGGTGGCCATTTTGATCCTAATAAAACAGCCCAACATAAAGGTCCATATAGTAGTAGCGGCCATTTAGGTGATTTACCGGGTTTAGTTGTTAATGCTAATGGTAGTGCTGACTATGCCATTTTAGCACCGCGGTTAAAATCAATAAGTCAAATTAAGCATAGAGCATTAATAATCCATGAAGGTGGAGATAATTATTCAGATCATCCAGAAACATTAGGCGGTGGTGGTTTAAGGGTAGTTTGCGGTATTATTAAATAAATTAATTTATTTATTTTAGGCCATTCAAAGTTAGTTTAGGAAATCTTTAGTAATAGTAAACGGCGTTGTTTGGCTTTTTATTTTAGCATTCAGTTAATTAATAATCTTGCCAAAATTTATATTCATTATAACTAATAAACATATAATTAATTGTTAGTAAAATAAGCTCATTATATAAATAATATTTAATTTGTAATTTATTTGTTGTTATATTTTCAATCGTATATATTATTGATTATAATAAATAATGCTTATATTTCTTTTTGTTATAATAAAATTACTATAAGTTATTAAATAATTAATCCTTTATTCAATTTATAAGGACGCTGAATAAGATGAAATTACAGCAATTACGTTACATTGTAGAGATTGAAAATCATAATTTAAATGTTTCATCAACAGCAGAAGGGTTATACACATCACAACCAGGTATAAGCAAACAGGTTCGTATGCTTGAAGATGAATTGGGAGTGCAAATTTTTGGACGCAGTGGTAAACACTTAACTCATGTTACTCCAGCCGGAAAGGAAGTAATTAAAATTGCTCGAGAAGTGATGACGAAAATGCACGCTATCCGAGCAGTCGTTGGTGAACATACTTATCCTGATCGTGGCATATTAGCCATTGCTACCACACATACTCAAGCAAGGTATGCTCTTCCTCCGGTTATTAAACAATTTATCGAACATTATCCACAAGTTTCATTACATATGAGTCAGGGTTCGCCAATACAAATTGCGGAAGATGTCAGTAAAGGAAATAGCGACTTTGCTATTGCGACTGAAGCGTTACATCTTTACAAAGATTTAGTGATGTTACCTTGTTATCATTGGAATCGTTCGGTTGTTGTTAAAGCTGATCATCCTTTAGCTAACAAGAAAAATATTACCATTAGTGAACTCGCTCAATACCCGATTGTGACTTATACCCATGGTTTTACAGGCCGCTCTGAATTGGATGAGGCTTTTTATAAGGCAGGTTTACAGGCTAAGATTATTTTTACCGCCACTGATGCTGATGTTATTAAGACTTATGTAAGATTGGGATTAGGTATAGGAATTATTGCTAGCATGGCAGTTGACCCTAATCAAGATCAGGACTTAGTTATTATTGATATGCGGGATAAGTTTAGCTATAGCACTACAAAAATAGGTTTTCATCGTAATAGTTTTTTACGTAGCTATATGTATGATTTTATTTGGCGTTTTGCACCACATTTAACGCCTGATGTTGTTGATAAAGCGATTGCTTTACGTTCAAATGAAGAAATTGAAGAAATGTTTAAAGAGATTCAATTACCAACAATATAATTTTAATAAAAATTAGAGTTTATTTTCTATTCATGATTTTTTATTTTATATTTTTTCTTATGCACTAATTCCACATCAAGCCAGGGCTATTTAGCGTTAATACTTTTAATTTATTTTGAACAAAATCATATTTAATGATCATTATGTGTTACATAACCGAAAAATATTTCTAATATATTATCTTTATAAGATGCGTCATCTTAGTTATCTAGATAAAAAATAATAAAAGGAGGAGTTATGTCGTTAAGTCTAAGAACGGACTGTGCATCCACACTCTCCGCTGGAAGTAAACACTATGAATATTTTAGCTTACCTATTGCAGCCAAACAGTTAGGTGATATTTCGAATTTGCCAAAATCACTTAAAGTACTATTTGAAAATTTGCTGCGCCATCTGGATGGAAAATCTGTTGTATTAAAAGATTTGCAGGCTATGGTTGATTGGCAGCATACGGGGCATGCTGAGCGTGAAATTGCCTATCAACCAGCCCGAGTTTTGATGCAGGATTTTACTGGTGTGCCAGCAGTGGTTGATCTCGCTGCAATGCGCGAAGCTGTGCAGCGATTAGGTGGTGATGTTAATAAGGTAAATCCATTATCGCCGGTCGATTTAATTATTGACCATTCGGTTATGGTCGATGAGTTTGCCACTCCTCAAGCCTTTAGTGATAACGTAAAATTTGAAATGCAACGCAACTATGAACGTTACCTATTTTTACGTTGGGGACAAAAGGCATTTAATCGTTTTAGAGTTGTGCCGCCCGGAACAGGTATTTGTCACCAGGTAAATTTGGAGTATTTAGGTAAGGCGGTGTGGTATGAAGAACGAGAAGGAAAATTGTTCGCTTATCCAGACACATTGGTTGGTACTGATTCTCATACCACGATGATCAATGGTTTGGGAGTTTTGGGTTGGGGAGTGGGCGGTATTGAAGCAGAAGCCGCAATGTTGGGACAACCGATTTCGATGCTCATTCCAGATGTAGTTGGTTTTAAATTAATTGGCAAACTAAACGAAGGGATCACCGCTACTGATTTAGTTTTGACTGTCACCCAAATGCTGCGTAAACATGGGGTAGTGGGTAAATTTGTTGAATTTTACGGTGATGGTTTAGCTGATTTATCGCTCGCGGATCGGGCTACCATTGCCAACATGTCTCCTGAATATGGCGCTACATGTGGTTTCTTCCCAGTTGACGAAATCACTTTAAGCTATATGCGGTTAACAGGGCGTTCGGAAGATGAAATTGCTTTAGTTGAAAATTATACTAAAACACAAGGATTATGGCGCCATCCAGGTGAAGAGCCTATTTTTACCAGTACCTTAGTATTAGATTTAGCATCGGTGGAAGTTAGTCTGGCTGGGCCTAAACGCCCTCAAGATCGGGTTGAATTAAGCCAGGTTCCGCATGCGTTTAAAGATTCAGTCGAGCTTGAATTAAATAAATCAACCAAAGAGCCTGCGCCATCCGTCAGTTATGATGGTAAAAATTTTCAGTTACAAGAGGGAGCGGTTGTTATTGCGGCGATAACTTCCTGTACTAATACTTCAAACCCAAGTGTTTTAATGACGGCAGGATTACTTGCTAAAAAGGCGGTTGAAAAAGGTTTAGTGCGTAAACCTTGGGTAAAATCTTCGTTAGCACCAGGTTCGAAAGTGGTTACTGATTATTTAGCTAAAGCGGGATTGACTGATTATTTAAATCAATTAGGTTTTAATCTAGTTGGCTATGGCTGCACCACTTGCATTGGTAACTCAGGGCCACTACCGGCGCCAATAGAAGAAGCAATCAAAAAACATGATCTAACTGTAGGTGCGGTGCTATCAGGCAATAGAAATTTTGAAGGTAGGATCCATCCATTAGTAAAAACCAATTGGTTGGCATCACCACCTTTAGTGGTAGCTTATGCGTTAGCGGGTAATATGCAAGTAAATCTTGCTGATGAGCCGTTGGGACAAGATAAAAATGGTAAAGATGTTTTACTAAAAGATATATGGCCTACCAGTCAGGAAATTGCTGATGCAATACAGTTAGTAAAATCTGACATGTTCCATAAAGAATATAATGCAGTTTTTGATGGTGATGAAGCATGGCAGGCACTTGATGTAAAAAGTTCAGCCACTTATTCATGGCAACCTGATTCAACTTATATTCGTAATCCTCCGTTTTTTGATGGCATGCAGCCTGCACCGGCGCCGATCACTGATATTCATGCTGCTCATATTCTTGCAATCTTGGGTGATTCTGTTACGACCGATCATATTTCACCAGCTGGAAATATTAAAGCGGATAGTCCAGCCGGCCATTATTTACAGTCCCATGGCGTACAAGTAACAGATTTCAATTCGTATGGTTCGAGGCGAGGTAATCATGAAGTTATGATGAGAGGCGCATTTGCCAATATTCGTATTCGTAATGAGATGCTTCCTGGGGTTGAAGGGGGATTTACTCGCTATATACCAACACAGACTCAGCTAGCAATCTATGATGCCGCCATGCAATATCAGCAAAAAAAGATACCTTTAGCAATTATTGCTGGCAAAGAGTATGGTTCCGGTTCTAGTCGTGACTGGGCGGCTAAAGGAACCCTATTACTCGGGGTAAGAGTGGTTATTGCTGAATCTTATGAACGAATTCATCGCTCTAATTTGATTGGTATGGGGGTCTTACCGTTAGAATTTCCGGCTAATGTAAACCGTAAAACGTTAAAATTGACCGGTGATGAGACAATTGACATTGCAGGCTTGCAATCGATTACCCCAGGCGAGATGATTACAGTAACCATTACTGATAAAAATGATCAGAAAACGACAATAGCGATGCGTTGCCGCATTGATACGATGACTGAATTAGAATATTTTCGTCATGGCGGTATTCTGCAGTATGTTATTCGTCAAATGTTAAAATAAACGGATTTAAACCATCAAAAACTGCTCTGTTAAAAGCAGACAGTTTTTGATAATAATTGATTGATTATTTTTTCGTATTATCAGATAGAATATGACCTAATTTGCTGGCTTTTGCATTGAGATAGTCACTATTTTTGGGATTACGACCAACAATGAGAGGAACTCGTTCAACGACATTGATTCCAGCTTCTTTCATAATTTCAAGTTTTTTAGGATTATTGGTTAATAATCTCACTTCATTTATCGCCAATAATTTATACATATCAGCACAGATAGTAAAATCACGTTCATCGGGTTTGAACCCGAGTTTTAAATTGGCCTCAACAGTATCCAGCCCCTGATCTTGCAGAGCATAGGCGCGGATTTTATTTAATAATCCGATGTTACGCCCCTCTTGACGATGGTATAGTAGTACTCCGCTACCTTCTTCGGCAATTTGTTTGAGTGCTGCTTCTAGTTGAAAACCACAATCACAACGTAAACTAAATAAGGCATCTCCAGTCAAACATTCCGAGTGAATACGGGAAAGAACGGGTTTTCCATCAGTGATATCACCATAAATAAGTGCGATATGATTATTACCATTAACAATTTCTTCAAAACCAACAAGTAGAAACTCACCAAAAGCAGTAGGTAATTTGGCTTCAGCTATACGTTTTAATTGCATAGTGTTATACATAATGAACGAAACTCTGGATTTAAAATTAAGGAAAAGCGCGTTAAAAAATAGTTAAATATAGTTATCAAATTATTTTTACCTATATATTTTACTAGGCTAGTGGATATCATCAGTAGATAAGTTTATGTTCATATTACTACAATATGATTATTAAAAAATTAACTATTTTAACTATAAGCACATTTTGTTTATTAATTTAGATTGAGGTTTGCTGATTGAGACCGGTGCTTAATATAAATAAATGTTCTGAGATTTTTTCATTTATTGAAAAAAATAGTCAGCAACACTAGTATTTCGTTAAATGGGATAAATTCAATAAGGAATTTTTTGATTAAAAATATTTTTGCTCCATTAACATGTTATAGGAAAATTTTTATGGTAACTCATTATGTTATCTACCATTGAAATGTTTATTTAAATAAAAAGGTGAGTGTTGATATAATTCACTTTCTTTATTGGGTTTAGATGCTAAGTTAGGCAACGAAAAGTGTTTCCAGCGCTTTTCTATCATTAAGCAACAATAGGAAAAAATGTGAAATATTTTTTAATTTTATTACTTGCTGTAGCCATTTTTATTGTTTCCGTGACACTTGGCTCAAGCAATAATCAGATAGTAACATTTAATTATTTGATTGCTAAAGGTGACTATCCAATATCGACATTACTAGCCGTCCTTTTTGCGGTTGGATTCTTGCTGGGTTGGCTTATTTGTGGGATGTTTTACGCTAAAACATTAATTTCATTATCAAATGCAAGACGTAAGATTAAACGTTTAGAAAGTCAATTAACCGAATCAACTCAAAGTGAACACGATACTAAAGTGGCAGTTGTTACAAATGAAAAAAGGTAATTTTTTATGTTAGAGCTGCTATTTCTGCTACTGCCTATTGCCGCTGCCTATGGTTGGTATATGGGACGCAGAAGTGCTCAACAAGATAAACAACAAAATGCTGATCGTTTATCCCGTGAATATGTAGCTGGTGTCAATTTCCTGCTATCTAATCAACAAGATAAAGCCGTTGATCTGTTTTTAGATATGCTTAAGGAAGATAGCCCGGCGTTTGAGGCTCATCTGACATTAGGCAATCTTTTCCGTTCAAGGGGGGAGATTGAACGGGCTATCCGTATTCATCAATCCTTATTTGAAAGTAACTCATTATCCTTTGAGCAGAAACTATTAGCCACACAGCAGCTTGGGCGAGATTATTTAGCAGCAGGAGTTTATGATCGGGCGCGAAATATTTTTTTGCAGCTAGTTGATGAGCAAGATTTTCGCTTTAGTGCGTTACAATCTTTACTTACTATTTATCAAGCAACTAGCGATTGGTATAAAGCAATCGAGGTTGCCGAAAAATTAGTCAAAATGGGCAATCCTCAATTTAAACAAGAAATAGCTCATTTTTATTGCGAACTGGCATTATTGGAGCTGAGTAGTGACGATCTTGATGGCGCATTTCTTTTACTAAATAAAGCCGCTCAATCAAATAAAAACGCTACTCGAGTTTCTATTATGAAAGGGCGCATTCATATCGCCCGAGCTGAATATGAAAAAGCCATTTCAGTACTTAAACAAGTTTTTGATCAAGATAGAGATTTAGTCAGTGAAACTTTAACCATGCTTTATGAATGTTATCATCATTTAGCGAATTGGCATGATTGGGAAGCTTATATCCAGCAATGTGTTGCTGGCGATTGCGGCGCAACTGCTCAGCTTTATCTGGCGGAAATAATTGAAAAAAGAAAAGGGCTAGAAAAAGCGCAAATATTTATTAAGCAGCAACTTGAACGTCATCCAACGATGCGATTGTTTTATAAACTGATCGATTATCATTTGGCAGACGCAGAAGAAGGCCGAGCAAAAGAGAGTCTGGAATTACTGCGCAATATGGTTGGCGAGCAAATCCGCTCTAAACCTGATTACCGTTGCCGCAAATGTGGTTTTACTACCCATTCTTTATATTGGTATTGTCCTTCATGCCGCTCTTGGGATACGATCAAACCAATAAAAGGCCTTGATGGTCAGTGACAACGTAACATATATTGCATTCATTAAATTTAAAAAGGTTAAAAATGATAGCCAGCACGCAAAATAAACTTCCTGTCTCTACTAATTCCCCGGTTATTGTTGCATTAGATTATCATGATCTGGCTAAGGTATTATCTTTTGTTGATAACCTCAGCCCGCAGGATTGCCGCCTGAAAGTGGGTATGCAGATGTTTACTTTATATGGCCCACAATTTATTCAAACTTTACATAACCGAGGGTTTCAGGTTTTTTTGGATTTGAAATTTCATGATATTCCTAATACGGTGGCGCAAGCTGTTAAAGCAGCGGCGGAAATCGGGGTTTGGATGGTTAATGTACATGCCAGTGGTGGGGTCAGAATGATGATGGCGGCTAAAGAGGCACTAGTTGAATATGGTAAAGATGCTCCACTATTGATTGCGGTTACCATATTAACCAGTATGGAACAAGCGGATCTGCACCAGATTGGTATTACACAACTGCCGGCTGATCGCGCCTTGCAGCTAGCAAAATTAGCCAAGGAGTGTGAGTTGAATGGTGTAGTCTGTTCAGCACACGAAGTAGCAACACTGAAATCAGCTTGTGGTAGCGATTTCTTATCAATTACGCCAGGCATTCGCCCCATTGGTGCAGAAGCCTATGATCAGCGGAGAATTATGACGCCAGAGCAGGCTATTAATGTTGGAGTTGATTATATGGTTATTGGTCGTCCTATTACCCATAGTGCCGATCCAGTGTTAACGCTGGCGCAAATTAATCGTTCAATTGGATGGATAACATGAGTGACTCGCGTTTAGTTTATTCGACGGAAACTGGCAGAATAGTTGAAGTAGAAAAAAAATCAGTACCAACCAAAGGCGACGGTATAGTTCGTATCAGACGTGAAAGCTCAGGCCGAAAAGGCAAGGGCGTTTGTGTTATTACTGGCTTGGATTTGAATAAAGATCAATTAATGATGCTTGCTGCTGAATTAAAGAAAAAATGTGGTTCAGGCGGAGCAATCAAACAAGGCAATATTGAGATCCAGGGTGATAAACGCGAGCTTATTAAGCAATTATTAGAAGCTAAGGGAATGAAAGTTAAACTGGCCGGCGGTTAATCATATTTATAAATAAAGCCAGATAATTAACTGGCTCTATTATGGTTTGTTGGGCGCGATTATTTCTTACCGACTTGGTGACCAATTAGGCCACCAATAGCAGCACCACCTACCGTACCTAATCCACTACCTTCAGTCAGAATAGCACCACCTACTGCCCCTATGCCAGCACCGATAGCGGTATTTTTGTCGCGTTTTGACATATTAGAGCAGGCTGTAATAGACATGAGGGAAATGACAGATATTAACATCAGTAATGTGTGTTTTTTTGAACTCTTCATTCTTCTATCCTATTGATATAATCAATTAAATTCAAATTAACCTAGATAGCAACTTTTTTTAATCAGATTTTTCGGCAAGCTAAATGAAATTGCAAAAATAATAAAGCCGCTATTCTGTACAGATAGCTTATTATCAGTAAGCTATCTGTGAAATGTCCTTAGGATACCAGTCGTGCAATAATATTGCGGGTTTCCATTCGAACTTCTTCAAGTTGAACATTAATCACATCGTTAAGTTTATGAACAGCAACACCTTTAATAATTATAGCGCCAGCTTCTTGACTACACTGTATTTCTTCTCGCACAGAATGGATAAAAGGTGCCGGAATAAAGGCATTGGCGCCATTGTCGGTTAAACGGATCCGGAGCCCACCTCGCGTAATGTCGGTTATTTCAGCAGCAAAAATAGTGTTAGTTTTGGCGAAAGGTTTTAGATAACGCGCATATAACCAGTCACCGACATCGCGTTCAGCTAAACGATTAGCGCGCTTGCGATCAGTAATTTTTGCCATCAAAGTTTCAGAAGGTTTTGTGATATTATGCTGCTCATTATTGATTATGGCTTTTAAAAAGCGGTGATTGATGATATCTGTATACTTGCGGATAGGGGATGTCCAGGTTGCATAGGCATCAAATCCCAAACCATAATGGGCAGCTGGCGTAGCTTTAATTTCAGCAAAAGCTTGAAAACGGCGTATTCGACTATCTAGAAATTTAGTGGGTTGGTCATCTAATAAACGCCGTAAACGACAAAATCCTTCAAGTGTTAACAGTGTTTGGGCATTTTGTTCGATATCATGTTCTTGCAAAATGGCAACAACGTTATCAATTTGACTGGGTTCAAAGCCATTATGAACATTAAAAATACCGGTTGCTAATTTATCTTTTAATACTTTTGTTGCACAAAGATTGGCTGCAATCATCGCTTCTTCGACGATACGATTAGCAATCCGCCGTTTCTCTGCCAATATATTCGTGACATTACCATTCTCATCAAGTACAAAGCGATAATCAGGACGCTCTTTAAATACTAATGCATGAGTTAGGCGCCAGGCGGCCCGTTTTTCGCACATTTCATTGAGCAATAAAATTTGCTGTTTGATAATTTCATTTTCGGGTTGCCATTTATCTTGCTGCTGTTCTAGCCAGTCAGAGACATCATCGTATACCAATTTATTTTTTGATTCGACCCATGCCAGGCAAAATTGAATATTATCAGCCAATTGTCCATCTTGTTTAATATCAAATTGACAGACTAGTGCAGGGCGGCGCTCATTAGGACGCAGAGAACACAAATTATCTGATAATTCACGTGGCAACATCGGAATATTGAAGCCAGGTAGGTAATTGGTATAGCAACGTTGTTGGGCAATGGTATCTAACTCACTGTTTACCGGGATATAACTGGTAGGATCGGCAATAGCAACAAATATACGCAATTGATCATCGCCAATACGCTCTATATAAAGCGCATCATCCATATCTTCGGTACTGGCACTGTCAATGGTAATAAAGTTGAGGTGAGTGAGATCAAGGCGTTCTGCTGTCTGCTCCTCAATGGTACAATTTTGCATTTCCGGCGCTTCGCGCTCTAATTGATGCCGACTCAATGTTACCCACCAAGGAGCAAAATGGTCATCGCCATGGGTAATATATTGGATTATTTCTGCTTGAAATCCGCCTTGATTTTTTAATGGATGACGACGGATTTCTGCTATTACCCAATCATCTTGCATCAAATCATTAGCTAGATGTTGCGCCGGACGACAAAAAATATTTTCTTTTAATACTGGGTGATCGGGTTTTACATAAAGCCGATTATCATTATTTCTTTTTTGAATACGTCCTACAAATCGGGTAAGAAAGGGCTCAATTAATTGTTCTGGTTCAACAATTTCACGATCTTTATTTGTGTGAATGGTGGCGATAATTCGATCACCATGCATTACTTTTTTCATTTGTGGCGGTGGAATGAAATAAGTTTTCGTTCCATCGACCTCAAGAAAACCAAAACCTTTTTCGGTACTTTTGACAATCCCTTCAACACGAGGCGTTTGGGCATGTAATTGCTGTTTTAGCTGCGCTAGCAGCGGGTTATCTTGAAACATACTATCCGTATTTGCGTCGTTAAATTAAAATTTACCCACATTTTGCTCAAGTTGAGTGCTATGGGCAAGCAGAATAATAATATTTGTCACTTCAATAAATGGCATATATAAAGTTGTCTTGAAAATCCGTTAGTTAATCGTTAGGTTGTGGGGTATTGTTTGTCGTTAAATTCACATAAATCTTCAATAATACAAGAGCCACAGCGCGGCTTTCTGGCAATACACGTGTAACGGCCATGTAGTATAAACCAATGGTGGCAATCCACTTTAAATTCAATCGGTACTACTTTGATTAACTTTTGTTCAACCTCGATAACACTCTTACCTGGGGCAAAATTCGTGCGATTACAAACGCGAAAAATATGGGTATCAACAGCAATTGTTGGCCAGCCGAAGGCGGTGTTCAATACCACATTTGCCGTTTTGCGGCCGACACCGGGTAAGGATTCCAAGGCTTCGCGATTTTCTGGCACCTGGCTATTATATTTATCAATTAATATCTGACAGGTTTTAATAATATTTTCAGCTTTGGTATTAAATAAGCCAATTGTTTTTATGTAATGCTTTATTTCATTGATGCCTAGGGCTAGCATTTTTTCAGCGGTATTTGCAATCGGGTAGAGTTTTGCCGTTGCTTTATTGACACTAATATCGGTAGCTTGAGCGGAAAGTAATACAGAAATAAGTAATTCAAAAGGCGAATTAAAAACAAGCTCCGTTGTTGGTGTTGGATTATTGTCACGTAAGCGAGTCAGAATGTCTATCCGCTTTTGTTTATTCATATTTTATTTGCTCTCGATCCTTGGCTAAATGATTTTTATTGGGGAAAGCCGCCGATTTTACCGCAGATTGCTGTTGTTTGTGACTAATATATTTTTTTACTTTTTCATCGATTAAATATTTACCTGCTAGCATCAAACCTAATCCAATGAAAGCCCCTGGGGGTAATATAGCTAATAAAAAGGGAGAATTAAGATGAATAACTTCAATACGTAATATTTTCGCCCATTCTCCTAACAGCAAATCTGCACCATCAAACAGCGTACCATTACCTAAAATTTCTCGCATGGCACCTAAAAAAAACAGTGCTATCGTGGCACCCGCTCCCATCGCTAAGCCATCAATTGCTGAGTTATAGACATTATTTTTGGCGGCGTAAGCTTCAGCTCGCCCAATAACAATACAGTTAGTAACAATCAGCGGAATAAAAATACCCAAAGATTGATATAAATCAAAAGCATAGGCGTTAATTAACATCTGCACAGAGGAGACGACCGATGCGATAATCATTACATAGATTGGAATACGTATTTCGCTTGGGATCCAATGACGAAAAGTTGAGACGGTAATATTAGTGAAAAACAGCACTAATGTTGTTGCCAGTCCCAATCCTAACGCATTGGTGGCTGTCGAAGAAACCGCTAGCAACGGGCACATACCTAATAATTGAACCAGTGCTGAATTGTTTTTCCATAATCCTTGGATAAAAAGTTTCTTAGTTTCATTCATGGTAATTAATTTGCGCATGCTGGATAAGTTGATAATTTTTGCGGCACCGACTGTATAAACCAGGCAGCACGCTTAGTGGCATTAATAACTGCTCTTGGTGTAATGGTGGCACCAGTAAATTGGTCAAAATCGCCGCCATCTTTTTTTACCGCCCAATGGGGACTATGTTCTGAGTCAATTTTTTTACCTGAGAAATAGTTGATCCAATTTGAAATACGAATATCAATTTTATCACCTAATCCAGGTGTTTCATGATGTTCAGTTACACGAACACCAAGCACTTTACCATGAAAATCGGCTGCGACTAGCAATTTTATTGCTCCTGAGTAACCATCTGGTGCGATACTTTCTATGATGGCAGCAATCGGTTTTCCCTCTTTTCTGGCAATATAGAGATGATGGGGCAGTTCGCTACCTAATGCTTCATTTTTACTTACTAAGTAACACTCTTTGGTTAAATTATTATCATAAAATTCAGGAGCAATAATTTGATCAAACAGTTTTTGTTGTTGGATAAGTAGCTGGTTATTAATGGTACTTTTGGTGATGGTATAAACCACTGCTGTCAGTCCAGTGGTAGCGGCAGCAAAAACAGCCAATATCAAGCCATGATGTCTAATGGATTTTAGCATAACCACTCCTTATTTATGGCCATAAACACGCGGCTGGCTATAGTGATCAATCAGCGGTACAGCGATATTGGCCAGTAATACCGCAAAAGCAACAGCATCAGGATAACCACCATAAACACGAATAATCCAAATTAATAATCCAATCATTGCACCATAAATAAGACGACCACGCGGTGTAGTTGCCGCCGTAACTGGATCAGTGGCGATAAAAAAGGCACCAAGCATGGTTGCTCCTGAAAACAGATGTATCATAGGAGAAGCGTATTGTGATGGCATAATAAGCCAGCTCAATAATGAGCAGGATATTAGCGTGGCTAAAAATGCCAGCGGAATTTGCCAGCTGATTATTCGGCGATAAAGCATAATAATGCCACCAAACAGATAAGCAATATTAACCCATTGCCAACCGATGCCAGCTAAAGAACCTTGTAAAATAGGTTGTTGCAGTATTTGGCTAATTGAGTGTGTTAGTAAACCCGTTTTAAAGCTATCGAGTGGTGTCGCTTGAGTTACACCATCAAAACCTAACGTTAATTGATTTAAAGTTGCTCCTGTATCGGTATGGCCGAAAAAAATGACTTGTAGGCTAGCTAAAGTATCGGCATGGATCGATTGAAGCTCTGTCGGCGGTAACCAACTTGTCATTTGAACAGGAAATGAAATCAATAATACCACATAACCTACCATGGCTGGATTAAATGGATTTTGGCCTAATCCGCCATAGATGTGTTTAGCTATTAATATGGCAAAGGCCGTACCTAAAACTACCAGCCACCAGGGTGATAATGGTGGAATACTAATAGCCAATAATAAGGCGGTTACTAAGGCGGAATTATCTTTTAAATGGGTTATAACCGGTAATTTTCGTAGCTGTAAAGCTGCGGCCTCACAAATAAATGCGGTTATGATAGCGAGTAAAATTTGGTAAATCGTTCCACTACCAAAAAAGTAAATTTGGCAGGCAATACCGGGAATGGCAGCAATAACAACCCACAGCATGAGTTTACTGGTACTTTGGTTTTCATGCGTAAAGGGTGAAGTCGTCATTTTTAATCGGTTGACCCGACTATTAGTCGGTATTGGTCTGAATTTCATTTTTCAGCTCATATATTGTTCAATTATTAGGGAGTTTTACTCTGCGCATCACGTTTGGCTTTAGCCCGAGCAATAGCGGCGGCAACGGCCGCTTTACGTGGATCAACTGGCTGCGGCTCGCTTGTTGTTTCTGTTGTTACAGCTGATTGGCTTTCGGCTGCTTGTCTGGCAGTTTGAATAGCGCGCAGTTGGGTTTTTCTGGCTTGACGCGCTTCAATCGCTGCTTGGTTATTCAATGGTTCAGTTCTACTATTGTCAGCCTGATTTTTTTGTGCATTAATTCGCATTAATGCAGCATTAATAGCGTCTTTGTCGGTTGCTTCGGGCTTAACCGCCGCTTGATTATGCCGTTGCTGACGCAGAATTTTTTCTCGTTCAAGCCGGCTTTTTTTAGCCTCAAACCGTTGCTTAGCATCCGATGTACGTTGTTTTTCTTGAGTAATAGCTTTAATTTCAGCCTTTTCTTGTCGATAGTATTGGACCAGTGGAATATTACTTGGGCAAACATAAGCACAAGCACCACATTCTATGCAATCGGATAAATTATATTGTTCCGCTTTTTCATGCTCCTGTCCTCGACTAAACCAATAAAGCTGTTGCGGTAATAAATTAGCTGGACAAGCTTGGGTACAAAGACCACAGCGAATGCAAGCTTCTTCAATATTAGGTTCACCGATTTCTGTTATGGTAGGAGCAAGGATACAGTTGCTAATTTTAACAATAGGTGTGGTTAAATCAGACAAAGTAAAGCCCATTAGTGGCCCTCCCATAATAACCATTTGCTCTGATTGTGGCACCAGACCGACCTGTTGTAATAGAAAATTGATCGGGGTACCCAAACGAACCCAATAATTACCAGGCTTTTGTATAGCATCGCCGGTTAATGTAACCACCCGTTCAATTAATGGTTCTCCATCGATAATGGCTCGTTTAATCGCAAACACAGTACCAACATTTTGCATCAATATACCAATGAACGAAGAGTGAACGCCGCTGGGTATCTCCTTGCCGGTTAATATCTTAGTTAATTGTTTAGCGCCGCCTGAAGGATACTTTGTTGGGATCACTCGTAATTTAATCATAGCTTGTTGGCCTAAAAGTGCTTCTTTTAAGGCGGCTATTGCTGCGGGCTTATTATCTTCAATACCAATCAGGACTTCTTTCGGTTTTAAAATATGTATCAGTATCAGTATACCTTCGATAATTTCATCAGCATGCTCCTGCATTAATCGATCATCGGCGGTTATATAAGGTTCACACTCTGCGGCATTGATAATTAACGTATTAATTAACTTATTGCCATTTTTCAACTTTATTGCCGTCGGAAAGCCTGCGCCGCCTAATCCTGCTATACCGGCTTGCTCAATATGTGACAATAAGACTTTGGCAGAATATTGTAAGTAGTTGGGTAGAGGTTTGCGCTCACACCATTGATCTTTACTATCTGGCTGTAACCGAATACAAAGCTCTTTTAGGCCGGAGGGGTGTGCGGTTATATGGGGGGCTATGTCAGTAATAGTACCTGAAGTCGTAGCATGGACAGGGATCTGACGATCACAACCTTTAGTTAATGCTTGTCCTTTTAAAACATAGTCATTGGTTTTAACAATGATATCACCCGCTGAGCCTACATGTTGCTGAATAGGAATAATCAATTCATTAGCTAAAGGGAGCGTAACTAACGGAACTTGGCTTGATTGTATTTTCATTTCAGGCGGATGTATGCCACCTGAAAAAGACCAAATTTTTTCTTTATTTGACGTAAGTTTTTTGAAAAAGTTAAACATTTGCTTGCTCCTTGCTAGCAAATGTAACGGTCGGAGTTGAGTTCGATGATGTAGTAATATTTTTTACTGGAATAGTGGTGAGATCCCATTTCCAGTTTTTGATGGTGGTTTTTATTGGTAGCATCGTAATACAGTCTGTTGGGCAAGGGGCAACACAAAGATCACAACCGGTACAGAGATCTTCTACCACTGTATGCATAGCGCGCGTTGCTCCAATAATTGCATCAACGGGGCAAGCCTGAATACATTTAGTGCAGCCAATACAGTTGGCTTCATCAATAAAAGCAACTTTTCGTTCCGGGGTTAATTTATCTTCATCAAGCGCTTGTGGCTCTACATTAAGTAATTCGGCAATTTTTAACATAGCTTGTTCGCCGCCGGGCGCGCACTTATTTATGGTTTCACCATTATTGGCAATTGCTTCGGCATATGGGCGACAACCTGGATAGCCACATTGGCCACACTGGCTTTGTGGTAAAATATGATCAATTTTTTCTACTATTGGATCGTCTTCTACTTTAAAGCGAAGCGCGGCAAATCCTAAAATAAGACCAAAAATAAGGCCAAATCCGGCAATAACACCGATTGCAATTAATAAAGTACTCATTAGAATTTTACCAAACCACTAAATCCCATAAATGCTAAAGACATTAGGCCGGCTGTAATGAGACCAATCGATGAACCGCGAAAGGGAGCCGGAACATTTGCCACTGCGATACGTTCACGGATAGCAGAAAATAGCACCATTACTAAAGAAAATCCTACTGCAGCAGCAAAACCGTAAACGGCAGATTGTAAAAAATTATGTGATTGATTGATATTCAATAAAGCGACACCAAGAACTGCACAGTTTGTGGTAATTAACGGTAAAAAAATACCTAAAAGACGGTATAGTGTCGGGCTGGTTTTGCGTACCACCATTTCAGTAAATTGAACAACAACAGCAATAACTAATATAAAGCTTAAAGTACGTAAATAGATTAAATCTAACGGTATTAGAACCAATGTATCCATTAGCCATGAACAGATGGATGCTAAAGTCATCACAAATGTTGTAGCAAATCCCATACCAATAGCGGTTTCTAGTTTTTTAGAAACCCCCATAAAAGGGCATAAGCCAAGAAATTTTACCAGCACGAAATTATTTACCAAAACGGTAGCGATAAATAATAAAAAATAATCTGTCATCTAAACGCCTAAATTTTTTATTTAGTCAGTCGAAGTTGTAAACCTAAATGGTCGGCTATGATAGCAACTGATAGTTATATAGGTTATCGATCTTGTGTGAAAGTCAATTTTAGTCAGTTAATGATTTTTAAGAAAATGAAAAATAGTGATTGCAGCTAAAAAATAAAAAGGTACGCTAAATAATATGCATCGGCTGGTCTGGTTGTAATATATGGTTTTAAGTTTGACATGTCATTTTTTTAAGGGGTAGTTATGAATAAACCGATTAAGGTTGGTTTGATTGGTTACGGTTTTGCCGGTAAAACCTTTCATGTTCCTTTTATTACCACAATAGAAGGATTTCAATTATCAGCTATTGTAAGTAGTGATGAACAAAAAGTAAAAAAAGATTGGCCTAATGTCCCTGTTTTTGCTTCACTTGAACAACTTTTGGCTGAGCAGCCAGAAGTCTCTTTGATTGTTATTCCAACACCAAATAAAACTCATTTCCCATTGGCTAAACAAGCACTCGAAGCCGGTAAACATGTAATCGTCGATAAACCGTTTACCTTGACTGTGCAAGAAGCTGTAACGTTAAATCAATTAGCGCAAACAAAAGGTAAGTTATTATCTGTTTATCACAATCGCCGCTGGGACTCAGGTTTTTTAACGGTGAAATCGTTGCTAGAAAATCAAATATTGGGTGAGCTAAAATATTATGAATCGCATTTTGATCGTTATCGGCCTGATGTGCGTCAACGGTGGCGAGAGTCAAAAGAGGTGGGCAGTGGTCTATGGTATGATTTGGCGCCTCACATGCTTGATCAAGTATTGCAACTTTTTGGCCAACCTAAATCGATTTTTGCCGATATAGCAATGATCCGGCCACAAGCTGAAGCGGTTGATTATTTTCATGTTTGCTTAAATTATCCAACCTTAAAGGTTGTTTTACATGCCACCACCATCGCAGCAGCTGAGTCGCCGATATATCTACTACATGGTATGGAAGGTAGTTATGTAAAATATGGTCTCGATCCACAAGAAGAGTGTTTAAAAGCAGGGCAATTACCAACAGCAAAAGATTGGGGTAAGGATAGTCACGATGGAAATGTGACGTTGTCACAAAATGGTGAGCTAATCGTTAAGCCATTAGAAACTAAACCGGGTAATTATGGTCACTATTATCGTGCTATTCGTCAGGCAATTACTAATGATGCACCTAATCCAGTTAGCGCCGAAGAAGCTATTTTGGTGATGAAATTGATTGAAGCGGGAATCGAGTCGGCAAAAATGCAACACACAGTAGAGCTGGCGCTTTAATTTTATTCATTTTGTCTATTCATATTTTTAAATATTAAAGGAAGCGTTATGTGTTGGTGGCGTCGTTTACAAATTGATTATTTTTTGCTGTTTATGTTAATGACTATCATGCTTGCTTCCTTTTTTCCTTGTCAAGGTAAGGTGAAAATCGTCTTTCAACATTTAACGACTATAGCCATTGCGTTACTTTTTTTTCTCCATGGCGCAAAACTTTCACGCCAGGCTATTTTTGCCGGTATCGGTCATTGGCGATTACATCTGCTAATTTTTTGCAGTACCTTTATTTTGTTTCCGATTATTGGCTTAGCGTTAAAGCCGTTAGTACCTGAGTGGATGTCACCGACTGTTTATATCGGATTTCTTTACCTTTGCGCCTTACCTGCGACAGTGCAGCCTGCGATTGCGTTTACTTCTGTTGCCGGCGGCAATATTGCCGCTGCCATTTGTAGTGCATCAGCTTCCAGTTTGTTAGGGGTATTTTTGTCGCCAATATTAGTCAGTTTCTTAATAGATATTGATAATCATCAACAGATTGAGCTGTTGTCAAATATTGGTGCTATTTTATTGCAAATTATGCTGCCATTTATATTAGGTCATTTACTCAGGCCGTTACTGGTACAATGGATTAATCGCTATCGAAAATTAATTACTATTTCTGATCGTTCATCTATTTTATTAGTGGTTTATGTCGCTTTTAGTGAGGCGGTTATTGAAGGGATATGGTATAAAGTTGATGGCTGGTCGCTATTAATGATTGCGATTGTTAGCGGTTTTTTACTTGCTATAGTGATTTTATTTAATATTTACACCGCTCGTTATTTTGGTTTTAGTAAAGCCGATGAGATCACAATAGTATTTTGTGGCTCTAAGAAAAGTTTAGTTAATGGTGTCCCTATGGCTAATATACTTTTTCCTGCTCATCTAGTTGGTATTATTTTACTGCCGGTGATGATTTTTCATCAAATTCAATTAATGGTATGTGCGCTATTGGCACAACGCTACGCTAAAAAAAGTCGTTAACATGAAAATTATTCAGCTTATTTAATTGATGATACATAGCCATTTAATTTAACTCTCTCATTTTGTGTCTTTTCTTCACATTGCATTTGCTTAACTTGTAGTAGTTTTTGGCTCAATAGAAAGGGGCAAACAGGTAAAGACAAGCTTTCAGTTGAATGTAAGTTTTTTGGCGATCCTTGTAGGGCGACACTTTCTATCGTGGAATTATATTCCTGATTAAGTCGTGAAGTGAGATGATAATTCTTTATTTGAATTGAACTGTCAAGATTTAAACGTAACATGAGTTGGTGATAAAATTTAGCCTTACTTGAATCAATTTTAGTTGAAATATGAATATTATTTTTTACAAAACAGTTTTTTATTTTTTTTATTTTACTAATTAATGAGTTTGTTTTTAGCTGATTATGTTGTTGGCTAGGTTTTATTAAAGGTCGATCTTTTATGATATTAATTTTATTCAACATAGAAACCCTCAGTATTAAAAATTGATACAAAAGAGCCAGTATCTTAACTGGCTTTTGTCATTTTACTAAGGTTTAATTTGATTGCGGGGTAGTTTTCGGCGCTGTTACAGGCTGAGACGATGGATTGTCCATCAAGCCAATATTAATTAAAAACTCAACTAATTTAAATGATTGATTATTCATCTTTAGTTCGTCACCGGAGTAATGAATATTCATCGTCATATTATCTTTGGTTACCAGCATCCATGGCAAAATTGGTCTATCTTCATTCAATTGTGCTTTTTTCTCATCACTGAGGAAGTATTCTGTTGGTGAAGTAAAGACATTTTGCTTAGCTGAACTTTCAAATTCACTAATTTGTGCAGTTGCTTTCTGACTAAATAATGTTTTTTGTTCCGGGGTGGTTACTTTATCATCTGAGCCTAGTATTTCTGTTTGGGTAAGCATTTCTATCAACATCGGTTTTGATAAATTAACATTGATATTAAAATGATTGAATAGTGCTTTAATGACCTGATCGTATTGGTTATTTTGGCTATAAACAGAGAGTTGATTCAATGTCCAAGGCTTCATATCGATATCTATTTTGATATCGCTTTGACCGGCACTATTTTTCCAATAAAAAGGTTCGATGACAATTCTCGGACTATTCTTCAACAAGCTAGGTAAGTTCTCAACTAATAACTGGGCGAAAATAGTATCTGCATTATAAAGAGGGTTGCCATTTGCTAAGTTGTGAGCAATTTCATCATTATAACTTTTTAGGAAATTACCAAACGCTTTAGCATCCATTCTTTCGATTAATAAAGTAAGTTCTCCAGAACCTAAGTTTTGTTCTTTAGCGATAAGATCATTAATGCTATAAGAAATTTTACCGTCAATGCTATCGTCTTTTAGTACAGAATCTAAGTTAATAGCAAAATTTTTAAATGAAAATTTAATGTCATCGCTATTAAAATTAATATCGGAAATATTAAGCGTCTGTTTGCCGGAGTAGAAATTAAACGGAGTCAGTGATAAATCACTTTGGATATTGAGCCCTTTAAGGATCATGCTTTCCGTTTTCTCTTTATTGCCGATAACAAAATTATCACTAACAACGGAAATTTTTATATCTTTAAGATCGGTATTGCCCACATAATTAATTGCACCACCGCTAAACGTTATATTTTTTCCATAAGGATTACCGTCTAGTGGACTTAAATTTAAATTTGCATCTAGGCCTTTATTAAAACCGACGTCAACATCACCAGTTATGAATGCTTGCTCCTGAGTATATTTGAATAGTTCTTCAGTGGTTTCATTTTTAACCAGTTCAATAGTGGTTGAGGCTAATCTTGGTAACAGATTAAATTTAACTATTTTGTTAATAGGAAAGGGGCCATGAAAGATTTTTGTGGCAAACTTAACAATGGTATTTTTTCTTTCGCTGTTCTCTTTTATATCAATAACGATGTCTGCGTTAGAAGTGAAAATTCCTCGCTGATAATTTTCTGTTTTAACATTAATACCAGCTTCTGGTGCATTATTTTTTAGTGTGGTATTAGTACGTTCAATGAAAGTATCAAACTCTCCCTCAATTTTTTTTCCGGTATACCAAGAGCCAATTGTCCAAATTACGGCAACAATTACAATGACACCTACAGCTACTAACGATTTCTTCATATATCCATCCCTTAAGGATTTTAGCGGGTAAAAGTGATCAAATTTAATAAAATATATTATATACAGCTTTGCATGTATTTTAATTTTTGCTAATAATTAAAAACTCTGGCCAGTTTACCTTTTCCATTAAGCATAATTTGTCTTTCGGATGCAGATATAAATATGGATTCCCCAGATAGGATCTCGGCAGTTTGATTTTCTGAGGTGATAGATATCTTACCTTCAATACAAAATAAAATCGTGGCAGAATTGTTTGCTATCGTAGTCAATTGATTATCAATTAGATATAAGGAAAAAGCAAAATCATCTACCGGAATAGGATAACAAAATTCATTATTATGTATATTCGGTTGTAGCAATAATGTGTCGCAGGGTTTGGCAATGAAATCTAAATTAGCCAGTAATTCAGCAATATCGATATGTTTGTTAGTTAATCCCGCGCGCAGTACATTGTCAGAATTGGCCATTACTTCTAAACCAACACCTTCAATATAAGCATGCGGCGTTCTGGCATAGAGAAACATCGCTTTACCTGGTTGTAATTCAATAATATTCAGTAACAATGGTGCAAATAATCCATTATCTTCAGGGTATAATGGCAACATTTTTTCTATCGTGTTCCAAGGTTCCCCTTTTTCTTGCTGTAGAACAGATTTTAAGGCTACAAGTAGCGGCTGCTTTTCTTTTGTTGTCAGGCTTAACAAATGTTTAAAAAGTTGTGCCAGTTGAGTTTCTGTTGGGGTCTTTAAAAATAGTTGAATAACTGGTGAAGCTTCGGCAATCGGCAGTAATAAATTAGTGATCTCCTTTAAAGGGCGAAATGAATTAAGCGCTTTGAAAGGTGTTAAAGCATAAATCAATTCAGGCTTATGATTATCGTCTTTATAATTACGATTAGGGCAATCGAGCGCAATTCCTGCTGCGTTTTCACGCTTAAACCCAACTTCGGCAGCGATTTTATCTGGGTGTACCTGGATTGAAAGTGGTTGAGCCGCGCAGAGCACTTTGAATAAAAAAGGTAATCGATGAAATTTTTGAGCAATTTTTTCACCGAGATAATAGCTTGGATCGGTTGCGATTAGTTTATCTAACGATATTTTTTGCTGGCTATTTAAATCTTCAACCATAGAGCTGGCTTTAGGATGTGCTCCCATCCATAATTCAGCCATCGGTAAATGCTGAGGATTTTTGATATGGTAAAGCTTTGTTAGGGCATCTTTACTACCCCAATCATAGTGTTGAATTTTATTGATCATTTTAAACATATAATACTGCTCTTAGTTGATAAAAATTTATTTTTAACTGTAATGCAATAAACTCGCTTATCTCTCACATTTTAAATTAAAAATAGTGCATGATTTCAAGTACAATCAGTTTATCTGCAAAGATGGATTATGCATATCCAATTATTTTATGCTAAGGAGATAATAATAATGTCAGAATATCGCATTGAAAAAGACTCAATGGGTGAAATTAAAGTCCCAGCAGATAGGCTATGGGGCGCTCAAACGCAACGTTCGCTGCAACATTTCCATATCTCAGTGGAAAAAATGCCTGTTGCCTTGATCCATGCATTGGCATTAACTAAAAAAGCAGCAGCTGAAGTAAATAGCGATTTAGGTTTGATAGCAAAGGATAAGGCTAATGCTATTATCGCCGCAGCTGATGAAGTCTTAGCGGATAAGCATATGGCTGAATTTCCATTAGCAGTCTGGCAGACCGGCTCTGGTACGCAAACTAACATGAATATAAATGAAGTATTGGCAAACAGAGCGAGTGAAATTTTAGGTGGGAAAAGAGGCCAGCAGCGCTTAATTCACCCGAATGATGATGTAAATAAAAGCCAGAGTTCTAATGATGTATTTCCTACTGCAATGCATGTAGCTGCTGTTATTGCTTTACATCAACATCTGTTACCTAGATTAAAAGAACTACAAACTACTTTTAAGCAAAAATCTGATGCCTTTAATGATATTGTCAAAATTGGCCGTACGCATCTTCAAGATGCAACACCATTAACGTTAGGCCAAGAAATATCAGGGTGGGGAGCAATGCTAGCTCATAATGTCCGCCATATCGAAGAGAGTATTCCGCATCTATCTGAACTGGCATTAGGCGGAACGGCGGTAGGTACCGGTTTAAATACCCATCCTGAATATGCCATTAAAGTTGCCAGTAAAATTGCAAAATTATCCGGCCTACCATTTGTCACTGCGCCTAATAAATTTGAATCTTTAGCTACTTGTGATGCTTTAGTTCATGCCCATGGTGCTTTAAAAGGTTTAGCAGCTTCATTAATGAAAATTGCTAATGATGTAAGGTGGTTAGCATCAGGTCCGCGTTGTGGCATTGGTGAAATTATGATCCCAGAAAATGAACCTGGTAGTTCGATAATGCCAGGAAAAGTTAATCCGACGCAGTGTGAAGCTTTAACTATGCTTTGTGCTCAAGTTATGGGGAATGATGTTGCTATTAATATTGGTGGAGCATCAGGTAATTTTGAACTCAATGTTTTCCGCCCTATGATTATTGATAATTTTTTACAATCAATTCGTTTATTGGCAGATGGTATGCTTAGTTTTAATGATCATTGCGCTAAAGGTATTGAGCCTAATCGTCAACGGATAGATAAATTATTACATGAATCATTAATGCTAGTTACTGCACTAAATACGCATATTGGTTATGATAAAGCCGCTGAAATTGCTAAAAAAGCACATAAAGAAGGGTTGACGCTGAAGCAAGCAGCATTAAAACTGGCTTATTTAACAGCCGAAGAGTTTGATAGTTGGGTGCGACCTGAAAATATGGTTGGTAGTATGAAAAAGTAGTTTTATATTTATAAGTAAAGAAAACCGAGTTAATAACCTCGGTTTTCTTTACTTAGATTTCTTGATAAAGATGTAATCGAGCAATAATTAATTTTAGTTTTTTATTTTTTGGCTTATGTTTTATTTTTATATTATTAATATCATAGTCAGTAAGCGTACCTAATTTTGTCAAATGGTTTGTATCACTACTAAATGATAACAGTGGAAGAGGGCAAGCGTATTGTACTTGTTGTTTTTCATTCGCGTACCAAACTCTGGCAATCGGCTGAACTTTTACGGGGCGTTGTATTTTTAATATGGCAGCATTAGAGATGCTATTTAAGTCCTGGATCTCTTTTTCAATTAAAGTACGCCATTGTTGTTTAGTATATGCCGACATTGCTTTTTCAGATTGATAGTTTTTATGTAATCGCTCAAGTATTTGCTCTTTTGTTACTTTATTGACGATATTTTTATTGGCCCAGCCAAAATTAATGCTACTAGGTGACTCAACATAATTGATTTTACGATAGGCATTGAGAGTAATTAAGCCATGTAATTGTTGGTGAATAAATTCAAATCGTTGTTCTTTTTTTATCCCCGATTGATGAGTGACAATATTTTTTAATTCTGTTTTTAACTTATTAATTGTTTCCATTTGCTGTTTTATGCCTAAATAATTTTCTACTGAAAGATTAAAACATAGGGCACCAGGTAGCCTTATTGCAGTTTTATTACTAATGTGTTGCGGGCTATCATGAATAAATAATCGATTGTAGTTTGTTAATGCTAAGTTTAAGGCAGCTTTTCCTGTCAAAGTACTAATTGCTATTTGGTTAATATCATTATTTTCTTCTCCTTTCTTGGTTTCAGGTAATTTAAATACAATAGCTGAGGTTAGAGATAAGGTATTAAGTTCAGTTAAAAAACAAGCTAGTTCAGCTTTCAATAAATCAAAACATTTTGATAATTTATATCTTGCATCATATTTCATATAAAAGTCTCAATTTAGTTACAACATGCTTTTTATTCTAATCATAATAGCACCTAACCTACTAAGAAAAAATAAAATTTCTACAGGATAGATAAAATCAAAAGGTAGGATTTGCCTTAACTCACATATTTGATTTAATGCTGACCTTAAATTAACAAAGTAGTACATCTTGTTCTCAAAAGGTAATTAATGAAACTTATAAAACTATTTTTTACTCTTTTCATTTGTTTTTGTACTAAAAGAGTTGCCTCAAATATGCAACATTCGATATCACCAGCAAATTTTTTTCAGTTTTCAAATATTATTATCTATTATCAACAATTATTAGCTTCCAATCCGTTAAAATATTCTATATATGGGCAGGAGAAAATAGGCGACATAGAACTTATAAAATACAAAATGGTGTCTCAAGAGTGGTCACCTGAAAAACTAGTTTCCCCACAAACATGGCGTCATAATCTTGATATATACATTCCTACAATACCGAAACCTAAATATGCTCTTATTATAATAAATAGTGGAGCTAGTTATAATAATAAGAATTTTTCACCAGATTTTAATAAAAAAATGCTGATTGATATTGCTGAAAAAACTAATGTTATTGTTATTTCAATTAATAATATCGTAAATAACTATGTCATATCGAATGATGACAATAAATTTCTTAATGAAAATGATCAGCAATATGATTTTATTGCCCGGAACTGGTCGTTATTTATGAATAATCCTGAAAGAAGGGTATTACCATTAGATATACCTATGACTGCCGTTGTTTCACAAACTATTCGGTTTACTAAACAAGAATTAAAAAAATGGAACATCAAAAAATTTATTGTTTCTGGTGTGTCAGCTCAAGGATGTACTGCATGGTTAGCATCTATTGCCAATCCTGACATAGCTGCCATCGTTCCTTTTGCCAATGATGGCCTTAATACAGACAAAATGCTAAAACATGTATATCGGAGTTATGGTAAAAATTGGCCGTTCTCATTTCTTCCTTTTTATAATCAAAAAATTGATCAGATGATCGGCTCATATCGTTTTTCAAAGCTAATGCAAATAGTTGATCCTCTACAATATCTTAATTCAGATCATCAAAATCGACTTAGCATACCAAAATATATTATTAATGCTAGCAGTGATGACTTTTATACCCCAGATAACTCTCGTTTTTATTACGATAAATTACCTGGTACTAAATCGTTAAGGATTATACCAAATACCAACCATATTAATATATTAGCTTTTACTGTACCTTCTTTAATATCATTTGTTAATCGCTTAAATAGAAATGTACCTTTACCAAAATTAAGTACCTGCATTTTTAAAAATAAACTTACTGTTCACTTTTCAGAAAAACCAGTCAAAATTACTCGTTGGATAGCCAAAAATCCCGTTGCCAGAGATTTTCGCTACTCATGTGGTATCAGGTATTTACCATCATCAATTAAAATTGGCACCGGTGAAAATATAACGGTAGCCATCAATACAAAAATAATGGGTTGGCAAGCTACTTATATTGAAGCTATTTTTAGTGACGGTTATGTTGCTACAACACAGGTATATATTACGCCTGATGATAAATTTCCAGTAACTGCACCTCCGGCAAAAAACTCAAGCTGCCAAACTTTACCTGGGCGAATATAGTATGGATATTAAATTTAATTAGTACTGATCTAAATAAAAGTCTTAATTAAAGCACAAGATTTTGTGTTTAATTAAGACCAGCAGTTTATATTTTCCTTAATTTGATACTAATAATTAATCCTAGAGATGTTAAAAATATAATAAAACCAATAATTCCATTCCATTTCCAATTACTCCAAAATATACCACCTAATGTACCGGCGATGCTGGATCCGCCATAATAGCTGAACAAATACCATGAAGATGCCTGAGCTTTTGCTCGCTTTGCACGTTTCCCAATCCAGCTACTGACAATAGCATGAGCCGCAAAAAAACCTACCGTCATAATCACCATGCCCAATAAAATAAGTAAAATTGGAGAGAAAAAAGTAATCGCGATACCAATAAACATTAAACAAATTGCAATAAATAAAATATCTGAATAGTTATACTTTAATGCTAAAAATCCCGCTTTAGAAGCACTATAGGTACCGGCTAAAAAGATAAAAGCTAATAGACCAATCATAGTCTGGCTAAAATTATAAGGAGCTTCCAATAATCGATAACCTATATAATTATAAAGGGTTATAAAACTTCCCATAATGATAAAACCAATCATAAATAAAAAAGGCAATCCCTTATCTCTAAGATGCACTCTAAAATTAATCCATAGGAAAAGTGGACGGACTGAAGAAGCTCTAAAATGTTGTGAAGGCGGTAATAAGCGCCAAAAGATAATCGCGGCAATAAACGCAAACAAACTGAATACAATGGTTGCTATCCGCCAAGAAAAATGATCAGTTAAAATACCGGTAATTAAGCGTCCACTCATACCACCTATAGAGTTACCACTAATATATAATCCCATAGAAAGTGCTAAATAATTGGGATGAATTTCCTCACTGAGGTAAGTCATGGCAACTGCTGCAACACCACTTAAAGCAAATCCAACTAATGCTCTGGTTAATAAAATACCATCCCAACTTTGCATAAAAGCACTGATAAAGGTAAAAATAGCTGCGCTTAGTAAAGAGATCACCATAATATTCTTGCGGCCTAGTGCATCGGAAAGAGGGCCAGTTACTAGTAATCCTAATGCGAGGAGGCCAGTGCAAAGTGAAAGTGACATGCTAGATTGAGCAGGTGATATTTTAAATTCACTTGATAAAATGGGTAGTATTGGTTGCACAAAATAGAGTAAAGCAAAAGTCGATAATCCCACCATAAAGAATGACAAAGTCACCCGTATATAAAGTGCATCACGATATTTTATATGATGCTGAAAATTATCCTTTTGGCAACCAACGTTCTCTTTGTTATCTTGTTGAGATATTTTCATCTAATACCTGATAATTATTCACTAATAATTGATACCAGAATAAATAAAACGGCATATTTTGTCCAATATATAAATTGAATAAGCTTATTAAAAATAACAACATAAAAAACCCGATGTTATTTAACTTAATAAAACTCAATTAAAATAACTGGTAAAGTTTTTATTGAATACTATTTTTCTTCTGTTTTCTTATATATTTACTAATTAATTTTAAAATAAGCCATTGAGTTAATGACTTTGAATGAAATTTAATTAATCGTCATCATAAAATACCTAGATATTTGTCATTTTTTAATCATCAAAAACAATTTATTAGCCATTTAATTAAAATGTGCTAAAAATATTTAACTAAGCATAAGTAAAATTCTCTATATTCAGATACTTTAATTTTTATTATTATTTTTTCTATAAATTTCTTATTTATTTTTATATTAAAAGATATACATTAAAATCTTAACATTCTAAAACTTTTACTGCGCTATTATACTATTGATGAAAATAGAACTGAGCAGAAGGAAGGAGCAGTTATGGCGAGTAAAATAACCAGTCAAGTAAAATGGTTACTATTTTTGTAGCAACTATTGCTTCGATTGTTGCTAAAGTATTACCCATTGGCGCAATTGGCCTAATTGGAATTACCATTTTTGCTCTTAGTCACGCCGCTGGAGATGAAAGTGCAAGTGATGCCATTATGACTGCACTAAGTGAACTTAATAGTAGTTTAATTTGGCTTATCGTAATTGCTTTTATGATTGCTAGAGGTTTTATTAAAACCGGCTTAGGCAAACGAATTGCATTACAGATGATCCGACTATTAGGCAAAAGAACGCTAGGATTGGCATATGGTCTGGCGGTGGCTGATTTAATTTTATCTCCTGCGATGCCAAGTAACACTGCACGCTGTGGGGGTGTTATTTATCCGATCGCTGATTCATTGGCACGTAGTTTTGACTCCCATCCAGAAAATGAATCACGCCGTAAAATAGGAACTTTTCTGATCACTTGTATCGGCAATATTAATGATATTACCGCGGCAATGTTTATGACTGCTTATACTGGTAACTTACTCGCTGTCAAACTCGCCGCCAACGCAGGTGTTACCTTAACCTGGGGTAGCTGGTTATTAGCAGCTATTGTTCCTTGCCTGATCTCATTCATTATTATTCCATTATTAATCTATTGGTTAGTTCGGCCAACTATTCGTCATACTCCAGATGCACCTAAAATTGCACATGATGAATTAAAAAAAATGGGGCCAGTAACACGTAATGAATGGTTAATGTTAGCTACGGTATTGCTGCTACTTATACTATGGATATTTGGTGATATATTAGGAATTGATCCCACAACCGCTTCTTTTACTGGTTTATCTGTATTACTACTTACCGGGGTATTAACTTGGGAAGATGTAAAAAAAGAAAAAGATGCTTGGGATACACTTATCTGGTTTGCTGCGCTATTAATGATGGCCAATGAACTAAAAATTCTGGGATTTACAACTTGGTTTGGCAATCTTATTGGTGACAGTCTTAGTCATAGCATGCAAGATACTAATTGGGTTATTATTTTATTAATGCTTAATGCCGCCTATCTTTATATTCACTATTTCTTTGCCAGCGGTAATGCTCAAATAGCTGCACTATATGCCGTCTTCTTAGGAGTCGGTATCAATTTAGGTATTCCGACTGTTCCAACGGCATTGATGCTTGCCTTTTCTAGCAGCCTTTATTGCTCTTTAACTCAATATTCTCATGCTCGTGGACCTATTCTTTTTGGCGCAGGTTATGTACCAACAGGTGTATGGTGGAAGGTTGGCTTTATTATTAGTTTAGTCAATCAGGCTATTTTCCTTACAATTGGTCTATTATGGTGGAAAGCTGTAGGTTTTTATTAGAATAATATTTATTTATGGCATAAAAACTTATACTTTATGCCATAAATTGCAGCCCAAAATAGCACTACACACGATTAAGATAATTGCTATCAATAGTCGTTTCTATAAGATGTTTTTTTTATAACTGCACTCCAGATCACAAAATATAAGCCCAAATTCACATATAAAAAAAATGCTCTTCATAATTGCAGTTGGTTTTAATAAATTGAGTGAAGTTTATATGAATGAGCAAGTAGGGCATACTGTTCAAATAAAACAGATCAACTTAAAGCTTGTCTATCGACTTATCGATCAACTTGGATCTATTTCTAGAATTTCCTTGGCAAAAAAAGCTCAACTAGCGCCAGCGAGTATCACAAAAATTACCAGAGAACTTATCAATGCACACTTAATAAAGGAGGTTGAATTTCCTGATTTAGGTTTTAGAGGAAGACCAATAACTGGCTTAGAAATTGTTAGCCAAGGTTGGCAATTTTTATGTGTTAGAATTGATAAGGGTTCATTAATTTTATCGCTATATGAACTCAATAATAAGCTTTTACATGAAGATATTACCGAGCTAATTGCTAACGATAATCATTCATTTAACGAGCAGTTATTAACAAAAATCGAATATTTTTTTACCTGTTATCAAGGCTGTTTAGAGCGGTTGGTAGCAATTAGTGTAATTACTAATGCTATTATTAATTCAATCGACGGCATTATAGTTAGCTCACCGTATTACAATATTAAAAATTTTCCACTAAAAGAACGATTAGAAGCTCGCATTGGTTTACCTATTTATTTACAAAGCTGTACTACTGCCTGGACTATGAGTGAATTTTTTTCCGGTGCATCTAAGTATAGAAAAAACATTATTCAAATTGTGATTGATGATCATATTAACGCTTGTATCATTACCAAAGGGAGTATTCTAGCTTTAGGTAATAGTCATGCGATTGAAATTGGTCATATTAATATCAATTTTGCGGGTTTAGATTGCTATTGTGGTAATCAAGGCTGTTTGGAAACCCATATTGCGATCCCACAAATATTAAAAAAAGCGCAATCCATCGCTAAACAATATCCCGATTCTAGCCTTAATAAAGAAAAAATCTCTATTAATGATTTTTGTCAGGCTATTAATCTAGAAGATCCAATTGCTGTTAATACTCTTGAAAAAGTAGGGCGACAAATCGGTAATACCCTTGCTGTAATGGTTAATATTTTCAATCCCCAATTAATTTTAATTGGCTCACCGTTAAACGAGGTAAAAAATCAGCTATTTCCTGTCATTAGCAAACAAATTCGACAAAAATCCTTACCCTGTTACCAAAATAATGTATCCCTAGTAGCAACTAAATTTAATAATGAAGGAACAATATTGGCGACCGCTATTATTAAAGATGCCTTATATAATGGTTCTCTGCTGGCTAAATTAATGGCGGGATAAAATTTAACAAATGCTAATTAAGTAAAAAATTGAGCTAACGCAATCTTCTAAAAATTACAATATCTTAAACTCCATCAAAATTTCTTAATCTATTATAGATAGGATTTAAGATATGTTGACAAGTTTATTTATAACTGGAACAAATACCAATGTAGGTAAAACAATTGCTACCCGTGCCTTATTACAATCACTTAATGATAACTCGAGTAGTGCAATAGGTTATAAACCTATTATAAAAACAAAATTTCAAGAGACGTCAGTCCTGGATGAAATTAACAAATTTACTAGTACTATTTCACAATCATCACCAATTTCGCTAACTGCTAATGAAATAAATCCGGTGATCATTCAAAATAGCCATGAAAAAGAACTTGTTATTGATTTTAATCAAATTAATAAAAAAATAACTATTCTAAAGCAAAAAGCCAATTATATTCTTATTGAAGGTTGTGGAGGCTGGCGCCACTTAGTGAATTCGCAAACGTTTTATTCCGACTGGGTTATCCAACAGGAAATGCCAGTTATTTTAGTTGTTGGCATTCAACCCGGTTGTATTAACCATGCTGTTTTAACAGCGCATGCTATTATTCAAGACGGCGTTAGTTTAGTTGGATGGATAGCCAATCGTATTAATCCTGGATTAACATGTTATGCGCAAATCATTAATAGGTTACAGTGTCACATACCGGCGCCTAAACTAGGGGAAATCCCTTATTTATTACGGCCGGAAGAACGGGATTTATCAGAGTATATGGATAAAAAGCTTATAAAAAACATAATAAGAGGCTGCTAGTACTAAAGAAAAGGGTGCATCCAATGTCACCCTTAATCATTTAAGTACTACTGATGCAGTAAACGGGTATAAACAATTTTAAATTTATCATTCTGACAATGACCAACAACCTCATCTTTTGTGACGTCTATTTGTTCAGTTGGTACAATTTCTAGTTTAAATGCATCCAAGGAAACGCCATTTTTAACTATTTTTTCTGAAATATTTTTCTTAACATCGTCACAAGATGACGCTAATGCCATCCTTGGTACCGCAAAACATAGCAATAAGCTTAATAAAAATATCTTTTTCATGTCCATTCCCTTAATGTTTAACGCGTATTTAAGGACGTATAGGTTGCCCTGTATTACTGTCCAAACAACGCTTAGTCTTAGATTCCCAATAAGCATTTAATTTACCGCTTTTATAGCAAGCTTCACTTTCATTATCTGCTTTATCAGATTTATCAAACTGCCTTTCTGCCCGCTGATTGACTTTTTTGCGTAACGATTTTGTTGCATTCCATTGTTCACTCTGTTCACGCGCTTGTTCTTTTGTTAAGGCACTATTACCATCGTGAAGAAATAATTCTACCGCAGAAACAGCTCCACTACACAAATAACAAGCCAATAAGGCTAATATCGATATACTTTTAGACATAATTTACCACCTTCTTGTTAGTACAAAAATATTTACCCAGGTTAAAGAGAGCTATATTATAACAAAATATATTTAAAAATTATCAATTATCATTATAAAATTCTTTATCTACGCTTAAACCAGCAAAAGATTGGCAAACAGGCATCATTTCTAAAATATTAACATTGACATGAACAGGTAAAGTTGAAACCCATAAAACTGCCTCAGCGATATCCTCTGCTGTTAAGGCCTCGGCGCCTTTATAAGTCTCAGATACTTTTTCTACATTACCTTTAAACCGTATATAAGAGAATTCTGTTCCAGATACCAAACCTGGCTCAATATCCGTTACCCTTATTTTTTTACCTTGCAAATCAGCTCGCAAATTTAAAGAAAATTGTTTCACAAATGCTTTAGTGGCACCATAAACATTTCCTCCCTTATATGGCCAGTTAGCCGCAATAGAACCAATGTTGATGATATGACCATGGTTGGCCGCCACCATTCCTGGTAATATTGCGCGGGTCATATGAACTAATCCTTTTACATTGGTATCAATCATAATATCCCAGTCATCTGTATCAGCCATTTCAGCCGTATCTAAGCCTAAAGCCAGCCCGGCATTATTTACCAGTACATCAATTTTTTTGAAATTTAAGTTGTTCACTACATCATTAATAGCTTGCTTATCCCTTATATCTAGCAGGATAGGGTGAAAATTTTTTCCTAGCTGTTGATGCAATTTTTTTAACCTTTCTTCCCGTCGACCTGTACCAATTACAATGTGGCCATTAGCAATGAATTTTTTCGTTATTGCTTCGCCGAAACCCGCAGTAACGCCAGTGATAAAAATTATCATTATTAACCTTCTTTTGTTATCTTGATTCTAATTAGACGTAAGTAAAAAACCTCACATAAAAAGAGTCAAGAGATATCTTTTAAACATGCGAACTACTCAATAAAGTTATATTCCGTCAAAAAAGAAAAACATTTAGAACATTAAATTAACAAATAGATAGAATAAACTTATACATACCTTATACTAGCTGAGTAAAAAATGCAGATAGCCACTAAATCAATCATTCTAAAATGCTTTCAAGGAAAATTTTTATAATAGGATTTTTTATGAAAAAAACTATCAAATTACTGCTCAAGATATTTTTTGCTTTACTCTTATCAATATTAATTTATTTTGCCTATTTAAAAATAAACAGTGATAAGTTATGGCAAACTATTAATCAACAATGTATTCCTGAGTTTAAAAATGGCAGCTTACAATCGCCATGTATCAAAGTTGATCAACAACACCGATATGTTATTTATAAGGATATAAAGGGGCCATTACATGATTTATTATTACCATTAGACAAAATCTCTGGCATTGAAAGTCCTATTTTGCAACAAAAAAACACAGAAAATTATTTCATGTTAGCATGGCAAAATCGGCAGCTATTTATTAAATCAGCAAATAAACCCATTAACGAGCAATATCTTTCTCTCGCTATAAACTCAAAATATGGTCGATCACAAGAACAATTGCATATTCATTTAGCCTGTTTAAAAGCTGAAGTGTATCAAATAATAAAAGAAAATGAAGATACTATAACCAAAAGCTGGCGGCCATTAAAACAAAGAATCAATAGTCATCAATACATAGCTATTAAAATTCCCGCGGCGGACATAAATAAAATATCACCATTTAATTATCTAGAAAAATATGCCGAAGAGCAGGGTGATAATATTGCCTATTATGGCTTAGCGATGATACCAAGCTCGCAAAAAAATGAATTTATTTTGTTGGCGAGCCGATTAAAACTGCTCGATTTTAATCTTGGATCAGCGGGTACAATTCAAGATTATCAATGTAAATTAAGCAATAATTAAAGCTATTCTATTCTTAAACATTAACAAAAAAGTGGCTAAAGTAATATATAATTAGTCGCTTTTAATATGCTATTAATATAAATTATCATTTAAAATAGTTATCGAATTCATTATATCACTACAACAAAATAACGCTTATATTGTTATCAAAATAGTAACGGTTCATGTTTTATAGTTTTAAAAAATTAACTTGAACAATAAAATAATAATTTATAAATTTGCATCTCAGAATAAAAGTATAAAAATTATAACATAAGTCAATATTTTTGACCGAAGATGCATTGCAATATACTGAAACTAACTAATATAATGAATAATGATTAATTTTGTTGCAATTTAGCTATTTTATAATAGACAAAAAAATGTTATTTATTTTCTCACAATAACAATCCGAGAGCATAAAAAGTGATTTAATTTAAAAATCAATCTACGTGACATTTTAATCAACCATCAATTAACAAAAAAACAAATATTTTAACACCAACATCCACTTTAAATTAAGTGAAACGATTAATAACATAAAATTATTATGGAGATGACAAAAAAATTTTTACTTTACGCATCATAAACTCTGCATTTAATGCTGTGCTAATTAATTAAAATCCGGTGGAGGACTATGTGCGATTAATCAACGTAGCAATTATTGCATGGTGCGTTTCTATCATCATGTATTCCACTGGATTCTTTTGGGTTTGCTTTAGCAGTGGATTAGTCTCTAGCCTGCTAATTATCTATTATTTTAGGAGAAATATTTTGTTTAAGAAACGGGAAATTGAAAGTACAGAAAATAAGCAAAGCACAGAAAACAATCTTGAAAGCAAAAGTGACAAGAAAACTATTATATGCTCTGAAACTTGTTTCACCGGCGATATTGTCTCAGACGCAGATATACTTATTGATGGTAAATATATCGGCAATATTTTATGTAAAGAAAACACGGTTATTGTGACAAGAACTGGTATAGTAACAGGCAGTATATTAGCCAAAAAATCGATTATCGATGGAAAAATTGATGGTCGTGTTGAGTCAAATTTAATTGAAATTCAAAAAAATGGCATGATCGAAGGTGAGATTTATAGTGAAAATCTGTCTATTGAGGATGGTGGGTTCTTTATAGGCATATCGAAAAAAATCACAGTAGATCTAAACAAAAAAATACCAGAACGAAATAACGTGCAAGAGCATAAAAAACATCAAAAAATTGATGCTACCAATGCGATTGCCCTAAAAGAAAAGAAAGAAAAAGTTTCTTAATCACTTATCGAACAGGGATCACTGGAAGCATTAAATATGTTTCCAGTTGTAATATTTACATTAGGACGATATATAATGGATAGAGTAAATAACGCTAATTATCAATCAACAGCAAAAATAGATGGCCGTATTTATAACGATTCAAAAGCAAGACCGGTTGGTCTTGCTGGAAAATTTAATCGTGTTACCAACAAAGTAGAAGTTTCATCAAATAAACCATTGATGACACCTGAAGATAAAATATATCTTAACCGTATGTTTGATCGCTGTTTTTCTTATGCCGAAAAATATACTCACTTAAAAAAATAAAATAACAAACAGTCCAACAAAATGGATAAGCCGTTATTTTAACAACTGTTATTTATTGGTTGGACTGTTGTTAGTTGGCTATTTCCAAAAAAACTTAAGTATACTTGAGTATACAACTAACGCCTGATTGGCATTTGGCTTTCTAGAGCTGTAGCTGTCCGTTTGAATTGCTAGATTGATTGCATAATAAAAATTCGCATAATGTACAATGCCGTTATGTTGAATAGCCGTCTGCGAAAATATCTCCTCGCAGACGGCGGCCATTTATACATAACGCTATTGTGCGAACCTGCGGTTATGTCGATCTAGGTAGCCTGACTTGACGCTAAGTCCAAATAGGGGGTTTTTGATTAGTGGAACAACCGCAATATCGAATTTATCAGGTTCTGGTAACAATTCTCTACTTATCAATCACGAGTTTCGCACCAATAAAAAAACGCTCTATTTTTACGTCTAATTCAGCATAATATATAAATAGAAAAAATCTCATAAATTAAAAACAACTTATTGTAATTTAAGTAAATTTATACCTCTTAGTAAGTTACAGGTTAATCATTGTTTTGACGCCATTTCTAGAATTTTATATGTCCGTGCGAAACTCGTGTCAATGCGGGAAGTTTTGTATCTTCAAAATAGGCTACTTCAAGATTATCCGTATAAATAAGCATTCCAAACTCATTTTCTCTCATTGTCACAAAGCGGCGATTAACTGTATTAAACAGGGTATAACCGATAACGTCAGGGTTATTTTTTCTAAATTCAATTTCTAGTTCTTTTAGTTGTTTTATTATTTTTTTCTTTTCCATTTACATTAGCCATTTGTTAATTAAATGTTACATAATCAAGAGTACATGACTCTTTAATTATGTACTCTTGTGCGGAATCCGCATTATTTTACATATTTTATTATGTTTATTGATTTTTATTTAACATTTCTTCAGCTTGATTTATCAGACTCATACCTTTACTTATTTTTTTGATTACTTCTTGATCTTCTAATGGCAAGTTATTTATTACTTTTATTAAATAATTAGTGTCAGTTGATTTTTTATTATAGATAAGCTCATCAACTGAACAATTTAAAGCGGTGCTGATTGCGATAATTGATTGAATAGTTGGATTTTTTTGTTCATTTCTTTCTATCTTTGATAATTGAGAGAATGATATTTGTGTTTTTTCGGCTAACTCTTCTCTAGTCATTCCTAAAGCTTCTCTCCTTGTTCGTATATTATCACCTATAGCCATAAAAATTCTCTCTTGTGAGTCATTTATAGAAATAATAACTTATTTATGAATAGTAAGTTGACTATTTAAAGATAGTTGACTATATATAATCACTATTAGTATTCATAGAGTGGTTATTATGATTGATCTTCTTGAGCTTCAGATTCCATTTAAAGATGAGTATGTGATGAGAACATCTCGTGATAGGGAGCATGGAGGAGGCTCTATCGATTTTATGCAGATTGCTAAATTAAGTGGGGTTCGGTTGTCTGCTCGTGATGTGGAATTTGAAATAAAGGGGATTTATCTGTTCAGGGATTAGCGCATCCTTTTGAATCGTTACCAACGCATTTTGCCAGTTTGGGCATGAAAATTTATCAGGGAACTCATTTGATTTTCCCGCGTGTCAATCTTAAGGCTTCACCCGCCAAGCTCTTACAGGGGCATAATGTATTTGGTTCAACCAATATTGCATTATGTGGCTTGGAGTTAATGACTAATTTAGCGGTTTCCATGCCACATCTTTTTAATTTGTTAGATGTCGAGAATAGCGAAGTTTCTGAGCTTCATACAACGTTATCAGTAAGATTACCAACGGAAAGTATTTGTAAGCAGGTGATTGCTTATTTTAAGAATATCAGTCATGGACAAACCAAAGCCACGAAATCAAACGATCATGAATCCACCGTTTATTTTAATCGTGGTTCTAAACACAGGGAATTGTGTATTTATTACAAAGCGCTTGAACTGGCAAAACGTTTTGGTGAAATACAAAGAAAATTACGGGTTAATCCCAATGATGAGGTGTTGCTTAATCAGTTTGCGATTTTAAATAATAAACGTTTGACGGATTTTGCCAATAACCTGTTGAGATTAGAAGGGCGATTAAAAAAACGTTTTTAAAAGATAATCAGATTCCGATTAATTTTTCTGCGCTTTGCCTTTATCAACAACAATATGAACGTAGTGGGGCTAATTTAATTTACGATCTGTGGATGAAAAGTTTTGATGATTTGTTGACGGCACTGAGGGGAATGGAAATGAATATTTATGATGACGAACATATTTTTGAACGATTAAAATCTCATTATTATTCTACCACGCCAAAAGGCAACATTTCCTATGCTAAAGCTCAACGGATATTTGGTTTTTATCGTCGTTTAGTTAATGAAGGTTATTTAAATGTTTTTAATTCTCTGGCAAGAAGAACATTTTATGATAATTTAACTTTATTAACGAATATTGGCCTCAGCAAATCACAATTACAAAATCTCACCGGCGATAAATCTAACGTCATTCCCTTTTATAAAGTTATCCATATCGATTTTTCTCAACAACGGCCTGACTGGTATGTCGAGCCAGTGAGTGTTTTTGAACGTCAGAATACTATTTATCCATTTAAACAAGTTGCAAACGCTTAAATCAAGAAAGGTGAACCATTATGGCTGCATTGCCCTTATATCAAACAGTGATTAGTGGAAAAGTGACCCGTATCAGTACGTCTAATGATGGACATGTTTATACCACCGTTATTTTACCCGCACCTGATCCTTATTCTAAACCGCCGGTTGTAAAAATTCGTTCTAAACGGCGTGTGGGGGCGATTGATTCAGAAGTGAATGAATTGGTTTGCCGAATTTCCGGTTTTGAACGTTCGTTTAGATATCACGATAAACAGACAGGGCAACCCTTAACGGGGCATAACGTTGAAATGTTTCTCGATTTAGTGGAATAGGTGATCGCTATGGCTACTCCGGAAAATAATATTGTCGGTGAGATTTGTTCGAAAGTCACGAATGACTGCCAAACTATTGAATTGACGATAAAAGAGTTGCCATATCAGGAACTCCTTAATATTGATTATTCAGTCGCGGCACAATTTTGGGGGATTCCTTTTACCTCGGTAATCGGACTTTGGTTATTTTCCAAAGGTCTTGGTGCAGTAATTAATATGTTTAAAGGTGTTTAATTATGTTGACTAAATTAGGTTTAAATAAGTTTTTTAACAAACTTAATCTACGCACTTTATATTTAAGTGTAGGTATTGGTTTATTCGGTGCTTTTAGTTCTGCAATGTCATTTGCAGAAGCCGCAACAGGGACAGGTACGGCTATTGATTACACGCAATTAACGAACTCCCTTAATTTTAATTCTGTCATGACGGGTATTTTAGCCGTTGCAGGCGGTCTGATTGCCGTTTATGCAGGCATGGCAGGCGTTAAGTGGGTTTTACGTATGGTACGTGGTGCGTAACAAGGAGAGGGGCAAATTAATGCCCCTTTATATCGATGCTGACAATCGGATTTTATTTTCTGTGTTTTTTGTGGGGGCTGTTATGTGCCTGGGCAGTCATACAAGGGTTGGATTGATATATTTTTTCTATTTTGCCGTTTTATCTGTTTTTTATCCTGTTTTAGTAAGCGCAAGTTCTATTGCTGTTAATCATTCACTGTCTAATAAATATCCATTTTATGCTTACGAAAATAGTCAATATTATGAGGGTCATGATAGACGTTCGATAGCATTACGCGCGTTTGAGGATGAGAAAGTAAAAAAAGCCGGCGTGGTTTATTGTATGCCTTCGCGTTCTTGCAAATTTAAAAAAATCACTTCGATTTCTGATGTGGGTATTTTTAATAATGTTCGGGTGGATTATGTGGGTACAATTATTGGTGGTTTAGGTGATACATTAGAAGGCGCAGGATTTTATACCGTTTCAGTTCGCGAGAATGATAATTTTGATAAATCTAAATCGGATGATGCAATTGAAAAATCCACTCCGGAAGAAATTTGTAAGAAGAAACCGCCTTTATCCGGCTCTCAAAGTGGCGTTAGGAGTATTTCAGGTGAACGTTATATTTATGTTGACGGTTGTGAGTATATAGCCACGGGTGATGTGCTTATTTGTTTTGATAAAAGCGATATTTGTAATGCAACATCTTGGAAACCGACAGGGGAAGTAGCAGAAGGTAAAGGTTATGGTAAAACGAATAATAACGATGAGACGACGTTAGCCCATTCCTTTTGTGCGTCTCAGTATGGTACTTATGGCTCGATTGGCTCTTCAGATGAGTTTGTTGTGACGGACAGATGTAAACCCGTTTTTAAAGAGGATAAATTTTTAGGTTGGGTGGGTAGTGGTGCTTATTCTGATATGAATAATCCGCCTGATTTTCCTGATACGGGAATATTTAGTGTTGTACCTAATCCCGATTATGCCATTTCAGATTCGGCTTCTGCTAAAGATAAGGTGGAATATAATCTTAATTATTTAGCGCTTCATCCTGATTTGGATTTAGCTAGATATCCGTTACCTGTTTATTCTGATTTACCGCTTTCTTCACCGTCAGGGAGTGGTTCAATAAATTTAGGGAGTACAGCCCATTCCGTTGATGCAGGTTCGAGTATTGCAGGAAGTTTAGTGAATACCGAGAGTGCCACGCATTCATTGTCTTCATCCGGAACCAGTCAATCGGGTGTCAGTTCATCTTCGGGTGCTTCTTCAAATTTTGGGCAATCTTCTGGTTCAAAAGGTAATGGTCAGGGAACCGATTTATCGCATCCCGATAATAATGAACCGGATTTAGATTCACCCACCGCAGAATCGGTATTATCGCCATTACAGAATCTCTTTCCTTTTTTGAAAAATTTTAATTTACCAGAACGAGCAGCGTCATGCCCAGTAGCGACTTTTGAGGTGTTTGAGCAGCATTTTGTCATTGATGCTCATTGTACCTTGTTTGAAAGCATTCGTGGTTTGTTAACCCTGTTTTCAATGATTATCTGGTCATTTCTGGGATTACGGATTGTATTGTCTTCTTAAGGGGATTAAGTGATGTATGCCTTGATTGTATCCGCATTTAATTTTTTATTAGGGTTCGTTTTTAGAACGCTGGCCATTAAATTTATTGTGTTTTCGGCGCTGTTTTTAGTGGTTACTGAATTTGTCCCCGTTTTATTAGCTTTACTACCCACGTCAACGAATTTGCCGGAGTTGATTGGTCAACTGCCTGATAGTGTCTGGTATTTTATGAATCTGTTTGCCGTGATAACGGGGATGAAGATTGTGATTTCGGCTTATCTGACCCGTTTTATTGTGCGCCGTATTCCGGTGATAGGGTGATGTATGGCGATTTCAGCTTATGTCGGTATTCCAAGAAGCGGTAAATCTTACGAAGTAGTTTGTAACGTTATTATTCCGGCTTTTATGAAAGGTCGCCGGATTGTGACGAATATCTACGGCATTTCAGCAGAAAAAATCAGGGTTTATTGTCTTGATAAAAAGAAAGCCGATGAATATCAATTAGGTGAGATTATCTGCGTTGATAATGAACAGGTTAAAAAGGCTGATTTTTTTCCATTTAAAACAGAAACGGGTATCGCAGAAGACACCTTTTGTCAGGCAGGTGATTTAATTTGCATTGATGAAGCGTGGCGAATTTGGGAAAACGACAAGATACCGCAACAACATCGCTCATTTATTGCCGAACATGGTCATTTTGTTAATATAGAAGGTGTTACCTGTGATTTAGTGGTATTAAATCAGTCGGTGGCTAATTTACCGCGTTTTATCAAAGACCGGATTGAGACGACGTATAAAATGACCAAATTGGTGGCGTTAGGGTTACGTCATCGCTATCGGGTCGATGTTTATTCAGGGATTAAACTGTTTAAAAATAATCGCACTTCATCTTATCAGTGCAGTTATGACAAGGTGATTTTTCCACTTTATCATTCTTATGAAGGGGGGCAAGGACAAGAGCAGGTGGTGGATAAGCGCCAGAGTATTTTTAATCAATCTAAATTCTGGTTATTAACATTAGGACTGTTGTTGCTGGTCATAGCCTCCGTTTATTTTCTTTATCAATTTTTTGGTGGTAACGGGATAACGCCCAAAAATCGGCCTGTCTCTGAATCAGTTGATAAATCAGTGACTACCCAAAAATCACATCAAAATCCGTCGCCACAAAATTTATCCACTTAATGGCGTATTGCGGGCAAAATTAGTCAGCGTGGTCAGGCGTGGGTGGTGTTACTTAATCAGCAGGGGCAGATTCGACTTGAGCCATTATCGCAGTTTCGTTTTTATGGTTTGCGGATGACGGGCAACATTGACGGTGAGGTTGTCACAACCTATTCGGGAGGCATGAAATGAAAAGGGCATGGATAGGGGTGTTGTTAACGGTAAGTCCCTTGTTAATGGCTAAAGGCGTGATGATGGAACTGGATAACGTGCCTTTACCGCAAGCGTTGAATGTGCTTTATCGACAGGTTTTTGAACGTCCGTTTATGTTATCGCCAGAATTAATCAATGACCCTCGTAAAGTGACTTTTCGTATTACGCCAGAAATTGATGAACGGGCTTTTATTAAGCGTTATTTGAATAATTTACAGATTGCCATTCATGAACGTAATGGGATTGATTATTTAGTTTTTTACGCCAAAAACACCCACAGTAATCAGGAAACCTATGTTTATCAGCCCCGTTATCGCTCAGTATCGTATTTATCGGATTTATTACGCAGCCAGTTTGATGGTAATTTTAATTCGTCTCGTAGTGGTATTTCAGTGGGGCAAATCGCACCAGAAAAAGCCGTGGCGGGGACGGCTTCGGATTTTCTGAACCGGACAGGGGATGTACTGGTTTATTATGGTACTAAAGCCGATATTGCCCGATTAAAAATATTGTTACCTAAAATCGATACTGTAACGGATGAAGTGGTGGTTTCTGCCTATGTCTTTGAGGTACAAACCGCTGAGCGTAATGGGTCAGGCTTGGCATTGGCTGCCAAATTGGTTTCCGGTAAATTTAATGTTGGTATCGGTAAAGAGGCAGGATTTGATAATTTTGTTCGCTTTAATTTAGGTTCATTAGATGCGTTATATGAATTGTTCCGTACTGATAGCCGTTTTCATGTGGTGAGTTCACCTAGATTAAGAGTGAAGAATGGGGCGCAGGCATCATTTTCTGTCGGCTCAGATGTGCCTGTATTAGGTAAGGTAAGTTATGCTGATAATAAGCCTGTCCAGTCGATAGAATATCGCTCTAGTGGGGTAATTTTAAATGTACGTCCGCAAATCCGGCAACAGGGTGTTGATTTAACCATTGACCAGCAATTATCAAATTTTGCTAAAACTGAAACGGGTGTCAATAACAGTCCAACGTTGATTAAACGCCAGGTCAATACGCAAGTGAGCGTTGCCGATGGTGATATTATTTTGTTAGGCGGTTTGGCTGAAAATAAAGTAACCGAAGCGGATACCGGATTTTCGTTTTTGCCGAAGGGCTGGTTTACCAGTGCTTCGACAGAAAATAATAAAACCGATATTTTAGTGATTTTACAGGTGAAGAAGGTTCAACGATGAAGGCAGGCAGCGTACCACAGCGTTAGCGAGGAACGCTGCCTTGCATGAAGAGGCAAACCGACGTAGCCGGTAAGAAAATAGAACGCCGGTTTTGTTGTATTACATGTTGTTTGTTAAGCGTTAAGTTATTTTTTTGGCGCTGTATAGCCAGACTCCATATCTGACTACACAGCTATCACATAAACCTTATAAGGAGGTCTATATGACTGTGTTCGATCCTACTCAATATCCAGAGTTACGCAATCTTTTTCCTGAATTAACGCCAGTGCAGTTTGAAACGGCACTGTTATTTGCTTTTGGTATTCCACAAAAAGAAATCTCAGTGTTGCGTTCAGTGGCGTATAAAGTGGTGAGACAGACGATAACAGAAGCCAGAATGAAATTTGAGCCAGCGTCATTGACGGGATTATTAACGGTATTTCATGTTCGTTTAGTGTTATTTGCTTTGTATGATAGCCAACAACGCATTCGTAAGACATAAAAAAGCGGATTAGTCTAGGTGCGTTAAATGCACCTAGGGTATTTTATTCGATGAGATAATATCGATTTGGTATTAGGTCATAACTTCTAAAATTAATCGTAAATACCGCCACTTCTGATTTTGAGTCGCATCACACCATATCAGGGAAACCCGCTACTTTTATGGCGGGCTTTTTTTATGTTTTAAAATGTCCGTCAGGACATGTAAGGCGGCAGATTGAAATCGCAAAGATAACCGACTGCAAAACCGCCGAAGCCAGGGGGGGACTTATCGGGTAGCAAGGAACCCCCGCGTTAGCGTTCCTGCCAAGCCATCTTTTTACGATAAATAAAGCGACTCAGCAGTTTGAGGGTCGAAGACAAGCGAATCGTTTAGCGACAGATTGATTTTTTTATTTGCTTTTGTTTATTGTTTAATTTCATGCTAACTCAATAAAATTAATATTCCGTAAAATGCCATTAAGGTTCGCACAATATTTACTCAATAAAATTAATATTCCGTAAAATGCCATTAAGGTTCGCACAATGTACAATGCCGTTATGTTGAATAGCCGTCTGCGAAAATATCTCCTCGCAGACGGCGGCCATTTATACATAACGCTATTGTGCGAACCTGCGGTTATGTCGATCTAGGTAGCCTGACTTGACGCTAAGTCCAAATAGGGGGTTTTTGATTAGTGGAACAACCGCAATATCGAATTTATCAGGTTCTGGTAACAATTCTCTACTTATCAATCACGAGTTTCGCACCAATAAAAAAACGCTCTATTTTTACGTCTAATTCAGCATAATATATAAATAGAAAAAATCTCATAAATTAAAAACAACTTATTGTAATTTAAGTAAATTTATACCTCTTAGTAAGTTACAGGTTAATCATTGTTTTGACGCCATTTCTAGAATTTTATATGTCCGTGCGAAACTCGTGTCAATGCGGGAAGTTTTGTATCTTCAAAATAGGCTACTTCAAGATTATCCGTATAAATAAGCATTCCAAACTCATTTTCTCTCATTGTCACAAAGCGGCGATTAACTGTATTAAACAGGGTATAACCGATAACGTCAGGGTTATTTTTTCTAAATTCAATTTCTAGTTCTTTTAGTTGTTTTATTATTTTTTTCTTTTCCATTTACATTAGCCATTTGTTAATTAAATGTTACATAATCAAGAGTACATGACTCTTTAATTATGTACTCTTGTGCGGAATCCGCATTATTTTACATATTTTATTATGTTTATTGATTTTTATTTAACATTTCTTCAGCTTGATTTATCAGACTCATACCTTTACTTATTTTTTTGATTACTTCTTGATCTTCTAATGGCAAGTTATTTATTACTTTTATTAAATAATTAGTGTCAGTTGATTTTTTATTATAGATAAGCTCATCAACTGAACAATTTAAAGCGGTGCTGATTGCGATAATTGATTGAATAGTTGGATTTTTTTGTTCATTTCTTTCTATCTTTGATAATTGAGAGAATGATATTTGTGTTTTTTCGGCTAACTCTTCTCTAGTCATTCCTAAAGCTTCTCTCCTTGTTCGTATATTATCACCTATAGCCATAAAAATTCTCTCTTGTGAGTCATTTATAGAAATAATAACTTATTTATGAATAGTAAGTTGACTATTTAAAGATAGTTGACTATATATAATCACTATTAGTATTCATAGAGTGGTTATTATGATTGATCTTCTTGAGCTTCAGATTCCATTTAAAGATGAGTATGTGATGAGAACATCTCGTGATAGGGAGCATGGAGGAGGCTCTATCGATTTTATGCAGATTGCTAAATTAAGTGGGGTTCGGTTGTCTGCTCGTGATGTGGAATTTGAAATAAAAGGGGATTTATCTGTTCAGGGATTAGCGCATCCTTTTGAATCGTTACCAACGCATTTTGCCAGTTTGGGCATGAAAATTTATCAGGGAACTCATTTGATTTTCCCGCGTGTCAATCTTAAGGCTTCACCCGCCAAGCTCTTACAGGGGCATAATGTATTTGGTTCAACCAATATTGCATTATGTGGCTTGGAGTTAATGACTAATTTAGCGGTTTCCATGCCACATCTTTTTAATTTGTTAGATGTCGAGAATAGCGAAGTTTCTGAGCTTCATACAACGTTATCAGTAAGATTACCAACGGAAAGTATTTGTAAGCAGGTGATTGCTTATTTTAAGAATATCAGTCATGGACAAACCAAAGCCACGAAATCAAACGATCATGAATCCACCGTTTATTTTAATCGTGGTTCTAAACACAGGGAATTGTGTATTTATTACAAAGCGCTTGAACTGGCAAAACGTTTTGGTGAAATACAAAGAAAATTACGGGTTAATCCCAATGATGAGGTGTTGCTTAATCAGTTTGCGATTTTAAATAATAAACGTTTGACGGATTTTGCCAATAACCTGTTGAGATTAGAAGGGCGATTAAAAAAACGTTTTTTAAAAGATAATCAGATTCCGATTAATTTTTCTGCGCTTTGCCTTTATCAACAACAATATGAACGTAGTGGGGCTAATTTAATTTACGATCTGTGGATGAAAAGTTTTGATGATTTGTTGACGGCACTGAGGGGAATGGAAATGAATATTTATGATGACGAACATATTTTTGAACGATTAAAATCTCATTATTATTCTACCACGCCAAAAGGCAACATTTCCTATGCTAAAGCTCAACGGATATTTGGTTTTTATCGTCGTTTAGTTAATGAAGGTTATTTAAATGTTTTTAATTCTCTGGCAAGAAGAACATTTTATGATAATTTAACTTTATTAACGAATATTGGCCTCAGCAAATCACAATTACAAAATCTCACCGGCGATAAATCTAACGTCATTCCCTTTTATAAAGTTATCCATATCGATTTTTCTCAACAACGGCCTGACTGGTATGTCGAGCCAGTGAGTGTTTTTGAACGTCAGAATACTATTTATCCATTTAAACAAGTTGCAAACGCTTAAATCAAGAAAGGTGAACCATTATGGCTGCATTGCCCTTATATCAAACAGTGATTAGTGGAAAAGTGACCCGTATCAGTACGTCTAATGATGGACATGTTTATACCACCGTTATTTTACCCGCACCTGATCCTTATTCTAAACCGCCGGTTGTAAAAATTCGTTCTAAACGGCGTGTGGGGGCGATTGATTCAGAAGTGAATGAATTGGTTTGCCGAATTTCCGGTTTTGAACGTTCGTTTAGATATCACGATAAACAGACAGGGCAACCCTTAACGGGGCATAACGTTGAAATGTTTCTCGATTTAGTGGAATAGGTGATCGCTATGGCTACTCCGGAAAATAATATTGTCGGTGAGATTTGTTCGAAAGTCACGAATGACTGCCAAACTATTGAATTGACGATAAAAGAGTTGCCATATCAGGAACTCCTTAATATTGATTATTCAGTCGCGGCACAATTTTGGGGGATTCCTTTTACCTCGGTAATCGGACTTTGGTTATTTTCCAAAGGTCTTGGTGCAGTAATTAATATGTTTAAAGGTGTTTAATTATGTTGACTAAATTAGGTTTAAATAAGTTTTTTAACAAACTTAATCTACGCACTTTATATTTAAGTGTAGGTATTGGTTTATTCGGTGCTTTTAGTTCTGCAATGTCATTTGCAGAAGCCGCAACAGGGACAGGTACGGCTATTGATTACACGCAATTAACGAACTCCCTTAATTTTAATTCTGTCATGACGGGTATTTTAGCCGTTGCAGGCGGTCTGATTGCCGTTTATGCAGGCATGGCAGGCGTTAAGTGGGTTTTACGTATGGTACGTGGTGCGTAACAAGGAGAGGGGCAAATTAATGCCCCTTTATATCGATGCTGACAATCGGATTTTATTTTCTGTGTTTTTTGTGGGGGCTGTTATGTGCCTGGGCAGTCATACAAGGGTTGGATTGATATATTTTTTCTATTTTGCCGTTTTATCTGTTTTTTATCCTGTTTTAGTAAGCGCAAGTTCTATTGCTGTTAATCATTCACTGTCTAATAAATATCCATTTTATGCTTACGAAAATAGTCAATATTATGAGGGTCATGATAGACGTTCGATAGCATTACGCGCGTTTGAGGATGAGAAAGTAAAAAAAGCCGGCGTGGTTTATTGTATGCCTTCGCGTTCTTGCAAATTTAAAAAAATCACTTCGATTTCTGATGTGGGTATTTTTAATAATGTTCGGGTGGATTATGTGGGTACAATTATTGGTGGTTTAGGTGATACATTAGAAGGCGCAGGATTTTATACCGTTTCAGTTCGCGAGAATGATAATTTTGATAAATCTAAATCGGATGATGCAATTGAAAAATCCACTCCGGAAGAAATTTGTAAGAAGAAACCGCCTTTATCCGGCTCTCAAAGTGGCGTTAGGAGTATTTCAGGTGAACGTTATATTTATGTTGACGGTTGTGAGTATATAGCCACGGGTGATGTGCTTATTTGTTTTGATAAAAGCGATATTTGTAATGCAACATCTTGGAAACCGACAGGGGAAGTAGCAGAAGGTAAAGGTTATGGTAAAACGAATAATAACGATGAGACGACGTTAGCCCATTCCTTTTGTGCGTCTCAGTATGGTACTTATGGCTCGATTGGCTCTTCAGATGAGTTTGTTGTGACGGACAGATGTAAACCCGTTTTTAAAGAGGATAAATTTTTAGGTTGGGTGGGTAGTGGTGCTTATTCTGATATGAATAATCCGCCTGATTTTCCTGATACGGGAATATTTAGTGTTGTACCTAATCCCGATTATGCCATTTCAGATTCGGCTTCTGCTAAAGATAAGGTGGAATATAATCTTAATTATTTAGCGCTTCATCCTGATTTGGATTTAGCTAGATATCCGTTACCTGTTTATTCTGATTTACCGCTTTCTTCACCGTCAGGGAGTGGTTCAATAAATTTAGGGAGTACAGCCCATTCCGTTGATGCAGGTTCGAGTATTGCAGGAAGTTTAGTGAATACCGAGAGTGCCACGCATTCATTGTCTTCATCCGGAACCAGTCAATCGGGTGTCAGTTCATCTTCGGGTGCTTCTTCAAATTTTGGGCAATCTTCTGGTTCAAAAGGTAATGGTCAGGGAACCGATTTATCGCATCCCGATAATAATGAACCGGATTTAGATTCACCCACCGCAGAATCGGTATTATCGCCATTACAGAATCTCTTTCCTTTTTTGAAAAATTTTAATTTACCAGAACGAGCAGCGTCATGCCCAGTAGCGACTTTTGAGGTGTTTGAGCAGCATTTTGTCATTGATGCTCATTGTACCTTGTTTGAAAGCATTCGTGGTTTGTTAACCCTGTTTTCAATGATTATCTGGTCATTTCTGGGATTACGGATTGTATTGTCTTCTTAAGGGGATTAAGTGATGTATGCCTTGATTGTATCCGCATTTAATTTTTTATTAGGGTTCGTTTTTAGAACGCTGGCCATTAAATTTATTGTGTTTTCGGCGCTGTTTTTAGTGGTTACTGAATTTGTCCCCGTTTTATTAGCTTTACTACCCACGTCAACGAATTTGCCGGAGTTGATTGGTCAACTGCCTGATAGTGTCTGGTATTTTATGAATCTGTTTGCCGTGATAACGGGGATGAAGATTGTGATTTCGGCTTATCTGACCCGTTTTATTGTGCGCCGTATTCCGGTGATAGGGTGATGTATGGCGATTTCAGCTTATGTCGGTATTCCAAGAAGCGGTAAATCTTACGAAGTAGTTTGTAACGTTATTATTCCGGCTTTTATGAAAGGTCGCCGGATTGTGACGAATATCTACGGCATTTCAGCAGAAAAAATCAGGGTTTATTGTCTTGATAAAAAGAAAGCCGATGAATATCAATTAGGTGAGATTATCTGCGTTGATAATGAACAGGTTAAAAAGGCTGATTTTTTTCCATTTAAAACAGAAACGGGTATCGCAGAAGACACCTTTTGTCAGGCAGGTGATTTAATTTGCATTGATGAAGCGTGGCGAATTTGGGAAAACGACAAGATACCGCAACAACATCGCTCATTTATTGCCGAACATGGTCATTTTGTTAATATAGAAGGTGTTACCTGTGATTTAGTGGTATTAAATCAGTCGGTGGCTAATTTACCGCGTTTTATCAAAGACCGGATTGAGACGACGTATAAAATGACCAAATTGGTGGCGTTAGGGTTACGTCATCGCTATCGGGTCGATGTTTATTCAGGGATTAAACTGTTTAAAAATAATCGCACTTCATCTTATCAGTGCAGTTATGACAAGGTGATTTTTCCACTTTATCATTCTTATGAAGGGGGGCAAGGACAAGAGCAGGTGGTGGATAAGCGCCAGAGTATTTTTAATCAATCTAAATTCTGGTTATTAACATTAGGACTGTTGTTGCTGGTCATAGCCTCCGTTTATTTTCTTTATCAATTTTTTGGTGGTAACGGGATAACGCCCAAAAATCGGCCTGTCTCTGAATCAGTTGATAAATCAGTGACTACCCAAAAATCACATCAAAATCCGTCGCCACAAAATTTATCCACTTAATGGCGTATTGCGGGCAAAATTAGTCAGCGTGGTCAGGCGTGGGTGGTGTTACTTAATCAGCAGGGGCAGATTCGACTTGAGCCATTATCGCAGTTTCGTTTTTATGGTTTGCGGATGACGGGCAACATTGACGGTGAGGTTGTCACAACCTATTCGGGAGGCATGAAATGAAAAGGGCATGGATAGGGGTGTTGTTAACGGTAAGTCCCTTGTTAATGGCTAAAGGCGTGATGATGGAACTGGATAACGTGCCTTTACCGCAAGCGTTGAATGTGCTTTATCGACAGGTTTTTGAACGTCCGTTTATGTTATCGCCAGAATTAATCAATGACCCTCGTAAAGTGACTTTTCGTATTACGCCAGAAATTGATGAACGGGCTTTTATTAAGCGTTATTTGAATAATTTACAGATTGCCATTCATGAACGTAATGGGATTGATTATTTAGTTTTTTTTACGCCAAAAACACCCACAGTAATCAGGAAACCTATGTTTATCAGCCCCGTTATCGCTCAGTATCGTATTTATCGGATTTATTACGCAGCCAGTTTGATGGTAATTTTAATTCGTCTCGTAGTGGTATTTCAGTGGGGCAAATCGCACCAGAAAAAGCCGTGGCGGGGACGGCTTCGGATTTTCTGAACCGGACAGGGGATGTACTGGTTTATTATGGTACTAAAGCCGATATTGCCCGATTAAAAATATTGTTACCTAAAATCGATACTGTAACGGATGAAGTGGTGGTTTCTGCCTATGTCTTTGAGGTACAAACCGCTGAGCGTAATGGGTCAGGCTTGGCATTGGCTGCCAAATTGGTTTCCGGTAAATTTAATGTTGGTATCGGTAAAGAGGCAGGATTTGATAATTTTGTTCGCTTTAATTTAGGTTCATTAGATGCGTTATATGAATTGTTCCGTACTGATAGCCGTTTTCATGTGGTGAGTTCACCTAGATTAAGAGTGAAGAATGGGGCGCAGGCATCATTTTCTGTCGGCTCAGATGTGCCTGTATTAGGTAAGGTAAGTTATGCTGATAATAAGCCTGTCCAGTCGATAGAATATCGCTCTAGTGGGGTAATTTTAAATGTACGTCCGCAAATCCGGCAACAGGGTGTTGATTTAACCATTGACCAGCAATTATCAAATTTTGCTAAAACTGAAACGGGTGTCAATAACAGTCCAACGTTGATTAAACGCCAGGTCAATACGCAAGTGAGCGTTGCCGATGGTGATATTATTTTGTTAGGCGGTTTGGCTGAAAATAAAGTAACCGAAGCGGATACCGGATTTTCGTTTTTGCCGAAGGGCTGGTTTACCAGTGCTTCGACAGAAAATAATAAAACCGATATTTTAGTGATTTTACAGGTGAAGAAGGTTCAACGATGAAGGCAGGCAGCGTACCACAGCGTTAGCGAGGAACGCTGCCTTGCATGAAGAGGCAAACCGACGTAGCCGGTAAGAAAATAGAACGCCGGTTTTGTTGTATTACATGTTGTTTGTTAAGCGTTAAGTTATTTTTTTTGGCGCTGTATAGCCAGACTCCATATCTGACTACACAGCTATCACATAAACCTTATAAGGAGGTCTATATGACTGTGTTCGATCCTACTCAATATCCAGAGTTACGCAATCTTTTTCCTGAATTAACGCCAGTGCAGTTTGAAACGGCACTGTTATTTGCTTTTGGTATTCCACAAAAAGAAATCTCAGTGTTGCGTTCAGTGGCGTATAAAGTGGTGAGACAGACGATAACAGAAGCCAGAATGAAATTTGAGCCAGCGTCATTGACGGGATTATTAACGGTATTTCATGTTCGTTTAGTGTTATTTGCTTTGTATGATAGCCAACAACGCATTCGTAAGACATAAAAAAGCGGATTAGTCTAGGTGCGTTAAATGCACCTAGGGTATTTTATTCGATGAGATAATATCGATTTGGTATTAGGTCATAACTTCTAAAATTAATCGTAAATACCGCCACTTCTGATTTTGAGTCGCATCACACCATATCAGGGAAACCCGCTACTTTTATGGCGGGCTTTTTTTATGTTTTAAAATGTCCGTCAGGACATGTAAGGCGGCAGATTGAAATCGCAAAGATAACCGACTGCAAAACCGCCGAAGCCAGGGGGGGACTTATCGGGTAGCAAGGAACCCCCGCGTTAGCGTTCCTGCCAAGCCATCTTTTTACGATAAATAAAGCGACTCAGCAGTTTGAGGGTCGAAGACAAGCGAATCGTTTAGCGACAGATTGATTTTTTTATTTGCTTTTGTTTATTGTTTAATTTCATGCTAACTCAATAAAATTAATATTCCGTAAAATGCCATTAAGGTTCGCACAATATTTACTCAATAAAATTAATATTCCGTAAAATGCCATTAAGGTTCGCACAATATTTATTATGTTAAATAGAAGTCTATTTTAAGTAATTATATTTCCATGCCCTTTAAAGGGTCACTTCACCACCTATCGGCTACTTCCTATTAAATTTTTTTTGCAAAGTATCCTGATTTTGTTGCACATGACAAACAGTTAACGGTTTGTTTAAAAAAATATTTTTAATGATTATTAAAACATTTTAATTTTAAACTTAAACTAATAAGGGATAAGTTTATTTGTAAACTTAAACTAATAAAAAGAGATATCACCATGGCAATAATAGATAAACCAAAAAATAAAACCTATTTAATCGGCAACTGGATGCCATCAGATCAGGCTACATTAGTAAATTGGATGCGGAAAATTATCAATAAAGCAGAAATTAGTAATGCTCCACTGCTACCTTCTATTCAGAATTTAAAAAATTTTATTGAGTCAAACCCCAAAGCATACATGTTTTTTAATCAAATGTTTGATATTGCAGATAAAAAAGATCGACCTAATGAATTACCTCAAGTTCGTGATTATCAACATATGTTAGAATTATTCAACGTAATAATGACGCATGCACCAGATTTTGATGAAACAGGACTAGTCGGTTTCCCTTTTAATGCTATTTTAGATTGGTCAATGGCCACAAACACAGGATGGAGTGCATTTTTAGATGATGAAATTAATGTTCATTTAAAAACTATGCTTAATGAATGGGCTGTGTTTTTAAGATCACCTGAAAGCACATATGTGTTAAATGACGATCCTAGACATGGTTGGTTTGGTGAAGATGCTAAAAAAGCAATGCCGACTTTTGTCAGTGATTTTAAATGTGATCCCTCAGTTGATCATTATGGTTTTAAATCATGGGATGATTTTTTTACAAGAGAGTTTCGTCAAGGTGTTCGCCCAATTGCTGAGCCTGATAATAACCGTGTGATAATCAATGCTTGTGAATCATCCCCTTACAGATTAGCAACCAATGTAAAATTAAGAGATAATTTTTGGATCAAAGCCCAAAATTATGCACTTCAATATATGTTGGATAACGATCCATTAGTAGATAAATTTGTTGGTGGAACCATTTATCAAGCATTTCTTAGCGCTCTTAGTTATCATAGATGGCATGCGCCCGTCTCAGGCAAAATTGTAAAAACTAAGTTAATTAATGGTAGTTATTATTCTCAAGCCCTTAGCATGGGATTCGATCCTGAGGCTCCTAATAAATCGCAAGGATATATTAATGAAGTTGCTACCAGAGCGCTGATATTTATTGAAGCTGATGAACCAACAATTGGTCTTATGTGTTTTATGGCGGTAGGTATGGCTGAAGTATCAACCTGCGAAATTACAGTTTATGAAGGACAACATATAACAAAAGGCCAAGAAATTGGCATGTTCCATTTTGGTGGTTCTACTCATTGCTTAATCTTTCGTCCAGAAGTTTCACTAGAATTTGATTTGCATGGTCAAACACCTGGTTTAGATAGCAATAATATTCCTATTAATTCCCGCATAGCAACTGTTAAATAAAAACTTAACTTAATAAGTCAATTTATATATTGACTTATTAAGCCCAAGAAAACGAAAAAACTTATCGATTCACTCTAAAGGCTCAGAGAAAGTGAGTCTTATAAAAATCACTTTCCCTGAAGTTTATTTAATTACACCCAGGCACAAAGTGGGTATTAAAAAAACAAAAAACCGCTTCATTAATTACCTGAACGCAAAACTGTTCATTTAAGTGGCTGTGATCCCCCCACTTCATGTGGCTGCAAAAAGTTTAAAATTGCAAGATATTAAATTTTTTAGATAGCTCTTTTTGCCATAGATTCTGACAACCCGATTAGGGGTATCACCTGATACCTCCGTCTGTCATCTTCTTGTTATGGTATAACATTCCTCGGCTACAACTGCCCCAATCGTCGTAGTTACCATTTCTATATTGCTGTTGCGTTTTAGCGTGCTGCCTATGGCGATATAAAAACCACAGCAGACTTGGCCGAGGACAATGAGCGTTAATGCTAGCCATAAGAGAACATTAACCGGCCACATTATACATTAACTCAACCAATTAGAGATATTACTAAAAATGACTACATCACTTAATACTTATGCCAGAGCCTTTCAGGCACCAGATAACCTGGCTCATGCCGCGGGAAACTATGATAATTCGATTATGACAAAATTTGCCAAATGTGCTATTGGCGTCCTTACACTAGGTTTGGGATATGGCATCCTTTATCTTGTCGAACGGTTGTCGAATGTAAATCCCAAAATTAATGAGTTTTGTTACAACGCCAATGCTATTGCGCATGAATTATCAACAGCAATTGAGGATGGTAAAGACCATATAACTGTCACTTTAGATAATGGCCAACAAATAACAATCCAACAAGACGGTTGCAATCTACTGTTACGATCTCAGGACGGACAGACACAAACGTTGAATGAGATGGATTTGACCAAACTTTATCACAAAATCGTTCATGACATTCAGACCAATCCTGGAATTTATGGCGTCGAGCTACCTAAAGAAGTAGAAATTAAAAATTTAGCAGAGCCGCTAGCTATATCAGAATTGGTAGAATTATTAACTAACAAAACATCTTATGATGATTACTTATTGTTACGAAAGTCACCAGATGGAAATTATTTTTACCTGGCTAAAAAGGAAGAGCTGAATAAGTCTGCCAGACTACAATTTCGGGCAAATCAAGCAGCTGAATTAATTGGCGAGATGTTAGGCAAAAAGGTTGAAAAAAACCTTAGTGTGGCTGACTTATGCCGAATAATAAAATCACAACATATTCCTGTATCCTCAGCAACCAATCAAACATCCCCTTTTGATAAACCTGTATGTAGTACCCCATCGGAAGTCACAATGCGTTGGATAACGACATTAGCTTCAATCTTACCTAATGTTGATAATCCCGAGCAGCAAAAACTCATAATGGATTTGTTGCAAGCACAAAAAAGCCGCTGGTTGGCACATGATATGAACTTAGAAAAAACCGTAAAATCGCTTTCCGATGACAGTAATGTTCTGCGTAGTCATGGATTAGATCATTTGGCAAATTTGGCATATTGCGAAAATTCTTCTGTAACAGACTTGGTATCTCTTTTACCAGCGACTGAAAGAGATCTTCCTTTGACACGACTACACGATAATATTTACGGCAGATACTTTGAATCAGTCTGGATCGCTGAGCTTGTCAATAATCCTCCTCAAGAGGTCTTGAACGTAATGCATGCTATTGGCAATGGAATAGCTGATTTACTAACAAGCCAAACGGTGCCAACACAAAAAAATTTGGTAAAGTATTTGCAAAAACGTGTCAAGGGGGATATGCGTTTTTGGTTTAATCAAGTGGATGGAGTTAACCAATTTACTGAATCTGTTTGGCCTAAATCAAAGGATATACTGCTAAAATTATTGCGCAATGAAATAACCAATGGGTTTCATAGTATTGCAATACCCTATTTATCCGTTAAGTTATTTAATGGATTTTCTCGCATAGATGACATGAAAAATGCTACCTGGTTCAAACAAATCAACTCAAATTATGGTTCCGTACTTACTCCACTTCGAGGGCGTACCAATGATACCCCAACGAATGCGATTTCCCCTGCCGCAGGTATAACGCTAAAGCATCAATTAGAAGCAGTGTCAGAGAGTTGGATGACTATAACCAATAGGCCTGCACTGTATTACAAACCTACACTACAAAACCCAACAGTTCCTATTATTAAGGCGCTACGAAATGGCATCCCTTTTAGTGCCGGGATATCTGGCTCAACCAATATTATGCTTGGTATTGTGTCTTACCTGCGTGAGCAAAAACTGAACATCGATCCTAATTTTGCGCTGCTTGGTACCATGATGTTTATGACTTACGATGGTGGACACTCACCGCATGAAGTTTTATGGACTGCTAATCAATTTGGACCAAAAGTTGGACTTAACTTCAGCGCACAACTAAATACCAAGGCGACAGCAGTGGAACCATTAGATTTTGTTTCTGATTATCAAATGTTCGCCAATATGTATAACAATACCGGTTGTGAAACAGCTATGAAGGATGCAATTTCCCTAGCTTTTGAAAAAACGATATCGCATTGTGAAAGATTAGTCAGACAATAATGCTGCTAATTGACGCTTGCCAAAGCGCTCGATGAGCTGAGTGTGGGCTGCTAAGCAGCCCATGTCCGGCTGCCCGGTTTTATTATATCATTGAATATACTCAATATTGTAACTAACCAAACACCTTGTTCAAATGTAAATGATACTCTTCAATATAACTCTCAATATCGGGTGATTTAATCACATTGTTAACAATAAATGTTGATAAAGGCTCCATACCCAGAAATTGATTAGCCTTGTGAAAAGATAAATAAACACCATCTACACCGGCCGCATTAAAAAATTGCATTTCATCGGTAAAAGCTTCTAAAGGTGCATTCCAGGTTACTGATAACATATATTTCTTACCCTGAATTAATCCACCCGAGCCATATTTCTTACTGGCATCTGAACGCGTACGTCCATCACTGGCATACAATAAGCCATGCCCTTCGGTAAAAACTTCATCCATATACTTTTTTACCGTCCACGGGGCACCCATCCACCACCCTGGCATTTGCCAAATAATAACATCAGCCTGTAAAATTTTTTGTACTTCATCGTTAACATTATATTGACTATCAGCCCGTACGATTTCGACATCATGTCCTATCCTGGATAAATAATCTTCTGCTACTTTAGTTAGCGTATCATTTAATTGACCTTCAGAATGGCCAAATTTTTTTCCACCATTAATAATTAAGATACTGCTCATCATAACCTCTAATTAACCTCGTTATTATTATCATATGCGGTAAGACACCACGCTTAAATGACGAGAATGTATAAAATTATTTGCCTATATAACAATAATCAGACTAATGACTAAAATCACGAATAAACAAATGGTATTATTTTTATTTGTAGTCAAAAATTAATTTTCGCGTTAACTAATTTAGCTTGCCTAAGCATTAGTGACTGGCTATAGGAATAATATTAATGAAAGCAAATTCTGAAGAGTTGATGATTTTTGTGTCAGTAGTTGAGAATGGCAGTTTTAGCCAAGCAGCGGAACAACTACAATTAGCAAATTCTTCTGTCAGTCGGGCAATAAAAAAACTGGAAAAAAAGCTTGGTGTTAGCTTACTTAATCGCACTACTCGACAACTCAGTTTAACTGATGAAGGTAAGCACTATTTCAACCGTATTCAACATGCACTGCAAGAAATGACAGCGGCTGAAAATGAGTTGATGGAATCTAAACTTAGGCCAAGTGGTTTATTACGTATCGATGCAGCAACACCGGTGGTACTACACCTACTGATGCCAATGATCAAAACCTTTCGTATGCGTTATCCTGAAATAACAATATCGCTGATCTCCTCCGAGAGTTATATCAATCTTATAGAACGCAAAGTCGATATTGCTATTCGTGCAGGTAAGCTAGCTGACTCTAGTTTACGAGCTAGATTACTTTTTTCCAGCAGACGAAAAATAGTTGCCGCACCAGAATATCTGCAACAATTTGGTGTTCCCCAAACAATTGACGAGTTGCAAAACCATCTTTGTTTAGGTTTTACTGAACCCAGTTCTCTTAATAGCTGGCCAATACCCGAGCGCTCAGGCCAACAACATACGATCACCGTTGGTCTTTCTTCCAATAGTGGCGAAACGCTGAAACAACTTTGCCTAACTGGTAATGGTATCACCTGCTTGTCCGATTTTATGATCGATAAGGAGATTGCCAACGGTCAACTTATTGAGTTGTTTGTTGAGCAACGATTGCCGCTCACAATGCCCTTTCACGCAGTATATTACAGTGATCAGCCAGTCAGTGTAAGAATACGGATCTTTATCGATTATCTAATTGAATTTTTAAATAGCTCCCGTAGGAGTTCAACTAATGCTTAAAAAACTGCCACAATTTAATTATCCCATTTCGGTGCCAATCCTTCTGGGTTAACTAGACGTTCATTACGTTCAAGCGTTGCTATTGCGGCCATATCTTCTGTATCAAGTTTCAATTCAACTGCTTTTAAATTACTGGCTAAATTTTCCCGCTTAGTTGAAGATGGGATCACGCTATAACCTAGCGCCATCGCCCACGACAATATTACCTGTGCAGCAGTAGCCTGATGTTTTTTAGCTATCTGCTTTATAACTTCATCTTGCAGCGCTTTACCATAAGCTAATGTCATATAAGAAGTAATATGTATTCCCTGCTCTTTTGCCCAGGCGGCCACCTGGCGATTTTGCAAATAAGGCGATAGTTCAATTTGATTGGTCGCAATATGCTCTATGCCAACAGCGGCCACGGCTTGTTGCATCAAATCAATGGTAAAATTCGACACACCAATTTCACGAGTTAGCCCCATATTTTTGGCTGTTAATAAAGCCTGCATACTTTCCCTAACACTTACTGCATTATGTGGTGACGGCCAATGAATTAAAGTTAAGTCGACATAATCAGTGCCTAACTTGGTTAAGCTTTCTTTGAGGCTATGAATTAATTTTTCTTTACTCAGATTTTCTGGCCATATTTTTGTCGTAATATAGATATCTTCACGCGGCACCCCACTTGCAGCAATGGCTTGCCCTACTTCAGCTTCATTATCATAGATCTGAGCTGTATCAATAGCACGATATCCCAATGCAAGCGCATCTTTTACCGATGAGATCACAACATCGCCTTTAAGACGAAAAGTACCGATTCCAAAAGTAGGAACTGACATAAAACCTCTTAGCATTAAATGTATGAATGACTATTGTTAGAAAATTAAGCTTAATAATAAAGAGTCCGATTGGCACAAATTTTTTGCCGATTAAGCAATAATTGTTCATTAAACGATATTTAATAGACTTTATAATATCCCATATTGGATACATTATGTGATATTACTGGCAATAATATCCATATTTTAGAACATTAAACCATAATATGATTAAACTACCATAATATGCTAATATATACTCATAAACATAGATTTAGTAACTTAATGTTCTTAAAAGAGGACACTATGGGTATATCTGAAAAATCAGCTTCAGCTATTGCGGCGGAATTGGGCGAACGTTTGAAACAGGCTCGATTAAATCATGACTTAACTCAAGCTGAAGTGGCAGAACTGGCCGGTATCAGCCGAAAAACAGTCCTTAATGCGGAAAAAGGTAATGTCCAATTAACGATCTTAATCGCTATTATGGCAGCATTAAATTTACTGGAACAATTAGATCTATTTTTACCAAAACAGGATATATCACCTATTCAACTGGCTAAATTACAGGGTAAAAAAAGACAACGCGCATCTGGCCATAGAAAAAATAATATAGAGGATTTAGCAGAATGGTAATGGAAGTTATCAATGTCACCTATAAACAGCATGCCGTGGGTGCTGTAAGTTTTGATACCAGCAAAGGTTTAGGTTTCTTTGAATACGATACCGGTTTTATCAAACAAGGAATCGAATTATCACCGTTGAAAATGCCATTAGCGACGCGAATTTACAGTTTTCCAGAATTGGATTTTAATACTTTTAAAGGATTACCAGGTTTAATCGCTGATTCGTTACCAGATGACTTTGGTAATGCGGTGCTTAATGCTTGGGTGGCAACGATGGGTAAATCGCCTGATACCATCACACCATTACAGCGACTACAATATACCGGAAAAAGAGGAATGGGAGCTCTGGAATACATGCCAGCAACCAGGATAAAAAGTCTCAATGCTTCACAACAAGTTGAAATTAGCTCTCTGGTTGCCATCACTCAGGAGATCCTCGATTCAAGGCAAAAATTTACCGTTGAGCTACACAAAAATGGTCAGGAAGATCGCGAAGCAATGATGGCTCTACTTTCAGTTGGTATGAGTGCTGGTGGCGCAAGACCAAAAGCCGTCCTTGCTTTTAATCAAGATTTCACTCAGGTCCGCTCGGGGCAAACCAATGTTCCAGAAGGTTTTACTCATTATTTAATAAAGTTTGATGGCGTTAGTGAACATAACAAAAATCAACAAACCTTTGGTGATCCAGTCGGTTTTGGTGCAATGGAGTATGTTTATTATTTGCTGGCAAGTCGCTGTGGCATAGAGATGATGCCTTGTCAGCTATTGCCTGAAGGTAATAGACGCCACTTTATCACTGAGCGCTTTGATCGTTTTGGTAATAAAAAACGTCATGTACAAACTTTAAATGGCCTTGCTCATGTTGATTACAAAAAACCAGGTTCTTTTTCCTACGCTGAGCTATTCGGTGTTGCCAGACAATTAAAACTTTCAGCCAAAGAGGCAGAACAGCTACTAAAAAGAATGACCTTTAATATTGTCGCTCGCAACCATGATGATCACGCTAAAAATTTTTCTTTTATGCTAAAAGGAGATAAATGGATGTTAGCACCTGCCTATGATTTAGCTTATAGCTACAAGCCCGGTAGTAAATGGGTAAATAGTCATTGGATGAGCTTAAACGGAAAACCTGACAACTTTTCTCGCCAGGATTTTTACTCATTAGAAAAGTTAAGTCCCTTGTTTAGTCGAGAAGTGATCCACAGAATTATTGATGAAACGATAGAGACAGTTTCTGATTGGCGAAAACTGGCTGTTGAGTTTGAAGTGCCTAATTTGCTAGCTCAGGAAATCGACGGAAATTTATGCTTAAATATCTAGCATCGAGTCTATTAGTTAATCGACGCTCACTTAGCTGTCCGGAAATAATCCGGACAGTTTAGCTAACTTTTAATGCTTGATTGCCGTTGCTGTTGCCATAGCTGATAAAGTTCAACTTGTGGCGTTAATTTTAATTGAATAAACGCAAAATCTTGCTGTTGCTGCGGTGGTGATCTTAATTGTTGGGCTAGCTGCTCAGTAGAAAGGCCAAAAGGCGCGGCATCTTGATTGGAATAAGCATAAAAAACACGCTTGATCCCCACCATTCTTATCGCCGCTAAACACATTGGGCAAGGTTGTCCACTGGCATAAACCGTGCAATCGGCTAAATTAACTTTACCTAACGCTTTACTCGCGGCTCTTAATGCCTGTAGCTCAGCATGCGCGGTTGGATCACCTTGTTGTACTATCTGATTAACACCGCAAGCAATTATAGTATTATCTTTGACAATCACTGCACCAAACGGTCTGCCGCCTGCTCTAATATTCTCTTTGGCTAAATTAATTGCTTTTTCTATAAACTGTTGGTCACTCATTTTTTTGCTCCTGCATTTTGTGGCATTTACCCAAATTATTGATAATTTTTTATTTAACTAACCTCAATGGCCTATTGCCTAAATTATCAGTTAAATTAACATTAGCACCATTATTAATTGTTGTTGCACCATCCTAGCATAACCAGCCTCCGTCAAATTTTACTAATTTGTTAAAATAGCTATTAATATATAACGCTAAATTTCGATTAATTTTGTAAATTCAAATGACTATTGAGTATAAAAATAAGTCTAAATTCTCAAATACAATTAATTGCAAAAAATTTATTTTTTATTATTAAGTTTACGTTAATAAATAAAATTGAAATTAATTTTCATTTTATTCGATAAATTATATAAAAATTATTTATTTTCAATATGTTATTTTGATGGGAATTTTTGATTTTCATCAAAATAAAGTCAACATTCAGTATTATTAATAAAACTTTATGTCATAGTATTTACAGGCATAAAATCCTAACCTGCCTATAATTACTTCATTGATATATACATTTATAAAAATTTAATGTTATTCAATCGAATAAAAAAGTTTTACTTCAAAAAACTAACAATATTAATTACAGGATAAAATATGAAACATTTAAAACATTTTATTATTTGGCTATGTTGTCCGCTATTTTTTTTTATTATTATAACCCCAGCCTACTCACAGCAATCAGCAATTAAAGTCACCATCCTCGGTACTGCCGGGCCAGAATATTTTCCCGATCGTTCAGGTATTTCAACATTGATTGAGGCTAATGGCCAAAAATTTCTGTTTGATGTCGGTCATGGTACCAATGAGCAACTTTATAAAAGTCGCATTAATCCAAAAGACATTAATCGTATTTTCCTCACCCATTTACACAGTGACCACTATAATGGTTTAGCGGATGTTTGGCTTACGCCTTGGTTTCTTCTCGGTCGAACTAATGGGATTGAACTATGGGGACCTGATGGAACCTCGGAGATGGTTCAAGGAATGCGTCAAATGTTTGCTCATGATATGAACAAACGAGTAGATAAATATAATCTGTTAAAAAATTTAGAAATAACCATACATCCATTGAAAGATGGCGTTATTTATAACCAAGATGGTATTAAAATTACCGCATTTCCTGTAGAGCATGGCGATGGCAATCCTGCATTTGGTTTTCGATTTGACTATGCGGGCCATAGCGTCGTTATGTCGGGCGATACAACCTATCATCAAAATGTCGTGAAATATGGTACCGGAGCCGATCTACTTATCCACAACGTTGTGGCTTATAATGATCAACTAAGCAAATTACCAGAAATGAAAGAAGTGATGAAAAAACTGGCCACACCGGAGCAAGCAGCTAAAGTCTTTCTGGAAACTAAACCCAAAATGGCGCTCTATTCACATATTGTGACGAAAGGATTAGGTACTAAGCAAGGCGATAAAATAATCATGGAGCGTACACGCAAAGCTGGTTATACCGGCCCACTAATTATGGGTATCGATAGAATGCGTATATTGATTGGTAATGAAATAAAAATCTTACCACCTCAGTCCTTAGCTAATCTTCCCCCTCTTGATAGTAAAGAGCAAATTTTCCCTTAAAGCAGAGAAAATTTAGTAAAACATCACCAATATAGCCATATATTAACGGGAATTTTAATCGAACAAGGATGTTGAATAATATGGATATTTATTTCATCAGAATATTGATATTAAGCATTAGCTGAGCACAATAAAATTATTCACCCGGTTTGACCAAGAGCTAATATAGAAATACTCACTAGCTAAGATCAGCAATTAAATAGATGCTAAAAATAAAATTTAATAATAGAAATAAATTAAATAATAATATTAATGGCCAGTAATTTTTACCAATTAAAATAAATTACGTTTAATAATATACCTAATTTGAAATTATTATTTGTCAATTTCTGCAGAAAAACTCATCAAAAAAAAATCCAACCAATTCACATAACTACTTATTATTTGTTTATTAAATTTAAATCAACAAATAATCACTATACATAATACGATTGAAAAATAATAATCATCATGCATCTATCAATTGGTTAACAATTATTTATCAATAAAACACTATTTATTAATGATTATGATTTAATAAGGAGATTAACTATGGCGGTTGTTAGTAAATTTATTCGTGATCTTGATCCAAGAAAAGATATGGAAGAACAGTTGAAAGAGACACTCAATATTCTAGTCAAGTTGGGAGAAGCCAAATTAGAGAATTTCAAACATGAAATGAATAATTCTTGGCATCAAAGTGATGAAGATAGCCTAGCGCCAGGAGTCACCAAAGATTTTCAAACCGAACGCATGCATGTCATGACCAAAACAGATAGTAAAGATGCCGTTGGTAGTGCCATTGCTAAAACTATCGAATCAGCTTTTTCGCTTTCGAAAGAACCGAATGGCCAAAATGTAGGAAAATTTATCGAAGAGCTGGCAACAAATGGTTTAGATGCGGTATTAGGTTCTGGTTCCGCTTCTGAAGACCAATATAAACAGTATATTATTTATCCGGATAAGGATTTTTTATGTCGCTGTGACATCTGGTATTGGCGTTACAGTATTGAGTCGAAAGGCTTTCAAGAAAAACTAGAACATGTCGTTATTTATCGAATGCAATATGGTGCTGTTGATATTTCACGGGTCGATCCATTTGCTGTCGCCCACTGGTTTAATAAATGGAGCTTAGATACAGAATCGGCAAAAACAACACTTGATCAAGTGGAGGAATTGATGAAGGCTGCTGAACGAACCAAAAAATTATCCGCTCCAATACCTGCAATAGCAATGACAACACCGATCCCAGCTCTAACTTGCCCGCATGTTTCCTTAGAAGAACTACGCCATCAATTATTACGTACCAGAAACTTAAAACATAATTTAGATTTTATCGATTATCCCTAATGATAAAAGCCATCCATTGTTGGATGGCTTCTGGTCTCAACATAAACACAATATTAGTTCGATATCATAGTGATTAAAGCCTTTTAACTCCATTTTGAGCTATTAATATAGATACTTAAAATCGACATAATTAAAATAAATGGCCTATTAACCAGTGTATTCAATCACCGATATTTTTATAAAGAAAATTAATTGTTGCGAAATATTTACTATTGTTATCATTTGGTATATTAAATGTTATTATTTCCTGTTAAAAATAAAGGACTTTTAATGCCAACTATAGGCTCAACCCTACCACCTTCCTGGTTATCACCTACAGCAGACCTTTTACAACATAATAAAAATAACATTGAGAACACGGCGGGTGATAAAGTCGATTTGGATAACCCAATCCAACCAGGTAAAAAAACATCATTAGATACAGCAGAATATGAAGAACCAGCCACTTCAGCTGAAAGTAGCCGCAATATTGCTTTTGAGCAAGCAGATAATAGCACCAACACTTTGTTAATGAAGCCTACCCCGCAGGTTAATATTACTTTACCCGCTTCAGAAACCACCTTCTTTTATCAACTAGCCTATCGTGAACAAAACCGACTTTTACATCTATTATTGGCGCAGGAGAATGATAGCGTCAACCAGCAGAATAAAAGCCTGCCAGTAGGTAATCTGGTTAATGATGTCATTGATTATCTGACTAAATATAAAAACGATGAAGAAAAAATAGCAATCCTTATTAAGCAATTATTAATCCCATTAAATGAATATGGATCTGGTGAAGGAGAAAAAATTTCGCCAGAACGCCAACAAGCAATTATTGCAGATTGGTTACAATTGGCGGTATTAGGAATGTCTTCAGATAGATGGTGTGCCAAACAACTGACAGAGAATAAATCAAAGCCTATTTCATTACTAAATTATGCAAATTTTAAAAAATACTATTTGGACAAATTAAATAGTAAAACGGAATTTGGTTACCTCTCTGCTGAAGCTAAAAGCTATTATCAACAAAATATTCTGCATCGGGTCATGCCAACATTGATGTTGCAGCTTAACATTCCTCTTGAAGACGAACGACTACAAAATATGACGTTAGATCAACCGGAATGGGGATATTTACATGCCGGTGCCATGCTTATGGAAGAAAATGGCACTAAACTTGATCAAATGCTGCTGGATGACATTATCACCATTGGCATGTACTGGAAAGTCTTTTGCAGGCAGGAAAAACGCCAGCCGAATATTCCCACTATTTTAATTTACCTGCCATAATCCACAACCAATTAGATCCTGAGAACATAGAACAGCTAACACAAATAAGTGAACAAGAAAGCGGCGCTATTTATCAGCAATATTTTAATTACTTACATCAATTCAGCCAAAATAATCCTTTTATTCAACTCAGTCATTTATTGCAAGACTGGCAAAGCCGGCCTGAGCTCGCTCGCCAGCAATTAAAGCAACGTGATATTGCTGAAGATTGGTTAAATGACTACTTATACAAGAATAGAGAGGTTGAATATCGCAACACTCAAGATGAAATAACGTTATTACCCAATATCGATGAGATTTTTAAACAGCAAAATCAACATATTACTGATGCTTTTAAGCAAACAGAGTATGTTCTTTTACCTCAAGTGTTTAATTCACTGAGTGAAGAAAAACAACTATTTATGCAACAAGCAGAAATAAATCAACTCAAAGTTGAATATAATGCCCGCGATAATAACATTCATTCTCTGCCACCTGGCGTAGCTGGACTAGTGGCTGAAGATGGACTGATTATTCCTGTGCCTGATGCAATTGATATGCTGATGTGTTCGTTTAATGGAGAAGAGCGTATTTATGCCCTGGAAAAAGATCAAAAAATGGGGAACTATAAATTATCGCGAGTTGACCGCAATCGAGATCTAATCTTTAACTTGATAAAAGATCACAAAAATACCCGTAATAACAAAAATTTTGCTTTGAAGATCCACTCTCCTTCCTTACTAAAAAAAGCAACAGAACAGCCGAAAATAGCATTAGAAAAACTGGCTGAATTACATGCTAACAAGCTATTTAAAAAATTAGATGATGAAGGTTACCAAAAAACCACCCAGCAAAAAGTAGCGGCTTTTTTCTTAAGTCTCATTCCTTTTTATAGCTGCATTACCGAAGCGCAAAAAGGCAATATTAGAGAAGCTATCGTGGCTGGGGTATTTGATATCTTAAGTTTTTTACCCTTTTTGGGCAAAGGACTACAAATTGGTGGACGATTTAGTATTGCGATGGGAGAAGCCACCACTCAAGGGCTTAAAATCGCAGCAAAACAGGCAACGATTGCACAGGCCTTAAAGCAAGGTGGCAAACAGTTTGTAAGTGTTGGCATTCCTCATATAACAAAAAGTGTACCAGCAGAAGCCTACATTGGATTAGGTATTGATTTTATTCGTAGCGCAGATCCGGGATTTGAATTGCTGGCATCGGGAGGTTTAAAGGGTATCAATAGCTTAAAAGATGCAACAATTAAATTAAACCAAAAAAATTATCGCTTAGCTCCCCTAGTCGAAGCCCTGGAAAAACAAGTAAAAAATTTGCCGCAAACATCAATTAAATCATTCAAGATCGAAACAGCCTATCGCCCTGAGTTAAAAACAGAAGTTTTAGTCGTTAATATTGGTAAAAAACAGAATAAAGATATTTTTGTGCAGATAAACTCAGTAACCGGTGTCATTTATGGTCGAAAATATCACCGTGATGCTGCTGGTAATTTGGCATTAGCTCCCGTTCGACTGCAAGAACGCCTTTATCATTTAAAAACCCAAGGTTTGGGCGGTAAAGGATCTAAGATGGCTGCACAAAATTGGCGAACAGAAGAAAAAGCTTTGTCTAGCAAAAAAATACAGAAAGCAAGACTTAAGGGATTTAAAGCATTATATGAAATATTAACCACTCCTAATGACGTGATGGATCTGGCGGGAAAAAATTTAAGCTCTCTTGATCTGGCACGTATCTTAAAAGGCAAAAGAGATTTTTGTCAGGCTAGACTACATAACGCTGATTTTACTAAATCCAATTTGACTGAGGTTAACCTGACTGAAGCTAACCTATCTAACACTAATCTAACAGAAGCTAATTTGAGCAAAGCTAATCTAACTAAAACTGAACTAACGAAAGCTAATCTTACTAAGTCCAATTTGACATCAGCTAACCTAACTCAGGCTAAATTAATTGATGCCAAAATGATAGCGGCTAACCTATCAAAAGCTGATCTGACTCATGCTGTAATGATGAATGCTGATTTAGCTCACGCTGACTTATCTTTCACTACCATGTTAGCATGTCTAAGATTAGCGTCAGTCAAGTCAGCCATTCGCATTGTTGCTAATGTTAGATTAGCGTCAGATAAATTAGTTTCTATCATTTTCGCTTCAGTGAAATTAGCGTGACTTAGATTAACTTGCATCATCCACGCCTTGGTTAGAACACTTTTATTTAGGGTAGTTTCTATCATTTTAGCCCTAGTTAATTTAGCCTCTTGCAAGTTGGCATTAGCCAAATTAGATTCGCTTAGATTACTAGCAGTTAGGTTAGCTTTAGTCAGATTAGAGTCAATTAATTTAGCGACAGTTAGATTAACGCCGTTCATTTCAGCTTGAGTCAGGTTAGCATTCGTTAAGTTAGCGCCGATCATCTTAGCTTCAGTTAGAATAGTATTGTTCAACTGAGTTCCTAACATGATAAAAACTAACTTATCTCAGGCTAATTTAACTAATGCTAAGATGAACTCCGTTAATTTAACTGACGCTAATTTAACCGAAGCTAACATGCTAAGTGCTAAGCTAATTTTCGCTAAGATGATTAAAACAAAGATGGCGAGAGCTACCCTAACTAAAGCTAATCTAGCTCAAGCTGCAATGAACGGGGCAGATTTGTCCCAAGCTAAGATGATAGAGGCAAACTTAACCCAAGCTAACCTGACTGCAGCCAATATGACAGAGGCTACTTTGAATAAAGCTCACCTGACTGAAGTTAAAATGATAAAAGCAAATTTGAGTCACGCTAATCTAACAGAAGCTGATTTGACCACCGCTAACTTAACCCAAGCTAAAATGATAAAAGCAAATTTGAGTCACGCTAATCTGACAGAAGCTAATTTGACAAGTGCTGATTTGAAAGAAACTGATTTGACCACTGCTAATTTAACTAAAGCTGACCTAACTTATGCCTGGCTGAAAGAAGCTAACTTAACTAACGCTAACCTCTCTTCAGCCACAATGATAGCAACAAATTTAACTCATGCTAATCTAACCGGCGCTAAAATGATGGGGGCTAATTTGTCTAATGCTAACCTATTTTCAACTGATATGAATAGCGTTGATCTAACTGATGCTAATCTGACTCAAGCCTGGATGATAGAAACTAACTTAACTAATGCTAACCTAACTCAAGCTAAGATGATATTAACAGATTTGACTCACGTTAATTTAACTAAAGCTAAAATGAACGGGGCTAATCTGTCTCAAGCAACTTTATCTTCAGCTCAAATGAACTTCGTTGATTTAACTGATGCTAATCTGGCTGACGCTCGTTTGAGTGGAACTAATTTGGCAGGCGCTAACCTCAGCCACACTAATTTAACGCATGCCAATCTAACGGGCGCTAATCTAACAGATACCAACCTGACTAACGCTAATCTAACTAATGCTAATCTAACTAATGTTAACTTAAGCAATATTGATTTACATTCGGCCATTTTAGAAGAGCTCGATATTAATAACACTAATTTTGCTGGTGCTAACTTAAACAATACGTTAACTTTAGCGCTCCCTAACAATTGGAGTGCAAGAAACCTAGAGACTAAACTTAATCACTTCAATCATCAAGGTAGTCTATTAACCAGTATCGCAAGTATTGACGATAGATATAATGAATTAAAAATCAAGTTGGCTTGGCAGTTAATCAGTTCATTAAAAGCATCTAATGTTAATCTAAAAGAAGTTACTCTACCACTATTAAACATTTTTATAAAAACCCCGTTTAGTACCGATAAGAACATTAGCACCTTTGTGAATCAACTAATGAGTGAGCAGCAAAAAAACAATCCATCAAACATGCTAAGGACATTGGAACAACAAGCTGGCATGGCTAATGACTTGCTCAATTATTTCAACCAACAGCCGCAACTGATGGCATCCAAGGAATTTAATAATACCTTTATATCCGCCTTACTGACAGCCAGAACTCAAGGGATTAATATAGTAAATGGGATCACAATCGATAGCCTATATGAAAAATATTTAAACTTGCCAAAAATTCAGCAACTAGTCAAACAAGAGGAAATTAAAGGTGTTTTTGGTGATTATGAAGGCAATGCCGATTGGGCAGATACACATGCAGCAAATTACCTACTTTTATCACCGACAAAACCAGGAAGAACGTTAATCGTTTCTGAAAATATTCTCAATAACATGCTACACCCTAACCAGGACACAAAATGGGATAACATCGTTCTTTTTCAGGATGGTAAATGTTTAAGCCCGACTGAATACAATCTGACACAATGTTATCAACAAGAATTTCCGCTGTTCTCAATTCCCTTCAAAGATGGGCATTATCAGGACCCATTGCATAAGCTGATTGAAACATTGGATTTAGGTGAACGCTTTAAGCCACTATTTCTTGATGCGCTTAACTCCAAGAGCCATAACACCAAGCTAGTAGATGATATTGTTCAACAGGAATTAAATAAAATATTTTCTCGTGTGATAGATGCCGAAGAGTATCAATTAAAAGAGCAAAATTATGACCAAATTATCAATTTATTTCATTTAACATCTAGTACCAATAGAGAAAAAGCGGAGCATCTGTTCTCATTAGCCACTGTTTTTAGCCGGTATACAAGTAAGGTATTCTTTGGTACCGAAGTTAACTCCCCAATAATACTTAGATATTATGCCTACGCTTTAATGGAAAAAGCCCATCAAATTGATCCCTCTTTACTATCTGATAGGTTTGCTGAATGGAAGAAACAATTACTCGGAATCGGAGTAGCAAACAATTCCACTTGTACCAATATTTTATCTGACGATATGACTATTTACGCAAGACAGCATTGTAATGACACGTTTAAAAAAATTATTCCTCCCGCCTGGCGATAATGCTATTAAAGCTAAATGCTAATGAAACACTTAATAAAAAAAGCCCCCTCATCGAGGGGGCAATCGTTAAATTCAGTCGATATATCGTTATCAATATAAATAACTGTTTATTCCATTACATTCATCAGATAGTGACTAGCGCTAAGTGATGCCTTCGCCCCTTCTCCTGCCGCAATGATGATCTGTTTATAAGGCACAGTTGTGCAATCGCCGGCAGCAAAGATACCTTTTATATTGGTCTCGCCTTTTTCATCAACCTTGATTTCACCGATTGCATTACGTGCAATTACGCCATCTAACCAATGGGTATTAGGTAGTAAACCAATTTGGACAAAAGTTCCAGCAACCGCTAAATCATGGATTGAACCATCCTGCCGATTTTTATATTGTAAGCCAGTCATTTTGACACCATCCCCTTTGACTTCAAGGGTTTCGGCCTGCAAAATAATATCCACGTTACTTAAACTCGCTAGTTTCTGTTGCAACACTGCGTCGGCTCTCATTTCTGGAGCAAATTCTAATAAAGTAACATGCTCAACAACTCCGGCAAGATCAATCGCGGCTTCAACGCCAGAATTACCTCCACCAATCACAGCAACTCGTTTACCCTTAAATAATGGCCCATCGCAATGGGGGCAATAAGTTACTCCTTTGGTACGATATTCTTTTTCGCCTGGCACATTCATATCACGCCATTTAGCCCCTGTGGCAATAATAATGCTGCGGGAACGCAAAGTAGCACCCGATACTGTTGCAATTTTATGCAACTTATCAGCCGCATCGGCGGGAATGAGTTTTGCTACCATTTGTGAGTCGATAATATCAATATCATAATCATTGACATGGCCACGTAGTGCAGTAGCTAATTTGGGTCCTTCGGTTTTTGACACAGAAATATAATTTTCAATATCAATAGTATCTAAGACCTGCCCACCAAAGCGTTCGCCGATAATACCGGTACGAATACCTTTACGAGCCGCATAAATAGCGGCTGAAGCACCGGCCGGTCCGCTACCAACAATCAAGACATCATAAGGCAATTGCTGATTTAATTTTTGGACAGTATTTTTTTCAGCATTAACATCAATTTTAGTGACAATGTCACTTAAAGTCATCCGCCCCTGCTCAAACTCTTTGCCATTTAGAAACACAGCAGGCACTGCCATAATATTCCGTTGCTGAACTTCAGACTGAAAAATAGCGCCATCGATGGCAGTATGCGTAATATTAGGATTCAAGACCGCCATTAGATTTAAAGCTTGAATTACATCCGGGCAATTATGACATGACAATGAATAATAGGTTTCAAAATGAAACTTTCCCTCTAATTGACGGATCTGCTCTAACAATTCTACCGCTTCTTTCGCTGGATGGCCGCCAACTTGCAATAATGCCAAAACTAATGAGGTAAATTCATGACCTAATGGCAAGCCGGCAAACCGTAATCCGCTATTTTTACCTGGATTAGTAATTAAAAATGAGGGTTTACGTACTGTTAGATTATTGTCTTTATTAAAAGTTATTTTATCTGACAGTGTACTAATGTCCTGTAATAATGTGCTTATCTCGGTAGATTTTTCACTATCATCTAAGGTTGCTATCAACTCAACTGGCTGGGTTAATTTTTCTAAATATAGTTTAAGTTGAGATTTCATGTTGCTATCAAGCATTGCTTTATCCCCGAAAAAAACGGGTGCTAATGCACCCGAACACAGTAAAATTATTCACAAAAAATTTTAATTAAATTTTTCCTACCAAATCGAGTGAAGGTGATAAGGTTGCTTCCCCTTCTTTCCATTTAGCTGGACATACTTCCCCTGGATGGCTTGCTACATATTGCGCCGCTTTAATTTTACGTAATAAATCGGATGCATCACGCCCAATACCTTCCGCAGTAATTTCAACTGCCTGGATGATACCTTTTGGATCAACAATAAATGTGCCACGATCTGCCAATCCTAATTCTTTTTGTTCATCATTTTCTTGATATTTGCGCATCACTTCAAAATTACGTGTTAATGTCCAACTAGGATCGCCAATCATGGTATATTTAATTTTACCAATCGTGTCTGAATGACTATGCCACTCTTTATGAGTAAAATGGGTATCCGTTGAAACAGAATAAATTTCGACGCCTAGTTTTTGAAACTCGTCATAGTGATCAGCTAAATCACCTAATTCAGTTGGGCAAACAAAGGTAAAATCAGCAGGATAAAAGAAAAAAATGCTCCATTTGCCTTTAATATCTTTTTCAGATATATCGATAAATTTTCCATCTTTAAAAGCGGTATTTTGAAAAGGTTTAATTTCTGTATTAACCAAAGACATTTTGCTGCTCCCTTCTATTTGATAGGTATTTAATATATAAACATAAAAGTATTATGTCTAATTCCTTTTTACTATTAATTCAATAGGTATTACCTATTGTAAATAAATATAATATAAAAAAAACCGATGAATAAATCGATTTTGATTTGAGAAATAATGCGTCAGATTAACTTTAAGAATATCAATTAGAACATGATAAGCACCAGCGCAGACATGACTAATTACTGGCAAAGTTATTAGACGATTTATGTGCAGTGACCAGAATATTATAAGTACAAAAAAATGACTGCTTTGGCACATGATAAAAACTTTGAGGCTGGCTAACAGGTTGAATAACAATATCACCGGCACGCAATAATTGCTTTTTTCCCCAGCTATTAATAAAGGTAAACGCCGATTCGGTTTCAGGTACAATAAAATAATTCATCATTTTACCGGTCGGAATAAAACGTAAATAATTGGGCTTGCTTGATACGGTAACAGGATCATGATAATACTGGTGAAATTTTGCTTTTTCAACCAAATATTGCTCATTACCTGTGGCAGGACAAATATTTTCCACCACCCAATCACCCTCCTCGGCGGGCGACGATATTACCTCAGTTCCAACGCCTTTAATGATTGTCTTAATAATTTCACCCGGCGCCGCAAGTCGCGCATAGACCGACTTACTTTTTTGAGCAATGCCAGTTAAACCTTTTTGTTGTGCTTGCTTGAAATAAACCACAATATCTTTAGTTGGATACTGTTCTAACGAAGCTTGTTCATCATAGGCTAAAGCTGGTAAAGGTAATAATATTAGAAGTAATTTCAGGTAATTAGACTGTTTATTCATATAATTTAACCATAAATTTTTAACTACAGAGTAGCTCTCAATAAAGTGAAAATAATGCTTAAAATACCAATATTAAAAGTGTTCATTAACTAATACTAATTTACCAATTAAAGCTCCTGACTCCATAAAACGATGCGCTTTTTCTGCTTGTTCTAATGGATAAGTTTTAGCAATAATGGGTTTTATCTTACCTGAATTAATCAGCGGCCAAACCTTATTTTCTAATGCTGTTGCAATCGCTATTTTTTCCGCTAAAGTTCTTGCTCGCATTGTTGAACCAGTATGAACTAATTGTTTAACCATTAATGGCATTAAATTTAACTGCTGAGGTGCCCCACGCATCATACCAACTTGAATGATACGGCCATGTTTAGCGGCAATTTGATAATTTTTATTAACATAATCGCCACCAATCAGATCAACCACCATATTGACCCCTTTATTTTGGGTATATTCAGCTATTTTTTCAGCAAAATCTTCTGTCATATAGTTAATAACTTTATCAGCACCTAAAGAAGATGCCACCTTCATTTTTTCCACTGAACCAACAGTAGTAAATACTTTAGCACCAAAAATTTTTGCTAACATGATGGTAACACTACCAATACCAGAGGTGCCACCATGAACGAGAACAGTTTCATTTTTTTTGAGTTGACCAATTTGGAAAACATTAGCCCAAACAGTAAAAAAGTTTTCTGGCAATGCCGCCGCCGCTTCGATATAACTAAGATCACCAACAGGTAAAGTGATCGCTTCATGTACCAGACAATATTCAGCATATCCTCCACCGGCAACTAAAGCACAAATTTTATCGCCTTTTTTCCAACGCTGACAACCTTCTCCAACACTAACTACCTGACCGGCAATTTCTAATCCTGGTATTGGAGATGCATCCGTTGGTGGTGGATAAACCCCCATACGCTGAAAAATATCAGGACGATTGACACCCGCGGCGGCAACTTTAACAAGTAAATGTGATTTTGGTGGTTTTATTAGTGGTAATTGGGTGGGACTAAGCTTTTCCGGCCCGCCAGGTTCAATAATTTCAATAGCAAGCATCGTTTTTGGTAAAGGGTCTATGAGGTGCGGCATTCAGTAATAACTCCATTGCTGAGTCAATCAACTAATTATTGTACTTGAGAGCCGTAAAATTTTCCTCTAATAATTTAACCAATATTTAATATAATATTTTGGTAAAATAGAAAATAAAACAATAGTTTGATTAGAAATACCACTGCGCAATTAAATCAAATTCAGTTAATTTATAATTAATACCATCTATTTCATTAAGAAATCTCGTCCCAAAACTAACTTTATGATTTATTTTATAATTTATATTAAATTCAATCTCCATAGCATCAAAATTTTTCATTCTATTTAATTCTTTGTGACTAGAAAACTGGCTTAAATTATTAAAATAAAATTTCTTTGTGCTATTGGTAGTAATAAAATTGCCGTTCAACTTATCATTTATATTATTTTTTTGTTGTTTTAAACACCTTTTAGTGACGGCGTCACTTACCGAGTTACATATATTATTTATTGTTAAACTGGATAGCAGATTATATTGGTTTTTAATATCAATGAAATAACTTATATAACATTTCATTGACATGGGATTTATTTGCGTTTTTTGGTTAGTATGGAAAGTTGGCATTAGCCTTTTTTTTGACTAAAAATGTCTTTTTCATTACTAATCGAAGGATCAAAATTACCAGACCAGTGTTGCCGCTCTGAGAATGGACATGATATTGTTTGCGCAGAAGAAAAAAACAGCATTGCAGCATAGCAGTTGTTAATCTGCAACACGATGATAATAGCAATGCCTAATTGCCAACCTTTCACTCTTCACTACCTGTTTAGCTATTCTCTATAAAAAAATAATAAAAAACCAATAAAACTATTTCTATAAGTTATTAATTGATTAAATTTAAAAAAACGTCGGTTTTAATCATATATTGATTAATAAAATCTATCGATATCAATATGTTTTATAATAAAAAAACCTTATTAAGTAATATTATTAGAAAATAAATTTCACTAAAAACAAATAAATAAAGTTTAAAGTGAAAAATAATAACATTTTTAAAGCTAATTAAAATTTAATATATTATTAGACAAAATTTGATTTTATTTTTACTTTTCTATAAGTTATACAATTAGTTTAAGTAAAATAAATGACTGTCAAGTGAACTGCATATATTGATAATATTAGTTAAATAACAATACAACTAATTATTAATTCTTTTACTCAAGCTTAGAATATGTGTTAAAATTGACTAAAATCAATATTTCTTATCATAATGAGTCAAGTAATATGATCCCAGAAAAACGCGTTGTTCGCCGAATCCAGTCTGGTGGCTGCGCTATCCATTGCCAGGACTGCAGTATTAGCCAGCTTTGTATTCCATTCACATTGAATGAACATGAACTGGATCAACTCGATAATATTATTGAACGTAAAAAACCAATCCAAAAAGGACAGACTCTATTTAAAGCAGGTGATGAGTTAAAATCACTGTATGCCATTAGATCTGGTACCATAAAAAGCTATACCATTACCGAGGAAGGTGATGAACAAATTACCGGTTTTCATTTAGCAGGTGATCTTGTAGGTTTTGATGCTATTATCAATCATAAACACTTAAGTTTTGCCCAAGCTCTTGAAACTTCAATGGTTTGTGAAATTCCTTTTGAAACACTAGACGATCTTTCCGGTAAAATGCCTAATTTGCGACAGCAAATAATGAGGTTAATGAGCAGTGAAATTAAAGATGATCAAGAAATGATATTACTGCTTTCGAAAAAAAATGCTGAAGAAAGATTAGCTGCTTTTATTTATAATCTGTCACGCCGTTTTGCTCAACGTGGTTTTTCAGCTAAAGAATTCCGCCTAACAATGACTCGAGGTGATATTGGTAATTATCTTGGATTAACCGTTGAAACAATTAGTCGTCTGTTAGGTCGCTTCCAAAAAAATAATACTCTCAGCGTTAAAGGTAAATATATTACAATTAATGATATGTATAAGCTGACCCAAATTGCAGGTAAAACCTCAGCCTAAACAACAACATAAATGTAAGTCAGATCACATTAACATATTATTTTTTTGTGATTTGGCTATGTTACTATCTATTATCCCAACTCATATTGGTTTATCTTTAGTGATATAAATGTTGCCTAGCCTCTAAGAGGAACCATTATGGCTAATTACCGTAATCTGTTAGTTGCTATTGATCCAAATCAGGATGACCAACCTGCACTTCGACGTGCTGTATATATAGTACAACGCAATGGTGGACGCATTAAGGCTTTCTTGCCCATCTATGATCTCTCTTATGATATGACAACCTTATTATCCCCTGAAGAACGCAATGCTATGCGCAAAGGCGTTATTAGTCAGCGAAAAGTATGGATAAAACAGCAAGCACACTACTATTTAGAAACCGGTATTGATATTGAAATTAAAGTAATATGGCATAACAAGCCATATGAAGCGATTATTCAAGAAGTTATTGCTGACAAACATGATTTATTATTAAAAATGGCGCATCAAAATGATCGTTTTGATGCCATGATATTCACTTCCCTTGATAGGCATCTACTTCGTAAATGCCCTTGCCCAGTCTGGATGGTAAAAGATAAAGTATGGCCTAATGATGGCGCTATTGTTGTTGCAGTTAATTTATCTAATGAAGAATCCTATCACGATAAACTTAATATTAAACTCATCAAAGAAACGGAAAATATCAGCCATCAGATTGTTAAAAATCCACATATTCATCTCGTTAGTGCCTACCCTGTCGCGCCAATAAATATCGCTATTGAATTACCAGATTTTGATCCAAATATCTATAATCAGGCTCTACGGGCACAGCATCTTGTTGCAATGAAAAAATTAAGGCAAAAATTTACCATTGATGAAAAATATACCCATGTTGTTGAAGGATCCGCTGAGAAAAAAATCCCTGAAACCTGTGACGAATTACATGCAGGTATTGTTGTATTGGGTATTTTAGGCAGAACAGGTATTTCAGCGGCGTTTTTAGGCAATACTGCTGAACAGATCATTGATAAGTTAAAATGTGATTTATTGGCCATTAAACCGGATGGTTTTGTCTGTCCAATAAATCCAGCAAATGATTAACAACCCAATGGCCCATTCAAATAGGGCCATTATTATTAAAAAATTTATAAAGCACGCAAAATAGCTTCTACGCTAACTTTGGCATCACCGAATAGCATTTGGGTATTTTCCTTAAAAAATAACGGATTCTGAACGCCTGCATAACCGGTATTCATCGAGCGTTTAAATACAATAACATTTTGCGCTTTCCAAACCTCCAGGACGGGCATTCCCGCTATTGGGCTATTGGGATCATCTTGTGCGGCTGGGTTAACGGTATCATTTGCCCCGATCACTAATACCGTGTCTGTATTAGCAAAATCATCATTTATTTCATCGAGCTCTAACACGATGTCGTAAGGTACTTTCGCTTCAGCTAATAATACATTCATATGACCAGGCAGGCGTCCGGCAACAGGATGGATCGCAAAGCGAACATTAATCCCTTTTTCGCGTAATTTTGCCGTAATATCGTGAATCGGGTATTGAGCTTGAGCCACCGCCATACCATAACCGGGAGCAATAATTACCGAATGGGAGTTTTTTAACAACTCAGCTACTTCATCCGCTGTAGTTTCCCGATAATTTCCCAAGCTATGTTCATCATCGACTAATATCCCGTCAGTGCCAAACCCGCCGGCTATAACACTAATAAATGAGCGATTCATGGCTTTACACATAATATAAGATAAAATAGCACCTGAAGAACCCACTAGCGCGCCAGTAACAATTAGCAAGTCGTTACTTAGCATAAAGCCTGCAGCAGCAGCGGCCCATCCTGAATAAGAGTTTAGCATTGATACCACAACCGGCATATCAGCACCACCAATTGAGGAGACTAGGTGCCAGCCAAATGCTAATGCAATGATGGTCATCATTAATAAGACAAATACTTGCAAACCAGTAGCTGTCGTTTTTACGAAAATAAATAGCAAAATAAATGAAATTAATAACGCCAATAAATTAAGTTTATGACGATTAGGAAGCATTAAGGGTTTAGACGCTATTTTGCCGCATAATTTACCATAAGCAACAATTGAACCAGTAAATGTTACCGCCCCAATAAAAATACCCAGGAAAATTTCTGTCAGATGAATATTCTCCATGATCCTATCTGAGAATACATCGTGAGCAATAAAGCTATTAAAACCAACTAAAACAGCAGCCAAACCGACAAAACTATGTAAAATAGCAACCAATTCTGGCATCTCAGTCATGGCGACTTTATTTGCTAAACGCACCCCAATAAGTCCACCAATAACCATTGCAATAATAATCCAGCCAATATTATGCGCATCGGAACCTAAGATTATTGCAATTAAAGCGATTGCCATTCCGGTAATACCTAATATATTACCCCGCTTAGAACTTTCGTGACGAGACAAACCTGCCAGGCTGAAAATAAATAAGATGGCCGCCACGATATATGCCGCTGTTACCATTCCACTCGACATCATTTTAACTCCTTATCCTTTACGAAACATTTTCAGCATACGTTGCGTGATTGTAAATCCACCAAAAATATTGATACTGGCTATAAGTACTGCAATAAATGAGAAGAAAGTGACCCAACCTCCACTACCAATTTGCAGCAATGCGCCCACCACAATAATACCGGAAATCGCATTGGTTACTGACATAAGCGGTGTATGCAGTGAATGGCTGACGTTCCATACTACGTAGTAGCCAACAACACACGCCAGCGCAAACACGGTAAAGTGAGAAAGGAAGTCTTTAGGCGCTATACGCGCAAAACTACCAAAAAGTATAATCGCCAACAGCAGAGAAATATATTTTAACCAAGGAGAGATTTTTTTTACTACTGGTTTTTCTTCATATTTTATCAGTTGATTTTTTGTTTGTGGTTGTTGAGATACAGGAATAGGAGGAGACGGCCAGGTAATTTCACCTTCTTTAATAACAGTGACTGCGCGTACAACAATATCATCAAAATCAATGGTTAGTTGCCCATTGTTTTCTTTACAAAGCAACTTGATTAAATTAACAATATTAGTCGCATAAAGTTGTGAGGATTGTGTCGGTAAACGGCTGGGTAAATCGGTATAGCCAATAATTTTAACCTCATGATCAGTCACAATCAGTTTATCTGCCTGGGTTAACTCACAATTACCGCCCGACTGCGCTGCTAAATCAACGATTACACTACCAGGCTTCATCGAGTCAACCATCTCTTTAGTAATCAACTTTGGTGCAGGTTTTCCTGGTATCAATGCGGTGGTAATAATAATATCCACTTCTTTTGCTTGCTTAGCAAATAAAGCCATTTCCGCTTGAATAAATGCCTCGGACATCTCTTTAGCATAACCATCACTGCGTACCTGATCCTGTTTAAAGTCCAATTCAAGATACTCAGCCCCCATGCTTTGTACTTGTTCTTTTACTTCTGGCCTGGTATCAAATGCCCGCACAATAGCCCCTAGACTACCCGCTGCGCCTATCGCTGCTAAACCGGCAACCCCGGCGCCAATAACCATGACTTTAGCTGGCGGTACTTTGCCGGCGGCAGTAATCTGGCCAGTAAAAAAACGTCCAAATTGATAAGCAGCTTCTACCACCGCCCGATAACCTGCAACATTAGCCATAGAGCTTAAAGCATCAAGTGACTGAGCCCTGGAGATACGTGGCACTGCATCCATTGCTAATACAGTGATTTTACGAGCTGCTAATTTTTGCATTAAATCTGGCTGTTGTGCCGGCCAAATGAAGCAAATTAATATTGCACCTTCTTTAATAAGGGCAATTTCAGCTTCTAGCGGCGCATTAACTTTAAATATAATATCTGCATTCCATACAGATTGTTGCTCGACAATTTCAGCACCTGCTTGCTCGAAAGCAGTATCTTCAAAACTAGCAAGCTGACCAGCTTCTCGCTCAACGATGACAGAAAAACCTAATTTTATTAGCTGCTTTATTGTTGATGGTGTTGCTGCAATACGTGTTTCATTGGTAATTCTTTCTTTTGGTACACCAATATGCATAATGATCCCTTATCTAGTTCAAAATTGCTTGATGTTTATTCCCTACTAACATAACTAATTATATTATATATATCTGTCATATTGAGTGAAAAAACATTATTGAAACCTACTGAAAATAGTAATCATGAGCCATAATCTATCGGATTCCTACGACATTAAATTAAATTTTTTTGTCAAAAAATGATATTAGTCAAATAGCTTAAGACTTGATATTAATTTATAAAAATAATTAGCAAAAGTAGTGAGTATTCAACTAAATTAATAGTTTCATAAGAAAACAATGGGACAATTGCAGTTATTACATGTAATAATTATTATCTGTATGATACGACTATTAATTCAGCATTTTGATAGTAAATTGTGTAATGCGGAAGGATTTTGTATGAAGCTGAAAATAACGGCCATCACAACTGCGGTACTTTCACTAAGCAGTATAATAACTGTGCAAGCCGCTGTAGAATTAACACCGGAACAAGCTCAAGAATTAAAGCCTTATCAAAGGATCGCTGTCACAGGCCGCTTTAATGCCATCTATGAAGCATCCGATGCAGTTTCTCGTCGAGCGGATAAAGAAGGCGCCTACTCTTACTATATTCAAAGCCTAGATGATGTAGGCGATAGTGGTAATTTACGAGTAGTTGCTGATTTGTATCGTAAAGATGCTGTAAAAGTAACCAATCCCCCCTATCGTATCTTTGCTGGCATCAAAGAATTGCCGAAAGCAGAAGCAGTAAGATTATTGCCATTTGATACTGTTACTGTCAGTGGTTTGTATAGCTCTGAAGCCGCACTTAATGAGGCGCTAGCTAAAAAAGCCAAGCAAAAAGGTGCTGCTTATTTTTATGTCGTCCGCAATGTTGCTTTAAATGATGGCGGTAACACACTTGCTACTGCTTATATTTATGCCGCAGATGCACCAAAACGAATAGTGCAAAATGATAATGCCGTAGTACCTGCCGATACAGAAACGGGTAAAGCTTTATTAGCTAAAGGAGGTGAAGAAGCTAAAAAAGTTAAAATACCTGGTGTGGCTTCATCTTCAGCGCCAAAGGAAAACGTAGGCCGCTTTTTTGAAACGTCAATGTCAGGTCCGGGTAAAACGGACGTAACGCTACCTAGTGGATATCATATTGAAGAAGTAAATAAAGCAGCAGCTGCGCAAATGGTTCCTTTCGATTCAATTACTTTCTCCGGTTTCTATACTTCCACTCCAGAGATAAGATATCAAATTGCGAAACGTGCAGAGAAAAAAGGGGCAAAATATTTTCATATCACACGTGAATGGCAAGCTAATGGTGGTAGCGTTACTATTAGTGCAGATCTGTATAAATAATAAAAAATCACAATATTATCTTACAGTTAGATAAATAAGTATTTAACGGACTCAATTGTCCGTTTTTCTTTTCAGAAAGAGATAAAATAATAAATAACTGTGCTTTAATAACCAACAAAACGAATATTTTTTTCTTTTTTATGCATATTCAACGATTGCATATCATGTTCCATAACCGTAAAATTCTGCTAAATTTTCTCTTTCTATCTAATTCAAGTCAGTTTGGTTTTTTACTATCTAAACAAGTTGTTATTAATGGCATAAACCAAATTATGGCAAATAGATTTTAGGATATTTTCTTTGAACAATAAAAAATTAAATTTGACGGCTTTAACCGCATTAGTATTAAGTTCAATGGTTGGAGCCGGTGTGTTTAGTCTGCCGCAAAATATGGCTGAAGTCGCTAGCCCCCTAGCACTTATGATAGGCTGGAGTATCACAGGTATTGGTATTCTATTTCTTGCCATATCTTTGCTATTACTTTCACGTATTAGACCGGATCTAGATGGAGGAATTTATACATACGCCAAAGAAGGTTTTGGTGAACTAGTTGGTTTTTGTTCAGCCTGGGGCTATTGGCTATGTGCTGTTATCGCTAATGTTTCCTATTTGGTGATCGTCTTTGCAGCCCTGAGTTTTTTTACTGATCACTCAGGTAATGTGGTTTTTGGTGATGGTAATACTTGGCAATCTTTGATCGGTGAGTCTATCTTACTATGGATCATTCATTGGTTAGTATTAAGAGGTACACAGACTGCCGCCGGTATCAATAAATTAGCGACTTTAGCTAAATTAATTCCCCTGAGCCTGTTTATCATCCTTGCTATTTTTGCGTTTAAGATAGATATCTTTAAATTTGATTTTAGTGGTGCTGAAATGGGCATACCAATTTGGCAACAAGTCAAAAATACCATGCTAATTACGTTATGGGTATTTATTGGTATCGAAGGGGCTGTGGTTGTTTCAGCACGCGCTCAAAGACGTAAAGATGTTGGTTTAGCAACGTTACTTGCCGTAATCTCAGCCTTAAGTATTTATATATTAGTTACCTTGCTCTCCTTAGGTATCGTTCCCAGAGCAGAACTTGCTGCAATGAAAAATCCCTCAATGGCATCACTTATGATCCATATGATGGGAAATTATGGCGAGATTATTATTGCCGCTGGTTTGATTGTTTCTGTTTGCGGTGCATATTTAAGCTGGACAATAATGGCGACAGAAATTCCTTATATTGCTTCGCTTCATGGTTCATTTCCTAAAATATTTAAATCTCAAAATAAAAATAATGCCCCCTCTTCATCTCTTTGGCTTACAAACGGTGCTGTACAATTAGCGTTAATATTAATTTGGTTGAGTGGCAGTAACTATAATATGTTATTAACGATAGCCTCAGAAATGATTTTGGTGCCTTATTTTTTAGTCGGTGCTTTCCTAATCAAAATCTCTTTTGAGCGTGCTAGCAAAGGATTACTTATTATTGGTGCAGTAACTAGTTTATATGGCTTATGGCTACTTTATGCTTCTGGAACAATCAATCTACTGTTATCTGTTATTCTATACATGCCCGGTTTATTTATCTTCCTCTATGCGCAAAACCAAAACAATAATAAAAAATCACTCAGCCGATTAGAAAGAAATGCAATAATTATAATTATTTTCTCTTCTATCCCCGCATTTTGGTATTTACTTCATATTTAATTAACGAGATTTAACAATAACCAACATAGTTGCCATCAGGTGACTATGTTGATTTTTCTATTAATATAGTAAATTTTCAACTTAAAGGTTCCTGGCTAGAGGGGAGTTTATTTTTTTATCTGCAAAAGTATGTTGTAACTAAATAAAGGTTAAACTCTGATTTTGTAGGCCTTCTATTAATAACAAGCAAAATTGGCCATCTATTATAAATGGTATTAACAAAATAATTTTTTAGTAAAATTAAAATACATTAATGTCTATCTTGCATATTTTATAAAATAACTATTGTTTAATAACTACAGAAAAAAATTATTTTATAATTAGAAAATTAGTTTTTTAATTCAATGCATTTAATATTATTTTAATACCTTATATTCTTTATTTCACTCAGCCTAAAGAAAAAATAATTATTATTTCTATACTAAAATACCTCTTGTTTAAAATAAAAATAACAGTATTCTTAAAAAGAAAACAGCAATGATATTTTTATTCAAAAAATAAAAGGTTAAAAGTATGCGTAAATTACTAATGACTAGTTTTTTATCAATTTTTTATTTGACCCAATTTACTGCTCATGCATCAGATGGAAATATAAAATTCACCGGTGAAATTATTCAATCGTCTTGTACGTTTAAAGCACTTACTAAAGATCAAACCGTATCATTAGGCACTGTGGCAACAAATAGCTTTAAAAAAGTACATGACACAGCCTCACCAACCGTTTTTAATATTGAAATCAATAATTGCCCTAATAATAGTCAAGAGGTTTTTGTTATATTTGATGGTGTTAAAGATGAAATAAATAATGAGTTGCTAGCTATTAAGGAAGGAGATGGCTATGCAGCAGGTGTTGCTATTGGAATATATAATAATAATAGTGAACGTTATATTCCGTTGAATCATAAAACTGGCGTTTATCCTATTACCGATAAAACAGCTATCTTAAAATTTATTGCAAAATATGTTGCAACAGAAAATATTGTTTTACCAGGGAAAGTAGAAGCTAATGCTAATTTTACATTAGTATATAACTAATAAAACAGAAAAAATAGCAAAAATAGCAAAAATAGCAAAAATAGCAAATTTGCTATTTTTTCTGCGCTATTTATTTTTTAATTAAATAAAATTATCATATAGAAATAAGATTATTTTAGCATTTCCATATTTTATCATTTTATCATTTTATCATTTTATCATTTTATCATTTTATCATTTTATCATTTTATAGAATATAAACACGTTAATTTAATTCAAAAAGAAAATAATATTAAAATAAAAAATAAATAACTCAATATTAATTCACGGTTAAAATTTAACGTTACTCTATCTAGCTATAATTTCATTTTATTTTCTATAATTATATTTTTTTATGAAAAATAGCATTAATCATTAAATAAAAATTATGATCTATTAAAAAATATCTATTGTTTTTTAAAAAAAACATTAATATTCCCCTGATTGAAAATAATTTATTATGTTTTTACAAAATTAATTAGTTTTGTAATCATATAATATAAATCATTTAGTTGAATTATGTTTTTATTAAATAAAGGATAAGTAATAATATGCGTAAGTTATTTATGGCATTATCATTGTCAGTGGTTTCTTTGTGCCAATTTTCTGCTTATGGCAGTGATGGCTCTATCGTTTTCAATGGAGAACTTACTGGTTCTACCTGCCAGGTCACCGCAAATAGTAAAAATCAAACAGTTATCTTAGACACACTATCAATAAATAATTTTCAAAAGAAAAATGATACATCTATTGGCAAACCTTTCAATATTGCTCTATCCAATTGCCAATCAACAGACAATATCAGTGTTATATTCCATGACGCTACACATGGTCTTACAAATGATGGGTTGATAGCCAATCAAACTGGTGATGATTATGCAAAAGGTATCGCAATTGGTGTTTATGATACTAAAAATAACCTTATCAAAATGAATGAAAAAATATTTACAGATAATAACAATAATACCCACAATTTAGCACTTATCGCAAAATATGTCGCTACAGCAGATAAAGTTGAAGCAGGACTAGTCGCTTCAGCGGTCAGCTTTACCATAACTTATTAACAAGCTAATAGTAGGAACAATAAAAATTTTTTTATTGTTCCGATCTTACGAGATAAAAAGATGCGATATTTTTTATTATCATTAATTATGGCCATGTTTTCTTCGTTATCATTTGCTAATGTGATTATCGGAGGTACCCGCGTTATTTATCCTTCTGATATGCGTGAAGTTTCTATTGCGATAAACAATTTAGACAAAGAGGCTTTATTTTTAATTCAATCATGGGTTGAAGACGAAAATGGTAATAAAGTAGATGATTTTATTATAACACCACCGTTATTCAAATTATTGCAAAAAAAAGAAAATAAAATAAGAATTATAAATTCAACGAATAAATTACCAAATGATAGAGAGACTGTCTATTGGTTAAATATAAAATCAATTCCAGCATTGAAAAAAAGCGACCAAAACCGCTTAAGCATTATATTAAAATCACGAATTAAACTTTTTTATCGTCCTAAAGAAATAATTACAGAATTGGCTGAAACATATAAAAAAATAGAGTTTAAACGACTAAACAAACAACTTATTGTTCATAATCCTACTGCATTTTATATTAATTTTAATTCGATAAAATTAGGAAACTTTAAAATTGAATCGCCTGGTATGTTGCCACCTTACAGCCAGAAAAAATGGCCAATTAAGCAACATGGTAATAACAAAATTGACTGGTCATATATCAATGATTACGGTGCTGTTATCGAAATACATACTCTATTAAATGATAATAATGATGAATATAAAAAATAGAATTAAATATTACACCTCTCCAATCTACTTTAGTCTATTATTTAATATTTCATTTAATTTGCATGCTAAAAATGATGACTATTATTTTGATTTGGAGGCAATAGAATATGATAAAAAATCGCCCATTAATCTTACTCACTTTCTGAAAGATGAAAATCAATTACCTGGTGTATATAGAGTTGATGTTTTTCTTAACAACAAAAATGTAGCCACCCAAGATATTACTTTTATCAATGATGAACAAGGTAAGCTCTACCCTGTTGTCAATAGTAGTATATTAAATAGCTGGGGAATTGATGCTAATTTTATTAAGCAAAAAATTATCGATCAATTAGCTAACGATACCATGATTGATTTTTGGCAACAAAATAAACTAGCGATTAGTGCTGAATTTGATTTTAATCAGCAAAGTTTATATCTCACTTTTCCACAAATAGCAGTTATAAAAAACCAACAGGTATCATCATGGCAATCAGGGGTGCCAGTATTTTTTGTTAATTATCGTTATCAGGGTGCCAATACATGGATAAAAAAAGGTACTGATAAGCAAAATCATTTTATTGGCTTGCTCATCGGCGCTAACTGGCAAGCCTGGCAATTGCGCCATTATGGTAGCTACTCTTCTCATTATCGATGGCAAAATTATCGCACCACACTTTCCCGTGATATTCATGCAATCCATAGCCAATTAAATCTCGGTGAAAATTATACCTCTTCAATACTGTTTGATCGCTTTCAATTTAAAGGCTTACAATTACAAAGTGACGATAGCATGCTACCCGACAACGCCAAAGGTTACGCTCCAGTGATCCATGCTATTGCCGAAACATATGCAACTGTCACTGTATTGCAAAATAATATTCCCATCTATCAAACTTATGTGCCGCCGGGCCCTTTTGTCATTAACGATCTGCTTCCCTCTTATTCTAACGATAAACTTAAGATAATTATTGATGAAAGTAATGGTAAACAAAGAATAATTTATCAACCCTACGCAACTTTACCCAATATGCTACGGGTTGGTCGTTTTCGCTATGCACTTAATCTTGGGCAATATTCCCCCTCGAAGATCAATGCCTATAAAGCCAAATTTATACAGTTTGATTATCAATATGGTTTATCAAATTACCTAACTCATTATGGTGGAATTATTATTGCCAACAATTATTGTTCAAATGCGTTAGGATTTGGTGTTAATGTCGGTCAACTGGGTGCTGTTACTTTCGATGCTAGCTATGCAAAAGCAAAAGAAGTAATAGATTCATATGACGGAGGTTACGCCTATCGTTTTCAATACGGCAAGTATTTTTCTACCACCAGTACCCAATTAACGTTAGCAGGCTACCGATATAGTGAAAAAGACTTCTTAACATTTAGTCAAGCTAATCAACTTAAAAATGCCTCTTTTCCGCTTTATTACCACGCTAAGAAAAGCCAATTGCAATTTAATATTAGGCAATCTTTAGCTAGTTGGGGTACTCTATATTTATCAGCTTATCAGAAAAACTATTGGAACTATGATGATACAGAAGCAAGCTACTCGATTAATTATAGTTCTCGGATCTGGGACTTAGATTATACAATCAACTATAGCTATACTAAGTCCAGACGAGAACAATCAGCTGATCAGATCCTGTCTATCAACTTGCAAATTCCCTTTAAGCGATGGTTAAAGCGAACCTGGGGAAGCTATGGTATACAAAATAGCTTTAATCAGCGTCTTCTTCAGCAAATAAATATTCACCACTCTCCATTTGCTGATGAAAGCTTATTTTTAACCCTTCAACAAAACTATGAACAACAGTATGAAAATCATACTAATTCTATTAGTAGTGCACTTTATGGCCAATATCGAAATCAATATGCAATCCTCAATTTAGGCTACAATCACGACCCCCATCAAAACCAATTAAATTATGGTCTGCAAGGCAGCTTGGTTGCCCATCCTTATGGATTAACCTTAGCCTAACCTATCGGTGAAACAGCAGCATTAGTGATTGCAAAGGACGCAGTTGGGGTAAAACTAGAAAATCATTCAGGTATAAAAACTGACTATCAAGGTATCGCTATCATTCCCAATATTAGTAGTTATCGGACAAACCAAATTACTCTCGCAACCGAAACACTACCAGATGGTGTTGATATTGAATCTAATATACAAACAGTGACCCCTACTCGTGGCGCAATCGCCATAGCCCATTTTGCTACCCAAGTTGGCTATAGAGTAATTTTTAAACTTCAGCATCATAGTAAGACTATTCCATTTGGCGCAATTGCAACTTTAACAGATAAAACCACGATAGCGACTACTGGGATCATAGATGATCGGCAGCAGCTTTATTTAAGTGGGGTCCCCGCTCAAGGTGAATTCATTATCACAACTGGAGATAACAATTATCACTGTTCATATGCACTACCTGATGATGCCATACTAGCTAAAGTTCACAAAATTACCGCCATCTGTCAATCAAAGGAGTGAAAATGACAAGCCCTTCAACTAAAACAATGATCCTGGCTTTCTTGCTACTTGGATTATTCTCTCTAAACGCTCATGCCTCAGGCTGTAACTACATGTCAGGTTCGCGATCAGTAGACATTTTTATTCCCTTGCCAAATGAAATTGTGGTCTCACCTACATTACCTATAGGTAGCATTATTACGAAATCTTCTGGATCGATTTCAAGAAGCAATCATAGCGGTTTTATCATCTGCCAATCAGAGCAAATCAAACATCATTGGAAAAATAATAAGCATTATTCAATGATGTCATCATCCGATGATATTTACCCAACAAATTTAAGGGGTATCGGGTTAAAAATTATCTACCATGATGGCAATATGCAACCCTATGTTGTTCCGTGTTCTAGCCAATCTACTCATAAAGTATTTTGTGGAGAAGACTTCTATAGAATCGAAGTGCAACTGATAAAAACAGCTGAACAGGTAGAGGCCGGTGATATTCCCCAACATCAGCTCACTGAAGCAACTATTGGTAATTTACCGATAGTAAATTTCAAATTGAGAAATATTAAAATTATCGTTCCTAAAGTAAGCTGTTTTATCAATAATAAAGTATTAGAGATAAATTTAGGTCGCCTAAAAACAACTGTTTTTAACGGCATGTATAGTACGGCCAGCAAAAAAACATTTTATCTCGAATTAAGCTGTACTCAACCATCAACAGTTGAAATAAAAATGGAAGGAGATACATTACCGTCAACTGATGATAAAATTTTAGCGTTAAATAAATATAATGCGGCAAAAGGTATTGGCTTACAGATTATATATGAAGATAACCCCATCCAATTCAACCACTGGTTTTCATTAAAAAAAGTGCCTGACACCGAAAGTATTCCACTGCCGTTTTACGCGCAGTATATCCAAGTTGCTGAACGAGTAACACCAGGTCAAGCGAACGCCCTAGTCACTTATCACATTAAATATCATTAAAAAGGGGTGGTAACACCACTTTTTTACCCTACTCTGGCAGTAATGAAATTTGCGCCATTGCCTGTAGAATACGTTTATCTGAAATAGGATAAGGGGTGCCCAGTTGTTGAGCAAATAGGCTTACCCGTAATTCTTCCATCATCCAGTATATTGCTTGTACTTCAGGCAACTCTCTTTGTACGCTAGACAACTTAGCTAACCAACCCTGCCATTGCTGTTTAATATGCTCAATACGCAGCATATGCGCGCGATCACGGTTTGGATCAGCGACTAACTTTTCCAAACGACGCTCTATCGCATTAAGATAACGAATAATATCAGGCAGTTTTTGCCAGCCATGAGATGTAACAAAACCTTTAAATATTAATCCACTAAGTTGAGTTTTAATATCAGAAAATGGCAGTGCCAAATGAATGTCGACCCGGCCTTTTAAACGCTTATTAATTGCAAATGCACGAGTTAAAATCATTTCAACCTGTTTAGCTATCTCAACCACTACCTCATTAAGCTCAGCACGAACATAAATTTCCAGTCGCTGATAATCTTCTGCTGTCCATATCAGACCACCAAATTGAGCAATTAATTTATCCACTCCACAGCTGATACAATCATCAATTAGCTCAAGAACTTTGCCAAAAGGATTGAAATAAAGCCCGAGTTTGGATTTATTTGGCAATTTTTCATGCAGGTATTTTATCGGTGAAGGAATATTCAGCAGCAATAGTCTCCTTAATCCTTTATTCATCGCCTGTTGCTGCTCTAGTTGAGTTTCAAACATGCGAATTGCAACGCTATTTTTTTCATCCACCAGCGCCGGATAAGCTTTAACCAGATAACTACCACGCTTTTGTTCATAAAGCTGAGGCAAAGTACCAAAATTCCATATGTGTAACCCACTTTGCTCAATACTTTCATTAACAACCGCAGCTAATGTTTGTTGAACTTGCTGTTTTAATTGTATTTTCAACGATGTTAAATCACGGCTTGCGGCAATAGTCTGATTATTTTCATCGACAATATGAAATGTCATTTTTAAATGATCAGGTAATTGATCCCATTGCCAGGCGTCGGCGTCAATAGTAACACCTGTCATACGACGCAATTCACGGGTTAGACAATCTAACAATTTTCCTTGCGGCGCAGGTATTCTCTCTAAAAATGCTTTAGCATAATTTGGGGTCGGCACAAAGTTACGCCGTAACACTTTAGGTAAGGATTTAATCAGCGCGATAACTAACTCTTCGCGTAATCCCGGTATTTGCCAATCAAAACCTTCATCTTTCACTTGATTGAGTACCGATAGTGGAATATGAACCGTGACGCCATCAACCGCACTACCAGGCTCAAACTGATATGTTAACTGCAATTTAAGCGCATCTTGTTGCCAATAATTGGGGTATTCTGCCAGGCTAACGTTATTAGTTGTTGCCCGCATTAACATATTTTTGTTAAATGTCAGTAGCTCAGGCTGTGTTTTACTCACCACTTTCCACCAGCGATCAAAGTGGCGGGAAGAGACAACCTGACTACTAATTCGCTGTAGATAAAAATCAAACAGCGTGTCATCGTCAACCACAATATCGCGGCGACGGGATTTATGCTCTAACTCTTCTACTTCAGCTAATAATTTTAAGTTTTGTTGGTAAAAGGTGTGGCTGGTTCGCCAGTCACCCTCAACCAATGCATGGCGAATAAAAAGCTCACGACACAATTGCGGATCAATTTTACTGTAATTAACCTGACGGCCAGTTACGATAGGTAAACCCAATAGCGTTACACTTTCCGACGCCATAACCGCACCTTGCTTTTTTGACCAGTGCGGCTCGCTGTAATGATATTTGACTAAATGCCCAGCCAGTGGCTCGATCCAGTCAGGTTCGATTATCGCCGCAATACGTCCCCAAAGCTTATTCGTTTCAACTAATTCTGCCACCATGACCCACTTAGGTGGTTTTTTAAATAAGCCAGAAGCAGGAAAAATCATAAATCGCGCATTTCTGACAGCTAAAAACTCTGCTTTATCAACCCCTTTTTGGCCAATATGAGAAAGCAGACCTGCCAGTAGCGAAATATGAATAGCCTGATAATCGGCAGGTTCGCTATTTACCGCAATACCCAACTCTTTAATTACTTGACGCAGCTGGCTATAGATGTCCTGCCACTCCCTTAAGCGCATAAAATTAAGTAGATCTTGTTTACATTGCTTACGAAATTGCGCATTGGATAAAATAGTTTGTTGCTGTTTAACAAAATCCCATAAATTTAAATAGGCCAGAAAGTCCGAACGTTTATCGATAAAGCGATGATGCTTTTCATCTGCTATTTGTTGTTTATCAAGTGGCCTTTCACGAGGATCCTGGATAGAAAGCACGGAACTTATCACCATAATTTCTCGCACACATCCATGCTTTCTGGCCTCTAAAACCATACGTCCCAAACGTGGATCGAGCGGCAGTTGTGCCAACTGACGACCAATTTCAGTCAGTTGATAATTGCCACCAGTAGCAGTTTTATTAGCAATAGCGTTTAATTCTTCGAGTAATCGAATGCCATCTTGAATATTACGTTTATCGGGCATTTCAATAAAAGGAAATTGATTAATATCACCTAGTCCAATCGCCATCATCTGCAAAATAACCGAAGCCAGATTGGTACGTAAAATTTCAGGATCGGTATACATTGGGCGAGCTAAAAAATCTTCTTCCGAGTACAAGCGAATACAGATCCCTGCAGAGACGCGACCACAGCGCCCTTTACGCTGTTCAGCCGAAGCTTGTGAAATTGGTTCAATTGGCAAACGCTGTACTTTTGTGCGATAACTATACCGGCTAATGCGCACATAGCCGGTATCTATCACATATTTAATACCAGGAACGGTCAATGAGGTTTCTGCCACATTGGTCGCTAATACGATCCTTCTGCCTGGATGAGATTGAAAAATACGGTTTTGTTCGCTGTTAGACAAACGAGCAAAAAGCGGTAATATTTCGGTATGTTTTAAATTCAGCTTATTTAATGCTTCGGCGGTATCGCGGATCTCACGCTCACCACTCATAAAAATCAAAATATCGCCAATAGCATGTTGACTTAATTCATCAATCGCATCGATTATGCCATCAAGCTGATCGCGATGACTATCGTTGCTGTCACCAATAATTGGCCGATATCTAACTTCTACTGGATAAGTTCTTCCTGATACCTCAACAATCGGCGCGTGATCAAAATGTTGGGAAAAACGCTCGGGATCGATGGTCGCGGAGGTGATAATAACTTTTAAATCAGGGCGTTTCGGTAATAATTGGCGTAAATAGCCCAGAATAAAATCAATGTTTAAGCTGCGTTCATGCGCCTCATCAATAATTATCGTGTCATATTGCAGTAATAATTTATCATTAAGTAATTCTGCTAATAAAATTCCATCTGTCATTAATTTAATGAACGTATTATCACTTACCTGATCATTAAAACGGACTTTATAACCAACAGCACTACCTAAAGGGATATTAAGCTCCTCAGCGATCCTGTTAGCAACTGAGCGCGCAGCCAATCTACGAGGTTGGGTATGACCAATTAAGCCTTTTATCCCTCGGCCAAGCTCTAGACAAATTTTGGGGATCTGGGTTGTTTTGCCCGACCCCGTCTCACCAGCAATAATGACCACTTGATGATCACTGATCGCCTGATAAATTGCCTGTTTTTTCTCAATGACAGGGAGATTTTCTGGATAAATAATTACTGGAAGAACGCTTTGCCGCTGAGCAATTTTTTTCTGCCCGGCAGCAATATCTGTTTTAACTAATTCAATAACCGATTGGCGGGATTTTTCATTTTTTATTTTCTTTATCCCTGCCAAGCGTTTTTTTAATAACAATTGATCACGCAATAATAGCTTTCCAATATCAGCATATAATGCTATTAAATCAGAGTTCACGTTTAATTAGACCTTACTGAAGGGGCATATTTGCTGAGTTGACCATCAAAACACGATGTCACTGACACATACTCTTCTTTGCCAAAATAATAGAGTGCTATAGTATCTTATTTTTGTGTCCAGCGACCATTAATACCTAATACATATTCACCTTTTTTCGCCCCATCTATTAATTTTTGGCCGGCAATTTTGGCCACTTGCTCAGTCTTCAGTTGATTACTTTGCGCAATTTCAGCATATTTTTGTTCACGAGCCTGATTAATGCTGTTAACCAATGCGTTCACTTCAGCATTATCTTTTGCCACTGTTGCCAGATAACCGGTTAAGGTTTCGCCGACCAGCCCACGCTGCTTAGCTTCGCTAATTGATAAGCTCAAGGCGGAAAAACTGACAACAACACTCATCAATATCAATAAAAAAGGTAAAATATATTTTTTCATCATGTCATCTGTTATCCAAAAAGATCACTATTATTTTTTAGTAACCCCTCAACCTGGCGATCAACTTTAATTTTAATTTCATGTTCAATTTTGACATTCATATTAATATTTATTGGCTTATCGGGTGTTGCCACCTCTAACCGAACGCAACTTGTTAATAAAAATGCCGCTGATAAGTTCAGCATATACCAAATTTGCCTTTTCATTACTGATTTTCACCTTTTTTTAGCGAAATATTTTTTTCTAACCAATCACCTAAATTATTAGCAAATTGTAGACTGCGCCACAATTGAAAGATATTTTCTTGATGGCGATAATTTAATCTAACTTGTCGATTTTTGCTTTCTAAAGGATTAACGCCATGAATTTGAGCATTGAGCGTGATATCCCCCAGATTACTCAGACTAATTTCGGTTTGGCTACGATTTATTTCCAAATAGCGTAACCAGGCCATAGCAACTCTAGCAGATAAATTATTTTCACCGATAGAATCCACTAACTCTTTTCCTAATCTTAAGGTAATATTGCCTGAGTTTGCTAGCCACCCTTCTTTCACAATCCAATCCGGGTTATTCAGGAAGAAAGGTAATTGACCACTTATTTTTCCTGACATCGCAACCTGAGTCGTGGTTCTAAGGCGAGTTAATAATTGACTTAAATCTATTCGATCAATAGTGAGTATGGCTGGCGCTATTTGCGGCCAACGTAATTTAGCTAACCGAACAGCTCCGCCTAACAAATCAACATTAACTGCCCGTAACACTAAAGGGAATTTTGCGCTAGCTGGATAATAGCCATAAAGATCAGCCGTTATATTACGCATATCAAACAGACTTTTTACCTGTTTGATCCTAATTTGGATCGGTGACTTGGTCCCCAGCTGCCAGCGACTATTTTGTAAACGCCAGGGTAAAATAAAATCAATCCCATCAACACTACCATCTTTTAACCACAATCCAGCATTAGTAACCGACCAATGGCCACCAGCGATCACCCCTTGGCCTTGCGCTACAGAAAACGCAGCTTGAGCATAAAAATTACCTTCTCGCAAGGTGATAGCCAAATCTGCCGGGATCAACGATTGAAATGCTAATACACTCTGATTTTGCCAACGCGCATTTCCTCTTAATCGTATACCATCCCAACGGATAAAAAATGGAATTGGACCTATTTGTTGCGCTGATAGTGCTCCGGATAATTGGAAATCTGCTGGATTGCGACCAGTTACTTTAGCCGTAATCGCGGTTGCTGGTAAAAAGCTCTCTTGACCAAACTGTATTCGATTAGTACGTAAAATAAGCTCACCAGTAAAATTAGCGCGCTTAGCATCACGTTGCCATTTTAAGGGTTTTGATAGCGTTAAACGGGGATGAAACATATTAACCATCTCATACTGAATTTTATCAAATCCGGTATTCAATCTGTTTACCACCAATAAAGAGTTAATCCAGTAACCATCACCGCTAAGATCCCAATTGGCATTAAGGGGGGGTAATTGTGCATGGCCCCAATAACGCCATCGCCATTGACCTTGGTCTGGTTTAAAATTATTGGCTTGCCCATCAAAATGTAATTTTACCTTACCCCAATAACTGTCAGTTGTATCAGCAATTGCCTGCAAACGCCCAGTTACCCCTTGTGCCGTCAAATAAGTGCCCGCTAACGGTAGACGTAATTCATCAAGCATTAATGTTTTATTTATCTTGCCATACACTCTAATTAATGATGATAGTAAAAAAGTAATACGCGGAGAGAGCAATGGACCTGAAATCAGGGTTGGGGTTCGCATATCAATAATCAGATCATTAATTTTAACCTGTCCCATTAATTGAAATGGAATATGGCTATTTAGCCAATCTAATTTACCCTGCTCAATAGTCAGCACCAAATTAGCTTTACCTTCCCCGCCCGTCGTCAACATATTAGCGCGACCACTAATACGCATATCAGCTAAATTATCACGCCAATTAGCCAGACGAAGATCGATTTTTCCTGATAATAATTGATCACCATTTTGCCAACGCCAGTTTCCTTGCTTAACAGTCAAATACTGGTCATCTAATTGCCAGGGCAAAAAGAGTAATGGCATTTGAGACTGCTGTTCTGTTAGCTGTAAAATCCCTGAGCGATTTGCCCAATTTAATTGTGCAATCACCGGTTTAGCATAGTGATTAGTCGTAAAAATCGCGTCAATCTTTCCCTGTTGGGGAATTAATGTCGAACTCAAGGGTAGCGAGATATTACCGGTTAAATTAACCGTATCTTCATTCAGCCGAAGAAACATATGCTCTATATTGAAATAATCTGCCGTGGTTGTTCGTGCCACAAATTGCACATTTTGTCCTTGATAATCGATGTGCAAGTGATGACTTTGACTTACTTGTAACTGAAGTTTGCCAGCCAAAAATGGCCAAGGATGTAAGACGAGTTGTTCAATTGTTAATTCCATTGACGGGATTGTGGTTAAGATCTGTTTTATATCTATTTCAGATTGTGTAGCTTGATCGTCTGTTAACTGGGATAAGCAATTATTGTCACTCACTAACGATTGAGCATGAATTATCCATTTTGTTGGCCATTTAGTTGCTAAAGAAACAGTTAATTGATCCACCTTGACCCATTCACAGCTGCCTAGTGCAATTTTCATATCGGCTACAACAATCCCTTGGCCGGTGATTTTCGGTAATGTCATTGACAATGTTGCACCTTTGGGTAGCCATAATTGACTGACTCTAGGTAACCAATGGGGGATTGAAAACCAGCTGGTGATAACAATAAAAAACAAGATTATGAATAGCAAAATAATATATTTTATTAATTTAGGCACTCTACTATTCCTTTGTTTTAATTAACCTCATTAAAACCATAATAATGGATCTTTAATATTGATCCATCTTATTAATAGATTTACAACACAACTACATTAGCGATGTTATCAACAAATTTTTATCCATCGATTCATATAATCCTCTATTTGTGCCATTCTATTAACACTAAGCACATTTATCGCTATAGGTGCAAAAGTTATACTCATTTTATATTGGAGCCTCCAATGAAAGTCGTTTCTTATAGTACAAAACAATACGACCGCATTCATTTCGATCAAATCAATAAACAGGGTCATTTTAATTTTGATATCGAGTACTTTGATTTTCCACTCACCCCGCAAACTGCTAAAAATGCTGCAGGTGCTGATGCGGTTTGTATATTTGTTAATGATGATGCCAGTCAAGCAGTACTTAAAGAGCTTGCAAAGCTGGATGTTAAAATTTTAGCTTTACGTTGTGCCGGATTTAATAATGTCGATTTAGTTGCGGCAAAAAAATTGGCCATTCAAGTTGTACGCGTACCTGCTTATTCTCCCGAGGCTGTTGCTGAACATACCGTAGGTTTAATGCTTTGTCTAATATAGACGTATTCACCGCGCTTACCAACGTACTCGGGATGCCAATTTTTCATTGGAAGGATTAACCGGTTTTAACATGCATAATCGTACTGCTGGCATTATCGGTACCGGTAAAATCGGTTTAGCAACATTGCGTATTCTTAAAGGTTTTGGTATGAAACTACTTGCTTATGATCCCTACCCCAATGAAGCAGCATTAGAGCTTGGTGCTGAGTATGTTGATTTAGATGCTTTATTAAAGCATGCCGATATTATTAGCCTCCATTGTCCATTAACAAAGGAAAATCATCATTTACTCAATGAACAATCCTTCAATAAAATGAAAGATGGGGTTATGGTGATCAATACCAGCCGCGGCGGTTTAATTGATTCTAATGCAGCAATCGAAGCACTAAAACAACAAAAAATTAGCGCCTTAGGGATGGATGTATACGAAAATGAACGTGAGTTATTTTTTGAGGATAAATCGAATGATGTGATCCAAGATGACGTTTTTCGCCGCTTATCTGCCTGCCATAATGTCCTATTCACTGGACACCAAGCTTTTTTAACCGAAGAAGCGCTCAATAATATTAGCGAAACAACGCTACAAAATATTAAACAGATTGCTCAAGGAGAGCCGTGTGCTAATAAAATTGAAGGTTAATCTTTAACATTAAGACAATATTTATTGCTAGGGTTTCTGGCAGCTGATTGCCATGAGTGCTTTAGGGCGCTTATGGCACAAAACTATCACTAATTAACCAATGAATAATCCAAAGTGAAATACCAGCAGCAACTGGCGCCAACGGCCTAGTAACTTCCAGTTGTCGATTACTGAATATAACCGCCATAATTGCTAATTGGTTTCTAGTTAACTTGAGTGAATTAGCCATCACTACGGATACTATTAACTAATTTTAGATGACTAATAAAATAATCAAGTTAATAATATTAATTAATCAACTTTTCCAGTCGTATTTCTCCATTTTGCAAATTTTCAACCGGCAACCAACCCAGTTTTTGATAAAAACCGCAGGCACGACTCGCAGCATCAGTCGTTAACCAAATTTTTTTATATTGTTGAAAAAGAAACGTTTCAGCTTTGGTTAATAAAATTTTGCCGAAACCTTGCCCGGCAAACTCAGGACGAACAAATAAAGCAAAAATACTGCCTTGTTCCATATCCACCATAGAGAAACCGATAGGATTGCCAGCTATTTCCGCAATCCAGGCACAAGGTGACGCAGACAAAATATCGCGTAATGCGTCAGGTGTAATTCCTTTATCAATAAGTTGTTTTTTGGAAAGGTGATTTTCTTTTACACTGGTTCGAATAGCAAAAAGGGACGCAATATCATTAACATTAGCTAATCTGACATATTGCTCTAAATAATGGTTTTCCATTTTTTTCTCTAGGATCAAAGGGTATTAATAATATGATCTTCCCAATCCATCACCTCAATTTCTCTAACCGCAATATGCCGAACGGATATTTTAGCTTGGTGCATAGCTAATTTTGAACCGGTTTTTAATGGATGCCAGGCTGGCAGCGGTTTTCCTTCAGCAATTAAACGATAAGCACAGGTGTTAGGTAACCAACGGAAGGTAGTCAAATTATCCTTTGTCAATTTGATACAATCTGGTTCATAACGAAATCTTTCTGCATAGTTTTTGCACTGACAGCTTTTAAGATCTAATTGATCACATGCCACGTTGGTGAAATAAATTTCATCGGTATCGGCATCCAGTAACTTATGCATACAGCATTGCCCACAACCGTCACATAATGATTCCCACTCTTCATCGGTCATCTGTTCTAACGTTTTGCGCTGCCAAAAAAACTGAGACATATAAAATAAAAATCCTCTTATTAGATAACTCGTGTTTTTAAAATTCGATCATTTAAATGAAGAGTAAGCTCGTCGTTCACTTCTAGTGGGCCAACACCTTTGGGTGTGCCTGTTAAAATAACATCCCCAGGGCGTAAAGTAAAAAAACGCGATATATAACTGATCAAAGGTAATATGGCTGTCAGCATATCGGCGGTGTTTCCTTCCTGTCGTATTTCGTTATTAACCAATAAACTTAAGCTCGCTTTTTGTGGGTCACCAAACTCATGAGCAGCAATAAATCCGGATATTGGGCAAGCACCATCAAAAGCTTTAGATTTTTCCCATGGCTGGCCAGATGTTTTTAATGTTTGCTGTAAATCACGTAAAGTCAAATCAAGTGCCACGGCAAACCCTTTAATTGCTGATTTAATTCTCTCTTGATCATTTTCCTGTTTCAGCGTCGTGCCAATCAAAACAGCTAACTCGATTTCATGATGTACTGTGCCTAGCCCTTTTGGCAACAAAATAGGTTGAGTGATATCACAAAGCGCAGTTTCCGGCTTAATGAAAATGACCGGCTCTTTATGCTGCTTTGCGTTCATTTCTTGCACATGTTCGGCATAATTACTGCCTACACAAACCACTTTATTAGCAGATACATCCAGCAAAGCGCCCTGCCAATCATGGTGTTGATACATAGTCTTACTCCTATTTATTGTTGCTTATACTCAATTTATTATATTTGTTGAGCAATACCGTCAGCCATTAAACAGACAGATAATGAAAAATAGTAAGAACGATTCCACTGCATAATGGTGCGAAAATTATCGGTCACCAGATAGATCCTGCCTTGCGGATCTTTTGGAATAATTAACCAAGTCTGTGTAGTTAACGCCAAATTAGCCATCACAGGAACTTCTATGCCAAGCTTTTTCCATTGTTCTACCGATTTTCCTTTTTTCTTTATCCCTGCGAAACCAACATCAAAACCTATTGGTAACTTAACCTGTGTGCCCCAAGGTAAATAAGTTTGCCAACCTTCATACCTAAGGTAATTGGCAATTGAAGCAAAAACATCTGCTTTATTGTGCCAGATATCAATCTGACCTTTACCACTACCATTTATAGCATATTGTAGATAAGAGATGGGCATAAACTGAGTTTGTCCCATTGCACCGGCCCAAGAGCCTTTTAAACGCTGGTTTTTCGACACATAGCCTTTATCCATAATTTTGAGTGCAGCCATCAGTTGTTTACTAAAAAAAAGTTCTCGGCGGCCATCAAAGGACAAAGTGACTAAGGCGAAAATCACATCTTCTTGCCCTTGGATTTCACCAAATTTACTCTCTAATCCCCAAAGTGCAACAATATATTGCACCGGAATACCAAACCGCTTACTGGTTATATCCAGTTGATGCTTATTATTATGATATTGCTGTATTGCCATGCTAATACGGGATGATGGTAAAACTTTTTGTAAATAATTTTCTAAATTGACGTTAGCACGCTTTTCCGGCTGTCTACGATCTGCGGCCACAATTCGCTGAACAAAATAAATATTGGCAAAAGCCCTAGCGATCGTTGCTTCGCTTATTCCTTGTTGCCTTGCCATTTGCTTTAAATATTGAACATAAGCTGGAAATTGCGCCAAACTACGTTTTTTATGCGGAAATACCTTACTTAAAGAAATTTCACTAGATTGCGCTGCTATTGCTTGCGGTACTGATATCAAGAAAATCACTTTAGGCAGCATTGCGATGAGCAAATCACCTATCAATAAGAGACTACCAATTACTGTATAAATAAGTTTGAGTCTCATAGCGATAATCCTCAAAAATTTTTAATTCAGTATTATCTTATTTTTGCTCTGCCAGTAGTTGATTTTCCAATTTGTCAATCAGATAGCGATAATCTTCCATTATATTTTCAACCGGAGGCGGAAACTGAAGATAATAACCAACCTCGATAAGCTCCCGTTTAACCCTATCAATATCAGCATTGGCTAATTTTTTTCGATCTGTCAAACTGAGAGTCATGACAAATCGGGGAGTACCAAATTGCTGTAATAATGGTTTGGGAACGCGGGAAAAATTGTCTTTTTTTTCTACAAAAAGATAAGTTTGTTCCTTCTTTGCACTACAATAAATGACACAAAACATTCAATTTAGCTCTTTTTTATTAACACTTTTGACTTGCCTGACTAATTAAGTAACTATAACATAATATTGTATTTCCTTATATCATCGTCCAAAATTCCACTATGGGTCAGTTCAACATGCTGAGTCGAATGCAGATGACACAATCACCAATCGAACTAAAAGGCAGTAGCTTCACTCTCACCGTTCTTCATATTCATAATGAAGATCCTGAAGCTATTAAAAAAGCAATTCAGGAAAAAATTGACCAAGCGCCTGATTTTTTGAGAAATGCCCCTGTTGTCTTCAATGTTGCTGGTCTATTACCACCCATGTTCGTTCAGGACAACGCATATATGCCGCTAATTGTGATTTAATTGTTAACGCTAATGTTAGTGCTGGTGCTGAATTGATTGCTGATGGCAATATACATATTTATGGCATGATGCGTGGTAGAGTACTTGCTGGCGCATCTGGCGATAATGATTGTCAAATTTACTGTACACACTTACAAGCGGAATTAGTTTCTATTGCTGGACAATTTTGGTTAAGTGAACAAATTCCTGCAGATTTTATCGGGAAAGCAGCTAGACTTTGTTTGGTAAATAATGAATTGACGATTAATAATATCATTTAGACCTTATTACAGGAATGACTTCATGGCACGCATTATTGTTGTAACCTCAGGTAAAGGTGGCGTTGGCAAAACTACTTCCAGCGCAGCCATCGCTACCGGCCTGGCCCAAAGAGGAAAAAAAACCGTTGTGATCGATTTTGATATTGGTCTACGTAACCTCGATTTAATTATGGGATGCGAACGCCGCGTAGTGTATGATTTTGTGAATGTGATCCAAGGTGATGCCACACTCAACCAAGCACTTATTAAAGATAAAAGGACTGAAAATCTTCATATACTTCCTGCTTCACAAACGCGTGATAAAGATGCATTAACACGTGAAGGCGTTGAAAAAGTGCTAAATGGACTAAAAAAATTAGATTTCCAATTCATTATCTGCGATTCACCCGCAGGTATCGAAAGTGGTGCATTGATGGCACTTTATTTCGCCGATGAAGCAATTATTACCACCAACCCTGAAGTCTCTTCTGTACGTGATTCAGATCGCATACTCGGTATTATCGCTTCTAAATCACGCCGTGCAGAACGTGGCGAAGAACCCGTCAAGGAGAAACTTTTGCTTACCCGTTATAATCCAGGTCGTGTCACTCATGGTGATATGCTGAGTATGGAAGACGTACTTGAAATTCTGTGTATCCCACTGATTGGTGTGATCCCTGAAGATCAATCCGTTTTACGTTCCTCTAACCAAGGAGAGCCTGTTATTCTCGATGCCAAATATGATGCAGGCAAAGCATACAGTGACTGCGTTGATCGAATTTTAGGTAAAAACCGCCCTATTCGTTTTATTGAAGAAGAAAAAAAAGGCTTCTTAAAGCGCTTGTTTGGAGGATAAAATATGGCCTTATTAGATTTTTTCCTGTCGAAAAAAAAATCAACGGCCAATATTGCCAAGGAAAGGCTACAAATTATTGTTGCCGAACGCCGACGTAATGACTGTGGGCCGGCTTACCTACCCGCAATGAAACGTGATATTTTAAAGGTCATTTGTAAATACGTCCAAATTGATCCAGAAATGCTCACAGTACAATTTGAACAAAAAAATGATGATATCTCGGTTTTAGAGTTAAATGTAACTTTACCTGAAACGGACGAAAAAAAATAAAATAGCTAATTTTTAACACCAAGTGCCCATCAATAATGATGGGCTTGTGCCATAATGACTTAAAAATAAATATTTTTATTGCTTAATTTTAACAGTTCCATTTCCTTTGCTTATCATTTCACTAGTAAAAGCATTTCCATTTACAAAATCGCCTGTGATTATTTTTCCCCTATTAACAATGAGATAATTTTTCCTGGCTTGCTTTAAGATCTGGTACTCACTTTTTATTTGATTATTAAATTGATAATTTTTTGTTATTCGATTAATGACCTCCCTAATATCTCTTACTTTATAAACATTAAAATAAAATAATGAATTAATATTTATCTCCGCAGCATTTCTAAATGAACCACCTGTTACATAAACATTCATTTCATTAGCGCTTAATTGACTACCTTGTTTTATTTGAAATTTTGAATAACCAAAATCATCAACTAACCAAGGTTTAAAATAAGATAAATTTATATGAGCATTTTTATCATTAATATTATTATACTCTATAAAAAACGGCATATTACCTGTTCGATAAGTTATTCTATCTGCTTTAATTTGCGTGTTAGCATTAATAATATTATTATAAGCCAATACCTCGATATCTTTAATATTATTAAAATTAATATTTCCGGAAAAACTAATCGACTTATTCATTGATTGATTTAATTTAATATTATCAATTTTTTCATATAACCCAAGATTAATTTTGCCAGCCAGCAAAGTTACCCGATCAGTGCCAGAAAATGAACAGCTTATGCAACTAATTCCCTGCTGGTTAGCAATCAGAATAGCTGCTTTTGTTCCTAGAATAGCTAATTCTCCCAACAGCCTGGTTTTTTCATTGCTATCAATTTCAGCAATAATTAATTTAGCACTGTTCTCAATATTATTATTAAAATAAATCCCTTTTTTGCCTATATCCATTTTGTTAAAAAAAATATGGGATACTCCTTTATTATCAACAGGATTAATATTAATAACTGGTTTATTTTTATTAGTAGAGTCGGATAGTAACCTATTTAATTTACTATAGCTTTTATATTTAGTGATACTAGCAGTAGAATTTTTTATATTATTTTCATCAATAATGATATATGTACCATCATCTTTATATTTATTATTGGTTTTTAATTTTTTATTTTCCGTTGGTAACCTATCTTTTATAAGATGGAGATCATCGGCATAACTATTAAAAATTATTGTTATCGCCATTATAAATATCAGTGTTGTTTTCATTCCAGCCTCGTAATAACCTGGTTATAATAAAATAAAATTATTTATATTGTTATAAAAAATAACTTATTTAAATTAATAGAAAGAGAAACTCAGAAAGAAAAGATATTTTTAATCTCATGTCTCAAGATACAGCTTTAAATTAATTACACTATACCTCAGACAAACTAATTCAAAGATTTATTACAAATCAATGAATTAGTTCAATTAATAAAAAGATAACAACAAATACATTTTAAAAATAAATCAGCTAACAATATAATTCCAATAATCGCTTTAAGGGAACACTTAATAATTGCCCACGCCAGCCAGCCAACAAATCGGGCTTATAGTCTGATTTTTTCAACCCCCAATGGAACGCTAGCAGTTGATTAATCTGACGTCGAGAAGCTAATAACTCTGAATTCAACTCTGCTTGTTCACCAATTTGTTTAGTTAAAGTTTTAACCGCCTTAAATGCCTCTCGATATTGAGGATGATTGATAAGATGATAAAGCGGCTGTGGACAGGCATTTTCCTCAATATCACAACAGTTTGCGACAATTTGCAACACATCCTGACCATGGCAGCGGATCTCCTGCCCAGTTAAACCAAGAGTATGCAGTTGTGTCAATGAATTAGGCAAATAACGCGCTATTTTCCATAGATGTTCTTCTCTAACAATAAAATTGACCGCTAAATCACGCCGTCGAGCCTGATTAAGACGCCAGGCTGCTAATTGTTTAAGACAGGCAAGCTGTTGAGCCCGCAATTGCCAACTATTTTTAATACTTTTATATGCATCTGCGGGTGATAATATCTCTTGTCGACGTAACAAAATCCGCTGGCATTCATCGGTTACCGCCGGTAAATAGCCTAATTGATTAATCAACGACAGTAGTTTTTCGGCTAAAGGTAATAAAAAAAACACATCAGCGGCCGCATATTGACACTGTTTATCACTCAACGGCCGAATAAGCCAGTCTGTTCGTGATTCACTCTTATCTAACGTAATCGTTAAATATTCATTCACTAAGCTTGCAAACCCGCTAGAAATGGGATGACCAAGAAATGCTGCCATAATCTGGGTATCTAACATCGGCTGTGGAACACAAGCCAAATGATGTAAAAATACTTCTATATCTTCACTACCAGCATGCAAGATTTTAGTCACTTTGCCATCTGTTAATAAATTTCTAAACGGCTCCATATTAGTAATGGCAATAGGATCAATTAATGACAGTTGCTCGCCGTCATATAGCTGAATAAGACCAAACTGTGGATAATAAGTTTTTACGCGTACAAATTCTGTATCTAAAGCTATTTTGTTAGCCTTCGCTGCTGCTTGACAAACTTTCTTAAGTTGAGCATCTGTGGTAATCAACTGATAATTCAAAACGTCTTTCTCTTTGTGATTTATTTTTAACAACATCACTCTTGGCCGCCATTTTAGCGATGCTGTTTATCAAAATTTACTATCTAATGTTTGTGTTACTTGATGATTTTCTGTCGCTGTCTGATATTTTTTCTGCTCTTCTTCTCTTAATTGCCGTCGTAAAATTTTACCTACATTCGATTTAGGTAACTCAGAGCGAAACTCAAAAAACTTAGGCACTTTATAGGCGGTCAAATATTGACGGCAATAGATTTTTAATTCTTCAGCAGTCAAAGCAGGATCAGTCGATACCACAAAGACTTTGACCGCTTCACCAGTATTCTCATCTACCACACCAATTGCTGCATTTTCAATGACTTTGGGATGATTAGAGATAACTTCTTCAATTTCACTCGGGTATACATTAAAACCAGAAACTAAAATCATATCTTTTTTGCGATCAACAATTTTAATAAAGCCTTTTTCATCGATCTTGGCAATATCACCGGTCGCTAACCAACCATCTTTCATCACTTCGTCGGTCATAGCCGGAGAGCGCCAATAACCCTTCATGACTTGAGGACCACGTACCAACATCTCACCGGGCTGGCCAATTGGAACTTCATTACCACTATTATCAATAAACTTGACTTCAGTTGAAGGCATAGGCAACCCAATGCTACCATTATATTTACTTAAATTGTATGGGTTAACCGTCACTAATGGCGAACACTCAGTTAAACCATAGCCCTCCAGTAAACACTTGCCCGTCAGTTGTTGCCACTCTTCCGCTACTGTTTTTTGTACCGGCATACCACCGCCAATAGAAACATTCAAATGGGAAAAATCAAGTTTTCTAAATTCTTCATTATGCAACCAGGCATTAAATAATGTATTAACACCTGTAATGCCAGTAAAAGAATAACGCGCAAGTTCTTTAACCGTTGCGGCAACATCCCGCGGATTAGTGATCAGCAAATTAGTACCGCCAATTTTAACAAATAACAAACAATTTACTGTCAAAGCAAAAATATGATACAGCGGCAACGCCGTCACAATAATTTCTTTACCTAACTGCATGGCAGGCAAATAAGTAGCTCTGCCCTGCTCAACATTTGCCAACATATTATAATGGCTAAGCATTGCGCCTTTTGCTGAGCCAGTGGTTCCGCCGGTATACTGGAGAAAAGCCAAATCTTCGCCAGAAATATCAGGTTTCACATATTGCATACGATAGCCTAATTGCATAACACGGCGAAAAGAGATCGCTTGTGGCAAATAATATTTAGGTACCAAACGTTTTATATATTTAACAACAAAATCAACAATCGTCCCCTTTGGCCGAGACAGTTGATCGCCTAAACGGGTCAGGATGACATGTTTAACTTGGGTATTAAAAACGACTTTTTCTAATGTATGGGCAAAATTTGATACGATAACAATCGCAATAGCCTCACTATCACTAAGTTGATGTTCTAATTCTCTTGGGGTATAAAGCGGATTAACATTAACGACAACCATACCTGCACGTAAAATACCAAAAAGTGCAACCGGATACTGTAATAAATTAGGTAGCATCAGCGCAATACGAGCGCCTTTTTGCAGACCTAAGCCATTTTGTAAATAGGCCGCAAACGCTCGACTACGCTCTTCCAGCTTACGATAGGTCATTATTTCACCCATATTAATGAAAGCTGGGCGATCCGCATATGCTGTAACCGCATTTTCTAGTAAGTCTGCTAATGATGTTTCAGATACCGGTCCTATTTCTGCCGGTACATCAGATGGATAATTTTTTAGCCAGATTTTTTCCACTGTAACACTCCTGATTTGAAACTAAGTGAAGTAACCGACAAAAATTAATTTGTTAACAAAATACTAACTCAGCATACTAGTTTGAGAACCGTTCTGTGCTAATGCTGGGATATGTATCACTATTTAATTTCAAATCTCGAATAAGTTTAAACTAAGCTAATTTATCAACTTCTAGATTTTGATTAATTTTCAGTTAGTTATAAAAATTAGCGTAATAATTATATATAAGATTAATTATATATCATTCGACTTTTTTTCGAAAAAACAATGCTTTTTATCATATTAGCGCATAACCGCACCTTTTAGCAGCGCAAAATCTGCTCAGACTAAAAACCAATCAGGGTAAATATGGCAAAATATTTACCCTGACTGATTGATAAAACTAATAATTATTCGGTTAAATAAGTTCGTATTTCAGCCTCACCAACAGGATAACCCCAAGGGCCCCAATTCCAATAATAAGGCGAATTAGGATAGTTTGGATACCATGGCGATCCATATCCCCAACCTGAAGGTGGTAATACAACTGATTGCATTTGATTCCAACGTTGATAACCTGATACAGCAATCTTGACATACTGGTAGGAAACTAAATCAATTTTGCCCTCTTCAATGCCAGTAATTGTCCCAACGACAGTAATATAGTGACCGCTAAAATCTGATGGCTCCAAAAAACGGCCAATATAAGCATAGATACGTCCTACCGATGGTGTATTTAACCTTGGCGCAGCGTCATATTTACTTAATGGCATCACTGCTATTTCAAGCCGAGTTTGGTTATTGTTGTTTAAAACAGAGATCACCTTACCGCCAAAGCGCCCTTCTTGACCAATATAAAGCTCAGGGGCCTCACGCACTGCTGATAAACTTTCAACCGGTGTTTGTGTCGTTCCCTTAATTGACGCGGGAATTGAAACACAGCCAGCTAATAAAACAACACCAGCCAACAGAGCAACCTTTATGGCAGCCTGGTAGTTTAACTTTATTTTCATAAACCACCCCTTAAAACGGCATAATAATTTTAAACAAGTATCAACGGCCGGGTAATTTTTTCCAACTAACCTCATTACGTAAATAAACCGGCTGGGCTTCTTCAGCGTCAACTGTTTTACCTTGTTGCCACTCTGGTAGAGCTAACAGCAACATATCTTGCGCATCAGGTAAAGAAATACCACTTTCCAATAAATTTAAATTTGTCGTTCTTAATATAGGATAGGCTGACCAACCTGTCCCGGCAATAGCCCATTGTCCACTTAAGCCATTTATTTTGGCTAAAAACTGCTCTGGCTTGAGTACTGCCTCACTTTCTGCACCTTGCCAAAACCCATCTGGTTTAAGTTCATAACAAGCAGAATAAATTTCGCCCATTCTGGCATCTATCGCTACCAGTACTTTTTTTGCACCTAATTGACGATAAGCGCCTTGCGCCATAGTTAACAGCGAAGAGATACCTATCATCGGTAAATTAGCCCCAAATGCCAATCCCTGAGCAATACTGACAGCAATACGAACGCCAGTAAAACTGCCTGGCCCACGTCCAAAAGCTAAAACATCGATATGTGGTAAATCCAGATGCGCATCAATAAGACACTGCTCTACCATCGGTAATATTTTTTGGGTGTGCTCCCGCGGTGAAACGGCAAATTGAGTAAAAATTTCTCCATCGCGCCATAGGGCGACAGAACACGCTTCAGTGGCGGTATCAATCGCTAATATATGGGTTGCCATATTTTAGATCCTGGCTATTTTTATGACTAAATAATTGCTAATACTAACATATTTTGTTGAATAGGAAGGTATCAATAAGAAAAAACTTATATGTTATCGCCATTATTTATTTAATTAATTAATTAATTAATTAATTAATCACTTAAAGACGTTTTTGCTAAAAAGTCAATCGCTGCTTGCAAACTGCGTGTTCTAGGCGAAGGCGGTAAACTATTTAAAAAAATTTCACCATAAGGTCGCGATACTAATCGTTTATCACAAATAATAATAACCCCTGAATCATTAACATCACGCACAAGCCGGCCAACCCCTTGCTTTAAATTAAGTACCGCATCAGGTAATTGGACATCATAAAATGCATTGCCGCCTTGGAGCTGACAATCTTGCATACGCGCTCGCAATAATGGTTCATCAGGCGACGTAAAGGGTAATCTATCGATAATGACACAAGAAAGAACATCGCCTTTAACATCAACACCTTCCCAAAAACTGCTGGTGGCTATTAATAATGCATTACCTGCTGCTGTAAATTGTGACAACAATCGCGCTTTACTGGTTTCTCCCTGCATCAAAACAGGTAAATTCAAACAATCGCGAAACATTGCTGTTAATTCACGCATCATATGAAGTGAAGTACATAAAAAGAAACAACGCCCCTGATTATGATCGATAACTGGCTTTAGCATGACAACTAATTGTTGAGTAAAGTCAGCTTGATTAATATCTGGCAAATAACGGGGCACACAAAGTAATGTTTGGCGCTGATAGTCAAATGGACTTGGTAAGATTAAATTATTGGCTTTCTCCAATCCTAGACGCTGGCTAAAATAACTTAATTTATCACTGATTGCTAAGGTAGCTGAAGTAAAAATCCAACTGCCTTTTTCAGTGGTTATCATGTCATGAAATTTATCCGCCACCGTTAATGGTGTTAATGCTAATAAAAAATGGCGGCCAAAACTTTCAAACCAATAGCTAAATCCAGGTATTGTTGTCTCTTTTAACCGATTTAAACGATTACGATAAGTCGTTGTTCGATCAAAAATAGCATCTAACGCGATAGAACGCCCCAGCGACAATTTCATCACCTCATAGCTAAATTCCAATGCATCCTCAAGACGCTGCAACACACTGCTAACCGACGGTTGATTAAGTAATTGCTGCAAATCCCCTCTAAATCCATTTTCACCTAATGCTAATCGAAAATCTAAAGTAGCCTGGCTAATGCTATCGGCACACTTTTGTAATTGTATCTGATCACGAATTTCTGTCCGATAAACGAGGGTAATATCACGTGCAAGTTCAAATAATTGACGGCTACTAAGCTGTAGGCCAAAGTATTGACTGGCAATATCGGGGATCTGATGCGCCTCATCAAAAATAACTACCTCCGCTGACGGAAGTAACTCGCCAAATCCAGTATCTTTTACCACCTTATCAGCCATAAATAGATGGTGATTGATAACCACTACATCGGCTTCTAGCGCTTTTTTGCGCGCTTTAAGTACAAAACAACGCTGATAATGTGGGCAATGACTGCCGATACAATTATCATTAGTACTGGTAACTAATGGCCAAACAGCGCTATCTTCAGCTACCTGATGACAATTACTGATATCACCATCTTCAGTTTCTATTGCCCAACTACGTAAGCGAACAATATCAGCAATCATTTCAGCGGCTAGTTGCTCTCCAGCTAATGATTGCTGCTCAAGCCGCTCCAAACACAAATAATTAGCCCGCCCTTTTAATAAAGCGACATGACCTGAATAGGCTAAAGCCGCTTTAATAATCGGTAAATCACGATAATAGAGTTGATCCTGCAAAGTTTTTGAGCCGGTTGAGATCACAACTTTTTTGTTAGAACGTAAGGCCGGCACTAAATAAGCATAAGTTTTACCCGTTCCGGTCCCTGCTTCAACCACAAGCGTCTGTTGAGATTGAATTGCCGTCGTTATGGCGCGAGCCATTTCAATTTGCGCATCACGTGGCCGAAATCCAGGGATGGCACTAACCAATGGGCCATTAATAGAAAAATCGTCTAACACTTTAGTCTCATTATTTTAATTAGCGAAAATATTTTGCTGATGGTTACACTAGCCTAGGTAATAAAAGCTCACTTAGCATTATTATATTAAATAACCTATTACCATGACAAAAAATAGATTTTAGTAGACAATATAGCCATGACTTTATATTTAAAAAATTAGGAATAACAATGTCTATTCAATATCTTGATCCAGAAAATCGCTGGTCAGAAGCTACCATATTTAACAATACCCTCTATTACACCAGCGTTCCTGAAAATCTTGAAGGTGATATTCATCAACAAACAACCAGCGCTTTGCATGCTATTGATAATATTTTAGCTCGCGTCGGTTCAAATAAAAGCCGTATCCTTGATGCGACTATCTTTCTCGCTGATAAAGCGGATCTAGCGGGCATGAACCAAGTCTGGGATAGCTGGGTTGTCGCTGGTAAAGCCCCTGTTCGCTGTACAGTACAAGCAATTTTAATGAATCCCAAATATAAAATAGAGATCAAAATTTTTGCCGCACTGGCGAATTAATAATCTTAAAGGCATTTATTAGAGCCTGCAAACCGGCTCTAATAGCTTGGTAAAAATAAATGAACAGCTTGCTCAATATAGAAATAATTCTATCTTAGCTATGTTGATAAAAAACAGAGTGAGTGAGTTGTCAATAACCTACTTTTGATCTATTCAGAAATAGGCTTTTATTGATTTAAGATAAAATCAGTGAATTTATTAACATAACCATAAATATCAATAGCAAAATCAGATATATCATCATTATTTGTATTAATTAAAAGTCTACTCCAGTGACTTACTGGATCGTAGATAATCTTCATTTCGCCTGGCTTTCTGTCAAAATCATTAACAAAATTAAGAACATGCCGCCCGCTATGGTTAGCGTATAAGATTTTATTTAAACAAGATAGATCAATTTTATCTTCTCCTGTTTGAAAATCCATGATCCTATCCGGGGCACTCGATTTTGAATCTTCAAACGACAGATAAACAAAAATATTTCTTTCTACTGGGCCAGTTCTCAACGGTGAAGAATGATCTACATATTTAAAATCTGCTTGCTGCTCACTATTTTCTGCGTCATTGGTATAATAACTGTCATAAGAAAACAAATTTGTCTGCCTAAATGTTGCATCTCTACCCCAAAGTATGTCTTGCCCTAAGCAACCATAAATAATATCTCCGCCAGCACCACCTTTAATTACATTACTGACATTATTACCAAATATAGTATCTTGCCCATAACCGCCAATCACGTTTTCAATAACCGTATTTTTTGCGATCGAGACATTCTTTATCCATCCTCCGACATTTGAAAATGAACCCGAATTTAAATTAATCAGTTGAGTTTGAGAGTAACCAGAAAAATCTAATGTATCATTCCCTCCTGCATCCCATACTGAGAATATACAACCGATACGTGGGTCACTAATTGTATACCAATCTTTATTAGTGTTGGAATTAAAGCCATAAACATCATCGCCAGTTCGTGTGAGCATATTCGCGCCATAAAGCGCTTGAACAGCCGCAATATCATCTATAAGCGGTGCTGATGCATAAGAACCATGAAAATAACCGCCAGTATTATTTTCTGGCCAATAGCTCATCACACTATACTGACGGCTATCTTCTTCATAGTTACTGTCGGTTCAGTAACAACGGGCTCGTCAGGTTGATTAGTTCCTGTCGCTGTTGGCTGAGTCGTTGCTGTTTCAGTTGGTTGGCTAACAACCGGTTTCGTCGGCTGGTTAGTGGCCGTTACTATCAGTTCGGTAACAACGGGCTCGCCAGGTTGATTAGTTCCTGTCGCTGTTGGCTGAGTCGTTGCTGTTTCAGTTGGTTGGCTAACAACCGGTTTCGTCGGCTGGTTAGTGGCCGTTACTGTCGGTTCGGTAACAACGGGCTCGCCAGGTTGATTAGTTCCTGTCACTGTCGGCTGAGTTGTTGCTGTTTCAGTTGGTTGGCTAACAACCGGTTTCGTCGGCTGGCTAGTGGCCGTTACTGTCGGTTCGGTAACAACGGGCTCGCCAGGTTGATTAGTTCCTGTCACTGTCGGCTGAGTTGTTGCTGTTTCAGTTGGTTGGCTAACAACCGGTTTCGTCGGCTGGCTAGTGGCCGTTACTGTCGGTTCGGTAACAACGGGCTCACCAGGTTGATTAGTTCCTGTCGCTGTTGATTCTGTGATAACCGGTTCGGTAGGTTGTTTGTTATCATTATCAGAAAAAACCACATCTGCCACTTGATAAAAACTATTGCTGGTATCAGCAATCTGCCAAACGCCATAAATTACATGATAACCGGTACGATCTTCAGGTACTTTGCAAGTCATAGTAACGTCTGATTTTGGTATTGCTCCATAATCGTATTGGGAGCAGAAAGGTTCTAAATCAAATGACAAACGTTCTAAAGGTACGCTACTATTCCAACCATTTTTAGTGATATAATAACGCCAGTTTGCTGTACTATGTCGAGCGGTAAGATGCCATAAAAAATCATTGTTTCCTACTTGCATTTCAGTTTTATGCCATCTATCTTTACCCGCTTCGTCTAATTTACTAAATCTTGCAATACCCCCACTAGCTAATTTACCATCCTTAGGGAAATCCTCGTTGTCAGGAAATCCGGTGCGTTGTTCTACACTTTGCGGTTCATATTTTATATCACCACAATTTTCATTTAATGCTTTTATTTCGTTTTTTTTCTTTACGCATTTATATGCCCGGCTTGCAGGGGATTTTATATATCCATGAGCCAATAGATTTGAAGATACAGTTAATATCAAGAACATTATAATAAATTTTTTTAATTTCATAGGTTTTTCCTATTTAAACATTAAATTAGTTAAATATATTAAATAATAATTTTTTCAAAATTATTATTTACTAATATATTGCCTTTAAAGTTTCAAAAGAAATCCCTATAAAACACACAGCTATAAAATATTAATCTATAATAAAAATTCTATTATGGATTTTTATTTAATTTATAGAAGAAAATTTTTCCATTTAATTACATTATAGACTAATTATTTAAATCCTGATCATTAATATTATTTTTCCTAATTAAACAGTTACTATTACTCAATTTATTACTAGGTGATTGTTATTAGCGTGATAATTAGCTGGTTGATGGCATAATTAATTTATTGCATTAAATTAATTTAAACCATCTGCTGATATAATTAGTAAAATTGACAAGCTACATAAAATAAATCCTGGCCATTATAATAGCATTATACTTTATGGCCAGGACTAATTATTATGCCAATTGGTTTTTTATATTGTTATAACATTGAATATACTTATTTCATTAAAAAAAAATTATCTGTTTTAACACGCTGTTATTGTCATTAAAAAATCCCAGGTAGGATCTTCATCGCTACCTTCAAACAGTGGAGCTAAATCAAGTTTAAGTCCACTATCAGTATCGTATTTGAAATCAATAATTTCAACTTTACCGGTGTTTTTATTTTTTGCAGAGGTATAGCTGCCAGTAATTAAGTTATTACCATTAGGATTATATTGTGTACTAATAGCAAAATCGAAAGATGCAGATTCTCCGTCCTCAATACTAAACAGTTTAATTTTGATTGGACCGTTATCTTTTTTGGGCTGGGCGAGGAAATCATGTCCAGGTTTATCACTGCCATCTCTCTGTATTTTTACGTTAAATCCTTGCCAAATATTTAAGGCATTATCATAAACTGCCATACCTACATTATAGTGTTTAAAATTATTATTGCTATATTCTTTTACTTGCGTATATATTTTTTCCATCTTTAATATCCTATTATTCATTCATTATTAATTTTATATGTAAGTTACAGAGTAATTTAAATCGTTTATGATATTCAATTTCATTATTTAAATCACATATTAATTATATTATAAATAAAAAGTTATAAAACATATTATTGCTTATATTTTTGGAATATAAATAAAGAAAAATATCAGCCTCATTTATAAAAAATTTTAAAATGAAGCTAAATATTATAATAAAATCCCATTATTATTTTTTATAAATATTGAAATATAATCCTACAGTTAAGCATTTGGAATTAGATATAATGCTAAATATAAGTCATATATCATATTGAAATAATAGTAATTACTGTCACTAGCTATTATCATATTAAAAAAAGGTTTGTTACTAAATAGGTAGAATAAACAACATTTAAATTTGACATCTGCTGAAACATAGAAAAATATTTAGCTTAAAAAATTGGGAATAAATAATTAAAAATTATTATATCGCTAAACAATTCAAATTTTAACGATGCAATTAATATCTGACAGAACAGAAAATAGTCTATTAAATCTGCATAAATAATCGGCCTGCTGTTATCCTCTCGTAACTATACGCCAACACTGAGTGTTAGCTATATGGCATGAATTAATACAAATAACCCCTCATGGATGGGGTTATTTATGGTTAAAAAAGGGTCGATACATCGAGCGCGGTAAAAATAAATCCTTTATTCTATTAGCCATTACTAATCAGTGTTATGTCCTAGCAGCTGAAATACAATTATGCCAGTTTGATAACGACCATCCCGGTAATCAATAAAATAATACCGCCCCAACCTTTATAATTTAGCCGTTGATTAAACAAAATCCAACCGGCGGCAACCGTGGCTACAACACCAAAAGCCCCCCAAAGTGCATAAGCAATCGAAAGCTCAATACCTTTCACCGCTACAGCTAATGCACTAAAAGCACCTAAAACGGCAATTAAAGATAATAAACCTATCCACAGTCGCTTAAATCCATTTGATAACTTTAAAAAAATATTAGCCACTATTTCTAAAATAACGGCCAGAAATAGAAAGGCACCATGCCACCATTGATATTCCGCTAACATATTATGCCTCCTTAACAACTTTAGTCATTTTATTTAATGGCCTTTTTGGCGTAATTTTTTTTCCCTGTTTTATCGAATGTAGTGTGCTAGTTTTTTTAGTACCCGATTTTATTAGCGCTATACCCACAATAAGTAACGCTAATCCAATAAGTTTCATTGGTGGTAATGATTCATTAAATAACAAAACACTAAATGCTGTTATAAAAATTACCCCAATACCTTCCCAGAGAGCATAAGCTACTCCAAGAGCAACTTTTTTTACTGCCATTGCCAATAATATATAAGATGAAGCAATCATAAAATACATTACCAATAAGCCAGTTATATCACCGCTGACGCTAGAATACTTCATTGATAAAGTACCAATGACCTCTGTGACAATCGCTGATGCTAAAAATATCCAATAAATCATTATATTCTCCTGTTATTGGCAATCATCAAAGCAATAGATAAATACCTAACTTGGTAATAACTAAGTGATGATTTAAATTAAAAGCCCATTTACGGTAAAACCGATTAGCAACAGGAGACGCTACAATGCACCACACCAGTGATGTTCACTAGAAATAATAGATATTTTTGATAAGAAAAGATGATAGCTACTACGTTGATTTTTGACGCTTTTGGCGCTAGACATGATATTTTATTCATGCATCACACGGCCAATCCGTATGATATACTATGAATCCTCACTATTGATAGAATAAATACAAAGCTATTTATATCATAGCCATTGTATTTACTCAAATAATTATAATAAATTCCAGCTAAAATGCAAAAAGCTACCAAAATAAGGGTAATAAACCTGAACACATTACCCTATTACGTAGACAAAAACTATTCGAACTCATTCCATGAACGACCATCTTTGGCGATCATCACATCAGATTCGTCAGCTCCCCATGTACCCGCCTGATAAAGTTTAGGTGGCTGATCATCCTTTGCCCAAGCGTCCATAATAGAATCCACCCATTTCCAAGCTTCTTCTACTTCATCCCGACGGACAAACAGAGCTTGAATGCCACGCATAGCTTCTAGTAATAAACGTTCATATGCATCAGCCAAATGGATTTGATTAAATGTTTCAGAAAAACTCAGATCTAATTTTGTCGTCTGTAAATGATGTTTATGCTCAAGGCCCGGAGCTTTGTTTAAAATTTCAATATCAATTCCTTCATCAGGTTGTAATCGAATAGTTAATTTATTTTGTGGTAGATCCTGATAAGAATCAGAAAAAATATTTAACGCCGGTTTTTTAAAATAAACCACCACTTCAGAACATTTTGCCGCTAATCGTTTGCCAGTTCTTAAATAAAATGGCACGCCAGCCCAACGCCAATCATCAATGTCAACTCGAATTGCTACAAAAGTTTCCGTTTTACTGGATTTATTTGCCCCTTCTTCCGCAAGATAGCCAGCCACTTTTTTGCCTTGAATAGAGCCTGATGTATATTGACCTCGGACAGTTTTTTCACGTATATTACGATAATCAATCCGACGTAATGAGCGCAATACTTTAACTTTCTCATCTCGTATGAGATCTGCAGTTAAATCCGCAGGCGGTGACATGGCAATCATAGTCAAGATCTGTAATTAATGATTTTGGATCATATCACGCATCTGCCCAGCTTGATCAAAGTAACCCCAGCGTCCTTCGATACCAACCTCTTCAGCAACTGTGATCTGTACATGATCAATCGTTCGATAATCCCAATTATTAATAAATAAAGAGTTGGCGAAACGTAAAGCTAATAAATTGAGTACTGTTTCTTTACCTAAATAGTGATCAATACGATAAATCTGGCTCTCTTTAAAATACTTAGCAACCTCATTATTTATATCTTGAGAAGAGGCAAGATCACTGCCTAATGGTTTTTCCATAACAACCCGGTTGGGCTTTTTATTGAGGCCAGCATGGCCTAAGCCATGGCAAACCGCACCAAAAGTCGTTGGTGGCATAGCAAAATAATATATAGCGGGTTTACTATCACCCTCAAGATATTTTGCTAGTGAATTAAATTTGTTCAGATCCTGAACATCTAAATTGAAAAAATCAAGGCGCTTACTTAATTTTTGCCATAAACTGGGCTCGATTTTCTCATTTAGGAAAGTCTCTAACGCATCTTTAGTTTCTTTTATATAGGCGGCAGCATCCCATTCAGCCCGACCAATCCCTATAATACGCGTATCAGGATGGATATAGCCCGTTTTTTCCAATTGATAAAGGGAAGGCAATAATTTGCGGCGAGCCAAATCTCCTTTTGCGCCGAAAATAATTAAATTACATGCCTGAACAGCTTTATTAATTGCCATGATATGGGATTCTCCTTAAAGACCAATTCTATAGTGCTATGATAGCTTCAATCGAGAAAATAAATGTACCTTTTTGACTCGACCAGGTAAACAAAGCCACGATATTTTATTTTGCTCAAAAAATAATTCGCAACAAATTTGATTAGTTATATATAAATTTTAATTCTTCATATTTATTAAACTAAAATGCAAAGTAAATTAGACACCCGTCATATTTTTAATAAAAATTCAGTTAATAACTTCCTTTTTTTCATTACTGACCAAACAGCGCGTAGTATATTTTGACTTAAGTAACAAGATTCCCCCTTTGGCAATATTAGTAAAACGGGTAGCTTTTCAGTATGAACACATTAGAACAAATAAATAATAACTTTGAGTATTTCAGTAAATCAGAAAAAAAAGTTGCCAATTCAATCCTTGATAGCCTGCAAAAAGCGATTCACCTTTGTATTGCAAGCCTAGCTAAATTGGCTAATGTGAGCGAACCCCCTGTAAATCGTTTTTGCTGTAGAATAGATACCAAGGGTTTTCCTGATTTTCAATTACGATTAGCGCAAAACCTCGTCAATGGAGCATCCTATGTTAATCGTTTGGTTGATCAAGATAATACTGTCAGTTGCCATACGCAAAAAGTTTTTGATTCCGCCATCCCGCAATTAGGTATTGTAAAAGATAACCTAAATACCACAAACATTAATCGTGCTATCGATCTATTAACCCAAGCAAACAAGATCGCTTTCTTTGGTTTAGCTGCCTCAGCAGCAGTTACCCATGGAGCTATGAGTAAATTTTTTCGTTTTTATATCCCAGTGCTCTATTTCGTTGATGTCATGATGCAACACATATATTGTATTAACTATCGCTATGGTAACGTTGTGATTTGCATTTTGCCTACTGGGCGCACGCAAAACTTGGTTGAACAAGCTAAAGTTGCTAAAGCCAATGATGCTATAATCATTACTATTACTACCGCTAATTCCTCTCTGGCACAAATCGCTTCCTTATCTATCGCGATTACTGTACCTGAATATACCAATATTTACATGCCGATGGTATCACCACTAGCACAGTTGACATTAATAGATGTGCTAGCAACTGGCTTTATTTTACGTCGAGGGCAAAATTTTAGAGATAACTTAAAGCGCGTAAAAGATATATTACATGATGTATATCCTGATAAACTCTAGTGCTATTTACCTTTAGCAAACAGATCAATATCAGCAAACTATAGATCCGTTCGTTTTACTGCAAAAAATATTCTCTCTAGCTAAGGCATTTAAATGATACAACAGCACACTTTAATAAAGGAATTAATTTCATTTCTATGTAATAACCTATCAACCAACACCAATTTTAATAAGTAACGGAGTCATAAATGTCGAGACGACTTAGAAGAACGAAAATTGTTACTACTCTCGGTCCCGCGACTGATCGTGATAATAACCTGGAAAAAGTGATTAAAGCCGGCGCAAACGTTGTTCGTCTAAACTTTTCTCATGGCTCAGCAGAAGATCACTTACAACGGGCAACAAAAGTACGTGAACTTGCGAAATCATTAGCACAACATGTCGCTATTCTTGGTGATCTACAAGGACCTAAAATTCGCGTTTCAACATTTAAAGAAGGAAAAATTTTCCTTCATATTGGCGATAAGTTTATCTTAGATGCCAATTTAGCCAAAGGTGAAGGTAATCAAGAAAAAGTCGGCATTGACTATCAAGGTTTACCCAATGATGTGGCATCAGGTGATATTCTGTTACTCGATGATGGACGAGTTCAATTAAAAGTACTTACGGTAAAAGATCAGCAAATTCTTACTGAAGTAACTGTTGGCGGACAACTATCAAACAACAAAGGGATCAATAAGCTTGGTGGTGGTCTATCCGCAGAAGCACTAACAGATAAAGACAAAGCCGATATCTTGCTCGCGGCTCAGATCGGTGTCGATTTTTTAGCAGTTTCTTTCCCCCGCTCAGCAGAAGATCTAAATTATGCCCGACGCCTGGCGCGTGAAGCGGGTTGTAATTGTCAAATTGTCGCTAAGGTAGAGCGAGCTGAAGCGGTTGCCAATGACAAAGTTATTGACGAAATTATTTTAGCCTCAGATGTGGTCATGGTTGCTCGAGGTGATCTAGGTGTTGAGATTGGCGACCCTGAGCTGGTCGGCGTACAAAAAAAACTAATACGCCGGGCACGCCAACTAAACCGTATTGCCATCACTGCCACCCAAATGATGGAATCGATGATCACTAATCCGATGCCTACCCGAGCTGAAGTAATGGACGTTGCTAATGCTGTGCTGGATGGCACTGACGCCGTTATGTTATCAGCCGAGACAGCAGCAGGCCAATATCCTGCTGAAACCGTTGAAGCCATGGCTCAGGTTTGCCTTGGAGCAGAAAAGATGGCTGGCATAAATATTGCCAAACATCACCTCGATGATATATTTGACAGCGTTGAAGAAGCGATTTCGATGTCAGCTATGTATGCCGCCAATCACTTAAAAGGAGTAAAAGCGATTATTGCCATGACAGAATCAGGCCGTACCGCTTGTATGATGTCTCGGATCAGTTCAGGTTTACCAATATTTTCTATCTCATATCATGAAAAGACATTAAATCAGTGTGCTCTATACCGTGGCGTAACCCCGATTTATTGTAATAAAGAGACTAATACGATTAATGCTGTTAAATATGCCATTCAATGCCTGCTGGAAAAAAATTATATTGAGCCAGCTGATTTAGTCTTAGTCACCCAGGGCGATCAAATGTGTCAGATTGGTAGTACCAATACCTGCCGAATATTAAAAGTCGAATAATTTCACATCATAAATACATTTAACCCCGTTATATACACGGGGTTTTTAATTACCTAAAATATTACTATCATTTTTTACCGCTTTTTTTTATGACCCAGTCATTATTCTTTCTAATAAATGAATTAGAAAAAAATAATATAAATTAATTGAATATTAAATTAATTAAACTAATAAAATTTAGATTTTAATTGACAAAATATCTGACTTTTTTTACTTTTCTTCCCACTAAAGAAAAAGAGATTCTTTAGCATTTATTTATTAAAGGGATTTGATATGCATAAAAAAATAATTTCAGCTACTGTTTATTAGCTCTTAGTTTATTATCAGCACCAACATTAGCAATTAATCAAGGAATAAAATATAACGGAATAATAATTGATTCTACAATAGAAAAAAACAAATTAAATAAGTTTACAATATCTAATCAAGGTGAAGTTAATATCGACATTAAAGCACCTGATAATAATGGTATATCATATAATCAATATCGGCGATTTAATACTAATAAAGGCGTAACAGTACAACTTAATAACGATGCAAATCAAAATAAAAATATGCTTGCTCAAGGCACACAATCAGCAAAATTAATTATTAATCAAATTAATTCTAGCGAAAAAACAAATTTACATGGTTTGCTAAATATAAAAGGATCTCCAGCAAAAGTTATTATTGCCAATCCTAATGGTATTACCTGCGATGACTGTCAGTTTAGCAATACAACCGGAGTTGATTTGGTTGCTGGCAAAATGAATTATACCAATAACACAATAAACTACCAGACTGATAAAGGAAAAATAATTTTTACTGGTTTAGGAATATGGGGGAATGGAGGTTCGTCAATAAATGAAAAGAACAAATTTTTATCGAACCTCGCTGTATACGCAGGTAAAGTGCGCTTTAATAATGGCGCCAAAGTTAATGTCGCTAAGCAATATTATACTATTGGCAATGTTGAAACTGAAATCGATGCTTGTCATTATGGTAATAGAAAAATTTTAGGATTGGCAGAAGAGAAAACAACATTTTCACTTGCAAAAAATAGCCAAATTTACGCGAATCAACTAAGGATTTTTACGAGTAAAGGCACATATTTAAATAATAAAGGTACGATTGCCGTTGCTGCTAATAAGTGGGATATAGGTAATATGTCGATTAAAGCAGAACGTATCTCTAATAAACATACAATTGCAGCTTATGGCGCTATTGAAGATGATGAATATACTATTCCATCTACAATAAACATTACCACTAAACATTTAATTAACCACCAGGATTCAGGCATTGAAGCATCCGAAGGTAGCGTCACACTCGAGACTTATAAAGGAAACGGTTATTTTAATAAAAATATAAAACAATATTTTCATAAAGTTAATTAATTAGTTAGTTACTTAGCCATAATTTAACTGACTGATAAAATATCTAATAGTTTTTATTAATACGCCTTATTTCATCAAAAATATTATTTTTTTATTACATTTACTCAGGGATATCAAAATATATTATATCTAGTTTTATTGCTATCTTGCACCGCTTGATTTGCTATCAAGCGGTATTTTTATTAATAAAGATCATCGCGGCAATAAGGCTCTATCTCTCCGGCTTTGCGCGTTTTTAATAATTTTAATATCCAGGTATATTGTGCCAGATAGGGTTTAACTAAATATTCCAATTCTTCGTTCATGCGCCTGGCAATATAGTGATTACTTTGCCCAGCAATATCAGCCATTGGCTCACGAATATAGATATGTAATTGGTGAGTTTTATAGTCATAAACCGGAAATAATGGCACAATCTCCGCTTTACAAACCTTCATCAACCGCCCTAGTGCCGGTAAGGTTGCTTTATAGGTTGCAAAAAAATCAACAAACTCACTATGTTCTTCACCATGATCTTGATCTGGTAAATAAAATCCCCAATAACCTTGCCTGACACTAGTAATAAAAGGTTTAATGCCCGCTTCACGAGAATGTAAACGACCACCAAAATGATGACGCGCTTTGTTCCATAAATAATCAGCCACAGGATCCTTTTGATGATGAAACATGGCTGCCATTTTTTGGCCTCGAGCCGCTAATAACATGGCTGGAATATCAACCGCCCAACCATGAGGTACCATAAAAATAATATTACGCTGTTGCTCTTTTAATTGTTCAATAATTTGTTCATTATGCCAATGAGTTCGTGCTAAAGTTTTATCTACGCCGCGTAAAACTAATTCGGCTAATATTGCAAAAGATTGCGGTGCTACAGCAAACATTTCATCAACATATTTCTCTCTTTGCTGCTCTGTCAATTCTGGAAAACAATAAAGCAAATTAATTTTTGCCCGCCTACGCGAGCCTTTTGCTAACTTACCAATTAACTTACCCATTTTTGCCAGTAACAGATCGCGTAACTTAATAGGCAAATAAGCTGTTCCAGCTAATAGCAATGCACCAACCCACATCCCCCAATATCTGGGATGTAGATAAATACGATGAAAGGTAGGAATATAACCAAGTTTACTATCTGTATCCTGTTCTTTATTCATTAGTACACTCAAATACAACGTATAAAAATCTAAAATCTGAGATACATTATAATATTAACCTTATGATTTACAGAAAATAATTATGGCAGTAAATAAAATGCTAGTTCACAACCTAATTAGCTAACAAAAATCATATTAATCGCTTGCCAGCTTCGATTTATTCTCTTTAACGGATGCCAGAAAGAGTTGGCGATCTTTACCTGTTAATCCACCTGAGTGAGGTAAATTAGCTGTTAATGGGTTAACTGCGCGCTGATTAAACCATAACTCATAATGAAGATGAGGGCCGGTAGTACGTCCAGTATTACCTGATAATGCTATGCGTTCACCTCTTTTTACTTTCTGACCTGGTTTAACCAATAATTTACGTAGATGCATATAACGAGTGGTATACTGCCGCCCGTGACGAATAGCAATAAAATTACCGGCCGCTCCACTATATTTCGCCACAATAACTTCACCATCACCAACCGCTAATATTGGTGTCCCGACGGGCATAGAAAAATCAACTCCCTGATGAGGAGCTGGACGCCCTGTTACCGGATTTACACGACGCAAACTAAAAGGAGAAGAGACTCTAAAGGTTTTGGCTGTAGGATAACGTAAGAAACCGCGCTCTAAGCCATTAGCTTCACTATCATAATAGCGACCATTTTCAGCTCGAAAGGCATAGTAATTCTTACCATTAGTTAATAAATGAACCCCCAACAAACGACTCTGTTCACTGTGACCATCAAGCATTTCACGACTTAACAAGACCGAAAATTTATCACCTGACTTTAGCTTACGCAAATCGATCTGCCATTGTAGTGCTTTAGACACTTCACGTGCTTCGTTATATGTTAAGCCCGAATTAACTGCACTAGAGGTAAAATTACCGTTTATTTTACCTTGGATAACCTTATCAGCCCAAACACCTTGACGAATTTGCTTCTCTTCATTAAAAGTGCTAGAGGCACCTTGACGAGTATAAACACGTGTTTCACGCTGTGAAATAATCCATGTCAGTGTCTGTAATTCTCCATCTTTATTCAATTCCCAGCTTAACGTTTGCCCTATTTGCAAATTCCGTAAAGCTCGGTGTTGATTAGAAAGAGCGGCCACATCACCAGCATCTAAACCATACTGAGTTAAAATACTAGTCAGATTATCACCGCTTGAAACAACATGTTCATCAGGTGTATCAGCTCCCTTTTCATCAGTTACCCCTTCATCAGGTAACTGTTCGCTGCTATCGGTGATAATATCATCAGTATCCGAGTTATCTACTTGGCTGGTATTAGTTTCACTTTTATCTTTACTACCAAGAATAATACCTGGTTTTATTGGCGATGATTCTTGAGAAATATTTTCATCTTTATCATCGGGTTGAATAACAACAGGCCGCCAAATTGCGACAGCCAATGTTGCTATGGTTAATGTGCCTAGCATAATTTTATGCGGTTTAGGCAAATTGCCATATACCTGAACGATAGTCTTCGCCATCTGCTGCACGTATTAAATTCCTTCTAGTTCTTATCCAAGCAGCTTTTAAATTGATTAGATAACGCTGTTAAAAATTCTACATAGCTATCCTTACTTAATCCGATGCCGCTCCCTAATGGATCTAATGTCCCCATATATACATCGGTATCTTTTATAACAGCTTTAATCACCGCTGGCCTGAATTGTGGTTCAGCAAAAACACAAACTGCTTTTTTCTGAGCCAACATTGTTCTTATTTGATATAGTCTTTGGGCGCCAGGCTGAATGATAGGATTAATAGTAAAATAACCTAATGAGGCTAAATGATAGCGTTTTTCAAAGTAACCATAAGCATCATGAAAAACAAAATATCGCTTATCTCCAACCGACTGTAACATCTTAGCAATATTTTGATCAGTTTGCGTCAATTTCTCATCGAATTTACGAAGGTTTACGTCCAACTGTTTTTTATATTTAGGATATAAAGCGACTAATCGGTGGTGGATAATGTTAGCAGCAATACGTGCAATGTCTGGTGACAACCAGATGTGCATATTATACTCACCATGTGAATGATGCTCATGATGATGACCATGAGAATTTTTATTATTTACCGCTGTGCTATCTTCGCTGCTTTTCAGTAAGCGTGCTTTTATAGCTGGATCTTCAGCTAATGTGATCCGTTTTTCAGTGGGTAATTGTGCTAATGGTTTCTCTAAAAAAGTTTCTAAATTTGAGCCAACCCAAATGAAAAGATCAGCAGTTTTGATTTTTTCCAGATCGGAAGGTTTTAAAGCATAATCATGGGGTGAAGCACCATCAGGTAATAATATTTGTACCTCAGTAACACCATTAGTAATGGCTGCAGCAATAAAACCTAACGGACGAATTGACGTAACTACATCAGCTTGAGTAGTAGATATGAAACTGAGTAATAGTCCAGCAAGAATATATTTTTTTCCCATAATTTTTTGAACAATTTTTTTTGTTTTGTGTAACATAGAATAGTTTCCATAGACTAATTTTGATAATGTTATATTATAATACTTTAACCATCCTGCAAGAATTATTTACCATGCAAACGCTATTAAGCTTAAAAAATATTGCTGTTAGTTTTGGTTCACACCAAATTGTCGAAAACATCTCCTTTGATCTATATGTTGGAGAAATATTAACACTATTGGGGCCAAATGGTGCTGGTAAATCTACGCTAGCTAAAATACTCCTCGGCCTAATTACCCCTAGTCAAGGAGAAATAATTTACCAAGTCAAATTGCGCATCGGTTATGTGCCACAGAAATTATCGCTGGATATGACAATGCCTTTGACCGTTAAACGTTTTATGACATTAAAACCTGGGGTAAAAACTACTAATATTATTCCTGCATTAATACGTGTCGGCGCCGATCATCTTATCGAGCAACAAATGCAAAAACTATCAGGCGGGGAAACTCAACGTGTTCTACTTGCTCGTGCTTTACTGAATCAACCACAATTACTTGTTTTAGATGAACCTACACAAGGCGTAGATATCAATGGTCAAGTCGCTTTATATAATCTAATCGATAATATTCGTACCGAATCAAATTGTGCTGTTTTTATGATTTCACATGATCTCCACCTTGTGATGGCAAAAACTGATAAAGTACTCTGTATTAATAAACAAATATGCTGCTCTGGCCGGCCAGAGGATGTGGCTTTAGATCCCGAATTTATTGCTATGTTCGGCCATCGTGGGATAGAACAGATCGATATCTATCGCCACCATCATCATAATCATCAATGCGATTTAAATAATGAGATTGATGATAAACCTACAGGGAACTGTCATCATGATTGAACTATTACTACCTGGGTGGTTAGCTGGTATGCTGTTAGCCATTGCCGCAGGACCACTGGGCTCTTTCGTTGTCTGGCGGCGTATGTCATATTTTGGTGATACTCTCGCTCATGCTTCATTACTTGGTATCGCTTTTGGTTTATTACTCAATGTTAATCTGTTTTATGCCGTTATTGCTATCACCCTTCTTCTTGCAATTTTATTAGCCTGGCTAGAAAAGCGCCCACATCTGGCCATCGATACCCTATTAGGCATAATGGCGCATAGTGCCCTATCACTTGGATTAGTCGTCGTCAGTTTAATGGACAATGTTCGTATGGATTTGATGGCTTATTTATTTGGTGATCTATTATCGGTAACTAGCGAGGATGTTTTTTCAATCGCGATAGGTGTTGCTATTGTTTGTTCAATTATTGTCTGGCAATGGCGTAATTTACTGTCAATAACAGTTAATCAAGATTTAGCTTTTGTTGATGGCGTAAAAATACAGCAGCTTAAGGTATTATTAATGCTGGTTACTGCCCTTACCATAGGTATTGCCATGAAATTTGTTGGGGCTTTAATTATTACATCATTATTAATTATTCCTGCCGCTACTGGTAGACGATTTGACAAAACACCAGAGCAAATGGCAGTAGTTGCTATCATTATCGGTATGTTTGCGGTGACGGCTGGACTTGCTCTGTCTGCCTATTACGATACACCAGCAGGGCCCTCGGTTGTGATCTGTGCCAGTGCTTTATTTGTATTAAGTTTATTTATTAAAATAAAAAACTAATCTATTCATACGATAAAATAAATTATTTTTAAAATTAGCTAAACACCCTATTCCCTCACTACAAATCCATCAATTATGACTTGTAGTGAGTTTTTATTTTGCTAATCAAATTAGAACCGGTAACCGATACCAAGCATCCATGTGCCGACTTTTATATTTTTTAAATTAGTATGTTCGAAAGATAATTTGGTATGTTCATATGTAACATCAATAGCTAAATTCTCCACCGGATTAATTTGTAAACCCGCACCATAAACTAATTCAATTTCAGTGTCTTTAAAAGCATTTGCGAATGGTGATTTTGCCTCAACTCTACCACGTGCCGCTCCAATTAAGCCATAGAGACTAATATTGCGATTAAAACGATAGCTAGGACCAAAACTTAATGAAGAATAAATTATATCTACATTAGCAACTTTAATATTATAAATTTTCAAATAATCTTCTTGATTAGTATAAGTCAACGAACCAATAAAACCCCAGTGATTATCAATTTCATAACGATATTTAATATTAATACCCTTTGGTTTATCCTGAAATTCTTCATCTTTAAATTGTAGATGACTTTGTGCATAATCTAGTGATAGAGTATTTTTACTTGCTGCACAGGCATTCGCAGAAACACAGGCAAATATTGTAGCAATGACAGATCTAATAAATATTTTTTTCATTTATCTTCTATTCCTAGTAGAATAATATTTAATTCAATAGTCTTTATAAGATATGAAATAAATCGATTACCCTATATATAAAACTAAATAATTTTTTGTTAAATTTAATTTAAACTGAAAAATAAAATTTGACTGATGATATTTAGTTAGAAGATATATTTAACTTATCATTGATAAATAAGCAGCAATTAAAATAAAAATAAATCGTCCTACTTTAGCTATCGAAACTAAAAATAATGTAGAGGCAAGTTTTAGCTTACCTCCAAAAAAATGACAATTTTATTAAATACAATGATGACAATATTTAGCCAGTTAGTGAAAAATAACTAAGGTTTCATATTAGCATCTATCACTTGATAAAATGCATTACCAGTATCGTAAATTGTCCATACACCTAAAATAACCTGATAACCGGTACGATATGGTACATTACAATCAATTGAGACCTCAAATGAAGGCATTTGCCCCCCATCTGTACGACTGCAAAATGGTTGTAGATCAAATGAGCTACGGGCTAACGGCGCATTAGGATCCCAATTTTGTTTAGTGATGAAATACTCCCAACCGGTAGTTCGATGAGGTGCGGTCAACGTCCAATGGAAAGTATTTTTACCGGGTTAAACATCAACTTTAGTCCAACTAGTAGCAGTCTGTTCATCTAACTCACCAAACCAACGATGTCCAGCACTGGCAATTTTGCCATCAGCTGGCCCATGCCGAGGAAAACCTTTACGACCTTCAACCGATTGTGGTTCAACCATAACCGCACCACAATTACCATTTTTACCTAACGAACACAGATAAGCTCGACTAGTAGGAAAATCGATATAACCATGCATAGGATTGAGGAGAGTATTTGCTCTGGCAAAACTTATAATACTAACATTGCTAATGATAATATTGATAATAATAATTTTATTTTCATTCAGTTTATTCCATAATTAGCTAATTTTATTTATTAAAAAATAGTTAGTAGATATAATAAAAACTACCGTAAAATTATTATTTAACCACGGCAAAAATATCAACAAAAATAATATAATTAATTACATTAATATTAAACTATTGCTTATTCTTGAGAATTAAATATCATCAATTTATATTAATAATGCATTAATTAAATAAGAAGTCCATTGATAATAAAAATAGTTAATAAAAATAACAAATAATAATCATAAATAAATTATTATTTATTCATATATTATAAATAGCAGCCTAACCCGGTGTTAAGCTGTATTGAAAATAATTAGCATGATTATATTAGCGAATTACAAGCAATAAATTTAACCCCATTAATAAACTTAATTAGCATCATCATGATCTTTATTAACCCCAAAATGGCGGTAGGCATGATCAGTCGCAATTCGACCACGGGGAGTACGCTGAATAAAACCTTGTTGAATCAGGAAAGGTTCAAGAACATCCTCTATGGTTTCCCTTTCTTCACCAATTGCAGCAGCCACATTGTCTAATCCTACCGGTCCCCCCATAAATTTATCAATAATAGCAATCAATAACTTACGATCAAGATAGTCAAAACCGGCTGAATCAACATTAAGCATATCTAATGCCTGTGAAGCGATGTCGCCATCAATAATACCATCACCTTTAACTTGGGCAAAATCTCTTACTCGCCGTAATAAACGATTAGTTATCCGCGGTGTTCCCCGTGAGCGCATCGCAATTTGTCTCGCACCGGCATCAGAAATTTCTAACCCCATAAAGTGAGCACTACGTAATACAATCGTCTGTAAATCATCGACATTATAAAATTCAAGACGCTGAACAATACCAAAACGATCTCTAAGCGGGGATGTCAGTGAGCCGGCTCTGGTTGTTGCACCAACTAAAGTAAAAGGAGGTAGATCAATTTTAATTGAACGCGCAGCAGGCCCTTCTCCTATCATTATATCCAGTTGGTAATCTTCCATTGCCGGATAAAGGATCTCTTCTACAACTGGCGATAAACGATGTATTTCATCAATAAAGAGTACATCATGCGGTTCTAAATTGGTTAGCATTGCCGCTAAATCCCCTGCCTTTTCTAACACTGGGCCGGAGGTAGTACGTAAATTTGCGCCCAATTCATTCGCCACAATACCCGCTAATGTCGTTTTACCAAGCCCAGGTGGACCAAAAATCAGCAAGTGATCAAGTGCTTCAGCTCGTAATTTAGCTGCCTGGATAAAGATTTCCATCTGTTGGCAAACCTGAGGTTGCCCGACATATTCAGTAAGGAGTTTTGGTCGAATAGCGCGATCAATCACGTCTTCATCAGGTAAATTCTCAGCAGAAACTAAACGATCAGCCTCAATCATAGGTTTGGTCCTTACTTATTATTTATAATGCAGCTCGCAATGCTTCGCGGATCAATGCTTCACAGTTAGTAGCTCCATTAGCAACTCTGCCGATCATACGGCTCGCATCTTGTGGTTTATAGCCTAAAGAAATTAATGCCGAAACTGCCTCTGCTTCAATATCATGACTATTTTGTTTTGCCGCTGATGAGCCAGGTAAATCTATCGCACTATTATTAAATAGATCGCCATTAAGTCCTTTAAAGCGGTCTTTCATTTCAACCACCAGCCGTTCTGCGGTTTTTTTGCCAACACCCGGTAATTTTACCAAGCTAGAAATCGCTTCTTGTTCTATCGCAGAAACAAATTGATAAGCTGACATACCGGATAAAATGGCCAGCGCTAATTTAGGACCTACCCCATTAACCTTAATTAACTCACGAAATAATGCCCTTTCTTGCTTATCATTGAAACCATATAGTAGCTGCGCATCTTCACGCACGATAAATTGAGTCCATAAGATCACTTCCTGACCAATTTCTGGTAATTCATAAAAACAGGTCATTGGCATATGAACTTCATAACCTACACCATTTAGTTCGAGTAAAACAATAGGCGGCTGTTTTTCCAAAATAGTGCCTCGCAAGCGACCAATCACATCGATTTCCTCTTTTAGGTTATTCTGCTAATGCTTATATTATAAAAAAATACTGGTTTTATATCCAGTTATTAACGCAATCGTCTTTTAGCCAATGATAGTTCTGGCTCACCTATTCGAGCCAAATTTTGATTAAAATGACAATGCGTGATCGCAATAGCTAAAGCATCAGCAGCATCAGCTTGAGGATGCGATAACAATTTCAATATTGAGCAGACCATATGCTGAACTTGTTTTTTTTCCGCCGCTCCCGTGCCAACAACGGATTGTTTTACTTGTCGCGCCGCATATTCAAAAACTGGTAATTGATTATTAACTGCAGCTAAAATCGCCACGCCTCTCGCTTGACCTAATTTTAGAGCAGAATCGGCATTTTTTGCCATAAACACCTGTTCGATAGCAAAACTTTCCGGTCGATATTGGGTAATGATTTCAGTGACACCTGCATAAATACGTTGTAAGCGTGTTGGCAGATCGTCTGCCTGAGTACGTATACAGCCACTACCTATATAGATCAACTGTCGACCTTGTTGACGAATAACACCATAACCGGTAATACGCGAACCAGGATCAATCCCAAGAATAATTGTCATATTCTTGACTCACTGAGTAGGTTAAACATGCAAAGAAAAAGCATACTGATAATCAGCATGCTATCTCTTAATATAAAAAGTTGATTTAATTATAGCTGAGCCGCAACTTCATCTGAAATTTCCCCATTATGATACACTTCTTGTACATCATCAGAATCTTCCAGCATGTCGATTAAACGTAAAAGTTTAAGTGCAGTGTCAGCATCTAAATTCGCTTTGGTTGACGGGATCATTGTCACCTCGGCGGCTTCAGCCTTAAAACCGGCCGCATCTAAAGCATCTTTTACATCACCAAAGCTTTCCAGCGTAGTATAAACATCGATGGCACCATCATCATAAGATTCGACATCATCTGCACCCGCTTCTAATGCCGCTTCCATTAAATTATCTTCATCAATGCCTGGTGCATATGAGATCACGCCACGTTTAGTAAATAAATAAGCAACCGAACCATCAGTACCTAAATTACCACCGCACTTAGTAAAGGCGTGGCGGACATCAGAAACTGTACGATTACGATTATCACTTAAGCATTCAACCATAACAGCCGTACCGCCTGGGCCATAGCCTTCATAAATGATCGTTTCTAGATTATCATTGTCATCACTACCTACACCACGTGCGATTGCTCGATTTAACGTATCTCGCGTCATATTATTAGATAATGCCTTATCAATCGCCGCACGCAATCGTGGGTTTGATGCAGCGTCACCGCCACCTAAACGAGCCGCTGTTACCAGTTCACGAATAATTTTAGTAAAAATTTTACCCCGTTTAGCATCTTGCGCCGCTTTTCGATGTTTAGTATTGGCCCATTTACTATGACCTGCCATGAAATATCTCCCAAAATACGTCAATAAAAATCATTTTAGAACAAATTGTTCAATCGCCTGACGGTTACTCCATGACTTGGTCAATGCTGCTGCCTGAGCAGCAGGTAACCAACGAAAAGCCAAATGTTCTTTCAATAAAAAATCCTGCTCTTGCGGTAAGGCCAAAGAAAACCAATGCTCTTTGCATTGAGTTATACCCGGAGCATAGCGGTGGCGAAATTTTAAAAAAATATCAAAATAGAGACTGTGTTGCAGATCAACTAACATCAAATGCTGTTCGATAATATCAATGCCTATCTCTTCTTTAACTTCACGCAATGCCGTCTCTCTTGGTGTTTCGTTATCCTCAAGACTACCGGTAACTGATTGCCAAAAATCAGGATCATCACGCCGCTGTAGCATCAATACTTGGCGACTCGATTGCACATAAACTACAACTAATACTGATTCCGGCCGTTTATATTGCATAGTATCTATTTAGTTTTTGGAGCAACAGTTATCGCCAATTCCGCTAATGCGGCCGGATTGGCCACACTGGGTGCATCGGTCATCAAACAAGCTGCTGCGGTTGTTTTTGGAAACGCAATCACATCGCGAATATTTTCTGTTCCCGTTAATAACATAACAAGTCTATCTAAACCAAATGCTAAACCGGCATGTGGCGGTGTTCCATATTGTAATGCCTCAAGCAAGAAACCAAATTTATCTTGCTGATCTGATTGGCTAATATTAAGAATTTCAAAAACAGCTTGTTGCATCTTATTATGGTGGATACGCACTGAACCGCCACCAACTTCATAACCATTAATGACCATATCATAGGCATTAGCCACGGCCGCTAGAGGATTGGCTTGTAGTTGCTCCGGGGTAAAATCTTTCGGTGCAGTAAAAGGATGATGCATAGCATGAAGCTCACCATTTTCATCCTCTTCAAACATTGGAAAATCAACAATCCACAACGGTTTCCAGCTATTATTTTGTGTGATTGCTAAATCACGCCCTACTTTCAACCGTAACGCTCCCATTGCATCATTGATAATATATTGTTTACCAGCACCAAATAGCAAAATATCACCCGCTTTAGCTTGGGTACGTGCTAACAAATTATCAATCACCGGTGGTGGTAAAAACTTAGCTATCGGGCTTTGAATATCTACCTGGCCTTCAGTCAGCGAATTAACCTTCATCCAAGCTAATCCTTTGGCGCCGTAAATAGCAACAAATTCAGTATAACCATCAAGTTGTTTACGTGTTAATGTGGCCCCGCCTGGAACACAAAGTGCAGCCACACGGCCTTTTGGATCATTGGCAGCTTCAGCAAAAACTTTAAATTCAACGGCATTGACCAAATTAGCAATATCAACCAATTCTAATGGATTCCGTAAGTCTGGTTTATCTGAACCATAACGTTGCATGGCCTCAGCAAAAGTCATTACCGGAAAAGTGCCTAACTCAATACTTTTATTTTCCTGCCACAATTGACGGATCAAACGCTCCATCACTTCACGAACTTGCTCGGCAGTCATAAAAGAGGTTTCTACGTCGATCTGAGTAAATTCAGGCTGGCGATCAGCTCGTAAATCTTCATCACGAAAACATTTTACTATCTGATAATAGCGATCAAAGCCCGACATCATCAATAATTGTTTAAAAAGTTGTGGTGATTGCGGCAGAGCATAAAACTCACCTTTATGAACGCGGCTTGGAACAAGATAATCACGCGCACCTTCTGGTGTTGCTTTGGTCAAAATGGGCGTTTCAATATCAACAAAACCTTCTGCATCCATAAAACGACGCACAAAACTAGTAATGTTGGCTCGCTCTCTTAAGCGCGTTGCCATTTCCGGCCGCCTTAAATCAAGATAACGATATTTTAATCTTATTTCTTCGGAATTTTGTTGATTGCTATCTATCGGTAATGGTTCAGAACGATTAATAATCGTCAATGCTTGTGCAACAATTTCAATCTCACCGGTCGGTATCTCTTTATTGATTTGTTCACGTTCTCGTACCATACCTGTGATCTGGATACAAAATTCGTTGCGTAACTGTGACGCTTGAGTAAAAAGTTCGGCATGATTTTCCTGCACAAAAACAACTTGAACTAAACCTTCGCGATCTCTCATATCGACAAAAATTAATTTACCTAAATTACGCTGGCGGTTAACCCAGCCACAGAGAGTCACTTTTTGTCCGACGTGAGCAACACCTAATTGCCCACAATAATTTGTCCGCATACGATATCCTTTTACTCATCATACAGAGTCGCTTGCACTAGCCGTTTTAGTGCTATTAATTTAAACATAATCAAAAAATATCGCTATTATACAGAAATTTCTACTGGGAAATAAGTACGCCTTATCATATTGGCCAGATAACTTTTAACGTATTCGCAATCTGAAAGCTTTTTATTGATTTAAATACTATATTTATGGTAACTGTTGAAGTTTTGAGATGTATCATTATTTCACTGTTTTGCCTAATAAAATTGGGGAAAAAAATGGTTAGTTCTCTGTACATTGTATTTAGTGCTTTAATATTGTTTAAGTTATCTTTGGAAGTCATTAAACTCAGAACTCAGTATCAAGTTACTTACGGTGATGGTGGTTTTTGTGAATTACAAACAGCATTACGCGTTCAGAGTAATGCGATTGAGTATATTCCTATCTCTATGCTGTTATTATTGATGATGGAGATGAATGGTGCACCCGTTTGGGCTATTCATCTTTGTGGGTTAATTTTTATCATCGCCAGAATTTTTCATTACTTTGGCCTAAAACATAGAGAACGAACTTGGCGCCATTTTGGCCAAATAACGACTTATAGTTCTATGATTTTGATGATCCTGGTTAACATTTATTATTTGCCTTGGATACAAATTTTTTCGTTTGATCTTTAATACAAGATTTATTTCATTAACATGGTCATCATTATACGCTTTGCCATGTTAATGAGTTTTAATTTATGTCCTAACATAAAATCTGTTAGAATTAATCACCGTTTGCTATTTAATTAATTCACAGGTTATGTCCAGCCAAATTTTAGATAAACAGAAAGACACCTTATTTGCCACTCCTATTGCCAATTTAGGTGATTGGCAATTTGATGAAAAAGTTGCCGAAGTCTTTCCTGATATGATCAAACGTTCTGTTCCTGGCTATTCAAATATTATTACTATGATTGGTATGCTCGCGACACGTTTCGTCACACCCAATAGCACTATTTATGATCTGGGCTGTTCTTTAGGCGCAGCGACATTATCAATTCGTCGTAATATTGAGACTAAAAATTGTAAAATAATTGCTATTGATAATTCAGCGGCCATGATTGAGCGTTGCCAACGAAATGTTGATGCTTACAAAGCGAATACGCCGGTTGAAATCATTAAAGGCGATATTCTCGATATCAACATACAAAATGCCTCAATGGTGGTATTAAATTTTACCTTACAATTTATTGCGCCAAACGTTCGACAACAATTAATTAACCGGATCTACCAAGGACTAAATCCCGGTGGTGTCTTAGTGTTATCAGAAAAATTTAATTTTAGCGACGAGAAAATTGGCAATTTACTGTTTAATATGCATTATGATTTCAAGCGTGCCAATGGCTATAGTGAATTAGAGATAAGTCAAAAACGCAATATGCTAGAAAACAGCATGTTAACGGACTCGATTAGCAAACATAAATCACGTTTGCTCGCAGCTGGGTTTAATCATTGTGACTTATGGTTTCAATGTTTCAATTTCGGTTCACTACTCGCTATCAAGGAACAAGTTTGATGATAGATTTTGGCCATTTTTATCAACAAATCGCCGTAGGATCACTTAGCCATTGGTTAGAAACGCTGCCATGCCAAATTGAACAATGGAAAAAAACCACTCAACATGGGCAATTTAATTGTTGGCAAAAAATAGTGCAAAATCTGCCCGCTATGACACCCGCTCACTTAGATCTAAAAACCGCAGTAATAGCCAAAAATGAGTTACCAATTTGTTTAAAAGATAAGCAACGGATCACTTTACTGCTAAAAAGCCTAATGCCCTGGCGTAAAGGCCCATTTTCCCTTTACGATATTAATATTGATTGCGAATGGCGTTCGGACTGGAAATGGCAACGTATACTGCCTCATCTTTCACCATTAACAGATAAACAAGTACTTGATGTCGGCTGCGGTAATGGCTATCACATGTGGAGAATGGTTGGTGAAGGCGCAAAAACTGTCATCGGTATTGATCCTACCCAACTATTTTTATGTCAGTTTGAAGCCATACGTAAATTAATTGGCAATAATCAACAAGCACATCTATTGCCTCTAGGTATCGAGCAACTACCGACGCTCGCTGCCTTTGATACTGTATTTTCAATGGGTGTACTTTATCATCGGCGTTCACCGTTAGATCATCTCTATCAGCTAAAAAATCAATTAGTTTCCGGTGGTGAGCTAGTACTGGAAAGTTTAGTTATTGAAGGTGATGAAAACCAATGCTTAATACCTGAAGAACGTTATGCTCAAATGCGGAATGTTTATTTTATTCCCTCAGCCAAAATGCTTAAAATCTGGCTAGAAAAGTGTGGCTTTTGCGATGTGCATATTGTTGATCAAACAGTAACAACCGTACAAGAACAGCGAAAAACAGCCTGGATGGAAACCGAATCATTAGCAAATTTTCTTGACTCAAATAACATGCATTTGACAGTTGAAGGTTATCTGGCTCCTCTACGAGCAACTTTAGTTGCCAAAAAAAGGTAAACTTGACGGTATTGAATACCGTCATTGCACTAAACTTATAATCAGTCATTATTAGCAATCGCTAATAAATTTTTCATTGCTTCCACCACATCACTATCTACACAATAATGAGTAAATTCATCCATCTCCATATTGGAACTCATCGTTACCCCTGCTTTGCGGTAGTTCATAGTCGATGGCATTACTCTCCCAGCAGATGTATGTACTTCCGGTAAACCTGCATCAATAAATTTCTGCAAATTTGACAATTTCACCCCAGCACCCGCCATGATTATCGGCCCATTTGGAGTTTTACTAGATAATGCATTTAATTCCTTCAATAACGGTAAACCACATTCCGCATTCTGCTGCTGGCCTGAGGTTAATATACGGGCAATACCGAGTTCTGTCAGCTGTACATAGGCCTGTTTTGGGCTAATGCACAATATCAAACGCACGATGAAAAGTAATCGCCATATCTCCAGATAATGCTTTTAAAATACGCATACGCGGTATATCAATATGCCCTTCTCGATTCAATATGCCATATACCACACCAGGAAAACCTAACTGCCTGATAAATTTAACATCATGTTTAATAGTTTCAAACTCACTATCGCTGTAACAAAAATCCCCTCCTCTAGGACGTACAATTGGATGAACGGGGATCTTTATCGTATCTTTAGCCTGTTTTAAACAACCATAACTAGGCGTTAATCCACCTTCAGCTGGACTGGAACAAAGTTCAATACGATCTGCGCCACATTTTTCCGCAATTAGCGCACATTCAGCTCCATAGCAGCAAATTTCCAGGGTTATCATAATACTGCCACCTCTGATTAATTATTGTTATTTCTATTTTTAATTATCAATTAATAAGCATACTATTCTGCAAATAAAATACCTGTTTTTCAAACAGTAATTGAGACAAGTAATTAATTTTAATGGAAAAGGATAATATTTTATTATAAAAGACCATTAACTTTTGATAACAAATTTTCAATATATTTTTAACTTTTCATGAAGATAAATTTTAATCTGGAAAATAAAGAGACTTAACATAGCCCTTTTTTTAAATTAATATTTCTAATCAAAATTGCAATTTTAGCAGCCGTGTGATTTTTTAAAGTTAGATAAATCAAAAATTCTCTATTGTCATTTAGCAAGATGATAAAAAGCGATCCTATCTGATATTATTTTTACAATAGAGTTATTGATCAAATAGTTGATAGTAGCATGTGAATAGCTAATTATGGTATAAAGCCAGCTATTTTTATCACGATCCTCATAGCTGTATCTGACTAAGTTGAATACGACAGCTATCTTCATCATTAAGGTAATCAGGTGAATATTCAGGCTCTTCTTTCAGAAAAAATTAGTAATGCATTAATTGCCGCAGGGGCTCCTAAAGGTAGTGAGGCTCATATCCGCCCTTCAACAAAAGCCCAATTCGGTGATTACCAAGCTAATGGTGTCATGTCTACAGCTAAAAAAATCGGCATTCCTCCACGTCAATTAGCTGAAAAAATGCTGCCGCTACTAAATCTGGAAAATATTGCCAGTAAAGTTGAAATAGCAGGACCCGGTTTTATTAATATTTTTCTTGATAAGCAATGGATAGCCGAACAAATTGAACTTACCTTGCAACATGAAAAATTGGCAATTAGCACCGTTACGCCACAAACCGTCATTATTGACTATTCCGCTCCCAATGTAGCAAAGCAGATGCATGTTGGTCATTTACGTTCTACTATCATTGGCGATGCTGTTGCTCGTACATTAGAGTTTTTAGGTCATAAAGTAATACGTGCTAACCATATCGGCGATTGGGGTACCCAGTTCGGTATGCTAATTGCGTACTTGGAAAAAGTTCAACAAGAAAATGCTACCGATATGGCTTTAGCTGATCTTGAGACTTTCTATCGTGAAGCTAAAAAACATTATGATGAAGATGAAAATTTTGCTGAACTTGCACGTAATTATGTGGTTAAACTACAATCTGGTGATGAATATTGTCGGAAAATGTGGCGCAAATTGGTCGATATTACCATGGCGCAAAATCAACACACCTATCATCGTTTAAATGTCACACTGACGGAAGACGATGTGATGTGTGAAAGCTTATATAATAATATGCTGCCTGATATTGTCGCTGATTTAACAGCTAAAAAGTTAGCCGTTAAAAGTGATGGCGCTATGGTTGTCTATCTGGATGAATTTAAGAATAAAGACGGTGATGCCATGGGGGTTATCATCCAGAAAAAAGATGGTGGTTATCTTTATACGACAACAGATATTGCCTGCGCTAAATATCGTCATGAAATGTTACACGCTGATCGGGTGTTATATTATATAGATTCACGACAACATCAACATCTAATGCAAGCTTGGGCTATTGTGCGTAAAGCCGGCTATATTCCCGATACAATGTCATTAGAGCATCATATGTTCGGTATGATGCTAGGTAAAGATGGTAAACCGTTTAAAACTCGAGCCGGCGGAACGATCCGGCTCGCCGATTTACTTGATGAGGCAATTGAGCGTGCCAGTGATCTTATCCGGCAAAAAAATCCAGCTATGCCAGAAAACGAGTTACAATTAATTAGTCAGGCGGTGGGTATTGGTGCAGTAAAATATGCCGATCTATCGAAAAATCGTACCACTGATTATATTTTTGACTGGGACAATATGTTAGCGTTTGAAGGTAATACCGCGCCTTATATGCAATATGCTTATACCCGTGTGGCCTCCATTTTTAAACGGGCTAATATTAATCCAACAGCACTAAGCGAGCCGGTGATTTTAGCAAATCAGTATGAACAAGCCTTAGCGACTCGTTTATTACAATTTGAAGAAACAATACTAACCGTTGCTCGCGACGGTTTACCCCATATTATGTGTGCTTACTTATATGATCTGGCAGGTTTATTTTCTAGTTTTTATGAACATTGCCCAATTTTAGGTGCAGAAAATAACGCATCAAAAGAAAGTCGATTAAAACTGGCATTACTGACGCAAAAAACCTTAAAAATTGGTTTAGACACATTAGGGATTGAAACGGTAGAAAAAATGTAATCCCTTATTAGACTATAGGCTGCCAGTAGTGCAGCCTGCTGTCCATGATGCAGCTTAAGACAAAATATTGTAGCGATAAAATGCAGACAGTTAAGCCAATATGATGCTCATAAAATAAAAGAAACAAACGATACGATCATTAATAATGCAACTATCGCAGTACATAAACCATATTTAAAATCGGTATCCATAACCTCACCTCACTATTCTCACTGTCTTAGTCATAAATTAATTAATGAAAAATCATTAAATGTCATAATATCATACAACAATAAAAGCTATTTTCTATTATATCATCTAGTAAAGATTGATTAATACTTTTGTTTTTACTGCAAATCAGACAAAATGATCAGTTTACTGATAACTTAATTATCTATTTTTATAGATCAATAACAGTAATTTTTAAACAATAGTAAAGGAATTGGGAATGACTCAGGGGTCTTTATAATCATGGCAACAATTAAGGATGTGGCAAAGCTTGCGGGTGTCTCAACTACTACCGTATCACATGTAATTAACAATACCCGTTTTGTCGCCGAAGAGACAAAAACGATCGTCAGGGCAGCCATTAAAACACTTAATTACTCTCCCAGTGCAGTTGCTCGTAGTTTGAAAGTTAATCATACTAAATCCATTGGCTTATTAGCCACATCTAATGAAGCCCCTTACTTTGCAGAAGTCATTGAATCAGTCGAAAACAACTGTTTTAGCCAAGGATATACATTGATCCTATGCAATTCGCACAACAACCTAAATAAGCAACAAGCCTATTTACAAATGTTAGCGCAAAAACGGGTTGATGGTTTACTTGTCATGTGCTCAGAATACCCCAACCAACTACTCCAGATGTTAGAGAAATACCGCAATATTCCAATGGTGGTGATGGATTGGGGGCAAGCCCATGGTGATTTTACCGATGTCATCATTGATAATGCAGTTTATGGTGGCTATCTTGCCGGGCGTTATCTTATCGAACGAGGTCATCGTGATTTAGGTATTATCTCTGGACCATTAAAACGCAATACCGGCAATGGCCGGCGGCAAGGTTTTCTCAATGCCATGCAGGAAGCTAACATCCAACCACATAATGAATGGATTGTCGAGGGTGATTTCGAACCAGCTTCCGGCTACGAGGCGATGAAACAAATATTAAGTCTCCAACAAAAACCGACTGCCATTTTCTGTGGCGGTGATATTATGGCGATGGGGGCTATCAGCGCTGCAAATGAATTAGGAATTCGAGTGCCACAAGATATATCTATTATTGGCTACGACAATGTGCGTAATGCGCGTTTTTTTACCCCAGCATTAACTACCATTCATCAGCCCAAAGAACGTCTAGGTCAAATGGCCTTTACCATGTTGCTTGATCGCATTATTAATAAACGCCAAGATGCGCAAACGATTGAAATACACCCAGAGCTTATTGAACGTCGTTCAGTTGTCGATGGTCCATTTATTGACTACCGAAGATGATCCCCGGATTTAAACGCTATCAATCAGTTAACCATTCAGCATTGAGTGTTTCGCTATTACCTAAATAATCCAGTAGCCAACTCAATGTTGGGGAACGTTTTTCTTCATTCCATATGATACAGCACGGACTATCAGGTAAGGGTTGCTTAATCTGCAATGTCTTTAATTCATTTTTGCGGCAAAGTTGCTCTACCCGATGTTTAGGCGCAAATCCTAAACATAATCCATTTTTTAAGCATGCTAAACCACTTTCCCAATCTGGCACAATAAGCCTTTTTTGGTTATCTAATGCCCAAGTATCTCGTTTTGGTAAGTAGCGAGAAGTATCTTCTAAACATAAACTGGGATAGAGACGTAATTGCTGATCGCTAATTAGACCGCTTATGTGTGCTAAAGGATGATTGATACTGACAACACATGACCAGGGCATAAATCCCATATCGCGGAAACTATATCTATCGCCAATCGGTGACACACGGGTTGCACCAATTGCTATATCCACTCGGCCATCGACTAATGCCTCCCATACACCATTATAAACTTCCTGCTGAATAAAAAGTTCAATATCAGAAAAATGGCGATAAAAATCTAATATTAATTGCAATATCCTATCTGGTTTAACTACCCGATCAATGGCAATACTAAATTGTCCATGCCAGCCATTTGCAATTTGTTGACACTGATGACGAGTTTCACGCATTGTTTTAATAATATTACGCGCATTTTTAACGAAGAATTTCCCAGCATCAGTAAGTACAACATCACGATAACGCCGTTCAAATAAAGGAACCGCCAACCACTCCTCCAGTTGCTTTACGGTATAACTGACCGCAGAGGGAACTCTATGTAACTCGGTGGCAGCTGCACTAAAACTGCCCGTTCTCTCAACGGCATCAATCACTTCCAGGGAATACTCTGACCACATAACCCTTCACCTATCAAAATATTTGATAACAATATGCAAATAATAACGCTTCACAACAAAAATTCATCTCTTATACAATAAATAGCGATGTTAAATATTATTTAATTTATTGATACCATATGAATAAAAATAACCCCAATCAAGCCAATTTTGGCTTTATGCTTTATCTTGCTGGTTTAAGTATGCTCGGCTTTTTGGCCATTGATATGTACTTACCGGCTTTTAGTATAATGCAACAACAACTCAACACCTCAGCAAATACCATTAGTGCAAGTCTTAGCCTATTTTTATGTGGCTTTGCCTTTGCGCAACTTAGTTGGGGGCCGCTTTCCGACCGTATTGGTAGAAAACCGGTTTTATTAATTGGCTTGTCTCTATTTATTATTAGTTGTTTGGCAGCACTGTGGATCACTAACGGCACACAATTACTTATTGTGCGATTTATTCAAGGTGTTGGAGTTTGCTCAACCGCAGTAATTTGGCAAGCTTTGGTCATCGATCGTTTTAGCGGTCAATATGCTAAACGGGTCTTTGCTACCATCATGCCTTTAGTTGCACTGTCGCCGGCATTAGCTCCCCTGTTAGGTGCCTGGCTTCTAACTGGTAATAACTGGCAAATGATATTTTTTGCCTTAGCTATCATTGGGATATTGCTTTTTCTGGCCACAATTTTGTTACAGGAAAAAAATATTCTGAAAAAACTGACAAAATAAAATCCACCACCACATTTATCACCTTTCTACATTCTGCTATTTTTAGCGGTAATGTATTAATTTATGCCGCCTGTAGCGCCGGTTTTTTTGCCTGGCTAACGGGATCCCCCTTTATTTTAACTCAAATGGGATATGATCCGCAGGATATAGGCATCAGTTATGTACCACAAACTATCGCTTTTATGTTCGGTGGCTATGGTGGACGTTATTTAATCGCCAAAATAAAAAACCAAATCTTGCTACCAATTATTCTTATCGGTTATGGAATAAGTGTATTTGTCATTTTTATCCTTGCTATCTATTCACAACCTAATTTATTTGCTCTATTACTGCCTTTCTGTTGTATGGCGGCGATGAACGGAGCTTGCTATCCTATTGTGGTATCAAATGCATTAAGTGTCTTTCCTAAAGACAGTGGTAAAGCCGCCGCTTTACAAAATACTCTCCAGCTTGGTTTATGTTTTGCCGCAAGTCTGGCAGTATCTAGCCTCATTGCCAATCCTTTATTAGCAACAAGCGGTGTTATGGTTGCCACTATTATTCCTCTGTTAATTGGTTACTGGCTGCAAAATAGAAAAGCTTCAATTAATACCAAGTCGGGAGCCTTCAAACAGTGAGAAAAATTTTTAAACAAACCCATGTTAGAATCTCTGACGTCAACTGACAGCGTATATTCTAGTCATGAGTAAAATTTTATTTATTGATCAAATGGGAAAGTCCAACTTTCCCATTTCAACGAAGATTGGTTGGCTTAAAATTACAATATCATCCATCTTAAGGTATAAAACAAAATATTAAGCTGTTATTTTAAACTGAGATAAAATCAATAGCGGTAGGAATTTCCCTCCAACTCAATAGGAAAGAAGTTGATGTGGATGAGGGCCCAAATCCGAACAGAATAATCAAATCATCAGGAAAAAGATCTGCACTCGTATTCAATTCTATCAGTGCGAAAAAATTTTGCGCAGGCCCCAAACCACCATATTTATCAAATAGGGTTAAAACTTTATCTTCACTTATTTGAAGAACTTTTGCTGCTGCCTCAGCGACCCAAGACGTTGGATCATAAATGTGAAAATATCGAATATCACTAATATCTTTACCAACATTGCGACACAATTGATAGCAGCTATTAAAAATTGTTTTAGGCAGTTTAGAAAATATAGATCTGCCAGATCCCTTGATAGATTCGACATGATTATCAATAAATATTAAGGGATCATAATCATAGGTTTGAATTGTCTTACTATGGACAAGGGAAATACCTGAGTCGTAACCAAGAATAGCGCAGGCAGCACCATCGCTTAATAAAGAACTTACTGGGTCTTCAGCAGAAAACCAATGAGCATAATTACAGCCAGCGAGTACTGTTACTTGCCTATACTTTGCATTAGAAAACTGGCTCCAACCTAACTCAAGTGCAGTCATTCCACCAGACGTGCCCAAATTGACAGGAATAACCGGACAAACAATATTTAACTGCCGAACAATAGCAATAACTTCTTCATACAGGATGTTCCCAGGCCAAACCAGATTAATAATAATACAATCGAGCTGATTGATATTCATATTCACCTGGTCTAAAGCTTTAGATAAGCAATTTACCATTAATTTAGTCACCGCGTCCTTCTCATCCAGTCGCCATAAACTACGTTTACCAGGTAAATAATTGTCATTTGTTGAAAATATTGTCCTTTTATTATTTTCTCTTAATATGTTTTGCTGCTGATTTGGTAATGCACCAGCACAGGAAATTAACGAAATATTATTAATCATCTATAAATCCTTTAAGCGTTTCAATCCTATCTTTAAGCGGCGGAACTGCATTTTTATCAATTCTGACATCAATTACTGCTGGGTTTCTATTTTTGATCGCCGCAACAATAGCATCCTCTAATTGTTGAGAATTATTGGCCTGATAACCATCTGCCCCTAAAGCACGACCAAACAAGGCAAAATCAGTCACTGGTATATCGCAATCGAGTGGGTCGCTATTTAACATTTCTAGCCCTTGACGGCACATATTATAGCTGCTGTCATTCATCACCAACCAAATGGCAGCAAGATGATAGCGCACTGCTGTGCTGACTTCATTTGCCATTAACATAGCACCATCACCAATAATCCCAATTGCACACTCTTTAAAACCAGCTGCAATACCAACTAATCCACAAGCATAATGCCCCATAGCCCCAAATGCAGTCCCTAGCCGATAACGCCCAGATTGAGAAAATTTCAGGTAGTGACTTGCCCAAAAAAATGAGTTTCCAGCCTCGGCAGCTATGTAGCAGTTATTCTTATTAATCGCGACACGCTGAATGATATTCATAACCACTAATGGATGGATAACTTTATCAGAATCATTATTATCTTTAATAATATAATCAACAAATTCAGCCATCAGAGCTGGGTATTGAACAGCTGGTTTATGAATTACCTTATTCTGAAGTGCACTAAGCAAAGTTTCAGTAAAGCATTGAATGTTACTTTTAAAAACAATCGCATTAGAAGGAAGATTATTTCTTACTTTATCTGCCTCCAGACCGACATAAAATAAATCTATATTGCTAAAATTTTTTTGTAAATAAAATGCGCTCAGTTCGCTAAGACGACTCCCCATAATTACAACCACATAGCGAGAGCTATCACCAGTTATCTGCTTAGTTATTTCTTTACTAATAGAACCTATCCCAGTAGTTCCTACAGAGGCCAGACTATATTCGGAAATGATACCTTTACCTCTCGGCGTTGTTATAACAGCAGAGTTAGTCAATTCAATAATTTTTTGGATATTGTTCCCTGCATACCTGGCTCCAAAGCCTAGCCAGAATAAAGATTTTTTTGCTAATAAAATTTCTATAAGCATAGAAAAATCTATAGAAGAAACTATGTTAGTAAGATTAGCTGTGGTTGGAATATCCGCTAATATGCGTTTTTTTATTGTTAATGTTTGTACTACAGTAGTTAAAAAAACACCGATAACAAAATGTTTATTTGACGCAACTAGTTTCTGGATATCTTCTCTGGCTTGTAAATATTCATCTTCATTTTTAATAACAAATACTTTATCTAAATATCCTTGCCCATCATCCTGCACAAGGGTATTCACATTTAACACTGTTGTTTCCTGCGTCCCCCATAATCCATCATGATATTCTGTGGTAACAGCTGAGATAAATATCACTCTGGCTCCATCAAGCTTTGCCGTTTTTAACCCTGTCAATGCATTACTTATTCCCGGGCCTGCTGTCGCAAAAGATATAGATATTTTATTATGACAAAGACTATATTCTGAAGCGCAAAACACGCTACCCGCCTGGGTGCGGCAATGTATAACATTTATTTTTTTTGATCTAGTAAGCTCTTGCCATATCGGCACTATAAAACCGCCAGATATCCCAAATGCTAAATCAACACCTAAAAATTCGATTAACTCTACCAAATCACGGGCAATTGTTATTTTCATTGTAACCTCTAATAATTTGAATAGATTAAAATGTTCACGCTAGAACTCAAAATTACGATAAAACCACACCACTTTGGTATCCGTTGCTGAATTCCTTCACGTTATCTTTTTGAATTCTTGTTTTTCTATTGGTCACACTATTGTCATTAGCGTTGCTTATGGTTTTCTATCTCAATGATAAATTCTATTGGTTTTTTTGCATTAGCTTGCTGAATGAGGGAATTTACAATCACTATCAATTACTTATGAAGAAAATGAAATAGCAGTCATTTGACAATTTCATTCAATAGCTCAGTCATACTTCTTCTATAAAGACGCTTTTGAATGAGCAATAGCCTGAGCTAGGAAAGGAAAGATAAAACAATTAGCCAACTTGTCTTGGCGAGCCATTTTGAGTGAAGCGATTTGATGTTTATCGAAGAGCTTATTTGCAGATATCACTTAGTTACAGATAAGTAAATTAAACATAGGAAACCACTTTTGACATTAACGCTTTTCTAATAAGAAGAAACCTTGGTCGATTGTTTATCAAATCCTGTTTCTTCTTTTAGCTATTAATTAACTTAATTAAAATAGTGTGACGACTATTTAAAATACGCTCTATGATTATATTTTTTGGGCCATCACTCGCTCAACAGTATCAACTACCGCTTGGGTATGGGCATCAATTTCAATATTAACCTTTTCTCCAAGACGCTTTTCTGCAATTGTGGTGCGCGCAATGGTTTCCGGGATCAGATGGACACAAAAACGATTATTGACCACATCTCCTACAGTTAAGCTAATTCCATCAACGCCGATAAAGCCCTTATGCAAAATATATTTCATTAATTGTTTATCATGCACATAAAACCAAATTTGGAGATTATTTTCAGCTTTAAAAATTTTGGCTACTTCGGCAGTAGTAATGATGTGACCCGACATAACATGGCCACCAATTTCATCACCATATTTTGTTGATCTTTCTAAATTAATCATATCGCCTAATTTTAAACTGCCTAAGTTTGTCAGTCGCAAAGTCTCCTTCATTAAATCAAAACTCACCTTATCGCCATCAATATGGGTAACAGTTAAACAGCATCCATTATTAGCAACAGAAGCACCTGTTTCTAAATCTGCGAGTAATTCAGTGGGAAATTGGACAGTATAAGTACGAAAATTAACGCTATCTTCCACCGCAACTAGTGTTCCTTTTCCTTTCACAATGCCTGTATACATATATTGAGTTCCCAATTTTAATAAAAGATTAAAACTCATTCTACGCTAGTTATGCTAGATAAGCACTCTAGAAACAATAAATATGGCAGCTTTCTATCTATTTATAGCTATAACTTCACCAAATCGATACAATAAGCAAATTTTTAAGGGTTCAATTCTTTTCGTTTTCTATTCATTTTCAATAAGGTATATGGTGGGTGAATAAATATTTTAAAGAGGCACACAGCCTATTAGCATTAGGTATTCCAATTATTCTTGCTCAATTCTCACAAACCGCAATGGGTTTTGTCGATACAGTAATGGCTGGTAAAGTCAGTGAAATAGATATGTCAGCCGTTGCGGTAGGAACGTCTATCTGGTTACCTGCTATTTTGTTTGGCCACGGCTTATTAATGGCTTTAACACCAGTGGTAGCGCAATTAAATGGTTCAGGCCGACGTCAAGTTATCGGCAATCATATACAAAAAGGCTTATGGCTAGCTTTCTTTTTATCACTTTTGGTCATGGCTGTTATTTATAATGCTCACCATATTATAAATAATATGCCTAATATTGATCCTGAACTGGCAAATAAAGCGGTGCGGTTTCTGCGTGCTATTATGTGGGGAGCACCAGGTTATCTTTTTTATCAAGTTTTACGTAGTCAGTGCGATGGGTTATCTAAAACAAAACCCGGTATGTTTATTGGTTTCCTCGGTTTATTTATTAACATACCTATCAACTATATTTTTATCTATGGCCATTTTGGGGCACCAGCTCTTGGTGGCGTCGGCTGTGGGGTAGCCACTGCCTCGGTATATTGGGCTATGTTTCTTTTTATGCGCTGGTATATACGCCATACTCCTTCACAACGTGATATCCGTGCTAATAAACAGTTTGCATTACCTGACTTCTCTTTATTGAAGCGCCTGTTCGCGTTAGGTTTACCTATTGGTCTAGCCTATTTCTTCGAAGTCACTCTGTTTGCTATTGTCGCCTTACTGGTCGCGCCATTAGGTATTATCGCTGTCGCAGGACACCAGGTAGCTTTAAATTTTAGTTCGTTAATGTTTATGTTTCCTATTTCTCTTGGTATCGCAGCAACGATCCGGGTCGGTTATAATTTAGGTAGCGCTTCAACGGAAAAGGCAAAAATATCCGCCTATGCCAGCATTATGGTAGGTTTAACGGTAGCTTGCTGCACCGCAATTGTGACAGTGTCACTTAGAGAGCAGATCGCATTAATGTATAATCGCAATCCGGAAGTCGTCCTATTGGCTTCACAATTGATGTTATTCGCTGCTATCTATCAGATTTCCGATGCTATTCAAGTCATTGGCGCCGGTATATTACGCGGTTATAAAGATACCCGTTCAATTTTCTTTATCACTTTCATTGCTTACTGGCTGCTCGGCCTACCAACAAGTTATCTACTTGGTTTAACTGACTTTATTGTGCCGCATCTGGGACCAAAAGGTTTTTGGATCGGTTTTATTATTGGCTTAACCGCATCAGCTATCATGATACTTTCTCGCATATTGTGGCTTCAACGTCAGCCAAACGAATTTGTATTACGACATTCCTCTCGATAGCTATGTTGTCAAACGGGTATAAGGTATAAAAAATGAAAAATTGCGCTTTTATGCTAAATAGCATTAAATACGAGCAGTTAGACGTAAAATTGCATTTTTTCCCTTGCCAGAACGGCAACTGCTCGTTAATATTCGTTTCCATATTATCGCCATAGCAATTTTTATTGCGTCCGTAGCTCAGTTGGTTAGAGCACCACCTTGACATGGTGGGGGTCGGTGGTTCGAGTCCACTCGGACGCACCAATTGTTAGCGATATTTTTATCTAGTGCGTCCGTAGCTCAGTTGGTTAGAGCACCACCTTGACATGGTGGGGGTCGGTGGTTCGAGTCCACTCGGACGCACCAATTCTGTTTATTCCCAATACCATTTTCAAATTGTAAAGTCAGCCAGCCTGCTTCGATTGGTAATGAAAAAGCGCGGTTACGCTTTTTCATCCAACAAATGATCACTTAACCAGATTTATTTGTATTAAATAGCCCGCTGTGAAAAATCTCGCAAACGAAAACCAAAAATAAACAACGCAGCAAAGTAACTCATTGCACCGGCAAAAACCACCAGTAACAACCGCGTGATCCGCACCAGCATATTTCCCTGCTCCCATGGCGGCATAAAATTTAATAGCAACAACAATACCGCTACCATAACAATTAAAGCGGCGATTAACTTGAGCAAAAATTTTCCCCAACCAACTAAGGGAGAAAAAATTGCCTGGCGACGTAACTGCCAATACAGCATCAAAGCATTAAAGCATGCCGCTAAGCTAATTGATAAGGCCAATCCTGCATGTTTGAGCGAACCAATAAAGGCAAGGTTCATTAATTGTGTCAAAATTAAGGTAATAATCGCGATTTTAACCGGTGTTTTAATATCCTGTCTCGAATAGAACCCTGGCGCTAATACCTTAACGACAATTAACCCCATTAAGCCGACACAGTAAGCAATTAATGCCCGTTGAGTCATTACCGCATCGTAGGCGGTAAAATTGCCATACTGAAAAAGTGACACTGTCAACGGTTCGGCTAGAATAGCCAGCGCAATCGCGCATGGTAGCGCTAATAAAAAGCAAAGCCGTAACCCCCAGTCCATTAGGCGCTGATATTCTTTATGATCACCGGTTGAAAAACTCTTCGCTAGCGAAGGTAATAAAATAGTACCAAGTGCTACTCCTAAAACACCGGTAGGGAGCTCCATCAATCGGTCAGCATAATACATCCACGAGACAGAGCCTGATTGTAAAAATGAGGCAAAAATAGTATTAATAATTAATGAAATCTGACTTACAGAAACACCAATAATCGCCGGCCCCATTAACTTCAATACTCGCCACACACCGCTATTGCGAAAAGAGATACGCGGTAAAACTAACATGCCAATTTTTTGTAAATAAGGTAATTGATACAGCAACTGTAAAATACCACCGGCAAAAACTCCCCACCCTAACGCTATAATAGGTGGTTCACAATATGGCGCCAACAACAGTACTGATATAATCATACTGATATTAAGTAAAGTAGGCGCAAAAGCAGGAACAGAAAAACGGTTCCACGTATTTAAAATAGCACCAGCCAACGATGCTAAAGAGATCAATAAAATATAAGGAAAAGTGATTCTCAATAAACGAACGGTTAAATCAAATTTATCCGGTGTATCAGTAAAACCGGGGGCCGTAATATAAATAATCCATGGTGCCGCTAATATTCCTGCCAATGTAACGATGGCCAAAATTAATGTTAATAAACCGGAAACATACGCAATAAAAGTGCGAGTAGCCTCATCACCTTGCTGGTTTTTATATTCTGCTAAGATAGGGACAAATGCTTGGGAAAATGCGCCTTCGGCAAAAATTCGGCGCAAAAGATTTGGTAATCGAAAAGCAACAAAAAATGCGTCTGTCGCCGCTCCAGCACCAAAAAAACGCGCGATAATCGCATCACGAATAAATCCTAAGATGCGGGAAAACATAGTCATAGAGCTTATCGCTGCTAACGATTTTAGTAAATTCATGCAATAACTTTATAATGATGGCCATAATAGATTGATAAAGTGTATCAGCGACCTGTGAGCATGACCATGAATTAGAATAACTATTTTTACCAAAGCAAAGCGATGTAGCTCAGATTTTCCAACGATGTTTTAATTACCCGTTAAACAAAGTGAGTCTGGTAAACTGTTTTTATATAAAATAATTCAACTCTGATTATTTTTTGTAATGAGTGACATTAAAATATGATCCTGCCATTCACCATTAATTTGTAAATAAGCTTTTGCATATCCCTCTGGCTTAAAACCTATTTTTTTCAGTAAATTACCACTGCGATGATTATGCGGCATATAATTTGCCATAATTCTATGCATCTGCTGTTGTTCTTGCATAAAATGAATCGTTGGCATTAATGCTTCATACATCAAGCCCTTTCCTTGCCACATTTCACAGATTGAATAACCCAGATAACAAGCTTTAAAAGCCCCTCTAATAATATTACTGAAATTAATTACACCAATAACTTCAGTTTGCCGTTTATCTAATAATATAAAATGAAAAGCACTTTTACGACGATGCATTTCTGCCATAATATGCAAACGTTTACTCCAGGCAGCAGGCTGATAATAACTGCTATCACGAATAGGCTCCCATGGCTTTAAAAAATTTTCATTCCGGCAATAATAATCAGCCAGACGATAAGCATCGGTTTCACAAGCTAACCGTAGGAGCAAACGTTCAGTAACAGAATAACATTCAGGCTTTCTGGTTCGATATCCAAACATCGCGGCCAACTCCAGAATATTGGGTGCTGAATATAAATATATTTTGTTTTTACAATAGTAAGTATATCTAATTTACTAGTATTATATTTACAAAATATCACTGTATGATGCCAAATGGTGTTCAATGTCTCCGGTAACGCAAGCGCGAAACCTCGGTAAATATTTTCTTTTACTCGATAATATGTTAGTCGTGTTGGGTTTTTTTGTCGTCTTTCCACTGATATCGATCCACTTTGTTGAGCAATTAGGTTGGCCTGGCTTGGTGGTTGGTTTTGCCCTTGCCCTTAGACAATTATTTCAACAAGGTTTAGGCATTTTTGGCGGTGCTATAGCCGATCGTTTCGGCGCTAAGCCAATGATAGTGCTAGGCATGTTATTACGTGCTATCGGTTTCGCCTTAATGGCCATGGCTACCGTTCCATGGATTTTGTGGCTATCTTGCGTTCTGTCAGCCTTAGGCGGGACTTTATTTGATCCTCCTCGTACCGCCTTAGTCATTAAACTGACCAAACCACATGAACGAGGTCGTTTTTATTCATTATTATTAATGCAAGATAGTGCCGGCGCTGTTCTCGGAGCCCTGCTCGGTGGCTGGCTTTTACTGTATGATTTTCAGTTTGTTTGTTGGGCAGGTACGATAATTTTCATTATCGCAGCCATTTCAAACGCATGGCTGTTGCCTGCTTACCGTATCTCGGCTAGCCGGATATCGATTCGTACCGGGATGGGTAAAGTTTTTCGCGATCAACGTTTTTTAAAATATGTGCTTACTCTGACTGGCTATTTTATTTTATACGTACAAGTTATGTTAATGTTTCCGATTGTCGTTAATGAGATAGCCGGCTCACCGACGGCTATTAAATGGATGTATGCCATTGAAGCCATTATCTCTTTAACTTTACTTTATCCCATCGCCCGTTGGAGTGAAAAGCATTTTCGCCTCGAACAACGGTTAATGACCGGTTTACTTCTGATGAGCCTGGCCATGCTTCCTATTGGTTTTACCCATTCACTGACGCTACTTTTTACCCTGATTAGTCTGTTTTATTTAGGTACCATCACTGCTGAGCCAGCACGTGAAACATTGAGCGCATCACTGGCAGATCCTCATGCTCGCGGTAGTTATATGGGTTTTAGCCGATTAGGCCATGCCTTAGGTGGTGCAATAGGGTTTATCGGTGGTGGCTGGCTATATGATATCGGACATCGGTGGGGTTTACCGGCACTACCTTGGCATCTGTTAACCATAATAGGATTATTAACCTTATGGGCTTTGCACCAACAATTTAATCAGCAGAAAAAAACTATCATTTATAACGATAAATAGTTGTGTACAATCTTGCTATCAAAATTACAGGAGAAAAACAAAACATGAAGCACTTTTTTGTCGGAGCACTATTGTTACTATCTGGAGTGATAGCCGGATGTGATCAATTAACCGAATTCAGTATTAGTGAAGATACCATTAATAACTATCTCAGCAAACATACCCACTATAGTAAAAAAATAGGTATTGCCGGACTTGCTAATGCTAGTATCGATCTAGCCAATCTTGCTACTCAAATTGGTCGGACTGAACCGAATAAAATTACCTTAACTGGAGTAGCTAAAATTAAGCTTGAAACACTATTAGGTTCAACACATGCAGAAGTCTCTTTAGCTATCACTTCACTGCCCTATTTTGACGTAGCTACCGGTGCTATCTATTTAAAAGAATTGACAATCTCTGATCAAAAAATTACACCGGAAAAAATGGCCAGTACAATTACCACAATACTGCCGATTGTTAATAACTCCTTAAAAGCCTATTTTGAAAAAAATCCTGTCTATTTATTACAACCAGAAAAAAGTAAAGCAGAAGCATTGGCCAAGAAAATCGCTAAAGGACTTGAAGTCAAACCGGGTAAGTTATTTATTCCATTAGTAGAATAAATAACTTAGTAGTCAATAGAAAATAACAGGCGCTATGTACTCGCCTGTTAGATTCAAAGAATAAGTTACAGCGTCACTAATTGTCAGCCAGCTCCTCTCGCAATGCAACTAAAGCTTCACGCGTTATCACAACGAGAGTAGGATAAAAATCACTTACTGCATGGGTTTCCACTTGGCTAAAAAATGATTCACTCGCAGGTAAAATAAACTGATCAAATAATTGAATTTGTGTTAATAGCGGATCCTGCGCTGCATTATCCTCCAACCAAGATGCTGCCAATAATAAAGCTGCAAAACGATCAGCTTTTTCCGCTGATAATGGTATTCCATTTGCCACTAAAAATTCATTAACTGCCGTTGCTGATATTTCACTATATTGACTAATGCCGTTAACAATAGCTGAGGTAGGATCAAGAAACAATTGCTTAAAATCTTTAATTACTAACGCTAAATCCTGGCTACTAGCGGCTAGTTGCGTTAATAATTCATCTTGTTCTAAAGGCCAAGATAATTTCAATTGATTTTGACTAATCAATTCAAATAAAGGTTTAGTAATAGGATCCTCTGGGGAACGATTAAACAATGTTCCTAGTATTCGGCAAATCACGGAAAATTCATTCATTATTTTTTCCAACTTATGCTATGCATTTAATAATTTTACTTATTAGTAAGGACAATAAAACCTGGGCGGTAATATCGAATATATTTTCAACAAATTGTTCTTTATTTATCTTATTAACTGCAAAAAAAGACAAAAGTTGCAATATATTATTGACGGTTAGTCTGCTTTTTCCTATAGTAGCGCCCCATCATTCTAGTATCCTACTATATTAAAATGATAACCGGTGAGGTGTCCGAGTGGCTGAAGGAGCACGCCTGGAAAGTGTGTATACGTGAAAACGTATCGAGGGTTCGAATCCCTCCCTCACCGCCATATAAAATATCTGCCAACAACCTATTTTAGTTCCCTCCACAACCTTAAATTGCAGAGCCCTGGCCGCCATACTGACAGAGATATTGATATAACGCATTCATGCCTAACCAACGATTTGCACACCAATCTGGCGCGAGTAAAGTCGGCCGACGCGCATTGGCACAAATACGATGATAAATAATATTTTTTGGTGTGTGACGGATCATTTCTCCGGCCATTTCCACGTACTCAGTTAACTCAAGTGATAACAAACGCCCAGCACGCCAAGCCTTCGCCATTATACTACCATCAACAATATGTAATGGATGCAATTTAATACCATCAACACCAGTATCGATAACACGAGATATTGTTTGCAGATTTTCGCTAGCTGTTTCACCTGGTAGGCCAACAATTAGGTGAACACAAACATTTAATCCCTTTTTGCCGGCAATCTGAGCAATTTTTTGATAACTGGCAAAATCATGGCCTCGATTGATCTTTTTTAGGGTTTTATCATGGGATGTTTGTAAACCTAGTTCCAACCAGATTTCATATCCTTGCTGCTGATATTCTACTAATAAATCCAATACTGGTTGCGAAACACAATCTGGTCGCGTACCGACACAAAGTCCAACAATATTAGCCTGATTTAATGCCTGTTGATATAACGCCTTTAAAATTGAAACTTCAGCATAAGTATTGGTATAAGCTTGAAAATAAGCCAGATAACGTTGAGCACGATGGATTTTTTTTACTTTTTGCGCAATCTGTTGCTGGATGGAAAATTGCTGTTGCTGCTCATCGGAAAAAGAAGCAACATTGCAAAAGGTACAGCCGCCACGTCCTAAGGAGCCATCACGATTAGGGCAATTAAAACCACCGTGCAAACTGATCTTATGAATTTTTTCACCATAGCGGCGCTGAAGATCAGCGCCAAACATAGTAACAACATCATTTAACTGCATAAAATAACAATTAATTAGCGTTATCTAATTGGGCAAAGCTTTTCACCAAATCATCGATAGCTTTAACCTGTTCAAGAAATGGCGCTAATTTTGCTAATGGCAGTGCTGATGGCCCATCACATTTTGCGTTAGCCGGATCAGGATGTGCTTCCAGAAATAATCCCGCTAAACCGACTGCCATACCCGCTCTCGCCAACTCAGCAACCTGTGCACGGCGACCGCTGGAAGCAGAACCAAAAGGATCACGACATTGCAATGCATGAGTAACGTCAAAAATAACTGGAGAACCCTTTGATACATTCATCATGACATTGAAGCCTAACATATCGACAACCAAATTATCATAACCAAAGTTTACCCCACGATCACAGAGAATAACTTTTTCATTACCTGCTTCTTTAAATTTCTCAACAATATTTCCCATTTGTCCAGGACTTACAAATTGGGGTTTTTTAACATTAATGACTGCACCGGTTTTGGCCATCGCTTCAACCAGGTCAGTTTGCCGGGCTAAAAAAGCCGGTAGTTGAATAACGTCAACCACCTCAGCAACCGGTGCCGCTTGCGCTGGCTCATGAACATCCGTAATTACTTTAACGCCAAATGTTTGTTTGATTTCTTGAAAAATTTTCATTCCTTCTTCAAGCCCAGGGCCGCGATAGGAATGAATCGAAGAACGGTTCGCTTTGTCGAAGGAAGCCTTAAAAACATAAGGAATGTTAAGCTTGTCCGTTACGGTGACATAATGTTCGCAAATCTTCATTGCCAAATCGCGCGATTCAAGCACATTCATACCACCGAATAATACAAATGGTAGATTATTTGCCACTTTGATATCATCAATGGCGACTACTTTATATTGCATGCTTTTACCCTTTCTATGACAGCAAATTAGTGACGATTTTTAATGATCAATGCAATATAATCTGCTGCCCTTCTATTGAATAGATTTGCATTTTTATCATTTCAGAAACAGGATCTTCTGGACATTGCTCAACAAAATAATTTAAATCAGAAATGGCAACATGATTACATTCAAGATGAGCAAAAATAAGTCCTCTATCACGTATTTCATAAGGATCTTTCGGATCAAAAATTAATAATGTTTCACAAACTCTTAGCGCTTGTTCCATTTTTTTTTCTTCCATCAACGCTGCTTTTATTGTATCAAACATTTTTCGTATGATAATTCTATGCGCAGTTTCTTCTATGTCTTTTCGCGTCAGATGAGCAAAAGGGCTAATTGTTCCCTTGACCCATAAATCAAGCATCTGCTCGGTGAGCGTTTCACCATTTATCGGGTTAATATACCAATAAGTACCATCTTCTCGGCGAACACATAGAATAAGCTGAGTCAGAAAAATAATCGGTATCACCGGCAACTGCAATTCAGTGGCAACATGCAAAAAAATTGTCCCCAATGAAACAGGTGCCCCCTGTCTTGCTATTAGCACTTTATCCAGCCAAAGGGCCTCAGAAAGCGAATAAACCCCCGTTACACCGCTAAAAAGCCAGTCTCGATAAAACAACTTTAGTAATATAGATATTTGCGTTTCTATATCATCACCAGCTTGTATTGTTTGTCTTGCTTCGGCAACCAGAAGCCTAAGTTGTGCATTGACTTGTTCAACAGGAAAATCTGGCCGAATAATCCGTGAAACAAGTATAATACCTTCGCTCAGTGGTGCTTTATTAAATTCAAAATCAGCTATGGTTTTCATCACATTTCCATTGACCTACTGTAATACGATCATTACCACCATAATCCTGAAAAGTTACTACCTGTTGATAATGATGACAGGAAAATAACTGCCTTACTTGCCTTCCCTGCAACCACCCGTGTTCGAGTAAAAGCCATCCCTTATTAGCTAAATAGTTACGCGATTGTTCAATTATCAATTGAATATCAGCCAACCCATGATTAGCGGATATTAATGCTGTTTTAGGTTCAAAACGCACATCACCTTGTTGTAAATGTGGATCACATTCATCAATATAAGGTGGATTACTGACAATCATATCAAATTGCTGAATAGGTAGTGAACTAAACCAATTACTTTTGCAAAATTGGACATTGTTAATTACCAAATTATTTGCATTAAGTTGGGCTAGCGTAATTGCCGCATCACTAATATCGATACCAACTATCTGCGCTTGTGGACATTCTGATGCTAAAGCTAACGCCACAGCACCGGTACCCGTCCCCAAATCTAATATTTTTACTGCTTGCTTTTCTGGTAATAATTGTAATGCTCGCTCAACTAAGCACTCTGTATCCGCACGAGGTATTAACGTAACAGGTGAAACTTTCATTGGTAACGACCAAAACTCTTTTTCTTCTACTAAATAGGCGATAGGCTCACCCTTAGCCCGACGAGCTAATAGATGTTCAAGCTGTTGTTGTTGCTTAACGGTTAATTCTGTTTCGCCAAATGCAATAAGGAAAGTCCGTGTTTTGCCGGTTATATATTGCAACAAAATTTCAGCATCACGTTTAGCGCTATCACTATGGCAAAGTTTATTAGCCGCATAGGCTAACCAATGCTGATAATTCATTAATCCTGCTCTGATAAAGCAGAGAGTTGATCTGCTTGATATTCGTTAATAATCTGTTGAATTAACATATCTAATTTTCCCTCTATCACTTCATCTAAACGATAGAGAGTTAAATTGATACGATGATCAGTAATGCGGCCTTGGGGAAAATTATAAGTTCTGATCCTATCGGAACGATCACCTGAGCCGAGTAAATTACGGCGCTCAGACGCTTCTGCTTCACGGCGTTTTTGCACTTCCGATGCACGAATACGGGCAGCTAAAACTGACAGCGCTTTGGCTTTATTTTTATGCTGAGAACGTTCATCCTGACACTCGACCACAATTCCAGTTGGAATATGGGTAATACGGATCGCGGAGTCAGTGGTATTAACATGCTGTCCGCCAGCGCCTGATGAACGAAAAGTATCAATTCTTAAGTCACTAGGGTTGATATCCGGTAGCTCTGTTGCTGGAATTTCAGCCAGAATGGCTACTGTACAAGCAGATGTATGAATACGCCCTTGAGATTCAGTCTCCGGTACGCGCTGGACACGATGTCCCCCTGACTCAAACTTTAGACGTCCATACACACTATCACCAGAAACTTTGGCGATAATTTCTTTGTAACCACCGTGTTCTCCTTCACTGGCATTCATAACTTCAATCCGCCAGCGACGGGATTCAGCATAGCGGCTATACATTCTAAAAAGATCACCGGCAAATATTGCCGCCTCATCACCACCGGTACCGGCCCGAATTTCTAAAAAGCAATTTTTTTCATCATCGGGATCTTTTGGTAACAATAAAATTTGTAATTGTTGTTCAAATTCCTCATTACGCTTTTTCGCTTCTTTTAATTCGTCCTGAGCCATCTCGCGCATTTCAGGATCATGCAATAATATTTCAGCCGTCTCAATATCTTGCTGAACAGTGCGCCATAACTGAAAGCATTTGGTTACATCTGTTAACTGAGCATACTCCTTAGACAACGCCCTGAAACGCTCTTGATCTGCGATCACTTCAGCATCAACCAGGTGTGCTTGAATTTCTTCGTAGCGTTCCTGCAATGCTTCTAACTTAGCAATTATTGAAGACTTCATTCGTTATGTTAGACCTTACTAAAGGTAGTTTAATTTTGCTCCAGTCCTAAGCTATCTTTTAAAATATTAAGACGATGAATATCACCATCTGTCGCTGCTTGCTGGAGTGATTTGGTTGGTGTGTGGATCAGGCGATTCATTAACTGATAGGTTAATTGATTGATCACTTGCTCGCTATCTGCACCATTTCGCAGCGAAGCAAGTGCTTTTTCTGCCATTTCAGCCCTAATTTGCTCTGCCTGACCACGATAATCACGAATTGTATTGACTGATGACTGAGAACGCAACCAATCCATAAAATAAGCACTTTCTTGCTCAACAATAAGCTCAGCCTGAACTGCCGCCATTTTCCGTTGTTCGACATTGTGTTGCACAATCGCATGCAAATCATCAACGCTATAGAGATAAATATTATTTAATTTGTCAACATCAGGTTCAATATCTCGCGGAACAGCAATATCAATCAGCAACATCGGCTTATTACGGCGGACTTTCATTGCCCTTTCAACCATCCCTTTACCAATGATCGGTAAAGGGCTGGCAGTAGAACTAATTACAATATCCGCGTCGGCTAAACGGGTATCAATTTCAGCTAAAGTGATAACTTCCGCACCAACTTGATTAGCAAAACGTGCAGCGCGTTCTCGAGTTCGGTTAGCGATAATCAAATGCTTAGCATGATGTTCACGCAGATGGCGTGCAGCCAGTTCGATAGTCTCGCCGGCACCGACCAGTAAAATATGCAATTCAGACAGTGATTCAAAAATCTGACGAGCTAGCGTACAAGCGACAAAAGCAACCGAAACCGCATTAGCACCAATTTCGGTTTCCGTACGAATACGTTTAGCAACTGAAAATGAGCGTTGAAATAAACGCTCCAACTCACTAGATAATTTTGTATAGTGCTGAGATTTAGAAAATGCTTGTTTAACTTGACCTAAAATTTGTGGCTCACCTAAGACTAATGAATCTAATCCACTGGCAACACGCATTAAGTGGCTAACAGCAGCATTATCTTGGTGCCAATAAATACTTGTTTTAACATCATTTAAATTTAAACGATGATAGTTACATAACCAATCAATTAATTGATCTTGTAGGGATTCTTGTGAATCAACGCATAGATAAAGCTCAGTACGGTTACATGTAGAGAGCACAACGCCACTATGAACAAGTGGCTGCTGAAGTAAATTATCCAGTGCGTGTTCAATTCTTTCCGGCCCAAAAATTAACCGTTCACGTAACGTTATAGGCGCGGTTTTATGGTTTATACCGAGTGCAAGTAATGTCATATTCACTAAATCAAGTAACTAAATGGTTTCTAAACATCTGTTAAGCACACAAAAATAAAACCAATAACTTTAATAAGGAAATTTTGAGGTAGTATTCTACTTTATGCAACTAGGCAATTAAAGATGTTAAACTAAGCAAATGAATAATTCGGGCATTTTTTCCCAATTGTAGTTACATTTACCTTAATAATTTTCTGATCGACATCAACAAATTAATACCACTTGTGTGAATAGGAAATATTTAATGATACTCATTGCCAAGCAGTTTGCCAGTTTACGTCACTATTGTTACAAATTTATCCCACTAATTGCTGTTTTTTTGACCGCCTGTACATTCAATCAACAATTAACAACTGAAAAAAACGGCTCAATAACCAATCCATTATGGATAAACCACCAGCAGCAACTGGTCAAGTTGACAAAATTTCAAACCCGTGGTGCTTTTGCCTATATTGGCCCAGATAATAAAACCTATGCCAAATTTTTTTGGCAACAATATACGCTGTCTAATTACCGCCTGTTATTGACCAATCCATTAGGGACAACAGAATTAGAGCTCAATGTAACCCCTGGCGTTACCCAGCTAATGGATAGAGAAGGTAAAAAATATGTCAACCATCATCCAGCACAGATGATTTATCAATTAACAGGGATGGAAATTCCAATTGAAAACCTGCCCTATTGGTTAATCGGTTTACCCACTAATGCCACATCATTCACACTAGACGAAAATGGGCTGTTAAAAACCATCGAATATAGGCAAAATGGCGAAACCTGGCATTTGAACTACCTTGCTTATCATCAGGATAGTCAGCCTAAACTACCTAGCCGGATTGAATTAACACAAGGTAAACAACGTATTAAGTTAAAAATGGACAGTTGGACGCTAAACGAATGACATTAACCTGGCCTTCTCCAGCAAAGCTTAACTTATTTCTCTATATTACCGGCCGTCGAGCTGATGGTTACCATCAACTTCAGACTCTGTTCCAATTTCTTAACTATGGTGATGAAATTACCATCAAACCACGTGAAGATAATCAAATTCGGCTGCTTACACCCTTTACTAATCTGTCAGCAGAAAATAACCTTATTGTTAAAGCAGCGCGCTTATTACAGCGCTATTGCATTGAAGTAGATCGCGCTGATAGTCATCAAGGTGCCGATATTTATGTTAAGAAAAGATTACCCACCGGTGGTGGTTTAGGCGGTGGCTCTTCTAATGCAGCAACCACATTGATTGCCTTAAATCACCATTGGCAAACTCGTATTGATGATAATACCTTAGCCGAGCTTGGCCGTCAGCTCGGCGCCGATGTTCCGGTATTCGTAATAGGTCATGCCGCTTTCGCACAAGGCATCGGTGATCAACTTTTGCCAGCGAGTCCTGCAGAAAAATGGTATTTAGTGGCCCACCCTGGAATAAATATTGCTACCCAACAAATTTTTGCTGATCCGGAATTAAAACGTAATTCCGCAAAACGCTCATTAAGCGCATTGTTACAAGGGCCATACGCAAATGATTGTGAACCAATCGCAAGAAAACGTTTCCCTGAGGTTGAAGAGCTTATTTCATGGCTGCTAGAATATACATCATCACGCCTTACCGGCACAGGTGCTTGCGTTTTTGCTGAATTCGAAACTGAAGCTGCTGCCCGTAAGGTGTTAAATAAAGCCCCAGAGTGGATGCAGGGTTTCGTTGCGCAAGGCGTTAACCAGTCTCCTTTGCATACATTCCGCGCTGGGATTTCCAGATATCGAGATCATCAATAATAATATTTTTTGGTCGATAATATCTTTATAGACGCAAGCCTGAGGTTTTTTACGTGCCTGATATGAAGCTTTTTGCTGGTAATGCTACACCGGAACTTGCTCAACGTGTTGCCAACCGACTGTATACGAGCCTTGGCGACGCTGCGGTTGGTCGTTTTAGTGATGGTGAGGTTAGTGTACAAATTAATGAAAATGTCCGTGGTGGTGATATTTTCATCATACAATCAACGTGTGCCCCAACAAACGACAATTTAATGGAGCTTGTTGTCATGGTTGATGCACTACGCCGTGCATCTGCTGGTCGGATCACCGCTGTCATTCCCTATTTTGGTTATGCACGTCAAGATCGCCGTGTACGTTCAGCACGTGTGCCTATTACCGCTAAAGTAGTGGCCGATTTTCTTTCCAGTGTCGGTGTTGACCGGGTCTTAACTGTCGATCTGCATGCCGAGCAAATCCAGGGGTTTTTTGATGTGCCGGTAGATAACGTTTTTGGTAGTCCGATTTTGTTAGAAGATATGCTACAACAAAATCTAGACAATCCGATCGTCGTTTCACCAGATATAGGCGGAGTAGTACGCGCCCGCGCCATTGCCAAATTATTAAATGATACCGATATGGCCATTATTGATAAACGTCGGCCACGCGCAAACGTTTCCCAAGTTATGCATATCATTGGTGATGTTGCCAATCGAGACTGTGTACTGGTTGATGATATGATAGATACCGGTGGTACCTTGTGTAAAGCCGCTGAAGCACTTAAGGAACGAGGCGCTAAACGGGTCTTTGCATATGCTACCCATCCCATATTTTCCGGTAATGCCGTCGCTAATATTAAAGATTCAGTCATTGATGAGGTAGTTGTTTGTGACACTATTCCCTTATCAGCTGAAATCAAACAGCTCAATAAGGTTCGCTCATTAACGCTATCAGGCATGTTGGCTGAAGCCATTCGCAGGATCAGCAACGAAGAGTCAATCTCAGCGATGTTTGAACACTAAATAATAAATTACGCTCAGTTAAATTTTTAGCTGCCGCATTTATTAACTTAGTACTACCGAAAACCCTTTGATATTTATCACGGGGTTTTTCTTTACTTTAAGATAGATTACCGACGATGCCGCTCGTCAAAATTTCGCAGCCACCAATAACGATCAGCAATGCCCTCATGACCACTCACTCTGGCACCAGCTAACCAAATCAAAGCACCAATAAAAAGACTAATCAGTGATATTTCTGCTAAATATTCGGGTAGATCTAATTGAAAAACATGATTGCAAATATTATATGCAATACTGATCACCATAATTGCCATGCCAGTTACCATCAAGCAATTACCTAATAAAAAAGACTGTTTTCTTTTCATATCATACCCTCCAAAATACTTATCACTATGTACAATATTGAATAATAAAAATACCTACTCCTTTGCTATATTATAGTAATAGTTTTCCGACTCAGATTGAGGAAATGATCACATTAGATAATATTTTATTCACAAATCTATACATAAAACTATTTTTATTGAAAAAATAGTAGCCATTATACAGCTAACCTGATCAACCTATTCTACTGTCATCAAATTTAACTTTTTGTAGTCGGTTGTCAGAAAAGGTAAGCTATGTTCTTTAATTAAAACTGCTCAATAGTGAAAGAATATGGTGAGTAACATAAAACTGATCGTCGGTCTGGCTAACCCAGGTTCTGAATACGCGTTAACTCGGCATAATGCAGGCGCCTGGTATGTTGAATTATTAGCCAAACAACATAATCAATTACTAAAAGAAGAAAGTAAATTTTTTGGTCATACCGCCAGGATCAACTTGGCAAATAATGATGTTCGCTTACTGATACCGACAACATATATGAATCTTAGTGGAAAATCAGTGTTAGCATTAGCCAGTTTTTATCGTATCAAGCCAGCTGAAATTCTTGTCGCCCATGACGAATTAGATTTAATGCCAGGCACTGCCAAAATAAAATTAGGCGGCAGCAATGGCGGACATAATGGTCTTAAAGATATTCAAAATAAACTAGGCAACAACCCTAATTTTTATCGTTTACGCATCGGTATTGGTCACCCCGGCGATAAAAATAAAGTTGTCGGCTTTGTGTTGAATAAACCCACCCTCCGGGAACAAAAATTAATCGATGATACCATTGATGAAGCAATACGTTGTACACCGATCCTGCTTAATGAAGGCGTTAATAATGCAGTAAATCAGTTGCACGCTTTTAAGGCATCGAGTTAATACTATTACATCATATCTTCGGCAAGCTAACTTTTACGTGTATAATCATCGATAAATTCATTCATATTTATCAATTAGCGATACGCGATTGAACAGATAAAAACTAAGGTAACATATTTATGGGATTTAAATGCGGTATCGTTGGTCTGCCCAATGTAGGAAAATCAACGCTTTTTAATGCGCTGACCAAAGCCGGCATCGAGGCAGCAAACTTCCCTTTTTGTACTATTGAGCCTAATACCGGTGTAGTACCGATGCCTGATCCTCGTCTTGATCAATTGGCGCAAATTGTCAAACCACAGCGAGTACTACCGACAACAATGGAGTTTGTCGACATTGCCGGACTGGTAAAAGGCGCATCTAAAGGCGAAGGTTTGGGCAATCAATTTTTAACTAACATCCGTGAAACTGAAGCGATCGGCCATGTTGTTCGCTGTTTCGACAATGATAACATCATCCATGTTGCCGGCCAGGTTGATCCACTAGCAGATATTGATACCATTAATACTGAATTGGCATTAGCTGACTTAGATACCTGTGAGCGCGCTATTCATCGCATTCAGAAAAAAGCTAAAGGTGGCGACAAAGAAGCAAAAATTGAATTAGACATTTTGACAAAATGTTTACCGCATCTTGAAAACGCAGAGATGCTACGAACTCTAGCGTTAAGTAAAGAAGAAAAAGCCGCCATCCGCTATCTCAGCTTTTTAACTCTCAAACCAACTATGTATATTGCTAATGTGAGTGAAGATGGTTTTAACAACAATCGCCATCTAGATGCAGTGCGGGCCATTGCTGAAAAAGAGGGCTCGGTGGTGGTGCCAGTATGTGCGGCCGTTGAAGCCGATATCGCCGAACTGGATGAAGATGAACGCGACGAATTTATGGCTGAGTTAGGTATTGAAGAACCGGGACTAAATCGTGTGATCCGCGCCGGTTATAAGTTACTTAATTTACAAACTTACTTCACTGCTGGGGTCAAAGAAGTTCGCGCCTGGACCATTCCTGTTGGTGCCACCGCACCACAAGCGGCCGGTAAAATTCATACCGATTTTGAAAAAGGTTTTATCCGCGCCCAGACAATCTCATTTGCCGATTTTATTCACTATAACGGCGAGCAAGGCGCCAAAGAAGCCGGCAAAATGCGCGCAGAGGGGAAAGATTATATTGTGCAAGATGGCGATGTAATGAACTTTTTGTTTAATGTTTGATCTATTCTGGCCGGCTTTATGACATCTCAACACAATCTATAAAGACTGCAAAAACACTAAAACCCCACGCAATTTGCGTGGGGTTTTCTATTGATTATGGCTTAATTTTTTATGCTAGCTCAATCAAAGCCGAGTGCAAAATTGAGTATCACTATGATTACAACCCTTGGTTACCGGAAGCGTGCCAAAAGTGTAACCTCTTTCCCATAGTGCCTCACAAATTTTTTGCCATACCACGCGATAGACACGATCTGTCGGATGAGCTTTATCTGAAGTAGACACTTTACTGTTATGACCCATAATAATATCGTAATTACAGCTATCGATAAATTGATTACTGGTTCCAACTTCTTGCACCCCTTCTGATAAATGTAACTTTTCATACAGGTTTGACATCGATTCTGGTTTCAGTAATGACGCCATATCCACGTACATATCGCCATTACTTTCAGCAATCTCTCTTAGTGTGTGGTTAAATAACATCGCCCCACTTTCAAAGTTATTAATTTGTCTCCTAACTTCATCATAAATACGTTTAGCTTTCTTCTCGTTGGTAGACGTTTGATATTTCGCTTTAGCAGAACTAACCATCTCCTGATAACGCGCAGCCGATAGTGGAAGTCCCATATTTATATAAATAAAATGTGCATTACTTGAACCAACAATTTTAACTAATTCTTCTCTACGCTTATGAGCAATTTTAATTGCCACTTTGTGCATCTCGGTGGCAGGCAAACCTGCCGTGTAAAGGTCGTTAGCGCCAAACCAAACAATAAAAAGAAAGTTTTCATTATTTATACCTTGTAATGAGAAATCTTTCTCGAAAGCCTTCACCTCATTTTTCATAGTCGTAAGTGAACATTTGTGTACAGTACCGTAGGGTATTCCCCCCGTAGCACCACCAACGGCGTAATTGGTATATCTAAACCACAGGTCAGAACCGTGTCCCCACCCGGATTCTTGAGAAAATGATTGATGCTTGCTAGTTAACTTTTTCGAAGTGCTAGCATTAGCCATTACAAGTGATCCTCCACCTGTCGCCGCTTCATACATATGATCTGTCCAGTTACGGCAATCACTGTAACGACCTGTCGGATTCACCGTCATGGCACCGAATGCGCTCGCTAGCTTGCCAATAAAGGAACTGGCCATAATACCTGTGTCAGACAAGCTGTCACCGAAAACAATAACATTACGAAATCGTGTGGGTTGCATTCCTTTTCCCTCGCTCGCATTTTAGAGTCATAAAATGATGTCATAGATTAAATAAAACATTCTTGTCAATGATAAGAACGACCGACAATCGCTGTTCTGCCAGTTTGTTTGTCATTTCTTACCGTAAGTTTTATACATCCAACTCGCAGAAATTGAGTGACTTTATTGAATAAATAGAACTATTACGAAAAAACTCGTCAACTATTGCCGGCCTTTTGCACTTGGGTTTACTAACAATTGTTTCAGCCAGGCAAGTGTCAACAGGCAGAAGATATAAAACTGAACTTTGCAACGCTGGCCGCAGGATCAACAACAGAACAAATAAATGGTTAAAACGGTAATTAAAGCAATGATAATGGAGGGCTAAATCAGGCAGAGTATAGCGGAAATTAATCAAAATACCGGTTATATAGATAAGTAACGAATCAATGCAGTGATGACAGTCGGCTACCTGCCACCACTGCTAACCACGCAACTAATAAGATCAGTCACAATAGTCGGAAGCGATTATAAAGTAAAACCCCAAACGACGAAAGAACCAACTGTAAAATCAAGATGATATGCAACCGGTTATTCATTTTGCCAATAAAAATGAGTGATAAAGATACCGCGTGTGTTTGTTATGGTTTGATTCAAAGTTTGGTTTTGCACCGCGTGAAAGAGAATACGGCCATGGATACTAGTTAAGGTCGCGTTGCGTTGGGTATTAATTTTTGTCGCTTCATAGATGCTATCATTATAACTCAATAAATTAATATCATTACCAGCATGAAATTCGGTCACCTTATTTTTTACTTCATGATAGGTACGATGCTCAGTATTTTTAGTTAAACACAATGAATTGCTGATAGCGGTTATGAGAAATACCGGCCTGATTAGGTGCTGTTATATTGATGACAGGAATTTGATTTTTAACAGTTAGTTGAGTTTTATCGTTCGTTCGCTGGTTGGATGGTGGAACTGAAAACCGGTAACAACGGGTAACTGGCGATGAAATAAATTATGTTTCTGCTATAGCAAATATTTTTATTTTTCATAGCATTACCTATATTTTATTTTTACATAAATATGTGTATGAAAGTTACCACCTCAAAATAGAAAGGAAAAATTTAATAGACAATATATAATAATCAATAATTTAATTAGCTATCAAAATATTAATGATTATTTTTTATTTGTAATTCAATATGTTAAATTTAATTAATGCTGTTTAATTTTTATTCCTAAAATTAAGCATAATTTTATGTTTAATAAATTAAATCGTTGCTGTTTGCTAGCCAAATAAATAGCGCTCAGATGATCTGAGCGCTATTCAAATTAACTATAGATTGTTTATCAAAGCTCGTAGGCTAATAAGGCCTTGTGGCAGAGTTCAGAGCGGACACAATCACCAATGGTAAATTTCACGATGGTAACCAAATCGTCACAATCAAAGCGTCGTAACGCATCTTCCAGACCAGACATAATCCCTAACGGCAAGTCACATTGGGAAACATCGCCATTGACGACGACAGTCACATTTTCTCCTAAGCGAGTTAAAAACATTTTCATTTGATTTGCCGTCACATTTTGGGCTTCATCCAGTATCACAAACGCGTTTTCAAAGGTTCGGCCACGCATGTAAGCAAAAGGTGCAATTTCTACTTTGCCTATTTCTGGCCGTAGACAGTATTGTAGAAAAGAGTGTCCCAATCTTTTGGCTAAAATATCATATACCGGCCTAAAGAATGGTGCGAATTTCTCTGCCATATCACCCGGTAAGAAACCTAAATCCTCCTCTGCTTGCAAAACCGGGCGAGTTACAATAATTTTATTGATTTCTTTATTAATGAGAGCATCAGCAGCCATTGCAGAACTAATAAATGTTTTACCGCATCCTGCTTCACCATTTGCCAAAATCAATTTTTGCCACTTAATAGCTTCAATATATTTTCTTTGTGCTTCACTGCGAGGAATAATGGGGGAACGATCACGAGTTTCACATGCCATACCAATGGTTTCAATACCTGTAAAATCAGCAAAAGATGCCACATTGTTGATCTCTTTTAAACGAGACGAGCGACTCTCTTTTCTTAAAGATCTTCTTAATTCTCGGCGTGCTCTTGTTGCAGCTTTCTGTCTACTCATAGTTTTACCTTTCGATAGTCTATATGTCAATGGTAATAATATTTGAATATCTACACAAAAAAGCTATTTAAAACAGAGGATTGTCTCCAATTTTATGATTTGCATGAAAAAACCGGTTACAAATTTCTCCATCTTGCATGTTATGGATAACTTATAACCGGTTAATGACTGAAGAGTATACTTTAAACATTTTATCATCTATATCCCCTATGCTGAACATCATCAAACACAGAACTACGACTATAAAACATCCTCAAGAGCTTAATATTATTTTATATCCATTAATTGACTATAAAAATATTTTAACATCTCTGATACAAAAAATATTGTCGATTATTGCTTGCCTGTCAACTTTATTACGCAAACAATTACTTCAAGTCACCTGATAATTTATTAATAACCGCAGTTAATGTGAACAACTTGATAATATGCTATTTGTTTGATAATAGGTGTTTTTTTATTGTCGCGGGCAATTTTTGGCTAATCGATAACCCGCAGCAATAGCGGCCTGCTCATTTTCAAAAACAATACTATTTTTGGCTGATAAAACCTTATATCCCTGACAATGAGAAAAATGGTATATTTGGCTAATTTGATTACCTTTAATCGCGGCAGTAAGATAATTGCGCGCCATAGCAGAAATATTACTTTTTGTTTTAATTGCTTTTTTTTCTATTTCAGCAGTTGCAACTGACAAACCGGCCGCCTGATTTCTATGGCCTAATTGCCAGGTTAATTCACCGGTTACAAACGGGTTATAGTGCCCGGTAATTTTGCCAATTCGCTCATTTTGCAACTTTTCCCAACGATTAACCGGAAATTGTCGATCCCAGGCCATTAATAGCTGTTGTTGTTGCTTTGACATAGTAAGATTATATCGGTCATACATATAGAACATTACACGAGCAACCTGGCCTTTTACTTCATTTCTAGGCTCAAAAATACGATTTTTAAAATCCACCCGGCTTTGGCATTGGCCATAAGGCGATAAAACTGACGAGGCTAGTTGACCATAATTAAAATTGCTTCTATCACCATTTACTTCACCAATAGAAGGCGCAATGTTATACAGATCGGCTTCGATGGCGCGAAAAACAGGATCTGTCTTGACACAATTCTTTCGTCCCCCTTTTTGCCAACATTGGCGCTGATGACCAAATACCCATGCCGGCACAATATGTTCCCACTCTATTCGCTGTGCTCTATTTATTTGTTTTCTTACTTGATAACCACAGCTAGTTAAATCTACCCTACCACCACTTTTACCCATCCATTGCCATTGACATCCACAATAGAGCGTTCCTTGATTTCCACCAGTTTGATCAAAATAAATTTCATTACGGGCAATTTTTTTTGCTTCATCAAAACTAATCGGTGTTGCTAATAAATTAAATGGCGCACAAAAAACTACCATCACGGTAATTATTACCGTTAAAAAATGTATTAATTTCAAAATTAACATCCTGGTTAAAATTAATAAATAAATCGACTATTTTAGTCATATAATTTTTTCATTATTATCGACAGCTGTATGAAAAAATTTAATTTTATTTTCTTATTTTATGTGATGAATATCTATAAAAACCTTATCTTTTTTTTTGTATAAAAATATAATTAACTATTTAAAATAGGTTATTTAAAAATAAAATTTAATTTTCATTTAGGAAATAAAATGAATACATTAATAAAACATTTAAAAGAAGAGTTAATTGATGTGACAAAAAAACATGCTCAAGAAAATGATGTTAAGGTCATTATTGCTAAATATTCAGAAGAAGAACTTAATATTCAAATTATAATATCCGGTGAGCAACAATTTGATATTACCTTAAATTCAATACAAGATTAAACTCGTGGACGCTTACGATATAACCATAGTCCAGGAATAGATAAACCAACCGATAAAGCACCGACAATAAATAAGGTTTTAATGAAATGTGTTACTAATGTCTCAAGTAACTCAGCGTTATAGCCCAAATGAGCAATTTTTACTAACGATATCATCGCTATATAAGCACTTATACCTGGAAACATAGGAATAATCGCAGCAACAGTAAACACTTTAGGATGTGCCAACCACCAGCGTGACCATTGAATACCAATAATGCCAATTAAAATTGCCGCGCAAAAACTTGCCCATTCAATACTAAAGCTCATTTCCATCAGTATCATACGAAAACCATAACCTATAGCTCCCAGTAAAGCACAATATTTTAACGCCCGTACTGGCACATTAAAGACCATGGCAAAACCGGCTGCAGGTATGGCAGCTAATAACATTTTTTCAATTAAGGTGAGTAAAAATATTATGCCCAATTTCTTAATCCCCAAACCGCCATAGCCATGGTTATACCGATACAAGTCGCTAATGTCAGCAAACTCGCCATTGCCCAACGCGCTAATCCAGTATTAATATGACCTTTAAACATATCTGCCACAGAATTAATTAATGGAAATCCAGGAACTAACAGTAAAACACTGGCTGCCATTGAAATCGTCGATGCATTGGAAAAATAAGGAATATTTAATACAAAACCAGATACTGTAGTAGCCACAAAGGCGGTAATACAAAAATTAATCAATGGATTCATATATTGGGCTGTAAGAATTTGTCGAATGTACATTGCACAACCGCTGGCAATAAATGTGACAAAGCAACCATCCCAGCCACCCCCATTCAGCTTACAAAAACAGCCACAGGATAATCCAATCATAAGCACTAGTAACCAACGAGGATAACGTAGTGGTTTTATTTCAGCCAGACGCTGCTGAACCTTATCGCAATCTAACAATTTATATTCAGCCAATATCACCGTATGCTGAACCTTAGTCACCACATGCATATTTATGCCATGATCAATATTTTTACGGGTTGACGTCATACAGCGACCGTTAATTACAGTTGTTAAAACAATCGCATTAGAAGATATTGCGCTATCAACTTGATCCACGCCTAAGGCAATACCTAATCGGGTTGATAATTGTTCCACTAACATACTTTCAGCGCCGTGTTGAAAAAGGAGCTGAGCGCATTGAATACAAAGGCGAGTAATTTTTCTCTGCCTTTCTGTTTCAGTATGATAATTAGATTCAATATATTCCATTTTGTAGCCTATAAACTTGCAGAATTTTATTAATAGTAATAATAACAATTAAGTTATTGCTCAGTAGCAGACAACATAATTAATAGCGCTCTTTTTAGATCAAAATTAGCAATACTCTTCACAAATAATCTGATTTACAACAACGAATAATTACTACGATTTTTTTCATTTACTATAATTAACTTAACTAAAAAGCAGGTAAATTAACTAATTTTTTGCATTATAATAATATTAGCTACCGAACTATCAATATCGAAATCGGGGCATTAGAAACAATAGCCGAAGCATTCGAACCTAGCAAATGCGTGGCAATATTTGGTCGACGGGAGCCAACTACTATCAAATCAGCGCCTATTTTTTCTGCTTCTGATAAAACTTTATCTCTAGGTGACCCCATCTCAACCAAGTAAGAAATTTTTTCTTTAGGATAGTCAATATGCTTAACTATTTGTTTTAATTGTTTTTCTGAACTTTCGATCGTTTTCTTGGCAAAATTAGCTAATAAATCATAATGATAACTATAACTCATTGAATAACGAGACATATCAGGAGCAACATGCAAGAAATGCAATTTAGCATCAGATAATCTAGCAATATAAAGCGCATGTTTGAGTGCTTTTTTTATTAGTTCTTTTTCTGAGATATCAATTGGAACGAGAATTATTTTATACATATTTACTCCTTCAAACGATAAGCACTAAATCTTAGTTTCCTTTATCATTAATATAAAATACTGCACACTAAAGCCATAAAATTGATCAAATTAACTGTTAAAATAATAAATAATTAACTTGTAATTTTGATGATTGATTGTTATCTCACCACCAGTACAGAGGTTTTTGCATAACGTACAACACCCGCTGCTGTCGAACCTAACAGATGAGTTGTTATATTGGGACTTCTTGAACCAAGAATGATGATATCAGCGTTAATTTCATCCGCTCGACTGACAATTTCATCACGTGGAGAACCAAAAGCAATAGTATAGCCCAGGCGATCAGCGGGTAGATCGATCGGTTCAAGTAGGTTTTGCATATCATCCTCTGCTTTTAGGGTAGCACGATCTTTTATTTCCATATATCCCAAAGCATAAGCATTTATGATTGCCGATGAGATAGGCAATACATGAATAAAATTTAGTTTAGCTCCTGAAACTTTAGCAAACTGTACAGCCTGTCGTATAGCTTTACTCGTTAGTTCTTCTTGAGCAATATCAACAGCTACTAAAATAACTTTATACATACACATCTCCATCTAAAAATTTTCATTCCAACTTTTAAAGTATAAGATAAAAGTGATAAAATAATTGTGAATATCTTTACATGGATAAATTAAATATTTTTACCTAAATGGCAACAATCGCTGCACCTAACAGCAACCCTGTTTTCGATTACCATTCTTCGCCATTTAAAGGTCCGACATAATTGCAATCACAAGATATTATAGAAACTAAAATCAAATAGTTAATATAATATTAAATACATTATTTAAATTAAAAAAGTTGTATAAAGACGTATATAAAATTCCACAACTGTGTAAAATACGCCAAATTAATTATTGCTTTATTTTTTAATTCATTGAGGCAAAAAAATGACAAATGATTGCTCGAGTAAACCGGATACGGAAACCATTGCTACTGAAATTAGTTGCTTGAAAACTTTTATAACCTATATATTAAAAGCGCTAAATCAAGCCGATGCGGGAAGAGCTATACTCAATATGGAAAAAGAAGTTCTTGCTATGCAAGATGCTAAACAAGCAGAAGTTTTTCAACGAATAATAGAACAAATCAAAACAGCCTATCGAAGTTAATAAAAAATCCCACCTCATCAGGTGGGATTGATTATTATTTTACCGATTAAGATAAGTGCCCATACGTAAAGCTTCAATGCGCTTATCAAGAGGAGGATGGGATAAAAACAACTCACTAAAAGATTTAGAACGTCCGTTGATGCAAAAAGCCATCATACTGCCAGCTTCCTGTGGTTCATAACTTGTTTTCAAACGCTGTAATGCAGCAATCATTTTTTCTCTACCCACTAAATGCGCCGAACCTGCATCTGCACGGAATTCGCGATAACGCGAGAACCACATAGTAATAATACTGGCCAAAATACCAAATACAATTTCTAACACCATTGATACCGCAAAGTAAATCATTGGATTACCCTGGCTACTTTCATTGTCATTATTACTATTTGATAAAAATCCAGACGCCAGCTGAGCAATGATGCGTGAAATAAAAATGACAAAAGTATTCACTACTCCTTGTAATAAAGTCATTGTTACCATATCACCATTTGCTATATGGCTGATCTCATGGGCGATAACCGCTTCGGCTTCATCACGTCCCATACTTTCTAACAAACCTGTACTAACAGCAACCAATGACGCATCACGACGAGCCCCGGTGGCAAAAGCGTTAATATCGGGTGCATGATAAATAGCAACTTCTGGCATTTTTATGCCAGCTTGATCAGCCTGACGCTTGACGGTATTTAGCAACCAATGTTCCGTTTCTGTTGTCGGACTTTCAATCACCTGCCCACCAACAGAACGTAATGCCATCCATTTTGACATCAATAATGAGATAAATGAGCCACCAAAACCAAAAAGACCAGCCATAATCATTAGCCCTGGAACGCTTTGTCCCTGGATGCCGGTCAAACTCAAAATAATTCCAAATACAAACATTACTGCCAAGTTTGTAAGTAAAAACAAGGCTATTCGCATCATAAAAATTGCTTTCCTTTATTAATTAACAATGATTAACATTAAATTAGTAATATAAATAATGTTTTTTAACTACTTTTCAAGCCCTTTGTTGTGCAAATATGAAAAAAACACTCAACTTTACATTTTTACAAAAAACTAGCACAAACTGGCATTTTTATTATCTTAAAACAACAATTTTCTTATATAACTTATTGTTTTCTATAAACCACTATAGTTAAAAACTATACAAAATAACCGTATGCGGGTCAATTATGGCTTCTTTTTTTACTCAATGAATTAAAAAATTGGTTTAGCTAAGCAAAAACGACTTAACTAGTCAGCAAAAAAAATAATATCCATATTTTATTAATTAATCATCAAATTAATAACAACTCATTAAGTTAATAACAACTCATTAATAATATACCAAAAAACATTAAATGTTATTATATAAATAAACTCAATTATATACTTTAATATTTTAACTAAATATTTAACTTATAAGTAATCAAGTTAATTAAAATATAAAAAAACTTCTACTATTACGAAACAAATTAATTATATAAAACTTAGTATTTTTGTGAAATTGAGAAGCAATTAACTTACATGAGCAATAATTTATAAAATAATAAATACAAAGTAAAAAATAAAAAAGTGAAAAATTAAAGTAAATATTTGTTAAGGAAACTATAATGAAAAAATTAATCTATGTAATAACTTTACTATTTATCTTAATTAATTATGCCACAGCGATACCAAATGATAATGTTATAAAAACCTTTAATGGCGAAGAATTCCATTTAACTGGTGATTACTATCATCCAAATATAACAGATGTTAATCAAAAAATGACACCGGTTATACCATTTGAAGGATTATCTACCCATGGTGGTCAACAAATTGTTGACGGCTATAAACAAGCATTCAAACATGATGTAATGGGGGATTTTATAAATTTGCAGCTTAGTTTAGTAAAAAAACAAATATCATCCAATGACCAACATACGATTATTCAAAATCTGGCTGTTATAAGAAAACAATTTCCTGAGTTAATTAATTTTTGGCAAGGGCTCGCTGCCGCAACACACCATACACTGGAGGAAATTTATCTAGTTGCCTGGTCAGAAGAGGGATTATTTGCTAATGAAATTCAAAAAGATACCAATAATTCTCTTGAAAAAATGGCTGAAATAACGAAAAAGGGCTCAGCATGTACCTCGATAGGATGGTCAAACGGCATTTTAGGTCAAACTCAAGATATGAATGTTGCCTATTCAGGCTGGGGCGCTATTTGGCAAAGTCCAACACTAATTGTGCATGCTCCAACCCCCTTCTTTACCTCAATTGTGATGGGAAAAAAACTAGCAACCACAACAAATATTATCGAAGGTTTGCGCCAAGGTAGTGGAAAAAATGGCGTGCCTATTAGTGCGGTTATTATGGCAATCGCCGCTAAAATTGATAATGTTTATAAAGTCCCTGCTCTTTTTGCTGCTCTAAAAACAAATGGCGCTTATTCACCTAGCTTTGTCGATTTAAAAAACCAAATTATTACCATAGAAATAACAAATAAAGGTAATAAAGTGATTGATGGAACAAAGAAAGGCTATGTTGTCCATACCAATCACCCAATTGGTGAAGAAAAACGTTTAGTGAAAAAATATGCCCAAGGTAACAGGCAACTGTTCGATAACTTATCCGCCAATACTTTGTGGCGGCTTGCTACCGCCAAACTGCGCGCTATATATAGCCCGACTAAAAGTGTCGATGCACTAAAAAACTTATTTAGCGTTAAACCTATTTTGATGCAAGGCTATAAAGGAAATGCTTTTATTACCACCAATGCCATCATACATGATCTAAAAGCGGGATGTACCTATGGCACGACTTGGTCACCAAACTTACAGGATTTTACTAAAGTCTGCTTTGTAAATTAATTTGTTATTACCGAATATTGTCGGTGAGTTAAAAATAAATAATATCAAACATAAATAATAAACCGATATTTTAATATGTCATTTAGACGATTATATTTAGGTCATATCGAAAATGATCTAGTAATCACTTAAATAAGCGAGTTATCTCTTCTGATGAAAAATGCAAAGATAAATAACATTGAGTTAATGTGAAAATTTTTATTAAACATTAACCAACCCTTTATACTAAAAAAACCAGCTATTGCTGGTTTTTTTAGTATAAAAATGAATTTTAATTATTTTTTAGTCTGATGCGACGCTTGCAAATCTGCCAGATCAACTGGAATTTTCACTGTTTCATCAAGATAGGGATCTGGTAATTCATAATTTTTAGGTAAATCATCTATCGTTTTTAATGGTGCTTTCCCTTGTCGAGCAAAGCGTTCATTAATACGACTTAATTTAATTGTGTCCGCTTCTCGATTTTCCTTTTCACGCTTAACATAATTAAGCGAAATAATATTTTTACTCGCCTTCATAGCGCGATAGCGGGCAATATCTTCCTCAATATATTTAAACTCAGGATTTTTCGCTATGCGTTCCTTGTAATTAGCAATTAAATTAGCAACATATTGGCTAATATTACCGACAACACTATAGCTAGCAGGCATAATGCTATCCCAAGGTAAGGCATTATCTTCAAAATTCTCACCCGTTTCAGCTGGATCGATACCCGTTGGCATAACGATATCCGGTGTAACACCTTTGCGCTGGGTACTACCACCATTGATGCGGTAAAACTTCTGAATAGTATATTGGACAGAACCTAAAGCCGGCCAATCTGGACGTAACATATGATCATAGACACGACTTAAAGGATGATATTGCTGAACGGTACCCTTACCAAAAGATGATTCTCCAACTATTAACGCACGACCATAATCCTGCATTGCAGCAGCAAAAATTTCTGACGCTGATGCACTAAAGCGATCAATTAATACCGTAAGTGGGCCTTTATAATAAACGACATCATCATCATCCACATCCTGACGAATTTTACCGTTGTTATCACGTACCTGAACAACTGGACCACTTGGAATAAATAAACCAGATAATGATACTGCTTCAGTTAAAGCACCACCGCCATTGCCACGTAAATCAATGACAAGTGCCGTGACATGACTTTTAGCCATTTTTTGTAACTGTGTTTTAACGTCATTAGTTAATCCAACGTAAAAACCGGGAATATCAAGTACGCCAACTTTTTTCTTGCCAACATTTTTGATCGTGAGTTTCACCGCCCTATCTTCCAGTCGAATATGCTCACGAATTAATGTCACGCTATGAGGCTTGGCGCGTTTCGAATCTGAAATAACTTCAAGGCGTACCTTACTACCTTTAGGTCCTTTGATAAGGGCAACAACATCATCTAGTCGCCAGCCAACAACATCTGTCATCGACTTACCCGTTTGGCCTACACCAATAATCTTATCGCCGACCTTTAATAATTTACTTTTTGCTGCCGGACCACCTGCCACCATTGAGTTGATAATAATATAATCTTCATCTTGCCGAAGTACTGCACCTATTCCCTCCAATGACAAACTCATTTCTGAGTTAAACTGTTCGGTATTACGAGGAGAGAGATAGTTAGTATGCGGATCTATTTCTCTAGCAAAAGCATTCATAATCAACTGAAAAACATCTTCACTTTGCGTTTGCGCAAGACGTTTTAATGCAAAATTATAGCGTTTTGTTAATATTGGCTTAATTTCGCTATCATTTTTACCTGACAACTTAAGATTCAACCAATCAAACTTAACTTTTGCATCCCACAGCTTATTTAGCTCCTCAACGGTTTTAGGCCAAGGCGCTTTACTTCTATCAACTTCAATGACATCGTTATTAGCAAAATCTAGCGGCATATTAAGCCGCGATAAAGCATATTGAAAACGTTCATAGCGACGCTGTTGAGCTAAATTAAATATTGCATAAAGCTCATTTAGATGACCGGTTTCAAGCTGCTGTCCTACTTTGCTTTTCTCACTAGCAAATTTGTCAATATCCGATTGTAAAAAAACATTATGGCTATAATCCAACAGATTTAAATAACGAGCAAAAATCTTACTAGAAAAGTTTTCATCCAAATTAAATTGACGATAGTGAGAACGAGTAAAACGTGAAACAACTCTTTCGCTAATAATGGCATGCTGGCGTTCCTGTTGAAGCTGAGGAAGCTTCTGAGTTGTTATTAGTGTTGGAGGCGCTACAGTATCTGCGAATGATGTAGCCATTGCAGTTATACCAAACACAAAAGCCAGTTTAATATAATTATTCATGCCGTGATTGGCCTCCGTATCAGAACTTTAAATGCTCAGCGCGTACGATCATTGCCAATCCTGTCGGCAATTGTACCCGAACACCATCCTTAGCTATCTCAAGCACTGACGCATCTACGATACTTTGGCCAACCATAACCTTTAATACTTGACCAACTTTTAATGTAGAAATATCCGTTACAGACTGTAATTTGGCTAGATTGGCCATTTTACTATTATGAGTTTTTTTAGCTTGATTTTTAGAATAAGAATGATGTTTATGTTTTTTATTTATTTCCTTAGTCTTAGTCGTTGAGCGAGAAGACTCACTTTTCTTACTAGAAGTTGCCGATAAGATCTTTTCGTTGTCTACCTTCTGGACTTTCTGTTGAAATTCCCGTTTTCTTACTTTTTGCTCTGTTCGTTGAGCCTGAATACGAGCCTTTGCATCCATTAGCTGCTGACGCGCATACTCCACATGTTCTGATTCCAGATCACCACAATCATTGCCATCCAAATCAACACGTTTAGCACCTTCTTTGACACCATACAGATAACGCCAACTAGAAGTATACATTCTCAAAGCAGATCGCAATTGGGTTTTACTGATACCATCCTCTTCAGTAAGTCTTGCCACAATATCCTGAAAGATTCCAATCTTCAGTGGACGAGCCTCACCTTCAGCAATAAAGCATTGAGGAAAACGCTTAGCCAAAAAAGCAATTATTTCTTTACTACTATTCAACTTAGGTTGATTTTCCATGAAATTTCCTGATTACAACGGTTTTGCCAACCAACGCAGGCATGAACAGGCGATATTATAATAGCGTTGCAGACAATTGCCACGCAAACCAACTGTTAAATTACATTAATTTGTGGATATTTTGGTATAACACACGCTTTCAAGTGGTTACAAAGTATTACAACTAAGGCTTTCAGACCATTTTCATCCTCTTCATCAAAACGATCAAAAATAGGACTATCAATATCTAATACGCCAATTAACTGTCCATTGACTGCTAGCGGCAAAACTATCTCTGAACGACTGAGACTATCGCAAGCAATGTGCCCAGTAAAAGAATGGACATTAGCAATACGCTGTACTTTATTTTCCATAAAAGCAGTCCCACAAACACCTTTTCCTTGCGCAATACGTACACATGCGACCTTGCCCTGAAAAGGGCCAAGCACAAGCGTATCATGACTTTTCAGATAAAACCCTAGCCAATTAATATTATCCAATCTTTCAAACAGCAGTGCACTCGTATTTGCAAGCGTGGCAATAAAATCATATTCACCTGCAATTAAGCTAGTTAAATCACATGAAAGATCATGATAAAAAACTTTTTTTCCCATAACATCCCGTTTGTCAAATTCTACATATACTCATCTGGTAGATAAATCACCAATATGGCGATTTTTTATCTCTCTAGGTTAACAATTCGCTATATTAATCGTTATGTTTTTTAACTTATTGTAATTTAACTGGCCGGTCAAATCACACAATAAATGAAAATTAATTCAAATTTTAGCTAATTATTAAATATGAAAAAAGTTTCAATAAAAAAATTATAAGCATTTTCAGTAATAACATATAACAAAAAAACCGGCGATAATCATTTTCGGCTATCTTTTTATTCTATTAACCTAAGCCCTATTTGTATTTAAATTAGCAATATTGATTCATCGCAATTTATTTGTAATTTAGTCGCTTATAATTTCGTCTAAGGTACATTTTTCATTAACATAAAAGTTATTTAAAACTGTTAGTTTTCAATAAGTAATAGTAAAAAAGCCACCCGTTTACCACCATCCCAATAATTTTGGAAAAGCGTTCCATTTATACTATTCTAAAAACTTAAAGTATCTATAGCGATTTGTTAACATTTTAAATAATTAGTGGGGATCACAGATGAAGAGAGCAAAACTAAAAATTTCCACCTACGTTATTGATGATGCACTCTTGGCTGACGCAGCTGAAAACACTATCAGTATCCCTTGTGAATCAGATACTGAATTTTGTATGCAACTTGATGGCTGGGATGAAAATACAAGCATTCCGGCCACACTAGATAATAAACCTGTTCTTCTCTATCGCCAGTACTATGATAAAAAAAAGCATCATTGGATTATGAGAATAGTTTAGTCATATCAGAATTAAAAAAGAGACCGAGCTAATTCCAATACTCGGTCTTGGGAAATGGCTCTAGAGAGCCGTGCGCTAAAATTTGTCATAGAGACGTAACAAAATGCAATTTAATACTAGCTGTCAGTTACAAAATTAGCTAGTGATAAAAACATATTCATTACATTAAATTAACATTAATTGTTCTCATAGAATAAAATATTTACTAGCCAAAAATTAAATTTGAATTGCCCTTACTTTCTCTCAAATTCGAAATATATTCGGTATGTTTTCTTAATGTTGACAGTCACCAAAATTAATAATTTTTTAAAAAATCGAATTCGTTTAAATAAAATTACAAGCAAAACTATTTCGATAGAAATTATAAGGCAAACAATAATTTTTAATTAGTTTTTACAAAGATTTTGCGCGGTTTTGAGTATCGGAGTGATGTCTATTTTCTGCTGTGATAAATCTGCCGGTTTGAGTAATATAGTAGAAAGTGGTGATGCGATAATTTCACGCTTTTTCATCTGCTCTGCCGCTATACTATTAAGAGGATATTGCATTAAGGTACTAGGATTTATAACCAATAATGCGCCATTGGTGCGACACTCAAGCATTACTTCCTCGCGCTTAAAAATCCATTTATCACCAAACTGTTTTTTACTAACCGTTATAATGGGTGGGGATGAAATTACCGGAAAAGAGACTGTTATTGTTAATAGTAATACCAACCTACTAAACTTTACCATATCAATATTTCCTTATAATTCATAATAATGAGATACAATTACTTACAATATCATTCATATTATCAGAAATAATTTTTATAACCGTTTTTTATTTTTGAATTGTTTAAAAAAGATAAAATAAAATGCTAAATGATAGTAGAGAAAATAAATTTCCCACTGGTGCTCAAAGTGGGAAGTTATAAATTAAACATGCACAGCGCTAGACATTGCTTTCAACTCTTTATCTAATAAAAATAGTGATTTACCATCTTCGCCAACTAACTCAAACTTATCCAAAATTGATTTGAATAACTTTTCTTCTTCATGTTGTTCTGCAACATACCACTGCAAAAAATTAAATGTCGAGTAGTCTTGCATCTCCAATGCCAGATGTACAAGAGCATTAATTTCATGTGTAATATTTTGTTCATGTTGATAGGTTTTTTCAAAAACCTCTTTTACAGAATTAAATTCCGCAGGCGGGGCATCAATTTGACCTAATATCGGCATTTCACCAGTATCGCTAAGATAATTAAATAAACGTTGCATATGCCCCATCTCTTCCTGAGAATGCGTTTTTAAAAACACCGCGGCCCCTTCAAAACCTTTATAATTACACCATGCACTCATTTGCAGATAGAAATTTGCTGAAAAAAACTCTAAGTTAAGCTGTTTATTTAATTTTTTAACCATCTCTTGCTGTAACATTGTTCACACTTCCTATGTTTTTAAATAAAGTTCAATTTTATTATCTTCAGTTATACCAATGATAAAGGTGTTGTAATTAAAATAAAACTAAAATTAACCATTATTTGATCAAAATAATGGCCTAAAATAGAACACTTTCATTACAATCACTATTAAAATATTATAGAAATAATAAATAGTTACATATTTATTCAAGACAAACTATGTCTCGTTTACTAAACTTAATGTAGAAATCATATTTGATGGGGTCGAAAATACGAGTATGAGCTACAATCTCGCCGAATTGGCAAAAGAGGAGAGGGAAAAACTAAATCTTGATCTTGCCGCTGCAAGTGTTGCATTTAAGGAAAGATACAATATGCCGGTTATTGCCGATAGAGTTGAAGCAGAGCAAGCGGTGCATTTGCGAGAGCATTTTCGTAAGCGGCTTAAGCTATTTCGCAAAATTTCTCATACTCTGGAGCAATTACCTTACGATCCGCGAAAAGGCTAATATAAAAAATAACCATAAATGTTAATATGCTAACAACTTTTTGCTGTTAATTTATTAATCGCTAATCGCTTTTAATTTGATAAGTAATGGTTTCATCCTGGCAATTAACAATCACCTGATAGCTAACATCTTTTTTCTTACCCCTAACGCTCAAAGGGATTCTATAACCATGTTTGATTGCTGTAATGCTATTATTATTTATCCATGCAACTACATTCGAACCACCAAGTAACTTTTTATCCTTATTCCAGTATGGCAAGCGAGTTTGAATAAAATCATTCTTCACTTTTGCGCCAATTTGCTGCGGGTTTAAATTATCACAATTGATGAATTTAGCCGTTCTTCCCTCACTAATTTCAATATCCTGAGCTGTTATTGAAAAAGATAATAACGTGGATAATATCATAGCTAGCAACATACAAAGCATCTTCATCACTTTCATTTACTCCTAAACATTTTCTTATGAAAAGTAAGTATAATTAGAGGTGTAAAGGCATATCCATCATATCAACAATATGCAATAACATAAAAAATGTTATTTCTCTTATTTAAGGTCGTTATCAGTTTGCTTTTTAACCGCATGCTTTGCACGGATCTCCTTAGCGACTAAAGCAATCGCTTCCCCACTACTCATTCCATCAGCCATCAATTGATGAATACGTTCAGCAGCTTCTTGTTGCTCCTGATGATTTAACGTTGGCATATCTGAAAACATTTATTTTTCACTCATTTTTTATTTAAACATCATTATCAATATAACATTAGCATAGTTTGACCTATGAAAAACGTTATTTTATGGTAGTATATTCGTTAATAACCCTTATCGTTGCCTAATAAATATGCGCCTGCAAAAAATTCAATTACCTTATTCATTAGATGCCGCTTTAAACTATTTTAATGCTATCGCCAACCAGCCATGGGCGATGTTATTACATTCGGGTAATGCAAGCCATCCACATAACCGTTTTGATATTGTAGTCGCTGATCCAGTAACCACGTTAGAAACAAGAGACAGTATCACGCAAATTCACCGTGAAAATGAAAAAATCAGCTCAGAACTTGATCCATTTGAGCTATTAAAAAGTGAAATGCAACATTTGAATCTCACTTTCACAGTGAATAGCGATCTTCCTTTCCAAGGGGGAGCTTTAGGTATATGGGGCTATGATTTAGGCCGGCGAATAGAAATTCTGCCGGAACTTGCTAAGAAAGAATTAAGCTTTCCCGATATGGCGATCGGTGTTTATCTTTGGGCATTAATTGTTGATCACCATAAAAAAATAGTAACTTTGCTCAGTTATCAAAATGTTGAACAACGCTTGTCATGGTTAGAAAACCAAACGAAAATACCAACTGAACAGTTTCAAATGTGTGAACCATGGCAAAGTAACATGTCAAGACAGCAATATCACCATAAAATTAGCCAAATTCATCAATATTTGCGCGATGGTGATTGTTACCAAATTAATTTAGCGCAACGTTTTAAAGCCAAATATCAGGGTAATGAATGGGAAACGTTTCTTAAACTTAATCAAAATAATCAGGCACCCTTCTCCGCCTTCATTCGTTTAGAACAACATTGCGTGCTCAGTGTATCCCCTGAACGTTTTCTTTGGCTGAACGACAATTCAATTCAAACCCGTCCAATCAAAGGCACATTGCCTAGGCTGACTGATGCCCAAGAAGATCAAAAACAGATAAAACGTTTACAATTATCAACCAAAGATCGCGCTGAAAACGTAATGATAGTTGATTTATTGCGTAATGATATTGGTAAAGTTGCAATACCAGGAACAGTCAGTGTACCAGAACTTTTTGTGGTTGAATCTTTTCCGGCTATTCATCATTTAGTTAGCACTATTGTTGCACAATTGCCTTCTAGCTATCATCCCACTGAGCTATTAAAAGCCTGCTTTCCAGGCGGCTCAATTACCGGCGCGCCGAAAATACGTTCAATGGAAATTATTGATGAACTTGAACCTCATCGTCGTCATAGTTACTGCGGAGCAATTGGCTATATCAGTTTCTGCGGTACGATGGATACAAACATCAGCATACGTACCTTATTAACTGAAAATCAAAACCTTTATTGTTGGGCAGGCGGTGGAATTGTGGCAGATAGTACCGCCGAAAAAGAGTATCAAGAGACTTTTGATAAACTGAGTAGAATATTACCCGTATTAGAAAATAATCAATGTTAATGAATATGTTAGATAATTTTATTAACCGATTTCAATTAATATTACCTATCGCCACTGGTACCGCTCAACCTGTTAATACCGATAGCGCAAAAAAAAGTGCCGCTGTACTATTACCCATTATTTGCAAACCTGAACCCACTCTGCTATTTACCAAAAGAACTGATAACTTGCGCCTTCATGCTAGTCAGATTTCTTTTCCTGGTGGCGCTCGTGAACCCGATGATCATAATTTAATTGAAACGGCCTTACGTGAATCTTATGAAGAAATTAATATTTTGCCAAATCAGGTGCAGATCCTCGGAAAAATGCAGCCAATAAAAAGCCATAGTGGCTATTTAGTGACGCCTATTGTTGGATTACTATCAACAAAGGTTTCTTATTACAAAAATCCAGCCGAAGTAGCCGCTATTTTTGAAGTCCCACTGAAGCACGCCCTCACCTTAACTCATCATCATTCCATTATGATCAATAATGCAGGCCATAAAAAGCGTCTGTTCTTTTATCGCTACAATCAATATCTAATTTGGGGATTAACTGCAACAATTCTCAATAAATTGGCCCTACAACTTGTTTAAAATAGGCAAAAAATAAAAAATCTTTTTATTTTACATTTTATTCACTGCTACTGGTATATTTCAAAAAAACGATAAACTGGCAATCTATTATAACACGGTAATATTACAACCATAACATTTAGTCTTAAGTGATTACTTTATCGTTTTTATTTTTCCAGGGGGTTCTTAGTGATCAGTGTTTTCGATATGTTTAAAGTAGGTATTGGCCCATCCAGTTCTCATACCGTTGGTCCAATGAAAGCGGGTAAAGAATTTGTCGATCAATTGGTAGAAAAAAATTTACTTTCCTCCGTCACTCGTATCGCTGTTGATATTTATGGTTCACTTTCATTAACCGGAAAGGGACATCATACTGATATTGCTATTATTATGGGTTTAGCGGGTAATTTGCCAGCAACCGTTGATATTGAATCAATTGCAGATTTTATTGCCAATGTTGAGCAAACTGAACGTTTATCTTTAGCAAATACAAGCCATTATGTTGATTTTCCACGCCAAGGCGGGATAAATTTTCATTATAATAATTTACCATTACATGAAAATGGTATGACCATTACCGCTTTCAATAATGATAAGCAAATATTCAGTAAAACATATTACTCGATAGGTGGCGGCTTCATTGTTGATGAAGAACATTTTGGCCAACAAATATCTACTAATAAAAAAGTACCCTATGCCTATAACTCAGCAGCTGAACTGTTACTTCATTGTAAGAAAACCGGTTTATCTGTTTCTAGTCTTATGATGAAAAACGAATTAGCGCTGCATACGAAAGAAGAAATTGACCACTATTTTGCTAATATTTGGCATACCATGCAGGCTTGTATCGATAGAGGGCTTAATACTGAAGGTATTTTACCCGGCCCGCTTCGCGTCCCCCGACGCGCGCCGGCATTACATCGCGTGCTGACCGCTTCCCAAAAAATGTCCAATGACCCAATGGATGTCGTTGATCTGATCAATATGTTTGCATTAGCGGTCAACGAAGAAAATGCCGTCGGTGGTCGTGTCGTAACAGCACCCACTAATGGTGCCTGCGGCATCGTTCCTGCTGTGTTAGCTTACTATGATCATTGTATAGAACCTATTACACCGGCTCTTTACAATCGTTACTTTTTAGCTTCAGGGGCAATTGGTATTCTTTACAAAATGAATGCCTCTATATCAGGTGCTGAAGTCGGCTGCCAAGGTGAAGTCGGTGTTGCCTGTTCAATGGCCGCTGCTGGATTAACGGAATTGCTGGGTGGTAATCCTGAACAAGTCTGTATTGCCGCTGAAATTGGTATGGAGCATAATTTAGGTCTTACCTGTGACCCGGTTGCAGGGCAAGTTCAAGTCCCTTGCATTGAACGTAATGCAATTGCGTCAGTAAAAGCTATTAATGCGGCAAGAATGGCATTACGTAGAACAAGTGAACCCCGCATTTCTTTAGATAAAGTTATCGAGACCATGTATGAAACAGGTAAAGATATGAATGCTAAATACCGTGAAACTTCTCGCGGAGGTTTAGCTATTAAAGTTCAGTGTGATTAATTTATCACGCATCTTAAAATATATTCCTTATCGTTTATAACCCTTTCCATAAAAAGGGTTATTTTTATTTATTACACATTTTTATAGCCAATTAGTTAAAAATCTTACCTGTATTAAAGTACAGTTTATATCTATAGAATTGCAAATTAAATTCTATTATTATTTCATACAAGATAATAACAACTATAACAAAATCAACTTGCTTGATAAAAGTTATCTTTCTCTAAATATATTTATATATATTTTAAATTTTCTGATCAGCGGCATATTTTTTCTTATATTTAAATGATAATCTATAAATTAATTAGTTTTAATAATGGTTAATGCTTTATAACATGAAAAACTATTCATATTAGTGATTATTTGATTGTATTCATCCGTCAACGGAGAGTACACTCTAATAATCATTTTTATTATTTAACCTACTTCTTAAGGGGAAAAGTAGTGAGTGTAGCTATTATAATTAGCACTCATGGTGTTGCTGCAAAACAGTTGCTCATGACCGCTGAAATGTTGATTGGCGAACAACAAAATATCGCTTATATCGATTTTGTTCCAGGTGAAAACGCTGATACATTAATTGAAAAATATAATCAAAAGCTTAATGAGCTCGATGTTTCTCAAGGTGTGTTATTTTTAGTAGATATGTGGGGAGGCAGTCCATTTAACGCCGCTAGTCGAATTATTGAAAGTAAAGATAAAGACAAATATGATATAGTTACCGGAGTTAACGTCCCCATGTTAGTTGCTACGTTACTATCCCGTGATGATGATCCTACTTTTAGTGAATTAGTCAACACTGCTATTGAAACCGGTCGCAGTGAAATTAAAGCGCTCAACAATCAGCAGACTAGCGATAAACCGCAAAATTCACCGACGCCAGCTCCCCCTCCAAAGGTAACCAATTCAGCTACGCAAGGCCATATGTTTATTGCCCTTGCACGAATTGATGATCGTTTAATTCATGGTCAAGTGGCTACTCGCTGGACCAAAGAGACAAAAGTTAAACGTATTATCGTAGTCAGTAATGAAGTTGCTAAAGATCATGTTCGTTCCACCTTATTAAAACAAGTTGCGCCACCGGGTGTCACTGCGCATGTGGTCGACGTAGAAAAATGTATTCGTGTCTACAATAATCCTAAGTATGCCGGTGAACGCGTTATGCTGTTATTTACCAATCCAACAGACGTTTTACGCCTTGTGGACGGCGGTGTCGAAATAAAGTCTGTTAATATTGGTGGCATGGCATACCGTGAAGGTAAAACACAGGTTAACAATGCAATCTCAATCGATAATGAGGATATTGATGCTTTCAATCAATTATCCAAACGAGGCATTGAACTTGAAGCGCGTAAAGTTTCTAGTGACAACAAACTGGATATGTTAGCTCTTATCAAAAAAGCAAAAAACTGAGTTTCCTTTTTTGGTTATCCATTCACGATTTAAAAATAGATTCACCAACGTTGTTGGTTACAGGAGATAAACAATGGAGCTTACCGTTGTTCAAATCATACTCGTTTTCCTTGTTGCCTGTATTGCAGGTATGGGTTCTGTACTAGATGAATTCCAATTTCATCGTCCTTTAATTGCTTGTACACTAATTGGTCTCGTACTTGGTGATCTAAAAACAGGGATAATTATCGGCGGCACGCTGGAAATGATCGCGCTCGGATGGATGAATATCGGTGCGGCCATGGCTCCCGATGCCGCCCTAGCCTCAATTATTTCTACCATTCTGGTTATTGCCGGCGGGCAGGATATTGGTACCGGTATTGCATTAGCAATTCCTTTAGCTGCCGCAGGACAAGTATTGACCGTTATTGTTCGGACAATCACTGTTGCATTCCAACATGCATCTGATCGCGCTGCATTATCTGCTAATTTACGTGCATTAACCATAATTCATATTTTAGCTCTGTTACTACAGGCTATGCGTATTGCTATTCCTTCTTTAATTGTTGCTATCTCTGTAGGTACTTCAGAAGTCCAACACCTACTGGATTCAATTCCTGAGGTTGTCACTAAAGGGTTGAATATTGCTGGCGGTATGATCGTTGTTGTCGGTTACGCTATGGTAATCAATATGATGCGTGCAGGTTATCTAATGCCATTCTTCTACTTGGGCTTTGTAACTGCTGCATTTACCAATTTCAACCTAGTTGCACTAGGCGTGATTGGTGTTGTGATGGCTATTCTCTATATTCAACTCAGTCCAAAATACAACCAATCACAAATTGCTGCTTCGCAAAGTAACGGCAATAGTGATTTAGATAATGAATTAGATTAATTAAGGAATGTAATAATGGCAGATACAACTTCAGTAAACCAAACAAATCTAAAAAAGCTTACTGCTGGTGATATTCGCGGAGTTTTTTTACGTTCCAATCTTTTTCAAGGATCGTGGAACTTTGAACGTATGCAAGCCCTGGGCTTTTGTTTTTCAATGATCCCAGTGATCCGCCGTTTATACCCTGAAAACAGTGAAGAACGTAAACAAGCCATTAAACGCCATCTTGAGTTTTTTAATACTCATCCTTATGTAGCAGCGCCTGTTTTAGGTGTTACCATAGCGATGGAAGAGCAAAGAGCTAATGGCGCGGATATCGATGATGGTGCAATTAATGGTATCAAAGTAGGTTTAATGGGCCCTCTAGCGGGCGTTGGTGACCCTATTTTTTGGGGCACAGTACGTCCAGTTTTTGCGGCTCTAGGCGCCGGAATTGCAATGTCAGGTAGTCTACTAGGACCGCTACTATTTTTTATTTTGTTTAATTTAGTTCGCTTATTAACCCGTTATTACGGTGTTACCTATGGCTATAAAAAAGGGCTCGATATTGTTCATGACATGGGGGGTGGCTTTTTACAAAAAATGACCGAAGGTGCTTCTATCCTAGGGCTATTTGTCATGAGCGCATTAGTCAATAAGTGGACTAATGTTAATATCCCTTTAGTCGTATCAGAGATAAAAAATCCCAATACTGGTGAGGTAACAATTACCACCGTACAAACTATCCTTAATCAATTAATGCCGGGTTTAGTGCCATTATTACTAACCTTTGGTTGTATGTGGTTATTGAGACGCAAGGTTAATCCACTATGGATTATCATTGGTTTCTTTATTCTAGGCATCGTTGGCTATTGGGCTGGATTTTTAGGCTAACAGACTCAATTTCTTAATTGTCAATTGCGGGAGGTTGCAACCTCCCGTTTTTAATTTTATCTTTACAGCAGATTAATAATCGATTGGAGTCTTTGCTCATGAATATGAATAATATTGTATTGACTGTCTTGATCCTACTAATGCTAACTTATGCTATCTATGAAGAATTGATTGTTAACTTATTAAATGGAAAAACAAAATTAAAAATAAAGTTAAGGCGTAAAAATAGAATCGATGCCGTTATTTTTATTATACTGATCGCGATTGTTATTTATCATAATATTATTCAACATGGTAGTCAGCTAACAACCTATTTATTAATGATTACCATTATTATTGCTATTTACTTAACATTCATTCGTTATCCTAAGCTTTATTTTAAAGATAAAGGTTTTTACTACAATAATGTCTATATATTGTACGAAAATATTAAAACAATTAATTTATCGAAAGATGGAATATTAATAGTCGGTTTAGAAAAAAGAAAAATTTATATTGCTGTTAAACAGTTTGATGATTTAGATAAAATTTACAATTTTATGATCAATAATAAATAAATATAAATAATATTGTTAATTATTCTTATATATTTAATCAACTTGAATTATTATTTTTATTAAAAATTAAATGATATTAATTTTATAAATTAATAAAAATTTAAATAATTGCCTTTTATTATTTTTATGATATCTTTTGTGATAAGTCATTGGGGAGTAGCTTGTTCTAAATAAAATTGTCTATTAGCGATTAATTTAGAAATTTCATGTCAACATACTCGTTATGATCCATAACGTGGCATGAATACCTGACAAGGTTGGCGAGACCATAGGCATATTTTTACTCTAGGTTGGAAGTAAAAATATGTGTATGGATAACTTTCCAACTGAGACGGTATAATGAACTTATACGCAACCCTAGCTTTATCTCTTGCATTATCGATGGATGCTTTTGCTGCATCTGTTTGCAAAGGTGCTAGCTTGTTTAATCCCTCTTTACGTGAAGCAATAAGAACTGGTTTTATTTTTGGTATTATTGAGGCCATCACTCCCATCATTGGCTGGAGTTTGGGACTATTGGCCAGCCAGTATATTATTAAGTGGAATCATTGGATAGCGTTTAGTCTATTATTCATGTTGGGTAGCCAAATGATATATCAAAGTTACCATCATGCAAAAAACAATAGCAAACCTCAACCTATTCACTGCCACAATTCTTTTACCCTTATTGCTACTGCCTTAGCAACCAGTCTGGATGCAATGGCTATTGGTGTCAGTCTGGCCTTTTTGCAAATTAATATCATCCATACAGCGATGGCAATCGGACTAATGACCATGATTATGGCAACACTTGGAATATTATTAGGTCGTTATATTGGTCCATTATTAGGAAAAAAAGCCGAAATGATTGGCGGTGTTATCCTAATCATTATCGGATTTAGTATCGTTTATCAAAATATTTAATTTATTAAATAATTAATACACATCTATGTTTTTAATGCTTTTTTAGGTTAAAAATGATAGCAAACAGACACTAAACAATAAATTTTTTAACCATTACTAACAAAAATTATTAATTGAAAATCTTTAATGTGTAATATTTACTAACAAAATAGCTAACCATTTAATTGATTGATTACATTATTTTAAAATAAAATAGAATATATTATAGACTGATGATAATAATTTTTATTAATTACAAATGGCATTTTTTGCCTATCTATAAATATCAAAAATCATAAAATAGAACTTATAAATAAATCAATAATTCTTTACAGTTAGGCTATTTACCCACTGATTGTGGAAGGTGAACATGTCGGAAAATGTAATCAATGATATTGTTAATTGGCTAGAAAGCCAATTACAACGAAATGAAGGCATTAAGATTGATACCATTGCTAATAAAAGTGGTTATTCTAAATGGCATTTACAACGGATCTTTAAACAATTAAAAGGTTGCACTTTAGGTGAATGTGTTCGTAAACGTCGATTACTGGAAGCAGCCAGGTTATTACGAGAAGATAAATTTTCTATTTTGGATATAGCCCTACAATACGGTTTTAGTTCGCAAGCAACTTTTACCCGAATTTTTAAAAAACATTTTAATACTACACCGGCTAAATTTCGCCAAAATGGGCAGTTACCCGACTTTAATCAATTTATGGACTAATCTAGAATTATTAATTTTTAGACTTTAGTTATTATATGCCAGTCTAAATGCTGGCTTTACGGCTGTTTGCAATAAAATTATGCTTGAATATATCTCTTTCCAGCAATGGATGCTATTAATTAACAATCATTAATTTGATTCATGCTATTTCATTGACTAACCAATTTTCGAATTGTATAAGCTGCTGATGAAAATTTGGATATTGAAACTGGATCTCAGCGATTAATTGCTTAATTGTCGCTGGTTGGTATTTTTTGCCAATCAACTTTTGACTAAAAAGCTCTAATGGCGATGGATCTAAACTATCCGTATAAATTTTGCTAGTTGAAATTTTTCCTTTATCAATATCAAAATGAAGTTCAACTCCACCCCAGGCAAATCGGGTTTCAAGTATATGACTAAAAGCTGGCGCGTGACCAAAATTCCACTCCCAGCTAGATTGTTCAGCATAAATGTCAACAAAACCGGGTAAATCAGGCAAATTAGTTGGTGAAATTATTTCTGCCTTCACTACCTCATCATAATAGTTAAAAAAATTGTTTGCTAAGGCGTTACAAATTGCCTGATGACTAATCTGAACATCAATTTCAGCTAAATTCATTACCCTAGAACGTACGGAGGTAATTCCTTTACTAATTAATTTCTTCGGATCCGGATTTAAATAACTGGCTAAACGGTTTAAATCTGTATTAATAAGTAAAGTACCATGATGAAAACCGCGATCGTGTGTTTCAAAATAAGCTGATCCTGAAATTTTACGCTCACCATGGCCGGAATGGACAACTAGATCATTTCGACCTGAAACTTGAGCCTTTATCCCAACCTCAGCTAGTCCTGCAATAATAATTTGTGTTGAAATAGTTTTATCATAGGCTGGTTTACCCGCCATAAAGGTAAAACAGGTGTTTCCCAAATCATGAAAAACCGCACCACCACCACTGCGGCGGCGAGCTAATTTGACTCCATCTTGGGCCATTTTACGTGTATTACACTCTTTCCATGGATTTTGTGCCCGACCAATAACGACAGTATTATTATTGCGCCAAAGAAACATAATCCGCTGCTTGACTGACATTTGGCGAAAAATAGCCTCTTCAACAGCTAAATTAAACCAGGGATCAAATGATTCAGAAATAAGAAGACGTATTGAAGCCATAAGAATTTTGCCAGCCTATATTCATTTTGTTATAGCAAAAACCAAAAAGTTATTATAACTAAAAATGACACTTAAATACGGCGTGCCTGCCAGAAAACCTTGCGCCAGTATATATTGTTTAACGAAGAGCGAATAACACCTTTGCTAGTTGAGGCATGAATAAAAGTATTATCCGTATCATAAATACCAACATGTAGACCATTTTCACCTGAGCCGGTTTTAAAAAAAACCAAATCGCCCGGCATAAGATCCTTAATATTAATACGGGTGCCATAAGTGGTTTGAGCTATTGTCGTGCGCGGTAATTGAATGGCAAAACGATCACTAAAAGTTCGATAAACAAAGCCTGAACAATCAACTCCACTTGATGCTAAACCACCATAACGATATGGCGTACCATACCATTGTGATAGTTGTTCTTTAAGTTGAGCGATGGTCATAATAGGATCAGAAAGTTGGCTTTTTAACGGCGGAGCTGTTCTGTTTACTGAAGAAGAACAGCCAATTAAAGTAAGGTAAAATAAAAAAAGCAGGTGTTTAATTCTTATTAACATAAAGCACCTTTATCGCTTAATAGGATAATTAAATAGACTTTAATCAGTGTTTAATAAAAAACAAGTTTTTATTAATCGGTAATCGCTATTTTTAAGCAATACACTGGCTATAAAAATAAGTATTCTGCTCAGTTTTTTAGCTTTATTTTCGCGTTACTTCAGGCCGAGAAATAATCCAAATACCAAGCAAAATAAATACTACACCGACAAATTTAATCAATGTCGCCGATTCATTAAACCAAGGCAAAGTAACTGCGAATAAATAAACTAGTACATAGCTTAAACTAATCAGTGGATAAGCTTTACTTAATGCTAAAAATTTCAAGGCAAATAGCCAGCAAACCATCGAAAGCACATAGCCAATTAAACCGATAAAAATCAGCCCAAACGCCGGCAGATTTTCAAGTAACCAATTAACATCCATCCACTGATGATTTAATTTAAACTCAGGCAATATAGTTACTCCAGCTTTTAAACAAAGCTGAGCTAAAGTGGTCAATATTACACTACCGATACCCCAAAAGTAGCCTTTCATATATTTAATAAAACTATACCCAACATGATAATAAATACGCCGATCCAATGTTTGATACTGATCTTCTCTTGATAAATAAATTGTCCAATCACTGTAACGATAACAAAGTTAATACTTAACATAGGATAAGCAATACTAAGCGGTAAAATTTGTAGTAATTTAAGCCAAAATAGCATGCCTAACGCAAGCAAAATAATCGCTATTAGCAGCCATTTAATGGTTAAACTATTTTTTGCCGGCAAATCACTTTGCCAATATATCACCGCTTGCTTTTGGCAAACCTGTCCAATGCAAGTTAACAAGCTAACAATTATCAATAAGAAAAAATGTGTCATGGTTGCTGATAATAGGTCATTATTGCCATTCTTGTATTGCGAACTACATGATCAGGCTTAGGAATATCATCAGGCAGCCCTTCATTTCTACGTAATAAAAGAACCACTGAAATTTGTCCTTCTTTCCGTGACAAGCTAAGCCATTTAGCAAAATTTCCTTGTTTGATTAAGCGAAATTGGCTATCGGGATAATTTAAGCCGTATCTTAATTCACCTGATCTTTCATATAAATAAATATCACCTTGATGTAATTCCCATGCCAAAGCTGCGCCTAATCCAACATTATCCGCTAGCACAAACTTGCTTTCTTCCAACAAAGATATATTTTGCCGAATTAATTGCTGCGGTAGCTTAGAATCAATAGTATCTTGCGGTAATGCATAACTTATTGATAAGCTCAAGGCTAAAGAACATGCCGCGCCCCACAGCCAATACCTGGCATTGGATATCAGACTAAAATAGCCAATAATCAGCCAAATGCAAAAAACCGTTATACCTAATGCCAGTTTTGGCCATTCCAACGGGGTATATAAAGGATGCTCAACAAATAACCCCATAATAATCAAAGTAATAATTGCCAATATGGCAAAAGCGATATTGGTAAAACCGTTAAATTTAATGGCTGTCAAATTGCGATTTTTAACACAATCAACCGCATATTTTGCCATCATTAATGCAAGCGGTGCCATCACCGGCAACATATAAGTAAGTAATTTACCCTTAGCGATACTAAAAAATACAAAAGGGACAATAAACCAACAAAGCAGAAAAAACATTTCCGGTTTGATTTTTCGTTCCCGCCAACTTTTTAATAATGTACCAGGTAAAAGCCCTAACCAAGGTATTACACCAAGTAAAATAATGGGAATATAAAACCAAATAGGCGCTTTATGTTGGGCATCCTCTGATGAGAAGCGCTGAATATGTTCTACCCAGAAAAAGTAATGCCAATAATCCGGTTCATATTGATTGACAGCTAATGCCCAAGGAAGGCTTATTAATGCCGCACTGATGATGGCTATGCCACCAAATTTGAGCATCTCAGTAAAACGTTTTTGATACAACATAATTGGCAGCATGACAATAACCGGGATAGCTAAGGCTAAAAAACCCTTGGTCATAAATGCCATACCACAGGTAAGCCCCATAACTGCCCAGGCAAGTAACTTTGCAGCAACCGTTGATGCTTTTAATAACCAAAAACAACATAGCATACAAGCAGTAAGCCACATGGTAAGCATCGGATCGAGTACGCTATAGGTGCCAACCGCAAAAACCAAAAACATCGAAACATACATCAAAGTAGCAACAAACGCGACATTTCGATTACGCCACATTACCATTGCTAACCAGTAAATTAAGCCAGCGCTGATCATAGTTGCAAACACAGCACCAAAACGAACAGCAAAATTGGTATCACCAAATATCATTTGACTGATATTATTTATCCAATATCCGGCCACTGGCTTTTCAAAATAGCGAATATTAAGCAAGTAAGGCACAATCCAATCACCTTTTTGCAACATTTCTCGGCTAATTTCTGCGTAACGCGTTTCATCTGGCTGCCACAACAGTCGGCCATTTAACGGTACTAAATAGGTAAAAATAAAAAAAAGTGCTAATAAAAAAGCACCGGTTTTTTGTAACTGTTTAGTTAACATCAAGCGCTATACCTCGTGTTGACACCCTAGCCAACCCTCACGACCTGGAAAAGATGAACGAATAATTTTCCCGTGTGGTAAAGAATCAATATCATTAGGTATTAATTCACGCAACGGACAAAATACCATTTGTTCTGCAATCATTCTCGCTAGTAAGCTGTCAAATTGCATCGATTTAGACATACCTTCTACTTCAGTATGAATAGTATAAACAGGCGTTCCCGCATCTTCCTGCATCGCGTTAATAATAAAATCATTAAAGTTTTCATCTTTAACCAAAGTGCCAACAACTTCATCATAAGTCGGTAGTGTTACTGGAATTTGTACAGTACCAATCGAACCATCCGCTAAAATAGGACGAAAAGGATGGGTACCACGGCAATCACTATTATAGTCAAATTTAAAATTTTCTTTCGCCGTTAATACACGTTCATCGGCCCGCCAACCAGCCACAGCTGAACATTTCACGCTAGCGCCCGTTGCGGCTTCAAGCGCATCCACGCCTAATTTAATTTGTTCGACTAATTTGGTTCTTGGCCATTTACCTACATTAGCTTGCCAGCCTTGATGATCCCATGCATGTAGCCCAACTTCATGACCTGCATCCAATGTTTGTTTCATTAAGTAACCTAGATCATTGGCTATTTTTTTACCTGACCAGGCTGTACCGGCTAATAAAATATCCCAACCATAGAGTGATGTCGCATTCGATCTTAACATTTTCCATAAAAATTTAGGTCGAAACAGGCGCCATAAATGACGCCCCATGTTATCTGGACCGACACTGAAAAAAAAACTGGCTCGAATTTGATATTTAGCGAGCACTTTAAGTAACTGTGGCACACCTTCTTTGGTACCTTGATAGGTATCCACATCAATTCTTAAGCCAATTTTCTTCATTATTTTTTACCTAATTCTTCCGTCGCAGCTTGCAAAAAGAAATCTAAAGTTTCATCAATAGTCTGTTTCATATCAACAGTTGGCTCCCAATCGAGCAAGCGCCGCGCATTTTCAATACTAGGTCTACGGTGCTCAACATCTTGATATCCTTTACCATAATAACTACTACTTTCAATCTTTTTAAGACCAGCAAATGGAGGAAAGTGTTTACGTAACGGATGTCTTTCAAAACTGTCAAGTAGCATATCAGCTAATTGAGCAATGCTTGCTTCATTGGTCGGATTACCAATATTAATAATTTGACCATCGCATTTTTCATCTTTATTTTCAATAATACGAAATAATGCTTCAATACCATCTTTAATATCGGTGAAACAACGCTTCTGAGCGCCGCCATCAACTAATTTTATCGGTGAACCTTCGACCAAATTTAAAATTAATTGGGTAATCGCTCGTGAACTACCAATACGAGCAGAATGTAAACTATCGAGACGTGGGCCCATCCAATTAAACGGTCTAAATAGAGTGAATTTCAACCCTTCTTTAACACCATATGCCCAAATAACGCGATCTAATAGCTGTTTAGAAACAGAATAAATCCAACGCTGTTTGTTAATTGGCCCGACAATTAAACGAGAAGTATCTTCATCAAATTCTTTATCATCACACATCCCGTAAACTTCAGAAGTTGATGGGAAAATAATACGTTTATTATATTTTACACAATAACGCACTATCTTTAAGTTTTCTTCAAAATCTAACTCGAAAACTTTTAATGGATTGCGGGTATATTCAATCGGTGTTGCAATAGCAACCAGTGGTAAAATGATGTCACATTTTTTAATATGATATTCAATCCACTCAGTATGAATACTGATATCGCCTTCAACAAAATGAAAACGCTGATCATCACCAAAACGGGGATCATTAATAAAACGGGCAACAGCAGAAGAACTAATATCCAAACCATAGATATCATAGTGACCATCTGCTAATAAACGTTCGGTTAAGTGATTACCAATAAAACCATTTACACCCAAGATCAAAACACGCTTACGCCGTTTTACCTGGGTCGTCGGTCTAGCACCAACTCGCACGCCATTGACGATTCCCATTTCAGCCGCTAAACGCGATCCTTCAACGTATAATCCAGCTCCACTCTGCCCGGTCAGAATTTCAAGCACACCTTGACCACAAGCTATTTGCAATGGTTCGGTAGAAATGATTGTACCCGGTAATTTATCGTGTGATTTTTCTAGCACACGGGCACGCCAGACAATCATTTTACTCTCAGCCAAATAAGTAAATGCACCAGGATATGGCTCGGTTACCGCTCGTACTAAGTTATTCACTTCGGTAGCAGATTTAGACCAATCAATTAAACCATCTTCAGCGCTACGACGGCCAAAATAGGTTGCCTTACTTTCATCTTGGGGTGTTGCTGAATAATCACCTATTTTAATTAAAGGTAATGTATCAGCCAAAAGCTGTTCAGCCGCCTGACGAATTTTCTCATGTAACACTAATGCGGTATCTGTTGCATCAATAGAGATTTTTTTCTGTGCAACAATATCACCTGCATCCGGCTTGGCTATCATCTTATGTAATGTGACACCCGTTTCTGTTTCACCATGCAAAATAGCCCAATTGATCGGCACACGACCACGATATTTAGGCAATAAAGAACCATGCAAGTTAAAAGCACCTTTAGGGGCTAACGCCAATAACTCTTGACTAAGCATGTGGCGATAGTAAAAAGAGAAAATAACATCCGGTTGCATTTTCTCAATACGCTCAATCCAAAGTGAATGATTGACATTTTCTGGCGCAAATACAGATAAACCCATCTCAGCTCCCAAGCGCGCAACTGAGGAAAAGAAATGATTCTCTTTAGGATCATCTGTATGTGTAAAAACAGCCTGAATTTCAAAGCCCGCCTTCTGTAGCGCCTTTAATCCCACACAACCAATATCATGGTAAGCAAAAACAATAGCTTTCATTATTTTTTTTCCTGATTTTCGTCAGTATCTAGATGAACACCAACTATCTTTTGAATAAAGTAACGGGGTCGGGCACGAACATCATTGTACATTCTGCCAATATATTCACCGAGTAGTCCCATGGCAATAAATTGCGCGCCAATAAATATGAATAGAATAGCAAACAGCGTAAAAACACCCTCTGCAGCCCACATTGCACCAAAAATAAGACGCAAAATAATTAACAGAACCGCCAGTAAAAATCCACTTGCCGCAATAAAACTACCAACTACACTCAACAAACGTAACGGTGTAGTAGTTAAACAAGTGAGTAAATCAAACATTAAATTTACTAGCTTCATCAAGCTATATTTTGAATCACCAAACTCACGTTCTGCATGGGCAACATCAATTTCGATCGTTCTTTTAGCAAACGTATTTGCTAAAATGGGAATAAATGTACTGCGTTCATGACACTGTAGCATCGCATTAATAATATTACGCCGATAAGCACGCAACATGCAGCCATAATCGCCCATGGCGCGCCCAGTTGCTTTGGTGATCATGGCATTAATGATTTTTGACGCTGTTTTACGAAACCAAGAATCTTGCCGATTCATCCGTCTGGTCCCGACTACGTCATAGCCTTCTTCCGCTACCTGTACCAGATGTGGAATTTCTTCAGGCGGGTTTTGTAAATCAGCATCTAAGGTGATCACAAGATCACCGGTTGCCTGTTTAAAACCAGCCATAATGGCAGAATGTTGACCATAGTTACGATTTAAAATCACTGCGATAACGTGATTTGCCGGATTTTCAGCAGCATCCATCAGCAATCTAGCTGAATTATCAGCACTACCATCATCAACTAAAATTAATTCATATGGCTGTTTCAATCTCTGACAAGCAGCCAATGTTCTTTCCAATAACTGGGGTAAGCTTTGCTCTTCGTTATAAATAGGGATAACGATAGAAACTTTTTTTATTTCTTCAAAATCATTTTGAAAAGACACTATCTCGGCTCCGAAAAAATTTCATTAATAGCAGCAACAACGCGATCAACATCTTGAGCACGCATGTCAGGGAATAGTGGCAATGAACATAAGGTCTTCGAGTTCCATTCAGAATTAGGTAGAGAAAGAGATGGATAATGTTCTCTATAATATTTTTGCGTATGAGCCGCTCGGAAATGTAGACCAGTACCAATATTCTTCTCTTTTAAGCGTTCCATAAAACTATCACGGTCAATACCACAGACAGCTTTATCGACTCGAACCATAAACAGATGATTGGCATGTAAATGGGGATAATCGGGTACATCCAACATTTTTAACGGCAGATTGGCAAGCGCTTGTCGATAATAAGCAACAAGCTCTGCACGGCGTTTATTTATCTGTGTTAACTTTGTTAATTGAACAACAGCAATTGCCGCATGAATATCAGAGAGATTATATTTAAATCCAGGTTCAACGACCTCAGCCTGTGGTTTACGACCTTGTATTTGTCGATCGAAGGCATCTACACCTAAACCATGAAATTTTAAACATCGCAGACGTGTGGCCAAGGCATCATCATCGGTAGCGACTAAACCGCCTTCGGCACAAGTGATATTTTTAATCGCATGAAATGAAAAAATGGCGGTGCCCTGTTGACCAATCCATTCACTTTGATACTGAGTACCTACGGCATGAGCCGCATCCTCGATCAATGCGATATTGTTTCTTTGTGCAATCTCACGTAACGCGTCAAGATCGCATGGCGCCCCGGCGTAATGTACCGGAATAATCGCTTTTGTCTTAGGGGTAATCGCCTTCTCAACGACATCAGGCTGAACCATTAAAGTGTCACGATCTACATCAATCATGACTGGATGTGCCCCTAACAAGGTAATCACATTAATGGTTGAAACCCATGTTAATGAGGGGGTAATAACTTCATCTCCAGGACCAATTCCTAAGGCCATAAGCGTTATATGCATACCCGCTGTTGCCGAACAAAAAGCAATTGCATGCCGACAACCAAATTTATGGCGAAAGTCTTCTTCGAGTTGATGATTTTGCGGCCCGGTGGTGATCCAACCAGAACGTAATACATTTTCTACCGCCCGGATCTCTTCGTCACCTATTGCTGGGCGAGAAAAAGGAAGAAAATCATTCATGAGATTAACCTACTAGCAATTCATCTAATATTTTTTTAGAGTCAGTTGTCTATAATATCATAAAATAGCTTAACTACACATCAACATGACAATAACTTTCCAATCTAACTAATCAGAGCGGATTAATTTGTTAAATATACTTGGCTAAAGAGAATTTCATATTAGTTAAGTAAATTAAAAAGCAAAATAAAACCCCTAAAAATTCTTAGCAATAAGAAAGTGAATAAATAATAATAAGTAAATTTAAAGCCAATGTTAGTGCAATTTTGTTAATAAGTCTTTTTGATTAATAGAGCAAAATAACGAACTTTTGTTTAGGATTATATTGATATAATTGAATAATAAAAAAGCCGCTTTAGCGGCTTTTTAGAATAATAATGCATTATTTATGAGGCTTTATCTTTTCAACCCGGCCTTTCAACTTTTGCCCTGGTCGAAAAGTCACCACTCGACGAGCAGTGATGGGAATATCTTCTCCAGTCTTTGGATTTCGACCTGGTCGCTGATTTTTATCACGCAGATCAAAATTACCAAACCCTGACAGTTTCACCTGCTCCCCATTTTCTAATGAACGACGAACTTCTTCAAAGAAAAGTTCAACCAGGTCTTTCGCATCACGTTTGCTTATACCCAGTTTTTCGAACAGACTTTCTGACATTTCAGCTTTTGTAAGCGCCATAGGTTTAGTCCCTCAAGGATGCTTGGAATCGCCGTTTTAACGCAGCAACACATTTATCAACAGTTGCGGCAATCTCTTCTTCTTCCAGAGTACGATTTGTATCCTGCAAGATTAAGCTAATAGCAAGGCTCTTATAACCTTCCGCTACACCTTTACCACAGTACACGTCAAACAAGTTTATGCCAACTATATGATTTATGCCAATTTTCTTGCATTCAGCTAATACGTCCGCTGTTGCTACTTCTTCTGGTACTACAACAGCAATATCCCGTCGGTTGGCAGGAAAACGTGAAATCATATTTGCTTTAGGAATAACACGCTCTGCAACAGTATCCCACAGCAATTCAAAAACAAGTGTCCGACCATTCAAATCTAGCTTATTTTCCAGTTCAGGGTGAATAACGCCTATATATCCAATATAATCATTATTCAGATAAATCCCAGCGCTTTGTCCAGGATGAAGTGCAGGATCAGAATGAGCCTTATAAATAATATTGTCTAATTTTCCGGTTAATGCCAATATTGCTTCGACGTCACCTTTGATATCAAAAAAATCCACAGAGCGTTTTTCTTGTGACCAGTGCTCTTCATAACGATTGCCAGTAATCACACCCGCCAACATCAATTCTTGCCGAATACCATGCTCTGCTGTTACATCCGGCACAAATCGTAATCCAGTTTCAAACAGTCGAATGCGATTTTGTTGACGATTTTGATTGTAAATTACTGTCGTTAATAAGCCGGGCAATAAAGAAAGCCGCATTACCGACATATCTGCTGAAATAGGATCCGGTAAAATCATTGCATCAGAATCTGGATGCAGTAGTTGCTGAATTTTAGGATCAACAAAACTGTAGGTAATCGCTTCATTGTAATCACGATCAATTAATAATGTTTTCACTCGTTTTAATGGCAGCGCTGATTCACAACGGGGGGTCATAACTAAATCTGCATGTAACGGTACATCCGGTATATTATTATAACCATAAACACGGGCTACTTCTTCAATCAGATCTTCTTCAATTTGCATATCAAAACGCCAAGAAGGAGCAACCACCTGCCAATTATCTTGCTCACCATTCACTTGGCATCCTAAACGCTGAAGGATCTGGGTAACGTTAATATCTGGAATACAATGACCAATCAAGCGATCCAGTTTTTGCCGAGTCAGGGTTATTGTTGCCACTTTCGGTAAGTTTGTTTGATGGCTAACATCAATAATATTTCCAACCTCGCCACCACAAATTTCAACGATTAATCTAGTCGCACGTTCCATAGCTTTATATTGCAGCTGTGGATCAACGCCCCGCTCAAAACGGTGTGAAGCCTCAGTATGAAGACCATAATTACGTGCCCGGCCAGCAATCGCCAGTGGATCGAAAAAAGCACTCTCTAACAGAATATTAGTGGTTTTTTCATTAACGCTGGAGTGCTTGCCACCAAAAATACCGGCAATCCCTAAGGCATTCTTCTCATCGGCAATGACTAAAGTATCTGGCTTCAAAGTTACCTTGCTGTCATCGAGCAAAACTAATGTTTCATCCTGTTTTGCCATTCGAACAATGATCATGCCATTTAAGCGATCAAGATCATAAGCATGCAATGGTTGACCTAATTCTAATAACACAAAATTAGTAATATCAACCACCGGATCAATACTACGGATCCCCCCTCGACGTAATTTTTCTCTCATCCAGCTAGGAGTTTGCGCTGTAACATCGATGCCTTTTATTACTCGTCCTAAAAAGCGTGGGCATGCCATAGACGCTTCCACCTGAATAGGAAAAACACTAGCATCAGTGGCTTTAACTGGTTCAATTTCTATCGTATTTAACTCTAGGTTATTGATAGCTGCAATATCGCGAGCGATACCTAAAATACTTAAACAATCAGCTCGATTCGGTGTCAAACTTACATCAAAAATATGGTCATCTAGTTGCAAGTAGTTACGAATATCGGTACCAATAGGCGCGTCCTGTGGTAGCTCAATAATACCAGTATGATCATCCGAAATGCCAAGTTCAGAATAAGAACAAAGCATACCTTCAGAAAGCTCACCGCGGAGTTTTGTCGCTTTTATTTTAAAATTATCGGGTAAAACTGCGCCAATTGTTGCCACAGCGACTTTTAACCCTTGACGACAATTTGGTGCTCCACAGACAATATTGAGTAACTGTTCAGTGCCAATATTGACCTTTGTTAACCGTAACTTATCTGCATTAGGATGCTGAACACATTCAACAACCTCACCGACTACCACACGCTGGAATTGACCGGCGACAGATTTAACATCATCAATCTCCAGACCTGCCATTGTCATCTGCTCTGATAAGGCTTCACTGCTTATTGCTGGATTTATCCATTCACGTAACCAAAATTCACTCAATTTCATGTGATAATCCTGCCTTATCTAAATTGTTTAAGAAAACGAAGATCATTTTCAAAAAAAGCACGTAAATCCGTCACACCATAGCGTAACATCGTTAAACGCTCCATTCCCATTCCAAAGGCAAAACCAGAATATAAGTCAGAATCAATGCCAACATTGCGTAATACATTGGGATGTACCATGCCACAACCTAACACTTCTAACCATTTACCATTTTTATCCATCACATCAACTTCAGCTGAAGGTTCAGTGAATGGAAAATATGATGGCCGAAAACGAACGCAGGTTTTTTCTTCAAAAAAATGATTTAAAAAGTCATGCAATGTACCTTTTAAATTGGTAAAACTAATATTTTTATCAACAATCAAGCCTTCTGTCTGATGGAACATTGGCGTATGGGTTTGATCATAATCATTTCGATACACTCGACCAGGAGCAATAATACGAATTGGGGGTTGTTTACCCTTCATAGTACGAATTTGCACACCAGAAGTTTGTGTACGTAATAGACGCTTAGTATCAAACCAAAAAGTATCATGTGAAGCACGAGCCGGATGATGAGCTGGAATATTTAAAGCATCAAAATTGTGATAGTCATCCTCTATTTCAGGGCCGGAAACAACAGAAAAACCAAGTTCAGCAAAAAATTCTTCAATACGATCAATGGTACGAGTTACTGGATGAAGACTACCATGTTCGATCTGGCGACCTGGCAATGAAATATCTATTTTTTCTGCCGCTAATCGAGCATTCAATATCGTATTTTCTAACTGCTCTTTACGTATATTCAATGAATTCTGAACTTGTTGTTTCGCCTGATTAATAACTGCTCCTGCTGCAGGGCGCTCTTCTGCAGGTAGATCACGCAACGTTGACATCTGTAGTGTTAAATGGCCTTTTTTACCTAAAAACTCAACACGCACTGAATCCAACGCAGCAACATCCTGAGCTTTTTCTATGGCTGCTTTTGCCTGCGCAACCAACTCGATGAGATGTGGCATTGTTCCCTCTTCTTACGACCCTTTGGCCTAATCATTGTTGAAAATAAAATTTTTTAGCAATTACTAACAAAAAAGCCTCCATTTGGAGGCTTATCGCGGTTTTTCGTTTCTTTTCTTAAATGCGCGAAAGCCCCAAATTTTAGGTGCTAAAATAAAAAAAGAAACGAAAAAAAACAATTTTCATCTTTAAGCAGCTATTCATAAAATAACTCTTACTTATAATACAACGGGTCATCGATAATAAAAAAGAGGGAGCTAAGTCCCCCTTAATTTAACTGATTTAAGCTAACGCGCTTTTTGCCTTCTCGACTAATGCTGCAAATGCAACTTTATCAAAAACAGCAATATCAGATAAGATTTTACGGTCAATTTCAATTGAGGCCTTCTTCAAACCATTAATAAAACGACTATAAGACAAACCATTCTGACGAGCAGCAGCATTAATACGTGCGATCCACAATTGGCGGAACTGACGCTTACGCTGACGACGGTCACGATAAGCATACTGACCGGCTTTAATTACCGCCTGGAAAGCAACACGATAAACACGCGAACGAGCACCATAGTAACCTTTCGCTTGCTTTAATATTTTTTTGTGACGTGCGCGGGCTATTACACCACGTTTTACGCGAGCCATATATACCTCCTATCACTTCGAATTAAATTCGATAATCTTAAACTAAAAAATTCAAACTTATGCGTATGGCAAACAAGCCACTACCAAAACCAGGTCACCTTTAGAAACCATGGTTTTTGGTCGTAAATGACGCTTACGCTTAGTTGACTTTTTAGTCAGAATATGACGAAGGTTAGCGTGCTTACGTTTAAAACCACCACTGGCAGTTTTTTTAAAACGCTTTGCCGCACCACGTACTGTTTTGATCTTTGGCATTTTAAATATCCACTTCGCATTGTTAATTGTAACTAGCTAGGCGAATAGTTTTCCATCTAGATAGAACGCTATTACTTGATTGCCTAACTATTTCTTTTTCGGTGCAAGCACCATGATCATCTGACGGCCTTCGATCTTGCTTGGAAAAGATTCGACGACTGACATCTCATCCAAATCGTTTTTGATACGATTAAGCATATCAATACCGATTTGTTGGTGCGCCATTTCACGACCACGAAACCGTAACGTGATTTTGGCTTTATCACCATCATCCAGAAAGCGAATCAGGTTGCGTAGTTTGACCTGATAATCACCTTCATCTGTACCAGGTCGGAATTTAATTTCCTTTACCTGAATAACTCTTTGTTTCTTTTTTTGCTCTTTGAGCGATTTACTCTTCTCATAGAGGAACTTGCCGTAATCCATGATACGGCAAACCGGCGGCTCGGCATTTGGACTGATTTCGACTAAATCAACACCAGCTTCCTCGGCTTTTTCAAGAGCTTCTTTTAGACTGATAATACCAATCTGCTCGCCATCTAAACCAGTTAAACGAACTTCAGAAGCACGAATCTCCGTATTAATACGATTCGGGCGCGCCGTTTGAATTCTTTTTCCGCCTTTAATACCTTATTCCTCCAGTTGATAAATACGACGAGTGCGAATTTCATCAAGCACTCTTTCTGCAAATTCTGTGACGTCAAATGTTCCTAAATCTTTACCATTACGGGTTCGAACAGATACCTGATCCGATTCAACTTCTTTATCACCACAAACTAGCATATAAGGAACACGACGCAAAGTATGCTCACGAATTTTAAAGCCTATTTTCTCGTTTCTCAAGTCCGCTTTTGCACGAATACCAAAATTACTCAATTTTTCTACTATTTTTTGTACAAAATCAGCCTGTGCATCCGTGATATTTATTATAACAATTTGTAATGGCGCTAACCAGGTTGGGAAGAAACCGGCATAATGCTCAGTTAAAATCCCAATAAAACGTTCAAGTGATCCTAAAACAGCACGATGGATCATTACTGGTACCTGACGTTCATTATTTTCATCCACATAGGAAGCACCTAAGCGACCCGGTAATGAGAAATCGAGCTGTACAGTACCACATTGCCAAGCCCGATCCAAACAATCATACAGGGTAAATTCAATTTTAGGCCCATAAAATGCACCTTCACCGGGTTGATAATCAAATACAATATCCCCCAGTGCCTTGGCAAGATCGGTTTCTGCGCGATCCCATTGAGCATCAGTGCCTATTCGTTTTTCTGGCCGGGTTGACAATTTAACGGCAATTTTTTCAAAACCAAAGGTTGCATACACATCATAAATCATTTTAATGCAACTTTTTACTTCAGTTAAAATCTGATCTTCAGTACAAAAAATATGCGCATCATCTTGGGTAAAACCACGCACTCGCATCAAACCATGTAAAGCGCCAGATGGCTCATTACGGTGACAGCTACCAAACTCCGCCATACGTAATGGTAAATCACGATAAGATTTCAAGCCTTGATTAAATATTTGTACATGCCCTGGGCAATTCATCGGTTTTATACAATATTCTCGGTTTTCCGATGATGTGGTAAACATGTTTTCTTTATAGTTTTCCCAGTGACCTGTTTTTTCCCAAAGAATGCGATCCATCATTAATGGACCTTTTACTTCTTGGTATTGATATTCAGTCAATTTAGTCCGGATAAAGGTTTCCAATTCACGAAATATTACCCAACCATCATTATGCCAAAACGCCATACCTGGAGCTTCTTCCTGCATATGATAAAGATCAAGTTGCTTACCTATCTTACGATGATCTCGCTTAGCCGCTTCTTCTAAACGTAATAAATAAGCAGCTAATTGTTTTTTATCAGCCCAGGCTGTTCCATAGATCCTTTGTAACATTTTATTATCGCTATTACCGCGCCAATATGCACCAGCCACTTTTTGTAATTTGAAGTAATGACAAAAACGCATATTAGGGACATGCGGCCCACGACACATATCAATATATTCTTCATGATAATAAAGTCCAGGATGATCATTTTTATTAATATTTTCATCCAAAATTTTAACTTTATAATCCTCACCTCGAGCAACAAACGTATCCCTAGCTTCCTGCCAACTAACCCGCTTTTTGATAACATCATAGTTCGTTTCAGCAAGTTCGTGCATGCGCTGCTCAAGTTTTTCTAAATCTTCCTGGGTTAAAGCGTGTTCCAGATCAACGTCATAATAAAAACCATTTTCAATGATAGGACCAATTGCCATTTTAGTCGTTGGCCATAATTGTTTAATCGCATGACCAAGTAAATGTGCGCATGAGTGACGAATAATCCCTAAACCATCAAGATCTTTACTAGTAATAATGGCTAATTTAGCATCACTATTAATTATATCACTCGCATCAACAAGTTCACCATTAACACGACCGGCTAAACAGGCTTTTGCAAGACCTGAGCCAATATCCTTTGCAATATCCATTACTGAAACAGCATGCTCATATTGGCGTTGACTTCCGTCAGGAAGAGTAATAACTGGCATTTAAAATCCTTAATTTACAGTGGTGACCCATACGCAAGATCACATGTATAGAAATATATTTTTATTAAAAGTGAGTTAAAGCAATTTCTTACTTCACCTTGTAAGTGATGTACGTGATAAAATACTAAAATAGAGCGAAAAGAATACGTACTTGCATTAACTTAGCGGCGCATATTACCATCATGCAGGTCTAATTAATAGATTAAATCTAGGATAATAAGAATAAAACACTAAAAAACTAGTGACAAAATAATTGTCAGCTAGTTAAATTTTGATTAATTAACTTAATTTAAATTTATTTTTTATTATACAATGAAATAGCAATAAAAAACTAGTTTAGTCTATCGCTAAAATTTTATTCAGTTCGGTTCGCTACAATTTTTAGTAAAAAATATAGTAAGATAAAAGTCATTATCAATTTTCTTCTTATAAATCAACAATTAATCTATCATAGCTATTGAGTTGTAAGCGTTTTTAATTTTCCAAAGATAGCGTGGTGCCTGTACATTAGGGTGTTTTGTTTGAATATGTTGATAAAACTCTTCTGCTGTTAGTTCATTAATTTTATCGATTGCAACATGACGATTTTTATCAAAAATTCGTAATAATGCCCCGGCACCATTAGCATAAGCAACCACAGTTGCATAATAAAGTACTTTTGGATCACGAATACCAACTAAATGATTTTTTTGAATAAAACGAATATAGGCGGTTCCCACATCAATATTGATCGCCGGATCTTTAAGTTGACTCGTGGTAGGTTGCCCCACTTTGCCTTGTAACCGATACGCATCACGACCAGCAGTAGAAGCCTTAACTTGCATTAGACCTATTGCATTGGATTTACTCACAGCATTAACTCGAAAATTAGATTCCACTTTAATAATTGCTCTAATTAAATTTTCATCAATCGCATAGCGTTGCGCCGCTTGTTTAATTACACCATCGTAAGGGGTTTTTGACGGTACACTTTCGGTTTGCTCTTCCATGAAATAGCGTAGATAATCGTTCTGATAGACTGTTTTGGGGTTATTAGATTGTTTGCTTGAACAGCCGATTAATAAAATAATGAATACGACTCCACAACTTTTAAATTTCACCTTACACCAATCCTCTAGTGGTATGATCTATTTAGCATAGCCTAATAAGATAAAAATAAAAAATTACCCTCTTTAGCGTTGAGTTGTGAAGAGGTTCTCATATCTGCTACTTACATTACAATTACAATAATCGGTCGTATTGACATCTTTCATATATAGTTGATAATCATTCTCATTAAAGTGCAATTTACTACTTTTTTACCGGGAAACCACTTATGTATAAAAGATCCAACCTTTCATCTAAGCACACTTTTACTGGTTTAATAATAATTGCTGTTGTTTTTCTTTTTAATCCCATCGCTTACGCAAAAAAATTTACCGTTGTAACAACTTTTACTATTATTCAGGATATTGCGCAAAATGTGGCAGGTAATGCAGCCAATGTCCAATCAATTACCAAACCGGGAGCTGAAATTCATGAGTATCAACCAACTCCCAAAGAGATATTAAAAGCACATAATGCTGATTTAATTTTATGGAATGGATTAGGACTTGAAACCTGGTTTAGTCGTTTTTTTGAAAACTTCAAACATATTCCTGCCGTTACAGTTACTAAAGGAATAAAACCGATGCCTATTCGAGAAGGGGAATATCAAGGAAATCCTAATCCTCATGCCTGGATGTCTGCCCAAAATGCATTGATCTACATTGAAAATATTCGGGCAGCACTAGTAAAATATGATCCTAAAAATGCAGATATTTATAACCAAAATGCGAAAATATATGCTAGTAAAATTAGCAAAATTGATGCACCACTACGGAAAAGACTGGCACAAATCCCGCAGCAAAAGCGTTGGTTAGTAACCAGTGAAGGTGCTTTTAGTTATTTGGCTAGCGATTATGGTTTTAAAGAAGCTTATTTGTGGCCAATTAATGCAGAAGAACAAGGTTCACCGCAACAAGTTCGTAAAGTTATCGATACTGTAAAAAAACATAATATTCCAGTTGTGTTTAGCGAAAGTACCGTTTCTGATAAACCAGCGAAACAAGTCAGCCGAGAAACCGGGGCTCAATATGGTGGTGTACTCTATGTTGACTCTTTGTCTACCCCCGATGGCCCAGTTCCAACATATATCGAATTATTAAAAACTACCGTTGATACTATTGCAAAAGGTTTTGGTCAATAATAATGAGTAACAATATTTTTTACGAAAAACCAAACTTAGTTGTTGATAATGCTACTGTTACATACAATAACGGGCATACTGCTATTTACGATGCCAGTTTTAATATTACTGGTGGTTCAATTTGTGCGCTAGTAGGCGTTAATGGTAGTGGCAAATCAACGCTGTTTAAGACAATAATGGGTTTAGTAACACCAACAAAAGGACGTGTAACATTAAACAATGCTGCGATCAAAACAGCACTTAAACAAAATATTATTGCTTACGTACCACAAACTGAAGAAGTTGACTGGAACTTTCCGGTTCTAGTTTCCGATGTAGTTATGATGGGCCGCTACGGTAAAATGGGTATTTTACGTATTCCAAGCCAGCAAGATAAACAAATTGTTGCTGAAGCATTGGCGCGGGTTGATCTTACCGGTTTAGAACAACGACAAATAGGTGAACTTTCTGGCGGCCAAAAGAAAAGAGTTTTTCTTGCGCGAGCACTTGCGCAAGAAGGAAAAGTATTGCTGCTTGATGAACCTTTTACCGGCGTCGATGTAAAAACAGAAAATGCGATTATTGAGCTTTTACGCTCTTTACGTAGCAATGGCTATTTAATTTTGGTTTCTACACATAACTTGGGAAGCGTGCCTGAATTTTGCGATCAAGTTATTTTAGTAAACCGAACTATACTGGCTAGTGGCCCGATCGAAACAACCTTTACCCAAAAAAATCTTCAACTCGCCTTCGGCGGTGTACTACGCCATATTAATCTCTCTGGTGCAGAACTTCACGATGATGATGATCCTCGTTCATTAACTGTTATTACTGATGATGAAAGAGCAGCTGTTTTTTATGGCAACCATGAACAAGCATCCGTCATTAAAAAGCAACCAAAGGAATAAATCATGTTGGATCTGTTACTTCAACCTTTTGAATATAACTACATGGTTAAAGCAATCTGGGTTAGTGCTATCGTTGGAGCAGTCTGCGCTTTTCTGTCAGCTTATCTAATGTTAAAGGGGTGGTCGTTAATGGGCGATGCCCTTTCTCATTCTGTTGTTCCCGGAGTCGCAGGTGCCTATGCCCTTGGCCTTCCCTATTCTATAGGAGCATTTTTTACCGGTATTCTTGCCGCACTTTCCATGACATTGGTGCGCCATATTTCAAAACTAAAAGAAGATGCAGTAATTGGTTTTATTTTTTCCACCTTCTTTGCCATAGGATTGCTAATTCTTTCATTAAATCCCACTTCCGTTAATGTACAAACCATTATCTTTGGCAATATTTTAGGTATTGCAGATGAAGATGTATTACAAGTTGAAATTATTATTACCATTTCTTTTATTATACTTATGTTTATCTGGAGAGATTTACTTGCCGTATTCTTTGATGAAAATCATGCCCGTTCTATTGGACTAAATTCGCTAAAATTAAAAATTATTTTTTTTACCCTATTAAGCGCATGTACGGTTGCTGCCTTACAAACTGTGGGAGCTATACTTGTGATAGCAATGGTTATTACCCCAGGCGCTACAGCTTATTTACTCACGGATCAATTCAAGCGGTTACTTATTATTGCCATACTAATCGGATTTACTTCCAGTGCTCTTGGCGCTTATATCAGTTATTTTATTAATGGTGCGACAGGCGGAATTATCGTTACTTTGCAAACACTGATTTTTCTTTATGCCTTCTTTTTTGCCCCTAAATATGGTTTATTTGCTTCCCGCCGCAAAGCACGACAAGAAATTGTACACCTCAAACAGTTAAAACAAGAGGTAAGCAACAATGAATGATTTGATGGAATTATTAATAACACCTTTTACTTTTCCTTTTATGCAAAAAGCTATCATTACCGCCCTTGTAACCGGAACAGTGTGCGCTATTCTTTCCTACTTTTTGATACTTAAAGGTTGGTCTTTAATGGGTGATGCTATTTCTCATGCTGTATTACCCGGCATCGTTATCGCCTTTGTTATTGGTATTCCTTTATCAATTGGTGCTTTTATATCAGGAATTTTTTGTGCATTCGCGACCGGTTATCTAAAAGAAAATAGCCGCATAAAAGAAGATACTGTCATGGGTATTATTTTTTCTGGTATGTTTGCCTTTGGATTAGTACTATTTGCCCGTATCGATACAGATCAACATCTTACCCATATTCTTTTTGGTAATATCCTTGGCATTACCAAAGCTGAATTTAAACAAACGCTTTGGATCTCAGCTTTTACTATCGCGATTATCCTGTTAAAGCGCAAAGATTTTATGCTTTATTGTTTTGATCCTAATCAGGCAAAAGTTATTGGTTTACCCGTTAAACTTTTACATTATGGATTACTCTCTTTATTAGCACTTACCATTGTGGCATCTTTACAAGCGGTAGGAATAATTCTGGTCATTGCTATGCTTATTTCCCCTGGAATTATAGCTTTTACACTCTGTCAAAATTTCAATCGAATGTTAATTATTGCAGTTATCGCCTCAACCACATCCTCTTTAATAGGCACTATTTTGAGTTTTCATATTGATGCAGCAACGGGGCCTTGTATTGTAATAACTCAAGCTATTTATTTTATTGCTGCATTAATCCACAGCTATATTAGTAAAATAAAAAAGCGCTCTTCTTTCGATAAAATTTCAATTCATCCTTAAGCTAAGAAATATATTAAAAATAACCAGAAAAAATTAGGATTATCTTATTTATTACAGATGATAATCCTTAGTTTTTCATACAAATTCTATTTATTAACTATAAATTGTCATAATATGATCTCAAGAATTGAAATGAATGATGCAATAACTAGAATGTAAATAGGTAATAATTCATTTCATTATTCAAATTAACATTTTGTCATCATAAAAATCTTTACTAAAGCTAAATTAGAAAACAATATATTTAACAATCATAGCAAAATAAATATTCCAATTAATTGATTTAAAAATAATTAATCGGAATTTGGTCAAAGCTGGCTCGCGCAGAAGTTGACATTTCCTTGTCAGCTTTGATAAGCATTAATTGATATATCAAGGCTATTATTGTTAAATTGCTATAAAAACATTCAAAACAATAGTTTTATTGCTAGATAAGTTATTACTGATGATCTTCATTCAACTGTTCAATAAAATTATTTTTCAATTGATTATAATATAAGAAAAACTACCAGCCTAAAATATTCATTATGAAGTAAAGTATTCCTCCTAGTATAATCGGTAATATATACAAAATAAAAAACTGCTGGAAAATGGTATGACGAGGAATAGTAATTTTAGCTTCTATCTCTTCTTTTGATACTTCAGTACCTTTCGCTCTTTCAAAAATAAGATGATCTTCAATACTTTCTTTAATAAATTTCAATTGACGATTCATTCTGTTACCTGAAGCACTCAAAGCTTGACCAACAAACATTAAGAAAAATAGTAAAATAAAACCAAGATTAGCTGTCGAAAGTCCCATATGAGTACTGGGAATTGGTGAATTATGCCAAAAAAAATTTAAAAAGACCGTGTTTTGCCGTATCATAAGAGCCATAATTTTAATAAAATCATTGGCTACAGCATTTAAGCCATCCCCTTGTAAACCTTGCTTTTCTGCTAGCAAAACTAATGAAACTACAGTAGACACCAGCGCTAAAGAAAAAATTATCCATCCTAAAACCCGCTTTGTAATAGCGATATAAAATGCTGTTTGATAATTCATTAAATCTCCTCATATTTTTTATATTACCATTTATATTAAATGATAAAATGTTATCAAAAACATATAAATGTTATTTTATCACTAACCAAAATAAGACCTCACCTACCTATATTAAAAGATTTCTTTATTTTAAATTGATAGAATTAAACAACAAATCATGAATAATAGGAGTGCTTTTAATGTCTCATGAGCTATCTATCAAAGCTGCTATTTTTGACATGGATGGGCTATTGATTAATTCTGAACCCCTTTGGAGCCAAGCAGAAAAAGAAATTCTTAGTAAACTTGGAGTTAATACTTCAATTGCTAATCAACTTCCCGACACTCTAGGATTACGTATCGATCAAGTGGTACAACTGTGGTATTTAGCTGCCCCCTGGCAAGGAACCTCATTAGAAGAGGTGGAACAAAAAATTGTTAGACGGGTTATTGAACTTATAGAAGAACAACGACCTTTATTACCAGGTGTTAAACATGCACTTCAACTATGTCAGGATCATAATTTGAAAATTGGTTTAGCATCAGCTTCACCAAAGCACATATTAGAAAAAGTACTCACTATGTTTAATATTCGCAATTACTTTTCAGCAGTAGTATCAGCGACACCATTACCCTACAGTAAACCCCATCCAGAAGTTTATTTACAAGCAGCGAAACTGCTAGCTATAGAACCAACACATTGTGTGGCTTTTGAAGACTCTTTTCATGGTATGATTGCGGTTAAAGCTGCACGTATGCGTAGTATCGTTGTCCCACCAAAAGATCATTTCACTGATCCACGTTGGACATTAGCAGACGTCAAACTCAATACGCTGGCTGAATTAACAACTAAGCATATCGTTTAAATTTGATCAATTGGCAGTAATTTGATGCATCAGTATACTGCCAAACTAATGCAATATCACTTCTCTTACAAAAAATTGCTCTTATTATTTAATAAATAAGATATTTTTTTCGATTACACTACTCAAACTAAGCCAAAACTATTATACTTTGCAAACTGTATAAATAAACAGTTGGATATTATATGCTATGACTGCCACCGGGCATCTGTTTTTTTCAGTATCATCATTAATACTTGTGCATAAACTAGCAATAACACCTGAGTTTGCACATGGTGATTGGCTTCATTTATTAGCCGGTGCGCTACTTGGCGCACTGCTACCGGATATAGATCATCCATCCTCTTCTCTCGGACGCTTATTTCGTTTCATTTCTGTGCCAATTTGTCGTTTATGTGGTCACCGTGGTTTCACCCACAGTTTACTCGCATGGCTGCTCATTATGTTATTATCAACTCAATTGCCCAATAGTTACTGGCTTTCTGATGCCCTGATTCAAGCATTCTTATTAGGTTATTTTAGTCATTTAGTCGGGGATATGTTAACCGCGAAAGGGATACCTTTCTTATGGCCAGCAAAAATTTCTTTCTGTTTTCCTATCTTAGGTAATAATTCTAATCAAAGAGCAGAACATTCTATCGCCATCTTATTAGCTATTTGTGCGATATTAATTCCATCGAACTATCAATTACCACTACGACCGCTGTTACAAGAAACAAAGAAAAACGTTATTACATATGTAGTTAATGAATTAAATGATTTAATTTTATTCCATTCACGATGAAATATTATTAATATAAAATTGAATTTAGTTATAAGAAAATTATTTTTATTGCTGATAATATATAAGGGAAAATGAGTTTCATTGGAAGTTTTTCATCATCTTACTTCACCAATGACAAAAAATCTTATACCTAGAACAATAAACCGAGCTGGAGAGTGGGTATGAATTTCCCTGTAATTCTGAATGTACTTATCTTTATCCTATTATTGCTGTTATTGGCCAAAATAAGTGCAGATGGATGGAGTCTATCAAAAAAAGTTTTTGTCGGTCTTCTTATTGGTACTGTTTTTGGTGTTGTTTTACATTTAGTATATGGTATTAATAATCAAATAGTGCATGATTCATTATCTTGGTTCAATATTGTAGGCAATGGGTATGTGAAATTACTTCAAATGATTATTATGCCTTTGGTATTTGCTTCCATACTAAATGCGGTAGCACGTTTGCATCAAACCTCTTCATTAGGAAAAATCAGTTTTTTCACCATTGGGATCCTTCTTTTTACAACAGCCATTGCCGCTCTCATCGGGATTATTATTACATATTGGTTTGGCTTAACTGCAGAAGGTCTGGTACAAACTAGTAGTGAAACTATTCAACTTGGGATAATAGAAAATAACTACATCCACAAGGTTTCTGATTTAACAATACCTCAATTAATATTATCATTTATTCCTAAAAATCCATTTGCCGATCTGGCAGGAGCTAATCCAACATCTATTATTAGCGTTGTTATTTTTTCTACCTTTTTAGGCATAGCGGCTCTCCAATTAGCTAAAACTAATCCCGAAAAAGGTGAAAAAATATTATCTGCTATTGATATTTTTCAATCCTGGATCATGAAGCTGGTTCGGCTAGTTATACGGCTTACACCATATGGAGTAATGGCTTTAATGATTAAAGTTGTTGCTAATTCAAACCTACAAGATATTATTAAACTTGGCACTTTTGTAATTGCTTCTTATTTAGCATTATCCTTAATGTTTATTGTCCATGCTATACTTCTTTCTTTCTCTGGCATTAATCCGATAAAATTTTTTAAAAAAGTCATTCCTGTATTAATTTTTGCATTTACTAGTCGTTCAAGTGCTGGCAGTATTGCATTAAACGTTGAAACGCAAACTCAGCAACTGGGCATTCCTGAATCAATTGCTAATTTTTCAGCATCCTTTGGCACAACAATTGGTCAAAATGGATGCGCAGGTATTTACCCCGCAATGCTTGCTGTAATGGTTGCCCCAACGGTAGGAATCAATCCCCTGGATCCTATATGGATCGCTACACTTGTTGGTATTGTGACCATAAGTTCTGCCGGGGTGGCCGGCGTAGGTGGGGGAGCAACTTTTGCTGCATTAATGGTTTTACCCGCGATGGGATTACCAATTACTTTAGTAGCGTTACTTATTTCGATTGAACCATTGATCGATATGGGAAGAACTGCATTAAATGTTAATGGCTCAATGGTTGCAGGAACAATTACTAGCCAATTGATGCATCAAACGGATAAAAGTATTTTCGATAAATAATATTTCAAACTTATAATCTCTGTCCAAAAGTCCTATTAGAAATCTCTTTAGGACTTTAAAACAACTAGTCAACTTTATGAAATAGATTATTTTTATTATTAAATACGATTGACAATAACGATTATTTTAAAACTTAAATAATTATTTTGTCTATTCATAATTTTCATTTTAAATCCACTAGATAACCAATAAATGCATACTATAAAATAAATATCTTGTTTCTCACAATTGTAGAATTATTAACAGTTTTTTTACTAGATGAAAAATTACCACCAGGTATAAAAATGGTGAACAGGCCCAATTCCTTCGCCAACATTTAATCTATTGGCATGCTTCAAGGTATTTTGCACATAATTTTTAGCTGCAATAATTGTATCTTGCCAGTTGTCAAAGTAAGGACGCTTAGCAGCCAACGCTGCAGATAATGTACAACCAGTACCATGAGTATTTTGTGTTCTTACTTTAGGTAATGAATATCGCCATTCACCATTATGTGTAATAAGCCAATCGGGGCTTTCTTTATTATCAAGATGTCCACCCTTTATAAGCACAGCCGGGCAGCCAAATGATAATAGTTTTCTTCCTTGAGATACCATCTCCTGTTCATTTCTAGCTATATTGCAATTAAGAAGTACTGCTGCCTCAGGCAAATTGGGGGTAATAAGAGACACTTTAGGTAACAAAATATGAATAAGACTATCGATTGCATCAGCATCCAATAATGGTACCCCACTTTTCGCAAGCATAACGGTATCTAGTACCGTAAAAGATAATGAATATTTTTCTAGTGCCGCTGCTACTATGGATATATTTGTAGCATTTGATAACATACCAATTTTCACACTATCAATTCGAACATCAGTTAATACTGATTCAAGTTGTGAAGCGACAATTTCGCCAGGAATATTATGAATTGACTGTACTGCGCAAGTATTTTGCGCAACTAATGCGGTTATCACAGCTGCACCATAATTTCCTAATGAGGAAAATACTTTCAAATCAGCATGTATACCTGCACCACCCGTTGGATCAGTTCCAGCAATTGATAAGGAATTATAAATCATAAATTTTCCTAATATTAAAATATTAATCAGAATAATTTATGCTACCTTACTTGACTTATTAGATTAAACCAATAGTTATTTTATATCACAACAAATGAATATATTACCTTTACTACCCTATTTCACTATTTTTTGTTTAGTGTTAAGATATAATAAAAATCATTCTCATTATATATCTTTTATCAATTTTGTATTTTTAATGAAATAACCCAAATACAACTAATTTTGTTGCACTTAAGCATAATATTTTTCTTATCAAGAATGGCTTTAAAACTAAAAATTTACTATTGTATTTTATAAAATGAAATAATAAATAATTTATCTATCAATAGCGCTCATTTTATATAAATAAAACCAATGGATATCACAGATTAGTCTCTTGCTTTAGCATAAAATAGTATTCAATATTGACAAGTTTATTGATAGGAACCAGTTTTATAAATAATAAAATTAAAATCAATTTTTTTCAAAACAAAAAAATAACACTATTATTGGATTATATTATCTTTCAATCGTGAAATATAATGAATCTTACAAAACCATCTGTTTTTATTAATTTAAATAAAAATTTTATATAGATAATAGTACATTTAAAATTAGATACCTAATACTAATTAACAAATACCATTTATAACTAATAAAATGATTTAACTGCATAAAAAATTAATGTAGCGCATAAAATGGTATTTATTATACAGTTTATTAAATAAAAATTGAATAATAAAGTATAAGAAATAAAAAAAATGCGACGACAATCTTGTTATTAATGCTAATGTTATTTTTATTGAAATGCCAAACTCTCAACAACGCTTTAATATTCAAATTATCTTAATATAAATTTTTTATTACTTATCCTTTGGCTAACTCAACGGCTGTGGAATATAGTTAAAACATTTTCTATACATAACCAAATACTATAGATGTTTTAAGCATAATAAATATTTAACTTTAATAATTCATTCTATCGAGAGATAACTCACTTGAAAGTTAATATATAACAATTCTTTCCTCTATCTAAAAAAATATAACTAATAAACTATAAACACATTGATTAGCTTAATTCGATAATCATAACTTTACACTAAAAATATGACATTAATAATTTTATGATTTCAGTTAAATTAGTTGATAAAATTAATAATGCAGTTTGATAATTTATTTGATTTATTGTTAGTACAATTTAATATTTTTAAAAAAGATTTACACTAACAATACTTAATTAATTTATAATTTGAGTAATAATGGGCTATTTTACCAAATTGCATAATTAAATAACGAACATTTAATTAACATATAGATATAATTTTCAAATTTTATTTAACGTTTATATTTTTTTCAATAAAACAAATTATAATCAATCTTACATACATTTAAGCTACCGTGATTTCCCTGGTGTAATATGGCGATTTGAATGATATACTATAAGATAATACTATTTTAATTTTAGATAATAATTTGAGATAAATTATAATTTAATTTGTAATTTTTTTAAATAATTGTAGATGTGTGTAATAAGAAGATATCGTTTAGGGGGTTTTTCATTCCATAATATTTCCGTACCATCTTTTATAATTGCACAAATCATACCATTTGGCATTCTTTTCAAATCAAGATAACCACTAACATTGTAAAGTTTTTTTCGTACTCTTGAAAACAATTGGCTAACGTTATTTGCTGTAATACTCCTATATCTATCCATCCACACATACTGAATAAGGTGTTCTAAATCCATCGTATCCTTGCCATGAGAAAAATTGAGGATAACTTCAAGCATAAGAAATTCTTTAGGGGTTTTTTACAACTTCATCTTCTACTTCAACCGTCCTACCAACGCTATTGATAACTATATACGACTTCATAGCTTCCTCCTCCTGATAAAATATAAATAAACTAATATAGTTATACTTATATCAATAAAGAATACAAAACTATACTTTTTTATTGAGCTTATGTTCAAAATTTTGATAATAGTTTTTTTAAAGACTAAATTAACTAAATTCATTTTACAGCAATAACAGGTTTAATTAACATAAATTTTATTTCATTTAATGAATTTTAGTTCCTAATAGTATCTAAATATTATTACTAATTATGGAAAATTTTAAAGCCATCTTTATCTCTTTTATTAAAAAAAAATAAATTATATCTTTCCAAACAGTATATTTATAAAATAAAATAACGCACGAGCCATTATAGTAATCGTAATGGTTGTAACAATAAAGTTTAATATTTGTCTTATTTTTGTTTCAATAAAATCCTTTAAAAAAGTAAATCTAGAATCTGGGGGTTATACCCATATGCCTAAAGAAAATGATGTTCTTTTATGGTGTCTTATAGGTTTGTTTTCTGCATGGGGAGGTGCTACTAGATATATATTAAATACGGAAAAAAAGAAATCAAAACGACGATGGATAGCGATGATATTTGAAATGATTATATCTTGCTTTACTGGATTTATTGGAGGCTTATTAGCTATGGAATATGGCTCTAGTGACTATATTGCACTAGTAGTTGCGGGCTTACTAGGATCCATGGGTGGTACAGGATTAAAATTACTATACCAAAAAGTTTTCAATTTAAAGGTTGATAAAAAATAATTTACTTTTATAACTGCCATAATTATAGACATTCAATTATAAACAGCTATGTTTTCTTTTCACTTTAATTACCACTAAGGGTAGTGTTGAAATAAAATTCTACTTTTAGTGGATATCTACTTTATCATTCTGATAAATAAAGTGTTGTATTCACAGCTTATTTACCAAATAGATAATTTTATTTAAATGCAATGTTAACTTTATTATATTATGTATTTTAAAGATAATAATTATTAACTTATTACATTTAAATAGTAGAAAGAAATTATAATTTTTAATATTATTTCTCCTTTGCATTAATAATAAATTATAAAATATAAAATTTATCACATGCATTTATTAATGCGTAATAAGCAAAAAAGATAAAATAAAAAATAACATTTATAATATAAAAAATTTATTTTTATATATTTAATAATATTAAGCAAAATTAGTTTCATTTTATTCTGTTGAGACATTAAAATCCTTAATCATATTTTTGATCATATTAGCAAATAGTAAATAGAATGACCCAGGAAAAAATGAATATAAAAAAATATGCAGAAAATAGCAAAATAGTACATATCAATCATAACTTTATACAAGATAATCAAAGCTCCTTAATTAGAACTTTTGTTATTGAAGAAGTAAATGTTGAATTTATACGATTGGTATTTACTTTGGCCAATATGCCATCTGGTTCATACATAGAAATTATCGATCGTAAGAGACAACATACACGTATCTTTCCACTAAAGGAAGGTTCTACGCTAAATGTAACTTTTTATACTAATTGCATTGATATTAAAGTTATTTTACCAAAAAATTATCACTATAGTAATAATCAAATAATGGAACTTGCTTATTATGAAGCACTTCCGCTTAATCTAACACAAATTGTTGAAGATAGTAATGATGGGCGACAACCCTACATGTGGTATAAAAATACGCCTTTTTTTAACCCAGCTCGCGCTGTACATTTTGTCGTATTTAATGGTTATGGTGGAACTTGCTCATTTATAGGTTCAGCTAATCACGTATTAACAAACCGCCATGTTGCTTTAGGTCCCAATAGTCAAATTGATCCGGAAGCGATAAAATCCAGTGAAATGTGGGTTAACAAACATAATATCGCCAACGACTTTTCATCACCTGAAACTGATACTATTCATTTTGATGTCGATAAAATATTGACGCACGGAGAATCAAATGGTGGGCTTGGTGATTATGCCTTATTTACTATTGCGGATTTTGATTATCACAATGCTCACGTTAAAACTTTATTTGGTGGTTTAAAACTGCAACAAACATTAAATAAAAAACGTGAAAACATCTATATTCCGCAATATGGTGGCGCAAAGCCTTTACAAATTAGTGCCCGACTTAGGGATTCTATGGATCCTTTTGCATCAATAAATCCTGATGTACCAGAGGGAACATTACTCATTCATGGAGATATGGAAGCAGGATCCTCCGGCTCCCCCCTGGTTGGTCGAGAAACACACAATATATTAGGAATTTTATGGAGTCGTTTTATAATTTTCCAACAAGGTATTTCATCACCATACCTGCTCGATAAGCTTAAAGAATTTATTGCTGATAGTAATACCCAAGTCAAAGCACAGGATAATATTGTGTCACACAACATTGAAGCCACCCCGGTAGATGACGCTGAAATTAAAGTGATATTTGGCGATAAAGAACAATTAATTCCTTTTAATACTGTTCTAGTTGAAAACCATGACGGCTACTCTATTATTGAAATGGCTGGCTTAGATCTAACAACCAAAACAACTTTGGCAGTAAAATATAAAGTATTGGCAATTATGTCTAATAATCAGGCGACACATCTCAATGATCCTGCCTTAACTGGTGAAGTAACTCTGCGATTTATCCCTTATCAACATCCACAAGATACTGTTATTAAAAGCTGGTTTGTTGCTCGAATAGAACGAAATGGCGAAATTGTAAATAATTATATTGCACGTATATTAAGCTATAACTACGATATTTTCGAAATACCATTCGATGTTAAAAAAGCAGATTGCATGCCATTAATATTTGATGCCAAACAAGCTAATACTATTCTACATCCATTTACTGAAACCAATCCTAATTTATCATTTTATACTCTACGCCATGGACAAGGAGCAGAAAATATCGGTGAAATTAGTGATGATTACTCAATTTTAAAAACACAAGTTATCAATGAAAAAGGTGAAAAAGAGTTAGTTACTTTCCAGGCATATCGAATTAAATCCATAACAGAAAGTGAGCCCTACCCTTATATCTCTATGCCAAGCAGAATTAATGTGAAATGTAATTATAACATTGAAGGACCATCATATTTAAGAGTCTGTTATTACCCAGAGGATAATCAGAATTTAATTGGTAAAGGAACATTCAAAGGCATTATTGCTCTCCATGCAAGCGATGAAAGCGGTTCTGCTGAGAGATTATGTAAAAATATTCTATTAGATATTACGATAAATGGATAATTTAATAATGTTGTAACAGCAATAAATAGTAACACTCATTTAAATTAACTGGGTATTACTCATAATAAAACCATAATAAATAATATTAGATATTCACTCAATTTTAAGTGGCAAAAATAAGCTGTTATCAATACCGCTGAGTTCTATTTTGTTGCTGTTAATAAAACTAAATATTTAAGATTAATAGTAATAAATTAAGTTAACAGCATAAAAGTATTAACTTGGCATTTAACTTTGTCTTTATAAAATTAAATAGGTCATAATATGAAAGAAGAAAAAATTACTACCGAAAAAAAAGATTTAGTTTTTGCATTTGTTCTTTTTCCAGGAATGACACCATTAGATATTATTGGTCCTGCCACACTATTACAAAATCAAGGATTTACAATAGAATATGTTTGGCATGATAAACAACCAATCTCGACAGAAATTAATTGTGTAACACTCACACCTACCACAACATTTGATGAATTAGATGCTATAGATATCTTATGCATTACAGGTTCACATAATCCTTTCCCAGCACTTAACGATACTAAAATGTTAAAATGGATACACAAAGTTGGCCAAAATGCTAGGTATATTACTAGTGTATGTAATGGCTGTATGTTTTTAGCCGCGGTAAATCTTTTAGATAATTATAGATCTTCAGTACATTGGGGTTACAATGAATTTTTAGCAAAATTAGGTGCTACTGTTTCTAACGAACGGGTTACCATTGATAGAAATAGAATTTCGGGTGGTGGCGTAACCGCTGGTATTGATTTTGGACTGCGCATATTATCAATTATAAAATCAGAAACTGATGCAAAGGTAATGCAACTACTTACCCAATATGATCCTCAACCCCCCTTTCAATCAGGAAACCCGGCAACAGCTGAACCAGAAATAGTGAATATAGCGTGTGATAAAATTAAAACATCATTTGAAACAGAAACACCTGATTATCTTGAAATACTTGAACGTGCTATTGAAAGAAAAAAAGACTTTATAAATAATTAAATTATATATTCAATAATGTTGAATATTATTTAATTTATTGATACATTTAAGTTATTTTAACAATATAGCATCCGGATGTATTATGATTAATAAGCTTAAGTGCCATAAACCCTGTGCAGTTATATTGAAGTACTCTTTATCTACGCTTTTTTTCATTTCATTTACAGCTACGGCTCATCAATACCAAGAAATTGCAGCACTTATTGAGCAACGTCTTTCTTACATGAAATATGTTGCTAAGTATAAATTTGAAAAACACCTATCAGTCGAAGATCGTACTCAAGAAAATAAAGTTATTTTAAACTCTATTAATAAAGCAGAAATTTTAGGCCTGGATAAAAAATCAATAAAGCCTTTTATAATATCCCAAATAAATGCCGCTAAAGCTATTCAATATCGCTATAAGGCAGACTGGCTAGCTATGCCAGAAACGATCGTTCAACATGATGATTTAGCAGTTATCCGTTTAAAAATTAGCAAATTAACTGATGACATCATACAATTAATTGCCAAAGAATTAAAAAACAACGGTCAAATAAAAAATCAGATCTGTTCATATATAAATAAAATCCAGCTGCATAATCTTAAAGCCGCTGATAAAAAAATAATCTGCTCATCACTTGAGCAAATATCTTTAAAAAATAAAAATACAAACTCAAAAGAATAATCTGGCAATCGGCAAAATTGTCTATTTAGTTAATTTATACTCTTGAGAAAAATTAATATGCCTATATCACCATTAACATCTGCTCCAGCATTTCCATCTGAGCAATTAAATTATAAAGAATATAATATCGACAATTACAATAATATATTATTAGAATTTGATAAAAAATTAATGATTCTACGAATATATCATTGAAACAAAAAATAGAATTTAACAATGAAATTATAGGATTAATTAATGAAATTAAAAAATTGCATGATAGTCATTTGGAATCAAGTGAAAAAAACAACAAAAATTTTATAGCAGAGTTACAAATATTAAAAATAAAATTTGGGATGGTCGCCATAAAATATGCTGATACTGACTGGGAAAGTTTTGGCCTTTCCGAAGAAATATTTAAAAATAATCATCAATTTTTGAACTCGCATTTATGTCGATTATCATTAGATGAGCAACAACGGCAAAACATAACCGACAACGATATAAATCAAGTTTGGTATTGTTGTTTATATAATTTTGCCTATGAATTAGCTCACAATAAGGTTGCCCCTCCAGCTGATAAAAATCATACTAAATATCATACTGAATATTATTCCATAGTAGATAAATTAAAAGCAGAAAATTTACCAGAAGATAAGATTTTTGCGATAGCAAATGCGCGCAGTGCGTTAATTCTTTGCAGGGATTCTTTTGTTACTGAAAGCCCTAAAGACAATGCTTTATTTATAGCACTAAAGGAAGTTAATAAGTTTTATGATAATTATCTCAACATTAATGAAAATACTAATATTGAACAATTAGAGCTCGAATGCGAGGTGCTAATGAAAGAAAAATCACTCTATATAGCCGAATCAATAAAACAGGAACTCCAGGAATTCAGAAACAATTGACTCAACCAACTTAATTCTAAATAGCAAAATTCAATATACATAATTACTATATAAGTGAGTACTCCAGCTTATATAACCAAAGAAGTAAGATAGTTTAGCTCACTAAAATAGCAGAAATTATTTTATAGAGAATACTATTCTAATTATTTGATGACTATTTTCTCCACAAATCATAATTTACTGCTATTGTTGCATTGATATCTTATAAATTCGGAGTTCTACTATGAAATTAAAAATATTATTTATTACATTAATCAGTGTGTTATTAATAAATCCTGTTTTAGCTGCCGAAAAAAATGACACAAAAAGATATGTCAGAGCAATAACGTAAAATGGGGAGTTGTCATTTTAAAGCTACACAACAATCATTAACGGGTGAAAAAGAAAATCCTTTTGCAATCCTGCCTTCGTAATAAAAAAAATCAGCAAAATGAAAGAATGAAAAATTGTAGTAAAAAAGCTAGCAACATGAAATTTAAAAAAGATGAACGGCAAGAATTTATGCAGGAATGCCTAAGTAATAAAAATAATTAATTTAATATATCAATAAGGCTACTTTCTTTTTAGTGGCTTACTTTTTTATTTCTAGAATATTGCTTTATTTTAATTAAAATAGAAATGACACCATTGAATATTTAATAAAAAATAAAATAGTAAATTATTTATCAAAAACTGTCACTTTTGATATATTAAAAATAATAATTAGAATTTAAAAAAATTAACATTTCCTAAACGAAATATAATTTAAAATAATAACGTTATTCATTTTCCTCATACTAATAGAGTGACATCAGATTACATTATCGTCACATATCAAGCAAATTTATAAAATAATTTGCTTCATTTAACAGAATTTTTCTTATAAAGTAGCTATATTATATTTTCATCTTCATTTTACTATTCAGAATTATAGATGGTTTACAGCGGGAAAGTTGCTAACCTAAAGAGATAAATATAATGCATAATGAATGGCAAGAAGTTTTAGATTTCTGGTTTAAGGAATCTACCAATAAACAATGGTTCGAAAAAAAACCACAATTTGACGCTATCATCCGGGATAGATTTAAACTTACTACTGAAAAAGCGAGTCGTGGTGAACTTGCTCATTGGCGTTGCTCAATAAAAGGGAGATTAGCTGAAATTATTGTGCTTGATCAGTTTTCTCGTAATATTTGGCGTGATACAGCAAAAGCTTTTTCGCAAGATAATATGGCGCTTATGTTAGCTCAAGAAGCAATTAAACAACCAGATTATACACACTTACCAATAAAAGAACGTAAATTCATTTTAATGCCATTTATGCATTCAGAATCACCTTTCATACATCAACAAGCTGTTCCTCTTTTTACTGCATTAAATGATAAAATAACACTTGAATTTGAAATGCGGCATAAAGAAATTATTGATCATTTTGGTCGCTATCCACACAGAAATGGAATTCTTAATAGAGTTTCTACTGCTGAAGAAATATTATTTTTAAAAAAATCGGGTTCAAGTTTTTAGCTTATAAGAAGAGCAGTAGAGTATATATTTGCAATATGTACTCTATTTTGTGAATTAACAAAACAATGATCTTTTTGCAACTTTTAAATTAAGTTATTGTTCAATTATTTTTTAAATATTACACTGAAATAACCGCAATATTTCGATAAAAAACGCGTCATAACCACCATTCAAACTATTTTATTAATGAAATAGTATTTCTTTAAAATAGATAAGATTGGCAGATATTATTTTAACCAAGAACTTGATGAGATTAGCAGACGATGCCAAACAAAATATTAATAACCAGCTACAACATTAGTGGTTTTGGTGGTATGGAAACTGTTTGTCGTGAATTTATTTTGTTATTAAAACAGCGGCGACCAGATATAACTGTCAGTTTTGTCTTTTTTAATGCTAAACAAACGCAACCGAATGATGATTGGTTAGATAACATAAAATATAGTCGATTATATTCCAATATTAAAAACGGCAAGCTGCGACGTATTCATTATGCTTTGCAGCTACGACAACTACTTAGCGAGCAAAAAATTAACGCAATTATCGCCTTGGATTCGATTGCCTGTTATAACTCAAATATCAGTAGAAAACTTATCTTAGGCAGACAAATACCACTAATTTCCTGGCCACACTTTGCCATTAATGGAAGTTATAAAAAAGAATATCTTTTAAAAGCAGATTACCATTACGCGATAAGCTCAGGTATAGCGAGGCAATTAGTTGCCCTCGGCGTCGATGAAAATAATATTTTTACCTTATTTAATCCAATAAAAAAACAGGACATTGTTATCCCTCGACCTAAGGAAAAAACTATTTTCTTATATGTAGGGAGAATTTTAGCAAAAGAGCCAAAACAATTCGCTTTTTTATTTACTGGTTTGGCAAATGTTAGTGATGATTGGCAACTCAATATTGTCGGTAGTGGCGAAGAAAATGAGATCAACGAATTAAAGCTGTTAGCTAAAAAATTAAATATTGCAGATAAAATTAACTGGCATGCCTGGCAACCAGAGGCTTGGTCATATATACAAAAAAAAATAACCGCGATTTCTGCTTTTTTATTAACGTCAAATACAGAGGGATTTCCTATGGCACTTGCCGAAGCCATATCCTATGGCATTTATGCAATAAGTTCAGATTGTCCAGCTGGGCCGGAAGATATCATTAAAAACGATATTAATGGAGAATTATTTCCTGTTAATGATCTACCCTGTTTCGTTAATATATTGCAGAGTATTGTTGATAATAAAACCTTACCCTCACAGGTTAGCATAAAAAATTCTATCTCAAATTTTTATGAAGATAGCTATTTTGACAGAGTTAATTCATCCCTGAAGAAAATTCTAGCGTGATAGCATTTAGCGGATTAATCATTATGATTAATCCGTGCAAAAACAATATTAGATGGCAACCTCTCAAAACGACATAAACCCTATTTTTGCCAAAAAATTAAACTACGTAAAACACGCCTTATTTGTAGCAAAATATAAGCTAAAGCAGACTCAAGATTGCCTCGCGTTCTTCTTTTTTCTTTAATAACATACTTTCTTCTATCAGCCTCCAAATTGCTATTTTCAACGGAAACAATCGGATGCTTAATAATTTCGGCTAAATAATATCCTTTAATTGCCTGTTTTTTATATAACAGGCCCCACGAATCAGCAACAAAAAATTGTCTTTCAAATTCAGTGATTATTCTTTTACAGGTGTTACGATGAATTAAGTAACAACAGGCACGAAAAATTTTATCCGGACTATAAGTTAATAGACGAAAGGTCACATTAGCGATGGTTACTTTATTAAAAAAACTTAACGAAATTCGTTTTCTTGAACTCAGTCCTTCTTGACCACCTAGCAAATAAACATAATCTTTTTTTAATAAATTACTTTTACCCTGTTCCAGCGCTTTGATTAGAGGGGATAATTTTTTATCAATGATAACATCGTCCTCTAGGATCAATGCCCATTCGATATCATTTTTTACAATATGTTGATAAATTGATTGATGGCTCAAACTACAAGCAATTTCATTCATTCCGCTTGCTTTCACATCAAACTTACCTGAATTAGCGGATTCAAACCAAGGCATGTCACCCTGAGTTAACTTAGCACCTTCGATGGCATCAACTATCGTGAAAGGTAAAGCTTGTGACGACAAAGCTTTACTAATTTGTCTTCTTCTATCTGTATCCTTTTTTAATGAAACAATAAAAATAGGGCAAGATTTACTCATTAACGCCACCAAAACTTTATATTTAATAATATGTTAACTAAATTATAACTAATCAATTTTATTTTACTATCTATTATATCAGCAGAATAATATCATTTATTCTAGTATTTATTGTAATATAAGCATAATAATTGCCCAAAAAAACACAAAATAATTTTTTATGTTGAAATTTAATATAAATTGTTATTTACCTTGTGTAAAAAATAATTAGTTAATTTAATCAGTTAAATATATTACATAAACATAAAAATAATATTAATTTAATTACTATATTTATCCATTATGATATTTATCTATCATAAAAATCAAAACAGAAACTAATTCATCTTATATTTTCAAGTAATGATTTAATTTAACATAAGAAAAAAAACTGATTAGCAACAGATCAGAAACCATTTTAAAACATCTCATCACTAAAAAATATTATATTTATTTTCAATAAGATATAAATTTTTCTTCATTTCTAAAAAATATAATGATTATTAATCAATTTTTATAAAGTATAATGGTTATAGCAATGGTTTTTTCTTTCCACTAACGCTAGAATCAGTAACAATTTACGATAAAATTAATGCCAGCTTTGCCAAAAGGAAACTTAATGTATTTCAATAGTAAGGAGATGATACTAACAAGCTATGAATTCTCATCTGCTAAGGTAAAAAATTGCCAGTTTCATATTGCTTACGGCGCAGATATGAACTTCTCTCTTGGTACTGCGATCTCTATCTGTTCGATTCTACATTTTAATAAAGATTATACCTTCCACTTTTATATCTTCACTGATATGATTTCTGCAGATGAACTGAAAAAATATGATGAACTAACAAAAATATATAATACAAAAATAACAATATTACTTATCGACACTCTGCAGCTAAAAAAATTACCAACCAATAAATTGTGGTCTCATGCAATCTATTTTCGCTTTATCATTGCAAATTATTTTCACCAAAAAATAAATAAAATATTATATTTAGATTCAGACATTATTTATTCGAGTGATATATCAGAATTATTCACCATCAATTTAAGCCATCATATTATTGCGGCTGTCGCTGACCGAGACCAATACCTATGGAAAAAACGGGCTGAAATGCTAGCAACACCAGCAATAGCTAATGGCTACTTTAACTCTGGCGTTATGCTGATCGATACCGATAAGTGGTATAAAAATAAAGTAACTGAGAAGACGATAAATGTATTACTTGATGATAAGACAAAAGCAAAATTTATATTTTATGATCAGGATGCATTAAATATATCTCTGGTAAATCAAGTTTTATTTTTAGAGAAAAAATTTAATACCCAATTTAGTATTAATTATGAATTAAAAAATAGAACATTATTCCTTACCATTGATAATGTAAAATTCATTCATTATATTGGCCCAACCAAGCCATGGAATAATTGGTCTGAATATCCCAGTACAGATCTGTTTATTACAATAAAAGAAAAATCTCCTTGGAAAACGACCCCTCTTATTGCGGCATCAACTTCCAACCAATATCGATATGCAGCTAAGCATATGTTTAATAAGAAAAAATATATTCAATGGCTATTGAATTATCTCTATTATTTTGTTATTAAAGTTTTATATAAATAGCAAATGGCATAAACCGTGAAATTGGATAATCGTCATTTGATGATAGACAATCATCCATTTTTATAGCTAAATTTTTAATCTATAGATATAAAAAAAATTTTCAATTTAATTTACTTTCATAATCTATATATTCGAATTGCGCTTTGGTCAATGTTAAATTAATGGCTTTAACAAAACTTTCAACCTGAGCAACAGTAGTTGCACTAGCAATCGGTGCGGTGATCCCATTAAAAGCCATTAACCATGCAAGGGCGACTTCGGCTAAGGTAGCTTGATGAGCATCAGCAACTACCTGCAACGCCTTAAGAATTCTTTCACCTCTTTGATTAAGATATTTATCGATATCACTTTTTCTAAGACTACTATTTAAATCACTTTGACAACGATATTTTCCGGTTAAAAAACCAGATGCCAAACTATAGTAAGTAACAACCCCAATATTTTCTTTGATACAGAGTTTCTTCAACTTATCATCAAAAGCGGCGCGATCGTAAATATTATATTCTGGTTGTAATACCTGGTATCGCGGTAAATTCTGACTATTCGCCACATCTAACGCTGTTTTCAATTGCCTTGCATCCAAATTTGAAGCTCCTATAGCGCGAATTTTGCCTGTTGTTAAAAGCTTCTGATAAGCGTTTAACGTCTCTTCATAAGGTGTATTGATGTCAGGCCAATGAGAAAAATAGAGATCAATGTAATCTGTTTGTAAACGCCGTAATGAATCTTCAACCGCGTTTATAATCCAGCGAGCAGAAAGCCCACGCTTACTAGGCGAACCTAAATCTGCGCCCACTTTGGTAAAAATAATTAATTTATCTCTGGCAATGGAATGTTTAGTTAGCCAATTTCCAATGATAGTTTCAGATTCTCCTCCACGATTACCTGCTGCCCAACTTGAATAAACATCTGCCGTATCAATTGCAACTAAACAGTTATCATAGAGAGCATCTAAGATGGTAAAACTCTCTTTTTCATTGATAGTCCAACCAAATACGTTACCACCAAAAACAAGTGGTGGGATAACAAATCCAGTTGAACCTAACCTACGCAATTGCATATTTCCTCACTTGTTTTTAAATAAAGCGAATGTAATAGCTAGAGGGCACCTCGAAAAACTCGAAATCTTCAATGGCTCTCCGGCTTGTCTCTAAATAATTAGATGTTTTTTGATCCCCCCGCTACTAATCCTACCGTCCATTGCCATGGACAGTGTCATTTTGTCCATTCTGGGCGTTAAAAAGCTAAGATGCCGGTACGCTGGAAGTACGCCAACCGCTTTAGGTTGTAACATGCTGCCATCATCGTCATGGCAAAATTAGCGCGCACTTGCCCAATGGTACGGATCAGTTTTCTACCCATTTGTTCCATCGCCGCGAATGCATGTTCAACCCGTGCCCTAATCTTTGCAATCCGGTGGTTGCGCCCTTGCTGAGTCTTGGACAACGGTTTATTTCGATGGCCTTTACGCTGAATCTGGCTCCTATAGCCGTTTGCCTTGAGCCAAGCTTCCCGTTCCGCAGAGGGATAGCCTCGGTCGGCGTAGATATTACGGTTGGTGTTGGCCTTGTCGATGACCCTCTCGAAATGCTGACTGTCGTGAGTGCTGGCCGTATCGGTGACGATTTTTCTGATGAACTTGTACTTCTTGTCCATGTTCACAGAAAGCTTATAGCCATAATGGCTCTTACCGTGTTTTTTAGTCCACGTGGCGTCTAAATCTTTTGCCGCCGCTTGGTTGGTTTCCAATGAGCAGGTATCGCTTCCTGCTTGAGTTGCTCCTTTTCGTCCTTCGTGAACGACTGCTTCGGAGCAGGTACCAAGGTGGCATCGATGATTTGGCCTCCCCGAGCTATAAAGCCTTTCTTCAAAAGCTGTGAGGTTACACCATCGAAAATGGCTTTAGCACCAGCTTCACCGATCCTGTTCTCGAACGTCCACACAGTGGTACGGTCAGGTATATTGATGGCATGGAGCAACCCACAGAAACGCTTGAAGCTCATTCTGTCCAAAAGCTGGTACTCCATCTGCTCGTCAGACAGGTTGTAGATACGCTTTAGAACTAAAATGCGAACCATGGTCTCGGTTGGAAATGGTGGACGTCCTCCTTTTTTGCTGACAGGGCGTGGTACCACATGGTCGATTTCCGCTGCCAGATGCGCAAAGTCTATACAGGTTTCGATCTTGACCAGAGGGTCGACCAACTGGTCAATCGTCTGTAGGTGATACTGGTCTGCAAGGAGGTCATACTTAATGGCGTTTCTTTTCTGCATGGTGGTCAGGGCAATAGGTCAGTTTTCGATAATTTTATCTGCGAAATCAAACTCTGGTTAGGTTTTTCGAGGTGCCCTAGAAGATTTTAGTGGTACTTTTACAGCAAGATTGTATTTATTAAATGTTAAACCCTATTTAACTTACGGATATAGTACAGCAATTTAGATATGTTAATTATAACTTACCAATAGCCCAATAACTTCCACCATAAACCTCCAATGACTAACCAAATTAAAAGATTAACCACACTTAATATAAACCCCACTTTCCACCATTCAGCTAAGGTTGTATAACCAGAACCAAAAATAATCGGCGCAGTACCTGTAGCATAATGGGTTAACGACATCATTAATGATGAAGAGAAAGCCAGGATCAAACCAAGCAAAATAGGTGGCGCGCCCAATGCTAATCCAGCAGTAAAAAATGCTGCAAACATTGCCATAATATGGGCTGTGGTGCTGGCAAAAAAGTAATGGAAATAGACATATATTAAAACAAGTAACAACATGCCACCAATCCAGCCGATCCCCAGATGATCAATAGCGTTTCCAACTGTTTGAGAAAACCAATTAGTCAACCCAAGCTTACTTAGAAAAGATGCCATCATGACCAATGCAGCAAACCAAGTAATTGTATCCCATGCCCCCTTGGTTTTCAAAATATCATCCCAAGCTAATACCCCGGTACAAAGTAAAACGGAAAGACCGATAAATGCCGCAGCGGTAGGGTTAATAGTAAAAGCGCTACCAAAAATAAGCGCAGGCACACCAGCCCACATCAGCAAAAGCATGGCAAATACCGCTAAAGTAATTTTTTCTGCTACTGAAATAGGCCCTAACTTGTGTAATTTTTGTTTCGCGAAATTTGGTGCATCGGGTGTTACTTTAATTTCAGGTGGATAAATCCAATAGATAATTAATGGCATAATCAATAACGAAATAATACCTGGTATAAAAGCGGCTATTGCCCACATTCCCCAACTTATCTCAAATAGAGGTGTGGTATTTTCCATAATCAAACTAACAATCAATGGATTAGGGGCAGTTGCCGTAATAAACATCGCAGATGTAATTGGATTGATATTAAAATTAACCAATGAAAGATAACGGCCAATTTTGAGTGTGCTACCTGATTCTGGATCAGAGCCGAAACTCTTTGCAATTGAGCGCATTATAGGATGAATAATACCACCACCCCGCGCAGTATTACTTGGTGTAACTGGTGCTAATATTGTTTCTGCAATCGCCAATGAATAAGCGATGCCTAAGGTCTTTTTGCCAAATAAAGAAATAAAATAATAACCAATACGGGCACCTAAGCCGGTCTTATTTAGACTAACAGAAATCATTATTGAAATACCTATCAACCAAATAAGTTGATTTGAAAAACCGCTCAATGCATCATTAATGGCTTCCGTCGGATTATTAGGATTAGTTACCCCCGTAATAGCAATTAATGCAATTGCGATAATGGAGATTGCACCTATTGGTAAGGCTTTACCTATGATAGCTATTATAGTCCCAATAAAAAGCGCAAATAATTGCCAAGCATTTACCTCAACACCGTCAGGAGTAGGAATAATAAACCAGATGATGAGAGTGATTGTAATAGCAATTATGGTTGGTAAAGGTTTGAATGGGGTCAATTTATCCATATTGTATTATCCAATTGGTGAAATATATCTACACAAAAAATAATTAATAACTTATAAATTAAAAAATCACGCTAACAAATCATACAACTACTTATTATATAAATTTATAGATTAGTAACTATATTTATTTTTATCAAGCTTAATAATAAATATTAATTTATAAGTTTATTAAATTATCCAATTTATTCTTTTAATTTTTATCTCTTTATTGTAAGAATAAGTTATTTTTATATGTTAAAACTGTGAGTTGTATTACAAAAATCACAATAAATTTTATTCATTAATTCACTAAGATCAACTATTTCTATTTCTTTTAGTCTTAGTTATTTTCATAATATAGCAAATTAATCATAATTATTTATGGTTAATTTTGTCAAATAACAAATAAGTTTATTTGTTTTATTAAAAAACAATAGATTTATTTGAAAATCAGAATTACTTTATAAAAAATAATATATTTTATATTACAATATAATGTGTAAATCTATTTATTTTTGAATAGATATAAAATTAAAGTCAAAAAAAAGCAGCAAATCAATATGTCCATTTGTGCTAACCCAAAGCCAAGAAAGATGGTCTTTATCGTTAATGATAAAGACCATCCAATATGATTTTATATCAGTTCAGCTAGACCTATTTCTCTATCCATTCAGTATGAAAGATACCCTCTTTATCAATCCGCTTATAAGTATGAGCGCCAAAATAATCACGTTGTGCCTGAATTAAATTTGCCGGTAAAAAAGCAGCGCGATAACTATCATAATAAGAAATTGCTGCTGTAAGCGTAGGTAATGGAATACCATTTTGTATACCAAAACAGACAATATCCCGTAATGATTGCTGATATTCATCAGTAATATTCTTAAAATAAGGCGCTAACATTAAGTTTGCTAAAGATGGGTTTTGGCTATAGGCATCGGTAATTTTTTGCAAAAATTGCGCCCGAATAATACAACCAGCGCGGAAAATCCTGGCAATTTCACCATAATTTAGCTGCCATTGATATTCATCCGATGCTGCTTTTAATTGCTGAAAACCCTGTGCATAGGAAACAATTTTACCTAAATAAAGTGCCCGACGAACTTTTTCAATAAATTCCTGCTTATCACCTTTAAATGAATTAACAGCCGGTCCAGTCAGGATTTTTGCTGCTGCCACCCGCTGCTCTTTTAAAAAAGAGAGATAACGCGCAAATACTGATTCAGTAATAAGCGTAACAGGTACTCCCAAGTCTAAAGCACTTTGACTGGTCCATTTTCCAGTTCCTTTATTAGCGGCTTCATCCAATATGACATCAATCAAATAATTACCAGTCTGGTCTTCTTTTTTACGAAAAATATCGGCCGTAATTTCGATTAGATAACTACTTAATTCCCCTTTATTCCATTCAGTAAAAATATCAGCTAATTCTTCATTATTTAATTTTAATGCGTTTTTAAGTATTGAATATACTTCAGCAATAAGCTGCATATCACCATACTCGATGCCATTGTGCACCATTTTTACATAATGACCTGCACCATCGGGACCAATATAGCTGACACAGGGCTCACCATCGGCCTTAGCTGCAATTTGTTGCAAGATAGGCGCCACTAAATCATAAGCCTGTTTCTGTCCACCAGGCATGATAGAAGGCCCTTTTAATGCACCTTCTTCACCACCAGAAACGCCGGTTCCAATAAAGTTAAAACCTTGTGCTGAAAGTTCTCGATTACGTCGAATAGTATCCTGAAAATAAGTATTACCACCATCGATTAGGATATCACCTTTATCCAGATAGGGTGTTAAGGAAGCGATGGTTTTATCTGTCGCTTCACCCGCTTTTACCATTAATAAAATACGACGTGGTTTTTCTAATGAATCAACAAATTCTTCAATTGTATGACAGGGGATTAATTTTCTACCTGGATTTTCTGCGATCACTTCATCGGTTTTTTCTTTAGAACGATTAAAAATCGAAACAGAGTAACCTCGGCTTTCAATATTGAGCGCTAAATTACGGCCCATAACAGCCATACCAACTACACCAATTTGTTGTTTTGACATGAAAAACTCCTGTCTGACAATTCATTACCCACAATTAACGAGCAAATATATTTTTACGTATTGATATATTAACTTACTCTATAGTTTGGTGATAGTGATTTCATGCCTCCAAGGACACGATATTTCGGCTAAAAACGATTAAAAAAACGTTATTATATTGAAATTTTTGTTCAAAGTGCCCATTATTCTAAAGGTTGGCATAAGCCGTCATATTAGAAGGTAAAATAAATTTTATGGAATGGATCGCTGATCCTACGATGTGGGCAGGGCTTCTTACTCTTATCGTACTCGAAATCGTGCTTGGCATTGATAATTTAGTCTTTATCGCTATCTTAGCTGATAAATTACCGGCTAAATTACGTAATAAAGCAAGAATAACTGGTTTAACCTGCGCACTCTTTATGCGCATCATCTTATTGTTTAGTCTCACTTTACTCGTTTCACTAACCAACCCTATCATTAATATTTGGGGTCACCCATTTAGTGCGCGGGATATTCTGATGCTTGGTGGCGGGCTGTTTCTGCTTTTTAAAGCCACTATGGAGCTTAATGAACGATTAGAAGGTAAAGATGAACGATCTGGCAAGCAACGAAAAACGGCTAAATTTTGGGCTGTTGTCGCGCAAATTATTGTATTAGATGCTATTTTTTCACTTGATTCAGTAATCACTGCGGTAGGTATGGTTGAACATATTGGCATTATGATTGCCGCAGTCACTATTGCTATGATTTTAATGATTATCGCTAGTAGACCATTAACCCTGTTCGTTAATACCCATCCAACGATTGTTATTCTCTGTCTCAGTTTCTTATTGATGATCGGTTTTAGCTTAGTTGCTGAAGGATTTGGTTATTTGATACCGAAAGGCTACTTATACGCTGCTATTGGTTTCTCTATTATGATCGAATCACTTAACCAATTTGCATTATTTAATCGACGCCGTTTTTTAAAAGGCACCAAATCACTGCGGGAAAGAACCGCTGAAGCAGTATTGCGGGTTTTAGATGGTCAACATGAACGCGCTGAATTAGATCATCGCACCTCTGATTTAATCGCTGATAATAATGGTATTTTTGATCCACAAGAACGACAAATGATTGTTCGTTTATTAGGATTCGCTCAACGTAATGTTAGTAGTATTATGACTTCGCGCCATGACGTTGAATACATTGATATCAACAAGCCTGTGGATAAGCTACTTTCATTGCTAGAAAAAACACCACATACCCGTCTTGTTGTTACAGATGAATCGATAAGCGATGAACCAGTCGGGGTTATACACGTTATCGACATATTAAATCAACAATTAAAAAAGCAAAAACTTAACCTACATGCCTTAATTACCCAGCCACTAATTTTCCCTGAAGGCTTATCACTACTTCAGGCATTAGAGCAGTTTCGTAAAGCTCATACCCATTTTGCCTTTATTGTTGATGAATTTGGCTCTGTCGAGGGAATTGTTACGCTAACGGATATTATGGAAACTATTGCCGGTAATATGCCAATTAGCGAAGCAGAGGTGGATTCTCGTCATGATATTCAACAATTAGAGGATAGCCGTTGGGTTGCTAATGGCTTTATGCCTTTAGAGGATCTGATCCTGTATGTGCCAATTACGCTTGATGAAAAACGTGAATATGAGACGATTGCCGGATTATTAATGGAGCATCTACAACGAATGCCTGTGGTAGGTGAACGTATCAAAATTGAAAATTGGATTTTTGAACCGTTGGAAGTCACCAGCCACCGCCTTAAAAAAGTGTTGATTACTCCCCTGCAACTGGCTAAAAATGATGTTAAACAGAATATTACCTTAACATAAAACATAACGCGCTAATCATGGCGCGTTACATTTGTTGAATATTAAGCTAAAACTAATTTTTCGATTTAACTTCTTTTTCTAACCAACTATCTAGTGCTTTTTTAGCTTGCGATTGAAACTCATCACGCAGCAATTTTTCAATATTCAATTGATATTGTAAATTTTTCCACTTACCATAAATACGCAGAGGAATGGACAATTGATTAATTTTATTAATAAAATTATCATTTCCATACCAGCCTTTATTGATATTAACCAGCAATTTGACGTCTGCTGATTTCCCGGCTAAATTTAGCCAACCGTTGCCATCAATACTCATAGCGTCTGAATAAGCAACCAGATTTGAGAACGATAGCATGCCTTTATTAAGTTTTGTATCAACGGTTAAATTTTCAATTTGGGTATTATCGTCAAGATTTTGCGGGGTATCAATTTTATCAGTAAGGCGTGAAAAGGCGTGTTGGATCAGTGAAGCTATATTTAATCCTGTTAACTGTGCCTTGGATAAAATTACATTAGCGTTACCGGACCAAAAATTTAGCAGCGCAAATTTATCGTATCCAGGCCCTGATAAATTTGCTGCTAACATCAATGAACCATCTAGTTTGGTCGGCATGTCAAAGGATTGCAGCAAAGGAGCCAACCTAACATGATTAAATTTGGGCTTAGCCGTGACAATAACCGGACTATTTTGATAATTTAAACTAATAGGTAATTCAAAATTTCCACCTAATAATCCACCTTCTAGCTGACTAACATTTAATAACGCTTTTTTATTGGTTATCTTAGACTTAAAGCTATCAACAACTAAACCTCGATATATAAGTTTATCGGCAGAGATTGTTGCTTGAAATGGGAATTGCTTTAAATAACTTAAATCATAACTATCGGTTTCAATCGTCGCAATAACAGGCTTAGGACTTACTTGAGGCGTTATCTTTGTCTCTGTTAAAGGTTGTAATAAAGATGGCCAACCTAAAATCTTATCTAGATCCAGTTTTGTGGAAGTAATATTTAATTGATAATCTGGTGATTTACCTAAATGAGCAACTAAATTTCCAGTTAAATTACTATCATTGACGTCAATAGCTAAATTAGACAGGGTTAATATTGGTTGCTGATCATGCAAATAATCAAACAATAAAGTTGCATTGCCGCTAATGCCATCTGTTGGTAAATTAATACCACTAATTTTATATTCTAATTGATTAATTTCCCCAGCAATCTGATGCGGATAATCTGCAATATTTAACTTACTTTTTAAAGAAAAAGTGAGATCTTGCTGATCCTTACTCACATTGCTACTAAAATTAACGCTAATGAAATGATCATCTTCCCTGCTGAGCGACAACATAATATTACGCATATTTAGCTGGGTATCATTATCCAACTGCCAAATTAACAAACTATCAGTTAGTTTTATTTTATTAATCTCAAATAACCATTTGCTATCATTATTATTTTTCCTACTAATACGGTTAAGACCTTCTGGAGCAATCGGGGCATCTGGATTTGATTTTGCTTCACTATCTGGAGTAGCGCGCAAAACTGCATTACTGATTACAATCTGTTCAACAGACAGTTGGTGGGAAATTAACGGCCATAAGGAGACATCAAGCCGCATGTTATCTGCACTAATGGCCGGCTTAGTCGCGCCCGGCGCGGTGAGTGAAATCGGCCCAGTAATAATACTTAGCCTAGGCCATACATGCCAACGCATTTCGCCTTGAAAAACTAAATGATATCCGCTTTTTTGTTCAACTTTATCAATTAAATAGTGACGAAAATCATTGGGATTAACGAGCAACACTAGCGCCGTTAAGCCTGCTAAAATAACCACCATCAGAATAGCTAATGTGGTCAAAAATCGTTTCATCACTGTCTCCATCAATGGTATTCAAACAAACAATTAATGACTTCATCTTTAGATAGCTTATTTTCCGTGACCTGAGAAAATAAAATTATTTTGGTTATAGCATGATTTCAGCTAAACACCGAATTAATTAACTTAAAATATCACAATTTATGATTACTTTTATCATCTTCACTAATTCTACTCCCTACCGCACCTTGTTGATTTTTATATTTTGCATCCTGACGGCGATTATAGGGGCGCTCAGCTGAACCGGATAAAACTTCAAAACTTAATGCGCCAATAACCATACCCGGCCGTAGTGCCAATGGCAGTTTACCTGAATTATAAAACTCTAGCACAATCTGACCGCACCAACCGGGATCAATACGGTGCGCAGTAACATGCACCATCAATCCCAAGCGAGCAAGAGAAGAACGGCCATCAAGCCAACCAACAGCATTATCAGGCAAAGTGACTGATTCTAAAGTGACCGCCAATGCTAATTCACCTGGATGCAAAAAAAACGCATCATCATGGCTTAAGGTAATTTCATCACTCATCACCCGATCTAATGCAGCATTAACTTCATTTTTGGGCCCACTAAGATCAATATAAGGTGCAGTATAGCCCTGAAATATTCGAAATTTATTGCCTAAACAAACATCAACGGTTACCCCATTGATCCGTTCGATTGATGGGCGTGGTTCAATAACCAATTTCTTTTCATCAAGCCATTTAACTATATCACGGTCACAAAGTCGCATTTTTCCATCTCCTTGCGAGAATGCCTAATCTATTTATAGATAATTATTGGCAGAACTCCCCTATTTTAGCTTTTAGAATATCAATCGCCACTCGATTTTTTCCGCCACGAGGAACAATAATATCTGCATATTGTTTCGATGGCTCAATAAATTGAAGAAACATTGGACGAACAGTTTTAGTATATTGTTCAATAACAGAATCTAATGTTCTTCCTCGTTCATTGACATCCCGTTTAATTCTTCTTACTAAGCAAATATCCAGTGGCGTATCAACATAAATGGCAAAATCCATATTATTACGTAAGCGCTTATCGGTTAATAATAAAATACCTTCAATAATAATCACTTTTTTAGGCTGAAAAAAAATGCTCTCTCGCTTACGTGTATGCTGAGTATAATCATATTGTGGCAGATCAATGCCTTTTCCTGCCTTCAACAATTGAAGATGATGAAAAAGCAAATCATGATCCATTGAGTTGGGATGGTCGTAATTTACTTTCACTCGTTCTTCCATCAGCATGTCATGTTGATCTCGATAGTAACAATCCTCAGTAATCACACCAATATTGTGGTCACCCACTTGAGTACGTAATTCATGATAAAGCGTTTTCGCAATAAGACTTTTACCCGATGCTGAAGCACCTGATATACCGACAATAGCGCACTTATGTGCTGGATCAGCCATTTTAAATAACCTGAGTTTAAATAATAGAAATTAATATAATTAAATATTATGAGCGCCGGAATTATAAGGGCTTATTGTAGTATCTGCCAGCATTTAAAATTAGGTCTGGCTAATTTTCATAACAAGACCTAATAATAATTACCACTACATATTTATTTTCAATCAATAAGCTATGGAGTTAATCAGTTTAAATAGCTCGGAAAGCAATTTCAGTGGGAATTTTTTCTCCTGCCCAATACATCTGAGCAGAAATTGTCGATGCTATTTCTCGATAAATATCAGCGAACTCACCATCAGGATCGCGCATTACTGTCGGTTGACCTTGATCTAAATCCTCACGCAAAGAAATATGTAATGGGATCTTACCTAACAGCTTGCACTGGTATTTTTCAGCCAATATTTCTGCTCCACCTGAACCAAAAATAGGCTCTACGTGACCACAATTACTACAAATATGTAGACTCATATTTTCAACAATACCCAATACCTGCACTTTTACTTTGTCAAACATCGCGATGCCTTTCATCGCATCAAGCAAAGCAATATCTTGTGGTGTGGTAACGACAATCGCCGCGGTAACGGGTATATTCTGTGCTAAGGTTAATTGAATATCACCAGTTCCAGGTGGCATATCAATCACTAAATAATCTAAATCTGGCCATTCGGTATCCTGTAACATTTGCATCAAAGCCTTGCTAGCCATTGGACCACGCCATATCATCGCATTATCATCATTAATCAAATAACCAATTGAATTAGTCGCTAGCCCATAATAAGCCATTATAGGTACCATATGATGCCCATCAGGTGATGTGGGCCGCTGATTTTTAGTTGCCAACATAGTCGGAATAGAGGGACCATAAATATCAGCATCCAGAATACCTACCTTCGCTCCTTCTTGCGCTAATGCCAACGCCAAATTCACTGTCGTGGTTGATTTGCCAACCCCTCCTTTACCTGAACTAACAGCGATAATATTACGCACTCCATTAATACCAGGCAAATTATTCGCTCTACGTAATGTATTGATATTATGACGTAATTCCCACTCTACTGTTTGCGCGCCAGTTATTTTTCGTAATTGCGGTGTCAGCTGCTCAATTAATAACTTAAAAGGTGTTTTCCAGGCAAAGGGCATGACTAATTCAATATGTAAAACATCATCGAGTAATACACAATGACATAATGCCTTTAATGTACTCAGATTACTTTGCAGTGTCGGATGAGAAAATGTGTCTAAAACCTCAGCAACTTGCTGAGTTAACTTTTTTGCTTTTGTTTGTTTGAAGGATCCTGAATTCATCGCAGCTCCTTTTATTTAGTATTAAATTATCAACAATTAATCACTACATCATACCAGAGAACAATTTAATTAAGATAAATAGATAATAAAAACGACGCTTATCAAGCAAAATTACGATAAAATAATGATTGATTATTCATGTTCAGGCCTAGCCGGAAAAAACGCAATCAGTTAACATCAAATTATTGTTCAATTTTTATGGGAATTAGATCCTTACTATGTCTCAAGTCGCGAAAAAACTTTTGGTAACCTGTGCGTTACCTTATGCTAACGGTTCAATACACCTTGGCCATATGTTAGAGCATATTCAGGCCGATATTTGGGTTCGTTATCAACGAATGCGCGGCAAGCAGGTTTACTTTATTTGTGCCGATGATGCCCATGGCACTCCAATTATGCTAAAAGCTCAGCAATTAGGTATAACGCCTGAGGAGATGATTAGTAAAGTAAATCAGGAACATCAACATGATCTTGCTGACTTTGCCATTAGTTATGATAATTACCATTCAACTCATAGTGTAGAAAATAAAACATTATCTGAACAAATTTATTTAACACTAAAAAAGAGTGGCTATATCAAAAACAAAACTATCTCGCAACTTTATGATCCTAAGCAAGGTATGTTTCTACCTGATCGCTTTGTTAAAGGGGGTTGCCCAAAATGCCAAGCCGCTGATCAATACGGTGATAATTGTGAGGTCTGTGGAGCAACTTATAACCCAACAGAACTTATCAATCCCCACTCGGTGATTTCTGGTGCAACGCCTGAAATGCGTGAAACAGAGCATTTTTTCTTTGATTTACCCGCATTTAGTCATATGCTGCAAACTTGGACACGCTCAGGGGCTTTGCAACCACAAGTGGCAAATAAAATGCAAGAGTGGTTTGAGGCGGGTTTACAGCAATGGGATATTACTCGTGATGCCCCTTACTTCGGTTTTGAAATCCCTAATGAGCATGGCAAATATTTTTACGTCTGGTTAGACGCTCCTATTGGTTATATGGGGACATTTAAAAATCTATGTGACAAACAACCCAATATTGATTTCGATAGTTATTGGCACAAAGATTCTACTGCCGATCTTTATCACTTTATCGGTAAAGACATTGTCTACTTCCATAGCCTATTTTGGCCAGCAATATTAGAAGGTAGTGGTTATCGTAAGCCTACCAATATCTTTGTTCACGGTTATATCACTGTAAATGGCGCAAAAATGTCCAAATCACGGGGTACATTTATTACCGCGCGCGCCTATTTAGATCAGCTGGATGCTGATTGTTTACGTTACTATTATGCCGCTAAGCTTTCTTCCCGCATTGATGATATTGACCTTAACTTAGAAGACTTTGTCCAACGGGTAAATAGCGACATCGTGAATAAAGTCGTCAACCTCGCGGCTCGCAATGTTGGATTCATCAATAAACGCTTTGATGGTATGTTATCATCGCAACTTGCAGCTCCTGAGCTTTACCAGCAATTTATTGCCGCAGCAGACAAAATTGGTCAACAATTTTGTCATCGTGAATACAATAAGGCGATTCGTGAAATTATGTTACTTGCCGATCTAGCCAATCGTTATATCGATGAGCAAGCACCCTGGGTAGTTGCTAAGCAGGAAGGTCGCGAACAAGATTTACATGATATCTGTTCGATGGGTATCAATTTATTTCGCGTGCTAATGACTTATTTAAAACCTATATTACCGGGACTCACCAACCGGGCAGAAACTTTTTTAAATATTTCACTAAACTGGGATGATATTAGCGACCCTTTGCTAAATCATGAAATTACGCCATTTAAAACCTTATTCCAGCGAATCGAAATGAACAATGTAACCGCTATGTTAGCGGCATCTAGCGAAAATATAACGGCGCAAACAATGACTAATCAACAAGATTGCGAAAATTCTTTCCAAGATGTCATCAGTTTTGATGACTTCAACAAAGTCGACTTACGAGTTGCTTTGATTAAGCAAGCTGATTTCGTCGAAGGCTCCGATAAGCTGCTAAAACTCCAATTAGATTTAGGTGATAGCAGCCGACAAGTTTTTTCTGGTATTCGCGCGGCTTATCCTGATCCGAAAGTACTTGAAGGGCGCTTAACGATCATGGTCGCTAATTTAGCACCACGAAAAATGCGTTTTGGCGTTTCAGAAGGGATGGTATTAGCCGCCGGTCCTGGTAACAAAGATATCTTTCTATTAACTCCAGATGCTGGCGCCAAGCCCGGCATGCAAGTAAAATAGATTAACAATAAAAAGCATTAAATCAAAATGGCGACAATTGTATTTTCGCCATTTTTAATCCCAGTGACTACACCAGCCTGGCACATTAAGTGGGCTAATTGTATTATCAGTATGTTTTGTTATAGGACTGGTATGATGTTGTTTTGCAAAAATATCTTTTATATTAGTTGGCAATATTTACGCGCTTTTTTACTCATTTATCTCTGCCTAATAATAGGAAACCTAATATCAAATTTACTGCCTTTTTCTCTGCCTGGAAGTATAATTGGCATGCTGGTGTTGTTTAGCTTATTAACCGTCCAAATCATACCTGTCCACTGGATACAACCGGGCTGTCATTTGCTACTCAAAAATATGACATTGCTATTTATTCCAATCGGGGTAGGCATAATGAATTATTATGATATGCTTAGCCAACAAATTATCCCTATTTTACTCTCCTGCATTATTAGTACCTTAATTATTATGATTATTGTTGCTTATAGCTCACACTGTATTCATCGTGACCCTAATATAAATACCTCGGATGCTGGTAAGCAGCAGAAAAAACAAATTAAGCAAAAAAATAGGCCAAATAACGAGTAACAACAATGTTAAATCATATCTGGTGGTCACTACCTTTTACTATTATCGTTTTCTTATTAGCGAGAAAATTATCCCAAAAATACCGATTAACTATTTTAAATCCGCTGTTAATTTCAATCACTATCATTATTGCTACTTTACTAATAACACATACTTCATATAGCCATTATTTCTCTGGTAGCCGTATTCTCAATGATTTGTTACAGCCGGCAGTTATCGCCTTGGCTTTGCCATTATACGAGCAATTACATCAAATTCGTGCCCAATGGAAATCCATTATTAGTGTTTGTTTTATTGGGAGTCTGATTGCTATGGTCACAGGAACCGCTATTGCGTTATGGACAGGCGCGAGCGTCGAAATGGCTGCTTCAATATTACCAAAATCTGTTACAACACCGATTGCGATGGCGGTTTCACAAGGGATTGGCGGCATACCAGCCATCAGTGCAGCTTGTGTGATTTTAGTTGGCATTTTTGGTGCTATGTTTGGGCATTTACTGTTTAATTTTTTGCGGATAAAAAAACCTATTGCTCGAGGATTAGCGATGGGAGCAGCCTCACATGCAGTAGGTACTGCACGTAGCGCCGAGATAAACTACATTGAAGGTGCCTATAGTTCTCTCGCATTAATGACGTGTGGCATAATCACCTCATTAATTGCCCCTTTCATTTTTCCTTTAATAATCGATTTATTACATTAAATGATTAGCTATAAAAAATGAATCAACAACATATTAATCACTTTCTGTCTATTTTATGTAGAAAAATTAATCTCACTATCTCACTGGCGGGCGGTAACTTTAATTTTTAGGTTATTTTGGCTGAATAAATTTAAATCCAATCTAGTCAGTCGCCACAGTAGCCTTGAACAATGTGTTAAAGCAACTAATTGGAGGTAATTTCAGCTAGTCTGAATATCGTATTTACAAACTTGCTGCCTTCTGACTATTATAAGTCTTATCTAGCAATAAGCTGTTGAATTAATCAGGGGCCGCACATGATAATAAGTAAAATAGCCCTTATTAAGCTGACTTTCTCTATCCTGTAATCTATAGGCATAAATGATGAGGAAATTCCTTATTTATAGCTTACTTACCATTATAGTAACAGCAATCGTTGCTACTCTAGCATTCGATCGTTGGATTAGTTGGAAAACTGCTGACTATATCTATGATGATGTAAAAAAATTACCACCTCGCAGCGTTGGTATGATTTTAGGTACGTCAAAATATTATTCTGCTGGTTTACCTAATGAATACTATAAGTATCGAATTCAAGGTGCCATTAACGCTTATAATAGCGGTAAAATAAAATACTTACTGGTTAGCGGTGATAATGCCCATTACAATTATAATGAACCTATCACCATGCGTAGAGATCTGATCTCAGCTGGTATCCCAGCGGCAAAAATTGTGTTAGATTTTGCAGGCTTCAGAACATTGGATTCGGTTGTCCGAACTCACCAAGTGTTTGCCACTAACAATTTTACTATTATTACCCAACGTTTCCATTGTGAAAGAGCATTATTTATCGCTATGAAAAAAGGGATTGATGCACAGTGCTATGCAGTTTCCTCACCCAAAAAAATCATTAAAGTTCGTTTACGCGAGGTTTTTGCCCGTATTAATGCCCTAATTGATCTCTATATATTAAAAAGTGAACCCCGCTTTTTGGGACAACAGGAATCTATTCCCGCAGCGATAAAAATGCCTGATGGTATCAACGGATATCCTGCCGTTTTACCTGAAGAGCTGAAATAATTTCAGCTAGCAAGTAGCGAATTTATTGGTTAAATAACGCCATAACCACTCTATTGGCCCTTGCTTAAAATATTTCAACCAGCTGATGGCAAATATAATATTAATGAACCAAATCAGCGGCACAAAGCTAAGTAATGCTAAACGGCCAAATTGAGCAAAAAAACCAAACCGATAAAAAATAGTGGTACAGATCAGCGTCTGTAATAAGTAGCTAGTTAAAGCCATAAGGCCAACTGATTGCAGGCATTTAATAATGAAGATATTTTTTATTTGTGGCCAAAAACCATAAATAATAGCAATATAGCCAATAACTTGAACCGGAATAATAATCTGATTAATAATAAAACCTAATAACCCAGTTACAATATAACTCCAGTCATAGTAATACTGGATGGCAATAGAACAGAGTTGAATAAAAATAGTTAATGGGATTGTCCAATAAGCAACATAGCGATAATGAAACAAAGAAAAATTTCCCGTTAACCAGCCAATTCTCACTAATGCTGCACCAGCCATCATTAATGCCAATAACTGCCAACCATAATCGATCACTAACATAATTAATCTTTGTGCTACCGATTCAGCCCGATATAAGAATGCTTTCCATCCGCCCGCTATTTTAATGTTGATCTCATTAGTAAAATCATTTTCTGCTGGATACCAAAATGACGAAACATCGGTAAAATAACTAAAACTGCCAAAAATAATTATGCCGGATAAATAAATAACAATAGATTTATAATAGAGCTGCCTAGTGTTATTAAAATGAATAAATTTTATTGCCAATAGCCCCGTCAAAGCATAAGGCAATAGAATATCGCCATCCCATAACCCAATGCCATGCAGCAGACCAATAATAGCCAATACAAACAGACGAATTTGATTCCAATATAAACCCTGCTTAGACAAAAATTCAAAACTTGCACCAAATAACAAACTAAAAATTGCCAGAAATTTTCCCTGCACAAAGATATTCAAAAATACCCAGCACCAAATATCCCCGGCTGTTGTGCTAGCAATATAAACTGGATTCACATAAGCTAATTCAGGTAGCGCAAAAGCAAAAATATTAACCAGCAAAATTGCAAAAATAGCGCTTGCACGCAGCAGATCAATTTGTTCAATCCGCTGCCGTCTGGCTTTAATAACAAACATTAATTAGCGGTAACGCAGGCGAGAAATATTGCGTAAAAACTCCTGACGGGTATTTTGACTTGATTTAAATAAACCACCTAGCGAGGTTGTCATAGTGCTGCTGCTTACATCACGAACGCCTCTGGCTTTCACACAATAATGAACAGCATCAATTGAAACCGCGACATTACTTGTACCTAATAAAGTTTGTAGCGCAATTAAAATCTGCTGGGTCAAGCGCTCCTGAACTTGTGGCCGTTGAGAAAAAAATTGAACAATACGATTAATTTTAGATAAACCAATCACTTTATCCTTTGGAATATAGGCCACTGTCGCCTTACCATCGATAGTGACAAAATGATGCTCACAAACACTAGTTAACGTAATATCACGAACCGTTACCATTTCGTCGAAATCCATTTTATTTTCGATCAAAGTAATTTTAGGAAAATTATTATAATCGAGGCCTGAGAAAATTTCGTCAACATACATTTTAGCAACGCGCTTAGGTGTTTCCACTAAGCTATCATCTTTAAGATCGAGATTAAGTAAACGCATAATTTCACTCATGTGCCCTTCAATCTGTTGTTTACGCTCATTTGAGGAAAGAGATTGACCGCAAAGAGGGGTTTCAAGACCACGAGCTTCTAGTGCTTTACGAACAAGATGCGCTTCTTGACTGAGCGATGACATGCATTTCTCCAACAATAAAATTCAACATTAATTTAACTAAACATTCAATAAATGGATACCATTATCCCATTACAATAGCCTATCCTAACAAAATATTTTTTATATCGCGCTAATTTTCATATCAGAGTCATTATTTATTCTTTTTTTTCTGTTCATTTATATCAAAACATCAATTTATATTACTATAAATAATCGATTTACTGACTATAGCCTCATTTTAAATCCATCGAGTTGCGACTAAATATTTTATCAAAAAAGATGAGCCTGTTAGCTAGCAAAATTGATTGCTTTAATATCACAATACAATAAATAGTGGCCGTCGTTTTTGTATATTTATATTGTTATTTATTGTGGGTGGCAGCAAAGAAATTATTTTAACCATAGCGTTCAGATTTTTAATAGCCTATTGTTTAAGCATGTAAAGATTAAAAAATGTTCGGCGATGGTTTTCCTGTTATGAAAGATTGGCTGATCGATCATTAAGAGCGCAAAATCGATAAGAACGCAAAGGATAGTCAAAATTGAATAATTATTTAAAAAAGATCGTTATTATTTAGATTATTTTGTATTTTTGTCAGTATTTCTATCAAATTATTAATTTCTTTTTCAGTTAATCCATAACTAACTTTTTCACATATTGAAAAGGAAGTTTTTATTAACTGCTGCTCTAATTGTTTCCCTTTTTCCGTTAAAAAAACATTAGAAATCCGGCGGTTGTTTTCAGGTACTACTTTGTATATAAAACCTTTTTTTTCCAGGTGCATTAGCATACGAGTAATACCGGTCTTATCTTTAATTAATTTATCAGAAATAATGGTTTGATTTATTCCATCCTCTTCCCATAAACATTTCATAATCAATAACTGTTCTGGTGATAAATTAAACGGACTCAGTATCTCTTTTATTTTACATGTTAGTAACAGATCGGTTTGATGAATAAATTTATAAAAAAACATTTCGCTTAATGCACTCCTAATATATGAATAATTTACTAAGGCAAAATTTCTTTATGATCAGTCTAATAAAATCCTGGCTTAAAGAGAAGTCAGCGGCAAATTTTAATATTAAGAGTGCAATTTCAGTCGACTTTATTTTTTACCTAATATTTTGTTATTTCTAACGCAATATCTTGTTAACTTAAATTATAATCGTAAGCTAACCTGGCCATTCAATGTCGCATTAATTAATACGCCAGCTACAGATTTATCTTCTTAAGACCTACTTATAATCGTAACAATTTCTTCTTCAATTGAATGATGACTAGGTATCCATCCTAATAACTCTCTTGCTTTATCACTATTTAAATTGCCATTCACTCCAATGACGAGCGATACAGTTTCGCCCCATAGCTGTTTAGCATGTGCAAAATTTATGCTGGCAACCGTTCGCTTTATTGCCATTTTTTTATTAATCATCATAACAAGATCTTTAACTTTCATCTGAAAGCTAGAGGGATGATATAATTCGCCAGCCGCTGATTTTTCTAATGCTAACCAATAGAGTTCCGCTAAATCCTGCACATGCACAAACGACAACATATTGTCACCATTATTAATGTAAAATAACTTATTATGTTGTAATGCCTCACCAATTAAGAAAGGTAAAATAAAGTTGCCACCTTTGCCATACGGATGAGGGATCCTAATCACGATGGTTCTTATTCCATTTTTAGCTGCATTTAAAACTAAATTCTCAGTTTGTACTCTTTTAACTATAAATGTCGGAGGAGCCTTAGCAACATGATCTTCGGCCAATGCAGTGCCTTCGCCACCAACAGTCTGTAAATCAGCCAATACCATCGCACCACTGGAGTAAATAAAAGTTTTATTTGTCCCTCTCATAGCGGTAATAATGGTTTCAACAGCTAAATAATCATGTTCAAACACCGATGTTTCATCACCAAATACACCTGGCATCGCGCTATAGATAACCGCATCAACTTTTTCACCATAGGTTTTAAGCTATCAAGCTTCAAAATATCACCACATACTGGTGTTATAGCCATTTTTTTTATTTTTTCCGCAGCGGAGGTTGATCTCACTAACCCATAAAGCTCAACAGGTTGGGTTTTCAGTTTCTCAACGATAGCTGAGCCAATATAACCAGTTGCGCCAATAATTAATATTTTCATCTAGCTACACCTCAATTTATTTTATTTATTACTATTAATGTATGTAATAGTTAACCAAACAACAGTTGATTAGTCAACTATTGTTTGGGCAATAATTTACTAGATGAAATAGGTTGTTATAATAAATAAAATTTATTTAATTCATATAATTACCCTATCAAGAACGAAATTTCAAACCAATTAAACTGCCAAAGCTAGTATGTACTAACTACTTTTTTTGATAAATAATGATAAAAATTGGCGGGCGCCACACTAATTCTCCATTAAGTAGCAGGTATGACAGAGCAGAAACCATTTTGCCCTCTGCTGCATTTTCCCATGCTAATCTCAATAAAAACGAATGTTTATTTTGGCACTAGTAACAATTTGTACAAACCGGCACGATGTAAACCTGCATAATTATGTTTTCAGTCTTGAATACTAGATTAAATTAATCCATAAAGAGGCAATAAAGTAGATAACTTCTTTGTTAATAAGTGAGATTGTTGTCATAATGCACTGAAAATATTTGGCAAAATTATGCCAATATCAGTCAAAACGGTAGTATTATTTGGAGCCAGATATGGAGCATTATCATACCGACCAATTATTATCGCTGAAGGAAGTATTAAATAATATATTTACCCTAATCACCCCAATTGCAGAAAAAGAAATTATCCCATTAACAGAATCAATTAATCGCATTACTGCCAGAGAAATTATATCGCCAATTAATGTCCCTCCATTCGATAATTCAGCCATGGATGGTTATGCAATACGCTTTAATGATTGGCATGACGCCGCCCCATTGGTTGTTGCGGGTACAGCGCTAGCTGGTTCTGCTTTTCGCGATCCGCTGCCAGCCAAGTCTTGTATTCGCATTATGACAGGAGCACCGATCCCCTCTGGCGTTGATACGGTCATCATGCAAGAAAACACCCGGTTAGTTGATAATGCCATTAGTTTCATTCAGCCAATAAAACCAGCTAGTAATATTCGTTTTGCCGGCGAAGATATTCGACAAGGTGATACAGTCGTAACAATAGGCAGCAAACTTTCCGCCACTCAGATATCCCTTGTTGCATCATTGGGGATCAGCGAGATTGAAGTTTTTCGCCAGTTGAAAGTGGCTATTTTCTCTACTGGCGATGAACTACAAACTATTGGCCAGCCATTGGCTGCCGGTCAAATCTATGATACCAATCGGCTTGCAATACGCTTAATGTTAGAAAAAATGAACTGCCAAGTGATTGATTTAGGGATTATTGCCGATGAGCCTGACAAACTCTATCAAGCGTTTGAACAAGCGGACCAACAAGCCGATCTGGTTATTAGCAGCGGTGGTGTGTCGGTGGGGGAAGCTGATTATACCAAGCAGATCCTTAATGAAATAGGCAGCATCAATTTTTGGCAACTGGCAATCAAACCCGGTAAACCATTTGCCTTTGGTAAACTAAAATCTGCCTGGTTTTGTGGTTTACCCGGTAATGCTGTATCCGCTATAGTCACCTTTTATCAACTGGTACAACCCATTATCAATCACCTTTCCGCTTTTAGCCAATGGCAAAGAACACCCTATTTAACAGCGCGCACCACCAGCCTGATAAAAACATCACCAGGACGCCTTGAGTTCCAACGAGGAGTTGCCAGGGTAAATTCTCAAGCCGAGTTAGAGGTAACCCCCATGCCACAGCAAGGTTCACACATTTTGAGTTCATTTAACCAAAGTAACTGTTTTATCGTTTTAGAGCAAAAACGTGGCACGGTTAACGCAGGTGAATTTGTTGATATTGAGTATTTTAATCATTTATTAATAAGTGAATAAATATGGCTATTGAATTATCTGACCAAGAGTTACTCCGTTATAATCGCCAAATTATTTTACAAAATTTCGATTTTGACGGACAAGAAAAATTAAAAACAGCAAAAGTATTAATTGTCGGAATGGGTGGTTTAGGTTGTGCCGCCGCTCAATATTTAGCCGCAGCAGGCATTGGGCAACTAACACTATTGGATTTTGATACCGTCTCTCTATCAAATTTGCAACGGCAAATCCTATATAACGACCAATCTATCGGTAACGCAAAAGTTGACTCGGCCAAAACCGCATTACATAAAATAAATCCGCACATAGAAATTTCTACGGTTAATAGAAAACTGGCAGAATATGAACTGAATACTTTAATCAAACAACAAGATGTAGTTGTTGATTGTACCGATAATGTGACTATTCGCGAACAGCTTAACCGCCTATGTTTAACGTTAAAACGCCCATTAGTATCAGGTGCAGCTATTCGCATGGAAGGACAACTGGTGGTATTAACTTATCAAGATAATACCCCCTGCTATCACTGTTTAAGCCGTTTATTTGGTGAAAATAATCTCTCTTGCATCGAAACCGGCGTTATGTCTCCACTGGTTGGTATTATTGGTAGCTTGCAAGCGATGGAAACATTAAAATTACTCACTAACTATGGTAAAATTATCAGCGGAAAAGTGCTATTTTATGATGCTATGTCAACAGAATTTCGAACGATTAATTTAATGCCTGATCCTAATTGTGAAGCCTGTCAGGCAACCACCATATAGAGCTAACTTTTATAGCTGTGAAACCAATATATCACTTTTTAATTATTTATTTTATTAGTGCTAACCAAGTGATGGAAACTTAACGCAGCTATAGATCATCATAAGTTTTTACTGAAGGTGCCTTATAGTGTAAAAAACGATCAAGTAAATTGGCCGCCTTATCTTCAACAATCGCCATATGTCGATATTTTTCTTGTAAAAACTTTTCATCAGCCATTTTTTCTATCATAGCAACTAACGGTGCCCAATAATTATTAACATTTAGTAAGCCACATGGTTTTGTATGTAAGCCAATTTGACCCCAAGTAAAAACTTCACTAAATTCTTCCAGGGTACCAAATCCCCCCGGTAGCGCAATAAACCCATCAGCCAAATCAATCATTTTCTGCTTACGTTGATGCATAGTATCAACAATATGGATTTCACTCAGACCAGTATGAGAAATCTCACGTTCAACTAATAAATTAGGCATTACACCAACCACTCGACCACCTTGCTCCAATACCGAGTTAGCTAAAACACCCATAATACCGACGCGGCCACCGCCATAAACCAGCGTTATTTTTCTGTTAACCAGTTCGGATGCCAATGCAATTGCCTGCTGTTGATAAATATCACTGGCTCCTACACTAGATCCGCAATAAACTGTTACACTATTTATCTTATCCACATTATCCTCCTTAACTTAAATTTACTAATGTCAGCCTTAGCAGACATTAATCAAATCTAACAAACGCATAAATATTTTTCATGTCATTTCTTTTTTAAAATTAACAATTATTATAGTGAATATCCTATTTACAATCGGCATTGAAAAGAATATTTGTTTACTTATCTTTTATGTAATAATTACACAATATCATTAAGCAAATCTTGCTGTTACTGAGTTATTATTTAGTTTCCTAACATTTATTTTGTTCTCTATTTTTGAGGTTACCTCCAGATGTCATTTGTCTTAAATCAAAAGCGTAAAACGCTGTTGCCCGTATTGTTGTTGCTATGCGCAATGATATCAATACAAAGTGGAGCTTCATTAGCAAAAAGTCTATTTCCAACTATCGGTGCACTTGGCGTAACAGCTTTAAGACTATTTTTGGCAACAATTATTCTTTTTATAATTTTTAAGCCTTGGCGAAAAAAGTTACGCGGCCATTCATTAAGACATTTAGTTATTTATGGTATCTCCTTAGGCTCAATGAATTCGCTGTTTTATCTATCGCTAGAAAGGATCCCATTAGGGATCGCTGTGGCATTAGAGTTCACCGGCCCCTTAGCCGTAGCAATGTTCTCATCTCGCCGCGCGATTGACTTTGTTTGGATATTAATGGTTATTGTTGGATTAGCCTTTCTACTACCTTTTAGAAACAATATTAATAGTTTAGATCCAGTTAGTGTTACATATGCTTTAGCTGCCGGTATTTGCTGGGGAACGTATATCATCTTTGGTCAGCGGGCTGGGGCGGGCTATGGTACAGCAACAGTGGCTTTAGGTTCGTTTATCTCGACATTGATTTTTTTTCCGGTCGGTCTTCTTACCGTTGGCATTGAACCGCTATTTGATCTGTCAATTCTACCAATTGCACTTGCGGTGGCTATTTTGTCAACGGCCTTCCCTTACACGCTTGAAATGTTTGCCCTAACACGTATGCCGGCGAAAACATTTGGTACCTTAATGAGTTTGGAACCGGCAATGGGGGCCTTTATGGGCATGATATTTCTTAATGAACACTTAACATTAACCCAGTGGTTCGCGCTATTTTGTATCATTGGCGCATCAATTGGTTCAGCATCTACCATGAAAACAAAAAACGAAACGGTTGAAATCAATTAAGTCGTTTTTCACGCTTAAACAGTGTGAATTCAAGACTAAATTCACACTGTAACTTGTTGCTAATTTCCCTTGCATTCCTATTTTTTATCACCATATTTATAATTGTAAGTAATAAAATAACGCTTACATCAATATTACCTATCAATTTAATAGGATCAAATGATAAGACTATTGATTAATAATAAGTTATTGTTTAGATAAAGTATTAATACATTATTTGATATAACGGGAGCGTAATAATGAGCACAGCTAAATTAGTTAAAGTACCGAAAATTGATTTACTTTATACCCGTAATGATATTAGTGATAGTACTAAAAAACACGCTATTTCTGTTTTAAACCCGCTAGTTGCACAACTTATTAATCTGTCATTGATGACAAAACAAGCACATTGGAATCTGCGCGGTAGAAACTTCATTGCTGTTCATGAATTATTAGATGAATTTAATTCCTCTATTTTAGAACATCAAGATGAATTAGCGGAACGCGTGGTACAAATGGGTGGTACAGCTATGGGCACAATAGAGAGTGTTCATGGCCATACACCATTAAAAGCATACCCAACCAATATTCACGATGTACAAGATCATTTGAAAGCCTTGGCCGATCGTGCTGCGGTGGTTGCCAATAATGTTCGTAAAGCAATTGATGAAGTTGGTGAAGTGGATGCTGAAGATATTCTCACTGGCGCTTCTCGTGATCTGGATAAATATCTCTGGTTTATCGAAGCCAATATTGAAAAATAACCGTTGTATCTCTCGATAACTATATAAAAACAAAATGTCGTCATTTAGCCACAAAGGAGTGTGGCTTTTTTATGTTTATTTATCCACTTAATATCAATTAATTTTTTTACTATAATTGTTAGCATTGTTTGCAATTAATAAGGATTTTCATGGATATTGTCGTTAAAGATGCTAATGGCGCACACTTAAGCGATGGGGACAGTGTGCAAGTTATAAAAGATCTCAAAGTTAAAGGAACATCAAAAACCCTAAAACGAGGTACGGCGATAAAAAACATTCGCCTAACCCAAAATAAAGATGAAATTGAGTGTAATGCAGAAGGAATTAAAGGTTTAGTGCTAAAAACCTGCTTTCTGAAAAAAATCAGCTAATTTCAATAAGGAGTAATAAGTAGCAGATAAAAAGGCTTATTACTCCGTTTCTTTAGGAAGTGTCGAGGATATTTCCGGTTCAACTATCGGAAACACCGGTAATGAAGCTAATAAACGAGCACCATACTGCTTGGTTCTTAGTCGTTTATCATAGATAACAATCTCACCATAACAATCATGGCTACGGATCAAGCGACCGACTTGCTGAATTAACGTGAATGAGGCAGTTGGCAAACTTTGTACTTCAAATGGATAAAGATTTAATGTTTTTAACCATTCATTTTCAGTAATAATGATCGGGTTTGTGATCGGTGGAAAAGAAATTTTTTGAATATGTACCTGCGACAAATAATCGCCTTTAAGATCCAAACCTTCAGCAAAGGATTGTAATCCAACTAACACACTAGTGAGTCCTTGATCCACACGTTGACAATGAGTTTCGACCAACCGATAACGCGGTTTATCACCCTGAACCAACAATTGCTCGCGTAACTCGTTAACTTGATTCAAAAAGCCTTCCATTGCTCGTTGACTACTAAACAAAAATAGGATGCCACGATGTTTGCCAGACTGGAGTTGTTGTTTAAAATAATCAGCCATTTCCGCTAAGTGTAATATTTCATTTTGCCAAGTCGGTTCGATTGACATTTTAGGGATCACTAATTGCCCTTGTTTAACATGATCAAAAGAAGCTTCTAAACTAACAAAGCGATCATCTTCACGCTCATTTAACCCGGTTAACTCCGTGAAACGAGCATAACTATCTAATGAACGTAAAGTGGCTGAAGTCACTATGATATGTGGAATATTTTGCCATAACAGCTGATTTAACTGTTCATTGACCCGTATACCCGCACAATGAAAATAGTAATGTAACTGATTTTTGTCATAATGACGGCTCAACCATTTGGATACTGGCGCATTTGATGACGTTTCACAGCCAGCTAAACGCCAAAGTTTAACCATATTTTGCCAATAACTGAGCATCTTACTGCTGATTAACAGGCTGCGATGCAAAGTAGCAGCATCATGTTTGCCAGTTTGTTCAGACAAGTGCTCGACTATTTTTTCAGTCAGCACAACAAAATCATGGCTGAGTTGCAAAAGTTGTTGGCAACAAACATTTAATTCCGCTGGTAATTGGCCTAATTTAAACAGATAAATCGGATCCTGACTATTGTCAGGTAATAAATGCTGAGTAATAGCCATAACCTGACTAAAGCAATCAATTAATTTTTGTCGGTGCCGGATTAAATGATTAGTTTTGGCGAGTTTTGGTGGTTTAACTGGGCAGTAGTGGCTCAAATAGTGCTCTATGTGACGTACAAAATTATCTAACTGCGCGGTCAGATGAGGTAAAGTAATATTCGCTTCAACTTCCAAGCTATCTCGGGCTACATCTGCGATATGATGCCCTTCATCAAGGACTAACAACATCTTTTTAGCCTCAGGTAAAACCGAGCCACTTTCCATCGCTGCCATCACCAATGCATGATTAGTAACGATAACATCAACTTGCTCAATTTTCCATCTGGCCAAAAAAAATGGACAGCAATGATAAAACTGACAATTTCTGGCTAAACATCCAACTTTATCGGTACTGATTTTTTGCCATAAACTATCATCTAACGCTGTTTTATAATGATCTCTTACCCCATCCCAATGACCGGCGATAAAATCAGCATGTAGCTGCTGACAAACCGTGCGCTCTTGTTGACTGGTTACCGCCATCTCCTGCTGCAATAACAACATCAAGTCAATCTGCGGCTGATCTGCCGCACAAATAGCAGTCAAATTGTGTGGGCACAAATAACGCCTACGGCCAAAAATAGCAATAAATCGTAGATCAGGAATAATTTTAGCTAACAAAGGGAGATCTTTATGTAAAATTTGATCTTGCAAGGCAATATTGGCCGTACTGATGACTAAGTGCTTGCTATTTGCCCGACTAATAGCAATACCCGCAATTAGATAAGATAGGGTTTTCCCCACTCCGGTTGGTGCTTCAATAACCAGATGACGGCCTTGTTCACCTGATAATGTCTTAGCTACTTCGGCGATCATTTGCCGTTGGGCAATACGTGGAATAAAGCCGTCAATATAAGTCGATAGCGATTTATACCAAAGACTTATCTGATTTTTAATTGTGTTAGATAGCGCCATAGAAATCTTATATAAAAATATCAACCATTTTGATGAGTATAAAACGATAAAAATATTAAATTTATCATAGTGTTTTATCAATAAGATAAAAATTTAATCCAGATTTAATTTCTCACAAAAAATCGATATACTAGTTTTAGTTAACACTCAACCCCAAGTTAAATTATTGCTTATTATAGAAGGGTATTATGTACGAAGCATTTTTTGTTAGCCCGCAATGGCTTCATCGGCATTTAACGGATGAAAATATTGTCCTAGTTGATGCTTCTGCGCCGCCACCTACCGATCCAACTGATTATCAACAACGATATTATCAAGAACATATTCCCAGTGCGCAATTTTTCAATTTGGATATTGTTGCTGACCAAAGTAATAATCTGCCTCATATGCTACCTGATGAAATAACTTTCACTCTAGCGGTTGAGCAATTAGGCATCAGCAATCATCATCAAGTTGTTATTTATGATCAAGGCGCACTATTTTCCGCCCCGCGTGCCTGGTGGACCTTTAAAACATTAGGCTGTAATAATGTTAAAATTTTAGCCGGAGGGCTATGCGGATGGAAAAAAGCGGGCTATTCGCTAGACTCCGGTCTGTCTGCGGTACGTGAAAGACAGCAGTTCGTTGCTAAATGTATTACTGATCAAGCTTTATCCCAACAACAAGTCATCACCCTTCTTCAACAACCTAATGTCCAATTTATCGATGCACGCCCCACTGCCCGTTTCAGTGCACAGCAGCCAGAACCGCGCCCAGGATTACGGATGGGACATCTGCCAGGCAGTAAGAATGTTCCTTGGGATTGGTTAGTCAAGGAAGGTTGTTATAAATCACCGGCAGAGTTAAAAGCTATTTTTGCCAAACAACAGGTTGACATTATGCAGCCCACAGTCATTAGCTGTGGTTCTGGTATGACTGCCGCTGTAGTGTTACTTGCTTTAATACTTTTAGGTAATAAGAATGTCAAACTTTATGATGGCTCATGGGCTGAATGGGGTCAAGATAATGGATTACCGATTGAAACGAAGTAAAATAAAAACATAACTGCTAAACTGGCAATTATGTTTTTATATGAGAAATGCTTATTATCTTTAGATAGTGGGCTATGGGCGACCGACCATTCCGGCGATAAAAAGGACAACGATAGCACCAATTACGGCAACAATAAAACTGCTTAAATTAAAGCCATCCACTTTGCCTTTACCAAAGAAGGTACTGATATAACCGCCGACAACTGCGCCGACAATACCGAGGATAATGGTCATGATAATCCCCATATTATAAGCACCTGGCATGACCCACTTAGCAATAATACCAGCGATCAAACCAAAAATAACCCAGGACAAAATACCCATACACACCCTCCGAAATATCCAACATATCAAATAAGTTAAAAAACTAACTTGCTAACATTTCAAATATATGAACACTTTTTAGTAAAGAACCTAACCGCCAGAAATGCAAATAGATAAGCTATTTTTTATCAAAAATTTGTGATAATCATTTTATATTAGTCGATTAGGAGTCTTATAATATGTTGTATTTTATACTGTTTTTTAACTATGCTGTGACAAATCAACAAAAAGTATGACGTTCAATTATATTAGCAATAGCGGCTGATTTTTTCTCTACTCTAATCTGATTAAATAACTCAGCTGCTTCAACATACTTTTTACGCAAATAACCTAACCACTGTTTAATACGCGCGGCGTGATATTGACCTCTATCACCTTGTTTTTCCAGCTGAATATATTTAAACAGAATTTGCATAACCTGCGGCCAAGCCATCGGTTCAGCTTGATATTTGATCACTTGAGCCAGGTTAGGAACATGTAATCCACCTCGTCCAATCATCAACGCGTCACAGCCGGTTATCTCCCTGCACTCATTTGCACTATGCCAATCCCAAATTTCGCCATTGGCGATAACCGGTATAGTTAATTTTTGGCGTATCTGGCCGATGGTTAGCCAATCGATTTTTTCTGCCCGATACCCCTCTGCCTTAGTTCGACCATGAATGATAATTTCTGTCGTACCAGCCTGTTGCACCGCATCGGCAATTTCAAATGCCAGACAACGATCATCCCAACCTAACCTGACTTTTACTGAAGTAGGTAAACTCGTAGGTACTGACGCCCGGATCGCCTTAGCAGCCTGATATATCCGCTCAGGATCCTTTAGTAGTGTCGCCCCACCGCCATGGCCATTAACTGTCGGAGACGGGCAGCCACAATTGAAATCTACCCCCCAAGAGCCTAACTCTACTGCTCGTGCCGCATTTTCAGCTAACCATTGCGGATGCTGACCCAGTAATTGAATACGTACTAATGTACCTGATACAGTTTTACTTGCTTGATATAATTCAGGGCAAATTCGATAAAATGTTTTGGTTGGCAATAAACTATCCACCACCCGCAAAAATTCGGTGATACAAAGATCATATTCGTTAACTTCAGTTAATAACTGACGCACCAAAGAGTCGAGAACCCCTTCCATCGGGGCGAGTAATATTCGCATTTATCCGCTACCTGGATTTTTTTGGTGCTAAAGCTTTAGTATTAACGTTGCTATTTGTCGGTTGTTTTAGTGGTTTACTCTTAGCATGAGAAGCTTTTGCTACCGATTTACGTCTGCGTTGTTTGCTTGCTGGGCTCTTTTTTGGCGTTGGTTCTGGCTTAATAGTCGGATCAGGTTCATAGCCTGCGAGTGCCATACGCGGGATACTCTGTTTTAACAATCGCTCAATCGCTGTTAATAAACTTTGCTCATCAATAGCAACTAGCGAAACTGCCAAACCTGTCGCTGCCGCCCGCCCAGTACGCCCAATGCGATGTACATAATCCTCTGCTACATTGGGTAATTCGTAATTCACCACATAGGGTAGCTGTTCAATGTCCAATCCTCTGGCAGCAATATCGGTTGCCACCAGAACTCTAATCGCGCCTGATTTAAAATCTGCCAGCGCCCGCGTTCGCGCGCCTTGGCTTTTATTACCATGGATCGCCATCGCTTTAATGCCATCCTTAATCAGATGTTCAGTTAAGCGATTAGCGCCAAATTTAGTGCGGGTGAAAACCAATACCTGCTGCCAGTTTTCACTGCCAATCAGATAAGAAAGCAATTCAGCTTTACGTCGCTTATCAACAAAATGAATAAGCTGTTTGACCTGCTGTGAAGCGGAATTACGTGGTGCCACTTCCAATATGGTCGGATTATGCAGTAAGCCATTTGCCAACTGTTTAATTTGGTTAGAAAAAGTGGCTGAAAAAAGTAAATTTTGGCGTTTTGCCGGTAATTTATTTAATATCCGTCGAATATCATGAATAAATCCCATATCTAACATTCGATCAGCTTCATCTAATACTAAAATCTCAACCTTTGACAAACTAACGGCATTTTGCTGCACTAAATCAAGCAAACGACCTGGGGTTGCCACTAAAATGTCAACTCCTCCCCGTAATTTCATCATTTGTGGGTTGATACTGACACCACCAAAAACCACCAGCGATTTTAAGCGCAAAAATTGGCTATATTCACGCACATTTTCTCCAACCTGAGCGGCTAATTCACGAGTTGGTGCCAAAATTAACGCCCTAACCGGTTTTTTGCCTTTTACAACAACAGGCGTATGACTAAGATGCTGTAATATAGGTAAAACAAATCCGGCGGTTTTACCTGTTCCTGTTTGCGCGCTGGCCAACAGATCTTTTCCAGCTAATATGGCCGGGATTGCCTGCTGCTGAATTAAAGTCGGCTTTTCGTATCCGACCGCTTTAATCGCCGATAAGATCTCTTCAGATAAACCCAATGAGTTAAAACACATAAATATAAAATACTCCAAGTTTCAGTTGACTTAATTTCAGTCAACTGAATATAAAAACCATCACTATAAGCTATTAAAAATGGCGGTTAATGACAGTAAAATAATTGATTACTGACAACCGCTATCACCAACTAATAAAAACGAAATAAAATAATTAACATAAATTCATCAAATAACCATTAACCTGATAAAATTAAATATGCATAACCTTATTTTATTCCATATTATTGAACTATTTTAAGGATGCTATGAAAAAAAATCTGCGCTTATTATCTATTGCTATCATCTGCCTACTTATCGTTATTATAGTGGCTGGATACTACTACTATCAAACCTATCAGAATAAAACGCTCATTCTGTATGGTAATGTTGATATTAGAACGGTCAACTTAAGTTTCAGAGTCAACGGTAAACTTCAGACACTGAATGTCGATGAAGGGGATAAAATTAGCGCCGGTCAGATCTTAGCTTCTCTTGATAATACTCCCTATCAAAATAGCCTGCAACGCGCGACAGGTATTCTTGCTAGCGCAAAAGCCAAATTAGATATGTTAGAAAGTGGTTATCGTAGCCAAGAAATTGCTCAGGTTGAAGCCGAAGTGGCGCAACGGCAAGCAGCCTGGAAGTATGCTAATAGTTTTTACCAACGCCAACAAGGGCTTTGGACACAACGGGTGATTTCCGCCAATGACTTGGAAAATGCGAAAAATAATCGAAACCAAGCGCTTGCAGCGCTAAATGCAGCAAAAGATAAATTAAATCAATTTCAGACCGGCTATCGTACTGAAGAAATAGCCGCCGCGCGAGGTGAATGGGAACAGGCGGTCGCTGCATTAGCGCAAGCAAAGCTGGATCTGGCAGATACGATACTAACCACACCCTCGCCGGGTACTATCCTAACCCGTGCCATTGAGCCAGGGACTATTCTTACTGCCGGCAGCACTGTTTTTACAGTTTCGTTGATCCGACCTGTCTGGGTTAGAGCTTATGTCAGTGAACCTCATCTCGGCAAAGCAATACCTGGGCGAGAAGTATTACTTTATACCGACAGTCGTCCAGATCAACCCTATCATGGCACTATCGGTTTTGTCTCACCAACCGCAGAGTTTACGCCTAAAAGTGTACAAACCACCGACTTACGTACCGATTTAGTTTATCGTATTCGGGTCATTGTTAATGATGCTGACGATATGTTGCGCCAGGGTATGCCGGTGACGCTTCATTTTGCAGAAAAAAAATACTAAGGCTTAATGAATGGTCAATACTGTTCATAAGATTACATTGACTGAGGTCGAAAAATGCTTTTCTGGTTTAGCTTCACCTGCGGTGGCAAAACTCACCACTGAGATCACCGGAGGTTCAGTGACCGGCTTAGTTGGACCTGATGGTGCAGGAAAAACAACGCTAATGCGTATGCTGGCTGGTTTATTAAAACCCGATAGCGGTAATATCACTATTATGGGCTTAGATCCGATTAGTCAAGGTGTTGACGTCCGTCGCAATCTTGGTTATATGCCACAAAAATTTGGTCTTTATGAAGATCTCACCGTACAAGAAAATCTGGATCTATATGCCAGTTTATGTGGCGTGATAGGAGAAAGCCGCCAACAAATTTATCAGCAATTACTAGATTTTACCGACCTTAGCCGTTTTACCCAACGACTGGCAGGTAAACTGTCCGGGGGCATGAAACAGAAGCTTGGCCTGGCCTGTACATTAATCAGTCGGCCAAAAATCCTGTTGCTAGATGAACCTGGCGTGGGTGTTGATCCTATTGCTCGTCAAGAGCTTTGGCGAATGGTTCATGAACTGGCAAGCGATGGTATGCTGATCCTTTGGAGTACATCCTACTTAGATGAAGCTGAACAATGCCGAGATATTTTACTGTTAAATCAAGGGCAACTACTTTATCGGGGGATACCGCAGGCATTAACTAATAAAATGGCTGGACGCTCATTTTTACTGCAAGTTCCAGCATCAAAACGCCGCGCATACTTACAAGATGCACTATTATTACCACAAACTACCGATTGTGTTATCCAAGGGCACTGTATTCGCCTGATCTTAAAACAAAACAGCCAGCAAACCGATTTCCTTACCAGTCTGAATTTAGCGGATAGTAAACTTATTACCGCTAAACCCCGTTTCGAAGATGCTTTTATTGATTTATTAGGTGGTAGCCCATCGCAACGTTCTGAGCTTGCGGAAATTATGCCGCAAATTCCAGCTGATCCGACTGAAACCGTCATTGAGGCACAAAACCTTAGCAAACTATTCGGTGACTTTGCCGCTACGGATAATGTTAACTTTACGGTTAAACGCGGTGAAATTTTTGGCTTGCTAGGTCCTAATGGCGCCGGCAAATCAACAACATTTAAAATGATGTGCGGATTAATGGTACCAAGCACAGGCAGGGCATTAGTCTTGGGGATGGATCTAAAAATAAGCTCGAATAAAGCCCGCCAACATCTTGGCTATATGGCGCAAAAATTTTCACTGTACGGTAATTTAACAGTTGCTCAGAACTTAAAATTTTTCTCTGGTATTTATGGCCTTAGTGGCAGTCAGCAACAGCAAAAAATTAGTAACATGATCAAGGCCTTTAATTTAAATCCAATACTGCAACAAACCACCGATGAATTGCCATTAGGCTTCAAACAGCGACTAGCCTTGGCCTGCTCATTGATGCATGAACCGGACATACTTTTCTTGGATGAACCCACTTCAGGTGTGGATCCCCTGACGCGAAGAGAATTTTGGTTACATATTAACGACATGGTAAATAAAGGCGTTACCGTAATGGTTACCACTCACTTTATGGACGAAGCGGAATATTGCGATCGAATTGGCTTAGTTTACCACGGTAAAATTATTGCTGCTGGCACACCCGATGAATTAAAAAGCCAAATCGCCACGGCAGAAAATCCGGATCCGTCGATGGAACAGGCTTTTATTAGTTTGATAGTTAACTATGACCGAGGGAAACAATGAGCCAAACAGAAAAACAATCAGCCCACGAAGCGCAGTTTTCCTGGCGTCGTTTACAGGCCCTGTGTATTAAAGAAAGTAAACAGATTTTACGTGACCCCAGTAGTGCGCTGATTGCCGTCGTTATTCCATTAATGCTACTATTTATTTTTGGCTACGGCATTAATCTGGATTCAAGTAAATTACGGCTTGGCATTTTGGTCAATCAACAAAATAATCAAGTGCGAGAATTTGTCGCTACCTTTACCGGATCCCCTTTTATTGATGCGACAATTAGCGATAATCGAACATTGCTAATAGATAAAATGCAAGCAGGCGAAATCCGCGGTATGGTAGTGATCCCGGTCGATTTTGCCAGCCAGCTTAATCGTCCCTCAGGGCATGCATCGATCCAGGTTATTACCGATGGTAGTGAGCCGAATACCGCCTATTTTGTACAGGCTTATGCTAAAGGCATTTGGCAAACCTGGCAGCAGCAACAAGGTGAAAACGCCGGTTATGCTACTCAACCATTAATTGTTACTGAATTACGCTTCTGGTTTAATCCAGCAGCCATTAGCCAACATTTTATTATTCCAGGTGCAATTAGTATCATTATTACCGTAGTCGGTGCCATTCTGACTTCATTGGTGGTTGCCCGCGAGTGGGAACGCGGCACAATGGAAGCCCTACTTGCCACCCAAATAACCCGCACAGAATTGCTGCTTTCCAAACTATTACCTTATCAATTGTTAGGCACCTTTGTCATGCTACTTTGCATGTTAGTCACGGTCTTTATTTTGCATATTCCTTATCGTAGTTCACTATGGTTGTTATTTATTATTACCAGTCTCTACTTGGCTACTGCCCTTGGTATGGGATTACTGATATCTACCTTAACCCGTAACCAATTTAACGCCGCTATCGTTGCATTAAATGCCGCTTTTTTACCTGCCATCATGTTGTCAGGGTTTATTTTTGAAATTGATAGTATGCCGATAGTTATTCAATGGGTAACGTATTTGATCCCAGCTCGTTACTTTGTTAGTAGTTTACAAACTCTATTTCTGGCCGGTGACATTTATGTTGTCCTGTTGACCAATTTTCTTTTATTAGCCACCACCGCCATCATCTTTATTGGGCTAACTGCATTAAAAACGCGTCGCAGACTTGATTAGGGAGAGAATATGCTACACCGTCTCTATACACTGATTATCAAAGAATTACAGTCACTACTACAAGAGCCTCAAACCCGCGCAATATTGATCCTACCGGTTATTTTCCAAATGATCTTATTTCCACTGGCCGCTACTTTAGATGTCACTAACACTACAATAGCTATCTTTAATGCGGATAAAGGCCAAGATTCGATTGAATTAACACAACGATTGGCAAAATCGACGACTTTCTCTAAAGTCTTACTACTTAATAATAATCAACAAGTTGCTGAAACAATCAATAATCGTAAAGCACTTTTAGTGGTACATTTTCCGCAAAATTTTAGTGCTCAACTGGCACAAAGAAAATCGACGCCGGTTCAACTAATACTTGATGGTAGAAATTCTAATAGTGCTCAAATCGCCGCTAACACAGTTAGCCAGGTTATTGAAAATTATCAACAACAATTAACAAACCAGCAGATAGCGCATAATAATAGCGAATTAATCATTCGTCATTGGTATAACCCTAATCTTGATTACAAATGGTTTATTGTTCCATCCTTGGTAGCATTAATTACTACCATTGGTGTATTAGTCGTCACTTCATTGTCAATTGCCCGTGAGCGTGAACAAGGCACACTTGATCAGTTACTGGTTTCACCCCTGACTACCTGGCAGATCTTTATCGGTAAAGCAGTGCCAGCATTACTTATTGCCACCTTTCAGGCAACATTGGTGCTGATTATCGGGATTTTCTGTTACAAAATTCCATTTTCCGGTTCATTGTTTATTTTTTATACTACGATGGCAATTTATGGTTTGTCATTAGTGGGTTTTGGTTTATTGATCTCCGCTATATGCTCAACTCAGCAACAAGCGTTTATTGGTGTGTTTGTCTTTATGATGCCGTCAATATTGCTATCAGGTTACGTCTCACCTATAGAAAATATGCCGGCTTGGTTACAAAATGTCACCTGGATCAATCCTATTCGACATTTTACTGATATTACTAAACAAATTTATTTAAAAAATGCCGATTTGGCCGTACTATGGCACAATTTGTGGCCATTACTGATTATTTCATTATTTACCACAAGCCTGGCTTATTGGTTATTTCGCCGAAAAATTGCCTAAATGGTAAAATAAAAAATCCCGCTAACATTATCAGCAGGATTTTTTTAACAAACAGATTAAATTAACGACGATCGCCTAGAATACGTAACATCATTAAGAACAAGTTAATAAAATCTAAATAGAGTGTCAATGCACCAAGAATAGCGTATTTACGCATACCTTCTTGATCTCGACTATCAATTTGGCTGCCCATGTCTTTCAGTTTCTGTGTATCATAAGCCGTCAAACCTGCAAAAATTAATACACTGGCGTAGGTGATAACCAACGTTAAGCCAGAACTTTGCAGCCAAATATTGACCAATGAAGCAATAATTAGCCCGATTAGTGCCATAAATAAAAAACTACCCATACCACTTAAACTACGTTTGGTTGTATAACCATAAAAACTAAGTGCCCCAAACATAGCAGCAGTGATAAAGAAGGTACTGGCAACCGAAGCGCCAGTGTAGGCAACTAATACGAGAGAAATGGTTAAGCCTGTCAGCGCCGAGTAGAGCATAAACATGGCCGTTGCCAGCGCGCCACTCAATTTGGGCAACAGAAATGATAATCCTATGACTAATGCAAATTCAGCAACAATGAGGCCTATCAATACCCAACTATGCGTCGCCAGATACATAATAATATTACTATTATTAATCGCATACCAAGCAACAAACGCAGTTAATAACAAACCTACCGTCATCCAGCCGTATACTTGCGCCATATAGGTTTGAATACCTGCGCCAGCGCGCTGGACGATCGAATCATTTTGATGTTCAAATCGATCCATGATGATTACCCTCATCACTTGCGTTAAAGATAAAGCTATTTAGTAAACTAAATAACTCAGTAAACTTAAATTAAGTCTATCATAATTTCTGGCTAAAACCATGGTTTGATATGCGCAAATAAGAGAAGGTTTTACATTACTTTTACTTTATTTAGCTAAATTTCAATAAATTGAAATAAATTCAATAAAAATTGTGTTACCAACGCTGAAATGCGGCTTGATCACTCGCTCTGGCCTCAACCCAACGACTGTTTTGCCCTTGAGCTAAATGCTCTTTTTTCCAAAATGGCGCTTTTGTTTTCATATAATCCATAATAAATTCTGCCGCTAAAAAAGCGCTACTACGATGATCGCTAGTAACACCCACAAACACGATTTCCTCACCCGGCTGTAAAGTACCAATCCGATGAATAATACAGATGCGTTGCAACTGCCAACGACCACGCGCTTCATTGGCAATATCCTGTAACGCTTTCTCTGTCATGACTGGATAATGTTCAAGAGTGAGGGTGTTAATACTATCACCCAAGTTGTGATTACGCACTTTACCAGTGAAAGTAACCACCGCACCATCATCATAACATTGTGCTAACCATTCATATTGTTCACCAACATTAAAATTCGCTTGTTGAATAAGCAATCGTGTATTTGTCATTTATCCTCCCGTTACCGGTGGAAAAAATGCGATTTCATCGCCAGCAGTTAATGGATGATCTGACTGTACAAAGGTATGATTGACCGCAAAAAGCAGTTTTTTGTGATCTAGTGCTAATGCCCAGCGCTCTCCACGTTGGCTTAATGCATCACGTAATTCTTCTACGGTGGAATAACGATTTTCTAACTCTAACCTATCAGTGCCTGTCAATTCACGGACTTGGGCAAAGAAAAGCACTTTAATCATGGTGTTACCTTAAAATCACCGGATTTCCCACCCGTTTTTTCCAATAATCTAACCGCACTAATCACCATATCTTTCTGCACCGCTTTACACATATCATAAATGGTTAATGCGGCAATTGATGCAGCGGTCAACGCTTCCATTTCAACGCCAGTTTTACCGGATAACCGACAATATGACTCAATTCGAATGCGATTATTGCTTGTTTGTGCTTCCAGTAAAACTTCCACTTTACTGAGTAATAGTGGATGGCAAAGCGGGATCAGATCCCACGTTTTTTTAGCGGCCTGAATACCAGCAATCCGAGCGGTAGCAAAAACATCACCTTTATGATGACTACCATTGATAATCATATTAAGCGTCTTAGCATTCATTGTTATAAATGCTTCAGCCCGCGCTTCACGTATGGTTTCCGCTTTAGCAGCCACATCCACCATATGCGCCTCACCCGCTGAGTTGATATGGGTTAATTGAGACATTTTAAGCTCCTTGAGATCGCTAAAAATCGCATTTATCCCCCAATAATTGAAAGATTTGACGTGATACCACTATCTCCTTGATGAAGAAAATGGCTTGCACGTTTTAACTGTAATTCTGCCCGAATACGTGCTTTTAATGCCTCAGATTGGGATGCATCAACCAATAGATCGCGTAAAATAATACTGCGCTCGCCAAACAGACAGAGATGAAGATGACCGATAGAAGAGACCCGTAAGCGATTACAACTTTGACAAAAATTCTGCTCATAAGGCATGATTAAACCAATTTCACCATAGTAATCAGGGTGCTTAAAAACCTGGGCCGGTCCATCAGAACGACAGCGTGGTATTTGCTGCCAATTTTGCTCTAATAACCGCCGCCGGATCTTTTCGCCTGAGACATGGTGACGACGAAATATTTTATCACTCTCGCCAGTTTCCATTAATTCAATAAATCGTAGTTGGATTGGCCGCAGTTTGATCCAGTTGATAAAACTCGCTAAATTACTGTCATTGATGTTTTTCATCAACACAACATTGACTTTTATTTTGTCATAACCTGCCTCTAAAGCAGCATCAATCCCGGCCATGACTTGAAAAAATTTATCTTGCCCAGTAATGGCTAAAAACTGTCGCGGATCAAGACTATCAACACTGACATTAATATCCGTTAAACCGGCATTTTTCCACTGGCTAACATTTCTGGCCAGTCGATAACCATTAGTAGTTAGGGCAATTTTCTTGATCGCATGGTTTTGTTTGATGGTAGCAATAATGTCAATAAAATCACGGCGCATGGTGGGTTCGCCGCCGGTTAAGCGAATTTTTTCGGTACCAAGCTCAGCGAAAGCTTTAGTCAGAAAAGCAATTTCCTGCAACGATAAAAAGGCTTGATCACCATTCGATTTATATCCATTTGGTAGACAATATGTGCAGCGAAAATTACATACATCCGTTATGGATAGTCTTAAGTAATAGAATTTACGGGCAAAAGTATCAATAAGTTGAGTCATAATAACGCCTTTCCAAATACGGGAGATGCAGGCATTTCTACCTTGCACCCTGGTGGCTGATAAATGCCACGGCCTCAATACCCTATTTAAATGTTAAGTTCACAAACTTAGGTAAAAAGGCTAGGAGTTAATAACACCACATACAATAATAGCGTAATGTGATGATTGCTATAAATCTTATTGCTAAATATTTTAAAAAGCGATTAAGCACTCAAATCTATAGGTTGCAATTCAACAAGTTAATCAATTAGCGGAAAATAATGTAATATAAAAGAATGACAAAGTTATTGTTTAATATCACGTTAATTCAATAAGGTCTGATATTTGATAATCAATTATGTCAAACCGCTATCAGCAAATAATAAAATAGGGGAAGTAATGCATAATCGCAGTATTCTTAATAATTTAGGCCAAGTTGTCGCGCTGGGTGGTGGTCATGGCTTGGGTCGGGTGATGTCATCCCTTGCCTTTCTAAATTCTCAATTAACAGGGATTGTCACTACAACCGATGATGGTGGCTCTACCGGTCGAATTCGCCGTTCTGAAGGTGGTATTGCCTGGGGAGATACGCGCAACTGTTTAAACCAATTAATTACGGAACCGTCGATTGCATCAACTATGTTTGAATATCGTTTTGCCGGTAACGGTGAACTTGGTGGCCATAATCTGGGTAACTTAATGCTAAAATCGCTTGATCATCTCAGTGTTAGACCGTTAGATGCGATCAACTTAATTCGTAGTCTATTAAAAGTGAAGGCGCATCTTATTCCTATGTCCGAGCAACCGGCTGATTTACTGGCAATCGATTTGATGGGCAATGAAATCTATGGCGAAGTTAATGTTGATCAACTCACCTCTCTACCACAAAAATTAATGTTATCTCCTCAGGTAAGTTGCACGCCAGAGGCTCTCGATGCTATCCATAATGCTGATTTGATCATCATTGGCCCAGGTAGCTTTTTAACCAGCCTGATGCCTTTATTTCTAATGAATGACCTAACGCAAGCATTACAAGCATGCCGGGCAGCAATCATCTATATTGGTAATCTTGGTAAAGAACTAAACCAACCCGCTGCCAATATGCAACTAACCGAAAAAATTGCAATGATTGAAAAACACATTGGCCAACAGAAAATTGATGCGGTTATCGCTGGTCCAGTAACCAATACATCAAGCCTACCAGATCGAATCGTGCTCCAAAGAAAACTGGCTGACCAAAATGTCTGTTACCGCCATGATCGAGACTTATTGCGCCAGGCTATTGAAGACATGGCACACAAAATTCATCAACTTAAACCTTTTAATTTATCTCCTTACCCGAATGCCAGCTAACGGCTTGCTTGGCACCCACCCCGCCTTAGAGGGCGTGGCTGCACCGCACTGCGGATAAAAATTGTCTAATGCTTTAAGAATTAGCAATAAACTGTTCACGTAGCAATTGAATTTGATCGCGTAAACTGGCTGCTTGTTCAAATTCAAGATCTTGTGCATAACGATACATTTGTGCTTCTAACGCCTGAATTTTAAGCTCCAATTCTTTGGTCGAAAGTTTCTGATAATCTTCGATAATCGGTGATACTTGCGGTTGTTTATGTTTACCTTTTGCCGATACTGGTACACCGACTTGTAAAATATCGCCAACTTTTTTATTTAAACCTTTAGGTACAATACCATGCTGTTGATTAAAGGCGATTTGCTTTTCGCGACGACGTTCCGTTTCTTTAATCGCTTTTGCCATTGAATCAGTAACCTTATCGCCATATAAAATAGCTTTACCTTTCAGGTTACGCGCTGCACGCCCAATCGTTTGAATTAATGAACGCTCTGAACGTAAAAATCCTTCTTTATCTGCGTCTAAGATAGCAACTAGTGATACCTCTGGCATGTCCAACCCTTCACGCAACAAGTTGATGCCCACTAAAACATCAAATACGCCTAATCGCAAATCACGAATAATTTCGACCCGTTCAACGGTATCAATATCTGAATGCAAATAACGAACCTTTATGTCATGTTCTTGCAGATAATCGGTCAAATCTTCTGCCATTCTTTTGGTTAACGTTGTTACTAGTACCCGTTCATTTACCGCTGTACGCAAATTGATTTCAGATAACAGATCATCAACCTGAGTGGCTACCGGACGAACTTCAATTTCGGGATCGAGTAAGCCAGTTGGCCGCACAACTTGCTCAATAATTTCATTTGCCGATTTTTCCAATTCATACTTACCTGGCGTGGCAGAAATATAAATTGTTTGTGGGGAAAGTGCTTCAAATTCCTCAAAACGTAATGGGCGATTATCCAACGCAGAAGGTAAGCGAAAACCATATTCTACCAATGTCTCTTTACGCGAGCGATCACCACGATACATACCGCCAATCTGTGGGATGCTGACATGCGATTCATCAATAACTAATAAACCATCTGCGGGTAAATAGTCAAACAACGTTGGTGGTGGTTCACCGGTTGCACGACCAGAAAGATAACGTGAATAATTTTCAATACCAGAACAATAACCCAATTCATTCATCATCTCTAAATCAAACTGGGTACGCTGTGTTAACCGCTGCTCTTCAACAAGTTTACTATTTTCCAGTAGTAATTTACGTCTTTGTGCCAATTCAGTTTTAATCTGCTCCATGGCTTCAAGGATACGCTCACGCGGAGTTACATAGTGGGTTTTAGGATAAATGGTAAATCGCGGTACATTATGTTGGATCTGTCCGGTTAAGGGATCAAAAAGCGCTAGCCGTTCTACTTCCTCATCAAATAATTCAACTCTTAACGCATATTGATCTGATTCGGCAGGAAAAATATCAATCACTTCCCCCCTAACTCTAAATGTACCTCGCTGAAATGCTTGATCATTGCGGCTATATTGCAAATCGGCCAGACGGCGTAAGATAGCTCGCTGATCAATAATCATACCTTTGGTTAAATGAAGCATCATTTTTAGATAGCTATCAGGATCACCTAAACCATAAATCGCTGATACCGAAGCAACAACAATAACATCACGTCTTTCAAGCAGCGCTTTAGTGGCAGAGAGTCGCATCTGTTCAATATGTTCGTTAATAGAAGCATCTTTTTCAATAAAGGTATCGGAGCTTGGAACATACGCTTCTGGTTGATAATAATCATAATAAGAAACAAAATATTCCACCGCATTGTCAGGGAAAAAAGCCTTCATCTCACTATACAATTGTGCAGCCAACGTCTTATTGTGAGCCATTACCATTACCGGGCGGTTAACCTGCTCAATAACATTAGCGATAGTGAATGTTTTACCCGATCCGGTGACACCAAGTAAGGTTTGATGAGCCAATCCATCATTAAGACCTTCGATTAATTTCTTTATCGCTGCAGGCTGATCACCGGCAGGTTGAAATTCAGCATGCAATTTGAAGACTTTACTCATCTAACCCTCTCTACTAAAAATATTTCTTTATCATACTGGATAAAAAAACAGTTTCAATGACAGCAGAAATAAAAACCCAGTTTCACCCACAACCAATTATTTACATATATTTATCATTTTAATAACTTAGTTATCCCCAAGCTTTTTTTACCTTGAATTATATTTTATGCTAATCAGCCAATGTAAAACTTTATTATATATCATTTCAGACTTGATTTTATATAACATGTTAATATTTATAAAATTTTACTTCAGAGCCGAGAATGGCATCAACTGCCAGCCAAGCCTCATCCCATCTCGGTTAGCGTAACTTTTCTAGATCTAATACACAAGGTTATCCACAGGAATAGTGGATAACTCAAGAAATTCTTTTCAGCACCAATAGTTGTAAGATTTTCACTTGAGCATTGGCAAAAATTTTTGCCAAAAAAATAATCACAAAAAAAAATTTTTTTATAAGAAAAAAAAAAGAAAAATAGCATTTCATTTGTTGCAATTAAGCTAATTCAAGCAAAATATGGCTAAAGTGGCATAACGCTTTAGCCCCAAAATTACTCCTATTACAGTAGGTTATCTAAATTGACAAATTTGCCAATCGAATGAGATTGCCAATTCGGCAAATGCGGAATAACGCCTAAACATGGTGCGGACAGCCGTTGCTGTAATGTTAACAAATAATCCTGCTGATATTGACCCGGTAAAACAATTTCATTAGCCACCCAGCCTGCCAATAATAAGCCACTTTGCTCAATGGCCTGTGCGGTTAATATTGCATGGTTAATACAACCCAATTTAATGCCAACTGTTAATATCACTGGCAATTGCTGTTGTATAACCCAATCAGCCAAAGTGTGCTCAGCACAAAGCGGTGTATACCATCCACCAGCACCTTCGACAATAATCCAGTTAGCAGATTGTGTTAATTTATTTAATCCTGTATGCATTATCTGCCAATCGATAAGCTCCCCTGTTAGTTGACTAGCAATATGGGGTGAAGTTGCTTGAGCAAAAACGATCGGATTAACATCATGGTAATTCAGTTTCACGCTACTATTTTTTCTTAATAATTGAGCATCTGAATTTCTTAAGCCAATAGTTAACTGTTCACTGCCTGAAGCTACCGGTTTATAGCCCGCTGTTTGATAACCCTGATCGGCAGCTGCTTGTAGCAGCGCACAGCTGACGACAGTCTTACCCACATCTGTGTCAGTTCCAGTGACAAAAAAACATCTATTCACGATATAACATTCCATAAACCAGTTGATAAGTTAAGGGAAATTGCTGATTAATATGAGGATAATGATCAACCAGTTTAGCTAACTGGTTTTTTGTCATTAGACCCTGCTGCTGACGCCCATCCGTTAGATAAGTCGCGCCAATACCCTTTATAGATTGAAGTAAACAGGCAAATGTAGGGTAAGTTAAATGCCAGCAACGCTGTTCTAAACTATGCGGCCAATCACGACAAGCCTGCTTAATTTGTTCAAAAGTCATAAAAGAATTAATGTGCCGGTTATTATCAACTTTTTGCCAACACTGTTGTAGCTCTTGTAATGAGCCATCGACTAAAGTAGAAAAAGCAACGACCCCACCCTTTTTAGTAACACGATATAACTCACTTAATGGGGTAGATAAATTACTACACCACTGAATAGCAAGATGACTAAAACAGAGATCAACACTTTCATTGGCCAGTGGTAACCTCTCCATATCGGCTTGGATATAGCTCATAGCCGCTTGCTTTTGTTGAGCAATGGCTAACATTGATGCCGACAGATCGAGGGCAATAACCCGTTTTCCGGCTAACTGCCACTGAGCACTGAAATAGCCGGTACCACAGCCAGCATCCAGCACTTTTTTACCAGGTATTGCAGATAAGCAATTAAACAGATGTTGGCCACTTTGTTGTTGAAATAAGGCAATATTGTCGTAATTTTTGGCCGCCCGGCCAAAAGCATGAGCAATCGCTTGCTTATTCATCGGCGTCGTTGTTAAAGAAGTCATTTAATGTTTCCATTAACTGTGCAATATCGGCTAATTGATGATTTGCCATTAAGGTGATCCTTAATCTTGCACTACCCGCTGGTACCGTTGGCGGCCGAATAGCTTGCACCCAAAATCCTTGCTGGCGTAAAAATTGAGATAACTGTAAACAGCGTTGATTACTACCAACAATGAGTGGCTGAATTGCGCTAGTTGAATTTAATAGTGGCAATTGAAAGTGGTTGGCTAATTGACGAAAATAATCAATATTGCGCTGTAAATTGGCTCTTAACTCATCTGCTTGACGAATTTGTCTAACCGCCTCAGTTAATGCCACTGCTTGAGCCGGAGGCATTGAAGTACTATAAATCAAATGGCGAGCATATTGCAGAAAATAGTCAGCGGTGTTTTCATCACAAAGCAGTGCCGCACCACTAAGACCAAAAGCTTTACCAAATGTCACCACCAGCAGTTCAGGCTTTATCTTATGTAGATAACAACTACCTCTGCCTTCATGGCCTCTTATGCCAATACCATGGGCATCATCCACTAATAACCACGCCTGCGCTTGCCGCGTCACTGCATGTAATTGAGCTAAAGGGGCACTATCGCCATCCATACTAAATATACCTTCAGTGGCAACCAGTGTTTTACCATTATGATTGGTCGCCAAAAGATGCCTTAAGGCGTCAGGTTGATTGTGGGCAAAACGTTGTAATCTAGCTGGCGATAACATCGCGGCTTCCAGTAAGGATGCATGACTGAGTTTATCGGCCACAATATGATCATTTTTGTTCATTAAGGCCGTTATTACACTTTGATTTGCCGCATAGCCGGAAATAAATAACAAAGCACGGGGGTAACCTAACCAATCGGCAAGCTGTTGCTCTAATTGGGCGTGAGCGCAATTAAAACCGATAACATGACCAGAGCTTCCACTACCTGTCCCATATTGGCTTAATCCTGTTTGCCAGGCTTTAATAATTGCAGCATGATGACTTAATCCCAGATAATCATTACTTGAAAAATTGACATACTGCTGTTGTTCAAAGATTAGCGTACACGCATCATTTTTTTTTATTAGCTGCCGCTGCCGCCACAATGCTTGCTGCTTGCGCATATCAAGTTGACGAGTTAAAAATGTTGACCAATTCATTATAGTGCCGCGTTATAAAACTGTTCCGTATCCACTTGCATCATCGCTTCTTCCAGCCGCTCAATTTGCTGGTGGTGAGTCAAGGCGGTTGCAAGCGGTTGAGGATTAATATTTAGCTTGCGAAAAAGTTGCTGATCTTTATCTTCTTTGGGATTAGCGGCCGTCAATAACTTACAGCCATAAAAGAGGGAGTTAGCCCCGGCCATAAAACAGAGTGCTTGCATCTGTTCATTCATCTGTTCACGACCAGCAGAAAGCCGGACAAAGGAGGTTGGCATCATAATACGGGCAACAGCGATGGTGCGAATAAAGTCAAAAGGATCGACATCTTCATTATCTTCAAGGGGCGTTCCTTTTATTTTTATTAGCATATTAATCGGCACACTTTCAGGAGCCTGCGGTAAATTAGCTAATTGAACCAATAGCGCCGCCCGATCAGCCACCTTTTCACCTAAACCAACAATTCCACCAGAGCATACCTTCATGCCTGCCTGACGAACTACATCAATCGTATCCAGCCGTTCTTGATAGGTTCGAGTGGTAATAATACTGCCATAAAATTCAGGTGAGGTGTCCAAATTGTGATTGTAATAATCAAGTCCAGCCTCCGCTAACCGGTGTGCTTGCTGATCATTTAATTTACCCAGTGTCATGCAGGTTTCTAGGCCTAACGCTTTGACTTCTTTCACCATGGTTTCGAGATAAGGCATATCGCGTTCATGGGGATTGCGCCAGGCAGCGCCCATACAAAAACGGGTTGAACCGGCTTTTTTGGCTTGTTTAGCCGATTCGATCACTTGCTGGACTTCTAATAGTCGCTCGGCTTTTAATCCGGTTTTATAGCGAGCACTTTGTGGGCAATATTTGCAATCTTCCGGGCAGGCGCCGGTTTTAATGGAGAGTAAAGTACTAATCTGGATCTGTTGAGGATCAAAATGTTGACGATGAACTTGCTGAGCTTGAAAAAGTAATGCAAAAAAAGGTAAATCAAATAGTGCTTGTGCCTGGCTAAGTGTCCATGGTTTTTCCATCTTCACCATTCTCTCTTCTGAAACAAAAAGTATTGCCAGTTTAAATAACTGCGTTATCATGTAAACTAAAATAAATATAATTAGTTGACTATGGATAATGAAAATCGACGATCTTAATTTTGATGCGAAACATATTTGGCACCCATACACTTCAATGACCAAACCAATACCAGCCTATCCTGTCGTGCGCGCTTCAGGTGTCGAACTTGAATTAGCTGATGGCAGAAAATTGATTGATGGTATGGCTTCCTGGTGGGCAGCAATTCACGGCTATAACCACCCCGTACTCAATCAAGCCGCTACAGAGCAATTAACGAAAATGTCCCATGTAATGTTTGGCGGCATCACACATCCGGCAGCGACTGCTTTGTGCCGACAATTAATCGATATAACTGATGATAAATTAGAGTGTATTTTTCTGGCTGATTCCGGCTCAGTTGCGGTCGAGGTGGCATTAAAAATGGCATTACAATATTGGCAGGCGCGAGGCGAAGCGCGCCACCAGTTTATTGCCTTACAACAAGGATATCATGGTGATACCTTTGGTGCTATGTCAGTTTGCGATCCGGAAAATTCGATGCATAGTCTTTATCGGGGCTATCTACCCGAACATATTTTCGTGCAAGCACCTCAATGCGGTTTTTATCAACAATGGCAAGCTGACTCTCTGATCCCATTACAAAAAATACTAACCGAACGGGCAGACAAAATTGCTGCCATTATCGTTGAGCCGATCGTTCAGGGAGCGGGCGGTATGCGAATTTATCACCCTAATTATTTGACGGCTGTGAGAGAATTATGCGATCGCTATAATATTTTGCTGATTGCCGATGAAATCGCCACCGGTTTTGGCCGTACCGGCAAATTATTTGCTTGTCAACACAGCGGCATTGCGCCGGATATTTTATGTTTAGGTAAAGCGCTAACCGGTGGTTATGTTACTCTGTCAGCCACTCTGACCAGCCGTTCTATCGCAGACACTATCAGCCTAGGTAAAGCCGGCTGTTTTATGCATGGGCCCACTTTTATGGGCAACCCACTAGCCTGCGCGATCGCTGATGCGAGCATAACATTACTAAGGAATAGCCCATGGCAAAAATGGGTGAAAAACATTGAAACTCAATTAATGGCTGAACTCTACCCACTGCGAGATCAACCACAAGTTGCTGACGTGCGAGTTTTAGGCGCAATTGGTGTTGTTGAAATGAAAAGCCCCGTCAATGTGCCTGAATTACAACGTCATTTTGTTGCTGAGGGAGTCTGGATCCGGCCATTTGGTAAATTAATTTATTTAATGCCACCCTATATTATTACCGCTGAACAGCTGACTAAGTTAACGCAAGCGATAAAAAAAATAGTCATCAAGCTGTAAATTAAAAATAATTTAGTTTTCAATTATATGGGTCGTGATCCACATCGGCCCTTTGCCAACCGGATACCGATCTAATGCTTGTAGCACGCCAGTCACCGCATCTATTTTATAAACCGCAATATGATCGGACTTTTGGCCTGCAGCCAGCAAAAAATGACCGCTTTGATCAATATTGAAGCCACGCGGTTGAGTTTCGGTTGCATAAGCTGCCATCGGCGTTAATACTAACCCCTCTGCTGTCACCTCGAAGTGGCGAATAATACTGGCAGAACGTTCACTAGCATAAAGATGACGACCATTTGGCGTAATATGGATATCGGCAGCCCAAGGTTTACATACCGCTCCGGCAGCTAAAATGTCACAATTTTGCTTTTGCTGATAAGGTTCAAATGCAGAATAAACATTAATGGTGGCATCTAGCTCATTTAAACAATAAAAAGCGGTGTGGTTGGGTGAAAATGCCAAATGGCGAGGCCCTGCGCCTTCGTTAGTTGTGATCCGATAAGCAACCTGTTCGGTTAAATGTCCATTGTCATTGATGGTATAAACGCGGATCTGATCTTCCCCTAGACAAGGGACAAACAAGTGTGAATTATCAAAACTTACTCCCGATGCATGGGGATGTTTTAAATCGCCAATAACTTGAATTGGTGATTGAGCGATCCCCTGTTGATCAACCGGTAACACCATTAAATTACCTTGATGGTAAGAGGGAATAAATAACCAACGCCCCTGATTATCAGTTTCAATATGGGTTGGCGTGGCGGGAATAGCGGTAATGGCCTGTTGGCTGAGTTTTCCTTCAGCTGAAATAAGATAAGTAATAATCGCAAAATCAGGACGGATACCAACATAAAGGTGTCGACCATCACGACTAATCTGCATCGGCTGTACTTCACCTGGTAATGTCAACTGTTGCAATAATGTCAGTTTGCCCTTTTCATCCATTGACCAAACATGAATTTGCTTGCTTTCTGGACTGGCAACATACACCACCTGTTTCATTGCTTAACTCCTCAGAAATGATTCGACAAAATAGCCTTAGTTATCATATCCGATTTGCTGCTAAATAATGACAAAAATAGCCAAATGGTTAATAAAAAAATTTATGCATCAGCTGACTGATGTCACTATATTGCAGGTTTTTATAAATTATCACTGTGTGACTAAAGTTTATATTTACCGATAATAATTACTTGACTGTTGAGAGCCATTGAATATAGCCTTATTCAACTAAATTTAGTATTCAGATTATCACCAATTAAATTAAATCCTATAAAAAATCTGTTGTTAAAAAGTAAAAAAATAATATTATATAAATATATAAGATATTTTTTTGTTAATAAAAATATCTTAACAAAAACGCAATATAATCAATATAGCCATTAAATATTTAATATAAATTTCACATTATTGTTTACTGTAAGCAACATATAAGCCGAGTTTATTTGACCAATCGCTTTATATAGATTTTATCAGTCTCGCATAATTAAGTCATAAATAACATCAGAAAGCCGTGAGCAAAATTTTAAAATAATAAACCGAAAATATCAGGATGAGCAGATTAACACCATTAAGTGTTAATAAAAAATTAAGGAATAGTAATGAAACCCCGCGAAAATTTAATGGTAGACTTAGAAACCATGGGCATGGGCAGTTGCGCCGCCATTGTAGCAATCGGTGCGGTTTTTTTTGATCCAACAACCGGTGAAACCGGTGCTGCCTTTTATCAAGCTGTCGATCTCTCTTCATCAATGTCTGCCGGTGGAACAGTTAATGGCGAAACCATAAAATGGTGGTTATGCCAATCTAATGAAGCTCGAGCAACGATTGCCAAAAAAAGTTTACCGCTAATTGATAATGTTCTGCGTGAATTACATTTCTGGGCGCGCGAAAATGCACAAGAACGAATGGATGGTTTAAAAGTCTGGGGGAAAAGCGCTAATTTTGTCTTAAGAGGTGCTTATGAAAGATCAAATTTAACCCCTTTTTGGCATGTCGGTAATGATCGTGATGTACACACTATTATCGATATGGGAATGAACCTTGGCTTTAATCTACAAAGTGAGTTGTCAATGGTTAAAACGCAAGATAATGCGCTTAATTGTGCGCTTTATCAAGTGAACCATGTTGCCAATATTTGGCAAAAAATTATCCAACATGAGGGGTGAAAATTTATTTCTGCTAATGAAAATTACCAATGATTAATATCAAATACCAATAAACTTACATTACACTAAATTATTTGATAAAAGCTAGCTAAGTAGAAATAGCTAGCAATTAATAATAGTAAATATTGCATAATACAAAAGTTTGTAAATCTGATTTGAAATTATAATATTGGTTACTTCACACACTAAAAATGGCTATTAATATTATTTAGCTTGCATATCCACATCGACAACTTGATAAAAAGCATTTGCCGTATCAGCAATTGACCAAACACCTAAAATAACTTGATAACCAGTGCGTTGTGGAACATCACAATCAAAATAAATTTGATCTTTAGCTGGCATCTCACCACCGTCAAAACGCTCACAGAACGGTTTTAAATCAAAAGAGGCACGGGTTAATGGTGCATTGGGATTCCAATCCTGTTTAGTAATAAAAAACTCCCATTTTTCTGTTCTGTGTGTCTGGGTTAGCGACCAACGAAAGGTGTTTTTGCCTGAAGTTAGCGGTACTTTTTTCCAGCGATCTACACTTTGTTCGTTGAGTTTATAAAATGATGAATTATCACCACTAGCTATCTTACCATCACGAGCACCGCCTTGCGGAAAACCTTTCGGCCCTTCAATAGACATAGGATCATATTCAACAGCGCCACAATTATTATTTTCATGTATCCAACATAAAACTGCCCGGCTCTTAGGTTCAAAAATAAAACTATGCTGTGGTTCCGGTTTTGCAGATGCAGTTGCAATATTGGCAGCACACATGAGTGCTAACGGGGCTAATAGTAATTTACTTTTCATTTAATACATCCCTTAAATAATTTCTACTTTTAATAATTAACACTATTTTTATATAACATTACTTACAGCAGGCTAAATTATTATGCCTATAAAACTAAAATATCAATTTAATTAATCTATTTTTTGCTTAAAAAAATATTTCACTTAAATATAAATAAAATAAAAAATTAATATATTGGTCTTTATGTAAAAAATTATGACCATCAAATAACAAATAAAATAATATATTAAATAGGATATAAATATAATTTCAGCAAATCTTAGTTAAATTATTCTAACGTTATATTTAATAATAAGAAGAATTTTAATTCATAAATAATCCATTTTTATAAAATATAATAAATTAATATCTAATTTATCATCTAACCAAAATATCAGTTAAAATTAACAACCATCAGCATAATAAATTTAAATACTAATATTAAAATACGCTGTTCAGATAGGAGCATTTATTGTTAAAAAAGACAATAAATATCGATTTAAAATTAACAACATTGACATTAAATTAAAAAAAATGTCCATTTATTAACTCAACGGGCCAAAAATTTTGCTGCTTATTAATATTCAATTATGTTGCTAGTTTATTATCCCCTAGGGTAATTATTTATTTTTTCTGGTTTAGTTAACGTCTATTATTCGATATGATTAGATTTGAAAAAATTTATCGGTTTGCACCTGTAAGATAAATAATTTACTAAGTTACATTGTTTAAAATTACTAGCTAGATTAAATGCTATATCACTATTTAATGAGGCTGATTTATGTCATATCGCGTCATCGCTTTAGATCTCGATGGTACTCTATTGGATCCACAAAAACAGATCTTGCCACAATCTTTAGCAGCTATAAACCAAGCTCGTCGCCAAGGGATCAAAGTTATTATTGCTACCGGCCGCCATCACGTTGCTATTCACCCATTTTATCAAGCACTGAATTTAGATACGCCGGCAATTTGTTGCAATGGTACTTATCTCTATGACTATCATGCTAAAAAAGTGCTGGAATCGGATCCGTTATCAGCAGCAGAAGCGACTAAGGTAGTTGCCTATTTACAAGGTACCGATATCAACCACTTGATGTATGTTGATGACGCCATGCTATATCAACAACATAATGATGCTATTGAACGAACATTGAAATGGGCAGATTCTTTACCTGAAAATCAACGTCCCAATATCCATAAAATTGACGATTTTAATACAGCAATCCAACAGGTTACGGCTATTTGGAAATTTGCCACTTGTACGCCTGATATCGAAAAATTACGTACTTTTAGCCAAACTATTCAACAAGAGCTGGAGCTTGCTTGCGAGTGGTCATGGTTTGATCAAGTTGATATTGCTAAAAAAGGCAATAGCAAAGGTTTGCGTTTACAACGTTGGGTCGAATCACAAGGTTTGACGATGAAAGATGTGATAGCTTTTGGTGATAATTTCAATGATGTCAGTATGCTAACTGCCGCAGACCTCGGCGTTGCAATGGGTAATAGCTGTGATGAGGTGAAAAAACATGCTGATATAATTACCGATCAAAATAGCGCGCCAGGGATCGCTCAAGTGATCGAAAAATATGTGTTATAAAGGCTGTAAAGCTATTTGCACAACTGACTAATAATCTTTGTTCGCAAATATTGCATCATCATTAGAATTAAAGCCGCCGAGTTAGCGATAGACTCTTGATTTGGGCATAAACCCATTTACCCGGCTTTATTTCTAGCTCATCTCTTGCCCAACGCGTGATCCTGGCCCAGATAAAGTGGCTATCTATTGCTAACTTAACATCTATTTGCTCGCTGTCATCAATGCACTCCACTACTCTAACGCTTAATATATTACGAATCGTCGTTTGCGTTGGCTTATGTAAGGTTAAAGAAACGTCTGTAGCATCAATACGGATCCGAACCGATTGACCTAATTGAAATTGCAACTGGGGAAGCCACAATCGTTGATCCGATATAGCAACCGATGACATGGTATAAAGGCTATGATGCTCGATCACCTTAACATTTAAGATACTACTTAATGCATCAGCTTGCAGCCAGGGACGGAAAATACTGCTTGACCAAATATCAGCTAATGGCGCGACTGCTTCAATTTTACCTGCTGACATAACAATTACATTATCAGCCAACCGGACTATTTCATCCAGATTATGACTGACATAGAGAATAGGGATTTGGATATCTTGCGATAACTTTTCCAAATAGGGAAGTAACTCTCTTTTGCGTGGTAAATCTAACGAAGCTAATGGCTCATCCATTAATAATAATTCAGGCGCGGTTAATAATGCGCGGCCAATAGCCACTCGTTGTTTTTCGCCACCTGACAACATAGCTGGCAAGCGCGGCAATAATGTTTCAATACCGAGCAATTGAACAATATCATCAAAGTGTGATTTCATTGCGCGAGACATGCCATATTGCAAATTACCTTTGACGCTATAATGTGGAAACAGGCGCGCATCTTGAAAAACATAACCCATTTTACGCCTTTCTGGTGGTACAAACAGACCTTTATCCGTATCGACTAAAACCCGATCATTAAAAATAATCTGTCCTTTATCAGGTTTGGTAAGCCCACCTATCAGGTTTATCAGGGAGGTTTTGCCAACACCGGAAACGCCAAAAATAGCGGTGATGCCTTGAGTTGAAAGTGTGGTATCGGCATAGAGCGATAAATCCCCTAGCTGCTGTTGCAGACGCAAAGCTAACACATTGCCCCCAAGCGTTTTCTGCTACAACGAGTTAACCATTCAGAAAAAAGTAACGACAGCAAGGCTAAGATGATAGCAATAATACATAAACGAGCCGCGGCTATTTCTGCGCCTGGTGTTTCAATTAGAGTATACATGGCTAATGGAATGGTTCTGGTTTCTCCTGGAATATTAGAAACAAAGGTAATCGTGGCACCAAATTCACCTAGTGAACGAGCAAAAGACAAAACCATACCGACAATAATTCCCGGTAAGATAAGCGGTAAGGTGATGGTAAAAAAAACCCGTAATGGATTAGCGCCTAAGGTTCGGGCGGCCTGCTCAAGGCGTCTATCAACCCCCTCCAATGCTAATCTTATTGCTCTAACCAACAATGGAAAAGCGATGATGGCAGAAGCTAAAGCGGCACCTCGCCAACTAAAAGTAAAACTAAATCCAAACCAATCGTATAGCCATTCACCTATTGCCCCATGGCGACCAAATGACAGTAAAAGGAGATAACCTACCACTACTGGCGGTAATACTAGCGGTAAATGGATCAGACTATCGAGTAATGTTTTGCCCGGAAAATGACAACGCACCAAGATCCAGGCCATTAATATTCCTAAAGGCAGACTCACCAATACCGCAACACTCGATACTTTTAAGCTTAAAATAATAGCTTGCCACTCATATTCACTTAGCATCTGCAAAAATTAATTTCCTATAATGGCCTAAAACCATAATGTTTAAATGTTGCCGCTGCGGCCGGCGTTTTTAAATAGGCAAAAAAATCGTTAACCTGATTAGTCTGATGATTTTTGACAATCGCCATCGGGTATTCGATAGCGTTATAACTGTTCTCTGGAAATATGCCAACTACTTTAACCTTTTTACTCACCCCCACATCAGAGCCATACACTATGCCTAATGGTGCTTCATTCAACTCAACTAATGCCATACCACTGCGAACATTATTGGTTCTGGCTAACATTGTATCAACGGTTTTCCAGGCGCCTAAAGCAACTAGTGCCTGTTTAGCATAGATACCAACCGGGACATGATCAGGATCACCGACAGCAATTCGTTCACCATTGGCAAGTGTGCGCCAATCAGTTTTTTGGCTAATTGTGATTGGTTTTAGTGTTGAATTTATTGGCGCAATAAGAACTAAATTATTACCTAACAAAGTATGGCGACTGGCATTAACCATAAGTTGTTTCTGTTGCACATAATCCATCCATTGTTGGTCAGCAGAGATAAAAATATCGGCCGGAGCACCCTGTTCAATTTGTCTGGCTAACGTTGAGGAGGAAGCATAAGCGGCAATAATTTTAGTATTATGATCCTTTTCATATTGCGTTACGATATCATTTAAGGCATTGGTTAACGATGCAGCAGCAAAAACGGTCACTTTATTCTCCGCCGCCCAATTCTGGCCAATGACCAACAAAAAAAGTGCAACCGCTGCCACTATTTTGGCAATATATTTTTTCATCATTGATACCTTTTTCATTATTTTTATCGTTATATATATCAGGATATAACGAATAATGAAAGCCGTATGATATCGATAAAATTAAATTGTCCGAGTTAGTTAAAAACAGTGATAAACAGAATAAATGAGCGGTATAACAATTGCTAAACATCTGTTGTTAAAAGATAATTAACAACAAAATAAAAATAATTATATCATCTTGATAGTTAATAAAAAAAATCAGCTTAAAATTTCAATGGCTGGAATTAGCTGATAAAAAACCGTTATTTTGCTTATCATTTAAATAAAGTTATTTATACAAATTTTATTTATTAAAGAATATAAAAAATTGGCAATTAATTATTAGAGGCCTAGCTAATTAAATCAGTATTATCTTCCACCCTGCTATAATTGTGTCACCATAAGTTAAATAATGATATTTTAAAAATAATAACCCGCTAACCCTTGCTGAATAAAATAAAACAACATTGGACAATCTATGAACGACAAACCATTATCATCGGCAACAAACATAGATCAAGGACAACTCAAACGAGGTTTACAAAATCGCCATATTCAACTGATTGCTATAGGTGGTGCCATAGGCACAGGATTATTTATGGGCTCAGGCAAAGCTATCTCTTTAGCTGGCCCGTCGCTTATTATTATTTATCTAATTATCGGCTTTGTTTTATTTTTCGTAATGAGGGCCATGGGGGAACTACTCCTTTCCAATTTAAATTATAAATCCTTTAGTGATTTTTGTGCTGAACTTTTAGGCCCATGGGCCGGCTTTTTCGTTGGCTGGACTTATTGGTTTTGTTGGGTAATCACCGCAATCGCAGAAATTGTTGCTATTACTGCCTATATTGGTTACTGGGCACCTGATTTTCCGCCCTGGCTGACTTCATTACTTTGCATACTCTTGTTATTAACCCTTAATCTGGTCTCGGTTTCCTTATTTGGTGAAACAGAATTTTGGTTTGCGATTATCAAAATCATTGCCATTGTCTTTCTTATTTTGATTGGCGTAATATTAGTGATTATCGGCTTCAAAACGCCTACCGGTCATATTGCATCCTTCAGTCACCTGTGGAATGATGGCATCTTTCCCATGGGCATTAACGGTTTTTTTGCCGGTTTCCAATTAGCTATCTTCTCTTTTGTTGGTATTGAAATCGTTGGCGCCACCGCAGCCGAAACGCGCGATCCAAATCGCGTGTTACCAAGAGCGATCAGTGCCATTCCGTTTAGATTTATCGCCTTTTATGTCCTTTCTTTAGTGGTTATTATGTCAGTCACCCCTTGGCGTGAGATTGCTGCCGATAAGAGCCCATTCGTCGAATTGTTTGTCTTAATTGGTGTACCGGCTGCCGCCAGTATTGTCAACTTTGTGGTGCTGACTTCAGCCACTTCCTCTACCAATAGTGGCGTCTTTTCCACCAGCCGGATGTTATTTGGGCTAGCCAAGGAAGCCAATGCCCCCAGCCAATTTAGTCAATTATCCAATAAAGCAGTGCCAGTTAAGGGATTATTTTTTACCTGCTGTTGCCTTAGTATGGCAGTGGTATTGATCTATTTTATTCCCGATGTTATGCGGGTTTTTGTCCTGATCACCACCGTAGCTGCGATCCTTTTTATGTTTATCTGGAGTATGATCCTGTGTGCTTATCTGGCTTATCGCAAAAAACAACCGCATCGCCATCAAACTTCGATTTATAAAATGCCAGCTGGCATTGTTATGTCTTGGGTTTGCCTACTATTTTTTGTGTTCGTTTTAATATTGCTAACCTTAGAAAAAGATACTCGCCAGGCGCTACTAGCGGTACCCATTTGGTTTGTAATATTGCTAATTGGTTATCAAATTGCTAAAAATCGTAAAACTTGATACTAATTAAACTAAACATGGTGGTTTACTCCACCATTTTATTCATTTTACCTGGTTGTATTAACTCTTAGCATTAAATCATCTAAATGATAGTGAACACTTTTTCTGTTATTGGCTAACATATCAGAAATTGTAGGCCATTTCTCTAATACATCATGTATCATATAGTGTATTTCATTTTTATATTTTTCATATTCTTTAGCTCTGGTTTCAGGGTATTGAGATGATTTATCTATAAAAAAATTATTTTTCTCGAATACATACTCCATATCTTTCCACACAATGAATTTATTATCATAAAAATCACCTTCTAACGATAAATATAAATAGGCTAATGTATCAAGAATTGTGATGAAATCATTTTTACCAGCATATTTATCTAATTGATGTATATTATATTGTTCAGCAGTTTTACTGTCATATATATCAAAAAATTCCATATTACAATCATTCATATACAAACTTTGAATAAGATGTTTATATAATCTGGCATCAGATACAGCATTAAGATTCTGCAATTCTTTAGCACTTATTCCTGGTACAACTCTTATTCCTGGTACAATATTAGCGTTAACCTCTTTATCTTCGTAATAATAAATATTACTATTATCTATTCTTTTTTTTATTTCTGAGCACAATAAAGTAATAGATGATTTTACTCCTTCTTGCTTGCTATGCTCATCTGCAAAAAAAAAATTCAACCGATTGATTACAAACACCCTTTAGCTTATCGATGATAGCATGATTAATATTACTCTTGACTTTTCTATAACATTGACTAATAGAATTAATATTACCTATACGCATAATTTGTTATTTCAACCATCCCAAAAACAACAAATATCAATAATTTCATTATTAATTAATATAACGAAACCACCTAAAATAAAAATAATCTACTAAACTAAATAGTGAACAAATCTCAGATTAAATAATAAAATGGCTGCTGATTAATCGGTGAATCAATCAGCAGTCGTTAGCGTGTTATTGGCTGGCTTTATATTCAGCTTCCGCTTTAATAAAGCGTTTCACGGCGCTCTGGCTAGGTGAGGTAGTTAACAGGCTAACAACAACAATGGCGATTGAGGCAAAAATAAAACCGGGAATAATTTCATACAAACCAAACCACTTATATTGCATCCATATCAATACCGTTAAAGCACCGACCAACATACCGGCTAAAGCACCATAGCGATTCATACGTTGCCACAAGACAGAAATCAAGATCACTGGACCAAAGGCCGCGCCAAAGCCTGCCCAGGCGTTGCTAACCAAAACCAATACTTTATTATTGGGATCACGAGCAATAAAAATAGCCATTGCCGCCACCACTAACACCATGGCGCGACCAACCCAAACTAACTCTCGCTGGCGAGCTTTAGGTCTGATAAACGGTTTATAGAGATCTTCAGTCAACGCACTGGCACAAACCAATAATTGACAACTTAAGGTACTCATCACAGCAGCTAAAATGGCTGATAACAATATCCCGGCCAGCCAAGGATTAAATAAAATAATGGCTAATTCCATAAATACCCGCTCAGGATTAGCCATAACCGCACCGGCAACGGCGGGATGCAGATCAAAATAAGCAATAGCAAAAAAACCAACCGCAATCGTACCTGTTAAACAGAGTACCATCCAGGTCATACTAATACGCCGTGCACGGTTAATGGTTTGCGCTGATTCAGCTGCCATAAAACGTGCTAATATATGCGGTTGGCCAAAGTAGCCTAAGCCCCATCCCAATAAAGAGATAATGGCAATAAAATTTAATCCTTTAAACATATCTAGATATGCGGGATCTTTATTGTTAATGAATGTTACCGCGCTGTCCAAGCCACCGACAGCAAAGATCACCATGATTGGTGTTAATAATAAGGCAAAAATCATCAAAGTGGCTTGTACCGTATCCGTCCAGCTAACGGCTAGAAAACCGCCCAAAAAAGTATAAATAATGGTGGCTAATGCACCTAACCACATCGCTTGCTGATAGCTTATGCCAAAAGTATTTTCAAACAGTAATCCGCCAGCAACCACACCGGAAGCACAATAGATAGTAAAAAAAACCAAGATCACCAAGGCCGAAACAATACGCAACATTTTACTTTTATCTTCAAAGCGGCTGGTAAAATAGTCAGGTAATGTCAGCGAATTATGATTATTTTCGGTTTGCACGCGTAATCGCCCAGCGACTAATCGCCAATTTAAATAAGCGCCTAAAGATAATCCGATTGCAATCCAGCTTTCCGCTATTCCGCTTAGAAAAATAGCGCCCGGTAATCCCATTAATAACCAACCGCTCATATCTGATGCACCAGCAGAAAGCGCCGTTACTACCCCACCTAAACGACGTCCGCCTAAAATGTAATCATCAAAACTGGTTGTTGAACGATAGGCCCAAAAACCGATTAACAACATCACAAAAATATAAATCACAAACATAATTATCATTGGGTAGCTTAATATCATCTGTCCCTCTCCATCGTTTTTCTCTTTTTTAGTTTTGTTAGTATGCAGGCATGTAAGTTATAATTTTGAATTAACGAAAATTAGACTTATTTTTAACGCATAAACTGACTTTTTATTTTCCTATTCTTCTTGAAATTTTATTTTGATGAAAATATAATCAACTCAATAAATAAACCATAAAATAACAAAAAATTAATAGTTATTGGGCCAATAATCAGAAAACTAGCCACAAATGTTAATTTGTTTGGTGATATATTTAGTTAAATAATTATAACATTAATTAATTTAATATTTTTTTATTTATTTATTTATGTTTCAGCAAGATATAACAATACTTATAATAAAATCTATTTTAATTAATACAAAAATAGATTTATTTCACATTTCTCACACTTTCATTAGTTAACAATATTGCACCAAATTAAAACATAAAGGATATTGTTAAATTACCGACTTCTAACAATCAGCAAAAGAATAAGAATGAGTCGCCGCATAACTGCAGTCATTCTTTCTGTTGATAAAGTAACCAGATAAGGTATTGAAACAACTTTACAACGCCTGGTGCTTAGATCGATTAGTTAACAGGACAGGCAATATTTAATTATCTTAGACACTTTGATAATGAGGAAACTATGATTCAATTCCCGGCTACCAAAGTTAATGAAAAAGAAAATTCATCTAGTGACATCGCAATATGCCCTAAAACAGGAAAGCCCTCCTTTTTAAATTTTGCACAGCATATTTTACCTCAATCCGCAAAACGCTCAGCAATCACTGCAGCCTATCGATTACCTGAAACACAGCTATTACCTCTATTAGTGCAACAGGCACAGCTACCAGAAACTGAGACACAAGCGGCTTATCAACTAGCCTATCAGCTAGCAAAAAATCTACGTCAGCAAAAAAAGAGTGTTGGCCGTTCTGGTTTAGTCCAGAGTTTATTACAACAATTTTCTCTCTCGTCGCAAGAAGGGATTGCGCTTATGTGCCTGGCTGAAGCACTGCTGCGCATCCCCGATAACGCTACCCGTGACATATTGATCCGCGACAAAATTAGTGGTGGTGACTGGCAGTCACATATTGGACAGAGTTCATCATTATTTGTTAATGCCACCACCTGGGGTTTGCTAATTACCGGCAAATTAGTTGCCAGCCATCATGAAACTAAACTTACCAGTGCTCTTAACCGGATCATTAGTAAAAGTGGTGAACCCATTATTCGTCAAGCTGTGAATATGGCAATGCGGCTAATGGGTGAGCAATTTGTCACTGGTGAAACCATCACAAAAGCACTAAGTAATGCGCATAAAATGGAAAATGAAGGTTTTAGCTACTCGTATGATATGTTAGGTGAAGCGGCCTTAACCGATGAAGATGCCAAAAGCTACATGGCTGCTTATCAACAAGCGATTGATGCTATTGGTAAAGCTTCCGACGGCAAAAGCATTTATGCCAGTGCCGGAATTTCCATTAAACTGTCTGCCCTCCATGCAAAATATTGCCGGGCTCAATATGAGCGGGTGGTGTCTGAGCTTTACCCTCGTCTGTTAACATTAACCTTACAAGCACGTCATTACAATATTGGCATTAATATTGATGCTGAAGAAGCTGATAGATTGGAAATTTCCCTAGATCTGTTAGAAAAGCTGTGCTTCGAACCGCAACTAGCCGGCTGGGATGGAATTGGCTTTGTCATTCAGGCATATCAAAAACGTTGCCCCTATGTTATCGATGAAATTATCGATTTAGCGCAACGCAGTCAGCACCGTTTGATGATCCGACTGGTAAAAGGCGCTTATTGGGATAGTGAAATTAAACGCGCGCAAATAGATGGTCTTGAAGGTTACCCGGTCTATAGCAGAAAAATTTATACTGACGTCAGTTATCTGGCTTGTGCGCGTAAATTGCTGTCGGTGCCCAATTTGATTTACCCCCAATTTGCCACCCATAACGCCCATACCTTAGCCACGATTTATTATATGGCTGGTGAAAATTATTATCCTGGCCAATATGAATTTCAATGTTTACATGGCATGGGCGAAGAGCTATATCAACAAGTTGTCGGCGCCATCGCCGAAGGTAAACTTAATCGTCCATGTCTTATTTATGCCCCAGTCGGTAGTCATCAAACCTTGTTGGCTTACCTGGTGCGCCGCTTACTGGAAAATGGCGCAAATACGTCATTCGTTAATCAGATTGCCGATCCTAATATTCCATTAGATAAACTGGTAGCCGATCCAGTGCAACAAGTGCTGGTGGCGGCTGAAACGGCAGGCCAACTGGGTTTGCCACATCCACAAATCCCACTGCCTCGTGCGCTATATGGCAGCAAGCGCCTCAATGCTATTGGTATTGATTTGACTAACGAACATCACCTGGCGGCACTGGCGCAGACCCTACTGACCACCCCTCTCTGTTATCAGGTTAAACCTTTACTGGCAGGAGAACCACCCTCGCCGACTGAAATTTCAGCCCGACAGCCGATCACTAATCCGGCTAATTTTGACGATATCGTCGGCTATGTCCATGAAGCAAGTCTAACCGACGTCGAGCATGCGTTGGAAATTGCTACCGACGCAGCTACTCGCTGGGCGACGATTCCCGTCATAGAACGAGCGGCCATTTTGCAACAAGCGGCTAGCCTGATGGAGCAGCAATTCTCCCGTTTAATTGGCGTATTGATCCGTGAAGCCGGCAAAACCTTTAGTAATGCCATTGCTGAAGTGCGCGAAGCGATCGATTTTTTGCGTTACTACGCCGTACAGATCAGTGAAAATTTCAATAATGAAAGCTATTCGCCACTGGGTGTGGTGGTTTGCATTAGTCCGTGGAATTTCCCACTGGCGATTTTTAGCGGCCAAATCGCTGCCGCTTTAGCGAGCGGTAATAGCGTATTGGCCAAACCGGCAGAGCAAACACCGATTATTGCCATGCTAGCGGTTGAGTTACTGCACCAGGCGGGCATTCCCCGCGACGTTCTCCAGCTGCTGCCCGGTAGCGGCGAGCGAGTGGGTAGCAAACTGATCAGTGACAAGCGGACGGACGGTGTGATGTTTACCGGTTCAACCCAGGTGGCCAAACTGATCCAGCATAATCTTGCCGGCCGACTCAATGCTCAGCAACAGCCCATTCCACTGATTGCCGAAACCGGCGGCTTAAATGCCATGATTGTTGATTCATCCGCACTGACGGAGCAAGTTGTCAATGACGTTATCATTTCAGCCTTCGATAGTGCCGGTCAACGCTGCTCTGCCCTACGTATTCTTTGTATCCAGGAAGAGGTCGCTGAACGCACACTGACGATGTTAAAAGGTGCGATAGCCGAATACCGAATCGGTGATCCTAGCCAGCTGGCAACCGATATTGGCCCGGTCATTGATAGCGAAGCACAGCAGAATATCGAACAGCACATTGCCCAGCTGCGTCAAGCAGGGAAAACCCTGTATCAGGCTGAGCAAACTAGCCAACAGCATGATAATCAATGGCAACAAGGCACCTTTGTCCGACCCACCTTAATTGAAATTGACCATTTTAATGAACTGAAAAATGAAATTTTTGGCCCGGTACTACATATTTTACGCTTTAAGCGCCATCAACTAACCAGCCTGATCAAACAAATTAATGACTCAGGTTATGGCTTAACTTTAGGGCTGCATAGCCGTATTGATGAAACTATCGCCGACGTTTGCCAGACGGCCAAAGTAGGTAATATTTATGTTAACCGCAATATGGTCGGTGCGGTAGTTGGGGTACAACCATTTGGCGGAGAAGGACTATCGGGTACCGGGCCAAAAGCCGGTGGCCCGCTTTATCTCTATCGATTGCTCAGCCAAAGGCCAGCTACCATCATGGATAAACTGTTTACGCCACCAGATAATCGCTATCCAGTTAAACATGGCCAACCATCATTGCAGCCATTAACGCCCTTTGCTGCCTTCTGTGATTAGGTAAAAAATCGCCATCATGCAACTGTTGCTGCGGTTATTGACCTCTATCAGCCATTGACCGCAACCGGCATCTGCCATCAGCTGCCCGGCCCAACCGGAGAGCATAATAGTTATAGGCTAGTGCCACGCGGGCGGATTTTGTGTCTGGCGGAAACACAAGCAGATGCAGTGATCCAGCTAGCAGCAGTGTTAGCGATGGGATGTCAGGTGCTATGGCCAAATAATGCCATCCAGCAGCAATTGCAGGCAGAGTTGCCTGCTTTAGTCAACCAGATGATCAGGCTAGCTGATAATTGGCAACTAACCGACTGCCAATTTGATGGGGTTATTTTTCATGGCGATCGCAATCAGTTACAAACTGTTTGTCAAGCAGTGGCTGAACGTGACGGGCCAATTATTTCCGTGCAAGGATATCGATCCGGAGACCAGCATTTATTCCTTGAGCGTTTAGTCCATGAACGAGCTATCAGTGTCAATACTGCGGCGGCCGGCGGCAATGCCAGTTTAATGACACTAGAATAATTTTTCATTGCCAACAATAAAGCCTTAGCGATTTGCTAAGGCTTTATTTATCTAATAACTGTGAAATAATTTAGTTTCTATCCATAGCAACCTTATGCTGAGTGATCGGCCTGCCAGTCTAGGAATTGCTCATATTTACGCAACGCAATATTGTAATTACTAAAGGCAGAGTCGGTCATTTTATCCTGCATCTGAGCCTGAATTTTTTCAATCTCCAATTCAGCGAGCGGAAATTGTATTTCACTTAACAACTCATCCAGTCGACGCAGCCGCACCACATATTCACGTACGGTACTATGGCTCATTTCAGTCTCTTTAAACAGATACTGTTTAAACGACATAATATCAAAATAGCCAGTATCACTATTACAATAGATTTCACTACAAAAACGACATAACGCGGTAAATTTATGCTGTAACTCGGCCCAAGCTTGCCCATCAACCAGCTCAGTCATCGCTGAAATCGCTTCTTTATTCAGAATTTGATCATTAAACACCAATGAAATCCGATCAAGGGTTTTGTTACAGTGTGCGCAGTGAATTTGACTATGTTTATAGTCTTTAATATAACGGCTCAGCGGCCGCTTCTTTTGGTTAGAAACAGACATATTAGATAAGCCCTGTGTGTAAATCGTAAACAAAAAAATAAAAAATATTATTTATCTGGATTTAAGCGCACTCGTAGCCGTTTTATCGCCTGGCTATGTAGCTGGCTGACGCGGGATTCCCCGACATTCAACACCGCGCCTATCTCCTTCAGGTTCAGATCTTCTTGATAATAGAGCGTCAAAACCATTTTTTCCCTTTCAGGCAAACATTCTATCGCCTTTATAATATTTTTGCGAATATCAGTTGCTATTAAAGTTTGCAGCGGATTTCGCTCGTCGTCAACCTCAATAATCGGTTCACAGCTCTCACCATGCACTTCATGCCACTCATCATAAGAGCATAATTGACTATTGTTGCTATCCTGCAATAACTGCTGATACTCCGACAGACCGATGTGCAACTTATCAGCAATCTCCTGCTCGCTCGCCGGTCGGCCTAGTGCTTGCTCAAGCTGCTGCATCACTTTGGCCCCTTCCCGCGCCAGACGGCGCACACTACGCGGCACCCAATCGCGGGCGCGTAATTCATCTAACATCGCGCCACGTACCCGTTGCACGGCATAAGTAGCAAAAGCGGTACCTTGCGTCATATCAAATCGCTCGATCGCATCTAACAAACCAATACCGCCAGCCTGAATTAAATCATCCAGTTGCACGCTAGCAGGTAATCTCACTTGCAGTTTTAATGCTTCATGACGTACTAAAGGAAGATAGCGCTCCAATAGTACATCTTTTTCAATTATCCCATCCTGGGTGTAGAGATCGTTCACCGTAAGCACCTGTCATTGATAACAGGCGCTTATTATCCGAAATTGAGGCGGCAAATAATGGCGTAAATAGTACTATAAAACGGGCTTTTTTTACTTATCTATTATTTTTAACCACCTCAGTTAACCGAACACGGAACCTAGCGGCAAATTATGGCCAGTGTCAAAAGCATTGACTTAGGCTAATTGATCGTCATTTAGGGCAATACTTTGTTGCTTGAGGATGGTGCCGTCAGGAGGGATATCAGTGAATCAGGCAGGATAGCTTGCGACGATCACACCATATTACAATTAATTGCTATTAATAATTATTGATTTTAACAGTGATGGCGATAATATCTTAGCCTATTTTATAATACAGGCCGGCAAAAGCCGGCCTGCAAAGAATTACCAAAATAATGACTAATTAAACTATTAACGCAGTAAAGAAAGCACTGACTGGTTAGACTGATTAGCCATTGCCAATACTGTGGTGCCCGCTTGTTGCAAGATTTGGGCATTACTTAAGTTAGACACTTCTTCCGCAAAATCGGCATCCAGAATACGGCTACGGGCAGCAGACAGGTTGTTAACCGTATTGGTTAAATTCTCAACCGCTGATTCCAACCGGCTCTGTATGGCACCCCATTGGCTACGTTTAGCAGAGACATCATCCAAGGCTTTATCAAGTTTTGCAAAAACTTGATCCGGTGTTACCGAACCTGCACCTTGACCTGTACCTTGGCCACCTGGTAAGGCCGTACCTACAGTACCGGCATGGCTAGTGTTAATTTTAGTACCAACTGTGATACCCACTTCTTTATCAGCACCACTAGCATCAGCTGCTAAAGTCACCTCGTAAACGTCGCCTGCAGTCGTTTTCAATACATATTGATCAGCAACCGCATTACCCGTTGTATTATCCAGCTTTTGATGCAACTCATACCCTGAGCTTAATGCATTACCTACCGTAAGACCAGAAGCACCAGCATTAGTTATTGTAACGTTAGCTGCATCCAAGGCATTTGTGGCAGTATTTCCGGTGAAAGTTAGATCGGCATCAAGTCCAGCTGCTGTTGCTGCAGTTGAGTTATACTGCATTGTTGCTGCCGATCCCGATGACGCACCTGCTGCAAATACATTTAAATCAATATCTTTAATATCTAGAGTAGCGATAGTGGTTGCCGTTACATTTACCGCAATTTGTTCACCATGGTTGGCACCCGTTTGCAGCATTATCGTGCCATTGGTATCTAATGTTTTATTGCCGTTAAATTCGGCTTGGTTAATAATACGGCCAATTTCCTCTATACGCTGTGTTACTTCAGCTTGCAGCGTCGCAATATCTTTGTTTGAGTTAGTACCGTTACTGGCCTGCACCGCTAAATTACGGATCGCCTGCAAGTTATCATTCACCTGTGACAACGACCCTTCGGCGGTTTGTGCTAACGAGATACCATCATTGGCGTTACGCGTCGCTTGTTTCATACCCATAATGTTAGAGGTCATGCCATTGGCAATTGACATGCCAGCCGCATCGTCTTTGGCACTGTTAATGCGCAGGCCAGTAGATAGACGTTGGATAGTAGTGCCCAAGTTATTTTGGGTTTTATTTAATGCTTTTTGCGCATTTAACGCAAACATATTGGTATTGATAACCAGAGCCATAATAATTCCTTTATTTAAATTTAACTTTTTAATTGGCCAAAACGTTTGGCTGTTTTGATTATCGTCACAGCGGTTTGATACTTTAATTTTTTGTGGCAATAAATTAATTTGGCCTGATTATTTAACTTCTATTAGCTGAGGCCGATAATCAATTTAATAAGGTTTAATTAATCAAATAGGATAGGGAAAAATCATGTCAAATATGACTTCGTTGGGTGTAGGATCAGGCATGCCAATTGATCAATGGCTGGATAGTATGGAGGCCAATGAAAAGCAAAGATTGCGGCCGTTAAAACAGAAGCAACAAAAATATAATCAAAAGATCAGTGCTTATGGTTCATTGCGGGCTCAGCTGGATAAATTACAACAAGCCGCTGAATCATTAATGAAGTTTGATAAAATTAGTACCACTTCAGTCAGTAAAAATCATAACACGGTAACTGTTAGCAGCGACGAAAAAGCGGTTGCTGGTAGTTATGAGGTAAAAGTTGAGCAACTGGCACAGGCCCAATCATTAGCCACCACTAAGGTTGATGATGTAAAGAAAAAATTGGCTGGCCCTGTTGCGGCAGGCCAAGAGCGGATATTAGTTATCAAGCAAAACAGTGAAAAACAACCGCTGGAAATTAAATTAAGCGAGCAGCAAACATCACTGATTGAGATCCGCGATGCAATCAATAGAGCCGATGGCAATGTCAGTGCTAGCCTGGTTAAAATAAAAGAGGGTGAACATCAATTAGTACTTACTGCCAAAAAAACCGGCACCGATTCGGCGATGGAGATTGAAGTTAAAGGTGATAGTCAGCTAAATGGCGTTTTAAATAGTAACCAAATGAAACCAACCGTTGCTGCTAAAAATGCTATAGTAGAGATTAATGGTATCCAAATTGAGCACAGTAGTAATGAAATTAAAGACGCGCCCGAAGGGATCACATTTACCCTGGTTAAAACGGCAGAAAAAGATAAAGCTGGCGGATTAATATCAGAAACCGTCACTGTAGCTCGCGATATCGAACCGACTAAAAAGGCGATCAAAAACTGGGTTGATGCTTACAATAATCTGCATAGCTTTTACAAAACACAAACCAAATATGAGCCAACCAAATTAGGTGAAGCGCCTTCTGCCAATAATGGCGTACTATTAAACGATAGCGGTTCAGCAATAATCTTCTCACAAGTAAAAAATATGACCTTAAATGTGCAAAATCTGCCGGATATGAATCATTTGAACCATTTTGGTATCGGTTTTAATCATGAAGGCAAATTAACTATTGATGATAAAAAACTGGATGAAACACTAAAAGATAACCCGGCGAAAGTTAAACAATTTTTTATGGGCGATGGTGAAAAAACCGGCTTTGCCACTGAAACCTTTAATTATCTTAAAAAGACCCTGGATACCCTGGAAGGCCCACTACATCTCAACACAGAGTCACTGAATAAACAAATAAAAATACTCAATGTAAAAATGGAAAGTATGCAAAAGAATATAGAGGCAAAACTTAAAACTCAGCGGGACAAATTTATTGCCATGGATAAAGCCATCAGCGAGATGAAACAAAGCAGCAACTCTTTAGTGGCCTTACTGACGAAATAAATTATGAATACATCAGCAGCTGAAACTTTATATACTCAGGTTGATATTGAAAGCCAGGTTTTAAATGCTTCACCTTATCAGCTAGTAAAAATTTTATTTGATGGCGCCTTGAGTGCCTTAAAACGAGCGGTAATTTATATTGAACAAAATAATATTCAGCAAAAAAGCCGTGCTATCTCAAAAGCGATTGCTATTATTAATGAGGGATTAAATAGTGGCGTTGATCTAGAGCATGGCGGTGAAATTGCTGAAAATATCTCGTTACTGTATGACTATATGATCCGCCAGTTGCTATATGCCAATCTTTATAATGATGTTGACAGAATTCAACAGGTAATTAAATTATTGACTGACTCGGCAGACACATGGGCACAACTTAACGATCCGGCAACACAATCTAATGAACAGTGAGCAACAGATCTTTTTGCCTGCTTACCATCATTTGCTGACGATTAGTCAGCAAATGTTAATGCTGGCACAACAAGCGCAGTGGGAGGAACTATTAATTGTAGAACCGGATTATCGCCAAGCGGTTGGCCAGGTGACGGCGTTAGGCGCCATTGCCGGATTGCCTGAGCCTTTACAGCATAAATTAACCAAAATGTTGCAAACAATATTGCGTGAAGAAAGTGAAATTCGGCAATTAATGCATAGCAGAGTGCATCAACTGACAACCTTTATTAGACAGACCGCTCAACAACAACAGCTGGAATGCTATTATAATCCAGTCGAACAATAAGTTTATGTGACTTAAATTATCAACTTTATTATTAAGCTAATCATCAATATCGCGCCAGTTTTATTCACTCAACAAGAATCAATTTTATCTGTATAAAACAAAAAAAGACCGCTATAAGCGGTCAAAACATAATACCAGGGTAGGTAAATGATACATATTTTACTGTGGGAAATAATAAATCGGCATGCTTTTGGATTGGCAGTTTAGCAAATAGTTAAGCCCAAATGCCCCTTGCTTACTCCAAAAATCTCCTTTGCTTGTTGCTATAATTTATTCTCCTGAATAATAGGTTCTTTTTATGGTTGATATTGGCTGATGATTTAAAATTTTATTACATTTTTGCGCTGTAATTATGCTTAGCAGGCAGTTTAAACCATCATAATTGTTTATTTTATTAATAATTATTTAATTTATTGTCTGTCATATTTTAATAAAGAAAATACGCAACACGATTTATAAGTTCAAACAGTTTTTTTTCCAGCAAAGATTAATATTAATATAATTATCTTTAAATTTAATCAGTTATCATAAACAACAACAACCAAATTTTTTATTTATAATTTTAGTTGATCATTATTAAAGACCAGCAAATAAATAACGCTAAAAAATGTTAATTGAAAATTCAACTTTACTTACGCTATTGGCAGAAATATTTGTCACCAGCTAGCAAGATGCCGATATTAAATACTGGTAACATTATCTTATAAACAACATGACTAATTTTTTACAAAAAAGATTGAAATATATAATTATCAACATAAAATAATTATACCAATTATCAACAACCTAAGTCGATATAAATACTTTGATTAAAATTTTTTGCCCGGTAGTGATTTTTTGTTTATTTTCAAGTGAATCAGTTTCTACTGATCTTTTTACCAATCACCGCTGTCAATTAAATCCAAACATTACACCAACACGGCCCGGTAATGTATGCTGCCCGGCTGCTAATCCAGATGAATACTACTGCTATTTTTCATCTAAACAATCGGTTCAAGATAAAAATAACCACTAATCGTTGATTAAAAGTAACGGCTGGTTAATATCAAATAAATTTTTCATTTTCTCTTTAGTCAACGCAAGCTTGACGATAAGTTTAGCATAAAGTAAAAAACTTAATTTTATACTGAATTGACAGTAATAAATATATTTAATATAGAAGGATATATTTTAAATATTATTAGCAAATAGAATTTGATATTTGCAGCTTGAAAATTTAATTACTAGTGATAATAGATTACAATCATTCGCTTTTATCAACCAGTAATTCCGTTGCTATTATTTATAATAGTATTTATTAGCACCATATAATAAAAAATAGCCACTGATTGGTGGCTTAGTATTAATAAATGCCCTTTAAACCGGCATATTCATGATTTCCTGATAGGCACCGACTAACTTATTTCTCACCTGAATACCAAACTGCAGGGATAAACTGGCCTTTTGCAGATCGACCATCACATCATTGAGCTCAACCCCGGGAGTTTCCAACGTTAATGCCTGGGCTTTCTGGCTGGCGTTGACCCGTGTCTGATTAATTTTAGCTACCGCATTTAATAAATGGCTGGCAAAACCAGTTTGTGGTGCCGCTGCCAGTTGGCTATTATTGATGCTAACCATTTCTGTTGTCATTTGCGCAATAACAGACTGAATAGCGGGAATTGACATAAAAACCTCAACCTATTTTTTCCAATAATTTTCTCTAAGTCGTGCCATCGTATTGATTTATCTTTTGGCACTAATCGGAAAACAACCCTATCACAAGCTAAATAAATCAAAACCAACAATTAGCGTCGAACTAAAAGTCTATTTCGGCCATTAAACCGAGGGCAAAAAACGATAATAGCAGGATGAAACTGGAAATACTTTATCAGTATGGGGAAGCCACTTTGTTACGCCACGTTATAAATCTTGATCAAGAACAAGAAGGCAAGGATTGTTTATGAATGCCATAAATACGAATGGAGCAAATCCGCTCAAGGGATTAAGTACCATTTTCGAAAAAATAAAATCTGATCCTAAAGTGCCGCTGATCGTTGCCGGTGCTTTGGCTATTACTTTTTTCATCGCTGCTATGTTTTGGTTACAGGGAACCGACTATCGACCGGTTTATACCAATCTTAGCGATAAAGATGGAGGAGAAATTGTTACTCAACTAAGCCAAATGAATATTCCTTATCAGCTGTCTGACGATGGTAGTATGGTTAAGGTGCCGGCTGATAAAGTGCATGAGGTGAGACTAAAGTTAGCACAGCAAGGGTTGCCCAAAGGCGGTAATGTCGGTTTTGAACTACTGGATCAAGAAAAATTTGGTTTGAGTCAATTTAATGAACAAATCAACTATCAACGAGCTTTGGAGGGCGAATTAGCCCGAACTATTGAATCACTCGGTATTGTACAACGCGCCCGGGTACATTTAGCTATCCCAAAACCGTCACTATTTGTTCGTGAGCAAAAAGATCCCACCGCGTCAGTCACCCTCAACTTACAAAACAGCCGTAAACTGGATGATGGTCAGGTTGCCGCTATTGTGCATATGATTTCCAGTAGTGTCAGTGGCTTATCTGGCAACAATGTCACCATCGTTGATCAATCAGGTAATCTATTAACTCAACCCGAGGGTATTAGCCGTGATCTTAATCTGACACAACTCAACTATGTTCAATCGATCGAAAATCGTTATAAGCAGCGTATTGAATCAATTATTACGCCACTGGTTGGCCGGGGTAACGTACAGGCGCAGGTTACTGCTCAAGTTAATTTTGCCCGTACCGAAGAAACCGCAGAAGAGTATAAACCTAATCAACCGCCTAATGAATCAGCCGTGCGTTCAAAACAGAGCAGTCGCAGTGAACAAAATGGCCAATCACTGATTGGTGGTGTACCTGGTGCGCTGTCTAACCAGCCAATACCTGAGCCAAAAGCACCGATTGACAGAGCTAATGATAAGAATAACCCTCGCCCGCTGAATAATAATCATAATAGTCGGGTTGATGAAACGACCAATTATGAAATCGATCGGCGCATTCGTCATACCCAACATCAAATAGGCTCGCTACAGCGACTGTCGGTGGCAATCATCGTTAATTATGCTGATAGCGACAGAAAAGAAAATGATGATAGTTTACCTCTGACAAATGAAAAATTGGCCCAAATAAAAACATTAGCCCAGGAAGCGATGGGGTTTTCTGAACAGCGTGGTGATAGCCTGTATGTGGTAAATGCACCATTTGAACCGCAGGATGCAGAACTAAAACCGCTTGAATTTTGGCAGCAACCTATTGTTATCGCCAATCTATTAGAAATTGGCCGTTATCTGTTGTTATCGTTTTTGGCGTGGCTATTTTGGCGTCTGATAATCCAACCTCAATTACGCAAAAAACGTGAAGCGGCGGAGAGCGCTAAAACGGCCGCTGATCTTGCCATAATAAGAGAGGCAAAACGCGCCGCTCAACAAAAAATTGAACATGACGAAGCCATGCGCCAGGAGCAGAAGCGTCAGCGTATCAACGCAGAAATGCAGACCAAACGGTTACGTGAAATGGTGCAAAAAAATCCCCGCGTAATGGCGATGGTTGTTCGTAATTGGATGAGTGAAGAACTATGAGTTTTAATGGAATTGAAAAAAGTGCAGTTATGTTAATGTCTGTAGGTGAAAAGCTGGCTGCTGAAATTTTTAAACATTTGAATAGCGGTGAAGTACAAAAATTAAGTGTCGCCATATCAAATTTAGGCCAAATTTCTAACCATCAATTGACAGATATATTGTCTGAATTCGAAGAAAATGCCACCCAATATGCGGCAATTAATGTTAATACCAAAGATTACCTGAATTCAGTATTAATCAAAGCACTGGGTGAAGAACATGCTAATAGTTTATTAGAAGATATTTTTGAGACCAAGGAAACCGTCACTGGTATCGATAAACTGAACTTTATGGCACCCGAAGTAGCAGCAGAGATGATCCGGGATGAACATCCGCAAATTATTGCCGCTACTTTAGTTCATTTAAAGCGCACCCAAGCTGCTGAAATTTTAGCGCTGCTGGATGAAGAATTACGTCATGATGTGGTATTGAGGATCGCAACCTTTGGTGGCATACAACCTTCCGCTTTAGCTGAGTTAACTGAAGTGCTTAATAGTTTACTCGATGAGCAAAATATTAAGCGAAGTAAAATGGGTGGTATCCGTACTGCAGCCGAAATCATCAATTTGATGAAAAGCCAGCAAGAAAAAATGGTTATTAGCGCCGTTAAAGAATATGACGATGAATTGGCGCAAAAAATCATCGCTGAAATGTTCTTGTTTGAGGATCTTATCGAAATGGACGATCGTTCGATGCAACGCCTGCTACAAGAGGTGGAAAACGATTCTCTGGTTATTGCATTAAAAAGTTGTTCACAGACTTTACGCGATCATTTCCTCAATAACATGTCACAACGTGCAGCTGAAATCATGCGTGATGATCTCGATTCACAGCTCCCTGTTCGCCTATCTCAAGTGGAAACAGAACAAAAAGCAATCCTGTCTATTGTTCGCCGCTTGTCTGAAAATGGTGAGATTGCGTTGAATGGTGGTGATGATCGTTATGTCTAAAAAATCTCAATCGCGATGGCAGCCCTGGCTGCCCGATGAAATTACCATTTGGGCAGATTTAAATCCTGCGATTAATCGCCTGCATGAAGAAGATGAAAATTCATCCGTTGAAGATAATGAAAAAGATGTTTTGAATAAAATCAACCAATTGGATGAATTAAAAGCGCAAGCTAAAGAAATCGGCTATCAGGAAGGGCTATCAGCAGGGCATCAAGCCGGCTTGGTGAAAGGCCAGCAAGAAGGTTATCAGATTGGCTATCAACAAGGTTTGACTGAAGGTCACCAGGCAGCGACTAATGAGGTCAAAAAAGAGATGGCCGCTATCACCCAACAATGGCAAGCACTACTAATTGAGTTTCGCCATTGTTTAGAAGGCTTAGACAGTATCATTGCGTCACGCTTAATGCAGATTGCCCTGCAGGCTGCCGGTCAACTATTAGGACAGCCGGCGGTTTGTGACGGTAGCGCGTTATTGAACCAAATTAGTCATTTTCTGCAACAAGATCCGCTATTGTCAGGCACTCGTCAACTGCACGTTAACCCTGCTGATCTGGCACTGATTGAATCACAACTAGGTGATAGCCTAACCACCAATGGCTGGCGTTTGATGCCAACGCCAGAATTACATCGATATGGTTGTAAAATTAGCACGGAAAACAGTGAGCTAGATGCCAGCATAGAAACCCGCTGGCTTGAGCTTTGTCAGTTAATTATGCCGGAGAAATGCGCATGACGGCAAAACTTGCCCGCTGCTTAAGCCGAATAGATAGCTTTGAAAAGCAGATCAGCCAACTACAATCAGTGCGTCACTATGGCAAATTAACCCGCGTAACGGGTTTAGTATTAGAAGCAACCGGTCTGCAAATGCCGTTAGGCGCCAATTGTTTAATAAAACGGCAACAACGACAAGCTAGTGACGAAATTAGCTGTGAAGTGGTAGGTTTTAATGGCGACAAAATGCTGTTGATGCCTTACCAGGATCTAGAAGGGATTGTGCCTGGCGCTCAGGTTTATCAGCTATCGGCGTCAGATAAGCAGCAAAATAGTGGTCAACAATTTCCCCTTGGCCCTGCTCTACTAGGTCGTGTGCTAGATGGTTTTGGTCAGCCATTAGATGGTAAGCCCTTGCCTACCATAGATACTTTCTCTTCTCTGGTTACCCCTCCTATTAATCCACTACAACGCGAACCGATTAATCACCCGCTTGATGTGGGAGTAAGAGCGATTAACAGTTTGTTGACGGTTGGTCGCGGCCAACGAATGGGACTATTTGCTGGTTCAGGGGTAGGAAAAAGTATTTTATTAGGCATGATGGCGCGTTATACCCAGGCTGACGTGATCGTTGTTGGCCTGATTGGTGAACGGGGCCGGGAAGTAAAAGACTTTATCGAAAATATTCTTGGTTCTGAAGGTTTACAACGCTCAGTGGTTATCGCTACGCCGGCGGATGTCTCTCCCCTACTACGCTTACAGGGCGCCACTTACGCCACCCGGATCGCGGAAGACTTTCGTGATCGTGGTTTGCAGGTATTACTGATTATGGATTCGCTCACCCGTTATGCTATGGCACAACGTGAAATTGCACTAGCGATCGGTGAACCTCTTGCAACTAAAGGTTACCCGCCTTCAGTATTTGCCAAATTACCTTCGCTAATAGAGCGGGCCGGTAATGGTACTGAAGGTAGCGGCAGCATTACCGCTTTCTATACCGTGCTAACCGAAGGTGATGATCAACAAGATCCGATCGCTGATTCAGCGCGGGCTATTCTTGATGGGCATATAGTACTGTCACGTAGCCTGGCAGAAGCGGGGCATTATCCAGCTATTGATATTGAAGCCTCAATTAGTCGAGCGATGAATAATCTTGTTACTAAAAGCCATTTTTACCAGGCGCAACAGTTCAAACAGCTATTATCCCGTTATCAACGTAATCAAGATCTGATTAATGTTGGCGCTTATGCCGCGGGTAGTGATCCAATCCTGGATCAAGCCATTCAGCTTTATCCCCATTTGCAGCAATTTTTACGCCAGGATTGCGATGAATACTGTTCAAAGGAGACTTCCCACCAACAGCTTTGTCAGTTATTTCCTGCGACTAGTTTTGAAAATCCTAGTGAGGAACCATGAAGCAAACAAACTCCTTCGCACTATTACATAATTTAAGCCGTAACGACAGCCACCAGGCGGCGCTACAGTTATCGCATATTCAGCGGCAACGTCAACAAATGCAACAACAGCTAATACAATTGCTACAGTATCAAGATGAATATCGCCAACAGCTTAATACCATTCTTCACCATGGAACTTCTTCCGCAATATTACAAAATTATCAGCAGTTTTTACTGACGCTTGAACAAGCGATCACGCAACATCAACAACAGGTAGTTAGCTGGCAGCAGCGTGAAACGATCGCCAAAAAAAATTGGCAGGGAAAACAGCAAAAAACTAACACCTTCAATAAGCTACAACAACGTAGTGAACGTTTACAGAAAAAACAGGCTGATTTTATTGAACAAAAACAAATGGATGAAATAGCACAACGTGCCGTTTTAAGGACATCATAATGATAGATACATCGGTAACATTTAGCGCTGGCGCGCACTCATCTAAGCAACAGTTATCATCACCAACAGAACATGCTGCCAATTTTGCTGACATGCTAGCTAACTATTCATCACCAGCAAAAGAGAAAAACTCACCAGACAGCGCTAACTCAGATCTGGCCCAACAAGAAAATGAATTATCGGCTATCAATGGCTTTTTGGCGGATGAAGTCACTGCACAAATCAACGACAGCGCCGACTTATCCCTTGAGCAAGAATTTATACTGTTAGCTGATAATCAACTTATTGATCAACTTCCTATTTCGCTGGCAACCATAGCCTCGCAGCTAAAGCAGGAAAATAGTCCCGCCGGTTTATCAGAAGAATTACCCGAGCAGACTAATAGCCAAACATTAACTGATGATATTGAGCAGCGGGATAAAAACCTTAGTTTAAAACATCTTACTCTGCTATCAACCACAAATAATCCCTCAATTGACTTTCCTCTGTCCAATATATCATCGCCGTTTGTTAAACCAGACGCCGCCCAATCTCAGTCACAATTGACTAAACAGGATATAGCGCCATTGCAGTCATTACTGGCAAAACAAGGCGTCTCGCCATCTGAAGCATTATTACCACCAATTCAGGCTAATATCGCTGCCACAAGCCAGACTCAGGCAATAGAAAACCCAGCACTAGCTACTGGATCGATAACCAATAATACTACGATATCATTAACATCCTTAATGCCAAACTCAACAACATTAAGTCACTCAATTTCACCTACCATCAATTCTATTGCCTTGGCTACCCCGATTGATCATCCTGAATGGGGACAAAAATTTAGTGAGCAGATCTTATTTCTCAGTCGTCATGGTTCACAACAAGCGGAGCTACGGCTTTATCCCGAAGAATTAGGCAACCTACAGATCCAACTTAAAGTTTTCGATGATAAAGCTCAACTCTCTATTGTTGCGGCTAACCAACAAGTCCGTCAGGTTATTGAAACAAATCTGCCTCAGTTACGTCATGCATTATCAGAACAAGGCATAGAACTGGGTCAAACACATGTTGGTGATCAGCATAATAAGCAACATAGTGATGAAAATAGTCAACCGTTCACATCACCATCATCAATCGCTGATGATCGACAGCAACAGACAAAAGATGATGCATTAGTCAGATCCCAACCAATTATGCAGACCGCCATAACAACCGGTATTGATATATTTGCTTAAATTTATCAGCCATCTTTATTATTTTGATAGGGGAAAATTTCCCCTACTATTTTCAACATTTATCAATGGCAAAATAACCTCCCATTTTTATTGTTTTATTCCTCCGTCAAAATATTCATTGAGCAGGATAATTATATCGAAATGCAGAAACAGGGATAACACGTTAATTGATAATAGTTTCATTATCCCAAGTAAAATCAAAAGGAATTACCTGTCTATGTCCAGGTCTCAACGTCAAGGAAAACGCATAAGTCGGATCATGCTAACCATTATCGCGTTACTCTTAATATTAAGTTGTTTTATTGCTGGCTACTGTTGGTGGCTATACCAAATAAAAAAACAGGATGAATATCAACCAGAAAAAAGAACCCTGGTGATCCCGGTATTTATGTCCCTAGGGGCGTTTACGGTTAATCTGATTGATAATGATAAACGCGATCGCGTGTTGTATGTGGAAATTACTTTACGCCTTACCGATGAAGAGACACGTAAGCGCCTACATGATTTTATGCCTGAAGTACGCAGTCGAATATTACTGTTGTTATCCCGCCAAAAAGCCACTGAGTTAGTCACAGAAGCCGGCAAGATCCACCTGATGTCTGAAATTAAACAGGCATTAAGACCGACTTTTGAATCTGAATTAGAAGAGTCTGAGCAAATTATTACCGATGTATTATTCACAACATTTATTTTACGATAAATCCCATGAGCGAGAATTTTCTTTCACAAACAGAGGGTGATGCCCTGTTAAATGATGCTCCAGCTGGTAATCCTATTGTCAGTAAAGCGAAAAAAACATCTAAAAAAACATCTAAAGCTAAAATGGATATCCAACCTTACAATCCGAATACCCAAAGACGTACTGTTCGCGAGCGGCTGCAATCGCTGGAAATGATCAACGAGCATTTTGCCCGCCAATTTCGGATGAAATTATTTAATCTTATGCGGTATAGCCCGGATATTACAGTCGGTTCAATAAAAATTGAGCCTTTCTGTGATTTTGCCGACAATCTGCCTGCGATGAGTAACTTTAACCTGATCCAACTGAAGCCACTGAACGGAACCGCCCTTTTCACTTTTGAAACTAATTTAGTTTCTATTGCGGTTGATAATCTGTTTGGTGGAGATGGCCGATTTACCACCGCTATTGATGAGCGGGAATTTACCCATACTGAACAGCGCATTATTGATAAAATGGTAGAGTTAGCACTCGATGCCTATAGTGATGCATGGCAAATTGTTCACAAAATCCAGGCAATCTATATTCGTTCTGAATCACAGGCAAAATTTACTAATATTACCTCTTCACCTAATGATATCGTCATTACTACTCCATTTTTAATGGAGATTAACAATATGATCGGTGAATTTAATATTTGCATTCCTTTTTCTATGATCGAACCTCTTTATGAACAATTAACCAACCCGCCAGTTGAAAAGATGAAACAAGATGGCGGCGTCTGGATGAACGGTTGGGTTAAACAGGTTAAATATTCTGAATTAGAGTTAATTGCTAATTTAGTTGAACATCCAACGCGGCTGTCTAATATCCTCAAACTGCAAGAAGGGGATGTGATCCCTATTGAAAAACCTGAACGTCTTATGGTCCATGTCGATGGTGTGCCCGTGCTAACCAGTAAATATGGAACATTGAATGGGCAATATGCTCTTCGTGTCGAACATCTTATTAATCCAGTTTTAAACGCTCAGGAAGAGGAGCAAAACCATGAGTGACACCAACGATTTTACTGAAAATCAAGCTAACACTTCTGCTGAAGATATCTGGATAGAAACCATTGCTCAGCAATCTAAACCGCCGAAACCAAGCGATAGTGGGCCGGCTATCTTTGATAATTTGGAAATGCAAAATCTTGAAAATCAATTTTCAGATATCAACATGATTATGGATATCCCGGTAAAACTCACTGTTGAGTTAGGACGTACCAAAATGACTATCAAAAAACTATTAACCCTGACGCAAGGTTCGGTTGTTTCACTCGATGGTTTGGCTGGTGAAGCGTTAGATATTCTGATCAATGGCTATTTGATCGCACAAGGTGAAGTGGTAGTGGTCTCAGAAAAATATGGTATTCGTATTACTGATATTATTACTCCATCAGAACGCATGCGTAGGTTGAGTCGATAAATTATGCCAGCCTATTCGTCTTTTTTCATATCTGGCGCGGCTGATAGCGTGGCCCCTTTATTAAAAGGGGGCGCTACGCCCAATAGTCCAATGCTTTCAGGCAGTAGCATGTTAACTGAAATGAGCAGTTCCTTATTACTAATTATTGGCTGTTTATTGATTACGTTATGGCTAGTGCGCCGTTTTTTACCTAAGCGTTATCTACCCACTGGCACAAACGCCATCAAGGTAATAGATAACTATTCATTAGGTAGTAAAACCAAAATTACTATTATTGAAGTTGATCAACAAGCGCTGGTGCTCGGTGTTACCGAAGAAAACATTAGCTTGCTACATAAAATGCCGGCCAAAACAGAACTAAGCGAACAAGCTGAGGAAAAATCTGCTCCACCTTCTTTTGGCCAATTAATAAAAACATGCTTAGTAAAAAGTAGAAACAGTGATGCGTAAACGGCTATTTTTATTATTAGGCACGCTACTTTGGCTGCCATTCGATACCTACTCTGCTATACCCACCATCGTTAGCCAGCCATTAGCCAATGGCGGCCAGAGCTGGTCATTGCCAGTGCAGACGCTTATTTTTATCACCGCGCTCGGTTTTATTCCTGCGCTGCTGCTGATGACCACTAGTTTTACTCGCATCATCATCGTCCTCGGCTTATTACGTAATGCATTAGGCACCCCGACCGCACCACCTAATCAAATTTTATTAGGCCTGGCGCTATTTATGACTTTTTTTGTCATGTCACCCGTATTTGATAAAATTTATCAAAATGCTTATTTACCCTTTAGTGAAGAGAAAATTACCATTGAAGTGGCTTTATCTGAAGGCGCTAAACCCTTACGTCAATTTATGTTACAACAAACCCGACAACCTGATTTAGCACTATTTTCCCGCTTAGCCAATGATAAAGAGTATCAAACACAAGCTGATGTTCCGCTGCGTATTTTAGTGCCGGCATTTATTACCAGCGAACTAAAAACAGCTTTTCAAATCGGTTTTATGATATTTATTCCTTTCCTGATTATCGATCTGGTGGTTGCCAGCGTATTAATGGCGTTGGGTATGATGATGGTTCCGCCTGCCACTGTTGCGATGCCATTCAAATTAATGTTGTTTGTTTTGGTTGATGGCTGGCAATTAATTTTAGGCTCATTAGCGCAAAGCTTTTTTAATTAGGAGTAAAAATGACACCGGAAACAGTGATGGAGCTTGGTATTGATGGGATGAAAGTTGCTATTGCATTAGCAGCACCACTGTTGCTGGCGGCGTTGATCAGTGGTTTAATTATTAGTTTATTGCAAGCAGCCACCCAAATTAATGAGATGACCCTGTCTTTCATTCCTAAAATTATTGCTGTTTTTGTTACCGCGATAGTAGCCGGCCCATGGATGTTAGAACTATTTATCGAGTATACCCGTCAGTTAATCACTCAACTGCCGCAATTTATTGGTTAATGATGATCACTTTTACCACCGATTTTTTTTATACTTATGTTAACCAACTATTTTGGCCATTTGTGCGAATATTAGCCCTATTTAGTATTGCACCTTTTTTTGCTGAAAAACAAATTCCTAAAAAAAGCAAAATTGCCCTCGCCTTGATGATCACGATTTTAATCTCAACGTCATTGCCTTTACCGCAAATTCCGCTCTTTTCTGCCATGGGTTGTTGGATATTAATACTACAAGTTTTAATCGGTTTATTAATGGGACTGACGATGCAAATTGCCTTTGCCATCGTTCGTTATGCAGGGGAAATATTAGGCATGCAAATGGGGCTCTCGTTTGCATTATTTGTTGATCCCTCAGCCGGCCCCAATATGCCAATTATAGCGCGTTTTGTGAATCTATTATTACTACTCTTGTTTCTCTCTTTCGATATTCATCTTTGGCTGTTGTCACTGTTAGCAGATAGTTTTCAAACTATTCCGCTGCTATCATCATTAAATAGCAACAGTTTTATATTAGTTGCCCAATCAGCCGGAATTATTTTTTATTATGGCTTATTATTGGCTTTACCTATTTTAACCTTATTATTAATTATTAATATCAGTTTGGCGATTTTAAATCGAATGACCCCCCAGCTTTCTATTTTTGTTGTCGGTTTCCCTCTGACACTTTTAATTGGTATTTATCTATTACCGCTGTTAACAACCATAGTGACCAAATATGCCGAGAAAATATTTAATGATATTCTCGGTCAATTAACACTGATATTGCTTACATTAGCTGGGAAATAATAGTTTTAAAATCGCTTTCTCCGATAACGTTAATTCTTTATTTAATACTAGATCGCTAAATCCGTTTAATTCTATGCCATAACCGGTATAAATTTAGCTTATTTTTAAATTAATAAAGCCACTTTGCCCGATAAGCAATAGAGTTTATTTAGGTATCGCTATCCACTCAGCAACAATATCCTGATACACACCGGTCTTTTTATTTAGATGTAACCATTGATCTACATATAGTTTCCAACTCATATCGTCACGTGGCAGCATATAAGCTTTCTCAATGTATTGCAGAGGTCTTTTCGGATTAAGCGCGCACAATTTTGGATACTGCTTTTGTTGATAAAGCGCTTCTGATGCATCGGTAACCATAACATCAAATTTTTTATCAATAATTTGCTGGAATATTGCTGCATTATCATGAGTCAGCTGTAACTGTGCTTTCGGTAAATAACGGTGCACAAAAGCTTCGTTAGTACCACCAAACGGGGCAATCAAACGAACTGTTGGTTTATTGAGTTGCTCAATAGTTTGGTATTTTGCTTTATCATCACACCGTACTAATGGGATTTTACCATCAACCGCGATTGGGGCAGATAACCAAGCCGTCTGTTGGCGCTTTAAGGTGACAGAAATACCACCAACCGCAATATCACACTGTTTACTGCGAAAATCTTCCATTAAAGTTTTCCAGGTGGTTTTTTGCCATTTAACTGTCGCTCCCAGACTGGTGGCCAGATTTTCCATCAGGGCCACATCAATCCCTTCATATTTACCATCCTGCAGTAAATAAGTATAAGGCCTATAATCACCCGTTGCGCAAACCGTTAATGTTTTCGTTTTCATCACTCGGTCAAGATGAGACTGCGCCTGTGCTGCTGCGCTCAAGAAAACCAGGCTGACTACTGTCAATTTCTTCATCATGCTTGTTCCTTCCTTTATCTCAGGAAATTGTTTATCGCAGAAAAATCGAGCTAAACAAAATTACCCTCAATTATGAAAATGAAAAATAGTAAAATTTATTCAATATTACTATTTTTTCAACACTATGAAACTGTTATTTTTTGATATTACGTTATAATTTTTGACGTTATATTATATATAGTAACTTGATAGTTAATTTAATAGCTATCCATCGAATTCTATTATCCTACAATAATATTGGCTTAATATTTAATATAAAGAATTAACTATTATTGAATAATAAAAATAATTTTCCAGCTATTAATTAAAATAAGTAAGATAGAAATAAAAATAGCGTAGATGAAAAAAAAATAAAAAACCAGGAGAAAATGGCTCCTGGTAAAATTTTATTTAATTATCGGCTGATTTTTTGTTGTTTACTTTATAATCTAAAAAAGTATTAACAAAATCACTCAACGCAAAATTTTAAATAGCGATAAATCTTTCATTTGACCATATATGCTATAAGAAGCCTGCATCACTTCTTCTAACTGCTTAAATTCAGTTATTTCTTCCAGCAAATTGGTATCCATTAATTGGCTTTGCCGCTCTTTTAATAATACTGAAGTCTCTTCATGACGACTACTTAAATTTTCAACCTCTTTTAGTTGTAAACCAAGCTGGCTAGTAATAGTAGAGAGGGCTTTGGTGGTATCTTGTAAACCTCCAGTAGCCGTATTTATCGCAGCGGCCATAACAGCTTGCTCCTGAGGAGTGGCTGATTGATAAGGTGCTTTTAAAGTAGTAATTACCGAATCTAAAGATTGAAAAATATTTGACCCAGTTGCCGGCAGCAAAACTTGTTCGGCAGTAAAGTACACCGTTACTTCACGATCAGCATCAATATGTTGCTTAACTGCATCGGCGCCACCTTGATAACTAACCGTACCACTGTTATTCATCTCTAACGGTGCAGTATCGGTTTTATAACCAGCAAACATATAATTGCCCGAACCATCTTTATTATTGGCTAAAACAAACAATTGAGATTTTAAATCTTCAATTTTAGTGGCATAAGCCAGGCGTTCTTTATCATTCAGAATCGACTGATTAGAAACTGCCACCAAGGTTTCCTTGATGTTACGAGTCACATCCTCCATTTTGTCTACAACTTGCAATTGTGATTGCATCTGATGTTGAGCAATATTATTCACTCTTTGATATTGAGCTAAACGGACTTGTGTCTGCTTAATCTGTAGGTTTTCTGCCGCTGCTGCCGGATCATCGGCTGATTGTAACAGCCGTTCTTTGGTGGTTATACGCTGATATTTATCTGCTAATTCTGACTGGGAGCGCATCATACTACTCATCTTTTGATAATGCATCAATTGATTACTTAAACGTGTTACCATCACTTTTTCCTTTTAAATTAATTACATTATCAACATCAGAAAATGCGCATTAAAGTCTCAAACAAACTATTTGCCACTTGAACAACTTTGGCGTTTGACATATAAAATTCTTGCATGCGGGTCATTTCCAAATATTCTTCATCCAGATTGACACCGGCAATTGACTGCTGCTTCTGGTAATAACTATCGGTTATCACTGATTGGGCTTTTACGTCTACTTTGGCCTGATTTGCTTTAGCCGCTATATCACTAACGACAGAAGTATAAGCTTTGCTGTAAGTTGACCTGCCATCAATCAACTTTTTATCTTGTAGTGCTAATATTTCCTTAATATTGCTATTATCTGCCTGCCCTGTTCCCGCCTGACCAGCAGCTGCAATACCTGTCGGATTGGTCATTACAACCGATAATCCATCAATAACCCCCTCAACCGGCTTGATAATAAACTGGTCACCGGCTTGTGGTGTTGAAGTCGTAGCAACCTCAATTTCCATACCAGCAAAGGTCAATTTTGTGCCGTTAGTACTAGATGCGGGTGTAACAGTGACAGTTACCGGCTGCTTTGTTGCCAGTTCAGTGACCTGCCAATTGTTACCATCAAAGGTCATGGCATAGTCAATACCTTTAACTTGAGTGGTATTGGTAAATTGAGCAGAAAAATCACTGCTACCCTGATTTTGTTGATTGGCCACAATAGTCGGTTGGCCAGTCTTAAACAGTGCTTGACCAGCATTACCCTGTAAATCATAACCGCCCTGCTGAACCTGATTGACACTTTCAGCCAACACCAAACCCAGATGGTTAATTTTTTGTCGGTTAGGTTGCAGTACCTCATCACGCACGGCTAATGCACCGGCTAATTGACCGCCAGTGACAGAAGCATAATCAATTTCACGGCGGATGGTCATGCCATCATCATAACCTAGTGTGATATGGTTAGGATCAGCGGCTGATGGCTGCGCGAAGATCTTATTCGCTTTGTTGCCGTTGACCAGTGATAAGCCATTGGTAAGGTTAATATTGATAGTCTCACCATGGGCAACAACATTAATGCCAACCACTGCTGACAGTTCGCGTGCCAGCTGATCACGCCTATCTAATATCTCATTCGGTACATTGCCCTGCAGGCCTTTGACTTTTGTGATCTCACCATTCAAATTGGCCACTTGTTGCGCCAACTGTGAAACTTTATCCGCTATCATGCCAATATTGCCATTTAACTGCCGTTCCATGGCATTAAATTGCTGTTCAACCGATTTAAACCGATTAACTAAAGCTTGAGATTTGTTAACCACGACATTTCTCAACGGCTCAGAAGCAGCATCCGTTGACAACATTTGCAAACTACTAAAGAATTCAGTCACCGATGAAGCTAAATCGGTATCAGAAGCCGACATTAATTTATCCAATTGCAATGCATAGTCAGCATAAACTTTTAACTCAGACTGCTTTGTTAATGACTTGTTATAGTTGGTATTGATAAATTCATCGTATTCACGTTGAATACCAGCCACTTTTACTCCATTCACATTGTTTGTACTGCTGCCATCCGTTGCTAAGGTAATGGTTTGACGGTGATAACCCTCTACTTTAGCATTGGCTATGTTACTACTAATTGTTGCCAACGCAGTTTGCGCTGTTTTTAAGCCGCTCATTGCGGTATTCATTAAACTGCCAGACATAGTCAGTCTCCTAACAAATTCTAATACTGCCAGCTAACCGACAGTGAGATAATGGTTTTACCCAATAAAATATCGGCTTCGAAAGACGAAACTTAAGTAGTGAGCATCAAAAAAGATCGCTTAAATCATGCTGATAGAGTTGCTTTGCTTGTTGAGTGGTAGTTTTCAACTGTTGAATAAGTTGGATCAGTTTTTGCGCATAGCTCGGATCGGTAGCATAACCCGCTGCTTGTAACGCAATTGCCGCCTGTTCTGGTGTATTGGCAACCACGACTTTAGCGTAACGTTGGTTTTGCGTCAGCAAATTAACATAATCGGTAACCGCCTCAAAATAAGAGGGATAGACCCGAAAATCATCGCGTATTTTGACTGCCTGGCCATCAATATATTCGGTAGTGACGATATTGGTCACCTTACCACGCCAATTTTTACCGGCTTTAATAGCAAATAAATTATGACTAGGGGTTCCTTCAGCGGTCATAATTTGACGTTGTCCCCAGCCGGATTCTAAGGCCGCTTGGGCAATAATCAGTAAATGCGGAATACCACTATTTTCACTGGCTATTCTGGCTGGTATAAACAACTTAGCCAGGAAATCGGCACTGTTTTCTGATAGATATTTTAGGGCTCCCGCTGCTTCTTCCGGTAAAAAACGGCGAAATGTACTAACTATCTGTTCCGGTAGATGGTGGTTAAGTGACGGCGCAGACTGAACATCTTGCGGTTCACTATGCTGACGAGTTAACTGTTCAACCATAATATCAGCAAAACCTAAGCTTTTGTGCGACAGATCTTGGGCTAATTGCTGATCATAAAGGGAGGTATAAAGATGACTTTGTTGGTTACTGAACAAACCTTCTTGTGGTAAAGCCGCCCGCATGCTTTTTAGCATCATCTGGACAAAAACACTTTCTAATTGCTCAGCGACCTGACGCAGCCCCTGTTGAGGCTGCTGGCTAACTTGATTCTTCAAGGCATTCAATGATCTGGCGTCGTAGGCTGCTCCTGTCAGTGTTGCAAGATCTTGCATTAAATGATCTCCAACTTAGCGCGCAAACATCCCGCACTTTCCATCGCCTGTAAAATTGACATGAGATCCATTGGTGTAGCACCTAGCACATTTAACGCGCGGATCACTTCATTTAAATTGGCACTGGCATTCACTTTATGTAGCCCATCATTTTTTTCATTCAGGGCGATATCGGTGTTACGGGTTACTACCGTCTTACCACCGGCAAAAGGGGTGTCAGGCTGACTGACGTTAATTTGTCTATCCACCGTAATCGAAAGCCCACCTTGAGAAATGGCACAATTATCTAACATCACACTACGATTCATCACCACCGAACCGGTACGCGCATTTAAAATAATTTTGGCATCAATCGGTACTGATTTTATAGATAAATTCTGAATTTGCGCTAAAAAACGTACTTGTTCACTCTGTATAGCTGGTAATCTGAGTTGAACTGTCCGGGCATCCAATGGCGTTGCAGTACCAAAACCTTTGATACGATTAACTGCATCAGAAATCGTCTGCGCCAGCGAAAAATTTTCTTCATTCAACTGTAAATTAAGGATGTTGGTTTTACCAAATTGGCTGGCCAGTTCACGTTTGATTACCGCTCCCCCACTAATGCGGCCACCCGCTAATTGGTTAACCTTGACACTACTGCCCCCGGCACTGGCGCCGGCGCCACCCACAATGATGTTACCTTGGGCAACGGCATACACCTGATTATCAGCGCCTTTTAACGGGGTCATCAAAAGAGTACCGCCGCGCAAACTCTTAGCATTACCCAATGAAGAAACCACCACATCAATGGTTTGTCCAGCACGGCCAAAAGGCGGTAATTTGGCGGTGATCATCACCGCCGCCACATTTTTCAACTGCATGTTGGTACCCGCTGGCACCGTGATCCCCAATTGAGACAGCATATTATTCATACTTTGGGTAGTAAACGGGGTTTGCATAGTTTGATCCCCCGTTCCATCCAGTCCGACTACTAAACCGTAGCCGATCAACGCATTTTCCCGCACGCCTTCAATACTGGTTAGATCACGAATACGTTCTGCTGATACCATGCTCGAACATAACAATAACATTGGCAATGGTAACCAAAATAGTAACTTAGATAATAATGAATCAACCATAAGCTCCCTCTGTTTAGAATGGCGAAATATTTAACAATATCCGCTGTAACCAGCCCATATTTTGCGCTTCGTTAATATAACCATCACCGACATATTCAATACGAGCATCAGCAACCTGGGTTGAATTGACGCTATTGCTACCACTAATGGTTCTTGGATTGACCACGCCCGAGAAACGGATATATTCTGTGCCTTGATTAATAGCGATCTGTTTTTCACCGACAACCTGCAAATTACCGTTAGCCAATAATTTAGTGACGGTCACGGTTATGGTTCCTTTGAAGGTATTATTGGCATTGGCGCCACCTTTGCCGCCAAACTCATTTTCGCCTTGTATGTAATAGGCATGTGGTGGTTAGCTACTATCACATGAAGTGGAGTGAGCCAGATTTTCGCCTAAGGTTATGACCTTCTATGGAAGCTATAGCCCTCCACTTCACCTTTCACGCCAGCATTAACATTGAACGGTTGCCAAGAGCAATGACTCTGCATGTACAAGGCTAATAGGCGTGATGGTTCAGTGAAAGGAGAAAGCATTTATGTTTCAGTTAGGTATTGATGTCAGTAAGAAAACTCTTGATCTGTGCCTATTGCGAGAAGGTGTAAAAGGCAGAGTAAAAACACGTAAGCTTAAAAACGATTTCAACGCCGCCAGCGCTGTAATAACTTGGCTTCGCAAGCAACACGTTGAGCCGACTGATATCCATATCATCATGGAAGCCACCGGGGTTTATCACGAATTACTGGCTTATGGCCTTCACAAGTCCGGAGTAAGGATATCGCTTGCCAATCCCCATCGAGCAAGAGAGTTCGCACGAGGCATGGACATTTTGTCAAAAAATGACAGTGTTGATGCTTATATGCTCGCCTGTTACGGTGCACTTAAAGTGCCTGAACGATGGGTTCCCCCGCCTGAAAATGTCCGTTATCTCAGTGCACTTCTTCGCCGACGAGATGCGATTATCACCGACAGAACCCGTGAAAAAAACAGGTTGGAAAAATGTCGGGCAACGGACACCCCTCCTGCTGTGACTGAATCCATCGAGAATGCACTTCGTAACTTAAGCACGGAGATTGAGCATCTGGATGCTCTTATCCTAGCTCACCTTGACCAGCATCCTGAATTAAAAAAGGATTTTGACTTGCTGACGTCGATAAAATCCGTCGGTATTCAGTTAGGTCTGAATATGCTGGTTATATTGCGCAGTCATCATTTCGACACTGCAAAGCAGGCAGCTGCTTTTCTGGGCGTGGTGCCTATTGAAAAGATCTCCGGTTCCTCAGTCAGAGGTAAGCCGAGACTGTCTAAAATAGGACCCCCTGAAATCAGGGCAAAGCTTTATCTGGCGTCACTGTGCGGTCTGAAATTTAACCCTGTGATGAAGCTGATGTATGAGAGGTTGTGCCAGCGTGGCAAGGCTAAAATGTGCGCCATTGGTGCTTTGATGAGGAAACTTGTTCACTGGTGTTATGGCGTTTTGCATACGCAGAAAGCGTTTGATGCTGAATATCAGTCTTCCGATGGGCGTAGCGCATGTAAGGCGGCATGATGTTGTTTTATATGGCTCTATAGTTAAACCGACGACACCCGGCGTAAGCCGGTGAAGGACTGTCAGAGAGCCGTATACCCCATCCGCCCTGAATAGCCATGTGTGCTTATAGCTATGATGGTGTTGATATAAGCCCTTTTAACCCCGTTAGCGCGGCCTAGCCGCGATGTATCGGGGACTTAGTACTGGCAGCTTGCTGACAGTGCTTAGGAGGCTGTATTCCTGAAATTAAAGCGAGTTTTTTCTTGACTTTACACGGTAGCTTCCATGCCGCCTATTGTGGTTGCTGCTATTGTCGGCACCCTAGTTTCATTAATTCAAGCTTTAACCCAGATCCAGGAACAAACATTAGGATTTTTATTTAAATTAATTAGTGTCATTGTCACTTTACTGGTGATTGCCGATTGGTTGGGACATGAAATCTATCGTTTTACTGATCTGATCTTTCAAAGGATTGTAAACTTATAATGCCTTTTCAAGAGTTACAACAATATTTATTAGCTTATTCACTGTTTATCCCCCGGTTATTGGGATGTTTCACTACACTACCTATTTTGAGTAAAAAATTATTAGGCGGAACATTACTAAGAAATGGCATCATATTTTCTTTAATATTTTTTTTAATCCCTACCATTGATCCACAATTAATCATCAATATCAGTGGCAATGAATATATTTTACTCATTATTAAAGAAACATTACTGGTTTTTTTTTCGGCTTTATCGCTGCAATACCTTTCTGGATGATGCAATCTATCGGTTTTATGATCGATAACCAACGTGGTACTACAATGGCTTCTATTGTTAACCCGCTGTTTGATGAACAAACCTCACCAATGGGATTATTTTTTAGTCAAGCTTTTACAACGCTATTCTTGATTAGCGGCAATTTCCTATTACTGATACAAACCCTTTATTACAGTTTTTCTCTTTGGCCTATCGATCAATTTTTACCTGGCTTTAATGAGCAATTATTAGCATTTTTCATTCAGCTATTTAAATTGATGTTAGATAATTTTCTGATATTAGCGGCACCTTTAGTTATTGCGATGTTTATTGTTGAATGGGGATTAGCATTAATTAGCCGTTTTGCTCCTTCATTAAATGTATTTATCTTATCTATGCCCTTAAAAGGTGCTATTTCCAGTTTATTATTAGTCACTTATTTTAGTATATTAATTTCGCATGCAGAAATAATACAAAGCCAAATAAATAAAAGTTATAAAAAACTGATTCAAATATTGAGCTAAACAATGAGTGGCGAAAAAACCGAAGCACCAACCGCAAAAAAAAGCAAAGATGCACGCCAAAAAGGCCAAATACTTAAAAGCAAAGAGATTGTTTCCAGTAGCATTATTGTGATCCTATTATCGCTACTATTAAGCTTATCCACTTTCTTTATTGAACATTTTTTATTGCTCTTTGCTTATCTTCAAGACAGTAGCTTGCTAGATTTCCAAACAGGGAAAGCCAAAATTTTGCCACATATTTGGCATATTACAATTAATATTTTATTACCAATTATAATCGTAACAATAATTATTATCGTATTATCTCATGTTGCTCAGTTTGGTTTTTTACTTAGCCCTTCATCTTTAAAACCCGATATTAAACATATTAATCCGATCGCCGGTGCAAAAAAAAATATTTTCACTTAAAAATTTACTTGAATTTTTTAAATCATTAATAAAAGTTATTTTTATTGGTTTTATTGTTTGGTTTGTTATTAAAGGTAATATTAATTTTTTTTCCATCTGCCAATATGCGGATTAAAATGCATTCCAGTATTTATTGGACAATTACTTACCCAACTAACTGTTATTTGCGTATTAGGATTAATTATCATTTCGTTATTAGATTTTTGTCTTGAACACTATTTTTATATTAAACAGTTAAAAATGAGTAAAGAGGAAATAAAAAAAGAACATAAGGAAATGGATGGTAATCCGGAAATTAAAGGTAGAAGAAAACAATTACATAAAGAGCTGCTAGTTAACAATATCGTAAACAAGTTAAACAATCCTCAGTAATTATCACTAACCCAACGCATATCGCGATTGGTATACGCTATGTTAAAAATCAAACCCCTTTACCTATCGTCACCTTAAAACAAACAGATGCTTTAGCGCAGTTGGTAAAAAAAATTGCCAAACAAGAAAATATCCCTATTATTCAACGAATTCCTTTAGCCCGTAGCTTATATGCCGAAGGGATTATTAATCAATATATTCCAGAAAATACCATTGAGACGATGGCTGAGGTGCTACATTGGCTAATCGAAATCAAGCAAACAGATGAATATCATTAGTATCATCAAGTGAGTGATTATTTACCCATTAAAAATCCTTATCGTTATTTTTTTTATCATTATAATGTTAACACCTAATATGAGTAAAAACAAAATTTAAATCTAATTTTTTACCGATTAAATATATTTTCTCACATTACTATAGCTTATTTTATTAATCAAAAACTGGATAAACCAGCTAAATGATTAAAAAAATTTAACTATTGAGCAAGTATTAACTAAAAAACACCCCATTATCGCGGTTAAAAACTTTTTTTAAAAAATTTTCAACCGAAAAATACAATTTAAGTCTAATTTTATATGTTAAAATAAATCTAAAATTTAATAAAAAAATACATTAATTAACAAAAAACAAACAATGATAGTGTTTTTATTAACCCTAATATGGTAATTAACGATCAATAAAAGCGGAAAAAACGAATGATAACATAGCATCTATCAATTAAATGAATAAGGACATATTTTTTAATATTTTGAAATATATTCTGACAATTAGAAAAATTATTAATTGAGCTGGCAATTACCGCCGTAGAAAAAGCGTATTTAACGGAAGCTAATGATATTTCTTGCTGGCTAACGCAATTAGATAAAAAATATCTTGAATCAGCATTACTGATAAAAATCCTTATTTTGCTGCGTCAGGAGCAGTATCAAACTATTTTGGAGTTGGCGCAACAATATGACTATCTAAATTTAATGCCTTTTTTTATTTTATCTGCCCATCAGCTAGGCTTAACAAAATTAAAAAATAACTTTTTGGCTAAACTTAATATAAATAAAAATCAACATGCTGATTTAATTAATTTTGCTTTATCATTAATAGAAAATTATCAGAGCAATTAATATGAAAATTAACTATGATTATTATCCACATGATTTCAAAACGATAGTGCAATTAACTGACGATCAGCACAATAATATTGTTGTCACTACAGATAATATTGCGCTTAACCAACAGCAAATATTACTTGATGGATTAATCAAAAATTTAAGTCAATATACGCATCAAATTGATAAGGATGAATAATGGATATTAAACAGGTTAATAACAACATAAAATTTAATTTAGATGAAATTAATCAATCGATAGAAAATGTTAATCCAATCAATAATCAATTTGCCATAACTGCAAGATCAGCAAATAATGAAATCAATTTCTTTGAACAAATAGAATCAGTACGCCAAAATATGAGCCGGGCAAAAACTGAATTCCAGCAAAATATGAATAGTGAAGAGTTATCACCGCAAAAATTAATGCAAGTACAGTGGTCGTTGATGAGAATTACCTTACAGGAAGAATTAATTGCTAAAACTGCCGGTAAAGTTACCCAAAGTATGGAAACCTTATTAAAGGCACAATAACCAGATGAAAATAGTGCTGATTACCTTACCGTTGTTATTATCCATACTGCTAACTGGCTGTAAAACTGATCTCTATACTGGCCTGTCGCAAAAAGAGGCTAATGAGATGTATGCATTACTCAGAAATGAAGGAGTTTCCATCCACAAAGAAGTCGACAAAGAAAATACCGTCAAATTGCTGATTGATGAATCAGACATCGCACAGGCAACTGAGATATTAAAACAACATGGTTACCCAAGAGAAGTTTTCTCTTCGTTAAAAGACGTTTTTCCAAAAGATAGTTTGATTTCTTCTCCTGTTGAAGAGCAAGCGCGGCTTAACTTTGTTAAAGAACAAGCGCTGGCAAAAACAATATCACAAATAGATGGCGTCCTTAATGCTCGGGTGCATGTGGTTATGCCTAATAATAATGATAAAAATAGCTTCTCTTCCGCATCTGTCTTTATAAAATATGCGCCTAATGTCCAACTAGATAACTATACTCCACAAATAAAGCGATTAATTCACAACAGCATTGCTGGATTAGATTTTGATAGAATTAGCGTAGCATTAATACCTGGCTCGGAAATATTACCTAGCAATACATATAGTCAAGAAAAACATTTTTTAGGTATCGATATTAATGAACATACTTATAATAAATTTATTATTCTTATATCTTTACTTATTTTTTTACTTATTAGTACTAATCTACTGCAATATTTCCTTAATAAAAGAAAATCGTAATAAAATATGCTGACACTTTTCCAATTACAATATTGCCCGGCACTTTATATTAATATTGAAAATTTACCTAATCTATGGCAAAAAACACTACAAAATTTACCTAATTGGCGCCACTCAAAAAATATAAATAAAATTATTTTTAAACATTATAAATTAAATAACAATATGATAAAAATTGAGAAAAATGAAAATATTGCCCTTTTCCCTCAATATGAATTTAATCAAATTTTAGCTTTATTAGGCATAATGTTACACATCAAATCACTTTCTCATTGCATTAATAGTAAGCAAATAGGCTTTATTATTAATGAGATTGGTAAAGAAAAATATCGCTTTTGTTTAGCCAACGCAAATTTTATTATTGGTAATTGGCCGGAAGGCTGGCAACAAAAATTACCACTTGAAATGCATATAAATTATTTTTGCCAAACCGGACTTAATTTCTGGTTAGAGACTATCAACCAGAATAATGTCGATTTAATTAAACGCTTAAAATTACGCTTACCGAAAAAAAAGATAGAAAAAAATATTATCATAGCCGATAAGTATAAACCCGTTGCAGAGATATTATGTCAAAAGATAACCAAAGAAGTAAATTTACAATGTTACCATTTACTCAAATAGATGATCAGATCATCATTAACGATGAAATAAAAATTTTAAAAAAAGCCGATTATCAATCCTATCTTAATGGCCAAGAATTTATCAATATTGCCAAACAGCATGCCAGAAAAATTGAAAATGATGCAGATAGTATTTATCAAGAGCGTTATACCGCCGGTTGGCAAGAAGGTTTGGCACAATCAGCCCAACAACAAGCAGAGATTATTCATCAAACTTTAATAAATTGCCAAATTTTTTATCAACAAGTCGAAAACCAATTAGTTAATATTACTATAGAAGCGATGCGAAAAATTATTGCTAATTATGAACCTAATGAACTTTTATATAAAAATATCAGCCAAAATCTTGCGCTTGTTCATCAACATAAAAAAGTTATCTTACGCATTTCACCTAAGCAAGTTAATTTTTTGCAAAGTAAATTAACCGAACTACATAAAATACAACCAGAAATTGAGTATATTGATATTGTTGAAGATCCGAGATTAGAAGAGAAAGATTGTATTTTAGAAACTGAAGTCGGTATGTTAAATGCCACTATTGAGAGTCAATTAAATGCAATAAAGCAAGCCTTACTAGGAAAATAAACATTGTTTTAATTAATAGCAGTAGATAAAAAATTAAATAATAGTATTTTCCTGCCCTAATTCATTTTCCTCACCCGGCAGTGATAACTAGCTTTCAGATTTATAGTGAACCTTTTATAAGAAAATTCCTATTTTTTTGATTTTTTAAATAATTGAAATAAATCGATCACTAAATAGTGAATTAATTTTTTATTATAGATTTTAATAGATTAAATTACCATTTAGGCTTCAAATTGATCAATAAAATACTGATTAAAATATATTTCAGTATTTAGCCAGTTAATTTAATAAAATGACAATAATCAAACATTGCTGGCATAAAAGCACAATTTTATCTATATTGGAGGATTATTAAACTACATTATTCGTTTAATTTAGATAACATGCAAGTAATAATAGGAGCACGCATGATCACCTTTGATAAAAAAGTTTTATGGATGACATTTTTTATTAGTCCTCTTGCGATAGCTAATGATAGCCTATTTACCGTAATGGATGACCCTGCAACGGCAAAAAAAGATATTGAAATGTCAATCTCAGGTGGTTATCAAGTACAAACAGGAAACTCAAAGAGTTCAAACTTAACAGCAAAATCAGCACTAACACTCTATTCTTCAAACTTAGCTTATAGCTTTTGGGGAAATGCTACCAACAACTCATCCAATGATAAAAGATCATCGGAAACCTATCAGTTAGGTGCCAGGACTCGATACAATTTAACTAAATATGATTATCTATTCGGTCAAGCTAGCTGGTTAACTGATAGATATAATGGCTTTGATTCTAAAGACGTATTTGCCGTGGGCTATGGCCGACAAATATTTGATGGCCCCATTCATTCACTAAAAGTTGAAGCTGGCCCAAGTGTCAGATATGAACATTTTACCAGTGGTGGCCATGAAATAACAGGATTAGGCTACATTGGTGCAAACTATGAATGGAAAATTACTGATAATACGTCATTTAAGCAAGGTATATCATTTTTTACCCGACTCAGCAATGACTCTTCCGCTATCTCAGAAACTGCCTTACAAGTTGCCATGAGTGAACGGCTGTCACTCAATTTGATCTACAACGTTAACTGGAATGATAATCCTCCGCTCTCGGCACCAAAACGGATCAGCACCAAAACATCCATCCAATTAGGTTATGCTTTCTGATAAATCGATTATTATTATTAATTACTAAAATCAATAGACCTATCTAATTAGGTCTATTGAAAATATTATTAAAACTCTTGCCGGGTTGGACGAAACAGAATTTCATTAATATCAACATTTTCTGGTTGTTTTATAGCAAAAATTACCGCTCGAGCATAGGAATCTGCCGGAATGGCATAATCGTTATAAAAAGATCGCATTCTGGCAGCGATATCTGGATCACTAATACTATCAAGCAACTCACTAGTGATTGCCCCTGGCGAAATCACTGTTGTTCTAATATGATAAGGTATCATTTCTTGCCGCAAACCTTCCGAGATCACTCGTACTGCCGTTTTGGTCGCTGAATAAACTGCACTGCCTGGCTTTACTTTATGTCCTGCAACTGACGATGTATTAATAATATGGCCACTCATCTGTTTTTTCATATAGGGAAGCGCTGCTGCTATCCCATAAAGCACGCCCTTTAAGTTAATGTCGATCATCTCATTCCATTCATCAATATGACAATCTTCTAACAGTGATTGCGGCATAATACCGGCATTATTAACTATCACATCAATTCGGTTATACAATGCAATTGCTCTGTCAACTAATGCCTGTAGCTGCTCAGGTTTTGTGACATCGGTGGCGACAACGGCTTCTTTATCAAGATTTAATTCTTCGGCTAATGATTGCAATCTATCAATACGACGCGCCCCCAAAACCAGTTTGGCACCATCTTTAACTAAATGACGAGCTAGTTCTTCACCTAATCCACTACTTGCACCGACAACGACAATAACTTTATTTGCAATTCCTAGTGCCATAATCATTATCCTTTTGGTTATATACTATTCATCAGCATATTTGTCTAAGCAATTGACCTTTTTTAATTTGACCTGCTGAAAGAATCTTACTGCAAGCCATCTAACCTTTCGATATCTTCAGGTCGCTTTTCCAACTGAGATAAATAGCGCAGATAAAAATAATCAATGTCCTGAATGAGTTAAGCTGTTTACTGTTCAATAACCATTTTTCCCTCTACTCACAGCGAAGAAAATTTTGTCATCAAAGCTAATCTTACTAGCTAGATAAAAGATAGCCACTAATGAACAATAGATAATTTTAACTATAGTCAATAATAGGCCAAGGATCTTTGATAAAGAGAATAAAAACACTAACTCATTATTGCAACCATTTGAGCTATTTTTAGCCTAAAAAAGTATTCTATCGAATGCATAAAATAAGATTAATATTTTATTTTTTATAAAGACAAAAACCTTATTATCTATTTATTCTTATTATTTTTAATTATATAAAAACAATTAATTAAAAAAGTTGACATTATTTTCACAGCAATAACAGATAAATTTTTAATATTAAGATAAGTTATTTTGTTAAACACAATAATAATCTTATAAACAACTTAATTGAATCTATAATGCTATTAATTATGAACAATAAAATAACAAATATTGTATTTTAATAATATTGTAAATAATTATTTTATTTTCCTCCCACTAAAGGTGTTAATAAATACTTTACCCATTGCGCAACTATTTTTTATTTTGTGATCCTTATCACTACCCCTACTGTATAAGCGATGATACTGTGACTAAACAAAATATCTTTCGTTTTGTCCGTGCATGATTTTTTATCAAACACCGTATTACCTGGCTTAAACTTCGTAAATAAAAAAATCATCACAATATTATTACTTTCGATATTTTATAAATCGAAAGTAATATAAACCCATTATTCTATAAAAATGAACTTTAATCATGATCACAGTTTCGTTTACTTTCTTTTGTTGTAATTACTAATGCGTTGTTTGTGCAATTAACTTTAGTTTCTATTGTTTACCACCACGATTTAATAACGTAACAGGAGTTAAAATGAGTACTGATACAATAAAACGCCGAGAAACTATTATCGACATGCTATACCATGATGGTAGTGTAAAAGTTACCACTCTTAGCCGGCGTTTTAATGTCTCTCTGGTGACCATTCGTAATGATTTACGTTATTTAGAAAAAAAAGGCTGTGCATTACGCTCGTATGGTGGCGCAATGGCAAATAACAAATTTGCTTTCGACAGACCCTTTCAAATAAAAGGTCAAATAGATAGAGAACTAAAAATATTGATCGCTGCCAAAGCGGCAGAGTTTGTCCAAGATGGCGATTCGATAATTATCGACTCAGGCTCAACAACAACTGAAATTGTGCCTTTTTTACGTAATCATCATGCATTGGTGGTGATGACCAACGCACTTAATATCGCTTATGAATTAGCCAATCTTGAGCAAATTGATGTGATAGTTCTAGGTGGAAATACGCGTAAAAATTCCTACTCCCTTTATGGTTCAATCGCAGAACAACAGCTTGCTCAATATCGTTTCAATACCTTGTTTCTTGGCGTTGATGGTTTTGATCTTGAAGCTGGCATCACAACCCCTCATCCAGGCGAAGCTCACCTTAATCGTATTATGTGTGATGTAGCACATCAAATTATTGCTGTCACAGATGGCAGTAAATTTGGCCGTAAGAGCTTTTGTTTAATTTGTGAAACCACACAAATTCATCATCTGATTACTGATAGCCGGATCCCAAAACAGTACCGTGAAACACTAGCTGAACTTGGGGTTAATGTCATTATTGTCGACGAATAACGCCTTGTTGATTTAATCCTAAATATAAATATACATCAGCTAGCAGGGAAATATTATGCAGTCGCTACTACAACTTATTCATCGCCATAAATCTGGCGAAGCGGTCGGGATCTATTCTGTTTGTTCTGCTCACTCCTGGGTATTAGAAAGCGCTTTACAGCTAGCAAAAGAGAGAAAAACCTCGCTTTTAATTGAAGCTACCTCTAACCAAGTAAATCAATTTGGCGGCTATACTGGTATGCAACCAATTGATTTTAGAAATAAAGTATTCAACATCGCGCATAAACTGGATTTTCCGACCCAACAAATTTGGCTAGGTGGTGATCATTTAGGACCCAATGTATGGCAAGAACACAGTGCAGAACAGGCTATGATATTTTCAGAAACGCTGATCTACGACTATGTCAAAGCTGGATTTCGAAAAATTCATCTTGATTGTTCAATGCCTTGTGCTGACGATGCAACACCTTTAACGGACGAAATTGTAGCTCAACGTGCAGCCCGTTTGTGCGCTGTGGCTGAGCGCAGTTGGCAAGAAAATGGCGGTGAAGCACCCGTTTATGTTATTGGTACGGAAGTGCCTACACCAGGTGGTGCTAAATCAGCACTGACCGGTATACAAATCACATTAGCTAAAGCTGCCGACACAACCCTTAATATCCATCAAAAAGCTTGGCACAATACAGGACTCACCGACGTTTGGCCTAGAGTTATCGCTCTGGTTGTGCAACCGGGCGTTGAGTTTGACCATTACCAAGTTGAACACTATCAGCCAGAAAAAGCGAAAGCACTTAGTCAATATATTAAGAGCCATCCCCACATCGTTTACGAAGCCCATTCAACCGATTATCAAACTGCACAAGCTTACCAAAATTTGGTACGTGATCATTTCGTTATTTTAAAAGTCGGGCCGGCATTAACATTTGCCCTGCGTGAAGCACTGTTTGCACTTGATAAATTAGATCGTGAATGGAATGGAGAACATGTTGCAGCGCATCTTAGCGAAACCCTTGAGCAAGTGATGTATGAACAACCAAACCACTGGCGGCCTTATTACCAAGGTAGTGCACATCAGCAATATATTGATCGCCAATACAGTTTGAGCGATCGTATTCGCTATTATTGGACCAATCCTAAAGTCTCGGCGGCAGTTGAAAAGTTATTAACCAACTTACGCCAGCATCCCGTTCCCCTCGCTATGTTAAGCCAATATCTACCAGAGCAAATGGAAGCAATTAATGCAGGTCGCTTATCAGCCACTGAGCCGAAAGAGTGGGTAAAGGATAAAATTCGTTCGGTATTAATGCATTATGCCATCGCTTGTGAGACAAAAACAGAAGGAGCCGTTGTATTATGATCCCCTTTTTCTCATATGATGCCCTATGGCTTAAAAGCCATAACGCGCAATACACCGTACAAGAAATCGAGCAACAACCTCAGTTATGGCGTAACTTATATCAAACGCTAACAGATAATTCAGCTGCCTGGCAAAACTTCCTTTACCCAATACTAAAACACGCTAATTTACAAATTATTCTGTGTGGCGCAGGCTCTTCAGCATTTGTTGGCAAATCAATCGCACCTTGGTTACGCGAACATAGACATTTAAATGTTTATGCTATTGATTCAACGGATATTGTGCCAACACCAAAGCAATATTTGGACAAAAGTAAACCCACTTTATTTATTTCTTATGCCCGCTCGGGTAATAGTCCAGAGAGCCTTGCGGCAATAAAGCTTGCAGATCAATTGTTAACAGAGTGCCATCATTTAATCTTAACCTGTAATCCCCAAAGCAAACTCACAGATTATGCAACAAACCGAGCAAATGTCTATTTACTCACTATGCCCGAAGGATCAAACGATCGCAGTTTTGCCATGACATCCAGTTTCAGTTGCATGGCATTAGCGACCATATTGTTATTAGGCAATTCAAATTTAAGCCATGCGCAACAGAATTTAGCCACCTTAATCACTTTATGTGAAAACCAGGCCAGCAACTGGCAAACAATTATTCAACCTATTATTCAGCAAGGTTTCAATCGCATGATAGTTTTAGGTTCCCACTGTTTTACCGGTATAAGTGAAGAAGGTGCGCTTAAAATGTTAGAGTTAACGGCGGGACAAGTTGCCACCCGTTATGACTCAACGATGGGAGTTCGCCATGGCCCGAAATTTTTTATTGATGAAGAAACGTTAGTTATCATTTTGCTTTCTCAAGAAGCGTATTGTCGACGTTATGATCTGGATCTACTTAATGAATTAAAGCATGATGGACGGGCTAAAAAAATCCTGGCCTTAAGTAGTCTACCTGATAGTAATGCCATTGAACTTAACACGACGCTAGCTGATATTTGGCTTATTTTTCCCTACCTATTATTTCTACAATTAATCGCGGTCGAAACTTCACTATCCCTAGGGCTAGCACCTGATAATCCCTGTCCAACAGGTGAAGTAAATCGGGTAGTAAAGGGTGTCCATATTTATCCCTACATACAACCAGAACAATAATAAGGAGCGTATATGTCCCCTCCAAACATCTTAATGACTCGAATTGATAATCGTCTGATCCATGGTCAAGTCGGTATTACTTGGACCAATTCTCTCGGTGCCAATTTAGTTGTCGTTGCCAATGATGAGGCTGCCAATGATCCAATCCAACAATCTCTCATGGATATGGTGGTATCCGATGGCGTACAAACCCGCTATTTTACCTTACAAAAAACGATTGACATTATTCATAAGGCAGCAGAACGGCAGAAAATTTTCATTGTTTGCAAAACGCCGCAGGATGTATTGACGCTGGTAAAGGGTGGGGTACCGATCGATTTTGTCAATATCGGTAATATGCATTTCTGCGAAGGGAAAAAACAGATCCATAAAACCGTTTCCGTTGATAACAATGATATCGACGCTTTTCATCAGCTTAATCAATTAGGTATCACCTGCGAAATTCGCCGTGTTCCAGATGAAAGCGGTGAAAATATTACCAATCTGCTAAATTAATGGAGACAAATATGTTTATTGATGCATTATTAATCGCCTTATTAGCAGGTATTGCTGGTGTTGACTTATTTAATGGTCTAACCCATCTTCATCGACCGATTGTAATAGGCCCGATCGTAGGGCTAATTTTAGGTGATGTGCAGACAGGTTTATTAGTTGGTGGGACTTTAGAACTTGTTTGGATGGGAATGGTACCACTTGCTGGAGCGCAACCCCCAAATGTGGTTATCGGTGGTATTATTGGCACCGCTTTTGCTATTCTCACCCATTCTGATCCTAAAGTTGCTATTGGGATTGCCATTCCCTTTTCGATTGCGGTGCAAGGTTGCATTACCCTATTATTTACCCTTTATTCACCCATGATGCATAAATGCGATCAAATGGTTAAAAATCTCAATTGGCGTGGTGTTGTTGAGTGGGTAAACTATTTTGGCATTATTATTCTATTTTGTTTTTACTTTATCGTTGCCTTCTTACCTATTTACTTCGGCGCTGACGCCGCCAGTGCTATGGTACAAAAAGCCCCACAATGGCTGCTCGATGGACTGGCGGTTGCCGGTGGTATGATGCCTGCAATCGGCTTCGCTTTACTGATGAAAATCATGATGAAGAAAACTTATATTGCTTATTTTATCTTAGGTTTTCTTGCTGTCACCTTCCTTAACCTACCGATTATCGCCGTCGCTTTAGGTGCCTTTGCTATCGCTTTAATCGATTTCTTTAACCGCACTCGTAATAATGATGGCGAAACAGCAAACATGCCATCAAAAACCAATCAACAGGAGATGAATGATGGCATTTAATGGATCTGATGAAGAGATGGCAAATAAAAGCGAACAACGCATGGCTCAAGCCCTAGCCACCAGCCAGGTAGAGAGTGATGACTATATTGATACCACGCCGGGTAAAGCACTAACCTCCTATGATATTAATGTTATGGCGCTACGTTCGCTCCTTTTGCAAGCTTCTTTTAACTATGAACGTATGCAAGCCGGTGGCTGGTTATATACGCTTATTCCCGCTTTGCGTAAAATTCACAACAATCCACAAGATCTTGCCAATTCCATGAAAATGCATATGGAATTTATTAATGTTCACCCTTTTGATGTCACTTTTTTATCCGGCCTGGTATTAGCTATGGAGCGCGGTAAAGAAAAAATTTCGACTATCCGCGCGGTTAAAGTTGCCTTGATGGGGCCATTAGGCGGGATTGGTGATGCCTTATTTTGGCTCACTCTATTGCCAATATGTGCCGGTATCGGTGCTTCACTTGCCTTGCAGGGGAGTATTTTTGGCCCGATCGTTTTCTTGCTGTTATTTAATATTGTTCATTTTGCCTTACGATTTGGTCTAGCCCATTACGGTTATCAAGCAGGAACTAAGGCGATTGCGATACTAAAAACTCACACCAGAAATATTTCTCATGCTGCCTCTATTGTCGGTATGACGGTAATCGGGGCACTGGTAGCTTCATATGTTCATCTCTTTACGCCGTTAATACTAAAGGCCGGTGAGGCCAAGGTGGCATTACAAAGCGATGTGTTGGATAAATTAATGCCCAATTTATTACCGCTGGCTTTCACACTAATCGTTTATGGTTTTTTAAAACGTGGGTTTTCAGCCGTAAAAATGATCGGAATTACCATCCTATTTGGGCTGGCAGGTAAATTAGTTGGATTCTTATAAGGAGTAAATATGTTAGGCATTGTCATTACTGGCCATGGAAGTTTTGCTAGTGGTTTAATGCAAGCAATGGAGCAAATTGTTGGTAAACAAGAGCAGTGTACTGCCATTGATTTTACTGAAGGCATGACAACAGAAGATTTACATCAAGCATTAAATCAAGCCAGTAAAATTTGTGATATCGGTGACGGCTTAGTATTTCTTACTGATTTACTTGGCGGCACACCATTTTCGCAAGCCTCGCAGTTAACATTGGCACATCCACAATGGCAAGTCCTAACGGGAACGAATATGCAAATGGCGGTCGAAATGATGTTAGAACGACAAGCGATCGATGCAGAAAAATTTCGTGATATGGCGCTGGATTGTGTCCACCAAGGATTAACCAGTTTATGGCATCAGCAACAGCAGAATAAAAGATCTCATAATAATGATGGTATTTAAGGAGTTACCATGTATTTAATATCTACCCGCGAAATGCTAAAAAATGCCCAACGAGGGCAATATGCGATACCCGCGTTTAATGTTCACAATTTAGAAACTATCCAAGTCGTTGTTGAAACTGCGGCCAAAATGGCTTCACCGGTCATTCTGGCCGGTACACCGAGTACCTTTACCTACGCCGGCCTTGAATACATGGTATCTATTTGTACCCAAGCCGCTTCATTGAATAAATTACCCCTTGCTCTCCATCTGGATCATCATGAAGGATTGAGCGATATCTGCAATAAAGTCAAAGCCGGTGTTCGCTCGGTAATGATCGATGCCTCCCATCTACCATTTGCAGAAAACATCGAGATCGTGGCTAATGTTGTGCAATTTTGCCAACGTTACGATGTGAGTGTCGAAGCTGAATTAGGTCGCCTGGGGGGGCAAGAAGATGAATTAGTTGTTGATAGTAAAGAGAGTTTTTATACCGATCCGATTGCTGCTAAAAAATATGTTGCGCAAACTGGTATAGATTCGCTGGCAGTTGCCATTGGTTCTGCTCACGGACTCTACCATGATGAACCTCATCTTGACTTTGAACGCCTGGCGGAGATCCAGCAGCAGGTAGATATTCCATTAGTTTTACATGGCGCATCAGGCATATCTGAAGAGATGATACGCCAATCTATTTCATTAGGGATCTGTAAAGTCAATGTGGCTACCGACTTAAAAATTGCCTTTGCTGATGCAGTAAAAATATATCTATCTGAACATCCTGACGCTAACGATCCCCGCAAATACATCACACCAGGTAAACAAGCAATGCAACAGGTAGTAGAAAATAAAATCATGATGTGTAATAGTGCCGGAAAAATCTAACGCTATATTGCCACTTCAATTAACCACTATTTAACACAGCTTGATGATTTATTATTTGGCAATAACTTATTCCAATAATATGAAATAACAAAGCTAGCTTAATTTTCATTAAAATAGATAAAAACAGCAATAAAAATAAATTATCCAGCGACTGACTAAATATTTGCGCTCGAATAAATTGATATTTAACAAGTTTAAATAATCATTAAAATTAGTTGTTTTGTTTAATAACAGAACAACTATTATCCTGAAACACCACTAAGCAAGCGCTACCCATAAAGGATCTTCAGGAAGATCGGTGATCGAGAGACCTGTTTCTGTCGGTGTTAACATAACCGTAGGTGGCTGCAAAAAGCTATATTGCTGTTGTTCATCATTATCATAAATTAATGCTTCCCGCTGATCTTCTGATAACCCCAAGTAAACCAGATCGTGATTAACATCTAAACTACTTCCGCATCTTACTATCCGACCAGCTATACTATCATACCAACTTCTAATTGGATTTCCCTCCCGATCCTGTAACCCCTGTAACATTGTGTGATCCGTAGAATGGGGCATTTCATAAATAAGATCATCATTTATTCGGTAAAATTTCCGGTAGGGTTTTTAGCTGGTTATAACTAGCATCAAGTAAAATCAAATTATCTGGCAACACATCAGGCAGTTTATCTAATTGATTAGACGCTACACTAAGCATTTTCAACATTTTTGGCAGCTGATTGGGTAATCTGTTTAGCAAATTTTTATCAACTCGGAGTTCTTGTAACCGATGCGGAAGTTTAGCAGGCAGCCCAGTTATCTGATTGTTGCTGATATCAAGAAACCATAACGTGTCAGGCATAGTGTTTGGTAATGCCGTCAAAAATGCGCCATTAACCTCTAATTTTTCTAGCTTAATCGGCAACTTATTAGGCAAAGCGATCAATGGATTGTCACTGGCCTTGAGATGATAGATGTAACTCGGCAGATTATCAGGCAAACTCTCAAGATTATTTTTATTAACATGCATAATGGTTAATAATGAGGGTAACTTATTAGGTAAAGCGGTTAATTTGTTATCACTAGCTTTTAATACTGATAATCGTTCAGGCAGATAATTAGGTAAGCTAATTAATTGATTGTGACTAGCATTTAAGGAGACTAAGCCTTTTGGCAGATTATCAGCTAGCCTAACCAAGTTATTACAATCCACCTGTAATTCTATTAATGTTTCAGGTAAATGCTCAGGCAAGTTAGTTAACTGATTTGTACCTACAAGCAAATGGGTTAATTTTTTAGGTAGCTCATCGGGCAGTCTGGTTAATTGATTATCACTGACATCTAATTTTATTATCCATTCTGGTAAATTAGGCAACGAAGTTAAATTTAGTCCAGATAAATTAAGAGATGAATTTTCTTCAGTAATACAGGTAAAAACTCTATTGAGTGCAGTCTCTCGCTTTTCCGATGGATCGATATTTGGTTGTTGATACCCAATCATACCATCCAGCGATTAGATCCATTAAAGCAGGTGATAAAGCCATAGTGTCGCCATCCTAATACAAGTCAATTGTTAAAAAATATTTATTAATTCACTTAAATTTAACAATTAATTCACTTTATTAATACTATAGAAATGTTAACTGTATCAAATATTGCATAAAATAATTACTAGAAAATGGAAAGCATTGGCAAATAACTGAATGAACCATAAAAGAATTGTTGCCAGCAGCAAGATGGCTAATTTGCTACTGGCAATTACATGATGCTAAATAAAAGATGAGAGGTTAAAAGCCGATCAAATAATCAGCCTTCCGCTTGATCGAGATAGGTAATGATAAATAGTGGCTTGCTTGCCAGTGATTCAAGCTCTGGAGCATCAGAATATTGCGCCAATAAGGGCATAAAAATTGACTGGCCAATAATGCTGCGACTTGGCGGCGCTGCTGGTCTTAATCCCCACACATTATGGTAGATTATCGGCACAGTACGACCCTGCCAATCTGCATTACCGACATACAGCATAATATGCCCTTTTATATAGACTAATGTTTTAAATGGTTGGCCATATTTGATCAAATAAGCAAGCCGTTGATCAGTTGAATAATGGCTTAAATCAATTCGCTTACCACTTAACGATTGAGCTAGTGAATTTCTGGGTAGAAAAATACCAAAAGGCAGCATAAGATTTCTTACTTCCGCAGAGCAGTCATTGAAACCATAAAGACTTCCCCAGCCATAATCTTTACCTTGCATGTATTGAATGATATGCGCCATATTTTCTGCTGTTGGTGAAATAGGTGTCTGACGCACCATCTGTTCAAACTGTGGCGCATAACGAATAACAGCATAGCCCTTATCATCGTAGGCCGGTAATGCGATATTTGTTTTACCGTTAATCGATTTTAATGGCAATAATGTACCGGTACGGGCGGTAAATCTAAATACGCCCTGCTTATCAGTGAAACTGGCATTATCATTAATAACTGCCCCAAGCTTTTTTTTCGCCATGGTTGTCCACTGTTGGATAAAATGATCATTCACTTTAGCAATATGTGAACTATCTACCCAGCCCATTTCAGTAGACGATATTATAAAACTCCAGGATCTATCAGCGGTTACTGCCACAATGTAAACCGGTTCAGCGGGATGCAGAGTGGAATTTTGTAACATATCAAAAGGATAACCTTGACCTGCCTCACGCGGATCTTCAAAAGCAGGATAAGCTGTTGGTAAGAATCTTACCGCGGTTTCACGTAAAGTGATCCCCCGGGCAGTAGGCGTGTATCGATCGGCGATCGACACGGATACCCGATGTTGCATTTTTGCTTTCCAGCTAGCATCTAATAAACGAAAATTTTCGCCATAGTGACTGACATTAGCCGCAGTAAATTTTTCAGCAAAATGTGATAAATTTCTTTTCGCACCTTTTGCATCCTGCAAAACTGACTGAATATAATCACCATTCCAGGGAGATTGCGCACCAAAATAGTGTGCTAACAGGGTATTAAAAGCTTTTTTTTGTTGTAATTCAGTTAAAAATGGTTGTCGGTAACTAGGCTCATTAGGTGGGATCCAGCGAGCGCTATTTTGTGGATAATTAGCAATCGGAAAAAGTTTTTTCGTTTGATCAATAACGTTAATATCTTGCTTATCATTAAATAATGATAATGAATGAGGTGTTTTATTGCTACAACCAATCAGTAATAACAGAATGCTAAAGCCAATCATTTGTTTCATCAACGCCAGCTCCTCTAGATTTACTACTTTTCACTATATCCATATCATGCGGACTTATTTAATTTTAAATATTAAGATTAATTAAAATCTTAATTTATATTACACCATCTACTATTAATAATAACAACATATAAGCCATTAATTTTTAACATTTAGCTACTGACTGATAATCAATAATATAGTAATTATGGTTAATCTGTTATCAATAATAATTTTTATCTTTATTATTAATCAAAAAAAATAGTAAAATTAACTGATTCTTAATACCCTATTATTGATAAGGATAAAAATAAATATTTATCTATTTTTATAACTTAATATTGAACATAGAAATAATTTATTAATTTCAGACTAAATTATCATCATATTATAATAGACTTTAATTCTGCTATTTGATATTCAGAAAGTTGATACAATGGATAAAATAAAAAACCAATAGATAAAGTAGCACCTGAAAATTGAATAGCAATATTTCCCACTCTTATTAAATGCAATTATTTTACACTTTAACCGCTTTTATTTAATAAATAAATATAATTTGACAAAATATTAACAAATGAATTACCTTTATGTGGCTAGTGTTTGTACTATCGATCGATCCATAAATAAATCAGTAAATATTATATTAAGGAGCTTAATATAAATCTTGCTATAAAACGTGGGTTATTAATACTATCAATAACTTCTGCCATGGTCACAACCTTTTCATCAACTGCAATTGCAGGAACAGAAGGAAAACAGCAATATTATTGCAAAGGTAACCATGGTGATGATAATGATCGAGGACTATGGGATTATATTTTCACCGCATCTAGTAAAGCAGATGCTGAAAGTCAAGCCGAAAAGCAATATAAAGTTGATGGCCCCAATGCTTTTGTTAATATCAAAGAATGTACACTCCAAAATTAAATTTGAGCAATAAAGCTTTAATTTCCTCCATGCCAACAGTGGCAAGGAGGTATTTATATCTCAAGACTAATTAACTGGCTTATTCTATTTTAAGCGAAAATCTTAGTCACTATTTTATCGATTCTGTTTGCCACTATCAGGCACTAATGACATAACCACGGTTTCAAAAGGCGATAACGTCACTAATGCCGATTGATTAATGGTAGCCGGTTTCTTACTACCCGCTTGACTAATATAATTCAGGCTAACTTGATAACTTTGTGGCGTGCCAGCGGGTAATTCTAAATCACGCTGTAAATCCAAATAATAAACCTGGGGTTTATCCGATGGATTTCTTAAACTGATAATCGATTTATTGCTACCCCAGGCAGCCCAACCATAGATCGCTAATTTGGTTGGATCACTACCTATCCAATGACTATCAAATAAAATAGCTTGATTTTCATACGCCCAATTTGCCGCACTGGCTAATACCTGCCAATTATTATCGCTTAACAGCTCAGGCGTAATATACATTTCTTGTAGCTGAGTGCCGGTAGCAAAATAACTCCACACTTGATCAGCAAAGTCCCGCTCTGATTGGCTAGCAAGGTATTTGGCTTGTTTAGCATAAATAATACCATGCAGCATCAACGAATTAAGCGGAAATAAGGGTCCTTTCATAACAATTGAACGATAAGATTCCGCATCGCGATAAGTAAGCCATTGTTGTACTTTAGTGCCCGGGCCATAATAGTTAACATCATCACCCCCACGCCAAATCGAATCAGCGTAAAAAAGCCAGGATGGGGTCGCTTGAGTACCAGTGGTCAGGTTAATATAAAGATTATTATTTGCTTTTCGCATATCACTGATCATATGAATTGCCGCATCAAAGTCACTAGTAAAGCGGCTACCAGCAATCACCTTATCGGCATTGCCGGTACCATCCAATTTAAACATAGTAATATTTTGTTGTTTGATTAACTGTAAAATACGTTGATGAAAATTGGCATAATAATTGGCACCTGATAGGGCCAATTTACCATCCATTATTTCATAACCAAATTCTACCGCATGGGAAACGCGAATATCACGTGGTTTATTATATCCTCCCCAGGGTGATAACCAAATACCTAATGCCGCATGATATTTTTCAGCTGCAATTTTTAATTTATTAAACTCATTGGGGAAATTAGCACCAAATCCCCAGTTACCGGTTAAATTATCCCAACCATCATCAAATAAATAGCCATTTAATTTGACACCACGTTTTTTGACCAACTGTTCGCCATACTGTTTAATACGTAATAATGCTTGCTTTTCGGTATAGGGATTAAAAAAACCAATATCAAGCCAAGAATTATAGTGTAAATAAGGATGATAAGGACGAGCACGAACAAAATTTAAAAACTGATTGACATTACGCCGTAATTGGCCAGCTGCATAAATGCCAATATAAGTTTTGTAACTAAGTGTATGGCCTGGCTGTAAAGGAATGGCCTGGGCTATTTTTTGTGTTACTCCGCCTTCATAAGCTATCGTATTGGTTAACGGATTTTCTGGAATGACAAAAAATGAATCACTAATAATTGGAGAACTGACAACCGAACCATAAACAAAAGGCGCCTGCGTCTTAAAAGGCATTAATGACACCATACTCATGTTTAGGGGATTATTTTCAGCGCTGATTTGGATTTCATAACGGCCAAAATTAGCCCGGTCACATAAAGACAATATCGTGGTGACTTTGATAGTGTCTCTAATATAATTTATTGTGATGGTATTTTTATCCTGCTTAATATCTTGCAGGTTAAAATCTTTTTCCGCTAATTTTTTTCCTGAATTAAAATTAATTTCAAATAAATTATCAGTTTTAATTGCATCATTATTTCTGTTATTTTTAAACCAAAGTAATATACCTTTCTTATTATCGGATAATAGAATGTTTATATTTTTACCCGTCAGTTGATACTCTTTTGCCTGTAAGGATTTTACTAAACATAATGACATAAATATACTCAATATAATAACACTCAATGCTCTCATGCAATAAACTCCTATTGACTGCTTAATTATTTTATTTTGCAAAAATCAAGTCCTAAAGCATGTAACATGGCTTATTACAGCAAAAACCATATCAAGAAAGTGTGAACTGGTTGGCAGTTGTTGGTTTATATGACTAACAGTAAGCAATTAAAGCATCATTTAGTGATATAAAAACAGATAAAAGGTGAATTTCTTAACCAAAAATTCTATTATTGAAATATTTAACAAATGCTTCAATATTTTCTCCAGTTTAAAATTTAATTTATAACATTCAATTTCTTCATAAAATTTCTCTATTTATTTACGACTAGCTAACACTGTTGTTTAGTAGGAGTTTTTATACTAAATAACAGTTGCTAAATTTTATTTATCATATTTTCTGCTATATCTTTTATTGGTTGAAATATTATCTTATTGCAATATTTGATATAAAAAAGTTTTACTTTAACTAACTATTTATATTAGTTAATACCACAATGAAAAATTATCCAATATTATATTAATATCTAATAAAATAAATTTTTATATCAATCTAAATCGATGTAAAATTACTTTAAGTAAAATATAGTGGGTGTTTTTATCGATTATAAGCGGCAATAAACCTTCTCGGCGTCCATCGCAAACAAATTTGACCCAAAAAATAAAAAGACTATTATATATCTCTCGCTTGCTGTTATTATTAGCCCTATTATCGATTACTATAAAAATTTGCAACCATGGATAAATTTACCCGTCCTAAACTAACGCTGCCTAATGGCGCAAATAAATTATTACTGCATTCTTGTTGCGCTCCTTGCTCAGGTGAAGTAATGGAAGCACTAAGTGCTTCAGGTATTGATTATACTATTTTTTTCTATAATCCAAATATTCACCCACAACGAGAATATGAGATCCGCAAAAACGAAAATATTCGTTTTGCCGAGCAGCATAATGTGCCGTTTGTTGATGCTGATTATGATAGTGATAACTGGTTTGCACGTGCCAAGGGGATGGAGCAAGAACCTGAGCGTGGAATTCGTTGTACTATGTGTTTTGATATGCGATTTGAGCGTACCGCTCTTTATGCTGCCGAGCATGATTTTAGCATTATCTCCAGTTCATTAGGTATTTCTCGCTGGAAGAATATGCAACAGATCAATGATTGCGGTAAGCGTGCCGCCAGCCATTACGATGGCCTAACTTATTGGGACTATAACTGGCGTAAACAAGGTGGTTCCGCAAGAATGGTGGAAATTAGTAAGCGCGAACAATTTTACCAACAAGAATACTGCGGTTGTATCTATTCTCTGCGTGATACCAATAAACATCGGCGCACACAAGGACGGGAGATCATCCGCATCGGCGTTAAATATTATACTGACGACAAACAACCCTAATGAGGCAAGCTATTTCAATAAGCAGGCAAGCGTTAAATACTATATTGGCGACAAATAATAGATCGAACAAAAAATAGCAGTGCCTGGCTTCAGCCAGGCACTATTTATCCAATTTGCTAAACTATTTACCAGGCCGTAATGCTGGAAACAGAATGACATCACGAATTGTATGACTATTGGTTAATAGCATGATCATCCGATCAATACCAATACCTAAGCCAGCCGTTGGTGGCAATCCATGCTCCAGTGCAGTGATATAATCCTCATCATAAAACATGGCTTCATCATCACCCTCATCTTTCTGACGAACCTGCTCAGCAAAGCGTTCAGCTTGATCTTCTGCATCATTTAGCTCAGAAAAACCATTACCAATTTCACGACCACCAATAAAGAATTCAAATCGATCGGTAATAAATGGATTATTATCATTACGACGAGCCAACGGAGAAACTTCTGCCGGATATTCAGTAATAAATGTCGGTTGGATCAAATGGCTTTCCGCCACTGCCTCAAAAATCTCACACTGCAGACGGCCTAATCCCCAGCCTTTTTCTACCTCTATATTGAGTGATTTTGCGATGATTGTCGCTTTAGCCAGATCATCCAAATCAGCCGGATCAGTTTCGGCCCGATATTTGACTATCGCTTCTTTCATCGTCATTTTGCTAAAAGACTGCCCGAAATCAAATGAATGCTCACCATATGTTACCTGGGTTGTGCCTAATACTTCTTGCGTTACCGTTTTAAATAACTCTTCGGTTAACACAATAAGATCTTTATAATCAGCATAAGCCATATACAGTTCCATCATGGTAAACTCTGGATTATGCCGCGGCGAAATGCCTTCATTACGAAAATTACGATTAATTTCAAAAACTCGCTCGAATCCGCCAACAACTAAACGTTTCAAATAAAGTTCTGGCGCAATACGCAGATACATATCAATATCTAACGCATTATGATGAGTAATAAATGGACGTGCCGCTGCACCACCCGGTATAACCTGCATCATGGGTGTTTCGACTTCCATGAAATCTTTACTAACCATGAAGTTACGTAAAGCCGACAACACACGTGAACGCGTAATAAAAGTCTGGCGTGATTGTTCATTAGCAATAAGATCGAGGTAACGTTGGCGATAACGCGTTTCCTGATCTGCCAGCCCATGGAATTTATCTGGCAGAGGTCGTAATGCTTTGGTTAATAAATAGACTTCATGCGCATGGATGGTTAACTCACCTGTTTGGGTCTTAAATAATTTACCCTTAACACCAAGAATATCGCCCAGATCCCATTTCTTAAACTGTTCGTTATAAATACCTTCTGGTAAGTCATCGCGAGAAACATAAATCTGAATCCGACCGCCCATATCTTGTAAAGTCGCAAAAGAGGCTTTACCCATGATACGGCGTGTGATCATTCGGCCGGCAACAGAGACGTCAATATTCAGTGCAGTAAGTTCTTCCGCATGGTTCTCATCATATTTACCATGCAAATCGCCAGATAAATACTCACGGCGAAAATCATTAGGAAAAGCAATGCCATTACCACGCAATCCGGCCAGTTTTTCACGCCGAGTTTTTAATTCATTATTTAAATCAAGGGACCGCTCAGTACCCTGTTGTTGTTGAGACATCTTTTTTCCTCATAGGCCAGCTTTTAAGCTTGCTTCAATGAATTTGTCCAGATCACCATCCAGCACAGCTTGGGTATTGCGATTTTCAACACCGGTTCGTAGATCTTTAATTCGAGAATCATCCAGCACATAAGAACGAATTTGGCTACCCCAGCCAATATCAGATTTATTTTCTTCTAATGCTTGTTTATCGGCATTTTTCTTTTGCATCTCTAGTTCATATAATTTTGCTTTTAGTTGCTTCAATGCCTGATCTTTATTCTTATGTTGAGAACGGTCATTCTGACATTGGGTAACAATGCCAGTTGGAATATGGGTTATCCGTACCGCTGACTCTGTTTTATTAACATGTTGGCCTCCAGCCCCTGACGCCCGATAAACATCAATGCGTAAATCCGCCGGATTGATTTCAATATCTATATCATCATCTACTTCAGGATAAATAAACGCTGAGCTAAATGAGGTATGGCGGCGACCACCAGAATCAAAAGGACTTTTACGCACTAATCGATGAACACCGGTTTCAGTCCGTAACCAACCAAAAGCATACTCACCAATAATCTTTATCGTGGCAGATTTTAAGCCTGCAACATCACCATCTGACGCTTCAATAATTTCTGTTTTAAAACCTTTTGACTCTGCCCAACGAAGATACATGCGCATCAACATGCTAGCCCAATCTTGCGCCTCAGTTCCCCCTGAGCCTGCCTGTAAATCAAGATAACAATTAGCACTGTCATACTGCCCTGAAAACATACGACGAAACTCTAATTGTCCCAGTTTTCCTTCCAGCTGCGTTAACTCCGCGACCGCCTCATGAAAAGTTTCTTCATCATCAGCTTTAATTGCCAAATCGAGCAAACCAGATACATCGTCTAAACCTTGTATCAAGGCATCAATAGTTTCTACTATTGCTTCAAGAGAAGAACGCTCCTTACCCAATGCTTGGGCTCGCTCTGGTTCGTTCCACACATCAGGCTGCTCAAGTTCTGCATTTACTTCTTCCAAACGTTCTTTCTTGGCATCATAGTCAAAGATACCCCCTCAAGATCTTCGTCCGCTCAGACAGATCCTGAATTTGATTTTTTATTGGATTAATTTCAAACATACCCTTATATCTTATTTATGTTATTTTCATTAAAAGTCATAAAAATATAAACCGCCTATTGTAGCGGATCTGATTGCTGGATTATAGTTTTTCAGTCAATATGCTTCATGATAACTCATTTTACCAACCAAATAGCCGCTTTTAGTCAGTAAATGCCACTATAAGAATAATGCTTTAAATCTAACTAGTTGCAATTAGTGGCAGAAAAATAGTGATTATAATAAGGGAAATCATAACTATACCTACCACTGTTGATGGTCAAAATAGGCTAAATACTATTCGCAAGGCCATAAATGCTGAATGAGTAACTGGATGTTACGATTACCACGATACTCATTCACATCTAGTTTATAAGCCAATTCGACCATTTTAATACTATTGTCAGGCCAATAAGCGGTATCAATATTAAAGGCGATGCCATCTATCATCGGACCACCAGCCAGTGGTTCTAACATCACTTTTAGATGACAATCACCGACAAGACGTTGTTGCAATAGGCGAAATTTGCCATCAAAAATTGGCTCAGGAAAAGCCTGGCCCCATGGCCCGCCATTTCTAATTAGTTCAGCAATATCCAATGACAACTCTTCATTATTTAGTTCACCATCACTCCAAATAACCCCTTCAAGCATATCGTTATCCAGTAGTTCTGCCATCAGATTAGCAAAGTTCTCTTGAAACTGAGTAAACTTCTGCTCCTCCAGCGTTAATCCTGCCGCCATAGCATGGCCTCCAAACTTTAAAATTAATCCCGGATTAAGCGTATCTAAGCGTTCAAGAGCATCCCGTAAATGCAAACCATAGATGGAACGCCCTGACCCCTTTAAAATCCCTTCACCAGCCGGCGCGAAAGCAATAACCGGACGATGAAATCGTTCTTTGATCCGAGAAGCCAATATTCCTACTACTCCCTGATGCCATTCAGGATGATAAAGCGCAAGACCATTGGGTATTTGATGACGTTTTTCTTCTATTTGCTCAAAAATCTGCCAAGCCTCTTGCTGCATATCCTGTTCAATTTCGCGGCGGGTACGATTTAAACTATCTAATTCATTAGCCAATTTTCTAGCGTGAACGATATCATCAGTCAATAACAGTTCTACACCGATTGACATATCATCTAATCTTCCCGCTGCATTAAGCCGTGGCCCAACTGAGAAACCTAAATCATTAGCAACCAGACGACTAACATCACGTTTGGAAACTTCAATCAAGGCTTTGATCCCGACACAGCTTCGTCCCGCCCGAATACGGTTTAAACCTTGATAGACTAAAATACGATTATTACTATCCAAGGGAACAACATCAGCCACCGTACCTAATGCAACCAAATCTAATAATTCAGCCAGATTAGGCATCTTACGTGCTTGTTGCTCAAACCAATCAGTCTGGCGCAATGCAGCACGTAATGCTGACATCAAATAAAAACTGACACCAACCCCCGCTAATGCTTTTGATGGAAAATGACAATCAGCTAAATTAGGATTAATGATTGCTTCTGCACAAGGCAGGGTTTCTCCTGGTAAATGGTGGTCGGTAATAATCACTTTTATACCGTGTCGTTGAGCAACTGCAACGCCTTCATAGGAAGATATACCATTATCAACGGTAATAATAAGTTGCGCTTTTCTTTTAATTACTTGATCAACAACCTGCGGGCTAAGCCCATAGCCATCTTCAAATCGGTTAGGAACCAAATAATCAAAATGACGATATCCCATCGCGCCCAGCGCTCGCAGTGTCAATGCCGTACTGGTTGCACCATCGGCGTCGAAATCACCGACCACTATAATTCGCCAATGTTCATTCAGAGCAGTGATTAATAACTGAACCGCTGTTTCAATACCATTAAGTGATTGGTAATTAAGCAATCCTTTTGCACCTGTTTCTAACTCATTTTCTGATAACACACCTCTCATAGCGTACAAACGGCGTAATACCGGAGACAAATGAGCAGGAAGGTGGCTATCATCTGCTTTCGGTCGGCGACGAAGCTGTATTTTCATATTTATTGTTAACTCATTATGATTTTTTCTTAAGTTTTTCTAATCCTTTAACTAAATCATCTGCCGTCATATAACCAGGTATTACTGTGCCATCGTCTAACACCATAGCGGGTGTCCCATTGATACCAAGCATATGACCGATATTAAATTGAGCGGCAATATCGACTGTTTTGCATTTTTCAATCGGAGAAATCGTTTCGCCTTTAAAAGCGTCTGTTAATGCTTTTTGTCGATCAGCACTACACCAGATAGATGTCATTGTTTTAGCTGATTCGTGGTGAAGGCCATTACGAGGGAATGCCAAATAACGTATGGTGATACCCTTTTTATTATATTCTGCTATATCTTGATGAAATTTCTTGCAATAACCACAGGTAACATCGGTAAACACGGTGACAACATATTTTTCCTCTGGTGCTTTAAATATGATCATCTGGTCGCTCATTGCTTCTATTTTCTTTGCCAAGATCTGATTTGTAACATTAACCGGCATTTGACCACTTAAATCATAAATCGGTCCTTCTAATAAATACTTACCGTCTTCAGTCACATAAACCAGACCTTGGCTAGTAATTACTGTACTTAAACCTACAATAGGTGACGGATGGATATTCTCAGTTTCTATACCCATTTTATTCAATGTTCTTTTAATTGCCACATCATCAGCCAATGCAGAATGTGACATTGCGGCCAGAAGACCAATTAACCATACGATATTTTTTTTCATTTAGAATTTCCTTGATCCTCAATCAACCTCGAGGATGATGTTGTTGATGCAATTGCCTTAAACGCTCTGTGGCAACATGGGTATAGATCTGGGTGGTAGAAAGATCACTATGTCCAAGTAACATTTGTACTACACGGAGATCTGCCCCATGATTCAGCAAATGGGTGGCAAAAGCATGTCTTAATACGTGAGGAGAAAGTTTTTCACTATCAATTCCAGCAATTGCTGCATAATGTTTAATCCGATGCCAAAAAGTCTGACGTGTCATTTGCGTACCTCTTTTACTCGGAAATAATACATCATTAGTCAATCCATTAAGTAAGATTGGACGACTTTCGGTTAAATAAGTTTCCAACCAATAAATAGCCTCTTCACCCAAGGGTACCAATCGTTCTTTATTACCTTTTCCCACTACCCGAATAACACCCTGACGTAAACTAATATCTGTTAATGTTAGCCCAACCAGTTCAGAAACACGTAGCCCACATGCATAAAGCACTTCAAGCATCGTTTTATCTCTTAATTCAATCGAATCATTAGTGATAGGTGCATGCAGTAAATCTTCAACTTGTTTCTCATTAAGATCTTTAGGAAGCCGTTTCGGCAATTTAGGTGCCGACAATTGTGCCGTCGGATCATCGGTGCGCAGTTTCTCACGATAGAAATACTGAAATAAGCGTCGCATGGCACTCAGTAAACGAGCAGAACTGGTGGCTTTATAACCGCCCTCTACCCGTTCTGCCAGAAAAGATTGTAAATCGATGATCTCCACCGTAAGCAGATCATGACCATGGCGCGATAACCAATTAACTAATGCTTGTAAATCAGTACGGTAAGAAGAAAGCGTATTAGCGGCTAAATTGTGCTCAAGCCAAATAGTATCGAGAAATTGTTCTATCAACGGATGACTGTCTCTATTTTTTTCAGTTGACACAACAGCACTCCTAGTAAATTAATTGCACCATATTATGCCTCAAAAAATGCTTTCTGCCACAATGTCATCTTCACATTTATGAATATTGTTTCTTTATTAATTAAATTAGAATGATAATTGCATATAACTAATTAAATTAATAATTTAAATCAATATCAACTGATTAATTATAGTATTAAATATTGTCAATTAGGAATAAAAAACTATTGACTCTCATTAGTTTTTTATAAGTGATTACTTATTATCGATATTTAAATTTGTAAAAAATAAAAATCATGATGATATTATTATAAACATTCCATTTTAAAATATAAAAATAAATTAAAAAAACAAATCAACCACTCTATTATTTAATTAATTCCGTTATAACCAATTGATATTTTAATAAGTTGATATTTCAATAATATATCATCCCAAAAAAACGCTATACAAAATAAAACAAAAAATAATCTAATCAATATAAATAGATGGTTAACATGACAAATTATTAAGTTGTTTATTGCATTACGAATATAAATTTTTTAATAACAATCAAATTTATAATTAAAAAGGATAATAAATATGCCAGTAAATATTGTCTATTCTGCCACTCCAACAACTGAAAACTCACATGGCGTAGAAAAAAGAGCAATTGGTAAGTCCATCTTTCTAAACCAAGCTAATGGTACACCTATTTCATTAGCACCAGGCTTACCCGATTTAGAACAACAATTTGCTGAAATGGGGATCGTTGATCTTCGTACTCATGATTGGTACGGTGTTTGTGATATCGATAGTTGCTTTGATACAACAGATATTAATTACCTTGATCAGATAACAAATAATGCGCCAGACAATGTTAAAAAACAAATAAATAATTACGCGGATGATTTTTTTAATCGAAGAACTATTTGCTTAAATGCCCCACAATATTTTTCTGCTGAAGAAGAGCCTCTATTCAATTGGCAACCAACCGATACCTATCTTAAAAAATCTTTATCTAATAAATATTATCAAGGCGAACAAAAGCCGAATATATTATTTAGAATAGGAAGAATGCTTAATGGTGGTAAACAAAAACCCACCAATATTGAAAAATATTGTCAATTAGTAAAAAAATTAGTAGAAAGATATAGTATTAACTATCATTTGATAGGTCTGGCTTATCCAATTTCTGAATACGAAATTTGGAATGAACCCGATCTTGGTTTTTTCTGGGCAACACCCGAAAATAATCAGCGCGCAGTTATCGAATTTTATGATTTTTATTGTGCCGTTGCCAATACAATTAGAGCAACTGCCCCCTGGGTAAAAATTGGTAGTTGCGGAACAGCATTTGTTTTTAAGAATGAAAATTTTGTCGATAACTTTATTACCTATATAAAAAATAATCATGTTCCTTTTGATTTTTACTCATATCACTATTACGCAATCGATACTGCCAATCCAAAAAATATTTATGAAATCCAAGAGTATGTTCGCAGTACATTAAATAAATATGGCTTCCAGCAAGTTAAATGCTATATAACTGAATGGGCCTTAACGGCTAACGCCAGTAAAATTAATAATACTAAGCTGCAAAGTCATGTTGCTGCTGCCTATTTGCTCTCTTTTTTGATCCACGCAGAACAGGCTGGCGTAGATAAAGCCTATCTATATCGAGCTGATGGAGCAGAGTTTGGTCTGTTTGATAATAGTGCTTATGCTACCTATGCTGCCCAGGCATTTTGGCTATATAATCAATTTGCTTCTCAGCGTGATTCATCAATTATCAAATTAACAGACACCTCCAAAACTGGCATAACAACAACCGGCGCAATTAATGCCAACAATCAAATAAACATTCTTGTGGCCAATTATACAGCCGATCCCACTAATGTCGGCGAAAGCGGTCAAACAAAGCTACCCACAGGAGTCAAACTGCAATCACAATATTATATTGATACCGCGATCCCTGCTACTTTAATCGATAATGAGCGTTGGTATGGCAGCAATAATGTTCCACCACGTAATAGAAATAAAGTGTTATATAATAATAAACCAGTACCAAATGGCGCAAATTCGCCCAACCAAAATGACCAATTAAAATACGACGATGCCAACTATCAGCAATCGAGTAAAGGATATATTGTTACCGTAACAGATATTCCTGCTAATTTTAATCACTACACGATTATTTTACATAAAGTATTTAATGGCGGACAACGTCAAACACTTAATGGAGAAACTTTTATTTATGAACCCTATGGTACTATCTCACAATCCCGAGAGATAGTTATTAAAGATGATGATCCTAGCACAGCAGGAAATAATACATTAGCTTTAATAACGATCGAATTATACTAATTCAATAGTTATTATGCGTCATTTGAAAAAATTTCAAACCTATTATAACAATAAAAATCTGTTACTAGTGGTGAACTCAATAACATTTTTAGTGATTAGATATTACTATCAATTCAAATAATAGGTTTGTTCTTCATAAATTTTATTATTCAGATAAAGATAAAAAATTATGTCGTTAGTAATAAGCTAAAATTTTATTCTTATAATAATAAAAACTATCTTATAGACTTTAAGCATATATAAATGTTAAATTAAAAACTAATTATCCCTGCCTATCAGTTATAAAAAAACTGATTTCATTAAACTATTAATAGAATGAAAATCAATTAATTTTTATGACTAAATTAAATAAAAAAATATTCATCAAATTTAATTATCTTAAATGAAATTTATTATGCTAATTTTTTCTTCGCTAAATAAGCAAAATAATTATGATAATCATCTTTAACAATATGGAGCTAAACAATGCAAAAACATAAATTTATTATAAAATTTAATAAATCTGTTATCCATGAAAGAAAAGATAATAATAAATTAATTTTAAAACCTACAATATTAAAGGATGGGTTTCTAAATAATTTTAATTACTATTCTATTGTTGATGATGATTTACTAACAATGAAAAACCAGCTGATTAATTGCCAAAACCTTACTGGTATTTGCTACGTTGAAGAAGCTGACAATTTGCCATTAGATGAACTACAACGTTTAGCGGATAAAATAAATAGTTATGATTTTGTTGAATATGCCTATATTGAACATACCGATACGCCCCCGCCATTCAGGCAATTATTAGATAATAAGACAGAGCAAATTTATAATACCCCTAATTTTAACCCTCTCCAAGGCTATCAAGGTGGGACAACCTCAAATCATATTGGTATTGATATCGAGTATGCCTGGTCACTTGGTATAGTTGGTCAAGGGATCCGCTGCGCCGATATAGAAGGTGGATTTGATTTTGAGCATGTTAATTTACAAAGAAAAAGTTTTATAAATCTATCACCTGAGTATCCACTTAAAAATGAACATGGCACCGCAGTTGCTGGAATAATGTATGCCAAAGATATGGGATTGGGTATAAAAGGATTAGTGCATGGAGCAGATACTTTTTATGGTGTTTCAGAAGCGCCAGCAGGACGAGTTAATGGAATTGCTAAAGCATTAAAATACTTAAGGGCGGGAGACGTATTTATTTATGAATTACAATCCATGGGGCCACGTAATAAATATGTCCCAGCCGATTACCAAAAAGCGGTTTGGGATATCACAAAAGAAGCCACTGATGCCGGCATTATTGTCATTATGGCGGCTGGCAATGGCGCTGAAGATTTAGATCATAAATTATACAATGAATATAGAAATCGTAATGACGATGGTGATAACGGTGCAATTCGTGTTGGTGCGGGCGATAAAAAATACTTGATCCCCACTGATTTCACCACTTATGGCAGCATGATACATGTGCAAGGATGGGGGCTAAATGTTGTCACAACCGGTTATAACGATTTATACAATACCGGTGAGCATAATAATTATACCCATACTTTTTCGGGTACATCATCTGCTACGCCGATTGTTGCTTCCGCTGTTGTGGCGATCCAATCATGGTATAAACAATATATTGGTGAGGTTATTAAACCAAAAGACATGCGTTCACTGTTAATCGAAACAGGCACACCGCAAGGATACCATCAAACTAGTAATAAATGGATAAATATTGGTCCATTACCTAATGTACGCCGAGCAATTAGTACACTACAAAGGCGTTTACAATAAATAAGCGCTAAATATGATCACTAATAATATAATATCTTGCCATGTGGTAATTTTTTAGCAAATTAACTTAAAACCAGATCGCGACATTTATCTTTTAGACTGATTAAGATCTGGTTTTTTATCCCATTATCTGAAAGAAATAAGATTAAATATTATAAAAAATAGAAAATAGCATAAAAAAAAGCCAGTTTTAACTGGCAAACATATCAAACACAACACCAGGGAAAGTCTCTATCTAACAAGAATAGAATGAACAAATAAGGCGTAGAAATTGCAAGGACTAATTAGAGGATAGGTTAAAAATAATTATTTTCTATCTTTATTGATGATAATATGAGGCATATCAAAAAAACAGCCATATTAATTAACGTTAATGAAATAATATGACTTATAGTTCAACCTATAAATTAACCTTAATTAACTGAATTATAATATTTTTTTAATGTTTTTCTGCTATAATACTCTATTATTACTCGCAAAATGACAACAAGTTGCAAAATGAAAATTGGTCTTTTTTATGGTTCCAGTACCTGCTACACCGAAATGGTTGCAGAAAAAATCCAGTATAATCTAGGTGAAGAATTAGTTGATTTATATAATCTTAAAGATATTTCGCCGCAATTAATGGAAAATTACCAAATTCTGATTTTAGGTATTCCTACTTGGGATTTCGGCGAACTACAAGAAGACTGGCAAGCAATTTGGGATGAACTCTGTTCGTTAAATTTAGCCGGCAAAATTGTATCCCTATATGGTTTAGGCGATCAAATCGATTATAGCGACTGGTTTCTTGACGCACTAGGTATGCTTTATGAGCAGCTATTACGGATGCATGTAAAATTTGTCGGCTTTTGGCCTACAGCAGGATATACCTTTAGTAGCCTTAAACCATTAACCACTGATGGTAGCCAATTTGTCGGACTAGCGCTCGATGAAACCAACCAATTCGAACAAACGGATGAACGGATAGAACAGTGGTGTATGCAAATATTAAATGAAATAGAAGCCTTATTATAAGGCTTCTATTTCATATCAAATATCAGGGTACTGCAACAACAATTGATTTAAATTGCGCCACTCCTCTTCTGGCATACTATCTGAAGCAATCCATAACCGAATCCGCTTATTACATTGCAATGAACGAAGAGTAAGTTTTATACCAAATAAGCAAAACCAAGGTTTTTTAACAATCAGCCATTCACTTTTCTTCCACTGTATCTTATTACCATTAAGTAAAGCTAAACTACCTTTACAACGACTTATATTTTTTTGACTCCTTACCCAACTTGCCACAATTAATAAGGTTGCTATCAACCAAGTGACCAGATTATTTGGCGGCCAAGATGAAAAGAAAACTAACAAGCCAATTCCCACATGAACACCCGTTGAAAAAAGCTGTGTCAGCCACGAAACATTGATATTAAATTTCCAAAGAACCACGTTGTTTATTTCTACTCTGTATCAATTGAATCATATGATAAAGACCATCATCATCAGGACGTCCATGATTCATCAACCAGTTGAACAAATCAGGATCTGCACACTCTAGTAAACGAACAAACAGACATTTCTCATCCTCTGTGAGTGAATCATATTCATACTCAAAAAAAGGCATAATGGCGATGTCCAACTCACGCATTCCTCTGCGACAAGCCCAGTGGATCCTGGGTTTATTATTGATATCCATACGATAAAATAACCTTAAAAACTTTTGTGAATAATTTTTGATTCCATATCAGAATTTAGCGTAGCAAATTCTCATCAATATCGAAATGATTTAAGTAACATTTTTGTAAAAACCACAACTAACCACTAACTAAAAACTTTATATAGATAAATTATTCGACATTAATTTTGTTAGTTAATTTTGATAATATTACTTGCTTTGTCTGTTAGCTATTTTACCATTATGACTACTCTTATCCAGGTTACTAGCGGATGAACACATGACAAGCCTAAATAGATTTACACCAGCAACTTGTGAAATAGACCATCAATTACCCTTAACGTTAATGTCACTTAATGATTGGAGTTTCATCACAGCAACAGGGGTTGATGCTGAAAAATATCTACAGGGTCAATTAACCGCGGATATTGCTACATTAACTGCACAACAACATATATTCACCGCCCACTGTGATGCCAAAGGAAAAATGTGGAGCACACTACGTTTATTTCATTATAACCAAGGCTTTGGCTATATTTTACGCACTAGCGTGGCAGCAAAACAACTTGCTGAACTGAAAAAATACGCGGTTTTCTCGCAAATAGCACTCAGCCAGCAGCACAATACTGTGCTGTTAGGTGCTGCCGGCCAAGAAGTTCGTGACGCATTGAGCAGCCATTTTTCTCTATTACCCGATAAGGAAAAGCCCGTTATTCATCTAGGGCAGACGACTTTACTGCACTTTAGTTTACCGTTTGAACGTTTTTTAATTGTTACTGATAGCGCAACTGCTGCTGAACTAACAAAACATTTCCCCCAACATGGTGATAGTCAGCAATGGTTAGCGTTCGATATTGCCGCTGGAATTGCTAATATTGATGTTGAGAATAGTGAACAATTTATTCCTCAAGCCGTTAATCTACAAGCATTACCCGCAAGTATTAGTTTTCAGAAAGGCTGCTATAGCGGGCAGGAAACGGTCGCTCGAGCAAAATATCGCGGCGCCAATAAGCGTGCCATGTTTTGGTTAACCGGGACAGCAAATACGCTGCCAAAAACTGGAGATGCTATCGAGTGGAAAATAGGTGATAACTGGCGGCGCACTGGAACAGTATTAGCTGCTGTTACCATGACAAAAGGTTTTATTAGTGTGCAAGTTGTCATGAATAATGATATGCCTAAAGAGAGTATTTTTCGGCTGGTTGGCGAAACCAATAGTCAGCTCACTATTCAGCCTTTGCCTTACTCATTGTCGGAAGAGGAATAACATATCCGTCGATTGCTAATAAAAAGGTATTCAGATAAGCAGTTTTCATATAGCAAAACAGGGATCCTGAAAATATCCCTGTTATAAAATTAATACCTAATTAATGTAACCTTATTCATTTTATTGGTAAAAAATACTGTTGGATCCCAGTCAGTAGGTTTAGCGTTAGGGTGTAATCCATCAGTCTGGCTGTCAATAACACGCTGATTGGCCATGTTTCAATCAGATGCAATACTGTTATGTCGAGCTAAATCGGCACTACTACTTCAACCCGGCTTTGATTTAATGTCAAACATGTCATTATAACCCTACCTCTATTATAGAAGGTATAGCGCCTCTCACCCGTATCATTGGTAGCCACATTAATTTCAATTTGCTCAACTTGAGCAAATCTTTTATCAATAAAAATATCGGTTATTACTGTTAATTGATCATTAATGTTGAGCAATAGCAGCTGCCAGGGAACTAATAGGATCTAGCTGATTAATATTATCTATTATTGTTACCACAGTTCCTATTGCAACAGGAAAAGTAACTATAGCATCAGTCAGAATATTAGCTATTTTAACTATACTATCTGCCATTTGTAGTTCTGAATCATTTATCTCCTTTAATGAAAATTTATCAAGTTGACCACCAAAACCACAATCTACTATTGATGCGTCAATTTGTGAATATGATTGATACAATTCATCTAGCGATGTTTCTAATGTTTTGTCATTATTAATTTTAGAAGTAGTTGTATTTTCCATTTTTTATCCTTTCCTTGGTTAAATAACAGTATAGCTCTTATACATAAAAGTAGTATTACAATAAAAAACATAACAATGAATATCATTCTAATAATATATTTTATAACAATAAAAAATAATAAATCACTTTCATAGATATTCTTAAACTGAAATCCAATGTTATTTCTATTAATTAACTTACAGTATTTATTAATGATTATTTTCTAATCATAACTTGATTAATTACTCTTTTTTAATCACTATGCTTAATCAATACATAATTTACGATTCATTTTTTGCGGCAACATATTATTCTGTGCTACCCAATCGGAAAGAACAATAAATCTAAGACCAATAATAAGTTTCATATCGTCAGCAGATACTGATGAATTTAAAAATTTAAGCTCTATTCTTGATATCTCAATTTTCTCTGCTGATTCCTCAGTAGGCTTATATTTTTTGTTCTCTTCATCATAAGATATTTTTATTTCGGCTGAATATAAATATAATCTAACAACATCAGATTCTGAATTTAATACGGTATGAGTAAATAGTATACCGCTATTTTTATCAGTAATATTAGCAACAGAATGTCTAATCAGTGTCTTCAATGATAAATTGATATATTTTTTTCTTGCTCTGATACATTTTGATATTGCTGTAATGTTTTTGCTAATAAATCTTTATAATTATTATTATCATAATAAATTTTATGGGTAGACGAAGTTTCGACAAGAAACAGGGGGCTAGATAAAAGTATTGAAAGATATTTACGATAATTTTCATCATTATTCTCTTTCTTTGGATCAAGGGGACTCCAATCACAAATTTCTTTAATAAAAGATAGGAAAGATGTTACAAAATGCTGCGGATAGTCAATAAGCATTGGTAATAATTTTTCTATTTCATTATTACTATGCATCTCTTTTAATAAAGACTCTTGTTCTAATAAATTTTCAACATTATTACCAATGACTGTTGCTCCACTAGTAACTCAATCTGATTTTAAATTTTCATCTTTAACTATATATTTATTAACAATAGAATTATATGATCCATTCAAAATTGAATATAAATTTTTATCTTTAAATATTCCCATAAAATATCCTTTTATATTTTAATGTAGACAATCAATAATAATTAACTTTTATTCTTAAGCAATAAATAAAATAATAATAGGTAATAGTTATTATTTCTCATTAAAACAATAGTTCATACTTTCTTTTTTATTTTTTGCTTTAGTTTTCATTTTTTTTATCCATTCTTCCAAATCACTTCTGGTCGTATCAAGTAGAATTTCAGCAATTTTCTTATCATAAATAAAAGTATGCATTTTTAGCAAAATATTTTTTATTTGTATGCGGGAAACATATTTATCGGTAGGCTGACTTTTAGTATTACCAGTTTGTCTTTCAAATAAGATATGCGAAGAGTTTATATAAAATTTCACATCATCTTTACTTGCTGATGCGATAACACCTTGGGAAAATAATATATTGGTATTTTTTTGTTCAGAATAAGATAATGCAGCTTTAGCTAACTGAGTAACAGAATTTTTAATTTTATTCTTATCAATACCAGTAATACTATCATATATATTTACAATCTTATCAATGAGATCATTATAGTTCTCTTCTCGATAACTAAGATCAATTAACTTATCTTCCTCCACCATCATTAGCACATTTTTTTTCATTTCCTCCGCATAAGCCATATATGCCTCAGCATTGCCTGACATGCTTGGTTTTTGCGGATCATAGCCAATGCCACCCATCGCTATGGTACTTATAATAGCAAGACCATTGGCTGGCGATTCTGCTAATTTTTCAGCCGTAATATCCGTCGACTTCCCGTCTCTATTCATTTCATTAAGTTGTTGAGCAACCACTAAATCTTTATCTTGATAAGCGCCAATGATATCTCCTGTGGATAATGTAAGTTTTGAATCACTGTCATAAACTTGATTTGATAATGTCGGTGCTGGTCTTAATGATTTAATCCAATCAATTAGTTTTTTATATTGCTCTTCCATATTTATTTCATTCATAAACACTCCATATTTAATAATGAAAAATTTAATATCAATAATATTTATTTTAAACTTATAAAAACAATCTAATAAAAAATTCAAATTTAAATAAATAAAATAATTACCATATAATTGCTATAAAAACTCGATACGCTGATCACCAACATCATATTTTATTTTGTTGTTTATTTTAATTTGCATTTTATCACGGATAATAACATTGAAATCAATAACAATTGTCATTAATTATATATGGCTTTATTGAATAAAAATAACTGATTAAAATAGTATTTAGTCAATTACGTTGGTTGCTATTTTATTATTTTTAATCAGCCAATTTTTAATAAAACAAACGTAAAAATACAATAAAATAACTTTAGTTAATTAATGTTTTGCCATAACGCACAAAGCTGGGTTTTACAACCTGAACTGGCATTTCATGTTTTTTTATTTGTACAACCGCCTGCATGCCAATATTCAATGGTACTCGTGCTAAAGCTATACTTAACCCCAACGTAGGCGAAAATGTGCCACTGGTAATGATCCCTTCACATAATTTACCTGCTGTATCAGTAAAACGAACCGGCAAATCAGCTTGCAATATTCCTCTATCACGCATCACTAAACCAACTAGTTTTTCTGTGCCTACCTGCCGTTGTCTCTCTAGCGCATCTCGTCCGATAAAATAGCGCTCTTCCGGCTGCCAGGCTATTGTCCATTCCATATTAGCCGCTAATGGTGACACCAGTTCACTCATTTCTTGTCCATAAAAATTCATTCCTGCTTCCAGACGAAGGGTATCACGTGCCGCCAATCCCGCCGGCTTAATATCTAAATCAATTAATTTTTGCCAAAGTTTGACAGCCTGCTCTTTCGGCAGTGCTATCTCATAACCTAATTCGCCGGTATAACCTACAGTAGTAATAAACCAGTCATCAATTTGTTTACCATAGAAGAGTGGCATATCCATAACCGCAGTTTTCTGCTGTTCATTAAGCAGAGATTGTACTTTGAGTTGTGCATCTGGGCCCTGTATAGCAATGAATGCCAGATCATCTCGTACCTGCACATCAATTAGGTAATTTTCTATATGTTGATTGATCCAAGCTAAATCTTTCTCCCGAGTGGCAGAATTAGCAATTAAGCGATAGTAATCATCATCAAAATAGTAGACAACCAAATCATCGATCACGCCTCCCGATGCATTTAACATACCCGTATAGAGCGCTTCACCAGGCTCTTTCAGTTTTGCTACATCATTGGCTAATAAATAACGTAAAAAATCTCGGCACAGTTCACCATGCAGATCAATAATTGTTAAATAAGAAATATCAAACACGCCAGCTGCTGTCCGAACAGCATGGTGTTCATCAATTTGAGAGCCGTAATGCAATGGCATCAGCCAGCCATGAAAATCGATCATGGTTGCATTACATGCTAAATGCTGCTGATATAATGAAGTCTGTTTTATCGTCATTGTTCTATTTTCCTCATTAATAGGTATAGACAAATTAAATTGTTAAATCAAAGTACCTATAGTAGAGTAAAACATTAAGCTGAAAAACGGAGAACTACAGTAGTAAAAATAATAACCCAAATTGCTAAATTAAATTAATTAAAACAACTATTTCAAACCAGCAGTGTTATTCCATGTAAAACGATAGATTAAAAGTAATGCACCGATAAGTTACACTATTTCTGATGAATTTGTTGTGACTTTTGCTAACCATTCAGGCATATCATGTGCTCCTAACGCATAGCTTAACAATTTTGGTTTTATGCCTGGTAGTGTATTAGCCAACAGTAATCCAACATCACGAACCATTTTTTTGACTAGATTATTGCCATCAAATAATTGCCGGAGCCCTTGCATACTAGCCAACATTAGTACAGCACTATGTTTACGTTTACGTTCATAACTTTGTAAGTAAAAATACTGCCCAATATCTTTACCTGCGCTATTCAAACGCCGTAATTGTCCAATCAACTCTGCAACATCCATAAAACCTAAATTTACTCCTTGACCTGCTAAAGGATGTATCGTGTGAGCAGCATCACCTAATAAAGCAATACGTTGACCGGCAAAATTTCGCGCATACTGGCCAATAAGTGGAAAAATCTGACGTTCACTAATTAACTGACAAAAACCGAGGCGCATATCTAAAGCTACACTTAACTCTTTTTCAAATGCAGAAACCTCTAAATTCAAGCGTCTATTCGCTTGCATTGCCGGTAATGACCAAACAATTGAGCAAAGATGAGGATCCTGTAGCGGTAAAAAAGCTAAAATGCTATCGCTATGAAAAGATTGACGAGCAGTTAGCATATGGGGCATCTCAGTTCGAATGGTGGCTACCAATGCCGTATGTTCATAATCCCAGAAGCTAAGCGGAATATCCGCTTTTTCCCTTAACCATGATTTAGCACCATCAGCACCAACTACCAACCTTGCCGTCAACATTTGCTCATTATCAAAAGTCATAAATACTTCATTCTCGCCCCAAACAACTTTTTGCAACCTATTGTCTGTTAATAAAGTAATATCTTTGCTTGATTGAGCCTGTTGCCATAATGATCCACGAATAATCGAATTTTCAATGATATATCCGAGACCAGGTAAATAATGCTGCTTGGCATCAAATTGTATATGACCAAAACTATCTTGCTGCCAAACCTCCATTTGCTGATAACTACCAACTCGTTTCTGCACGATGGTTTGCCAAACACCTAAATAATCGAGTAATTTTTGGCTTGCTGCATTGATAGCAGACACTCTGAGTGAAGGCGCTTGTTGCGGATCAAATTGATGTTGCACAGGAGAATTTTCAATAACAGCAATCCTCATCCCGCAGCCCCGTAATCCACAAGCCAGAGCGAGGCCAACCATACCACCACCCACAATAACCACATCAAACGATTGCATAGTGAAAATATTCCTTCTTAAATAGCTAGAGATGAAACGATCGTCCCATTGCTTGGTGGGCTAAAATGTCACGCATAAGTGGTAGTGTTTCCATTGCCATTAATCCAACATTACGGCCGATAGCACAAATTAGATGATTATTGGAAAATAAATGAACCAGGTTATCGGTTAACTTTATGGTGCTTTGACGATCATCATGACGCTGCATTTGATACTGCATAAGAACCGAGTAAGCTCCCATATCACCACCATGATTGGCTACTTTACTAATTATATTGGCAAGGATCATGACATCACGCATACCAAGATTAAACCCCTGACCAGCAATAGGATGTAAAGTTTGTGCTGCATTGCCAACTAAAACCAATCGATAGCTAATCAATCTTTTCGCTTGCGAAAGTAACAATGGAAAACAGTAACGCTCACTAACGGCCTTAATTTCACCTAACCGCCAGCCAAACCATTTTTGTAATTCTGTCATAAATTGGTCATCACTCCACTGCATAATAGACTGCTGGTTTTCCAATGGGTGACACCAAACCAACGAACTACGCCCTTTAGACATAGGTAACATTGCCAACGGACCATGTTGGGTAAAACGCTCGAAGGCTTGGCCCTGTGGTGCTTGGCTAGTTAAAATATTAGCAATAATTGCACATTGTTGGTATGACGCGCGCTGCCATTCAATTTGACTGATTTTACCTATCATGGAATCGCTGCCATCAGCAGCAATTAATAATTTCCCGGTTAATACTTTACCACTCGTTAATTTGACTGATACATGCTCAATTGTGCGCTCAACAGCAATAACTTCATCAGGACAATATAATTCAACACCCGGCGCTTTTTTAAGCTGCTCAAATAAGTAATTTCCTGCATCCTGCAATTCGACAACATAACCAAGTGCAGGAAGGGAATAATCTTTGGCATACATATTTACCGCGCCAGCATGGCCATAGTCAGAAACATGAATATTAGTAATTGGCGTCACATACTTTTTTAATCCGTGCCAGACACCAATTTGATTAAACTGTTGGCAAGTGCCATAAGCCAGTGCAATTGTTCTGGCATCAAAACCAGGATGTGCCCTATTAGGTAACCTTGCTTCAATTAATGAAACTTGAACCTTTCCCTGACTGAAGGCGGAAATAGCAAGTGCTAATGACGCACCTGTCATACCTCCGCCAACAATAATTACTTTCATCGTTTCTAATCCCCTGCCTACTTTGCTGCTGCCATCAGTGCTTCTATCTCATCAGGATCTTTAATAGCAGCCGCTGTCAGGTTTTCATTACCTTCTTCAGTGATCACAATATCATCTTCAATACGGATACCAATTCCTCGATAAGCTTCATGCACATTAGCATCCGGTGCAATATAAAGCCCCGGTTCAACGGTCAATACCATACCCGGCTCTAACGGACGATCGCGATTGTTTCCATAGTCACCAACATCATGGACATCAAGCCCTAACCAGTGACTTAAACCATGCATAAAAAAAGGCAAATGAGCTTTACTTTCGATCAGTTTGTCTAGTTCGCCTTGCAAAAGACCCAACTTAATTAAACCTTCGATCTTAATCTTTATCACCGCCGCCATCACTTGATGAATAGTGACCCCAGGTCGATATAAAGTTAAAGCGCTATTTAGTGCCATCAATACAATGTCATAAATTTCACGCTGCGGTGGGCTGAATTTACCATTGACTGGAAAGGTACGCGTAATATCACTGGCATAACCTTGATATTCTGCACCGGCATCAACCAAAACTAAATCCCCTGCCTTCATCACGGCATCATTTTCGGTGTAATGCAAAATACATGCATTTTGCCCACTGCCGACAATGGTAGTATAAGCAGGCGATTTTGCGCCTTGACTGGCAAACTGATGTTCAATTTCTGCAGCCAGCTGATATTCATACATATCAGGCTGGCAGGTTTGCATTGCTCTAAGGTGTGCATCAGCAGAAATTTTGCTAGCTTCACGCATTAGAGTGAGTTCTTCAGGTGATTTAAATAATCGCATTTCGTGCAGCATTGGCCGCCAATCAATTTGAGTAGATGGAGCTTTTAATTTTTGCCGACTACCTTGCCTTAACCGATTAAGTGCTGCACCAACAATCTGATCGGCATAAGCAAATTCACCTTGCGCATGATAAATAGCGGCTAAACCATTCAATAATTGATAAAGTTGTTGATCAATTTCGGCAAACGGTAATGCCCGATCCACGCCCAGTTTTGCAATCGCGGCTTGCTGGCCTAAACGACGACCAAACCAGGTTTCCATCGCTTGATCACGCACACGATTAAATAGTATGCTCTCACTAGAGGTTTCATTATATTTAATAATAACTAACGCTGCTTCAGGTTCACTAAAACCAGTTAAATAGAGAAAATCACTGTGTTGCCGATAGGGATATTCACAATCTGCATTTCGCAAAGCAGATGGAGCGGCAAAAAAAATAGCCGCGCTGGCAGGTGCCATTTTTTTTAATAACTTATGGCGACGAGATATAAATGGTTGTTGAGTCATGCCTTCTCCCGCAAGCGATTAACAACAAAATAGGTTAGAATATTATGCCTATCAATGTAATGTTGGTTTATCGTTTTTTGCTTTCATTTGCCGATCTTTTACCTCCATAAAGGCAATAAAACAGAGCTGAACTGCGACCTTAACATACTCAATGATCTCTTCCAAAGCCTGTTCTAACTCATTTTGATCGTCATTTTTGTCATAACCCAACATACCAATATTACGTAAATCCGTAACAATTTCTTTTAATTCTTTTTTTTCCATCAACTTAGGTTGCGTAACCCCCAAGCCTAATAAAAAATGGTTAACCCAACCGGCTAAGGCATCAGCTCGCTCAGACACCTTATCATTTTCAGGTAACAACAAATTAAAAATGAAATCATTATTATCTAAAGATGCAAATGTAAAGTCATAAAGCTCACGGAGTGGATTAGTTAATATCTGTGAAAAAGCTAATCCATCATTGGTTAGTTCATAAATTGACTTTTTCCAGTTATAATCGTGATTACCGCCACAAATTAGGCCCGTAATTAAGCCGTGCATTTCTGCGGCTGTTAAAGCAACATTCTGTTGTTGCAATAGTAGCTCAAGAGTTTGATAATTAGGTAAAGATTTCTGTATTGGCATGTCTGCTCAGTTACGTTAATAATATTGATATGTAATATGCTACCATCAAGGACGGTCGCTATACTAGATAAGTGCACAAATTGCACATATATTACTCATAATTATTCTGATAGCATCAATAGAATTATGGGCAGCGAAATATTACTTGTCTATTTCGTTTCCCCACATAATCAGGAAGGTATAATGTCTACACAACCTGTTGATATTCAAATTTTGGGACGAACATTAAGGGTTAATTGCCCCAAAGAACAACAAAATGCCTTAAAATCGTCTGCGGCTGAGCTAGAGCAACGGCTAAAAGATCTAAAAAATCGAACTGGTGTCACAAATACCGAGCAACTTATTTTTATCGTCGCTTTAAACATTTGTCATGAACTTGCGCAAGAAAAAATCAAAACTCAGGACTACACTGATAATATGGAACAAAAAATCCGTGTATTGCAACATACGATCGAACAGGCATTGCAAGAACAAGCGCGCATTACTGGACGAACAATTACTCCGTTAGAATAAAACCGATGAATAAAACAACATTGGTACCAAAATAGAGTAAGAATAGGTTGCTTTCTGTATTTACTTTCATACAATAGATACTAAGATATAGTTTAGAATTCTCTGAGATGCTCGTCAGCGGGTCAGTCCCCTGAGCCGATATTTCAAATCACTTAGAATGTGGCTATCTGTTTATGGTGTGCATGCCTGGTCAGCTAGGGAAAGCCTAGCCACTAGGAAGCCTAAAGTTAACGATACTACGTTCACCTTGAACCCCGGGTTCAAGGGTTACAGCCTGCAACGGCATCTTGGAGGTCCTCAATGAGCTTACTTTTATACTTTCAATGTTACCATTTAAATATACTATGCTTCAGTCAATAAAAGTTGAATGATACAATTATAAAAAACCGTATTATTTTATTGCTGCCAAATTAATAATTCCCAATTTTATGTCTAATAATCTAGTCGCACGACAGAAAATTATCCGGCAAACAGTTCGCCAATATCGTCGACAATTAACATGCGAGCAACAAAATAGCGCAGCAGATAAAATAACTCACCTGGTGTTAGAACACGAACTTATCCGATCTGCCTCCCATTTGGCGTTATTTCTTTCATTTGATGGTGAAATCAATACTCATCTATTAATTAAAAAACTTTGGACACAAAACAAAAAAGTTTATCTACCTGTTTTGCATCCCTTCAATCGCCATCAACTACTGTTTTTACACTATAGCCCTGACACTCAACTGATAAAAAATCGCTTTCATATCGATGAACCAGCACTTAATGTTATGGATGTGATGCCAGTAGCACAGTTAGATATTCTGTTCGTGCCACTAGTCGCATTTGATAAACAAGGACAACGATTAGGTATGGGCGGCGGATTTTATGATAGGTTGCTTGCCAATTGGCGTAAAAAACACTTTTATCCGATTGGATTGGCGCATGACTGCCAATTGGTTGATAAAATTCCTACCGCACGATGGGATATCCCATTACCAGAAATAATTACACCTTCAAAAAGATGGCGTTGGTAAACAATTTAACCGGGATTAACCAGAGTTATATTAAAATCAGCAATTGATCTTATGGTCAAATAGTTGTTATTAACTGTTTCTTTCCCCTAACAATATTTTGTTGCAACATAGCAATATTATTCTGATAAGAATTACGATAAACATCATAATGGCCATTGCGTTTATTTAAATATATTCGTTTACCCTGATATTTATCTAAATCTTGTTTATGTTGTTGGATAAAATACTTTATTTCATCCGCAGATAGGCTATCGATAGTTAATTTAATTTTTTTATTAAAGTTTTTTTATGGTTAATAATTTCTAACTGAGTTGTTCGTGTTTTTCATCCATGGTAATAAATTTTAATGATATTTTCTCATCAATTTTTATTTTTTGTTGACTATTAGCCAGTTTAGCTAATGCAATAATCGAAATTTCATTATCATTAACCAAAAAACGATTTAACTGTTTTTCTTTCTGCTCATTTTGATGATGAGTAATGTGACTCTTTTTAATAAAACTTCCCATGGCAAAAGTGAAGTTTCCATCTGCTTGCTTTTCCACCGCATAGATAGCAGCAAGTTGATTAAAAAACTTCATTAATTTTTGTTTATCGGTAAAATGATAAACTCCTACATTTGAATCGAATACAGTAAAAACTGGCTTATGATCCTCATCATTCTCGATTGTTAGCATCACCGAATGAGCATTTAAGCCAATATTTAAATAAATACCATCACAATTAGGTCGGAATCTATTCAATATATCAACAAAAGATTGAGAGGAGGTCTCTAGCAAACAATACCGTTCTATTCCAATTATACTTTCATAGCCAATATTATAATTAGAAAGAAAAAATTCAATATCCCTTGAATATGAATTAATGATATTTGCTTTTGCCTGATTAAACTTGATCAAAATATCTTTTATAGAAAAAATATTGTCTTCTATACAAATACGTTTCCATTCTACATAAAGATCTCTATGCCATTTAAATTGAATCAACTCAATATTTTGATTAATACTTTCTGCATAAAATATATCAAAAAAATAATTAAAATATTTTCTCTCAACAAAATGCTTATTACTTCTGCATACCTGCATAATATTTTTATTATTTTCATTAATAACTTGTCTTATGTTAACTAAATTTGTTGCATAAAGTAGAGCATATTTATTAATAAAATTATGTAAATAAATTGCTTCATTCAGTAAATCATTAATTTTGGTATTAGCATGTCGTTTTTTAGCTTCAATAATGATTTTTTCGTAATCATCCATATAACTAGTTATTTCTAAATTGCTTAATTGATTTAATTCTTTAATTGATTCTAAGAATTTATCACCTTACGCGTAACCACGCTGAGCAAACTGGCACATGTACATTAAAGACAAGCCGTAACATATTCCTTCATCAATTTGAAAGCGCTTATCGGTTAAACTAGTTTAAAATACCTTTCTTTCAAGAGTGCTATATTTTGATTAAAATCTTCAAAAATATGTTTAGTTTGACAAAAATAATATCTGGCCTTCTTATTCCATTAATTGACATAATAACCTCCTTACAGTATCGGTTGCCTAGTTAACTAAATAAAACCTTAAATGAATTTAAATTACAATAAAGTCAATAATAAGCGCTTTTTTTATAAAATAGAATAAATTGGTTGTATTTTATATTTACAAATAAAATATGTTAAATTAAATATATTAATTAATAAGTAAGTTATTAATTATAGAAATATTCATCTCTAGTCAAATAGACATGTTAATACACAATAAATAAAAATCAGCCCGCCTTAACGGGCAATCTATTGGAAAAAAGTAAATTAGTAAAATTTATTAATTTAATAAAGAAGGCGTGTCCGGATCGTACCAGGTAAAGACTTTAATTTTTGTAATAAACTTTTTGCCGTCGTTGCCGGTTGCGATGTAATATCAATCACAACATAACCAATATTGCCGGTGGTTTGCAAATATTGTGCCGCTATATTAATCTCATCTTCCATAAAGATCTGATTAATACGATTTAACATCCCCGGACGATTTTCATGAATATGCAATAAACGATTAGTATCGTCAGTATGAATAGGTAATGAAACTTCAGGGAAATTGACCGCCGATAAAGTAGAACCATTATCAGAATATTTTGCTAACTTATTAGCCACTTCAGAACCAATATTTTCCTGTGCTTCTTGCGTTGAGCCACCAATATGAGGGGTTAAAATAACATTATCAAAACCTATTAACGGTGAACTGAAAGGATCACCATTACTGGCCGGTTCTTTAGGAAATACATCAATTGCAGCACCTGAGATATGCTGACTTTTCAACGCCTCAGCTAAGGCCGGGATATCAACTACGCTACCACGTGAAGCATTGATCAAAATCGCGCCGGGTTTCATCAAGGTTAGTTGTTCTTTGGCAAACATATTCTTAGTACTCGCTGATTCAGGAACATGTAAGCTAATAACATCACTCATATTGAGTAATTCGGTCATAGTAGGAACTTGGCAAGCATTACCTAGCGGTAACTTATTTTCAATATCATAGAAATAAACATTCATTCCAATATTTTCAGCTAAGATACCTAATTGAGTACCAATATGACCATAACCAATGATACCTAATTTCTTACCCCGTGCTTCATAGCTTCCTTTGGCTTGTTTATTCCATATTCCACGATGGGCTTTCATGCTCGCTTCTGGAATACGACGTAAAAGCAATAGTAATTCGCCAAGTACCATTTCTGCCACAGAGCGTGTATTGGAAAATGGCGCATTAAAAACTGGAATGCCCCGCTTAGCCGCAGCTTGAATATCAACTTGATTGGTGCCAATGCAAAAGCAACCGACTGCAATCAATTTTTCAGCTACGGCTAATACCTGTTCGCTAAGATAGGTACGGGAACGAATACCGATAAAGTGGACATCTGGGATCACTGCGATTAATTCTTCTGTTGATAATGCACCTTCATGATATTCAATATTGTCATAGCCTGCTGCCCGCAGATTATTAATTGTACTTTGATGCACACCCTCTAAAAGCAAAAATTTAATTTTCTGTTTTTGTAAAGATACATTAACCATTTACCCCATCCTATCATTAAGATTACGGCGATCACCTATTTTGTCATACAAACATAACAAAAATTTTCCCAGTAGCAATACTATCATTTACCCAGGCAACGAAATAAATCTCAACTAAAACGCTATAACGAACAAAAAGGAAATTAAAGAGGAAAAAATAAGATTTTTATCATATTAAATCAATTATTATGATATAACTCACTAAATTTGAGAGTAAAAAAATATAAATTTAATCCAGGCAATAAGTACTACCTTAATAGCCGGTCAGCACTTTAAAAACCACCAAATAATTAGCTGTTAGCCGTTAATTTTTTTACTCCAGCTGGTGTTGCCAGCAAAATAATATCTGCTGGGCGATTGGCAAATAAACCTACCGTTACTACGCCGGCAATCGCATTAATTTTATTTTCAAGCTCTATCGGATCTAGGATCTCTAAATTGTGAACATCAAGAATGACATTACCATTATCAGTAACCACATTTTGCCGATATTCTGGCATGCCTCCTAACCTTACCAATTGACGAGCGACATAAGCGCGCGCCATCGGAATCACTTCAACAGGTAATGGAAATTTACCTAAAATATCAACTTGCTTAGATTTATCAGCTATAGCGATAAATTGCTTAGCCATCGCAGCGATGACTTTTTCACGCGTCAAGGCAGCGCCACCCCCTTTGATCATCATTAGATCTGGATTAAATTCATCAGCACCATCAATATAAATATCAATACCATCCACATCATTACTATCAAGAATAGGAATGGCTAACGCGGTTAATTTGTCTGTAGAAGCAACCGAACTTGAGACTGCACCTTTAATTAAATGTTTTTGTGTCGCTAAGCCATCAATAAAATGCGCAACGGTAGAGCCTGTTCCAACACCAACCACCATATCTGGTTTGATATATTCCAAAGCAGCCCAGCCGACCATTTTTTTTAATTCATCCTGTGTCATAATTAGTTGCCCTATTATTTTTTATTGCTAAAACCTACTAATTAATTAGTATAACGAAATTTCCCCGGCTATCGATTGGAAAAATATTGCATAGTAAGATATAGAATAACATCTGAATTGAATTTTAAAGAGATTTTTTCGTGATTAAACGCCCTGACTATCGAGCACTACAAGCATTGGATACTGTGATCCGTGAACGCGGCTTTGAACGCGCTGCGCAAAAGTTATGTATCACTCAATCTGCCGTTTCCCAACGAATTAAGCAGCTTGAGAACCTATTTGGTCAACCATTATTAGTGAGGACTATCCCTCCTCAACCGACTGAGCAAGGACAAAAACTACTCGCGCTATTACATCAAGTGGAATTACTAGAAGAGCAATGGCTTGGTGACGAAAGTAATGGCACAACCCCGTTGTTACTATCAGTGGCAGTCAATGCTGATAGTTTAGCAACCTGGTTCCTGCCGGCTCTTAATCCAGTACTACATGACAGCCCTATTCGTCTTAATATTCAAGTCGAAGATGAAACCCGGACTCAAGAGCTGCTACGTAGAGGAGAGGTCGTTGGCGCGATTAGTATTCAACCAGAGCCTTTACCTGGCTGCCTGGTAGATAAATTGGGTGCACTGGATTATTTATTTGTATCCTCACCGACTTTTGCTGAGCGTTATTTCCCTACCGGGGTAACAAAAGCCTCACTGTTAAGAGCACCTGCTGTCGCTTTTGATCATCTAGATGATATGCATCAAGCTTTTGTGCAACAGAATTTTAACCTATCTCCGGGTAGTGTTCCTTGCCATATTGTGAATTCATCAGAGGCATTTGTTCAACTTGCTAAGCAAGGCTCAACCTGTTGTATGATCCCACATTTACAAATTATTGATGAATTAAATTCAGGTGAACTAGTCGACCTAACGCCCGGACTATGTCAGCGTAGAATGCTATACTGGCACCGCTTTTCGCCTGAAAGCAGGACAATGAGAAAGGTAACTGACGCCCTGGTAAAAACTGGACGCCAGATATTAAAACAAACAGATAATGATAATGTGGCAAATAACAATTAACGTTTCAATTCAAAAACAACATCAACTTGATCGGTAAAATCAATGCTCTGTTGTTCATAAGTTTGATTGCTATCACTGGCAGCAGCAGCCACCATTTGGTTCATAGCCTTCATTCTTGGCATTGGATAAGGGGTTGCATCAGGTGCTCGATAATTAATACTATAAACTTTGCCTAATTTAACATTAAATCCTGCTGCTAACGCTTCTGCTTGCGCTTTAGCATTGTCAATTGCTTTATTACGAGCTTCATCACGATAATGTTTAGGATCCTTAACACCAAATTGCACCGAATTAATTTCATTTAAACCAGCTGCTAAGGCACCATCCAATAAAGTATTCAATTGATCTAGTTTATATAGTTTAACTTCTACTGAACGTTCCGCAGTATAACCGACTATTTTAGATTTTTCGGCGCTTTTATCATATTCATATTTCGGTTGAGTCGTGATATTTGCCGCATTGATATCGCTACTTTCTATCCCTTTATCCTTGAGAAAGTCAAAATATTGCTTAACACGTGCGTCAACCGCCGTTTTAGCTGAGGCAGCATTTTTTTCAGTTACAGCAACATTAATTAGTAAAGTGACCATATCTGGTGTGGCTTTAATCGTTGCATTACCTGAGGTCACGATATGTGGCCCATTAGGTAAGGAGTTAGATTGAGCAAGTAATGGTAATGAACTGACTGACATCATCGCTAAAAATATAATCGAACTAAGCTTCACGAGACCTCCTGCACATAATTAATCAACTCTAGATAGACTATTTGCTAGCCAATAATCGTTTATTCTTAACATAATAGAATATTAAAAAGCATAATGGGAAGATTAATCATAATGAATAATTTTAATCAACGCTAACTAATGCAAATTTAAATAGCGAGATTTTACTAACCAATAAAAATATTGGTGTGAAAGCTAATCCACACCAAAATAATTGGCTAGCTATTTTTGGTTTGATATAAATGAACATCCATTTGTGGAAAAGGTATGCCAATATTATGTGCATCTAACTGTTTTTTAAAATTTTCCATCAAGTCCCAATAGACATTCCATCCATCAGCATTAGTCGTCCAAACACGTACGACAAAATTCAGAGAAGAAGGTGCCATTTCATGTAAACGGATAGTAACACCTTTATCATGCTGAATACGCTCATCTGCCGCAATAACATCACCTAACACTTTTTTAACCTTATCAATATCCGCATTATAGCCGACACCCACCATAATTTGAGTACGCCGATTAGGTTCACGAGAAGTGTTTATAATATTGTCGTTAATCACTTTGCTATTGGGTATAACAACAATGCGATCATCAGCCGTACGTAATGAAGTTGAAAAAATCTGGACATGCTCAACGGTTCCTTCCACTGCACCTAAAATAACATATTCCCCTGCCCGCAATGGCCTAAAAATAACCAATAACACACCAGCAGCAAAATTAGATAAAGAACCCTGTAAAGCTAAACCAATCGCCAAACCGGCAGCACCTAAAACAGCAATAACAGAGGCAGTTTGCACACCTAACTTACTTAATACTGCTATTAAGGTAAATGCAATAATGCCATAACGAACAATTGCTGATAAAAAATCTCTGACCGTCTTATCTATACCACGTAATGACATTAATCGATTAGTGATGTGACTGATCCATTTAGCAACAATCAAACCAGCAAATAAAATAACTAATGCAAAAACGATATTTACCGCATACTGAATTAACAAATCCTGATGATTAATAAGCCAACTCTTTGCCTGATCGATCGTTTCTACCACACCATTTTCATCCATCTCAATCCCCCTCGAGAAAATAAATCAATTACTAATCATATATCCGAAACTGTATAATTTTAGATATAACATTGACAAAATAAAACAGCGATTTTGTTATCTTTTAATCGATAATGTTTAATAAAATAAAGTTACGATAGTTTTCCAGCATTTTAATAAAATCATCTAAACCACAAAATGCAATACTCTCGTTATCGTAATAACACATCCCTTCTTCTAAATCTTCTGTTTGAAAGTGTAACTGATTAGCTCGTATCATGATCTCTTTATCATCCATGAACAATGTAAATTCACGTCCGATTTTTTTCCATTGACGCCCGCTGCCTTTAATAGAATGATAACCTGTCTGAATCTGCTCTAACTGACATAAATCACCTTTAATTTCCTCATTCAACCAATAACCAATTGCTTCATGATCCATTGAAAATCGAGCGATGATATGGCCAGTGACATCCTGTTGAAATTCATAATCCATACCTGATCTCCGTCCTGTTCCTCGAGTGTATTTTTTATTTATATCAGCACAAATATTATCATTACCATAAAAATACTTTATTTCAGCAATAATATAAATACCCTATTACATATAGAGGTGGCTATTTAAAAATTGGCGCTTAATAAGCAATATCGTTTCAGCCATTAAAGAGAAAAGACTTAGCTAATTTAATGTAACAACTCCATTTTTAAGAGAGTTTATAGTTATATTGTCTTGTAAGCATATTTCTAAATATGTAATCTTCAATTATGGCCGTTCAAAAATTATTTTCTTCGTAAAATGGGTAGATGATGGCTGTAATTCTCTACAGTTGGAATTTAATATTTAATAAAAGGATTTAAGTTATGGATGTTAAAGAAATTAATGATAAATTAGATAAAATTATAAACCAAGCATATAAAGATGATAGAATTAATAACGAAGAAGTTCAGAATATTCGTGACATAGCCGATCTTGTTTTTGAAAAAATTGTCATTGAAGCGGCTAACACTGGTAAAAATAATTCCATAACAGCATTCCAGAAATCATGCGATGTAACGGTTCAATTAATGCAAGATTCTTTTTTAAAATTGAAAAAAGAAAACCTTAACAGCAGTCAAAAAGATCTAATTAAAACAGCATTTAATGCACAACTTACTTATATAAAAGCAAATTTTGATCGCTTTTTTAATTCCCTTTAACAGATCTAATCTGAAGTTGTCTGGTAAATAATAAATACAAATCCTAAAGAGACATAAGTTTTTCAGATAGCAGATAAATGAATCTAAGCGCTATACCCTATCTCTGATTAATTACAGCAAGAAATAGGGTATATGAAAAATTATTACTTCAAACAGCTGACTGGAAAATTATTGTTTCCGCTTTTTTTGTATATTGAGGTAGTAAGTCAAAATTTAAGTATTGGTATATATTTTGACTCTTATTTCCCATGCCATTAATCAATTGCAGATACTCTTCTACCGTTGGTAAGTATCCCAATAATGAAGCAACTGCTGCCAACTCTGCTGAAGCAAGAAAAACCCTTGCGCCAGTTCCTAGTCGATTAGGGAAATTACGGGTAGAGGTCGAAACCACGGTTGCTCCATCCATAACACGAGCCTGATTACCCATACATAGTGAGCAACCAGGAATTTCAATCCGTGCCCCACTTTTACCAAAAATATTGTAATAACCTTCTTCGATTAGCTTAGCAGCATCCATTTTAGTCGGCGGAGCAACCCATAAACGAGTGGGGATTTGCCCTTTATGTTGCTCTAGAAGCTCACCTGCCGCACGGAAATGACCAATATTAGTCATACAGGAGCCAATGAAAACCTCATCAATTTTTTCATTCGCCACGGAAGATAATAAACGTGCATCATCTGGATCATTTGGTGCACATAAAATGGGCTCGATTATTTCATTTAAATTAATTTCAATAACTGCTGCATAATCTGCATCAGCATCAGCCGTTAATAGTTGCGGATCAGCCAACCATTTATTCATTGAACTAATGCGACGTTCGAGAGTACGGCGATCACCATATCCATTCGCAATCATCCATTTCAATAATACAATGTTAGATTGTAGATATTCGATAATGGGCTCTTTATCTAACTTGATAGTACAACCCGCAGCTGAGCGTTCTGCCGAGGCATCCGCTAATTCAAACGCTTGTTCAACTTTTAATTGGGGTAAGCCTTCAATTTCTAATATTCGGCCTGAGAAAATATTTTTCTTACCTCGCTTTTCGACCGTCAATAAATCCTGTTGGATCGCATAGTAAGGGATAGCATGAACTAAATCACGTAAAGTAATACCTGGCTGCATTTGACCTTTAAAGCGGACTAATACCGATTCAGGCATATCTAAAGGCATAACACCGGTCGCCGCAGCAAAAGCAACTAATCCGGAACCAGCAGGAAATGAAATACCAATAGGAAAACGCGTGTGTGAATCACCACCCGTTCCCACTGTATCCGGCAACAGCATCCTGTTTAACCAAGAATGAATAATACCATCACCGGGACGCAAAGAAACACCGCCACGATCCATAACAAAATCAGGTAAAGTATCATGGGTGGTTACATCGATAGGCTTTGGATAAGCGGCAGTATGACAAAATGACTGCATAACCAAATCGGCTGAAAAACCTAAACAAGCTAAATCCTTAAGCTCATCTCGGGTCATTGGTCCTGTAGTGTCCTGCGAACCAACCGACGTCATCTTCGGTTCACAATATTCACCAGGACGAATTCCAAGCTTATTACAAGCACGACCAACCATTTTTTGTGCCAGGGTAAAACCTCGGTCACTTTGTATAACTGATTTTACCTGGCAAAATACTTCAATCGCAGGCAAGCCCAAAGACTCCCGCGCTCGTGCTGTCAGTCCACGGCCTATAATCAGCGCAATCCGCCCGCCGGCTCGAACTTCATCAAGTAAAACGTCGGTTTTTAATGCAAAAGTTGTTAATAAGGCATTAGTGGCATGACAGCGAATTTCTCCTTTATAGGGATAAATATCAATCACATCTCCCATATTCAGTGAAGTCACATCAACTTCAATCGGCAGGGCGCCCGCATCTTGCATCGTATTAAAAAATATTGGTGCAATTTTTCCACCCAAAACAATACCGCCATTACGTTTATTTGGTACAAAAGGAATATCTTTGCCCATAAACCATATTACTGAATTGGCTGCTGATTTTCGCGAAGAGCCTGTACCGACAACATCACCAACATAAGCTAATGGAAAACCTTTTTTACACAATGTTTCAATCTGTTTGATAGGCCCAATGACACCAAGCTCATCGGGTATAATTCCATCACGGGTATTTTTAAGCATTGCCTGTGCATGTAACGGAATATCCGGTCGTGACCAGGCATCAGGTGCTGGTGATAAATCATCAGTATTGGTTTCCCCCGTTACCTTAAAGACAGTTACAGTCAGTTTCTCTGCTAATGCAGGTTTATCAAGAAACCATTCGGCATTTGCCCATGAATCTATAACTTGGCGCGCATATTGGTTGCCCATATTTGCTTTTTCTTCTACGTCATAGAAGTTATCAAACATTAACAAAGTATGGGACAATGCTTTGGCTGCTATTGGTGCCAACTGTTCATCATCCAGCGCATCAATTAATGGAGAGATATTATAGCCACCCTGCATAGTGCCTAATAACTCTGTCGCTTTTGCTGGTGTAAGTAAGGGGGAATATGTTTTTCCTTTAGTAATAGCAGCTAAGAAGTCAGCTTTCACGTAAGCAGCTTCATCAACACCAGGAGGAATACGATTACTTAACAGATCTAATAGGAAATTTTTTTCAGTTTCAGGTGGGGTTTTTATTAGTTCAACTAATTTAGCAACTTGGGTAGCATTTAGTGGCTTGGGTATTATTCCTTGTGCTGCACGTTCAGCTACATGCTCACGGTACTCTTTTAGCACGACGTTCTCCTCAATTGATTTTAATTTATATACCTGGATGTCTACATCTCAAATAGAAAATGAAGGGCCTGGTCAGAGGAATTAGCTTAACATAATTTTACTTCTATCAATTATGCCCAGTATGGAACATCCAGAATAACAGAATTTAATTATACTGTTAATTTATTTACATACCTCCAACATTCATCAGAGCCAATAAATATTGCTGCGGTTTTTTGATCTCATGTATTGCTACTCTAGGTAAAAAATTTTATCCATTAGTAGCAAAAATGGTTTGTTTTTTATAGACAATTGCAATAACTAGTTAATTTTATTAAATAATAAACATTTCAATTGAATAAAATATTATTCTTACTTTTCAAGCAAAAAATAGCTCCCTTATTTAAATCAAATAAAGGAGCTAGTAATAAGTCGAATAATGCTTACAACAAATTTATTTTACGAGAATAAAATAAATTACTTTTTCTTTGCTTTTGGATTAGGCAAATCAGTAATACTTCCCTCAAATACTTCAGCTGCCATACCGATTGATTCGTATAATGTCGGGTGAGCATGAATAGTCAATGCAATGTCTTCTGCATCACACCCCATTTCAATTGCTAAGCCAATTTCACCTAGTAATTCGCCACCATTAACACCGACAACCGCCCCACCAATAACGCGGTGGGTTTCCTTATCAAAAATAAGCTTAGTCATACCCTCTGAACAATCAGATGCAATAGCACGACCAGAAGCAGCCCATGGGAAAGTGGCTACTTCATAACTGATACCTTTTTCTTTAGCTTCTTTTTCTGTCAAACCAACCCAAGCAACTTCAGGTTCAGTATAAGCAATTGAAGGAATGACTTTTGGATCAAAATAGTGTTTCAAACCAGAAATCACTTCAGCCGCCACATGACCCTCATGAACACCTTTATGAGCCAGCATTGGCTGACCGACAATGTCACCAATCGCATAAATATGGGGCACATTGGTACGCATCTGTTTATCTGTGTGGATAAAACCTCTCTCATCCACTTCTACTCCGGCTTTACCCGCATCAATTAATTTGCCATTCGGTACACGACCAATTGCCACTAAAACAGCATCATAACATTGTGGTTTGGCCGGTGCCTTCTTGCCTTCCATCGTTACATAGATACCATCTTTTTTGGCTTCCACCGCAGTCACTTTCGTCTCGAGCATTAAATTAAACTTCTTACTTATCTGTTTAGTAAAAAGCTTAACAATGTCCTTATCTGCTGCAGGAATAACCTGATCGAACATTTCAACCACATCAATTTCCGATCCTAATGCATGATAAACAGTACCCATTTCTAAACCGATGATACCGCCGCCCATCACTAACATACGCTTGGGTACTTTTGTTAGTTGCAAAGCATCAGTAGAATCCCATACTCGCGGGTCGTCATGAGGAATAAATGGAAGCTGGATCGGACGTGAGCCTGCAGCAATAATAGCATTGTCAAAGTTGATGGTTGTTGTTTCTTTTTTACCTTCAACAACCAATGTATTAGCACCGGTAAATTTACCTAATCCATTAACAACTTTAACTTTACGACCCTTTGCCATTCCGGCCAAACCAGTTGTTAATTGGCCAATAACCTTTTCTTTCCACAGCCGTACTTTATCAATATCTGTTTTCGGTTCACCAAATACGATCCCATGTGCCGCCAATGCCTTCGCTTCTTCAATAACTTTTGCAACATGCAATAATGCTTTGGAAGGAATACAACCGACATTAAGACAAACACCGCCTAATGTCTCATAACGCTCGACTAAAACCGTTTCTAAACCAAGATCTGCACAGCGAAAAGCTGCTGAATAACCCGCAGGTCCCGCTCCTAGAACCACTACTTGGGTTTTAATTTCAGTACTCATCATGACCTCTTACTTTTGTTGTCCGGCGAGTCAGACGAAAAAATTTATAACCACCGAGACGTGTGTACTAAAGGCAGTTTACAGAATTGTTAACATCCTTGAAAGTGCTCTAACGTGACATAACTCTCAACCTATAGGACAAATTAGAAAAAATTCTGTAATTACTAATAATAAAACAGACCGACATTCAGTCGGTCTATAAATTACATAACCAAACGGCGAATATCACTCATTAACTGTGCAATACGAGTGACAAAACGAGCGCCATCTGCACCATCGATGACACGATGATCAAAGGAGAGTGACATAGGTAATATCAGACGTGAAATAAATTCACTGCCATTCCATACTGGCTTCATAGATGAGCGAGATAGCCCCATAATAGCCACTTCTGGCGCATTAATAATTGGTGTAAAACTTGTTGTACCGATACCACCTAAGCTAGAAATAGTAAAGCTGCCACCTTGCATATCAGACGCGGTCAATTTGCCGGCACGTGCTTTCTTCGATACTTCCATCAATTCTTTGGAAAGCTCGATAATACCTTTCTTATTAACATCGCGAATAACAGGCACAACCAAACCATTTGGGGTATCAACGGCAATACCAATATGAACATATTTTTTCAATGTTAATCGCTGAGCATCGGCAGAAATTGAACTATTGAAACGAGGTATTTCTTCTAATGCTCGAGCAACCGCTTTCATGACAAAAACTAATGGTGTAATTTTTACTCCCGTTTGCAACTTTTCCATCTCTTTATTTTGCTGCTTACGGAAAGCTTCTACTTCGGTAATATCAGCATCTTCCATGACAGTCACATGCGGGATCATTACCCAGTTACGACTCAAATTAGCGCTAGATATCTTTTGAATGCGGCCAAGTTCAACTTCTTCAACTTCACCAAATTTACTAAAATCAACTTTTGGCCATGGTAGCATGCCTGGCAAACCACCCGCGGTAGTCGCTCCAGCTTCAGAACGTTTTACCGCCTCTTTGACATAAGTCTGAACGTCCTCACGCAGAATGCGACCTTTACGCCCTGTTCCATTTACCTTAGCCAAATTAACACCAAATTCACGCGCTAAACGGCGAATAAGCGGTGTTGCATGCACATACGCATCATTTTCAATAAATTCATTTTTAGTCTCAGAAACATTACTTGCCTGTGCTGTAGATGAGACTTGAGGGGGTTCAGAAGGCGAGGCCTCTGATTTTTTCGCTATTTCAGCGCTGCTAGTTTCCGCACTGGCAGCTGGCGAAGCTGCGGTGGCATCAACCGCAAAAATCATAATTAGTGAACCGGTTTTAACTTTATCGCCTTTAGCAATTTTGATCTCTTTAACTTCGCCGGCAAAAGGCGCTGGCACTTCCATCGATGCCTTTTCACCTTCTACAGTAATTAGCGATTGCTCAACGGAGATTTTATCACCAACGTTAACCATTATATCGGTAACTTCAACTTCATCATTACCAATATCCGGTACAATAACTTCCGTTAATTCACTTTTTGCTTGACCCACATCTTTGCTATCTGCTTTATCCGTGTTTGCATCAGAGGTTGTTTTAGCGCTAGCTTCTGTTACTTTTTCCGCTGTATCAAAAACCATAATCAACTTACCGGTTGCGACTTTGTCACCAACTGCGACTTTAATTTCTTTCACAACACCAGCCTGTGGTGACGGAACTTCCATTGACGCCTTTTCACCTTCTACGGTAATTAACGACTGCTCAACATCAACTTTGTCGCCCACTTTTACCATAATTTCGGTAACTTCAACTTCATCTGCACCAATATCAGGAACGTTAATTTCAATAGACATTGATTTTACCTCTTATGCCAAACGTGGGTTAATTTTTTCTGGGTTGATGTTGTATTTTTTGATGGCTTCATTCACCAATTTTACATCCATTTCACCACGTTTAGCTAATTCACCCAACGCTGCTACTACCACATAGGAAGTATCAACCTCAAAATGATGACGAAGGTTTTCACGGCTATCTGAACGACCAAAACCATCAGTACCCAAAACACGATAATCACTTGCAGGAATGTAGGAACGAATTTGTTCTGCAAATAATTTCATATAATCTGTTGATGCAACTGCCGGAGCATCATTCATGATTTGAGCAACATAAGGTACACGAGGTTTATCAGATGGATGTAACATATTCCAACGCTCACAATCCTGTCCTTCACGAGCTAATTCGGTAAATGACGTTACACTATAAACATCGGAAGCAATACCATACTCACTAGACAAAATTTTTGCAGCTTCGCGAACATGGCGCATCATTGAACCCGATCCCAACAATTGAATTTTGCCTTTTTCGCCTTTTAGTGACTCCAGTTTATAGATACCTTTACGAATACCTTCCTCAACACCAGTAGGCATCGCTGGCATATGATAATTTTCGTTCAAGGTAGTAATATAGTAGTAAACATTTTCTTGTTTCTCACCATACATACGAACTAAACCATCATGCATAATAACAGCAACTTCATAAGCATAAGCTGGATCATAAGAGATACAGTTAGGTATGGTTAGTGACTGGATATGGCTATGCCCATCTTCATGCTGCAAGCCTTCACCATTCAATGTGGTACGTCCTGAGGTTCCGCCAATTAGGAAGCCACGCGCTTGCTGGTCTCCAGCTGCCCATAACAGATCACCAATCCGCTGAAAGCCGAACATGGAGTAATAAATATAAAATGGGATCATCGGCAGATTATTTGTGCTATACGATGTAGCAGCAGCTAACCAAGAAGCGCCGGCACCCAATTCGTTGATGCCTTCTTGAAGAATTTGACCTTTTTCGTCTTCTTTGTAGTAAGCAACTTGTTCACGATCTTGAGGGGTGTACTGTTGTCCATTTGGACTATAGATCCCAATTTGACGGAATAAACCTTCCATACCAAAAGTACGTGCTTCATCAGCAATAATTGGCACTAGACGATCTTTAATTGAGTTATTTTTTAACATTACATTCAAAGCACGTACAAATGCGATCGTAGTAGAGATCTCTTTATTTTGCTCTGCTAATAATTGACCAAAATCTTCTAGGCTAGGAATATCCAATTTTTCATCAAATGTAGGATTTCGTGCAGGTAAATATCCACCTAATGCCTGACGACGCTCATGCAGATATTTATATTCAGCTGAATCTTCTTTAAAAGTAATAAAAGGTAATTTTTCTACTTGATCATCCGCTACCTGCACATTAAAGCGATCACGGAAATAACGAACCCCTTCCAGGTTCATTTTTTTCACCTGATGGGCAATATTTTTACCTTCAGCAGTATCGCCCATGCCGTAGCCTTTAACTGTTTGAGCTAAAATGACTGTTGGCTTGCCTTTAGTGTCTTGCGCTTTTTTAAAAGCGGCATAAACTTTTTTCGGATCATGACCACCACGGTTTAACGACCAGATTTCATCATCGGTCATATCCTTGACTAGTGCACTTGTCTCAGGGTAACGATTGAAGAAGTGTTCACGAACATAAGCGCCATCTTTAGACTTAAATGTTTGATAATCACCATCCAAAGTTTCATTCATCAACTGAATTAGTTTACCTGAAGTATCCTTACGCAATAATTCATCCCATCGGCCACCCCACAGGACTTTAATGACCTGCCATCCAGCACCGCTAAAGATACCTTCTAATTCATTAACAATCTTACCATTACCAGTAACTGGCCCATCAAGGCGTTGTAAGTTACAGTTGATCACAAAAACCAGGTTATCTAACTTTTCACGAGTCGCAATCGTGATAGCACCTTTAGATTCAGGTTCATCCATTTCACCGTCACCAAGGAAAGCATAAACTGTCTGATCTGCGGTATCCTTTAAACCTCGGTGTTGTAAGTATTTTAAGAATTTTGCTTGATAAATAGCACCTATTGGACCTAATCCCATCGACACCGTAGGAAATTGCCAAAATTCAGGCATCAATTTAGGATGAGGATAAGAGGAAAGACCTTTGCCACCAATTTCTTGCCGGAAATTGTCCATTTGCTCTTCAGTGAGACGACCTTCCAAAAATGCGCGTGCATAAATACCAGGCGAAATATGTCCTTGGAAATAAACTAAATCTCCACCATTTTTATTGTTTTTTGCCTGGAAGAAGTGATTAAAACAGACTTCATATAAAGTTGCAGAAGACTGGAAAGATGCCATATGACCACCTAACTCCAGATCTTTTTTAGAAGCTCGTAAAACTGCCATTACAGCATTCCAACGAATCGCAGAGCGAATACGACGCTCTAAATCCATGTTGCCTGGATAATCAGGCTCATCCTCTACGGAAATAGTGTTGATATAATCACAGTTTCCAGAACCAGCTGCGATATTAACGCCGCCCTTGCGTGCTTGTTGTAATACTTGATCAATAAGATACTGAGCACGATCAACACCTTCTTCACGGATGACCGATTCGATCGCCTGTAACCAGTCGCGAGTTTCGATCGGATCCACGTCATTCTTCGACATATCTGACATGGTCTATTCCTTATCTATTATCTGTTTCTAATATAGTTACTGAGCCATCTTTTGAACATATTTACTAAACCAGAAAGAAGAACAAAAGATAGTCACTATTGCCGCAACTTTGTCTCTAATAAATCAGAGCGGTAATGCAGACGCAGCAACAAAAAAATCTGCACTACTAAATTAAATTTTGATATTGTTGTATTCGACGTAAAGAACGCTCACGACGTGTATGCTCACGACTGATGTCCAGCAAAATCTCCTCAATAAATGCTAAATGACGATGTGAAGCTTCCTGTGCTTTTTCAGGTTCACGTGCGATAATAGCCTCAAAAATTTGAGTTCTATGTTTACTTACTGCTGCGTGCATTTCTTTACGGGTATATAAGCACTCAAAATTTTGTCTAATATTCTGCTCTAACAATGGAACCATACAACGAAGTATATGAAGTAATACCACATTATGAGCCGCTTCATTAACAACCAGCTGATATTGCAAAACAGCCTCAACTTCAGCATTAACATCCCCACGCTCTTCAATATCCTGAATTTGTAAATGACTGATCTTAATCCGAGCCAGATCCTCATCGGTTCCTCTTAAAGCAGCATAATAAGCAGCAATACCTTCAAGTGCATGACGTGTTTCTAAAAGATCAAATTGTGATTCCATATGCCCAGATAATAACTGGGTAAGCGGATCACTAAAGCTTTGCCATAGATTTGTTTGGACGAACGTCCCCCCTCCTTGTCGGCGAAGAAGAAAACCTTTTGCTTCAAGCCTCTGAATAGCCTCACGCAAAGAGGGACGAGAAACATCAAATTGCTTAGCCAACTCACGTTCAGGTAGCAATTTTTCTCCGGGGCGCAATATTCCTTCAAGGATTAAATGCTCAAGGCGCTGTTCAATGACATCAGATAATTTAGGTTGGCGAATTTTGCTATAAACCATATTTACAATAGGCCACTTATATTTTGCGTAAATACTTATTTAACACTACCAAAGTCAATTGGTAATACCAATTTATCCTAGATGTACATAAAGTAACAAAGTATTCACCAACTGTCCATAAGAGCTTATATTTAACCTTAAGAAAGTCGCATTTTTTGATAAAGATTTTTAAAAATTAAAAATAAATGATAGTTTTAATTTGTTTTTTAGCAACGATGTTAATTTTTTTATACATATAACTAATCAACTGAAACGTTACTATTTACCTTTAATTAAATTATTAATCAATATAAATGAATTAATATTCAATCCAGCAGTTAAGAACATAACAATTTTATTATAAATAACATTAATGGTTTTCAGTGAAAACGATTGATAGAGTTGATATTAAAAATATCCTTAATTTTTCAAAACATCTAAAATAATTAAAAAAAATTTAATTAATAAAGTTTCTTTGATATCAATATTTTGATTGAATAAATAGTTAGAATATTTAGTAGTATTATTCAACTATTCATGAAATCTCATAGAAAGATCTATTGCTGTAATATTTTTAGTTAATGCACCAACAGAAATATAATCTACCCCTGTCTTTGCATACTCTTTTAATGTTTTAAGTGTAATATTGCCCGATACTTCGAGAGCCACTTTTCCCTGAGCAATCATTACCGCTTCTTGCATCATAGAGATAGTAAAATTATCTAACATAACAATATCTGCTTTTGCTTCAATTGCTTCAATCAATTCATTTATATTTTCAACTTCAACCTCGATAGGAACATTTGTATGCGCTAAACGCGCTTTCTTAATTGCTGAAGTAATATTCCCTGCTGCAATGATATGGTTTTCTTTAATTAAATAAGCATCAAATAAACCTAGCCTGTGATTAAAACCACCTCCACAAAGTACTGCATATTTGAGCGCGCTCCTTAAACCAGGAATGGTCTTACGAGTATCTAATAACTTTACTTCTGTGCCTTGTAATATCTCAACATAATGAGCTGTTTTGGTAGCAACACCTGATAAAGTTTGTAGAAAATTAAGTGCAACCCTTTCAGCAAGCAACAGTATATGAGCATCACCTTCGATAGTACAAAGAGTCTGGCCAGATTTAATTTTGTCGCCATCACGGACCTGCCATTTAAGCTGAACAGATTGATCAAGTTGCTGAAATATCTGCTCTACCCAACGCATTCCACAAAATATACCATCTTCCCGGGTAATTATTTTAGCAGTAGCCAACTGATTTTTTGTCAGCAATTGTCCACTAATATCACTGTCTATATTTATATTTCCACCTAAATCCTCCTGTAATGCGAAAGTAACATTAGCTGGAATATCTTGATGTAAACGTTCTAATAATTTTTCCTTACGTCGCTCAACATCATGAGTGATAAACACCATTACAACTCCTTAATATTTACAGTAATAAATTATTTTGAACTATTACTCCACGGCATTGCATAAATATCTCTAGTAAATTTTTTTATTAACTTACATCAATCCTACACGTTACTACAACCTATAAAATCTAAATAGAAATTTTTTCTGCATAATTAATGTGGAGACTAACTATAATAAAAATTCTTTATCTTAGAACTGAATAAATAATTCATTTCATGAAAGATATGACAAATGTATATATTTCCAATGAGCTATTATAAATAGTTATTTATTTCTACTGTCAGCAAACTTACAAATGATGACTAATATTAAAAAATTTATATCAATAAAAAATAGCTAAATTAATTATTTGTGAAATTGCTCGAATTTATTTTTTTATTTTCAATATAAAAAAATAATATTTAGAACAATATTCTAATATTTTATTTTCTCATTGTTATTTTTTTTTACCATTGTGCATTATCACTTTATCTTCAATCGATAATGGAAAATATGATGAAACAACAAGGATTCTCTCTAATGGAAATAATGGTTGCAATTGCAATTATTGCTGTTCTTAGTGCAATTAGTATTCCAAGCTACAAAAGTTATATGCAAAAAGCATCTCTGACTGACATGTTGCAATTTATTGTTCCTTATAAAATGCATACCGAGCTGTGTGGATTTGAAAATGGGTATTTTACAGGTTGCCACAATGGCATATCTTCAATTCCGACAAGTAAGACAGGAAAATATGTCAGTAATATCGATGTGAAAGATGGAATAATTAAAGTTGTTGGTACAAAACCACTGAAAGATTTAACAATAACATTAGAACCGACATTATCTACAACAGATAATCGAGTGAGCTGGAAAGTTTCTTGTGAAAGTACAGATTCCGGATTAAAAAAACATTGTGCAGACACCTTTAGATTCTAAATAATAGGATTCTATTATGACTTTCATAACAGCTATTCCCAAAGACTTTAATGTTATCGAAGATGAATTAAAAAAACTTTGTTATCGTCATGATATTGTAATGATCGAGTTCAATTCAAAAAAACTTTCCATTGCGAGTTATAGAAAACCCAATGACGAATTGTTAACAGCATTACGTTTTATTTCTAGTGTTCCTGTTTGTTATGATATCTGGCCAAAAGAAAAAATTGAGCATTATTTTAATCGCTGTAATCATGAAGTTGAAATACAAGAAGAACCTATACGTTATGATCCTTCAATTAACAATGAAGAAAAACCTAATTCACCAGCAGTAAATTATGTCGATTATCTTATTGGATCTGCTATTGAAAAACGGGCATCAGACATTCATATTGAGCCATTTAAGACCGGTGCCAAAATTCGAATCAGAGTTGATGGTAAATTATTTTATGTTCCTTCGCCGCCAGTCGAAAATTGTGCAGAAATATTTGCCCGATTAAAAATATTGGCAAAATTGAATATTGCAGAAAAGCGCTTGCCTCAAGATGGGCAACTTGAATGGATCAGCCGTGATATCCACTATGCTATTCGCATTTCAACATTACCAACTCTTTATGGTGAAAAAATAGTTTTAAGGATATTAAATACTAAAAACCATTATTCTTTAGAACAACTAGGTATAAAAAATAATTTTCTTGTCATTTTAAAACAAAAACTTTCACTGCCACAAGGAATGATTCTTGTCACTGGGCCAACTGGAAGTGGTAAAACAGTAACGCTTTATAGCTGCCTTGAATATCTTAATCACAGTGAATTAAATATTTCAACGATTGAAGATCCAGTAGAAATACCAATAAAAGGGATTAATCAAATACCTGTAAGCGAAAAAATAGGATTAGATTTTTCAACCATCTTAAGGGCATTACTTCGCCAAGATCCTGATATTATTATGGTAGGCGAAATCCGCGATCAAAAAACAGCCGAAATTGCTATAAAAGCTGCCCAAACCGGCCATTTAGTATTATCAACCCTCCATACAAATTCAACGAAAAGTACACTAGAACGACTAGAAAATTTAAGCATATCACCACATTTGATAAATTCTTGTGTGAAATTAATTATTGCTCAGAGACTGGTTAGAAAACTATGTCCTAGCTGTAAACGTCATGAGGAAAATCCTGTTACTATTCAATATGATAATATTGAAACTGTAATTACAACCTGGCGGGCGGTTGGATGTGACCATTGTTTCGGTGGATATTTAGGTCGAACCGCAATTTATGAGTTTTTAGAGCTTAAGGAAGAAACTCTTGCTACGCAATTTTATCAGCTACCAATAAAAACAGAAAAAATACCTTTCGTTAGTTTATTTGCTTCTGGATTACTTCTAGTCAAAGCCGGCATAACAACACTAAAAGAATTGTATGAAGTAACAGGACAGGACATAATTCAGTGAATTTTATCTATATATATCGAGCAATTAATACTCAGGGAATATTAATAGAAAATTATAAAATATCTCATTCTAAACAAGAGGTTTTTAAATATATTCTTAGAAGCAATTTAATACCTATTTCAATTAAAATCCGAGAAATTGCGCTATATACCACAAAAATTCTTAGCTATCGTTTGCATTTTATGTATCAACTTAGTGTATTACTTAAATCCAATATTTCTTTAATTCAAAGTCTAAATATTATTCAAAAAGAATGTAATATGTCCGTTTGGAAATGTATATTAACAGAAATCATTAAACGTATTAATCAAGGGGAAGCATTCTCTTCGGCATTAAAACATTATCCTAAACTTTTTCCAGAAATAATTTATCGACTAGTAGAAATAGGAGAACAAACCAATAGCCTGGAAAAAAATTGCCAACTTATTTACCAACAACTTCAACAACAACAAATTTTAAAACAAAAAATAGCTAAAGCACTACAGTATCCATGCATTATTTTAATTATCGCTTCAGTCGTGGTTTCGCTAATGTTATTTTTCGTTTTACCTGAATTTAAAGCAATATACCAAACATTTGATGCTCAACTTCCAATAGCGACTAGGTTGCTTATTACCATTTCTGATAAAATTGCTGACAATGCTCTGTATATCGTTGTTACCTTAACTTGCATTTGTTTAGGGTATTTTACATATAGAAAATATACGCCAAATTTAATTAAACAAGAACAAAAGGTTATCTTACATTTGCCATTACTCAATAAGCTTATTGGTTGGCAACAACTTTACTATTTTTTTCAAACACTACATATTACCCAAAAATCAGGATTAACATTATTAGAAGGGTTCGAATATGTATTAAAAACACTAAAACATCCCGTTTATCACGATGCCATCCATTCTATATATCAAAAAATTCAACGAGGTATTTCTTTTAGTGACAGTATAAAAAGAGAAAAACTATTCCCATATCTATGCTTGCAATTTATTACAGCCGGAGAATTATCTGGTAATTTAGTATTATTTTTAGAAAAACTAGCTAATTGGTATCAAAATAACCTAATAAACTATGTTAATAAAAAGATAAAATTAATTGAACCAATGCTAATACTATTACTCGCAGTTGTAATTACTGGATTATTATTCACTATGTATTTGCCGATTTTTAATTTAGGTAATATTATTTCTTAAGTAATCAATGTAACAATAAAATAAAAAATATTATTATGTTAAAACCCGTTATAATAAACATAAAAAAATTATCAGACCTTTGCCTGGAATTTACCATTTAAATTTATTGAAAGAGAGGATGCATGAGCTATATTGTTGCTCTCACAGGCGGGATAGGAAGCGGCAAAAGTACCGTTTCAGATAAATTTGCATCCTTAGGAATACCAATTGTTGATGCAGACATCATTTCAAGACAAATAGTTATGCCTAATACTTATGCTTTTAACATGATAAAACAACATTTTGGTTCAACTATTCTCAATAACGATGGCTCTTTAAATCGCGCCAAGTTAAGAAAAAAAATATTTAGCGATCCAAGAGAAAAAAATTGGTTAAATAATTTGCTTCATCCATTAATACATCAAGAAACCCAACGCCAGCTAACTTTACTTAATTCCCCTTATGTAGTTTGGGTTGTCCCGTTGTTAATTGAAAATAATCTAGAGCACCTTGCCAACCGCGTGCTAGTCATTGACGTAACACCTGAAGAACAAATAGCTCGTATAATGAAACGTGATAGAATTAGCCAACAAGAAGCAAAAAATATTTTATCTAACCAAGTTAGCCGAACAAGGCGTTTAGAAAAAGCTGATGATATAATTAATAATCACGATAATAACTTAACACTTGATGAAACTTTAGCGAAATTACATCAGAAATATTTGCAATTAGCTATGAATGCTTCTCAGGAAACACACAATGAGTAATACTATTTCTACCATTATTTATGAACATCCATTAAATGAGAAAATGCGCTCTTGGCTGCGCATGGAATGTTTGCTTCAGCAACTCATTGACTTGAAAAACATCAACTCATTAGCTAGTGGATTAGCTTTTTTTCGTGCCGTTTCTGAATTAATCGAAGTATTAGATCGCAGCGATATACGTGCAGACATTATTAAAGAATTAGATAAACAAAAAAACAAACTTAATCAATGGTGCAGTGATCCCCATGCAGATAAAACTCTGATTAAAAATCTTCTAAAAGAACTGCAAGAAAATCTCACTTCATTAAGAGAAGCACCACGCATTGGTCAACACTTACGGCAAGATAAAGTTATTAGTATTGCTCGCCAGCGGTTAAGTATACCCGGAGGTTGTTGTAGTTTTGATTTACCAGCCTTACATTTATGGTTAAATACGCCTAAAAAAGAGATAGAAACTAGAATTAACTTTTGGATTGACGGCATCCTTCCGTTATGTTCCGCTTTAAATATGCTATTAAATTTGATCCGCAAGTCCAATACATTCACCAGTCAAAAAAGTTATAATGGCTTCTATCAAGGTAGTGTAGAAAATGCGGATCTGATCCGAATAAAGTTACCGATAAATCTATCTCTATATCCTCAGATTTCTGGACATAAAACACGTTTTGCTATCCGATTCTTACATGAAGACAGTGAAAATGGTATTGTACCTGATGAATTACCATTTAAATTAGCCTGTTGTTAGGAGTCATTATGCCAGATAAGCTCACGGTAAAATGTCCGACTTGCCATAAAATTGTTATTTGGCAAGAGAGTAGCCCTTATCGCCCTTTTTGTAGTAAACGATGTCGATTAATCGATCTTGGTTAATGGGCTGGTGAGGAAAAAAGGATCTCAAGTCAACGAAATATTTCCGAAATAGATGATTGGAGTGAAATATCCGATGATCATGACATTAAAAAATAAGCTTAAAGTCAAAAGTGCTATAAATTTCACCTGTACCATTATATAACCCTTAGGTAAGATAATTTCAAAACTTAGTTATATTAACTTATCTGTGGGATAGGCAAACTCAAATCACGTTGTTGATTAGCATATCAACAATTACTCGGTTAGCAGGTGGAAATTCTTCGGCTACCAGTGATTTTTGCAAAAGCCAACGTGAAGATTGGCCTTCTTTTCCATAAGGCTGGCAATCCCACTGCTCTACCAGAAAAAAATGTAATGTTATTCTACGATCAGGAAATTCATGTTCAACAACCTGCAACAATTGACTGTTAATAACATCTATCCCAATTTCTTCTTTAAGTTCACGCAACAATGCTTCTACTGGTGTTTCGCCTATTTCTAATTTACCACCAGGAAATTCCCAAAAACCACCCATATGTGAATTAGCTGCCCGTTGGGTAATAAAAACTTCTTGTTTCGTATTTCTAATAATACCAACAGCAATATGTAATTGTTTTTTTTTCATAAAAATAATTTAATTACTTTTGAAGTTTACAGTAAAAGAGCGGATATATTTTCCGCTCCTGTTTTTAATTGTTTTAGCAACTGAGCTTTAACCTAAGCTACCATGACAATGCTTATATTTTTTACCTGAGCCACATGGACAAGGTTCATTACGACCAATTTTATGGCCTTGGGCCGCCATTTGAGCTTCTGTTTTTGACATCAATGCTTCATTTTCAATTTCATGGCTCAGGTGCTGCTTTTTCATAAGACGTTCTGCCTCTTCACGTCTTTGCTGATCAAGTATAGCTACTTCCTCTGGTAATCGAACTTCTACTTTGCTTAATGTGCTAATTACTTCATATTTCAGAGTTTCTAGCATATTGGCAAACATACCAAATGACTCGCGCTTATATTCCTGTTTTGGATCTCTTTGTGCGTAACCTCGTAAATGAATACCCTGGCGCAAATAATCCATTGCAGCCAAATGCTCTTTCCATAATGTATCAAGAGTTTGTAACATGATGCCCTTCTCAAAATTACGCATCATCTCACTACCTACAATTGTCTCTTTTTCCTTATAAGCTGCAACCGTTTTTTCTAGAATACGTGCACGCAAAGTTTCTTCATGTAATTCGGGTTCTTTATCCAACCATTCTTGAACAGGTAATTCTAAACTAAAATCGTTGCTTAATCGCTTTTGTAAACCATCAATATCCCACATTTCTTCCAAAGATTGGGGAGGGATATAAGCATCAATAGTTACGGTTATAACATCTTCACGAATACTGTCAATCGTTTCACTAACATCACCACCATCTAATAAATCATTGCGCTGTGAATAGATAGCTCGACGCTGATCGTTAGCAACATCATCATATTCCAAAAGTTGTTTTCGAATATCAAAGTTACGGCTTTCAACCTTACGTTGTGCATTAGCAATTGCTTTCGTTACCCAAGGATGTTCAATCGCTTCACCAGGTTTCATACCCAATTTACGCATCATTCCTGCCACTCGATCAGAGGCAAAGATACGCATCAAAGAATCTTCCATTGAAAGATAAAAACGGGATGAACCGGGATCACCTTGGCGTCCAGAACGCCCACGTAATTGGTTATCAATACGACGGGATTCATGGCGTTCTGTACCGATGATATGTAAACCACCAGCAGCAATTACCGCTTCATGCCGCTCTTGCCATGCTGTCTTTATTTTATCAATTTGCTCCTGACTAGCGTCCTCTAGTTTATTGATTTCTGCTTGCCAGCTGCCTCCTAATACAATATCTGTACCTCGCCCCGCCATATTAGTTGCAATAGTCACTGAACCTGCCTGCCCGGCTTCAGCAATAATATCTGCTTCCATTGCATGGAACTTAGCATTTAAAACATTGTGTGCAATTTTAGCTTTAGTTAGTTCCTGAGAAATTAGCTCTGATTTTTCGATTGAAATAGTACCTACTAATACCGGTTGGCCTCGGCTAGTACATTCACGAATATCATCAATAATGGCAGCAAATTTGTCCGCTTCAGTCATATAAACTAAATCAGGTAAATCATTACGGATCATCGGACGATTAGTTGGAATAACAATTGTGTCCAATTTATAGATAGATCTAAATTCGAAAGCTTCTGTATCAGCAGTACCGGTCATACCGGCGAGTTTTTCGTATAGCCGAAAATAATTTTGGAAGGTAATTGATGCCAATGTTTGATTCTCATTTTGTATTTCAACACCTTCTTTTGCCTCAACAGCTTGATGCAATCCATCTGACCAACGGCGTCCTTCCATTGTCCGTCCAGTATGTTCATCAACAATAATAATCTGACCGTCTTTAACAATATAATCTACGTCCCGGCTGAAAAGTGCATGAGCACGTAGGGCAGCCATGACATGGTGCATAAGCATAATATTAGCTGGAGAATATAATGACTCCCCCTCTTCCATTAAATTCGCTTTCGCTAATAATTGCTCAATTAATTCTAATCCACGTTCTGTCAATGTAACTTGACGTGATTTTTCATCAACAGAAAAATGACCTTCTCCTTGAAAAGTGTCTGAATCTTCTTTTTCTTGCTGCTTAAGATTAGGGATTAGTTTATCCACTTTTTTGTATAGATCTGAACTATCTTCTGCCGGTCCTGAAATAATCAATGGGGTACGAGCTTCATCAATTAAAATAGAATCAACCTCATCGACTAATGCATAATGGAGTTTACGCTGCACACGCTCTTCCGGACTAAAAGCCATGTTGTCACGCAGATAATCAAAACCATATTCATTATTAGTCCCATAGGTAATATCTGCGGCATAGGCTTCACGCTTCAATGTAGCAGGCATACCAGGTAAATTAATACCGACTGTCATACCAAGAAATTCAAACAATAGCCGATTATTTTCTGCATCACGCTTAGCTAAATAGTCGTTTACAGTAACAATATGGACACCCTTACCCGTTAAAGCATTTAAATATGCAGGTAATGTAGATGTTAATGTCTTTCCTTCACCAGTACGCATCTCTGCAATACAGCGCTCATTGAGTACCATCCCCCCTAGCAACTGAACATCAAAATGCCGCATATTAAATACCCGTTTACTGGCTTCGCGAACGGTGGCAAACGCCTCTGGGATTAAATCATCTAATGTTGCACCTGATTTAAGGCGCTGGCGAAATGCATCAGTCTTGGCTTTAAGTTCTTGGTCGGAAAATTTTTCAAATTCAGGCTCTAACTGATTAATAATATCAACAAATTTACCTAAACGACGTAAAGTACGATCATTACGACTACCAAAAATTTTTGTTAGTAACTTAGTTAACATAAATATTTTTTCTCAATTAAGGCGGTGTTCTTGTTAGAATCCGCCTATATTATCTATTTTAAACCAATATAATTAATATATTCAGTTGAACAATGGTTGCTATAAGAATCAACGAAAAGTCTATGAAATTTGTGTTAAGGCCCAGCTCGAATACCCTGACCCCAAGCAACCCATAGCGCAGTTTGGTAGGTAACGTGGTAAGAAGATTGTGTTAATAAATAGCTGAAATTTTGCTCATTTGGATGAAAAACACTCAAATTAATCATAGAGTAAAGAGTGTCAAGCATATTATAAAGCGAAATTGGTTTGTTGTGCGCACTTAAGTTGGCATCCAGCTGCTTTTGTGTCTCTTGGGCTGAAAAAACAAAAGTCAGCTGACGGATCATATTACGTAAAGCATGCTGATGCCAATAATTTGCGCCACAATTATAAAAAATACGATATTTACTGGCAGCTATTAGATGATCTAATGCTAAATTTTGCTGATAATGGGGTAATAACTGGCTAGTATGTGACATATTTTCAGTCACTTTTGCCAAAGTTGTAGGTATACCAATACTAGCCGTTACAATACCTAATAGCAGGTGCGGCCAAAAATATCGTTTACCAAAATGTCGACAAAGATCTAATATATTCATTAAATATCATATAATATAAGAGTTGGAGTAAAAAATGCGCGATAGTTATCCCCAATCTTTAAATATTTTGTTAAAAGAGAGCAACCTTGAGTCCAATACCTTACAAACGATTCAACAGCGCGCGCAGGCATTAATTAAACTCAATAATACTGTTATCAGCCTACTTCCTATCGAGTTAAAGGCTTGGTGTCGAGTCGCTAATTATCGTCAACATATTCTTATTCTAGAAGTTACAAATGCTAGCCGAAAAGTACGACTAAACTATGAACTTCCTACGCTACTCTCAACATTACGTAACACTATTTTACCATCTTTATCTTCAATCAACATAATGATTAATCCATCATTATCATCTAAAAATTCAAAAAATTGCTTATCATTTCAGCAAATAGCTATAAAACCATCAAAACAGATAATAAGCCAGCTAAGCAAAGAAAGTGCAAAGACAATTCGTAACCTAGCAAAAAGAAGTCCAAAAAAACTAAAGGAAAAATTAGAGCGGCTAGCTGCATTGGCCGGAGAGAATACCAAAGCAACTAGCAATAAAGATTAGTGTTGAGTAAAAAGCATCAACGAAAGTAACGTAAGAGAGAGAATAATCCACTGATGTACCATAGTTAGAATATCCTGCTTAAAATAATATATCTCAGATTATTATTGTCGAAGGTGTTTTAAATGCGACTGGCATTTCAGATTCATCTTCGAACGTCACCATATCCCAAGCAGATTCCGTCGCTAAAACAGCCTGCAATAATTTGTTATTCAATGCATGGCCTGATTTATACGCGGTAAACGCAGCAATGATATTATGACCACACATAAATAAATCACCAATAGCATCTAGCGTTTTATGACGTACAAATTCATCTTCAAAACGCAAGCCATCTTCATTTAATACGCGATAATCATCAACAACAATCGCACAATCAAAGCTACCGCCCAAACATAACCCTTTAGATTGTAAATACTCAATATCACGCATGAAGCCAAACGTACGCGCACGGCTAATATCTCTAACAAAAGATTTTGCCGAAAAATCTAATTTATAACGTTGAGTACTACTATTAATAGCAGGATGATTGAAATCGATAGTGAAATCTAAGCTAAATCCATTATAAGGTGCTAGCTCAGCCCATTTATCACCATCTGTAACTCGGACACTCTCTTTAATACGAAGAAATTTCTTGGCGCTGTTTAACTCTTCAATGCCTGCATCTAACAATAAAAATACAAAAGGCGCAGCACTTCCATCCATTATTGGAATTTCTGGTGCATCTACCTCAATGATAATATTGTCAATTCCTAGCCCTGCTAATGCAGCATTCAGATGTTCTACCGTTGAAATACGTACATCATCTTCATTGACCAAGCAGGTACATAGCATAGTATCACGTACCGATTTTGCCTCAGCCGGGAAATCAACCGGTGGATTTAAATCTGTACGGCGGTAGATGACCCCGGTATTGGCCGGTGCTGGACGCAATGCTAAAGTGACTTTCTTGCCAGTATGTAAACCGACGCCCGTCGCTTGAACAATACGTTTTAGTGTCCTTTGTTTGATCATCATTTTCTCTCACATCGTTAACAGTCTTGCTAATCCTCACTCCAGGATTAGCAAGATATTTTAGCACAAAAAGCAGAGAAACCAATCAATTGTTAACTAATCAGCCTGTTTTCTTAAAAAAGCTGGAATATCAAGATAGTCCGGCTCTTTATTTGATTGCATATTTTGCTCATTCACCACTTTAGCAGCAGATTTTTCCTCTGTTAACGGCATCATAGCCGGCATTGAGCCTTGCATCTGCTGATAACGCTGCTCTAGCGATGATTTTTGGGCTGTTTTGTTAGTAACCAATGTGATTTCTGGCCGCTTATCCATACCAATTCCTGTAGCAACCACGGTCACCCGTAACTCATCATTCATTTCAGGATCCAGTGAAGTACCGATAACAACTGTTGCATTATCAGAGGCAAATGCACGAATGGTATTACCCACTGTTTCAAATTCATCAAGCCGTAAATCAAAACCTGCGGTAATATTAACTAATACACCACGAGCGCCCGATAAATCGATATCTTCCAACAAGGGGCTGGAAATTGCCATTTCTGCCGCTTCTTCAGCTCGATCTTCACCTCGTGCTACGCCTGATCCCATCATAGCATAACCCATTTCAGACATGACGGTACGAACATCTGCAAAATCGACATTCATTAAACCTGGACGAGTAATCAGCTCAGCAATGCCTTGAACCGCGCCTTTCAACACATCATTGGCGGCACCGAATGCATCTAGCAAAGAAATACCGCGTCCAAGCACTTTTAATAATTTATCATTCGGAATGGTAATCAAGGAATCAACATGCTTAGACAGTTCTGAGATCCCTGTTTCAGCAAATGCCATGCGTTTTTTACCTTCAAAGTTGAAAGGTTTGGTCACAACCGCTACCGTCAGTATACCAAGCTCTTTAGCAACTTCGGCTACAACAGGGGCTGCGCCGGTGCCCGTACCACCACCCATACCAGCAGCAATAAAGACCATATCTGCCCCATCAAGCGCATTGCGCAAGGCTTCACGATCTTCTTCAGCGGCATTACGACCAACTTCAGGATTCGCTCCTGCTCCCAAGCCTTTAGTAATACCATTGCCGATCTGAATAGTTTGTCCTACTGCTGTTTTACGTAATGCCTGAGCATCTGTATTAACAGCAAAGAATTCAACACCTTCGATGCGTTCACGCACCATGTGTTCAACGGCATTGCCACCGCCACCGCCAACGCCGATGACTTTAATCACCGCGTCATTGGTTAATTCCATTGGTTCAAACATAATCTCTCTCCGTTTTGTGCCTTATATAGAAGCGAAGATTTGCTTCTTACAAAATTAAAATTCTTTTCTCAGCCAACTAGTGATTTTATGAAACCAACTACTCACTGATGTACGCTTATCCATTTCGGCTTCATTCCCAATATGAGTCTGTTTGCCGTAATGCAGGAGCCCGACAGCTGTGGAGTAATAAGGCTCCTGTGCATAGTCCGTTAAACCAGTTATATTTAATGGCTTACCGATGCGTACCTGAGTATGGAATACTCTTTGGGCACATTCGACTAGACCATCAATTTGAGCACCGCCTCCTGTTAAGACAATACCCGCTGCCAGATGATGTTTAACACCTTGCTGACGTAATTGTTCTTGCAATTTCAAAATCTCGTCATTTACTAAGTTTAGCAACTCTGTGTAACGTGGCTCGATAACTTCAGCTAATGTTTGACGTTGTAAACTTCTTGGCGGCCGTCCACCTACACTTGGTACCTCAACATTTTCGTCTTTACTAACAATAGTACCTAATGCGCATCCATGGCGAACTTTTATTGTTTCCGCATCACTAGGGGGAGTACCAAATGCATAAGCAATATCACTTGTCACGACATTACCAGCATAGGGTATAACCTTGGTATGGCGCAGTGCACCGCCAGTATAAACGGCTATGTCCATAGTTCCTCCGCCAATATCGACGACACATACCCCCAATTCACGTTCATCTTCCGTTAAAACGGAATAACTTGACGCTAAACCGGCAAAAATTAATTGATCTACTTTTAAACCACAACGTTCAACTGCTTTGACAATATTTTTGGCCATATCATTATGGCAAGTAATTAGATGTACCTTAGCTTGCATACGTACACCTGAAAGTCCTACTGGATTTTTAATTCCTTCTTGATAATCAATCGCATATTCTTGTGGTATAACGTGTAAAATTCTATGCTCATCACGGACCCGGACAGATTTAGCAGTATGAACTACGCTATCTACGTCATCTTGAGTAACTTCATCCTCAGAAATAGGCACCATACCTATTTCATTTTGGCAACTAACGTGCTTGCCAGAAAGCGCCAGATAAACCGATGATATTTGGCAATCCGCCATCAATTCTGCTTGATCAATAGCTCGCTGCACACATTTAACGACTGATTCCAAATCATTCACACCGCCTTTATCCATCCCTCGAGATGGACAATTGCCGACACCAATAATATTTACCATCCCATCAGGCAGAATTTCACCAACCAGCGCAGAAACCTTGGAAGTTCCAATTTCAAGACCAACTACTAATTTTCTGTCCGTCGTTTTAATCATCGTTAATTTGCCTGTATCTGATCAATCAGCAGTCTCAAACTATTTCAATTCAGTGTGTAACAGGTTCGGCTAAAAGTGGTAACCAACCTACCGCAGCACCGCTACCATATCGCAAATCTATATATCTAAGACGTTTATCTGTCACTTGTTTTAATAGTGGATAAAGCTCAACAAAACGGTTTAATCTTTCTTTAATATCCTGTTTACCGATATTTAATCGAATATCATTCGCTAAAACTAATTGCCACGCGCGTCGTGCAGTCATTGATACTGACTTAATGCTAAAATTATGTGGCGCTAGTTGCTGTTGCATAACACGATACATCTCTAATACTTCTTGCTGGCTGCCTTGTGGACCATATAGCATTAGGAAATTACCTTTAACATTTAGTAACGCTGGTAAGCTAAAAACAGAACCTTCTGAATTAATAAAAAAGGTATCATTCCATTTGGCATAAGGCTTATATTCCACTAAATGAATTTTTAGTTCATCCGGCCATTGTTTACGTACCGTAACTTGCCTTATCCATGGCATGGTTTTTATTTGATTCTGGATCGCATTCACATCAATAGTCATAAATGTACCCGGCATACCTAGTGCCAATATTGCTTTTCTAACATTATCATCACGGGTGTAAAGGCGTTCTCCAGTGATCACCAGCTTGGAAATAGGCAATCGATTAACGTCTTTCATCCAATTTAATACCATCCACCCACTCCATATAATAGTACCCAATACTATCAAGAAGAAGATAATGCCTGCCAAATAAGAACCATTACTTCGGCCGCCATCGTTGTGACGCTCTTTAGGTTCTTTATTATGAACGTTCAATGATGCCTGCGGCATATTACTTAGCCAATTCCAAAATCTTTTTAGCTAACTGTGAAAAACTCATTCCTGCTTGTTTGGCAGCCATCGGTACTAAACTATGACCGGTCATTCCCGGTGAGGTATTAATTTCTAATAAATAAAAAATACCATTGTTATCCCTCATGACATCAACGCGTCCCCAACCAGTACAACCAACCGCCTTATAAGCCGCTAACGCTAATTCATTCAATTGTTGTTCTTCTTCAGTTTTCAACCCACTAGGACAAAAATATTGTGTTTCATTAGAGAGATATTTGGCATCATAATCATAAAAAACGCCTACCGGTTGAATACGAATCGAAGGCAGTACCTGCTCCCCTACAATTGCCACGGTATATTCAGGCCCATTTAGCCATTTCTCAATCAGCACATCTTTGTCATAACGAAAAGCAAACTCGAGCGCTATTCTTAATTCAGGCAAAGTGGTTACTTTACTCATACCAACGCTTGAACCTTCAAGACTTGGCTTCACAATAAGCGGTAAGCCCAAATGATAAACAGACTCAAAAAGCATTTCATCTGACATCATTGCTAACTGTTGTTTCTCCAGTGCTATATAGGGTGCAATCGGTAAACCTATCCCCGTCCATAACTGTTTAGTACGTAGCTTGTCCATCGAAAGTGATGAAGCTAAAACACCACTACCGGTATAGGGTAAACCTAAAAATTCTAAAACCCCTTGCACCGTGCCATCTTCACCACCGCGTCCATGTAATGCGATAAAAACTCTATTATAACCAGCTTCTTTTAATTTGATGACAGCAAAATCTTTAATATCAACTGGATAGGCATCTATTCCAGCATCACGCAAACCATTTACTACCGCCTCACCAGATTGCAGTGACACCTCTCTTTCGGCTGAATTTCCGCCTAAAAGCACGGCAACTTTATCAGCCATGATCCTTTCCCTCATTTGTTAGCATTGGCCGTAAATCTGTGTCAGCCAAATTACGTGCTATCTTGCCGATATTACCAGCTCCCTGTATAAGTATCAGGTCATTATCTTCGATAATTTGTGCTAATGTTTCGCTAATTTGCTCATGTTCAGCGACAAAAATAGGATCCAATTTGCCTCGATTGCGAATTGTCCGACATAATGAGCGACTATCTGCACCAGGAATAGGCTCCTCTCCTGCCGGATAGACATCTAGCATTATCAATACATCAACCTGCTCTAAAATATTGGCAAAATCATCATATAAATCACGCGTGCGAGTATATCTGTGAGGTTGAAAAACCATCACGATACGTTTATCTGGCCATCCTTCTTTTGCTGCTTTAATAGTAGCATTAACTTCTGTTGGATGGTGACCATAATCATCCACCAGCATAACGCTACCTTTTTTGCCATTAACTTCAGCTAAAGGGAAATTACCTAAGAAATCAAAACGTCGACCCGTGCCTTGAAATTTTTCTAGCGCAGTCAAAATAGCACTATCATCAATTCCTTCTTCCGTCGCTACCGCAATAGCCGCAGTTGCATTTAATGCATTATGACGACCTGGTGCATTCAAGATAAACGCTAAATCAGTTCGGTTTTCTCGCGCTACAGTAAAGAAACCTTGATTGCCTCGTTGTTCATAGGATTTAATGCGCACATCTGCGTCATCACTAAAACCATAAGTGGTAATATAACGACCTATTTGCGGTAGCAGCGAACGCACCACAGGATCATCGATACATAATATTGCTCGACCATAAAATGGCAGATTATGTAAGAAACTAATGAAAGTCTGTTTTAATTTCTCAAAATCACCATCATAAGTCTCCATGTGATCTGCTTCTATATTTGTTATAACAGCAACTAGTGGTTGTAAATGTAAGAAAGAAGCGTCACTCTCATCGGCTTCTGCAATTAAATAGCGGCTAGTCCCTAGACGTGCATGAACTCCTGCTGCTTTCACTAATCCGCCATTGATAAAAGTTGGATCTAACCCTGCTTGCGCATAGATGCTGGCAATCATTGCGGTAGTCGTTGTTTTGCCATGGGTTCCTGCGATAGCAATCCCATGACGAAAACGCATTAATTCAGCCAACATTTCAGCGCGTCGAATGACCGGAATACGAGCTTCGCGTGCTGCAATAATTTCTGGATTATCGGCAGCGATTGCCGTAGATACGACAACAACGCAAGCATTTGCAACATTCTCTGGTCGGTGATTAAAATAAATTTTTGCGCCAAGCTCTATTAATTGCTCAGTAACCGTATTAGGTAACAAATCAGAACCACTAATTTCATAACCTTCGTTAGCCAATACTTCAGCAATACCGCCCATGCCAGCACCACCAATGCCAACAAAATGGATATGCCTAACTCGATGCATTTCAGGCACTGTTGCTCTTAATTTGGCTAATTGTTGTGTATTCACTTTACTCTCTTCACTATTTCTATCGCTGATTTCAACATTCTGCAATGTAAAATCGGTTTCATTTAGCAACTTCAATTAAGGTTGCCGCCACACGTTTAGTTGCGTCAGTAATCGATGTCGCTCGTGCTTTTTTTGCCATATCCAATAACTGCGGACGCGACCATTGATTTAATTGATTCACCAACGCATCCGTTGAAAATTGCGGCTGCTCAACAATTTTCGCTGCTCCAGCCTTCTCTAACGGTAACGCATTCCAGTACTGTTGCCGATCTTTATGCTGAAAAGGAACAAAAATTGCTGGTAAGCCGGCAGCAGCAACTTCACTTACCGTTAAAGCACCTGCTCGACAGATGATGATATCAGCCCAAGCATAAGCCTCAGCCATATCATCAATAAATTCAGTTACTTTATAATTATCTGATTTACCACATAATTTTTTATATAAAGTTTCCGTCATTTGCTGAGCACCTTTGCCCGCTTGATGCCAAATAGTCACCTTTCCATCTAGTTGAGCGGCTACTTCGGGTAATGTTTGGTTTAAAATTCTTGCCCCTTGACTACCCCCTATCACTAAAATTCGAATAGCGCCATCACGATCAATTAAACGTTCTTCGGGTTCAGGTAAGGCTAATACCGTCTCCCGAACTGGGTTTCCGACTACCGTAGCATTAGGGAATGCACTTGGAAATGCTTGTAAAACACGCTTAGCAATTTTAGCTAACCACCGATTAGTTAAACCTGCTACCCCATTTTGTTCATGCAGTACAATTGGAATATTAGATAACCAGGCAGCAATACCGCCCGGGCCAGAAACATATCCTCCCATGCCTAATACGACATCAGGTTGATAACGCTGCATAATCACTTTTGCCTGCTTTATTGCTTTAATAATTTTAAACGGAGCTACCAGCAATGCTTTGATACCTTTACCACGTAAACCAGAAATGTTTATAAATTCAATCTCAATGCCATGCTTAGGAACTAAATCTGCCTCCATCCGGTCAGCAGTTCCTAACCAACGAACATCCCAACCTTGTAGCTTTAAATAATTAGCCACTGCCAGTCCGGGAAAAACATGTCCTCCAGTACCGCCTGCCATCACCAGGAGGCGTTTTGGTTGGCTCATTTCGTTCTCCTTACAAATGCTTGTGCTCTCTTAAGGCGTGTTTCAAAATCGATACGTAACAAGATAGCAATGGCAATAAACATAATTAATAAGCTAGAGCCGCCATAGCTAATTAACGGTAGTGTCAATCCTTTAGTTGGTAACATTCCGGCTGCAGCGCCAACATTAACCAACGCTTGGAAAGTAAACCAGATACCGATTGAACAGGCTAGATAACCGGAAAAATGTTGCTTTGCATCTAATGCCCGCTTGCCAATCATCATGCTGCGAAAAGCAACGAAAAATAACATTACAAGCACTAACACAACACCGATATAACCAAGTTCTTCCGCTAAAACTGAGAAAATAAAATCAGTATGTGCTTCAGGCAAATATTCTAATTTTTGGATAGAATTACCTAAACCTTGGCCCCATAATTCACCACGCCCAAACGCCATCAAAGATTGTGTTAATTGATAGCCACTGCCAAAAGGATCCGCCCATGGATTGAGAAAAGAGGTTATTCGACGCAAACGATAAGGCTCAAAATAGATCAAGCCAATAACACCTACCGCACAAATAACAATACCGATAATAAACGGTGCTAATCTAGCACCTGCCAGGAATAGCAGTGCTAAAGTTGTCACAACCAGCACAATTACTGTACCTAAATCAGGTTGTAATAGCAGTAAAATAGCCATTAATATTAAAATGCACATCGGTTTGATAAAGCCCAAAAACCGCGTTCGCACCTCATCGGTTTTTCTGACTAAATAACTCGATACATAGCAAAATAAGGCTAATTTTGCGATCTCAGCCGGCTGTATACGGACAATACCGGTATTAATCCAACGAGAAGCTCCATTAACTGAGCTTCCGGCAACCAATACCACTAATAACAATATTAGGGAGGTTATCAATAATAAAAAATTATATTTTTCCCACCACACCATTGGAATATTTAAGACTAATAAAGCTAAACCAAATGATAAAATAAGATAGATAACATCGCGTTTAGCAAAGAAAAAAGGATCTTGCGTTAAACGCTGCCCAACTGGCATCGATGCTGATGTCACCATAATAAAACCAATTATAGCCAGACCTAATGTAAGCCAAACCAAAGTACGATCATAAAGGATCGTATCCAGAACATCGTTATCCGGCTCACCGTTAGCCCAATTTGCTAGTCGTTTGAAGTTAAATATCATTCTTGACCTAACTCCTTTGCTAATTGGCTAAATCTATCACCCCGTTGTTCAAAGTTACGAAATTGGTCGAAGCTAGCACAAGCAGGCGAAAGAAGTACCATATCACCGGCTTTCAATTCTGGTGCGATGGCGCGCAGACATTGCTCCATTGTATCTAGTAACAAACTATTCGGTTTTAATTGTGCCAATTGATAACCATCACGGCCAAAACAGCACAATTTAATGTTTTTTGCTGAGATATAGGGTTTTAAAGGTGAAAAATCTGCTGACTTTCCCTCCCCACCCAATAATAAATAAAGCGTTCCAGCTACTTGTAAACCTTTTAAAGCGGCTTCTGTGCTGCCAACATTCGTTGCTTTAGAATCATTAACCCATTGAATACCTTGATTCTGATGAACTAATTGGCAACGATGAGGCAAGCCTGCATATTGAGTTAATGCCGTTAAACTTGCTTTTCTTGGAATCTTCACCGCATCCGCTAAAGCCAGGGCAGCCGCGCCATTAAGATAGTTATGCTGCCCAACTAACCGTATTTTAGCGGTATCAATAATTGGTTGCCCTTTTATTTGTAGTTCTTGGCAACGTGTATTTAATTGATAATCCCCACTATTAATGCCAAAACTGATACAACGTGCATCACGGCCCAATAGTGGCCAAGTTTGTGGTTCTTGTTCATTAATAATACAAACTTTAGCGCCAGCATAAATTCGTAACTTAGCCGCGCGGTACTGTTCAACACCTGTCGGATACCGATCCATATGATCTTCTGTCACATTTAATATGGTTGCTACCGCAGCCTTTAAACTTGATGTTGTTTCAAGCTGAAAACTAGAAAGCTCTAATACATACAAATCATAATCTTTTGCTAATAATGTCAGCACCGGCGTTCCAATATTGCCACCAACTGCCACTTGCCAATTAGCTGCTTTTGCCATTTCACCAACTAATGCTGTAACCGTACTCTTACCATTAGAACCGGTGATAGCAACTATCGGTTTATCTATTTCACGACAAAAAAGTTCAATATCACCAATAATTTCGATACCTTTATCTGCGGCTTCTTTTAATTCTGGAGTAGCAAGCGAAATACCGGGGCTTGTAACGATCAAATCAGCCGCCATCAACCATTCACTATTCCAACTACCACAGTGACAGACGACTTCCGCCGGCAATTTATCCTTACCTGGCGGTGTTATTCTGGTATCAATTACGCGTGGCACAACCTGGCGAGAGAGAAAAAAGTCGATACAAGATAGACCTGTCTGGCCTAACCCGATGATGACAACTTTTTTGCCCTGATAATTAGCCATTATTAACGTACCTTTAATGTTACCAATCCAATCAATACCAGCATTAATGAGATTATCCAAAAACGCACAATGACTCGAGGTTCAGGCCATCCTTTTAATTCGTAATGATGGTGGATCGGCGCCATCCGAAAAATGCGTTGACCACGCAGTTTAAATGATCCAACTTGTAAAATTACCGATAAGGTTTCAACAACAAACACACCACCCATAATCAGTAATAAAAATTCTTGCCGTAATAAAACTGCAATCGTTCCCAATGCACCGCCTAATGCCAATGAGCCAACATCGCCCATGAAAACTTGCGCAGGATAGGTGTTAAACCATAAAAATCCCAAACCGGCACCAACAATTGCCGTACAAACCACGACTAATTCACCTGCGTGGCTGATATAAGGAATTTTTAAATAGTTGGCAAAGTTGAAATTACCCGTTGCCCAAGCCACTAATGCAAAACCTGCCGAAATAAAAACGGTTGGCATAATCGCTAAACCATCTAGTCCATCAGTTAAATTAACTGCATTACTTGTGCCAACAATGACAAAATAAGTCAGTAAAATATAAAACAGACCAAGTTGTGGCATGACATCTTTAAAAAATGGTACAACCAATTGAGTGACTGCCGTATCTTTACCTGTGCTATATAGAGCAAATGCTATTCCCAAAGCCAATACGGATTGCCAGAAATATTTCCACCGAGCAATCAACCCTCTAGAGTTTTTACGTACCACTTTACGATAATCATCAATAAAGCCAATAACACCATATCCCAATAAAACGGCTAATACGCACCAAACATATGGATTATTTAACCGCGCCCATAGCATGACTGAAATCACAATAGAAGATAAAATCAACACACCGCCCATGGTAGGTGTGCCACGTTTGCAAAAATGCGATTCGGGACCTTCATCACGCACAATTTGACCTATTTGTAATTTTTGCAAATAGGAAATCAAATGGGGCCCCATCCATAGCGCAATCACCAAAGCCGTTAACAAACTGGTAATAGCCCGAAATGTCAAATAGGAGAAAAGATTAAAGCCAGAAAAATATTTAACTAAATATTCGGCTAACCAGACTAACATAAAAAGCACTCCTGTAAGGCGTGTACAACTTCTTCCATTGCTGTACTGCGCGAACCTTTAACTAAAACTGATACCGTTTCGTGTTCTTTTATTAATGGGATCAGTTTTGCAATTAACTCTTTTTTAGAAGCAAAATGCTCACCGCAACCACTCTGTTGACTAATAACGATACTTTGTTGACCAATACTTAACACTCGGTCAAGCTTCATTTGCTGAGTCGCCAAGCCGACTGCTTGGTGCCATTTTTCGGTCTGATCGCCTAATTCACCCATATCACCGACCACCAAAATACGGTATCCAGGCATTTGAGATAAAACATCAGCAGCAGCAATCATAGAGCCGGTATTGGCATTGTAGGTGTCATCTAAAATAAGTTTACCGGGCGCTAAATGAATTGGGTATAAACGACCTGATACCGGCTGAACAGCTGCCAATCCAAGCCTTATTTGCTCAAGCGTCGCACCAACAGACATAGCTAAAGCACTAGCCGCTAATGCATTAGCAACATTATGTTTACCGGCTAAGGGTAATAATATTGAGACAATACCGATTGGTGTATGCAACTCAAATTCGCTACCTATTGATTTCGTGGTAATATTTTCCGCATAAAAATCAGCCTGTTGCTGTTTCTCTATAGAAAAACGCCAAATGGTTTGTTGTTGTTTAAAATAAGATTGCCAATTTTTCCAATCATGGCTAGCTAAATTAATAACTGCCGTTCCTGTTTCCGCTAATCCCTGAAAAATCTCTCCCTTTGCCTTAGCAACACCCGCTAATGAACCAAAACCTTCAAGATGAGCAGCAAATAAATTATTAACCAATACACTATCCGGTCTAACCATATTAGTGGTATAGGCAATTTCACCGATATGATTGGCTCCCATTTCAATCACTGCATACTGGTGCTCTGCCGTCAATCGAAATAACGTTAACGGCACACCAATATCATTATTGAAATTACCTGCAGTAAAAAGTGTTGTACCACATTGTGATAGAATGGCGGCCACCATCTCTTTAACCGAAGTTTTGCCAGAAGAGCCCGTCAGCCCTATAACCTTAGCTTTGCTTTGTGATCGAACCCAAGCGGCTAACTTCCCCATAGCTAAACGCGCATCTTTAACAATAACTTGTGGACAGTGAATAGTTAACGGTCGCTCAACTAATAATGCCGTAGCACCAGCTGCAATAGCCTCTTTAGCAAAATGGTGACCATCAAAATGTTCACCCTTTAAAGCAATAAATAAACCATTAACGGGTTGCTGGCGGCTATTGGTTGTTACCGTATCCAGCCATAAACTCGCTGCCTGCTGATCATTTATTTGCTGTAAAGCACCTTGGGTTACAGTAGCCAATTGCTTCAATGAAATAGGGATCATGCCATCACCCCCAATAGCCGGGCTACCGTCAAGCGATCGGAATAATCGAGCCGACGATCACCAATAATTTGATAATCTTCATGACCTTTACCGGCAATTAATATGACATCATCAGTATCGGCCTGCATAATCGCACTAGTGACCGCTTCCACTCGGCCAACAATCGGCATTGCCCGACCAGCATCAAGAAAACCGCTTAAAATATCATCGATTATGGCTTTTGGCTCTTCACTACGTGGATTATCATCGGTTACTACCACAATATCAGCATACTGTTCAGCCACACTACCCATTAATGCACGTTTACCCTTGTCTCTATCACCACCACAGCCAAATACACACCAAAGTTTGCCACGACAATGGAGACGGAGCGCAATTAATGCTTTTTCGAGTGCATCCGGAGTATGAGCATAATCGACAACAACCGTTGGCCGCCCTGGTGAGGTGAAGACTTCCATTCGTCCACAGACCGGTTGTATGGCATGTGATGATTTTATCACCGTATCAAATGGGTAACCGATCATTAAAAGTGTCGCCATGGCTAACATGACATTATTAACATTAAAAGCCCCCATTAGTGGGCTTTCTAGCGAACTTTTTCCCCAAGTCGAATTAAAATGAATAGTCGCCCCACGATCATGATAATCAACTTGCTCCACTAGCACCCAAGCACCCTGCCAATCGGTAGGTATGCGATCCTCCATCGAAACTGCACATGCTTGTGGCAATCTTGCAAGCCACTGCAAACCGGTATCATCATCTACATTGATAATCTGTTTATCAGATTTATGGCTTGAAAATAATAACCATTTTGCCGCTGCATAATTTTGCATATCACCATGATAATCAAGGTGATCACGACTTAAATTAGTAAACACAGCAGCGGTAAAAGGAATAGCAGCAACCCGACCTTGCACTAAGCCATGGGAGGAAACTTCCATCGCCACTAAGGTTGCCTGCTTGTCAACCAACAACTGCAATTCAGCCTGAACATCAACCGCCGAGCCGGTGGTATTTTCACTAGGTACAATTTGTCCTAATATTCCGTTACCAACCGTGCCCATTATGGCACTGACTTCGCCCAGCCCTTTAGCCCACTGAGCAATTAGCTGAGTAGTGGTTGTTTTACCATTTGTTCCTGTTACACCAATTAATCGCAATTTTGCAGCTGGATGTTGATAAAATTCTCCCGCTAACAGTGATAATTGATTATTCAGATCATTAATATAAATGACAGGGACGCCATGCATATATCGAATCGTTCCAGCTTCTGTCTCGCCTTGTGCTTCAGCAATAATTGCGGCCACACCTTGCGCTATCGCTTGAGAAATATATTGTCGTCCATCTGTTTGATGGCCATTAATTGCTAAAAATAGGTCTCCTGCCGCTACCTTACGGCTATCAAGCGTCATTTCTCGTAACACCTTATCTGGCGCGTTAACACCCAGTGGTGCAAGTAAATCGCGTAGATTACGATCTGCCACCTGTATCCTCTTTTATCTTGTTAATTACTAATTCATTATCATCTGAGGTCAATGCATCAGGCTCTATATTCATTAAACGTAAAACGCCGCCCATAATGGCTCCAAATACGGGCGCAGAAACAGCACCACCGTAATATTTCCCCGCAGTAGGCTCATTGATAATCACAACCAGGGCATAACGAGGGTTACTTGCCGGTGCTACGCCAGCCGTATAAGCAATATATTGATTAATATAATGGCCATCATTACCAACTTTTTTTGCTGTACCTGTCTTAATTGCTATTCGATAACCCTTCACTGCGGCTCGAACACCACCACCACCAGGCAATGCAACACTTTCCATCATGCGAACCACCGTCCGCATAATCGCCTCAGGGAAAATACGAGCTCCAGATACCGGCGGATCAACTTTTGTAATTGATAGCGGGCGATAAATACCAAAACTACCAATTGTTGCATAAACTCTCGCTAACTGTAATGGTGTTACCATTAGCCCATAACCAAAAGAAAAGGTGGCCCTTTCAAATTCAGACCACCGCATTTTTTTATTAGGAAAGATGCCACTACTTTCTCCAATTAATCCTAAATTTGTTGGTTTACCCAAACCGAAACGAGCATAAACGTCTACCAGTTCATCGGCAGGCATCGCTAACGCTAACTTTGAAACACCAACATTACTTGATTTTTGTAAAATACCTGTAATCGATAACTCACTATACCTTGCTACATCTTTAATTTCATGACCACTAATTATATAGGGTTGAGTATTTAACACACTATTGGCTTTGACAATTCCATTATTCAATGCACTAACGATTACCATCGGCTTAACTGTTGATCCAGGTTCAAATACATCGGTGATCGCGCGGTTACGCATCACTTGAGTTGGAGTACCAGCAAGATTATTCGGGTTATAGGAGGGGCTGTTAGCCATCGCCAATACTTCACCCGTATGAACATCGACTAAAATAGCAGTACCCGACTCGGCTTTATTCTCCATTACACTGCGTGTTAATTCACGATAAACCAATGACTGTATGCGTTCGTCAATACTTAATACCAAGTCGTGGGCAACCTGACTATCAATGGAAGAAACATCTTCGATAACTCGCCCATAACGATCTTTACGCACTATCCTTTCGCCTGGAGCCCCAGTTAATAGATAGTTAAAGCTTTTTTCAATTCCTTCAATTCCCTGTCCATCAATATCTGTTACCCCAATTAAATGCGCTGCTACTGGACCAGATGGATAATAGCGACGAGACTCTTTACGCAAATAAATACCGGCTATTTTTAATTTGCTAATATATTCACCAACAGATGGATTCACTTGGCGCGCTAAATAGGCAAACCGACTGTTAGGGTTAAGACTAATTTTATGGTTCACTTGCTCGAGCGGGAGCCTTAGCTCATCCGCTAATGCTTGCCAACGTTCATCATTGGTTAATCCACCATTTTCGTAAATTATTTTCGGATCAGCCCAAATAGCATAAACCGGAACACTTACTGCTAGCTGACGCCCCTCACGATCACTTATCATGCCCCGTGCAGCCGTCACTTTCTGAACGCGAAGCGAACGCATATCACCTTCTTTAACAAGCTCTTCCGGGTTAATAACTTGTAGATAAGTAACACGAATAATGAGACCAATTAATGCCAATCCTATGCCCGCACACAATAGCAAGAAACGCCAGCTAACATAGCTAACTTTTTCTTCGTACCGTCTTTTATACTTCACTGAGCGCGCAGGCTTCATGTTGTTTACCTATTGACTAAAACTATTTTGCAATCACAATATGTTCTTGTGTCGGATCTACATGGACCATTTGTAGCTTTTCAACCGAAAGGCGTTCAACTCGACTATGATTTCCTAATGAGTTTTCTTCCAAAATCAAATTGCGCCATTCTATATCTAAAGATTCTTTTTCTTCTGTCATCAAATCCTTTTGTGCTGTCAATAATCGTGTTTGATGACTGACTGTAACAATTGAAATCGCTGATATAATAATCACTATCAATAGAATCAACGGGACAGCTCCGTGCCGAAAAATATCGTAACCAATGATCCTAATTAAGCTATATTTTTCCGCAGTCATTATCATTCCAACATTTCAGCAAAACGTACAACTGAGCTTCTTGCTCGTGGATTTTCGATAACTTCTCTTGCTGTCGGTTTCATTTTGCCTAACACTTTCAATATCGGGCTACCAATTGCTTTTAATTGCACATCGGTTAATGGTAATCCGACCGGGATTTTTGGTCCTCTGCTATGCTCGCGGATAAAACGCTTAACCAATCTATCTTCCAATGAATGAAAACTAATAATCGACAACCGTCCCTGCGGTGCCAATACCTTCAATGAACCCTCTAATGCTTTTGCTATTTCTTCCAATTCACTATTGATATAAATACGAATTGCCTGGAACGATCGCGTTGCTGGATGCTTATGTTTCTCTTTAAACGGACTAACTTGTGCTATCAATTCTGCAAGTTGTTTTGTCCGTGTTAATGGCTCTTCCGCTGAATGATGGTTACGAGCCACAATCGCTTTTGCAATTCTTTTTGCAAATCGTTCTTCACCATAAGTTTTCAATACCCAGGCTATATCCGATTCTTCCGCCTTCATCAGCCATTCAGCGGCAGATTGACCTGTCGTCGGATCCATTCGCATATCTAATGGTCCATCACGCATAAAAGAAAAGCCTCGCTCTGGATCATCTAATTGCGGTGATGAAACACCTAAATCAAGCAGTACGCCATCAATCTTGCCAACTAATTCCTCTTCTGCAATAAATGTCTGTAACTGAGAAAAAGAACCATGTTTAATTAAAAATCTGTCATCAGTGATCATTTTTTCAGCGGCTGCCACTGCATGCGGATCTCTATCTATCGCGATCAGGCGCCCTTCACTGCCTAACCGGGAGAGAATTAATTGCGAGTGCCCTCCCCGGCCAAAAGTACCGTCAACATAAATGCCATTTGCTTTTATATTCAATCCATTGACTGCTTCATCAAGAAGCACACTGATGTGTTTAAACCGACTGTCTGCCATATTAAAGAGATAGATCCTGTAACCGCGTTGATAATGGTTCATTTGTGCTGTGTTGAGCCTCAATATCCGTTTGTACTTGCTGATACCAAGTCTGCTCATCCCATAACTCAAATTTATTAATTTGACCAACCAGCATAACTGCCTTTTTGAGCCCGGCATGTTGCCGCAAAGTATTAGCGAGCAAAAGACGACCTGCACTATCCATCTGACATTCACTGGCATGCCCAAGTAATAAACGCTGAACACGACGTTCAGCCGGATTCATAGTAGAAAGTTGTGATAGTTTTTTTTCAATAATTTCCCATTCAGGTAATGTATAAAGTAATAGGCATGGCTGATGAAGGTCGATAGTAAAAACCATCTGCCCTTCAGACTCCTCGTTCAGCATACCGCGATAACGCGTAGGCACGGTTAATCGCCCTTTGCTGTCGAGATTGACGAGTGTTGCGCCACGAAACATATCTCTTCAACCCTTATATTACAAAAATCACCACATTACACCACAATTTCCCACTTACTATAGAGTTTACGAAGGGTATGAAAATCTTGTCAAGCAACAGCACGGTGCTTTAGTTTTATTTACAGAATAATGTTGGAAGATGATTGGGTGGGTTTTCTGACGAGTAAAAAATTAAAAACAATTAACATTATGATAAAATTGAATAAATTAATTTTTATACTTATATTCACTGCCGAAACTTATTTATTTCGCAAAAAATGAAATAAAAACTAAAATACACAACCAATGCTTCATTTTAAATCAACCTTCAGATAACACTTTATCCATACAAATAACAATTAATCAAACTTCCCCAAAATTATTTGTCGTAAAATTTTAAAAATTATATTATTTATCAGTATATTGCACATACTGATAAATATACAGTAACTTTTTATATCGTTTATCGTACAAAGTCTATACTTTGAATAGAAAAATATTCTAATCAGTCCGTGACTATTTTATGTGTGAATCTTATTATTCGAAACAATTTTATTAGGAATTATTACTATTTATTGTTATTAGTTTATTAATTTTTAAAAAATACGCCATTTTAATAGCGCATTTTTTAAATTTGATTAAATAATTTTTAACTTAAGTTAAATTTTACGACTTAAGCTACCTCTTCTACATAGGTCACGCTGGATACGTGTTACACCAATGCTTGGCTTATTATTTTCACTTAAACTGGCTAATACCAGTTCTATTACTTTATCAGCAATAGCTTGGTGACGTTGAACAACCGATAATACTGGACAAGTAAAAAAATCTAACAATTCATTATCACCAAAAGTTGCAATCACAACATCATTTGCTAATTGCCCATTACGCTTTAACATCACGTCCATTACTCCTTGTAACAGAGAAAATGATGTTGTAAAAAACGCTTCCGGCATTTCATTATGATTTAACCACTGCGCAAAAATTTCTTCAGCAGCATGACGTTCATAACTACTCGCATATAAATAAGTGACAGAATGTGAATTATCTTGCCAAGATTCTCTAAATCCCTGTTCACGTAATAAGCTAACAGAAAGCTCTGGCAGCGCACCTAAATAGAGAACTTTTTTAACCGAAAATTTGTGTAATTCAGTTGCTAACATTTTGGCATCTTGTAAATCATCACCAACAACACTAATAAAATGCTGTTGTTCTAATGCGCGATCTAAAGCAATAATAGGTAATGAACGGTTAGTCCAGCGCTGATAAAAGGGATGTTCCGGGGCTAGAGCGGTAGAAACAATGATTGCATCCACCTGACGCTTTAGTAAGTGCTCGATACACCGAGTTTCGTTATCTGGTTGATCCTCCGAGCAGGCAATGAGTAACTGATACCCACATTGACGTGCCTTACGCTCAAGATAATTTGCAATCCGTGTATAACTGGTATTTTCTAAATCTGGGATCACCAAACCAATTGAATGGGTACGGCCAGCTCGAAGACCTGCAGCAACCGCATTTGGATAATAGTTATGTTCCTTAACAACAGACATCACTCTTTCAACGGTCTTATCACTGACTCGATACTGTTTAGCTTTACCATTGATAACATAACTGGCGGTTGTGCGAGAAACTCCGGCTAGACGGGCAATTTCATCCAATTTCACGTTGATGACCCCTTTTACAAACAGGAAAAGTCTCAAAAGCTTGAGACAATAAATGTTGCTCCATTTTAACTTGCTGAAGAGATATTTTCACCGCAAAATTTGCTTTTTTTTCACCATGAAAACCCTATTAGAATTTAGTCTTGGTACATGGATTCAATTTCACGCTGATATCGTTGTGCGATGATCATACGCCTTAATTTTAAAGTCGGGGTTAATTCACCATTTTCCATAGAAAAACCAATAGGTAACAGAGTAAAACGTTTTACTTGATGAAAACTGGCAAAATTCTTTTGCATTTCTTTGAGGCGTGAATCAAATAGTTCAACAATACGACTATTACGTAATAGCTCCAATCGACAGCAATATTTCAAATTAATTGAATGGGCATACTCTTCCAGTGAATCAAAACAAGGCACGATCAGTGCGGAAACAAATTTACGCGCATCAGCGATTACTGCAATATGTTCAATAAAACGATCTTGACCTAATGCCCCTTCAATCAATTGAGGAGCAATATATTTACCATTAGAGGTTTTCATTAAATCCTTTAACCGTTCGGTAATGAACAAGTTTCCGGCTGCATCAAGCTTACCGCTATCTCCTGTTTTGAACCAACCATCTTGGGTGAAGGCCTGTGCTGTTTCAGTTGGCTTATTAAAGTAGCCCCTCATTACAATAGGCCCTTTAACCTGGATCTCATTTTCCTGACCAATACGCACCTGAATATCAGATAGCGGTGTACCAATCGAACCTAAGCAATAATTATTCTCTTCCCAACAAGAAATTGTTGCGCAAGTTTCTGTCATACCATAACCATATTTGATATTGATACCGACAGCCAAAAAGAAACTAATAACTTTATCATCAAGATGAGCGCCAGCGGCAGGTAAAAAACGTAACCGACCACCTAAAATCATTTTTAATTTAGTTAATACCCATTTATCCGCATTACTATAAAAAAAACAGTGCAACCAATTGCCTTTTTTTCCTTGTTGAGCCAGTGCTACATGACGTTTACCTTGACTAAGCGCCCAATTGAAAAGCTGTCTACGAAGCCAAGACGCTTTGGCAACTTTCTGATTTATGGCAGCATAAACTTTTTCATAAAAACGGGGCACCGCGCACATCACAGTGGGTTTTACTGCAACCATAGCTTCTCTAACACTTTGAGCATCTGTTAAATAGACATTTTGTGCGCCAATATGCATAACATAGAAACTCCAAGCTCGCTCAAAAACATGAGAAAGTGGCAAAAAACAGAGTGAAATATCTGACTCAGTTAATGTTAAGCGTTTATCATGTAAATAAAGTTGAGCAGCCATATTGGCATAATCAAGCATCACACCTTTCGGCTCACCGGTGGTACCTGAAGTATAAATTAATGTAAATAAATCACTTAATTGATGTTGTGCAATCCGCTGTTTCAATTCTGCCAAAAATAGGGTTGAAGATTTCGCTATTAATGCAGATAGAGGGTAAGCTTTTGGGCAATCAGAAATATCAATATCTTCATTAAAAACAATAATATCAGTCAATTTAGGACAAAATTCAAATAGCGACTTAGCTATATCATATTGAACCTGATCACCGACAAATAGAATGCGAATATTAGCATCATTTAAGATATAAGTAGCCTGAGTGACACTACTGGTTGAATAGAGAGGCACCGTCACTGCCCGAAGTTGTAAAATGGCCAAATCAGTTAAAGACCAATTCATACCATTGTCGGCAAAAATAGCGACATTTTCTTGTACGTTCACGCCTAATTCAAGTAATGCTAAAGAAATAGATTCTGTTTTTTGTCCAATTTCTTGCCATGTTAATTGTCTTTGATGAGCTGCTGACCATTCTCTAAAAGCAACTCTTTTAGCCAAAGTTGGCGAATTAATCTTTTGTTGAAACTGGTTAACTAAATGATAAGAATGCAAATTCTCAATAGTCAAAATATCTTCCCTTAGTGAACTTTTATTTACCAAATATAATTATTTAATGACAACAGGTTATATATGCTAAAGTTATAAAAAATAATTTCAGCGTACAGCTGTTAGCTAATAGCGGCATTATACATAATTGCTGGATAAAAAAAGAGGCTTTAATGAAATTAAAAAACACGTTCACGCCAAATCCACACTAACGTATCAATGACTTGGCATAAAAGTGCTTTTATAAAAGAAAATATTTTATATATCAATTTGATAATTGTAATGGGATAATTTACAAACTATCTTTAATTCAAACGTTATTATCTATTCCTATCGACTTATTTGCAGAATATACGAAAAAATATTCTATTTATTAGTTACTCAGTTGTCCTAATTGCGTTTTCATCCACTTATGCCCTTTGTCACGAGTTGTGGATTCATGCCAGATCAAATAACAGGGACGCGCTGTTTTTTCCCAGGGTAATTCAACTGATCTTAAATTTAACTGATTTGAATAATATTCAACAAGCCATTTTGGTGCAATAGCAACAAAATGAGTTTGAGAAACAATATTTAATACGCTATTTAAATCTGTTCCTTGGTAAATAATAGAATGAAAAAGATCGCTATTATGATAATAGGGTTTACTAAAAGAGCCCATATTATCCATGGAGACAACAGCATGTTTTTCACGCTGTAATATATCATCAGAAATTGTATTTTTAATATTGGGGTGATTATTAGAGACAGCTAAAACTAATTCATCATTAAATAATGGATGGTGATGATATTCAGGTTTATCAAATTCGTTATAGCTAATAACAAATTCTGTTTCCTGATATTTTAATTGATGGGCAATATTATCATCAAGATAGGATTGAATAATTACGTCAATGTTTGGTGCATTCTCTTTAACTCGAGCAACAATACTAGCTGCCAAACGAATATCTAGCGGGCTACATATTGATAATTTAAATACTCTTTCACTCTGTTCTGGCTCGAATCCTGCACCTGGTAATTCATTATGCACTAGTTGTAATGCTTGTCTAACTGGACCAAATAGTTGCTTAGCACGTGAAGTTGGCTGAATACCTCGGCCATAACGAACAAAAAGCTCATCATTGAACATCACTTTCAGACGCGATACAGCATTACTGACAGCAGGCTGTGACATACCTAAAATTTGCGCTGCACGGGTCACATTCTGCATCTGCATCTGCATCTGCATCTGCATAACTACATCAAAAACCGTTAATAAATTTAAATCAACATTTCGCAAATGAATATCGCTTGGCTCTTTTTTCGTTGCTGAAACTATGTTGTAGTCAGTCATTATTTTACTCCACTTGATATATATGTATGTTCAATGAATAAAAATAAAAGATTAACCCAATTAATTATTAACTTAGGTATATTGTTTTATTATTAAATTCATTAAAATAAATTAAGCGAACCATTTAATTTTTTAAATGATTTTAGCTTCCATGCATTAACATTAACTGATCAGTTTAAAAATCATTTCACCAAAACCCTAATTATAGAATTATTACTCTTCAACATTCACATAATCAATGAATAATAAAATTAAATATCCATCTATTAATCCTTCAATTAGATGATAAAACAAAGCATGGTAGAATTCATAATAAAATTATTCAATTCTTATTATTCATAACAAATTATCAGATTCATCACAGAATAAATTATTGCTTATTCAATATTTCCTTTACTCATTTTTATAACAAACACTTCCTAATATATTTTTATTAAACTAATTTTATACTTCACAATTAAGAAACATTAACAAAATAAATTAAAGATAACTGAATTAATTTTTAACGAAATTTTATCAGTTTTTTGAATTAAATGAATAGATAAAAATAGTATTAAAAATATAAAATTTAGCCATATAGCCTAGTAAAAACATTTGCTATATTAACAAAATAAATTTTTATTTAATGTTGACATAATGATAAAGATCAGGTAATCATTAAGGTAATATTTTTGATATTAATAAGGTCAATGTTTTATGTATCTTTTTATTCACCTACTAAGCCTACTACTTCTCGCATTTTCTGTGCGCGGTATGCTTATGGGTGAACGAAGTTATTAATATCCACCCGCAATAAAAAAACCGCGCAGATGCGCGGTTTTTTTATGCCCACAATCTAACTAAATAGCACTTTCTATAAATTTACTAATAAAAGAACCGATAACAAGCAAGAACACAATAAAGGAACAAACAGTATGAGCAATAATATCATTATCTTTGATACAACATTACGTGATGGCGAACAAGCTTTACAAGCAAGTTTAAGCGCCAAAGAAAAATTACAAATTGCTTATGCTTTGGAACGTTTAGGCGTCGATATTATTGAAGCCGGCTTTCCAGTCTCCTCACAGGGAGATTTTAAATCTGTGCAAACCATCGCCAAAGAAATTAAAAATAGCCGTATATGTGGTTTGGCACGCTGTATTGATAGCGACATTGATATCGCCGCTGAAGCATTAAAAGTTGCCAATAGTTTCAGGTTGCACCTTTTTTTAGCAACCTCGTCATTGCACATCAAACATAAATTAAAACGTTCATTTAACGATATTTTAGCCCTCGCTAGCCACTCTATTAAGCATGCCAGACGTTATACTGATGACATAGAATTTTCCTGTGAAGATGCTGGGCGCACTGATCCCGATAATTTATGCCGGATCGTGGAAACAGCAATCAGTGCCGGTGCAACAACGATTAATATCCCTGATACTGTCGGTTACACTATCCCTTTTCAATTTGGCAATATTATTAAAGATCTTTTTAATCGAGTACCAAACATCGATAAAGCCATTATTTCGGTCCACTGTCATAATGATTTAGGTATGGCGGTAGCCAATTCTATTACTGCAATTCAAGCCGGTGCTCGACAAGTAGAAGGAACGATTAATGGTTTAGGAGAACGTGCTGGCAACTGCGCCTTAGAAGAAATTATTATGGCAATTAAAGTGCGCCAAAAAATGTTGGCCGTCACAACAAATATTAATCATCAAGAAATTTACCGTACCAGCCAATTAGTCAGCAAGTTATGTAATGCCCCTATCCCTGCTAATAAAGCGATCGTTGGCAGTAATGCTTTCTCACATTCTTCAGGTATCCATCAAGATGGTGTACTAAAGAATCGAGAAACTTATGAAATTATGACACCAGCATCCATTGGCTTAAGGGAAACGCAATTAAATCTGACTTCTCGTTCTGGCCGAGCGGCGGTAAGGCACCGAATGACAGAGATGGGATATCAAGATACAGATTACAATTTAGAACGTTTGTATGAAGCATTTTTGCACTTAGCTGATAAAAAAGGCCAGATCTTCGACTATGACCTGGAAGCTTTAGCTTTTATAAATCAACAACAACAAGAGCCTGAATTTTTCCGTTTAGCCTATTTCAGTATCCAATCTGGCTCAAATCTACTAGCCACAGCCACGATAAAAATAATATGTGGCGATAAGGAAAAATCTGATGCAGCAACAGGCAATGGTCCGGTGGATGCGATTTATCAGGCCATTAATAAAATAGCAAAATATCCAATTAAACTGATTTCCTACCAGTTATCCGCTAAAGGTCATGGCAATGAAGCTTTAGGTCAAGTTGATATCGTTGCAGAATGCTTTGGCCGACGTTTTCATGGTATCGGCCTGGAAACCGATATTGTCGAATCGTCTGCTATGGCAATGATCAATGTGTTAAATAATATTTGGCGCGCAGAATTAGTGAAAAAACAAAAAAATTACAGCAATACAGAGGTAGTTCAATAATATGGCTAGTAATTATAATATTGCTGTATTACCAGGTGATGGTATTGGCCCTGAAGTTATGCCACAAGCCTTAAAGGTGTTAGCTGCTATTGGCCAACAGTTTAATTTGACCATCGTCACACATGAATATGATGTCGGCGGAATTGCTATTGATCGCCATGGTCAGCCATTACCAGCTGCAACACTTTCAGGTTGCCAACAAGCGGATGCGATACTCTTTGGTTCAGTTGGTGGCCCGCAATGGGAACACCTGCCGCCTGCTAGTCAGCCTGAGCGTGGCGCATTATTACCCTTACGTAAACATTTTCAGTTATTTAGTAACCTACGACCCGCACGTCTATATCCTAGTTTAAATAACTTCTGTCCATTACGGGCGGATATTGCCGCAAAAGGTTTTGATATTCTTTGTGTGCGTGAATTAACCGGTGGGATCTATTTTGGTCAACCTAAAGGACGTGTTGGGTCTGGTATTGATGAAAAAGCCTTTGATACCGAGATTTATCATCGTTTTGAAATAGAACGCATTGCGCATATCGCTTTTCAGGCAGCACGTAAACGAAGCTATAAAGTAACATCAATAGACAAAGCCAATGTATTGCAAAGTTCGATTTTATGGCGAGAAGTTGTCAATGATATTGCCAAAATTTATCCCGATGTCGAAATCAATCATATATATGTCGATAATGCCACTATGCAGCTCATCAAAGATCCTGCTCAATTTGATGTTCTGCTCTGCTCTAATATTTTTGGCGATATTATTTCCGATGAATGTGCAATGATTACCGGTTCAATGGGGCTGTTACCTTCCGCCAGTTTAAATCAACAAAATTTTGGCTTATACGAACCAGCTGGCGGCTCAGCACCGGATATCGCTGGTAAAAATATTGCTAATCCAATTGCGCAAATCTTATCTGTAGCGCTATTAATGCGTTATAGCCTGCACCAACCACATATTGCTGATGCGATAGAAAATGCCGTCAATAAAACCTTATTGCAAGGTTATCGAACTCAGGACTTGGCATTAGATAAGCAATTTGTCAGTACCGATGAAATGGGCAGTATTATTGCCAGTCATATTATGCAAGAGGTTTAGATTATGGCGAGAACTTTATATCAAAAATTGTACGATGCACACATTGTCCATGAAACAGAAAATGAAACACCATTAATTTATATCGATCGCCATTTACTGCATGAAGTCACTTCGCCTCAAGCATTTGATGGATTGAGAGCACATAACCGCTCGGTCAGACAACCCAATAAAACTTTTGCTACCATGGATCACAATGTCTCTACTCAGACTAAAGACATTAATGCTAGTGGTGAGATGGCTCGCATTCAAATGCAAACCTTGATAAAAAATTGTCAACAATTTGCTATTACTCTTTACGATTTAAAACACCCTTTCCAAGGTATTGTCCACGTTATGGGGCCAGAACAAGGCATAACTTTACCTGGCATGACTATCGTATGCGGTGATTCCCACACCGCAACTCATGGTGCATTTGGCGCATTAGCTTTTGGTATTGGCACATCCGAAGTTGAGCATGTCTTGGCCACGCAAACCTTAAAACAAGCTCGAGCTAAAACCATGAAAATTGAGGTCATTGGTAAACTAGCTAATGGCATCACAGCAAAAGATATGGTACTGGCGATGATTGGCAAAATCGGTAGTGCCGGTGGCACCGGTTATGTTATTGAATTTTGCGGCGAAGCAATTGAAAACTTAACTATGGAAGGCCGAATGACTGTCTGCAATATGGCAATTGAAATGGGTGCTAAGGCGGGTATTATTGCGCCTGATGAAACCACTTTTAATTATATTAAAGGCCGACAATTTGCACCAAGCACAGAACAGTGGCAACAAGCCGTTAGTTATTGGAAAACGCTGAAGACTGATCCCGGTGCTCATTATGATGCGATCAAAACTATCTATGCTGATGAAATTGCCCCTCAGGTTACCTGGGGAACTAACCCTGGGCAAGTAATTGCGATCGATAGCCCCATACCGTCACCAGATCAATTGCGCGATCCCACTGAATATGCTTCTACAGAGAAAGCATTAAATTATATGGACTTACAAGCTGGGAGCAAATTGACCGACATTAAGATTGATAAGGTATTTATCGGCTCTTGCACTAATTCGCGTATTGAAGATTTGCGTTCTGCTGCCGCTATCGCGAAAGGCAAAAAAGTGGCCCCTAATGTACAAGCAATTGTTGTTCCTGGTTCAGAGCCAGTAAAAGCACAAGCTGAGCACGAAGGTTTAGACAAAATATTTATCGATGCGGGTTTTGAATGGCGTTTACCGGGTTGCTCTATGTGCTTAGCAATGAATAACGATCGCCTTGCTCCTGGCGAACGTTGTGCCTCCACCAGCAACCGTAATTTTGAAGGACGGCAAGGCCGTGGAGGTCGAACTCATTTAGTCAGCCCAGCAATGGCAGCCGCGGCGGCTATTTACGGCCATTTTGTCGATGTACGTAAAATCGATAATAATCAAATAAAACAGGAATTGGCAAAATGAAAAAGTTTATCCAACACACCGGCTTAGTGGCTGCTTTAGATGTTGCCAATATTGATACTGATGTGATTATTCCAAAACAATTTTTACAAAAAGTCACTCGAATCGGTTTTGGTCAACACCTTTTCCACGATTGGCGTTTCCTGGACGATAACGGGCAACAACCTAATCCGGATTTTGTCCTTAATAAACCACGTTACCAAGGTGCTACTATTTTATTAGTCCGTGAAAATTTCGGTTGTGGATCATCGCGCGAACATGCGCCGTGGGCATTAACAGATTACGGCTTTTGCGCCGTTATTGCGCCAAGTTTTGCCGATATTTTCTATAACAATGCCTTTAACAACCAATTATTACCAATTAAATTAAATGAAGAAGAAATTAACCAGTTATTTAACTATGTTGAACAATATGAGGGTTGTCAATTCACCATTGATTTGACGACCCAAACAGTCATTACTTGGGATAAAACTTATTTTTTTAGCATTGATAATTTTCATCGTTATTGCTTGATGAATGGGTTAGATAATATTGGATTGACTTTACAATATGAAAAGTTCATTACCCGTTATGAAGAGCAGCAACCACTATTTTTGCGATAACAGTTAAAATAACAGGCACTGCCTCACTATGTAGGCAAAGCCTGATTATTTTTCTTTTTATTTAAATTAATTAAAATGTTAGAAAAGGTGATGATATTCTATTTAATTAGATGCCTAAATCTTATATTGCGTTTTATTTACTGAAAAATAATTTAATTTATCTATTAATAATGAAAAATTATCCACATGTAGGGCTATATTTATTAATTTATTCACCTTTTCTGTGGATATCCATGTGAAAAAAGCTAGAGTAAACAGGGTATAATTTCATAAGTTTTTCAATCGATAGATTTCGAAATAAAAAATTAATAGTTTTTTTCATAGAGATAAATCGATTTAATCGATTAAACATAGCTCAAAGCAGAACAGATAGCTAACCATCAAAACAGGATGAACAAAGATCCAGCAATATCCATTTTATCCACAGGATACGCTGTTTTGTTAAACAAGCTAACCGCTCTTTTTAATATAAACCATCCTGTCAAGACTGTAAATTAAACCAGTAAAGGCTTTTTATTAGAGTTATCCAGTAAAATTGTGGATAACTATAGCTGAGATCCTGTTTATTACCGATTCGATTAAATTCATAACAGAAAAAAAATATATCGACCATGGATAAAATGATTTGATTATCAATGGATTGTTCTTATTTACTCGATCTATGTTAAAATTTTCACTGTGTGTACAAATTTAACTGGCTATTTTTTATACAGGCGTGATTTATGCAATTTTCTCCCCTGCCCCCTGATGATGAACAAAGTTTACTGAGTAAAGCCAAAAGCCTAGCGGGTTATACCATGGCTGAACTGGCTTATCAGGCAGGTATCGCAGTCCCCCACGACCTTAGATTTGCTAAAGGTTGGGTAGGTCAGTTATTAGAATATTGTTTAGGCGCAAATGCTTGTAGCAAAGCAGAACAAGATTTTGCCCATCTTGGTATTGAACTTAAAACCATCCCTATTAACCGCTATGGTGAGCCATTAGAAACAACCTTCGTTTGTGTGGCAGCTTTAACCGGTAATAGTGGAGTAACCTGGCTTTCAAGTCATGTACGTCATAAGCTATCACGGGTTTTATGGATACCCATTGAAGGTGAGCGCCAAATCCCATTAGCTAAGCGAAGAGTTGCTTCACCCTTATTGTGGAGTCCCAATCCCATTGAAGAGCAGCTGCTTAAAACAGATTGGGAAGAATTAATGGATATGATCGTATTAGGTCAGGTTGAAAACATCACCGCACGCCATGGCCAGATACTACAAATCCGCCCTAAAGCTGCAAATAATAAGGCTTTGACAGAAGGGATAGGTAGACACGGCCAGCCAATAATGACGCTACCGCGTGGATTTTATCTGAAGAAAAATTTTACTGCTCCAATACTGGCCCGCCATTTTGATTTACCAACTCATAAATAACAACTTAACCCAGCTATCTGCCGAGTGTGGTCTTTATAATGACAATTTACGATAATAATGCTCAACTCGTTGACGAGCCTCTTCATAGGATGCACGACGAATATTGTGCATTTCTTGCCAACGTACATTGAGCGGTACATGGTAACCTTCATTTTTGGCGGCTTGAATAAATTCAGCCAGTGCCTCTACTGAATCCAGTACCGTTATTTTGGCATATTTTCCAATCACTTTAGGCAAAAATAGCGTTACCGGAAAATTGTCAGCCAACTCCGATGACTCATTATAAACATCTGCACCATGATGAATCAGCTTATGCTGTTTATCACGACCTAGCGCACAGTGAATATCATCAGCTAACCACTCAGAACGAGAATTTGTTGTTCCTTGTGTGGGGTCATTACGTTTAATGTTATCTAAAGAGCCAAAATCATGGAAATCAGTAGCGACTAGTAATAAATCATAATCAGGGACAAAAAATTCTTGTATTTCCGGTTCACTTAACACATAAATCGGTTTCCCGGCTATTTCTATTCGATAGTGGTTATGATTATTAGATTGAGGAATAGCTTCAAATTGATATTCCTGCCCAGTTGGTGAGCGTGCTAATAAAATCCTGCGATCGCCACGTGAGCGAGATGACTCAAGACAACCTAACTCGATCAGTTCGTTGATCCTATCGCGAGTTATTGTCAAAGGCACACCAATTGCTTCACCATTTTGTATATTTTTACTGATCAAGGCATTGTATTTTTGCACCTGTTCTGACTGTCCAACAAGCTTACTAAAATTTTGATCAACACAAATAAATCCGGCTTGTGGACCCCAATCGGCAGTTTTCCCTTTAATCATAAGTGGCTTAGTGGGATAACCGGCTTCAATTAAAGAGGTCGCAAATGGACTAATGGGGCGAATACCATAAATTAGATTTTTTTGAATCGCATAGTTAGAAAGGGTTTTTAAATGCGTTGCTGGAATACCACTTTTTGGTTGGTTTTTCTGACAACTAGTGGAAGGAGCAGGTTGTTCCGCCATTTGTCTAGGATAGGCAGCATTTAATATTAAATTATTAGATATACGATGCATTTATACTTTATTCCTGCCATTTGAAAAGTGATATTTTACCTATTTTATTGCATAAAAAACAGTCAGATAACTTACTTTAATAAGTAAAAAATAAATTCAGATTGATTGCATGTCTTAACTAATATTCATTCAATTTGATAGATAATTAGTTGACTTAAGCGCAAATAAAAATGTGCCATAAATGGCACATTTTTGTTGCAAAATTATATAGATTAGTTAACGCTTTTTGCTAGCCTGAATATAAAGCATATCCAGTGCGATGGTAGCCGCCGCTAAGGCAGTAATTTGTGAATGATCATAAGCCGGAGCAACTTCCACAATATCCATGCCAACAATATTCAATGGTTGTAAAGCTCGCAACAACTTTAAGGCACGATCACTGGTTAACCCTCCGACAACCGGCGTTCCTGTACCGGGCGCAAAGGCAGGATCCAAACAATCAATGTCAAAGGTCAAATAAACCGGTAATTCACCCACTGTCGATTTTATCTGAGCAATAATATCTTCCAGCGGTGCGTCATTCACATAAGCTGCATCCAACACTGTAAAGCCATTGTGCTTATCATATTCGGTCCGAATACCAATCTGAATTGAGTGTGTGGCATCAATTAATCCTTCATTTGGCGCATGGTAAAACATGGTACCATGATCAAATTGACTACCATTACTATAAGTATCGGTATGAGCGTCAAAATGAACCAACGCCATGGGGCCAAAATGCTTTGCGTGTGCACGCAGTAAAGGTAACGTGACAAAGTGATCACCACCAAAGGTTAAACATCTTTTGCCAGATGCCAATAACTTTTCGATATGTGCCTGCAACTTATCGCTCATATCCTGTGCATCACCAAAAGCAAATACCAGATCTCCGCAATCAACCACTTTTAACTGATCGTTGAGATCAAACTGCCATGGCCAACGTTTACCCTCCCATGCCAGGTTTGCTGATACCTGTCGAATAGCAGCCGGCCCATGACGGCTGCCCGCCCGACCTGATGTCGCCATATCAAAGGGAACACCGGTGATCACCCATTGTGCATCACTATCATAAGGTGAAAAATGGAGTGGAAAACGCATGAAACCAAAGGCATTAGAAACCAAAGAGTTATCTTCTTGATTATTTAATGTATTATTGATCATATAATTTATCTCAAACTGTTTATTAGTGAATAACTTTCACTATTAAGGCTACTGCGCTTCTGCCTGGCATCCTCCCTGTCTTAAAGGACGAGATTGACGATGCACCGGTTAAGATTTATTCCCTTATCGCTCAATAACCTTGGCTAACTTATATTGACTCACCTTCTAAATAGGTATAACCATATAATCCTGTTTCAAATTCAGCCAGAAACTGCTCCTTTAAACTTTTCGTCAAATCTTTACTATCGACTTGATCACGAAAAAGCGTCAATAACATGTTAGGATCAAGCTTGACGTAATGGAGCATATCCGCTACCGAATCTCCCTCTTCACTTTGTAAATACCTGACTTCACCTGAATTATCAATATAGACGTCAATCGCTGCTGTATTGCCAAACAAATTATGCATATTGCCTAATATTTCTTGATAAGCACCGACCATGAAAAAGCCTATCATCGGCGGCTCTTCCGGATCATAATTAGGCATCGGCATAGTAGCAGCGATACCATCACCATCGATATAGTGATCAATAATACCATCCGAATCACAGGTAATATCTAATAAAACCGCCCGCCGTTCTAATGGCGCATTTAATCCTTGAATCGGTAATACTGGAAAAAGTTGGTCAATACCCCAGGCATCCGGCATAGATTGAAATAACGAAAAGTTAACATATAACTTATCAGCCATTCGCTCTTGTAACTCATCGATAATAGGACGATGAGCTCGATTACTGGGATCTAAATCCTGCTGAATACGACGACAAATATTAAGATAAAGTTCTTCAGCCCAAGCACGCTCTGTCAAATCTAACATGCCATGGGCATATTGGGTATGCACATCATATAACGAAAGTTGACTATCATGCAGCCATTCACGTAATGAACGGCTATTTCCCTGTTGCATTTCATTCCATGTCTCCCACAGGGAAATCAGCGATAATTCGGTATCTTTCGGTGGTGGCGTGATCTTAGTAAATTCATTACGTTCAACACCAATTATATTGGAAACTAATACGGTATGATGCGCGGTTAACGCTCGACCAGATTCAGTGATCACCGTTGGATGCTCTAACTCATGTTCATCACAAGCTTCACCTATCGCCCAGATAACATTATTGGCGTATTCATTTAAACCATAGTTGACAGAACAATCCGATTGCGACCGAGTCCCCTCATAATCAACCCCAAGACCACCACCAACATCAAAACACTCAATTTTGACACCTAATTTATGTAACTCAACATAAAAACGAGCTGCCTCTCTAGCGCCTGTGGCAATATCGCGAATATTAGACATCTGAGAACCTAAATGGAAATGTAATAATTGCAAACTTTCCAGGCGCCCTTCACTCCTTAATGTATCAATCAACTGCAAAACCTGAGCCGCGGCCAAACCAAATTTTGATTTCTCACCACCACTCGCTTGCCATTTACCCGAACCTTGTGACGCCAAACGCGCTCGTACTCCCAAACGAGGAATAACATCTAACCTTTTAGCTTCATCCAAAACTAGGGCAATTTCAGTCATTTTTTCAATCACTAAGTAGACTTTATGGCCAAGCTTTTCGCCGATCAACGCTAAACGAATATATTCCCGATCTTTATAGCCATTACAAACAATCACTGATTTCGTCATACCTGCATGCGCTAATACAGCCATTAATTCTGCTTTGGAGCCGGCTTCTAAACCTAAGGGTTCTCCTGATCTCACTAAAGTTTCAATCACTCGCCGCTGCTGATTTACCTTAATTGGGTAGACAAGAAAGTAATCACCTTGATAGCCATAATCACGACGCGCCCGTTCAAATGCAGCATTAATTGACCGCAATCGATGTTGTAAAATTTGCGGAAAACAAAACAGGGCCGGCAAACGCAGATGTTGCTGTTCTTCCTGTACTTGTTCAACTAAGGCGGCTAAATCAATTTTCGCGTCTGGTTGGTCAAGATTAGGACATACAGTAATATTACCTTGTTCATTAACCTGGTAATAGCCGCCTCCCCAATATGCAATATTATAAGTTTGTTGCATTTTACGCGCGATATTGTTATTCATACTTATCTCCTGAAATGGAGTATGAGCTTCACTTTTTCCCCAACATATCCTATCTAATGAGATAATATTCTGTGCAAATTTTAAAATTTCAGGAAACAGCAATAACTCTTATTTTATTAAAAAAGGATTCATGACAACTCAGCAATCATTCTGTTATTTAATAGTTGCAAAACAACTGATCAATGAATGATTTTAGTCTGTCTCGAGTACGACCTATAATTTCGACTAGAAGCCATAATATAGAGAAAGGAAATAGAAGCGGCTACACAGACATTAAGCTGTGATGATTGGTAATTTGCTATTTGCTGATAATGGAACATTACCCATTCACCTCAAAACATGGTTATAACATTCAGCCTCAGAACGTAACCATTCTAAATTGAGAAGTAGTATCAATACCGATACTACCGCATAACGCCTGATGAGAAAAAAGGTTCATCAGTTATCGCGCTGTTTATACCTTTATTATAAGAAAAATGCAAAATCAAATTGAATAAAACATCAACATATTTATCTATATCTAGCAAATCAGATTTTTGCCATCAACAAAGATAAAAAACAGCTAGCAATAGCGCAAAATTAACATTAGAATAGACGTCTGGATGGTAATACATCTAATTCAGTTTCTCCGAATTTTTAAGGTAATAAAACATCTATGACCACACATCTTTTCACTTCTGAATCAGTATCAGAAGGTCATCCTGATAAAATTGCAGATCAAATTTCAGACGCAGTTCTTGATGCAATTCTTGAACAGGATCCAAAAGCACGCGTTGCATGTGAAACCTATGTAAAAACAGGTATGGTAATGGTTGGCGGTGAAATTACGACCAGCGCCTGGGTAGATATTGAAGAAATTACGCGGCGCACGATACGCGAAATTGGCTATACCAGCTCCGATATGGGTTTTGATGCCAATTCCTGTGCTGTTATCAGTGCAATTGGCAAACAATCTCCTGATATTAATCAAGGAGTCGATCGTGCAAATCCTTTAGAACAAGGCGCAGGCGATCAAGGGATCATGTTTGGGTACGCTAATAACGAAACCGATGTTCTTATGCCAGCGCCAATTACTTATGCTCACCGCTTAGTCGAACGCCAAGCCGAAGTGCGAAAAAATGGTACTTTACCCTGGTTACGTCCAGATGCTAAAAGCCAAATCACTTTCCAATATGAAAATAATAAAATAGTGGGCATTGATACTATTGTCTTATCTACTCAGCATGCTGAAGAAATTAGCCAAGACACCTTATCAGAAGCGGTAATGGAAGAAATTATTAAGCCAGTATTACCGACAGAATGGTTACAGCAAAAGACTAACTATTTTATTAATCCAACAGGTCGTTTTGTTATAGGCGGTCCAATGGGTGATTGTGGTTTAACTGGCCGTAAAATTATTGTCGATACTTACGGTGGCATGGCTCGCCATGGTGGTGGGGCTTTTTCTGGCAAAGATCCCTCTAAAGTCGATCGTTCTGCTGCCTATGCAGCGCGCTACGTAGCAAAGAATATTGTTGCCGCAGGACTTGCTGATCGCTGTGAAATTCAAATTTCTTATGCGATTGGTATCGCTGAACCGACATCCATCATGATCGAAACTTTCGGTACTGAAAAAATAGCCAATGAAACGCTGGTTCATTTAGTGCATGAAATCTTTGACTTACGTCCTTATGGTCTAGTCAAAATGCTCAATTTATTACAGCCTATTTATCGTCAAACTGCAGCGTATGGACATTTTGGCCGTCCTCAATTCCCATGGGAAAAAACAGATAAAGTTGCTGAACTTCGCGCAGCCGTCGGTTTTAACTAACTAATCGTCGATTTTATCTTGTTAAAACAGCAAAGCAACTGTCTTGAACAGTATATTTATGGAGCAACGTTATGATACGACTCATCCCATTCTTGGTTCTTTCTGAGAATCGCATTCAGGATAGTCAGCAGTTTGCGCATACAGGCAACCAGCGCCACTTTTTTGGCTTTTCCTGCTGCAACCAGCCGTGTGTAAAATGCTTTTATCACCGGATTGAAACGAGTTGCAACCAGTGCAGCCATGTACAAAGAGGTTCGAACTCCGGCCCGACCGCCAAAAATGGTTCGTCGGCCACGCATGGTTCCCGAGTCTCTATTAACAGGAGCTACCCCAACCAGCGCACTGATCTCCCTGCGCGAGAGTTTCCCTAACTCAGGGACTTCTGCCAGCAATGTAGCAGCAGTCATCATACCAATGCCTTTGATAGTACTTAGCCGCTCTGCAAGCTCGTTGAAATGATCAGTAATATGCTTATGCATATCCTCGTCAATCCGTTTAAGTTCATTTTCTAGTGCATTGATGATGTTACTGATGCTTTTTCTGTTTTGCGGGTGAGATGGATGCATCCGGTTTCTTTCAGCTACAAGCATTGCAATCAGCTGGCGTCTGCGCACCACCATAGCAGCAAGAATCTGACGCTCTGCATCAGGAATAGCCTGGATAAAACGTGACCGCTCAGGATGGCGGTTAATGACATCAGCCATCTGAGCTAAAACTCTGGCATCTATTCTATCAGTCTTTGCCAGATAGCCCATGGATCGAGCAAAGTCTCTGGCTTGCCTGGGATTGATAACGGCAACATCAAAACCTTCAGCCTGAAGAGCGCATGCAATCGCTGCCTCGAGACCACCTGTAGCTTCCATCAGAATCAAGGCTATGTTGTTCTTTTTCAGTTGATAAATGATGGTATCGAACCCGTCAGGGTTATTGCTGACTCTGAACTGCTCAATGTTATTGGTGCCTGCAATATCCAATGAAGCTTTAGAAACATCAATTCCTACACAAATTGGATTTAGCTGACTCATATTACCCATCCTTGCAAATACGTTATGAATTACGGACAACTGTTCGGGTTTCAGATGAGTGGCTAAGTGTATGCATCATTCGCTTTGCTACGGGCTATAAACCCCAGGGACAATCGGATTACATACACCTTGCCAAATCTAATCGCTATTATTATAACCAAATTTCAAGATACAAGTTACCGTCTTGAAAGTCAACCTTAAAAACTAAAAATAACCCATGAATTTAATTCTATAATTTTAGGTTAATTCCGCTTCCTCGCCCGTTCGCTTGCTCTCGGACTCCGGTGAGCGGATAGAGTTAGCTTAGAGGAGGTTTTGTCGCTTAAAGCCAAAACTGGGTTTGCGTTATCATCCGTAAATTGATTTTAAGCCACCTAGGAAGCCCGTAGCACCATTTTCTCTATCTAAGACATCCAAAGTGCCACCTAAAATCTAAGATGGCTCAAACTCGATTTTATGAATTCAAAGTTGGGCTTGAGTAGTTTTGGTCATAAGCTAGACCCGTTTTCAATACTCCATAGCACAGGTGAACTAATTTCCTCATTGCTGCACCTAGAGCTGACATTTTTGACTTACCTCTTGTTAATAGACGATCATACAATGACTTAATATGTCGGTTATGGCGTATTGCTGTTAGAGCTGATAAATATAATTTAGCGCGAATTTCAGATGGTCCTATTTTAGATAGATGGGCACGCCCGTTAACAGAGGTACCTGATCGGCGTTCTACAGGCACTAATCCTAAATAAGCAGCCGCCTGCTCAGCACTATTAAAATCATGACCGCGTAATACCATCAGCATATGACTTCCTACTTGAGTCCCAATTGATTTGATTGATGTCAGTAACTCCATGTCTTTTTTCAACTCAGGATGGTTATTGATATGCTTGGAAATCTCAGATTCAATAGCCAATAACTCTTTTTCTAATACTTTTATGCACTTAACAAGTGATTGCCTAACAACTTTTGGCGTAGGCGTTGTTAAGGTCTTTTCCTGACGGTTTTGTTCACGTAATAAATCAGCTAAAAGCGCTTCTCGACGTTTGATTAATGATTTCAATGCTCGAATTTCTAGTGATGGAGCTATCCATGCTGAAGGCTTTTTTAGCTCCCCATAACAAGCTAAAACGAAGGCATCCACTCTATCTGTTTTAGTTAAAATACCCATGCCTTTTGCAAACTCTCTTATACGATAAGGATTTACGATGGAAACATGAATACCCATATCATAAAGTTCGGTGCAGAGTTGTTCGTGATAAGTTCCTGTAGATTCAAGAGTAATTCTTACATCTTCGAGTAAGCATTTTTGTGTTTTCAGCCACTCTATCAATGTGTTAGCTGAATGTTGATCATTTTTAATGACTTTGTTTTTTTGTTTTCCCTCAATACCCTTAGCTAACAGGCAGATATCTAGCTTTTTTTTACTGACATCTATTCCGATTTGATACATGAGAATACTCCTTTCACATAATAAACCATCATGCCTATTCCCCTTGTACATACAGAGTCAATGCTCTCGGTAACCGTTCAATCTAAATGCTGGCATGAAAGGAGAAACAGAGGGCTTTAACTAAAAAACAAGGTTGTCCCATTGGCGGAGTCACAAGCTCACTCTGTTTCATGTGATGGTAGCTAATCATCACAAATAACAAGATACAAGGGACAGTTAGATAACTTTCCCTTTTGTTATTTTAGAACTATGCAAAAATAGCAATTAGTTATTAAACTTTTTTAACGATTATTTAAAAAATACCATAATAAATTAATTACTTTTGTTCTAAGCTCACGCTTAGCCCATTTAACCATATTAATAGTATGAAATCACATCGAGTACCTATCGCTTTACAACAGATTGTCATGCGAGTATTGCGCAACAAACTGGCTACAGCGAGTACCAAATTAGGAAAAACCTTTACAGAACCGTTGATTAATTACCGACAACGAGGAACCATCGCTGGTAGTGCTCACCTGGAGGCGTGGGAAATACGTCTTAACCCCATTTTACTGATTGAAAATGGTGAAATTTTTATCAATCAAGTTATTCCACATGAGTTAGCCCATTTATTGGTATATCACTGTTTTGGCAAAACAGCCCCTCATGGTAAAGAATGGAAATGGATGATGGCAATAATCCTTGATGCTCCACCACAGAGAACACATCAGTTTGCATTAACCTCAATTCATAAGCAGACTTTTCATTACCATTGCAAGTGCGACCTATCTCATCAATTAACCCTACGGCGGCACAACAAAATCCAACTCGGGAAAGGGGAGTATATTTGCAAAAAATGTGGTCAATATCTTGTTTGGCAAAATCAATAGGAGAGCGAATCACTCTCCTTTGTTGATCAAGCTAAATCAGTCATAATCATCTTAGCAATTTCAAAGTAAATAATTAATCCTGTGCCATCAATAAAAGTTGCAATAAAGGGAGCAGAAACAATCGCAGGATCAATATTCAATCGTTTCAGTACCATTGGAATAATCGAAGAAACAATCGCACTCCACACAGTAATTGCCATCATAGTCAAACCGACAACCAGGGTAACTTGATAGCCTACGTTCAAGATCCAGGCACGAAATATGCCAACACAACCTATCGTTAGTGCCACTAAAAATGATGTAGATATCTCTTTTTTAAGCACAGCACCTAAATTACGTAAACTGACTTCCCCTAATGCCATTGCTCGCACTAAAGTAGAAGTTATCTGAGTACCACTATTACCGCCGGTGCCAATTAATAAAGGAATAAAGAAAGCTAATGAAATGGCAGATTCCAACTGATCAGAAAAAGCTTTCAATACTGTGCCTGTATAAGCTTCAGCCACAAATAGCATCAATAACCAAACAACACGTTTACGCCATAATGTTATTGGGCTGGTTGACATATAAGGCACTTCTAAAGGTAGCGTGGCGCCTTGTAGATGTGCATCTTGGGTATTCTCATCCTCAATTAATTCAGAGATGTCTTGAGCACGTAATACGCCTTTTAGTTTAGAAAACTCCACAACCGGAATAGAATCAACATCACAATGATTGAGAAGAGCAAACACTTCTTCTCGTGATTGATCTGGTGAAACAGAAAAAAAATCACATTGCATAATATCTGATACAAATAATTCATCTGATGAAGTTAATAATGTTTTCATTAATAACAAACCATTCAGATATTTATTTTTATCAATTACATAAAGATAAGTCGGGATTTGATCGCCGGTAATTATATTAGCCAGATTATTTTTAATAGCAGCAACAGAATCATTCATAGAAACTGCAATATAAGATTGGCTCATATATGCACTAACCTTCACTTCATCAAATTTATTATGATGTTGCTCATTGAAATTTTCTGTAGGACTATTGGCCGGACACACCACATTGGGAGCCGTTTTTTGTAGGGATGTTAACTTCATTTTCGAAACCTTATCACTGTTATAAACTGCAAACAGTTCTCAATATAAGGGCAAAACTAGATGCGAGAATATTAAGCTATCTCAACGTCTCAGTTTTAGCACTATACAACGTATCCTGAAAATAGCAGGAAGTTACATGGGGATACACCTTGACTCGATATATCCTGTCCTGATCTTGGGCGTCTCTCGACGTCGTCAGATCAGCAACCTATGTTTGTATAGGAGCCTCGCCTAACGAGATACTGCACCGTGCTTAATATTAAAAAATAATATTAACTCGGGCGAATTATAATGAAGATAAATAGCTTTTCCAATTATAGCATTACATATGGTTTAGCTTTTGTTTAAGTTGATAAATAATAAAATCAATCGGCAGAGTTAATAAACAAAAATAATATTTAAAATCGTAAGTTATTTAATTAAAAAAGCAAATTTTCATCAAATGCCAGACGATCTATTTTTGGGCACCTCGAAAAACTCGAAATCTTCAATGGCTCTCCGGCTTGTCTCTAAATAATTAGATGTTTTTTGATCCCCCCGCTACTAATCCTACCGTCCATTGCCATGGACAGTGTCATTTTGTCCATTCTGGGCGTTAAAAAGCTAAGATGCCGGTACGCTGGAAGTACGCCAACCGCTTTAGGTTGTAACATGCTGCCATCATCGTCATGGCAAAATTAGCGCGCACTTGCCCAATGGTACGGATCAGTTTTCTACCCATTTGTTCCATCGCCGCGAATGCATGTTCAACCCGTGCCCTAATCTTTGCAATCCGGTGGTTGCGCCCTTGCTGAGTCTTGGACAACGGTTTATTTCGATGGCCTTTACGCTGAATCTGGCTCCTATAGCCGTTTGCCTTGAGCCAAGCTTCCCGTTCCGCAGAGGGATAGCCTCGGTCGGCGTAGATATTACGGTTGGTGTTGGCCTTGTCGATGACCCTCTCGAAATGCTGACTGTCGTGAGTGCTGGCCGTATCGGTGACGATTTTTCTGATGAACTTGTACTTCTTGTCCATGTTCACAGAAAGCTTATAGCCATAATGGCTCTTACCGTGTTTTTAGTCCACGTGGCGTCTAAATCTTTTGCCGCCGCTTGGTTGGTTTCCAATGAGCAGGTATCGCTTCCTGCTTGAGTTGCTCCTTTTCGTCCTTCGTGAACGACTGCTTCGGAGCAGGTACCAAGGTGGCATCGATGATTTGGCCTCCCCGAGCTATAAAGCCTTTCTTCAAAAGCTGTGAGGTTACACCATCGAAAATGGCTTTAGCACCAGCTTCACCGATCCTGTTCTCGAACGTCCACACAGTGGTACGGTCAGGTATATTGATGGCATGGAGCAACCCACAGAAACGCTTGAAGCTCATTCTGTCCAAAAGCTGGTACTCCATCTGCTCGTCAGACAGGTTGTAGATACGCTTTAGAACTAAAATGCGAACCATGGTCTCGGTTGGAAATGGTGGACGTCCTCCTTTTTTGCTGACAGGGCGTGGTACCACATGGTCGATTTCCGCTGCCAGATGCGCAAAGTCTATACAGGTTTCGATCTTGACCAGAGGGTCGACCAACTGGTCAATCGTCTGTAGGTGATACTGGTCTGCAAGGAGGTCATACTTAATGGCGTTTCTTTTCTGCATGGTGGTCAGGGCAATAGGTCAGTTTTCGATAATTTTATCTGCGAAATCAAACTCTGGTTAGGTTTTTCGAGGTGCCCATAAAATATTTACAACAAATTGAGTTACTTAAAATTAACAAAAACAAAACAAGAGAAGAGGATGAGTAGCATGAAAATAAGGCGTATTGCATTGTTAATGTTAGTATTTCCCGTAACTAATATTGCCAACGCAGCTGAAATATATAATCAAGATGGAAATAAGCTAGATCTTTACGGAAAAATTGATGTGAGAAATCATATTGGTAAAGGTAAAAGTGGCGGAGATGATTCAAGAGTTCGGGTTGGAATTAAAGGCAGCACCGAAATTTCCGATAACCTTACTGGATTTGGTCAATTTGAATGGGAAACAATGGTTAATAAAACAGAGGATAACAATATCGATAAAAATCGATTAGCCTACGTTGGAATTAATCATAAATATTTAGGTTCTATTGATTACGGCCGTAATTATGGCGTGCTATATCATATTGACGGCTGGATTGATGTCCTGCCTATATTTTGGGATGATGGCATATCAATGCCGGATAATTATATGAACGGTAGAAATAGAAATTTACTTACCTATCGCAACAATAATTTATTTGGCTATATTGATGGATTAAACATTGCATTACAATATCAAGGAAAAAATACGGATAATAATAAATCAGGTGTAAGTACAGCCAAGCAAAATAACGGTGACGGCTACGGTCTATCAGTGATTTATAATACTGATTTTGGACTAAGTTTTGGCGGCAGTTATAGCAATTCACACAATGTCAATAATGACACGGTTAATTACTATGCCAATGGCAAACGCGCAGAAACTTGGAGTATTGGTGCGAAATATAATGCCAATAACGTCTATCTGGCATCAACTTATATTGAAACACGTAATACGACACCTTTTGGCTCGACGAATACCAACATTGCACCTAAAACAGAAACTTTTGAAATTGTCGCTCAATACACATTTGATTATGGTTTGAAACCATCATTAGCTTATATTCAGGCTCAAGGGAAAGGTCTTGGAGAATATGGAAATAATTACTTAAATAAATTCATATCACTAGGCTCATTCTACTATTTTAATAAAAATTTTGCTGCACTGTTAGATTATAAAATTAATTTATTAAATAAGAATAAATTTACTGAAAATTACGGCATTAGCACTGATAATGTTTTAGGCATAGGTTTAGTCTATTATTTTTAATTATATTTAATATATGATCCCAGATAAGCAATATCTGGGATATTTTTATAAAAAATAACTAGTCCTAAGCTTATTTAATAGCAGTTTGATTTTACAAAACAAAAAAGTTAATCAATTGTTATCAACACTAGTTACTATCAACAAAGACTCTTTAATTTATTAATATAACCAGATACAAAAATAGAGGCCGCTCTCATAGCCAGCCTCTATTTTAATTGATATCTATTATGACAAATTTAATTTACTTTAGACATAATTTTGTTAGGTGCTTTTTTTGCTCCAGATTTAATATGAGCAGCTTTCTTCGCTTTTACTTTACCAGCATGAGATATTTGTTTGGTTTTGACTTGTTGCTGTCCAACATTGGTTTGACTAGTTGTATTCATTGGAGTAGAAGCAGCCATACTACCAAATGAAATTAATGCTATCGATAAAAGTGCATATTTTACAAATTTCATTATAAACTACCTTCAAGTTGATTTAGATACGTTATCATTATAATAAATTAAAAATGAATTACTGTTATGAATATTTATTTTATCTATAAAATTTATTAGCAGTGTTAGTTAATATTTAGAAGATGCAGGCTTTGAAAAAAACTGTAAATATAAGAAAACATAGAAACCATTTTTAGGGAAAATCTAGTCAGAATTGATGATTATCATTATATAATAAAAATGCTTTTTTAATAACCAATCTACTAAATGACAACCTGGTATTAAGCAAATTGAATACAGCCAATTTATCTCTATTGATTATAAAAAAACCCCACTCAATGAATATTCAATTGTTAGGGGCTTAATTTATAAAATATAATTACGTTATATCAAACCGTTAATGATTGGTAACCTTTAACGACTCTAACTCCTATATTTTTCAACCAATGCACGAGCAATAGCTTCTGTTTCAGCATCTGCATTACCACTTATATCAGCTGGTCGAAAGTGAAGCTGAAATGCACTAATGGTTCTGCGTGTTTCCTCATCAAGTTCACCTGATTGTGGAATTTTATCATAACCATATTTCTGCAAATATTTTTGAACAACTGACACACTAGCCGGCGCATAAGCTGATCGCCCTGCCAGATATTTCTTAACCGTCATCTCATCCGGCCAAGCTCCAATACCAAGCTCAGCTAAACGTTTCCACGGGAAAAGTTTACCTGGATCATACTTTCTCAATGGAGCAATATCACTATGGGCTAAGACATTATCGGGAGTTATATTATATCGTTTTATGATATCTTTAGCTAAAACAATAATAGCGGAAATTTGCTGTTCATTAAAAGGATACCAAACCTTATCGCCAAGCATATCTTCAGTAAACCCTTTATTGACTATTTCGATGCCAATAGAGCTATCATTAAGATTAAGCCTACCGTTCCAATTACTTAATCCTGCATGCCATGCTCTTTTATCCTCTGGAACAAAATTATATATAACGGGTTTATCATTTTTTATTTTCGGAATTGACGGAATAAGATAATGGGCACTTACTTTAGCTTGAGTTAAAATTTGCAATGAGCGAGCATCATTTACTGCAGTATAATGAAATATTAAAAATTTCACTCGATCATCTTGGCTTATCGATGAAAAAGATTTATCGATATAATAATTACCTCTATCAACGATAGGGGTTTTAGACGAACAACCCACTATCATTAGCACCAATAACATCATAAACAACTTTCGCATATCATCTCCATATAAGTGTTTGATACCTACCCTTACAAAAGTATTACTTGTCATACACTCTACTTCATGCACCTAAATAATTTAGGTCAAAACTTTTGGCTATACGCTTAGTTTTCATTACCAGCTAATTTGTATCTCCATTTTTATAATTTAAAAGAATAAACTATTTATAATATCTCATCTCATTTACATAATTTATTTTTTTATTATCACAATAAATAATAGCAATAATCTTAATCAACAAAGCATTGCAACATCACAATTATATATAATTAATAATAAATTCACAATTGATTGTAATTGTTAATTTTTTTAATCAATTGTGGATTTATTAACTCAATATTTTTGTGGTTAATCGATATTTTGACCGTAATTTTATAAAATTATAATTAATAGTAGAACAACAGCTTTCATCAATTATTTACAATTTTAAATCAGCTACATTATCAAATAGTAAGAGACAGCTCTTAAAAAAAACTTTTTTGCAACATTATCTATTGAAAAAGAATTTAGTATAAATTTTATACTTGATTATCATACTCATATCATTTCAAGTCATACAGTTTTTGATACATAATAACTATCGCTATTTTATTAAAAAATCGTTCTAAAAAAGTAATAAAGAGGCTAGTGAGTTAGTTTAATTAATATTTACATTCATTTTTATGCTTTGTTATATAACTGTCATTTTTTTATATTCATCATGCCAATGCTGGCGTTCATGGCCTAATTAACAATAGTGGGAATTTTTTCTGTAAAAAATTAGCTAGTTGGTAGGTTTGATATGTTGGTGTTAGCAATAAAAGTGAGCTCTAACTTAATTTTCTTTTAATAACCAATGATTATTTTTATTAAATAATCCATACTAACAAAAATAAAAAAAATATAACAAGATTAATAATATTTAATTATATTAAACTATAAGCTTTATCAAAGACCGAATCATTATAAGGCTGTTGACCATTTTCATAAAATATTATAGCTTTTACTAAACTAATCAATGTTGCTTTATCTTTTATATTAACAACTGCCTTAGGTGATAAATTCATACTATTGGATACGCTTTTAATATATGAATTAGTGTTATTTTCATTGTTTGGTGCCCATCGACTAATTAAATCAGATATATTTTTTAAACCATACTTTTGTTGATATGTTTCAAGTAATAACATTATTGCACGAATACCATATTCAGGTGATTCAAATCGACAAAATCGTTTTTCAATTGCAGGATCATAAGGTACTGCCCCCTGCCATTTATTAATAGGATTATAGTCAATATTTCCTGGATTATTATTACGCAGACCACGTTGAATGGCCATAATTTATTTACTCCATATTTATTTTAAATAATATTAACATTGAGTTAAGAATATCTTTAAATTTATTCTCAAATAAATAACACCACGAAACAAAGCTAATAAATTAACAAATTTAATTTTTTAAAAAAATATTATTTGTATATCAAGCATGCTACATGCGCTAGCTACTAAAAATATATTTATAACTATTCACTTCTTATTTAATCTAAGCTGTTAAAAAATCCCATGGTGAGACCAACAAAAATTTTCATTCGGTTATTATAGAATTTAATTCAATGATAAAATAGAAAATTTTATAATTTATTTATAAAAATATAGATATTTTATATCTGATAATTATATTAATGAATAAGCACCAATTTGTTAAGTTTTCATCCAATTTGAGCATAACCTTACAAACTATTTGACTATTATATATCTGATATATTCACATCTATAACTTGATAAAAAGCTGACCCCGTATCAGCTATTGTCCATATACCTAAAATAATTTGATAACCACTTCGTTTCGGTACATCACATTCAATATTCATCTCATCAACAGTTAATTTCTTTCCATCATTAGAACGTAAACAAAATGGTTTTGATTCAAACGAATCACGCGTCAATGGTGCATTTGGATCCCAATCCTGCTTGGTAATATAAAACTCCCAACTTACCGTATAATTTGGCTGAGTTAAAAACCATTCAAATATATTTTTACCTACTTTAATATTATTTTTATGCCAGCGATCGCTATTTTGCTGATCTAATTGACTAAACCAAAAATTATCACCGCTAGCTATTCTACCATCTTTAGCACCCTGCTTTGGAAAACCACTCGCGCCTTCAATCGACATTGGGTCGTTACTAGCACTACCACAATCATCATTCTGCTCTATCCAGCATAAAACCGACCGACTTTTAGGTGTATAAACAAATCCATGCATTGATTCACGATTAGAACTTACACTTGAAAATGCAGTTACAACAATTAATATAAATAGCATTAATAAGAAATTATTTTTCATCTTATAAATCCCTTAATTAATCATATGATTTAACAAAGCATCTGTCAGAAAAATATTTCATTAACAAAATAAATATAAGTAATTAGAAGACAATTGGGATTATTAAATTAATAGCGACACTTAATCAAGTAAAATAAAATTATTTTTTTATTGAGACATTTTTTATTTTCATATAACAGATTAATTTATACCTAATTAATATTATATAAATTTTAATTTGAAAAATTTTCACTTAAAAACAATCAAATATCATTAAAAACGATCACTTTTAGATTAAAAATTAATTTCTTAATTGATTAAGGATAATATTTTTTACTTATTGATATAATTTAAATAAAAAAGCTTCTTATATAAAAAACAATTTAATACAATAGCAACTGAACAAAATTTTATCCTAAAAATTCTTAATATTCAGTGAAATATATCATTCAGTGTTGTTACTTTAATAATTGACCAGTTAATATTATCGGTAAATATCATTAACTGTGCATCGAAATACTCTTTTCAATGCACAATAGATAAGAAAAATATTTATAATTTATTTAATTTTCTCTAGGTATACGAGGCTCCGGTAGTTCTGACCAATCAGGCTTTTCACCTGACATAATAGCCCTTCGTTGACTATCTGTTTTCACTACACCAACACCCATTTGAGACTCTTCTCGCTTCTTTTTATAATACTGTTGTTCATAATCATCTGAGCTGACACAACCTGCCAATAAAAAAAAGGAATTATTGCAAAAAAATAATTTTTCATTGTCATATTCTCCTTAGTACAAAAATAAAGTTTAATATAAAAGTTTTTCTCTGAATATCATTTATGTCTGAACCATAAGAGAAATAATTAGAAAAATTATTTTTTGCTAAGTTAAATTAAACTTCATTTAACAGTTTGTTACGAGCAATCAGTGTGGCAAAATTCAATTTTATGCGATTACCAAATTTATCAGTTTTATGTAAATGACCTGGATCTTCATTGTATTTAATGATTTCCCATTCTTTATAATAAGTTATTAATTCATTAGGTGCTAACAGACTATCAAAAGGTAAAATTTCATAAGGCGTATTATCTGTTTCGACTGCACAAACAATTAAATTGTAACCACCTACATTAGTATGATTTTGAATATCCTCAATAATCTTAGCGATTTTATTTCTCTGTAAAAACATTAATACTACAGTTGAAATAATCATATCGTAATTTTCGGTTAAAGCATGGTCATTAATGTCATAGATTGCTGTTTTTATCTGCCTAATATCAGCTGATTTTTTTACCATTTCAATGGCATTAATATGTTGAGGATTGATATCCATTGCTGTCACAGCATAACCTTGCAATGCCAAAAAAAAGCTATTACGACCCCGGCCTGATCCCAAATCTAATACTTTACATGGTTTAGTAATTTGGGAAAGAGCACAAACTTCTGAATGCGGAAGTGTAAGACCATTTTTTTTATAAAAAAATGCATCTTCAGTGCAATAAAAAGAGAGTTGACACTCAATATCATCACTAGCAGATGCTATTTTATGCCAAATTTGCGGCTGAATTTGAATTGGTTGATTGTTTACATCAAAATGATACTGCTGTTCATTACCATTATCACCAAATATCACAAACTGTAAGCTGCCCCGAAATATTGTCAATTGGGCCCATGTACCTTCTTTAGTATTATGACGTTCCATTAAAGCTAGAGGAATAGTATTTTTATGCCAAATAGCAAATTGCTTGTAACAAATAAGCTTATTCATAATCATCTCTTGATAAATTGCATTTCAAATGCATTTTAATTTTTTTTTCTGTGTTGGTAAATTATGCTGACTAATAAAATTGAAAAAATTTATTCTTAATTATTTTGCTAAGCAATCAGTTTGCTACCCTCTTTCTTATAGAAAAATGCCAAACAGGAAGCTAATTATTATTATAAAATCAATTGGTTAGTAGAATGCAAAAGAAACGGCCACCATTGGTAGCCGCTTTAGATGATATGACATTAATAGATAAACTTTACAACTAAGTAAGTTTAAATTTTAATCAAATGCAGGATTATGCTGTAACATAATTATGAATAAATCAAAAATCATAACTGACTGACACTTTCAAGGTACGGGGTGTACCCTGAAAAATATAGCGGCCATAATCTTCAACACCAGCCCAATACTTTTCATTAGTTAAGTTATCAATTCCAATACGCCAAACCATTTCATTTTGATTATGATTAACGCGCATATTATAGCGCATGGCTAAATCCAAAGTGGTATAGCTATCAAGTTTTCTGCTATTTTCTAGGTTAACATATTGGGAACCAGAATGATTTACTCGCATTATGGCAGTTAAACCGTCAACTGATTGAATATCATATTCAGCGCCGATGACCATGTAAAAACGTGGTACGCCAATCGCATCATGGCCATCATTGGCTCTATCTTTTGCCTTCGTTAACACTGGAGCTAACCAAGTTGCACTAGTATTCAATCGCAAGCCTAATACCGGTTCACCAAATATGTTTAATTCAATACCGCGATTACGCTGTTCACCTGTAAGGCTATAACGTTTTGTGACACTATCCATAAGTGCAGAAGGTTTTTTAATTTCAAATAATGCTAATGTACCGCCAATGCGACCAAAATCCGTTTTTATACCTACCTCATTTTGTTGGGAATGAGCAATACCGGTACTTTGACCATAATTTGATGCGCCCTTTGGTGCTACACTTCCCGGTTGCAAGGCTTCAGTATGATTGGCATATAAAGCAATCTGCTGCCATGGTTTATAAACTACTCCATAAGTAGGCATCCAGTGGCTCTTGCTATAACGCTCATCACGCTCTTCAGCACCTGTTTCAATATTATAATTTCGAAGTTCTACTTGCTGGTGACGCGCCGCAATCAAAAACTGTAATTTATCATCAAAAGCACTCAATGTATCACTTAATAGCCAACCCTGAGTATAGCTGCGCACTGTTGTTAATGGGTCAGAATAGTTGCCTCCAAAAATAGCATTATCTGGCATAGCAACATCACGTGAGTGATAAATGTTGGTAAACGGATCATTACTGGACATTCGCCATGCCATTTTATTACGTTTATTCTGTGCAGAATATCCCATATTTAAGCGATGGGAGACAAAGCCTGTCGCAAACTGCCCACGTACTCCCGCCATAGCACTAAATGTATCGGTAAAGAATTTTGTATCCAATCGGCTTACTGTGGCATCACCCTTGCTATTTATGATCTTCGGTGAGCTATATGTACCTATTTCCTGACCATGTTGACCACCTGCGCCAGCATACAGTACCCAGTTGTTTGTCAGATCATATTCAGCTCGTGCCAGACCAAACTGATTCTCAATATTACTATAGCCCCACTTTTGACTATAATTATGTGTGTTATTCGGTACTAGTGGAATAAAGTCGACACCACTAATATCAACTCCCATTGTACTACCGTGAAAAGTTTTCTTTTGATAACCTAAATCCAATGAACTTCTAACTCGATCGCCACGATAATCCAAAGCAAGCGAGGCCAACGTGGTTCGACGCTTATCATTTTTTACCGCAGTTTCTCCCTCGCGGTGAACTAAATTGATACGCGCCCCAAACTGATTATTTTCACCAAAACGGCGTCCAACATCTAATGTTCCACCCACTTGCGACATTGAAGTATAGTCGAGGCCTAAATGAGTAATGGGTATATCTTCTGCTCGTTTGGGTTCAAGATTAATAACGCCGCCAACACCGGAAGAAGCTGCACCATTGACTAATGCGTTAGCACCCTTAAAGATTTCCACCCGCTCGATCATTGCGGTATCAACCATCTGACGAGGCAGAATGCCAGGCAATCCACCTAGCGTCATATCATCGCCATCTAACTTAAAACCTCGGATACGGTAAGTTTCTGCAAAATTACCATACCCTTGTACATTCTGAACACCTGCATCGTTATTAACAACCTCAGCAACGGTTTTTGCCTGCTGATCTTTTACCATTTTCGCTGTATAACCAATTACATTAAATGGAACATCCATGGCATTTTGCTCGCCCAACATACCAAGACGGCCACCATATGCAATATGGCCATCTAAATAGGCTGGAACAAGGGAATCACCACCAGGCAGAAAGTCATTTTGCGACTTTGCGTGCACGACGATTGTATCCTGTTGATTATTTTTATTACCGATTTCAGCAGTTGCTGTTTGCGCTGCAGTACTCATTGTCAGCATCAATAACGAGCCACAAAATGGTACCTTCATATATTTGATATTATTCATATTTTATTCAAACAAAAGACTGGTGTTATAAACAATGACCGATGGGAAAGTTGATTTGCTATAAATCAGTAGAAACTGAACTCAGTGAAAAAGCAGCCAATATCCATTTCATACCAAAGATTAATTGAAAACAACTTGCCATTATTGAGCCATAATAAAAAAACAGAAATCCTATATAATAAAAAATATTTTGCTTTATCATATAGTTATTTATACGAACTCTTTACGTTTAGCATTTTTATCTAAAACGATATAAATTCCCTGTCAAATATAGAAAAGCTATTACTGAAATAGGAATTTCCTCAAACGCAAATGAGAATTATACTCATTTGTTTGTGGTAATCAAGAATATATACAAGATATTAATAACCAAATAAATGTATACCTTAGGTAATCTTTTAACTAATAATAATTTTTATTTATAAAACTCAATATGTTAAATCATTTAAATGCCATATTTAAAAAGATGACTCATTATTGGTTTAATTAAAATTAATTGTTATAAAACATGACAATATATTTCAAATGCAACTTATATTTAATATTAAATATAAGAAAACAACAAATATAAAAAATCGTATAAAAACTTAATCAATATAAATAATGCTTAATAGAAAAACCACCAGTATTAACCAGTGGCTATTAATAAAAATGCTTTTCAATAATAAATCTATTATCTAATCGATTGGTTACAGTAGAAAAAACATTAATTTTTTATATCTATTTATTCTAAGCTTTTTATTATCAATAACAGAGAGTTGAAGAACAACCAGCATCAAATTTAATATGTTAATTTAAATTTATATTTTCTTGCATCTGGCAAATAAATTTTAAGAGCCCAACCTTCCAAAGATTTTACTTGATGATTACCGTGATAATATTGGTTAATAAATCCTCTTGATTTATTTAATTTTGATAATTTAATAATACCAATCGTGGTTGATGTTCCATTAATTTTAACCAAGTATAATTTAGTAACAATTAATATCTAGGTTGAATTATACTACAACCCATTTTCTCAACTAATTTTCCTGGTGTTGATTTTATTGCTAGTTGAATATTTGCTGGTAACCGACTCCAAATAATTAAACCCGTTCTCTGTTCAATTTCTTTTACTGTTACCTGATATTGACAAAAACTCCTGCTCTGCGATGTATTTTGTTCCATAATAAATGCTGCATAAGAAGATTTTTCAGGGCTCTCGTTTATATATGTCACTTTCCAATATCCACTGGGAATAAAATGATTTTTGTCGCTATTAGGTAGCTTACCAATATTTTTTCATACAAAGGACCTGTTACTGAAAATACCTTATTACCTGCTTTGGCTAAAGCTCTTTCCTGATCTTCTAAACGTGCCCATGGGCCTTGATTAAGCTCAGCAGCTTGCGGTGTGATATTAGATAAATAATTAAGTGCCGGCCAGTCCACCAAACCAGCCAGAGAAGCTAATGGCGCCTGATGTCCTCTATCTACTTTTAATACTTTATTAGCACCAATATAATCAGCTGGAGATAAAGTTTCATCATTACTTAGGTCAGGATCTTTTTTCCAATTTCTCTGCTTGCCAGAAGCTATACTGTCGATTGTTATTAAGTAGGCAACCCAATTAGCAAATTTGGTATTACTATTATTATTTAGCGTATAAACCTCACGATATATTGTTGTATTACTCCCTCCCAATGGACAACCTATTCCACAATTTTTTCTTACCGCCGGCGTAATTTTTTCAATAGACGTATCAGGTACTGGTTCATGTTGAATAATATTACAGCCAGAAATAAGTAAAAATAAAAAATTTAATGGTAAAAATATTTTCATATGATAATTTTTCATCTTTATAGTCAATCCCTTCAAATAAACTTTACTGTAATATTTAAACCAGCAAATACGCTATTTGTTAATAAGATAAAACAGCAAAATAGATATAAAATACAATAAATTCATTTATATAAATCAGATTTATAACACTTCATAAATGTTATTGCAATGTTAAAAAAATGGCGCATAATTAATCATCATTTTCATTTATCATTGGAGGATAATTTTATGATAGGGTTATTGAAAACTTTAGCAATTATCTCTATTTTTAGTATTAATTTTGGCCATGCCACAACTGATATATCAAATGACAATACAAAAGACACGGATATAACTACTAATACAGGTTTAAACTCTGCTGTTGAAAATATAATGACAGATATCCTTGATACCACCCTCGAAATCACAAATAATGTTCCACATTTATCTAACTAAATTAGAGATGACTCTTGAATAAGAAAAAGTATATTATCTCTGTTTTAATAATTACGATTATTTGCTAATCATCGCAAAATTATATTTCAAATAACATTAATAAAATTTGATAATAACATAATTTATTAATACAAATAATTTTATTAAAAAATTTATTCACTCATAGTTTTAAATAAAAAATTTATATTAATTTTTATATTATGTAAATATTACTCTAACCGCTAGATGTTATTCCAACATGGAATAAAGTTATTCTATAATGTTTTATTGATTTTCAATTATTACCCCTTAATCATTAATAATCAGTTTTTATATCTGTAAATGATAAAAACGCCACTAATAACCAAGTAACTTGAAAATTCTATAGATTGTTAGTAACAACTGTATTATAGATATCTCAATATCCTCTTTCTAATGAGATTGCATCAATTCTTATTAATTAAAAAATAGGATTGATATTATCATAAATAACAAATATTCCTTAGTCCTAACTATCAATAACCAAATAATTTAGAAAACACTATATAAGTAACAAAATTTCAGATTAATATACTATGATAAATATTGCTATTTAATTTATAATCGATAGTGAATTTCACAAAAATAAAGGTTAAAAATGAATAGATTAAAATTAACGATCGCTCTTTCTTCCTGTTTATTATTAGCTGCTTGTGATAAGCAAACAGAAACAACTATGTCAGATAATGAAAATAAACCAATCCCATTAGCAATTAAAATGATGGGAAATAGTTTCCAGCCTGATGTTAGTAATGTTGTTATTACTCAACGTACTAATCGTGTTGAATCTCCTGATTCAGTGGAAGTGAGCATTGTAGAGTCTGGCCTTTTAGATGATTCTGTCGAAGCAATCAAAACCATTTTTACTTTTATCCTTAAAGATGACAAATGGATCTTAGAAAAACCTCAAGATGTATTAATTAAATGCTATGAAGGTAGAGGACATAAAGATTTTTCACCCGAAACATGTGGCTAATTTACAGTTACATTTAAGCCAAAATAAGATAAATCGCATAAAGTACCGTAATAGATTACGGTACTTTATAGGACGCGATTAACAGACAAAATAAATAAAATTGATATTTATGGCAACAGCTAGTAAATGGCAATATTTTAACCCTGGTTAATGTTATCTATTTTATTTGCTCAATATGACAGGGAGAATAGGTCATAAGTATTTTTACAATAAAATTCAATATTAAATTATCGCCATTTTGTTAATATAAACAGTCTCCAGTTTTCATTTATTAGTATATTATGCCAATAAAATTTTATTTTGCTAATTTAGCGGAAATCACATAATCTGCCCCATGTTTTAAGCTTCCTTGTTGAGCAATACATACCAGTGCCTGTTGTTCTAATTGATTAATATGCTCAAGCATAGTCATCGATAATTGTCGATCAACGAGCCTACCGATCCGCTGGCGACACATTTCCATTTGACCTATCAACCAATTGTGACCGTAATTAATTGGATAATGTTTTAAATCTACTATTTCAAATCCCATTTGTTGTAAATGATAGATCACCCAATCGGCTGGATATTCTCGATACGGACGTTCACCAGCAAGTAATAAACACGCGTCACGTAAACGGCCAATACTTACCACAAGATGCCCCGCTCGACAACTTGCATTGTAAGGCACGTAAGGCTCTAAGCCAGTAAAATATAACCGATTAAGGGTTAATGATTTTAAACGGTACAATAAAGGTATTTGCCAGTAAGGCACAAAACCGTCTACCGCACCTAATAAATAGTCAGCAATAACGGTATCAAATCGCTCATTAACCATAAAATCACTATCAGCCCAATTACCTAATAAAAGACGATCCTGAGGTCTTTGCTTAGTTGAAATAATTTGCTGAATATCAGCTTTCATATTAATTGCACAAGTCACTGCGGTCCAACTTTCACTCTTAAGCTGGCTTATCCAGCTTAGTGAATTAATGCCTGAACCCGCATCTAATACTTTGCCCCAAGGATTATTGCCTTGGATCATTTCAATATGACTAAATAGTGTTGATACCAAACCAATTCCCCCTGAAATTTAGAAAGATAAACTTGCCCCGATGACAAAATTACGACCAGGCAAATACATTTCATTTTTAATATACGAGGTATGATCCCGGGCTGCGCTATTAAATAGATTCTCAATGCGCCCATACAACATATAATCCAAGTCATTTAAACGATTTTGCCAGGTCAAACCAACATCAACTCGATTATAACCGGCTGTTGGTGTTTCATATTGCGCTGTTTTATGTTGGCTACCAACATGAGTAAATCGTAATCTTCCAGTTAAAGATTCAAACCATTGATGTTCAATGGTAGCCGAAACACGATAAGCCGGAATACGCGGCAAATAGCCTCCACTACGAAGCTTGGCGTTCACAATATCCCCTTGGACCGCGAACTTGGTATTATCAGTAAGTTGATAAGATGCTTCAGCTTCTAGCCCATTAAAAACGGCATCTTGCTGAACATAGTGTAGATGGCGATAACCGCCGCCCGGTGAATAACCTGCATCTTTGCCATAAATATATCCATCAATATAGTTATAGTAAGTATTTAGGCCAAATTGGAAATCACCAGCAAATTTGGTAAAACCAATGTCAATATTAGTTGCTGATTCAGCCTTAAGATGCTCATTACCGGTTTCAATCGTTCTTGTTGCGGCATGGATCCCATTGGCATAAAGTTCTTCAGCAATAGGTAAACGTTTAGAATGGGATAATGAAGCTGTCAATGCATACTCAGGTGCTAATGTCCATGTTACACCTGCCGATCCGGAAGTGCCACCATGTTGGCGAGAACGACTACCTTTTGTTACATCAATTTTTTGCCACTCATGACGAACGCCTAATTCATAACGCAACGGGCCGGCTTCAAATTCCTCAATTAAAAAAAGTGCCTGATTTCGCGTTAAAGTAGCAGGAACATAAGCTTCTAAGCCTTCAGCTGAAAAATTGCGCTGAGTAAACTGTCCACCCATTACCCCACGCCAACCCCAAATGGGTGCATGGGTTAATTCTAACCGCCCCTCTGTTGCTTTATTATCAAATGTCGTTTCAACTGTTCGACCTTCAATCTCATCATGAGTATAATCCGTATGTGCTGCACGTAGTCGGATACGTTCAAAACCGCTAAATGGATCCTCATATTCGCCACGAATTTCCCAACGTTGCTGTTTCATATTCACAAAAGGGACACCATGACTATGATGATGCTGATGATCGTGTGCATGAGAGTGCCCATGAGAATGTCCATGATGATGCGTATGATCATCTTTCTCACAATGCCAATTGCCTGAAGAGCTATGTTCATGGCAATGAGCATGGCTATGTCCCGGTAAACCATATTCATTATGTTGAATACCGTAGGCCAAGCCAATATAGCCTTTGTCCCCAATCCAACTGGCACCGATATTAAAATTATTAGTTCGATTATAGGAACCCTGCAAACGATAAGAATCTAGTTCACCGGCTCGCTTTGGCATACGATAATCTTGAGTATGACGTTTTAATCCTTCCAATCGTAACGCAAAATTCTCTTTACCTAATGTTAACCCGACAGCTCCAGTATTTTCATTAGCGATACTATTCGCCCGTAGATTGATTTGCCCTGCATAACCTTTATCTGGTACTGAAGTCGGGATCCGAGCATCTAGCACATTGATAACACCACCAATCGCCCCACCGCCATAAAGTAATGTTGCCGGTCCTTTTAAAACTTCAATTCGATTAGCTAATAGAGGTTCGCTGGTGATCGCATGATCAGGTCCAGCAATCGAAGCATCGAGTACATCAATGCCATCATTCAGTACTTTAACGCGTGCGCCCGACATGCCACGAATAATCGGTTTTATTGCACCAGCACCAAAATGGCTACCACTAATACCGGGTATTTCCTCTAATGTTTCGGCAATAGAAGCTTTACTTTGCTGCGTTAATTCCTCCCCTGACAAAACCTTAGTTGGCGTTGTCATCAATAAAGAAGAACGATTTAATGGATTTGTTTTTACAACAATAACATCCTTGTTCATTTTTTCCGTACTTAGTTTTTCATCTGCCATAACATCAGATGAAATAGCCATCCCAATTGCTGTTGCCAAACTGGACAATAAAATTTTCTTCATTTTGTTTACATTTCCTATAAACGAGTGCTATTTAATTCCACCAAAATGTTATGTTATAATGTAATATTAGTTTTGGTGAAAAAATAGTCCTTTTATAACAAATGAAATTATTGATAACTATTTTAGGAAGGTTTCAACTAAGCTAATGGCGATATTAATTTGTTATTCAATATTTATAGAATTTTATATAACTAATTATTATACATACCATATATCATATTAAAAGTACTAACATCACTACCAATTCCAAGTTTTAACCACGCCGATTAGTCGCCCACTTTGATCCAGCTCAATCCAGAAGTATGATGAATTATTAAAATCTACATACCTCCATTAACGATTTACCCACTGAGGAAAAAATTTTGTCTATCGTACGCCGCACGTTAATTATCTTGCTTAGTTGTACTTCGCTATACATCTATGCGGCTTCCAATAAAGAATTAAATATTGCCTGGCCAGTTAATGTAGGACCACTTAATCCACACCTCTACACCCCAAACCAGATGTTTGCCCAAAGTATGATTTATGAGCCCTTGGTTAAATACCAAGCTAATGGGCAAGTAAAACCTTGGCTTGCAAAAAGTTGGCAGCATTCCTCAGATGGCAGAGTGTGGATTTTTACCTTACGCGATGACGTCAAGTTTTCTAACGGTGAACCTTTTAACGCGCAGGCAGTCGAAAAAAACTTTCGGGCTATTCTCAATAACCGCCAACGTCATGCTTGGCTAGAATTAACTAACCAGATAACCAATGTTAAAGCGTTAAATAACACTGAGTTACAAATTACGCTGAAAAGCGCTTATTACCCTTTCCTACAGGAGCTATCTTTACCTCGCCCTTTTCGTTTTATCGCACCTTCGCAGTTTAAAAAACATGAAACTATGGATGGTATCATAGCGCCAATTGGTACTGGACCATGGAAGTTACAGACATCAAAACTTAATCAATATGATATTCTGCTACGTAATGATCGATACTGGGGCAAAAAACCGGCGCTAGAAAAAATAACTATTAAAGTGATCCCCGATCCAACTAGCCGCGCCGTCGCATTTGAAGCTGGCGATATCGAATTACTATATGGTAATGAAGGGCTATTACCACCCGAAACTTTTGCACGATTTAGCCATAATCCAAAGTACCATACCCAGCTTTCTGCGCCGATTGAAACGGTGATGCTAGCTCTAAACTCCGCTCGAACACCAACTAAAGAGTTAGCGGTACGGGAAGCACTTAATCATGCTATTGATAAAAAAAAGCTGATCGCCAATACATTTTATTCTACCCAAAAAGTAGCCAATACCCTGTTTGCCCCATCGGTACCTTATGCGAATATCAAGCTCACGGCCAGAGAGTATGATCCGCAGAAAGCTAAAGCAATATTAGATAGTGCTGGCTGGATATTACCGGTAGGTAAAACAATCCGCGAAAAGGAAGGCAAACCGCTAACAGTTGAACTTGCTTTTATTGCAACCGACGCCCTCAATAAAACAATGGCTGAAGTTATTCAGGCTAACTTATGGCAAATTGGGGTAGATACAAGACTAATTGGCGAAGAAGAAAGCAGCTTTTATGCCCGTCAACGCGATGGCCGTTTTAGCATGATTTTTAATCGCACCTGGGGTGCGCCTTACGATCCACACGCTTTTATGAGCTCGATGCGGGTTCCTTCACATGCTGACTATCAAGCTCAATTAGGTTTGCCCGACAAAAAGATAATTGATAGTGAAATCACCCAGATCCTGACAACAACAGATGAACAACAGCGTAAAATGCTATATGCCGATGTACTGACTCGATTACATCATTCAGCTGTTTATCTACCAATTAGTTATATATCACTGATGTCCATTTCTCGTCCACAATTGGGTTATATTCCGTTTTCACCTATATCGACAGAAATTGCATTTGAGCAAATCAAGCCCGAGAAATCATAATGTTACGTTATATTTTACGGCGTATTTTACTACTAATACCGTTGCTATTAGCTGCTTCAGTTATTGTTTTTGTCCTACTGCGTTATGGCACCGGTGACCCAGCCATGGACTATTTGCGGCTGTCAAATCTGCCGCCTACGCCAGAAATGTTGGCATCAACACGAATAATGCTTGGTCTTGATCAACCGCTCACTGTGCAGTATGGAACATGGTTATGGCAAGCTCTGCATCTAGACTTTGGCACTTCATATGCAACGCAACGTCCTGTACTAAATGATCTTTTACAATTTATGCCAGCAACACTGCAACTCGCTGGATCAGCATTACTGATTATTTTATTTACCTCGATACCCTTGGGGATATGGGCGGCCCGTCATCGTAATCGTTTACCCGATTTTGTCGTACGTATTATCGCATTTTTAGGCGTTTCAATGCCAAATTTCTGGCTAGCCTTTCTATTAATCATGTTATTTTCAGTATGGCTAAAATGGCTACCTGCTTTTGGTTATGGTAGATGGCAACATATTATCTTGCCGGCATTTTCTATTGCTTTTATGTCACTAGCCATTAACGCCAGATTGCTACGTGCCAGTATGTTAGAAGTTGCAGGACAACGACATGTTAGCTGGGCAAGGTTACGGGGACTAAACAAGCAACAAACTGAAAGACGACATATTTTACGTAATGCATCATTGCCGATAGTAACCGCACTTGGAATGCACATTGGTGAGCTCATCGGTGGTACCCTGATTATTGAAAGCATATTTGCCTGGCCCGGTATAGGTCGCTATGCCGTATCGGCAATTTTTAATCGAGATTATCCGGTGATCCAATGTTTCACCTTAATGATGGTTGTAGTTTATGTGTTATGCAATCTGCTGGTTGATCTCCTTAACGCCATTCTTGACCCAAGGATCCAACGTCATGAAAGAGGAAATGCATGAATTTTTATCTTTCAACTCGTTGGTCTGTCCGCTTAGCGATCATCATTATTGTACTACTGGTTATAACAGCCCTTACCAGCCACTGGTGGCTACCTTACGATCCACAAGCGATCGAGTTAACACAGCGACTACTACCACCAAATCAGCAACATTGGCTTGGCACCGACCATTTAGGCCGCGATATTTTCTCTCGTTTATTAGCAGCTACGCGTGTTTCACTAGGCTCCGTCATACTCTGTCTTATTTTGATACTGTCATTAGGATTAATCATTGGTGGCAGCGCTGGGTTATTGGGTGGCAAAATAGATCAAATCCTGATGCGTACCACTGAGCTTTTTATGACGTTCCCTACTTCAATTTTATCATTTTTTATGGTCGGCGTTTTAGGAACAGGGCTAACAAACGTAATCATTGCTATCGCTTTATCACATTGGGCTTGGTATGCACGTATGGTGCGAAACATTGTTATTTCTCTGCGTCAACGTGAATTTATTCTAATAGCAAAGATGTATGGCTCCAGCAACAGCCGTTTATTCATTGATCACCTAGCCGGTGCAATTATTCCATCGTTATTGGTTTTGGCAAGCTTAGATCTTGGTCATATGATGTTACATGTGGCAGGCATGTCTTTTCTTGGACTGGGTGTTAGTGCGCCAACGGCTGAATGGGGAGTTAAGATCAATGATGCTCGCCAATATATCTGGACTCAACCTCTACAAATGTTGTGGCCGGGTTTAACCCTATTTCTAACGGTGATGGCTTTTAATCTACTTGGCGATGCCCTACGCGATCACCTCGATCCTTATCTGCTAGCGGAGCGTAACGGCTAATGTCACAGAAAATTGAGCTACAAAATATAACACTAAAAGCACAACGACTGCTGGTTCAAGATGTATCACTCACCATTAATAAAGGCAAAGTGTTAGCATTAGTCGGTAGCAGCGGTTGTGGCAAGTCATTAACATGCGCCGCCATGCTCGGAATATTACCTGCGGGCGTAAATCAGACCGCCGGAAGCTTACTACTAGATGGAGATATTACCTCCGCTCAACAATTACGTGGTAACCACATCGCAACCATCATGCAAAATCCACGCAGTGCTTTTAATCCGCTTAATACAATGGCTAGCCATATTCAAGAAACCTGCCGGGCACTTGGCAAACCTGTCGATATCGACAGGATTAACATAACATTACAGTCAGTTGGATTAGAAAATGCTAGCCATATACTTTCACTTTATCCTTTTGAAATGAGTGGAGGGATGTTACAGCGCCTGATGATAGCAATAGCGATACTCAGTGATGCACCATTTATCATTGCTGATGAACCAACGACTGATCTTGATACGGTTGCCCAAACACATATTCTTGATCTACTAGAAAACACTATCCAAACTCGAGCGGTTGGTATGTTATTAGTCACCCATGATATGGGAGTAGTAGCGCGTTTGGCTGATGACGTCGCTGTCATGCACGATGGTAAAATTGTCGAATATAGCAACGTTAACACCATCTTTAACACACCTAAACACCAAATTACGCATAATTTAGTAGCCGCGCATCTGGCATTATATGATCTGAGGTTCTCTGTATGACATTGCTTGATATTGATAGAGTCACTTTTGGCTATCCCGATCTACCCCTGCTTTTAAACCAAATAACGCTAACACTAAAGGCTGGAGAAACCGTTGCTTTATTGGGTCGCAGTGGTTGTGGAAAAAGTACGCTCGCACGTTTATTGGTGGGTCTTATCTCACCTAGTTGTGGCGAGATCCGCTGGTGCGGAACTTCTCTAACCAAGCTGAAAGGAAAAGCAATTAGCCAATTTCGTAAAGATGTTCAGATCGTATTTCAAGATCCGATAACTGCCGTTAACCCACGTAAAACCATAGACGAAATTATTCGTGAACCCATTCGTCACCTTTTATCGCTAACTAAAAAGGAACAGCATGCACGCATAACTAAAATGCTAAATGCTGTTGAATTGGATAGTTTTCTACTCAATCAACGTCCACCTCAACTAAGCGGTGGTCAGTTACAACGTGTATGCCTGGCACGCGCTATGGTTGTGGAGCCTAAATTGCTGATCCTTGATGAGGCAGTTTCTAATCTCGATCTGATACTCCAAGCTGAAATCATCCAATTACTTAAAAACCTTCAACAACAATTTCACACTGCCTGTTTATTCATTACACATGACTTACGGTTAGTTGAACGTCTCTGTCAACAGATTATGATAATGGAAAATGGTCAAATTGTTGAAACTTCGTTAGTAAAATCACCATTGTTCTTACATTCTAAGACCGGTCAGGCACTACAGAATACTGTTTTGCCAGCATTTCCTGTACGTAATGACAATTGCAGCGCAGAACTATTTTTCTAATTTAATCACATCCTGTCCAGATAAAGTTTGGCAAATCAGCGATGATTTGTTGAAGAACATTTTTTTATTTGCCAACTTTTATTATTTATTCCCCTTACTGATAAACAACAAGCTAATTTATTTAATAATAGACTTTGACAAAAATTAGCATATTTTTAAATAATAATATTTTACATTCAGTTAACCTTTAAGGGGGGAAGATGGCTTATTATGGATGGGTTCTTATCAAATTTATCATTGGATTTGTCATTGTTATTACCCATTTAAACCTTTCAGGAAAAACACAACTATCGCAAATGACGCCGATTGATTTTATAGGCAATTTTGTTCTAGGAGGCATAATTGGTGGGGTCATTTACACAGATTCTATTCCACTATATCAATATATTATTGTTTTACTTATCGGTGTTTCATTGGTTTCCTTATTGAATTTTATTAGCAAGCATATCCACTGTATTCGTTCTGTCACCATTGGTGACCCAATTCCAATTATTAAACACGGCAAATTTTTAATGGAAAATATTCTGCAAAACAAAAATAAAATAGATATTTTAAAAATCTCCTCACAGCTGAGATCAAAAGGAATACATTCTTTTCAAGAAGTTGTTTATGCGCAAATTGAACCAGATGGACAGATGACCGCTGTTTGCGAGGGAGCAAAAATGCCATCAGTGATCTTAATGAAAGATGGTGAAATAAGAAAAGCGGGCCTTATTGAAATTGAAAAAGATAAAGATTGGTTATTAAAAAAAATGAAAAAAATAAAAATCCAAGAAAAAAATGTATTTATTGCTGAATTTTGGCAAGGTAATTTACTCTTTATATTAAAAAATGGTGATATTAAAAAACTACCTGCTGACTTGCTTAAAAAAGATTTAGAATAATTTATTAACACTATAATAAGCAACCAGATTAAAATTTTAACTTTCTAATCAATATGTTGCAAAAATCCAATCACTCAGAGGCCGGCAAATATTTTTTAATTAATAGACTGATTAAAATCTTTCTGATTTACAATTTAGCTAGCTAAAAAATAGTTACAAAACACGTAGTTATTTTTAATATTTTCATTAATTACAATTTGTATCATAATTATAAAATTTAGATTTATCATAATCATGTTAATAAAAACAGCAAACAAAATTGAATGAAAAGTTTTGTTTCATCAAAATCTATAGTTAAAATAACCTAAGTAACAATAAATTTAATTATTTAACCTTGAAACAATATATATTGAAAGAAAAAATTATGTTGTTCTCTATTAGTTACAATTGATGAACTTATGCAAAAAACCTGATAAATTTAATTTAGTAAACCAGTAAATAAAAAATAGAATATAAGTTTTTAAATTATTTTTATTATACATGTATCATTCTCTCTGTTAAATATATCTAGCAAATAGATTTCACATCATTATTTATATTAAATATTTGCATATATAAAAAATTAAACAGCAATAGATATATTTATCTTAATAAGAGGATTTATTAAATAAATCCTTTTTAGTTATTTCTATTATGAATTTAACACCAGACAAATATGCACCAATTGGCGATCCGACCATTGGCTACCCGCAATTATGCATACGCACAAATCGCACAGCAGAACGAACAAATTTAGATGAAGTCATAAAAATATTAGACGCAGCGGCAAACAATACCCTATTGATGAAAAAGAAAAACGCGCCAAAGTGGTCATAGAAGCATTAGTGACAATTTTTAGTAGTGGAGATTTAGGCCACGCATGGATAATTATTTTTTAATAGTGATAAAAAAGGAGATTATACCAGCTACGCGTATCATGGAGATCTTGGATTTGTTAAGAACGCAGACTCAGAAGATATTAATGATAGCCCTGAACGTAAATTTTATATTCAGCGTTGCATACGCTTAACAAATCCAGACCATTGTCCTGATAAATTAGAGTAAACTATTATTGCCAGTTTAAATAGAAAAAGTTATCTAATGGCCAAATTAATGAGGATGGCGGTAAAAAATCCTGCTAATGGCGTCTATACCCCAATTAACAACTGTACCTGGTTTGCCGGATATTTATGGAATAGTATTACTAACGAACAACTAATCTATGAACAAGATTTTAATGGTGCAGTATATGCTGAAAAATGGGGGATTGATTATCTTGCGCTAATCTCAAAGATTGCTGATCCCGGCATGCTAGCCGAAAGTCTCAGTAAAATAAAACAAATAGATTAAAAAACAAACAGCGAAAATATGATTAAGCATATGGTTTGTTCTTATTGCCACCTTTAAGGTGGTATTTAGCTCTATCAAATTAATGTTTTGTCAAAAAAATGACCGATAGTGAAAAATTTATTTAGCAACTAAGTGTCAACAACATCCATCTTATTAATATCGTTTAAATACTACCACTCTTGCCTTGAAGCTATTATTGATAATATTTATCAATAGATTAATGCTATTTGATTGTCTATTTCTTTTATTAATTAACTAAATCCGTTGACACAGTTCACTCGATATAAATCTATAAGCTAATTATTCTTTCACCTTAGCACTGAAATATTATGCCCATAACCCGATGACAATACTGCAATTAATTTAGACATCACTTTTTCTTAAAACTAAAAAAAGCCAGCATTTAAGCTGGCCAACACCAGGGAAAACAACAAATTCGACAATAATTTATGTAATTATAATACAACACAAAATTATTAAAAATAATGAATATAAGCTTTAATGTTTAAATAATGACCATTTCATTAATTACTTTGATGTTAATCAAAATGTAATATGTAGTAATCCAAAAGTGAATAATAAATAATTTTATTTTAAATGATAAAAAACAACCAATTACATAGTACTGCTCTGGTTGAGATAAGGAATTCAGCCGAATGTTTATGCTAATTTGCAGATATAATCAGTATTGACTGTCGCGTTTAAATAAATATGCGAAATAAAAGACTATAGTGAACACTAGACAGTAACCATTATGTCAGCGCTACTTTGATTGGACTTAGCACAATGAAAAAATACTATCCGTCAGAAACTAAAAAGTATTGCCAAAATCAAGGAATATTTTAGATATATCGTTAAAGAACTAAACAAAAACTGCATTATGGGTTAAAGCACCCAAGTGGTGCTTTTATATCTATTTATAAGCAAAAGTAAACCTTGTTTTTTTACAAGCAAGGTTGTTTTTAGTATATTGAAAATTAGCCACACTAATAATTTTATAATATCTAAAGTGATTTTTTTGGCCAAAAGGTGTTCTAAACTATAAATTTTTAGACAGATAAAAATAATTTAAAAAAATAATATAGAATAGTTGAAATGGACGTGACTGAAAAATAGGTGTTAGAGTAGCCACTTGGTGGCTACTCAAATCGACATCTGAAAATTAAATTTCACTATTCGAATAGTATTTACCTAGCACGCTGTTTAATCGGGGTAAAAAACATATCCCATAGATAGTCAGCCATTCCCTGGTTCGTGAGTAAAGATTCTCTTCGAATGTCACTAAATCCAGACATTGACGCCTGGAAACCAAGAATTTGGCCATTATCAGTAACGGTAAAACTTTCATTGTAGCTATTTCTAGTTATTCCATCTTGGCTATAGAAGATATCCTTCTGTTCAAAAATTATAATTTGCATACGGTTTCCTACAGTTGAGCTTTAGATCCCTCAAAGTGGCAAAATACCGCCCCTTTTTATTATCAATAATATGATAACCAAAGTTGACAAACTAAGTGTTGTTAACTATAGTTAACAGCATCTAAGGGAGATAGTGCAATGATTGAAATCAGGCAAACCGAAGAAGTTAAAAGATGGCTAAAAGGATTAAAAGATAAAATAGCCAAAGCAAAAATTTTAACACGGATTGAACGGATGAAAGAAGGTAACTATGGGGATGTTGAACCGATAGGTGATGGATGTTCAGAATTAAAAATCCATCAAGGCAAAGGTTACAGGGTGTATTTTGTAGTGGTCTAATAAAACTGTAGAGATTTATAGCTTATAATTAAGCAAAATCTTATAGGTATAAACATGCCACGAAAAGTAAAAGTGACCTTTAGCGCAAAGCAAAAACTGGAATATGCAAAACTCATGGTTGAAGGTGGATATAGCAATATCCAAGTTGAAAAAATATCCGGTGCGGGTAAATCTGCCGTATCGCGCTGGAAGCAACAATATCTTGCCGAGTTGAATGGGAATACGCCTGTAAAATCAAAAGCGTTAACGCCCGAGCAACAGCGCATACAAGAATTAGAAGCAAAACTTAAGCGTGCTCAGAGGGATAATGACATATTAAAAAAGCCGCGGCTTACTTCATCCTCGACAATCAAAACTCAAAATCGTGAAGCAAATGAAAATTATGTACCCCAATTTTACGGTCACTGAGTTATGCCATCTTTTTGAAGTAAGCAGTAGTAGTTTTTATTATGAAACGAAAATACCGACAGTTGAAAATGAAAGGCTGTGTGGCGAAATCAAACGTATTTTTTATACATCGGGCCAAACTTATGGCAAAAGACGTATCCAAGCTGAGTTAAAGGGTTTAGGGTGCCAGATTGGCACTTATAAAATATCAAACATCATGAAATTAAATCAATTAGTTGCAATTAGACCAACGAAAAAGCATTACTATCCCTCATCGGGTAACGAACATCGATATGCCCCTAATTTGCTTAAACGACAATTTTCCCCTCAACAGCATAATCACTATTATGTCGGTGATATCACGTATATTAGATATCACTATGGGTGGAGCTATTTAGCTTGCGTGTTAGATTTAGCCACCAAAGAAGTTATTGGTTATGCCTTATCAACAAAACCGGATACGAAATTAGTGAAAGAAGCCTTAGATAACGCCATTGAACGGCAATTACCGGATACGACAAGTTTGATGTTCCATTCAGATCAAGGTTGCCAATATTCATCGGAGGAGTTTAGGGCGCACCTCTTTGAACGGAAAATAACTCAAAGCATGAGTCGGCGAGGTAATTGCCTCGATAATGCCGTGATGGAAAGATTTTTTAGGAGTTTAAAGACAGAAAAGCTTAACCATTTATCGTTTATGAATCATCAATCTGTTGTCTATGAAGTTGAAAATTACATTCAGTTTTATAATTATTATCGACGCCATTCAACAATTGGTTATTTAACGCCACATCAAAAATATCATGAACTAAAGAATGCCGCTTAGATCTTCTACAGAATTTGTTGACCATTACAGGTTTGGTTGATGGAGCATGCTTGGGAAATAACCTGGATATCCTGGAACATGGTGAATTGCGAGGGATCAGTCGAGTCAGCCATATGTCAATTAAGCGTGGTGGTATATTCATAGGCCAATCTGAGAAAATTGAGCATCAATCGGAAAAAGTAATAAAATTAGAAGCTATTGAAGAGATACCCAAAAGTAAATGAGCATTTTTGCTAACGTGATAGAATGCGGTGTTATATTGATAGTGAAATCTTTTTCAATTGGTAATGCATGGTTATTATCCTAAAGACTCCTCGTTTAATTTTAAGGGAATGGCGAGAAGCTGATCGGCTTCCTTTTTATCGTCTTAATAGTGATCCTGATGTTATGCGTTATTTCCCACACTTACTTTCAAAAAAACAAAGTGATACTTTCATTGAAAGTATTAGACAGAAATTTATCCAACAGCAAGGTTGGGGATTGTGGGCGGTAGAGTTGCGTGCACAGAAGCAATTTATTGGATTTGTCGGACTCAATATTCCCGCATATGATCTACCTTTTATGCCTTGTACTGAAATTGGCTGGCGATTAGCTAAGCCATTTTGGCGGCAAGGATTGGCTTATGAAGCTGCTCGTAGCGTATTAGATTTTGCTTTTTTGCAGCAAGAAATGCCGGAAATTGTCTCTTTTACCGCTAAAATTAATCGTCCCTCTGAAAATTTGATGAAAAAATTAACCATGGAAAAAGATGCGCATAATTTTTTACATCCGGCGTTACCATCGGCTCATCCCTTACAGGAACATATTCTTTATCGGCTCAATCAGCAGCAGTGGTTAAAAAATAGCACTAATTGACAGCTAAACTATTTCGTTAGAGTTAATTCGCCTGCTATTGCAGCAGGCGAGGTGGCGTTATTTAAGCCTAATTTGTTGGTGAATAATACGCTGCATTTCATCTTTTATATGAAGCTTTTCTTTTTTTAATTTGATGACGTTATCATTATAGCCTGCGCCATTTGGGCCTTCTAATTCAGTGATCTGTTTATCCAGTTGGTGGTGTTTTTCAAATAGTGATTGGAAGCGTGGATGAAAACGTTTTAGGTGAGAAAATAACTCATGATCGGACAATAACATATAACCTCCGGCAAAATTATTGAGGGTCAATTTAAGTATAACAATAATTAAAATTTAATAACAGCGAACACAATAATTTACATTGTTAAATGTTATATATAATCATTTGATTTTTAATAATATTTACAAATTAATTGGTTGTTTTACTCTTTACGATTTTTTACTTTTTGACACGACAGTTATACTAAAAAGATGTTTGAATTAGCTAAGCATAAAAATTATTGTTATCAGTTATAGTTAATATCACTTTTATCACTATTTATAAAGTAGGATGTGGCAATGAATAAATATACCTTTCCATTACTGGCGATGCTCCTAACGACATCTTATGCGATGGCAAATGATAATCTGTCCAAAATCGCACCATACCCGGCTGCAGCAAAAGGGATGCTCCGCTATGTTATTCAGCTAGACAAAAAACCGAATGAAAATAATTTTATGGTAGAACTGGTTATTGGTAAATCAATGCTGGTTGATTGTAACCAGCATTGGTTTGGCGGGGATTTTGAGAAAAAAGAACTTAAAGGTTGGGGCTATGACTTTTATGAATTAAAAAAAGTATCCGGTCCTGCAGCAACCTTAATGGCTTGCCCAGATAAAAAGCAATCCAAGAAGTTTGTTACCACTCATCTCGGGGAAGGCAATAATATCGTTCGCTATAATAGTAAATTACCGATAGTGGTATATGTTCCAAACGATATGGTAGTTAAATATCACGTGTGGTCAGCACCAGAAGAACTTAACAGTGCGAAGATTAAATAACGGTTTAATTTAACCAATAAGCCATCTCCTGTGAGATGGCTAGTTGTGTGCTTGGTTTATTTTAGCGAGCGACTAAAACAGTCATTTTTGCATGACGAACAATGCTAGCTGCGGTTGATCCTAGCAGGTAACTGGTAGAATTGGGGCTATGAGAACCAATAAGAATTAAATCGGCGTCAATATCTGATGCATAGCTTAAAATTTCCTCTTTTGTCGGGCCAATGCCTATTTTACAAGTAATTTGCCCTTTAGGAATGTTTACTTTCTTAATGATTTCCTTAAGTAGTTCGAGTGCAACTCGGCTGCGCTCTTCAGAATCTTGTTGGCTCTCTGGTAGCGCCGCAATTTCAATACCAAAAAATATTTCTAAATTGGGCAGCACAGATAGGAAGTGGATTTCTGGTTTGCTAGGTTGGTTAAATGAGACCAGTGTTTCAACATGCTTAATCACTTTTTGATTCAATTCATCTTCAACAATATCAATAGGAACTAAGATCTTATTATACATGATACCCTCGCATCATATTATTATCTAATTATATTGTAGCAATAGTAAAAAATGATGTCGTGATATTTTTATTTGCTCGTTATTTGGAATAATTAACTTAATATAAAAAATATTTAAAATAAGCGTGTTATTTTAATCAATTATCCTAATTGAAAATAAATATTATTTCTATTTCATTATAGATAGTGGTAGAAATAAATAAGTAAATAATTATCAATTGTATTTTATTAAAGTAAATGATTATGAAAATGAAAAATCAAGACAAATATAATTTTTTATGTCATATTATAGGAAGGTAAATTAATATTTGTTTTTGAATAAAATTAGCATTAATAATAACAATATTGTTTTTAAGGTTTACTATCATCTTTTCCTTATTTTACTAAAAATAATTAACTTCAGAATTTGATTATGACACAGACTAAACACCGCGAAGAAAAACACACACTTTTTGTTTCCGATGAGCAGCAAATAAAATTTAAAGCTGCCAAAAAGAGCACGATCATTAGTATCATTGTCAACTTTTTTCTCTCTTTATGGCAAATTATTATCGGCTTTTTGGCACATTCCCAAGGTTTGATTGCTGATGGTCTTCACTCATTATCAGATTTATTGGCAGATTTTGTGGTGTTGATTGCGAATAAACATAGTCATAAACAACCGGATGCCGATCACCCTTATGGCCATTTTCGCTATGAAAATGGAGCATCTTTAGTACTGGGAACAATTTTGTTAGTGGTTGGCGGGGGCATGATATGGAAAGCGATTGAAAAAATGCTAAATCCAGCTGAAATTCCCGATGTGCATATTATTGCTCTGGTTGCTGCGCTATTATCACTTATTATTAAAGAAGGTCTGTTTCGTTATATGCTTTTTGTGGCAAATAAGGTTAATTCAAGTATGTTAGTTGCTAATGCATGGCATGCACGTTCAGACGCAGCTTCATCTTTAGTAGTTGCCATTGGTATCATTGCTAGTTTATGTGGTTTTAAGATCTTTGATCCTATTGCGGCCTTAATTGTTGGTGTTCTAGTTATTAAAATGGGGTATAAGTTTACTTACCAAGCGTTTAACGATTTGATGGATAAGGGAGCTGATGAACAGACCCTAGCGACTATTCGTAAACAGCTGTTGGCAATGGACGGCGTGATTGATATTCATGATCTTAAGACCCGTAAATCTGGTGATTATTTACTAGTTGATGTTCATCTTGAGGTTAATGGCCTTTTAACGGTAGAACAAGGCCATCTAATTGCTGTTTCAGCACGAAAAAAATTACTTGAAAATCCCACTATCTTAAATGTCATGATCCATGTCGATCCGGTTGAAATGCAATAGCTCATTTCCTGATTGATAATAAATAACAATCCGATAAATATTATTTCCGCAACTAAGCTTATTAGTTTCATAATAATAAATATTATCGCTAATTTTCTTTATCAAAGATTATATTATTGAATGGCGTGATATATTAGTTAGCTAAAATATGATGTTTATCGATATATCATTGTTACATAGCATAATATTATGTTCATGGCTTATTTGCTCATCCAGGCAATATCCTAATTTAATTAAGGTTGGAAAAGAGGTTAATGTGGAAATATTAGTAACAGGTGGTATGGGCTATATTGGTAGTCACACATGCGTTCAGATGTTGGCAGCGGGTATGCAGCCTGTTATTTTAGATAATTTGTGTAATGCCAGTAGTGAAGTATTGGCGCGAATAGAAACATTAACGGGTTGTCGTCCGGTTTTTTATCATGGAGATGTACGTGATGAAAAATTATTAGACACTATTTTTTCCAACCATACTATTAAAGCCGTTATTCATTTTGCTGGCTTAAAAGCGGTTGGTGAATCAGTTACTAAGCCTCTTGAATATTATGATAATAATGTCAATGGCGCGCTGGTATTAGCGCGTAGTATGCATCGGGCTGGTATAAAAAATGTTATTTTTAGCTCTTCTGCCACCGTTTATGGTGATCCGGCAACGGTGCCTATCACCGAAGAGTTTCCGATTGGCAATACCACTAATCCATACGGTAGCAGTAAATTTATGGTAGAGCGCTGTTTATCGGATCTCCAGTATGCTGATAATAGTTGGTCGGTTACCCTGCTTCGTTATTTTAATCCGGTTGGGGCACATCCATCCGGCACGATGGGGGAAGATCCGCAAGGTATACCTAATAATTTGACGCCTTATATCACTCAGGTAGCCATTGGTCGGCAGCAGAAATTGATGATTTTTGGTGATGATTATCCTACCCCAGATGGCACAGGAGTGCGTGATTATATTCATGTCATGGATCTCGCTGATGGGCATATTGCGGCACTTAAATCAGTTGGTTTTAAGCCTGGTTTACACATTTATAATTTAGGCACAGGTAATGGGACAAGTGTATTAGAGATGCTGAAAGCATTTGAAGAAGCTTGTGGTAAAAAAATCGCCTATGAAATTAGTCCTCGCCGACCAGGTGATATTGCTGAATGTTGGTCAAGTTCTGCTAAAGCTGAACGTGATTTGGGATGGAAAGCCACTCGCTCAATTCAACAGATGGCTGCTGATGGATGGCGTTGGCAATGTCAGAATCCACAAGGTTATGGTAAAAAATAATAGCTAGATTGTGGTTTGATTTGTAATAGTAAACATCAATACCCAGCAGATCAGTTCCTCTCTTGAATAAAATTTATGATCAAGTGATAGGCAAAAATGCTGGGTTGCTGTTATTGAAAAGCTGAATGATAACAGTATATTTTGTCCGGTTTAGAACAGTTGATATCAATGTAGGGTATAGATATTGCAAAGCTTCAGGCTTGGACAAGTGAGGTATTTAGCTTGTATTAATGTTTTTTTATTCTACTTATTTTGGTGTGTATGTTAAAATTGGTAATTCAAATGTTTCTATTGTGAAAGGTGTATTTCCTTGGTTTATATCATGATAATTATCGTCTAATTCATATTTAAATCTTGCTGGTTGGTTATCACCCATTTCTTTAAGTATGATATTTGTATATTCGACAACAGGTCCTCTTTCATGTTCACCATCTTTATCGGGAAGCATTGTTAAAGCGTGCACGACTTCATGCATAAATGAACGAGCTAAACTAAAAGGGGTATGACTGCCGTTTTCTGTTTGGTAAGTATTATAAGAATCTGGCTCATCAATAGGATCCATATTTAATGAAATAATTTTTCTACCATTAGTCGCTGCTATCTGTTCGGATGTGATAGTCGTGCCAAAATCTTCATCTGCGGCTAATACCCAACCACCATCATGCAGAATATTGTCATAACCATAATTAAATAACCGTCTAAATGTCGGGCTCTTGTTGTAGGCAGATTCCATGATATGTGATAGAGCATGTTCGCATCTTATTTGTTGCTGCTGATTTATGGCTCTATCAGGATCATGTCTACCGGCACCAGATATGAACAAAGACTTTATTTTTGCAGATGCATGTAATCGGTCACTATTTGTTGCTAGTTTATCATGTTTAACTCTCATTGATGATGGGTTGGCAAATTGCATGGTTAAGTCGGGATATAGTTTCGCTAACATATCATCAGTGCTAGTTTTTTTAGCTGCATCATCTTTTAAGATAGTAGCTGGATAATGGGATACAGAAACAATTTTAGGCATAACCAATTTCCCCTTGGTATAATATCTGAAAATAATATATGTATTTTTTAATATTTTATTTTTAACTATAAATTAGTATGTAATTTAATTGTATTAAATTTTCATATGTAAAAATATAATAATTCATACATTTATTTTTAATTATTACAAAATAAATGTATAAATAATGTAATTTAATGCCATGAATATGTTGATTCAGTTTAATTAAAAAAAGGCTTGAAGGGGAAATGTATTATAGAATGAAAAAACTGGGTTTGTGATCTGGAAAGATAGCTCATAGAAAAGGGAAAACTAATAAGCTGTGTTATTCGGTAGAAAATAGTGTTGAAGTTATTCTTCAAAATGCTTTAAATTTATCTAGTTGAAGAAAGGTATCCTCTTAGTCTTGTTGATAAATATATTAAGGTGTGATAAATCACATCACTATAATTTATTTTTATAGTAATTTTAGGCACTTTATTAAGATTATTTAATATATTTTTAATGACGGCATTTTTATATTCACTCTAAGAAATAAAAAGATGCTGAAAACAATATTTTTAACTACAGTGATTTTTACTTGAACAAATATTTATGCTGATATTTTATTTATTGTTTTCAAAGTTAATCAGCCATCATTCTAATTATTTTCGTTGCGCTAAATTGACAGCTTAACTTAAATATTAATCAATAACTTTTAATTTTTTCACATTTAAACATGGATATCCTCCTTAAGGGAGGATATGCGCATGCTAAAAAATACTCTAGCCCCATAAGTTAGCCTGAAAGGTAAGTCATATTATATCTTAGCAAGTTATCCATTAGGTTATGCTTTTTGTTGTTGTAAACGTCGTTGTAATGTATTAATTGCATTACGAACATTTGGCAGCGGTCCAATATGGTTATTGATAAAACCAGGTCGTTGTGGTGTGCCGGTCTCTATCAACAGACTTCGCATTTCACGTGGTGTGAGAACCTGGCCAGTCTGTTGTTTATACCATGATTGAATGCCAATTGCTGCTGAAGCTACAATTGGGGTAGCGGCTGAGGTGCCATCAAAGTTACTAGCATAATTATTATTAGGACCACCATCGTATAAAGTACCAAAGCCGGTTGTTACGACACTATCACCCCAGGCCTGGACATGGATCATCGTTTTGCCATAAGTTGAAAATGAACGACATATTTGATTTTTAGAGCCAGCACCAACCCGAATAGCGCCGTTATCACCGCGATCGCGATATTGTGCATAATAATCATCATCCAGATTTTCACTGCCATTACCTGCCGCAGCAATAATAATAATACCGGCATCGGTGGCCGCTTTAGTGATATCCCAGACCGATTGGCAATAATCAGCAGGTACTTGAGTTGTATCATCATCTGGTTTGGATTGGATAGATAATTCGTAAATAAAAATATCACCCGCTCTTAAATGTTGTAATCCTCTTATGATCCCGCCTGCGGCATCATAAGGTTTAACAGAAATACCATTGTGCGAACCTTAATGGCATTTTACGGAATATTAATTTTATTGAGTAAATATTGTGCGAACCTTAATGGCATTTTACGGAATATTAATTTTATTGAGTTAGCATGAAATTAAACAATAAACAAAAGCAAATAAAAAAATCAATCTGTCGCTAAACGATTCGCTTGTCTTCGACCCTCAAACTGCTGAGTCGCTTTATTTATCGTAAAAAGATGGCTTGGCAGGAACGCTAACGCGGGGGTTCCTTGCTACCCGATAAGTCCCCCCCTGGCTTCGGCGGTTTTGCAGTCGGTTATCTTTGCGATTTCAATCTGCCGCCTTACATGTCCTGACGGACATTTTAAAACATAAAAAAAGCCCGCCATAAAAGTAGCGGGTTTCCCTGATATGGTGTGATGCGACTCAAAATCAGAAGTGGCGGTATTTACGATTAATTTTAGAAGTTATGACCTAATACCAAATCGATATTATCTCATCGAATAAAATACCCTAGGTGCATTTAACGCACCTAGACTAATCCGCTTTTTTATGTCTTACGAATGCGTTGTTGGCTATCATACAAAGCAAATAACACTAAACGAACATGAAATACCGTTAATAATCCCGTCAATGACGCTGGCTCAAATTTCATTCTGGCTTCTGTTATCGTCTGTCTCACCACTTTATACGCCACTGAACGCAACACTGAGATTTCTTTTTGTGGAATACCAAAAGCAAATAACAGTGCCGTTTCAAACTGCACTGGCGTTAATTCAGGAAAAAGATTGCGTAACTCTGGATATTGAGTAGGATCGAACACAGTCATATAGACCTCCTTATAAGGTTTATGTGATAGCTGTGTAGTCAGATATGGAGTCTGGCTATACAGCGCCAAAAAAATAACTTAACGCTTAACAAACAACATGTAATACAACAAAACCGGCGTTCTATTTTCTTACCGGCTACGTCGGTTTGCCTCTTCATGCAAGGCAGCGTTCCTCGCTAACGCTGTGGTACGCTGCCTGCCTTCATCGTTGAACCTTCTTCACCTGTAAAATCACTAAAATATCGGTTTTATTATTTTCTGTCGAAGCACTGGTAAACCAGCCCTTCGGCAAAAACGAAAATCCGGTATCCGCTTCGGTTACTTTATTTTCAGCCAAACCGCCTAACAAAATAATATCACCATCGGCAACGCTCACTTGCGTATTGACCTGGCGTTTAATCAACGTTGGACTGTTATTGACACCCGTTTCAGTTTTAGCAAAATTTGATAATTGCTGGTCAATGGTTAAATCAACACCCTGTTGCCGGATTTGCGGACGTACATTTAAAATTACCCCACTAGAGCGATATTCTATCGACTGGACAGGCTTATTATCAGCATAACTTACCTTACCTAATACAGGCACATCTGAGCCGACAGAAAATGATGCCTGCGCCCCATTCTTCACTCTTAATCTAGGTGAACTCACCACATGAAAACGGCTATCAGTACGGAACAATTCATATAACGCATCTAATGAACCTAAATTAAAGCGAACAAAATTATCAAATCCTGCCTCTTTACCGATACCAACATTAAATTTACCGGAAACCAATTTGGCAGCCAATGCCAAGCCTGACCCATTACGCTCAGCGGTTTGTACCTCAAAGACATAGGCAGAAACCACCACTTCATCCGTTACAGTATCGATTTTAGGTAACAATATTTTTAATCGGGCAATATCGGCTTTAGTACCATAATAAACCAGTACATCCCCTGTCCGGTTCAGAAAATCCGAAGCCGTCCCCGCCACGGCTTTTTCTGGTGCGATTTGCCCCACTGAAATACCACTACGAGACGAATTAAAATTACCATCAAACTGGCTGCGTAATAAATCCGATAAATACGATACTGAGCGATAACGGGGCTGATAAACATAGGTTTCCCTGATTACTGTGGGTGTTTTTGGCGTAAAAAAAACTAAATAATCAATCCCATTACGTTCATGAATGGCAATCTGTAAATTATTCAAATAACGCTTAATAAAAGCCCGTTCATCAATTTCTGGCGTAATACGAAAAGTCACTTTACGAGGGTCATTGATTAATTCTGGCGATAACATAAACGGACGTTCAAAAACCTGTCGATAAAGCACATTCAACGCTTGCGGTAAAGGCACGTTATCCAGTTCCATCATCACGCCTTTAGCCATTAACAAGGGACTTACCGTTAACAACACCCCTATCCATGCCCTTTTCATTTCATGCCTCCCGAATAGGTTGTGACAACCTCACCGTCAATGTTGCCCGTCATCCGCAAACCATAAAAACGAAACTGCGATAATGGCTCAAGTCGAATCTGCCCCTGCTGATTAAGTAACACCACCCACGCCTGACCACGCTGACTAATTTTGCCCGCAATACGCCATTAAGTGGATAAATTTTGTGGCGACGGATTTTGATGTGATTTTTGGGTAGTCACTGATTTATCAACTGATTCAGAGACAGGCCGATTTTTGGGCGTTATCCCGTTACCACCAAAAAATTGATAAAGAAAATAAACGGAGGCTATGACCAGCAACAACAGTCCTAATGTTAATAACCAGAATTTAGATTGATTAAAAATACTCTGGCGCTTATCCACCACCTGCTCTTGTCCTTGCCCCCCTTCATAAGAATGATAAAGTGGAAAAATCACCTTGTCATAACTGCACTGATAAGATGAAGTGCGATTATTTTTAAACAGTTTAATCCCTGAATAAACATCGACCCGATAGCGATGACGTAACCCTAACGCCACCAATTTGGTCATTTTATACGTCGTCTCAATCCGGTCTTTGATAAAACGCGGTAAATTAGCCACCGACTGATTTAATACCACTAAATCACAGGTAACACCTTCTATATTAACAAAATGACCATGTTCGGCAATAAATGAGCGATGTTGTTGCGGTATCTTGTCGTTTTCCCAAATTCGCCACGCTTCATCAATGCAAATTAAATCACCTGCCTGACAAAAGGTGTCTTCTGCGATACCCGTTTCTGTTTTAAATGGAAAAAAATCAGCCTTTTTAACCTGTTCATTATCAACGCAGATAATCTCACCTAATTGATATTCATCGGCTTTCTTTTTATCAAGACAATAAACCCTGATTTTTTCTGCTGAAATGCCGTAGATATTCGTCACAATCCGGCGACCTTTCATAAAAGCCGGAATAATAACGTTACAAACTACTTCGTAAGATTTACCGCTTCTTGGAATACCGACATAAGCTGAAATCGCCATACATCACCCTATCACCGGAATACGGCGCACAATAAAACGGGTCAGATAAGCCGAAATCACAATCTTCATCCCCGTTATCACGGCAAACAGATTCATAAAATACCAGACACTATCAGGCAGTTGACCAATCAACTCCGGCAAATTCGTTGACGTGGGTAGTAAAGCTAATAAAACGGGGACAAATTCAGTAACCACTAAAAACAGCGCCGAAAACACAATAAATTTAATGGCCAGCGTTCTAAAAACGAACCCTAATAAAAAATTAAATGCGGATACAATCAAGGCATACATCACTTAATCCCCTTAAGAAGACAATACAATCCGTAATCCCAGAAATGACCAGATAATCATTGAAAACAGGGTTAACAAACCACGAATGCTTTCAAACAAGGTACAATGAGCATCAATGACAAAATGCTGCTCAAACACCTCAAAAGTCGCTACTGGGCATGACGCTGCTCGTTCTGGTAAATTAAAATTTTTCAAAAAAGGAAAGAGATTCTGTAATGGCGATAATACCGATTCTGCGGTGGGTGAATCTAAATCCGGTTCATTATTATCGGGATGCGATAAATCGGTTCCCTGACCATTACCTTTTGAACCAGAAGATTGCCCAAAATTTGAAGAAGCACCCGAAGATGAACTGACACCCGATTGACTGGTTCCGGATGAAGACAATGAATGCGTGGCACTCTCGGTATTCACTAAACTTCCTGCAATACTCGAACCTGCATCAACGGAATGGGCTGTACTCCCTAAATTTATTGAACCACTCCCTGACGGTGAAGAAAGCGGTAAATCAGAATAAACAGGTAACGGATATCTAGCTAAATCCAAATCAGGATGAAGCGCTAAATAATTAAGATTATATTCCACCTTATCTTTAGCAGAAGCCGAATCTGAAATGGCATAATCGGGATTAGGTACAACACTAAATATTCCCGTATCAGGAAAATCAGGCGGATTATTCATATCAGAATAAGCACCACTACCCACCCAACCTAAAAATTTATCCTCTTTAAAAACGGGTTTACATCTGTCCGTCACAACAAACTCATCTGAAGAGCCAATCGAGCCATAAGTACCATACTGAGACGCACAAAAGGAATGGGCTAACGTCGTCTCATCGTTATTATTCGTTTTACCATAACCTTTACCTTCTGCTACTTCCCCTGTCGGTTTCCAAGATGTTGCATTACAAATATCGCTTTTATCAAAACAAATAAGCACATCACCCGTGGCTATATACTCACAACCGTCAACATAAATATAACGTTCACCTGAAATACTCCTAACGCCACTTTGAGAGCCGGATAAAGGCGGTTTCTTCTTACAAATTTCTTCCGGAGTGGATTTTTCAATTGCATCATCCGATTTAGATTTATCAAAATTATCATTCTCGCGAACTGAAACGGTATAAAATCCTGCGCCTTCTAATGTATCACCTAAACCACCAATAATTGTACCCACATAATCCACCCGAACATTATTAAAAATACCCACATCAGAAATCGAAGTGATTTTTTTAAATTTGCAAGAACGCGAAGGCATACAATAAACCACGCCGGCTTTTTTTACTTTCTCATCCTCAAACGCGCGTAATGCTATCGAACGTCTATCATGACCCTCATAATATTGACTATTTTCGTAAGCATAAAATGGATATTTATTAGACAGTGAATGATTAACAGCAATAGAACTTGCGCTTACTAAAACAGGATAAAAAACAGATAAAACGGCAAAATAGAAAAAATATATCAATCCAACCCTTGTATGACTGCCCAGGCACATAACAGCCCCCACAAAAAACACAGAAAATAAAATCCGATTGTCAGCATCGATATAAAGGGGCATTAATTTGCCCCTCTCCTTGTTACGCACCACGTACCATACGTAAAACCCACTTAACGCCTGCCATGCCTGCATAAACGGCAATCAGACCGCCTGCAACGGCTAAAATACCCGTCATGACAGAATTAAAATTAAGGGAGTTCGTTAATTGCGTGTAATCAATAGCCGTACCTGTCCCTGTTGCGGCTTCTGCAAATGACATTGCAGAACTAAAAGCACCGAATAAACCAATACCTACACTTAAATATAAAGTGCGTAGATTAAGTTTGTTAAAAAACTTATTTAAACCTAATTTAGTCAACATAATTAAACACCTTTAAACATATTAATTACTGCACCAAGACCTTTGGAAAATAACCAAAGTCCGATTACCGAGGTAAAAGGAATCCCCCAAAATTGTGCCGCGACTGAATAATCAATATTAAGGAGTTCCTGATATGGCAACTCTTTTATCGTCAATTCAATAGTTTGGCAGTCATTCGTGACTTTCGAACAAATCTCACCGACAATATTATTTTCCGGAGTAGCCATAGCGATCACCTATTCCACTAAATCGAGAAACATTTCAACGTTATGCCCCGTTAAGGGTTGCCCTGTCTGTTTATCGTGATATCTAAACGAACGTTCAAAACCGGAAATTCGGCAAACCAATTCATTCACTTCTGAATCAATCGCCCCCACACGCCGTTTAGAACGAATTTTTACAACCGGCGGTTTAGAATAAGGATCAGGTGCGGGTAAAATAACGGTGGTATAAACATGTCCATCATTAGACGTACTGATACGGGTCACTTTTCCACTAATCACTGTTTGATATAAGGGCAATGCAGCCATAATGGTTCACCTTTCTTGATTTAAGCGTTTGCAACTTGTTTAAATGGATAAATAGTATTCTGACGTTCAAAAACACTCACTGGCTCGACATACCAGTCAGGCCGTTGTTGAGAAAAATCGATATGGATAACTTTATAAAAGGGAATGACGTTAGATTTATCGCCGGTGAGATTTTGTAATTGTGATTTGCTGAGGCCAATATTCGTTAATAAAGTTAAATTATCATAAAATGTTCTTCTTGCCAGAGAATTAAAAACATTTAAATAACCTTCATTAACTAAACGACGATAAAAACCAAATATCCGTTGAGCTTTAGCATAGGAAATGTTGCCTTTTGGCGTGGTAGAATAATAATGAGATTTTAATCGTTCAAAAATATGTTCGTCATCATAAATATTCATTTCCATTCCCCTCAGTGCCGTCAACAAATCATCAAAACTTTTCATCCACAGATCGTAAATTAAATTAGCCCCACTACGTTCATATTGTTGTTGATAAAGGCAAAGCGCAGAAAAATTAATCGGAATCTGATTATCTTTTAAAAACGTTTTTTTAATCGCCCTTCTAATCTCAACAGGTTATTGGCAAAATCCGTCAAACGTTTATTATTTAAAATCGCAAACTGATTAAGCAACACCTCATCATTGGGATTAACCCGTAATTTTCTTTGTATTTCACCAAAACGTTTTGCCAGTTCAAGCGCTTTGTAATAAATACACAATTCCCTGTGTTTAGAACCACGATTAAAATAAACGGTGGATTCATGATCGTTTGATTTCGTGGCTTTGGTTTGTCCATGACTGATATTCTTAAAATAAGCAATCACCTGCTTACAAATACTTTCCGTTGGTAATCTTACTGATAACGTTGTATGAAGCTCAGAAACTTCGCTATTCTCGACATCTAACAAATTAAAAAGATGTGGCATGGAAACCGCTAAATTAGTCATTAACTCCAAGCCACATAATGCAATATTGGTTGAACCAAATACATTATGCCCCTGTAAGAGCTTGGCGGGTGAAGCCTTAAGATTGACACGCGGGAAAATCAAATGAGTTCCCTGATAAATTTTCATGCCCAAACTGGCAAAATGCGTTGGTAACGATTCAAAAGGATGCGCTAATCCCTGAACAGATAAATCCCCTTTTATTTCAAATTCCACATCACGAGCAGACAACCGAACCCCACTTAATTTAGCAATCTGCATAAAATCGATAGAGCCTCCTCCATGCTCCCTATCACGAGATGTTCTCATCACATACTCATCTTTAAATGGAATCTGAAGCTCAAGAAGATCAATCATAATAACCACTCTATGAATACTAATAGTGATTATATATAGTCAACTATCTTTAAATAGTCAACTTACTATTCATAAATAAGTTATTATTTCTATAAATGACTCACAAGAGAGAATTTTTATGGCTATAGGTGATAATATACGAACAAGGAGAGAAGCTTTAGGAATGACTAGAGAAGAGTTAGCCGAAAAAACACAAATATCATTCTCTCAATTATCAAAGATAGAAAGAAATGAACAAAAAAATCCAACTATTCAATCAATTATCGCAATCAGCACCGCTTTAAATTGTTCAGTTGATGAGCTTATCTATAATAAAAAATCAACTGACACTAATTATTTAATAAAAGTAATAAATAACTTGCCATTAGAAGATCAAGAAGTAATCAAAAAAATAAGTAAAGGTATGAGTCTGATAAATCAAGCTGAAGAAATGTTAAATAAAAATCAATAAACATAATAAAATATGTAAAATAATGCGGATTCCGCACAAGAGTACATAATTAAAGAGTCATGTACTCTTGATTATGTAACATTTAATTAACAAATGGCTAATGTAAATGGAAAAGAAAAAAATAATAAAACAACTAAAAGAACTAGAAATTGAATTTAGAAAAAATAACCCTGACGTTATCGGTTATACCCTGTTTAATACAGTTAATCGCCGCTTTGTGACAATGAGAGAAAATGAGTTTGGAATGCTTATTTATACGGATAATCTTGAAGTAGCCTATTTTGAAGATACAAAACTTCCCGCATTGACACGAGTTTCGCACGGACATATAAAATTCTAGAAATGGCGTCAAAACAATGATTAACCTGTAACTTACTAAGAGGTATAAATTTACTTAAATTACAATAAGTTGTTTTTAATTTATGAGATTTTTTCTATTTATATATTATGCTGAATTAGACGTAAAAATAGAGCGTTTTTTTATTGGTGCGAAACTCGTGATTGATAAGTAGAGAATTGTTACCAGAACCTGATAAATTCGATATTGCGGTTGTTCCACTAATCAAAAACCCCCTATTTGGACTTAGCGTCAAGTCAGGCTACCTAGATCGACATAACCGCAGGTTCGCACAATAGCGTTATGTATAAATGGCCGCCGTCTGCGAGGAGATATTTTCGCAGACGGCTATTCAACATAACGGCATTGTACATTGTGCGAACCTTAATGGCATTTTACGGAATATTAATTTTATTGAGTAAATATTGTGCGAACCTTAATGGCATTTTACGGAATATTAATTTTATTGAGTTAGCATGAAATTAAACAATAAACAAAAGCAAATAAAAAAATCAATCTGTCGCTAAACGATTCGCTTGTCTTCGACCCTCAAACTGCTGAGTCGCTTTATTTATCGTAAAAAGATGGCTTGGCAGGAACGCTAACGCGGGGGTTCCTTGCTACCCGATAAGTCCCCCCCTGGCTTCGGCGGTTTTGCAGTCGGTTATCTTTGCGATTTCAATCTGCCGCCTTACATGTCCTGACGGACATTTTAAAACATAAAAAAAGCCCGCCATAAAAGTAGCGGGTTTCCCTGATATGGTGTGATGCGACTCAAAATCAGAAGTGGCGGTATTTACGATTAATTTTAGAAGTTATGACCTAATACCAAATCGATATTATCTCATCGAATAAAATACCCTAGGTGCATTTAACGCACCTAGACTAATCCGCTTTTTTATGTCTTACGAATGCGTTGTTGGCTATCATACAAAGCAAATAACACTAAACGAACATGAAATACCGTTAATAATCCCGTCAATGACGCTGGCTCAAATTTCATTCTGGCTTCTGTTATCGTCTGTCTCACCACTTTATACGCCACTGAACGCAACACTGAGATTTCTTTTGTGGAATACCAAAAGCAAATAACAGTGCCGTTTCAAACTGCACTGGCGTTAATTCAGGAAAAAGATTGCGTAACTCTGGATATTGAGTAGGATCGAACACAGTCATATAGACCTCCTTATAAGGTTTATGTGATAGCTGTGTAGTCAGATATGGAGTCTGGCTATACAGCGCCAAAAAAATAACTTAACGCTTAACAAACAACATGTAATACAACAAAACCGGCGTTCTATTTTCTTACCGGCTACGTCGGTTTGCCTCTTCATGCAAGGCAGCGTTCCTCGCTAACGCTGTGGTACGCTGCCTGCCTTCATCGTTGAACCTTCTTCACCTGTAAAATCACTAAAATATCGGTTTTATTATTTTCTGTCGAAGCACTGGTAAACCAGCCCTTCGGCAAAAACGAAAATCCGGTATCCGCTTCGGTTACTTTATTTTCAGCCAAACCGCCTAACAAAATAATATCACCATCGGCAACGCTCACTTGCGTATTGACCTGGCGTTTAATCAACGTTGGACTGTTATTGACACCCGTTTCAGTTTTAGCAAAATTTGATAATTGCTGGTCAATGGTTAAATCAACACCCTGTTGCCGGATTTGCGGACGTACATTTAAAATTACCCCACTAGAGCGATATTCTATCGACTGGACAGGCTTATTATCAGCATAACTTACCTTACCTAATACAGGCACATCTGAGCCGACAGAAAATGATGCCTGCGCCCCATTCTTCACTCTTAATCTAGGTGAACTCACCACATGAAAACGGCTATCAGTACGGAACAATTCATATAACGCATCTAATGAACCTAAATTAAAGCGAACAAAATTATCAAATCCTGCCTCTTTACCGATACCAACATTAAATTTACCGGAAACCAATTTGGCAGCCAATGCCAAGCCTGACCCATTACGCTCAGCGGTTTGTACCTCAAAGACATAGGCAGAAACCACCACTTCATCCGTTACAGTATCGATTTTAGGTAACAATATTTTTAATCGGGCAATATCGGCTTTAGTACCATAATAAACCAGTACATCCCCTGTCCGGTTCAGAAAATCCGAAGCCGTCCCCGCCACGGCTTTTTCTGGTGCGATTTGCCCCACTGAAATACCACTACGAGACGAATTAAAATTACCATCAAACTGGCTGCGTAATAAATCCGATAAATACGATACTGAGCGATAACGGGGCTGATAAACATAGGTTTCCCTGATTACTGTGGGTGTTTTTGGCGTAAAAAAAACTAAATAATCAATCCCATTACGTTCATGAATGGCAATCTGTAAATTATTCAAATAACGCTTAATAAAAGCCCGTTCATCAATTTCTGGCGTAATACGAAAAGTCACTTTACGAGGGTCATTGATTAATTCTGGCGATAACATAAACGGACGTTCAAAAACCTGTCGATAAAGCACATTCAACGCTTGCGGTAAAGGCACGTTATCCAGTTCCATCATCACGCCTTTAGCCATTAACAAGGGACTTACCGTTAACAACACCCCTATCCATGCCCTTTTCATTTCATGCCTCCCGAATAGGTTGTGACAACCTCACCGTCAATGTTGCCCGTCATCCGCAAACCATAAAAACGAAACTGCGATAATGGCTCAAGTCGAATCTGCCCCTGCTGATTAAGTAACACCACCCACGCCTGACCACGCTGACTAATTTTGCCCGCAATACGCCATTAAGTGGATAAATTTTGTGGCGACGGATTTTGATGTGATTTTTGGGTAGTCACTGATTTATCAACTGATTCAGAGACAGGCCGATTTTTGGGCGTTATCCCGTTACCACCAAAAAATTGATAAAGAAAATAAACGGAGGCTATGACCAGCAACAACAGTCCTAATGTTAATAACCAGAATTTAGATTGATTAAAAATACTCTGGCGCTTATCCACCACCTGCTCTTGTCCTTGCCCCCCTTCATAAGAATGATAAAGTGGAAAAATCACCTTGTCATAACTGCACTGATAAGATGAAGTGCGATTATTTTTAAACAGTTTAATCCCTGAATAAACATCGACCCGATAGCGATGACGTAACCCTAACGCCACCAATTTGGTCATTTTATACGTCGTCTCAATCCGGTCTTTGATAAAACGCGGTAAATTAGCCACCGACTGATTTAATACCACTAAATCACAGGTAACACCTTCTATATTAACAAAATGACCATGTTCGGCAATAAATGAGCGATGTTGTTGCGGTATCTTGTCGTTTTCCCAAATTCGCCACGCTTCATCAATGCAAATTAAATCACCTGCCTGACAAAAGGTGTCTTCTGCGATACCCGTTTCTGTTTTAAATGGAAAAAAATCAGCCTTTTTAACCTGTTCATTATCAACGCAGATAATCTCACCTAATTGATATTCATCGGCTTTCTTTTTATCAAGACAATAAACCCTGATTTTTTCTGCTGAAATGCCGTAGATATTCGTCACAATCCGGCGACCTTTCATAAAAGCCGGAATAATAACGTTACAAACTACTTCGTAAGATTTACCGCTTCTTGGAATACCGACATAAGCTGAAATCGCCATACATCACCCTATCACCGGAATACGGCGCACAATAAAACGGGTCAGATAAGCCGAAATCACAATCTTCATCCCCGTTATCACGGCAAACAGATTCATAAAATACCAGACACTATCAGGCAGTTGACCAATCAACTCCGGCAAATTCGTTGACGTGGGTAGTAAAGCTAATAAAACGGGGACAAATTCAGTAACCACTAAAAACAGCGCCGAAAACACAATAAATTTAATGGCCAGCGTTCTAAAAACGAACCCTAATAAAAAATTAAATGCGGATACAATCAAGGCATACATCACTTAATCCCCTTAAGAAGACAATACAATCCGTAATCCCAGAAATGACCAGATAATCATTGAAAACAGGGTTAACAAACCACGAATGCTTTCAAACAAGGTACAATGAGCATCAATGACAAAATGCTGCTCAAACACCTCAAAAGTCGCTACTGGGCATGACGCTGCTCGTTCTGGTAAATTAAAATTTTTCAAAAAAGGAAAGAGATTCTGTAATGGCGATAATACCGATTCTGCGGTGGGTGAATCTAAATCCGGTTCATTATTATCGGGATGCGATAAATCGGTTCCCTGACCATTACCTTTTGAACCAGAAGATTGCCCAAAATTTGAAGAAGCACCCGAAGATGAACTGACACCCGATTGACTGGTTCCGGATGAAGACAATGAATGCGTGGCACTCTCGGTATTCACTAAACTTCCTGCAATACTCGAACCTGCATCAACGGAATGGGCTGTACTCCTAAATTTATTGAACCACTCCCTGACGGTGAAGAAAGCGGTAAATCAGAATAAACAGGTAACGGATATCTAGCTAAATCCAAATCAGGATGAAGCGCTAAATAATTAAGATTATATTCCACCTTATCTTTAGCAGAAGCCGAATCTGAAATGGCATAATCGGGATTAGGTACAACACTAAATATTCCCGTATCAGGAAAATCAGGCGGATTATTCATATCAGAATAAGCACCACTACCCACCCAACCTAAAAATTTATCCTCTTTAAAAACGGGTTTACATCTGTCCGTCACAACAAACTCATCTGAAGAGCCAATCGAGCCATAAGTACCATACTGAGACGCACAAAAGGAATGGGCTAACGTCGTCTCATCGTTATTATTCGTTTTACCATAACCTTTACCTTCTGCTACTTCCCCTGTCGGTTTCCAAGATGTTGCATTACAAATATCGCTTTTATCAAAACAAATAAGCACATCACCCGTGGCTATATACTCACAACCGTCAACATAAATATAACGTTCACCTGAAATACTCCTAACGCCACTTTGAGAGCCGGATAAAGGCGGTTTCTTCTTACAAATTTCTTCCGGAGTGGATTTTTCAATTGCATCATCCGATTTAGATTTATCAAAATTATCATTCTCGCGAACTGAAACGGTATAAAATCCTGCGCCTTCTAATGTATCACCTAAACCACCAATAATTGTACCCACATAATCCACCCGAACATTATTAAAAATACCCACATCAGAAATCGAAGTGATTTTTTTAAATTTGCAAGAACGCGAAGGCATACAATAAACCACGCCGGCTTTTTTTACTTTCTCATCCTCAAACGCGCGTAATGCTATCGAACGTCTATCATGACCCTCATAATATTGACTATTTTCGTAAGCATAAAATGGATATTTATTAGACAGTGAATGATTAACAGCAATAGAACTTGCGCTTACTAAAACAGGATAAAAAACAGATAAAACGGCAAAATAGAAAAAATATATCAATCCAACCCTTGTATGACTGCCCAGGCACATAACAGCCCCCACAAAAAACACAGAAAATAAAATCCGATTGTCAGCATCGATATAAAGGGGCATTAATTTGCCCCTCTCCTTGTTACGCACCACGTACCATACGTAAAACCCACTTAACGCCTGCCATGCCTGCATAAACGGCAATCAGACCGCCTGCAACGGCTAAAATACCCGTCATGACAGAATTAAAATTAAGGGAGTTCGTTAATTGCGTGTAATCAATAGCCGTACCTGTCCCTGTTGCGGCTTCTGCAAATGACATTGCAGAACTAAAAGCACCGAATAAACCAATACCTACACTTAAATATAAAGTGCGTAGATTAAGTTTGTTAAAAAACTTATTTAAACCTAATTTAGTCAACATAATTAAACACCTTTAAACATATTAATTACTGCACCAAGACCTTTGGAAAATAACCAAAGTCCGATTACCGAGGTAAAAGGAATCCCCCAAAATTGTGCCGCGACTGAATAATCAATATTAAGGAGTTCCTGATATGGCAACTCTTTTATCGTCAATTCAATAGTTTGGCAGTCATTCGTGACTTTCGAACAAATCTCACCGACAATATTATTTTCCGGAGTAGCCATAGCGATCACCTATTCCACTAAATCGAGAAACATTTCAACGTTATGCCCCGTTAAGGGTTGCCCTGTCTGTTTATCGTGATATCTAAACGAACGTTCAAAACCGGAAATTCGGCAAACCAATTCATTCACTTCTGAATCAATCGCCCCCACACGCCGTTTAGAACGAATTTTTACAACCGGCGGTTTAGAATAAGGATCAGGTGCGGGTAAAATAACGGTGGTATAAACATGTCCATCATTAGACGTACTGATACGGGTCACTTTTCCACTAATCACTGTTTGATATAAGGGCAATGCAGCCATAATGGTTCACCTTTCTTGATTTAAGCGTTTGCAACTTGTTTAAATGGATAAATAGTATTCTGACGTTCAAAAACACTCACTGGCTCGACATACCAGTCAGGCCGTTGTTGAGAAAAATCGATATGGATAACTTTATAAAAGGGAATGACGTTAGATTTATCGCCGGTGAGATTTTGTAATTGTGATTTGCTGAGGCCAATATTCGTTAATAAAGTTAAATTATCATAAAATGTTCTTCTTGCCAGAGAATTAAAAACATTTAAATAACCTTCATTAACTAAACGACGATAAAAACCAAATATCCGTTGAGCTTTAGCATAGGAAATGTTGCCTTTTGGCGTGGTAGAATAATAATGAGATTTTAATCGTTCAAAAATATGTTCGTCATCATAAATATTCATTTCCATTCCCCTCAGTGCCGTCAACAAATCATCAAAACTTTTCATCCACAGATCGTAAATTAAATTAGCCCCACTACGTTCATATTGTTGTTGATAAAGGCAAAGCGCAGAAAAATTAATCGGAATCTGATTATCTTTTAAAAAACGTTTTTTTAATCGCCCTTCTAATCTCAACAGGTTATTGGCAAAATCCGTCAAACGTTTATTATTTAAAATCGCAAACTGATTAAGCAACACCTCATCATTGGGATTAACCCGTAATTTTCTTTGTATTTCACCAAAACGTTTTGCCAGTTCAAGCGCTTTGTAATAAATACACAATTCCCTGTGTTTAGAACCACGATTAAAATAAACGGTGGATTCATGATCGTTTGATTTCGTGGCTTTGGTTTGTCCATGACTGATATTCTTAAAATAAGCAATCACCTGCTTACAAATACTTTCCGTTGGTAATCTTACTGATAACGTTGTATGAAGCTCAGAAACTTCGCTATTCTCGACATCTAACAAATTAAAAAGATGTGGCATGGAAACCGCTAAATTAGTCATTAACTCCAAGCCACATAATGCAATATTGGTTGAACCAAATACATTATGCCCCTGTAAGAGCTTGGCGGGTGAAGCCTTAAGATTGACACGCGGGAAAATCAAATGAGTTCCCTGATAAATTTTCATGCCCAAACTGGCAAAATGCGTTGGTAACGATTCAAAAGGATGCGCTAATCCCTGAACAGATAAATCCCCTTTTATTTCAAATTCCACATCACGAGCAGACAACCGAACCCCACTTAATTTAGCAATCTGCATAAAATCGATAGAGCCTCCTCCATGCTCCCTATCACGAGATGTTCTCATCACATACTCATCTTTAAATGGAATCTGAAGCTCAAGAAGATCAATCATAATAACCACTCTATGAATACTAATAGTGATTATATATAGTCAACTATCTTTAAATAGTCAACTTACTATTCATAAATAAGTTATTATTTCTATAAATGACTCACAAGAGAGAATTTTTATGGCTATAGGTGATAATATACGAACAAGGAGAGAAGCTTTAGGAATGACTAGAGAAGAGTTAGCCGAAAAAACACAAATATCATTCTCTCAATTATCAAAGATAGAAAGAAATGAACAAAAAAATCCAACTATTCAATCAATTATCGCAATCAGCACCGCTTTAAATTGTTCAGTTGATGAGCTTATCTATAATAAAAAATCAACTGACACTAATTATTTAATAAAAGTAATAAATAACTTGCCATTAGAAGATCAAGAAGTAATCAAAAAAATAAGTAAAGGTATGAGTCTGATAAATCAAGCTGAAGAAATGTTAAATAAAAATCAATAAACATAATAAAATATGTAAAATAATGCGGATTCCGCACAAGAGTACATAATTAAAGAGTCATGTACTCTTGATTATGTAACATTTAATTAACAAATGGCTAATGTAAATGGAAAAGAAAAAAATAATAAAACAACTAAAAGAACTAGAAATTGAATTTAGAAAAAATAACCCTGACGTTATCGGTTATACCCTGTTTAATACAGTTAATCGCCGCTTTGTGACAATGAGAGAAAATGAGTTTGGAATGCTTATTTATACGGATAATCTTGAAGTAGCCTATTTTGAAGATACAAAACTTCCCGCATTGACACGAGTTTCGCACGGACATATAAAATTCTAGAAATGGCGTCAAAACAATGATTAACCTGTAACTTACTAAGAGGTATAAATTTACTTAAATTACAATAAGTTGTTTTTAATTTATGAGATTTTTTCTATTTATATATTATGCTGAATTAGACGTAAAAATAGAGCGTTTTTTTATTGGTGCGAAACTCGTGATTGATAAGTAGAGAATTGTTACCAGAACCTGATAAATTCGATATTGCGGTTGTTCCACTAATCAAAAACCCCCTATTTGGACTTAGCGTCAAGTCAGGCTACCTAGATCGACATAACCGCAGGTTCGCACAATAGCGTTATGTATAAATGGCCGCCGTCTGCGAGGAGATATTTTCGCAGACGGCTATTCAACATAACGGCATTGTACATAAAGTGCATCAGCATCATGTACCATTCCTTTTACACCAAAGGCCAGATCTTTTGCATACATAACACCCGCTACGGCCGTACCATGATTAATTTCATACTCATCGTTATCATCGCTGACAACCAGTGGAATAAAATTGTCTCTTTTCAAATTAATATGTTGGTAATTAAAAGCTGCCTCGATATCAGCAATACGGATACCTTTACCTGCTACGCCAAGAGACCAAGCATATTCCATATCAATGCCTGTCCATAGTTCTCCTATGCCTAATTTGTATTCTTGTAATTTAGTAAAATCGGGTGTTTCGGTATCGTTTAGTTGTTCAGAACCTGACAAAGTTGATGAGGCTAGTTGTGTGCATTCTAGTTCAGCATATTCGATAAAGTCATAGCCGTTAATCGCTTTTAATAATTGTTGTTTTTCGTTGGGAAGTAGCGATTCCGATCCTTTAATATAAAACATGCCACTGAGGCTAGCAAAATTAATGTTATTTATTTGACCTTGAGTTTGTAATATATCATCAGGTACGACAGGAATATAAATAAATTGGTTAAATAATTGATTTTGTAAAGCTAATGGTTTTAATAATAATTTATTATTTTTTCTAGATTGAATAACATCTTGGTTAAATTTAATAATTATTTTATTTTTTTTCATATAAAACCCCTATTGTTAGGAACAATCTCTATTACAAGTTGATGGTATGATAGAGTATTTAACACACCAAAATTACCAGGTATATTTAAATGTCATAAATATTTGTAAAATGTTTATTTTATTAAAAAATTATTTTTTTAAACTTAATTTGTGTAATTTTTTTTCATTTAACTTTTAAATGGTAATAAATTATTTTTATTATCATTAATATTAAAAATATTTTTATTATCTTAAATTAAAAAATGAAATTTAATATAAATTAATGGAATGAAAATTAGTAACACAAGAATTTATGGAGAGAAAAAATGTTATCTATATATAAAGAGGAAATGGTATGGAATAGTGTAAAAGATAAAATAGCTACTTTGTTTCATTTAGCTGAAATAAGTGAATGGACGTATCAACAATTTTGCAGCGCTATTCCGGTTATGGAAAAGAAAGAATATTTAGCTAAAAATGATCAAAGCCTCCATCTTCTTAATGGAGAGAATAGTTATCTTATTGGATTTACCAGTGGAAGCAGTGGTAAATTGAAGAGATGTCTTTATCGAGCTAATGGCGAAGTTTTCGGTGCAGAGGGATGTAAAAAATATAATATATTTTCCTCGACCGATAATTGCGCTAATCTTTTTACGATTAATCTGTTTTTTTCTGCTCATTGCTTATTTAGTAATATTGGGAGTGCCTGTGGTGCGAATATGATTTCGGTTGGTGATGTTAATGTATTAGCTGATGAACATTTTGATGCATTAACTGATATCAAGGTCAGTGTTCTAATGGGTATTCCCTGTGAAATCATTCAATTTATTCAAACAATGAAAAAGAAAAATAAATATTTACCTATCTATAAAGTTATTTTCTCAGGTGAAGCGATGAAAGCATATCAAAGAGACATAATAATGAAAACATTTGGTAATGATGTGCTTATCATTGGTATTTATTCTTGTTCAGAAGCGGGTATTATGGCTTTAAGTCTGGATACGAATAATCACAATTATGAATTTATGACAGATCAATTTTTTATCGAACGCTATCAGGATCAATTATTAATAACCAGTCTCGATAATATGAATGTTATTCCATTATTACGCTATAACTATGGTGATACTGCCGATATTAGTCTACAAGGTGATATTGTTCAATTATCAAATATTAAAAGAAATAATATTAGTTTTAATTTTATGGGTTATGTTATTGAATATGAAACGATTGTTGCGATTGTCGATAAATTTTATCCAAAGGATATTAATATACAAATCCATTTATCGGTGGCAGAAGACACCAGAGAAGTCATTACGGTATGGGTTCCTACAGGTATTTTTTCTGCTCAACGGATACAATTATTGGCAAAAGAATTAGGAAATATTCCAGATATTTACGAATCTAGTCAATTAAATCAAGGGTATTTGTTGGTAAAAGAGATTGACCCAATACAATATATCCGTTCTGTTAGAGGTAAAGTTCTTTATATTGTCGATAATAGAAATTAACAAATTAAATGAAAATAACTGAATGTTTAATATAAGAAACCATCAAATATTTATCTGATGGTTTCTTATATTAAAGGTTTTATTAAATAAACTTAATAAGATGTGTAAATAAATATAAAGCATTACTGAATATTAATTATCTTGCGTAAATTAGCTAAACTTTATTGCAAGTCTTTTAAAACCAGCAGTCAATCGATGCTAAATTTATTCTGGGATATTTCTAGCGTTAGGAATATCAGAGCATAAGTTTTTTTCTTTATTACAATTAACCTCTTCTGTTTTGTTAGTATCAGAGATAAGGCTATTAGTCTTTTGTGCTATTAGTATATTTTGAATAGATAGATGGACACGCGCATAGGAAGGTATAATGTAGAATAGTAAAAGTGTTATAGTGATGAAAATTTGAAGAGGTATTTTCATAAATTATTCTCCTAAAATTAAATGGTTATAATATTTTATGAATTATTCTCTGAATTTGCTCACCAGTGAAAACTGAGTAATAAGGCAATAAAAAAGTAAGTAAAATAGAGAATCATGTTATTTAATTTATAAATTATCGATGTTTTATCTACATTAAATTACAATTTTAATCCTATCACATGAACAGATTGCGTTACTTTGCCATTAATCTTTTCGATACAATTTTGCCCCTTTTTTTCTGCTGTACAGTGAATGTATTCTTTGTTGGAATGTTAATTGGCAATGGAAAACAGCTGAAATTTGATAACAGAGGAGCAATAAGTGTGTTATTAAAAAATTTCATCAATGACCTCGACTATGAAGTGATAAAATTAATATTAATAATACGCTCACAATTTAACATTTCAATAGCATTTTGGTTGGTTAAATTTCAACGATCGAAGAATAATGGTATTAAGTTAGCTATTATTAATGGCTAGACGAAATGGTATGCAATTTGTTATGACTTATCATATTGAAGTTAAAAGGCAAAATAAGTTTGCCACGGACTGTTGTTTATATTGCTGTAAAATTGATTAATGACCTTCATTGTTAAACAAATATAGCATTAGACAAGGTTATTTTTATCAATACCAAGGCGCTTCATGCGTGATAATAATGTTGTCCGTTTTAGCCCCAGTCGTAGCGCTGCGCCTTTAGGGCCGGCAATAACACCATTAGTTTCTTTTAGGACACGGACAATACGTTGATACTCATCTTCTACAGGATGAAATTCACTATTTAAGCCCTTTACCGGAATTTTTGTTTCACTGGTATTGAAATTCATTTCCGCTAATGAGAGCTGAAGTACATTGCCGCGTGTCAATAAAACGGCACGTTCAATCACATTTTCTAGCTCTCGCACATTGCCAGGCCAATCCATTTTACTTAATAGCTGCAAAGTTTGCGCAGGAATGCTGTCAATATTGCGTCCGAGGCGGTTGGCAATTTTAAAAGTAAAAGCTTTCACAAGTAATGGAATGTCTTTTGGCCGCTCCCGTAATGGGGGCAGATAGATAGGAAAAACATTCAGTCGATAATAGAGATCGGCCCTAAATTCACGATCGGCAACCATTTGCCTAAGGTCACGGTTAGTGGCCGCAATAAGACGTACATCTGTGTGAATGAGCCGGTTACCACCCAGGCGTTCAAATTCTTGTTCTTGTAATACCCTCAACAGCTTAGGTTGAAGTTCCAGTGGCATATCGCCCACTTCATCTAAAAATAGGGTGCTTTTATCTGCTAATTCAAAACGCCCAATACGCTGGGTGCTCGCGCCGGTAAATGCACCGCGCTCATGACCAAAAAGATCACTTTCAAGTAAGCCCGCTGGCATGGCGGCACAATTAAGTTTTATCATTCGGCGGTTATTACGCCCACTGAGTTTATGGATCGCACGCGCTATAAGCTCTTTGCCGGTTCCTGTTTCGCCTAAGATCAATACCGTGCTATTGCTGTGTGCTACCATTTCAACCTGTTTCATGACTGTCATCATGGCGTCACTTTGACCAACAATTTCACCAAAATCGGCGGTGACATTATTAATTTGTTCCGTCAGCGCTAAATTTTCATCAATCAATCGTTCCTTTAAACGGCGGATTTCTTGATAAGCTAGTGCGTTATCTACCGCAATCGCGACTCGTTCTGCGATTTGGCGCAGCAATTTTAGCGTCGAAGAGGTAAAAACCGGCGTTTGACCCTGTGCCAGTTTTAATACCCCAAGTACCCGATCGCTGAAAATTAGTGGCAACAAACATAAGGTTTGCTCCTTTTTATTCCACAATTCAAATAGCATACTTTCGCATGGCGAGTGTTTAGCGCTGTGGTGAAGATTTAGCAAAAGCATCTCTTTTTTTTGCATGACTTTTTGGTATAAAGTTCCTTTTTCATCTATCTCACTTTGATCATGTAGTGGGATATTTTTATCTACATAATGAATTGAATATACGCCAAGTTTCCCTTTATGGTTACTGCGTAATATGACGCTAATCGAATCGATAGCAAAGTTAGTCTGAATTTCTTGGGCAACCTCGGTGATCAGTTCATCCAAATTTAGCTTGGATAAAACAGCATTGGTTATCGCTACTAACAAACGAAAATCGTCACGTTCACGACATAGTTGGCCATAATTAATATTATTATTCAGACGAGATTGGATCTGTTCCACCGCCAGGCTGATGATTTGAGCCAGAGTTTGCAGTCGCGAGAAGTCTTCTTCCGTCCAGGGTGCGTCTGCCGTGCGCAGAAATTCGCAGCCACCAAATATTTTTCCTTCAGCGGTTAGCGGCATCAGACTGTAATAATTAAATGCTGGATAGAGTTTTAATTTATTAAGTTGTGGCCAGGTTTGGTTAAATTCTTGGTAGCGACAATGGAGCACATCTGGGCGTGAAAGCATATGGCGGATCGGCCCATAAGCAAGCAGGGTTTCATCTTCATAGCGAATATCTTGTTGCTGTTCGTCGACACTAAACAGGCAGACTCTACGGCGGTCGAATTGCCACAGCAGTATATTAACGTAATCGGCCAGTTTTAGTTGCCGGACATGAGTTTTAACCGCTTGGGTTAGCGCACAGAGATCAGGTTGTTGCAATAAAGTACGAGTAATATCAAATAAACCCTGTTCATTGCTTATGCTGGTCGGTGTATACGACATGCCTCATATTCCGAAAGTTTATGGCCATTTAGTGGCGTGATTAGTTAGCAAATTCTTGGTAATGGTTCACTGTAAGGTAAATCGAGTGTACGTTTGATACCATAAAGTCCGGTTAACTTTACTCCTTTATGGGCAACAACTTCGCCAATAATTGCCGCATCTAATCCTAAGGGATGTTGTTGTATGCGAGTCAAGATACGCTCCGCCGCATTGCGTTCTACCGCGATGACCAACTTTCCTTCATTGGCAAAATTGAGTGGATCTAAACCTAATAGCTCGCAAACACCGCGTACGGCAGGTTTTATCGGTAATGCGCTCTCATTTAGTTCAATACCATAACCGCCATTAGTAGCAAATTCGTGAACCACTGCATTGACGCCGCCGCGAGTTGCATCTCGCATTGCTTTGATGCCAGGTTCATTACGTAATATTTCGATTAGTGGGGTTAGAATAGTGCAATCGCTTTGTAAATCGCCTTGCATTCCCAGTTGTTCTCGTAGATTGAGAATAGTCGCGCCATGATCGCCTAGCGTACCACTAATGAGTAACAGATCGCCGGTTTGGATCTGACGCATGGCCCAGTTCAGATGGCAAGGGATGATACCGATGCCGGCAGTATTAATGAATACTTTATCTGCCGCTTTGTGAGGGACAACTTTGGTATCACCGGTTACGATGCTTACGCCTGCCTGATTGGCCGTTGCCGCCATACTCAGGACAATGCGCTCCAGCGTTGCCATCGCTAATCCTTCTTCCAGTATGAAACTACAAGAGAGCCAACGAGGGAGAGCACCGCTAACCGCCACATCATTGATAGTGCCACAAATAGCTAGTTTGCCAATATCTCCACCAGGGAAAAATAACGGCTCAATAACATAGCTGTCCGTTGAGAAAGCCAGTCTATCTCCTTGCTGAGTCAATAGCTGCAATGGGATCCGAGCCTGATCTTCTTGTTCATTGAGTAAAGGGTTGGCAAAGGCTTGGATAAAAAGCTGATTGATGAGTTGCTGCATAGCTTGTCCACCACTACCATGGGCCAGAGTCACCGTTTTCATATTTGATACTCCTGAGAACGATACTGATACCAAGCACTGCAAGCACCTTCGGACGAAACCATCAAGGCTCCTAATGCATTTTGGGGATTACATTGTCGGCCAAAATGTGGACATTGCGCAGGCTTACAGCGCCCGGTTAGTACTTTGCCACAATAGCTCTGAGGATCATCATAATCCTCAACTGGAGATATGCAAAAATGCTGCTCAGCATCAAATTGCTGGTATTTAGCGTTAAGGTAAACGCCGGAATGCTTTATCATACCAAGGCCACGCCACTCGCTAGCTCCCTTAATGCAGAATACTTGTTGCATTATTGCCTGTGCTTTACTGTTTCCTGTATCAGGTACTACACGGCGATACTGATTTTCTACCCGACTATAGCCGGCTATTTTTTGTTCAATTAACATTAATACACCTTGTAGCATATCAATTGGCTCAAAACCTGCGACAACAAGCGGGCGTTGATATTGTGTGGTAATAAAGTTGTAAGCGTGAATACCAATAATCATACTGACGTGTCCAGGCGCTAAAAATGCATCAATACTATTATCAGGTTGCTGTAATAAATTTTTTAGTACCGGTATCACGGTTATATGCTGACAAAAGAAATAAAAATTATCAATGTTAGCGGCTTCTGCTTGTTTTATGATAACAGCGGTTGTTGGCATGGTGGTTTCAAATCCGAGACCAAAAAGTACTACTTTTTTGGTCGGGTTTTGTTGGGCAAGTTTTAGCGCATCCATTGGTGAGTAAATAATACGTATATCTGCTCCACCAGTTCTGGCTGCTAGCAATGAGCCATTTTTCCCCGGTACACGCATAGCATCACCAAAAGTGCAGAATATGACTTGCGGTTGGTTGGCAATTTCCAGGCAGCTATCTATACGTGCCATTGGCAGTACACAAACTGGACAGCCTGGGCCATGGATAAACTCGACATTTTTCGGTAATAGTTGATCCAGGCCAAATTTAAAAATAGCATGGGTGTGCCCGCCGCAAACTTCCATAATGCGAAAAGGTCGTTGCTCGCTGTATGGCAGATGTCTGGCGCGTCGGTTAAGGATCTCAATTAGCGGCATTACTTTTTGTCGAGTGCGATATTCATCAACGAAACGCATTACCTTTTCTCCTCACCATATAGCAAGATACCAACATCGGGTTCTAGATCGTACATATTTTGCAATGCCGCCAGTGTGTCCAATGCTGCATGTTCATCGATTACGCTCATGGCAAAACCAACGTGGACAAGCACCCACTGGCCAAGGCGGCTATTACCATTTTGGTCGTATTTCCCGACTAGTGTCAGGTCAACATCACGTATCACCCCACCGATCGCTACTCTGGCTAACATGCTGTCAGTTATTTGACTAATTTTGCCAGGAATACCTATACACATCGCTGCTTCTCCAACCACGCTAGCCAATTCTCCATGCCTTGACCAGTGGTTGCTGATATCAGCAAAATTTCAATTTCTGGATTCACTTGACGGGCACTAGCCAAACATTTTTCCACATCAAAATTAAGATGGGGCAGTAAGTCCACTTTATTCAACAACATCAATGAGGAGGCTGCAAACATATGCGGATATTTGAGTGGTTTGTCTTCGCCTTCCGTTACCGATAATACCGCCACTTTGTGATGTTCGCCTAAATCAAACCCGGCAGGACATACCAAATTGCCAACGTTTTCGATAAACATGATGCCACCTTCAGCAAGAGGAAGACGTTGCATGGCATCAAAGATCATCTGTGCATCAAGATGACATCCCTTACCGGTATTCACTTGAATAGCGGGGGTACCTGTGGCGCGGATCCTTTTTGCGTCGTTAGTAGTCTGTTGATCGCCTTCAATCACTGCGCGAGGAATATGGTTTTGTAACTGCTTAAGTGTTTCTGTCAGTAGGGTAGTTTTGCCTGAGCCTGGACTGGAAACCAGATTTAATGCTAGCTGCTTGTTGGTCAGGAATTGACTGCGGTTACGCTGTGCTAATCGGTTGTTTTTGTCCAGTACGTTAATTTCAATTTCCAGCATTTTTCGCTGACTTAAACCGGGTGCATGGGTGCCAGCTTCACCTTGTCCATAATCCAGTTTGCCGCCTAGGAAAGCGCTAGTAAGAAGACTAGTTTTATGAACTGCTTTTATTTGTAATGATTGGCGCGGCGCAGGAGAAAATGGTGCGCTGCGAAAAGCAGAATGTGGGTTGCGTTCATCGCCTTCAATATATTGGTTGCCTTGTTCGCAACCGCAGATGGTGCACATGGTTTACTCCTATTCTATTTCTAGCCGCATGATTTGTAGTCCATCATCCGCAACAATATGGAGATTATGGCTATTACAGTTGGGACAGAGTCTGACACGATGGGTTAATAGTTGTATGTATTGCTGACATTTACGACACCAGCATTCTGCTTGCTGTTGTTCTAAATGAAGTTCACAACCTTCAGCGACAGTATCCCGGCAGACTAACTCAAAGCAGAATTGCAGCGCGCTGCTTTCTATACAGGCAAATGCACCAATTTTAAACCACACTTGGGTGACCCGTTTGGCGTTGCTTTGTGCTACTTGTTGCTCAATAAGTTCTAATGCCTGCTGGCAGAGGGTGATTTCATGCATAAATCCTCCATCGTCTGTTTGCATTGATTAATGCAATATGGATGCCAGTGCATAGCAATAGCATGCTTTTATTGGCATAAATGGGAGGATTAAAAAAGCGCTATCTAGCGGTTATATCGTGGGCAAACTTATTTTGTTGCTATGAATTATCAAAGAACAAATGAACAGTGAAAGGGCCGCGAGTCGCTGCTGATATTTCATATCGATAATGTCTAAATAACAACGTAATTGGGCTGGTTTTTGGCAGTTTTATTATTTAATTATATGAAATTAAAATAATTATATTTTGGCATGAGATCTGCTTAGTAAAGTTATTTTTTATAAATTGAGTCAATCACTATGCTCTTTTCACAATTAAGTCAGAAAACTGATGTTATGACTGAACACGCTCTTATGCGTTTGGTTCCAAGCTATTACTACTGTAGTGGTTATATTAGACGCCAATTGATCTCCGTTGCAAAAATAGAGCTCCATCTATTTAGCTTTTGTGGTCTCTGGCAGGGATTAATTTACCGTTTATTTGCTGGCATTTTGATTCTTATCATCGCGCTATTCGCAGCTATTAGTCATACTTTGCCGCATATCATTGAAACCGGCGAAGCCTGGCCAGCTTTGTTGTTATCAATAATTATGTTTAGTTAGCTTACTGCTGCCTAAATAGGTTATTGGAGAATGTTGAAAGTGACTATTTTGGCACAGTTTCGTCAAAAATGACTATCACCACGGGATCGCCGGTGAATCGTTTTGTTATTGCTGACTCTACGCTTTGCATTGGCTGTCATACTTGTGAAGCTTCTTGCTCGGAAAATCACCGTATACAAGGGCTACAAACGCAAGCGCGTCTTAAAGTGATGCGAAATGAAAAAGAGTCTGCCCCCCAACTTTGTCACCAGTGTGAAGATGCGCCTTGCGCGCAAGTTTGTCCAGTTAATGCCATTAACCGCATCAATAATGCTATTCAATTAAACGAAAGTTTGTGTGTTAGTTGTAAATTGTGCGGTCTCGCATGTCCGTTTGGGACTATCGAATTTTGTGGCAGTCGCCCACAGGGTATTCCTACTAATAGTAATACGCCAATTGCCCCGCCTGCACCACCGGAACCAGCTCGTATTAGCCAGTTTTTAGACTGGATACCGGGGGTTCGTGCCATCGCCGTTAAGTGTGATCTGTGTTATTTCGATCAACGAGGTCCGGCTTGTGTCCGGACTTGCCCGACTAAAGCGCTACGTCTGGTTGATAACCATAGTATTGCCAACGCCAATAAACGTAAGCGTAAGCTGACTATCCAGATGGAGTTAGGCGACTTGTCGTTAATGAACAGCCAAAATGGAGGGCTGTAATGAGTGTCGAGATATTGTTTAATACGGCAATTTTTACCTTTGTTATAAGCGGTTTATTAGCCGCATTACTGCTGTTCAATAAGCCGTTAAGTGGTTTAATCGCTGGGCTTGGTGGTGTTTTAGCTAATCTTGCAATGCTATTGGCCGGCGGACAAGTGCTTTTAGGCATTGTCAGTGCCAGCGATTTTATGTCACCTGTCGGTAACTGGTCACTAAATATCACCGCACTTAATGCATGGTGGCTAGTTGTTTTTGGCTTACCAGGAATTTTTATCAGTTTGTTTAATATCAGCTGGCATCGACATGATGAAACGCAAGCTAATGGGTTGTTAGTCAATTTATTGTTGGCTGCCGCAACCTTGGCAGTGGCTGCGGGTCATCTTGGTATGTTGGTGATGATGGCAGAAATTATGACGCTATGCGCGCTGTTTCTAACTGGTTGCCATCAATCGAGTAAAGTGTGGTTTGTGCTAGGGCGGCTTGGTACTCTGCTACTGGTTATTATGTGCGTCATCATCTATCGAACTTATGGCACCTTAAATATCGGCCAGTTGCGTCTGCTAATGGTAACGCTACCAATGAGTAGTGGAATCTGGTTGTTGGGGCTGATTGGCTTTGGGCTATTAGCCGGTATTATTCCTCTGCATGGTTGGGTTGTGCAAGCCCATACTAATGCTCCTGCGCCAGCTGCTGCGTTATTTTCCGCTGTGATCCTAAAAGTTGGCGTCTATGGCATTGTGCTGCTTTCGTTACTCAGTGCGACATTCCCATTATGGTGGGCAATTATCGTGTTATTGCTCGGTATGATCACGGCATTTGTTGGCGGACTTTATGCATTAATGGAGCATAATATTAATCGACTACTGGCTTATCACAGCCTTGAAAATATCGGCATCATACTGTTAGGGCTTGGTGCCGGACTTGTAGGTGTATCGCTGCGTGAACCTATTTTGATTGCACTTGGTATGGTAGGCGGATTATATCATCTGTTGAGCCATAGCCTGTTTAAAACCACATTATTGCTTGGTGCGGGCGCTGTATGGTTCCGTACCGGTTATCTGGATATCGAAAAATTAGGTGGTATTGGTAAACGTATGCCACTGATAGCGCTGGCGATGCTGATTGGATTAATGGCAATGGCCGCGCTACCGCCACTTAATGGTTTTGCTGGTGAGTGGGTTATCTATCAATCTTTTTTTCGCCTAGGTGAGCAGCCTGTGTTTATCAGTCGTTTGCTCGGGCCATTATTGGCGACCGGACTTGCAATTACTGGTGCTCTGGCGGTGATGTGTATGGCAAAAGTGTATGGGGTGATGTTTTGTGGCGCTGCTCGCACTCAAGCGGCGGAAAAAGCATGTTCTGCACCTTGGCTAATGAATATTTCGCTCACTGCATTAGCACTTAGCTGCGTGGTTGGTGGAGTAGGGGCGCCCTGGATTATGCCATTGCTCCGCTATGCCGTTCCATTACCGTTAGTGACCAATCAAACCATGGTATCTCAGCCAATGATTGCGCTATTGCTGATTGCAGCAACGTTGTTGCCGATTGTTCTATTAATCGTTTTCAAAGATGGGCGTTTGCCATCTCGTTCTCGTGGTTCAGCCTGGGTTTGTGGTTATCAATACGAACAGGCGATGAGTATTACTGCATCTGGTTTTGCCCAACCAATAAAAGTGATTTTTGCTTTGCTGTTGAAATTAGGTCAGATACTCAATCCGGTGTCGTTGTTACCCGGTTGGCAAGTCGCCAGTCTGCCGGTGTTGTTTCGTCGAGTTGCTTTTATAGAACTAGCATTACTGCTGGTGGTTGTGGTTTTTCAGGGAGCCTAATATGAATTCGCTGTTTTTTGCCCTGGTGCAGGCATTGCTGCTATTTGCGTTGGCGCCGCTACTCTCCGGTGTGAGTCGTATGGCACGCGCTCGGCTGCATAACCGTAAAGGACCTGGAGTGTTGCAAGAGTATCGGGATCTAATCAAGTTATTGGGTCGCCAAAGTATCGCTCCGAGCGCATCAGGTTGGGTATTCCAACTAATGCCTTTTTTAATGATCAGCGTGATGCTAACGATAGCGACTGCACTGCCTGTAGTAACGGTGGCATCGCCATTGCCAGCGGTGGGTGATTTGATCACACTGATTTACCTTTTTGCTATCGCTCGGTTCTTTTTTGCCGTCGCCGGCCTGGATACGGGTAGTCCTTTCACGGCAATTGGTGCCAGTCGTGAAGCTGTGCTGGGGATATTAGTTGAGCCAATTTTACTATTGGGTCTATGGGTTGTTGCCCAAGTGGCAGGTTCAACCCACATCAGTTTGATAGCCGCGGTGATTTACCATTGGCCAGTAGAACAAAGCATTCCTTTAATGCTGGCATTTTGTGCCTGTGCTTTTGCCACGTTTGTTGAAATGGCCAAGTTACCGTTTGATTTGGCCGAGGCTGAGCAGGAGCTGCAAGAAGGGCCGCTTTCTGAATATAGCGGTGCCAGTTTTGCTTTGTTGAAATGGGGTATTAGTTTCAAATAGCTAGTGGTATTACAGCTGTTTGTTGGCGTATTTATGCCGTGGGGACAAATTGAGCATATGTCGGTAGGGGGGTTATTATTGGCACTGGGCGTGGCGTTAATAAAACTGTTGATCGGCGTATTGGTGATTGCGTTGTTTGAAAATAGCATGGCGAGGTTACGTTTTTTAGCCACAGCACAGGTTACCTGGCTCGGTTTTGGCTTTGCTTTTTTAGCTTTCGTCTCTTTATTAGCGATAAAATTTTAGAGAATTACCATGTCTGAAGAAAAATTAGGTCAACATTATCTCACGGCTTTGTGCCAAGTATTTCCCGGCGTTGTGTTGGAGGAGAGTTGGCAGACTAAAGATCAGTTAACCATTACGATAAAAATCAACGCATTGCCTGAAGTGATAGCGTATCTTTACTATCAGCAAGGGGGATGGCTATCGGTATTATTTGGTAATGATGAACGCAAATTATGCGGTTATTACGCGGTTTATTATGTACTTTCTATGGAGCAGGAAAGCAAATGTTGGATCACCGTTCGGGTTGAAGTGGATGCTGATAAACCTGAGTTTCCATCGGTGACACCGCGTGTTCCGGCAGCGGTATGGGGAGAACGTGAAGTACGCGATATGTACGGCTTGATGCCAGTTGGTTTGCCCGATGAGCGTCGTCTGGTATTACCTGATGATTGGCCGGATGATCTTTATCCATTGCGAAAAGATAGTATGGATTATCGTCAACGTCCTGCCCCGACCACTGACAGTGAAACTTACCCATTTATTAATGAATTGGGTAATAAGAAAAATAATATTGTTCCCATTGGCCCATTGCACATCACTTCTGATGAACCCGGCCACTTTCGCTTGTTTGTCGACGGCGAAAATATTATTGATGCTGATTATCGCCTGTTTTATGTCCATCGTGGAATGGAAAAGCTGGCAGAAACGCGGATGGGGTATAACGAAGTAACATTTTTGTCTGATCGTGTTTGCGGTATTTGTGGTTTTGCTCATAGTACTGCTTACGCCACTTCAATTGAGAATGCGATGGGAATTGTGGTCCCAGAGCGAGCCCAGATGATCCGTACTATTTTGCTGGAAGTTGAGCGTCTGCATTCCCATTTGCTTAACTTGGGTTTAGCTTGCCATTTTGTTGGTTTTGATTCGGGGTTTATGCAATTTTTCCGTGTACGGGAATCTTCTATGAAGATGGCTGAAATCCTGACTGGTGCGCGTAAAACATATGGACTTAATTTAATTGGCGGCATTCGCCGTGATCTGCTTAAAGATGACATGATCAAAACCCGTCAATTGGCTCAGCAGATGCGGCGTGAAGTGCAAGAACTGGTGGAGATATTATTAACGACGCCCAATATTGAACAGCGTACCGTCGGCATCGGACGGTTAGATCCGCAAGTAGCGCGCGATTTTAGTAATGTGGGCCCTATGGTTCGTGCCAGCGGACATGCGCGTGATGCGCGTAGGGATCACCCTTTTATCGGTTACGGCTTACTCCCGCTAGAGGTTCATAGTGAACAGGGATGCGATGTACTTGCTCGCCTCAAAGTTCGTATCAATGAGGTATTTACTTCACTGAATATGATTGATTTTGGCTTGGACAATCTGCCGGGGGGAGCATTAATGGTAGAGGGCTTTACCTATATTCCACACCGTTTTGCTTTAGGTTTTACTGAAGCACCACGCGGCGATGATATTCACTGGAGTATGACCGGAGATAATCAGAAGCTGTGGCGCTGGCGCTGTCGTGCCGCAACCTATGCTAATTGGCCGACGTTGCGCTATATGCTACGCGGCAATACTGTGTCTGATGCACCACTGATCATTGGCAGTCTTGACCCATGTTATTCCTGTACTGATCGCATGACCCTGGTCGATGTACGTAAGAAAAAAAGTCAAGTGGTGCCTTATAAAGAACTAGAACGTTACGGCATTGAACGTAAAAACTCACCGCTGAAATAACTTTTGCTTTTGCTGCTGCTGTTTTCATTCGCACCGTATCAAGGTGATGATCAGCATTTTATGACCAACTGGCGCCGTCTCTTTAGCAAATTGCGTACAGTCAGCAAAAGCCAACTGGAGTTATCATGTTTAATTTTATTAAGAAAGCTTTAAAAACCGGAATTGTTACTGAAGATTATCCACTGACACCAATCGAAGTAGATAAAAACTTCCGCGGTAAACCGCAACATAATCCGCAACAATGTATTGGTTGTGCGGCATGTGTCAACGCCTGTCCATCCAATGCATTGATCACAGAAATAGATTTGCCAAAAGGCCAGCTGCTCTGGCAATGCAACTTGGGTCGTTGCATTTTCTGTGGTCGTTGTGAAGAAGTGTGCCCAACGGCGGCAATTCGTTTGTCGCAGGAATATGAACTAGCGGTATGGCGTAAAGAAGATCTTCTCCAGCAAGCACAATTTGCTATTTGTTATTGTCGGGTATGTCAGCGTCCTTTGGCGGTAAAAAAAGCGATCGATTATGTTATCGATATACTCAAACATAATGGCGACAAACACGCTGAGCAGCATCGAGAAAGATTTGAAACTTGCCCCGATTGCAAACGGTTACAGGGATTGGCTCCGTCAGATAAAATCGATTTAACCCGTGAAATGAAGGAGTCTATCTGATGAACCAGTTTTTGTCATCTAACCATCAACAGGCTATGCCAGCACCAGTAGCAATTGAAGAATCTATTGCGGGTATGAAAACATTGTTGTTGAAGAAAATTAAACGTTCAGCTTATGTTTATCGTGTTGATTGTGGGGGGTGCAATGGTTGTGAAATTGAAATTTTTGCCACCCTTTCACCCATTTTTGATGCCGAACGTTTTGGCATTAAGGTTGTTCCTTCCCCACGTCATGCTGATATATTGCTGTTTACCGGGGCAGTTACGCGCTCAATGCGTACGCCAGCATTACGGGCCTGGCACTCAGCACCTGATCCCAAAATCGCTATATCCTATGGCGCTTGTGGTAATTCGGGCGGCATTTTTCACGATCTGTATTGTGTTTGGGGTGGAACGGATAAGATCGTGCCAGTCGATGTTTATATTCCAGGTTGTCCACCGACACCTGCTGCAACGCTATACGGTTTTGCCATGGCTTTAGGGCTACTGGAGCAAAAAATCCATTTGCGTAAACCCGGTGAAGTGGATAGTCAGCCGGCAGAAATTCTACATCCTGATATGGTACAACCTTTACGAGTCCGTATCGATCGTGCCGCTCGTCGTTTAGCAGGTTATCGCTATGGTCGTCAGATTGCCGACACTTTTATCAATTATCTCATGCAGGGTGAAGATCGGGTGGCGCAATGGTTGGCTGATGAAAATGATCCTCGCTTAAGTGAAATTGTTGTCAATCTTAGCCAAATCATTAAACAGGAGCAGGTTAAATGAATGACAAGGTGGTGTTCAGTCAGCTAAGCAGTAAATTTATTGATGAAAATGAAGACACGCCGCCACAGGCACAGCAAGTTATCTATTACGGACTTGCTATTGGACACCATTTAGGCGTGATAGATTGTTTACAAGCGGTGCTTAACTGTCCATGGCAAGAATATCTGCTCTGGATTGCTACCCTCGAGGAAGGAAGTGAAGCGCAGTGGAAAATGACGGGTATTGCTCGTTATGGCGAAATCGTTATTGATAGCAGCCACGTGGTAATGTTGGCAAATGCTTTTAGCGTAGCACTTAAAAAACAGACCGAACAACAGCAAAGTTGGAGCCAGCAGCTGCTGCACATGCTAGCCGATATTCACCAGGAGAGTGCTATCTATTTGATGGTAAGGAGGGCGCGTGGCTGATGTTTTGCTGTGTGTCGGTAATAGCATGATGGGTGATGACGGAGCAGGCCCATTGCTGGCACAGATGTGCCATAATGCACCACAAGGGAAATGGATAGTGATTGATGGCGGTAGTGCACCAGAAAATGATATTGGTGTTATTCGCGAACTACAACCAACCCGTTTATTGATTGTTGATGCGACTGACATGGGACTGGCTGCCGGTGAAATTCGGTTAATCGATCCACAAGATATCGCTGATATGTTTATTATGTCTACCCATAATATGCCACTTAGCTATCTTATCGAGCAGCTAAAAGAGGATACTAAAGAAGTGATTTTCATAGGTATCCAACCAGATATTGTCGGATTCTATTACCCGATGACAGAAGCAGTAAAAATAGCTGTTGAAACAGTTTATACCAGCCTAGCTGATAATCAGCAGCTAAGTCAGTTCCGGTCACTATAAATGTTTGATTGCATTTAGTAGCAGAAAGATGCTTGGCTAAATTGTTTATGCTGTTTCACGCCGGTATTTTTATTCTACTAATACGATTTAACCAAACTGCTTCGATATTTGTCATTGCTAGTAGTGATGATGACAGGCTTATGTCAATTTTTGTTAACTTAAAAATTGGCACGGTTTATGAATATATTTCACTATTGACTGTTATTGCTGGAGAAGTAAATGAATCGTTTCATTATTACTGATGCTAATAAATGTATTGGTTGTCGCACCTGCGAAGTGGCTTGTGTCGTATCTCATCAGGCAACACAGGACTGTACTTCACTAACATCTAACACTTTCTTACCGCGTATCCATGTTATTAAAGGAGTCAGTGTCTCTACCGCCACAACCTGTCGCCAATGTGAAGATGCACCCTGTGCTAACGTTTGTCCTAATGGTGCCATTACTCGCGACAGCGATTTTGTCTACGTTCATCAAACGCGTTGTATTGGCTGTAAAACTTGTGTTGTGGCTTGTCCGTATGGAGCGATGGAAGTGGTTTCACGCCCAATAGTACGCAATAGTGGGGCAGGGTTGAATGTTGTTGTGGAAAAGGCTGAGGCGAATAAATGTGATCTTTGCCATCAGCGAGCCGAAGGCCCGGCTTGTATTCAGGCTTGTCCTACCAACGCAATTATGTGTGTTGATCGCAACAAACTGGAACAACTTAATCTTGAGAAGCGTCGGCGTGCTGCCTTAAATGGGATGGCCAGCCAAGTTTTCTAACCCGCTTGCGCAATGTTAACTAACGTAATGAATGAAAATGGTACATTACTAAGAATTTATGGCAAAGTTCAGGGAGTCGGATTTCGACCCTGGATTTGGCAATTGGCGCAGCGATTAGCCCTTAAAGGTGATGTTTGTAACGACGGTGCCGGTGTGGTAGTGCGTATTGTTGGTGATGCCAGCAGGCTACTTGAGTTATTACCAATCGATTGCCCTCCATTAGCTCGTATCGATCAGATACAGCAATTTTCCTGGCACTGGCGTCAATTACCACAAGATTTCACTATCCGTCATAGCATGCTCGCGCCGATGGCAACTCAAGTTGCTCCCGATGCTGCTACCTGTCAGGCATGTTTGCAAGAAATGCGTGATCCAAGCCAACGCCGCTATCGCTACCCATTTATCAATTGCACTCACTGTGGGCCACGCTTCACGATTATTCGTGCGATGCCCTATGATAGACCGTTTACCGTTATGAAGGCTTTTCCGCTGTGTGCGCCATGTGCAGCAGAATATCGTGATCCTGCTGACCGGCGTTTCCATGCCCAGCCGATCGCTTGTCCCGACTGTGGACCACATGTAATCTGGTTTTCCGCAGGGGAGCAACAGCAGAAAGAGCAGGCTATCCAGGCAGCAATTAGCGCATTGAAAAAGGGTAAAATTATTGCGATCAAGGGGATAGGTGGTTTTCATCTGGCTTGTGATGCCAATAACGAAATGGCAGTTAGGTGCTTGCGTCAGCGCAAACGGCGGCCGTCAAAACCCTTTGCGGTAATGATCACTGATGCAATGGCCCGCCTTCTGCCTGAACAGGCACAGACACTTTTGCAACTGCCTGCTGCTCCGATTGTATTAGTGGATAAGCAATTGCTATCGTTAGTTGATGAGTTAGCGCCACAGCTTAACGAAGTCGGTGTAATGTTAGCGGCAAACCCTCTACAGCATTTATTAATGCAGGCTGTCGCACGTCCATTAGTAATGACTTCTGGCAATCGCAATGGCCATCCGCCTGCATTGAATAATGAACAAGCATTGGCCGAGCTGATTGATATTGCTGATGGCTGGCTATTACACAATCGGGATATTTTACAGCGGATGGATGATTCCGTTATGCGCGCCTCTGGTGAAATGCTACGTCGAGCCAGGGGTTTTGTACCAGACAGCTTGCCTTTACCGCCAGGTTTTAGCAATGTACCGCCGTTATTATGTTTGGGTGCTGATCTAAAAAATACTTTCTGTATGGTAAAGGGTGAACAGGCTGTGCTCAGCCAGCATTTGGGCGATCTCACTAATCAACATGTGGAAGCACAGTGGTGTCAGGTAGTAAACAGGATGCAGCAGATTTGGCAGTTCACACCACAAAAAATAGTTACCGATAAACATCCTGCATATCGCTCACTAAAATTGGCGCAGCAGATGTCTTTGCCGATAGTAAAGGTGCAGCATCATCATGCCCATGCTGTCGCCTGTTTGGCTGAACATCATTGGCCACGTCATGCTGGTGATGTTATTGCATTGATTCTGGATGGTATTGGCTGGGGAGATAATGATCAGTTATGGGGCGGGGAATGTTTACGCTTTAGTTATGATGAATGTGAAAGATTGGCGGGATTGCCTGCGGTCGCGCTGCCTGGCGGTGATCTGGCGGCACGCCAGCCATGGCGGAATCTATTGGCTCAGTGGTTGGCATTTGTACCTGACTGGCAAATGCGATCTGAAGCCAAAATATTGGCAGATAAACCCTGGCAGCCATTAGCGCGGGCGATAGAGCAAGGGATTAACTCCCCACCGGCTTCTTCTGCCGGCCGTTTATTTGACGCGGTTGCTACAGCACTTGGCTGTGCTCCTGCGCAACAAAGTTATCAAGGCGAAGCGGCTTGCAAATTAGAGGCTTTGGCTCTGACGGTAAGTCATATCAACCACCCAGTGACGCTACCGGTTAAAGATAACCAGTTAGATATGATCACATTTTGGCAGCAATGGCTCGATTGGCAGGTAGCTGATGCTTGGCGTGCCTGGGCCTTTCATGATGCCTTGGCGAAAGGATTAGCTGAACTCGCCGCATTTCATGCTCAGTTGCGAAAAATCTCCACTATTGTTTGTAGTGGTGGTGTATTACATAACCGCTTACTACGTCAACGGTTACAGTTTTGGTTAACGGATTTTGAACTATTACTACCGATGCAATTACCCGCGGGTGATGGAGCAATTGCTTTTGGTCAAGCGCTCATTGCAGCAGCAAAACTTGCTTGATATACGCCCTTAACGTCAAAATATTGCCTATCCATTGAACTGCAACAAAAGAAATTTTTATTGTTCCTGACATAACTGCATGTTGTTAGCTGCTGGTTCATTATGTCATTTATGTCGAATGAATGACGCTGATAGCCAAAATTGGTGTTTTTCCTTTATTTTTCATTTGGTTAATTTATTTTTTTGAATGGCATGTTTCATGCATCTTAATATTTGATCCTTTTCCATTTATGCAGTTAACAGGAGTAATGTAAATGAAAAAAGTCGTCACGGTATGTCCCTATTGTGCATCAGGTTGTAAAATCAACCTGCTGGTTGATAAAGGCAAAATTGTCCATGCTGAGGCAGCGCAGGGCAAAACCAATCAAGGCGATTTATGCCTAAAAGGTTACTATGGTTGGGATTTTATCAATGATACCCAAATCCTTACCCCGCGTCTGAAATCACCTATGATCCGTCGTCATCGCGGCGGTAAGCTGAAGGCCGTTTCTTGGGATGAAGCGCTGAACTATGTGGCCAACAAGTTGAGTGCCATTAAAGCCCAATATGGGCCGGATGCCATTATGACAACTGGTTCCTCTCGAGGCACAGGTAATGAAACCAATTACATTATGCAGAAATTTGCCCGGGCGGTTATTGGTACTAATAACGTTGATTGCTGTGCGCGTGTCTGACACGGCCCATCGGTTGCAGGTCTGCACCAGTCGGTCGGTAATGGCGCAATGAGTAATTCGATAGTCGGTATCGAAGATACTGATTTAATTTTTGTATTTGGTTATAACCCAGCAGATTCTCATCCTATTGTGGCTAATCGGGTGATCAAAGCTAAGCAAAAAGGCGCGAAAATTATTGTTTGTGATCCGCGAAAAATTGAAACAGCGCGTATTGCGGATATGCATCTGGCGTTAAAAAATGGCTCTAATATTGCGTTACTGAATGCGATTGGATATGTCATTATTGAAGAAAATCTTTATGATCATGCCTTTGTTGCAGCGCGAACGGAAGGTTTTGATGAGTATCGTAAGATTGTTGAGGGCTATACGCCAGATTCGGTAGAAACGATCACCGGGCTCAGTGCACAGGATATTCGCCAGGCAGCGCGATTGTATGCGCAAGCCGAGCGGGCCACTATTCTCTGGGGAATGGGGGTCACCCAATTCTATCAAGGAGTGGAAACCGTCCGTTCACTAACCAGCCTGGCACTTTTAACCGGCAATCTGGGGAAACCGAGTGTCGGTGTTAATCCGGTACGTGGGCAAAACAATGTGCAAGGTGCTTGCGACATGGGAGCTCTGCCGGACACCTATCCAGGTTACCAGTATATTAATGTAACGGAACATCGTAAGAAATTTGCAGAAGCCTGGGGGGTTGAAAGTCTACCGGCAAAAACAGGCTATCGCATTAGTGAGTTACCTCATCGGGTAGAACATGGCGAAGTCCGTGCTGCTTATATTATGGGTGAAGATCCATTACAAACAGATGCTGAGCTACCAGCGGTACGCAAAGCATTTACTAATTTAGAATTGGTCATTGTGCAGGATATTTTTATGACCAAAACGGCTGCTGCGGCAGATGTGATCCTGCCTGCGACTTCGTGGGGCGAGCATGAAGGGGTTTATACTGCCGCCGATCGGGGTTTTCAACGTTTTTTCAAAGCAGTAGAGCCAAAATGGGATCTTAAAACCGACTGGCAGATCATTAGCGAAATTGCTACCCTGATGGGTTATCCGATGCACTACAACAACACGCAACAAATTTGGGATGAATTGCGGCATTTGTGTCCTGATTTCTATGGTGCTACTTATGAAAAAATGGGTGAACTAGGCTATATCCAATGGCCGTGTCGTAGTGAATCTGATGATGATCAGGGAACTGATTATCTGTTTGCAGAAACATTTTCCACTGCCAATGGTTTAGGGCAGCTCTTTACTTGTGACTGGGCGCCGCCACTAGATCGCATCAACGAAGAATACCCGCTGGTACTTTCCACCGTGCGTGAAGTTGGGCACTATTCTTGCCGTTCAATGACTGGTAACTGTGCGGCACTGGCTGCTTTGGCGGATGAGCCTGGTTATGTTCAAATCAATACGGCAGATGCTAAAAATCTGGGTATCGAAGATCAAGAATTGGTTTGGATCCAGTCACGGAAAGGGAAAGTGATCACTCGCGCTCAAGTCAGTGAACGCCCGAATAAAGGCGCGGTATATATGACTTATCAATGGTGGATTGGTGCTTGTAATGAATTGGTGGCAGAAAATTTAAGCCCAATAACTAAAACTCCTGAGTTTAAATTCAGCGCTGTTCGGCTGGAGTCTATCGCCGATCAACATGCTGCTGAACGGTATGTGATAGATGAATATCATAAACTGAAAAAACAACTGCGAGAAAGTGCCTTGGGTTAGATAAAGATTGACTTGTTATATTCGTCAGATAAACAACCCCAGCTGGGGTTGTTTATTTTTGCTGGTTTTAAAATTGTATCTTATTGCTCTTAATAGGGTTAGCTAATTATTGACCCAATTTGTTTTTTTTCGATTTACATTGGTTTAATTGCTCTCAACCTAGTCAGGAAATTTTTTTAGGAACTCGCGAAAGCGGTTAAGAAATTTTGGTTTATCACATTCTGCTGAATTATGAAATTTATTCTTACATATGTCATAAGTTCTGTCAATAATTACGACTTTTTTACTTTCTTTTAAGTTTACTATTTCTATTACATCGTAATTTTGAACTTCGGTAGCATAAATTAATGTTTCACTATTATTTGCTAAAGAAAGTGCGTTAAAACCGACTAATAAGCTAATGGTAAATATTTTCAATCTCCATTTCATGGTTTTTTCTCCTAAAATAGTAAAAGCGCCTATTGATAATAATTGTTTTTTTAACATTTTCATTACTATTTTGTTGTGTGGATGGTTTTACAAGCGAAAAATAGAACATCTAGTTCAATAAGCTAAATTGATAAAGCAAAGTAGATGAGCAATTATTGACTATAAAAAGAGATAAGCCATGGCTTATCTCTTTTTATTATTGGTTAATGTTTTTTAACCTTAGAATAATTTTTTGCTAGAAAATGGCTATTTACATTCTTATCGAATATCAATGCATCCTTCGCCGCTATATTCTTTTCCTTTAGTCGGTTCGCAATATGGTTTTTCTTCTTTTTTATCATTTTCAAAAATAATTGGATTATCATCCTTTACCGTGTTGTCAGGATTTTCATCACTTGCTAGCGCGAAAAAATTCTGTGACAAAAGAGTGCTAATCATGAGAATTTTGATAAGTAATTTCATAATTTATTCTCCATAGTTAGATAGAAATTATGATATATATCACACTTATAATTTTAACATATAATTAACATTTGTGTTAATTATTTTAATGTTTATTATTTATTGGGTTATTATTTTTTTTAATATTTTTTCTATATTGTATTTGATGTAATAACTTAATAATACTTTTAGAAATTTTAATAAAATATGATTTTTAATATGATAAGCAGGTAATTTAATATTAACGCAAAAAATAAATTCTTTTTAACAAAACTTATTTAAATAAAAAATAAGCAAGTTAAATATAATATTCATTTTTTTTAATAAAAATTAAAATGTCTCAATATATAAGATTTGATATATTTTCTATATATAAAAAACATATAAATAATAAGGAAGTATATTATTAGCGTATGGGATAGATTTTATCGATTAGATTACCTTGATTTAGCTTTTGTAAATAATAGATCAGCTGAAAAGGCGACTATTTATGGCAATGGTCAAAATCGAATAGCGATTTCATTAAAAGTGAAAGTTGTTGATAAAAATAATAATCCCTTGGTCATTCCGGCGGATGAATTACAAGGTCGGGCACACTTAGTTGAATATCGCAGTGGCAGACGATTAAATTGGGAAGGCAATGCTCCTAATAATTTTAAGCCTTGGATTTATACGAGGCATAGTAATGACTATATTATGGTGCCTTCATTTGACACATTTTTGAGTGATAGCTACGTTGACACTCAAACAGGGGAGCAGGAAGTCATTTTTTATCTTTATGCGACTGACGTTAGTAACGGTATCGATATCGCGGCAGGATTCAATGTTCCTGGCGTGGGTGATTTTAATAACAGCGAAAGTGGCACTGCCACTAGAAATGGTCCGCGTGGCGAAACAGGATCATCATTTAGAAATCCACAAAGAAAATATATTAAATCTATTGAGAAGGTTAATTATAGTGATCAGAAAAATATTGATGTAATAGCGGAATCTATGGTTTTTGAAAATAACTTTAGTTGGATGTCTCGCTTCAGCGATTCTGGGCCATATAAGGGACATCAAAATGGTGAAGTATGGTCACGCGTTGTAAAATTTAAGCCAAAGAATTCAGAGAATTTTAAAAAGTGGTCTATCGACTATGATATTAAAAAAAATCACGATGCAAATCGTGGTATTGTTTTATGGCCTCCTATCGAAGAAGGCTTTTTTTGTATTGTAGGCCCAGATTTCCCTTGTTCAGTGATCCATAGGCCAAATAAAGGTAATAATGGCTCGCAAGCACATGTTAATTTTTGGTATAATCCAGATAAAGGCACTTTTGAAGTAAATGGTCATTTTTATCTGGAAGATAGCTCGTATGTGTATCGGCTTGCTCCCTTTGTTAAAGCAAACCGTACTAGAAACGAGACGCCTACCATGTACTTATATAAATTTATTATTCCGGAAAATAACACTGAACAACTCCAGTGGCAAGATCTGCTTAACAAAGCAAAAGTCAAAGTAACTGACATGTTTGGTAATTCAGGAGAATTCAATCTTTCTTTTGATAAAGAAAATTTTGACATTCCCGCTGTGAGTTAACATTTTGTACCGTAATTGCGCTTCTCGTTATTTTTAATAAGCATGCCGCTCCACCTTATTAAATATTCATTGAGAACATAATCACGCTCTTTGGGTTTTGCTACTTCGATTTCTTTTACTGATAAGGGTCTGGCTTGTCTTGTTATTATTGATGTTTCATTTTTTAGGTACCTCAAAAACTATCAAAGTACCTAAGATAATTTGATTTAATTAGGTTACATTAGACAGTGTAGGGTATAGAAAAGCCCGCAACTCATTGAATTAGCGGGCTTTTCAGTCTTCTTTGGATGTCCTTAGAAGATAATTTGGTGGAGCTGGCGGGAGTTGAACCCGCGTCCGAAATTTCTACATCCTCGGTACTACATGCTTAGTCTAGTCTTTACATTCGCCAGCTAGCTGTGGACAGACACACTACTAACAGACTAGCCTGATTAAGTTTAACGCTTCAACCCCAGGCTAGGCATCCACGCGATCTCTTTTAGGTTTGACCTCTCTTGATCCCCGTCCTAAGAGCGGAGGCTAGGGAGAGAGGGCTCTGCGCAGGTTATTAAGCTGCCAGTGCGTATTTATCGTCGTTTGCGACTATTTTTTTGCGGCTTTTTACGAGGCCAACCGCCCCTCGGCATGCACCTTGGGTTTCGCAAATCCCGTCGAATCCAGAATCAGCCCCAAGTTGATTACTTCAATTATATCAGAAAAAAACTTAATAATGCTAGCACTTAGCTCATTATCGACCTGAGTTTTTCATAATTCTCGCTTTGTCTAACTTCCATTCGCGATCTTTAATGTCAGAACGCTTGTCGTGCTCTTTTTTACCCTTGGCGACACCAATTTTGACTTTACACCAGGCATTTTTCCAGTAAAGGGATAATGCTACCGCTGTGTGGCCTTCGCGATTGATTTTACCAAATAGCGAATCTAGTTCACGCTGATTTAGCAATAACTTTCGGGTGCGCATTGGATCACAAACCACATGGGAGGAGGCTACATTTAGCGGGGTAATAGTTGCACCAAAAAGATAAGCTTCACCTTCTTTCAGTAAAACATAACTGTCGCTAATATTGGCTTTACCTGCGCGTAGTGCTTTGACTTCCCAACCCTGCAAAGCTAAGCCCGCCTCAATTTCTTCACTGATGAAGTATTCATGGCGTGCTCTTTTATTTAACGTAATCGTTGCCGAACCGGGCTTGTGTGCTTTTTTCTTTGTCATAATTGGCGATTATACTGTATGTATAAATAAATGGCACGGTAAGGATCTATTATTTGGTGTTAAGTGAGCATTTATTAGACTAAGTTGTCGTGCAGAATTTTTATTTAAGTGTATATCAATGTTATTATTGTTTATGATTTATTTGGTGAGAATGGTTATGCCGCAAATTAGTCGATCTGCATTAGTGCCTTATAGTGCGGAGAAAATGTACAATTTAGTTAATGATGTAGATTCATATCCACAATTTTTACCAGGTTGTGTGGGCAGTCGGGTTCTGAATCATGTTAATAATGAAATGACTGCGTCGGTTGAGGTTGCTAAAGCGGGTATTAGTAAAACTTTTATTACGCATAATATATTGCAAGATAATAAGAGTATTCAAATACAATTGGTAAAAGGGCCATTTCGTAAATTAATGGGTAATTGGTTATTTACACCTTTAAATGAAAATGCCTGTAAAGTGGAATTATATCTTGATTTTGAATTTACTAATAAATTGATTGAGTTGGCTTTTGGTCGGATTTTTAAAGAACTGGCTGGAAATATGGTGCAAGCTTTTACTCAACGTGCTCACGAGGTTTATCGTGGTTGAAATAAATATTGAGGTGGTTTATGCATTGCCAGATAGGCAATTTCTGTTGCACGTCAAGCTAGCAGAAGGTGCGAGTGTTGAAGAGGCAATTATGCAATCAGGTATTTTGTCACTTCGAGATGACATTGATTTGAGTAAAAATAAAGTCGGTATTTATAGTCGACCCGCTAAATTATCCGATATCTTATCTGATGGTGATCGGGTTGAAATTTATCGTCCATTACTTGCTGATCCGAAAGAGATACGTCGTAAACGGGCAGAAAAAGCCAAACAAAAATCTTAATAACCTGTTTGTAATGAGATAGGTTGACCGCCAATTTAAATGTCGCCTAATTGGCAGTCTATTAATATTTATTTAAATAAATATCAATAACGTGATGTGGCATCTACATAAGTGTTGATGCTTTTTGTGCTGCTAAGGTATCGTTATTTTTAATGTCAACTAAAATCCCATTGCGATCAAAAGTGAGTGTTAGTGTTTGCTGTTTAACTTTTTCATGTCCAGGCTGTTGACGGAAAATATAATACCAAACTTGCTGGCCAAACGGTTCCTTTAGCATTGGTGTTCCTAATGTATAGGCTACTTGCTGTTGCGTCATTCCTTTTTGGATTTTGGCAACATCACTGGCGGAAAGATAGTTGCCTTGATTAATGTCAGGACGGTAAACAAGCCGTTCTGCTATAGAACAACCCGCTGTTAAAACAACAACAGACATAGCAGCAGCAATTAACAGTTTACAACGCATGGTCATATATTCCTTTAAGAGTCAGAATATCGATAATAATCGACATTGATGAAATTGAAAACCTTTCCTCATTTTTCTATGACCTATACTATACAATAAAGTTGAGGATGTTTTTAAGCAGCAAGTAGATCTTTTGCGCTAGCCAGGATGTTTTTTGTTACTTCACTACCACCCAGTAAACGGGCGATTTCTTGTAAGCGAGTTTTTTTATCTAATAATTGCATTTGTGTTTCTGTTTCACAGCCATTGGTCTGTTTACTCACATAAAAATGGTGATGTCCACAGGCTGCAACTTGAGGTAAATGGGTAACACACATAACTTGAGTTGAATTGCCTAATTCACGTAACAATTTTCCAACCACCGCGGCGGTAGCACCGCTAATACCCACATCAACTTCATCAAAAATAAGTGCGGGAGTATCCATTTTTTGGGCTGTAATGACTTGTATGGCCAGCGCGATGCGTGATAGTTCTCCACCTGAAGCAATTTTTATTAATGCTTGATGTGGTTGTCCAGGATTGGTTGTCACGTTGAACTCGACTTGGCTTGCTCCATCAATTTGTAAATGTTCAGGATTAAAATTTACATCAACCGTAAAATAGCCATGAGGCATTGAAAGTTGGTGCATACTGTTGGTGATTAATTGACTTAATTCACTGGCATATTGTTGCCGTATTTGGTGGAGTTTGCCGGCTATTTCTAATGCATATTGATGTTGAACTTCGACCTGACTTGTTAAGTGGTCACAATCATCTTGCTGCTGATTTAGTTTTTCTTGTTCTGCCAGTAGTTGTTGGTGTAATTCAAACAATAATTCGGGCGCAACCCGATGTTTACGGGCTAAGTTGACATATTTCGCGATGCGTTGTTCTAATTCGAATAGTTGGCTAGGATCTAGTTCTGTTCGATCACCATAATGACGCAATTCATTACTCACTTCATTAATTTGGATCGATGCCTCTTCAAGCATATCAAGTAAATGACTGAATTGATTACTAACAGAAGCAAGCTCATTAATTTCTTGCTTTGCATGATTTAGCATACTGATAATATTTTGTTCCTCATTGTCATTAAGAATTTGTAATGCATTTTGACTCAAGGAAAGAAATTGTTCACGATTTGCTAGCTGTTTATACTCTTGCTCTAATTTTTGATATTCATCAGCTTGTGGTATCAATTCACCCAATTCTTTAAGATGATATTCAATAAGTTGTTGGCGCGACAGGCGTTCAGTTGCTTGTTGTTGAAATTTCGTTAGTTCTTGGCAACTTTGATGCCAATTTTTCCAGGCCGATTTCATTTCAGCCAAGAGAGTGGTTTGGTTAGCGTAAGTATCCAACAGAAATTTTTGATGCTGATTATCTAATAATAATTGGTGAGCGTGCTGGCCATGTATTTGAATAAGTAACGTCCCTAGTTCGCGCAATTGTGATAAGGGAACCGCTGTGCCATTAATAAAACCACGTGATCGTCCATCAGCAGTGATGGTTCTGCGTAGCAAGCATTCATTATGGTTATCTAACTGATAATTTTTAAGCCAATCTTGCGCTGAAGGAGTATCAGTAAGAGAAAAATAGGCACAGATATCGGTACGAGAAGCACCAGGGCGAACAATATTGGTATCCGCTCGGTTGCCTAAACATAAACCTAATGCATCAATTGCAATTGATTTGCCAGCCCCTGTTTCACCGGTAATAGCACTCATACCAGGATGAAAATCAATTTCTAGTTTGCGGACAATGGCAAAATTATTGATGGTTAATTGAATAAGCATGTGCTTCTCCTGTATGTAAAAACACAACTGTTAATAAATACAGTATAAACTGGTTTTTTATACAGTAAAGTAGTAATTAATAAAAATTAAAAGGTTTTCTTTGACCAGCCTAATTTTGAACTTAATGTATTGAAATAATTATAATCTTTTGGGTGGATGAGATTAAGTTTTTTATTACTTCGTTTGATTAATACTTCATCATCATCTTGGATAGGTAAAATAATTTGGCTGTCACAGCTGATTTCATAATTGATGTTTTTTTGTCTAAATTTTAATTTAATACTACTATCGCTGCTGATGACTAATGGACGTGATGAAAGTGTGTGAGGGAACATAGGGACTAGCGCGATAGCCTCAAGATTTGGAGTGAGTATCGGGCCACCGGCAGAGAGTGAATAAGCGGTTGAGCCAGTTGGTGTAGTAATAATTAGCCCATCGGAACGTTGAGAAAAGGCAAAGCGATCATCAATATAAACTTCAAATTCAATCATGTGAGCCACTTTGCCGGGGTGTAAAATGACCTCATTAATTGCCGTACTCATGCGAGGTTTGTGATTTTTTTTGCTGATTTCAGTTTCCAGTAAGAAGCGTTGTTCTTCATAGAAATGGCCAGCCAATACTTCTGTTAGCTGTTGTAGCGCGTTATCTGGCCCAAGATCAGTTAAAAAACCAAGGTTACCGCGATTGATGCCAATAACTTTATTTTCATAGCGTGATAGAACACGAGCAGCGCCGAGCATATTACCGTCACCGCCAACAACAATAATTAAATCAGCTGTTTTACCAATTTCTGTTAATCCACCAATGGTGGCATTTTTTAGTTTAAGCTGTTGAGCAATTTGTCGTTCAACAATAACTTTATATTTTTGCGCTCGAAGCCAATTATAAAGTTGTTCATGAGTTGCCAATGCCTCAGGATGTCGAGGATGACCAACAATACCAATATATTCAAATAATGTCTTTTTTGCTGCTTTTCCGGTCAGCATGGTTTATTTCCTCTTATCAAGTTGGTGTGTTCTCTTGAATCCCAAACTTTTATCCCCATAATAAGCTAATAATCTGGATTAATGCTAAAAAGAATGTGGAGATACTCATGAGTAGTAAAGATCATAAAGTGCATGATGAGCAAGCCTCTAAACAAAAAGAATTAAAAAAATCACAAAAAAATGAGGCAAAAGAACAAGCAATTGAGACCGAACAACCAGTGAGTTCTACTGAAGAAGTATTAATTGATCCACGCATTACTGAATTAGAGCAGCAATTACTTGAAGCGCAAAAACGTGAGCGTGAAGCGTTGCTACGCGCTAAGGCTGAAGTGGAAAATATTCGCCGCCGTACTGAGCAAGATGTTGAAAAAGCACACAAGTTTGCCCTAGAGCGGTTTGCCAATGAGTTGTTACCCGTTATTGATAATTTGGAAAGAGCAATCGAACTTGTTAATCGGGAAAATGCTGAATCGATGTCAATGCTTGAAGGACTTGAATTAACTTTAAAATCTTTTTTAGCTACTGTTGGCAAATACGGTATTAAGGTGGTAGCGGAGAAGAATGTTGCTTTCAATCCAGAACTGCATCAAGCCATGACCATGATCGATTCAGAAGAACATGAACCTAATCAAGTTATTGATGTTATGCAGAAAGGCTATACTTTAAACGGTCGCTTACTACGCCCGGCGATGGTGATTGTGTCAAAAGCAAAATAAACTGAAATAATGCCACCCATATGGTGGTGGCATTTAGTTTATTGTTCTGGAATGAAAGGTGTCCAGTCTATCGGGCTTAATCCTTGTTTTATGAGTATTTCATTGGTTTTGGAAAAATGTCTGCATCCAAAGAAACCTCTATGGGCCGAGAGTGGTGAAGGATGGGGCGCTTTAAGCACAAAATGTTTTTGGTTATCGATAAATTGGCCTTTTTTCTGCGCATGAGATCCCCACAATAAAAAAACCACGCCAGTACGGTGTTGATTAATTGCCGCTATAACCTTATCCGTAAATGTTTCCCAGCCAAGATGGGCGTGAGAATGAGCTTTGCCTTGTTCAACGGTTAAAACCGTGTTTAATAATAATACCCCTTGTTGTGCCCAACTGACGAGATAACCATGATTGGGGTATTGGAAATCGGCAATGTCTTTTGCCAGTTCTTTGTACATATTAACCAGTGAAGGCGGTGCAGGAATACCTGGCCGAACTGAAAACGAGAGTCCGTGCGCTTGATTCGGTCCATGGTATGGATCTTGTCCTAGGATCACAACTTTTACTTCGCTGAGTTCGGTGTAACGGAAAGCGTTGAAGACATCTTTTTGTGGTGGATAGATTGTTGTGCCATGTTGACGTGCTTTGGCAACATAAGCCAGGGTGTTACGGAAGTAATCTTGTTCTTTTTCTAGGCCGATGACATCGTGCCAGCTGGGCAAAGAGGGCATAACCATTCCTTTAGGTTTTGATTAATATCATGTTTAACTTAACATCTACGTTATATGAGGTAAATTTTAAAACGGAAATCGCTTATTTTTCATTATATATTTTGATATTAAAAATATTTTCTAAAAATTATAAATTTTTTTTAAATGGAAAATTGATTTAAAACAGTAACCTGTCGATAATATTATTAATAACGCTTTGAAATTATTGATTAATGTCAATGAATTGCTGATATTTAATTGATATATATTTTATAGAAATAATGGTTATAGCAAATAGCCAATTTGAAAATAATTTCAAATTGTTATTTCAATCTTGTTCGAATTTGGAGGTCGACATGGTTATTGGGATTCAGATTACTAAGGCAGCTAATACAGCACTATTAAATTCCTTTTGGTTATTAGACGATGAAAAAAATGAAGCTCGCTGTATTTGCGCTAAAATTGATTTTAATGAAGGACAAATTGTTGCCAAGGAGTTGTTAGGTTCGTTTGAATATCGCGAAATTCCCCTTGAGGTTAAACCGCAGGTGTCAGTAGAAGGCGGACAACATTTAAATGTTAATGTTCTGACTCGGGAAACATTAGAAGATGCGATTGAAAACCCAGAAAAATATCCTCAATTAACTATTCGTGTTTCAGGCTATGCGGTGCGTTTTAATTCTTTAACCCCTGAGCAGCAACGCGATGTTATTACGCGTACTTTTACGCAAAGTTTATAATAAAATAGTGCTAAATTAATTGATGGATAACTAATAGCCTGATAATTTTATCAGGCTATTAATTTTGGTTATTTCACCAAATAAATCAATAAATAGTTTAAATATTTATTATTTGTTATCAGTTTGCTTTACTGATGGTTGACGACGTTTGCCAATATTTTTACTGTCGCGATGGCGTTCTTTGGTTTTTTTCTTTTTTTGTTGGTCAATTTTTTTCTTTTCTTGCCGTTTTAGCTGGATTTTTTTCGACGGTTTGGGTTTACGTAGTGAACCTTCAGCCGGTGCTTTGGTGGTAGGCCGAAGGCTATCGATGACGCGTATTTTTAATGGTTCTTTAAGATAACGGTTGATTTTACCTAATAGCGGTTGATCATGGGCTTCTACTAAGCTAATTGCAATTCCTTTTCGTCCCGCGCGTGCGGTTCTACCAATTCGATGTAGATAAACATCAGCAGTATGCGGTAAGTCGAAATTGAATACGTGACTAATATCGTCAATATCAAGGCCACGTGAGGCAACATCGGTCGCGACTAAGACGTTAATTTGCCCACTATTCAGGCGTTTAACCGCTTCAGTCCGTTTTGCTTGAACCATTTCCCCTTCAAGTAACCAGGTTTTTATTTTGGCTTGCTGTAACCATTGAATTAACTCATGTGCTCTTTCGCGTTTACGGACAAAGATAATAGATTTAGTGGCATCGGGTTGTTTTAACAGATGGCAAAGTAGCGCAGTTTTATGTTCGAGGTTATCAGCGCGATAATAGTATTGTTGGATCTTTTTTCGTTCACGCCTTGAAGGATCAGCATCAATTTCATAAGGATTATTTAGTAATCGATTAGCAAAATCGTGAATGACATCACCTGCTAGTGTTGCTGAAAATAGCATAGTTTGTTTGCGCCAGCGTGTTTCACCGGCAATGGTTTCAATGTCGTTGGCAAATCCCATATCAAGCATTCGATCAGCTTCATCTAAAATTAACGTTTCGATCGCCCGACAATCAAAATTTTCTTCTTTAATATATTGTAGTAAGCGGCCTGTGGTTGCGACCACAATATCTTGGTTTTCACTAAAAATTTCAGCGTGGTTAATATAAGATACCCCGCCAGTAATGGTTGCAATATCAAGATGGGTGTATTTGGCTAATTCTTTTGCTTGTTCAGCTACTTGCATTGCCAGTTCACGGGTTGGCGCTAATATGAGAATACGCGGTGGCCCAGATCGTTTACGTGGAAAATCAAGTAAATGTTGGATCACCGGCAGTAAGTAAGCGGCAGTTTTTCCTGTTCCTGTAGGCGATGAACCTAAAATATCGCGTCCTTCCATAGCGGCAGGGATAGTTGTAAGCTGAATGGCTGTCGGGCGGTCATAGCCTTTATCATCCAGTGCATTGAGAAGACTTTGGTCTAACTCAAGTTCAGAAAATGTGGTTGCAGTCATTGTATACCTCTGGTTAGGCAATGGATTATAAACAGAACGCCCAAATTGTTCATCTATTAAAATGTTTTGTTGAATGTTTGAGTGATGATATAAATAATTATTAGTAATTAATGGCAATTTGGTAGCATTTTCACCTTCATATATGAAAGAGGGTTAATTATATCCCCCTCTCTAGTTATTTAGTTGATGGGGTCAAAATAGTCGGTTTAGCATCTGGTTGCTGTTGCGGATAATCTAATGTGTAATGTAATCCACGGCTCTCTTTACGATCAAGCGCACAGCGGATCATCAATTCAGCTACTTGCACAAGGTTACGCAGTTCCAATAAATTATTTGATAAACGGAAATTTGAATAATATTCCTCTATTTCTTGTTGTAGTAAATGGATGCGCCGCAATGCGCGGGTCAGTCGTTTGGTCGTTCTGACAATTCCCATATAATCCCACATGAACAGTTTTAACTCATGCCAGTTATGTTGAATAACAACTTGTTCATCTAAATTATGACATTGATTTTCATTCCATTTGGCTAGTGTAGATGGCATATCAATTTGTTCGATATGTTGTTTTATCTGTTTTGCCGCAGACCATCCATAGACGAGACACTCTAATAATGAATTGGATGCTAGTCGGTTGGCGCCATGTAACCCGGTATAACTGACTTCACCAATAGCATATAGGTGTCGAAGATCGGTTTGACCATAATGATCCACCATAACACCACCACATGTATAATGCGCCGCCGGTACAATCGGAATTTGCTCATTGGTAATGTCGATACCTAATGTGGCTAATTTATGATAGATAGTTGGAAAATGTCGTTTTATCTCGCTTGCCGGCTGATGGCTAATATCAAGAAACATGCAATCTGCCCCTAAGCGTTTCATTTCATGATCAATGGCCCGGGCAACTATATCACGAGGGGCAAGTTCCGCTCTTTTATCAAAATCAGGCATAAAGCGGCTGCCATCAGGTCGCTTCAGATAGGCACCTTCACCTCGTAACGCTTCAGTTAGTAGAAAATTGCGCGCTTGTGGATGATAAAGACAAGTCGGATGAAACTGATTAAATTCAAGATTGGCTACACGACAACCGGCTCGCCAGGCCATTGCAATTCCATCACCTGATGAAATGTCAGGATTGGTAGTATATTGATATACTTTTGCGGCTCCTCCGGTTGCTAAAACTGTCACTTTTGCATGGCAAATAACGATTTGTTGTTGATTGAGATCCCAAATGTAAGCACCGATAATTGTTGTTGGATCTTTATCTGCGCGGATCAAATCGATCGCGTTATGCTGCTCCTTAATCGTGATATTCGGATGTTTGATGGCTTTTTCAACCAAGGTGGTTTCTACTTGCTTGCCTGTTGCATCGGCATGATGAAGAATACGGCGATGGCTATGGCCACCTTCTTTTGCCAGATGATATTGTTCTTTACCGGCCAAATTTAGCTCTTTATCAAATAAAACACCTTGATTGATAAGCCATTGGACAGAATGGCGGGCATTGCAAGCGACAAATTCAACGGTTTTTTTATCACACAGCCCGGCACCGGCAATTAAAGTATCATTAACGTGGGTTTCTATACTATCGGTTTGATCAAAAACCGCTGCAATTCCACCTTGAGCATAGTAAGATGCGCCTTCAGTTGAAATGTTTTTACTAAGTATCGTTATTTGGTATTGTGGCGCTAATCGAAGTGCTAACGACAGACCGGCGATGCCACTACCAATGATTAAAATATCCGTATAATGTTGTGTTGATGGCATAATATTTTATTACTAAGGTTTCGGAATAGAGTAAATTACCATGTTAGCCTATTCTTTTATTTAGAGTAAATACGATGGCCTTGAAAGAACTTTTCTTATGGTTTAGCTTAGATTAAATATAAATAATTTAAATTGACTGGAACTTTGCGAGTTTTTGTCACTCAAAAAAATGCTTGCTTACAAATGAGAGAAAACATGGCGGGTTCAAATAAGGAAAATATGAGGCTTATTTTCGGGAGAAGTGACCTCGAATGAGCGAGCAGTTAACAGACCAGGTGCTGGTTGAACGGGTACAAAAAGGGGATAAAAAAGCTTTTAATTTACTGGTTATTAGATACCAGAATAAAGTTGTGAGCCTTGTTTCTCGTTATGTGCCGCAGGGAGATGTACCGGATGTAGCTCAAGAGGCATTTATTAAAGCTTATCGCGCTATCAGTTCATTTCGTGGTGAAAGCGCATTTTATACTTGGCTTTACCGGATCTCTGTAAATACAGCAAAAAATTATCTTATATCCCAAGGACGTCGACCGCCATCGAATGATTTGGATGTAGTTAATGCAGAGAATTTTGAGGCTTCTAATGCATTAAAAGAAATTTCGAACCCTGAGAATTTAATGTTGTCAGAAGAATTGAGAAAAGTAGTCTTCCGGACTATAGAGTCACTTCCTGAAGATTTACGTCTGGCAATTACGCTTAGGGAGTTAGATGGACTAAGTTATGAGGAGATAGCGCTTATTATGGATTGTCCTGTTGGCACAGTTCGTTCGCGCATTTTTCGAGCAAGAGAAGCTATTGATAATAAAGTGCAACCGCTAATACGAAATTAAATGTGGTTCATATTTTACTGAAGGGTACTTTGGCATGCATAGAGAAAGACTTTCCGCTTTAATGGATGGAGAGATCTTTGATTTAGAATTGATCCATACCATTTTACAAGATGTTTCGTTACAGAAACGATGGGAGAGCTACCATCTTATCCGCGACAGTTTGAGAGGCGATATCAATGAAGTTATCCATCTTGATATTACCGACAAAGTAGAGCAGGCGCTGGCAAGTGAGCCTATCCAAATTGTGCCTAATGCAATACCGGAGTCACAACCTGTGCCTGCTAGCTGGTGTTTAATGCCTTTTTGGCGTAAGCTTCGCCCTTGGGCTAACCAGATGACGCAAGTTGGTGTCGCAGCGAGCGTTGCCGTAGCTGTTATTGCAGGTGTTCAGAATTATAATACGTCTAGCATAGAAACTGATGTCAAATCTGACTCACCCATATTTAATACGGTACCTATCATGGGGGCTGCGTCGCCTGTGAGTTTAAATGTATCTAATGATCAATTTTTTGCTCATCCACAAACCGAGCAGCTAGAACAACGTAATCGCCGACTTGGTCTGATGTTACAACAATATGAGCTTGAGCGTCGTTCAATGCTGAATCAAAGTGTAACATCATCTTCACCAGTAGCAGAAAAATCTTACTCAGGAGCAGAATAGTAGTAATGAAGCATTGGTTATCCGCCCTCTTTTTTTTGCTGGGCGGTTTATTGTTGCCTTTACATTCCTATGCGAAAGAATTATCGGCTGAAACTTTATTAACTGATATGGGTAATGCAGTAAAGTCTTTACCCTACGAATTATCATTTATTATTGTCAATCCACAAGGTATAACGCCGATTAGATATCGTCATGTCATTATTGACAATCAACCAATTGCTCAAATGATGCAGATGGATAATTCTCGTCGTGAAATTATTCAGAAAGGTAATCAAGTTAGCTACTTTGAGCCAGGATTTGATTCTTTTAGCTTAGAGGGCGCTTATATCGTTGATTATTTGCCGTCGGTAGTTTTTGCTAATTTTACTAAACTGCAATCCTATTATAATTTCATTAAGTTAGGCAGAACACATATTGGTGATATAAGCTGTCAGGTTATTCGTGTTATACCGAAAGATAATTCACGTTTTAGCTATATCTTATTAATTGATGAAAAAAGCAAGTTACCATTGCGCATTGATCTTTTAGATAGTAAGAATGAAATATTAGAGCAATTTAGAGTTGTCTCTGTGGCTTTTAATAGTCAAGCATTGCTGAAATCAATGCATGTGATCGCATCGTTGAATATGCCTCCCTTATTACTTATCCCCAAATCGATTACTAAGCGATTTAACTGGCAAATAAACCAACTGCCGTTGGGATTTGAAGAAATTTCACGTAGTTGTAAAGAGATTGCTGCTAATGAATCTTTAGAGGCCATGTTATTTAGTGATGGGTTATTTAGTTTTTCTATTAATGTTACTAAAGCAGGTGAGCATCAACTTAGTGAAAAACCATTTCGTAAAGGTGGTTTAACTATTTATACGGTGATAAAAGGACAATATGAAGTGACGGTTATTGGCCAGTTACCATTGTTAACCGCTAGCCAGATTGCAGCTAATGTTAGTTTTAAAGAGGCTAGTAATGGTTAAAGAGTGGGCAACGGTTGTGTATTGGCATAATGGTCGAGCTGTGTTGCGATATGGTTCTAATTCCGGTTGTGGTAGTTGTGCTGCTCGCTCAACTTGCGGATCTTATATTCTCAATAAAATAGGACCGAAAACTGAGTATCAATTAGAACTTGAGGTCAGTCAGCCTCTGATAGTTGGTCAGAAAATTGAAGTCGGGATCCCTGAAGCCAGTTTATTACGTTCAGCAATGCTTGTTTACCTTACCCCATTACTTGGCCTTTTTATCGGCAGTGGGGTTATGCAATTTCTTTTTTTAAATCAATTTATTATCTTTTTAGGTGCAGTTATTGGTGGCTGTGTTGGCTTTTTTCTGGCAAAAAAAATTGCGCATTATTGGGAAAAAGAGACGCTATATCAACCGATCATTTTACAGATAGGTTTACCGCCTGATGAATTAAAACAGCAAGTATGAATGACATAGTAAGCCTAAATGCCTATCATTAGTAATTACATATCGTCACTAATCTATGCCTATAATTGCCTTATTTATAAAAACGACTTTTTCATTATCAATGATTCTTTGAGTTGTTTGTCGCTTATATGTAAAATGCATTCCCAAGATTGTTATAACAGCTTTTATTAGTTTTAGCTTTGTAGGGCTAAGCTATCGCTAAAACTGATTTTATAAGGCCATTTAGAAGAAGATATAACCTTGAAAATCAAACATATAAGAAATTTTTCCATCATCGCTCACATTGATCATGGTAAATCAACTCTGTCGGATCGTATTATCCAGATCTGTGGTGGCCTTTCTGATCGTGAAATGGCAGCCCAGGTATTAGATTCTATGGATTTGGAGCGGGAACGAGGGATCACAATAAAAGCGCAGAGTGTTACCCTGAATTATAAAGCCAGTGATGGTGAAACCTATCAGCTTAATTTTATTGATACACCTGGCCATGTTGACTTCTCTTATGAAGTATCCCGTTCATTAGCTGCTTGTGAAGGGGCATTACTGGTTGTTGATGTAGGGCAAGGTGTTGAAGCGCAAACCCTTGCTAATTGTTATACCGCTATTGAAATGGATTTAGAAGTTGTTCCTGTACTTAATAAAATCGATTTACCTGCGGCAGAGCCTGATCGGGTAGCTGAAGAAATTGAAGATATTGTTGGCATCGATGCTCATGATGCTGTTCGATGCTCAGCAAAAACTGGATTAGGGGTACAAGACGTAATTGAGCGGCTGGTTAAAGAGATCCCACCACCAGAAGGTGATCCGGCAGCGCCTTTGCAGGCATTAATTATTGATTCGTGGTTTGATAATTATTTAGGTGTTGTTTCGCTGGTACGGATTAAAAATGGTACGCTTTGTAAAGGTGATAAAATTAAAGTGATGAGCTCTGGCCAACTTTATAATGTTGATCGCTTAGGAATTTTCACACCCAAACGAATTGATCGTCAACAACTAAATTGTGGTGAAGTCGGTTGGCTGGTCTGTGCCATAAAAGATATTCACGGCGCGCCGGTTGGCGATACATTAACTGGCGCTCGTCATTCTGCAATACAGGCGTTGCCTGGTTTTAAAAAAGTAAAACCGCAGGTTTACGCCGGTTTATTCCCCGTTAGCTCTGATGATTATGAAGCATTTCGTGACGCTTTAGCTAAATTAAGCTTGAATGATGCTTCGTTATTTTATGAACCAGAGAGTTCAACTGCATTAGGTTTTGGATTTCGGTGTGGTTTCCTTGGCCTACTTCATATGGAGATTATCCAGGAGCGTTTGGAACGTGAATATGATTTGGATCTTATTACAACCGCGCCTACAGTTATTTATGAAGTTGAGTTAACAAATGGTGATGTCATCTATGTTGATAGTCCCTCTAAATTACCAGCACTTAATAATATAAATGAATTACGCGAACCAATTGCAGAATGTAACATGCTAATGCCTAAGGAATATCTTGGTAATGTTATTACGCTCTGCGTAGAAAAACGCGGTGTTCAGACTAATATGGTTTACCATGGTAATCAGGTCGCATTAACCTATGAAATTCCTATGGCTGAGGTGGTGTTAGATTTCTTTGATCGCTTGAAGTCTACTTCTCGAGGATATGCTTCATTGGATTATGGCTTTGTCCGCTTCCAGGCGGTTGATATGGTGCGTGTAGATGTGTTAATTAATGGCGAAAGAGTGGATGCCTTAGCCTTGATTACCCATCGTGCAAATGCACCATATCGTGGTCGTGAGCTAGTTGATAAAATGAAAGATCTGATCCCGCGCCAACAGTTTGATATTGCAATCCAGGCTGCAATTGGTACCCATATTATAGCGCGTTCAACGGTGAAACAATTACGTAAAAATGTATTAGCTAAATGTTATGGTGGTGATGTTAGCCGTAAGAAAAAATTACTACAGAAACAGAAAGAAGGTAAGAAACGTATGAAGCAGGTTGGTAATGTTGAACTACCACAGGAAGCGTTCCTTGCTATTCTTCACGTAGGTAAAGATAACTAACCGTTGTAAGGAGTCATAATGGCTAACACTTTTTCTTTGATCTTGACGCTGGCGACCTTGATTACAGGGATTATCTGGGGTATTGATCGTTTTAAATTAGCACCTGCTCGTAAGAAAAAAATGGCGCAGCAGCAAAAAGTTACTGAAGGAAGCGTAGAGCAGACGCATTTAGCTGAAAGTATCCATAAACCATCATGGGTTGATACTTGTTCATCTATTTTTCCGATATTAGCGATTGTATTAGTGATACGTTCGTTTATTTATGAGCCATTTCAAATCCCGTCAGGTTCAATGATGCCTACCTTATTGGTCGGTGATTTTATACTAGTAGAAAAGTTTGCTTATGGATTAAAAGATCCTGTTACCCAAACGACATTATTTGAAACAGGAAAACCTAAACGTGGTGATATTGCGGTATTTAAATATCCTAAGGATCCTAGTGTAGATTTTGTTAAACGTGTTATTGGTCTACCTGGTGATAAAATTGTTTATGATCCTGAACAAAAAGAGTTACGTATATATCCGAATTGTTCAATTTCAAACTGTGTTCGAGCGTTACCAATTATCTATTCTTCATTAAAAGAGAGTGAATGGTCTTTATTTTTTAATATTGACTCTATGGTCGAAAGTCAGAAAGGAAGTTATCAAATTCCATTGGGCGAACCAGTACCAAGTAACGCATTACGTCAAGCGGAAAGAATCGAAAAATTAGATGATACTAGCCATGAAATCTTAGTGATCCCACAAGTATATACTCAGTCACGTTACCAACAGCCCGGTTTACCAGACAATGAATGGATTGTTCCCCCTAAACACTATTTTATGATGGGAGATAATCGGGATAATAGTGCAGATAGTCGTATGTGGGGTTTTGTGCCAGAAGAAAATTTAGTTGGGCGTGCAGTTATTATCTGGTTTAGCCTTGATAAGCATGAGGGTGAATGGCCAACTGGAGTGCGTTTAAGTCGTATTGGTGCAATCAACTAATAAAATAATGAGATAAACTAATCATTAATGCTAAATTGATTTATATCGTAATCGATATAGAATATAGCACGATAATCAAAAATGATGGTTTCTTGAACGATATCAGGAAACCTGCCAACGCAACAGTTTTGTAAAAATTTATTTTGCAGATCTGTTGCGTATGCTTTTTGTAATTTGATAATGAAATAATTGGTAGCACATGAATTTTTCTTTAATTGAGTGGTCAGAGCGACAAGAAATTAAACAGCTACAGCGTAAGCTTGGCTATACTTTTAAACAAATTGAATTATTAAAGCAAGCGTTAACTCATCGTAGTGCCAGTAGTAGTCACAATGAGAGATTGGAGTTTTTAGGCGATTCAATTCTTAGTTTTGTGATTGCCAATGATCTTTATCATCGTTTTCCTAAGGTTGATGAAGGCGATATGAGTCGTATGCGAGCAACATTGGTCAGGGGTAATACACTGGCTGAGCTTGCACGAGAGTTTGATTTGGGAGAATGTTTGCGTTTAGGGCCAGGTGAATTAAAAAGCGGTGGTTTTCGTCGAGAATCAATATTAGCAGATACTATCGAAGCGTTAATTGGCAGTATTTTTTTAGATAGTGATATTCAAACGACTGAACAAATTGTTTTAGCTTGGTATGACACTCGATTAATAGAAATTAGCCCCGGCGATAAACAAAAAGATCCTAAAACACGTTTACAAGAGTATTTACAGGGACGCCATTTACCTTTACCAAGTTATTTGGTAGTTCAAGTTCGCGGTGAAGCGCACGATCAGGAATTTACTATTCATTGTCAGGTTAGTGGTATAAATGAACCGGTTGAAGGAGTGGGTTCAAGTCGTCGTAAGGCTGAACAAGCCGCAGCTGAACAGGCATTAAAAATATTGGAGCTTGAATGAGCAAACAGAAAACCTATTGTGGATTTGTAGCCATTGTAGGGCGCCCAAATGTGGGTAAATCAACATTATTGAACCAATTACTCGGGCAAAAGATTTCTATTACTTCACGTAAACCACAGACAACCCGTCATCGCATCATGGGCATTGAGACAGAAGGTAATTATCAAACAATTTATGTCGATACTCCAGGATTGCATGTAGAAGAAAAGCGCGCAATAAATCGTTTAATGAATCGGGCAGCAAGTAGCTCAATTGGTGATGTGGAACTGATTATTTTTGTTGTTGAAGGCACACATTGGACAAGCGATGATGAGATGGTAATAAATAAGCTGCGTCATTTGCCTTGTCCGGTATTATTAGTGATCAATAAAATTGATAATGTAGTGGATAAAACCCGTTTGCTGCCCCATATTGAATTTCTTAGCAAGCAAATGAATTTTCTGGATATTGTGCCAATTAGTGCAGAAAAAGGTACCGGTATCGATATTATTACTAAAATTGTCCGTCAACATATGCCAGAAGCAGCACATCATTTTCCAGCGGACTATATCACTGATCGCTCACAACGTTTTATGGCTGGTGAAATTATTCGTGAGAAATTAATGCGTTTTCTCGGCGATGAGCTCCCTTATTCGGTCACAGTTGAAATTGAGCAATTTGTGGTAAATGAACGCGGTGGCTATAACATTCATGGCCTGATTTTGGTTGAAAGAGATGGCCAGAAAAAAATGGTTATTGGCAATAAAGGTAGCAAAATTAAGAAAATTGGCATTGAAGCTCGGATGGATATGGAAAAACTTTTTGCTACTAAGGTTCATCTTGAACTTTGGGTGAAAGTTAAAGCCGGATGGGCTGATGATGAACGTGCACTGCGTAGTTTAGGCTATATGGACGATCTTCATTAAGGCGGGTTTCCGTGGACGGTTGGCAACGTGCATTTGTACTTCATACTCGCCCTTATAGTGAAACGAGTTTACTGTTAGATTTTTTCACCGAAAATGAGGGCCGTATTCGACTATTAGCCAAAGGTGCTCGTAGCCGTCGATCTAATTTAAAAGGCTGCTTACAACCTTTTACGCCATTGCTGATCCGTTGGGGAGGTAAGGGAGAAATGAAAACGTTGCGTGGCGCAGAACCTATTTCTCTAGCGCTACCATTTACCGGTACCGTACTGTATAGCGGTCTATATGTTAATGAATTGCTTGCGCGAGTTTTAGCCCAAAATATCCCTTATCAAACCCTATTTTTTGAATATCTGACCTGTTTGCAAGTATTGGCTGGTAGTGAATATACGCCGGAACATGCATTGCGCCGTTTTGAATTATCATTGCTATCTCATTTAGGTTATGGTGTTGATTTTTTACACTGTGCCGGTAGTGGTGAACTGGTGGCAGATAGCATGACTTACCGTTATCGAGAAGAGAAAGGTTTTATTGCCAGTTTGGTTATTGATCACTTAAGTTTTACCGGTAAGCAGCTTAAGGCATTTGCCGCTCGTCAGTTTCCTGATGTCGATACATTAAGAGCAGCCAAGCGTTTTACCCGTATTGCGCTAAAGCCTTATCTGGGCGGAAGTCCATTAAAAAGCCGTGAGCTTTTTTACCAGGTCATATTGCCTAAAACGCGTTGAAGCGAGGTTATTAAAACCTCTTTGAATATATTATGATTGCATGGATAAACGAAATTCAAACTATGAAATGGATAACAGGAGTTAAATATGGCAGAGTTATTATTAGGCGTTAATATTGATCATGTTGCCACGGTACGAAATGCGCGGGGAACACAATATCCTGATCCACTACATGCAGCATTTCTTGCTGAACAAGCTGGGGCAGATGGGATCACTGTTCATTTGCGTGAAGATCGCCGTCATATTACTGATCGTGACGTTAAGTTACTTCGCCAGACGTTACAAACCCGAATGAATTTGGAGATGGCAATAACGGATGAAATGGTCAATTTTGCCTGTCAGATCAAACCTCAATTTTGCTGCTTGGTACCAGAGCGACGTAAAGAAGTTACGACGGAAGGTGGGCTTGACGTTGTTGGGCAACAAGCATTAGTCGCAACGGCGGTCAAACGATTAACCGAAGCAGGTATCACGGTTTCTTTGTTCATTGATGCTAAAGAACAACAAATTGATGCTGCAGTGGAAATTGGTGCTCCCTTTATTGAAATTCATACTGGTGCCTATGCTGATGCTAAGAGCGAGTTAAAGCAGCAAGAAGAGTTTAAACGTATCAAGAAGGCGATAAGTTATGCCACTGCAAAAAAACTTAAGGTCAATGCGGGTCATGGGTTAACTTATCATAATGTTCAACGTATTGCTCAATTGCCTGATATATATGAACTTAATATTGGCCATGCGATTATTGGGCGAGCACTCTTTAGTGGCATGGCGACAGCTGTGAGTGATATGAAGAAAATTCTTCGTGAGGCGCGTTGTTAATGGCGATTATTGGATTAGGTACTGATCTGGTTGAAATTGTACGTATTGAGCAAATTATCAAGCGTTTAGAGGAGCGTCTGGCGAAGCGTATATTGTCCGCGCAAGAGTGGCGACAATATCAACATCATTCTCAGCCAGTCCGTTTTTTGGCTAAGCGTTTTGCGGTCAAAGAAGCAGCAGCAAAAGCTTTAGGCACGGGGATCCGAAACGGTTTAGCGCTTAATCAATTTGAAGTTTTTAATGATCAATTAGGTAAGCCAGGGCTTAATTTATTAGGACAAGCAAAAATATTGGCTGATTCTTTAGGTGTACAACATATCCATGTATCATTATCTGATGAACAAAATTATGCTTGTGCCACTGTGATTATGGAAAGTTAAATTTTATCGGCATGATGTAATAGGACAAATTTATCCCATAATTGTTCTTCTGTTTCAGGATTATCAGGATCTTTTAAAATGGTATTGTTGATCGGACAAACAGATTGGCAAGTTGGCTTATCATAGTGGCCAATGCATTCAGTGCAAAGATTGGGATTGATTTGGTAAAATTCTTCTCCCATTGAAATCGCTTCATTTGGGCATTCTGGTTCACACATATCACAATTGATACAGCGTTGAGTAATTAATAAAGACATAGTAATATGTTATAAGTAATTTGAGTAAATATAAATAAATTATGCATTAAAAACATAATATTATCTGTAACTGATGATTTTGTACAGTATGTATTCTATTGAAAAACCCGATTCAGTAATACAAAGCTGCAACCCAGATCGATTTTACTCTCTTTACAATGATAAGGGTATGAGCGTTATATCGACAGTTTGTTCAAAAAGCAGTTCAATAGTAGCTAGAACAGTACACCACAGACAAAAAAGCTGAGTGTTGGCGCTTTGATGTAAACTCATAGCTAAAATCTGTGTTGCAGCAGCTAAATCTATTTTAAAACACTTTGCTAAATCGTGTCGATCTAAAAACTCAAAAGAATATAATCAAAGGCTGGATTTTAAATTGAAATCCAGCAATATTGTTGCTAAGTAATTGTTATTCTATCAAGGAAAAAGGTAAAATATTTTCATTAGCTGTTAGCACTCGATCATATTCTCTTTCGCTTCTAAGAATATTTTTATCAATGTCATAGCCAAGCAGTTCGGATAAAATATACTTATTCATCAAACCACTCAAGTATCCGTCTTTATTACGAAAAGATTCGATAAAGGCACAATTAAAATGTTTATTGGTCGATTTATACATAAAGGGGATCAAATATTGTTCTTTTCCTTTTTCCAATCCATGACCAACATTGACTATCTCGCCGTGATCTGCGGTATAAATTAAATTAAAATCTATTTTTTTGCATAAATGATATTCATTATATCATTTATGATCCTGTCAGTATGATGAATAGTGAGATCATAATCCGCTGCTTTTGGTAAAGCTTTTTTATCCATTGCATCATAGTTGTCATAGGGTAAATGATTACCATAAAGATGAATAATGATAAATCTCTTTTGTGCATTATCAAATAACACTTTTGCTAGCAGGTTGGCTAATTTATTATCGTTATAATTGGTTAGCCTTAAATCATCACTTTTTTGAGCGATAAAACCATATTTTGAACCATGCAGACCTTGTATTTCTTGGGAACCTAACCAATATGTTTTATATCCATTGGCTTTTGCCATTTCAATAATAGATTTATTGTTGAACAGGTTTTCTTCATTTTCCGGTGTGTGAAAGGCTAGTGTCATTGACACTGAATCTCGGGTTATCGGTGAACTGGAATGGGCATTATTTAAGATGCAGCTATCTTCGGTTGAAAATATTTTTGTCATATGTGGCGTTGTATTTAAATGATAGCCATATGCACTATAGCGGGAGTAGAGTGAGGCTTCCCCCATGATTAATATAATATTTTTATTATTATTGTCTTTTTTAGATAATATTGCATGATTAAATTTTTCAATTTCGGCTGTATTTGCATATTTATTATTTTCATATGATGAAATTAATAAATAAACCACGTCACCAAATACTAAAGGGACTTTATGATGAAAAAAAATCCCGAGCTGTTTTTTATCTTCTTTGATATTAGAAATTAATCTGTTTTCATCTTTGATATCTAAAACAACCAGGATCATCGAAAGTGCTGTAAACGATAATGCTGAATACAATAATAGAGAGGTATTTTTTAAATTTTTCTTAATTCTTGTTATTAGATAAAATAAAAAAGCAGTAAAAATCAATGTAGGAAAAATTAACTTCAGCAGTAAACTGCCTGACATAAATAGAACTTCATTTATGTTCGTTTCAAGGATGGAATGGAGAACAGAGGTTGTTATATTTATAAAGAATAAAAAAAGTAATCCAATTAGTTTTGGTAATTTATTCTTACTTATTATTAATAAGAAAGTAATTAAGAGAATAATAAAACTAGATATATGCGGTAGTCTTGAATCTTCTTTGAAAACAAAAACATTTAATAAAAGTGAGAATATAAATAATAATAATATTATTATATAGTTAAAGTATTTTTTGCGGTTTTCATATAATTAATTTATTAATCTGCAATAAAAATGAAGATATATAACTTTTCAGCTAGCGTATTGAATATATCTTTAATTTGTTTTAATAGCAGATTGGTATTCCTATGTATGCTTGGTATTTTTTTGTGTTGCTAAATAGAGTGAAATTGCGAATAAATAACGCCAATTCAAAAAATTAAAATATAATACAAAACTATATTACAATTATTTTAAAACTATTTAAAGTTATTTTATATCACAATTGATACAGCGATAAGTAATTTATAGTGACATGTTAAGTGCTATTTAAAATATTACTTATATCATTAAATTAGTCAAAACTGCATTTATTATTAAGCTAAAGTCGTGAATAAACGCAGTATATTTTATACCTCAGATAATAAATTATCATGCTATAACCACAATATTTGCCTTATTTGCTGTTTGCTATTTGGCATAATGTCATGGCGCCATATCTGACGGTAATTTTGTATAGTCAATTCGTTTATTATTAAAGTCAATAACACTATTTTGTTGATGACAAATATCGTTTGAAATCATATGACAGGAATGGCCAATACTGGGATCGTCAATGCCTGACCATTCAGAAAATAGAGTTAAAAAGTTAATTCCACTTCTAGCAGCAGTAATGTACTGCCGTTCGTTAGAATTATAAGAACTAATAAATAGTGGTACTTCATAATCCTGACGGTATTGATCATTATGGGTAAGTTTTAGGTCACTCGGGTTGTTTTTATTGACGAAACCGAGGCCATGATCAGAAAAATAGATCATTGTCCATTTTGATTGGCTGTCGGTTAAATATTGATGAATTGTTGCTAACAGTTGATCAGTATTTTTTATGCTCTGTATATAGCATGAAATCTCTTCACTTTTGTAAAAAGTTTCATAGTGATCATTAGTCCTTGCGCAAGCGCGAGGATGACTACCAATTAAATGAACAATAATGAATTTTTTGGCCTGAGGAGCTTTGATTGCTGTTGCAATTTGTGGTAGTAATTCATCATCATTGGTCTCTTTACTATTATAACTTGCTCTTTTCAGAAAAAACGAATGATCTGCTTTTTTCCCCATAGAGGCAATCGGTGTGTCGTAGATACCAACAGCTCCCTGATTTGATAACCAATAGGTAGTAAATCCCCATTTTTTTGCCAGCGCAATAACGCTATTGGCTAATTTGGGCGCTTGGGTTAGGGAGCTGGTTAATGATGGAATAGTTGATGAAGCGGCTGAAATATAATGGTTGAATAGAATACCATTAGCGCTATCCATAAATGGGGTATTATTAATTGGAAAGCCATAAACGTGCATAAAATCGCGTCTAGCGCTTTCACCAATCACCATAACATAGGTATCAAATGGCGTGGCACTATTGTTTGGTTGGAAGTCATCTGTTTGCGCAAGTAAACTAAAAAGTTTATTGGTTTCTTCCTTGGCACTATTGAAGTCTTTGACAAATTTGATTTCTGGATAACCGCTATTTAAAATATCGAATTCACCCGTTTCTTTATAATCTTTTATAGGGCCATATAGAAGAAACGCCAAAAAGGTAATAAAAGCACCAATCTTTGTTTTGTTACCGGTTTTAAGCTTAAATGTTGTACAGAAAAAGCCGAACAGTAAAATAAATAATGATCCAGCATAAAGATAGTATGGAATATTACTAATAAATTCTATTGCTTCATTTAAATTGGTATAAGTAACTGATGTTGCTATGGTTAGTGAGGGAGTACCATAAAGTAGCCTAATTGGAAAATATAGCGCTGCAATAATGGTGAATATAATAATGAATCCACTATATATTATTCGTAACTGATTGATAACGATTAGCAATGCCACGATACCAGCTGTATAGTTTAGTCTTGGTGGGTAACCCATAGCGTAATGAATTAGGCTGAATAATATAATAAGTAGCGATATTTTCAGCAAAAAATTTTGATTATCATTTATTAATTTTTTTATCATTTATTATATCCGATTTAGATCAGTGACTACCCTTAATGCAACGATACACAAAGTTGAATTAGTTAATTTTATTAATAACATAAGTGATTTTTGGGGTGATTTATTGATGTTATTTATTATATGAGATGGCTATTAATTAGTATTAAAGAGTTATTAAATCATAACTTGATATTATCTTATAACTATTTTTGCGATTTAAATTAATATTTGAGGTTTTTATTCGTGGATCAAGCCCAAAAAGATGTTTATTGGATGCGAAAAGCTGTTTTACTAGCCAAAAATGCTCAAGAAAAAGGTGAAATTCCTGTTGGCGCGGTATTAGTACATGAAGATGAATTGATTGCAGAAGGTTGGAATCATCCTATTTTGTCTCATGATCCATCTGCTCATGCGGAAATTTTAGCTTTGCGGGCAGCGGGTCAATCTTTACAAAATTATCGCTTACTCAATACGACGCTTTATGTGACACTCGAGCCTTGTATTATGTGTGCTGGAGCTATGATCCATGCGCGCATCGGTCGTTTGGTATATGGCGCCTCTGATCAAAAAACTGGCGCTGCTGGTTCAATTATTGATGTTTTTAATCATCCGGATATGAATCATCGTATTCTGGTATTGGGAGGGGTTTTGGCCGATGAATGTTCGACGATGTTAAGTGTTTTTTTTCAACAACGGCGAGCAGAAAAAAAATTGGCCAGGAAAGGGCAGCGTTGATAAATTAAATCTGCCTAAGTCGCTTAGTAAGGCGGCTTAGGCAGAAATAGAAGCTAATACTGTTTGTAATGATTAGCTAAATTAGTCACTACTTTTTTCTTTGCTGCTGGTTCTAGAGAATAATAGCGGATCCCTTGCGGCGAGCTGCATATTTTGATTCATTTCTTTATTCTGTAGGTAACCCACCAAACTTTGGTGATAACGGCGGATATTTTCCACATAGCGATAGGCTTCATAGCCACGTGCATAACCGTAGGTTAATTTAGCAAAATATTTTTTCTTGCTAAGTAGCGGCAGTCTGGCTTTTACATCTAACCAACTGTCTGGATCTCCGCCTTGTATGCGTGTCAGTTTCCTGGCATCAAGCATATGTCACAACCCCATATTATAGGCCGATAAGGCAAACCAAATACGATCATCAGGCGCAATAGTAGTTGGTAAGCGCGAAATCAGATATTGCAAGTAAGCGGCGCCACCTTTAATACTTTCCTCTGGATCCAGCCTATCTGACACACCCATAGTTTGTGCAGTAGGTACTGTTAGCATCATTAAACCACGAACACCAGTGGGTGATGTGGCTAGTGGATCCCAGTGTGATTCCTGCCAGGAAATTGCTGCTAATAGACGCCAATCTATATCTTCTGCATATTTTTTAAATAGATGCTTATAGGTTGGCAAAATTTTATTAATTGCAGTAATAAAAGAAAGCGTATCAAAATAGTCAAAAGTAGCAACATGGCCAAAATATTTTTCATCTAAACGTGTTAAAAGTTCTTCTTCATTACTTTTATTGAAGAAGTCTAACATTGCTGCATTTAGACTATTATCTTTTGAGCGTTTCATATACCAATTAAGGCTATGATCGTCGCTAACATTAAAAGCGACAGCAATGTTTGGATGAATACGTTGCTGCATAGCGACGACAATAGAATTTTCTAAGGTATAATCAATTTTCCCTTCAGCTAGCAGTTGCAATAACTCAGTCGCATTATAATGACTGGTTTCTTCCCATTCAAGATTTGGATATTTTTGCTTCAACTGTTGCAGCGTATTAGCGTTTACTGAATCAGTGGCAACGACAAACTTTCCTTTTACATCGTTCAAAGAGCGTGGACGACTTACCCCTTTGCGATAAATTAGCTGCTGGGAAACGGTATAGTAGGCAGGGCCAGGCTGTGCTTTATCGAGGCGCTTCTCATTATAAAGAAGTCCTGCAGTAATAAAGTCACTATTACCGTTTTCAAGGTCATTAAAAAGTTGATTGATATTTGAACGTACATTGATACGTAGCTTTACGCCAAGGTAATCGGCAAAGCGTTTAGTCAGTTCGTAATCAAATCCGCTTGCTTCTTGCTTATCGTTAAAGGACATAAGGGGCGAATTAATGGTACTTACACGTAATTCACCGCGAGAAATAATTCTCTTCACCTGGTCTTGCTGCTGGTTGGGCCACTCAATATTAAGTGTAATGACACCAACAGAAATTATAGAGACAATAACGATAACAAGATAATTAATTCTAATATTAATCAAATGGTTATATCTCGTTAGTTAAACATATTTTCTTAATTAAAATGACCAAATTATGGCCAATTTTTTAAGAGCCCGACATTCTGCTTAACAAAAGTAGAATTTGCAACTTAATTTAATCTATTTTACATATCTTTAACATTTACAGGTGCGTGATAAATGTGCACGCAAACGGTTTCGTATTGGTTCATGATGATTTATAATAGCCTTCCAGTTTTCCTGATACATATCCTTCAGGCCAGCTTTATAAGTTAAGAGAATCTATTACTATGGAAATTCTGCGTGGCTCACCCGCTTTATCGACATTTCGCATTACTAAGCTTCTTTCCCTATGCCAGCAGCAGCAACTACCGGTTACTGACATTTATGCTGAATATGTACACTTTGCTGAACTTGGTGCGCCATTAAATCAGGATGATCGACAAAAATTAAGTCAATTGCTTTATTATGGTCCTTCATTAACTGAGCAACAGCCTGCTGGCCAGTTACTCTTGGTTACTCCTCGACCAGGCACTATTTCACCCTGGTCTTCAAAGGCAACGGATATTGCTCATAACTGTGGATTACAGCAGGTTATCCGGCTTGAGCGTGGAATTGCTTATTATATTATTTATTCCTCGCCATTGGATATATCACAATTGGATGATTTATCTGTCATTTTGCATGATCGGATGGTTGAAACTGTTTGGACTTCTTTCGAGCAAGCAGAATCACTCTTTATGCACCATAAGCCGGCACCGATGGTGACGATAGAAATATTAAAAAACGGTCGACGTGCACTTGAATTGGCAAATATTGAATTAGGGTTAGCGTTAGCTACAGATGAAATTGATTATTTAATGGATGCCTTCCAAACATTAGAACGGGATCCAACGGATGTTGAACTCTATATGTTTGCGTAAGCTAATTCAGAACATTGTCGGCATAAAATATTTAATGCCAGTTGGGTTATTGATGGTAAATCACAACCTAATTCTTTGTTTAGTATGATAAAAAATACTTATCAACAAACGCCAGATTATATTTTATCAGCTTATAAAGATAACGCTGCCGTAATGGAAGGATCGAATATTGGGCGTTTTTTTCCTGATCCAGTAACCGGCAAGTATGATTATCATCATGAAAATGCTCATATTTTGATGAAAGTAGAGACCCATAACCACCCAACAGCTATTTCTCCTTGGCCTGGTGCTGCCACCGGTTCAGGTGGAGAAATACGTGATGAAGGGGCAACAGGGCGTGGTGCAAAGCCTAAAGCCGGTTTAGTTGGATTTGCTGTTTCTAACTTACGTATTCCAGGTTTTAAACAACCATGGGAACAAAATTTTGGCAAACCACAGCGTATTGTTAGTGCGCTTAATATTATGCTTGATGGGCCATTGGGTGGCGCCGCTTTTAATAATGAATTTGGCCGACCCGCTTTATTAGGTTATTTTCGTACTTATGAAGAGCTAGTGAATAGTCATAATGGAGCAGAATTACGTGGTTACCACAAACCGATTATGCTAGCAGGTGGTATAGGTAATATTCGGGCAGAACATATTAAAAAGGGCAATATTCCAGTTGGCGCTAAATTAATCGTATTAGGTGGCCCATCGATGAATATTGGGCTGGGAGGTGGCGCAGCTTCATCGATGACTTCAGGGCAGTCTGATATTGATCTTGATTTCGCTTCGGTGCAACGTGATAACCCTGAAATGGAGCGTCGTTGTCAAGAGGTTATTGATCGGTGCTGGCAGTTGGGAACTGATAATCCGATCCTCTTTATTCATGATGTTGGCGCTGGTGGCCTTTCTAATGCTATGCCTGAGTTAGTGAATGATGCTGATCGAGGCGGAATATTTGAACTACGTCAAATATTGAATGATGAACCAGGCATGGATCCTCGTGAGATTTGGTGCAATGAGTCTCAAGAGCGCTATGTATTAGCTGTTTTACCTGAACAACTTCCCCTATTTGAGTCTATCTGTCGTCGAGAACGCGCGCCATATGCTGTTGTTGGTGAAGCGACGGAAAATCGCGATCTTGTTCTTAATGATAGTTATTTTACTAACCAGCCTATTTGCATGCCGCTAGATATTTTGTTAGGTAAAACGCCTAAAATGCTACGTGATGTTAGTTCTCAATTTGCTGCCGGTAAGCCGATTAATCGAGAAATGATAACCTTAACCGAAGCAGTTAAACGGGTATTACATTTGCCAGTAGTAGCAGAGAAAACTTTTCTGATCACAATTGGTGATCGCAGTGTTACCGGAATGGTGGCCCGCGATCAAATGGTTGGCCCTTGGCAGATCCCGGTTGCTGATTGTGCGGTCACGACAGCTAGTTTAGAAAATTATTATGGCGAAGCTATGTCTATCGGTGAGCGCTCACCCATTGCGCTATTGGACTATGCGGCATCTAGTCGGATGGCGGTTGGAGAAGCGTTGACCAATATCGCTGCTACTTATGTTCAGGACTTAAAACGGGTGAAGCTTTCCGCTAATTGGATGGTAGCAGCGGGGCATCCTGGTGAAGATGCCGGTTTGTATCAAGCGGTGAAGGCTATTGGAGAAGAGCTATGTCCGGCATTAGGTTTAACCATCCCAGTTGGTAAAGATTCGATGTCAATGAAGACCACCTGGCATGATGGCGAACAGATTTGTGAAATGACGGCGCCGCTTTCTGTGGTTATTACCGCTTTTTCCCGGGTTGAGGATGTTCGTCTGACGGTTACACCTGAACTGAAAAGTGATCAAAATAATGCATTATTATTAATTGATCTCGGGCAAGGTCATAATGCATTGGGAGGTTCAGCACTTGCACAGGTATATCGGCAAATAGGTGATCATGCCCCGGATGTCCGTGATGCTAAATTATTAACCGGTTTCTTTAATGCAATTCAGGCGCTTATAAAAGAACAAAAATTATTAGCTTACCATGATCGTTCCGATGGTGGCCTATTTGTAACATTAGCAGAAATGGCATTTGCCGGTCATTGTGGGTTAGATATTGATATCGGTCATTATGATAAAGATATTCTTGCTGCTTTATTCAGCGAAGAATTAGGGGCAGTCATTCAGGTCAAGCAAGCGGATAGGGAAATGGTGGAAGCATGTTTGGCCGAGCATGGATTGGCTGGGTGTGTACAGTATCTTGGTACAGCAATTAAAAACGATATTGTTACTATCAATAGTCACGGTAGAGAAATTTATCGTGAAAAACGTAGCCAATTGCGTTTATGGTGGGCTGAGACTACCTGGCAAATGCAACGTTTACGTGATAATCCTGCGTGTGCAGATCAAGAACATCAGGCTAAACAAGATCTGACAGATCCTGGATTGAATGTAAAAATAAACTTTGATCCAGCAGATGATATTGCAGCGCCTTATATTATGACAACCCCGTCACCTAAAGTGGCTGTTTTACGTGAACAGGGTGTCAATTCTCATGTTGAAATGGCGGCCGCATTTCACCGTGCAGGTTTTACTGCCATTGATGTGCATATGAGTGATTTGTTAGCAGGCAGGGTAACACTCACTGATTTTCAGCTATTAGTTGCCTGTGGCGGCTTTTCTTATGGTGATGTATTGGGGGCGGGAGAAGGCTGGGCAAAATCAATTTTATTCAATTCACGCGTACGTGACGAATTTGCAGGCTTTTTTACCCGTTCTGATACTTTATCATTAGGCATATGTAATGGCTGTCAAATGATGTCTAATCTCAATCAGTTGATTCCAGGTGCTGAACATTGGCCACGATTTGTACGTAATCGTTCAGAACGCTTTGAAGCGCGTTTTAGTTTGGTCAAAGTGATGGAAAGTCCTTCACTATTTTTACAAGATATGGCTGATTGTCAGCTACCAATAGTGGTATCTCATGGTGAAGGTCAAGTTGAAATGCGAGACATTGCGCATCTTGACCAGTTGGAAAAAAATCATTTAGTTGCGCTACGTTTTGTTGATAATTATGGTCAGGTTACTCAACAGTATCCAGCAAATCCAAATGGATCGATTAATGGTATTACTGCAGTGACCAGCTTAGATGGGCGGGCGACTATCATGATGCCCCATCCGGAGCGAGTATTTCGTACAGTTACCCATTCATGGCATCCGCCAGAATGGGGCGAAGATAGCCCCTGGATGCGTATTTTTCGTAATGCGCGGCGGCAGCTGGGTTGATATTGATATAAATATTTTTCCCTATGGCTAATTAAAGTGATAAAAACTTGGTTAGTTATAGGAGATAAAATGTAGTTTTTGTGCGGTTGATTGAAAATAAGTAAAAATAAATTTCATTATGAGCTAAATTTAGCTGAAATTTGATGTTGATTATTATTAAAATTATTTAAATTTGCTTATTAAATCTTATAACTGTCGTCAATTAGCTAAGTGATAAAAATAAGTTGTCTCTAATTGGAGACATTTAATTGTATGATTTTTTGTTAATATTTTATTCACTTAATGAAATGTCGCTAATAGGCGACATTTTTATTAAAAATCATGGCATTAAATTTGATGAAAAACCATTTTAAATGCTTAATAAATTTATTTTATATTAAATTTCAATAAGTTAATAAAATTTTTAAAAGTTGGCATATAAGGTGCATACTATATTGGGTAGTCGCTCATTCAACTTTTTATGTTGGTCCCAATATAGAGGGATGCACACCACATAAGCCAGGAATGATGCCAAAAGTCAGGTGCCTACCGTCCAGCAGCATGATATTTGCTTATAAACAAGCTTTATCAAACATCGGGCGACACGTGGAGTGAGGCACCATCTATTAAAAATTCTCTGCTCTCCTCGCCAATATCGGTGGGGCGCAGTGAATTATTTAATAAAGTATTTATTGCTGCTTAAGCACATGAATATTATTTACTCTCCTTGCCTTATTCCCTTATTAATTAAAATGTTACCCTCGATTTTGGTGATTAAAAGACTGTTTTTCACATAATAATCAAATTAGAAATTTTTTATTAAATCGGCAGGCAAATTCACTATCGAATATAAGTTCTGTTACCATAATAGTATGAATAGGTAATGAGATGATTTCTTTGAATAAGTGGCATTCTTTTCCGCGTTCACTACGCCAACTGGTGGTGATGGCTTTTTTATTGGTTCTTTTGCCATTATTAATATTGGCATACCAGGCCTATCAAAGTTTAGATCAATTGAGTAATCAAGCGGCTGATATCAACCGAACCACTTTGCTTGATGCTAGGCGCAGTGAAATCATGACGAGTACTGCGCTTGAAATGGAGCGTAGCTATCGTCAATACTGTGTGTTAAACGATCAAACTTTTGCTGCTCTATATAAGAAAAAACGGCAAGAATATAGTGAGATGCTAGCTCGCCAAATGACTATTTTGCCTGATAAAAACCAAATCACGACTATTCAAACTTTACTGGAAGATCTCTCCGATTTAAAATGCGAAAATAACTCACCTATCCCAGCAATGGCGGCGGCACTTGAACGTTTTTCGGTTACCAACAATCAGTTAGTACAATTAACACGTGATGTTGTATTTGGACGAGGTACGCAATTGCAGAATGCAATTGCTGAAAAAGGTCAATATTTTGGTTGGCAAACGCTAATTGTGTTTTTATTGAGTGTATTATTAGTTGTGTTGTTTACTAGAATGATTATTGGTCCGGTTAAAGCTATTGAGCGTATGATTAATCATCTTGGGGCAGGAGGAACACTTTTCACCAGACTTGAACGTTTTAAGGGCCCTAGTGAGTTACGTTCATTAGCTCAGCGTATTGTTTGGTTAAGTGAGCGACTGAGCTGGTTGGAATCACAACGGCATGAATTTTTACGTCATATTTCTCATGAATTAAAGACACCTTTAGCCAGTATGCGTGAAGGGGCTGAACTATTAGCTGATGAAGTAGCAGGGCCTTTGACTTTAGATCAACGAGAGGTTGTCGCTATTTTGGATAATAGTAGTAAACATTTGCAACAACTCATTGAGCAATTATTAGACTATAATCGTCAGTTAGCCGATGGGCCAGCACTGATTCAGCAAATTGATTTAACCAAGTTAGTGGCAAATGTCGTTTCCTCAAATAATCTAACGGCTAGAGCTAAAAATATTCAAACTGAAATTGAGTTAAATATTACTCATTGTTGTGCAGAGCCAACTTTTTTGGCAAGAGTGATCGATAATCTCTATTCTAATGCAGTGCACTACGGTTCTGAATCGGGTAAGATCTGGATAATAAGCAATGAAACTGATGATAAACTCCAAATCGATATCGCTAATACAGGAACACCCATCCCAGAATCTGAACAAAATATGATTTATGAACCTTTTTTTCAAGGATCTTTATTGCGTAAAGGGGCAGTAAAAGGGAGCGGGTTAGGATTAAGCATTGCCCAAGATTGTATTAAAAGAATGAATGGTCAATTGTTGCTTATTGATTGTCAGTTTGCTGATGTCTGTTTTCGTATTGAGCTACCACTAACCACAGAGTATGAATAATGCCAAATTGGTCTAATTACAACACCCTAATAGCCGCAGGGATAATGCGGAAAACATGGCATATTGCATTTGCGAAGCTAAGTTGTGGGGGATTTTTTTCCACTAAATGGAAAGTAAAGTTAACAACACTTCTTTTACCTTTTTTATTAATAGCTTGTAGTAAATATCACCATCCAGTACCACTGGATATGATAAATGAATCTATACCAATAGAAGAACGTATAACAGATTATCGCTATGTTACTTGTGAAAAAATATGGAATATAGATAGTGAGAATGCTTCAGATAATCCGCTTTACTGGTTGAGAATTGTTGACTGTGCTAATCGATTGAATAAAGAGCAAGCGGCTTTGATGGCTAAAACGATTCAGTTAATTAATTGGCAAAATGTTTTTCGACATAGTATTTTATTCGATGTCGCAGAGCCAACCGTCACTGCCCGGCGTAAAGTGATTGATAATTTGAATAGTTATAGTTTGCAGTTCCCTTCACCTATTCGCCCACTGTTAGAATTATGGCGTGAAAAGCAAATTCAGATTGTTAATGTTGAAGAAGCAAATGCTAAATATTTACGTTTACAACAAGAGAGCGATAATAAACTAGATCGTTTAGCTGAACAAAACGCTCATCTAACCTATGAATTAAATATTGTCTCACGTAAGTTGGAAAATCTGACCGATATTGAACGGCAACTTTCTTCACGCAAACAGCAGGAACAAGCGGTTTCAAGTGGAAAAATGGATAAAAGCAGTACCAATTCAACAGCAAATAGCGCAGAGCCGAAAACAACAGATGTTATTAAAGAGTCTCATCAGGTTGATAAAAGCGGAGAAAATCCCCAATGACAGTGCATAAATCAGCCAATCTATTATTGGTAGATGATGATCCCGGTCTATTGAAATTATTGGGTATGCGTTTGACTAGTGAAGGATTTAAGGTGGTTACCGCAGAAAATGGTGTGGATGCCTTGAAAATTCTAGCAAAAGATAAAATTGATCTGGTTATCAGTGATTTGCGTATGGATGAAATGGATGGCATGGCACTTTTTGCGGAGATACAGAAACAGCAACCAGGCATGCCGGTCATTATTTTAACAGCGCATGGTTCAATCCCTGAAGCGGTAGCGGCAACACAAAGAGGGGTATCGAGTTTTCTCACTAAGCCAGTTGATCGTGATGCTCTCTATAAAGCGATTGGTGAAGCCTTGGCTATGTCAATTTCCGTTTCTGATGAAAATTGGAGTGAGGAAATTGTCACTCGTAGCCCGATAATGCTTCGTTTATTAGAACAGGCACGTATGGTGGCGCAATCTGATGTTAGTGTATTAATAAATGGGCAAAGTGGTACTGGTAAAGAAGTGTTGGCACGAGCAATTCATCGTGCTAGTCCTAGAGCTAAAAAACCCTTTATTGCAATTAACTGTGGGGCTTTACCTGAGCAGCTTTTAGAATCGGAGCTGTTTGGTCATGCCAAGGGCGCTTTTACCGGTGCGGTTACACATCGTGAAGGTCTATTTCTCGCTGCGCAAGGTGGGACACTATTTCTCGATGAAATTGGTGATATGCCTTTGTCTCTTCAAGTGAAACTATTGCGGGTTTTACAAGAACGTAAAGTGCGGCCTTTAGGCAGTAACCGTGATTTGGATATTGATGTTCGAATTATTTCAGCGACCCATCGTGATTTACCAAAGGCAATGGAAAAAAATGAATTTCGGGAAGATCTCTATTACCGTTTGAATGTGATAAATATCAAAATTCCTACCCTTAATGAGCGTTCGGAGGATATCCCTTTATTAGCAAATCATTTGTTAAGGGAATCAATAAAGCGTCATAAACCTTTTGTGCGTAGCCTATCGAGGGATGCAATGAAATGCTTAATGGCGGCAAGTTGGCCGGGTAATGTAAGGCAATTAGTGAATGTTATTGAGCAGTGTGTTGCATTAACAACCGCGCCGGTTATTAGTGAAGCATTAGTCATTCAGGCGCTGCAAGGCGAGAATACTGCATTACCTACTTTTGTTGAGGCTCGCAATCAATTTGAGCTTAATTATTTGCGTAAATTGTTACAAATGACAAAAGGTAATGTTACCCATGCCGCGCGTATGGCAGGTCGAAACCGAACGGAGTTTTATAAGTTATTAGCCAGGCATAAACTGGATGCTAATGATTTTAAAGAATAATTTTTATTATGTCTGGAGAATGAAATTTTATGAACCGAACGCTGAATATTGCACTAGCACAATTAAATTGGCTGGTAGGTGATATTGAAGGCAACTGTGAACGCATGTTGCAGGAAGCTAAGGCTCAACAACTACAGGGTGCAGATCTTATTCTGTTTTCGGAATTAGCTTTAACTGGCTATCCGCCCGAGGATTTACTTTTTCGGCCGGATTTTTATCAACGCTGTGGCAAACAGCTTAATCGTCTGAAAGACGCTAGTCAAAATATCGCCATTGTTGTTGGTCATCCATGCTGGCAAAACGAAAAATATTATAATGCATTGTCATTTTTCTGGCAGGGGCAGTTAGTGGCGCAATATTTTAAGCAACAATTGCCTAATTATGGTGTTTTTGATGAAAAGCGTTATTTTCATTCAGCTAACGAAACTTGTGTAATGCCTTTTAAAGGTTACAAGTTAGGTTTTTTAATTTGTGAAGATGTCTGGTTTGATGAGCCAGTTGATGCAATTAAAGCTCAAGGCGCTGATGTCCTTATTATCATTAATGCTTCACCTTACAATCGTGAAAAGCCGCATATTCGTTCGACATTATTAAAATCACACTGCCAAAGAACCCAATTACCAATTGTCTATTTAAACCAGGTTGGTGGACAAGATGAGCTCATCTTTGATGGCGGCTCAAAAGTATTCAATGGCAAGGGTGAGATAACGCATTATTTAGCGCAGTTTGCTGAGCAAGTTCTCCAATGTAAATTTAATGATGATGAACCACTGCCAGTGGCTAATTCAGCAAAAACTTTATCACCGATAGCCCAGGTTTATGAAGCATTAGTCATGGCAACCCGTGACTATATTAATAAAAATGGATTCTCTGGCGTTATTTTGGGATTATCAGGCGGAATTGATTCAGCTTTAACCTTGGCTATTGCAGTAGATGCTTTAGGTAAAGATAAAGTTCAGGCAGTAATGATGCCTTTCAAATATACCGCTGAAATGAGTATCCATGATGCCAAAGAGCAGGCAGCATTGTTAGATATTGAATTTGCGATAATATCTATTGAAGCTATGTATGATGCATTTATGGCAGGTTTGTCACCATTATTTATCGGCATGGCGCCCGACACAACCGAAGAGAATTTGCAGGCTCGCTGTCGGGCTATCATTCTGATGGCAATATCGAATAAGCGTGGCCGTTTAGTGTTAACGACCAGTAACAAAAGTGAGTCCGCCGTTGGTTATACCACTCTTTATGGTGATATGGCCGGCGGGTTTGCGGTGCTTAAAGATGTACCAAAGATGTTAGTATTTGAGCTAGCAAAGTATCGAAATACGATTTCACCAATCATCCCTCAGCGCGTGATCGAACGGCAGCCTTCTGCTGAGCTAGCGCCAGGGCAGCTCGATCAGGATAATTTACCCCCTTATCCTGTATTGGATGCGATCCTGGAAGGTTATGTTGAACAGGATAAATCGGTCAGTGAATTAGTTGCGGCTGGATTTGATGAAGTAACAGTTCGTAAAGTGATCAAATTAGTTGATATTAATGAATATAAACGGCGTCAGGCACCGATAGGTCCGCGCGTTACAATGCGAAATTTCAATAAGGATAGGCGTTACCCAATTACTTCGGCTTTTGGTCGTAAAAACTGGTGATAATAGGATAATTTGATGAAAAAAATTGATGCAATTATCAAACCTTTCAAGTTGGATGATGTAAGAGAAGCTTTAGCAGATGTCGGCATAACCGGAATGACAGTGACGGAAGTAAAAGGGTTTGGCCGTCAAAAAGGTCATACAGAACTTTATCGTGGTGCAGAATATATGGTTGATTTTTTGCCTAAAGTAAAAATTGAAATTGTTGTTCCGGACGATATTGTTGACAGTTGTATTGAAACGATAATACAGACGGCACAAACGGGAAAAATTGGTGATGGCAAAATTTTTGTTTATGATATTGCTCATGTGATCCGTATTCGAACTGGCGAGCAGGATGAAGCGGCTATTTGATTTTAAAGGGTAACAGATGGTTGAAAGTTACAAAGGAGTTGATATGGAATCTGTAACTTTTTGTTCCACCTGTTACCACTTACCCTGGTTTTAGTGAGGGTTTTAATTATTATTGTTCATTTCCCTCAATAACTTTATGTGGTCCAAAACACTCATAGTGGATGTGACTGGTATTTACACCCATGGCGAGCAACTGTTTGGCAATAAATTGCATAAAGTTGACTGGGCCACAGAAGTAATAATGCATATTTTTAAGATTAAGCTGCTCTTTTACTTTTACAGCTCCATTAACCCTTGGTATTGGTACTGTTTTTGTGGCCTGTCTTGCTCTCGTGGATTGTTATACCAAACGGCACTGAAGCCATGAGTAAAATCGGTTAATTTATTTTTTACTTCATTAGCAAAGGCGTGATGTCCACCATGCTCTGTCGCGTGTAGCCAATTCAGTGGTGCTTTATGTTGTTGCTGATGTAACTTTTCCAACATACTTATCATCGGCGTTAAGCCGACACCGGCTGAAATTAGTGTTACTGGTGTATCGGCATTAACGGCGAGAAAAAAATCACCGCAGGGTGGTGCCAGTTTGACGATGTCACCTTCTTTTATCTCATTATGAAGATAGTTTGACACACTTCCTTTTTCTTCACGTTTTACAGCGATACAATAACTTTTGCCATTAGGTGCATTGGTTAATGAATATTGCCGAATTTGTTGATTAGTGAGTTTTTCATTATCCTGTAGGTAAATCGTTAAATATTGTCCTGGGCGGAAATCGACTACTTCATTACCATCTTCTGGAATAAATTGAAAACTGGTGATCGTTTCGCTGCGCGGGATCTTTTTAGCCACTTTGAAATGACGTAAACCTCGCCAACCTCCGATACGCTCTTCATTTGTTTGGTAGATCTGTTCTTCACGGTTAATAAAGATATCGGCTAGCACGTGAAAAGCTTTAGCCCAGGCATCAATAATTTCTTTTCCAGGCTGAAATAGCTCATCAATGGTATGCAATAGATGTTGACCAACAATCGAATAATGTTCAGGTTTTATATTCAGACTGGCATGTTTTTGGGCGATTTTTTCAATGGCAGGCAGTAAGGCTGAAACATTATCAATATTGCTGGCGGAGAGGCAAATGGCATTGAATAAAGCTTCTCTTTGTTCACCATTAATTTGATGACTCATGTTGAAAATATCTTTTAATTCAGGGTTATGTTGAAACATACGCTGATAAAAATGAGCGGTTAATTTAGGGCCGGTGGAGACAATAAGAGGAATAGTTGATTTGACGGTCGCGATAGTTTGAGTATCTATCATATAAAGTTCCTAAGTTTTGGCCAGAGTTTATAAGTTGCATTTCATATGAAACTTAAATTGTTTAATGTTAAAAGTAAATAATTAATTGTAAAACTGAGATTGAATTAGCATATTTAATTGGCAATAAAATCGCTATTGAGAAATGTTTTTATTTGATAATTCGGATGTGGCAATCGTTTGCGTAATTTTTTATTTTTGGGCTATCTCAGTGAGCTAAAAGAGTTTACACTGTGTGATATTCATTTAGTTGAATAAAGATTTAAAATGTGGCTGAGTCAGGAGAAGTAAATGTTAAAGCGCGAAATGAATATTGCAGATTATGATCAAGAACTATGGCAGGCAATGGAAAATGAAGTTAAGCGTCAGGAAGAGCATATTGAGTTAATCGCTTCAGAAAATTATACCAGTCCAAGAGTTATGCAGGCTCAAGGTTCTCAACTTACGAATAAATACGCCGAAGGATATCCTGGTAAACGTTATTATGGTGGTTGTGAATATGTTGATATTGTTGAACAACTCGCTATAGATCGAGCAAAAACTCTATTTGATGCGGATTTTGCTAATGTTCAGCCACACTCAGGTTCACAAGCTAATACCGCTGTTTATATGGCTTTATTGCAACCTGGTGATACGGTATTAGGTATGAATTTGGCACATGGTGGACATTTAACCCATGGCTCACCCGTCAATTTTTCTGGTAAGCTTTATAATATCGTTCCCTACGGTATCGATGAAGAGGGTAAAATTGATTACGACGATATAGCCACTCAGGCACAAAAACATAAACCTAAAATGATCATTGGCGGTTTTTCTGCTTATTCAGGCGTGGTTGACTGGGCTAAAATGCGTCAAATTGCAGATAGTATTGGTGCTTACTTATTTGTTGATATGGCACATGTCGCTGGCTTGATCGCTGCTGGCGTTTATCCTAACCCTGTTCCTCATGCACATGTCGTGACGACCACTACCCATAAGACTTTGGCTGGCCCTCGTGGTGGTTTGATCTTGGCTAAAGGTGGTGATGAGGCGTTTTACAAAAAACTAAATTCTGCCGTATTCCCTGGTGCTCAGGGTGGCCCATTAATGCATGTTATTGCTGGTAAAGCGGTTGCATTAAAAGAAGCGATGGAGCCTGAATTTAAAACTTATCAACAGCAAGTGGCTAAAAATGCGAAAACGATGGTGGAAGTTTTCATCAAACGTGGTTACAAGGTTGTTTCTGGTGGAACTGAAAACCATTTATTTTTATTAGATTTAGTGGATAAAGGGATCACAGGTAAAGAGGCAGATGCTGCGCTGGGTCGCGCTAATATTACCGTCAATAAAAATAGTGTACCGAATGATCCTCAGAGCCCATTTATTACTTCAGGTATTCGTATTGGTTCACCCGCCATTACTCGTCGTGGTTTTAAAGAAAAAGAATCGGCTGAATTGGCCAATTGGATATGTGATATTTTGGATAAGATTGATGATGAAAGCGTGATCCAAAATGTAAAACAAAAAGTATTGTTGATTTGCCAACAGTTTCCTGTTTATGCATAAATAAGTTAAAATTTAGTCATCCGTTTCGGCCCGTTTTAGTTGTTAACTGAAACGGGCTTTTTACATCGATAATCAAATGGGAATAAATAATGATTATTCCATCAACACGTTGGCTTGCTTTAGATTATTTCACTTATTTTTTTGCTTATGGCATTTTTTTGCCTTTTATCGCGATTTGGCTAAATGGTGAAGGACTTGAGGCTGATATAATTGGTATCTTGCTAGCCGCCGGCCTTACCGCTCGTTTTATTGGTTCTTTAATGATCGCACCGATAGTGAAGCGAGCCTATCACCTAATTACGACTTTGCGTCTATTTGCTGGTTTAACGCTGCTCTTTGCTGTTGGATTTACCGTAAGTTCACATTGGTTATGGTTATTATTTATCATGTTGGCTTTCAATCTCTTCTTTTCACCGATGATACCTTTAACCGATGCGTTAGCCGCGACTTGGCAAAAACAGTTAACATTTGATTATGGAAAATTAAGGGTTTGGGGTTCGATTGCATTTATTATTAGCGCTTCTTGGATCGGTTATTTAGCGAATAGCGGGGGACATAAAATAATTATTTACGCATTACTTGTCAGTATAATCATTATGCTGTTGACGATGTTATTACAACCTACAGTTATGCCTAAAGCCACTTATCGCCAAATAGCTAATACAACTATATCATTGAAGCAATTATTAGCCGATAACTCAGTCTGGCGTTTTTTACTGTGTATTACTTTATTACAAGCTTCTCATGCTGCCTATTATGGTTTTTCTTCAATTTATTGGCAACAAGTGGGTTATTCCGATGGTATTATTGGCCTGTTATGGTCTTTAAGTATTGTTGCTGAAGTGATTGTGTTTACCTTTAGCCATGTCCTTTTCCGTCATTGGCAGGTAAGTGGATTATTATTGTTATCAGCTAGTTGCGCGGTTGTTCGTTGGGGATTAATGGCCTATTTTACCACTTTACCAATACTGATAGTTAGCCAACTTTTACATAGTGGTACTTTTACTGTTTGTCATCTAGCGGCAATGCGTTTTATTAGTGCACGTAGCGAAGGTGAAATTATTCCGCTGCAAGCATTTTATTCGGCATTTGGACTAGGAGGTGGTTTAGCGCTAGTGACAATTGTGGTAGGTTTTGTTTATGAACATTTACCTTTTCACCATAACTGGGTATTTTGGTTAATGGTATTGATTGCCATTCCAGCACTATTTATTCGCCCGAATAAAAAAATAACATCATTAAATTCGATGGAATAGCTAAACAATTAAGTTAGAGTAGTTCATTTAATTTGAATAACAGATAAATATTAACCAACTATGCAGATAAAAATTTTTATATTAAAACTAAACAAGCTGGCCAATCATTAAAATACCCCTTAATGCCTGAAAAGGAATAGGGGTTTTATATCCAATTAAGCAATAAAGCACCGATAACAAGAGTAAATATTGAAAATATTTAGCGGGTTTATTTAACTAATTAAAGCCATGGTGAATTTTTACCATTTGCAGCCTTCACCAATTAGTAAATGACAAAGTTAAGCCATCAAGACATTATTAACTCAATATAACTTTGGCTATTGCTTTTTAAGCGCATTGTTTAGCATTTCAATGGATCGCTTAACTCGGTCTGCATTTCTAGCACCATTTTTTTCACTATCCGTGGACTGCCAGCTAGCAGATTGCCAGAGGTGAGATAATTATGTCCGCCAACGAAGTCGGTTACAATTCCACCGGCTTCACGCACCAATAGTTCTCCAGCCATAAAATCCCACGGTTTTAAGCCAATCTCAAAAAAGCCATCGACACGATCAGCAGCAACATAAGCTAAGTCCAAAGCCGCTGAACCTGTGCGGCGAAAATCGGCGCATTTTTTAAATAGTTTAGCGACAATATTAATATATGCAGCTGAATGTTGTTTCGCTTTGAAAGGAAAACCCGTGGCAATAATTGCCCCGTCTAATTCATTATTATTTTTAAGACGAAGGCGGTAACCGTTTAATTGTGCACCTTGCCCACGTACCGCAGTAAATAGCTCATTAAGCATAGGGTTATAAATAGCAGCGATTTCTGTACGGCCGTTAATACGTACTGCGATGGAGACGGCAAAATGGGGTAAGCGTTTAGTGAAATTGGTTGTGCCATCCAAAGGATCAATAACCCACTGAATATCATTTTTTTCACCAAGTATTTGACCACTCTCTTCGGTAATAATGGTATGAGTAGGATAAGATTTTTGAATGACTTCAATAATAATTTGTTCTGCTTTTTTATCAATATTGGTCACAAAATCATTTTGGCCTTTTGCCATTATTTCGATAGAGTCAGGTTTTTCATAGCTTTTAGCAATAAAGTTACCTGCTTGGCGAGCTGCCCGTATAGCAATAGTTAGCATTGGATGCATGGGTTATTTCCACTGGAATGTTAAAGAACAAGGTTTAAGCAAGTTCGGCAGTATAACAGAGATTCGTCAACATGACTATGATTGTGGTAGAATAGCCTGATTATTAACACCAAATAAAGACAATCATGCTAGAAAATATTCGCATTATTTTGGTTGAAACCTCGCATACCGGAAATATGGGATCAACTGCCCGTGCGATGAAAACGATGGGACTAACTAATTTGTACTTAGTTAATCCACTCATATTGCCGGATGCACAGGCTATTGCATTATCAGCTGGCGCCAGTGATGTTATTGGTCAAGCGACTATCGTGAAAACATTAGATCAAGCTTTGCTTGGATGCAGCTTGGTAATTGGAACGAGTGTGCGCGATCGTACGTTATCATGGCCACAGGTAACGCCTCGCAAATGTGGCGAAAAAACTGTCCGCCAGGCAATAAATTCTCCGGTGGCTATCATTTTTGGCCGCGAACGAGTTGGTTTAACAAATGAAGAACTACAGAGATGCCAATATCATCTTCATATTCCAACCAACCCTGAATATGGTTCACTCAATTTAGCAATGGCTGTTCAATTGATCAGTTATGAAATTCGTATGGCATACCTAGCAATAAATGAAAAAAAAGCCTCGGTAGATAATGAAGATAGGGTACAATATCCACCATTTGAGGATATAGAACGATTTTATAACCATCTTGAAGCAGTGCTTAATGTATCTGGATTTATCAGAAAGCGTCACCCTGGGCAAATCATGAATAAATTGCGACGTTTATTTACTCGAGCGCGTCCCGAAGTGCAGGAACTCCATATTTTGCGTGGCATTCTCACATCAATTGAAAAATGGCATAAATAATAGTTGAGTAAATTACTAGGTTAAATAGTTGACTAAAACACTCTGGAATGACACAATTTTTGTCACATTTAACTATGGGGATATATTATGAGACTCACATCTAAAGGACGCTATGCAGTAACAGCCATGCTGGATGTGGCATTGCATTCAAAGACAGGGCCTGTGCCATTGGCTGATATATCGGAACGTCAAGGCATTTCTCTTTCTTATCTTGAGCAACTTTTTTCTCGACTTCGCAAAAACGAACTGGTTTCCAGTGTTCGTGGCCCTGGCGGCGGATATCTATTAGGTCGGGAAGCGAAAAATATTTTTATCGCTCAAGTGATTTCTGCTGTTGATGAGTCTATTGATGCCACTCGTTGTCAAGGAAGAAAAGAAGGATGTCAAGGTGGAGAGCGTTGTTTGACCCATGCACTATGGCGTGATTTAAGTGACCGTATTACGGGTTTTCTTAGTAATATTAGCTTAGAAGAATTGGTCAATAATCAAGAAGTACAAGAAGTTGCTGGTCGTCAAGATAACGATAAACACCATATGAGAGCGACTCATCAATCCGAACCCATTATTAATATACGAGCATAAATTGCACGGTTCTACAAAATAGAATAATTGCAAAGTGATAAAATTTTGAGACGTTTTTCGTCTTATGGAGCTAGTGAGTTAATGAAACTACCGATTTATTTAGATTACTCGGCGACTACACCGGTTGATCCCCGTGTTGCTGAAAAAATGATCCAGTGTATGACAATGGATGGCAATTTTGGTAATCCATCATCGCGTTCTCATGGTTTTGGCTGGCGGGCTGAAGAAGCTGTTGATATTGCGCGAAATCAGATTGCTGAATTAGTCAATGCGGATCCGCGTGAAATTGTTTTTACTTCAGGAGCGACTGAATCAGATAACCTGGCAGTGAAAGGGGTTGCCAATTTCTATCAGAAAAAAGGTAAACATATCATTACCAGTAAAACCGAGCATAAAGCGGTTTTGGATACTTGCCGTCAACTTGAGCGTGAAGGTTTTGAAGTGACTTACCTTTCACCACAAAATAGTGGTCTTATTGATTTACATGAACTTGAAGCGGCTATGCGTGATGATACAATTTTGGTTTCTATCATGCATGTCAATAATGAGATTGGAATCATTCAAGATATTGCCTCTATTGGCGAACTTTGCCGCAATAGAGGAATTTTTTTTCATGTTGATGCTACCCAAGCGGTCGGTAAATTACCGATTGATTTGAGTAAACTAAAAGTTGATTTAATGTCTTTCTCAGCACATAAACTGTATGGACCAATGGGAATAGGTGCACTTTATGTGCGTCGTAAACCCCGTATTCGACTTGAAGCCCAACAACATGGCGGTGGTCATGAACGAGGCATGCGCTCAGGAACATTACCTGTCCACCAAATTGTAGGAATGGGGGAAGCTTATCGGATTGCTAAAGCAGAAATGGCGGTAGAGTCTGATAGATTAAATGCCTTACGCCAACGTTTATGGAACGGCATTAAGAATATTGAAGAAGTTTATCTTAATGGCTTCCTGGTAAATGGCGCACCTCATATTCTGAATGTCAGTTTTAACTATGTAGAAGGTGAATCATTGATGATGGCACTCAAAGATTTGGCTGTCTCATCAGGTTCCGCGTGTACATCAGCAAGCCTCGAACCTTCATATGTACTAAGGGCATTGGGAATGAATGATGAGTTAGCTCACAGCTCAATTCGTTTCTCCTTTGGTCGATTCACCACAGAAGAAGAAATCGATTATGCCATCCAGCTAATCCATAATGCGATAGGTCGGCTGCGTGATCTTTCTCCGTTATGGGAGATGTATAAGCAGGGTGTCGATCTTAATAGCATTGAATGGGCTCATCATTAATAGACGGATTAAGGAGTTTACAATATGGCATATAGTGAGAAAGTAATTGATCATTATGAAAATCCACGTAACGTAGGTTCGTTTGATAATGATGATCCAATGGTGGGCAGTGGGATGGTAGGGGCACCTGCATGCGGTGATGTCATGAAGCTTCAGATCAAAGTTAATGACGCAGGCATCATCGAAGATGCGCGTTTTAAAACTTATGGTTGTGGTTCGGCCATTGCCTCTAGTTCATTGGTAACGGAATGGATGAAAGGTAAGTCATTGGATGAAGCGGAGACTATCAAAAATACGGCTATTGCAGAGGAATTAGAGCTGCCTCCGGTTAAAATTCACTGTTCTATTTTGGCAGAAGATGCGATTAAAGCCGCTATTGCAGACTATAAAAATAAACGGCAAAGCAAATAATTAATTAATATAAAAATCCCTTTTAGGCGTGATGCTATTTTATTTTTGTTTATAGTGTCCGCCTGCACTGGTTTTGATTGAGAGGTGTTGTATGTCAATTTCTCTAACAGAAAATGCTGCAGAGCGTATTCTGACTTTCTTACATAACCGAGGAAAAGGTGAAGGATTACGTTTAGGCGTTAGGACTTCTGGCTGCTCAGGCATGGCTTATGTGCTTGAATTTGTTGATATCATTAATGAAGACGATACAGTATTTGAAGACAAAGGCGTAAAAGTTATTGTTGATGGTAAAAGCATTGTTTATCTCAATGGGACAGAATTGGATTTTGTTAAAGAAGGTCTTAATGAAGGTTTTAAGTTTAACAATCCTAACAGCAAAAATGAGTGTGGCTGCGGTGAAAGCTTTAACGTATGAGAATTTATTTATTATTTGTTAAGTCTAAAACTAAATAGACGACGTGATAAATTTTTTAACCGTCTATTTAATATTTTCAACTTAGAGCATTTATGGATTATTTTACCCTTTTCGATCTGACATTTTCATATTCTATTGATCTTGAGCAATTAACTTACCGTTATCAGGAATTACAGCGCCGGTATCATCCTGATCGCTTTGCTAACCAATCTGAAAGCGACAAAGTATCTGCACTGCAACAGGCTGCGACAATTAATGCTGCTTATCAAGCCTTAAAACACCCTTTGAAACGTGCTGAATATATGCTCACTTTATATGATATTGATATCAATAATGAGCAATATACTATGCATGATACGGCTTTTTTGGTGGAGCAGCTTGCGCTACGTGAAGAATTGGAGTGTATCGAAACCAGTGTTCAAGCAGAAGAGGCATTAGCCTTGTTTTCCTCTAGTTTAGTTAAAACAATAAAAAGCTACTTACAGGAAATGGAAAAACAACTAAATAGTGAACAGTGGATAAATGCAGCTGATACTGTTCGGAAACTTCGTTTTCTTGATAAGTTGCAGCAACAAGTTGAACAATTGGAAGAGCGCTTATTCAATCGTTTTTAGAGTAAATTTTATGGCATTATTACAAATTAGTGAGCCGGGCATGTCGTCGATGCCACATCAGCACCGTTTAGCCGCTGGTATTGATTTAGGTACCACAAATTCGTTGATTGCAACGGTTCGCAGCGGAAAAGCGGAAACACTGCCTGATCTAGCAGGATATGAATTGCTACCCTCAATAGTTAGTTATCAACCAACGGCTATTACAGTAGGTAAGCAAGCACAAGCAAAAGTAGAACAAGATCCGGCTAATACCATTATTTCAGCTAAGCGTTTATTGGGTCGCTCACTGGCTGAGATCCAGCAACGTTATCCTAATTTACCCTACCAATTGACAGCAAGTAAAAATGGCTTACCGCTGATCCAGACAGCTATAGGGCAAGTTGATCCTATTCAAGTTTCTTCTGAGATATTAAAGTCGTTGGTGCAGCGGGCAGAAGAAACATTGAATGGTAGATTAGAAGGTGTAGTGATCACTGTGCCTGCTTATTTTGATGATGCGCAACGTCAAGGAACTAAAGATGCGGCGCGGTTGGCCGGATTACAGGTATTACGTTTATTGAATGAACCCACTGCGGCTGCTATTGCCTATGGTTTAGATTCACAACAAGAGGGTATCATTGCTGTTTATGATTTGGGTGGTGGTACTTTTGATATTTCCATTCTTAGGTTACAGCGTGGCGTATTTGAAGTATTAGCAACAGGCGGAGACACGGCATTAGGAGGTGATGATTTTGATCATTTGCTGGTGGATTGGATATATCAACAAGCGGGTATTATTGATCGCCAAGATCATCGCCTACAGCGACAGATTTTAAATATAGCCAGCCAGGCTAAAATAGCATTAACGAATTGTAGCCATACTGAGATTGAAATCAATGGTTGGCGAGGGGTTTTGTCAAGGGAGCAGCTAAACACATTAATTTGGCCATTGATCAAACGCACTTTATTAACCTGTCGTCGCGCATTGAAAGATGCAGCGCTTGATATCGATGATGTTTTGCAGGTCGTCATGGTGGGTGGTTCGACGCGTGTACCGTTGGTGGTTTCTATGGTTGAAGAATTTTTTGGCCTTACACCATTAACTTCAATTGATCCGGATAAAGTTGTTGCTATTGGTGCGGCTATTCAGGCAGATATTTTAGTTGGTAATAAACCTGATAGTGAAATATTGCTACTGGATGTTACTCCTTTGTCGCTTGGCTTAGAAACCATGGGGGGCCTGGTTGAAAAAGTGATCCCACGCAATACGACACTGCCTATCGCTAAGGCACAGGAATTTACTACCTTCAAAGATGGGCAAACAGCTATGACATTTCATATTGTCCAAGGAGAACGTGAAATGGTTAATGATTGTCGTTCGTTAGCGCGTTTTACTCTACGTGGAATACCGCCACTAGCTGCCGGCGGAGCGCATATTCGGGTCGTTTTTCAAATAGATGCAGATGGATTATTGAGTGTCAGCGCAGTAGAAAAGTCAACCGGTGTTCATTCTTCGATTCAAGTTAAACCTTCATATGGTTTAACCGATGAAGAAATTGCCAATATGATCACTGATTCAATCACTAATGCTCAAGATGATATGGTAGAGCGTCGTCTTGCTGAGCAGAAAGTTGAAGCTGCTCGGGTAATAGAAAGTCTAATGGCTGCATTAAAACAAGATGCGCATTTATTGAATAAAGAAGAAAAAGCAGCAATTGATAATGCTGTAAATAAATTAGTTAACTGCACACAGGAAAGCTCCTCCCCTGTTGCGATTGAAAATGCAATTAAACAACTGGATAAGCAAACACAGGATTTTGCTGCCAGACGTATGGATATCTCTATTCGTCAGGCATTATCAGGTCATTCTGTGGACGAGATATAATAATGCCGAAAATAATTTTTTTACCGCATAAAGAGTTATGCCCTGAAGGGGCGGTTGTGGAAGTCGAGAAAGGTGAATCAATTCTTAATGCTGCCTTACGTAGTGGTATTGATATTGAACATGCTTGTGAAAAATCTTGTGCTTGTACCACATGCCACTGCATTGTTCGTGAAGGTTTTGATTCACTGGAAGAAAGTTCTGAGCTAGAGGATGACATGCTAGATAAAGCATGGGGGTTAGAGCCTGAAAGCCGCTTAAGTTGTCAGGCTATTGTGACCAACGAAGATCTGGTAATAGAAATTCCTAGATATACGATCAATCATGCCAGAGAGCATTGATCCTTATATTTAATTGCAGGAGGGGAAGGTGAGTTTAAAGTGGACTGATAGCCGTGCAATAGCAGAGGCACTCTATGATAAATATCCTAATATTGATCCGCAAACGGTTCGTTTTACCGATATGCATCAATGGATTTGCCAATTAGACGATTTTAATGACAATCCGCAAGCTTCAAATGAAAAGATCCTAGAAGCCATTCTATTAATATGGCTTGATGAGTATCAATAATGACTAATTGAAGCAATCAATTACATATAAAGCTGGGAATTGCCAGCTTTTTTATTGCTATCACTCATCGTGCAATGTATTAACTCATGATAACCTTTATGATTAATATCTTATATTTATCAATTATTCCATAAACACAATATGACAAACTAAGGTGGGAAGAGGGAATGGAAAAGCAGATCATGCAAGTCTCGCTATCTTATCAAGCAGCGGCGCCTTGTTGGGGAAAGAATGCATTAATCAGTTCTAGTGAACAAGGGATAGTCATTCATCTGAAGCCACAAGCAAAACTGTGTGCTATCCAGAGTGCTGGTCGTAGATTGGACAGTCAAGGCATTCATCATGTGCTGTTAGCAGGTGATGACTGGGACTTGGAAAAAAGTTGGGCATTTTGGCAAGGTTTCAGAGCACCTAAGGGAGCGCGTTCGATTGAATGGCCAAATTTATCTGAAAATGAAAAAAAAGAGCTACAGTATCGCATCCGAATTATTGATTGGGTACGAGATATTATTAACGCACCGGCTGAAGAATTATCGCCTGAACAGCTGGCTCAGCGTAGCGCTGATTTATTATGTGAAACAGTAAAAGATAATATTAACTACCGTATCATTCAGGGTGAAGAGTTAGCCAAACAGAAATATAGTGGAATTTATACTGTAGGACGTGGCTCAAGCCGTCCACCCGCATTACTAGTGCTGGATTATAATCCAACTGGCAATTTAAAAGCACCGGTATTTGCTTGTTTAGTAGGAAAGGGAATTACGTTTGATTCTGGTGGTTATAGCATAAAGCCATCTTCATCAATGAATTCAATGAAAGCCGATATGGGTGGAGCAGCTATGCTAACTGGAGCGTTAGCCTTAGCAATAAGCCGAGGTTTAAAACAACGAGTAAAACTTTTCCTCTGCATTGCCGATAATATGGTTAGTGGTAATGCCTTTAAATTAGGTGATATTATTCGCTACCGTAACGGCAAATCTGTTGAAATTATGAATACCGATGCGGAAGGAAGACTGGTTTTAGCAGATGGATTGATCGATGCTTGCAAAGAAAAACCAGCATTAATTATTGATGCTGCTACGTTAACTGGCGCTGCCAAAATCGCGGTAGGTAACGATTATCAATCGGTATTGAGTTTTGATGACAAATTGGTGGCTGAATTGATGTCAGCAGCAGAAATGGAGAATGAACTCTTTTGGCGATTACCTTTAGCTGAATTTCATCGCCGCCAATTACCTTCTGGATTTGCTGATCTCAATAATATTGCATCACCTTCTCATACTGCGGGCGCCAGCACCGCTGCTGCTTTCTTATCTCATTTTGTTGAAAATTATCATAAAGGGTGGTTACATATCGATTGTTCGGCGGCTTATCGTAAATCTGCTGTGAATTTATGGGCGGAAGGTGCGACTGGCATTGGCGTCAGGACGATTGCTAGTCTATTGCTAAAAAAAGCAAAATAGCGGTTATTTGGTATGATTATTTACCCAGAAATATTATTTTCCCGGGTAAATAATTAGTTAGCAAAAGAGTATTCGTTAGGAAAGAAGCTAAAATGGCAGCTGATAAAATCAATCAAACCGCGCTGATGACTACCATTACAGTGCCAGGCGGTAGTGTCATTAAATTGCGCATACCTGAAACTATGCCGCAACAATTAATCAATGTGCTATGTCAATTTTTCCAACAGCATAAAATCATACGCCGTGCTTTTTTACTGCAAGCGGAGGATGATACTGTAGTAGAAGCGTCGGTTATGCTTATTGCTTTAGAAATTAATATTGGCTATGAAAAAGAAGGGCAACTATTAATTCCACAGTTAGGAAGCATGGCGCTTGATTATCTGGAAGCTAATCAGTCAGTTGATTTTTATTTTTTGCAACCGAATAGTACAGGTATCGATCATTTTATTGTGCGCCATACGCAGCCGTTTTATCAACGTAAAATAGGGGGCTGGTTGCGCAGCACCATTGCTGTTAAAAATTGTTAAATTATGTCACCCATTATTCCCTTATTTATACCCCGCTTTTTTTATCTTTAAATTTGTTTATGCCTAAATCCTAAAGAGAATTGAGCAGATTATTGTTTGTGATCATGTCTGGTGTTTTAAGTTTTATAAAAATGTGATTTAAGCTAAAGAAATAAAAAAATTGTATAAAAAAAATTAACAAAATTTATCGTTAAGTGGGCAATTGAATTGCCAATATTTATAATAGCTAGCTATTTTGCCTTAATAAAATGATGATAAATCTTTTTCTTGGCGGGCAGAATGGATGCAAGGCAAAAATATCCTGATGAAAAATAACAGCTAAGAGGATTTCTAATGACAATACAACGCACGTTTTCCATTATTAAGCCAAATGCAGTTAAGAAAAATGCTATTGGTGCGATTTATGGCCGGTTTGAGCAAACTGGATTCGAAATTATCGCTGCTAAAATGGTGCATTTAAGCGAAGAACAGGCAGCTGGATTTTATGCTGAGCATAAAGGTAAGCCTTTTTTTGCTGGATTAGTCGAGTTTATGACCTCAGGCCCCATAATGTTGCAAGTTTTAGCCAGTGACGATGCTATACAGCGCTATCGTGATTTGATGGGCGCAACGGATCCTGCTAAGGCATTGCCTGGGACATTACGTGCTGATTATGCTGATAGTTTTACCGAAAATGCAGTCCATGGTTCAGATTCTGTCGTGTCAGCAGAGCGAGAAATTGCTTTTTTCTTTACTGATGACGAAATTTGTCCGCGTTAACAAACAGAAATAGGATATTATTAGCAAAATATTAATAAAGTTTGTAAAATACCATGCCTTGTTAAGTGATTTATTGACAAGGTTATGGCATATAAAGCTATTAAAATAAGATTTAATGCCAATAAATATAGTTAATTATTAAAAATCTACAGTTTTCGCCGAAAAGTGTAATAACGAGGCAATAAAAATGTTTCAATCTAAAACAACAGCGCAGTGTGTGCCCTCTTTTTCTCCTGTTACCAAATCAACAAAAATTAATTTGTTAGATATGGATCGTAAACAGATGCGGCAATTTTTTAGTGACATGGGTGAAAAACCATTTCGAGCCGATCAGGTAATGAAATGGATTTATCACCACTGTTATGATGATTTTGATTTGATGACTGATATCAATAAGGTGTTGCGGACTAAATTAAAAGCAGTTGCAGAAATTCGGGCGCCTGAAATTGCGCAAGAGCAGCGCTCTGCTGATGGCACTATCAAATGGGCAATCACGGTAGGTGAGCAACAAGTCGAAACAGTCTATATTCCTGAAGATGATCGAGCGACACTTTGTGTCTCTTCTCAAGTTGGCTGTGCCCTTGAATGTAAGTTTTGTTCAACCGCTCAACAAGGTTTCAATCGTAACTTACGCGTTGCAGAAATCATAGGCCAGGTGTGGCGGGCTGCTAAAGTCATCGGCTCTTTAAAATCTAGTGGCCGGCGGCCAATTACCAATGTTGTGATGATGGGAATGGGAGAGCCCCTATTAAATCTAAACAATGTTATTCCAGCAATGGAAATTATGATGGATGATTTTGGCTTTGGATTGTCAAAACGACGGGTGACTTTATCGACGTCTGGTGTTGTGCCTGCGCTTGATAAATTGGGTGATATGATCGATGTTGCTTTGGCAATTTCCTTGCATGCTCCGACTGATGAAATTCGTGACCAGATTGTACCTATTAATAAAAAATACAATATTGAAACCTTCCTGGCTAGTGTTCGGCGTTATCTCACTAAATCTAATGCAAATCAGGGACGTGTTACCGTTGAGTATGTGATGCTAAATGGTGTGAATGATAGTATTGAACATGCTCATCAGCTCGCTGAATGTCTTAAGCATACGCCTAGCAAAATTAATTTAATTCCTTGGAACCCATTTCCTGGTGCACCATACAGCCGTAGTTCTAATAGTCGTATTGATCGTTTTGCAAAAGTATTGATGAAATATGGTTATACTACTATTGTGCGTAAAACACGTGGTGATGATATTGATGCGGCCTGTGGTCAATTAGCGGGTGATGTTATTGATCGAACAAAACGAACATTGAAAAAACAGCTTGTTGGTGAACCAATTATAGTAAAAGCAGTCTGAATATTAATTATGTAAATAAAGGGAATTAGATATCATAATTCCTTTTATTACCAGCTATATAAACAAACGAGAGTGATATGATAAGGATATCTATCATTAATATTCTATTGTTAGTGGGTTTATTAATAGGATGTACTAGTATTAATAAAGACCTTGATATTGCGATTGTGACACGGACACAGCTAGGCATTGCTTATTTATCAGCAGGGAATTATCCAGCAGCATCTTATCATTTTAAGAAGATAATGCTGGCAGAGCCAAAAAATGGGATAGCAAATTTAGGCATGGCGGTCATTATGCGTCAGCAAAAGCAACCAGATTTAGCATTAAAATATTTTAAAGTGGCAATTCGTTCATCAGCAATCAATAATACAAGTATGCGATATTATTATTTAGACTTTTTATGCTCTGAAAACATATCTGAGGAGATAATTAAATTGAGGAAAGAGGAAGAACGTAGTGGGCTGAATTGTCAAAATATTTCAAAAGTAAAATAAGAAATATTATCGGTATGAAGGTTTTTTATTAACTTATAGATGAAGTTTTTTAAAAGCCTTCATGATGTTAAAACTCAAAAAAGACCAATATTTCCGCGAATGAATAGCAAACCTAAAACAGAAAAAACAGAAATCACCGTTGGCCAACGTTTATTACAGGCACGGGAAACGCTTGGTCTTTCCCGAGAAATCGTTGCCGAGCGACTTTGCTTAAAAGTGTGCACAGTACGTGAGATAGAAGAAGACAGCAATTCCCATAATGTTGATCCTACTTTCTTGCGTGGTTACATTCGTTCTTATGCAAAATTAGTGAAAATTCCAGAAAAAGAAATTCTTGAATTATTGGATAAACATACACCAGCAAAAGCAGCTGTAGTTTCTCCTATGCAGAGTTATTCTCTAGGAAAAACCCGTAAAAAACGCGAAGGCTGGTTAATGAAATTTACCTGGCTAATTATCATTATTTGTATTGCTATGGTAGGTATTTGGTGGTGGCAGGGTTATAAAGTACAAAAACAAGAAATTGCCACGATGGCTGAACAGAATCGCTCGAATACTGCTCAAATGCCAGCAGATCCAGCTTCTTCTACTCCTGGTGAAGTAGCAGAGACTGAACAAAATAATTTAAATACATCGTCGACAGAAACTAATGTACAGCCGGTAACCTCATCGATAGCTAATAATGTCGTATCACCGGCGCCTAAAACGCCATTAACTTCTGAAACACCAAAAAATAGTGATATAAATGCTAATATCGAGTCAGTAAATCCAGCAGAAGTAAAAACAGTGCCATTGCCAGGCAGTATGAATAATAATAGTAATCCAGAACGAGATAGAACAGCAGAGGCTTCTGCGGATACTGATGCTGCTAATATAGAATCTGGTGATGGAGTTGTGATGAACTTTAAAGGGGAGTGCTGGTTAGAAGTTCTTGATGCTAAAGGTAAGATTTTATTTAGTGGTATTAAAAATGCAGGCCAGAAACTTGAATTAAATGGTGAACTTCCTTATCAATTTAATATTGGTATACCCGCCAATGTTAATCTGTTATTCAAAGGTAATTCCGTTGATCTAAATCGCTTTATTAAAGCTAATCGTCCAGCCAAGTTTAAATTGCCTGGATTGTAAATGAATATTGTAAGACAACATCTATAAATAATGATAAATTGTGAACAAATAAGAAGCCATCGTCAATTCGATGGCTTCAATTATAGAAATAGCGCAACTTATTAAACATGGATGTTGAAGGAGAGTAATATGCATAATCAATCACCGATAAAAAGGCGTAAATCAACGCGCATTTATGTAGGAAATGTTCCCGTTGGTGATGGTGCACCCATCACAGTACAATCTATGACAAATACGCGGACAACGGATGTTGAAGCGACAGTTAAACAGATTAAATCTTTAGAACGAGTGGGCGTTGATATTGTGCGTGTTTCTGTGCCTACAATGGATGCAGCAGAAGCGTTTAAACTTATTAAGCAACAAGTTAATGTTCCTGTGATTGCTGATATCCATTTTGATTATCGTATTGCACTAAAAGTAGCTGAATATGGTGTGGATTGTTTACGTATCAATCCAGGTAATATTGGTAATGAAGAACGTATTCGTCAGGTTGTTGACTGTGCACGTGATAAAAATATTCCTATTCGGATCGGCGTTAATGGTGGTTCATTAGAAAAAGATATTCAAGAAAAATATGGGGAACCCACGCCAGCAGCGTTAGTTGAATCGGCTATGCGCCATGTGGATATATTAGATAGATTGAATTTTGATCAGTTTAAAATTAGCGTTAAAGCTTCAGATGTTTTTTTGGCTGTAGGCGCATATCGTTTACTAGCTGACAAAATTAATCAACCTTTACATTTAGGTATTACCGAAGCGGGTGGAGCGCGAGCCGGTTCGGTGAAATCTGCTATCGGATTGGGAATGTTATTGTCTGAGGGGATTGGTGATACATTACGGATTTCATTAGCTGCTGATCCAGTTGAAGAAGTTAAAGTCGGTTTTGATATTTTGAAATCTCTGCGTATTCGCTCGCGAGGTATTAATTTTATTGCTTGTCCAACCTGCTCACGTCAAGAGTTTGATGTCATTGGTACCGTTAATGCATTAGAAGAACGGTTAGAAGATATTATTACTCCGATGGACGTTTCAATTATTGGTTGTGTTGTTAATGGTCCTGGTGAAGCCGAGGTTTCTACCCTTGGCGTCACAGGGGCAAGAGCAAAGAGCGGATTTTATGAAGACGGCGTTCGTCAAAAAGAACGTTTAGACAATGTTGATATGATCGATCAGTTGGAAGCTAAAATTCGGGCAAAGGCCGTTATGTTGGATGAAAATCGGCGGATTGATATTGAACAATTAGATAAATAATTTAATCATATTGGCTCATAAAGTAATGAGCCAATTTTGTTTATGGATTGCACCCTGTTAATATTCACTTTTATAATCCATATTATGGTAGATTTTTAAATAGAGAAATAACGTGGCTAAAAACATTCAATCTATTCGCGGTATGAATGACTGTCTTCCTGCCGATATTCAATTCTGGCAAAAAATTGAAAGTAAATTAAAACAAATCCTTGCTAGTTATGGTTTTAGTGAGATTCGAACTCCCATCGTAGAGCAAACCTCATTATTTTCTCGCGCAATAGGTGAGGTCACTGATGTAGTTGAGAAAGAGATGTATACCTTTGATGACCGGGATGGTGACAGTTTAACACTGCGTCCAGAGAATACAGCTGGTTGTGTACGCGCTGGGATCGAACATGGTTTATTGTATAATCAGCAACAACGTCTCTGGTATTTAGGCCCGATGTTTCGTTATGAGCGGCCACAGAAAGGGCGTTATCGCCAATTCCATCAGTTAGGTGCAGAAGTTTTTGGTTTAGCCGGGCCCGATATTGATGCCGAACTTATCATGATGACAGCACGTTGGTGGCGTGAGTTGGGGATCGCTAACCATGTTTCACTGGAATTAAACTCGATTGGTTCATTAGCGGCGCGCGCAAAATATCGTCAGGCATTAGTCACTTTTTTGCAACAGTATGAAGATAAATTGGATGAAGATTGCCGACGTCGACTGTTGACTAATCCGTTACGCATCCTTGATTCAAAAAATCCTGATGTGCAAAAACTGCTTAATGATGCGCCATTACTTGCTGATTATCTTGATGATGACTCGAAACAACATTTTACTGGAATTTGTAAATTACTTGATGCAGCAGGCGTTCAATATCGAATTAATCAACGTTTAGTTCGTGGTTTAGATTATTATAATCGTACTGTATTTGAGTGGGTTACTGATGCATTAGGTGCGCAGGGTACGGTATGCGCCGGCGGTCGCTATGATGGTCTGGTCGAGCAGCTCGGCGGGCGGGCGACCACCGCGGTAGGTTTTGCGATGGGAATGGAGCGCATGGTGTTATTGGTGCAACAGCTTAATCCAGGTTTTGTTGCTGACTGTACCTTAGTTGATGTTTATTTGGTTGCTTGTGGTGAGGCAAGTCAACAGGCAATATTAGTCCTGGCGGAAAAAATTCGCGATAAAGTGCCAGCTTTGAAATTAATGACTCATCATGGTGGAGGTAACTTTAAAAAACAGTTAGCTCGCGCAGATAAACATCAGGCGAAAATTGCCCTAATTTTAGGTGAAGATGAGTGTCAATCGGATGAAGTCACAATAAAAGATTTGCGTACCGGCGAACAGGAAAAAATTTCTCAGCAGAATGTTGCTGTACGTTTGGTTGAACTTTTAGGTTAAAGGAGACTCTGTGGAAGTCTATACCACTGAAAACGAGCAGGTAGATGCTATTAAACGCTTTTTTGTTAACAATGGCAAAGCGTTAGTAATTGGGTTAGCTGTCGGAGTTGGCGCGATTATTGGTTGGAATTATTGGCAATCACATCAGGCAAATCGTTTGCAAGAAAGTGCTCAAGCCTTTGAACAAATTTCATCTCAATTGCAGACAGGTTCAAAACAAGCACTGGCTGCTGGCGAACAATTTGCTAATGAAACAAACAATATTTATGGTGTATTGACCAATATTGAACTTGCCAAAATTGCGGTGGAAAAGAGTGATATTGCTGGTGCAGAAAAAGCATTACTAAAGGCATTAGCAGTAGCAAAATTAGATGATCTTAAAGATTTGATCAATGTCAGATTGGCACGCGTACAGTTAACTTTGAACAAGACAGATCAAGCACTGATTACTTTGACTCAAGTACAGGATAAAGGATGGAGTACGATTGTTGAAGATATTCGTGGCGATATATTATTGAAAAAAGGTGATGTTGCTGGCGCTCGTGCAGCTTATTCTAAAGGAATTGAATCAACTGGAGCTGAAATGATGAAGACAATATTAAAAATAAAAATTAATAGCTTGCCAAACTAAGAGGAATATTAACATGCAATTGGCTAGAACGCTCTTGGTTGGTTTGTTGGCAATGACTTTATTAATGGGATGCTCAACGGAAAAAGATTCTATCGTAATGTCTCCTTTACCTGAGGTTGACAATCAATTTACCCCCTCTATCATCTGGCATCGCTCGATAGGGGATGGTAGTGGAAAATATTATTCTCAACTTTCACCAGCTTACGATGATTCTGTTGTTTATGCAGCCGATCGTAAAGGAACGGTGAAAGCAATGGATGTTGATTCAAGTGAGATACTATGGTCAATTGATTTATCAGAACATGTTGGTTTTTTCACGGCTAATTTACCGGCCTTACTTTCCAGCGGATTAACGGTTTCAGGAGATAAGCTTTATATAGGGACAGAAACTGGCAAAGTTATCGCATTGAATAAAGCCGATGGAGAAATGGCATGGGAAACAGATGTTGCCGGAGAAGCACTTTCGCAGCCAGTAGTGAGTGACGGTTTGGTATTGATCCATACCAGTAACGGTGTGTTACAAGCGTTAGATGCACAGACTGGACAAAGTAAATGGAGTATTAATTTAGACACCTCGACATTATCAGTAAGAGGAAAGTCAGCGCCAGCTACTGCTTATGGCGTCGCGATTGTTGGTAGTGATGGTGGTCGTATTAGTGCCATAATGCTTGCTCAAGGGCAGATTGCCTGGCAACAATATATTTCTCAGATCCGTGGCGCAACGGAAATTGATCGTTTGCACGATGTTAATATGACGCCGGTTATTGATACTAATTCAGGCGCTATCTTTGCTATTGCGTATAATGGTGATTTAGTTGCAATGGATATGCGCTCTAGCCAAATTATCTGGAAGCGTGATCTAGGCACGGTGAATGATATTATTGTCACCAATGATATTATCTACTTAGTTGATCAAAATGATCGTGTGCTGGCCATTCGTAAAAATGATGGTGTCACTTTATGGACACAAGATGCTTTATTACATCGCAATTTGACCGCACCGGCTATTTATGATGGTTATTTAGTAGTTGGCGATGGTGAAGGTTATCTTCATTGGTTAGATACCCAAGATGGTCAATTTGTGGCACAAAATAAAGTTGATAGTTCGGGCTTACGCAGCCGTCCGATTATTGCCAGTGATAAATTACTTATTCAGGCAAAAGATGGAACTGTATATCTGATTGAACGTTAATTGCCTGACATTTTCTTATTTTCCAGATAGAATTAACGGCTGCTGATTTACGCAGCCGTTTTATTTTTTAGTATTCTGAAGATTGGAATCAGAATACCGATTTTAATTTTTATGAGGCATCTTAAAAATGATACCTGTCATTGCGCTAGTAGGGCGTCCAAATGTAGGAAAATCTACCTTATTTAACCGATTAACTCGAACTAGGGATGCGCTGGTTGCTGATTTTCCTGGTTTAACCCGTGACCGAAAATACGGCACCGCAGAGTTTGCAGGACAGGAATTCATTATTATTGATACCGGTGGTATCGATGGTTCAGAAGAGGGGATAGAAACCCATATGGCTTCTCAATCCTTACTAGCGATTGAAGAAGCTGATATTGTTTTTTTTATGGTTGATGCGCGTTCAGGATTGATGCCGGCAGATTATGAGATTGCGAAACATTTGCGCAGTCGCAAAAAGGATAGTTACCTGGTAGCAAATAAAACTGATGGTTTGGATATCGATACAGTTTTAGGTGATTTTTATGCACTTGGGATCAAGGATATTTATCCCATTGCCGCATCTCATGGACGTGGTGTTACTCAACTGATTGAAAAAGTGGTTTCTCCCTATTCGCCGCAAAAATCAGCCAATGATATTGAATTGTCGGCAGAGGAGGCTAATGCAGCTTATTGGCTTGCTCAGGAAGAGAAAGAGGCGCTTGATAATAATAGTGAAGAAGAAGCCTTTGATCCGCGTTCACTACCGATTAAGTTAGCGATTGTTGGTCGGCCAAATGTTGGTAAATCAACCTTAACTAACCGTATTTTGGGCGAAGATCGAGTAGTTGTTTATGATATGCCAGGTACAACGCGGGATAGCATTTATATTCCGATGGAACGGGATGGATGTGAATATATACTGATTGATACAGCGGGTGTGCGTAAGCGCGGAAAAATAACTGAAACGGTCGAAAAATTTTCGGTGATCAAAACGTTGCAATCAATTGAAGATGCTAATGTTGTTTTACTGGTTATTGATGCTAGAGAGGGTATTTCTGATCAAGACTTATCATTATTAGGTTTTATTTTGAATGCAGGGCGTTCTCTGGTGATTGTAGTCAATAAGTGGGATGGCATGTCGCAAGAGGATCGTCAATCGGTTAAAGATATGCTGGATTTGCGATTAGGTTTTATTGATTTCGCTAAAGTGCATTTTATTTCAGCGTTGCATGGTAGTGGTGTTGGTAATTTATTTGAGTCTATCCATGAAGCTTATGAATCGGCAACACGGCGAGTAAGTACAGCCTTATTAACACGTATTATGAAGATGGCAGAAGAAGAACATCAGCCACCCCTGATACGAGGTCGCAGAGTGAAAATGAAATATGCTCATGCCGGCGGTTATAATCCACCGATTGTGGTTATCCATGGCAATCAAGTTGCTGAATTACCCGACTCTTACAAACGTTATTTAATGAACTATTTTCGTCGCACATTACAGGTTATGGGGACACCGATTCGTATTCAATTTAAAGAAGGCGCTAATCCTTATGCCGGCAAGAAAAATAAATTGACACCAACGCAGCTACGTAAGCGTAAACGTCTAATTGCCCATCTTAAAAAACGTTAATAACAAATTGCACACTTAAAAAATAAGTGTGCTGCTAATATTTATACCCACTCTTTTTCGATTAAAAAATGATTATAAAGTTTTTCTTCATCTGAATTGGACTCAGGATGATAGTTATATTCCCAGCGTGCTAGTGGTGGTAAGGACATTAAAATTGATTCTGTTCTACCGCCAGTCTGCAGCCCGAACAGGGTTCCACGATCGCATACCAGATTAAATTCTGCATAACGTCCTCGGCGGTATAATTGAAATTGGCGCTCGCGTTCACTCCAAGCTGTTTGTTTTCTTTTTTCAACAATAGGTAAATATGCCTTAAGAAAACCATTGCCAATATCCTGAGTAAAGTGAAAGCAGGTAGTAAAATCGGGTTGGTTTAAATCGTCAAAGAAAAGGCCGCCAACCCCGCGTGGCTCATTGCGATGTTTGATAAAAAAATAGCGATCACACCATTTTTTATAGTTGGGATAAATTTCTTTTCCATAAGGTAAACATAGAGACTGCGCAATCTTGTGCCAGTGTATAATATCTTCTTCAAAGCCATAATAGGGAGTTAAATCAAATCCACCACCAAACCACCATACTGATGGTTCACCTGGTTTTTCTGCAATGAAAAAACGGACATTAGCATGGGCTGTTGGAATATAAGGATTGAGTGGATGAGTAACTAAAGAAACTCCCATTGCTTGATAGCGACGACCTACCAGTAGTGGACGATTTTCTGTGGCAGAAGCAGGTAAATGCTCACCACTTATATGGGAAAAATTGACTCCTACTTGCTCAAAAATCGTCCCGTTTTTTAATATACGGCTACGACCGCCACCTTTTTGTTTATGTTGCCAGTTATGTTCGGCAAATTTTGCGGTGTTATCGATATGTTCAAATTGCTGACAGAGCTTATCTTGCAAAGTGAGAAGAAATGCCTTCACTGCATTAATATCAGGTATATTCATAACATTGCTTTTGATTATTATTAGAGTAGTAGATTAGCGGTTAATTATACACTCAATACGGTCTGAATACATTTTGTTATTGATTGGATCTTTTAGTATTGCAATAACGATAGCAAAATATTAAGCATGACTGCCTATAAATATTAATAGTAGAGTTATGCATGTATCAGTGAATCAAGTAAGCTAATTATAGTCTATTCAAAAACTGTCGTTGTTGGCAGTTTAAGTCTATGGTTAATACTATAATTGTCGGTTAGTAAAGTTAACCACAACCCAATTTCGGCTAAAAAGCAGAAGTATTTATCTATTCTCTTATTGTCAGAATGGAATGGATTTAATATAAAATGAATTTTAGCCAATAAAATTCTGATATTATTTAGTGTTGGTATTATTATTTTAGTAAATTTTAATTATTTGCTATTGAAAAGCCAAGTAGAGCGGTGTTAAATAAACAGAATAATAAATTTACGTAATAACCATATGATTTTATTGTAAATAAATTAAATTATTTAAAAGTGAAATAATGATTTATGGAGTATAAAATCAACATTTTCGGCGCTATCTTATTCATTTTATTTTGCTACCATCATTCTTGTTTAGATAATAAGAATGCCAATCTTTATTCTTCACTAAGTAGGTAAAAAAATATGGAAATAAGAACCTTTCAACAAGATGATTTTGAAGAAATTATCACATTATGGGGGCTTTGTCAGCTAATTCAAACAGATAGAGATCCTGAAGCAGATATCGAGCGTAAAATGTTATCGGGGGCAGATCTTTTTTTAGTTGCTGAAATGGCAGGTGAAGTTGTTGGTACCATCATGGGAGGATACGATGGTTATCAAGGATCTGCTTATTATTTAGCGGTGCACCCTGAATACCGTGGTAGAGGGATTGCCAATGCATTAATTAGTCGTTTAGAAAAAAAATTAATTGCTAAAGGTTGCCCACAAATTATGTTTTTAGTACCTGAAGAGAATGACGCTACCATCTGTATGTGTGAGAAAATGGCTTACGAAGAGTTACAACAGGAAAATATTTTATACACTAAACGATTAATTGATGATCAAGCGTTTGAGTGATTAATGCAATTAATTTGATGATAGCAATATTTATCTTTTTTGATATAAAATTTTATTAATTTATTTTTTGTGAAAATTTTTTATCGGTATTAGTGGGTTATTTTTAAACTGTCAGATTAATAAAAGTTAATTTCATCTTTATTTGGAAAAAACTTGTTTTACTTACTTTTTTGTAGATTATTAACTTGTATTCTATCACGCTGCTAATTTCACACATTATAAACAAATTTTAAATAAAATTATTAATATTTTTACTTTTTTTATTATATTGTAAATTAATTTTAAGGGGTTTTTTATGCCACAACTTTTTGGCAACAGCCGATTATTTTGGTTAAAAGTGTCATTTGCAACAAGTCTATTATCACTAACCGGATGTAGCAGTATTTCATGGTCAAGTTTATATCCAATGAATTGGTTTGCCAGTTCAGTTAAAATTTCCTCTACCGGAGTTGGTCAAATTAATAAAATGACCCCGATGGAAGAGCAGATTATTGCAGCAGCGTTAAATAACCGATACCATTTTCGCTCTGGAATGCAAATTGAGCAGGGGCAATTAATGTCTCTTTTCCAAGGTATAAATAATTTTCAAGAAAAGATAGTTATTTATGGTGTTGAGAATGGGGAAGTTAAGCGAATCGAAATCGTGGATGAAGATATTAAAACAGTATGGGATACAAAAATAGGAACACTATTCTCGCAAATCTATCAAAACGCAGTGCAAGGTAGTTGTTACCCTGATTCAAAGCAAACCAATATGTTAACTATCAATTGTGTTTCTCCTCAATCTAGGCATGTTACTTATCGTTTTACTGGCAAATGGAGTGGTCCCAAAAATCTAGTGCCATCAAATGATGTTTTAGCTAATTGGAAAGTAAGTGGTATTATTTGGTCTGCACAATAATGATTTAATTTAGTAATAAATTATATCAAGGTATGACATAAAAATTGAATTGTTTAAATCCTTTAATCAAAGTTGCATATTATAACTTTGTTGCAAGGATTATCAGCTATTTTTGTTGTTTATGTTGCTATTAGCGTTGTTTTATTCTTTATAATAAAAATAATTAGGTAAATAATGTGGATTATTTGGAAAAATTTATTGGTAATACGCCACTAGTTAAGCTAAAAAGATTGACTAAAAATAGGGATGCTGAAATTTGGGTAAAACTAGAGAGTAATAATCCTGCCGGTTCAGTCAAAGATAGAGCAGCCCTTTTTATGATCCAGCAAGCAGAAAAACGAGGTCAAATTACACCTGGTGATACCTTAATTGAAGCAACTAGTGGTAATACAGGGATCGCATTGGCAATGATAGCCACCATAAAGGGATATAAACTAAAATTATTAATGCCGGAAAATATGAGTGTTGAACGTCAGTCAGTGATGCGAGCTTATGGTGCTGAAATAGTTTTGGTTAGTGAAGCGGAAGGGATGGAAGGGGCACGTGATCGTGCATTAGAGATGCAATCTCGAAATGAAGGTAAAGTGCTTGATCAATTTAATAATTTTGATAATCCATTAGCCCATTTTATGACGACAGGCCCTGAAATTTGGCGTCAGACAGCAGGGCGGATCACGCATTTTGTCTCAAGTATGGGGACAACTGGGACAATTACCGGTGTCAGCCAATATTTAAAATCTAAATCAAATAAAATAGAAATTATTGGTTTGCAACCAGCAGAAAATAGCTATATTCCAGGGGTTCGGCGCTGGTCTCAAGATTATATTCCAAGTATATTCAGATCTGCACAAGTTGATAGAATATTGGATATCACTCAGATAGAAGCAGAACAAATGATGAAGAGCCTAGCAATAGATGAAGGTATCTTTTGTGGTGTTAGTTCAGGAGGCGCTGTGGCAGGGGCATTACGCGTTGCTAAACAGAACCCTGGGGCAGTTATTGTGACTATTATTTGTGACAGAGGGGATCGTTATCTTTCCACCGGATTATTTAATTGAATTAAATAATATCAAAGATAAATAGTTGTTTATAGTAAACAATCATTGTTATTAAATAGCGAAATAGCGAAGAAGTTCCCTTCATTAATAATTAATGAAGGGAAGAATGGTAGTTTATTTTTTGATCTGCATAATAACGGTTTCACCTACAACAACAGAGCCACTAAGTTTAGTTAGCTCTTTTATTTCATCCATATTAGAAATGACCACAGGTGTTAATGTCGATTTTGCTCTTTCTTCTAATAGAGGAAGATCAAGTTCAAGCACTAAATCTCCTTTTTGTACCTTTTGTCCTTCTTCTGCTATGCGGGTGAATCCTTCACCCTTTAATTCAACTGTATCAATACCGCAATGGACAAATAACTCAATACCATTATCTGATTCGATAGAAAATGCATGGTTCGTTTCAAATATTTTACCAATAGTTCCATCAACTGGAGCAACAATTTTGTTACCAGTAGGCTTGATAGCAATGCCATCACCAACAATTTTCTCGGCAAAAACAACATCTGGAACATCTTCTATATTAACAATTTCACCTGAAATTGGCGCAATAATATCAATATTACCAGTGCTATTTTTATCATCTGAAACCAGTGATTTGAGTTTGTCAAACAGACCCATGGATCTTCTCCTAATTAATTGTTTTCTTATGGGGTCAAGAGTTGGTTGATGATTTTAGCAAAGTGTTTTTTCTTTAATAAATGTTTCAACCAAATCCATCAATTCCTTCGCTGTCGGTTGATTAAGAGCTTGTTCTGCTAATGTTTCTGCATCTTTGAAATTTGCATTTCGGATAATTTTTTTAATAGTTGGAATTGAGATTGCACTCATACTAAATTCATCTAATCCCATACCAAGTAATAATAGTGTAGCACGTTCATCACCAGCAAGCTCACCACACATACCTGTCCATTTCCCTTCTGCATGAGAAGCATCAATAACTTGTTTAATAAGTTTTAACACTGAAGGAGACATTGGATTATAAAGGTGAGAAATCAGATCATTTCCGCGATCAACCGCTAAGGTATACTGTGTTAGATCATTGGTTCCGATGCTAAAAAAATCGACTTCTTTTGCTAAATGATGCGCAATAACTGCAGCTGCTGGTGTTTCAATCATAATCCCAACTTCAATCGACTGATCGAAAGCGTGCTTTTCCTCGGTTAATTGCTGTTTAAGTATAGCTAGCTCTTCTTTTAAGGTGCGAATTTCTTCCACAGAAATGACCATGGGAAACATAATACGTAGATGGCCGAAGGCAGAGGCTCTTAAAATAGCACGTAATTGAGCGTGCAGGATTTCTTTGCGATCAAGGGAAATACGAATTGCTCGCCAACCAAGAAAAGGATTTTCTTCTTTCGGTAGGTTCATATAGGGAAGATCTTTATCCCCACCAATATCCATGGTACGAATAATAATAGCCTGTTGCCCCATAGCTTCTGCAACCGCTTTATAAGCTTGAAATTGTTCTTCTTCGCTAGGTAAATTATTGCGATCCATAAACAGAAATTCAGTACGGTACAGACCCACACCTTCAGCACCATTACGCTCAGCACCTTCTACATCACGTACAGTACCAATATTTGCGCAAACTTCAACTTGATGACCATCTAAAGTTATTGCGGGCAAATCTTTCAATTTTGCGAGCTCACTTTTTTCACGTAAATACTCATCTTTAATTTGTTTAAGCTTGTCAATCTCACTATCAGATGGATTTTGATAAATATGATTATTGAGAGCATCTAAAACAAGATAATCGTTTGGTTGGATGTTCTTCGTTGCATTGCTTGTGCCAACAATAGCCGGAATTTCCAGCGATCTGGCCATAATTGAAGTATGAGAAGTGCGTCCGCCTATATCAGTAATAAAGCCAAGCACTTTCTTCAAGTTTAATTGTGCGGTTTCAGACGGGGTAAGATCCGCCGCAACCAAAATGACTTCTTCTGTAATTGAACCAAGATCAACAATAGGCAACCCTAAAATATTTTTTAGCAGGCGTTTACCAATATCTCTGACGTCAGCGGCACGTTCCTTGAGGTATTCGTCATTTAATTCTTCTAATGCTGTGGCTTGTTCTTCAATCACTTTTTGGGCTGCAGCATCCGCAGTTTTGTGCTCTTTTTTGATGAAAGAAAAAATTTCCTGCTCAAGTTCTTCATCTTCAAGCAGCATTATATGACCTTCAAATATTTCCGCTTTTTCTTCACCAAGATTTTTTTCTGCGGTTTTTTTTATCGTTTTTAATTGTGCTATTGCTTTTTCGCGTCCAGCAATAAAACGGTTAATTTCACTGTCAATTTGGTCGTCAGAAATTTTCTTTTGATTGACAACAATTGGCGCTTCTTTAAGAATTAATGCCTTGCCGAAGGCGATACCTGGTGATACTGAAATTCCTGAAATCATAAATGTTACCTTACTACCAATGGGCGAAAAATAGCTAGCTCATAGGACTGGCTCTGATACTTATGGTTAAATAGATATCCCCAGATAAAGATATCAAGGGATAAAAAATAGAAAATAAATGTTATATTGCCCGTATGTCATTACTCCAATTCGGCCATTAGTTTAACTAGATGTTCTACTGCTTTCTGCTCATCTTCACCTTCAGCAGAAATAGTGACAACAGTTCCTTGAGTCAGGCCGAGTGTTTGTAGTTTAAATAAACTTTTAGCGCTCGCAGATTTGCCGTTATAGGAAAGTGTAATTTCAGAAGAAAAACTTTTTGCCTCTTTGACAAACTGAGCCGCCGGGCGAGTGTGAAGACCATTAGGTGCTGTGATGGTGACTTCTTGTTGGAACATATTTTTTCCCTCAACAAACTTAATATTTTTTATTAGTAAATCCAAAATATTTTAGCTGAAATAATCTGGATTTGCGTATTACTTTTCAGTGATAATAAAAGAAAAACGTTTTTTTTCCATTATCAAACATAAATTTTATGTATATCGACATTATAGAGCCAGACATGCTAATTTGCCTAGTTTATGCCCTATTTGTAAATTTTCACTGCTTATTTTTTGATTAATTTCGATTGTCGAAATAATTAATGACTTAAATACTAAACTCGTTTCAAGAAATCATCTTAATACACACTAAACTTTGATCTACGACACAAAAAAAGCACTTTTAAAGTGCTTTTTTAGCTAATTGTGCGCAAAAATAGTCATTAGCTTGCATTGGCAGCAGAAAATAAATCTGTACTCAAATAGCGTTCACCGGAAGAAGGTAAAATAATCACAATATTCTTATTTTGAAATGCCGGTTTTGCCGTTAATTTTACCGCTGCGGCAACTGCAGCGCCTGATGATATACCGGCTAAAATACCTTCTTTTTGCATAATTAGCCGAGCGGTTTGTATCGCTTCGTCATCGCTAATAGCAAACACATCATCAATAAGAGCAAGATCCAGGTTATCAGGGATAAAACCAGCACCTATGCCTTGGATTTTATGTGGACCAGGTTTTATTTCTAGGCCAGCTAATGTCTGGCTTATTACTGGCGATGCGGCTGGCTCGACAGCAATCATTTTAATGGCTTCACCACCTGCTTTCTTTTTTAGATAACGGCCGATGCCAGTAATTGTACCACCGGTACCAACTCCAGCCACGACAGCGGCTATCTCACCATCAGTATCTTGCCAAATTTCAGGTCCAGTTGTTTTTTGGTGAATTTCAGGATTGGCTGGATTATTAAATTGTTGCAAAAGAAGATAACGATCTGGAGCAGTTGCAACAATTTCGATGGCTTTTTCAATGGCGCCCTTCATGCCCTTAGCACCTTCAGTTAGGACTAAATTAGCGCCAAGTGCTTTTAATAATTTACGCCGCTCAAGGCTCATAGTTTCAGGCATGGTCAAGGTAAGCTTATATCCACGCGCAGCGGCAACGTAAGCCAGGGCAATTCCGGTATTGCCACTGGTCGGCTCGATTAAAGTTTTATTGGTTGTCAATTTGTCTAGTTTAGGGGTTAACAGACCTTTTTTTTCTGCGTCCCAAATCATATTGGCCCCAATGCGGCATTTTACGCTAAAACTTGGGTTACGTGATTCGATTTTTGCTAACAAATTTCCGTTACCAAAGTGTTTCAAACGAACTAATGGAGTATGACCAATAGTTAGCGAGTTATCTTCAAAGATGTTGCTCATCGATCGTCCTTACTATTTTTCAGAAGCTATAAACATGCTCAAATATAGTACTAATCACCATACGCTAAGCGAATTATTTTGGAAATAAAAATTTATCCTACCGTTATATCACTCAGGTGTTTATCGTCGCTTTGATTAATTTTTACTAACTGATATAACGGGATATTTGGTGGTAACTAATAACTATTTTTTAGTAAATTAAGCTTAATTTTTATGTTGACTGCGGATACTAACATCAAATATGCCACAATCATTTATTTTGATTATTATTACTATCTGAGATAGCTGAAGTTAGGGTAAGAAATTTTAGCTAACTTCAGCGTTTGAGTTAATGACGGTTATGTTTCAGACGGTAGAGATCAACCCACATTGCTGTTGCACCGCAGATTGCGACGGGCATGATAACCAAATTGATAATAGGGATCATTGTCAGCAAATTGACTATTGCACCAAACTGGATACTGGTTGTTCGATTATTGGCAAGTGCCAACTTCATTTGATCAAATTTTACTTTATGGTTATCAAAAGGATAATCACAATATTGAATTGCCATCATCCAAGCACCAAATAAAAACCATAAAATTGGTGCGATTGTCTGAGCAATACCGGGAATGAAAAACAGGATCAGCAACGGAATAACACGAATAAGGTAGTAACATAATTTTGTTACTTCCCGCGCTAAGATCCGCGGTATGTCGGCAATAAGTACCGCAAAACTGGTATCGGGCGCGGGAGTTCCTGTTAATTCGGCTTCCAATTTTTCAGCTAACCAGCCATTAAAAGGAGAAGCAATAAAATTGGCGATAGTACTAAAGAAGTAGCCAAATATAAGTAAAATAGAGATCACCGCAATAGGCCATATTAGATAACTTAACCACTGCATCCAACTGGGAACATAAGAAAGTAATGTTTGGATCCAATCGCCTAATTTGCTATAAAGCCACCAAAAGGCACTACCGAGTAAAATAATATTTGCTAATAAGGGTAAGATAACAAAACGTCTTATACCTGGACGAGTAACTAGCTGCCATCCCTGAGCAAAATAATAGAAACCATTCGCAGTTTTTAGTGATTTTATTGAATTAATCATACTTCATATTATCTCCTTTATGTTTGATCTTGTATCATATAGATAGGATTTTTAGCTGGCTAGTCTTTTGTTGGCTAAAAAAACAGCGAAAAAAGAATAAATATCTAACTTTTTGTAAGAAAATTATGTAGAGGGTTGCACTTAACGTTATTGGCAAATACTCTTAATATAATGATACCGCCATGGTGGCGATTATTTTTCAAACAACAGAGATAGAGCGATGCAGGATTTGCGTCTAATATTAGTGGTCGTTGGTGCGATAGCTATAATAGCTTTACTGTTACATGGCTTTTGGACAAGTCGTAAAGAGCGTTCGAAGCTATTTAAAGATCGCCCTATGAAGCGCCGTAAACAACATAGTCAGGATACACCTGAGAGTGCAGGCGATCCATCCCTTGGCGATAAAATGATGGAGGCACAACAATCAGCATCTAAATTGACTAGTCAGAAGGCAAATGAACAATTTGCTTCCCGAAAATCTGAATCATCTAAGGTAGTGAAAACACCTAACGATGATCCACATCTAGCTGATACTGAAGTAGAAATTGGATCTCGTGCTAAGCAAGAAAAGAGCGTTCAGACTAAACAGCTTGAACTTGAGATTTCTGAGCCTGCGCTAAATTCAATTAATAGTGAAGAAAGGGAAGACGCTTTCGTAGCAAACACAGCAGAAAGCAGCCAACAGGCTGTTGGTGGAGTTGAACATCCTGATGGTGAAAAACAACAAAGTAGCTTAGCTGATGAAGCTGATAAAAAGGATATTGTTGTTGTTTTACATGTTGCGGCACTGCAAGGTCAAGTTTTAGGCGGTGATCTGTTGTTACAAAGTATTTTTCAATCGGGTTTTCAGTTTGGTGAAAGGCAGATCTTTCATCGTCATGTTGATCCTTCTGGTTCTGGGCAGATTTTATTTAGCTTAGCCAATATGGTGAAACCCGGTTCTTTTGAGCCAGAGGCCATGTCTGATTTCACCACTCCGGGTATATCTATATTTATGATGGTACCTTCATATGGTGACTCAGCACAAAACTTCAAATTGATGTTGCAAGCAGCACAACGTATTGCGGCTGATGTTGGTGGTGTCGTGCTTGATGAGGATCGCAAAATGCTGACACCCCAAATGATAGAGGAATATCATAGCCGAATTAGAAAAGCATTAACTTAAATATTAGATGATTAGTAATCGACCCCCGTGATAGCGGGGGTTTTGTCTTTAGTTGTATGGTGAATAATGAAAGAACAACAAAATTATCTTGCTCGGCTTAAACAGCAATTACGGCATCATGAATATCTTTATCATGTATTAGATACGCCTGAAATACCTGATGCAGAATATGATCGGATGATGCAGGAATTGAAAAAATTGGAGGCTGAGCATCCAGAGTGGATTACTGCTGATTCGCCAACACAACGGGTTGGTGCTGCGCCATTAACGGCTTTTGAGCAGGTACGCCATGAAATACCGATGCTGTCATTAGATAACGTTTTTGATGAAGAGAGTTATTTAGCCTTTGATAAACGAGTACATGATCGTTTAAAAAATAATAGCCAGTTGACATTTTGTTGTGAACTTAAATTAGATGGTTTGGCGGTTAGCCTGTTATATGAACATGGCGAACTGGTGCAGGCTGCGACGCGTGGTGATGGTACAACAGGCGAAAATATTACGGCTAATATTCGTACCATTCGAGCAATTCCGCTCCGTTTGACCGGCGACAATATTCCTGCGCGTATTGAAATTCGTGGTGAAGTTTTTATGACTCATCGCGGTTTTGAAAAACTGAATGAGGAAGCTCGGCGTAATGATGGTAAAATTTTTGCCAATCCACGTAATGCCGCAGCAGGCTCATTACGTCAGCTTGATCCTCGTATTACTGCCAAAAGGCCATTAGCCTTTTTTTGTTATGGTTTCGGCTTGTTAGCGGGCGGACAATTGCCGGCTAGCCAATATCAATGTCTAATGCAGTTTAAAAAATGGGGCTTACCCGTTAGTGATAAGGTAGCGCTTTGCCAAAATAGCCAACAAGTTTTAGCCTATTACCATCAAATTGAGCAAGAGCGTTTAGGCTTAGGTTTTGATATCGATGGTGTGGTTGTTAAAGTGGATCCGTTGTCGCTGCAAGAAGAGCTTGGTTTTGTTGCTCGAGCTCCTCGTTGGGCTACGGCATTTAAATTTCCCGCTCAAGAACAGATAACTTTATTGCATGATGTTGAATTTCAAGTAGGACGTACCGGTGCTATTACACCGGTTGCCCGATTAGAGCCTGTTCAGGTTGCAGGGGTCACGGTAAGCAATGCAACATTGCACAATGCTGATGAGATAGAACGTTTAGGTATACGCATTGGGGATACCGTCGTTATTCGCAGAGCGGGTGATGTGATCCCGCAGATTGTTAATGTGCTCACTGAAAGACGTTCTACTGATAGCAGAGAAATTCGGTTTCCTATTCACTGCCCGGTTTGTGGTTCAGCCATTGAACGTATCGAAGGTGAGGCTGTGATCCGTTGTACTGGTGGTTTAATTTGTGCCGCACAACGTAAGGGTGCCTTGAAGCACTTTGTTTCGCGCCGAGCAATGGATATTGAAGGCATGGGTGATAAGATTATTGATCAATTGGTTGATAAAGAGTATGTAACGACAGCGGCCGATCTTTACCGTTTAAATCCTGATATTTTAGCCAGATTAGAACGTATGGGGCCAAAATCTGCACAAAATCTAATTAATGCGCTTGATAAATCCAAACAAACTACATTAGCTCGTTTTATTTATGCGTTGGGTATTCGGGAAGTTGGCGAAGCAACGGCGGGCAATTTGGCGACACATTATGCGACGTTAACTTCACTCATGTCAGCAGATATAGAGTCGCTAAAAACAGTACCCGATGTTGGCGAGGTAGTAGCAAAGCATATTATTAATTTTTTTCACGAACTACATAATCGCGATGTTGTTAATGAGTTAGTGAATGAAATTGGTATTAGCTGGCCAGCTATACCAGTTAAGAAAACCAATAGTTCATTTACCGGCAAAACACTAGTTTTAACCGGTACATTAAACCGTTTAACGCGTGATGAGCTTAAAGACAAGTTAATATTACTTGGCGCAAAAGTCACTGCCAGTGTTTCTAAAAAAACCGATCTGGTGATCGCAGGTGAAGCTGCTGGTTCTAAATTGGCAAAAGCAAATGAGTTAGGAATAAAAATTATTAATGAGGATGAATTAATGGAGTTACTACAAGAACATTAATCTTTTATGGCTTTTCGAGGTAGTAATTCGCAGGATGTTGACTGCTTTGATTTCGTAATCGTTTTATTCATCATCAATTAGCTATCAGCAAGTTAAATCACTAAATTACCCACTTAATACGGTTTTTAGTGATTAAAATCACGCCCGATTATTTTCTATTACATAAAATAATATAACTATTTGTTAAATTAAAAACCTACTTGGAAATATTTATGTCTGCCGTTTTTCACTTTCTTTTATCCATTATTCTTATTGGTGGGTTATCGATTTTAACCAGTAGCGATCGTGCTAGTATTCGCATTCGCTATGTTTTTCAACTATTAGTTATTGAGTTAATATTAGCCTGGTTCTTCCTCAATTCAGATATTGGTCAGGGATTTGTGGCTGGATTTGCTAAATTTTTTGACTATTTATTGGTTTATGCCGCAGCAGGAACTGATTTTGTATTTGGTGGAATGATGGACGCAAATCTCGCTACCTTCTTTTTGCGAGTATTATGTCCAATTATTTTTGTTTCAGCTTTAATTGGCATCCTGCAACATATCAAAGTGCTACCTTTTATTATTAAAATAATAGGAACATTACTGGCTAAAGTTAATGGTATGGGAAAACTGGAATCTTTTAATGCGGTCAGTTCATTAATCCTTGGTCAGTCAGAAAACTTTATTGCATATAAAGATATATTGAGTCGAATGTCACCACGTCGGATGTATACGATGGCAGCAACAGCCATGTCGACGGTTTCTATGGCGATTGTAGGCGCCTATATGGGAATGCTTGATCCTAAGTATGTCGTTGCGGCGCTGATCCTGAATATGTTTAGTACATTCATTATTCTATCATTAATTAATCCCTATTCGGTTGACGAAGAAGAAGATATTCAAGTCAGTCATCTTCATGATGGACAAAGTTTTTTTGAAATGTTAGGCGAATATATTCTGGCTGGTTTTAAAGTTGCTTTGATTGTAGCGGCAATGTTGATAGGATTTATTGCGATTATTGCTGGAATTAACGCCATTTTCAGTGCAGTGATAGGAATAAGCTTTCAGGATTGTTTAGGCTATGTGTTTTATCCATTAGCATGGATCTTGGGTATACCTGCTGAAGATGCACTTAAAGTAGGTAGTATTATGGCCACCAAATTAGTATCTAACGAATTTGTCGCTATGGGATATTTGAAACAAGTTGCCGCTGAATTATCCCCTCGTTCAGTAGGTATTTTGTCGGTCTTTTTAGTTTCTTTTGCTAACTTTTCATCAATAGGCATTGTTGCAGGAGCAATAAAAGGGCTCAATGAAAAGCAGGGAAATGTTGTTTCTAGCTTTGGTTTAAAATTATTATATGGTTCCACGCTAGTCAGTTTCTTATCGGCAGCAATAACGGGATTAGTTTTGTGATAATTTGACAGTATGTTTACAAAGCGGCATTCTTGATTAACGAATGCCGTGTTTGGTTCTATTAACCAATAATATAGTGGAATTCTGCATGCAGAAACAGGATCTGATCGATATTGCTAATACCGTTATGCCATTCGGTAAATACAAAGGACGGGTTTTGATTGATTTACCCGAAGAATATTTACTTTGGTTTGCACGTAAAGGTGAATTTCCTCAAGGAAGACTAGGTTATTTAATGGAAATGACGTTAACAGTCAAAGTGGAAGGGCTAGACAACTTAGTTAAGCCCCTAAAGCATTCATAGTAAGTAATGGGGTTTAATATTGATTAAATCTAAATTGGCTGGAATTTAAATTTGGTGGAGCTAAGCGGGATCGAACCGCTGACCTCTTGCATGCCATGCAAGCGCTCTCCCAGCTGAGCTATAGCCCCTACACAAAGTCGATTGGACGGGCGCATAATATGCAAGCTGAATAAGGCTGTCAATCGATTAATAGGAAAATAGTGTTTAACCGTTGAAAAAATGCTCATACAGCTTAGTGTGAAGAAAAAAGGCACAGTGAAATGTGCCGTTATGCTAAGTTAATTTTATTCGCTAACCCTATTTTCACGCTCATTAATATAAACCAAAGCGTTATCAATGCGTTTTAATGAACGATTTTGGCCAATGGCATGTACAGTGGCATCAACACTCGGTGATTGACCTGCTCCTGTCACAGCGACCCGCAGAGGCATCCCCACTTTACCCATCCCAATTTCCAGTTCTGTAGCCGTTGCTTCGATTGCATGATGAACATTTTCATATGTCCAGTTGCTAATAGCCGCCAATTTTGTCCGTACGGTTTCTAATGGTAAACGCGCTATCGGGCGTAAATGTTTTTTAGCGGCGTCGCCGTCGAATGTAGCAAAATCCTGATAGAAATAGCGACATGAACTGGCTATTTCTTTTAAGGTCTTACAACGTTCACCGAGAAGCTTAACTAAATCTGCTAAGCTTGGTCCAATTTGGGTATCAATACCTTGCTGTTCAATGTGCCATGCTAAGTGAGTAGCAACATATTCTGCCGGTAATGAATTGATATAATGATGATTCAGCCATAATAATTTGTCAGTATTAAAGGCACTGGCGGATTTATTAATTGCATCTAAGGAAAAATAACTGATCATTTCCTCGCGGTTAAAAATTTCTTGATCACCATGGGACCACCCGAGACGAACCAAATAGTTTAATAAGGCTTCTGGTAGATAACCGTCATCTCGGTATTGCATGACACTAACTGCGCCATGACGCTTAGATAATTTTTTACCATCATCACCCAAGATCATTGAAACATGCGCATATACAGGTATTGGCGCACCGAGAGCGGTTAATATGTTAATTTGCCGTGGGGTATTATTAATATGATCTTCACCACGGATTACATGGGTGATTTTCATATCCCAGTCATCAATAACAACACAGAAATTATAGGTAGGAGAACCATCGGTGCGGCGTATAATGAGATCATCTAGCTCAAGATTGCTAAATTCAATTGGGCCACGGATTTGGTCTTCAAAAATAACAGAGCCTTGCTGGGGGTTGCGAAAGCGCACTACGTGAGGTTCATTCGGTGTATGGTTATGAGCATGCGAGCGGCAACAGCCATCGTAACGTGGTTTTTCGCCTCTAGCCATCTGTTCTTCACGTAAATTGTCTAACCGTGTTTTAGAACAGTAACAGCGATAAGCTGTCCCTGCACTAAGCATTTGATCGATAACTGCATGATAACGATCGAAGCGTTTAGTTTGATAGTAAGGACCTTCATCCCAATTTAAACTTAACCAGTTCATTCCATCCATTATGGCGTCAATGGCTTCTTGTGTTGAACGCTCAAGATCGGTATCTTCAATACGTAAGACAAACTCTCCGTTATTATGTCGACTATAAAGCCATGAATAGAGTGCGGTACGAGCACCGCCGACGTGAAGATAACCGGTTGGACTTGGTGCAAAACGGGTTTTTATTTTATTCATTAGGATTGCCTTAATGATCTTTTTTTATATCGAATCTAGTCTAGTGATAAATTTACAGTTGGTTATTTTATCACTGCAACTTAATTCCTCAATGCTGTTAGCGCGATAATGATACTTTATTTTGCTAATTTAATGGTAAAACTGCTTAATTTATGCTGTTAGGAGCTAGACTAAATAAGTTTAAATAAATATTATTTAGCGTCGATAATATTTGGTGCATCTTGCTTAATTTTGCAACGAACGGATATTTTCCTTAGAAAAACCGTTGACTCATGCAGAACTATCCCTATAATGCACCTCCATCACGACGGGCGATTAGCTCAGTTGGTAGAGCATCTCCCTTACAAGGAGGGGGTCATCAGTTCGAATCTGGTATCGCCCACCAATTGTTGTGATGATTTAGTTATGATTGGGCGATTAGCTCAGTTGGTAGAGCATCTCCCTTACAAGGAGGGGGTCATCAGTTCGAATCTGGTATCGCCCACCATTCATACAAAAAATAAAGCATTATTTGTTTAAATTATTTATGCTGTGTTTTGCTATTAATAGATAGGGTCGTTAGCTCAGTCGGTAGAGCAGTTGACTTTTAATCAATTGGTCACAGGTTCGAATCCTGTACGACCCACCATCTAACAATATCTTGTTACTTTCCAAAGAAACAGAAATAACATATAGCACTGTGAGTACAGGATGAGAAGCTGTGTAGGTTCGAGCCGAGCGAAGCGAGACAGCGTTATGCGAAGCACAACGACCCGCAGGGCGAGGCCATAGGCCGAGTTATCCTGTACGACCCACCATCAATATTGCTTTATCAATGATGATTTATGCCTAACTTTGGCGAAATTGCGCAAACCATTCTACAATCATTAACATATAGACATATTGATTTACTATAAAAACTATTAGATAAAAATAGAGTCAGAGAGATGGCTTGTAGGTTAAAGCGCTTTATTTATTATCTAATAGATTGAGGTTTAAATTTTTTCCTCAAAACTAAATGATGGAGGTTATATGGGATTATTTGATTTCTTAAAAAGTGCCGGCGACAAACTATGGGATCCTGCTTCGGCAACTAAAGATGATAAAGAAAAAAAACTGAAAGAACATCTTGATTCATTAGGGATCAAAGGGGCGGATCAGGTCAATCTCAATGTTGATGATAATGGTAAAGTCACCGTTTCCGGTGAAGGCATTGTTGCTGACATGAAAAATAAGATTTTGGTTGCCCTTGGCAATGTTGCTGGTGTTGAGAAGGTTGAAGACCATACCGGAGGTAGTAGTATTGAGGTTCAGCATTACACGGTGGTAGCGGGTGATACGTTGAGTGCTATTTCGAAAAAAGTTTATGGTGATGCTAATCTTTATCAGCAAATTTTTGAAGCAAATAAGCCGATGTTGAAAGATCCAAATAAAATTTATCCTGGACAGGTATTAATTATTCCTAAACGATAAATGCGATAATTACTGGTAATAAGTTAACGTTAATAAAGCCGCTAAATTGATAAGCGGCCTTATTGATCAACGCTGTTTTTTAATCAGCAGGATTGCGACCTATGCTACCTTAGTTAGTATCCTGTTTGGCAAGTAATTCAAGTAAAGCGTAGCGCTTTTGTGCCGCTATCTCTGCTTGTTTTGCCAATATTTCCGCTTGTTCAGGTAGTTGTCTGGTTAATTGAGAAAAGCGCTGCTCTTTTTGTAAGATATCCGCAAGCGATGCGTTCGGTGCTCTTGAATCAAGTATTAACGCTGATTTTCCTGCCTGACTACGTTGAGGATCAAAACGATATAATGGCCAAAATCCAGCTGCTGTTAGTTGTTTGGTTTGTTGATGACTATAGGCAAGATCATAACCATGTTCTTCACAAGGGCTATAAGCGATAATGAGTGATGGTCCTGAATAGGCGGCAGCTTCCTGAATCGCCTTAACAGTCTGATTCATTTGGGCGCCAATAGCGATTTGTGCCACAAATACATGTCCATACATCATCATGGTTATTCCCAGATCTTTACGGGTTTTTTGTTTGCCATTTTGACCAAACTTAGTCACAGCACCGATGGGCGTCGCTTTTGATTGCTGTCCCCCGGTGTTGGAATAGCATTGTGTATCTAGCACCAGAACATTGATATTTTCGCCACTATTGAGTACATGATCTAAGCCACCATAACCAATATCGTAGGCCCAACCATCACCACCAATGATCCATACTGATTTATCAATCAAATAGTGAGCATCGGTGCTTAATTGTTGAGCTTCAATAGTATTGAAATTATCCAGCAATGATTGTAACTGATTAATTAATTCACGCTTTATCTCAATAGATAAAGAATCATCTTTTAGTTGATTAATTAGCGCTATTGGCAATTGTTCAGCGAAGCTATTTAGCAGACGAGAAACCCTTCTTTTATGCTGTTCTAATGTTAAACGAAATCCCAGGCCAAACTCGGCGTTATCTTCAAATAGGGAATTTGCCCAAGCGGGACCTCGCCCCTCGCTATTCTTGGTATAGGGAGTTGTTGGCAGATTACCACCGTAAATAGATGAACAGCCGGTAGCGTTAGCAATCAGTAGTCTGTCACCATATAATTGAGTTAGTAATTTTATATAAGGAGTTTCTCCACAGCCGGCACAGGCACCTGAATATTCAAATAACGGTGTAATTAATTGTGAAGTACGAATATCAATACGCTCTAGTTGATCTGGGGCGATATCAGGAATTTGCAGGAAAAAATTGAAATTTATTTTTTCTGTCGCTAGATGTTCAACTCGTGGCTGCATATTGATAGCGCGGATTTGTGGATTTTGCCGCTCTTTTGCGGGACAAACTTCATAACAGAGATTACAACCGGTACAATCCTCCGGTGCTACTTGTAATATATAATTGAGTCCTCGCATATCCCGAGATTTAACTGCTAAAGAGGGTAAACTAGTCGGTGCTGCTTCCAGTATTTCGGCAGAAGTGATTTTTGCCCGAATAGCAGCATGAGGGCAGGCGGCAACACAATAATTACATTGGGTACAGAGATCAGGTTGCCAGATAGGGATTGTTTCGGCGATATTGCGTTTTTCCCATTTTGTTGTGCCTGTTGGCCATCTGCCATCAGGTGGAAATACTGACACGGGTAGAATATCACCTAAATCTGCGATCATTGCTGCGGTAACGTTTTTTACAAAATCAGGGGCATCATGGGCTACGGTAGCGGGTCTGCAAAGGCTAGTAATATCAATCTCCTGTAAATCAAATTTTTCTATTGCCTTAATGGTAAGATCAATAGCGTTAATATTATTTTCAATGATATTGGCGCCTTTTTTGCCATAACTTTGGCTAATTGCCTCTTTTAATCGCAGCGAAGCTTCAGGCATTGGCAATAATTGTGTCAAATAGAAAAAAGCGGTTTGCATAATAGTATTGATACGGCCACCCAATTGGCATTGTCGGGCGATTTGATAAGCATTAATGGTATAACATTGTGCTTGTTTCTGCCGCAGCAGATATTGTATTTCTTGCGGCAGATGATGCCAGATTTGATCAGATTTATAAGGAGCATTGATTAAAAAAATACCGCCGGGTTTTAATTTTTCAATCAACTGGTATTTATGAATAAATTGCCATTGATGACAACCAATAAAATCAGCCTGCTTAATAAGGTATGAGGAATAAAACGGATGGTGGTTAATGCGTAAATGTGAAACCGTCAGCCCGCCTGCTTTTTTAGAGTCGTAAACGAAATATCCCTGTGGAAATAAAGGAGTATGGTTGCCAATAAGTTTGATCGTATTTTTGGTAGCCGATACCGAACCATCACTACCTAATCCATAAAATAAAGCGGCTAATTTGTGTGTATTAGGTAGTGATGCTTTAATCATCGGTAAAGACAGTCCGGTAACATCATCATGAATGCCAATAGTAAAACGTGGTTTGGGTTTTGGTAGTTTAAGTTGATGAAAAATGGTGAACACACAGTCAGGATCAAACTCTTTTGAGGACAAGCCATAGCGACCAGAAATAACATTAGGTAACTTATCACGTTGGCCCAGGCTAAATGATTCAGCAAATGCCGTCATAATATCTAGGAAAAGCGGTTCTGCTTGTGATCCTGGTTCCTTGGTTCGATCAAGAACGGCAATCGATTTTACTGATAGTGGCACTTCGTTAAGCAAGTGCTGGGCAGAAAAAGGGCGAAAAAGATGAACTTTTACTATGCCGACTTTTTCATTTTGTGTCAGCAGTTGATCGATAACCTCTTCACAAGGTCCGGCCGCTGATCCCATTAAAACGATAATCCGCTCAGCATCTGGATGGCCATTATATTCAAATGGTTGATAGTAACGGCCAGTAGTATTACCAAAGGCCAACATGGCATTTAAAACATGCTGGTAAGCGTCAAGATACCAAGGATTAATAGCTTCACGAGCTTGAAAATAGGTGTCTGGGTTGGCTGCCGTTCCTCGGATAGTGGGGGCCTCTGGCGACAAAGCACGTTGACGATGTTCTGTTATTGCTTGCTCAGGTATCAGTTTTTGCAGTATTTCATCGGAGATTGGCTGAATTTTGTTGATTTCATGTGAGGTACGAAAACCATCGAAAAAATGGATAAATGGCAATCGACTATTTAGTGCAGCTATTTGTGCAATGACGGCAAAATCCTGTGCTTGCTGCACATTATTAGCACACAGCATAGCACAACCCGTTTGCCGCACCGCCATCACATCGGAGTGATCGCCAAAAATTGATAAGGCATGGGTGGCGACAGTGCGGGCGGCGACATGTAAGACAAAAGGCAGTAATTGGCCAGCCAGTTTATAAAGCGTTGGGATCATCAATAATAATCCCTGCGATGAGGTAAATGAGGTCGCCAGTGCGCCGGTTTGCAGGGCTCCATGCACTGTTGCAATAGCACCTGCTTCTGATTGCATCTCAATTATTTGGGGTGTGTCTTGCCAAATATTTTTTCTCTGATTAGCTGCCCATATATCTGCTTGCTCGGCCATACTGGAACTAGGGGTGATAGGATAAATTGCGATAATTTCATTGAGTCGATATGCTACGGAAGCAACGGCAGAATTTGCATCTGTCGTTATATGAGAGGAAGTTAAATTACTCACAAAAATGGCCTTTCGATTTTTGATAATATTTTATTAGTCGAAGAAATTAGCAAAATAAACCAGTAAAATTTATCGATATTGTGGGGAATCGAAGTTATTTAAAACACAAATAAGATGTTTAAGTTATTAAATTTATAGATTATTTTATATTAAGTAATTAATATCAATTGCAGGTTAATAATTTGTCATTTTTAATAGAACGATAAAGGTTATTTATTAAATTTATGTAGCCTTTAAATTTACAATATTAATTTAATTAATTAAGTTGTTTTGTTAGAAAATTGCTATAAGCATCCAGCCATTTTTGTAAAAAAATCCTCGTCCTTTCCAGTAAATTACCATGCTGATCAATAATATTTTCATTCCATTGGATAAACGCTTCTGGTTGATTTAGTGTTGGCATATCAAGAAAAGTTAGCACATTTCTTAAATGCTGTTGTGATAGAGCACTTCCCATAGCACCAGGGGAAGTTCCGATAACCCCCGCAGGTTTCTGCGCCCAGACATTTTTTCCATAAGGCCGAGAGCCTTGATCAAGGGCATTTTTTAATACACCAGGAATAGATCGATTATACTCTGCGGTAACAAAAATAACGCCATCAGCATCAGCTATTTGTTGTTTAAAATCTTGTACTATTTTACTTGGCTGCTCATCATCATCTTGGTTATAGAGTGGCAGTTTTGCTATTTCGGCGAAAGAAAATTGTAGTTGTGGATGAGCTAGTTTGATTAATTCGTTAGCCAGTTTTTTATTATATGAACCTTTACGTAAGCTACCAACGATGATAACAACTTTATATTCTTTCATATATCACCTTTACCTTATTGAACGTCAAGCAAACAATAAATTTGGCAAAAATTAATCATGTTATTTAATGGTGTATATCAATGGATAGTTTGTCTTAAATTAAGAATAATAATTAATTAGTGATATTGCCAGCCAGGCGGGATGATTATTCCCGCATAATCGTGTTTATCTAATCACTAAAACTGGGATTTTCGCATAATTCACCACTGCGGTAGCGGTTGAACCGAGTAAATGGGTTCTAAAATTAGGTCGGCGAGAGGCGATAACAATTAAGTCTGCATTAATTTCATCGGCGATTTCTAAAATAGCATCTCTTGGCGGATCGGTTTTAATTAAGCAGTGTATTTTTTCCGCTGGAATAGCAAATTTTTTTGCCATACTTTGTAGGCTTTGTAGAGCCTGTTGGACAATTTCATCGTCATCGCTAATTGGCTGTTTAGAATAGACAATTTTACTAGCAATGAAAAAAGAAGGCGCATAAATCGCAGAAATAAAATAGAAATCAGGATTATCAGTTTGGCTAAGTGCATTAATATGGGGGATAACTTTTTGCGTTAATGTGTCTTCAGACAGATCGATCGGGACTAAAATAGTTTGATACATATTGTCTCCTGTCTTGGCATAATTTAACAAAATTTTAGCTGTTATTATTTTATTATCAAATAAATGGAATGGCTCTCGGTTATGGCGATCCTCTAATAGCAAGATTATGTTATTTAATTTTTTAATGGTAGCGACAATGAAAATAATTATTGCCCCAAATTCGTTTAAAGAAAGTCTAACGGCTAAGCAGGCGACACATGCCATCGAAGCAGGTTTCATGGCCGTTTTTCCAGCCGCTGAATATTTATGCTTTGCTATGGCCGATGGTGGGGAAGGCACAGTTGATGCATTGATTGACGCTGAAGGAGGTGAACGTATTGAGCTGACCGTAACAGGGCCGTTGAGAACACCAGTGAAAGCTTATTATGGCTTACTGAATAATGGTGACACAGCAGTGATAGAAATGGCAGCGGCAAGTGGATTAATGCAAGTTCCTTTAGCACAACGTGATCCATTATTAACAACCAGTTATGGCACCGGCCAATTAATTCTTGCAGCGCTTGATCGCGGAGTTAAAAGGATCATTTTAGCTGTTGGTGGAAGTGCTACGGTAGATGGAGGAATTGGCATGATGCAGGCACTCGGCGCCCATTTTTATCGTGCAGATGGTCATTTATTAGAGTTTGTAGCCAAAGAGATGGTTGAACTGGAACGGATAGATTTGGCTGGTTTAGATAGCAGATTGCAACAGTGTCAGATTGAAATAGCCTGTGATGTGAATAATCCATTAGTTGGCGAACAAGGTGCGGCAAAAATATTTTCGCCTCAAAAAGGCGCTACAGCCGACATAATTATCCATTTAGAACAGAGTTTAATTCATTACGCTGATGTTATTCAATGCATGACAGGTACTGATTATCGATATCTACCAGGATCTGGCGCTGGTGGCGGAATTGCTGTAGCTGCATTGGCTTTTCTAAATGGCACATTGCGTTCAGGCATTGGATTAGTTTGTCAGGCTATCCATTTCAAAGATAAATTAGCCGATGCCTCTCTAGTTATTGTTGGAGAAGGGAGTATGGATGGACAGACAATGGCTGGAAAAGCACCCGTTGGTATTGCAAAGCTTGCGGCTCAATATGGTATCCCTGTTATCGCAATAGTGGGTAGACAAGGAAAAAATATTGATGATCTCTATCGGCAAGGGATCAATGCGGTATTTAGCATTTTACCTCGAGTTTTATCACAGCAAGCAGCCTTAGAGCAAGGGATGTTAAATCTACAGCACTGTGCATATAATGTTGCAAAAGTTCTACAAACTGGGATAATGCTGGCCAAAAGTTAATGGTTTCGGTTAAAAGTTAAAACTTATTAATTATTCGTTTTTTGCAAAGTTATTAAATCGGCGTTAAGTAGTAAGAATTTGGTTTGTTGGCTATTGAGTAAATGATTTGCATGTTGTTGTTCTATTCTTAACAAAGCCTCTTCTTAATATTTGTAAAATAATAATTAATTAAATTTACTTTAATAGTGGAAAATATATTTTAAAAGCCTGGCAACAGCATTTCTTTGTAGCAAAAAAGTAATAATCTAATTTAATATTAATAATTTTTTGCTTTTGGGATTAGTTTAATATATTTCATTATTTTGGTGCTTGAAATACAGTTTTATTTTGCCTGTAAACATCATTTATTGATTATTCAAGATTTCATTAGCAAAAATAAAGGAGAATCGTTGATGATAGGACTGGTAAAAATTTCCAGTCATATTCGCTGGTTTACATTCCTCAGTTGGACATTAATTTATTTTATTTCGGCGGTTATTTCTAAAGAAGTACAAGTACCGTATGATGACGTGCTAGTTGTAGTCTGGTTTCCTGCCGGTGTAAGTATTGTGGCATTTTTATTATCACCAGTACGTACCTGGCCTATTTTTTTGCTTTTATTTAGTTTGGTAAATTGGTACTTGGAACCATTCGATTTTGTATCTTTTTACTTGAGTATGATTAGTGCAGTTAGTTTACTTATTTCCCCGTTATTAATTGCCGCTATTGTAAGATATTTAGCACAATATCAATCGCCATTAAATACCATTATGACTTGGATTGTGATTTCAGCAATAATATGTGCTATTGATAATTGGCTGAGTGTCATGTGGTTGGGATCCCTTGATGAGAAGATTATTTTAGATGATTTTCTTACAAGTTGGCTTGCCGATATGTCAGGTATCTATTTTGCTGTTGCTATGTTATTAGGTTTAGTACAACCACAGTCATTGAAGCAGCTTAATAGTGTTAAAAAAGTATTATTGACATTATGTTGGTTAATATTGCTGGCGATAAGTAGTTGGTTAATTTTTTCTGATGCAATCACTGGACTAAAAGGTTATATTAATCATTATTATGGTTCAGCATTAAATATTATATTAGCCTGTATACCGATCATTTTTATTATTCTTCTGATCCTATTTCTGCAAGATTTTGGCCGAGGAATTGGATTATTAGTGCTCGGAACCATTGTTATTTTCTATAGCGAACAGGGCTATGGGCCTTTCTTTTTACCAGGCTTATTAAGAGAAGAACCTTTATTACTTGCTCAAACTTACCTATCTGTTATTGCCATTTTTATGTTGCTACTTTCATTGCTTGCAGCATCTCAAGTAGAAAAAACGGTTAAACATGCATCAAAATCCCTTATTCGTTACCAATTATTTATTCAAGATGACAAAATAAAATTTGATCCACAAATTAAATTAATAACATCATTACCTGTGAAATGTGATGTTTACCATATATTACAATCGATTGAAATTTCGGCCCATCAAATTTTAAAAGAGCACTGGTCATTAGTAAGTTCTCATCATGGTATTCCTGTTAATTTTCAATTAAAGGGGTTAGATGATGAATGGCTTAATGTGCGTGATCGAATATTAATTACTATTGCTGATAAAACTAATCCGATGTTATTAGGTGAATGGGAAATTCTTGCAGCATCAAAGGCTAATTTATAACGGATTTTTTATGTTGCAAATTGCTTGTTTACTTTTAGGTAAAAAATTTATGCACCAGCAGTCAATTTGGTTATTAATTGGTGGTGTATTATGGGCTTTATTGGGTTTAGTTATATTATGTGATGAATTAGTACAAACACGTTATATTCCAGTTGTCTGGATAAGTATATTCACATTAATTGAGAGTTTAATTACCCTGAGTGTTGCCAATAGTGGAATTGGTAGCCAAAAATTTATCCTTTTTCTTAAAGGTGGATTATTTTTTCTGGTATCTGTTTCTCTTTTAATTGATGATAATTATAGTCATTTAATCTTATCAATAGTGTTAGGCTTTAATTATTTATTACTTGCTATATTTAGTATCGTGTCCGCTTTAGTTGTTCGTCATCGCCTATGGAAACGTACTATTTGGCTAGGTGGATTTTATTTATTGTTTGCTATGGTGATCTTATTTCCTTACCCCATTAGTTACCAATCGACATTTCCAATCGTTTTGGCTGTGTTACTAATGCTTAGTGGAATATCTGCCATCCGTTTTTCCAATAAATTACGGGTCATTCGACATGGACAAACGATATTTACTTTAATGGCTGATAGCGCATTATCGCAAAAGGAATTTGAGCAACAAGAAATTAAAATAGATGCTATTATGCCAATGACTGACGAGCAGCAAATGAGTATCAATTTGTCTCACATTTTACCGCTTACAGTTCATATTTGGACGCCAGAAGGTTCGGCTAATGTAACGCCCAGACCTCGCCCAGTAATTAATCGTTATATTGCAGCTGTTGACAGTAATGGTGTTATTTCTACCGGTCACGCGGCATTGGAGATCAGAAATCAGATTTATATAAGTTTGTATCCTATCGAGGATATCGATCGTTCTCCTTCTGAATTTTTAAATAAATTAAAAGCTACCGAAGAAAATAATGTTGCTGGTGAATTTCAGTCTGACTATGTCTCAGAAGTTTCACAGTGGTGTCGATCAGATTTTCAAATCCATTTTTATCATTATAACGCGGTTAACTTGGCTATTTTTTGGCAAAAATATCGGCAAATAGAGCTTTATAATCTAACATACCGCAATTGCTCCAGTAGTGTGGCTTATGCATTAGAAGCTGCGTTAGAGGGAGTGCTTGCTGATAAAAGTAACAATTTTTTAACGCTTGGGAAATTATTGCTGGCGCCAGAATTATGGGTTGCATCGCAAATTCGCCAGCGAGCGATATCAATGGCGTGGACGCCGGGTTTAGTCATGGACTATTCTCGTGCCTTGAATGCGCTAGTACACCCTACACCACATAGTTGGTACCAACGGTTCTTACGTATTTTTCATTCTAGCTGAGTGACGAAAATAACAAGCCAAAATAATTATCATAAGTAATTTTGTTAAATTTAATTTGTTATTTTAACTAATCAATAGCATAAATTGAATTTTTTATGAACTATTATCTATAATTTATGCAAATTCTTAAAGAAAATAGTAAGCTCGCTTTATTATATCTTATATTAATAAATCATATAAAGTAGATGCAAATATTAGATTTATTTTGATTGCTAATTATTTTGGGATAAGTTTAATTTAATATATTAGGATTATTGTTGTCATTTTTCTGATGATATTGCTTTTAATTTTGTGTTGCTGCGTTTATTATTCTGTCTTTGTTAAATCTATTGGCGCAACTGGTTTTGGCTATTGCTGGGTGTTTTTCCTGATTAGCTAATACAGTCTTTTTCCAGTTGCGGTTCTATCTGCATTACTATAAGGGATAGATGATACCTTAAATGACTGAGACAACCTCTTTTACACCACTGATCGAATTAAAATCCTTAACTAAAGGTTTCGATAGCAAAAATATTATTTCACAATTTAATCTTACGATTAATAATGGTCAATTTCTTACCATATTAGGTCCGTCAGGGTGTGGTAAAACGACTATTTTGCGATTAATTGCTGGATTAGAGCACGCTGATAATGGGCGTATTTTTCTTGAGGGGCAGGATATTACGGATATTCCGGCTGAACAGCGTCATGTCAACACTGTCTTTCAAAGTTATGCCTTATTCCCCCACATGTCGGTATTTGATAACGTTGCCTTTGGTTTACGTATGCAAAAAAAATCTTTTCAAGATATAAAACCGAGAGTGGAAGAAGCGCTACGCATGGTGCAATTAGAAGATTTCGCCCAGCGATATCCCCATCAGTTATCGGGTGGACAACAGCAAAGAGTGGCAATTGCGCGTGCGGTTATCAATAAGCCTAAGGTTCTTTTATTAGATGAGTCATTATCGGCGCTGGATTATAACTTACGTAAAAAGATGCAAAGTGAATTAAAAGCCTTGCAACGTCAGTTAGGGATTACTTTTATTTATGTGACTCATGATCAAGAAGAAGCGTTAGCCATGTCTGATCGTATTTTAGTTATGCGAGACGGTCATATTGAACAAGATGCATCGCCCCGTGAAATATATGAAGAGCCGAAGAATTTATTCGTTGCGCGGTTTATCGGCGAAATTAATATTTTTGATGCGATTGCTTTACATCGAATTGATGAGCAACGTATTCGTGCCAATATTGAAGGCTATGAGTGTGATATTTACACTAAGCTTTCTGTATCGGCAGGTCAGCGATTAAAAGTTTTATTACGGCCAGAGGATTTACGCGTTAAAGAGATCGATGATGAACAGCAACCTTCTGGACTAATTGGTCATGTGCGTGAACGCAACTATAAGGGCATGATGCTTGATATAGAAGTAGAAATGAACAATGGTAAGCGGGTAATGGTCAGTGAATTTTTCAATGAAGATGATCCAGATGTTGACCACTCGTTGGCACAAAAAATTGCTGTGACATGGGTAGAAAGTTGGGAGGTCGTACTTCTCGATGAACAATAACCGTAAAATTTTTCAGAATATTATCGTTATCGGGTTGGTTTCCTGGTTGCTATTGTTTGCCTTTCTACCAAATTTAATGATCATTATTACCAGTTTTTTGACCCGTGATGATGCCAATTTAGTCGACATGGTTTTTACCCTCGACAATTATACTCGGCTATTTGATCCTTTATATGCAGAGGTAATGATTCACTCACTAAATATGGCAATCATTGCTACTTTCTGTTGTTTAGTCATTGGTTATCCATTTGCATTTCTTCTAACACGATTACCGCCAAAATTGCAGCCATTAATGTTATTTTTATTGATTGTGCCATTTTGGACTAATTCGCTTATTCGTATTTATGGGTTGAAGATTTTTTTGAGTACCCGAGGTTATTTTAACGACTTTTTACTATGGATTGGATTGATAGATAAACCTATTCGTATCATGTATACACAAGAAGCCGTCATTATGGGATTAGTTTATATTTTGTTGCCATTTATGGTGATGCCGCTTTATTCTAGTATTGAAAAACTGGATAAATCTTGTCTTGAGGCAGCTCGAGATCTTGGTGCTAACAAATTTCAGACTTTTTTACGCATTATAGTGCCTCTAACTATGCCTGGCATTATAGCTGGATGCTTATTAGTGTTACTACCAGCAATGGGATTGTTTTATGCCGCAGATTTGATGGGTGGGGCAAAAAATTTATTAATCGGTAATGTTATCAAGAGCCAATTTCTTAATTTGCGCGATTGGCCCTTTGGCGCTGCGACCAGTATTGTATTGACTATTGCAATGGGCTTGCTGCTTTATATTTATTATCGTGCTGCGAATTTGCTGAATAAAAAGGTGGATTTAGCATGATTGGACGTTTTTTGCGAAGTGGTTTTCTCACCATAGTTTATGCCTATTTATATATTCCAATTATTATTTTGATTGTCAATTCATTTAATGCATCACGCTTTGGGAATCAGTGGAAAGGATTGACTATCGATTGGTATGATATGTTGTGGAATAATGATAGTTTATTACAGGCAGCAGGCCATTCATTGACGATAGGAATGATTTCAGCTAGTTGTACTACTTTGATTGGTTCATTAGCAGCAGTGGCTTTATTTCGCTACCAATTCAGAGGAAAGTCATTTGTTAGTGGTATGCTATTTGTTGTTATGATGTCCCCTGATATTGTAATGGCAATTTCATTACTATTAGTCTTTATGTTATTAGGCGTTTCTTTAGGTTTTTGGTCTTTACTCTTCTCTCATATTACATTTTGTTTACCTTTCGTTGTTATTACTGTTTATGCACGACTGAAGGATTTTGATGTGAAAATGTTAGAAGCTGCGCGAGACTTAGGTGCTAGTGAATTAACCATTTTACGGCAAATTATTTTACCATTAGCATTGCCAGCGGTAATTTCGGGTTGGTTATTAAGTTTCACCCTTTCAATGGATGATGTGGTTGTATCTTCTTTTGTTACTGGACCGGCTTATGAAATATTGCCTTTAAAAATTTATTCAATGGTAAAAATAGGAATTTCACCAGAAGTTAATGCGCTGGCGACAGTTTTATTACTATTTTCATTGATAATGGTGTTGTTGAGTCAATGGATGTTAAAAAGAAAATCGATAAAAACTATAAATTAAATTAGTGTCAAAATTAAAGACTATTAGTCGTTAATTAGTATATTAATGGTATTTAAATTATTGTATTTCAGTTAGTCATTATCATTTGTTTTTTATTTGAGCAAAATGTCCGAAATAGTCTTTTTCTAATAAAAAAGTCACTAAACGACTTTTATAAGCTTTACCCAATTACAGGTGCCTCATATAATGACTTTTTTTGGGCTAGAAAAAAGTCTATTAGGTTTTCATTTAACATTATTTTATGAAGGAAACACTATATGAAAAAGTGCTCCTTATGGCTTGCAGCAGGGATCATAGCCGCGAGTATTGGCTCAGCAGTAGCAGCTAATGATGATAAGGTAGTCTATTTTTATAATTGGTCGGAATATGTTCCCCCAGGGCTACTTAATCAGTTTACTAAAGAAACTGGTATCAAGGTGATTTATTCTACTTATGAATCTAATGAAAGTATGTATACCAAGCTCAAAACTTATGCAGAAGGAGCTTATGATTTAGTAGTGCCTTCAACTTATTTTGTGTCGAAAATGAGTAAGGAGGGTATGCTACAAAAGATTGATAAAAGTCAATTGAGTCAATTTAAAAATCTTGATCCAAATTTATTACATAAATCATTTGATCCTAAGAATGATTATTCGATTCCTTATATTTGGGGAGCGACAGGAATTGGTATCAATAGTGAAGTTATTGATCCCAAAACTATTACCTCTTGGGCAGATTTATGGAAACCTGAATATAAAAATGGGCTGTTATTAACTGATGATGCCCGGGAAGTGTTTCAAATGGCACTACTCAAGCTAGGTTATTCAGGTAATACAACAGATCCAGCACTGATTAAAGCTGCATATGAAGAATTAAAAAAATTAATGCCCAATGTAATGGCATTTAATTCTGATAATCCCGCGAACCCTTTTATGCAAGGTGAAGTTGATTTAGGCATGCTATGGAATGGTTCTGCCTATGTAGTGAGTCAATCAGGTGCCCCGATACAATTTATTTGGCCTAAAGAAGGTGGTATTTTTTGGATGGATAGCTTAGCGATTCCAGCCAATGCAAAAAATGTCGCAGGTGCGCTTAAGTTGATTAATTTTCTACTTCGTCCTGATATTGCCGCTAAAGTAGCGCAACAAATTGGTTATCCGACACCCAATCTAGCAGCTAAGCAATTACTATCATCCACGTTAGTTGCCGATAAAACCCTATATCCTGATGAGGAAACCTTAAAAAAAGGGGAATGGCAGAACGATGTGGGCAATGCTAATATTTTGTATGAAAGTTATTTTCAACGATTAAAAGCGGGTCGTTAAATTTCATCAGGCTATTAGTATTTTGAACAGGGTTATTATAATAAAGCACCATCATAATATCGTGGTGCTTTATTATTTACATTTAATGATTAAATAAGAAATAAACATTGAGAATTATATTTTATATTTTTAATTAAAAAATTAATTTGGTTATTTTAAATTAATAAATTTAGCGCTTTAAAGTCAGAGATATATTTACTAATTAAAGATGGTGTAATAGCAGGTATTGTATCCTCAACAGCAGAAGAAAAATTATTAGCTAGAAGCCAGAAATTGCTGGTTATTTTCTCTGGGTGTTTTAATTGTGTAATAACAGGTAACATAGAATACTGTTTTAAATTTTTAGGTAATTTTCTCATTTTTAATTTAAATTGTTGATACCATTCTTGATAGTTATCAATTTTTTTAATATTAAAATCTGAATTAATTAACCAATCAATAATTGTATCAAGAGACACTTTATCATTTTGGGGATTAACCATGTTGAAAGTGAGTCGCTGTTGGTCATAATTTTTTGATAGTTTGATTATTGATGAAGCAACAAAATCAACTGCTAATCCATTATAATGGGGAGATAGATCACTCCCTGAATGGTAGAACGATTTTGGCGCAATCTTAGTATTAATGATACTTAATAGTAATCGACTAAATACATCAGTAATATTAAGCTGAGTAGCATATTGGCGATGAGCCAATATCATACTAGGGCGAAAAACGATCACAGGTAAATTAAATCGATTATATGCATCATGGAGCAAAATTTCAGCCGCCCATTTACTAATAGCATAGCCATTAGCATATTGATTATTAATTTCTTGATAAGGTATAGCTTCGCATATATTAGCTTCTTCGCTTAGTGGTTTATTATTGTAAGGTAATGCGACAATTACACTAGAAATAAAAATGAAATGCTTCAATCGATTGATGAGCGCTAATTTAATTAATTCTGCTGTACCTAACACATTCGTTTCAAACAAATGTTGATATGGCAATATATGATTAACTAAAGCACCAGCATGAAAAATATGATCAACAGTTTGCGATAAATAATCCCATGTTTTTTCATCAAGCCCTAAGTTTGCCTTAGTTAAGTCGCCCGCCAATACAGTTAGATGTTTATCGGCAAGTTGCTTAAATTTAACTGTTAGCTGATTATTATGTGGCGAAAACGTATTAATTAAACGTTGTCTTGCGCTATTATTATCTTTTTCGCGTATCACACAAATTAATTTACCATCAGTTTTATTTAATTCCTCGAGTAAAGCTAAACAAAGAAATTTTCCTAGATAGCCATTTGCTCCAGTTAATAATACGTTATGAAAGGTCGATAGGAAGAGGGAGGAATTTTTTATTTGTTGGAAAATCTCGGGATCTATAAATTTATCTAAAGCTAATTGACTCGCATAAATTTTCTTCTTATCTATACCATGTATGGTAGCGAAAGTCGGACGTGAATTTATTACACATTGTTTTGATTTTATATAATCAGCAATATCATGCAGGGTACACGTTGGATTGGCAATCATTTCGACAGATACAATGATACCAAAAATTCTTTCTAATTCTAATGAAAATTGTAATACAGATAAAGAGTCGCCACCCAGTTGGGAAAAATTTGCTGTTGAATTAATAACAATATCAGAGGAGCCTACTAGATACTGTGTTAATTCTATAACAGTATTTAATATATTTTCTTTATTAATATGTAGTGACAAATCTGACAAATTGTTATTGGAAATTTCTTTGTATAATTGATGTAACTTATCAATATAACGAGCTTTAATTTTTTGCTTTAATGGTTTTCCTAGTTCAGATAATAAGCCATTCTTTTGACTGAAAGGTTCTGTATCGATTATGAAATCTCGTGGAACTTCGTAGGGTTGTAAATTGGCGTCTTTAGCAATTTTTTTAAGTGATTGGTGAATTAATCGTTTTATTTCGTTGTGTTGTTTATTATAGCGATATAATAATTCTGCTGTAGGAATGATAACAGCTAATAAATAAGACCACTGACTATCAGCGTAAATAAAAATATCTTGTACCAAGGGACTATTTTTGAATGAAATTTCAAGCATTGTAGTGGCAATAAATTCCCCTTGAGAAAGTTTGAGAATATTTTTTCTTCTTTCAATAAATGCTAACTGATTTTTCCCTATCTCTTCGACGATATCTCCTGTTTTATAATAACCCTGTTCATCAAAAAATTGGTTATTTAATTCAGGACGTTTATAATAACTGCAAATAATAGTGGAAGTCTTAAGTAATAGCTCACCTCGTGGATAAGGTTTATCTGTTGTATAATAACCTAGCTCAGGAACATCAATAAGTTTATAATCCTCAACGTATGGTTTCGATACCTTATTATCATGACAAATAACTAATGTTTCTGTGCTACCATAATTATTGTGCAGTGGTATTTGAAATATTGACTCAATAAAATCAGCTAATTCTTTGGCAATTGGAGCTGAAGTATAATCTATTTGTTTGACATTGCCGCCAAAAATATTGATACGTATCTCTTCTTTGAGTGTCGTATTAAGTTGTGGATCATCTGCTGTTTTCTTTCTACGTTCTAGCTCAGTTTGATATAGCTGCAGTATCATTTCAGCTATTCTGGGTATTAATATAAGTTCAGTTGGCTTTGCTAAGGCAATATCTTCAAATAAAGAAGATAAGTTACTTTTAGCCACCAGATAACAAGTACCACCTCTTGCTAAAAGATTATAAAATTGTACGTTTGCCATACTATGACTTATTGGTAGGTACAGAACAGTCGTCATATACTTATTAGAATTATTAAGAAGAATAGGGTTCCATATATTTGATACAAATTTTTCATTATAAATAGCGCCTTTGGGCGAACCAGTGCTACTGGATGTATAAATTATCATCGATATCGAGGATAGATCATTATTATTCTTAGGATAAGGTACTTTCGGTAACTGGCTACTTAAATGGATAATATTGGATAGCTCTTCGATTGTGATATTTGATTGTTTTTGTAATAGTTCAAGTTTTTCTGAATTGTCATCGGAAAGGTCATAATCGAAAACAATTATTCGTTTTATTGACTGATTATTTTTTACTAACTCTACTGCTATGTGTAAGTATTCTATGCTGGCTGCAATTATTTGTGGTTCTATTTCTTGTAAAATAAGTGTTAATTCTTTGGTTGATAAATTAGCTTGTAGAGGAATTATAATTGCATTAATTTGCACACAGGCAAGATTAATAGCAATATAATCACTATTAATAAAAGATAAAATAACAACTTTATCACTGGCTTTTAGCGGGTATTGGCAATGGTGATACCATTCATTGGCAATACTTTCAGCTCTATTCCATAATTGTTGATAAGTAATTGTTTGATATTTTGCTTCTAATTGGCTAACAACCCGCTTGGATTTAGCATCTGTTATATAGTGTTTAACACGCTCGCCAATAGCTGGTCGATCATGATATTTTTTTATAATATTTTCAACTACATATACTAAACGCATAACCCCTCCTTGTTATTTTTAGCACGAAATAAAAGTATATTAATTATACAAGAAGGCTTAACGCAAGTTCAGTGATATTAAGTTAGCGGTAAATTAGGCTATAAATATACGCAGAGTAGAGATTGCAATAAACGGTAAGAAGTATAAGAGAAGGTAAATAACTTTTTGCTAATTAAAATAAATTGCTATCAATTTGTTAATGGCGTCCCCTGCAGGAATCGAACCTACAATTAGCCCTTAGGAGGGGCTTGTTATATCCATTTAACTAAGAGGACATAGAATTGTTTCAGTCTAAATTGCCTTGATATACTATTTATTTTACTATTAAATCCCTATTAAAATCAACTTGTTGAATACAATTAGTTTAATTTTATTGCTGATGGCTGGATTTGTGTTTAAATAGGTTTGATTCTATGTTGCGCTATATTAGAGTAAATCGTTAAATTATTATTTTATAAATTATCATTTAGTGAATTATTTAATAAATATTGTTATTAAATTTGTTTATCCATTTTACATTATGATGCGTTTATCATTTGAGAATAATTATTATTGTTTGTTTTTTTTTATATTTTTGGGCTATAACTTAGTGTTATTTATTTGTTTTTTAAACTATCCCCCTATTTAAAATAATCGCTTGCACATTATATGCTTAGATAAATAGTGATTAAATTCTTATCATTAAATCAAAAAGTAAGTAAGATTAAATGAATGAGGATATATAATTATGAATGGACAATCTATGTGAGGGTGTTTTGTTGAATAGAAAAACAAGATTTAAAACATATCGATTATGTGGCGTATTTTTTGCAGTAGGGTTGATTACAAGCTGTTCTAGTACACCGACCGATAATCAACAGCGCTCTGATCCGCTAGAGAGTTTTAATCGAACAATGTTTGATTTTAATTATCATGTTCTCGATCGTTATGTGGTGCGTCCAGTTGCCGTTGCTTGGCGTGATTATGTTCCTATGCCTGCACGTAATGGTTTAGTCAATTTTTTTGCTAACCTGGAAGAGCCTGCAAGTATGGTGAATAATTTTCTACGCGGTGATATTTATCAAGGAATGAAGCATTTTAATCGTTTTTTCCTAAATAGTGTTTTTGGTATGGCGGGATTGATCGATATTGCTTCAATGGCTAATCCTAAACTTGCTAAACAAGAATCTAATCGTTTTGGTAGTACTTTGGGATATTATCAGGTTGGTTACGGTCCATATGTGGTATTGCCAGGTTATGGTAGTTTTACCCTACGAGAAGATGGAGGAGACTGGGCTGACAAGACTTACCCGATGTTAAATTACCTTACTTTTTGGATGTCAGCCGGAAAATGGGTATTAGAGGGAATCGAAAAACGGGCACTTTTTTTAGACTCTGATGGAATACTACAAAACTCTTCTGATCCATATTTAATGGTCAGAGAGGCATATTTTCAGAATAAAGATTTTAAGGCGCAGGGAGGGGTGTTGAAGCCGACTATTAATCCTAACGCTGCTGTGATTGAAGAAGATTTGGATTCTATTGATTAGTAATAGACTGGTACATTTTAGTTTAAATGTTAATGAGTAAAAAATAACGGTGAGATAATTTATTGATTTTTATAGTCACGTTAACTTAAATCTTTATAAATTAAAAAATCAATTAATAATATAATTGTTTGCTAATTATCATTTACGATAAATTGTTTAATTAGTGAATGGTGGCATCAGTGGGGATATTTGGATTTAAAATTATCATCACTAAATATTTCTTACTGATCGATTTTAGCAAGGATAGCTATTGCTATCCTTTTGTATTTTTAAGAAAAAATTAGAATTTGTAGTTAAAGTTAACACCTGCTAACCAAGCGCTACCACTTGATTTAAATTCATACGCCGGTAGGGGCATACCTATTGACGGCATTTCTTCTTTGATTTTTACATGTTGTCCGTGCATGTAGGAAATGCCTACGTCAACTGAGGCATTTTCGTTAAAGGCATAAGTTGTACCGGCACTGATCCAAAAGCGATCTTGATCGGGAATTGAGATCGAGCGATTTTTAGCGGGTACTGGGCTATCATCAAAGGCAATGCCGGTACGAAATGTCCAATGATCATCATGATAGTAAGTGGTGCCTAAAGCAATACGGAACACATCTCTAAAACCTTCATGTTTATTAAATAAAACGCGTCCATCATCTTTTGCGGTGGCTTTCAGTTCTTTAAACTGGCTCCAACTGGTATAGGCTAAACTATAATGAACTGCCCATTTAGGGGCAACTTTATTATAGCCGGAGATTTCCCAAATTTCGGGCAGATTCAGATCCAGTTTGCCGTTAACGCTATTGCCGCCTAAACCACCAGGCATTGATGGAGGAAGCTCATTACTATAGTCGCCATTAAACTTTATTTTAACTTCTGAACGATAGGTAAAGCTGTAACGATTATTCTCATCTAATTCATACAGGATACCGGCATTCCAGCCATATCCCCAATCACTACCCTTAAGTTTGGCAATAGTGGTTGATTTAGGTAGCCCCCCCAATATTGGGCCCAATTCCCCGATATGACGGGTAATTTTTGCATCGGCATAGACTGCATTAAAGCCTAAACCTGCACTGAAATGCTCATTAAGGCGATAAGCGCCGCTTAAATTTAAGTTCAGGGTAGTGAGATCGGTTTTCCCACCAATAGGCCCAGCATTATAGTTATGATTGAATTCAGTGGCTAAACCGTAATTAGTAGTAATTGAAGTGCCAACAGCCCATTTTTCATTTACTGGAAAAATAAAATGGGCATTGGGTATCCAGGCATGAGGCGCGATATTGTTTGAACTGGTACTATTACCAGTGATAGGTGATTTTCCTTTTATATCAACGTCAGGATTAATATAAATTGCACCAAGAGAAAGCACTGGATTATTGAATAACATCATCGCTGCTGGATTGCGACTACCAACACTAGCATTATCGCCAATCGCACCTTCCCCTGAAAAAGCACGACCCAATGCAGAAGTGGAATATTCGTTTAGTTGAAAGCCAGCAGCACTGGCATTTGTCGAAATAAAACTTACAGCCATTGCCAAGATTGTATGTTTGAACAGGTTTTTCTGGTTCATAACCAAAACCCCTTAAATTATATTTATGATAAGAACGACATTGATAGTCGTAATAGAAAGGCCCGAATTGTATTGCTCCATGCCAATATGGCAAATCAGACCAGTTGACTGAGTATAGAATTGAATACCGGTTTTATTACAAGCATGTTTACTGCGGATATGTTATTTGTTTGTAAAAATGTGATTTATTTAACATAAAATTGGTGCATTAATTATGCGAAGTGATAGGAATAGAGTAACAATAGGGATATTAGATCAAATAACTACTTGATATTTTATAGATTATCAGATAGCAGCTGGTATTTTTTTGTTAATTAGCGTTATGATTATATTTTGTTAATGTTTATTGTTGGAAAAAATTATGTCGGATGCTAAGAATCGTTGTCATGCGGAAGAAACTGCTGCTTGCTGTTGTGTTGATGTGGGTACAGTGATAGATAATCAAAATTGTGCCGCTTCTTTTGAAAAAAATTTTTTAAATCAACAAGAGGCTGAAAAAATGTTAACACAGCTAATAGAAAAAGCGCGGTCAGTTGAATCGGAGCCTTGTGTGATTGAACATCAGATTCAGCCTATTGTTGAGGGTGTTAAATTACTAGCGAGTTTTACCTTTTGTTGTGAAGCTGAAACGCTAATTTTTCAATTAAATTTGCGTTAATTGAATTTAACAATGCCTACAGAGGTTTTGTAGGCATTGGGTCGTTGAGTTGTTCTCAATATTTTGACTTGTGTGACAAATAAATATTCATATCTTGTGTGCCGCCTCTCAGTTTTTAATTTTTATTATTTTTCTTTCACTACATTTGAATAACAATTGATTATCAGATCAGACCTCTGTGAAGTATTGGGAATGATTAACTATAGTTTCATTTTTCATTTTTTATAAAAAGGGAAGCGAGATCTGCTATGAACTACAACGTTAAGAATACTGATCGTATCGCAATTGTTACTGGGTTACGCCTTCCTTTTGCTAAACAGGCAACGGCTTATCATAATATACCTGCTGTCGATCTAGGCAAAATGGTAGTACGTGAATTAGTTATTCGCAGTGGTATTGATTCTCAACTTATTGATCAAGTGGTTTTTGGTCAAGTAGTTCAGATGCCTGAAGCGCCGAATATTGCTAGAGAAATTGTTTTAGGCACTGGACTACCTGTTTCAATAGATGCTTATAGTATTTCTAGAGCATGTGCTACTAGTTTTCAGGCTATTACCAATATTGTAGAAAGTATGAAGGCGGGCACTATTAAGGTCGGTATTGCTGGTGGAGCGGATTCATCATCAGTTTTACCTATTGGTGTAACTAAAAAAATGGCAAGCACTCTAGTTGACCTCAATAGAGCAAAATCAATTGGCCAACGTTTGAGGCTCTTAAGCTCATTAAGTTTTCGTGACTTTTTGCCAGTTTCACCAGCAGTAACCGAATATTCTACGGGTTTAAGAATGGGAGATACTGCCGAACAGATGGCAAAAACTTATCATATTAGTCGTGAAGAACAAGACGCTTTTGCTCATCGTTCTCATATCCTAGCCGCCCAGGCTTGGGATAGCGGCGTATTACAGAAAGAAGTAATGACAGCTCATATACCGCCGTTCCTGGAGTCATTATCGGAAGACAATAATGTTCGAAAAGACTCAACACTTGCTTCTTATGCAAAGTTAAAACCGGCTTTTGATCGCCAACATGGTACTGTTACCGCCGCGAACAGCACGCCAATGACTGATGGTGCAGCGGCAGTAATGTTGATGTTTGAATCAAATGCGAAAGCATTAGGTATAACTCCATTAGGTTATATTCGTAGTTATGCTTTTTCGGCTATTGATGTTTGGCAGGACATGTTATTAGGCCCTTCTTATGCAACACCATTAGCTCTTAAGTACGCGGGATTAAGTTTAAAAGATCTTACCTTAATTGATATGCATGAAGCTTTTTCTGCTCAAGTATTAGCCAATATGAAAATGTTTGCGAGCAAAAAATTTGCTCAAGAAAAATTAGGGCAATCTGAAGCGATTGGTGAAATTAATATGGAAAAATTTAATGTATTGGGCGGGTCTATTGCTTATGGCCATCCATTTGCTGCTACAGGTGCTCGTATGGTGACCCAGACGCTTAATGAGTTACATCGTCGTGGCGGTGGTTTGGCGCTTACGACCGCTTGTGCAGCAGGCGGTTTAGGTGCAGCAATGATTTTGGAGGTTGAGTAGTTATGACCAATAAAAATGAAGAAAAAAACTTACCTGCAATTACTAGCTATCCTGTGTTTCATTTTTCCGTCAAACAAAACAATATCGGTGTTATTTCGATTGATGTTGCCGGTGAAAAAGTTAATACATTAAAAGCTGAATTTGTTGATCAATTTTATATGATATTACAGCAAGCACAAGCAATCGTGGGTTTGAAAGGGATTATTATTATTTCAAATAAACCAGGCTGTTTTCTTGCTGGTGCTGATATTAGTATGATTTCCAATTGTAAAACAAAAGAAGAAGCAACAAGGCTTGCCATGACAGGCCAAAAATTATTTAACTTGCTTGAAAATTATCCATTACCTATTGTCGCTGCAATTGATGGGGTATGTTTAGGCGGCGGATTAGAGTTAGCGCTTGCCTGTCATGTAAGAATTTGTACTCTGTCAGATAAAACGCGTCTTGGTTTACCAGAGGTACAATTAGGCTTAATACCAGGTTCTGGAGGAACACAACGTTTACCTCGTTTAATCGGTTTAGTTAATGGATTAGATTTGATTCTGACTGGTCGTCAATTAAGGCCAAAGCAATCACTAAAATTGGGTTTAGTCGACGATATTGTTCCAGCAGAAATTTTATTGCAAACGGCAATTAACTGGATTGATAAAGGGAGAAAAAACAAAACATGCTTGCCTCTCATGCCGCGTTTATCAGAATTACCCATTATCAGAAATATCTTATTCGCGATAATTAAAAATAAAACAAATTCAAAAAGTAAAGGTCATTACCCTGCGCTAGAAAAAGCGATTTCAGTGGTTGCTATTGGCTATGAAAAAGGTGTGCAAGCCGGACTTGAGGCAGAGGCAAAAGCCTTTGGAGAGCTGGCAATGACACCAGAATCTACCGCTTTACGAGGTCTTTTTTTTGGCTCGACTGCGCTTGTATCTTGTTATTTGTGATGATTAGCTACCATCACATGAAACAGAGTGAGCTTGTGACTCCGCCAATGGGACAACCTTGTTTTTTAGTTAAAGCCCTCTGTTTCTCCTTTCATGCCAGCATTTAGATTGAACGGTTACCGAGAGCATTGACTCTGTATGTACAAGGGGAATAGGCATGATGGTTTATTATGTGAAAGGAGTATTCTCATGTATCAAATCGGAATAGATGTCAGTAAAAAAAAGCTAGATATCTGCCTGTTAGCTAAGGGTATTGAGGGAAAACAAAAAAACAAAGTCATTAAAAATGATCAACATTCAGCTAACACATTGATAGAGTGGCTGAAAACACAAAAATGCTTACTCGAAGATGTAAGAATTACTCTTGAATCTACAGGAACTTATCACGAACAACTCTGCACCGAACTTTATGATATGGGTATTCATGTTTCCATCGTAAATCCTTATCGTATAAGAGAGTTTGCAAAAGGCATGGGTATTTTAACTAAAACAGATAGAGTGGATGCCTTCGTTTTAGCTTGTTATGGGGAGCTAAAAAAGCCTTCAGCATGGATAGCTCCATCACTAGAAATTCGAGCATTGAAATCATTAATCAAACGTCGAGAAGCGCTTTTAGCTGATTTATTACGTGAACAAAACCGTCAGGAAAAGACCTTAACAACGCCTACGCCAAAAGTTGTTAGGCAATCACTTGTTAAGTGCATAAAAGTATTAGAAAAAGAGTTATTGGCTATTGAATCTGAGATTTCCAAGCATATCAATAACCATCCTGAGTTGAAAAAAGACATGGAGTTACTGACATCAATCAAATCAATTGGGACTCAAGTAGGAAGTCATATGCTGATGGTATTACGCGGTCATGATTTTAATAGTGCTGAGCAGGCGGCTGCTTATTTAGGATTAGTGCCTGTAGAACGCCGATCAGGTACCTCTGTTAACGGGCGTGCCCATCTATCTAAAATAGGACCATCTGAAATTCGCGCTAAATTATATTTATCAGCTCTAACAGCAATACGCCATAACCGACATATTAAGTCATTGTATGATCGTCTATTAACAAGAGGTAAGTCAAAAATGTCAGCTCTAGGTGCAGCAATGAGGAAATTAGTTCACCTGTGCTATGGAGTATTGAAAACGGGTCTAGCTTATGACCAAAACTACTCAAGCCCAACTTTGAATTCATAAAATCGAGTTTGAGCCATCTTAGATTTTAGGTGGCACTTTGGATGTCTTAGATAGAGAAAATGGTGCTACGGGCTTCCTAGGTGGCTTAAAATCAATTTACGGATGATAACGCAAACCCAGTTTTGGCTTTAAGCGACAAAACCTCCTCTAAGCTAACTCTATCCGCTCACCGGAGTCCGAGAGCAAGCGAACGGGCGAGGAAGCGGAATTAACCTAAAATTATAGAATTAAATTCATGGGTTATTTTTAGTTTTTAAGGTTGACTTTCAAGACGGTAACTAAAAAGTGAAATGGGTAGTTTTGGAAAATCTGCTACAATTCATCAGGTAGGTGTGTTAGGTGGAGGCCTCATGGGAGGCGGGATTGCCTATGTGACAGCGGCTCGAGGTAAATTACCTGTTCGAGTGAAGGACATTAATAATGGAGGACTTAATCAGGCATTAAAATTCAGTTGGCAGCGCTTAACGGAGCAAGTTAAACGTAAACGCATATCTGTACAAGAGCGCGCTCAACAGATGATGCTAATTTCAGGCACATTAGACTATAAAGGGCTTGAAAAAACGCAAATTATCGTAGAAGCAGTTTTTGAAGATTTAGCATTAAAGCGTAAAATGGTACAGGAAGTGGAGGCAATGACATTAAATGAAGTCGTTTTTGCTTCTAATACATCTTCGTTACCTATCCATAAAATTGCAGAGTTTACAAAATACCCAGAACGTATAATTGGACTTCATTACTTTAGTCCAGTCGATAAAATGCCATTGGTTGAAGTGATCCCTCATAGTAAAACGAGTGATCAGACAATTGCTACTGCTGTGACATTGGCAAAAAAACAGGGTAAAACTGCAATTATTGTTGGTGACAGTGCAGGTTTTTATGTTAATCGGATACTAGCACCCTATATTGCTGAAGCGACACGTTGTCTGTTAGCTGGTGAATCAATTGAGCATATAGATAATGCTTTAGTTAAATTTGGTTTTCCAATTGGTCCATTGAACTTGTTAGACGAAGTCGGAATTGATGTAGGCACTAAAATTATGCCAGTGCTTGTTGAACAGTTTGGTGAACGATTTTCTGTCCCTTCAGAACTTAATATTATATTGGAAGATGATAGAAAGGGGCGTAAAAATGGCAGAGGTTTTTATCTTTATAAGAAAAATAAGATTATTTGGCCGTGGAGTAAAAAACAGCGTCAAGTCGACACAACCATTTATGAGTTACTTAATATTCAACCCAAAGCAATTTTATCTGAGCAGGAAATTGTTCAGCGCTGTATTATGCTGATGCTGAACGAAGCTACTCGTTGTCTTGACGAAGGTGTTATTCGGCATGTAAATGATGGTGAGATTGGTGCAGTGTTTGGAATTGGTTTTCCTCCTTTTACTGGTGGACCATTTAGATATATGGATCAACAAGGTATATCAAATATTGTTGACATAATGCATCGACTAGCACAGAAATATGGTAACAATTTTGTTCCTTGCGAAAGGCTAATGCAAATGGTTAAATCAAATAAAAAATTCCATCAATAGTTGATTATTATTAGTAGCATCTTAAACCTTACTAATATCATGGTCTTAGGCGTGATTTCTATTTAACTTGATATAAAATAAACTTTTTTTTCGTTTTTTATGAAAATAAAGCGGTTCCTTTTTTTGTGATTTTAGTGCAGAATCTCGGGTTGCCTTGCCCTGCATATTTTCCGACAACAACATTAGCGAGTAATGAGAGGGCTCCTATGTAGGGGGTTAGGTGAAAATATTTTACTCAAATGGTGGATTATGCAAGTTTTTATTATGCGTCATGGTGACGCAACGATGAATACAATAAATGATGAAGCAAGAGAACTTACTCTTAAAGGAATTGAAGAATCTAAATTAATGGCCAATTGGCTAGCACAACAGAATCCAGTGTTCGACCGAGTGTTTACCAGTCCATATGTAAGAGCAGTACAAACTTATCAGGCAATGCAGCCATTATTGCCCTATTCAGGCGAACAAGAAGTCTTAGCTGAACTTATTCCTGATGGTGATCCGCAATCTATTGCTAATTATTTGCAATTACTTGCCGAAGGAGGTGTAAGAACAGCATTGATTATTTCTCATTTGCCATTAGTCGGTTATTTGGTATCAGCCTTATGCCCACAAGAAATCCCTCCTATGTTTGCAACTTCTGCGATTGCTTATGTAGAGATAAATACGGAAATGCGGCACGGTGAATATAGATGGCAACGGGGACCTTCTCAAATATTGCATAGTGTTAATAAACTAGCGGCACATTTCTAGTTTTATTTTACGTATTATCTGCGCTGAGTTTCATCAGTTTCGACCAAGATAAGCAACGAGGCGCTACCACCCCAAGCTTTGGGGGCTTGATGAAAAGCAGTGATATTAGGGTGTTGAGCAAGCCAAAGAGGAATCTGTTGTTTTAAAATGTGTTTTCCATGGCCATGCATAATACAGGCACAATGGATATTATCTCTATAGCAAGCAGCGATTAGAGCTCCAATTTCTTGTTTAGCTTGTCGTTGGGATAAGCCATGTAAATCGAGAAATAGTTCGGGAATATAATCATTCCGACGTAACTTTTTTAATTCATAGGGATTAATATCGGGTCGTAAATATCGAATCGGTCCATCCGCTTCTAGCGCCGGTTGATACTCATCTGAAAAGTAATAACTAGCATTGACTTGTTCTTGGAGCAAACGTTTTGTCACAAGTTGTGATTTTATTTGATGATGTCTTAGTGGTGGATGACTAACAATGTCATGTAATAAAGGTTTAGTCCCTGTAGTCGCCTCTTTAAATAGTTTAATTTCCTCAGCACTCAATTTGAACTTATTTTTCATTGTGATTCTATCAATCAGTTAGTCAATTATTCTGTTAAGTTTATCTTAATTTTCCTGCTATTACCTTCCTTATAAGCAGCAAGCTTTATAAGCTATTGTTAGTATTCTAATATCAATTAATGAGATTGCTATAAAATTCCTTAACAATAAGCTGATTTATTAAGTAGTTCGTGGCAGACTATCGGGATTAAATATATGAACTTTGTATTGGCTAGGAGGCGTTTTGGACAAGATTTTTGTTGATGAAGCGGTTGCGGAATTACATACCATCCAAGATATGTTGCGTTGGGTAATTAGTCGGTTTAATGCAGCAAATATTTATTACGGTCATGGAACAGATAATTATTGGGATGAAGCTTTACAACTTGTTTTGCCATCACTTTTTTTGCCCTTAGATATCCCTCAACAATTATGGGTTTCTCGTCTGACTTTAAGTGAACGTCATCGTATCGTTGAACGGGTGTTACGCCGTGTTAATGAACATATCCCTGTTGCTTATTTAACCAATAAAGCCTGGTTTTGCGGACATGAATTTTATGTTGATGAACGCGTTTTGATCCCACGTTCTCCTATAGGAGAACTGATTAATAAGCATTTTGCCGGTATCATTGATTATGAACCTGTAACTATTTTAGATATGTGCACGGGTAGTGGATGTATTGCTATTGCTTGTGCCTATCAATTTCCGCAAGCGCAAATTGATGCGGTTGATATTTCTGCTGATGCATTGGCGGTAGCTGAACAAAATATTGCCGCTCATGGGTTCTCTGAACGGATAGTACCTATTCGTTCAGACTTGTTTTTGAATATGCCTATGATTAAATATGATTTAATGGTTACTAATCCACCTTATGTGGATGCTGAAGATATGTCTGATTTACCAGCTGAATATCTGGTAGAGCCTAAATTAGCCCTTGCAGCAGGCTCTGATGGTTTAAAACTTGTCAGAAGAATTCTAGCTAATGCTTCACGTTTCCTAACGGACAATGGGGTGCTTATTTGTGAAGTTGGTAATAGTATGTTACACCTTATTGAGCAATATCCGGATATTTCTTTTACTTGGTTGAAGTTCGAACAGGGAGGCGATGGTGTATTCATGCTAACGCAGAAACAACTTATTGAAAATCAAGAGAAATTTAAATTATTTATCGATTAATGGGTAATTACATTTTTTCGTACAATAAAATAATTTATTAATTAATTATTATAATGAATGATAAAAAGAGGAAACAAAGGGGATGGCAGGAAATTCGATTGGGCAGCTTTTTCGTGTTAGCACTTTTGGTGAATCGCATGGTTTGGCGTTAGGCTGCATTGTTGATGGCGTTCCGCCTGGAATGGCATTATCAGAAAAAGATCTGCAAACCGACTTAGATCGTCGTCGGCCTGGTACTTCTCGTTATACAACTCAGCGGCGTGAACTTGATCAGGTTAAAATTTTATCCGGTGTTTTTAATGGCATAACGACAGGAACACCCATTGGTTTGTTGATTGAAAATCAGGATCAACGGTCGCAGGATTATAGTGAGATCAAAGATATTTTTCGTCCTGGGCATGCAGATTATACCTATCAACAAAAATATGGTTTACGTGACTATCGTGGTGGTGGGCGATCTTCAGCACGTGAAACGGCGATGCGTGTTGCTGCCGGCGCGATCGCAAAAAAATATTTGCAACAAAAACTAGGTATAACCGTTCGGGCTTATTTAAGTCAAATGGGAGATATTTGTTGTGAACTGAAGGATTGGGATTTGGTTGAACAGAATCCTTTCTTTTGTCCTGATGCAACAAAATTGGAGGCAATGGACGCTTTATTACGCTCATTGAAAAAAGAAGGTAATTCTATTGGTGCTAAAATAACCGTCATTGCTGAACATGTCCCGGCTGGATTAGGTGAACCTGTTTTTGATCGATTGGATGCGGATATTGCCCATGCAATGATGAGTATTAATGCAGTTAAAGGGGTTGAAATTGGTGCTGGTTTTAAGGTGGTTACATTAAAAGGGAGTGAAAATCGGGATGAAATAACCCGTGATGGATTTGTCAGTAATCATGCCGGTGGCATCTTAGGTGGCATAAGTAGTAGTCAACCGATTATTGCCCATTTAGCCTTAAAGCCAACTTCGAGTATTAGCATACCGGGTAGAACGATTAATCGGCAAGGTCATGAGGTCGAAGTGGTTACAAAAGGACGTCATGATCCCTGTGTTGGTATCCGAGCGGTACCGATAGCAGAAGCGATGATGGCAATCGTGCTTATTGATCATTTTTTACGTCATCGGGCTCAATGTGGTGAATTAGCTTTTAATCGTACGATATAAATATTAATGAAAGAACATAATTATAATCATCTAATTAACATTTTTAGTATTTGTTTTGAGAAAGAGTATTGCACACGTTTAATTAAAGGAGATGATGAACCTATCTATCTACCTGCAGATGATAAGATACCGTATCATCGGATTATTTTTGCTCGCGGCTTTTATGCTAGTGCTTTACACGAAATTTCCCACTGGTGTATTGCCGGAGAAACTAGACGTCAACAAATTGATTTTGGTTATTGGTATTATCCAGATGGGCGAAATGAGCAAACACAAAGCGCTTTTGAGAATGTTGAAGTCAAACCGCAAGCACTTGAATGGATGTTTTGTGTGGCGTCAGACTTTCCCTTTAATGTTAGTTGCGATAATTTGGCCGCTAATTTTGAGCCAGACCGGCATGCTTTTCAGCGCAAAGTCTATCGGCAGGTGCTGAACTACCTTACAAATGGCATTCCAGCCAGAGCTGAGATATTTATTCAAGCTCTACAGTTGTTTTATAATATGCCTCCCTTGGTGAAGCAAAATTTCATTTGCCCCGAAGAGCTGTAAAAAATTTAGTTAGTATAAAGGAACGAAACCATGCTTGCGGAATTAGAAACACGTATTTTAACGCAAATTGATAATAATGTTGATGATGCTAATCAAGATGAACTTTTTGCTGGCGGTTATTTACGTGGACATTTGACATTAGCCATTGCTGAATTAGAAACTGAAAATAAAAATAATATTGAAGCGCTTTCAGAGCGTGTCGAAGCGAGTATTGACAAAGCAATTAAGGCGGGTGAATTAAGTCCCCCTGATCAACGATTGATATTAAATACTTGGCGGATGTTGTTAGAAAATGCCGCTCGATAAGCAAAAAAGCAAATAAATTAAAACAACGTATTGTTGCACTTTTTTAAAATGGGGTAACGATGTTGGTAAGGTTGGCAGTACCCGATGAAGCAGAAAAGTTAGTCAATATTGAACGTTCCGCAGCAGCCATATTCCGTCAAATTCCAGCGCTTGCTTGGGTTGCTGATGCACAAGGCAAATCCGTTAACCAACATTTAGAATTTATTGTTGATGGTGATTGTTGGGTAGCAGTTGAGCAGCAGCTTGTTGGTTTCATTGAGGTTGAAGTAATGGATCAAGCTTTGCATATTTGGGAATTATCTGTTGATAGCCGATGGCAGAGAAAAGGAATTGGTAAGGCTTTACTGCAAAAAGTTATTATGCAAGCAAAACAACTAAACTGTGATCATGTTACTTTAACCACTTTTCGTGATGTTGCTTGGAATGGTGTTTATTATCAGAAATTGGGCTTCACAATTATTTCGGCTGAAAAGTTAACTCTGTCACTACAAGCTATTTTAAAAAAAGAGGTAGCTTATGGATTTACTGCATCCTCACGTTGTGCAATGCAGTACATCCTTTAATGGAGATTAAATTTTTTGCTAGAAAGCTAATTATCCAGTTTAACCGCCCGGCCTTGTAATAATTTTCTGATCCAAAAACGGTTAGGATTGAGATTTGCCAATATATCATCGTCAAAAGGCAATGGTTCAGCAAAAATTTGACTGCAAAGTAGCTCTGCGCAAATTGGCGCACTACATAACCCTCTTGCACCTAATGCGCCAATAACAAATAGATTGTCATGAATTGGGGCTTGCAAAATATGCTGTTGCTCACTGAGCTGTTTATCTAGCTGTGCATATTGAAGAATAAGTTGATTAACATCTGGTACATTACCCACCATCGGTAGATGATCACGTGTAACACAGCGGATGCTTTGGCGTGATGCATTTTGGCTGATATCAATTTCTTTTGTCCATTCAACATCAGGCAAGCAAGTTAATAAGCGAGCATAGTTTTCTTGTTGCTCCAATTTGGAATATTTTAGCGTGAGTTGATGACGTTTATAGCTAGCGCCTAAGCAATGATATTGATGATGAGTGGGTGTTATATATCCGGCATAACAGAGTGTTGTTTGCAGTTGGTTGAGTATCGGTGTGGTCGGAATATGGCTCACTTGTCCGCGAACAGCACTAACGGGTAATTTTTCCGTTTGAGAAAATAAAGGCAGTTGATGACCATTAGCGATAATGACGGTTTTATGGGTTATTTGTCGTTGCATATCTCCTTGTTTAAATAGCAACTTCCAGCCAGCGGCACTATTTTCAAGTTGAATAAGACGATGATTAAAATGACTGATTAAACCTTGTTGTTGCCCATATTGCCAACTATTGGATGTCAGCTCAGCTGGACATAACCAGCCAGCAGCTGGATAGTAAATGCCATCATGGTTAACATCAACACCACAAATGGTTTGTAATGTTTGTCGAGTTTCATGGTGTGCAAAATCAGCTGGCCAATTTTTTGTTAATATTTGATCGATTTTTTGTCGGCTTTTTACGTCATAAGCTAATTGTACTAAACCGTTCCAATCGTGAGCAAATGTGATGCCTAACTGTTGAAGTTGGATGTAATAGCGTTTAGCAAAAGTAAAGGCGGTAATAAAAAAGCGTTCTAAACCATCGTGGTGACCAGTTAATAATGGATAAAGTGCGCCTTGACGATTGCCGGAAGCATTTTGTGCCACACTGGGATCTTGGCAATATAAAGTTACCTGACTGCCTCTACGTAATAAAGCAAGAGCAGTCATCATACTGGCAATACCACCGCCAATAATGGCAATATCCTCGGTTGTTGATGCGGCTTGTCGAGCGAACCAGGGTTGTGGATCAGATTGCTGATTTGCTAGTAATTGACCAGTTAGCATTTCACGTTTACGGCCAAAACCCTTGATTTTTTTTACTTGAAAACCGGCTTTTTCCAATCCACGGCGAACGATACCGGCAGAAGTAAAGGTAGCAAAAGTACAACCATCACGTCCCCAATTTGCCATTGTAGTGAACAGTTGTTCACTCCACATTTGAGGATTTTTAGCTGGAGCAAAACCGTCTAAAAACCAACTATCTATTTTATTGAAAAAATTAGATTTTAATTGAGGTAATTGTATATTTATATCACCAAACCAGAGATCGAGAATGATTGCCCCATTTTCCATAACTATTCTATGACAACCTGGTAACGACTGAGGCCATTGTCGACAAATTTGTTTAGAAAAAGTCGCGAGTTCAGGCCAACATTGATGAACTCTTAGCAAATCAGTAATGGACAAAGGATATTTTTCAAAACTGATATAGTGTAAAAGTTGTAACTGGTTGTTAGGCGCTTGTTGGCGAAACTGAATAAATAACTGACAGACTGCCATAAAGTTTAGCCCAGTACCAAAACCAGTCTCTGCAATAACATATTGTTTTGCTGAGTGAGAAAAAAAGCGATTCGGTAACTGATTACCGGCTAAGAACACATAACGCGATTCTTCTAAACCATTTTGATTAGAATAATAGACATCACCAAAGTGTTCAGAGATAGGGATATCTTGCTCGTTCCAGCTTAATTTAGCTTGGCTGATCTCATTTGTATTCACAAAATTATCTACAATATTTTAAATAATCAGTCAATTTTAACGAATTTAATCTGAGTGCGCTAGCTATCGCAAAATATAAAAGTTAGCCAAGATAATATTTTCTACAAAATTTTACCTGATCGGACTTGTTCAGCTTACAAGTGTAAGCTAAAGTAACAGGCTAAGCTCCCAGTAAATGAATTTCGACTATGAGGTAATATAAGCAATGAAGCGTGCAGTCATCACTGGTCTGGGCATTGTCTCCAGCATAGGTAACAACCAGCAAGAGGTACTGGCTTCCCTGAAAGCGGGTCGTTCTGGCATCAGGTTTTCAGAAGAATTTAAAGAAATGGGTTTACGCAGCCATGTCTGGGGTAATATTCAGCTGACGGAAGATGATATTAAACAAAAGATTGACCGAAAAATTCTTCGTTTTATGAGTGATTGCTCTATTTATGCCTACTTGGCGATGGAAGAGGCAATTCAGGACGCTAAGCTGACAGAAGAGCAGATCTCAAATATTCGTACCGGTTTAGTTGCTGGTTCTGGTGGCGGTTCACCCCGTAATCAAGTGGCTGGTTCTGATGGTATGCGTGCCAAAGGATTACGTGGTGTTGGTCCCTATATGGTGACTAAAGCAATGGCTTCTGGTGTTTCAGCTTGTTTAGCCACACCGTTTAAAATTAAGGGCGTTAATTATTCTATTAGCTCCGCTTGCTCAACCTCAGCCCACTGTATTGGCCATGCAGTTGAATTGATCCAATTAGGTAAACAGGATGTTGTTTTTGCTGGTGGAGGTGAAGAATTAAGCTGGGAATTAACCTGTGAATTTGATGCAATGGGAGCATTATCTACCAAATATAATGCAACCCCAGAAAAAGCTTCTCGTACCTATGATCAGGATCGGGATGGTTTTGTGATCGCTGGTGGCGGCGGTATCGTTGTGGTGGAAGAGTTAGAGCATGCTTTGGCACGTGGTGCACATATTTACGCTGAAATTGTTGGTTGTGGAGCGACTTCAGACGGTTATGATATGGTTGCTCCGTCAGGTGAGGGTGCGGTACGGTGTATGAAAATGGCATTGGCAGATGTCGAACAGGTTGATTATATCAATACTCATGGAACTTCAACGCCAGTTGGCGATACAAAAGAGCTAGAAGCAATTACTGAAGTGTTTGGTACTAATACGCCAGCGATTTCAGCGACTAAAGCAATGACTGGCCATTCTCTGGGCGCGGCTGGGGTACATGAAGCTATTTATAGTTTGCTAATGTTAGAGCATGGATTTATTGCTCCAAGCATCAATATTGATAATTTGGATGAAAAAGCGCAAGCAATGAATATTATTACGCAACCCACGGATAAGAAATTAAATACTGTAATGTCAAATAGCTTTGGTTTTGGTGGAACTAATGCGTCGTTGGTAATGAGTAAATACCATTCATAATTATTTTAACAAGAAAAACAACAACCTACTGATAATCTATCAGTAGGTTTTTTATTGTTTTTGATATAATTAATTGATTTAATAAGTTATTGTTCTTTTTTATTAGTATTATAACGGAGATGGTTAAAAAGCTGTGTCAGTGGCGTACGTAATTGCTGCGCTAAAATAACACCGAGTAGCACTACACCACCACCAATTAAATGGTAGCTGTGCATTTTTTCATTTAAAAATAGGACAGCGATAATGGCAGTAAATACCGGTGCCAGATTCATAAATATTGAAGTTGTATTAGCGCCAAGTCGAAATACACCCTGGATCCATAAGTAAGGTGCAATCAGCGAGGCGGCAATGCCGGCAAACAAGATCAAATTAATATTTGCTGCGGTAATTTCTACTGTTTTAGCCAGTAAAAAATTAGGCAATAGTAGGATCACCGCAAAGCTAATTTGGATATAAAGTGATTGCCAATTGGGTAATGGGATTGCCCAATGCTTGGTTAATACACCATATAGAGAATAAGAGAGAGCAGCGATAAACATGAGTAATTGCCCGCTATTTATTCCCTGCATAAAAAATATCATTGGCTCACCTTGACTGATAAGCCAGATAAGCCCAATTAAGGATAAGAGGGTACCGATTACAATACCAATAGTAGGAATAGTGCGTAGCACAAAAATACTGAGTATCACCGTTAACAAAGGAATAACCGAATTTAATACTCCCATAAAGGTTGCGCTGACCGTGTGTGCAGCATAATAAGCCAAACTTTGGTAGAGCACCATGCCAAGGGCCCCTAAAATAAAAAGTTTCCAGCCATATTGCATCACTACTGCGCGATTTTTAACTATCCCTTTGATCATAAAAGGGGTAAGTAATAAAAACGCCAATAACCAGCGATAAAAGGAAATAGCCGCAGGGTCAATAACATTTGCAGCCGCTTTACTTACGACTGCATTAATTGACCATAATAAAACTGCAAAAAGGGGAAAAAGAAAATTTTTCATTATTTAGTCATATCTATCATTTGGTAATAATTTTGCTATTTTAGCATTGTCTGATTTATTGCATATATTTATAATAAGACAAACGATCCGTTCTTTCTGCCAATATTACTGTAATGGAAAAAATCAAATATATACTTGAACCAAATATTATTGAGCCAGAATCCATAGTTTTTCGTAATAATGAATTGTTAGGTGATACTGAGTGTAAATTACATCGCCATAACTTTGGCCAATTAATTTATGTGGTTAAAGGCATTATAGAGATGCAAGTTGCTGCTCAACATTATATTGCTCCGCCGGAATTTTGTATCTGGATCCCAAGCGGTGTTGAACATGCCACTTACAACAAAAAAAGTGTTAAGTTTAATATATTAGATATTTCTCAGACACTTAGTCATGTTCTGTGTAAAAAACCGTGTATTATTCGTCAAACAGCTATTTTTCATACCATATTATTAGATTTTTATGCACGTCAGATAAGCCAACCTAACACCGTAGAAGATATGCGCTTAGCCAATGTTTTGATTGATCAATTAAAACGTTCACCTATTCAAAAAACCTATTTACCTGCCAGTAAGGATAAATTTTTAGCACCTATTTTAGCGCAATTACAGCAAAATCCAGCCGATAATACTGCTTTAGCTATATGGGCCAAGCGGGTATATACCTCAGAACGTACCTTGTCACGCCGTTGTCAGCAGGAACTGGGGATGTCATTTAGTGAATGGCGCCAGCGATTACGTTTTTTACATGCCATAATGAAATTAGAACAAGGTAATAGTGTCCATCAGGTGGCTTTTGATGTCGGTTATAGTTCCTCCTCGGCTTTTATTACCATGTTTCAGCAGATTTCAGGCACAACACCAGAACGTTTTCGACAAAAAAGTGACGGTGACTAAACCGGTTGTTAGGATTTATTTCATTAACATGGCAAAATAGCAATTTGTTACCTTATCGAATAGTAAAAAACGATGGGTTAATTTTGATAAATATAATTGGGCATTAAATAAGTGAAAATATTGGTTGATGAAAATATGCCTTACGCAACACAATTGTTTCAAACAATGGGTGAAGTCAAGGCAGTTTCTGGGCGTTCAATCTCATCATCAGAGCTAGCAACAGCGGATGCTTTAATGGTGCGTTCTGTTACTCAAGTCAATGAAGCATTACTTAAAGAGAGTAAGGTAAAATTTGTTGGTACTGCAACGGCCGGATTTGATCATGTTGATAGGCAATGGTTAGCGCAAGCGGGCATCGCTTTTTCTGCCGCTCCGGGTTGTAATGCGACAGCGGTGGTAGAGTATGTTTTTTCCGCTTTATTGGTACTGGCTGAACGTGATTGCTTTGATTTACGAGAAAAAACGGTCGGCATTGTTGGGGTTGGTAATGTTGGCAGTCGTCTTAATGCGCGTTTAAAGGCTTGGGGAGTGAATACGTTACTTTGTGATCCACCTCGTGCAGACGCTGCCGATAATAGTGAGCAATTTTGGCCACTGGAAAAATTAGTTAGTCAGGCGGATATTTTAACTTTTCATACCCCGTTAAATAAATCTGGCCGTTATTCATCTTATCATTTATTAAATGAAGAGTTGCTTGCAGCTATGCCGGCAGGACGTATTTTACTAAATACTAGCCGCGGATCAGTTGTTGATAATCAGGCATTGTTAACAGCCTTAGAAAATGGTAAAAAAATCGACGTTATATTAGATGTTTGGCAACATGAACCCTCTATTTCCCTACCTTTGTTAGCTAAAGCTAGAATTGGCACGCCACATATTGCTGGCTATTCTCTGGAAGGTAAAGCACGCGGTACTAGCCAGATTTTTACCGCATTTAGCCAGTTTTTAGGTCAAGAACAGCAAATTAAACTAGCTGATTTATTACCTAGTGCAGAGTTTAATGAAATTACTTTTAGCGGTGAGTTAACGCAGGCAAGTTTAAAACGTTTAGTGCATTTAGTTTATGATGTCCGTCGTGATGATGCGCCATTAAGAAAAATTGCCCATCTTGCTGGTCAGTTTGATCATCTGCGTAAATATTATCCAGAACGCCGTGAATGGTCATCGCTTAGAGTGAGTTGTAATGATGTTGATGTTGCGAATGCACTAAAAATGCTAGGCTTCAATACCAAATTAATTTGATTAAGCATGCTAATGAAATTGGAGAAAACCAACATGACAGAAGGTTGGAATATTGCACTATTAGGTGCTACTGGTGCGGTCGGAGAAGCCGTATTGAGTTTATTACAAGAACGTCAGTTTCCTGTTGGTGAGTTATTTCTATTGGCCAGTGAAAATAGTGCGGGAGAAAGCATTCGTTTTAATGGCAAGCAATATACGGTTATTGATGCTCAATTATTTGACTGGACACAGGTGCAATTAGCTTTTTTTGTTGCTGGTAAGGAAGCATCCGCTCGTTATGCAGAGCAAGCAGCGCAAGATGGTTGTATTGTCATTGATAGTAGTGGTTTATTTGCGCTGGAGCCAGATATTCCATTAGTGGTACCGAGTGTTAATCCCCATCTATTGGCTAATTATCGTAACCGTAATATTATTGCCGTTGCTGATAGCTATGTCAGTCAATTGTTAGTCGCCGTTAAACCGCTAATTAATGTTGCCGGCATTCATCGTTTAATTTTAACCAATCTGTTTTCAGTTTCGGTGCATGGCAAAAGTGCAGTGGATGAATTGGCGGGTCAAAGTGCCCGATTATTAAACGGTTTACCCGTTGATAATGAACGTTTTATTAAGCAGCTAGCATTTAATCTATTACCATTATTAAGTGATGATGAAGGCTCTGCACCACAGGAGCGCAGTTTAGTTGATCAAGTGCGTAAAATTTTACAAAATGATGGGTTATCTATTATTGTCAGTTGCTTACAAGCACCGGTTTTTTATGGCAATGCACAAGTGGTTCATGTGGAAACATTACGTCCAATGACTGTACAAGAAGCCTGGCAAGAAATTGCTCAATTTGATGATATTGAGCTAGTTTGCGAGGATGATTTTCCAACTCAAGTAACCGATGCTTCAGGTAGTGATCGATTAAGTATTGGTTGTATGCGTAATGATTATGGTGCACCTGAGATATTACAGTTTTGGTCGGTTGCCGATAATACCCGGTTTGGTGGTGCTCGAATGTTAATAGAAACTGCGGAGCGATTAGTGCAGGAGCAATATTATTAATGTTGGAGAAGCAACCCCCTTTGTCGATGGCTAAAATTGCGTTAGGCATTGAGTATGATGGTAGCCATTATTATGGCTGGCAGCGTCAACAACAGGTAAAAAGTATTCAAGCTTGTTTGGAGTTCGCGCTAACAAAAGTTGCCAATGAATCTATCCACGTTTATTGCGCCGGGCGCACTGATGCAGGTGTGCATGCGACTGGTCAGGTTATCCATTTTGAAACATCTGTCATACGTAAAGATTCTGCCTGGACGATGGGGGTTAATAGTTACTTACCATCCGACATTGCAGTACAGTGGTGCAAAATTGTTGAGCCAGATTTTCATGCTCGTTTTTCTGCCACCGCGCGTCGATATCGTTATATTATTTTCAATCATCGACTTAGACCTGCGATATTAGCCGCAGGCGTAACGCATTACCATGTCCCTTTAGATGCGGAAAAAATGCATCTTGCCGCTCAGGCATTGGTTGGGGAGCAGGATTTTACTTCATTTAGGGCTATTCAGTGTCAATCTAAATCACCTTGGCGTAATATAAAGCATGTTCATGTCAACCGTTATGGTGACTATATTGTGGTTGATATTAAAGCTAATGCCTTTGTTCATCATATGGTACGCAATATTGTTGGTAGTTTGCTGGCAGTAGGGTGTGGTGATCAGGATATTAGTTGGGTAGCAGAGCTTTTAGCATTGAAAGATAGAACAAAAGCGGCGGCGACTGCAAAAGCAGAGGGGCTCTATTTAGTTGCTGTCGATTATCCGGCAAAATATAAATTACCTACAACGATCGTAGGACCGCTTTTTTTACCAGAATAATGAATTTAATTTTGCGTTTAATTACACAGCGCTGAAGCTGTCAACTGTTGGATTTTTTATGGAATTTATTACTTTTATTATTGATTTTATTATACACATCGATCTTCATTTAGCTGAGCTGGTTGCTGAATATGGTATTTGGCTATATGCCATTCTATTTTTGATAGTATTTTGCGAAACTGGATTAATTGTTACGCCTTTTTTACCGGGTGACTCCCTATTATTTGTTGCTGGGGCATTAACGGCACTGGAGAGCAATGATCTTAATGTTCATTTAATGGTAGTATTAATAATTATTGCAGCAATTATTGGTGATGCGGTTAATTATACTATTGGTCGTTTATTCGGCGAGCGTCTATTTAGCAATCCTAATTCAAAAATTTTTCGACGGGTTTATTTGGAAAAAACACACCAATTTTATGAAAAACATGGTGGTAAAGCGATTATTTTAGCTAGATTTATACCTATTATTAGAACGTTTGCTCCATTTGTCGCAGGGATGGGAAAAATGTCATATCGGCATTTTGCTTTTTATAATGTGGCCGGGGCTTTAATATGGGTTCTATTATTTACTTACGCGGGTTACTTTTTTGGTGATTTGCCAATTGTTCAGCAGAATTTAAAATTATTAATTGTGGCAATTATTTTAATTTCTATTCTGCCGGGTATTATTGAGATTTGGCGTTATCGTCGATCATCAATAAAAGAAAAACAGGTTGTTAAACCAAAAAATAGATAGTCATTAGCAGGTTTGATCAGTTTTTTATCCACTATGCTTTGTCATTGTGGTTTAATGATTAACATAATAATGAGACTGATAATGTAATTTCAGACAGAAAGGTCTATTAATGAGCTGGATTGAAAAGATTCTTAATAAAAGCAATATTAGCCAGACCCGTAAAGCGAGTATCCCTGAAGGGGTTTGGACAAAATGTGATAGCTGCGGGCAAGTACTCTATCGCGCTGAATTAGAAAGTAATTTAGCCGTATGTCCAAAATGTGATCATCATATGCGTATTTCGGCCCGTCAACGTCTGGCCTCTTTTCTTGATGAAGGAACCACGGCTGAATTAGGTAGTGAATTAGAGCCGAAAGATATTTTAAAATTTCGTGATTCCAAGAAATATAAAGATCGCATATCAGCAGCACAAAAAGCGACACATGAAAAAGATGCTTTAATCGTGATGAAAGGCTCGCTTAAAGGTATGCCGGTCATTGTAGCCGCTTTTGAATTTGCTTTTATGGGCGGCTCAATGGCTTCAGTTGTTGGTGCACGTTTTGTGCGTGCGGTAGAGCAAGCACTGGAAGATAATTGTCCGTTAGTTTGTTTTTCTGCCAGTGGCGGTGCTCGCATGCAAGAAGCATTAATGTCCTTGATGCAAATGGCAAAGACCAGTGCGGCACTGGCGAAGATGCAGGAACGAGGGCTTCCCTATATCTCAGTACTTACCGATCCAACTATGGGCGGTGTATCAGCAAGTTTAGCCATGTTAGGCGATATTAATGTTGCTGAACCTAAAGCGTTAATCGGCTTTGCTGGTCCTCGGGTTATTGAGCAAACGGTTCGTGAAAAATTACCACCAGGTTTTCAGCGCAGTGAATTTCTGATTGAAAAAGGTGCGATTGATATGATTGTCAGACGGCCTGAAATGAGGGACAAATTAGCCGAAATACTGGCGATGCTTACCCATCAAACCGTTCAAGATGCAAGTCAAATTGATGTTATTACCTTAGTTGACGATGATCTGGAGCCACCCTATCGTGAGAAACCCGAAATTGACAACAAATCAGATCAAAAATGAGAAGATATCTGAACCCTTAATGATACCAGAGGTAACCTCTTCTTTAGCTACCTGGTTAACTTATTTAACCCAGCAGCATAGCAAAATTATCGATATGGGGCTTGAGCGGGTTGGTGTCGTCGCTCGACAGCTGGATCTTTTATATCCCGCCCCGAAAGTCGTTACTGTTGCTGGCACTAATGGTAAAGGAACGACTTGCCATACATTGGAATCTATTTTAATCGAAGCAGGATTAAAAGTCGGCGTTTATAGTTCTCCTCACCTGTTAGATTATACTGAGCGCGTTAGGATCCAGGGTAAAATGTTAGCTGAAGCTGAATTTTGTCGGGTTTTTGCCGATATTGAATCGAAACGTAGCACAACAACGCTGACCTATTTTGAATATGGCACCTTAGCTGCTTTACAGCTATTTAAACAAGCTAAACTTGATGTGGTTATTTTAGAAGTTGGTTTGGGTGGACGGTTAGATGCAACCAATATCGTCGATGCGGATATTGCTGCCATCACTAGCATTGCATTGGATCACATTGACTGGCTTGGTGGTGATCGTGAACAGATTGGCTACGAAAAAGCCGGTATTTTTCGCTCAGGACGCTATGCGGTTGTGGGTGAACCGGATATGCCACAGTCGATTAATCAAGTGGCTCAAACCTTAGGGGCAAAGTTATTTCGTTATGGAGTAGATTGGCAATTTGAGCTACAAAGTGATCATTGGCATTGGCGATCCCATGATCACGATTTTAAACAGTTACCTGTGCCAAATGTCCCACTGGCCAATGCTGCAACCGCATTGGCAATTATTGATTGTTTAATCAAACAGGGTGATGCCATTGGGCAGGCGATATCATTGTCTGCTATTCAGCAGGGATTGATTAAGGCGAAATTACCGGGACGTTTTCAAATTATCTGCGAGCAACCTTGTGTAATTTTAGATGTTGCGCACAATCCCCATGCGGCAGCTTATTTAGCCGATAGACTAGCTCGCTTACCCAGGCAGAAAAATACTAAAGTTCATGCCGTTGTAGCGATGTTAGCCGATAAAGATATAAAAAGTACTTTATCTTATTTGGCTGCGCAGGTTGATAAATGGTATCTCGCTTCATTAAGTGGGATACGCGGTGCCGATGCAGCGCAATTAGCGCAGTATGTTGAATCGCCATATCAATTTGCGACGGTCAAAGATGCCTGGTTGCAGGCTATGGCTGAGGCTGACAAACAGGACATTGTGTTGGTTTGTGGCTCATTTCATACTGTTGCAGAGGTTATGGAACTGCAGACAAAAGAGGAAAGTTTAAGTGGCCAGTAAGTTTCAAAACCGTTTGGTGGGAACGATTGTTATTGTTGCAGTTGGTGTTATTGTATTACCCATATTATTGGATGGTAATAAGAAATATAATGAGACTGAATTTGCAGCGATCCCTTTGGTGCCTAAAGCCAGCGATGAATATGAAATTGAACCTATTGCGCCGATTAATCCGAAACCACTAGCGGCATCTTCTGCAGAAGCCATGATTTCTGAGGCCACTTCTGATTCGAAGGCCAAATCAGCAGATAGTCTGTCCGCTCAGCAACAAGCAAAGTCTAAACCAGCTGTCAAAGTTGAAAAACCCGCGCTAGTGCCAGAACATATCACTAAGTCAAATGAGAAAACTCAAGCACCGCAGGCGCGGGCTTATGTTATTCAGTTGGCAGTACTGAAAAATGCAGCAAAAGTGGAAGAAATTATTGCCAAATTACGTTTATCTGGCTACCAGGTTTATACCGAGCCATCATTACCAATTAATGGTCAATTAACTCGAATTTTTGTTGGCCCAAATGCTTCGAGAGATAAATTGCAATCCAGTTTGTCGGAATTGAAAGATTTAACCGGCTTACAGGGGCAAATACGCGGTTATAAACCGTAAAATGGGTATGTACTAATAGATAAAACATATTGATACTAAACAGTTATATTAATTATTCCTGCGGCGATCATGATTTATCTTTGCGCCGCAATTTATTGCTACTTTTCAGCAAAATATCTAACGCAAACGTTTTCGTTTTCTGCTAGAATGCGTTCGACCATGCTGAATATTTAATTTTTTGGATTAAAATTATGGTTTGGATTGATTACGCTATTATTGCCATTATTTGCTTTTCGGCCTTGGTTAGTTTAATTCGTGGTTTTGTACGGGAAGCTTTGTCACTTATTACTTGGGGTTGTGCTTTTTTTGTTGCCAGCCAATTTTATCCTTATCTGGCGACTTATCTCACTCGCTTCGATGACACGCTGATTAGAAATGGTATTGCGATTGCAATTTTATTTATCGCCACTTTAATTGTGGGTGCGGTAGTCAATTATGTGATTAGCTCGTTAGTTGAGCGAACAGGATTATCAGGTACTGATCGCGTGTTAGGCGTCTGTTTTGGTGTATTACGCGGTATATTAATTGTGTCGGCAATCCTGTTTTTCCTGGATACTTTTACTCCCTTGCCAAAAAGTGAAGATTGGCAACGTTCTGAATTGATACCCCAATTTAGTCATATTATTAGATGGTTTTTTGATTATTTAAAAAATGCGTCAAGTTTTTTACCTGAAAATATCACTCCGTTTGGTTGATAAGGAAAAAGTAGATGTGCGGTATTGTCGGTATTGCTGGTTTTACACCAGTTAACCAATCAATTTATGATGCGCTAACAGTGCTTCAACATCGTGGGCAAGATGCTGCAGGTATTGCAACAATTGATGAAAATAAACAATTTCGCCTACGTAAATCGAATGGCTTAGTAAAAGATGTATTTGCTGCTCGCCATATGCTGCGTTTGCGGGGTAAAATGGGAATTGGCCATGTGCGTTACCCAACCGCGGGTAGCTCCAGCGCTTCCGAAGCGCAACCTTTTTATGTTAATTCTCCTTTTGGTATTACATTGACCCATAATGGTAATTTGACCAATGCACATGAATTAAGAAAAACGTTATTTGAAACGGCTCGTCGTCATGTAAATACTTCTTCAGATTCAGAAATCTTGCTCAATGTGCTTGCCCATGAATTGGATCAATTTGATCATTTTCCGCTGACTGCAGAAAATATTTTTACCGCTATTGCTGCGATGCATAACAAAGTTCGTGGCGCTTATGCTTGTGTTGCAATGATTATTGGCCATGGTTTAGTGGCGTTTCGTGACCCATTTGGTATCCGCCCTCTGGTACTGGGTAAGCGCACATTGGAAGACGGTCAAAATGAGTACATGGTTGCTTCGGAAAGTGTCGCTTTAGATACCCTTGGTTTTGAGTTCTTGCGTGATGTCGCGCCTGGTGAAGCGATTTATATCACTGAACAGGGAGAACTTTACAGCCGGCAATGTGCAGAAAATCCACAATTAACCCCTTGTCTGTTTGAGTTTGTCTATTTAGCCAGACCAGATTCTTTTATCGATAAAATATCGGTTAATAAAGCTCGGTTGCGGATGGGGCAAAAATTGGGCGCCAAAATTGCCCGTCAATGGCAGGATTTAGAGATTGATGTTGTGATCCCGATCCCTGAAACATCTTGTGATAGCGCACTGGAAATAGCTTATATTTTGGGTAAACCCTATCGCCAAGGTTTTGTTAAAAATCGTTATGTGGGACGTACTTTTATCATGCCAGGACAGCAGGAGAGACGCAAGTCGGTACGTCGTAAACTGAATGTCAATCGAGCCGAATTCCGTGGTAAAAATGTTTTATTAGTCGATGACTCTATTGTGCGCGGAACAACCTCTGAACAAATTGTTGAGTTAGCACGCGAAGCTGGGGCCAAAAAGGTCTATTTTGCTTCGGCATCACCAGAAGTTCGTTTTCCGAATGTTTATGGTATTGATATGCCGTCCGCTAATGAATTGATTGCCCATGGGCGTGAAGTGGATGAAATTCGTCAACTTATTGGTGCTGATGATTTAATTTTTCAGGATCTTACTGATCTGATTGCCGCTGTGAGGGAGGAAAATCCTGATATCACCACTTTCGAGTGTTCGGTTTTTAATGGGGTTTATGTTACCAAGGATATTGATCAAGCTTACTTGGATTATCTGGAAAATCTGCGTAGGGAGGATCAGTTAAAAGAACATAATGAGATTGAAAATTTGGAAATTTACAACGAAGGCTAACTTGTTGTTATCGTTTGAATTAAGTTAGACTTTAACGGATATCGTTAAGCTGACAATACTGAAATCTATTTTATCGTTATTATTGAGCAAAAATGATGCAGAGAATAATTATCGGATTGACAGGCGCTAGTGGTGCAATTTACGGTATTCGTTTACTTGAAGTTTTACGTTCTGTTGCTGAGATTGAAACACATTTAATTGTCAGTGCAGCAGCTAAGCAGACTATAGCGCTGGAGACCTCTTATCGCCTACGCGATGTTCTAGCAATGGCTGATGTTGTCTATGAAGATAGAGACATTGCTGCGGCGATTTCTTCTGGTTCATTTATTGCCTCCGGTATGATTATTATGCCGTGTTCAATAAAAACGTTATCTGGTATTGCCAACAGTTATAACGATACATTAATTACGCGGGCGGCTGATGTGGTTTTAAAAGAGAAGCGTAAATTAATCTTGGGTGTCAGGGAAACACCTTTGCACCTAGGTCATTTGAGATTAATGATGAATGTCATAGAGATTGGCGCGATAATTTTTCCACCGATGCCGGCCTTTTATCATCAGCCAGAAACCGTACAGGACATTGTCGATCAAACTGTCAATCGAATATTAGATCAATATGGTATCACCTTACCACAAACCTTATTTACTCGTTGGCAAGGTATTAAGTAATGGTCTCTTGCGACGTAGTTAACAGTAATGACTCGAGTGCTTCTTTTAATTCAATATAGTGAAATTTAAATCCAGCTTCTTCAAGACGCTTTGGAATCGCTTGTTGCCCACCTAACATTAATGCTGCAGATTCGCCCATAATCGATTTAATAACAAATTCTGGCGTTCTAATCACTGCCGGACGATTAAGTACTTCGGCCAGTATTGCACTGAACTGATCATTATGCACCGGGTAGGGTGAAGTAATATTAAACGCACCAGATAATGAAGGTGACTCAAGCAGGTAATTAATCGCATTGACAACGTCATCAATATGGATCCAGGGAATATATTGTTTGCCTTTGCCGATTGGCCCGCCTAATCCGGCTTTAAATATCGGTAACAATTTCTTCAGTACACCGCCTTCTTTCGCCAGTACCACTCCGGTTCGTAGCAAACAAACGCGTGTTTTATCACTTTCAGCTTCTAATGCCAATGATTCCCATTTTTGGCATAGTTGGTGAGTGAATTCGGCATGTGGCATATCGGATTCAGTGACAACGCTTTGTCCCTGATCACCATAATAACCAACTGCTGAACCAGAAATAAACGTTTTTGGTGGTTTTTTACTGTCGTTGATCAGTTGGCTTAAGCGTTCTGTCATTTTCCAGCGGCTTTCACACAGAATTATTTTTTGTTCCTTAGTCCATGGTTTATTTGCAATAGGTTCACCGGCAAGATTAATAATGGCATCGAAACCATCAAGATTATTAATCTCATTTAAGCTTGTCAGACAATCAACATGTCGACCAAATAGGCTGTAAACTTTTTGGCATGATCGACTCAATACGGTGATAGTATGGGAATGTATAACCAGTTGTTGAACAAGTCTTGAGCCAATTAAGCCGGTACTGCCAGTAATAAAAATCCGCATTCTCACTCCGTGGTTTTCAATAATGATATAAGTAATTATAGTATTGATATTTAAAGAAACAGCAGATCATTAGACTGTGAATACAATCAATAAACTGGCCAGTAAAATTGTCGCCGATTTGTTGTTTAAAAACTTCATTAAATATGGCTAATTAATGTTATTTAACACTTTAAATGTTAATTTTTGGTTAGCTTATTGATTAATTAAAACTAAAAAATGAAATAGTGAGTTATATAATAATCATATATTCATATTTCTTGTAAGACTGTTAAATTAATGCTAAAAATCATATTAACTAAGCTTATTTATTTTAATTTTTTATGAAAAGAGATTTATATTCATCAATAAATTAATTGTAACAATAAGTTGTTATTTTACAGATTGTTAATATATTAAAAGTAAAGGTAGGATAATAGCAATATTTTATTAATTATTGTTGATATTAGTTGTTATTTATAAAAAAACCAGCCGCTAGATAAAAGTAATTAATATTAAAATGGCTAATATATATCAGTAAATTTTCATCGTTTTATTTAGCGGCTAAAATTAGTATATCTTGTTTTTATATTTTGCTAACTTAATGCTTATTATCATTTTTGCTTTATATTATAAAAAGAATTGATGTGATTTTATGAGTAATTTAACTGTTAATTTCAACTATCCCTAGGCTCAGCGTAAAGCCTTTTGTATCTGCTAATAACAGGCTATGCTTATTTAAGCTGTAGTAAAAAAACAGGGTGCAAAAAGTGCGCCAATGGCTATCTAATTAAGACTTAATTTGCATCAGCAAGTTACTGAGTTTAGACTCAAGTAAACAGATTGATGACCGCTTAAAAATGAGAAAGGTTCAAGATGGGACGAGTAATAAGCGAAGTAGTCAATGCAGAATGGATTGATATTGTTGACGATAAAAATAAAGTGATTGCTCAGGCGACACGCCAGCAGATGAGAGCAGAGAATTTGTGTCATCGTGCAGCTTATATTATTGTGCATGATGGTATGGGTAAAATTTTGATCCAACGTCGTACTGAAATGAAGGATATTTATCCTAGTTTACTTGATGCAACCGCTGGCGGTGTTGTTACCAGTGGTGAAGGTATGCTGGCAGCAGCCAGGCGAGAGGCAGAAGAAGAGTTGGGGATTGCCGATGTACCTTTTGCCGAGCATGGGCTTTTTTATTATGAAACAACACAATGTCGGGTGTGGGGTGGTTTGTTTAGCTGTGTCAGTCATGGCCCGTTTGCATTACAGGAAGCGGAAGTGGAATCGGTTTTTTGGTTGACGCCAGACGAGATTAATGCCCGTCGTCATGAATTTACCCCTGATTCACTGAAAGCCTTGTCACTTTGGTTATCCCGCAATAATAATGAGTTGCACAAAACCAAATTATGCCAGAAAGTTGATTAAGTTTTGATGAGCAAAAATAAATAATGGTAAAGTAGTAGTGATAAGATTTAATCAGCAGTAATTTATCAATCTATTTGTTGATAATATATAATAATATTATTTTGTAATAAAAGTCTTATATTGCAAATTATAGCATATTATCTTGTTATTTTAGATAATATGCTATCGGTTTAAATAAATTATTAATTTGTTATTTCAGCCGCCGTATCATTTTCATCTTCGCTAACCGTCAACCAAGGATAGTATTGTTGGCGCCGCTGATAGCCTTTAGCGGTAACCGTTCGTGTTTCTCGCCCTAGCGGATCATAATAATGGGTGTCGGCATAGTAGCTATCACGACCGCTATCATCGAGAATATAATGCCAGCTATTACTGAAAAAAGGTTGATATTGGCGGACAACTAAGCCCTTGTTATCATACTCTACTCGACCGGTTACTGCCCATCGTGAGCTGGTGAGAGCCTGTTTTGCCTTACCGAGTTTATTTTTGGCTAAACGACCATCTTTGGTCACAATATAAGCATCACCAGCGGGTACCCGTAATGCAGTTTGCAGAGACCTGCCTGCGCCATCAATAAAGTTGATCTGTTGTCGCTGCTGTTGTTGCTCATCAGGATAATAACGATCGGTAGTGACAGTTAAAACATAGGGCGGTTGCCTTTCAGCATCATCTGCTAACTGTACTTTGTCGACTGGCGTATTGCTATTACGTAACCAACGTTGGTAGCCAATAACATTGACATAACCTTGCTCATTGACAACTTGGTTATATTGATGCTGTGAATTAGTGATTGCTGAGACAAAATCTTTGGTTGCTGGTTTCATCCACGCTGCTGGTGCATAGAAGTAAAATTGTGCAACCGGCTGTGGTGTTGGCATGCTTAAAGCCGCGTCAATTGTGTCCGGTGGCATAAAAGGAACTTCATCGGGAGGCGGAAATCCGGCTGGCTGTCCTTCTTCTGTACCCCATATTCGACTGGAAGAGATGCGCCCAAAGGCATCAAAATCGACATAACTAATATTATCATTAATATCTTCAATGCGATAAGGCATAAGAAAACGGTAATCATAATCCGCTTGCGTATAGAAACCAGCGGCATCAGTAGTGCTTATTACGACGCAGTAATATTTATCCCATTGATAATTGGTTGCGCCGGTTAATAATGAGTGTCGCTGGCGATAAGGATAATAAAAAGCCTTTTCATCATAATATTCACTATAGTTAAGTCGTGCGACCCAGATATTGGCAGTTTCTTCCCCTGGACGTGGGAACAGGTATTTGGTTTTGATATAACCCGCATTGGTTAAATATGCTTCAATTTGACTTGTGCTAAGTACTGGTTCAAATGCGAGCAAACTTTGCTCATCCAGTTCGGCCTGCTCAGTAAAAGCGACTAAAGCTTGGATTGTCGGGATTTCTACTAGTTTATTATCGCCACCCTCCAGGTAGTAAATTTTACTTTGTCCGGCATATTCTCGCGGTGTGTTTTCACTCAAAATACCATCAGGATTTAACAGCGATTCAAGCGAAAATCCTTCAGCTGGCACATCGCTGGCAGGTAAGGTGATTATATCTGTCCGCTGTATATCAGCAATATTTAATCGCCACTGTTCTGGTGTTTTTAAATTGTGATAGCGGATTTGATTTTCGCTAATGCGTAATAGTAGTTGTTGTGGATCGTAACTCTGCTCAAAAGCACCGTCTGGCAACCAGATGGAGGGAGGAATTATACTAATGGGTCGACGTGGATAGTTGATGGCAACATTATGTATTATTGCCCCATTATCATCAAACGCAAGAGTAACGTTTTGGCTATAAAGCGGATCTTCAGCAATACGTTCATAATTGTAATCCCATTGCTCTAATGACATGGGGGCCATTGCTAAGCCGGTTTTGCGCGTTGTCACCGCCGGAATTTGCCTAACCTGATAACGGTAATAGGTAACGGTGTAAGGATTTTTGGCGTCAGCGGCCTGATCTAAACCATAAAGTTCACTGCGCAGTGGACTGCCTTTTAATGATCGATAAGCCCAGAATCGTTGCTGTTCATCCGGAGAGATAATTGGTACATCTTGGCCTTGCTGGTATTGGGTAAGACGGGTTTTACCGGCTGGAAATGCTTGTTTATCCCCTTGCCAGTATTCTGACGCGAAAGCTGCTTGGTCATCGATATTGCCGATATGAAACCATTGTCGTAATAATGACGGCATACTACGTTGGTCGGTATTGCCTTTTGCATCTTGAGTTGAATCGATAATATCAAGCCGGCCAAAGCCACGGAATTCGCGCTCTATACCATCATACATACCATGCATATAATCAACACTTTGACTAAAACAACTCATGGTAATTTCGTCAAGTTGGTTAATTTTATTGAGCAGCTGAATCGGGAAAGGTAGGTGGCTGGCATAGCTTTTATTTTGTTGAATTGCTTGCTGTTTTTCATCCAGCCAAAATTGCACTGAACTGCGATAGTAAAAAGTGGTATCGCTGCCACAATTATTATTTTGTTGATTGAGGAGGTAAGGTTTTTGGTTGGCTAAATCATAGCGCCAATGCTTTTGCTCCATATGCGGTATACTCAAGATCAAACTGGCGACGCCTAAGCCTTGGATATCTGCAATCCACAATTGGCAGGTATCATCATAAGCCACACCGTTTGGCAGCGGTATGGTTATCGGTGAGGCGAAGCTCTTGCCACTTGCTATTTTTTTCTGGCTTAAATATTGATGGTTCTATTTGTTTCGCGGCATCTTTTAGCGTTGGATTTTGCCAACTTGTTGGTAAAGAAGGTTCATCTTCACCCATCAATTCTAACGCTTGCACATACCACATTTTTGCTTCCGCTAAGGTATCTCGCTCTAATTGACGATAATCCTGATCACCGCGTGCGATCAGTAACTCTATCATATTCATCAAAGTGGATAACTTATAATGCATCGGATCAGCTTGCGCAATTGCGTCGGGATCGGTGATATCTTCAGGTACTTCATTCCAACTGGTATCCTCTAGCAATGGACGCGTATTCCAGTACTGATTTTGTCGTCCGTTATTATAACCGGCTGAGCTAAAAATAAATTTTAACCAGCTGGCTGAATCGGCAAAATTTTGTTCTTGCAACAGACGCTTCATCACCAGTATCGGCACGTAATAGAACAGTTCCCAAAAATAGAGTGCATTGGCACCGGCAAAGTCCATCGGTTCGGTTTTATTATCTCCTCTAGCAAAGAAGCTTTCGACATTATCAATACTTTCTAACCCTGGGAAGGTTCCACCGTTGTAACTGGTATCCAATTGCCACTCTTTTTTGCCTGGAATTTTTTTGAATAAAATTCTATTCTGTTTGCCTTTTTGGTATTCCGCTTCTAGATAGAGATTATCTTTATTACCATGGGCATCATTATAACGATTAAGAAAGCAGGTTACGGTGGTTGGCTGGTCACTCAATTCGCCGGTATAAAGCAGTAATGAATCACCACTCTCCCAAATATCAGCCTCTCTCAGTTTAAAGATTTTATTGCTGCCATTAATCGCTTCATCATAGGGTTTTAGGGTTAGCGTCACTTGCACACCAGTACGTGGCAGGGCAGGTTCTGGCATATATTGGGTATCAAGGCTTAATAAGGTATCTAGTCCACGATCTGCGCGAGCAGTCAGTTCTTTAGCAAATAGAGTATTGAGCCGGACTTGATAGATACCGCTATGCTTTTGCGGTTGGTCAGACTGATAAGTATCACTGAGTCCACCTTCCATATATTGTGCTTTATTAATTGCCGTTTTTAGTAATAGAGGTTGGGTGTCACCAACGACTTTGCTTTCGACGGGAATTAGGTGGCTAACGGAACCCATATCACCACCATCGCGATCAGCTACACTTACCGTAAATTCTACAGAGAGTGTTGATGGTAATTTATTTAGTTGAAGATTCCAGGCTTTATCAGGTAAGACTAATTGCCAATAAAAATCATCTTCAATGATTTCTTGGGTCGCTTGAATAGCACCATCGAATCTTGCTGTCAGAGTGTATCTATAAGGCCTTTGGATAAGCATTGATGATACCGGATTGCCGTTAACTTTGAACACCTGACCAAGATTTTTCGCATAAATATCAAAGATAGATTGTTCATCGGTTGGCGTGACATAGTCTATTTGCAAATTGGCGTTGTTAGCCCGGAAGGGTGGCAGTTCAATTCCCACAAAGCTACGTGAAATTGTGGATGCTGCTTGGGGTGAATTGGTATAACTGGTCATCTGGTATTTACCGGCATGTTCACCCTGGGTTTGTTTAAATATGGCGGTCAGAAGATTGGTGGAGGTTGATGGCAGGGTGTAGTATTGAATTATTACCTGGCCAAATGGGGTTAATGAAAATTGGGTATCTAACGCGTCGAGCAGGGCGTCCAGATTGGGATCACCCGTATTTAAGTAGTTGTTATCTTGCCCTTTGGCTTCAATACGGACAATCACACCCCGCAAGTAATATTGATTATTAACGGTATCTTTTATCAGTGATAATTGGCTTAAACCTTGCGATAACGGAGCAAGGCCGTTGGGTATCTTTGCTGCAACGGAATGGGAAGTGGCGATAATATTAGTCGGAACCTGGACAATATAGCTTAATGGTGCGGGTACACTTAAAGCTATCGTCGTATCTAACTCACGCCAAATAACTGATAGACTAAGGAAAAATTCTGTCTGTTTATCATCGTTATTGATTAGAGTAAAATCTTGGTTAATTGTCCATGACTGCCCTTTGGGCATAGAGTCTTTATCATATTTTGGCTGTTTGTGGTACAAGATGACCAACATATCTTTTTGAGTAAGATCGTAGGTAACAAATATACCTACTTGCTCATTAATGGTTGGCTTATCTTTATTTAAAAGAGTAAGAAGTTCATCATTAATATCTAATGTGGTATAAGTAAACGGCGTGCTCCAATTGCCATCGTACAATAAATGGGAATGTTTTAAATCATAAGTGTATTCGGGGATAGTCTCTTGCTTGGTTTTTTTCGGCGTATCTTTTTTCTCAGCATTGATTTGCCGCTGTTCTAGCCAAAATAGATATAAGCGAGATTTATAGATAACTGGCCGAATAAGATTTCGATACGGTTTGGCAGACGCGGTAATGGCTTGCCACTCTGTCCAGGCATCAGCCGGAAATCCTTGGTTAATAAACATATCATGATTAACTTTACGCCAGGAATAATTGGGCGAAGCTTCTTGGCTGGCACCGATAAGATAGGTGAAACCTTTTTGCACATCTAATTGGTCATGGTAGCCACTAATCATGGTTAAATTGGCGACCAACTCAAAATCGGTCAGGTAGCTATGGAAAGCCTGCTCAACAATATCGCTGGTTAACTGACTTTGATTAATCGCTTGTAGCAGCTTATTCATCATCTGGGTTTGGCCGATCCTTTGGGTCGGATTGATATAATTTTCTGGATAGTAGTCCAGTTCCCTGATGCCCGCCCAGCTACTATAGCGGCGATTATATTGTTCCCAATCTAGGAAAAATGGCCGTTGCAGGGCAGAGTAATTTACCCCAACCTCATACTCTGGCTGCTGAATACAACGATTAATGTAGAGTTGCACACTCGCCATGGCCGCCGCTATCTGACTGGAGATGACTTGATAACTGTCTTGGTTATCAATCAACAGATAGCCATACAATTGGTCTCGGTTGTTGAGTGTCAGATTTTTATCAGCGACATAGGCCAGATAGTAATAACATTGAGCGCGACTGAGGTTTTCAGCCAGAATACCGTTCACGGTTTTGAGTTGTGACTTGTTAAGGGCATTTAACAGGCTGGTGGCTAAAGATAATAAAAAGGGATTCAAATCGGGCTGAATTGGGATGGTAATATTGAGCTCTTGAGACAATTGGTCAATAAAGGTTGTTGTTGGATATAAGTCGCTTTTTTGTTGATATGAATATTTTTGATTAACAATAGGTTGCTGATTTTCACAATTGTAAATTGTAATTTCATTAGGTATTTTTAATGTTGTCCAATCTATGTATGTGGTGAGTTCATATTCATTTTCACTGATCTTTTTCGCATCCCCTAAATATTGGATGCCCGATGTTGTTTCATAAGCCCAACCATATTGTTTATCTTGATTCCAGTCAAAAATCTTGGCCTTGATTTTAAATTGATTATTCCCTAACGGATAAAGTAACAGGATATAGCCAGGATTTCTTTCTGCATTATCCAAATACCATAATGCAATATCATCATTATTGCTAATGATAGCAGCTTGATAACTATAATCTCCTGATGCTGGATTGTAATCTCTTGTTAATGCAGCAATAGCATTTGTTAATCTCTCAATGGGAACTTGGGTTTGTAGTTGTAACGAAGACAATGTTAATGGGTAATTATTAGTGGGATCGTATAAGCTGCCAACCACTGTGGCATCAACCGCTAGCGTTTCCCCTGCCTGATACCACTGCTGAATAAATAAGCCTTGTTGGACATCGCTAACTATGGTATCGCTGGTGGCAAGTTTATCAACTTGCTGAGCAGCGGCGGTATATTCGTCAACTGGGGCATTAATCGCTTTTGCCAGCATGCTGACGGTGAGTTGATCTTTACCCAATGAAGTAATGGCGACGGGTGCTTGTGTCGCCAATAGGATGGTCCAGTCGTGGAATTGAGTGATAAATTGTAAATTGTTTACCGTTAGATAAACTTTGGTTAACGCTTTTTTCAAGTGCTCTGGTTGGTTTACAATCAGCGTGACTTCAGCCAGTGATAGCTTAAACAGGTTGGTTATAAGCGCTAGTTGGGCAATCCGATGGCAATAACGGATGGCTGTTGGAGTGAGAGTAAAGGGTTGATCAATGTTAATGTTACTGATTTGTTGCCAAAATTGATTGGTGTCTAGGTCTTCAGGACGAGTTTTAATATTATCCAGCCAAATCAGTAATTGGTAGGCGATGTCTGCTGACGAAAGCGCTAACTGGGAAGCAAAATAGGGTGCCAGCGCGGTTTTGAGCGCGTTATCTGATAAATTTGGATCATCCAAATTACTTCTTAGCGTAATAATCAGATTTTCAATTTCAGGTGATTGATTGGTATCGAAATTATCTGTCGTTAATGCGACTAAGCTGGCGACATTAAGATTCTGTTTATTTAGCCATTCGACGGTGGTATTAAGTTTACTAATTAACTCGGCAGATGGAATATTTTTATAGTTAAGTAGGTCAAGTAAGATAGTTAATTCAGCAACTGTGAGATGAAAAGCAGAAGTCAGTAGATAAAGTGAATAAAAAACGCTGGTTGTTGCTAGATCATTTTTACAATAGTTATCGTCTTTAAAAAGCAGCAACATTTGATATAACTCTTGGTCATTAACCGCAAACGCTTGCTTCAAGTTCGATTTAAAGATGTTTTGGGCGCTGGGTGCAATGTCGTAATCTTTATCGTCTGGGACGAATTTTTGACCATATAAAGGCGGGTTATTAAATAGTTGGTCGTATTGACTAAGCTCCTCATTAACAGCGGTTTGGCTAATTTTTTGACCGGCTAATATCCGTGCTTGTGGTTCTTTAATGGTATCGTATTGTTCATATAGTTTTATTTGCAAAATTTCAGTTAAGGTATCATCTGTGACGTTACCATTCCTGTCGTCCACTAAATTAAGTAGCGTGAGTGGCGTCAGTTGAGTGGTTTTGTGCAATAAAACAATTTTATGCACTTTTAGTAAATGTTCTTTAAGCTGCTTTTCCGTCGCATCTTTATTAGGTAGTAATAGTTCAAAAAAAATCAGGCGTTAAATCGTAATGTTCTGCTAGTGTAACCGCTGTGGTCAGGGTTTATGGTGGAATGGTGCCAAACACTTTTTGGTATTCAGCGTCAAGATTATCTGGAGTAATTTCCGTGGTTAATAGCGTGTAAATCGGCGGTGATATTTTTAAATCGGTACATAAGATAAAGATTTCATCGGTATTAGCCGGACGATTTTCCGGCTGAATTAATTGCGCCAGCATGACATTATGGTTTTGTAAAACCTGCTGAATAACATCGGTGTAATAATAATAGGGGCCATCAGGATTTAACGTATCTTTAGCCAACGCGTCGAGAATTTTTTGTTTATCGTTATCACCGATTTTTTTGCCAATTTGAGCCGCTAGTATTTGATTGGATAAGGTTAGCGTGCTTACTGGTGTATCCATATTGTCCTGACTCAAAACCAGATCGGCTAAGTCAGGGCGACGATTGTCGATAAAATAGAGTGAATTTACCGGATGCAGTTTTTGTGCTTCGCGATAAAGTTTTACCAGATAAGCGGCTGGTGAAAACATGGACGCGATATCACCTTGATTGACAAAATCGCTATCACGATCGGGAATAAAATCGTTACTGTAAAACATGGCTTCGTCATACTGCAGTTGTTGCGCTTTTGCGTTGCTAAAATCTGTCTGTAATTGAGTCGCGACCAGATGTGTTGATTGTTTTGGAATGGCCTGGCGGGTGATTTGTTGCCGGTATTGAGCATTATTTTTTTCCTGGATCTTTTTGGCTTGGGCTAACAGTTGGTCACAATCCTGCAAACTTAATTGATTATCGGCAACTTGATAAAGTTCTTCTTTAGCGTAATCAGCTAGCTCACTGAATGATTTAACATTTAATTTATTAATAATATTCTTAATGGAATTTTCGTTAATTTGGTATGACATAAAACCCTCACTTATATTAGATGGCTCTATCGTTGTTTTAAAGAAAAGGAATATCTTTCGATGGAATATAAAAATCAGATGTGATTATTTATATTCATATCTTTTAATTTATTTTTATTGATTAGGATTAAATTTAAAAAAATCATAACATACTTTATTTTTAAAGCTAGTATTTTTTATTTAAATTTATAATAAATATTTTTTAGTAAAATCAGTTAATTATGCGATTTATGGATTTAGCTTGGTGATTATTTTTATTTTAAATTATCGCAGGAGTTCATTTTTATTAGAAATGAGCATTTAATAATAAGCAAAGGGTAAATTCATATTGGTTAATTATTTTTTGTTGTAATTAAAGATAATAAATTATGTGTCATTGAATAAAAGTTTTTTTATTTATTAGCTGAATCGATTAATTGTCGCCAAATTATTTTAACCGTTATTTTTATTTTTTATTGCATCTTTAATTTAATAAAAAAATTTAATTAATCAGTATCATTTAACTTTAATTTAAATTTAAATTTAAATTTAAATTTAATCAGAATTAAATTTCACTATTTAAGTGGCAATGTAAATGAATAAAAATAGATGATAAGTATGCTTTATCTAAAATAAAATCACTTATTTCAAAAGCAATAAGTGATTTTGTGTATGTTAATTATTGGTTTATTGTCTACATGTAAACATTATTTGATCTATTTTTTTCATAGATACGCTGTGCTCTTTGATAACTGATATTTGCAAGTAAGGGATATTCGTCTAAGTACATGTTTTTGGCATATTCAACCCAATCAGTCTCACTTTCAAATAAACCTACAGCGTAATATAAATACTGAATTGCTTCTTCTTGAGTTTCTGGGGCTCTAGATGCAGGATTTTTGGTAAATTCTCCTTTATCGATTTCGATATCTGAGGCGCGCTCGATACGTTTTATGTAATCATTAGCAATATTTTTTGTTAATATTTTGGTTTTTTTTGTAATGCATTTGTTGTCCATTTAGCTAAGTCAGAAGTTAGATTTTGTAAACAAAAAGTCTCAGAATTTATATCTCTTTCAAGATATGGTTTAAGGAAAGAATACATGTCTTTACTCTCTCTTGTTTGGTTAACAAGATCTTTAGGAGGACGATTAAATCCTTTAGTCGAAATTAATATTTGTTTACCCTCTGATAAAGAGCCTTCTGGTTGAAGATCAATAAAAAAGGTTGAAAGTTTACTCATTGTACTTTCAAATCTACTTCCTGTTAATGCTCTTGCGCCCCCTCGTCCTTCTTCGATTAAATCAACTAAACGTTCAATAACAATGTTTAATGGTTTTTGGGAGGCTGTAGTATTTCCACTACTAGTTGAGGGTTTAGCTTCTGCATTACTATTTGTTGTTTGGTTATTTTTTTTCTTCCATGGCCAGGGCATTAGACCATGTATATCTTTGTTATTAACAGGATTATTTCTTACCATGCGATAGATATTTAATCCATCAATGATATCTGCGGGATCTGGATTTAACCACCGCCCAACCCATGGTTGATAATAACGGAAGCCATAATAATATAGCCCAGTAGCATCCCGTTCTTTGCCTGAATAACGATAGGTTTTATAATGGTTTTCAAGCTGATTTTCAGCCGCCCACCAGGCAGTGCCACCAAAGGGGAAAAATTCTTCTTCACTACTCAATTGGCCATATTCATCTAACTCTAAAATGCAGCTGCCGATCTGATTATTTATACTATAGCGTAACGCATTATTGCCGATTTCTGCTGGCGCATCTTGCTCACTAGCCCAATGCAATACGCACAAATTTTCTTGCATAATGACTGTTCGTAGGGATTTGCGCTGTTGTGATTGATCATCTGTTGTTTGTAGATCATGAGTAATTATCTCAATTCCAGGCAAATAACAACAGGTTTCAATGTGGCTTACATTGCTAGCTAGATACTGCTGCTGTTTGACCAGGCGTATTCCCTGGCTGTCATAACAGTAGATTTCACTATCATTTTGCCCTGTTTCCCGGCTAATTGGGACAACTGCAGCCAACTGATTTCGACTATTCCAGCTTAAATTTTGGCCAATTTGCAACTGAAGCTGATTGCCAGCGGCATCAAAGTAATCGTCAATTGGTAAGCTTGGAGTTGATGGAAAAAAAGAGTCAGCTAAAGCATGGTTACTGGTGTCAGAAGCATAAATATGCTTTGTCCACTGACTAGCACCTTGATGTTTTATGGTCGTTAAATTACCTGAAGCATCATATTGATACTGGCGAGTATAAGGGGTGCTTTGATAGGCGGCGTCAGCAGGTGAGGTAAGAAAACGTTGAGCAACAGGGGGGCGGTTGGTTAGGGATTCTCGTCCAGTCGCTTCGATGAGCTGATAGAACGTATCATAGTGGTACTGATTTTCGGCAACGGATTTTTGATTATGATAAAAACGGGAGGCATGAGCATCATTCTGGATAAGGATAATATTACCAACCGGATCATAGGTGTAGCGTAAATCCTGAAAAGTTAAATAACCCAAAGGATGATCTGCGGGACGGTAGGTTTTTACCATTAATAGATAACCTGTTTCAGCTTCATAGGTATAATCAGTTACTACGCCATTACCCAATATTTCCTGTCTGATTTGTCCACTAGCCGCGTAATCAGCCGATTGTAAGACAATTTTTAGCGGTTGATCTTTAATTTGCAATAAGCGTGCAATTAACTGTCCTGCGCGGTTATAACTCTGTTGTTGAATGTTACCGTCAGCATCAATTTGTTGTAGTAAACCACCTTGAGTATCATAGTCTTGGCGAGTAATAAAATTTTCTGGGGCGATTTTTTGTTGCCACTGTTGTTCTGTACCCTGCCAATCGCTTTGCTCAGAAAAATTTAGCAATAGTTGGCGTTGCTGAATTTGAAGATATCCTTGAAGGGTAAAACTTTGTTGTTGTTGACAGCCGGCGGTATCATAGTGACGAATGACTTGACCGCATAAATTATATGCTTGGCTTTCTGGTGTTGCTGGTGCATAAATAAAGCGTTCACGGATCTGTGATGGTTGATTAGCGACTTGCTCATCGATAGCAAGTAACCTGCCTATAAACGGTAATTCAGCCGATTCATATAGCCAGTTACGCTGAGTATGTCTTGCATCTTGTTGATAAAAAGATCGTCCTTCAATGTCGTTTAAGGTGAATAAGTCACCACTGTCCTGGCTCTTAGTATGGATGATATTGCCTGTTAATGATGTTTGATAAAGAAAATTGGGGATAGTAAGTCGTGGATCTTGTTGGGAAAGCGGGTTACCGATAGCGGAAAACTTTTGTTGGGTCAGACGTATTTCTGGGGGATTTTCGGTCGTTGTTCGATAAAATTCTAATGTTCGAATTGCTAAGCCCCGGTTATCTTGTACTTTGATAGTGGGAGTTCCTTGATGAATTGAGCTAGAAGAGGTAGAGATAGACATAAAACCTCCAATGTTTAAATTAAGAGTATTAATGTTACATTCATCCCCAATCACTTATAGGTATTCAGTGAGTGAGTTTGTTCAGTATAGTGAAAAAACTTAGCGCTAAGAAGCCTATTTTTAATTCGATTTTTAGCTAAAAATAATATTTTGTATTAAATTGATTTACAAATATTATGGAATAGATTGATTTGCTAATAATATGTTTGCTGATTATTATTGAGTGAAAAAACTTTACTATTTGAAGCCGATTAATTTTGTCATGGATTGATTCTTTGGCATTTTTGCCTATTCCTCGATGGCTTACAATCTCTTTAGATGCATTCTATTTATATTGAATATCACTTTTATTAACGATTTCATATTAAAAACCTTTTTATGATAATCACTTTTTTTATTTTTGTTGGTTAGTATCAATAGTAATAAATTAAATAGTGAATAAAAAAGCTGAAACACAATGTGTTTCAGCTTTTTCACTAGTGAGCAAAATCCATTATTTTTGATTTTGTGTCGCCTGAATAGCAGTGAGCGCAATGGTATAAACGATATCATCAACTAGCGCGCCACGGGACAAGTCATTAACCGGTTTACGCATCCCTTGTAGCATTGGGCCGATAGAAACCAGATTAGCTGAGCGTTGTACCGCTTTATAAGTGGTGTTGCCAGTATTGAGATCAGGGAAAATAAACACCGTGGCTTGACCGGCTACCGGTGAATTTGGTGCTTTAGATTTAGCCACATCGGCCATAATGGCGGCATCATATTGTAGTGGACCGTCGATCACCAGATCTGGCCGTTTTGCTTGCACCAAACTGGTTGCTTCACGGACATTGTCTACGTCACTACCGGCACCGGAGTTACCGGTAGAGTAAGAGATCATCGCCACGCGCGGTTCAATACCAAATGCTTTGGCAGAATCGGCTGACTGAATGGCAATTTCCGATAATTGTTCGGCCGTTGGGTCTGGATTTATCGCGCAGTCGCCATAAACTAATACTTGCTCAGGTAACAGCATAAAGAATATCGAGGAGACGATTGAACTACCTGGCGCAGTTTTGATTAGTTGCAACGGTGGGCGAATAGTATTGGCGGTGGTATGAACTGCGCCGGAAACTAAACCATCAACCTCATTTTTTTCCAGCATCATGGTGCCTAACACCACATTATCTTCTAACTGTTCGCGCGCAACAATTTCAGTCATGCCTTTATTTTTACGCAGCTCAACCAAGCGCTCAACATAATTTTTCCGTACTGATTTAGGCGCCACAATTTCGATCCCCGCACCTAATTCAATTCCTTGCGCGGCGGCAACCCGTTTTATTTCATCAGGTTCACCTAGCAGAATACAGGTGGCAATACCTCTTTCAGCGCAAATAGCCGCTGCTTTTACCGTACGGGGTTCATTACCTTCCGGTAGCACGATACGTTTATTAGCTTTACGTGCGAGCTCGGTTAATTGATAACGGAAAGCCGGCGGTGATAGCCGTTTGGGTCGTTCAGAATCAGCAGTCAGTGAATTGATCCATTTTTGGTTGATATGCAAAGCAACATAATTTTGTATTTTTTCAATCCGCTCATGATCATCCGCATGCACTTCTAAGCTGAAACTTTGTAGACTTAATGAAGTTTGCCAGGTATTGGTATCTAACATCAGCACCGGTAAGCCCGTTTCGAAAGCACGGTGACAGAGATCGTGTATCGGCTTGGCAATAGGGTAACCGCCAGTTAACAGTAACGCGCCAATTTCGATACCATTCATGGCAGCTAGACAGGCAGAGACGATAACATCTGGGCGATCAGAAGAGGTCACCAGCAATGTGCCGGGACGAAACAGCTCGACCATATTGGGCACACTGCGGGCACAGAAAACAACCGATTTTATGCGCCGGGTTTGTAATGCGCCTTCATTGATAATAGCGGCATTCAGATGATTCGCAATATCGATACCACGGGTGGCTATCAGATCAAAATTCCACGGAATACAACCCAAAATTGGTAGCGGACAATTGTCAGCTAACGTTTTACTGTCAATTTTTGCGATTGTGGCTTTAGTTGATTCATCAAATATTTCTGATAAATCAGGACGGGTACGGCCATGCTCATCAACTGGTGCATTGAGTTTATTGATAATTACTCCAGTGATATTTTTATTTTGTCCGCCACCAAACTCTGCGCGGGCTAACTCAATGCGCTCTTTTAACTGTTCTGGTGTATTGTTACCCAGTGCGGTGACAAAAATAACGTCAGCACCCAGTGTGTTAGCGATATCGTAATTCAACGATTGGGCAAAAGGGTGCTTACGGGTAGGCATTAAACCTTCGATCAGAATAACTTCAGCCTGCTGCGTATTATCATGGTATCGCGCAACAATCTCCTCCATTAAAACATCTTTTTGATCATTAGCCAGTAGGGATTCAACATAACTCATTTTTAGTGGTTCAGCGACCTGAACACTAGAGTGGGAGCGTAATACTTCAGTTGTCTGATCTTTATTACCAAAACGGGGTTGAGCAATGGGTTTAAAAACCGTTAGACTAACCCCTTTTTGCTCCATTGAACGAACGACCCCTAAACTGACGCTGGTTAAGCCAACACTAATGTCAGTCGGTATTAACATTATTGTACGGGACACAAGTACCTCTTTAACAATTGCAAGATGTTCAACTCAGAACTGCCAATCAGTAGACTGACAGTTTCTAATCTATTTATGCCGTTAGACGGCTCGCGTCCTGTGCAATAACTAACTCTTCATTTGTTGGAATAACCAGAGCAGGAATGCTATCGTCAGTTGTGATCTTACCTGATTTGCCAAAACGGGCGGCTAAGTTGCGCTCGTGATCATATTTAATACCAATTAAAGATAGCTTCTTAAGGGTTAATTCACGTACTAAAGCTGAATTTTCGCCAATACCACCGGTGAAGATAATAGCGTCTAGGCGCCCTTCCATTAATGCACAATAAGCGGCGATATATTTGGCTAAACGATGACAATAGACATCCATCGCTCGTTTTGCATCTGCTTTAGTGTCATAATTGTCTTCGACATAACGACAATCGTTGGTAACTTCTGTTAATCCAAGTATGCCAGACTCTTTGGTTAATAAGGTATTGATCTGATCAACACTCATACCCAAGGCGTCGTGAAGGTGGAACACAATAGCTGGATCGATATCACCACTGCGGGTTCCCATTACTAAGCCTTCTAGCGGTGTGAGACCCATTGAAGTATCTACAGATTGACCATTGACGATCGCGGTAACTGATCCACCATTGCCCAAATGACAGGTGATCACATTCAGTTTATCGATCGATTTATTCAATTCTTTGGCAGCTTGCTGGGAAACATAGTAATGACTGGTACCGTGCGCACCGTAACGACGAATACCATGCTCTTTGTAAAGATTATAAGGTAGAGCATATAAATAAGCTTCAACCGGCATGGTTTGATGGAAGGCGGTGTCAAATACAGCGACATGCTTGTCATTTAAATGTGGAAATGCTTTTTTAGCTTCTTCAAGTCCAATAATACCAGCAGGATTATGTAATGGTGCAAATGGAATAGAGGCTTTAATGCCTTCAACGACTTCATCATTGATAATAACCGATTTGGTAAATTTTTCACCACCATGAACAATACGATGGCCAATAGCCGAAATGGCTTGCGCTAATTCTGGTTTTGCGGTGAGAATTTGATTGACAATGAAAGCCATCGCTTCACTGTGAGCAGCGCCTGAACCTAAAGCAGCTTCGTTTTTAGTGCCATCTATTTTCCACTTAATACGGGCTTCTGGTAGATGAAAACATTCTGCTAAACCAGATAGTTGTTCTTCGCCGTTAATCGGATCAATGATAGCAAATTTAAGGGAAGAGCTACCGCAGTTGAGGACAAGTACCAGCTTACTTGACATGGAATTACCTACTATATCGTTATCATGGAGTCTTCTTTGTCAGATTAACCAGGAAGACTAGGGTTAATAAACATCAATCCAATAGAATGCTAGTAGCCTAGCTTATCCCTGGGATCATACTGAATGATTAATATCATATTTATGCAATATTATGATATTTTAACTGTATTTATTGACTAAATAACTATGTTTGCAATGTTAATATTAAAGATGCAATATAATATTAACATTATGGATTGAAAACATAGTAATAGACCAAATATAAACTTTATATGATATAAGTTTTTTCTATAGATTATAGAAGTCGTGGCCTCAGGTAACCAAAGTTGCCCCATAAATTCTACTAAAAAGATTTTATGCTTTATACATTTTTTTTAAATTTTACATGAGAAATTGATTGAAGTCATGTGAGGTATTGATGAATACGACACCAGAAACGACCCCTGGTTTCTTACAAAAGTTGAAACTAGGCCGGCAATATGCCAAGACATTTCCGTTAGAAAAATGTTTGATGCCTATTTTTCCTGAACATCGGGTGATCACAGTTAGTCGCTTTGCGATTCGTTATATGCCTGCTGTTGCTGTTTTTACCCTTACCTGGCAGATTGCATTAGGTGGTCAGTTGGGACCGGCTGTGGCGACAGGGCTTTTTGCCTGTAGCTTACCTTTGCAGGGATTATGGTGGTTAGGTAAGCGCTCAGTTACGCCACTACCGTCGGCATTACTAACTTGGTTTTATGAAATTCGTGAAAAATTTAATCAAGCTGGAATTGCCATCACACCCGTCAAAGGAACACCGACTTATCAGGCATTAGCTGAATTGTTAAAACGTGCTTTTAAACAATTAGATCGCTCTTTTATTGATGGTATTTAACCTAATTTGAATAGTTATGGGGTTAGCTAGTCAGCAATAGAGATAATAGGTATTACAAAATAGATTATTAATGGTTAAAGTTTGAAAAGCCTTTTTAGATCAATAAAAGGTAAGTTATCACTATAAAAAGAAGGGCGGTAATGCGATGATTTAGCAAATTTCCAAGTATAGGAGAACCATAATGGAAATGACTAATGCACAACGCTTAATTCTGTCTAACCAGTATAAAATGCTGATCAAGCTTGATCCGGATAATGCCAAAAATTATCAACGCTGTCAAACTATCATTGAAAATGGTTTTGGCTTGCAAATGAAAGAGTTAGAGAAAAATTTTACTGAGTTGTCAGAAGAAAATTGCCAGACTATCATTGATATTATGGAAATGTATCATGCCTTACAAGTTTCCTGGGAAAATTTGTCGTCTAAAACCGATATTACGGACAGAAGAGTTATCTTTTTAGGCTTTGATGCTGTTACGGAAGCACATTATCTCAATTATGTTCGTTTTTTGATTAATAATGAGGGTCGCTACCGTCATTTTGTCAGTGGTAGTGATGATTTTAATGCTCAGACACCTATGTGGGATAAATATCTAAGAATGTTAAATGTTTGGACATCTTGTCCGCGTCAGTATCATCTTTGTGCAGTAGAAATTAATCAAATCATTAATGCATGACTTATCTAAGGAGCATCAATGGTATTAAAATGTAAGGGATTTTTATTTGATTTGGATGGCACGCTGGTTGATTCGTTACCTAATGTTGAACATTGCTGGCGAGAATTTAGCCGTCGAATTGGTGTATCAGAAAGCGATGTGTTGCACTATATTCACGGCAAACCAGCAATCAGTTCTATCCGTCATTTTATGCCAAATGCCTCAGAAACTGAAATTGATGAAATTTTTTATTGGCTGGAAAACCTAGAAGCAGCCAATACTTCGGGTATTGTAGCACTACCTGGTGCAATTGCTTTATTAGAACGACTCAATACATTTGCTATTCCATGGGCAATAGTGACTTCTGGCACAGTACCAATTGCTTTTAATCGTAGTAAAGCGGCAGGTTTGCCGGAACCGAAACACTGGGTCACGATTGAACGAGTTGAACACGGTAAACCGCAGCCAGATCCTTTTTTGCTTGGTGCACAACTACTAAATTTACCGCCTGAAGCCTGTATTGCGGTTGAAGATGCGCAGGCAGGGATCTATTCTGCTTTAGATGCGGGTTGCCAGGTTATCGCTGTTCATGCGCCAGCAGATATGCCACGGCGAGAAGAAATTTCATTAATTATCAAATCATTTACTGAATTAAATATTTCAAAACCAGATAACCAAGGTATTGTTACGGTGACTCAGCGATAAAAATATGTCAGTTTCATAAATTAGGCCGGCAAATTTGCGCTACTTATGGCAAATGAGCCCTATGAATAGACTTAATTTGAGGTCATTTTGAATAGCCAGCTGGTATGGGTATTAATTTTACTGCTAATAGTCGTCACTCTTTTTATGACTAATAAGATCCGTATGGATGTTGTCGCATTATTAGTCATTGTGGCTTTAGTATTGAGTGGAACTCTGACGCTTAAACAAGCAACAATCGGCTTTAGTGATCCCAATGTGCTGCTAATTGCGGCACTTTTTGTTTTTAGTGAGGGATTAGTCCGTACTGGTATTGCCTATCAAGTTGGCGACTGGTTAGTTGGTGCAGCCGGTAATAATGAAAATAAGATGCTGATTTTTTTGATGATCACAGTCGCAGGTTTAGGCGCTTTTATGAGTTCAACCGGCATTGTTGCCATCTTCATTCCCGTTGTTCTTAATGTTGCTAAACAGATGAAAATCCCACCAGGACGTTTGATGATGCCATTAGGCTTTGCTGGACTTATCAGTGGTATGATGACGTTAGTAGCGACCCCACCAAATATGATAGTTAATAGTGAACTGGTTAGGGAAGGTTATGCCGGATTTAAATTTTTTGCCATTACGCCGATTGGAATTGCGGTGCTGTTGCTGGCAATTATTTATATGTGGCTGGTTCGTCGTAGGTTAGGTAACCGCGAAATTGCAGCGGGTTCTGCTCCTCATCGGCGCACATTTCACGACTTTATTCGTGATTATAAGCTAACAGGTCGTGCTCGTTGTTTAGCCATTTGTCCAGGTTCCCCCTTAATAGGCTACTCACTCGATGAGTTACATCTACGCACACGTTATGGTGCGAATATTATTGGTATTGAGCGTTGGCATCGTTTTCGTCGACTTATGCTAAGTGTAACAGCTGCAACAGAGTTACATGAACGTGATGTGTTATTAGTTGATATGTCGGATAGTGAGGTTGATCTCAATGAGTTTTGTCATGAACAAAAATTGGCTCCGATGATTTTGAGAGGTGAATATTTCTCCGCACGTGCGCGTGAAGTCGGAATGGCTGAGTTCTCCTTAGCGCCGCAATCTGACTTATTAGGCAGTACATTGCGGGAAATTAAATTTCGTACGCGTTATGGCCTTAATGTTGTTGGCATTTACCGTGAAGGAAAAACTATCGATGATAAATTAATTGATCAGCCAATGCGTTTAGGTGATGTTTTACTGATCGTGGGTGACTGGAAATTAATTCGCTTATTGTCAACTGATAGACGTAATTTTATTGTGTTAAATTTGGCCGCTGAGGTAGAGGCAGTTGCTCCTGCTGCATCGCAAGCGCCACATGCAATTTTTTGTTTGATATTAATGGTTACTATGATGGCAATAGATGAAATTCCCAATTTTATTGCTGTACTGATTGCGTGTTTGTTAATGGGAAAATTTCGCTGTATTGATATGGAAAGCGCTTATCGTGCAATACACTGGCCGAGTATTATGTTGATTGTTGGCATGATGCCCTTTGCATTGGCATTACAAAAAACTGGTGGTATTGATTTGATTGTTAATTTACTAATAGATATTGCAGGTGGCATGGGACCAAGGATAATGTTGCTTTGCCTATTTATTGTTTGTGCAGTAACTGGATTATTTATTTCTAATACCGCAACAGCAATATTAATGGCACCGGTTGCCATTGCTGTTGCTAATCATATGAGTGTTTCGCCAATACCTTTTGCTATGGTGATAAGTGTTGCAGCTTCCGCGGCTTTTATGACCCCAATTTCTTCACCGGTTAATACTCTAATTTTGGCGCCTGGTGGCTATAAATTTACTGATTTCGTTAAATTTGGTGTTCCTTTTACTGTTTTAGTTATGGCTATCACTATTGTTATTGTTCCTTAATTGTTTCCATTTTAAAGTTATCGCCTATTTTATGTAACAAACAGTAAGATAATAATACTATTTATATGTTATATAACTTACTAGCTACTGATTTCATCTAACGATAGGCTAAATCCGGGTACAAAAACTTCAATAAAGTATTGCATTTCATCGCTATAACGTTCAGAAAGTGTTTTTTCAAGTCGCATTTTAGCTAGATTAAACTCGGTATTGCCTGCAGATAGCTCTTCTAAGCATTTTAAATAGGCACAAAGTGCATCCGCTTGTTTAACGATAGCGCGTTCTTCCTCAGTATGATATTCATCATCCAAAATTGGCTGAAAATCTTGTTGTAATTCTTCTGGTAGCATAGCGATAAGTTTTTGCTGAGCGTATTTTTCAATTTTTTTGTATTCGTTAGCAATTTGTGGGTTATGATATTTTATTGGTGTTGGCAGATCACCGGTGATCACTTCACTGGCGTCATGATACATAGCGAGCAGAGTAATACGTTCAGGATTGAGTTGGCCATTAAATTTTCGATTTTTAATGCAAGCAAGGGCATGAGCGACAAAGGCAACTTGTAAACTATGCTCTGAAATATTTTCGGTACGTACATTGCGCATTAATGGCCAGCGATTAATTAATTTCATCCGAGAAAGATGGGCAAAAAAATAACTCATAGACTGTCCTCATGGGATTGTTATAGTGATAAGCACTGTGGATTGATTAGATTAACAAGTAAATAACAAAATAGAACATCCTTAATGTAGATTAAGAATGTTCTATTATTGGACAACTATTGGCGATAGTTTAGCAGGAATTGGCTAAATTTATTAATTGCAGCTTCAAGCTCGCCAACATAAGGTAGCGTAACAATTCTGACGTGATCGGGTTCAGGCCAATTAAAAGCTGTTCCCTGAACCAATAAAACTTTTTCCTGTAAGAGTAAATCAAGTACCATTTTTTGGTCGTTTGAGATATTGAACTTTTTAATATTAATTTTGGGAAACATATATAAAGCACCTTGCGGTTTAACACATGATACCCCAGGAATTTCATTAATCAGTTCCCAAGCGCGATTACGTTGTTCATATAATCGCCCACCAGGACAGATAAATTCGTTAATACTCTGATAACCGCCTAATGCGGTTTGGATTGCATGTTGCATAGGAACGTTAGCACAAAGCCGCATGGAGGCTAATATTTCTAAGCCTTCAATATAGCTTTTGGCATTCTCTTTCGGGCCATTAAGCACCATCCAGCCTTGACGAAAACCAGCAACCCGATAAGTTTTTGATAAACCATTAAAAGTAACGGTTAATAGATCCGGTGCTAACGCGGCAATTGAATGATGCTCAGCATCATCGTAAAGAATTTTATCGTAGATCTCATCGGCAAAAATAATCAACTGATGCTGACGAGCGATTTCGACAATCTCCATTAATAATGCTTTGCTGTAAACAGAACCAGTAGGATTATTGGGATTAATGATGACGATGCCACGTGTGCGAGGGGTAATTTTTTTGCGAATATCATCTAGATCAGGAAACCAATTTTGTTCTTCATCACATCTATAGTGTACAGCTTTGCCACCGGAAAGAGATACCGCAGCAGTCCATAGCGGATAGTCAGGAGCTGGGACTAACATTTCATCGTTATTATTCAGTAAGGCTTGCATCGATTGCACGATGAGTTCAGAAACACCATTACCAATAAAAATATCCTCGATATTAATGTCAAGCATTCCTCTAGCCTGATAGTGTTGCATGATTGCTTTGCGGGCGGAGTAAATTCCTTTTGAATCACTATAACCTTGTGAGTGAGTAAGATTGCGTAGAACATCAAATAAAATTTCATCCGGCGCTTCAAAACCAAAAGGCGCTGGATTACCAATATGAAGTTTAAGAACTTTATGGCCTTCTTCTTCAAGACGTTTGGCCTCTTTAAGAACAGGCCCTCTTATGTCGTAGCATACGTTATCCAATTTATTGGATTTAGTTATTGTATTCATTTACTCTGTTTGAACCTCAACGTTAATAGAATATGAGGAAATTTTGCTGCATATTTATATTCACACTCTACTCTTAGTTGGAAAAATTTTGAAGATATAGGCTTATTTTTGGTAGAAAAGGTTGGTTTAAATAATTAAATTAGGTCAAATAAACTTTTTATATAACTTAATTAGATAAATAAATTCAAAAATATCGCATAAGTTAGTCTTATATTTTAGGTATGAGATGATTTTTAGTATACAAAGAATAAATTACTTAGTGAATAGATTTGGCAGTGCATTTTTTGTTACAAACCATTGGTGGTTTCATGATAGAAATATTGTTTTTATAACATATAATTAAAGTTAATATGTTATTGCCGTATCCGGGTAAATAGAGTTTTGTTGCTGATTATCAATTAATAGTTTTTCCTAGCTGCATTATCTTTGACAGTTATTTTGTTGAGAATAACCTATTTTTTTGCTGTTTGAAAAATTGTTATTTTGGCATAGGACTGGAATTAAAAATTATTCTAATAAAAACGAGAAGAAGAACATTCTCATTGGCATTTTGTTTATCAATATGTAAAACATGCTTATTATTAAACAATTTAAGTTAATAAAAGTGTATACACAGTAATAAATACTGCATTAATAGAAATAAATTTTAATATGTAAGGTTTTATCTTTATTTCTTTAACTATCAATGATTTTAATATCTATTGAATTCGTAAAAACACCAGGAATGATATAAGAGAATAAAATGATAAATTCAAATCGCCCAATTATGAATCTCGATCTTGATTTACTTAGGACTTTTGTTGCTGTTGCCGATCTTAATACATTTGCGGCAGCTGCTGCAGCTGTTTGTCGTACTCAATCAGCCGTTAGCCAACAAATGCAGTGTTTAGAACAGTTAGTGGGCCGTGAGCTTTTTGAACGCCATGGCCGTAATAAATTATTAACGGATCATGGTTTGCAGTTATTAGGTTATGCGCGGCAAATATTACGGGCTAATGATGATGCTTCAGCTTCACTAACATATAATGATGCTGAAGGTGAGTTGCGAGTTGGTGTTTCTGATGACACTACCAATACTTTATTACCATTTCTGCTGAATCGTATTGCATCAGTATATCCGCGTATGGCCGTTGATATTTATATAAAGCGCGCCCATCTTATTAAAAAAATGCTGGATAATGGTGAAATTGATTTAGCACTAATACCCACAGAATTGAGTCAATATCCAAGTACGTTGTTACGTTCTGCGCCGATCCTTTGGCATTGTGCACCTGATTTTCAGCATCAATTAAATGAGCCAATCCCTTTGGTTGTCATGGATGAAACCAATCCATTTCGTGAAATAGCGATAAGCACCCTTAATGCTGCGGGTATCAAATGGCGTATTGCGTATGAAGCAGCTTCGTTATCGGCAGTGCTTGCTGCGGTTAATGCTGAAGTCGGTATCACTGCGCGTCCGCTAGAAATGCAGACTGGTGATTTAAGAATACTAAGCGAAAGTGATGGTTTACCCCGTTTACCCGAAATTCGTTATTGGTTATACCGTAATATTAATGAGCAAAACGAGGCTATTTTAACTGTATTTGGTGCAATTAAAAATAAGAAAACACCTTATATAGTACAGCCGATTAGCGAGACAATTAATAAAGAAATATTATAAATCTGACGATTAGTAAATTACGCTTTAGTTAACGTTGTTATTTAAGTTAAATATCGCGTGCACTGCTATTATTCCTGCACTGTTTCTCTATTTTATATAGTTATAGCAGTGCATTTTTATTTTCCCTAGAGAAGCTTATTTTATTTAGCTGACAATAGCTAAAAATATTAGTACATAAAATATTCTTTATTATTGTGATAAAGAAAAGAATTGTTTAACAAAAATTATTTAAATATTTCTTATCAATGGAACTAAATTTTATTTTGGAAAAATTTGTTGTGGCTTAAAAGGTTTGGGTTTTATCTAATAATTAGGATTATTTATAAATTTGTGAAAAATGACAGTCGTTAATATAATCAATTGAGTTTTTTCAACAGAATTGTGCGCGTGATCATAAAATAGCGGAAGTGAAGCGGTTTTAAAACAGGTTTTTCCTGAGATAATGGTGTAGTAAAAACGAAATATCAGTTACACTAGTTACTAACTATTAGTATTAGTTGAATGAGCTGTCACGTTTTAGCTAGCGAGATTTTTTGATTTACAGTTGTAAGGTAAAAGGTATGAAGAGAGCGTTATTCTATAAACAAAATAGTGGTGAGAAGAATTAAGTTGAAGAAAATTGATGTATTTCTGTCTATTGTAATTTTTTCTTCTCATCTAATTATGGTTAGTGTGGTGTAATATTGCGCTAATTCAAGAGCAAAGCAATGACACCGTTTTTATTTATAATGAGTAAGCAGCGAGTATGTCTACATCTATTGAAGTATTTGCTCATCATTGGGCTTTTGCAATATATCTTATCGGTGCTCTTGGTCTGTGTTCCTTAATGTTACTTGGTGCTTATTACCTCGGTGGTAGATCCCAAGCCAGAGCAAAGCATATCCCTTATGAATCGGGCATTAATTCTGTTGGTAGTGCCCGTTTGCGTATATCAGCCAAATTTTACTTGGTTGCAATGTTTTTTGTTATTTTCGATGTTGAAGCGTTATTCCTTTATGCGTGGGCAGTCTCTATTAAAGAAAGTGGTTGGTTAGGCTTTATTGAGGCAAGTATTTTTATTTTGGTGCTATTGGTGGGTTTATTCTACTTGGTTCGTGTTGGGGCACTTAATTGGACGCCAGAGCGTTCACGTCGCCATGTTGCAAAACCGAGTGAAATAATTAAAACCAATAATCGTCACCCCTAGTAAAATTGAGGCATTCAAAGATGGATTATACGCTCACTCGCATTGACTTAAATGGTGAGAATGACCGTTATCCCTTGCAAACACAGCAAGTTGTCGGGGATCCATTAGAGCAGCATGTTCATCGTAGTGTTTATATGGGTAAATTAGAGCATGCTTTACATAATATGGTGAATTGGGGCAGAAAGAATTCTCTCTGGCCGTACAATTTTGGCCTTTCTTGTTGCTATGTTGAAATGGTGACTTCTTTCACTGCGGTGCATGATGTCGCCCGATTTGGTGCTGAGGTACTAATGGCATCACCGCGACAGGCTGATTTTATGGTTGTTGCCGGAACCTGTTTTACTAAGATGGCACCTGTTATTCAACGACTTTATGATCAGATGTTAGCGCCTAAATGGATAATTTCTATGGGGGCATGTGCTAACTCTGGTGGTATGTATGATATTTATTCTGTTGTACAGGGGGTTGATAAATTTCTTCCTGTTGATGTCTATATACCAGGTTGTCCACCACGCCCTGAAGCTTATATGCAAGCTTTATTATTATTACAAGAATCGATTGGTAAAGAACGTCGTCCATTATCGTGGGTGGTCGGCGATCAGGGTGTTTATCGCGCCAATATGCAATCTGAAAAAGAGCGTAAGCGTGGTGAAAGAATAGCGGTCAAAACGCTACGAACACCTGATGAAATATAAGGCTTAAAAATATAAGCTATTCAGCGTAACAGAAGCAATGTGTTGCGGTCGTAATAAACCTGATCAAGCGTTGTGGTGCATAATGATAACAGATCAGATAACGCAAGAGAGTGTCAGGCCGGCATGGCAAACTTATGATCATTGTGATGATCCAATAATTTTGACACTGCGTAACCAATTCAGTCCAGATGCTTTCACCATTCAATCAACTCGTACCGGAATGTTGGTTATATGGATCAAACGTGAACAACTTCTTGCCGTAATAGAGTTTTTGAAAAAACAGCCTAAACCTTATGTAATGCTGTTTGACTTACATGGGGTTGATGAGCGGCAACGAGTATATCGGCAAGGTTTGCCTGAAGCGGATTTTTCCGTTTTTTACCATCTTATTTCTATTGAGCGTAACCGCGATATTATGTTGAAAGTGGCGCTTAGTGAGAAAGATCTTAATATTCCCTCTATCGTTTCTTTATTTCCCAATGCTAATTGGTATGAACGTGAAGTATGGGATATGTTTGGCATAACATTTAATGGCCATCCGAATTTGCGACGGTTATTAATGCCAATGACCTGGGAAGGACATCCGTTATGTAAAGATTATCCGGCCAGGGCCACTGAATTTGACCCTTTTGTTTTAACCAAACAAAAGCTTGATTTAGAGATGGAGTCACTGACCTTTAAACCCGAAGAATGGGGAATGGCGAGAGGCAACGAACATGAAGATTTTATGTTCTTGAATCTGGGCCCCAATCATCCCTCATCTCACGGAGCCTTTCGCATTGTACTGCAACTAGATGGTGAAGAGATTATCGACTGTGTACCGGATATTGGTTACCACCATCGAGGTGCAGAGAAAATGGGCGAGCGCCAATCCTGGCACAGTTATATTCCCTATACTGACCGCATTGAGTATTTAGGTGGCTGTGTTAATGAAATGCCTTATGTATTAGCGGTAGAAAAACTAGCAGGAATTGACGTTCCTGATCGAGTTAAGACTATCCGCGTTATGTTGTCAGAGTTATTCCGTATTAACAGCCATTTACTCTATATCAGTACCTTTATTCAGGATGTCGGTGCCATGACACCGGTTTTCTTTGCGTTTACCGATCGTCAGAAAATTTATGACATTGTTGAAGCGATCACCGGTTTCCGTATGCATCCAGCTTGGTTTCGGATCGGGGGTGTTGCTCATGATTTACCGAAAGGCTGGCAAAAACTATTGCAGGAGTTCCTTGACTGGATGCCAAAGCGATTGGATTCATATGTCAAGGCAGCATTGCATAATAGTATTCTTAAAGGGCGTTCAGTTGGTGTCGCTGCTTACACGACTAAAGAAGCATTAGATTGGGGGGTCACTGGCGCCGGATTACGCGCGACGGGCCTTAATTTCGATATTCGTAAATGGCGACCCTATTCAGGTTATGAAAACTTTGAATTTGAAGTTCCTATCGGCAACAACGGCGATTGTTATGATCGAGTGATGTTAAAAGTGGAAGAACTGCGGCAAAGCCTGCATATTCTTAAGCAATGCTTAAATAATATGCCTGCAGGGCCATTTAAAGCCGATCATCCCCTAACTACTCCACCACCGAAGGAACGCACTTTACAGCATATTGAAACCATGATTAATCATTTTTTACAAGTTTCATGGGGGCCAGTTATGCCTGCAAATGAGGCTTTTCAGATGATTGAAGCAACAAAAGGGATCAATAGTTACTATCTGACTAGTGATGGTAATACTATGAGTTATCGCACCCGTGTTCGTACACCAAGTTTTGCCCATTTACAGCAAATTCCTGCGGTGATCAGAGGCAGCCTGGTGTCTGATCTTATTGTCTACCTTGGTAGCATTGATTTTGTCATGTCAGATGTGGATCGTTAATGATGCAAGATGAATTTAATCCCAATCAACAGCAAAAGCGGCTCGATGTCGCTAACATGGTAGAATCTCACACCAAACATGATTTTGCCTTGACGACAGAAGAGCGAGAAGAGATCGAGCAAGAAAAACATCACTATGAAGATGCCAGAGCCGCTTCAATTGAAGCATTAAAAATTGTACAAAAAAAACGCGGTTGGGTGGAAGACGGTGCTATTTATGCAATTGCCGATCTGTTAGGTATTCCTGCTAGTGATGTAGAAGGAGTGGCCACCTTCTACAGTCAAATTTATCGCCAACCTGTTGGTCGCCATATTATTCGTTATTGTGACAGTGTGGTTTGTCATATTACCGGTTATCAAGGTATTGAGGCTGAAATTATCAAATTATTAAAGATTGCGCCCGGCCAAACAACTACTGATGGCCGGTTTACCTTATTACCAACTTGTTGTCTGGGTAACTGTGATAAAGGTCCGACTATGATGATTGATGAGGATACCCATAGTCATGTAAAGCCATCTGATATTCAACGGCTATTGGAGCAGTATCCATGACAACACAGCGACAAATTACCCGTAGTGCGCAGACACATCCATTAACCTGGCGGTTACGTGAAGATCAGCAGCCGGTCTGGTTAGAGGAATACTTAAGTAAAAATGGTTACCAAGGTGCTAAAAACGCCTTAAAAAGTATGTCGCCAGATCAAGTTGTTAGCTTAGTTAAAGATGCTGGTCTTAAAGGTCGCGGTGGTGCTGGTTTTTCTACCGGCCTCAAATGGAGCTTGATGCCGAAAGATGACAGCATGAATATCCGTTATTTACTTTGCAATGCGGATGAAATGGAGCCTGGAACCTATAAAGATCGTCTTTTAATGGAACAGCTACCGCATTTGTTGATCGAAGGAATGTTAATTGGCGCCTTTGCATTAAAAGCGTACCGTGGATATATCTTCCTGCGTGGTGAATATATCGAAGCTGCCAAACATTTGCGGAAAGCGATTGAGGAAGCGAAAGCAGCGGGTTTATTAGGTAAGAATATTCTGGGTACGGATTTTAATTTTGAGCTTTTTGTGCATACCGGTGCTGGGCGCTATATTTGTGGTGAAGAAACAGCGCTGATTAACTCCCTTGAAGGGCGCCGGGCAAATCCGCGCTCAAAACCGCCTTTTCCGGCAACATCCGGTGCTTGGGGTAAGCCGACTTGTGTCAATAATGTGGAAACACTTTGTAACGTGCCTGCGATTATTGAACATGGTAAAGAGTGGTATCTCGGCCTTAGCGAAGGTAAAAGTAAAGATGCCGGAACTAAGCTGATGGGATTTTCCGGGCGGGTTAATAATCCAGGGTTGTGGGAATTACCTTTTGGTATTACTGCTCGCGAGATCTTGGAAGATTATGCCGGTGGAATGTGTAAAGGTTTAACGCTTAAAGCTTGGCAACCAGGCGGGGCTGGTACCGACTTTCTAACCGAAGCGCATCTCGATTTAGCAATGGATTTCGACAGTATCGCTAAAGCAGGTAGCCGTCTGGGTACCGGGCTTGCCATGGCGGTTGATAATGAAATTAATATGGTTTCTTTAACTCGCAATTTAGAGCAATTTTTTGCTCGTGAATCCTGTGGCTGGTGTACACCGTGTCGGGATGGCTTACCCTGGAGTGTGAAAATTCTACAGGCGTTAGAGCGTGGTGAAGGACAACCAGGCGATATTGAGACATTAGAGCAACTTTGTCGCTTTCTTGGGCCAGGTAAAACTTTTTGTGCTCATGCACCTGGTGCGGTAGAACCTTTGCAGAGTGCTATCAAATATTTTCGTGCTGAATTTGAAGCGGGCATCAGCCAACAGAATTTTACCAACTTGAGTCCAATTACTGGCATTCAACCAAATTTGTTAAAGCAGCGTTGGTGATAACTTACGCTAAGCTGAATAAAAACATATTTAAGTCGACTGAATTTTTGATTAACGCCTGCTGAAAAAGCAGGCCATTAGGAAGCATGCTGACTATGGCTACAATATATGTAGACGGCAAACGATATGATGTAAATGGGGCTGAAAACCTATTGCAGGCCTGTCTCTCTCTGGGTCTGGATATCCCTTACTTTTGCTGGCACCCAGCGTTAGGAAGTGTTGGTGCTTGCCGTCAATGCGCAGTTAAGCAATATCAAAATGCTGACGACACACGTGGTCGTCTGGTAATGTCTTGCATGACACCGGCTTCTGATGGAACCTATATTTCCATCGATGATGATGAAGCCAAACAGTTTCGTGCAAGTGTTGTTGAGTGGTTGATGACAAATCATCCACATGATTGTCCAGTTTGTGAAGAAGGCGGCAATTGCCATTTACAAGATATGACGGTGATGACTAGTCATACAATGCGTAAATATCGTTTTACCAAAAGAACACATCATAATCAGGATCTAGGTCCATTCATTGGTCACGAAATGAATCGTTGTATCGCTTGCTATCGTTGTGTTCGTTATTACAAAGATTATGCTGATGGCACCGATCTGGGGGTTTATAGCGCCCATAATCATGTCTATTTTGGCCGGGTGGAAGACGGTACGCTAGAGAGTGAATTTGCTGGCAATTTAGTTGAGATCTGCCCAACGGGGGTTTTTACTGATAAAACCCATTCTGAACGTTATAACCGCAAGTGGGATATGCAATTTGCGCCAGGTATATGTCAACAGTGTAGTATTGGTTGTAATACAAGCCCTGGTGAACGTTATGGTGAATTACGCCGGATTGAAAACCGTTATAATGGTGTGGTAAATCACTATTTTTTATGTGATCGTGGCCGCTTTGGTTACGGTTATGTTAATCGCAAAGATCGACCTCGTCAGCCTCAATTAGTTAAAAAAGCAAAACGACACACTATTTCGGTGATGGAGGCGATGCAAACGGGCGCCAAAATTTTACGCCAAGCAACAAAGACTATCGGTATTGGGTCACCAAGAGCTAGTATCGAGAGCAATTATGCATTACGGGCACTGGTTGGCGAAGAAAATTTTTATTCAGGTATATCGACAGCAGAACAACGTCATCTCGAACTAATGGTTAATATTCTGCAAAAAGGAGGCGTCTATACGCCGACATTGCGTGAAATTGAAAATTATGACGCAGTGCTGGTTTTGGGGGAGGATTTAACCCAAACTGGAGCTCGTATAGCATTAGCGGTTCGTCAGGCGGTTAAAGGTAAAGCAAGGGCCATGGCTGAAGCACAAAAAGTGGCAGATTGGCAAATTGCCGCCGTGTTAAATATTGGCCAACAGGCTAAATACCCATTATTTATCACTAATATTGATGATAGCCGTTTAGATGATGTTGCTGCATTAAATTATCGCGCGCCGGTTGATGATCAAGCTCGCTTTGGCTTTGCTATTGCCCATGCTTTGGACAGCAAGGCGCCAGCGGTGGATGATTTGCCAGCGGATATTAAAGCAAATGTTGAATTAGTTGCTGCAGCGTTATTGCAGGCCAAAAAGCCACTTATTATTAGTGGTAGTAATTCTGGTAGTGAAGCACTTATCCAGGCCGCAGCTAATATTGCTTTTTCATTAAAAGCGAAAAATGTCGAAGTTGGAATTAGCTATATTGCAGCTGAAGCTAATAGCTTTGGCTTGGCTTTAATGAATGCTCAATCGTTAGATATCGCAATGGAACGTATTTCATCCGGTGAAGTTGATACTGCGGTAGTAATGGAGAATGATCTTTATCGGCATAGTAATGTTGATAGTGTTAATAATGCTCTGAAAAAACTGAATAAATTGATTGTTGCGGATCATCAACATACTACTATTATGGATCAGGCGGATCTGATTTTACCCGCTGCCAGCTTTGCTGAAAGCAGTGGAACATTAATTAATAATGAAGGTCGAGCGCAACGTTATTTTCAGGTGTTTGATCCGACTTATTACCAACCTAATATTGCCATTAATGAAAGTTGGCGTTGGTTACATTCATTGCAGGCAGAGCTCGAAACACGTCAAATCGATTGGTCACAATTAGATCATGTTATCCAGGCCTGTATAACCGCTATGCCGCAGTTTGCGGCTATTGTCGATGCGGCACCTAATGCCACATTCCGTATCCATGGACAAAAATTAGCCCGTTCGCCCCAGCGTTATAGTGGACGTACCTCAATATTGGCTGATATAGAGGTCAGTGAACCTGGTCAACCATGTGACATTGATACGCCATTTGCTTTTTCGATGGAAGGTAATAATAGCCCCACCGCTATTCGCCAGCAAATTCCGTTTGCATGGTCGCCAGGCTGGAATTCACCTCAAGCGTGGAATAAGTTTCAAGCTGAAGTCGGTGGCCATTTACGTTTTGGCGATCCGGGGATCCGATTATTTGATTCAACTGATAGTTGCTTAGATTATTTTACTGCTATTCCGCTTGCCTGGCAGCGGCATGATAATCAATGGACGATTGCACCTTACTATCATTTATTTGGTAGCGATGAAACCTCACAGCGAGCTGAAGCAATACAACAACGTATGCCAGAAGCTTACATTATGCTCAATATTCAGGATGCTGAAAACCTGGTTGTTAAAGCTGGGACAGTGCTTGAATTCAGTTATGGTGGGCAAATTTATCGATTGCCAGTTCGTCTCAGTTATCATTTGGCGCCAGGACAGATTGGTTTACCTTTAGGTATGCCTGGGATTGCACCAACGATGGCAGGTATGGCGGTGAAAAATTTACGGAGGGCGACATAATGACCCTATTTTCTGCTGAAGTCACCGCAGCGATTATTGCTGTTCTACAAGCAATAGTTATTTTGCTGGTGGTGGTTATTTGCGGCGCTTTAATGAGTTTTGGCGAACGTCGTTTATTGGCACTGTTCCAGAATCGTTATGGACCTAATCGGGTAGGTTGGGGAGGCTCATTACAGATTGCTGCTGATATGATTAAAATGTTATTTAAAGAAGATTGGATCCCACAATTTTCAGATAAGCGCATTTTTATGTTGGCACCAGTAATTGCCTTTTGTTCCATGTTATTGGTATTTGCCATTATTCCGGTTAGCGCAACTTGGTATGTTGCCGATCTTAATATAGGTCTGCTGTTTTTTTTCATGATGGCTGGCTTAGCGGTTTATTCGGTACTGTTTGCAGGTTGGTCAAGTAATAATAAATACTCTTTATTAGGCGCGATGCGCGCCTCAGCTCAGACGTTAAGTTATGAAGTTTTTCTCGGTCTTTCATTAATGGGGGTCGTTGCCCGAGCTGGCTCCTTTAACTTAATTGATATTGTAAATTCGCAAGCTGGATTATGGAATATTATTCCACAATTTTTTGGCTTTTTAACCTTTGTCATCGCGGGTGTTGCTGTTTGTCACCGGCATCCATTTGATCAACCTGAATCAGAACAAGAACTGGCCGATGGCTATCATATTGAATATTCCGGTATGAAATTTGGTCTGTTTTTCGTCGGCGAATATATCAGTATTGTCACCGTTTCTGCATTAATTGTGACCTTATTTTTCGGCGGCTGGCTTGGCCCATTTTTACCTGGCTTTATTTGGTTTGCATTGAAAACAGCTTTCTTCATGGTGATGTTTATTCTTGTTCGCGCCTCATTACCACGTCCGCGTTATGATCAAGTGATGGCTTTTGGTTGGAAAGTGTGTTTGCCATTGACGTTGATCAATCTGTTAGCAACCGCAGCCGTTATTCTATGCAACGCTTAATAAGGGAGGATTGAGCCATGACATTAAAAGAGTTAGTGGTTGGTTTGGCCACCCAGATACGTAGTATTTGTATGATCGGGCTACATGCTTTTCATAAACGTGAAACGAAAATGTACCCGGAGGAGCCGGTTTATGTACCTCCTCGTTATCGTGGGCGTATTGTATTGACCCGAGATCCTGACGGTAAAGAACGTTGTGTGGCTTGTAATTTATGTGCGGTAGTTTGTCCGGTTGGCTGCATTTCATTACAAAAAGCGGAACAGCCAGATGGTCGTTGGTATCCAGAATTTTTCCAGATCAATTTTTCCCGTTGTATTTTCTGCGGTTTATGTGAAGAGGCTTGTCCGACTACCGCTATTCAACTAACGCCTGATTTTGAAATGGGGGAATATAAACGCCAAGATCTGGTCTATGAAAAACAAGATTTGTTGATTTCAGGGCCAGGTAAATATCCAGATTATAATTTTTATCACAAAACGGGTATGGCGATTAGTGGTAAAGATAAAGGTGAAGCGGATAATGAAGCTAAGCCTATTAATGTTAAAGATTTGTTGCCATAAGGAGCGATGTTTATGGAATTTGCATTTTATGTCGCTGGATTGGTGGCTATTTTGGCGACGCTTAGGGTAATAACACATACCAATCCAGTACATGCGCTGTTGTATCTGATCGTTTCTCTGTTAGCTTTATCGATCGTTTTCTTCTCGGTTGGTTCTTATTTTGCCGGTGCCTTAGAGATTATCGTCTATGCCGGGGCTATTATGGTGCTGTTTGTGTTTGTGGTCATGATGCTTAATTTAGGTAAATCAGTCGTTGATCAGGAGCGTGCCTGGCTACAACCAAAAGCATGGATTGGCCCAGCTATCCTTTCAGCAGTTTTACTTAGCGTGATTATCTATGCCATTGTTTCAATAAAACATAGCCAGATAAAAGGTCAGATGATTAGTGCTAAGGAGGTTGGTATGAGCTTATTTGGTCCTTACGTATTGGCCGTTGAACTGATTTCTTTACTGTTATTGGCGGGTCTTGTCGTGGCATTTCATATTGGACGTGAAAAGCGGCTTAACTCTCTGGATAGTCATTCGGATGTGGAGGAACAAGTATGATCCTTCTGCAACACGGTTTAATTTTAGCGGCAATTTTATTTGTTTTAGGTTTAAGTTGTCTGCTGATCCGGCGCAATCTTCTCTTTATGTTAATTGGATTAGAAATAATGATTAACTCAGCCGCATTGGCTTTTGTGGTGGCGGGTAGTTATTGGGGACAAGCTGATGGCCAAGTCATGTATATTCTAACGATTAGCTTGGCTGCCGCGGAAGCAAGTATAGGATTGGCGTTGTTATTGCAACTTCATCGTCATCGCCAGAACCTTAATATTGATGAAGTCAGTGAGATGCGCGGATGAATTTACTCTATTTAACCATTCTGCTGCCACTATTGGGATTTCTACTACTCGCATTCTCTCGCGGACGTTGGTCGGAAAATGTGTCCGCTATCATCGGGGTTGGTTCGGTAGGGTTGGCAGCACTGGTAACATTTTGGCTAGCGATTGATTTTTTCGCTAATAATGCTGACGGTGGTTATGCTTATCGTCAAACATTGTGGCACTGGATAGCAGTAGGCGACTTTAACATCCCAATTACACTGGTACTTGACGGTTTATCGTTAACCATGTTGGCAGTTGTGACAGGCGTCGGCTTTTTAATTCATCTATACGCTTCTTGGTATATGCGTGGTGAAGAAGGTTATTCTCGTTTTTTTGCTTATACCAATTTGTTTATTGCCAGTATGGTTGTTTTAGTTTTGGCTGATAACATGATGCTAATGTACCTGGGTTGGGAAGGCGTCGGGTTATGTAGTTACTTGCTAATCGGTTTTTATTACACCAATCCAGAAAATGGCAAAGCAGCCATGAAGGCTTTTTTTGTCACGCGGATTGGTGATGTATTTTTAGCTATTGGCATGTTTATTCTCTATAACCAATTTGGCACCCTTAATTTCCATCAATTGAGCATACTGGTACCACAACAAATTAGTGCAGGCTCTTCGCTGATTAATTGGGCCACGCTAATGATCCTTGGCGGTGCAGTCGGTAAATCTGCTCAGTTGCCTTTGCAGACCTGGTTAGCCGATGCAATGGCGGGGCCAACTCCAGTATCTGCGCTTATTCATGCCGCAACAATGGTAACTGCTGGAGTTTATTTAATCGCTCGCACGCATAGCCTATTTTTGATGGCGCCGGAAATATTGCACTTAGTCGCTATTATTGGTGCAGTCACCCTAATATTGGCTGGATTTGCGGCCTTAGTACAAACAGATATCAAGCGCGTATTAGCTTATTCGACGATGAGTCAAATAGGTTATATGTTTTTAGCTTTAGGTGTTCAGGCTTGGGATGCGGCTATTTTTCATTTAATGACCCACGCTTTCTTTAAAGCTTTACTCTTTTTATCCGCTGGCTCAGTGATTGTTGCCTGTCACCATGAACAAAATATATTCAAGATGGGTGGTTTACGTAAAACGTTACCTTTTGTTTATGGTTGTTTTTTAATCGGCGGTGGCGCGCTAGCGGCAATACCACTAGTTACTGCCGGTTTTTATAGCAAAGACGATATCTTATGGGGAGCAGCCCTTCAAGGAGAAACAGTTTTACTCTGGGCTGGTATAGTTGGTGCATTTATGACCTCACTTTATACCTTCCGTATGATTTTTATTGTCTTCCATGGCAAAAAACAGACCTCAGCTCAAACTGTCGGTGGTATTAGTCATACTCTGCCGTTAGCGGTATTAGCAGTTTTATCTACGGTTATTGGTGCACAGATTGTTCAACCGTTAGCGGGCATATTTCCTGTCAATGAAATAATCAATAAGTCAGGTAAAGCTAGGCTGGAAATAATTTCAGCAATTGTTGCATTATTGGGGTTGGCACTGGCGGTATTCCTCTATATAGGCAAACGTAAGGTTGCTAAATCAATTGCTAAAAGCGCAGCAGAGCGTTTCTTTACTATTTGGTGGTATCAGGCTTGGGGATTTGACCAACTCTATAACCTTATTTTTGTAAAACCATTTAAAGCAATTGCTCAATTATTGGCAAATGATCCTGTCAATTCATTAATGAATATTCCCGCTGTGATGTCACGTTGGGGCAATAAAGGCTTAACGTTAAGCCAGAATGGGCAGATCCGTTGGTATTTGGCTTCTATGGGGTTAGGGGCAGTGTTGATGTTAGCACTGTTACTTCTGGTTTAATTAAGGGACACATTGCGCCATGCTATTACCTTGGCTAATACTTCTCCCCTTCATCGGTGGTGTCTTATGTTGGCTGTCCGAACGATTCAATAAATGGGCACCACGCTATTTGGCACTGCTTGTGATGGGGTTAACTCTGCTCCTCTCTGTATTACTTTGGTTGCAGGGAAATTATTCGTTGCCTGATACGTTGGCATTACCCCAATGGCAGGCGATCTTTTTCATGCCATGGATCACGCCATTAGGTATTAATATTGCCCTAGCCATTGATGGTTTATCATTACTAATGATAGTGCTAACGGCTATTATGGGGATTTTTTCCATATTGAGTTCGTGGAGTGAAAATCAACCTAATCAGGGTGCTTATCACTTCCATTTGATGTGGATTTTAGCCGGCGTGATGGGAATTTTCATGGCGGTGGATCTGTTTTTGTTTTTTTTCTTCTGGGAAATGATGTTGATCCCGATGTATTTCCTAATTGCTAATTGGGGACATAAAGGCTCAGAAGAACGTGCACATGTTAATGCTGCAACTAAGTTTTTTATTTATACCCAAGCAAGTGGCTTGATTATGTTGCTGGCGATTGTGGCATTGGCATTAATTCATTATCAATCATCGGGTCATTGGTCATTTGCCTATCACGATCTGTTAAATACCAAAATGTCAGCGCTGACACAGTATTTATTGATGCTGGGATTTTTTATTGCCTTTGCGGTAAAAATGCCTTTGGTACCTTTTCATGGATGGATGGCAGACGCGCAGGAACAATCCCCAACGGCCGGCTCCGTTGATATTTCAGGTATCATGCTGAAAACGGCCGCTTATGGTTTATTGCGTTTCACTTTACCGCTATTTCCTGAAGCATCGATTCAATTTACCCCTATCGCCATGACGTTAGGTGTGATCAGTATATTTTATGGTGCATGGTTAGCATTTAAACAGACAGATATCAAACGTCTGGTGGCTTATAGTAGTTTGTCGCATATGGGGTTTGTTACCGTCGCCATTTATGCAGGCTCCATTCTTGCTTACCAAGGAGCTGTGTTACAGATGATTGCCAATGGTTTATCAGGTGCGGCTTTGATCATTATTAGTGGTCAACTTTATGAACGCACCGGAACACGTGATATGCGCATGATGGGCGGATTATGGAAACGGATCATGTGGCTGCCTGCGCTATCACTATTTTTTGCGGTTGCAACCTTAGGAATGCCGGGTACCGGAAATTTTGTCGGTGAGTTTATGATCCTATTTGGTACTTTTGGCCAATTTAAATTGGTGACCATTATTATGGTATTCGGTGTAGTATTTGCATCTATTTATGCACTTTGGATGATGCAACAAGTTTATTATGGTACTGCAAAATCGGAAAAAGCACTGCCTGCTTTAAATGGTCGCGAAGTGTTGGTTTTATTGACATTAGCACTATTATTAGTGGTATTAGGTTTTTATCCGCAACCGGTGTTAGATACTCCAAAAAATGTGATGGAATCACTCCACAGTTTATATTCCATTTCATTTTCAACATTAAGGCCATAATTCGTCATGACCATAACTTTTGAACAATTGATCGCATTGTCACCACTTTTGATCGTTGGGCTATTAGTGGTGATTGTGATGTTATCCATTGCCTGGCAACGCCATCATTTAATCAATGTCACATTAACAATAACCGGTTTTATTATTGCCCTGCTATCTTGCTTGTTAATTGGAGATAGGTTGCCGATTGAAGTGACGCCATTAATCTATGTCGATAAATATTCACTTTTCTATAGCATACTGATTTTGATTGCCGGTATTGGCACAGCAATTTATGCCTATCGATGGCTTGCAGGGTATCCGGATAATAAAGAAGAGTTTTATTTATTACTAAGTATTGCGGTAACGGGCGGGATTCTGTTATCAATGGCTAATCATTTAGCAACCTTATTTATTGGTATTGAATTGATTTCATTGCCATTATTTGGCTTAGTTGGTTATGCCTTTACTCAGAAGCGTTCATTAGAAGCTAGCATTAAATATATGTTACTATCCGCGGCTGCTTCTGCATTTTTATTGTTTGGTATGGCATTACTTTATGCTGAATCAGGCAGTTTAGCCTTTGCCAAATTAGGTTCAAGCCTAAATGAGCATATTATTCACTATCCAGTCCTTATGGTTGGTTTAGGCATGATGTTGGTTGGTATTGGTTTTAAACTCTCTTTTGTCCCATTCCAATTATGGACGCCGGATGTTTATCAAGGTGCGCCTGCACCAGTTGCGACATTTTTGGCAACTGCCAGCAAGATCGCTATTTTTGCGGTTTTAATGCGTCTACTGATGACATCGCCCCTAGCAGAAAGTCAGGCATTATTGTCAGTACTCAGCGTTATTGCCATTGCTTCTATACTGTTTGGTAATTTGATGGCTATTTCACAACAGAGCATTAAGCGTCTGTTAGGCTACTCATCTATTGCCCATATGGGATATTTGCTACTACCGTTAATTGCTTTACAGACTGATAGTGTTGCAGCACAAATTACAGTGTCAATCTACTTTATTGGCTATTTATTCGCTAGTTTAGGGGCTTTTGGCGTGGTAAGTATTCTATCCAGTCCTTATTGTGGCGATGATAAAGACGATATTAGTGTTTATCGGGGATTATATTGGCGCCAACCGGTTCTAGCGATTATTTTGACTATCATGATGTTGTCGTTAGCTGGCATACCGATTACTTTAGGTTTTATTGGTAAATTTTATCTCATCATTAGCGCTATCAATGCCGAGCTGTGGTGGCTAACGGCTGCCGTTATTGTCGGTAGTGCGATGGGTTTATATTATTATTTACGTTTTATGGCCAGTCTATATAGCCGTCAGCCAATAACAAATAATCAATCTGACAAACAGTCAAATGTTAATTTAGCAACTTTATTTGCGCTCTTGTGTGCTGTTATTACAATTTTATTGGGAATATGGCCACAACCATTGTTTGAGATTGCGGTTGCTGCCTTGGCGGCATAAATATCAGTATACGTTAATAACCCAGCGCTAATATCGCTGGGTTTTTTACGCTCAATGTTATCAAAAGTGAAAAAACTAACCAATGGTTTGCTAAAGATACAAATAGCAGAATAAATACGAGGTTAGCCAATTGGCTTGATAAAATGATTTATTGGATGGTAAGTCAAGAGGATAGTAATAGTGGTTAATATTACCGAGTTTATGGCAAGTGTTCATCAATTTTTATCTGAACAACAAATCGATGCTGGAAGTGTGCGACAATATGAATTCCCTTTACCCGCTGATATCACATTTCCTGCTTTAGATTGGTTAGCCAGTCAGCAATTTTATCCTCAATTTTATTGGTATCATCGCGATGGTCATGAAGAAGCGGTTTTACTCGGTGAGGTAAAACATTTTAGCAACATTGCTGATGCTGAACAATTTTTACAGCAACAAACAGCAATACCAACCATGCGGATCTGGGGATTGAACGCTTGGCAGCCACTGCCGGATAATGAATATTATGCCGATTTTGTTGGTAATGATAGCTATTTGTTTTTACCACGAATTGAGTTTCGTCATTGTCAAGAAAAGTGGATATTGGCTATCAATATTATTGATCAACAAGATCTGCCAGATGCCCTGCAATTTTTATCCAAATTGCAATCAGTCAAACCCATCTTGCCGATTAATAGCCGTATTAAGCGAATTCAACACCTTCCTGAATATCAACAATGGCACGATTTAACCACTCAGGCAGTAGAACTGATCAATAGTGGGGTTATGGATAAAGTTGTGATTGCCCGTCAAACGGATATTCAATTAACCAAACCGTTAAATCCGGCAAGTCTACTGTCGGCAAGTAAAGCGGTTAATGGTCAATGTTATCATTTTATGATGTCCTTTAACGCTCAACATACCTTTTTATCATCAACTCCTGAGCGACTTTATTATCGTAAATTTCAACAACTTTACACTGAAGCATTAGCTGGAACAGTAGTTAATTCATCAGACCCCATAGTCAGAAAAACCAATTCCGATTGGTTAATGAATGATGATAAAAATCAACATGAAAATTTACTGGTGGTGGAGGATATTTGCCAAAGATTGCACAATAATAGTGAAAAAATTGATGTTTCCCCACCTGATATTATTTTATTACGTAAAATTCAGCATTTGCGTCGTCTTATTCATGTCACGTTACATCATGCTAGCGATAGCGACTGTCTATACCGTTTACAGCCAACCGCTGCGGTTGCCGGTGTACCGAGGAAAATAGCCAAGCATTTTTTACAGCAAAATGAGCCTATTTGCCGCGGTTGGTACGCAGGTAGTGCCGGTTATTTATCACTAAATCAAAGTGAATTTGTGGTTTCTTTGCGTTGTGCACATATCAATTATGATCATCTTCGGCTTTATGCCGGCGCCGGTATTGTTAAGGATTCAGATCCGCAGCAAGAATGGCTTGAAGTCGAAAATAAGGCCGCAGGTTTACAAACATTGCTAAATAGAGACATATTTTGTTGTGAAAGTTGATATTAACAACAAAAATAATTTTTTAGCGTCATTTTATTGAACTGGAATAAGGAAAATCACGTAATTTTACTTAAAATTGCTATTATTTTATTTCTTATTTCTGCTTTGAGTAATATATGTCGCATAGTGTTTTTAACCGTCAATGGGCGGAAGTCATTTTGGAAGCATTAACCAGACATGATTTAAGTCATGTTTGTATTGCGCCAGGTTCTCGCTCTACGCCATTGACATTGGCAGCTGCGGCACATAGTAAATTAATTTGCCATACTCACTATGATGAGCGAGGGTTGGGCTATTTTGCTTTAGGCTTGGCTAAAGTTATTAGTAAACCGGTGGCGGTTATTGTTACTTCTGGTACCGCAGTAGCTAACTTATATCCTGCTTTAATAGAAGCCGGATTGACCGGTGAAAATATCATTTTTTTAACCGCCGATAGACCTGCTGAATTAATTGATTGTGGTGCTAATCAGGCTATCCGACAAACGGCTATTTTTGCTGATCATCCAGCACAAACATTAGCATTGCCTAACCCAACACAAGCTATCAATGCACAATGGTTGGTGAGCACTATTGACAATGCGATGAATAATCTTTCTCACGGCACTTTGCATATCAATTGCCCATTTGCTGAACCTTTATATGGTGACAGCGCAGCACAAATTGACTGGCAATATTCACTGGCTAGTTGGTGGCAATCTTCGACACCCTGGTTGATAGGTTCCAGATCCAGCTCACTAGCATTAGTTGTTGATTGGCATATTTGGCGACAAAAAAAAGGTCTCGTGATTGCGGGCAGAATGCGGCCTGATGAGGGAGAAAAAGTTGTCCAGTGGGCAGAAATGCTAGGCTGGCCAGTTATTAGTGATGTTTTATCACAAACTGGGCAACCTTTACCATGCGCTGATCTCTGGCTATCCGTAACAGAGGCAAAAAACATTCTGCAAAATGTAGAGCTAGTCGTCCAGTTTGGCTCAAGTTTAACCAGTAAACGTTTATTAGAATGGCAAGCACAATGCCAACCAGAAGAATATTGGATTATTGATAGCATTCCCGGTCGTTTGGATCCGACTCATCATCGTGGTAGGCGGTTGGTTAGTACCGTATCTGACTGGTTAATTGCGCATCCGCCAATTAGCTGTTTGCCTTGGGCGCATGCATTGACAGAAATTGTCAATAACGTTCATAGCACGGTTAGTAAACAGTTTGCTCAACAATTCTCAGAGGCCGCTATTGCTCATCAACTTGCACATTTGTTACCGACAGATGGGCAACTTTTTGTTGGTAATAGTTTGATTGTCAGATTAATTGATGCTCTAGGTCAATTACCGATCAGTTATCCAATTTATAGCAATCGTGGAGCAAGTGGTATTGATGGTTTGATCGCTACGCTAGCCGGTGTGCAAGCTGCCAATGCAAAACCCACATTGGGGATTATCGGCGATATTTCGGCGCTTTATGACTTAAATAGTCTAAATTTATTACGTGCTTGCGTGGCGCCCATGGTGTTGATTGTGGTGAATAATAATGGTGGCCAAATATTCTCTATGTTACCTACTCCTGAGATGGAAAGAGAACGTTTTTATTGCCTGCCTCATCATCTGCAATTTAAGCATGCGGCCGCTATGTTTGGACTATCTTACGCCTCACCATCAAATTGGCTTCAGTTGAAAGATACCATCAACAATTATTGGCAGCAGGGCGGCAAGGCGTTGATGATCGAATTGTTAGTAGCCGGTGATGAAGGCGCGAGAACACTCAATCAGCTTGTTAACCAGATGATGGAATTATAATGCTATATACGCGAAGATATCATGAAAAATGTGCTGGAACATGGTTAGTTTGGTTACATGGTCTACTTGGCAACGGCAGTGAATGGCTACCTATTATAGAAAAATGTGTTAATCGCCCGTCACTTACAATTGACTTACCGGGACATGGGCGCTCACCTCACATTCAATTAACCGATTTTTCTCACGTAAATCGGCTAATTGAGCAGGCTATTGGGGCTAATCAAATTGATAGTTACTATCTAATCGGCTATTCGTTGGGTGGCAGAATTGCTATGTATTACGCCTGTCAGTTTCAACCCACTAAATTAAAAGGCTTGATTGTTGAGGGGGCTAATGTTGGTTTAACACAGCCAACGGATCGCCTGCTACGTATAAAGCATGATCAGTCTTGGGCAAAACGCTTTCGATGTGAGCCAATGGATAGTGTCTTATCTGACTGGTATCAGCAAGCCGTTTTTGATGATTTATCTGCCGAGCAACGGCAACAATTAATTACTGAACGCAGCAATAACCGTGGTGAATATGTAGCTCATTTATTGGAAACGACTTCACTAGGTAAACAACCTTTTTTAGTCAATAAATTATTACAGCGAAACTACCCGTTCAGCTACCTCTGTGGTGAGTATGACGAAAAATTTTGCTCTATCTCACAACAATTTTCGTTACCACTTATCCGGATACCTGGAGCTGGGCATAATGCCCATCGTAGTAATCCAGTCGCTTATGCTACAGCAGTGGAGCGTTTTTTAACATTTTCTGACGGAAGGAATTGAATATGCAATGTCTGAATGAAGAACAACTTTATGCTGTTGCTCAATGGCATGATTATTCAGCCCAATTTGAAGATATTCTGTATCATAAAAGCAAAGATGGAATTGCTAAAATTACAATCAATCGTCCACATGTTCGTAATGCATTTCGGCCACAAACCGTCAAAGAGATGATCCAGGCGTTATCCGACGCCCGTTACGATAATGCGATAGGTTGCATCATTTTAACCGGCCAGGGTGAGAAAGCCTTTTGTGCCGGTGGTGATCAGAAAATTCGTGGTGATTATGGTGGTTATCGAGATGATAATGGCGTTCACCACTTAAATATTTTAGATTTTCAACGGCAAATTAGGACCTGCCCAAAGCCGATTGTTGCTATGGTTGCCGGTTATGCGATTGGCGGTGGGCATGTATTACATATGATGTGTGATTTAACCATTGCTGCTGACAATGCCATATTTGGTCAAACGGGGCCTAAGGTTGGCTCATTTGATGGTGGTTGGGGAGCGTCCTATATGGCACGCATCGTTGGACAAAAAAAAGCACGCGAAATTTGGTTCTTATGCCGTCAATATGATGCACGGTCAGCACTAGAGATGGGATTGGTAAATCAGGTTGTGCCTTATGCTGAATTGGAGCGTGAAACGGTAGGCTGGTGTCGTGAGATATTAAAAAATAGCCCAATGGCACTACGCTGTCTGAAAGCAGCGCTTAATGCGGATTGTGACGGCCAGGCCGGTTTACAAGAGTTAGCCGGTAATGCAACCATGTTATTTTACATGACCGAAGAAGGGCAGGAAGGGAGAAATGCTTTCAATGAAAAACGGCAACCTGATTTTTCAAGCTTTGAGCGTAATCCATAATGCGTAAGGCGGCAATATATCAATTTAGTCTACCTATGGAAGCAGGGATCGTATTAAGGCAGCAGCGATTAAAAACCCGTGATGGTTTTCTTATTCATTTACAGGAAAATGACTCCCAAGGTTGGGGTGAAATTTCACCTTTACCCGAGTTTAGTGTTGAAACACTGGAAATGGCCAGGCAATCATTGCAAACAGGCTTACATAACTGGTGCCAGGGTGCAACAGTTAAAACGTGCCATATTCCATCAGTGGCTTTTGGGCTCAGTTGTGCGCTGGCTGAATTAAAGGCTGAATTACCTGAAATAACCCATTATCCAAAAGCACCCCTTTGCACCGGTGATCTGGATGCGCTTATTTTACAATTAAATGGTACTAGCAGTGAAAAAGTGGCTAAGGTTAAGGTTGGCCTTTATGAGTCGGTGCGGGATGGGATGGTGGTTAATTTGCTACTTGATGCGGTTCCTTTATTGCGTTTACGGTTGGATGCTAATCGAAGCTGGAACCAATCACAAGCCGCCGCGTTTGCCAAGTATATTAAGCCAGCCAATCGCAGTAGAATTGATTTTATTGAAGAGCCTTGTAAAACCATGCTTGACTCATTAGCGTTTGCTCAACAAACGGGGATCGCTATTGCTTGGGATGAAAGTGTGCGCGAACCTAATTTTAAACTTGAAAAACAGCCAGGTGTTAGCGCCATTGTTATTAAACCTACCTTACTGGGTAGCTTAAATCACTGTAAGCAACTTATTGATGACGCCAGGGCTTTGGGATTAAATACTGTAATTAGTTCAAGTCTTGAAAGTAGTTTTGGTCTAACACAATTAGCCAGAATAGCAAGCTGGTTAACACCAGAAACCGTTCCCGGATTAGATACCTTGTCTTTGTTCCAGACTCAACTGGTTCGTCAATGGCCTGAAAGTTCATTGCCATTAATCGGATTAAATGAATTAGAACTAATATGGCAGAATGAATGATATTTAATCAATGGCCTTGGATCTATTGGGCAGAAAAATCGCCTGCTGACATTGCACTGATAACTGTGCATAGACAATATAGTTGGCGGCAATTGGTAGCAAAAATTAATTGCGTTGCCGACAATCTCCACCGTCAGTTGCTTGCTCCCGAGTCGATGATCGTCATGCTAAGAGGAAAAAATAGTTTTTCTATGCTGTTATGTCAGCTGGCATTGCTGCAGTTGGGGGCGCGTATTTTGCCCCTCAATCCACAACTGCCAGAGAGCACAGTAGTAGAATTAATTACCGGTTTGTCGATTGATTATATGATTGATTTTACTGAACAACCGTTGTTTTTGCCGAAGGTAAAATTGTTAGACTATCGCGCAGTAATAGCAAAATCGGTTAATCTTCAACATGGTGTTACTGGCCCGTTACCTTTTATGCCATCGCTGCCGGCAACATTAATATTAACTTCGGGTTCAACCGGAATGGCGAAAGCGGTGGTGCATAATATTACCGCTCATCTCAATAGTGCTAAAGGTGTGCTTTCGTTATTACCGTTTGAACGTGAGGATTGTTGGTTACTTTCTTTACCGCTTTTTCACGTCTCGGGTCAGGGAATTGTTTGGCGGTGGTTATATCGAGGAGCAAGATTAGCAATAAAAGCAACCATTTCATTACCACATGCATTACAGCAATGCAGCCACGCTTCTTTAGTACCCACTCAATTATGGCGTTTATTGAAGATAAAAGAGGTTGAGCAAAAATTCAGTTTACAAAATGTGTTATTAGGCGGTGCGATGATCCCGCTTGAGCTAGTCACTACGGCTAAGCAGCATGGCATCCGTTGTTGGCTCGGCTATGGTATGACAGAAACAGCCTCCACGGTTTGCGCAAAACAAGCAGATAGTACTCTAGGCGTTGGTTTACCTTTAATCGGCAAGTCTCTTCGCTTAGTGAATAATGAAATTCATATTCAGGCTGATAGTTTGGCATTAGGCTATTGGTGGCAGGGTAAAATCTTACCCTTAGCATTAGTTAATGGTTGGTTTGCTAGCCGTGATAAAGGTGCTTTTTCGGGTGGAGAATGGCGGATCTTAGGTCGATTAGATAATCAATTTTTTAGTGGCGGGGAAGGTATTCAACCCGAAGATATCGAATCGATATTGAATAGTCATCCTGATATTAAACAGAGTTTTGTCATTCCAATAGCTGATAAAGAATTTGGTCACCGTCCAGTTGCGGTCATTGAGTCTGATAATCAACAACTGGTAACCAGCTTAAGTCAGTGGTTAAATCATCGGTTAGCGGCCTTTCAACGACCTATTGCTTATTATTTATTGCCTAGTATGTTAATCGATAATGCCGGCATTAAGCTTTCACGCCGCAATATAAAGCAATGGCTTTTGCAGCATCATAATGATAATCAAGTGGATTAAGATAATCTGGTGCTGGCTTTAAGGCGATAATAGATAGTAATGTATATCCTTGGCTAAATACAATTTTTAGACTGCATCAGCGTAAAAATGATCCGGAGAGGTTTTACTCTCTCCGTTTGCTAGCAAGCAATTTTATTTATGCTGTTTTTTTCGCCATTTTTCTAATGCTTTTTCAACCCCTTCACCATATTTAGGGTGTACCTTGCTAAATAGCGCAACCTGCCGCTGCTGGGTTTCAATTGAAGCTTCAACTAATTCACTGGCAATTCTGTCAAACATACGTTTATGTTCGTGTTTACTGAGCAATTTATAAAGTGCTCTTGGCTGACTGTAATAATCTTCATCTTCCCGATGATTCCAGTGATCGGCTGTTCCACATAGTGTCAACGGTGGTTCTTTGAATTGAGGTTGTTCTTGAAATTGGCCCGCACTATTTGGTTCGTAAGTAACCCCATTGCCACTATTACCATCCACTCTCATGGCACCATCACGGTGGTAGTTATGAAATGGACAGTTAGCCTGTGGTTTATTTACTGGGATCTGAAAATTATTGACGCCTAACCGATAACGATGGGCGTCGCCATAAGAGAATAACCGGCCTTGTAACATTTTATCCGGCGAAAAACTAATACCTGGCACGATATTCGCTGGGCTAAAGGCGGCTTGTTCCACATCAGCAAAATAATTATCAGGATTGCGGTTTAATTCAAACTCACCAACATCTATTAATGGGCAATCTTTATGTCGCCATACTTTGGTCAAATCAAATGGGTTGTAAGGCAGTTTAGCGGCATCGGCTTCAGGCATCACTTGGATTTGCAATTTCCAACGTGGATAATTTTGGCTGTTAATGGCATTAAACAGATCACGTTGTGAACTTTCACGATCTTTAGCGATAATTTGTTCCGCTTCGTCATCCATCAAATTTTCAATACCTTGTTGGCAACGAAAATGAAATTTAACCCAGAATCGCTGATTTTTTTCATTAATAAAACTATAGGTATGACTACCGAAACCGTGCATATGGCGGTAGGATTTAGGTATACCTCGGTCACTCATATCAATAGTTAATTGATGAAGAGATTCAGGCAAATGCGAGAAAAAATCCCATTTATAAGCAGGGTTACGTAAATTAGTGTGCGGATCACGTTTTACCACATGATTAAGATCAGGAAATTTTAATGGATCACGTAAATAAAAAACCGGTGTATTATTACCCACTAAATCCCAATTACCTTCTTCAGTGTAAAACTTTAAGGCAAAGCCACGAATATCTCGCTCTGCATCAGCAGCTCCCCGTTCGCCGGCCACGGTAGAAAAACGAATAAATAATTTGGTTTCCTTACCTATTTCAGAGAAGATTTTTGCCCGTGTATATTGGCTAATATCATGGGTAACGGTAAAAGTACCAAATGCTCCAGAGCCCTTGGCATGCATACGGCGTTCAGGAATAACTTCACGATCAAAGTGAGCCAATTTTTCTAAAAACCAAACATCTTGTAATAACATCGGACCTCTAGGGCCTGCGGTGATAACATTATTATTATCAACGACGGGTGTGCCTGCAGCGGTAGTAAGACCTTCTTTTTTCTCCATTACTCATCTCCAGTTTTAGTTGAAATAGATAGAAAATGTAGTTAAAAACAATTAGCAGGTGTTACATAATTTTTATTAATCTTATTAAAGTCATATCAAATAGATTATCTAAGCTAATAAAGTATATAGCCAATCAAAAATACCTATTGCTGCGATATATCAGAGCAAAAAATGTTTTTTACAAAAAAATAATAATAATTCGAAAGAAAATGAAATATATTGTTGATATTTTAGTAACTAGAATAATTAGTAGCTTAGGATAACTATTTTAATGAAAAAATTTTTATTACCGGTAACAGTTGGATGTTTTTTATTCTCAGGTCATTCTAATGCCGCTTCTGTCAGTGCACAAGTAGGAAAAGATTTTACTGAACTAGCGGCTGGTATTGGCAGCAAAGGGGCAGGATTAGGCATAAATGGCAATTGGGCACGTAGCGATCATGATGGTCAGGTAGTTAGCTTAGGGGCAACTTTTGGCTTACCTTTAGGGCCGTTTAGCGCTTATATTGGTGGAAAAGCTTATTATTTATCACCACAAGATAATAATAACGGTTTTGCCTTTGCGGCTGGTGTTGGTGCCAATTGGCAAATTATGCCATCGTTGGCTTTATATGGGGAAGTTTATGGCTCACCGCGTGATTTCACTTCGGGCAATTATGCTTATCAGGAAGCGGATGTGGGCATTAAATATGAAGTGATTAAACCATTAGCGATTAATTTTGGTTATCGTTTTATTAAACTGCAAGGCAAGAGTCAGCATCCTAACAATACCATTGCAGATGGTTTTTATCTTGGTGCAGGCGTCAGTTTCTAGCTGCTTAATTGTTCGCACCATATGAATTATGGTGCTTTACTTTTTCTTTATGTCAAAAGTGTTATCCAACAGCAGGTAACATACCACTAACAATACCAATCTGAATTAAAATCACGGCAACACCACAAGTTAGCACTATTAGTAATGCGGGCGTTCCACCTTTAACCCGATAACGATTAGTTTTATTTGCTTCGATTTTTCTGACGCGCATCACCATCAAAGTTGGCAGAATGAGTGCTAAAATCGATAAAGCAACGGCTGCATAGGTTAAGGCTTGAACAAAACTGCTGAAAAATAGCGCGCAAACCAGTGGTGGCAGGAAGGTTAATAATCCACTCTGCAAGCGACCAAATGGCGTATTTTTACGTTTAAACATATCGGCCAAATAGTCAAACAAACCCAGCGTAACACCTAAAAAAGAGGTCGCTAACGCCAGATCCATAAATAGGTTAACAGCAATATTTACTTGTGAAGTGGCGACGATATCATTAATTGCACTCAGTAATCCGTTTAAACCCGACTGGCTGGCTAATATACCGATAAAGTTGGTTTGTGGGATAGCTCCTAAGGTGGCTATCTGCCATAAAATATAAGCGAATAGTGGGATAGCACTACCAATAATAAAAATTTTACGTAATTTATTGATATTACCATCCATATAGCTTACCAGGCTCGGAATACTACCGTGAAAGCCAAATGAAGTAAAAATGACTGGGATCGCTGATAAGACTAATCCTTTTTCTACTGGCATAGCGGTAAGATTAATATTTTCTACGTGGGGCATCATGACGACTAGCATGATGAGCAGAAAAACAATTTTTGCGATAAACAAAATGCGATTTATCAAATCGACTGAATGAGTGCCAATACAGACAATCGTACCGCCAATAATGGTGAATAAAATAATTGCAGAATTGATGCTAATATTTATACCTGTCCAAGATGAAAGGCTATTAGCGATCAAAACTCCTGCTCCACCGATATAAGCGGTCGCTAATGCATACATCAGTAGTAGCATGCTTAAACTGGTTATCACTCTTCCAGGTAAACCAAGATAACGTTTGGCAATAGAGCCTAAACCTAAATGTGCGGGGTTGTATTGATATACTTCGACTAATAATAACGCGGTATAACTCATTAAAGCCCATAACCCAATTAGCATAAGTGCAATCATGGGAAAACCAACGCCTGATGCGGCAAGCGGCATTGCCAACATACCGGCACCGATTGTTGTGCCAGCAACAATTAAAATACTACCCAGTGTGAGATTTTTCACAAGTGATCCTGAGCCTTATAGCGCTAAATTTAATATGGGGGCAGAGTAAATGATTGATTATTATGTGTCAAATTAATATTACATTTTATGGAATTTTATGTTTACATTATCAGTCTGAACAGTAGTTAATTGAATGATGATCAGGCATAATATAAAAATTTGATTAGAGAGTGATAGTTAAGCTAGTTATATACCAATTATTGGAATTTAGTTATGAAAGAGAATATTTACGATCAGGATGATTTTTTTATTGCCTATAGCCAGTTTCCTCGTTCTGTTGATGGATTAAATGCCGCTGGTGAATGGCCAGCATTACAAAGTTTATTACCTAATTTTCAAGGTAAATCAGTATTAGATTTGGGCTGTGGTTACGGTTGGCATTGTTTATATGCAGCAGAGCATGGCGCGAGAAAAGTGATTGGTACAGATATTTCGCAGAAAATGTTAAAGGTAGCAAAAGAAAAAAATCGCTTTCCTGATACCATTGAATATCGGCAACAAGCGATAGAGGATATTCAGTTTGCTAATGCTAGCTTTGATCTGGTTGTCAGTTCGCTAGCATTACATTATGTCGCTGATTTTGCTCAAGTATGCCATAAAATCTACGCTTGTTTAACCGAGAAAGGCCAGTTTATATTTTCAATCGAGCACCCAGTTTTTACTGCTCATGGTTCACAAGATTGGTGTTATGATAGTTCAGGCTCTAAGCTCCATTGGCCAGTTGATAACTATTTTAACGAAAGTGCGCGTCAGGCAGAATTTCTCGGTCACAAAGTGACTAAGTATCATAAAACCTTAACAACTTATTTAACCAGTTTATTAACAGCTGGATTTTCTATTGCGCGACTCATTGAGCCTCAGCCGGCTGATTATTTGCTAGATAAAATTGATGGCATGAGAGATGAGCTACGACGTCCGATGATGTTACTGGTGGTTGCTGAAAAAGCGTAAACAGTCTTAATGTTAGCGCCCGCTGGTGTTATTGATTGATATCAATATCAATATCGGTGATAGGCCGGCAACTACAGGCTAATATCTCATCTTTATCAATGAAAGCTATTGGTTTATGACGATATGCGACTTTTCCTTTTCGCAGACGAACTCGGCAGGCACCACAAAAGCCTTCCCGACATTGAAATTCAATTTGAATTTTACTCTGTTCCAGAGCATCAAGTAGACTTGTATGTTGTTCGGAATGAAAAGGGATCAGTATGCCCTGCGCGTTGCGCAGGGTAATTTTATAGCTTGCCATAACGGTTATAACTCAAAGTTGCCCAATTCATCGGTATCGACCTGAGCATCAATTTGCCCTACCAAGTAAGAACTCACTTCTACTTCTTGTGGGGCCACCTGAACGTTATCAGAAACTAGCCAGGCGTTGATCCATGGGATTGGATTAGAACGCGTTTCGAAGGGTAATTTTAATCCAACCGCTTGCATGCGAATATTGGTAATATATTCGATGTATTGACATAGAATATCTTTATTAAGACCGATCATAGAACCATTTGAGAAGAGATATTCTGCCCACTCCTTTTCCTGTTCGGCGGCTTGTACAAACAATTTGTAACACGCTTCTTCACACTCTTTGGCAATGATGGCCATTTCAGGATCATCTTGACCAGAACGCATCAGGTTTAACATATGTTGGGTGCCGGTGAGATGCAAAGCTTCATCACGGGCAATCAATTTAATAATTTTAGCGTTTCCTTCCATCAATTCACGTTCAGCAAAGGCAAATGAGCAAGCGAAGCTGACATAAAAACGAATCGCTTCTAATGCATTAACGCTCATCAAACATAAATAGAGCTGCTTTTTCAAATCGTGTAAAGAAATAATGACATTTTTGCCATTAATTGTATGATTGCCCTCACCTAACATATGGTAATAGCTGGTCATCTCAATTAAATCGTCATAATAAGTAGAAATATCTTTTGCCCGCTTTAAAATTTCGTCATTAGTTACGATATCGTCAAAAATAATTGATGGGTCATTAACAATATTACGAATAATATGAGTATAAGAGCGCGAATGAATAGTTTCTGAAAATGACCAGGTTTCTATCCAGGTTTCAAGTTCAGGAATTGAAATAAGGGGCAGTAGTGCCACGTTAGGGCTACGTCCTTGAATAGAATCTAATAGTGTTTGATATTTTAAATTACTGATAAAAATGTGTTTTTCATGTTCAGGTAGCGCTTGATAATCAATACGATCACGAGAAACATCAATTTCTTCTGGGCGCCAGAAAAAAGAGAGTTGTTTTTCAATTAGCTGCTCGAAAATAGGATATTTTTGCTGATCATAACGGGCAACGTTGACAGGCTGTCCAAAGAACATCGGTTCTTGCAATTGATCGTTTTTGGTTTGCGAAAATGTTGTATATTGGTATTCCATACGTCCTCACGTTAAATCTTACAAGCGCCGCCATCACAATCGCTGTCAGCTGATTCAATCACCTCTTCAAGATCGGCTTGGCTATCCTCTGCACCATCTCGGGTATTATGGTAATAAAGCGTTTTTAACCCATATTTATAAGCGAGTAACAAATCTTTCAGTAATTGATTCATTGGAACTTTATTATTTGGGAAGTGGGTTGGATCATAATTCGTATTAGCAGAAATTGATTGATCAATAAATTTTTGCATAATACCAACCAACTGCAAATAACCGTCATTGTTGGGCATTTGCCATAACAGTTCATAATCATCTTTCAGGCGTTCGTATTCAGGTACAACTTGACGCAAAATACCATCTTTGGATGCTTTAATACTGATATAGCCTCGCGGTGGTTCAATGCCATTGGTAGCATTGGATATTTGCGAAGAAGTTTCTGATGGCATCAAGGCGGAAAGCGTTGAGTTACGCAAACCATATTGCTTGATATCTTTGCGTAAAGTTTGCCAATCATAATGTAGCGGTTCAGATGTTAGTGCATCTAATGATTTTTTATAACTATCAATCGGTAAAATACCTTTTGCATAAGTAGTTTCATTAAACCATGGGCAAGCACCTTGCTCTTTTGCCAGTTCATTGGATGCTTTCAATAAATAATATTGGATTGCTTCAAAGGTTTTATGGGTCAGATTATTGGCACTACCATCGGAGTAGTGAACGCCATGTTTAGCTAAATAATAAGCATAATTTATGACGCCAATACCTAAAGTACGACGACCCATAGAGCCTTTTTGCGCTGCAACAATCGGATAGTTTTGATAATCGAGCAGTGAATCTAATGCACGCACCGCTAATACCGCCAACTCTTCCAATTCATCCAATGAGTTAATGGCACCCAAATTAAAGGCGGAAAGAGTACAGAGAGCAATTTCACCATTTTCGTCGTTAACATCATTTAAGGGCCTGGTTGGCAAGGCGATTTCCAGACAGAGGTTTGATTGACGAATTGGCGCAACTTTAGCATCAAATGGACTATGGGTGTTACAGTGATCGACATTTTGAATATAAATACGTCCGGTTGACGCTCGCTCTTGCATCATAAGTGAAAATAGATCGAGCGCTTTAACGCGTTTTTGGCGTATGTTTGCGTCTTGCTCATATTTTAAATATAAACGTTCAAATTCGTTTTGATCAGCAAAAAATGCTTCATATAAGCCGGGCACATCAGAAGGGCTAAAGAGGGTAATTTCTTTACCTTTGATAAGGCGTTCATACATCAGTTTGTTAATTTGTACGCCATAGTCCAGGTGACGAACACGATTACCTTCAACGCCACGGTTATTTTTCAATACTAATAGGCTTTCAACCTCTAAATGCCAGAGCGGATAAAATAGCGTAGCGGCACCACCACGTACGCCACCTTGAGAACAAGATTTTACCGCAGTTTGGAAATGTTTATAGAACGGGATACAGCCTGTATGAAACGCTTCACCTCCCCGAATTGGACTACCTAGTGCGCGAATATGGCCGGCATTAATACCAATACCGGCACGCTGAGAAACATATTTTACAATCGCGCTGGAAGTGGCATTAATTGAATCAAGGCTATCGCCACATTCAATTAATACGCAAGAACTAAATTGGCGGGTTGGGGTGCGTACCCCCGCCATAATCGGGGTAGGTAGTGAAATTTTGAAAGTTGAGATTGCATCATAAAAACGATGAATATAGTTTAACCGCGTATCTTTTGGATAGCGTGAAAAAAGGCAAGCTGCAACAAGGATATAGAGAAACTGCGCACTTTCATAAATTTCACCGCTTACCCGGTTTTGTACTAAGTATTTGCCTTCTAATTGCTTAACTGCCGCATAGGAAAAATTCATGTCACGCCAGTGATCCAGAAAACTATCCATCTGCTCGAATTCTTCAGCTGTATAATCTGTCAGCAGATGCTTATCATATTTACCTATTTTAACCATATGCAAAATATGCTGATATAGTGCTGGTGGTTCAAATTGGCCATATGCTTTTTTGCGTAGATGGAAAATAGCTAATCGAGCTGCAAGATATTGGTAATCGGGTGTATCAGCTGAAATAAGATCTGCCGCCGCTTTGATCATGGTTTCGTGAATATCGGACGTTTTAATACCATCATAAAACTGGATCTGAGAACGTAGCTCTACTTGTGAAACGGATACATCTTTTAGGCCTTCAGCCGCCCAGGTAATGACTTTATGGATTTTATCAAGATCAATGCGCTCTTTATGTCCATCACGTTTAGTGACTAACAGACTTTGGTTCATGGGTAAATACACCTAAAGTTAACTAGCTAAATATTTATCGATCACTGCACTCAATGGTTAATAATAAAATACAAAACGGTGGGCTGTTAATAGCATATTATGTTTGTATTTTGAACTAAAATGGAGAGCAGTAAACACAATATATAGTGTTTGATTGCGTTTATACTAACAAGATAATGGTATTTGCTACTTTTATCAAGTCTATAAAAAATGGGGTTTTTAGCAATAATCGAGCGCTAAATTTTGTTAATTGGCCGATAACTCTGTGTGATAATAGAAGAATATTATAATTTATGTTACCGGCAATGGTGAAAAATAAATTTAATAATGACCTACTGACTGCTGCTTTCTTCAGCAAATGTTAACAATTATTTGTATTTGACAAGTGCAACATATAATTAACATCAACATTCGAGCCTAACGAAAATTTGTCGCTAATCGGATTATAATGTAATCCGATCATATGCTGTTCTTGTAAAGAGGTTTTATCTATCCAACTGAGTAGCTCTGAAGGTCGAATAAATTTCTTTACATCATGAGTACCTTTGGGAACTATTTTTAAAATATGCTCAGCGGCAATAATTGCCAATAACCAGGCTTTTTTATTACGATTAATAGTAGAAAAAAATACATGACCGCCCGGTTTGACTAATTTTGCGCATGATTGAACGACAGACTCGGGATCGGGCACATGTTCCAACATTTCCATACAGGTAACGATATCATAAGTTTTAGGGTATTTTTCGGCATGACTCTCAGCGGTTTCCTGTAGATAATTGATCTGCATATTGCTTTCTAATGCATGGAGCTTTGCGACTTCCAGCGGCTCTGCGGCCATATCAATTCCTGTCACCAGGGCGCCTTCTTTAGCCATACTTTCTGATAAAATTCCGCCGCCGCAGCCAATATCGAGTACTTTTTTACCAAACAGACCATTAGCCTGTTGCAGGATATAGTTTAAACGTAATGGATTAATCCGATGAAGAGGTTGGAATTCACTCGTTTCATCCCACCAACGAGTCGCAACAGAGCTAAATTTGTCGATTTCAGCTAGATCAACATTTGCCTTGCTGAGCGAATTCTTGTTATTCATCAGAAAATTTACTCCTTAATTTTTTTATTAACATAGACTGTATAATGGCATTAGGTCATTATACATGTTTTATTGATCATTATGCGTTTCCTGTTTTTATAAAATGGCGATTTTGTGGTATAATTTTACTCCTTAATGAATAAGGAGTATGAGGGACAGTGGCTCCATGAGTGACATAGCAAGAGAAATTACCCCGGTCAATATCGAAGAGGAGCTGAAAAGCTCTTATTTGGATTATGCGATGTCTGTAATTGTTGGACGCGCCCTTCCAGATGTACGAGATGGATTAAAGCCTGTTCACCGTCGCGTATTATATGCGATGAATGTATTGGGCAATGATTGGAATAAACCGTACAAAAAATCAGCCCGTGTAGTCGGTGACGTCATTGGTAAATACCATCCTCATGGCGATAGCGCTGTTTATGATGCGATAGTACGTCTGGCACAACCTTTTTCAATGCGTTATATGCTAGTTGATGGGCAAGGTAATTTTGGCTCTGTTGATGGCGACTCTGCTGCAGCTATGCGTTATACCGAAGTACGCATGGCAAAAATTGCCCATGAATTGTTGGCAGATTTAGATAAAGAAACCGTTGATTTTATTCCTAACTATGATGGTACAGAGCAGATCCCTGATGTTATGCCAACTCGGGTGCCAAACTTGCTGGTTAACGGCTCTTCAGGTATCGCTGTTGGTATGGCTACCAATATTCCACCTCATAACCTTAGTGAAGTCATTGATGGCTGTCTGGCTTATATCAATGATGAAAATATTAGTATTGAAGGATTACTGGAGTATATTCCAGGTCCTGATTTTCCAACCGCTGCGATTATTAATGGTCGCCGCGGTATCATCGACGCATATCGGACGGGACGTGGTAAAGTCTATATCCGTGCACGAGCTAACGTTGAAGTTGATGATAAAAGTGGTCGCGAAACAATTATTGTCAATGAGATCCCTTATCAGGTTAATAAAGCTCGTTTAATTGAAAAAATTGCAGAATTGGTTAAAGATAAGCGTGTTGAGGGGATTAGTGCATTACGTGATGAATCTGATAAAGATGGCATGCGTATTGTTATTGAAGTAAAACGAGATGCAGTGGCGGAAGTGGTACTGAATAATTTGTATTCCCTCACTCAACTTCAAGTCTCATTTGGCATTAATATGGTTGCCTTATGTGATGGCCAGCCTAGACTTTTAAACTTAAAAGAAATTCTTGAAGCTTTTGTTCGCCATCGTAGAGAAGTGGTCACTCGACGGACTATTTTTGAATTGCGTAAAGCGCGTGAACGGGCTCATATTTTGGAAGCTCTCGCCGTCGCATTAGCAAATATTGATCCAATAATTGAACTTATCCGCCAAGCATCAACGCCTCATGAAGCGAAATTGTCTTTGATTGCTCGTCCTTGGCAATTAGGTAATGTTTCTGCCATGTTAGCCAATGCAGGTGATAACGCTGCTCGCCCTGAATGGCTTGAACCCGAATACGGTGTGCGCGATGGTCAATATTATTTGACTGAACCGCAAGCTCAGGCAATTCTTGATTTGCGTTTGCAAAAATTAACTAGCTTAGAACATGACAAAATATTGGATGAATATAGTGAGCTGCTAAAACTGATTGCCGCATTGCTATATATATTAACCAGCCCAGAACGGTTAATGGAAGTTATCCGTGAAGAGCTGGAAGCTGTTAAAGATCAGTATCGTGATGTCCGTCGCACCGAAATTACTGAAAATAGCGCGGATATTAATATCGAAGATTTAATTACCCAGGAAGATGTGGTCGTCACCTTATCACATCAGGGGTATGTTAAATATCAGCCACTATCTGATTACGAAGCACAGCGACGTGGGGGTAAAGGTAAGTCTGCTGCGCGTATTAAAGAAGAAGATTTTATTGAGCGTTTGTTAGTTGCCAATACCCATGACACAATTCTATGCTTCTCTAGCCGTGGCCGTCTCTATTGGATGAAAGTTTACCAATTACCCGAAGCTAGCCGTGGTGCACGTGGACGACCAATAGTCAATTTATTACCGTTAGAACAGAATGAACGTATTACCGCAATTTTGCCGGTACGTGAATTTGATGATGGTCATTATGTATTTATGGCAACCGCGAGTGGTACAGTTAAAAAGACATCACTAAAAGATTTTAGTCGTCCCAGAAGCGCCGGCATTATTGCAGTTAATCTTAATGATGGCGATGAGCTGATTGGCGTTGATTTGACTGCTGGTAAAAATGAGGTAATGCTTTTCTCTGCTGGTGGTAAAGTTGTTCGTTTTGCGGAAAATGCGGTTCGTCCTATGGGACGTACAGCAACGGGTGTTCGAGGTATTAAGCTACAAGCTGGCGATAAGGTCGTTTCGCTGATTGTACCCCGTGGTGAAGGTGATATTTTAACCGTTACAGAAAATGGTTATGGAAAACGAACCGAGCAGAGTGAATACCCAACAAAATCTCGAGCTACTCAAGGTGTTATTTCCATTAAGGTTAGTGAACGTAATGGTAATGTGGTCGGAGCAATTCAGGTAGAAAAAACTGATCAAATCATGATGATCACGGATGCTGGTACCTTGGTGCGTACCCGAGTTGCAGAGGTTAGCATTGTCGGTAGAAATACTCAGGGTGTCACTTTGATTCGTACTGCTGAAGATGAAAAAGTAGTTGGTTTACAACGCGTTGTTGATCCTGAAGAAGAGGAAGATGATAACCAAACGTTAACAGAAGATACAATCAGCGTAAAAGTAGAGCCTGATATCAATAACGTAGAAAATCTTTCGCTTAATGAGTGATAAATTAGTTTTATCTGAGCGGGCACAAGTAGGTGCCCGTTTTTACACTTTATGTCAATTCATTATTAGTGATAACTTTTTATTATTCCGCTTATCGTATATGCTTTATCATTGATACACTTCTTTTATAGTTAGGACAGTGTTTGAGATATCTATCTTCATTTAGAACGTCATTGAAAATTTCTCGTTATTTGTTCCGTACTCTCGGCGTTATGCTGTGGGCAATGGGAGCTGTAATCACACTTTTTTATCTATTTAATATCTTTAATGAAGTTAAATCTGATATACATCAACAGTATTCATCTACTTATGACAGTATGGTTGAATATGTGCATTATACGGATAAAACTCTGCGATCAATCCAATATATGGTAGATAGCCATATCGAAAAATTAGCGCAAGATCCTAATTATACGCCTGTCTTGCCAAAACAACTTAATTTCACCTACTTACCCCTAACGGCAGATGCTGATTGTAGCAAATTGCATGAAACATCAAAGAGTTACTTAGTCGCATTTAATCAATTATTCTCTTTTTGGCGAAATAATATTGTGCCACCACAAGGTTTAAAAACGGTTTTTATTGTTGGCCCAGAAAGTAACTGCATGATTGATTTGGCTATCCGAAACAGTACTACCAGTCTTCAATCGTTTAAAAAAATAATCCATGAAAATATGCGGGCTTATATGAGCTTGAGGGCACAAGGCAGAGAGCAAAATATTTATTGGATCACACCAGCGTCGGGAACTGATAATGGCTCTTTCTACATATTAGCGCCTATTTATGATAAAGGGACTTTGATTGGTCTAATTGGTTTGGAACGTTCAATACGCTTGGAGCAATTTAATTTACGCTATGAAAGGCCAATTAGTACCTTCGTTTTAAATGCAAATAATAGATTAGTATTACATTTTCCGTATGATAGTAATTTAAGATCTGATGATTATGTTTATCAGTTAGAAAACTTTCATTTCGGCTATGATAATGATTTTAGTCGATTAATTTATAAAAACCGCTTACTACCTTCGTTATTAAGTGTTGTTTTTTCTGTACCTATTAGTGATATTCTTAATGAATTTAAGCTGTCAATTATAAACGGCATTTTGTTAAATATAATCTCATTTATTTTAATTACTTTTTTGATCTGGCTATTAGAAAGGAAGATGTTATTACCAGCAGAAGATAATGCCATTCGTTTAGAAGAACATGAGCAATTTAATCATAAAATAGTGGCGTCGGCGCCGGTTGGTATCATTATTTTACGTCTTGTTGATGGTGTTAATATATTGAGTAATGAATTGGCCCATGATTATTTTCGATTATTAAGCCATGATGATAAAACCCGCATCTTATCAATTATTCAAGATAAATCTAGTAGTTATATTGATGTTGTTACTACCAGTCATACCCATTTACAAATAAGTTATGTTATTTCTCGTTATCAAAATAAGGAAGTGGCCATTTGTGTTTTGGTTGATATTAGTGCCCGTGTTCAGATGGAAAAATCTTTACATAATATGGCGCAGGCATCAGAGCAGGCTAACCAAGCCAAATCTATGTTTTTAGCAACCGTTAGCCATGAATTACGAACACCACTTTATGGCATCATTGGTAATTTAGAGTTATTGCAATCTTATGAATTGCCCATTCAAGCTGATCGCCTTTTGACGACAATGGATCACTCTTCATCATTATTATTAAAAATAATTAATGATATTTTAGATTTTTCAAAAATTGAATCTAAGCAACTTAATATTGATCCAGCACCGTTTAATTGTCGTGAAGTTTTCTCATTTATTATTTCTAATTATATTCCGCTGATAGGTAAAAAGGGTCTTTCGATTTATTACTATATTGATCCTAATGTGCCCGATATTATTAATGCCGATTCGGTTCGAGTACAGCAAATTGTTTCTAATATTCTCAGTAATGCGATTAAATTTACAAAAACTGGTTTTATTCTGTTAAATATTTTCATAAGAGATTTTTATATTTATATTGAAATTAGGGATACGGGGATTGGTATGCCTGATAATATATTAATGCAACTTTTTGATCCTTTCTTTCAGATTAAAGTTAATAATGAGAGTTTTTCCCAGGGCACTGGTTTGGGGTTACCTATTTGTGAAAAATTAATTAACTTAATGGATGGCGATATTGAAGTTAACAGCCAGGTTGGTATAGGTAGTAGTTTTACTGTTAGGCTACCTTTGTTTGATAGTGAATATGTGGTTTGTCGCCACCCAGAATATCGGCAAAATTTTCGTATCGGTCTGTATTTTTTTAATCATCACCTGCGAGATTATCTACAAACTTATTTAGACTACAATGGCTTTAAGATAACGACAGTTTGCAATGAACACCATAAAGATAAAATATATGATTTGATTATTACTGATTATGAAGGTTTGGTGGCTGAAAGCAAATTTACACTTAGGCTATTTTCAACTTTTATCGGTGAACCCCAGGAAAATGCGAAAAATGATTGGTTTCATAATACTTACCAACTTGATAAATTAGATGGTTTTATTGATCAGTTAGTGATGGAAAATGGTGAGCAAGAGGTTGTTAATCCATCTTCAATAATGTCGCTACCAGATAAAAAATTATGTTTTCTAACGGTATTGATTGTTGATGATCATCCAATTAATCGGAGTTTACTGGCTGATCAGCTGAAATTAATAGGCTTTAATATAGTACTTGCTGAAGATGGGCTAATCGCTTTGGATTATGTTCGACAAAATAATATAGATATCGTTTTGACAGATGTAAATATGCCTAATCTCGATGGCTATGGTTTGACAAAGTTAATTAGAGAAGAAGGTTATGCGATACCGATTGTTGCTTTAACGGCTAATGCCATGGCAGAAGAAAAGCAGCGTTGCTTAAGTGTAGGAATGGATGACTGTCTATCCAAACCGGTTACATTAAAAAAATTAAAGCAATCGCTATTGAAGTGTTGCGATGTTAGTATATTAGCAACACAAGAAAATAATGATTAAATACTATTTTAATATTCAAATGATTATTAATTTATAAAAACAGGATGGAAAACCGATTAACCTTATTCATTGCCCATAAGATTAGGATCAATCAGTTTTTTATTTGTATCATATTACTAGTTAATTTCTTTCTCAATTGTGACTGAAGAAAGATAATTTAATAATGCTATATCATTTTCAACACCGAGTTTTAACATAGCCGACTTTTTTTGGCTACTAATTGTTTTAATACTTCGATTAAGTTTTTTTGCAATTTCGGTGACTAAAAAACCTTCCGCAAATAGGCGCAACACTTCACTTTCTTTTGGCGATAAACGTTTATCGCCATAACCATTCGCATTAACTTTCTCCAATAATTTTGATACATTTTCAGGAGTGAATTTTTTTCCTTTTTGTAAAGCTGATAATGCCTTTGGTAAGTCAGCAGGAGCGCCTTGTTTCAATACGATGCCTTCGATATCTAAATCTAACACAGCACTGAGTATTGCGGGATTATTATTCATGGTAAGGACTATTATTGATAGGTTAGGGTAGTGGCGCTTAATGTATTTAATTAATGTAATTCCATCACCGTATTTATCACCGGGCATCGAAAGATCAGTAATTAGAATATCTGCTTTAAGTTTGGCTATATTATTGATAAGAGATGTGGAATCTTCAAATTGACCAACCAAATTAATTCCCTCGATTTGCTCAAGAGATTTTCGTATACCAAATAGTACAATAGGATGATCATCAGCGATAATGACATTAAGGTTATTCATTTTATTGGTTGCCCTCTGGCATTAGTTTTTTGATAAAGATATCAATATCTCTAATGCTATTTAAAATCTCAAATTCATTATTATCTGCTATGTGCTGTTCTAATTGCTCACATGCTTTTTTAAGAAGCTCAAAGTTCAGCATAGCAAAAACACCTTTTAGTCTATGTGCTATATCTTTTAGTTTTTTTAAGTTACCTTTTTCTTGGTTAGTATACAGCTTATTAATATCTATAGGTACTGTAGTAAGGAATAAATTACGATAGTCACTATCAGAAAGCTCTTTTTTATAATCCTCAAGGATTATAAGGTTTGAATTATTGTTATGATTGATGATAGTAAATATTGATTTATCGGTTGATTCTTGCTCCGTAATCAAATTATCTTCGATTAAGATAGAAATTGCATTAATAAGTTCATCATTAAAATTGAAATTACATTTTATCAAATTTTGTTTTACTACTCTATAATTAATAATATTATCAACAAGGTAAATTGTCGGTTTATTATATTCTGTTTTATGATCAGTTATAAATAAATCATAGGATGAATGACAATTATTTTTAGCCATATCAGAATAATTAGCTCCATAAGTCATTAAATGCTGCTGGATAATTTTATGAATTTCAGGATTTCTAATATCATGAAGTATATTAATACCATCAAGAAGTGGTAATGACTTGGAACTTTGTTCATTTTCTAATTCTAAGGGCAATGTCACTGTATAATGAGAACCGATTCCAACTTTACTTTTTATGAAAAATTCACCTTTCATACGGTAACATAGCTGATGACATAGATAAAATGTCATTCCTGAATTGGATAGGGTTCCGTCATTATTTGTTGAACTAGCAAAAGGCATGTGGATATTTGCCAGATCCATAGCATTAAGTCCTATACCGCTATCAATGATCTCGAGAGATAGTCGTTTAGTTGCATAGTTTAATATGACAGTAATTTTGCCAAAATTAGTTGTATTGATTGAATAACTTAATAGAAGTGAAATTATTTTAAATAAAGCGTTATTATTTGTGGTGATATGTTGTTCATGATTTAAATTATTATGATAGTAAAGTGAAAGTCCTTTGTTGATAAGCAGTGATGTTTTTTCTTTTAGTATTTTATTCATCATTTCAGCGATTGAGACAGGTTTAAATTCATTTGGTTGCTCTAATTTCCATTCACCAGATTCAATGGTATTAAGTAAAGCAATATTATCTATCCAGTTAACAATATAATGTGTTCTAATTAATGATTCATTAATTAAATATTTTATGTTGTGCTCATCAGAGGTTTGTTTGATTTGGTTAATAAGACTATTAATTTCTATAATGGGAGTATGGATCTCTTTACACATGTTAGACAACATCGAGCGTCGGACTTGAATATTTTTTTCATGCTCATGTTTAGCCATTAGTAATTTCTTGTTTGTTAGTGCTTCTTTATCTTGATCATGAATAAAAAACATATAAGTATTATCTAATAATTGATTATTAAGTAATTTTATTTCATAAATAGTATCTTCAATTGAAATTTGAATAGCCCCATGATGCTGGATTGCCATGTCACGAATACGTATCAAGTCCATATGGGGTAAAAGTAATTCAGCTATTCCATTACTCATAATTTTGCGATTGGTTGTGAAATTATAAAGTAGAAAACCAATAGGAATATTTGAAATAATATAGTTGCTAATTGTGTTTGTAATTTGTATCTCGTGAAACATATTTTGGTTAGGGGCAACAAAGCGTGTCCTGATATACAAGCTGCCAACAATAGAGATGGTTGTAAAAAAACAAATGGCGATTATGGCCCACAAATTATTATATAAAAGATCCCACAAGATATCTTTAATTGGTAATTGATATACTAGCCGGTAAGTTGTTCCAGGAATGGGTTGGGTAAATTGTAGTGAGAGACCATTAAATTCAATATCAACTAGGTTTCCATTGTTGTGTATTATGTCATTTGAAAAGGTAATTGATAAGTATTCAGGATTAATATTTTTTGAGAGTAATAAATTTATTGGTAATTCAAAAGTTATAATGGTAGTCAATTGGCCTGGTGAGTTGAACATTGTGCGGTAAGTATAATAGTATGAATTATCAGGGCGCGTACGTTGAATATTTGACAAGCTTTCTCGTTTGTCTATAGCCGATGATAATGTCAACATCTCAGAGCGTTTTTCTTCTGCGGTTAAAGTTAAATAACTCTCTTTATAGCGAATCTCTGGTTTTAATATCGAATGGGTAGTTACCAGCAAAAGTGTATTATCAGGACCATTGAGATAGTACATCGAGCTGTATTCATTTTTAGCTCCCCAGATTATGCCCATATAGTTAGATAGTTTATAGGCCAGATTAATATTAGTATTATTTTGCCTGCCAAAAATAATGGCATCGACATGACGCTCGTAGTTATTGATCCAAAAAATATCAGGGCGCAATTTTATGGGTAAGGGGGTATCACTCTTAGTTTCATCCCCGCCATCGTTTGCAATGTAATAGAGTTGACTTGCGTAATAACGGTAATCTTCAATTTCATATTCAAGTTGTTTAGTGATGTTACTGAGCGAATTTTGACTATTATTGATCCAATTATGAAAGTAATTGTAGGCAAATAGAAATAACAATAATACAAGCGAGCTGATAAACATTATAAAAAAGCGGGTTAGCGATGAAAGTTGTAAGGTTGGTTGTTTATAATCCATTGGTAGAAGAGGCGCCTTTTTATTAAACATGAAGAAAAAAATTAGTATGTTGATTACTATTTAAACAATTCTGTCTTATTATTTTAACAGGTAATTTCGGATAGTATAATTTTAATGATCAAACTTTGAGCAAACGATGAAAAAAATAGTATTTTTTTATATTAAGGTCTAGACAAGGTCATCACATTTCGCCATAATTCCGCGCCATGGAAGGATGGCCGAGCGGTCGAAGGCAGCGGTCTTGAAAACCGCCGATGGGAAACCATCCTAGAGTTCGAATCTCTATCCTTCCGCCAAATTCGCCGGCTTAGCTCAGTTGGTAGAGCAACTGACTTGTAATCAGTAGGTCACCAGTTCGACTCCGGTAGCCGGCACCAATTAAGTCAAAAGCTACTCAGTTATCCCACAGTGCCTTTTAGGTAAGTGGGATATTTCTGGGGTGCTTCTATAGATAAGTTCCTATTTATTCCGCTGTTCTATTGAGTAAACAGACATACCTGTGAAACGTTTGGTTTGATTTCAATTTAATCCACATTAGTAAAAATAGTATTTGCTGTCTAAAATAGCTGCTCAATCTCTTAAAATCATGTAAATGAAATTTTTTAATATTTTAATTTGATTTTAGGAAGCATATTAAACAATTCTTATTTTTAACCTTGTCACAATAGCGGTATGTTCAAAAGTAATATTGTTATGATTAATTGTGGTTATTTCACGGTTTGTTTTAGTGCGTAGCTTTGATATATATCTCCATAATCGACAACACCATTTTCATCAAAGCATAATTTTTCTTCAATTTTGTCATTATAATGACATACCGTAACCGGGCCATTTTGGTTATATATATATTCATCCGCGACTTTATCGTTAGTGCTCTCATTAGCAAAAGAATATGATTGAATAAGAGAGAGACAAATAATGGATAACATCTTCACGCAATTTTTTATTTTTTTCCTTTTTTTTTAACCTAACAATAAACAAAATATCTCTATCAACAATAAATTATGCATATCTATTAATTTTAGATTATTTTATTGCTCTTATCTATAAGATAGTTTAGGTTGATTATTTGCTTGTAATTTAAATATGTTACAGAGTGAGATTAATCAAGTTTTATATTTAATGTAGTTGATATTGCCAGCGTAAATATTATTAAATAAATTCATGGTAATATTACAGTATAGTATTAGAAGCGGTAGCTTAATTTAGAAATTGAATGTGGATTTTTATCGATAAAGGCAAAAGATTAATATAATTAAACAATTGTATATTTCTAATTTGGTTGGTTTAAATTATATTAAAAATAAAATTAAAAAACTCTTATTTTTGTTAATGTCAAAATAGATGTAAAATATATTTTAGGTTATTTAAATTAATTTTAAAAAAATTTTTAAAAAATTAATTTATTATTTTAATTCTGCTGGTTTATAGTATTTCCTATGCTAATTTTTTATAATATTACAACTTATGATACTGATTTTTACTCTTAAGGTAAGCTATCCATACGATTTTTTATATTTTTGCTACTCATTTTATAATTAATTTAATAGTCTGCTTACCCGACAAAATAGATACCATCAAGCCTAATATTTTTAATTAATTTTGGTGTTTCTTTTTTCTTCTTTTGCTGCTGAATTATTGACACTATTATAGAGTTTAAAATCAAACCAAGAGATATGAGATATTTCGTCAGTAGAAACAACAATATTTAAATCTTTTATCTTGCTAGGATATACATTTGTAAATTCTAATAACATCGTATCCTTGTCTCGATAACCGGACATAACGGGGAAGAAAGAGATATATTTATTTGGTTCTTCTTTTTCGTTTGGATCGGATAATCCGCTGATAATGCCAATATAAACCTTTTTTGAAGAGAGGTTTATTAATACTGGACGCTTAGGTGTTGACTCAAGGGCATCAAGTAACATGCAGTCAATAGTACCATTCGATAATGTTTTTCTCAGTACTCTCGCATTTTTAGCTTGGCATATATTATTGTAAGTCGCTAAATGTTTTTTACTGTAAAAATAGCCAAGTATATAGTTTTTTACCCAAACAAAAAAAACGTATATCCATGAAAATAAAATTGATGTGACTGATAATAATGTTAACAATGCATAGATATGATCATTTTTTTTATCACCAGTAAGGGTAAAATTTTTTGCAATCAAATCTATCAGATGAAAGTTTGGCAACAAGAATTTAATTAATACACCAATTACCGTAGTGCAAAAAAGGCAAAAAGTACCATAAGTAGCTACTTTTAAGTATAAAAGCTGTCCATCGTGCCTATGTAATCTAAAGTAGTGATAGGGATTTAGGACTATCATAATATAGCCGCTAACTAAAATGGGAATAAGTAGTAATGCTAACAAGCTATTTCCTTGTACTGGTTTTTTTCTGTTTTACAATCAAGCTAGCCATCTTTTGCATTTCTTTTACTTCGGGTAATGCGGCAATTTCATTAGAGGGGATATAAGCGGCACCGCTTTTGTCAACACGTACAAATGCGGAAATTTTATCATTTTGTCTTTTGCTCATTTTTTGATGATCACTCGGAAAGTATCTGGTAATCCAATTCCGTAATGTTGACATAATAACCACCTATGAACACAGACTGTTTATCAGTTAATTGATTACTTGTTTGATGGTTTAAGCATCAAACAGTATTATATACTTTTTGCCGTTAATTTGTATACCGTCCAGTCATGACGGTTAAATTTATAGCAACTTATTACTTCTACCGCATTAATAATCATTTGGTGTATTAAATAAAATACTGCAAACAACATATATAATTTTATTGCTGATTGCATAGTAGGATACAGCTAGCAGCAATTGAGTAAAATACGTTGGATTGTTTTGCTTATTAAAATAGGTTGTTAAAACTATCAGATTTGGCAGGGCGTTATTATAAAGCTTTTTCAGTCATAATTTTTCATTTAGCTATTAGTAGGGCGACGATGTTTTAGTAGTTAATTTATTGCTTTAGCGTTGTTTAATCATGAAATGAGGGCTTGGTTGGCTAAATGGTTAAATGAATAAATTGCTTATGCCGATTAGGTAAGTGGTCTGGTCCAGCAAATTACTGAAAAGGGCAGAAAATTATTTTCCATACCATTTTTCATTTGTTATTTATTGTTTGTCATTAGATCAGATCAATTACATTTTTGTAATTTAGAGTATTAAGCTGTGATGGATATCATACTAATTAGTTTTCAGATCAATATTTAAGCAAATTTGTGTTATGTTTCGTTTCTCGCAGCAATTGACTGACTTTATATTTTAGATATTTGTCTTACATCATTATTTTTTCCTGTGTGTTTTGGCCAGCTTAGCTGGCTTTTTTTTTTAACTTTCTGTCCTGCATAGTGGTAATTCATTTATGGCAATGAAATAAAATAGACCATAAATTAAAACGACTAATCAGCTGGTTATTAACGACTCAGCAGGATTGTCTGAATCAAAATTATTGGTCATTCACTAGCAAGTGAATTTTTTGTCAATTTTATCCTAATTTTACCCCACGTAAATTTCAGGCACAAAAAACCAATCATAACTAATTGGTTTTCTAAGTAAAAATTGGTCGGCATGAGAGGATTTCAACCTCCGAATAAATCCTCTGTACAGGTTATATACCATGCTTGTTTAAAATAATTTTATTAAAATAAAAAGAAATTAAGGTCTACTAGCGTGTATTATACATTCACAGTAAGTCTTTGAGGATTACTGAATAATACTTCATGGCTTCCTGGTAATTCAGTAAAACGATAAATATTCAGACGATTGCTAAATTTAGGGTGCCAGCCATACTCACCAACAGGAAGAGCATTATCTCTTGACGCATATATTATGCTACGAGGAATTGATAGTGATTCAAATGTTTTTAGCGGTACTTTATCATAATGACTTGCAGCACAACATGGGGACCAAAAATTATCATAAACTTCCTTTGCTTTTTCTAATTCAACATCACCAATAAATAACTCTCTAAAAATCTCAAAAGGGAGCATTATTTTATTATCAATGGTTATTTTTTCCCATATTTCGTGAAAAATAGGTGGGTACATATCATAAAGTGATTCTCCATCACGTAAAACAAATGCATTATGGAAGATCAAACGCTTTATACGAGATGATTCTATTTCTGCTAGCCGTTGTGCAATAGTTCCACTAAAACTGTGTCCTAAGACAACTAAAATTTTGTTGGCGAAGATACTTTATTTAATTATTTTTTATAGATAAAAAAGCGGTTAACTAACAGCATTATCATCACGCCCTTGGCAAGTGTGACAATAGATAACCGCTGGGTGCTACGACATAGAAAATTAACTAACAAACAGCATCTTTATTTTTGTGCATTACTCCACACGGTTATTATGCCTGCTTTTAACCACATCAGGTGAAGTGGTTTTTTAGTTACCACCGCCAAATAAAAAAGATTTATCAATGACTGATAAAAAAGTTGTGACAGAAAGTGTTTCAGAGCAAAAGTATATGCCTGCAATGGTTGTTAGGCCAACAGAACAAAATGAATTATCCACATCAAAAAATTCAGAGAGTGATAATAAAAGCAAGGATTAATAGCGATGAAGCGAGAAGAGATTATAGACAGAATTCTTTATAGTAATTTTCGGTTCAGTCGTTGTAATAGCATGTAATCTTTTCTTCTTTGCTGTATTGATAGCGGTTCTTTCCACTATTCTGGTTCAGTGTCTAAATTGTTTACCATAAATGAAAGCCAGATACTACTAATTAACAATAGGGACCAACAATTTAATTGAACACTGAAGAAAAATAGGTAACTTGGACATAACTAGTGGTCCCATCAGCTTTGGTAATTCCCCTTATATCAGTTTTTGATTAGCTGAATAAGAAAACAAAGAAGCCACCATAAGGAAAAATGTTATCTTTTTCATTTTACTTTCAAATTAAGCAGTATTAATTTAAACGCTATTTTATTTAATTATAAATTTTGAAAATTGATTTATATGAAGTCTTTGATGCGATAGACCAATGAAAGAGCAGAAAACCACCAATAATTATCGATCATCTTACTCCAATTTTACCATCGGTGAATTTCAGGCACAAAAAAACCAATCATAACTGATTGGTTTTCTTAGTAAATCTTGGTCGGCATGAGAGGATTTGAACCTCCGACCCCCGACACCCCATGACGGTGCGCTACCAGGCTGCGCTACATGCCGATATAGGCTCGCTATACTACCGTTTTTTTGGTTAAAATCAATAGCAAGTACTACGACCGCTTGATTTTTAAGCATTAATTAGTATTAAAACGGGTAGATTCGGCAAAAGCTCTTAGCAGTTGAGTTAAATCAGGTTTTTCATCTGTTATTTTATTGCCTTTATCATCAAAGATATAAACCTCACCATTTTGATTAAGGTAAAGCGTTTTATTAGTAAAGTTAATAATTAGTACTTGTTCATCACCTAATAAAACCCAGGGTTGGTTACGTTTAGGGGTAAAAAGATCTTCTCCTTGAGAATAGTCTTCTGGTGAATTATCAACATAAAGTAAACGCTGCATTAAGGTGGTCATAATATCTTGATGACTGGTTAGCTTATTAATTTGCTGTGGTGGGGTATTTGGCCAATACACCCATAAAGGCACCTTCATTTGTTTAAGATTAAATTGACCGTTAGTGAACCATTTTGTTGTTTCATGAGTTTCTGGATTGCTACTATGGTTTGCCGTAATGACGACAACGGTATTGTTTAACATATTTTTTTGTTTTAGCGCATCAATTATGCGTTTAATCTCATGATCTAATTGTAACTTATTGTCACTTTGCGATTTATGATTATCAAAACCATTAAGATTAAGAAAAGAAAACCACCGAGTCTGGTTTTCTATGCTATCTAACCATTTTACCCATTCATTGGTAGTTTGATAATCATTACCGGCAGTATTTTCGGGTAACGAATAATCTGCCAGAATTGCATGACGAAATAATGGTGAGCTAAAACCATTCGATGAAAACAGACCAAATTGATAGTTTTGATATTTTAATGCTTCAATTAGGGCGGAAGGTTTTCTGCTATTAAGTATACTATCTAAATAACTAGGCGATAAACCGTAGAATAGGCTAAATAGCGCCCGTTGGTTTTGGATACCTGTACTGAGGTGTTGATTAAATTGCGTACTGATTGATTTAACAGTATTCAATGCTGGCATACCTTCAGTGGTATCTTGATAGTTAAGATTATTAACGACCAGTAGTAATAAATTATACTTTGGTGCTTGTTTTTGATAGCTAAGTGGTTTGAGTGGATATTCAATAGACAGTGCTGAAGGGTTGCCTTCTTGTTGTATCTTGCGTTGATATTCCACTTGATCGAGATAACCATAGCGTTCAAGAAATTTTCTCGCTGTCATTGGGTGAGATAGGGGATAGTTAGCTCGCTGCATAGTTATTGGGCGATAAAAATTTGCATCAGCCCAAATATACATTAAATGGGAAGCAACAAATGCTGTGATGAAGATACCTGCCAAGGGTTTAGTGAATCGTTGACGGTTTAGGCTGCGTAATTTTTGCCAACTCCAGGTAGCAAATAACATCTCAATTAAAAAAATGATAGGCACACAAATAAACATTAACTGCCATTCTCTCGCCATTTCGCCGTTTTTAGGATTTATTAATAACTCCCATAGTAGTGGTGTTAAATGGAGGTTATAGCGCGAAAAAAACGCAATATCAAAAATGAGAAAAGTCAGTATGGTGGTGGTAACGATGGTGTATAGAAATCTTAGCAGTCGCTGTGAACCAATAATGAAAGTAATAGGAAAGATGATTAAAAGATAACAGGCAAAAATAACAAAGCTAAAATGCCCAAGCCAGCTAACAATAGCATAAATACGGCCGAATAACGTACCCGGCCAATCAAAAACAAACAGATATCGGCTACTTAATACTAAACTGAGTACTATATTGAATAACGTAAACCAGTGTCCCCAGCTTATCATTTGGGAGACTTTTTCACGATAGTTTCGAGAGTTGGTCACCATGTAATATTTTATCTGCTAAATTAGTGAATTTTTTCTTCATTAACAGAAGCAAGTAACGCCTGAGCGAAAGATTCTGCAATAGTTTTACGCTGAGTCAGTGTAACAGTTGTATTAATTAAGTTTGTCACCATGTTACCTAATACTATCAATGATAGATCAGTTGGAGCTTTATATTTTTCTAATACCTTGACTAATTCTAGGAGTAGATGTTCAATTTGCTCATCACTATAACGGGATGATTGTGGCATAATAAAAATCCTGAATGAATAAAGCTTTATATTTTAGCGTATTATTGTGTTTTTTTCTGTAGCTGTTTTGTCTAATTTAACTGGATAATTTCATTTAATAACATTTTAAATTGACCGGTTTCCATAAGTTACAAATCTTATTATATGCCCATAATACAAAAATGTTATATCAATAGATATCAATTTAGCTGCCGGAAAAAGTTATCGATGTCTGAATACCGTTGATCTTTATGCCATAAAGAAAATAAGGAGTAAATGATGAGTCTGGATATTTGCCAGATTGCTTTACATCAGTTGATAAAACGTGATGAACAAACACTAGAGGTTGTGCTGCGTGATTCTTTATTAGGCACGGATAATATAGTGCAAGAAATGATGGCAGAATTGCATCGAATTTATGGCGCTAAAAGTAAAGCCTTTGCCACTTTTAATCAAGCGAGCGAATTAGCTGAAGCATTAGTGGCTTTGAGAAAGGAAGATGAAAACTTTTTGGGATTTAGCCGTGCGGCTACTATTCGTTTGCGGGATGAATTGGCAAAATATCCGTTTGCAGAAGGTGGGGTGGTACTGTTTTGTCAATATCGTTATTTGGCGGTAGATTACTTATTGATAGCTGTATTAAATAGCTGCAATAGTATGTTTGTTAATGATAATCTGGAATTGAATACTACTCATTATCTTGATATTCCGCATGTTGATATTGTTGCTCGCATAGACTTGACAGAATGGGAAAGAAATCCCGCTTCTGAACGTTATTTAACTTTTTTAAAGGGCCGCGTCGGGCGTAAAGTATCTGATTTTTTTATGGATTTCCTGTCAGCTAGCGAAGGTATGAATGCTAAAATACAGAATAAAGGATTACTGCAAGCCGTGAATGATTATTGTGATTCGTCTGAGTTAAACCAGGCCGCCACACAAGAATATCGCCAGCAAGTTTATCGCTATTGTAATGAGCAACAACAGACCGGAGAAGAAATTGAATTAAAGTGTTTATCAAAAGAGTTGCCTGCTTTAGGAGAGCAGAATTTTGCTGAATTTACGCAACAAAATGGTTATCAATTGGCAGAAAGTTTTCCACCAGATCGTACGACTCTCAAACAATTAACCAAATATTCAGGTAGTGGTGGTGGCTTGACCATTAACTTTGATGCTTTGTTACTTGATGAGCGTGTTTTTTGGGATCCGGCAACGGATACGTTAACAATTAAAGGTACACCACCAAACTTACGTGAGCAATTAGAGCGTGGCAAGAAAAGCCGTTAATGATGGTAAAAACAAATAACGCCGCAAAAGCGGCGTTATTGATAATTGGCTTGGTAAAAAAGCGCAATTTTGCGTAATTAAACCCGCAAGAAATCGATATGGGTTAGTTTAGGCTTAAACGGATGACGTTGAACCGCTTGTACTTTAACTTTGGTTTTTTTCCCATCAACCACCAGTGTTAATACTTCATAAAACTCTGGCTTGCTTTCTTGGTTGATAATTTCATCATGGTTGAGTTCAATAGAAACGGGTTCCTGATCACCACCATAGACGATAGCCGGTAATTTGTTGTCTTTACGCAGGCGGCGGCTCGCACCCTTACCCTGCTCTTTGCGGATTTCTGCATTAATCGTTAGCATGATTTGTTCTCATAATATAAAAAGACTCTGCAACAGGCGACCCAGTGGCAGATCCGATAATAAAAACTTGTTAGTGATTGCTAATCAAGCGGGCGGCATTTTAGCGAAAAAAATGCTCTACAGCAATGAAAAAGATGTCCTAATTTTAGGGCGTTGATATTCATTTCAGTAAAAACAGCGATATAGTAAATACAAATGGAAATCATGTTGTCAATAGAGGTCGTCAGCCAGACGATACTTTCCTTGGTAGTCAAAAATTTTCTCTCTTATTTGCCAAAACTGGCTTTTTTTACGTGCGATAACAAAGTTAGGATGACGTAATGATTCCTTTTGACGTAGAATATCGGCTACAGTTTGCCATTGGAAGGGAAGGCCTGGAGCTCGCTGGTGGAGCAATAGAAAACGTTGTTCAAATACTTTGCGCTGAGCTGGGGTTGTTAATCGAAACAGTTCTGAGACGCTGCTACCATCTTCATCATAGTAAGTGGCTTTTAACCATTCTCCTTTCTTATCATATCCGGTAGTCAGTTGCATGCCACCGCAACGAAGGATCAGGGAATTTTTCAATTTTAACGCCGCTTTTAACATATCATCCGGATCAACTAAAATTGCCTGACATTGATGACAACGTCGTGCTGCAATGTCATTTTCAGCATTGCAGTTGGGACATTGTTTAAAACGAAAGCGAAATTCACACTGTTTTTTTTGTCCATTATGCTTTTCTTCCCAGCCTTGGCATCGACGGCCGTAATGTTCAATGATTTGACCGTCTGGATCGCTTTTCCCCCAAAATAGATTAGCAAAATGACAAAGTGGGCAAAAAACCTGAACTGGTACGTTTTGTGGATCACTTTTAGGGCTGCCAACTTCTGGCATATAAAGATCATGGGGATTTCCTGCATAATCAAGAATAATACACTGGCTTTTGTTAGGAAATAATCTTAATCCGCGACCAATTATTTGTTGATAGAGACTAATTGATTCAGTGGGACGCAAAATAGCAATCAGATCGACATGAGGAGCGTCAAAACCTGTAGTTAAGACAGAAACATTGACTAAATAGCGAATTTTTTGCGCTTTAAAGGCATCAATAGCTTTTTCACGGACGATTGCCGTCGTTTCTGCGCATATTAATGCAGTATCATCATTAGGTAATAATGTCAAAATTTCTTTGGCATGTTCAACGGTAGCGGCGAAGATCATACAGCCCTGACAGGAATGTGCATATTCGATAATTTGCTGAATAATCAGGGGAGTGACTCTATGCTGACGTTTAATTGTCTGATCCAAATCAGCATGATTAAAAATACCCGTTTGGCTTATCTGCAATTGACTAAAATCATATTGAATAACCGGCATATCTAGACGTTTAGGTGGTACAAGATAATGGTTTTTTATCATATACCTTAACGGTAGTTCATAAATACAATCACGAAAAAAACAGTTATCATCACCTTTTATCATACCATGGTAGTGATACTGATATATCCAGCCTTCAGACAGACGATAAGGTGTTGCTGTTAATCCCAAAACACATAAATTAGGATTATTGTGTTGTAATTTTTGAATGATTTGTTGATATTGACCATCGTTATTTAAACTGATGCGATGACATTCATCGATAATTAACAGTGAAAAAGAAGTATTAAAATCAGCTAAATTTTTTGCCATAGATTGTACACTAGCAAAAATAACTTTATTTTCATTTTGTTTTTTATTAAGTCCGGCGGCATAAATGTCGGCGGTTAGCCCATAGGCTTGATATTTATTATGGTTCTGTTCAACTAATTCTTTTACATGGGCTAATACCAGTACTCGCCCACGGGCTAATCGGGCTAATTCAGCAATAACCAGACTTTTTCCTGCGCCAGTAGGTAACACAATAACCGCAGGTTGTTTATGGCGGCGAAAATAGTTTATCGCTGCATTAACGGCCTCTTGTTGATATGGTCTTAGCGTAACTATCATGATTATTAACTTAAATATTAAAAATAAATAACAAATAGAGTAGCAATTTTTGTTAATTTATATTGAAATAATCTATATTAAAAATAAAATCTACTGTAGCAAGCTATATCTTCTCTAACAAGTTGTTGGTATAATTAATCGCGTTATAGTTATTTGCGTTATTTATTATCTGGATTGTTTTAAAAGCAATTATTGTAATCATCCAATGATTTAGCATAATAATACATATGCATTCTAACCCTTTCATATACATTTAAAAATCATGATGCGACTTGATAAGTTTTTATCTCAACAACTAACAATTAGCCGTGGCTTGGTTATGCGAGAATTACGGGCAGGAAAAGTTATGGTTAATAATGAAGTAATAAAAACCGGCTCTCATCAAATTACGCCTGAAATGGTAGTTAGTTATGAAGATATAGTATTACAACATATTATTGGCCCACGTTATTTTATGTTGAATAAACCGCAAGGTTATGTTTGTTCGACGGCAGATAATGTTAACCCAACAATTTTATCTTTTATTGATGAGCCAGCTATAACAAAGTTACATATTGCCGGCAGATTAGACATAGATACAACCGGTTTAGTAATTATAACTGATGATGGTCAATGGACACATAAAATTATCTCGCCAAAGCATCATTGTGAGAAAACTTATCTTGTCACATTGACACAACCGATTTCGACTGAGGTAGCTGATAAGTTTTTAGCAGGTATATGGCTTAAAGGTGAAAAATCACCCACAAAGCCGGCCAAACTAGCTATAGTTTCATCAATGCAGGTGCGTTTGACAATTAGCGAAGGCCGGTATCACCAAGTCAAAAGAATGTTTGCCGCGGTGGGTAATCACGTTTGTGCGCTGCACCGTGAGCGTATTGGTGGTATTTATCTTGATCCAGCATTAGGGGCTGGTGAATATCGTTCTTTAACGAAAGAAGAAATAAAAACTATTTAAATTATATTTTTACTTGCTCGATTTGGGAGTATGTTAGTATGCAACGTCAGGGTTCATCTTATTTCAGCCTAATTCTGATTTTAGGCCTTATATCCATGTTGATGCCATTAGCCATTGACATGTATTTGCCTAGTCTGCCATCGATTGCAAAAAGTTTTAATGTTGATACCGGCCAAGTTCAGATGACCTTAAATAGTTATATTTTGGGCTTTGCAATAGGTCAACTGTTTTATGGTCCGATGGCCGATAGTATAGGTCGTAAGCCAGTGATATTAGGCGGCGTAATTATTTTTGCGATTACTTCAGCAATTTGTGCTTTAGCCAATAATATTGAGCAATTTATTTTTGTTCGTTTTTTACAAGGATTATCGGCAGCGGCAGCAAGTGTTGTCATCACTGCTTTGATGAGAGATATGTTTAGTAGTGATGAATTTTCACGAAGCATGTCTTTTGTTTTGCTAGTTATGACGATCGCGCCACTATTAGCACCGATCTTAGGTGGTATGGCAATGATTTGGTTTTCCTGGCATGCCATTTTTTGGATTATTTCCATAGCTGCAATCATAGGGGCGTTATTAGTTGCTTTTTTTATTCAAGAAACGTTGCCTAAGGAAAAAAGACAAAAATTTCATTTACGTAATACGATAAAACAACTTTTTACCTTGTTTCGTGCTAGACAAGTCTTCTGTTATATTCTTGCTAGTGGATTTTCCTTTGCTGGGTTGTTTTCATTTTTAAATACCGGGCCGTTTGTCTATATTGAATTAAATGGGGTTTCGCCACAGCATTTTGGCTATTATTTTGGTTTAAATATTGTTTTTTTATTTTTACTGACCACGCTTAATAGCCGTTATGTACGCCATTTTGGCGCATTAAAAATGTTACATATGGGCTTAACATTGCAATTCATTATGGGAATGTGGCTGATCCTCAGTACTATATTGGACTTAGGTTTTATTCCTATGATATTTGGTGTTGCTGTTTATGTTGGTAGTATTGCGATGATCTCTTCTAATGCTATGTCTGTAATTTTAGATAGTTATCCACATATTGCGGGTACAGTTTCATCTTTAGTTGGCACAATACGTTTTGGTATCGGTGCATTTTTTGGTTATTTGCTTTCTTGCTTTAAAACAACCACAGTGTGGTCGATGGTAGGATTTATGGGGTTATGTGTTTGTCTTGCGATGGGGTTTGTGTTGTTGGCTAATTACAGTAAAGACTAATGTGATTAGGATTTAATAAAGAAATAAATTTCATTAGTGTTGTATCGTTATTTAAATACTTTATTAATATGAACTCAATGTAATTTCTTATCTTTTACTTCGATAACAATCACAATTTAGATAGGCTCAATTCATGAGCCAATCAATTTATTAATTATTTCATTTTTATCTTTCATTACTGCTTATTTTAGCTAATTATCTGATATATGGCTTTTTTATAAAGAATTAAATGAAATAATACAGTTTTACTATTGAAAGATAATATGCTTTGTTGATTTTTAACAAATTTTATTTTGTTTAGGATAAGTTTTTATATTAGAATAACAAAAATTTATAATATTTATATGATGTAAAATACCAGGGCAAGTATAAAATAGCTTGATAAGTTAGTATGTTAAGTTATTTTTTTACTTAAATAGAAAAATAATATAATTAATTACAATATAGGGTTTTTAGTGGGTAATTTAAAGTTATCTGTCATTCATCGTTTGCCACAAAATTATCGATGGTTAACAGGGCATACAGGTGAAAAAATTGAGGTAATGCCTGATAATATATCCAGCTCCGAGTCTAATATATTAATTGGCTTTAAGGTACTTTGCCATGATATTAGCGATAATTTGGCGGTATTAAAGTATTTAAGTTCAGCTTTAGATGAAATACAAATTGCTAATGATTTGCTTGAATGGCAGGGTCAAGTTTGCCTTTTTATTCGTTATGAAGATGAAAGTTTAGCGATTTGTCATTTTAAAACAGTGGGTGTTGCTATTGCGGAATCAATAACGCTACCATCTCGTTATTATTCTCATTAAATATTAATACGTATCAATGATTCGACGAGCTGCATAATAACGTTTACTCCAGTAATCATCATTTATTGCAGAAACTGTTACACCGCTACTTGTTGAGGCATGGACAAATTTATCATTACCAATATAAATACCGACATGTCGATTAGTTGGGCCAGTTCTAAAAAAAACCAAATCGCCAGGGCGTAAATTTTGTTGCCTGACCCAGTGGCCGGTATATTGTTGTTCATCTGTTGAGCGAGGTAAATCAACACCAAACTGCTCACTAAACATACGTTGAGTAAAGGCTGAACAGTCAATACCTTTCTTTGTTGTACCACCAAAACGGTAAGCAACACCTCTCCAGTTTGCATACTGCTCTAATATTTTTGTTTTAATTTCCACATTGCGTACTAATTGTTCAAACTCGGCTTGTGATACCTGATAAAGTGAGTTAGATTGTGTTTTATATAGCGGTGAGTTTGGTGAATTACAAGCGGATAGTAATAAAGTAATGATTAGTGCCGGAGTAGGCTTCATACAGTATCTCAGTAACGGTTGAAGTTTGACCATTATTGATTTATCCCTTGTTATCTTTATGTGGATATTCGATATAATGTAAATTTGACGATATTTTATTTTGTTAGCTAAAGGTTAAAATATCATCACTATTGCTCGTTATATAAATGTATATGATTGAGTACCTATTTCAAATACATTGATATGTTAAACATAAACAAGTTTATACAAGGAAATAAAAAATGGCGAGTTTTCTTGTATTAATTTACAAAAAATCAAAATTTTTTGATTAAATAACTAGTGTCGATGTAAATAAGCTTATTGAATAAAAGGTTTAATATTTTGGTTAAATATACTATTTAAAAAATCAGCGTATTGATGATCAGCAATTAAAATTAGCTAATTAATAAAAAATTAAGCTAAATTTGTTAGCAATATTTTATTAATTTATTGTTGGTTTTTTGTTAAATTTTAATAAAATTTAGTCTGTTACTTAAAATAATTTAGTCTGTTTTTCAGTAGCAGAAAATTATTCAATTTTGTATAAATATAGGAATTGTTATTTTAAAATTTTTCTCCAATACGTTGTTTTTACTTTACTAAATTATTTTTGACTTTATCAGTTAGATATTTGTGATATTTATTATAATAAAGTTATATTAAACAAATAGTCGTGATGACGAGAGAGCCATAAATTTAAATAGCGGTTAAATTAAAATGATTAATAAAGAACAAAACATTTTAATAAAGATGAGTAATTAGTTGTTATATTTAAACGATAAAATAGACAATTTAATATTATATAGAAGCTATCTTATGTGGAATTTTGCGGTTAGCCATATTTCATGATTCAACAAGATATTGAGTTATAGTAGTAAATGTTATTTTAATAAATCATTAGCAATTTCTCAGTAATTATTTAATAAAAATATTTAATAGTAATTTTATTTATTGACCAGGATTAAACTTTTTATGATTTTATATAAAAAATATGGCAATGCGCAGCCTAAGATACCCTATTATTTAAATAAGAATTTTTTTATATCTCTACTGGTATTAACTTTATCATCTCAAGTTTATAGTGAATCAGATACTGGCGGTGTAATTCATTTTTATGGCGCTATTACTGTACCTACCTGTCAAAATATTGTAAATGATAATATGCTAGAAACGAATTGTTGGGATAATGCTGGAAACATGGCAACCCAGAAGATAAGTATGGATTTATTAACTAATCAGCGACAAAAATCACTAATTAAATATGGTGAAACCCGTTTTTTGTGGTTTAATAAAAACAAAAAGCAGGGCATGTTAGAAATTAGCTATGATTGATTTTATTTTTAAGTTAGTCACTTTTATTTTTTAATATAGCCGCTCTTTAAGTAAGAGCAGCTATTGTTTGATTTTTATCGATTTTAATCACAACGGCCCATATAACGGCGTTCTGCAATGTGAATGCGAATTTTTTCGCCGATGGATAAGTATTCTGGAACTTGTATTATTAGCCCGGTTGCCATCATAGCTGGTTTTGTTCTTGCATTGGCTGATGCTCCTTTGAGACTTGGTGCTGTTTCTACAATTACCATATCGACAGTTTGCGGAAGTTCTAACGCGATAGCCTGGTTATTCATTACTAAAACTTGCAGTCCAGGTGTTCCTGAAGTAGTAAAGAATAAAAGCTCTTCTTCTATATCTGTTTTATTGAAACTATAGGGAGTAAAATTTTCATTATCCATGAATACATATTCATCAGCCTCAACATAAGAAAAACTTACCGCCCGATGAGTTAAATGGATTGTATCTAGATTGTCATCGCCCTTAAAACGCTCTTCAACTTTTTGTCCGGTTTTAATATCAGTAAAACGCATTTTGTAGAGTGTGCTTGCGCCTCGTGCACTTGGTGTCTGAATATCAATATCTTTTACTAATAGCAACTTACCATTTAAGCTTATCGCATAGCCTCGTTTTATTTCATTGGCTCTAGCCATATGAGTTCCTTTCATTAAATAAGTATAATCCCAATTTTATAATAAAATTACCGGCAATTAGAATACAAAGTGATGCTTACTAAGAATTTGCCTCATGACAACTATCAGCACGAAGTATGAGGCGTTGAAATTAATCTTGGCAATCGAAGCGCTACTTATAAACAGGCAAAATATTGAATAGCGCTAATATATGGATAACGGCGTTAATCAAACCAAAAAATATAACAAAATAAATTAATAGATTACCGCCAGGTGCATGATAAACCGCATGAGGAAATTTTTTCCGGCTAGCTTTAGCCATCATTGCCGGCACAATTACTGCCCATATAGTTGCCGCTAGACCAGCAAAACCAATGGCATGAATAAAACCATCAGGGTAGTATAAAGCTAAAATGGTGGGAGGAATGAAGGTTATCAAAGCGGATTTTAAACGGCCTAGATTATTATCTTTGAATTTAAAAAAATCGGCAATGAAATCAAACAGCCCAAGTGTCACACCTAAAAATGAACTAGCAAGTGCCATATAAGAAAACAGATTTAAACACTGTTTTATAATATTGTTATTAGTGCTGTGATCCATTTGTTTTAATAGCGAGTCAATATTACCACCTTCAGTAATGATTTGTTTAAAGGCAGTGCGCGGTATATTACCTTGAATGGCATATTGCCATAAGATATAAATGACTAAAGCAATAAAAGTGCCATATAACAAACTCAGAACAACTGCTTTACTTTCTTTATGATAATATTTCACTAAGCCGGGCACATTACCATGATAGCCAAAAGAAATTAGTAAATAAGGTAGAGCAATAAATGCATAAGGTAAATAATCTGTATCCAGACTATTTTTGTTGAATAAGATGGTGGATGAAGCACTATTAAACATGCCACTGACAGACATGATAAAAGTAATAACCATACCGCCAATCAAAATTGTACTTAGACGATCAACCGCTTTAGTCGATAGCCAAACAACAAAAGCGATCAATAAGCTAAATAATAAACCGGCCATAGGGTGATTTATGGGGATGATCTTATTAAGATTATGTGTAATGATCGATCCACCGGCTGAAATATAAGCATAAGTTAAGATATAAAGAACAAATGCAATTGAAATGCTATTTAGTAAATTCCAGCGTGTGCCAAGTAAATCTTTAACCATGGTATGAAAGCTTGCACCAGAAGGATAATTCATGTTGGCTTCTAAAATCATTAAACCAGAAGAAAACATACATACCCAAGTATAAACTAATAAAATGATTGAACCGGTAAACCAGACGCCAGAAGTGACAATAGGAATAGAGAACATACCGGCACCGATGGCAGTGCCAGCGATGATCATAGCACCACCAAATATGGAAGGGCGTTTAATATTTTGTATTACTTCGTTAGCCATTACTATAATTGCCTCTTTTATTATTGATTTTGTGTACTAGCTTGATGATACATTAGGTATGATATTTAAGTAAATTAATATTTTTGCCAGTTAGTTAAAATTGGTTTTAACCCTAGTGTTCGGATGCTGTATTTGATCGAGAGGTGATTTTGATAAATTAATAAAAGGGTCTCTGCTAATTAATTGATCTAATTTTGTTTTCAGCTTTATAAATAATTGCCTAGTGAGATGACGATTAAACAGATAATAATGCAATATTGATCTATTTTTTTACATCATAAAATCACAACAAAAGTTATACACTACGGCTATTTACCAATAAAAAATAGCCGTACTAGATTAATTTTCATCTGTTGTAAGAACGATAAATTTGTTGAAGATTGGTTATTGTTGCGACTTTAACCAGGCGATTTCTTGAGGCCAGAGCTCAGGATTTATGGTTTCTAGGATCAAAGGTATATTATCGAAGCGGTTATCTTTCATAATATAGCTGAAAGCTGTGTAACCGATATTACCTTCTCCTAGGCTTTGGTGGCGATCAACGTGGCTGGCAAATTGGCTTTTGGCATCATTTAAATGCATTGCTCGTAGGTATTGAAAACCGACAATTTTATTAAATTGGGCAAAAGTATTATCGCAAGCTTCTTTTGTTCGTAAGTCGTAACCTGCTGCAAAAGCATGACAAGTATCCAAACAAACACCAACTCGCTGTTTATCTTCAATATCTTCAATTATCGCTGCCAGATGCTCAAATTTAAATCCTAAATTAGAGCCTTGACCGGCAGTATTTTCAATCACAGCAATAACATTTTTAGTTTGCGCTAAAGTAATATTGATTGACTCAGCAATACGGGCGAGGCATACATCAACGCTAATTTTATTCAGATGACTACCTGGGTGAAAATTGAGCAAAGTAATACCTAATTGCTCACAGCGTTGCATTTCATCTAAAAAAGCGGCACGTGATTTTTTCAGTGCTTCTGTTTCAGGATGGCCTAAATTAATAAGGTAGCTGTCGTGTGGCAGAATTTGCTGTTGGTCAAAACCATATTTTTCACAATTTAGTTTGAATTGTTCAACTGTTTCCGGTTTTAGTGGTGGAGCTTGCCATTGACGCTGATTTTTTGTGAAAAGAGCAAAGGCTGTGGCATTGATTTCGTGGGCACGGAGTACGGCTTGATCAACACCGCCAGCAGCGCTGACGTGGGCTCCAACAAATTTCATTTTTTTCTCCTAATTTTATTTTAATTATGACACTATTGGCTTAAAAAATGAAATGCATAGGCTTAAGTCATTTAGGCATTAATAATGTTTGTTTGTTAACGACAGGGGAGATAAAAAACAAAATTTTATCGGATGTTAATGAAAAATAGATTGCATCGATGAATTTATAAATAACCCACCGATAGTTAGCCAGCCAAAAAGACACAAAGCCATCACCAGTGGTTTGATCCCGGCTTGTCGAATTGCACTTATATGTGTAGTTAATCCAAGTGCAGCCATCGCCATAGATAATAGAATAGTATCAAGGGTAATAATGGATTGAACTAAAATTTGTGGCAATAAATGAAAAGAGTTTATGTATGCAATGATAATAAAAATTATTGCAAACCAAGGGATCACAATAGTGGGCTTTGATTGCGATAAATTGCTAGTTGCCATTTTGCGATTTAGATAACCTGATAATATCAATAAAAATGGTGCTAACATCATAACGCGGATCATTTTACTAATCACCGCACTGTTTTCTGCCTCAGGGCTGATCGCATGGCCAACAGCAACTACTTGAGCAACTTCATGAACGCTCGAGCCAACAAAAATACCAAATTGAGCCGGATCAAGTGAAAACCAGTGATGTATTTGATTTAGATAATAAAACCACGGATAGAGAAAAATAGCCAAGGTACCAAAAATAACGACGGTTGCTACCGCAATGGCAACTTTATCTGCCGATGTTTTGATGACAGACTCGGTTGCTAAAACCGCAGCTGCGCCGCAAATGCTACTACCGGCTCCAATCAAAATGGTGGTTTGACTATCCAACTTGAAAAAATATTTGCCTAGTAACAGTGCAATTAAGAATGTAGAAGTTAGCATAATTAAATCGGTCATAATACCAATCGTGCCTACATCCATAATTTGTTGAAATGTCAAACGAAAACCGTACAAAATAATCCCGGTTCTTAATAAATAATGTTTAGCGAATCTGATCCCTTCATCACAAACGGGTTTTACGGCAAAATAAACGGTGTTTCCAATCACAATGCCCAATAAAATCGCCAAGCTTAGAGCACTTAGTCCAATATTGGCAAACCATTCGTTATTACCAAGATAAACGGCAATAGTAGTTACAAAACCCGTTAATAATAAGCCAGGGATAAATTTAAAATTTTTATGCTTAATAGGTGTTGCCATAACTGTTTTAACCATAGGTTTATGCAATATGCATTATCTCATTCTGTTATAAGCATATATCATTATTATCTATCTTGAAAATGGATTATTTTTGTATTATCTATTAATAAAAGTGGTAAATTAATAGTTGGCTAGATTATTATGATAGCTTGATTTATGTGATTAATTAATAAAGTGAGCATTGTTATGCGAATAACCCTTAGACAACTTGAAGTTTTTATTGAAATTTTACAATGTGGCTCAACAACACAGGCTGCTCAATCATTGTCATTATCCCAATCAGCTGTAAGTGCTGCTTTAACAGATTTGGAGTCCCAACTTGAGGTGCAGTTATTTGATAGAGTTGGTAAACGTTTAGTTACTAATGAATATGGTCGGCTATTATATCCAAAAGTATTCGCGTTACTTGAACAGGCGACAGAAGTTGAACAGATTTCAAAAAAAGGCTTAGGTGCCGTAAAATTGGCAGCAAGTACGACAATTGGTAACTATATGTTGCCAGGTAAATTGGTACATTATCGTCAGGATAATCCGACTATTCCTTTTGAATTATTAATAAATAATACTGCGGAAGTGATTAAAGCGGTACAAGAATTCAAGGTTGACTTAGGATTAATTGAAGGCAGCTGTTATGAATCAGAATTGATCACTATACCATGGAAAAAAGATCAGCTGGTGGTATTTTGTGCGCCAAATAACCCACTTGCAGGCCGTCAATTAAAGCAACATGAGCTAGAAAATGTGAGCTGGATTTTGCGTGAAAGCGGTTCAGGAACCCGCAATATTGTTGATCAACTGTTATTAAGTAAACTAACTCAGTGCAATATTTTAATTGAATTTAATAATTCTGAAGCCATTAAGCATGCAGTTATGAATAGCATGGGAATAAGCTGTTTATCTTCACTCACGATTGAAGAGCAATTAAAAAATGGCTCATTGATTGCGTTAAATATCGATAAACTCGAGCTTTCACGTACATTATATTTAATTCATCATCAAAATAAGCATTTATCTAAGGCGTTGTTACTTTTATTAGAATATTGTCAGTGAAGTTTTTAATATCAAGATCCTGCGCAATACTAATAATTTTTAGTCAATTATGAAGGTATCTTATAACTGAGAATAGATGCTTATTTATAGTAACACGGTCTGTTACAATCACTGACGTTAAGATCCACGTTGAATAAAAGGTCATTAATGTCAGAACAATCAACACATACATCACAGGGCGCTACAACAAAATTGCGCCGAGAACTAAAAGCACGTCATTTGACGATGATAGCTATTGGCGGCTCTATTGGTACCGGATTATTTGTTGCTTCCGGCGCAACTGTAGCGCAAGCCGGGCCAGGTGGTGCTTTATTCTCTTATATTATTATTGGTTTAATGGTTTATTTTTTGATGAGCAGTTTAGGCGAGCTTGCGGCTTATTTACCCGTTTCTGGCTCTTTTTCTACTTATGGTTCTCGATACGTTGATGAAGGCTTTGGTTTCGCTCTTGGCTGGAATTATTGGTATAACTGGGCGGTCACTATTGCTGTTGACTTAGTTGCAGCGCAATTAGTGATGGGATACTGGTTTCCTGAGATTGATGGCTGGATTTGGAGTGCGATTTTTCTGTTTATCATTTTTATGCTTAATTATATTTCTGTCAAAGGATTTGGCGAGGCAGAGTATTGGTTTTCTTTAATTAAAGTCATTACCGTCATTATTTTTATTGTGGTTGGCATATTAATGATTATTGGCATTTTTCGTGGAGCAGAAAATGCTGGCTGGCATAACTGGCAGATTGGTGAAGCGCCTTTTGTGGGAGGCTTTTCGGCAATGATTGGGGTTGCTATGATCGTTGGTTTTTCTTTTCAGGGTACGGAATTAATTGGTATTGCCGCTGGTGAATCTAAAGATCCAGGTAAAAATATTCCTAAAGCGGTGCGCCAAGTATTTTGGCGGATTTTGTTATTTTATGTTTTTGCTATATTGGTGATCAGTTTAATTATTCCATATACGGATCCACGTTTGCTGCGTAATGAGGTAGCTGATATTAGTGTTAGTCCTTTTACCTTGGTTTTTGAAAACGCCGGATTATTATCCGCGGCTGCCGTCATGAACGCGGTTATTTTAACGGCAGTATTATCCGCTGGCAATTCAGGGATGTATGCTTCTACCCGAATGTTATTTACCTTAGCCAAAGAAGGAAAAGCACCAAAAATCTTTTCACGCTTATCACCGGGTGGGGTTCCTCGCTATGCCTTGATTGCAACTACCGTTGTGGCAGCACTCTGTTTCTTAAGTTCAATGTTTGGCAACCAGGTTGTTTACTTATGGTTACTGAATACTTCAGGTATGACCGGATTTATTGCCTGGTTAGGGATTGCTATTAGCCATTATCGTTTTCGTAAAGGTTATATGTTGCAAGGCTATGATCTAAATAAGTTACCCTATCGCTCAGGCTTTTTCCCTATTGGCCCTATTTTTGCTTTTGTTCTCTGTTTAGTCATTACATTAGGCCAAAATTATCAGGCATTTTTAGCGGACAAGATTGACTGGTATGGTGTTATTGCCACCTATATTGGTATCCCTTTATTCCTGGTCATATGGTTTGGTTATAAACTCGTCAAGAAAACCCATTTTGTTCATTATCGGCAGATGGATTTCCCTGAATATGATGAAAATTTAAACAAATAATTGTCAAAAATCCTATCAATTTTCTATCCAGGCACACGTATTTTATGGGTGTGCCGAGCGTTATTTTTTACTTAGGTCAAAGAATAAATAAAAAAAAAGTAACGTTAGCAATAATCGTATTGATAATAATTATTATTTGCTTTATTGTTACGCGCAAATCGGATCAGTTGAATGGAGAGGCAATCAAGTGAAGTTTGCGTGTAGTTTTATCACCAAGGGCGTTAATGGTTGTTTATTAGCGGGTGTAGCGTTAATGACATCGTTTGCCGCATGGTCAGTAACGGTTACTGATGTAGCGGGTCGCACTGTTCAGATACCGGAGAAGGTAAATCGCATTCTATTGGGAGAAGGACGCTTATTTCATGCGATTGCTTTACTGGAAGGAAATAAACCTTTAGCGCGCATTGTTGGCTGGCAAGGTGATTTTCGTAAACTTGATCCACAATCATATGCGGTTTACAAAGCCAAGTTTCCAGAAATTGACAAAATTCCTTTAATTGGTAATACCAGTGCTGAAAGTGTTAGTGCGGAAAAAGTATTAACCTTAAATCCTGATATTGCTATTTTTGGCTTATCCGGGCACGGCCCAGGCAAAAATAGTGAATTGGTCATGCAACTCGAAAAGGCTGGTGTACCAGTTGTTTTTGTTGATTTTCGTGGTGAGCCACTAAAAAATACTTTACCGAGTATTCGCTTATTAGGTAAGGCTTTGCATCGGGAGCAACAGGCTGAAAAATATGCCAATTTCTATGAAAAAAATCTTAAGTTAGTAACGGATATTACCAATAAAATTGCTAACGATAAAAAACCCACTGTTTTTATTGAATTAAGAGCGGGCTCGTCCGAAGACTGCTGTGGTACGGCAGGCAACGGTAATATGGGCAATTTTATTGATTTAGCCGGTGGGGTAAATATTGCCAAAAATGCGTTACCCGGACCATTAGGGATGATGAACCTTGAGAAGGTCATTGCTGATGATCCTGCAATTTATATTGCCAGTGGAGCCAAGATGCCTGGCAGCAAAGAGCTAGGAGTACAATTAGGTGCTTTATCGTCAAAGCAAGCAGCCATAACCAGTTTAAGCAAAATAACCGAGCGTAAAGGTATCAATACCCTTACAGCCATTAAAGATGGTCGCAGTTATGCTATTTGGCACAATTATTATAATTCGCCCTATAACGTTATCGTGACACAAGTTTTTGCTAAATGGTTCTATCCAGATAAATTTGCCGATCTGGATCCGCAAACTACGATGAAAGAGTTATATCGTCAATTTTTAGCGATAGAGCCAACGGGTATCTACTGGATTAGTCAAGACTCATTAAAAAGCAGGTAATTATTTTCAATGAGTATGACAACTGAACCTATGTCAGCTATTAAGCAGCAAGCTAATCATGATGGAATAAATATTAAGGCTCATTATCAATATATATTGAAACGCCGTATTATATTGATGATGGCAATCATTATGTTAATTGTGCTGTCATTAGTGATTGATTTTACCTTGGGGCCATCAGGTCTTTCAGTAGCCAAGTTATGGCAAACATTGGTCTCACCAGCGAGTGTTGATATTGGTACTCAGGTGATTGTTTGGGATATTCGCTTACCCTATGCATTAATGGCTGTCACTGTTGGTATGTCACTTGGACTGGCGGGTGCTGAAATGCAGACCATCTTAAATAATCCGCTAGCCAGTCCTTTCACATTAGGTGTTTCTAGTGCCGCGTCTTTTGGCGCCGCATTAGCGATCGTTTCTGGCATTGGCATTGCCGGGATCCCTGAACAATGGTTTATTTCGGTTAATGCTTTTATTTTTGCTTTACTAGCGGTCTTAATGCTAGATGCGATCACCCGTTGGACCCGCATTGCAACTTCCGGCGTGGTACTATTTGGTATTGCATTAGTATTTACCTTTAATGCATTAGTTTCGATGATGCAATTTATTGCCACGGAAGATACCTTACAGGGACTAGTCTTCTGGACAATGGGCAGTTTGGCAAAGGCAAGCTGGACTAAGCTGGCAATGATGGCCGCCATTTTTGCGGTCATTTTTCCCATTTCTATCATGAGTGCCTGGAAGTTAACTGCACTACGTTTAGGTGAAGATCGTGCAATCAGTTTTGGTATTGATGTCCGTCGGTTGCGTTTGGCGACATTATTAAGAATTAGTATGTTGGCGGCTTTATCCGTTGCTTTTGTCGGTCCTATTGCTTTTATTGGTTTAGTCGCTCCCCACATTGCTCGCATGATGTTTGGCGAAGATCATCGATTTTATTTACCGGCCAGTGCCTTAATTGGTGCTTTAGTGTTATCGCTAGCTTCGATTGCATCAAAGAACATTATTCCAGGCGTCATTATACCTGTTGGTATTGTCACTTCTTTGGTTGGCGTTCCCTTTTTCTTAAGTATGATCTTGCGACATAGAGGTAATATTTAATGATAAAAGGATTACGAATAAATCAATTTAATGCAGGTTATCCTAAATGTCCGGTGATCCAAAATTTATCCACCAATATTTTACCAACTGGGAAAATTACCGTTTTACTTGGGCCAAATGGTAGTGGTAAATCTACGTTATTGCGTTCTTTAGCTGGATTAAATAGCGCTGCTGGCCAGTTATGGTTGAATGGGCAGGATTTAATGGCGATGAATTTTGCTCAACGTGCCAAACAAGTGGTTTATTTACCGCAATCATTACCAAATGGTGTTCATTTACATGTGCTGGAATCGATTATTGTTGCCCAACGTGCTGCTGGCGGAAATTGCGATCAAATTTGCCAATTAGAGGTTATGAAACTACTACGGCAATTAGACATAGAGCATCTGGCACTGTGTTATTTAGATCAGCTGTCAGGTGGACAAAAGCAGCTAGTGGGTTTGGCACAATCACTTATTCGGCAACCAAAGCTATTGTTACTCGATGAACCATTAAGTGCACTGGATTTAAATTATCAATTTCATGTTATGGATTTAATTGCTAAAGAAACTAAGCGCAGAGATATTATTACTATCGTTGTTGTGCACGATATTAATATTGCCTTAAGACACGGTGAACACATATTAATGTTAAAAGAAGGTCGTTTGGTTGCAGAAGGTGCGGCTCGAGAGGTTATTACACCTGAAAATCTGGCTGATGTTTATGGTGTAGTTGGCCGCATTGAGCACTGTTCGCAAGGGGTTCCTCAAGTATTAATCGATGGATTAGTCGCTAATTTATTCTAATTAAAAATATCAAATTAATTAGGCTGTGCTTTTCGAGTGAAATAAAAAATTAATAAAAAGACAGGGGAAATTAATTTCACTGGCATTTGAGTGTATGTCGATTATCTGACTAATAAATAATCCTGGTATTTCTTGGAGAATAGGGAATGAATTTTTTTAATAAAAATAAATTAACGTTAATTATTATTATCACGTTTATTTCTGCTGCCGGTTATGCTGCTGAAGATAGTGATACCATTATGGTCACTACCGCAGCTGGTTTTAAGCAGAAAATTGAAGATGCGCCTGCATCTATTTCAGTCATCGGAAGAAAACAATTAGAAGATAAGGCTTATCGTGATGTTACCGATGCATTAAAGGATCTGCCTGGTGTTCATGTGATAGGGGGTGCAAGTAGCACTGATATAAGTATTCGAGGCATGCCAGCAAAGTACACCATGATTTTAGTTGATGGCAAACGGGTAGATACACGCAATACCCGACCCAATAGTGATGGCTCTGGCATAGAACAAGGTTGGTTGCCGCCCTTGGTTGCGATTGAACGTATCGAAGTTGTGCGTGGTTCGATGTCTTCACTTTATGGCTCAGATGCCATGGGGGGCGTGATCAACATCATTACTCGCAAAATAGGTAAAACCTGGCATGGTAGTTTGCGAGCGGATACAACTATCGCTGAACGTAGTAACTCGGGTAATGCGGGTCAGGGGAGTTTTTATCTGGCCGGCCCATTAATTGACGGTGTGTTGGGAATGAAAGCAAATGGTCTTTATTCCCATCGTAATGAAGATAAATTTGTTGGTGGTTATCAGAAACAGTCAATGGGTAATGCTGGGGTAACATTCTCATTTACTCCCGATGAGCAGAATAATTTTGATTTGGATTTAAAGCACGATGAACAGAAACGTGACTCGACGATTGGTAAAACCCGTGCTTGCACTAAACGGTCATGTGAAGATGATAATACCACTTATCGACGTAATAACTATGCATTGACGCATAACGGTAATTATCAGTGGGGTTCAATGGATACATTTATTCAACGTGATGAATCAGAGAACCCAAGTAGAAAGATGAAATATAATGATAACTTACTTAAAAATCAGACAGTATTTGACTTAGATTCACATAAGCTCAGTATTGGTGGTCAGTATCGTTATGAAGATTTACATGATCAAGACAACCAATTACCGACAGCGACCAATGTTAATAAATTAACCCGTTGGAGTTGGGCATTATTTACTGAAGATGAATGGACGATCACCAATGATTTCAGCTTAACCGCTGGTATTAGAATGGATAAAGATGAGAATTTTGGTGCACATTGGACGCCTCGCTTATATGGTGTTTGGCATATCAATGATCAATGGATACTTAAAGGTGGCGTTTCGACCGGATATCGTTCACCTGATTTACGCCAAGTGGCGCCTAACTGGGGACAAATAACTGGCGGCCAAACAAGTAAAGGGATCATTCTCGGTAATCCAAATTTAAAACCGGAAAAAAGTATTGGTCAGGAAATTGGTTTGTTATGGAATAATCAGGATGACCTGAATATCGGATTAACAGTTTTTAATACTGATTTTAAAGATAAAATTATGGAATATCGTCTCTGTGGCGATAAATTAGCCGCTTGTAGTAATGCGATTATTCCCAATGGCAGTCAATATGATTTTATAAGTACACGTGATAATGTTGATAAGGCAAATTTGCGAGGTATTGAGGCGACATTTGATTGGCAAATCATGGATAATCTATCAATGGCAGCCAATTACACCTACTCAGATTCTGAGCAACTAAGTGGCAATTTTAAGGGCCAAGCCTTTAGTCAAACACCTAAGCATATGGCGAATGCATCGTTAAGCTGGCAGGCAACCACTGAATTAGAAGCTTGGACACGGGTAAATTTCCGTGGTAGAACCAATCAATATCTTTCTCGCTCATCGATGGCGAATGAATTACCCTCTTATACCTTTGTTGATCTGGGAGTAAATTACGCGCTGAGCAAAAATCTTTCTTTATTCACAGGGGTTTATAATATTTTAGATAGGCGTTTAGTGGATAATGATAATAAAGCCCTATTAGATGGCCGCCGTTACAATTTAGGATTAAATTATAACTTTTAAAATCATTTTGAGCTAAAAAGTTAGCTAGCTATACTCATGGTAACAGCTAGCTAATTTTTTATTAAAAATTAAAAAAATATTGCTATTTCATGGGATGAAGTGCAGAATGCGCCATCAGAAATAACTGATGCTCATTAATTGCATCAGTTATTTTTTTATTTGTAAGCTGATTTATTTAATTTTATATGAGGCCGGAAACCTGGCCGGAGTTGATACAACTGTTAGAAAAAACGTGTAGTCAAACCAAAGCAGACTACCGTAGTGAGGAATGCTATTATGGCGCAATTATCTATTTTTGCACCTGTGCCAATGGGTCATGGTTGCTGTATTATTGATGACTACGGAGCGTTCGGCTTCGAAGATAACTTATTCTCTCATTTCTCTTTTTTCTCAGCCTATAGGCGTGAGCGAAGTCTTCCTTATAACTATCGATTTAGGCAAAATAGCCAGGCGAAATCGGAAGTTGTAGGAGGTTTTGGCCATGTCTCATGATATCCAATTAGCTCTCAGTAAAGAATCTACCGAGATAAATAATCGTGCGCAACTGGTTAAGACATTAACTTTAATCCAGGTTGTCATGATGGGGCTGGCTTATTTGCAGCCAATGACGGTTTTTGACACTTTTGGTTTAGTGTCATTAAAAACTGATGGGCATGTTCCTTCTTCTTATATCATTGCTTTGATTGCTATTCTTTTTACTGCATTGAGTTATGGTAAATTGGTAAAACGATTTCCTTCGGCGGGATCGGCCTATACCTATGCACAAAAATCGATGAGCCCACATTTAGGTTTCATGGTGGGATGGTCATCTTTGCTTGATTATTTATTCATGCCGATGATTAATATACTGTTAGCGAAAATTTATCTGGAAGCTATTTTTCCGGCTGTTGCGCCTTGGATTTTTGTGGTCGGATTAGTTTTTTTGATGACTATTTTTAATCTACGGGGTATCAATTTAGTCGCTAACTTAAATACCATTATTGTGATTATTCAAATCGCTGTTATGCTAGTTTTTTTAGCTGTTTTGATCCATGGATTATCTAAAGGCGAAGGTTCTGGTCAGATTTGGTCATGGCGACCTTTTACCTCCGAACAGGCGCATTTAATTCCGATGATCACCGGGGCGACGATTTTATGTTTTTCATTTCTCGGCTTTGATGGTATCAGTTCATTATCGGAAGAAACACCAAATGCAGGAAAAGTAATACCAAAGGCGATTTTCTTGACGGCCTTAATTGGTGGTTTGATTTTTATTGGCGTTTCTTATTTTTTACAGCTGTATTTTCCTGATGTTTCGCATTTTAAAAAACCTGATGAATCGCAACCTGAAATTATGCTATATGTTGCTGGCGCACTTTTTCAGTCTATTATTTTGGTTTTCTCTTGTGCAACCGTATTAGCATCAGGTATGGCTGCGCATGCAGGAGTTTCTCGTCTCATGTATGTGATGGGACGAGATGGCGTATTTCCTGAGCGTTTTTTTGGTTATGTTCATCCAACATGGCGAACCCCAGCTTTTAATGTCATTTTAGTTGGCATGCTGGCTTTAACGGCAATTTGGTTTGATATGGAAATTGCCACAGCATTGATTAATTTTGGTGCATTAATTGCTTTTACCTTTGTTAATCTTTCGGTTATTTCGCAATTTTATTTTAGAGAGCGTCGCTGTCATACTTGGCGGGATAAATTTAATTACTTAATTCTACCTACTATGGGCGCTTTAACCGTATCAGTGCTTTGGATCAATTTAGAGAAAACTTCCATGCTATTAGGGATGGTATGGGCAGCGGTTGGGATTTTTTATATGGCAATTATCACCCGCCGTTTTCGTCGGCCATTACCACAAATGAATGACGCTTAGTGATCGCAAATTTTAGCGCTACCGACGGTTTCACCACAGCAAAGGCCAATTATTTGGCCTTTTGCTATATTAGCTAACCCGTTTTTGTATGTTATGACGAAACCCAATTAACTGGCTATCTGTTTGGCATAATCTACCAGTGCTTTTAGTTGCAGGCACTTTTCTTTATCTTCTTGATGTTCAATAAATAATTGCTCGATAGTTTGCAGATATTCGGTTATTTTCTCGCTGGTCAATCTATCGCGTCGGTGATGTAACCAGGCAAGCTGTTCTTGTTCTGTCAATATGGCCGGATAGTTCCTGGCACGATAACGAAAAAATAGTTGCTTCATGCGCGGATCGTCAAATTTGAGATCCAATGCGGGTAAATTTTGCGGTAAAGTTTGACGGATAATAGCCATTGTTGAACGATCATTATCACCAAAGAAACCGGCATAAAGCTTAGTATCTACATCAGCTGCTTCAGGAAAGGGTTGCGGTTCGGTAAAAAGCTGAATAACTTTATCCCGCACTTCACTATGTTGTCGCAATATAGCTAAATTATTCAGACAGACATCGAGATCTAGTGCTATGCGTTGTGCATCTGCTGCTCGCAGTGTGTTGGCCGGAGCCAGAATTGGACATTTATTAATATGTATCAGTTTAATAGGAATGGCTAATTCACCGGCTAACTCTGCTTTGGGTGTGTATAAACGTTGCCTTAGAGTATCACTATCTAATGTTAACAGTGGGCTAATGTCTGCCGCTAGATCACAGGCAATAATGGCATTACGGTTTTCGGGATGCCAGGCCAGTGGTGCAATTAGACTGGTATTAGCTCGTATTGCGCCCAACATGCCGGAAACATGCACTAACGGGGTCATGGCAATAATATCAATCAATTGGCGAATTTCATTTTTATGTCTTAAATGAAAGAAGTAATCGAACATCCTTGGCTGTGCTTGCTTAACTAATTTTGCCATTTCGATAGTAGCAAAAACGTCGGCCATTGCATCATGAGCATTTGCATGCTCAATACCGTTTGCAGTGGTCAGATGTTCTAATTTGAAACTAGGTAGTCCTTCATCATTGCTAGGCCAGTTAATGCCATCAGGTCGTAGCGCATAGCAAGCGCGTAACACATCAAGTAAATCCCAACGTGAATTACCTTGCTGCCAGCTATAAGCATAAGGATCATAAAAATTACGGTAGAAAATATGACGAGTCACTTCATCATCAAATCGAATATTGTTGTAACCGACAATACAACTATTGGCTATGCTAAATATTCCATGAATACGTCTAGCAAATTCAGCTTCATTTATGCCATGAGCTATTGCATATTGGGGCGTAATACCCGTGATCATTACGGCTTGAGGTTGAGGGAGATAGTCATCGGCAGGGGCACAGTAAAAAATTTGTGGCTCTTCGATAATATTAAAATTTGAGTCGGTTCTGATGCTGGCAAATTGTGCGGGTCGATCGAGAGCAGGATGCTGCCCAAATGTTTCATAATCGTGAAACAGAAATGAGGATTTTTGCTTATTGGCCAAAATATTTTCCCAATTTTTATGTAGCGCAATATGTTGTTTAATAATATTAAAATATTCCAATCTGACAATGAATGTTTTTTTACTCTCTGTGTTAACTTATTTTTAATGACTGATTGATGAGTCCAGCAGAAATGAATTTTGTATTTTAAATTATCCGTAATCGCAATAATACGCCGTTAATGGATACTTAAGCTGAATGTCATTATTATGCAATGAATTATCATAGTATTAGTGCTAACTGTGAAAATTTCACTTATTTATCATTTTTTGTTTAACTAAATTTAGGTTATTAATAACACAAAATTAATAAAGACAGAGCAAAAGCGTCATTATCAGTGCAAAGATAATAAAACAGAGTAAAAATCTTAGAAATTGGCTTGTGTCATTAAGTTAATCGCCGTATCGTGTAGTTTATTATTCATAATGCATATGTTTTATTGAAAGGTATAGAAATGACAAGTAAAAATAAGCAGTCATTCCAAAATGTACTGGAGTTTGTACGTATGTTTCGTCGTAAAAATAAGATCAAACGTGAATTAGCGGATAATGAAAAAAAAATTCGTGATAATCAGAAACGAGTTTTGCTGCTGGATAACTTAAGTGAATATATTAAAGAAGGTATGACCATTGAAGAGATCAGAGCAATAATTGCTAATATGCGTAGTGATTATGAAGATCGGATCGATGATTATAATATCAAGAACGCAGAATTATCAAAAGAACGTCGGGAGTTATCACAAAAATTGAAAACCACGGCTGATACTAACGGCTAATAGAATTTGCTTAGACTCATGAATTCCCTGTAACACTTTTTTATTACAGGGATTTTATTAATCGTTACTTCATATTAAAACTCAAATTTGGATCTATTACCGTATAGGTTTGTTGGTAAGTTAGCTTATTTTCAGCAATATTTGATAGCTCTATGGCAATATCTTGCCGAGTAACTAATCCTATTTGAGGGAGTTGAATACGTTGGTGATTGCCGGTAGCAGGTAAATTAAGCAGTCCACCAGGCCGAAGGATAGTGTAATCTAATGAACTTGTTTTTAGGTAGCACTCAACCATTGATTTATGGCGAATTGACATACCAAATAGCGCCTTAGCTTTAGATGATAGATATTTCCAACCATCACCGCAGCCAACAGAGGTCACCAATAATAAGCGTCGCATATTTAACGTTTCGGCCGATTTAATAATATTAAGATTACCAGTTAGATCAGCGCTCTTACCGCCTATAGTACTAAATACAATGCTGTTATTAGAAATATCAGCCAATGTATTTTTTATGTCGCTATATTGGCAAGCATCTCCTTCAATAACTTGCGCGCCTATTTGTGTTAGTCGTGTTTTATATTTTGCATTACGAATAAAAGCGATGACTTGATGACCTTGCTGAAGACCATATTGTACAAGATGATAACCAATTCCTTTACCTGCGCCGAAAACAATCCATTGAGACATATTTATTCCTAATTTAATAATAAAGAATACATATTTTACTAAAAGTACTCTGATATTAAACGCGAATAAGTAAATTTTAGTTAAAATTCAGAATAAAAAAAATGCCCTAATTAGGGCATTTTTTATTGGTTATTATTTGGGTTTAAACATATTGGATGTGGCTATATTTGTGGCAACATGACCACCGGCACCATTTTTACCGTGGAAAGCTATCGCAGGTCGTACGTAAGCTTTAATTTCCAAACCGCTTTCAATAATTTCCGGCGCCGGTGCTTTTGTGGTCGGCGCATGGGAATAGCCTATTTTTTTTACTAATTTTATCGCAGCAGTTTCTTCTTTTCGATGACTTGCCTTTTTTGCAATGACATCGGTCATAGAAGATATATTTGGCTGAACATGGCTATAATTTTCATCCGATGAGTCGGTTGCTTTTTCCTGACTGATTTCATCGATTGAATATTCATCCTTTTTAATTTCATTGGCTATGAAAAGTTCATCATTAACCGATTGCCCATTTTGTAGCTGATCGGTTGCTCCATTATCTACTAGCGTTTCCACAACCACATTAGTGTTGTTTTCAGGCATTACTTTCGCTTCAATAAGTGTTTGACAGGCTTTTTCGTTTTGTTCAGTACCTTGAGTCTTTATGGGAATAAGCAATACTTCGGCTGAGGGTAGTAAGCTTTTTTCCATCGTTGATTGAGCCGTTTCACTAATTGGCACTGTTTTTTCTTCAGCTTCAACTTTATCGATGATGTCATTACCGTTAATTGGATTGGCAGAAGATGCTGTTTTTTCATTAAATGTCATCATATTTTTACTATTTGATGACACTTCGTTCAATTCATTTAACTTAATCGGGTATTGGATCCAGACTTTACCTGAAGATAATTCAGGCGAAGCAACAGCCATTTTTAATGGTACTAATGATTTGCTTTGATTTTCATCACGATAACGACGACGGCGTTGCCCGCTAACGCGTAGGTGGCGAGGAGATCGTCTTGATCGCCGCGGAATGATCGTTTCTTGTCGTTCATTAGCATAATTGGTAGCTGCTTCTTGAGATTCAACCTGTTCGGTGACATGCGGCATATAGGTTTTTTGCTCCGCAGGCAGAATCGGTTCGGCAGTTAACAAACCAGGCTTATCCTCTGTGCTATTGGCAATAGGCAACTTAATATCTTGATATTCTTTATCAATAGATAATTTTTGCTGCTCAGTGGCACTATTTGCAACCCGTATTGATTGAGCTAGTTGACGCTGTTGACGGCGAGGAGAGGTAACGACCGTTCTTTCCGTTTCAGCCTCTTTCTTGTCAAGTGGTTGTGTTTTAGTTTCAAGTTGCAGCTGGCGTTTTTCTTCCTGACGACGACGACGTTCAGCTCGCTGCTCGCGACGCTGTTGTTGAGTTTCACGTGCTGCGCTCTCTTGAGTATCATTAAAATGACTTTTCTGATTACGGCTTTTACGTGATTGTTGCTCATCGGTATGTCCACGATTTTGACGGTTATCGATATTGTCATTCTGTTCACGGCGTTGAGTTGGCCGACGATTATTACGCCGCTCACTATTACGTCGCTTATCATTACCACTTTTCGATTTTTTTTCTGCTTTTTCGATTGGTTGCGGTGATTCGGTAAATAATTTTTTCAAGAATGAGGTAATTCTATTAAACAGACTTGTCGAAGTTTGCTTGTTGGTTAATTTACTCTGTTTACTTGATTTGCCCTTAGCAACCCCGGCATTTTTTGTATCTGCTTGAGATTGAAGAGCAAAAGTAGAAATAGCCGGTTGTTCAGGTAACTTTTTCTCACTGGCGGCATCATCTATTAGATTATTGGTTTCAGCTTCGTGATATTGAGCGAGATAGTAACTTAATGCTGAAACTTCTTCACCCTTACGAATGCGGACCACATTAAAATGCGGTGATTGCATCTGATCGTTAGGAACAATAATGACACGTATATTGTGTTGCCGACGTTCAATTTCATTGACAGACTGGCGTTTTTCATTCAATAGATAAGAAGCAATTGGTACCGGTACAATAGCATGTACTTCATGGGTATTTTCTTTTAATGCTTCTTCTTCGATCAAACGTAAAATAGAGAGAGAAAGTGATTCATTATCACGAATTGTTCCTGTGCCGCTACAACGAGGGCAAACGTGATGACTGGATTCACCAAGTGACGGACTCAAACGTTGGCGTGACATTTCAAGTAGACCAAATCGTGATATCCGAGCGATTTGGATACGTGCTCTGTCTTGGCGTACGGCTTCACGCAGACGATTTTCAACTTCACGCTGATGGCGGACGGGTGTCATATCAATAAAATCGATAACAATTAGTCCACCTAAATCCCGTAACCGTAATTGACGGGCAATTTCATCAGCAGCTTCTAAATTGGTGTTGAATGCGGTTTCTTCAATATCGCCACCACGGGTTGAACGTGATGAATTGATATCGATAGCCGTTAATGCCTCAGTGGTATCGATAACCAGTGCACCACCCGACGGTAAACGAACCTCACGTTGAAAAGCCGACTCGATCTGTGATTCGATTTGATAGTGGCTAAAGAGTGGAACATCTCCACTGTAATATTTGATTTTACTTGCAAAATCTCCACGACCAATCGCTTCAATATGATGACGAGCCATTTCGACAATTTTCGCATTATCAATCAGGATTTCACCAATATCAGGGCGCAGGTAATCACGAAACGCCCGCACAATGACGTTACTTTCTTGATGAATAAGGAAAGGCGCTGATCGGTTTTCTGCAGCTTTTTTTATGGCTTGCCAATGTTTAAGACGATATTGTAGATCTTGCTGTAGCGCTTCCGCTGATTTACCTACACCAGCAGTACGGACAATTAATCCCATACCATCGGGTATTTCTAATGAGGATAATGCCTCTTTCAGTTCTGTGCGATCTTCACCCTCAATACGTCGTGATATTCCACCTGCGCGAGGGTTATTTGGCATTAAAACAAGATAGCTACCAGCTAAACTAATAAAAGTTGTTAGCGCGGCCCCTTTATTTCCTCGCTCTTCTTTATCAACTTGGATAATAACTTCCTGGCCTTCTTTTAAAACATCCTTTATGTTTGGGCGACCGTGGGGTTGATAATGGCTAGGGAAGTATTCACGAGCAATTTCTTTAATCGGGAGAAAGCCGTGCCTTTCTGAGCCATAATCAACAAATGCTGCTTCTAGACTAGGTTCTATACGGGTAATTTTGCCTTTGTAAATATTTGCTTTTTTTTGTTCGTGTCCGGGATTTTCAATATCTAGGTCATAAAGACGTTGCCCATCAACAAGAGCAACGCGCAACTCTTCTTGTTGAGTTGCGTTAATTAACATTCTTTTCATTATAAATACTCATTATTCTACTAAGTCAAAAAAGTTGCGACTAAAAATGGTTACTGTTGACCGATGGTTTCGTGACTTTTACAAAATCGTCAACCTCGCGGTTGTCGGTTGTATTGAAACGCAATTTTTCGGTGAAGCTACGTTTAAATAAAATGCTGCATTCTTAAATTAGTACTGTTGCTGAATTTATCCGTTCAATGTACAGTTTAGCTAATCCAGTAAACCTTTGTTCACAATTCAATAATTTATTTTTGATTTTACACACCGTCTTACACCATTGCTGCGTTTATGTGTTATCAAAATAGATCGATCTCAAATTACGCCAACGCTTGTTTTAATAAACATTATGGCAACTGTCCATTATTCCATTGCTTATGGGTAGATATCAAGATAACTTTTGCTGTTTATTGCGTTTTTATAGGGAAAAATGTGAAAAAAATGCATTTGACAACGGAATTGACAAAGTTTAAGAAAAAAGGCTAAAACAAGGTATCATAATATTTGGTCGCAATATTTAACAAGTTCAAATGTTAACAAAATATTATAATTAGATAATGAAAATACAGAATCAGGTCCAATTTGTTACTATCGATAATGATGAAGCAGGTCAACGTATTGATAATTTTTTATTGACACGTTTAAAAGGTGTTCCTAAAAGTATGATTTACCGGATTATTCGCAAGGGTGAAGTAAGAATAAATAGCGGTAGAATCAAACCTGAATATAAAATTCAAGCAGGCGATTTAATCAGGATCCCACCCGTTCGGCTGGCAGAAAAGCAACAGAATGTTATTTCGGCTAAATTGGATAAGGTAGCTGCACTCACTGATTATATACTTTACGAAGATGAACATCTGCTGGTTTTGAATAAACCTTCCGGTATGGCTGTTCATGGTGGCAGTGGGGTAAATTTTGGTGTTATTGAAGCTTTACGCGCATTACGTCCTGAAGCACGTTTTTTGGAACTTGTCCATAGGTTAGATCGCGAAACATCGGGTGTTTTACTGATAGCGAAAAAACGTTCGGCTCTTAGGCTATTACACCAACAGTTACGTCTGAAACAAATGCAAAAAAAGTATGTTGCGTTAGTGAAAGGGCAATGGCCGTCGCATATTAAAGTTGTTCAGGCACCTTTATTAAAAAATATTTTACAAAGTGGCGAACGGATAGTAAAAGTCAGCGCTGATGGTAAACATTCAGAAACCCATTTTAAAATTGAAGAGCGTTTTTCTAATGCTACGTTAGTCAATGCCAGTCCAATAACAGGGCGAACACATCAGATCAGAGTACATGCACAATATGCAAAGCATCCTATAGCATTTGATAACCGTTATGGTGATCGCGATTTTGATCAACAGTTAACGATTACCGGTTTGAAACGACTTTTTTTACATGCTAGCTCATTAATGTTTATCCATCCGGCCAGTGGGGAAAAATTAACTTTCAATGCCCCTTTAGATCAACAACTTAAAAGCTGTTTGGCAATATTACGTAAGCAATAATGCATCGCTAATCAAATTAGTAAACCAGCTTGCATTATAAACTGGTTTGCTTTTTGTATGCTGTAAGATAGTTAATTAAGAGGGTTGATGCCGTGAGTACGTAACATATTGATTAAACTAATTAAAGGTAAACCGATTAAAGTATTAGGATCCCGTCCAACAAGTTTTTCAAATAATGTGATGCCTAATCCTTCTGACATAAAAGCCCCTGCGCATTGATAAGGCTGTTCTTTTGTAAGATAGTTTTCAATTTGTGTATTTGTTAAGTGGCGAAAATAAACAGTGAAAAGTTCACATCTAGCATTGTATTTTCTGCTTTCACTATCAAATAAACAGAGTCCGGTATAAAAGATAATTTTTTTGCCGGAGGCTTGCTTCAGTTGCTTGGTTGCTTTGCTATGAGTTAGTGGTTTTCCTATTATTTGATTTTCCAGGATACAGACTTGATCTGCACCTATTATTAAATGTGTAGGATATTTAGTTACTAATGATTTTGCTTTTTCAATGGCTAAGCGAGTGACGAGAAAAGTTGCCGATTCATTGATTAATGGGGTTTCATCTATATTAGGTGCATCAGCAATAAAAGGTAAGTCTAATTTTTGTAGTAGATGATAACGTGAAGATGACATTGACGCCAATACAATTGATTTCATAAAATATCTAAAATCCATAGCCAAATGAGGTGAGACATTTTAAACTAAATAGAGCTTAAATAGCGAACATTTGGTGGAAAAATAAGCAAAAGCAGCCTTTTCCTTTGACTATGTCTCATTACAAAGATAATATGCGCGCCTTATGCAAAAGGTAAAATTACCCTTAACGATTGATGCGCATCGCGCAGCACAAAAAAAATTGGATTATTCAGGATATTATTCACCTGAACAGGTTTTGCGTGTCGAAGAATCAGTAGTAAGTATAGATAGCGATGTAACTAGTGAGCTATCGTTTGCAATAGATAATCAACATTTAGTTGTCATAAGAGGCGATTCTGATGTTGATGTCACGTTAAAATGTGAACGTTGTGGTAAAAATTTTAACCGCCATGTTCATGTAACTTATTGTTTTAGTCCTGTCATTGATGATGAGAGGATTGCGTTATTACCTGAAGAGTATGAGCCAATCATTATTGATCAATTTGGTGAAATAGATTTGCTAGCAATGATTGAAGATGAAATAATCCTTTCTTTGCCGGCGATCCCGGTTCATAACTCTGAACGCTGTGAAGTGTCCGACGCGGATATGGTTTTTGGTGAGTTGCCTAACGAGGCAGAAAAGCCAAATCCCTTTGCCGTATTAGCTAGTTTAAAAAAAAGTACTTAAGGAGTAAGGTCAATGGCCGTACAACAAAATAAACCCACTCGTTCTAAACGTGGTATGCGTCGCTCACATGATGCATTGACAACTGCCGAAGTATCAGTAGATAAAACTTCTGGTGAAACCCATTTGCGTCATCATGTGACTGCTGATGGCTATTACCGTGGTCGCAAGGTTATTAATAAATAGTTGTTGTGTTAATTATTAAACGATTAATGCCTTGGCTAATTTAACCTTAGCATTAGATGCGATGTGTGGGGATAATGGTCCTCGCATTATTGTGCCTGCTGCATTGCAGGCACTCGTTTCTAACCCACAGTTAAGATTATTACTGGTCGGTATTCCCGAAATTTTAAACCCATTGCTTGCAGATCAGCGTGCTGAGCTGCGTGATCGTTTGCAAATTATTCCTGCTGAATATGCTATTGCTAATGATATTAAGCCATTACAAGCAATCAGGCAAAGTAAAGGCTCGTCAATGCGGATTGCTTTAGAATTAGTGAAGTCTGGTCAGGCGCAAGCGTGTATTAGTGCTGGAAATACTGGTGTACTTATGGGGTTAGCAAAACTCATATTGAAGACAATAAATGGTATTGAAAGGCCAGCGTTGACAACGATTTTGCCAAATCAAGAACATGGTAAAACCGTTGTACTTGATTTAGGCGCTAATGTTAACTGCGATAGTCAAATGTTAGTACAATTTGCCGTGATGGCAGCAGTAATGGCGGAAGAGGTTGCTAATATAAGCAATCCACGAGTAGCATTATTAAATATTGGCGAAGAAGAAAATAAGGGTTTAGATAATATCCGCGAAGCCGCCTCAATATTAAAAGCAACACCTTCTATTAATTATATTGGTTATCTAGAAGGTAATGAGTTATTGACGGGTAAAGCTGATGTATTCGTTTGTGACGGCTTCGCAGGTAATGTAACGTTGAAAACAATGGAAGGTGTGATACGCGTTATTTTATCTTTAGTAAAATCTTCAACTACAGAAAATAAGATCTCATCGTGGCTGATGAAGTTGATTAAACCGTGGTTACAGAAACGTATCTCAAAACGTTTTGGGCACCTGGATCCTGATCAATATAATGGTGCTTCACTTTTAGGATTACACGGCATTGTAATTAAAAGTCATGGAGCGGCAAACCAAAAAGCATTTAAAGCTGCAATTGAACAGGCGATTCAGGCGGTAGAGAAGCAAATTCCTGATAGAATTGCGACTCGCTTGAATACCTTACTACCCAAGAGTGATTAAAGCAAAATGTATACAAAAATCTTAGGTACTGGCAGTTATTTGCCTGTACAGATTCATACGAATGCTGATTTAGAGAAAATGGTAGATACTTCTGATGAGTGGATAACTACCCGAACAGGAATTAAAGAACGCCGCATCGCAACAGAAGAAGATAATGTATCTACAATGGGTGCTAATGCTGCGCGAAAAGCGTTAGAAATGGCTGGCATTGCAGCTAATGAAATTGATTTAATCATTGTAGCAACGACTTCTTCGACCCATGCTTTTCCAAGTGCGGCATGCCAAATCCAACAAATATTAGGCATTAAAAACTGTGCCGCATTTGATGTTGCTGCTGCATGTGCTGGCTTCACTTATGCCCTGAGTATTAGTGATCAGTTCATTAGAACAGGGATGGCGAAGAAGGCATTAGTTATTGGTTCTGATGTATTATCAAGAGTATTAGATCCGAATGATCGTAGTACACTTATTTTATTTGGTGATGCAGCAGGTGCAATCGTTGTCGGCGGTTCACCAGAGCCAGGAATTTTGTCGACCCATTTACATGCCGATGGTAATTATGGTGATTTATTAACTTTACGCCATCAAGAGCATAGTAAATGCTCAGAGCCAGCTTATGTCACAATGGCGGGTAATGAGGTTTTTAAGATCGCGGTGAGTGAGTTAGCTAATGTAGTGGGTGAAACATTAGAAAAAAATGCACTAGATAAATCAAAATTGGATTGGTTAGTCCCGCATCAAGCTAATTTACGGATTATTCAAGCAACAGCAAAAAAGCTGGCAATGCCAATGGATAAAGTCGTTATTACGTTGGATAGACACGGTAATACTTCAGCAGCATCAGTACCGACAGCGTTTGATGAAGCAGTCAGAGATGGCCGCATACAGCGAGGGCAAATGGTATTGCTTGAAGCATTTGGTGGTGGTTTTACTTGGGGCTCAGCGCTGATCCGTTTTTAAATTATACAGGAAAATAAAAATGTCTAATTTTGCAATGATCTTTCCTGGCCAAGGTTCTCAATCTCTTGGCATGTTAGCTGATCTAGCAAAAGAGTTTGCAGTAGTAGAGGAAACGTTTGCTGAGTCTTCTAATGTCTTAGGATATGATTTATGGGATTTGGTCCAAAGTGGCTCAGAAGAAGAATTAAATAAAACTTGGAAAACACAGCCAGCACTTTTATCCGCATCTGTGGCAATTTTTCGAGTATGGCAGGAAAAAAAAGGCAAAATGCCTACACTAATGGCAGGCCATAGTTTAGGTGAATATTCTGCATTAGTCTGCGCCGATGTCATCGATTTTAAATCTGCTGTCAAATTGGTAGAACTACGCGGGCAATTGATGCAAGAGTCTGTGCCGGCAGGGATGGGGGCTATGTATGCAATTATTGGTTTGGATAATGAATCAGTATTAGCATCTTGTCAGCAAGCTGAACAAGGCCAAGTGGTTTCTGCAGTTAATTTTAATTCGCCAGGTCAGGTTGTTATTGCCGGTGAAAAAAGTGCTGTTGAGAGAGCGGCAGCATTATGTAAAGCTGCTGGTGCAAAACGTACTTTACCGTTGGCTGTCAGTGTACCTTCACATTGTGCATTGATGCAGCCTGCTGCAAAAAAATTAGCGCAAGCATTAGAAGAAGTTGTATTTAATAAGCCTAATATCGCTGTTGTAAATAATGTCGATGTTAAAATCGAAAATTCGGTAGAGGGTATTCGACAGGCTTTAGTCAGGCAGCTGTATAATCCTGTACGCTGGGTTGAAACCATCGAATTCATAGCTGAGCAAGGGATCGTGCAACTATTAGAAATAGGGCCAGGTAAAGTATTGACTGGTTTAACTAAGCGCATTGTGAGTACGATTAATTCGGTGGCGATTAATGATACGGCATCATTAAACGCTGCGTTGATAAATAATTGAGGAAAACATGAGTTTTGATGGAAAAATAGCCTTGGTAACTGGGGCAAGTCGTGGTATCGGGCGATCAATAGCTGAACTACTGGCTGAACGTGGTGCGAAAGTAGTTGGTACTGCTACAAGCAAAGAAGGTGCCGAGGCGATTAGTAGCTATCTTGGTGATAAAGGTAAAGGTTATGTCTTGAATGTGACAGACACTGAATCTATTGATAGTACTCTATCTAAAATTCGTGCAGAATTTGGTGAAATTGATATTTTAGTTAATAATGCAGGTATTACCAGTGATAATCTATTGCTGCGAATGAAAAAAGAAGAGTGGGACAGAGTTATTGATACAAACTTAACTTCGATCTTTAGTCTATCCAAAGCTATAATGCGTTCAATGATGAAAAAACGTTATGGTCGCATTATCTCTGTCGGCTCAGTAATTGGCACATTGGGTAATATTGGACAGGCAAATTATGCAGCGGCTAAAGCAGGTGTTATCGCTTTTAGTAAATCATTAGCACGTGAAGTAGCTACCCGCGGTATTACGGTGAATGTTGTTTCACCTGGTTTCATAGAAACCGATATGACTCGAGCATTGACAGATGAACAGCAAGCAGGCATTTTAGCTAATGTTCCTGTAGGGCGGCTCGGTGATGCAAAAGAAATTGCCAGTGCTGTAGCATTTTTAGCTTCTGATGAAGCAGCTTACATCACGGGTGAAACATTACATGTCAATGGTGGCATGTGTATGATTTAAAAACCAATGAATCATTTGCATGGTTAATGCTAAAATAGCATATAATAATGCGAAATCAGGTTCGAATAGCCAGGATTGGGTTGTGCCTTTCCTGTATCTAAACTACGAAAACCATCGTGAAAGCGAGTTTTAATAGGAATTTAAATAGTATGAGCACTAAAGACCAAGGTGTTGTTGCCAACAACAGTATTGAAAGCCGTGTTAAAAAAATAATTGCTGAGCAGTTAGGTGTTAAAGAAGATGAAGTTGCAAATAATTCTTCATTTGTTGAGGATTTAGGTGCGGATTCTCTTGACACTGTTGAACTAGTCATGGCATTAGAAGAAGAGTTTGATACCGAAATTCCTGATGAAGAAGCGGAAAAAATCACGACAGTGCAAGCAGCTATTGATTATATTAATAGCCATAGCTCATAAGCCGTAAATTTAATTATAGAGAGCTTTTATGCACATATTCAGGCGGTCGATCGACCGCCTATATTTTCACCGAAACTTATTCCTTTTTCTGGAGGATATACGTGTCTAAACGTCGAGTAGTTGTGACTGGACTCGGCATGTTATCTCCTGTCGGCAACACAGTTGAGTCATCTTGGAATGCTGTATGTGCTGGACAGAGTGGCATCAGCCTTATCGAGCATTTTAACACTGAAAACCATACAACCAAGTTCGCGGGTCTAGTTAAAAATTTTAATCATGACGATTATGGTATTTTGGCTAAAGATGCGCGCAAGATGGATCTTTTTATTCAATATGGGCTTGCTGCTGGTAAACAAGCTATCGAAGATGCAGGTATAGAAATCACAGAAAAAAATGCGCATCGCATTGGCGCAGCAATTGGTTCTGGTATTGGCGGATTAGGACTAATCCAGGAAAACTGTGATGTTTTACTGACTAATGGTCCGCGTAAAGTAAGTCCTTTTTTTGTTCCTTCAACTATTATCAATATGGTGGCTGGACACTTAAGTATTATTTATGGCTTTAAGGGACCAACTATCTCTATTGCTACCGCTTGTACTTCTGGGGTGCATAACATTGGTTATGCAGCGCGGATTATTGCTTATGGTGACGCGGATATCATGCTGGCGGGTGGCGCAGAAAAAGCAAGTACATCCTTAGGTATTGCTGGATTTGGATCTCTCAAAGCCTTATCAAGACGTAATGACGAACCTGAGCGAGCAAGCCGACCTTGGGATCAGGAGCGAGATGGTTTTGTATTAGGCGATGGAGCGGGTATTTTGGTGCTGGAAGAGTATGAGCATGCTAAAGCTCGAGGCGCCAAAATCTATGCTGAATTTGCGGGTTTTGGTATGAGTAGTGATGCCTATCATATGACGTCACCACCAGAGAATGGGGAAGGTGCGGCACTGGCCATGAGAAATGCGTTACAGGATGCAGGTATAAACGCAGAAAAAATAGGTTACATTAATGCTCATGGTACATCAACACCGGCAGGAGATATTGCTGAAGCACGAGCAGTTGCATCAATTTACCCAGAGCAGAGTAAAATACTGGTTAGCTCGACTAAATCGATGACCGGTCATTTATTAGGTGCAGCAGGTGCAATTGAATCTATTTTTACGATTCTGTCGTTAAGAGATCAACTTATTCCTCCAACAATTAACCTTGAAAATCTCGATAGTGAATTAGACGAATTAGTGAAGACAGGACGGCTAGATTTTATACCGGAGAAGAAACGTAAAGTTGAAGATATGCAGTATGCATTATGCATTATGCATTATGCAATTCTTTTGGTTTTGGCGGCACAAATGGTTCGATTATTTTTCGTAAAGTCAATTAATTGATATTTTCTTATAAAGAGGCCTCAATTTAACTTAAGTTGAGGCTTTTTTATTGATATAAATGATAGATTTCAAATAAACTGTAGCGATAAGTAGCAGGTATTCAGTTTGATTAAGAAGTTAACACAATGATATGTTGGATTAATGGTGAACAGCAAAATAATATTTCGGTAATGGATAGAGCTGTTCAATTTGGTGATGGCTGTTTTACAACAATTCGTGTGGTTGGACATCAACCAGCCTTATTGTCACACCACATTTATCGATTACAAAAAGGGGTTACACAACTACTTTTACCTACACCAGATTGGCAAAAATTGGCTGCTGATATAAATAAAATAGCGCTATTGAATAAAAAGGATTTAGCGGTGATTAAAGTTATCATTAGTCGTGGTGAAGGTGGGCGAGGATATAGCATAGCAGGCCTCAACAAAGCAACAGTCATTATTTCGTTAACTGATTATCCAGCTATTTATTTAAATCAACAGCAAACAGGTATTAATTTAGCATTGAGTAAAATACCCGTAAATAGTAACTGTTATTTGGCTGGCATTAAACATTTAAATCGATTAGAACAAATATTAATAAGACAGCAAATTGAATTATTAAATGTTGATGAAGCTATTGTGACGGATACTAATGGCATATTGATTGGATGTTGCGCAGCAAATATTTTTTTACGGAAAGGAAAAAAAATTTACACGCCCAATTTAAATCACGCTGGTGTTGAAGGTGTAATGCGCAAACAGGTTATTGCGAGTTTATCTGATACTGATTATGAACTTTTCTATATCAGCGACTATCCTAATATATTGGCACAGAGCGATGAGGTAATCATTACTAATGCTTTGATGCCCATATTATCGGTTAAGCGTATTATAACGCAGCCTAAGCAACCCGTATGGAACTATTATTCTCGTGAATTATTCAATTTTCTTATGCCATATTGTTTGAGGTTAACTTAATTTTGTGATTAATATTAGATTAACTTTTTTAGTGTAATATTAGGAAATGAATGTTAAATGAAGTATGCAAGAAGAATATTGTGGTTGATTATTTTTTTATTAATATTGAGTGGCTGTATTCTTTATACATTTTACCGTCAGATACAAAATTACGCTGATACAGCGATTAATATTCATGAAACAACTATTTTTACTTTGCCAGCAGGCACAGGGCGAGCCGGATTAGAATCATTGTTAGCAGAGCAGAAAATAATAAATTCGGCGAATAATTTTCAATGGTTACTAAGATTAGAACCACAATTGGCGCAATTTAAAGCGGGAACCTATCGATTAAATCCTGGCATGTCTTTGCGGGCAATGTTAGCAATGTTTTATGCTGGTAAAGAAGCGCAATTTAGCTTGCTGTTTATTGAAGGCTCTCGTTTTGAAGACTGGAAAAAAGCATTACATCAAGCGCCTTATTTAAAGCAGACTATTGAAAATCAGTCTGCTGATAAACTAGCGCAGCAATTAGGGTTACCGCCAGGTCAATCACTAGAGGGATGGTTTTATCCAGATACTTACTATTATACCGCAGAAATGAATGATATTGACATATTGAAGCGTGCGCATCAGAGAATGTTAACGGCTGTTGAATATGAATGGCAGGGACGAGAGTCAAATTTGCCGTATAAAACGCCATATCAAATGTTAATTATGGCTTCAATTATTGAAAAAGAAACCGGCATTGATATAGAGAGAACTAAAGTGGCATCGGTATTTATTAATCGCTTAAAGAAAAAAATGCGGTTGCAAACGGATCCTACTGTTATATATGGTTTAGGCGATAAATATCGTGGGGTGCTTTATCGTAGTGACTTAGATAAGCCAAGTCCTTATAACACTTATTTGATTGTTGGGTTGCCTCCTTCGCCAATTGCTATGCCAGGTAGAGCTTCAATTAAAGCAGCGGCTCATCCTGATGAAACCGATTATTTTTATTTTGTAGCCACAGGTAATGGTGGGCATACTTTTACTACCAATATTAATGATCATAATCAGGCCGTTAAACATTATCGTCAGACAAAAGATAAAAATGAATGAAAAGTCGTTATATAGTTATTGAAGGTCTCGAAGGTGCAGGGAAAACTACCGCGATAAAAACAGTTGTAGAAACTCTCGCTAAGGTAGGAATAACTGAGATTGATTTTACCCGTGAGCCGGGAGGAACGCCGCTAGCAGAAAAATTGCGACAATTAATTAAACATGGTATTGCCGAGGAAAAAGTCACAGATAAAGCGGAGTTACTAATGCTTTATGCCGCGCGTATTCAATTAATTGAAAATGTTATCAAGCCTGCTCTTGCAAAGGGAAGGTGGGTGATTGGTGATCGCCATGATCTTTCATCACAAGCATATCAAGGTGGAGGACGTGGGCTTTCTGCCGAATTGATGCAAGTATTGCGCAATACGATATTGGATGATTTTCGACCTGATCTAACACTATATCTTGATATAGAACCCACTCTTGGCTTGCAGCGAGCGCGGGATCGTGGTGAACTAGATCGGATAGAAAAAGAGTCATTGGACTTTTTTGAACGAACCCGTCAGCGCTATCTTGAATTAGCTGCGGAAGATGACACCATTATCACAATTGATGCTAACAAATCACTAGAAGAGGTGCAAAAAACCATTCGCCAGACATTGTCGAATTGGTTGGTAGCGCAAGGCAAGTAGAATGAACTGGTATCCATGGTTAAATCATGCCTATAGACAGATAATTGCTTTCCATCAGAACAAGCAAGGACATCATGCATTGCTATTACATGCTAATGCTGGAATGGGAAGTGATTCACTCATTTATGCTATTAGCCGCTGGCTGATGTGCCAACAACCAGTGGGTATGAAAAGCTGTGGTAGCTGTCATAGCTGTCATAGCTGTCAACTGATGTTGGCAGGGACACATCCTGACTGGCATAAAATTACCGCTGACAAAGGTAAAAATACGATAGGTATTGAAAGTATTCGTTGTTTAACTGACTTTTTAGTTAGCCATGCACAGCAAGGTGGTGCGAAAGTTATTTGGTTTCCTGCGGTGGAAGCACTAACAGAAGCGGCTAGCAACGCATTATTGAAAACTTTAGAAGAGCCGACAGACAATACCTATTTTTTTTTAGAGTGTCGAGATCCAGCTTCATTGCTAGCCACGTTACGTAGTCGATGTTTTTATTATTACCTTTCAGTACCTGAGTGTAAAACCGCGATTTCATGGTTACAAAAACAAAAAATATCGTTAGCGCAAGTTGATATTGAAACGGCAATAAATCTGAATGCAGGTGCGCCTCTTGCCGCTTTAACACTGTTACAACCGGATAATTGGCTGAAAAGAAAGCAATTTTGCCAATCATTAATGCAGCATTTATCAACAAAGACACTTTTAAACTGGTTACCTGAATTGGATCAGCCAGACGCTGCCTGTCGGATCAGTTGGCTGATAAGCCTATTGTTGGATGCAGTAAAATATCAACAGCAAGCAGGTAATTATTGTGTCAATCAAGATCAGTCATCATTAATTACTAAATTGGCTGGCATCAACTCTGTAGACATCTTATTGAAGAGCGCTACTGAATGGCAAAATTGTCGCCATCAATTAATGTCAGTGATGGGATTGAATCAGGAACTACGATTGACATCTCAGTTAATCAACTGGCAAAACACCCTTCATCACCATAATTAAAAGAGTTTATTATGTTTTTAGTGGATTCACACTGTCATCTCGATTGTTTAGATTATAAGAATAAACATAAAGATATCGATGATGTTATCGTAAAAGCAGCGGCTAATGAGGTAAAATATATTTTGGCTGTTGCAACAACCCTGCCAGGCTTTATTAACATGAAAAAACAGATTGGTCAGCGTGACAATGTGGCCTTTTCTTGTGGCATACATCCGCTTGATCTCAATCAAGGTAATGATTTTGATGAACTGGCACGTTTAGCGTCAGGCGATGAAGTTGTTGCGTTAGGTGAAACCGGTTTGGATTATCACTACCAAAGTGAAAATGCTAAATTGCAACAAACATCTTTTCGTCAACATATTCGTATAGGTTGTCAATTAAAAAAACCTGTTATTGTCCATACACGAGCAGCCCAGCAAGACACATTAGCGATATTGAAAGAAGAACAGGTGGGTAATTGCGGTGGGGTTTTACACTGTTTCACGGAAGATGAGCCGATGGCTAAAACATTATTAGATTTAGGGCTTTATATCTCATTTTCCGGTATAGTGACATTTCGTAATGCCGAACAGATCCGCCAGGCTGCGCGTATGGTGCCTTTAGATCGTATTTTAATTGAAACTGATGCTCCTTACCTGGCGCCTGTTCCCCATCGCTGCCAAGAAAATCAACCCGCTTATGTAAGAGATGTAGCACAGTTTTTAGCCCAATTGAAAGGTATAGATATTGAAGAAATTGCGCGAGCTACTACACAAAATTTTTGTGATCTTTTTCATTTAACCATTAAACGTGATTAAGAAACTTGCATCTTCATAAAAATTTAAAGGATGAAATTATGGCAGCAGAAACGATTTTTAGTAAAATTATTCGCCGCGAAATCCCCGCTGATATTGTTTATCAAGATGATTTAGTGACGGCGTTTAGGGATATTGAACCACAGGCTCCGGTCCATATTTTAATTATTCCTAATATTTTGATCGCCACTATCAATGATGTAAAACCTGAGCATGAACAAACGTTAGGCCACATGATTACGGTTGCGGCAAAGATTGCTAAGCAGGAAAACATTGCTGATGATGGTTACCGTTTAATTATGAATTGTAACCAACATTCCGGCCAGGAAGTTTTCCATATTCATATGCATTTAGTGGGAGGTCATCCTTTAGGGCCGTTATTAACAAAAAAGATAGATAGATAAATTTTGTACCGTTATTTTGTTGATTTGTTATTAGAAAGACAAAAGTAATTTTTTGGTTAATATTTAATTATAAAGCAATTTAAATTGGTATTTTGGCGCAGGCTTTGTTATTCAGTTTACCTTGCAATTAAAGGTACACAGGAGAAGAGTAAATGAGACGTATTTTTCAACTTATGGTTGTGACATTCATATTAGTTGGTTGTTCATCGATAACGAGTAAAAAACCAGCACCTGTTATTACAATCGAACCGACTGAGCCTACCGAACAACCAACAACACCAACGTCTCCAGATACTGTACCGCAGCTACCAAAGGTAAAAACAGTAGATTGGTTAACAGCCGTGATTCCTTTAGCCCATCAATTGGTACAAGCTCAAGGGGTTGAGTCAGGCAAGGTGTTATTAATTGATTCAATAAAAAATAATACCAATATGTCAATTCAATCAATGCAAGCAACCGATGCGATTATTGAGGCGGTTAATAACCAAAATGTATTCAAATTAGTTCCACAAGATGTGGTGGCAAATGCACGTAAAGCACTGGGCTTATCTCAGGAAGACAGTTTAGTTACGCGGAGTAAGGCTATCGGCCTTGCGCGTTATGTGCAAGCTGACTATGTGCTTTATTCGGTCATTTCGGGCAATCAACAGCAAAGTGAAATTGAAATGCAGCTAATGGCAGCACAAACGGGTGAGATCCTCTGGTCGGGATCAAATCGCATTGAATAAAAAGAAAACACTTATTAACTTGTTATTACAAAAATATCCAGCAATAACTAGTGATAAGTGGCGAATTAAGGCGTTATCAGGAGCGAGCGGTGGAAGTTTTTACGCTGAAGCAACTGCCAATATTAAATTGATTGCGCGTTTTGCCGGAAAAGATCAGCGTTTATTAGGTATTAACCGGCAAAAAGAGCGTAAAATATTACACCAGCTTACTCAATTTGTTGCTGCTCCGAAGGTACTGGGAGGTGATAATGACTGGTTACTATTAGAATGGATGGAAGGTAAGGCCGTTATTGATACCGCATATTCTTTACTGGAATTATATCAACCATTAAGTCGGATACTCGCATCATTACATTCATCTCCATTATCTGGTTATTCACTGCATCTGAAACAACATTTAGCCAGTTACTGGTATCAAATTGATCGGCGCAGACTATCAGCTAATTGGTTAAATTTACATCATTTTTTTCAACATGCCTGCCAACCTAAAACCAGTAAAAAAGTACTTGCCCATCTTGATATTCATAGTGGAAACGTTTTATTGACTGATAACGGAACTTTGAGACTTTTGGATTGGGAGTATGCCGCTGATTGTGATTTGGCATTTGCTCTGGCAACGTTATTCGCGACAAATAGTTGGGAAGAAAATGTACAAAGTCAGTTTTTGCAACACTATTGTCAGCAATTGCATGCTTATAATGATTTTTATAAATTAAACCAGAAAGTGCTGTTATGGCAGCCTTGGGTTAATTATATGAGAATGATGTGGTATGAAGTCCGATGGATGCAGACAAAAGATCCACAATACATAGCGCTGGCTCAGCCTATTAGAATATGGTTTGGTTTGATCTGATAATAAATAGTAATTCAAAAAATGTATTAAGAGGATAATTTATGGGGCTAATTATATTAGATCTACAGGGATTTGAATTAGATGCTGAAGAACGTGAAATTCTACAGCATCCGCTGGTTGGCGGTATTATTCTCTTTACGCGCAATTATCATGATCCTGAGCAACTCAGAGAGCTAGTCCGCCAAATTCGCAATGCGACAGATAACCGTTTAATTATTGCTGTGGATCAAGAAGGTGGCCGTGTGCAGCGATTTCGAGACGGATTTACTGCGCTACCTGCGGCCCAATCTTTTGCCATGCTTAATGATCAGTATACGGCGGCTAATCTAGCGGAAGAAGCTGGTTGGTTGATGGCAGCAGAAATGATCGCGATGGATATTGATATTAGTTTCAGCCCTGTACTTGATATTGGACATAATTGTATAGCTATCGGTGATCGCTCTTTTCATCAACAACTAGATACGGCTGTTATTATGGCTGAGCGTTTTATTAAAGGCATGCATACGGCGGGAATGAAAACAACAGGTAAACATTTTCCCGGCCATGGTGCAGTTAGTAGTGATTCACATAAAGAAACACCGATTGATGATCGCTCGTTAACCATTATCCGCGCACATGATATGAAAATCTTTAGTTATTTTATTCAACGTCGTTTACTTGATGGCATTATGCCAGCTCATATCATCTATACTCAAATTGACGAACGACCGGCGAGTGCTTCGGCTTATTGGTTGAAGTCAGTTTTGCGCCAACAGCTAGGATTTAGCGGGACAATATTTTCTGATGATCTTTCGATGGAGGGAGCAGCGATGATGGGAGGATATCCTGAACGGGCACAGGCAGCACTTAATGCCGGCTGTGATAGGCTGCTTATTTGCAATAATCGTATGGGGGCGATTAGTGTATTAGATAGTTTACCAAACGCAAAATATAACCAAACGGTAGAGCTTTATCATCATGCGCAGCAATACTCTTTAGTTGAATTACAAAAAACATCACGCTGGCAAGCGGCGAATCTAGCATTAACGTCCTTGAGTGAAAAATGGCAGAGGCAATTATGATTATTTATTTACATGGCTTTGATTCAGATAGTCCTGGAAATCATGAAAAAATCATGCAATTACAATTTATTGATCCGGATGTGCGTCTTATCAGTTACAGTACACTATATCCACGGCATGATATGCAACACTTACTTAAAGAAGTCGATAAAAATATTCAAAGTATTAATCAAACACCAATTTTAATTTGTGGTGTTGGCTTAGGTGGTTTTTGGGCTGAACGGATAGGATTTTTGTGTAATATAAAACAATTGATGATTAACCCCAATTTATTTCCTTATGAAAATATGATAGGAAAAATTACCCGACCGGAAGAGTATTTAGACATCATGACCAAATGTGTGGATAATTTTCGCCAAAAGAACAAACATAACTGTATGCTAATATTATCTCGCCATGATGAACTTATTGATAGCCAAATAAGCGCTAATATTTTAAAACATTATTATCCTATAATTTGGGATGAAAAACAAAATCATAAATTTAAAGATTTGTCATGTCATCTAACCAAAATTAAATCATTTTACTATTAAATCTTATATTCTAATAACGTCATTTCTTTACTTAAAAAATATAATTTATCATATTTAAAATGATTGCTATTATAAAAATAACAGCATGAAGAATATATTATTTAATTAACGCTATTTTATATATAGACATAATTTCCCACCAAATTTTTATAGTTGATAACAAATGATTATTCGCTTTTATTTTAGCCAAGAGTTTGTTATTAATAACGCCTAAAATTTAAATAAAAAATAATGATATATAAGGTGATTTATTATGCCAAATATTATGAAGTATTTTTTTGATATTAGTTTTTCGCAAGATGATTATATTTATAATGAATTTGAAGATAAACTATTATTTATTTTTAATAAATTTGTTGCTACTAATGATAGCAATATTACTGAAGGGATCACCGGATTATGTGCAGCACTTAGTGCTGAATATTTAACGCATGTACGTCAAGGGAGGTTAGAACAAGGTAAACATTATTTGGAGAGTATCAAAGTTTTGACAAAAATCTTAGATGAAGAGATATATTCTCATACTTCCCCTTATTTGAAGGCCAACTTACAAGCGAAAAAACTTCATGCCCAAGAAAAAATTAATCGTTTATTAATTGATTTAGCAAATCGACAACGGGCATCATTTGATATGTTAGATATTGCTAGTTATGAACCAGCCTATTGGTATTGGCCGAAAAAAGAATCTACGGAAACATTAGCTAATTATATTGAAAGAGTGAGTGAATATGAAAATAATGTTCAAATTTTATATAAAGATAGATTTTGGTTTAAAGAATTTTTTCTTGAAACAGCACTCCAGGTAGATAATGAAAGTTATACTACCGAAGAAGTTAAATTTTTTGCTAATAATGCCCTTATCGCGCTTAAGAAAAAATATCTTGAAAAATATATTAATTATTACAATCAGCGAGGATTAAAGACTATTAATAATAGCCAAAAATACATTTTAAATGAGATTAATTTTGATGAATTTATTAAAACAAGTATAGATATTGAAGATATAGATAAAAATAAATATTTTGAATTTTGCTCAGAAGATCACATGATGGCGATTGTGATAGAGAAAAATAGGGAAACTAGAAAATTAACCTATGCATTTTTTGATCCCAATTATGGTGTTATACAAACGGATAATAAATATATTTTCATCCAATTTTTAAATTATATTGTAAAAATAAGAGATGACATTTATAGATTTCCTGGTTTCCAAAATGATACAGTTAATGTATTTATTTCTGAAATGGAATATGATGATTTAATAACAGAGCATGTCATTTTACCAGTAATAGATGAAAATTTAGTTAATATTACAACAAATAAAATTCTTTGTGAAAGCAGGGATAATTTTATTTTGGATAATAAAGTAAAGATAATTTTCAAACAATTTAATGATAATAATAGAACCACAACGATCGAATTAATTAGTGAAAAAAATCAACTAAAAAATATTAATATTGTGGTAGATACATTGGAAGCAGATGAAATATTAGCATTATTTACCAATCAATATGAAAATATTCTGCAATTATCAGAGAATAATATTCATATACGTATCAATAATCAAAATTATGAGATACGAAAAATTACTAATATAAGTGATATTATTTATTATTTACCAAATAGCAGAGAATTATTAGAGTTTTATCTCACTGTTCCTATTGCTAATTTTCCTTGCGAGCAATTACCTGTAAAATTATTTGAATTATATAATAATAAAGTTTTAGGTGATAAAGAACTTGAACCGCTTGAACAGTGGTGGAACCCGAAAATTAGTCCAGAACTGATTTCTCAGCAAAAGCAAACAGAATTAACTAAGTCACAGTTAGATGGTTCTAATGACTCGTATAACATTATTATCCAGTTGGAAGATGAAGAAATTGTTAATCAAGCGGTGGTAAATTTAATTGGTAAACATCCGACTAATACGGTGCTGATACAATATGATTTGGCAACTGATCAGTATCGAGTTATCTATGGTGATATGGATAAAGTGGCTGGCAAAAAAACGCGTTGGCTACTCGTCGGCCATGGCCGTTTAGATAAGCAGAGCAACCAACGACTGTTTGCTAATAAGAATGCTTATGACATTGTTGATAAATTAAAAAAATTAAAAGAAACGTTATTAGTTAGCAATGAACCAGAAAAAATTGTTTTGTTAGGTTGTAAACTAGGCAAGGATAATTTATTGGATAATTTTGCTTTAAATATCAGTCAGCAATTTTGGCACAAAGGTTTTAGCGCAACTGTAGTGGCCTATACCAAAGATTTATACATTAATGACAGTGGCCGTAAACAAGTTTATTTGGATGGTGAACAACATAAACAGCCGGCTAAATATTATAAGAATCGATATATAAAAGATAGTGCTAGTGGTGAAATAATGATTAATGGAGAAGCTTTAATATTATCTCTTTTACGGGAAATAAATTTAGCTGATATTTCTTTACCAAAGGCAGTAAATCGTTATCGTGACTACCTTAATCAATATTTTTATTACCCTAATGGCGAGCTGGATTTAGATTTGCTTAAAACGGTTGCTTACGATGGTGAAGCTTATCAAATTTTTATTGATAATTTTACCAGCGATGAAAGAATAAGCAATAATTACGATATTGGTGTATTAATTGATAATTTACATAAAAAAAATATTTACAATGTCCCTTTATGGTCAAAAATTAATACTGCTAATATAACAGCCGGATCATCACAAATATTAAATGAAAATGGCGCACAAATAATATTTCGTTTTTCTGGTGATAAAATATTTCGTCAGCAAGCTGAACTATTAGCTAAACAGTTACCAAAAAATACGTTCATTTTTCAGGTTGATAAATATTCAAATACAGCGATTATAGAATATGGTGAATTAAATAAACTCAATAATACTGAAATTAAAAAATGGATCTTATTAGGTGATATTGTTAACTACGATGAGCAATCTTTATTTGAAGGGCTATTATCAGCCAAATTAGTTGATGTTCTTGGCGAAATAAAGCTATTTTTGGGTTTAAATATTCCGGTAGAAGTCTGTTTTTTCTCTCAACAAGGGCTAGGTAAATTGGCTAACCCTTATGATCCAAGTGGTATGGCAAGTGAAACTGTAATCAATTTGGCAAGAAGAGCGATAAATAGTACAGTAACCACCTACCAAAATGAAAGTAGTAGCTTACTGTCATTATCGTCGGATGAATTGCATCAATATAATGTATTAACACACAACCCGCAAAAATTAAGTCGATTTGATTATAATATTGATACTAAGCAGCTTTATTTTAATCATATACCTATTGAACAATATTTATTAATGGACATTGTCACAAATAAAATAGATTTGAATACAAATAGCCATAAATATGGTTATCATTTACAAGGTTATTTAATGGATGAAAATGATCAATTAGATATTAATAAAATAAATCAGATTAAATATGATCCTATTATAAACAGAAAAGTAAATAGTTATTTCGAACAAAATAAATATATTGGTATTAATGCCTTAATCGAATGGCGTAATTTATTTTTGAATAATCAGTTGCCGACGATACAACAGCAAGCTTACGATATTAAAATATTATTAGAGAATATTGCTTATCGACCTCAGATTATTCATTATTTAAGTAGTTATTCAAATTATTTATTATCACAATTATTTTTCTACCCAAATGGAACGATAAATATGGCAAAAATAATGATGTTAATTCAGGATAATACATCATTAGAAAATTTAAAAATATCGTTAATGGAACTAGCTAGTATAGATAGACGCAGTAGCCTCAGTAAGTTAACTTTAAAGCAGGCATTAGTTAAAAGTCAACAATGGCATAACCACTATTTAAGTAATATAATAAGTTTAGCGAATAGAATTGATAAAAAATCGATTCCAACTTTTGATATAACCATAAATCCGATATCGCATGCTTTTTATTATGAAAAAAGTAATCGATTAGAGAAAAAATTATCATTATTATATGCTTATAATGAAAATAACACGGCAAGATTAAGTGAATTATTACAATATCATCATAGTTTATTAGCATTTTCTAACCAGCGGTTATTAACCGACCAAGATGATGCCGCGTGCGATATTTGAAGCCAAAATGTGCGATAAATGGTGAGCTACTTTTGTTTCCGTCAGTGCAACGGAATTACACTTTTATTTTTCATCAGAGCTACTTTGACCTACTTGGATAAGGCCTATTAAGGACTACGTTCTACGTCACGCTTGGCTTCCAGTTCACGTACTAGAGGAATGATGTGTTTACCAAAGAATTCTACCTCTTCCTGAAAATGCAGAAAGCCGAGTAGGATGAGATCTGCACCGGCATCTTTTAACGCAATAATTCGTTCGGCGATCTGCACCGGCGTTCCGATCAGATTACTACGAAATCCATCATTGTATTGAACGAGGTCTTCAAAGGATGATTTTGCCCAGTTTCCCTTTCCTTCGGGTGAAGCCTTCCCTGCATTTTTCACCTGATCGGCAAAGCCCTGCACAGCTTCGGGATTAGCCTTAGCGACAATTTCGTCAAGAACCGCTTTCGCCTCTTCTTCAGTCTGGCGGGCAATGGCAAAAGCATTCACCCCAATCTTGACGGAATGTCCGTTGGTCACGGCCTTGGCGCGGATATCATTGACCTGCTTTCTGATCTCCGCCGGAGTGTTACCATTGGTAAAGTACCAATCAGAGACACGGGCAGCCATGTCACGCGCCGCACGCGATGAACCGCCCTGAAAGATTTCTGGTTGCGGATCCACCGGCTTTGGTTTCATCGAATATTCGTTGAAACGATAAAAGTTACCTTTGAACGTAAAGCTATCTTCTGTCCAGATACCACGTATGGCTAGTATAAACTCCTCCGAACGACGATAACGCTCGTCATGATCGAGCCAAAGTTCACCGATAGCGGCAAACTCATCACGGAACCAACCACTGACAATATTCACTGCAACACGACCATTAGTCAGGTGACTGATCGTGGCGATCTGCTTAGCGGCTATGGCTGGATTCCATGGCCCGGGCAAGAGTGCGGCGATAACCTTCAGTTTGGTTGTTCCCGCCAGCAGTGCATGACTGAATGATACCGATTCATGCTGGTTGTCTGCACCGTAACTAGAGGTGAAGCGGATCTGGCTCAGCGCATAATCAAAGCCGTTGGCTTCTGCGATCTGTGCTAACTTGAGATTGTAATTGATATCCCAGCTAGTTCGCTGTTCGATATTACTGATAACAAGTCCCCCTGACACATTAGGAACCCAGTAAGCGAATTTCAGTTTATTGCATGTTTGGTTCATTATCCATCCCATTTGTGGTCGTGACTCAGATTTATTGATTCAATATATTCTATCATTTTTAAAAATAGACTATGGTGATACCGAATGCTATATTTGAAACTGAAATCTGTGATAAATCGTAAATCGCCGGCTATATCTGTTTCCGTTGAGTGTAACGTAACTAAATTGTTATGTTTCATCAGAGCCGTCTTGGCCTGTTCAAACGTTTTGATTCGCTGGACAATATTTGTAAATGCTCGCTAATGAAACTCCGTACAGTAATGCCAGCTGTTTTCTACTCTGACCGAACTCAAGTAATTTTTTAGCCTGCTCTTGCTGTGCAGAAGATAATGAGCAAGGTCTACCGCCGATACGTCCTCTGCTTCTCGCTGCGGCCAAACCTGCCTGAGTACGTTTAACAATCAGCTCTCGGCTCCATTTGCGCCAACGCACTCATCACATGAAAGAAAAAACGACCTGCTGACGAAGCAGTGTCGATAGAATCCGTCAAACTATGAAAATGAATACCTTCATCTTCCAGTTTGGATATTAAAGTAATCAAATGTTTAATGCTGCGACCCAGTCTATCCAGCTTCCAGACGACTAAGGTGTCACCCGATTTCAGTGCATTTAGCGCGCGTTTTAATCCGGGTCTCTGGTCTGTTTTTCCGCTGATTTTATCCTCAAAAATCTGCTCACAATTTGTACAAATGAGCGATTTTCGCTGTAAATCGGTGTTTTGGTCATTTTTTGACACCCTCATATAGCCTATTTTTGCCATTTTAGGACCTTATCCTCCCTCTGAAAGCCTTGTCATCGCTGGTTTTGGGCAAAATATTAGCTAAATTCCAGATTCAATAAAACCTTGGTTTGTTGGAAACGGTAGATTGTGCAAAAAATACGCTGGACAAACGTACTGGCGGCACCGTCAAGGGCGACATTATGTCACAGGGTACCCAAATCGGACTGAAGGGGATAACCGCAAGCATTTTATTCTCGCGAATGCTGATGGCAAAGTGCGCGCCTATATCTGGAAAGATAAGGGCGGTGATGGAATACACATCAATAACGGTATTGACGGTGGTGGTGAGTACGTTTTCCATAAAGATGGCGGTTTTTGTGCACCTTCTTCCGTGTATGCAGGAGCGGGAAGAATGGCCGCTGACGGCAATGTTGTCGGCAGCAAATGGGGAAATCAGTGGCTGGATGTTTACCTGAAAAATACCTTCCAGCCCAAAGGGACCTACGGTCAATCGAATACGGCAAAGCGCGAGGTCAACGGATGGTGGAAATGCGGGGACACGGGGGTGATTATCCAGTGGGCGAGATATGGAAAAGACAGAGGGGCAGGGACCTATGATTTCCCGCTGCCCATGAAGTTTCTCAAAGCAGGATTGCTCTGTATCGGCTATGTTGATACTGCGATTAACGCTTGGGGCGATAATCAGTCCCAGTCAGCCCATCTGGTCGATAACGCGACCGTCAGGGTGACGATAGATAACGGTCTTGAAAGCGTCGTTCTAGCGATTGGTTTCTGAAAGAGGATTTGGCGAGTGAATATCCGGCACACTGCTAAACCGTGTCGATATCGGCACCACGCCAGATATTGTGCGGCCGGAAGCTCCGAAAAGATAAAAACTTTATGCTGCCCTGACAATGTAGTTAAACGCGACATTTCGCGGCCTTGTTTCTGAAGCGGTTCTCAAACCAGACTGAAAACTGGCTGAGCAATCAACAGCGAATACGCCGCTGGTTCCTCCAGTAATGCTACTACTGGCCATTCTTCTTCCCATTTTGAAAATCCCACTGGCTGATGATTGACCGACAAACTGAATGCCGGTTATGTTTCCAGTGAAATTTTGAAGGGTATCACCTTGTACGCTTAATATTTTGCGTCCGTTATCCACTTTTCGTCCTGCATCCCAGCCCCGAATAAATTCGCCACGTAAATCAGGGAGTTTCCCTGATGGATAAGCGAGTGCCAACAGTGGGTATTCTTTCTTATTAAAGCTCTCACCATTGCATATACGCCAACCTGACGGAGGCGTTTCAGTAGGCCAAGGCAGAGGAACGCCGACAGGGATTTCGACACGCAATACTTCTGGCGTAACAGCATGAACATCGGTGGCGGTTAATTTTACATCCTGAATCAGGGTTTTGCCGTTAATTTTACGCTGACTAGGTGTTGCATTTTTAGCCAGATTTACTGTTTCTAACAAACCAAGGTTTTCTAAAAATTTATTTTTGTCTGGGATGTCAGCGCCGTTGTCATTTTTTGCCAGTTTCTGACTCAACAGTTGCATGACGTTTTCAGCAAATTTGGGGTTATTGCTAATCGCTTGCGCCAGCTTGTTCAGCGTATCTAAATCGGAAGGCGCATGGTCGACCACCGCATTAAGTCTATCATTGACAATTTTCACCGCTTTAGGGGTTGCGGCTTCCGTTTCACTGCTGCTCTGATTGGCATTGCTGAGCTTGACAAAACCTTTTTCACTTACGCTGGCATCCGGGTGATTTCGGGAGCGCGTATGCGCCGTTAACGCCGCTTCGGCCGCTTTTAATTGCTGCTTTAACCAGGCGGTACGATTCGCCAGTTCACGCGTAGGTCGGTTGGTGATACCGTCTGGCCCACCCAATACCGGGTCGGAGGTCTCTATCTGGTAGATACCGTCCTCCCAGGCAGCCGTTTCTTTTAAATAACTCATGTCATCGTTCTCCATCGGGCTGGATCCCCTCGTGGGCGGATTGTTAGTCATAGTGTAGTCTGTTTTTGTCTATTCATTAAGTATTTTTGCATACCCTTAACTGCTGCCATGATTATAGCGCCCGTGGTAGGTCGTTTGATTGTTATAGCGCAACGGAACCGCCGTATAATCCAGCGCCACCAGTTCGCTCCGCGCCGGCGCAAAGGCCGCGAGCGTCTCGCGTAATCTGGCCGCCTGGTCATTGGTGATCAACGTATTGAGTACCACCCGATATAGCGCCCAGTGCGTCTCGCCATCGGGATACGCGGTGGCCTGTTCCGGTTTAAGGGCCGCTCCCCCTTCGGTTATCGTCACCTCCCCAAATCCCAGCGCCCGTATCATGGCGCGAATCGACCAGGGGGTGCCCTTATAGCGATGCAGCGTGATGGCCGATTTCAGCATCGCACGGCGGGCATCATCCGATTCGGCTAAATGCCAGCCATTAACCCCGGTTAACGCCAGCTGCTCTGCCAGCCAGGGCAAGGCCGACGCCTCGGTCATGTCCAGCAGATAAACCAGCAGCGGCGTCAGGTCAATCTGCTGCAACCGCGCCGCCTGTGCCGCCAGCCCCTGAAAATGTTTCTCTGCCGCCAGCAGCGGCGGTAACAGGCTGTTATCGGTCATCGCCGCTCTCCGTGCCCAGGGTCAACTGAATGTCGCTACAATGCGCCCATTGCTGTGCCGACAGTACCGTCGACTCAAGGGTAGTGAAACTCGTGAGCTGCACCCGGTAAACGCCCGGCACTGACAAGGCAGCGATAATCTGGCTGGGCACAATATCCCGCCCCAGCTGTTTAGCCTGGCGGGCCACATACTGCTCAGCGGCCTGCCACGCCTGTTTCAGTACCGGCTCGCCTGGCTGGCTGGCATAACAGGTCAGCTGTGCGGTAATGGTATAGTCAACCTTTTCAGGGGCCAGCACCTGCACTGTATCATTCAGCGGGCGCACCCGCTCTTCCGAGCACAGGGCCGTCACCAGGCTGAGCACCGTCTTGTCCGGCAGCCCGCTGGTCAGCAGCGGATACAGGTTGACCGTGCCGGGTTTCGGGCGGGTCACTGCCACATCACAAATCCCCGGATGGGCACTCATGGCATGAAAGCGGTAGGCTTCACGTGAACCAGCGGTGCTGAAGGACGCCGGAGCCAGACGGATACGGTTGCGTAGATGCTCATCGTCTTCAACGTCTGAGCCGCCTTCGCTTGGCGTGGTATTAGTGACCTGAATATCCCCGTCATCGATGGCCTCCATCAGGGTGCTGATTTGCGCCGGTTGCCAGCCGTTACCCTGTATCCCTGCCTCGCTGCAGGTCGCACTCACCGTCACCCGGGATGCCGTTGGCGTCAGCCTGACTTCGCTGTCGGTGGTAAATAGCAGGCTGTCCGTGGCGCTGAGCCGTGTACCGGCCGGTATCGGTATCGTCAGCGAGGGTGCGACCGCCAGTGAAAATTGCACCGTGGTGCGTGCCGGTTGAGCCGGTAAACGGTAAACGCCGACCAGCTCGGCCAGATAGTCCAGCATTGGCGCACGGGCAAAGGCCACCAGGTTTTGTTCGGCGGCGGATTGAATGGCACTGCGCACCAGGGTTTCCCGGTAGGCGAACAGGTCAATCAATAGCCGCTCCGCCTGCGCCGGCCACAGGGTTTTACCGCTGGCCGCTTCATAGGCCGCAATCATCTCGCGGGTAATGGCTTGGGCGTCTGCGTTCACAAACTGCGGTTTCTCAAGGGTTAACGCCATGCCACCTCCGTTTGTGCGTTGACCTGACTGCCCGGCAGTCGCCAGCGCAGCAGGAGATTCACCCGCTCACCCTGCGCATTAAGCCGCACCTGATGTAATTCGCATCGGGGCTCCCAGCGTTTGATGGCCTCCACCGTTTCCCGTACCACATGCGGCAAGGCGCGCTCAGTGGGCATATCCAGATAACGATGCAGATCACTGCCAAAATCCGGTCGATGCGGGTCGCTGCCTTTTGGGGTGCCTAAAATCAGTCGCAGGCACTGCTGAATATCCTCGACGCCACTGACCCGTTCACCCGATACGTGCAGCGCGGGTTGCCAATCTACGGCGCTGAGGACGGTCATTGTGTTCATCAAACGCGTTCCTCCCTCGCTTATAACGGCTTGCCGGTGGGTTTACCGTCATGCCCGTTGCTGTGTTGATGCTGTTGCAGCGACACCCGACCTGCCTGGATATCGCCGCTGGCCTGGAGCGTGCCGTCAATGATGGCTGTCGCGCCACTGCCGCCCGAACCGCTCATGCCGCCCTGGTAAGTCAGTTGCTTTTGTACCGTCAGGTTGCCCGTCGCGACCGTATCGGGTGCATCCAGTAACAGGGTGTGACTTGCCTTCACCGTCGCATTTTGCGTTTGAATGAGCACAGTGGCCTGGGTGGTCAGCGTCAGGGTCTGTATATTGCCGCCGATAGTCATCGCGTGGTTTTTGCGGTCATACTCGACAAAAGTCCCATCGGCAAAATCTACCCGCCGCTTATCGCGGCTCGCCACTGTCGGGCGGTCTATCTCGGAATACACCGCCCCTAACACCACGCCGTCATCGCCGTCAGCATCCAGCAGCAGGCTCACCTGTTCACCCACATCGGGTAGCCCGTAATCCTTGTTATCCTGGGTGTTGCGTTGCAATACCGGCAGCCAGGCGGTGCGCAGGTTATCACAGGTCGGCAGCCGTACCCGTACCCGGACGTTTTGCTCATCAATCTGGCTGATGGTACCGAACATCAATTGCAGTCCTTTCATGGTGGCTTTTCTCCGATTGTCATCTCTTTTTCACTCAGCGGCCCCACGCTGCCATCGGCTTTCACCCCAATCACCTGTCGGGGCGCAGGCTTATCCGCGCGAGTCGTTTTCCTGTTGGTGTGCGCCATCGGCCCCTGGCCCAGGGTGAGTTCACAGGTGTACCCGCTTTGGCGCGATAGGGCATGGCGAACTTCAGTAATCAGCCACACCCCGGACAGGCGACCAAAATCGGCCAGGCGCACGGTTAACCCGGCTTGATACGCCGTATTGCCGGCCAGCGCTACCGTCGCCACCCGTTGATATTCATTATGCCGGTTCAGCCCCGCACACACCTTGGCAGTCGCTTCTTCCCGGCTCCGTGCCCGGCTGTGCAGTCTTAAGGTATCGGCGCTGGTTGAACGTCCCTGTTTTTGAGGAGCCGTTTCTCGCGCCACGTCGCCTATCGTGCCATCGGCCTTGATACCGACCGTGACCAGTTGTTTGCGCTGGCTGTCCTGGTATTTCACCTTGCCCTGCTGGTAGATACGGTTAAGCGTATCGCGCAGGCTGTAATGGCTGACGGCTTGCGGGGTAATGACGTTAACTGGCAAGGCTTCCCGCAATCTGACGCGCTCAGAAAAAATCAGCCTGCTCGGCGTGACTTTAACGATATAGCCGTATTCCTCGGCCAGTCGGCGCAAAAAAGCCAGGTCGGTTTCATGTTGCTGCGTGACCCGGTCAAGGGGCAGCGGCGCAATCTGCCCTTCCAGTGTCAGGTGGTGTTTTTGGGCAATCCGGCGGGCGATGGCCGCCAGGCTGGTCTGCTCAAACGCCCGGTAGCTCCGGGTTCGCAGCGCGGTGGTCACTGAAGCGGATAACCCACGCAGCGACACCGTATCCGGCGGGCCACTGAGTTCTATTTCATCAATCGAAAAGGTGCCACAGGGACGTAATGGCGTGCCGACCCTGCCGAGCGCCAATGAGAGCGTGTCGCCTTTACCCGGATACCAGGCCCCACGCCATCGCCCGGCGCTGTCTTCCAGTTCGACCGTCAGCTCATCAGACTGGCCACTGAGCTGATCGGTAAAGCGGATCCCGAGCACGTCCGGGGTGATATCGTGCGTGATGTCCTTTTGGCCATAATGCAGGGTCCAGGTCGGGGCCGGTACCGCCTGCTGTCTTTGTGTCGTTAACGTAACCATGGCGGCGTCTCCTCCACGGTGTCCTGCGCGTTAATCAGCGGTATAGCCAAGGTGATGCCGGCAGGCAACACCGGTGTAATGGGGATATCAGGATTGGCGGCAATGATCCGCACATAGCCCAATGCGTCACCGTAATAGTGGGCGGCCAGCGTATCCCAGCGCTCGCCCTCACGGGTAATATGTTGCCAGACACCTGGCTTATGTTCTTCTTCATGTTGACTTGCAAACATCGGCCTGTTCTCCTTTTTAGTGACGCGTCACCAGATGGCTCGTCAGACGGCTCAGCACCGGGGCGACGTCGTTCCAGGTACTGAGGGCACCGCCCACCTGACCGGCCACCGTATCCAGTGCACCGGGCAGTGCCTGGCCGGTACCGGGGGTCAGAGTACTGAGCGTGTTTTTCGCCTGGCTGGCCGTGGTCGCCACCTTGCCCGCCGCACGGGTCAGGTGACTGGCCGCAGGAAAATGGGCTTCCAGGCCGGCCAACAACGGCTGCGCCTGTATCAACGGGGTGGCCACCTCACCTAAGCTAGTAATGACCCCAGGGACGCGCGTTAACGCCGCGACCGGATCCGTTTTCATCTGGCGCGCCACCCGGATCGCCTGTGAGGCCGTAGCCAGTGCCGACTGCGCCTGACGGGCCAGACCCATCGCCCGCGATAGCGGTGTACCGCTGCCGATCGCCGGTGTTAGCCCGGCGGCTTTTCTGTTCAGTGTGGTGGCCATCGCCGGCGGCTAAGCGGCTGGCGCAGATCGCCGGTAAATTCACGCAGACTGATATCGACCTCCAGGCATTGGGCGATACCGTCGGCATGGGCTAACAGCGTGCGACCGGTAAGCGTGCTGATCACAAAATGCCCCAGGTACTCGCCATTGCCGAGCACAAATGCCAGTGCCTGATGGGCACGACAGGCGGCCTGTAGCCGTTGCCATTGCGCGGTCGGTTGACAGTACTGCTGATGAAATCGCACGCTGAGGCGATATTCATCCCCTTTATCGCCGACCCACTGCAGGCCGGGCTTACGGCCAATGCGCGCCTGTTCGGCAAACTCACCGCCGAGGGTCGCTTCCAGTGCGGTAAAGCCGGTCTGTAGCTGCACTTCAATCTCACCCAGGATCGCCAGCATCAGTAAAAGTCCCTCCGTTGTTGTTGGTGCATCAGCTGCGCCAGGCGTTTTTCTAGCTCACGCACACTGATAGCCAGGGCTTCGCGTAACGCCGCTGGGGCCGCCTGGGACTGACCGTTTATCACAATCTGTGGGGCAAAGGTGATCTGTATGCCTGAAAATGCCTTCCCCTGACCGGCAGGGGGGATTGGGGTATCAGGCCAGTGGGGCACACGCGGGGAGGGCGGTTGCATCAGCGGCATCAGGCCGCCAACGGCGCGTTCTAACGCGGGCGTGGTACGGGTAATGCCCACCACCGCCCCCTGCACAATATTGTCCCCCAATCCGGCAAAGACCCGTGAGGGACTGTGTATGCCCAATGTCTCCTTAAACCAGCCTGAAACACTGTCCCCAAAATTGACAATCGTCTCTTTGGCGGCGGTTAACCGACTTTTGATGCCATTGACCAAACCCTCAATCAGCTGGCGACCCGCATCGGTAAAATGGGCAGGCAGTTCAATGTTGAAATAGCCCATCACCCCGGCGAAGGCTTTATAGAGCAGCCCCAGCGGCGACCCGTTAAGGATAAGTGCACCCACATCAGCAATACCGCCGGAAAACGCCTGTTTCACCTCGGCCCAGCGGGCCTGAAGAAAGCGCTTATCGGCGTCCAGTAGTGGTAAATCAGGTAAGCGCCGGCGGCAATCGCGGTGATAGTCAGGCCGATAGGGTTAAACATCAGTGCTCGCCCCAACCACAGCAGGGCATGACCAGCCAGGCGCAGGCCCGTCACCAGCCCACCGGCCAACACCTTACCTAATCGTCCTACGCTGCCTGCGAGTCGGCTTAAGCGCCCACCCATGCCGAAAGCACTCTGGAGTAACAGCCAGCCGGTACGCAGCCGGGTAAACCCACCCCACAGCAGGCGTATCGGCGAACCCAGCAGATTGAACGCCAACCTTGTGGCCAACAATCCCCCCTTAAACAACAGGAGCGCCCCCACGGTTTTGGCGATACCGCTGACCAGTTGAGGGTGGGTTTTGACCCAACCACTGGCGGCATTCAGATAAGGCAGAACCGTTTGCGTTAACGACAGTACGGCGGGGAGAGTGATTCACCGATACTCAGTGACAGCTCTTGACTGGCAATGCCTAACTTTTTCATCTGCTCAATCGGTGAGGCCAGCCGTTTTTTATAGTCGCCCAGCAGCACATTTTTATCGGCTGCCTGTAAATCGTCTGCGCGCATTTGCCGGTACTTGTCCATATTCGCGAGCATCGGACGCACAAAGGCCATTACCTGCATATCGGCAAACAGTTCACCTAAGCCAAAGTTCTGCTGCAGGGCCAGTAACGCCTTATCGCGCGCGGTATCGTCCTGCAGCGCCATCGCTGATTTAAATTGTGCCAGCGCCTCGGGACTCTTTTGTGCCAGATAGCTTTGCAGGGTATTCATCATCCCTTCAATCGGCGAAATCCCGTGCACTTTTGTTGCATTAAGGACTTTTCAATATCGATACCGACATCCGCAAAGCGTTTTGGGTTTCCAGGGCAAACACCTTTTCGAGAAAGTTTTTGAGATTATTGGCTGCTTCATCGGAGGTGCCTGCCCCCATCCTGGCTATCTGCAAGGCAGAGACCAGCTCCGCCACCGCCTCTTTACCCTCAGCAATGCCTTTCATCTTTGGGGCCAGCTCGGGCAACCACTTCACCTGGTCAGCGATTTCAAATGACCCGGCCTTACCCCCTTGCGCCATGATGTTCTGTACCGCGGCAAAATCTTTCGCGGCAATGCCCAGCGACTGCTGGGTGGTCACCGCCGCCTGCGCCCACAGTTCAGCGGAGGTGCGGGTGGCGGTTGCGCCTCGGGCGATGTGTGGCAGGTAGGCGCGAATATCGTCCAGGCTGTCAATGTTATTGCCAATAAGCGCACTGGTGGCGGCCTGTAAATCGGACTGGGTCTGGTTGTATTGCTGGCTCCAGGCGCGGATATCGTTACCCATTGCCGCCTGGGTGGCACCGTCGTAACCGGCGGTGATCCCCATATCGACCAGGTTGTCCTGAAAGGTCATCGATTGTTTAACCGACGGCGCGACCGCACCCACCGCTGCCGCCGTGGTGGCACCTAACGCCAGACCTCGCCCCATTAAGGCGTGATGCTGTTGTCCGAGACGGGAAAGCGTCTGACCCACCCGACCCAGCTCACTATTGAGGCTACGTGCTGCCTGCACACCCAACTGACCGTAACGAGTGACCGCCTGGGTCAGTTGTTGCTGACGGGATTGCAGGCGATGGGTGGTTTCACTCAGGCTATTGAGGCTACGCCGTGAATCGCCCATCGCTGAGCGAAAGGCACCGGCCACCGCTCCTTTGATCACCACCCCAATCGAAAATGTGCTCGACACTGCGTCACCTGCCTCTGTTACACCCGATCACTCTTTATCGGTTTGCCCCGCGTTGCCCGTGCTCCTGCCGGATTTGGGCAGCCGCTTCCTGTAAATAGTCCTCAAACTCCATCACCGTCAGCGCATCCAGCTCACTCGGCTGCCAGCGGAACCATCTCGCCAACAGCGCCTGTGCCTGACGCAGTGCCTTCGGCGAGTGCATCCAGCCCCGCAAACTGACGAAAGTGGCCTTGCAACTGTTGATAATCTACCAAATCCATATTGTCGATATCTTCCGGTATCAGGCCGGTCATGCGGGCAATCAACAGGCTGTCCCAGTCATTGACGTTTTCACTTAAGCGACGTACCGCCTTGATGTCACTGACCTTGAGCCGGTTTAAGCTGACCTGGGTTAGCCTTTCACCACTGCCCAGGGTATAAGGGTATTGCAAACGATAATGAATACAATCTGTCATCATCACTCCTCGGATTGTCAGGTTAAGCACCCAGATTGGCGCGATAATCGGTGAGCATATCTTCACCGTTGATTTTAAAAATATTGGCGATCACATCCAGCTCCAGCAGCACCTGGCCATCCATCACCTGCTTGATATAGCTGCAGGTAAAACTACTGCTCATCTCCGGCACCTCGTGCTGCTTGAAGCTGCCCAGACTATTTTTGCTGAACATCACCGTCATAAACACCGCCACCGGCAGTTCATCCTGGCGACCCTGTGCCGGGTTATAGCGCTGCAGGCTGCCGCGACATTGCAGTGGATACGCCTTGAAGGGATTGGCGGTACGCAGGGCCACCTCTTCATACAGACTGGTCCAGTGAATTTCCCCTTCCAGCTTGTCAAACCCCGCCGGTAACTGAATTTTGCCTATCATCCCCAGCGCCTGATGCTCCTGCTGCACCACGTTGATTTCCGGTAGTTTGATTTCTTTTGCCCGACCTATCAGACTATTGCCGTCCAGATAGACATTGGCATTGGTCATAAAATGCAGTGCATTACCCGCCATGACGCGCTCCTTCTTCTGTTTTTGCTGTCTGGTTATCATGATGAGACCTTGCTTTTCAGTATCGTCAGATAGTCATCGGTGATTTCTGTTTCAAAGGTCAGATGCTCCATGGGTGGCGGCGGGGTGTATTTGTAATTCAGTTTCAACTGCCCCAGACTGAGCGCATCCTTGGTGTTGTTCGCCGGGTCATACCAGCAGTGAAAGCCCAGCAGCGCCCCATCGGCAATCAACCTCCTGCCATAGCCATTGACCGATTCGGTCAGCGCATCAATCAGCCCCTGATTAATGGGGCGATCAATATATTGCAGACTGAAATGGCGGATAGACTCATTAATCATGTCCCCGGTGCGCCGCACATTTTCAAAATTCTTCAGATGCGTCACGGTCGGCCAGGCCGCCGTGCGGTTGCCCCACAGGCGTAATCCGCTACCAAAACTGTTAAATACCGTGGTAATGCCGTTCTGGTTAAGCAGATTGACCTCGCTATTGGCATCGTCAATACGCGCACTTAACAGGCGCTCAATCCCCACAATGCCCATCAGCGCCTGATTGGAAGACGACCACCAGAACCCTTTTTCACGGTCAACTTTGGCCCGCAGACCCGCCGCGCGTGCCGACAGCGGCTCCAGGCGAGTCTGGTTTGTTGCCTTGTCATAGACCTTGACCTGCGGATAACACAGGCGCACCCGATCAGAGGCGGTATTAAAATTAATCGTGCCTTGTGGCCCCCGTCCAGCGATGGCCTGGGCAAACGTCGTCCCCGCCGGAGCATCAATATAGGCGATGGCTTCACATTGGTGTGCCAGGGCTATCATAGCGGTGGCCACCGCATTTTGGTGCGAGAAGCCGGACGCAATCAGCAGCTTCGGGCGAAAACCAAACAGGCTGTCGGCATTTTCCAACGCTTTCATACCGGTACGCTGGTCGGCGGCATTGGTGGTGCCCAGAATGTCAGCAGCGGTGATTTTTGAGACATCCGGCGTATTATAGGTGACACTGACGGTGGCCCCCTGGGCAATACCGCCGGTGGTGACACGGATGACTTTGCCGGTTGCGGCGGCCACGGTATAGTCGGTCGCTACCTGATAGAGGGTCTGCCCATCGGCGCTTTTCACCACCATATCACCCACGGGTAACTGGCTCAGTGTGGCACTGTGGTGCGTGCTATCGAAGGTGACACTTTCTGCGGTTATCGTTTTCTGATGGCTTTTGGGATCAAACACATTGACCACCAGAACCGTCCCGACACCGTGGTCATAGATAGCGCGCAAGGCTTGCGGCAGGGTAAATCCACTTCGCTCATCGCCAAACTGCGCGGCATCCTTTTCCGATGTACACAGGGTCAGGGTATTGACCGGGCCTGTGGGCGCGGTACCGACCAGGCCAATCACGGACGATTCTCCCGTTTTGACCGGACGAGTCCCGCGTTCAATTTCCAGCGTATCAACGCCGTGATGGTGTTCTCTACTCATGGGGTGACCTCGTTACTTTTTGTGTCTAATGGCCCTTTGCCGCGTTTTCTGGCGGGCATCACTAACGCTGTGCTGACCGGCGCTTCGACGGGCCGGGCCTCATCAGCGGGAAGCGCCACGGTGTCGCCCGATGAGGTGATTGCCTGTGCCAACGGTGCCGTCATGATGGGGTCGACGGGGGTTGCTGCTTCCTGACCCAGAAAGGTTAAATAGCCCTGGGCTTCCAGCCCCAGCACATAATCGTTATCCATCGGCAGGGTCACTTCCTGACCCGGCCAGAACATCACATCCAGGATGCGGCCATCCGGTAAACGTAACGAAGCACCGCCCATCTGTTCGCCGTCATAACGATAACGGGCCGGTTTGCCAGTCGGCTGCTGGGCCTGTTGTGATCGTTGTTCAAAATCAGTCAACGGTTTTGGCGGTTCAACGGGCGTATCGGGATAATCAAAGCCCAGGAAGGTCAGATAGCCCTGCGCTTCCAGCGAGACAATAAACGGATGATCGACCGGCACATCGACCACCTGACCGGGATAAAACATCACATCCTGGGTACGGCCATCAGCCAAACGCAGGGCCGCCCCATTCGGGGACTCACCGTTGTAGCGAAACTTCGCCATAAGCCACCTCGTTATTCTCTGTCTTCATGATATCTTCCCGGGTACGCGGTAAGGCCTCCTGCGGGGCGTCCTGCACAAACCAGGTTTCGGTCGCCACCGTCAGCGCGTATTGCCATAAACCCTCGGATTGCCCCAAAAGACCTCATCAATCAACCACAGCGGGCGGCGACAGTCCGGCGGCATAAAGCCCCACGGCCTGACGCAGGGTATCGAGGGTGGCAATCGCCCCGTCGTTACCGTTAAGCTGGCGCATCACCAGGGTCAGCGTGAAATGCAGCACCCGCGGCTGGAATACCATGCCCACATCCTCAATGTCGCCAAAACGTGAGCGGGCAAAACTGAGCAGCACCGCACCGAGTGGATGGTTAAGATGAAAGCGTTCCGGCTGCTCAGGGAAGAAGGTGACCTCCAGCTGCGGTAAGCGTTTTGTCAGCAGGCCCAGGAGGGCGCGCATGATATCGAGCGTCATTCAAAGTCCTCCAGTAAGCCGCCGGGGCCGCTAAAGCGCGCCGGACGGGCATAAACATGAAAAGCCCCCGGCTCGGAGAGCACCTGACCACTGGCGGCGATACCTAACGTCAATTTTCCGTCGCGCAAGGCTTCCAGCATTTTTAAGCTGCCTCGATAAACCTCTTTTATGGCTTCCGGCAATTGGCCTTCGGGACGACGCAGGTACAATCGATGGCTGACCAGATTGACCGCCATATCGCGCAGTACCGTGGGAACGGTTTCCAGTGGCAATACATAACGACCGCGCAGATGGGCATCAATCAGCTCATCGGCATAGCGAATGGCATCGTTCAGCACCTTGTCGTTAATCACATTGGGCAGGCCACCCATCAGCGCTTCGCCTGAGACATCCTGCGTCAGCTGAACCAGCGTATGACGGGAGAGCAATTGCCCGATATCCTCCAACGTGCAGTAGGCCATCAGATACCTCTGACCATGCGGATAATTTCACCCGCGGCAGTGGCCGCATCCAGAGCCACCCCCACCGTTGAAGCGGGCAGCCCGCCACCGGTTAATGCACTTTCCGATACCACCCGGCCTTCACTGTCGGCCTTGAGCAGCTCGCCCGCGCTAATCGCGGCGCCGGCCTCTACCGCCATGATGCCCAGCACATTAATCGGTACGCTGTCGCCTTTTTTACCGGAGACCTCGGCGACACCGAGTTCCGTCCCGGTGCCCTTAAAGGGTTTTGCCGTTATGCCCACCAGACGATGGGCGGTTAAATCTTCCACCGCCACGACGGTGGTGGTGAGTACCACCTGTTGTGTCACCATCTTTTACGCTCCTTTAATGCCGCTAATCAGATAACCGGCTTCACTGCCCACCACCGCTACCTTGTAAATATCGGTATAGCGGATATTGACCACCTTGCCGCCAACACTGTCAAAGCGGTCGGCCAGCGGCATCCCTGCCGGCGGAAGGTATAGCCAAAGGAAGGCATATGCTCATCGGCGCTATCACTGCCTACTGACGGAAAATTGACGACATGCAGCATCAGGTTGTCTTTCCACAGGTCGGTGGTGCTTTTACCGTCTTTCGCCAGCTGAACGGGTGCGCCAATCAGCACCTCATCCACCTGGAATAAATCTTTTAAAATCTCGGTGGTAATACGCTTGCGTTCATTGCCGCCCAGCGCGTCTTGCAGCACCTTATGGAAGCGCAACAGTGCCATCACGCTCGCCCCCATGGTAATGACGTTGGGGCGCAGGCCGATATTGGCCCGGACCACTTCCATCCCGGCTTCAATCTCTTTCAGTGGATCGCCATTTTTCTTGTTCCAGGCGGCCTCGCCCGTCAAGGCTTTGGTGGCGTTGCTGGCATAGACCGACGCCGATTGGGCCAGCTCGGCGACATACTGCTCACGGCGCAGCAAAATACCGTCGGTGGCGCGTTTAATCGCCTTGATTTCTTCATTGAACATCGATTCCGCCTGTTCGCGGTAATCGACCGGCACCGCCAAATCATGCTCATCGAGCACGATATCGGTGAACGCCTGTTTCTCTCTTAACAGAATATTGCTGTTGGCCCCGACCGCGCGTTTGGTTTCATACAGCGCCAGCCGTCCTTTACCAAAGGTCGGCACCTTAACCCTTCCTTTTCTACCCTGACGAGAGGAAACAGCTTTTCCCCAATCAGGCTGGCATTGCGGTATTCAGCGGCAATGTGGGTCAGCACCGGGTCGTTGGCCCGTTTGCTTTTAAATAATCAGACATAGGACTCTCCTGACAGGCAGCGCTTCACCGCCGCTTCGTAAGGGATGGACTCACGCGCCTTAAGCGCCATGGCCTGTTGATGCAGCGTATCCGGATCGGATGCCCGCTCACTAAAGGTCAGACTGTTTTGCGGCGTGTTGCCTCTTCCCGGCACCGCCCGCTGACTAAAATCAACCAGCGGGGTAGCGCTGGTAAACAGAGACTTGACGGCATCAACCAGTGGTTGCGTTTTGCTGCCCTCACTGAAGGTCAACGCCTGCTCTTTGCCAGACAGCGCATCCAGTAACGCCACCATCACCGCTTGTCCGGCAGGGGCCAGGCGTGCTTCATTAATCAGACTTTCGGCAAATGCCACATTGACCTCGTGGGCGACGTTGGCGGCCTGCGCGGCCTTTTCAGCCTGATGGGCGCTAATCTGTTGCTTTAAGGCGGCGTTCTCGGCTTGCAGCCGTTGATTTTCGGCTCCATTTTTTTCCACGGTAAGGTTCTCCGTTGTCAGGGGTGGCGTGATGAGCCTCGGCTCAGAAAAGGTGCTGGTCGCGGTGGTTAAGCGGGGCGTGTCAGGCTGGGTGCGCAAATAGTGACTAAGGAACGCCCGTAAGCGGGTAAACAGCGGATCGTGATCGCACTGCATGTCTTCACTCAACACGACGACCCCTTCTTCGCCTTCACTAAAGGTCACCGGCTTAAGGCCCTTGACCGCCGGCGGCTGGGCGCCAGGAAACCGACGTGTTGCAAATAGTAAATACCGGGCACCGGATTATGGGGGGAATCCGGCGCATAAAAGGCGGCTGAGATTTTTTTGTAACGCCCACTGACCACGGATTCGCTAAATGTCGGCTCCAGTTGCTGGGGTTCGGCTATCAGTGAGCGTCCTTGCGCCGACAGCCGTTTGATCCAGCCATAAGCGGGTGCATTGGTCGTCGGATGACCGATCACTATTGGCGCTTCATGCAAAGCCGGATCATAGGCATTCGCACAGACATGCAAATCGTTTTCACTAAATGTCACGCGGTCACCGGCTCCGGTAATATAGTGGCCTGGCTTGAGAATATGCAGGGTTTCATGGCACCTCCATTGACTATCATGCCAACAGTCTATGTCGGGTTGTCTGATTTCCCTTTTAAAGGGCTTTAAAGATTTTCATTTGCGTCTTTTTTGAAGACAAATGAATGACGAGGCGGCTATCAGAAATAACCGCGTCAGGAAGGGGTTTATAAAGCTTTATAAAGGGCGGAAACGCGCTCGGGTATCGCGTTGTATCCTTTAAGCACCCGAACGCGTCAAGCAGCGCTTAGCGGAGGCTAGCCTGTTGCAAATAATCAATCACTTCATCGAGCAGCTGGCGTTTGACTTCAGCCTGTAGCTGTCCCGCCTCGGATACCGGCAGGTAAGGGCGCGGCGGCAGCGTCACTGACCCACCGCGCCCCGCTTTCCCACCCAATTGATGAAGTCGGGCATAAACGCGATGGGTGCCGACCCTGGCCTGATGCGCATCATATTCCGGCGTTACGCTGCGGCGCAAATACCCGTCACGTGAGAGCGTCATGCCCTGGCGGGCGAGTGCTGCGACCGACGGTTGCCAGCGTGGCCGCCCTGTTCTTCAAAATTAAGGTCGGTAGCCGTTTTCAGCGTTTCAGACCAGCGGCGCATCAGTGGCGTCAGGTCATAAGCGGCGTTCTCCAGTTGCTTCAGCGCCTGTTTCAGGTCGTTATCGGTTATCTCAACCGACAGGAGGGTGGGTTTCATTGAGTGCCTCCGAGTGCTTTGCTAGCGACGGCGTGTAACGGCCCCTGATAGCGGGTTAAGTCCGGTCGATACCCTTCACCGGGGTTATACGACCAGCCGATATCCGGGGAAAACACCGTATGATTGTCGAGTGTCAGCTGGGCCACCGGCTGCATTTCGCCGGTTTTGCGCGAGACCACCTGCAACGACCAGCGCAGGCGGTCGCCGGACGTTTCCACCGTGAGTCCTCGCGCTTTGATGTCCCGTTCAGACAGTGCAATCACGCTGCAGCGACAGCGCCAGCCATTGGGCGGGTAGAGTGCACGCCATACCGGGTCATCGGCAGAAAACACCCGGCCATGCAGTGCCAGGTGGCTTTTGCGGGTGCGGTTATCGCGTATTGCCACATACATCCAGTAGGGACGCGCCGCAACATTCTCCCGCATTTCTGCCCAGCGCCCGGCGTTGTACAGGGTAGTCAGATTGGTGCGGTAAATGGTCTCCAGTCGCTGCGGACTGCCTAATTGCACCGTCACCGGCTCCCCGCTCACCGGGTCGGTGTTTGCCTGTTCCCCCCACCATCCCTTGGCCTGCAGTGTTGGGGTCAATTCACGGGCAAACCACTGGCCGGTTTTGCCTTCCGCCAGAGTGGTTTCCAGCGCCTGATAAATGTCCTGCAGAATATCCAGTTGTGTCACCTTGGCCACCGTCGCGCTCTGCGCATGGGCGGCTTGCCAGACGTCCTGCCAATCCCAGGAAAAGGTAAAGCCTTTCGCTTTTAAGTAGGCTATCGCCCGTTTGGGCGGCAGGCTAAACAGTGCCGTCAGTTCGTTATCATTGAGTGTTGGCATGTAACCTCCCCCAGACGTTGGCAACAAACATCACCCGGGCCAGGGTTTCCTGGAGGGCGTCCGCCTGCATCTCGGGGTAAAGTGCGGCCAGTTTTCCCCTCAGTTCGCCGGGGGAAATACCCGATTTTACCGCGTCAAATAACGGGATGAGCAGCGGTTGCAGGGTGTTGTCCAGCGTGCCGTTTTTCATCAGGCTGTCCAGTGCCCGGTCAAGCTGTGCCTGGGCATCAGACGCGGTCTTGGTTTGTTCCTCAGCAAAGGTCAGCGCGGGTGCGGAGGGAGCAGTGGCTTTTGGCTCGCTTTCCATCAGCAAATCCCCCGGTTGCAAGCCATATTCACGCTGATAGTATTGCGCGCTGAAAAAGCCGGCGGTTTGCGCCAGACTCAGGTCACGCTTGGCCTGCACCTCATCGATGGTCTCCTGCTCCCACAGTCGCCACACGGGCGCGGGCACATCACCAAAGTTCAGCTCAACCAGCCAGCGGAGTATCTGGTTTACCGCACTCATTACCATCACCGCATCGCCATCGCGGATATCGGCGGCCACTTCCAGCCCGGCCTGGGCGGAAGCGTGATTGGTTTCGGCTTCGGTAGTCTGGTTCTGGCCCAGCAGCGCAATGGTGATTTCGCTGCGAGCCATCTCAATCAGGTCTTTATACAGACGGCTCGACGCGCCTTTGGTGGCGGGCTCCTTGAATTCAATGCTGCTGTCATCCGGGATAACCGCCACCGCATCCTGCACCATCTGCTCGAGGGAGTGCAGCAGCGGGCTGATATGCGCCTGGTCCTGGCTACGCGGATGATACCCCACTACCCAGGGGGTGCCGTACTTCTCACTAAAGCGCATCCAGAACGACCAGCCGGCTTTCTTGAACGTCACCGGCCAGAAGCACAGCGACAAATCCGCAAACCCGTAGGGGTTATCAAAGGTGGCGTCTTGTGTCGCCACCACAAATTTGCGCGGCGGTAATAACTCGCCCGCCAGGCCGGACTGCGGTGCCTGAAAGCGCAGGCGATTCTCGGTATCAAAGGTAAACCACTCCGGTGGCTTGCCCACCACATCGGTGACCACCAGATGGCGACCGTCTTTTGCCCAGCTCAGTTCGGCGGGTTGATAGCCAAAAAAGGCCGCCTCCAGCAGTTCACCGATGATGCGGTTCATGTCCCACTGCGCCAGGGTCTGTTCAATAAAGCGCAGCACATGGGCGGGCGCTTGCCCTGCATCCAGTCCGCGCTCCAGGCATTTGACCGCCGATTTGCGCCGCCGGATACTGCTACCCACCAACGGCTCAGCGCGTAACTGGCGGTAGACGCTAATCGCCTGGCCTCTGGCGCGTAATATCGGGTCGGGATTGGGTAAATGGCCAAACAGTTGCCCCAGGCCCGCCGGACTGCGGGCACGGGTAGCAATGTCACTGAACAACGCTTTTTTATCGATAATCATCAATATCCCTCCAGCAAGGATGAGGCCTGCCGTGGGCAACAGGAATAAGCGCGCACCGGGCCGTGCGGCTGGTCGGCGGCGTTAAGCGCTAAAAACAGCGCCCAGGCACGGTCAGCGTGCCCGGCGGCATCGCTCTCGGCCACAAAACGCGGCGCGCCAGTCGGACTCATCACTTTTTTCAGTTTATGCAAATCGGCGCGTAACGCGCCATCGCCCTGTGGCAGTCGCAAGCGCCGGTCTTCAAAGACCTCTTTACCGCGTGTCGCCAGCGTCAGCTTGTTTCTGGGCGTGAATAACACCCCTTCGACCCGCGTGCTGCCATGACGGCGTTTGGCATCTTCCACCGGCTTTTCGCCGAGACCAGTCTGGTCGATGCAGCAGCGCAGCACCCGGTAGTGGGCAAAGACCCCATCGAGCAGTGCATCCTGCTCGGCAAACGGGGCACGCTTGCGGGTAATGATGTCGCGCGTCCAAACCACATCGCCCACCTGCTCAATCACCCAAATCACAAACAGGTCGTGGCGCAGACCGATATCGACCCCGACAAAACAGGGGCCACCTGATAGTGCTCAGGCTTGCCGGCCTGCGGGTGCTCTACGCCATCAATCAGATCATAGGAAAGCCAGCTTGATGCTTCATCCAGCCAGTGCAGTTCAAATTCCTGCGCCCAGGCGTCTTCATCATTGAGCGCCTGTTTGAGGGCGGCCACATCCCGTGGCAGGCCGTATTTGACCGCTTGGTAAATGTCGACCCGATGGCGCGACCAGACGCTGTCCAGCGACGGGTCGGTCATCAGTTCATAAAACTTGTTGCCCTTGCCATTCGGGGTGGAAGTGACACGCAACTTGTAGCCGTTTGATATTACCGGAAACAGCGCGGCCCAGATTTTGCGACTGTCAGCATGAAAGGCAAATTCATCGAGAAACACATTGGCGGCAAAGCCGCGCGCCGTATCGGGGTTCGCCGGGAGTGCGGTAATACGTGAGCCGCCGGGTAGCTCCGCCTCTAGCATGGTATAACGTTCGCTGCCCGAGCCTTTCACGCTGCCTTCGATTTCACGGATGGCCAGACCGTACGCCTGACAATGCTTTTTGACCCCTTCTTCCATCGCCTCTTTGGCCTGGCGCTCGCCGCGCGATAAAATCACCCAACGCGCCGACCCACCGAGGGCTTCCACCCTGAGACAGTCATCGACAATTTCCAGCGTGGTGGTAAAGGTCTTACCGGTCTGGCGGGCAAAACAGCCAATCTTGAAACGCGCCGGATCCAGCATCCAGTGTTGCTGATACGGGTAGAGTGTCACGTTTTTGCTCATGTGATAATCCCATAAATTTCTTCACGCACCCGCTTCAGGGTCTCCAGACTGACATGTCCTTTGCCTTGCTGCGCTGCTTCCAGCTCCAGCGTAGCCATTTCCGCGCTGATTTTTTAAGCTGGCCTTACAGTTTTTCAGACTGACGCTGGCATGAATAATCGGGGCCAAATTTTTCGCCATGCGGGCAAAACGTTCAGCCCGTTCAACCGGCGAGCCCGCTTCTTCCTTGATGGTTTGTGCCTCCAGCAGGCTATTGAGTAATTCAGTCTGCACCAACGCCATAATGGACTCTGAACGGGTATCCTGGTCATCCGGCGCACCCTTGGTCAGTTGCCGCGCCGCTTCAGTCGCGTCACGAATAGCGGCAAAGCGGCGTTGCACCTTCTGGCCATAGCGGGAAATCTGCGCCCGACCGATGCTGTACCCTTTATCCCGCAGCAACGTCTCCAGCTCGCGGTAGCCACTGAAATTGCGCTCGGTCAGCGCCCGGTCGAGCCATTCACGCACCGAGACGGGCAAGACTTCGATATGACTGCGCGGTGCCATCGTCACTCTCTCCAGTATTTGGCCGGGCGGGCAATGCCGGGGATATCGTCGGTGACGTATTCCACCAGATTCACCCTTCCGGCATCAGTGTGGCGGTCCATGAGCGTGCGGGCGGTCGGGTCAGGCGAACCAGGCTTAAGCCCTCAAGGAACAGCAACTCTTTTTGCAGCTCCAGCATGGTCATATCCGGGTAGAGCGAATGGCCCACATCCCACAGCAGCCGGTCATTGGCCGGATAGGGCCGCGCCTTGTTGACCACCTGCAGTAACACCCAGCGCAACCCTTCACGGCGCGCCTGTTCGGTCTCTATCATCGTTATCCTCCTGCCACCTGACGCAGTTGTATCGTTTCCAGCTTCTGGTAAATCGCGTCAAGCCGTGACTCCACCACCTGCTGATAATGAATAAATTCGTCGCGCCGGACGTAACGCTCCGGCACCTCTACTTTGAACTCCAGCACCTCGCGCTCAAGGCGTACCCCTTTATCGGACGCCTCGCGCATCAGACGCTCCAGTGACGCAAACCGTTCGGTCTGACGCTTTTCGGTCTCCCGGATAAACCACCGTGCCAGCCCCGCGAGAAAGCCCGCCAGCCCAAACAGATAGCTCACCAGTACCCAGAAATCGACCTGTAATGTCATGGTTGTGATCCTTCTATATAATCCAGTAATCCATTTACCTGTGCCCGCCAGACCTGGCACTGTTGCCCGTTGTCGGTGATATTGGCGAGGATATCGCGCTGGGTAACTGGACTCGGGGTGTGTCGCTCGCCAGGGGTCTCAGCTGACCGGGTCGTGTTGCCAGTGCCGCCGGCAGCAGCGGCAGGGACTGAACCGTCAACGTCTGACAGCCCGAGGGCGGCGTTGTAGTGCTGCACGAAGCCACGAGTAAATACGCAGGCCACAGTATGTGCCTGGCCTTTTTCATCCTGCCAGTGTTGGGTAACGTCATCTATCCGCCTGGTTAAGTGTCGGGTTTTGTCACGAAGCTGCGCAATACGATTCAGATAGTCCTGTTCAGCCTGATGCGCCACCTTCACCTGATGGGTAAAACGCTGTTGCAAAGCATTTAGGGCTTGTGCGGCCTGCTCGGCGCGCTGTTTTTCCTGCATGGCAAACGTCTCGCGCAGCTGACTGAGGGTTGCCGCGCACCGTTCGGTTGAGCGAGCTGCGCCTTGTGTGTAGCCGTGCCACCAGATGCCCGACAGCAGCGCCATCACCAGCACCCTGCTGAGGCTTTTCAGGCTGACTGCACTAAACACAGCTTGCCCCTCCCCAGGTCAGATAACGCGGTGCCAGGGCTTTTAAAATACGGCGGGGATAATGGCGATTCTCGCGCCAGGCACTTGCGCCGCGTCCGGCATTCACCCGCTCAATGCTGTCAAACCAGCGCCTGCCATCGAACCCCTGCTGTTTCGCAAGACGGCGGTCACGCTGTACCCAGCCCAGGCCGCCGTTGTAGGCCGAGAGCGTCATCGCCATGCGCTCACGCATTTACCGCCGACACGCGTTGCCATAGCCAGTGATCGAAACTCACCACCGCACGTAAACTCCAGCCGGGATTGAGGGGTGCTTTGGCCGCCAGCCCTGGCATTAACGCCCCAATCCAGGCGGTGGTCGTGGGCATAAACTGCCCCAGCCCCTGCGCCCCAATGGTATTGGTGATACCCGGCTGCCAGCCACTTTCGTGGTCAATCTGGGCGGCAAAATCCGCCACTGGCGCATTAAGGCCCCATACCAGACGGGCGTTGCGTATCAGGTCAGCCCGGTATGGCAGTGCTGCGGGCGGGGGATGGGCGGCATTCGCATCAAAGGCACCACCCAGCAGTAGCATCAGCAAAAAGAACAGCATCATGCCGGGTGGTTTATTGGGGTGTTGGTGATAATGCATACTCACAACCCCATCGCCACACTCAGACACACCGCCGCCACAATCACCGCTCGACGCAGTTGAGCGGCAGCAAAGACCTGATGGCAGCCGCCGCGCACCGGATGTCGACCTTGTGCTACCTCCGGGTGGTCATGGTGCAGGTATTGACCGGGTCGCGCTTTGGGGAACAGCGAACGGTCAAGCCAGTAACCGACCACCGCTGCCAGGGTAATCAAAGCCAGCTTATAGACGACCACCGGCAATTGCTGCGGCGACACCAGGCCAATCACCAGCAACAAACCGGCCGCAGTGAGCAACCAACCGCCGAGACGCGGGGTTTTAAAGGGTGTCAAAGTCAATTTTTTTCGGATTTTCATCACCATCTCCCTGAGAATCAGGCCGACAGTGTCGCAGGACAGTGCGCCAATCGCTTTTAAAGCGGTTTACTAGTGGGAGGATTGGTGAACGGTTAGGTTAGGCGCAGTGATTAGCCCCGAATGGGGCAAGGGAAAAAGCGCGACCCACCCGGTGCAGGAACACCGGACAGGCCGTCAACACACAGACACGACCTGTGAGTCAACCGTGGCGCTTTCCGTTCTCGAGAACAGGAAAGAGTCTACCTTAATTTCCATTAGTGAAAAAGGCTTACAGACAATGCAGCAAAATTTTTTACCGATACTGCCCTGGATAGGCGGTAAACGGCGGCTGGCAAAACAGATTTTACCGCGCTTTCCTGCGCATACCTGCTACGTGGAGCCGTTTTGTGGCGCAGCCGCGCTCTACTTTATGAAGTCACCCAGCAAAGCGGAAGTGATTAACGATATCAACGGCGAGCTGGTCAATCTCTATCGGGTACTAAAACACCATCTGGAAGAGTTTATGCGCCAGTTTAAATGGGCGCTGGTCAGCCGGGCGATGTATCACTGGTTAACCATCACCCCAACCGAAACCTTAACTGATATCCAGCGGGCCGCCCGTTTCTATTACCTGCAAAAACAGGCATTTGGCGGCAAGGTGGCGGAGCACACCTTTGGCGTGACCACCACCACGGGGCCACGCCTGAATCTGCTACGCATGGAAGAAGAGCTGTCGCTCGCGCATCTGCGATTATCACGCACCACCATAGAACAGCTGGACTGGGCCAGCTGCATTGCCCGTTATGACCGTCCGCACACGCTGTTTTACTGCGACCCACCGTACTGGGGGACAGAAGGCTATGGCGTGGATTTTGGCCTGGAGCAATATGAAAAATTAGCGGGTATGGGACGGGATTTAGCGGGCATGATGATTATTTCAGTCAATGATATTCCCGAGATGCGGGCAGTGTTTCGAGGCTTTGTGATGGAGAGTGTACCAATTCGTTATAGTCTCAACAGCAATCAGCCCACCCAACGGCGTGAGCTGATTATTACCGTTAAATAACCCTCTCCGCTGCAACGGAGAGGGATGGGTCATGCGCGGCTGCGGGCGGCTTTTTTCTCTGCCATTGCAGCCAGGGTACGTTGTGCCACCTCGCGTGTTTCACCGGGGATATGGCGGAACGTCGTCAATAAAGTTGCCTCCTCCTCATCTCTTACCACGTCGAGTGCACTGGCTTCATCACTGCGCTCACCAGTGATCAAGTAATTAACATCAACCCCTAATGCTTTAGCCGATACCAGATAAGCCGCATCAGGATGCCGCTCACTTTTTTCATAGTTGTATTGAGTGAGTTTTTTGACTCCGCACCGTTCGGCGAAGATCTCCTGGCTAAGCCCCAATCGCAGGCGCTCTGATTTAAGACGATCTCCCACCCCTTCGAGTGTCAGTGTCACCCACTGCTGGGTATCGAGTGGTGCCTGTTCATCGCTCGTAGCAGCCGTAGACGTTTTGCCAGCCAGTTGCTGGCTTAGTTGTTGCAACTGCTTCTCTTTTTCTGCCACCAGTTGCTGACTGCGTTTAAGCGCCGACTCATCTTTACGTAATGCCGCCCGTAATTCCCGTACCGACATCCGGTCAACGTCATCTAGCGTCAATCCGGCGATGGTGCCGCCTTCGGCTAAAACATCTAGATCCTCATCATTTTCAGTTAATAATTCATAAAGTTTAGCTTTTCCTAAAACGCCTAACGTTGCGCGTTTTGGGGCTTCAATTCCATTACCTAAAAACTTTAGGCTTGCCTGCATCATTCTGCGAGCTGTTTGCGGTATAAGCCCTAAATCCTTTTCAAGGATTTTTGTAAATTCCCCATGAGGTTCATTCTCTTTAAGAATAATCAGCCGCTTCCCGGCCTCCAGCATCGCCTCGGCACTTTGCGCCATATAGAAGCGCGCTTCATGCACAATGCGTTCCCTCTCATAGGGTAGCCCATCCCCAAAACGCGCCATCACCTCCTGTTGAGCGCTGTTTTCTGCCTTTTTTCAGGGTATGCAATTGCCCCCCCCCGCAATCGTGATATTGTCCGCCGTACTGACAGACAGGCTGGTTGTCGCTTTTTCTTTGCCATACAGGTCTCCTTTAGGCCGATAACAGCCCGTGGTCTTTAACGGTGATAGAAAACATACAAAAACATATAAAAAAGACTTTACATTATTTTGAATGCTATTGTATATTTATTTTTAACTTTTTATAACGGAGATAACACCATGTCACTGCAACACCCAGCCGACTTTAAGCGCAATTTTTACGAGCATATCTATCAGCAATATCCTTCGGTCGCTAAGTGGGCACAGGAATATGGTTTTAAGCCTCATGACATCTATGTGTTACTGAATGGTGCTTGCCAAGGCTCACGCGGAAAAGCCCGTAAAGTAAAATGCGCTATTGAACAGATAGTTGGTTCACCCATGCCATACAGTAAAAAACGCCATAAAAAATAACATTCGCCTGTTTCACTGACGGTAACACAATTTCCATTAATGAAAAAGAGGCATTCGATGAAAAACACCTTATTACTGCACCCCTCTTCACGCACACGGCGGGCGCTGCGTATTTTGAAAGCCATGAAAGGGCATTACCGCGACGGCCTGTCCAATAAAGCCCTGGCGGCGCTAATCAATGACTCTGCGGCCAATATCAGTCGCACCCTGCCATTTTTAGTGGAAGAAGGGATGATTGAGCGGCGCTTCAATGGGAATTACGCCTTGAGTGAAGAATTGATACAGATTGCCCTTGCCTTTTTTGATGAAACCGAACGGGCACAAATCAAGATGGCAGAAAGGCATGGCCGCTGCGTAGCCTCATCGTCAAAACTGTAAGAGGACAAAATAATGGGTAGAAAAGCATTACCGATGACGGCTGAAATTGCCCCCGAACAACCGTTGGCACCGGATTTAATGAACAACCTTAATGCCCTGGCTGAACATCAGCAAGCCATTATGGATAAGTACGGCGAGGGCTTGCCTATCAGCGCGAGCGCATTGTGCATGAGGCGCGCTTCTATATGGCACAGAGCGCCGAAGCCATGCTTGAGGCGGGGAAGCGACTCATTATTCTTAAAGAGAATGAACCTCATGGGGAATTTACAAAAATCCTTGAAAAGGATTTAGGGCTTATACCGCAAACAGCTCGCAGAATGATGCAGGCAAGCCTAAAGTTTTTAGGTAATGGAATTGAAGCCCCAAAACGCGCAACGTTAGGCGTTTTGGGAAAAGCTAAACTTTATGAATTATTAACTGAAAATGATGAGGATCTAGATGTTTTAGCCGAAGGCGGCACTATTGCTGGTATGACACTGACCGAGGTTGACAGGATGTCGGTACGAGAACTGCGCGCAAAATTACGAGAGACAGAAAAATCCCTTGAAGCCAGCCGCCGCCTGGCCAATGAGAAAGATCAAAAGATCAATGAACTGAGTGAAAAACGCCTGATCGATCAACATCGCCCGTTAGGGAAGAGGGCTTACGGCATCTCCGCGAAGAAATTAGTCTGGTGGGCTTTGATGTTAAAGCTATGTTAATGGGACGCTTCCGCGAAGGGTTGGAAAAACTGAATAGCCACAGTGGGGATATTCTGTCCCATGCCGACTATTTAGCGGGGCTACTCAATGATATTGAGTTTGAAATCAATGTATTACGTAGCGACTTTGCCTTGCCCCACCACGCGGTGTCAGAGGCAGTACCTGACTGGATAAAAGACGATAGTGATGCCGAAGACGCCGATTTTCAGTTACCGGAGCACCTGCGCGGTACTGGTGAAGATAACGGTGAGGAGGTGGTGCAATGAACACCATCCTGACCGAACGCGTACTGGCGATTGCTCAGGCTGCCGAAAAAGCAAGGCATGGCGGTAAAGACGCGGTTTATCAGACAGGTTGCCAGGCACTCGGCATTTCCAGGGCGACGCTGCTGCGAAAAATCAAGCAGGTGAGCTATAAGGCACCGCGCAAGCAGCGGGTAGATTATGGTACCAGTGCCCTGACGCGTGACGAAGCTCTGTTGATATCGGGCGTTATCATGGAAGCAGAACGTAAGAATGGCAAACGCCTCTACAGTCTGCGAAAGACGGTTAACGACCTGCGGGCTAATAACCTGATTGATGCCGGGTATATTGATAATGAAACCGGCGAGTGGTTCGCCCTGTCGGTCGATGCCATCAGCCGGGCATTGTACCACTATCGTCTACACCCTAATCAGTTACGGGCACCGGCCCCGTGTGTCCAACTAAAAACTGACCATCCCAATCATGCCTGGCAGCTGGATGCGTCGCTGTGTGTGCTTTATTACCTGAAAAATCCCGATAAAAAACGCACGACACGCGATAGCGGCCTGCGCATGATGACAGAGGCGGAATTTAACAAGAACAAGCCCAAAAATCTCGACCGCATTGTTAACGACCGCGTCTGGTCATTTGAGCTGACCGACCACACCAGCGGCTGGATTTACGCCGAGTACCGCTTCGGTGGCGAAACGACACAAAATTTTACCGATGTGCTGATTAATGCCATGCAGGAGCGCGGTGGGGCCGACGTACTGCATGGCGTGCCGCGTATCCTTTATACCGACCCCGGTTGTGCCCTGGTCTCGTCCACGATGCGTAACTTGTGCAAAACCCTCGGTATTCAACTTATCGCCCATAAAGCCCGCAACGCCCGCGCTACCGGCTCAGTGGAAAAGGCGCGCGACATTCTCGAGTGCCATTTTGAATCTGGCCTGCGGTTTGTGCAAGTCGATAATATTGATGAACTGAACCGCCTGGTCGGGTTGTGGCGTAAAAAATACAACCGTACCGCCATCCACCGACGTACCGGCATGACCCGCACCGACTGCTGGCTGCGTATTACCCCTGGACAGTTAATCAAGGCACCACCTGTTGACGTATGCCGCGAACTGGCGGTGAGTCTGCCGGAAAACCGTAAGGTTAGCACCCACCTTCGCGTGTCGTTCAGGGGGAGTGAATATGATGTGCGGCAAGTCCCCGGCGTTTGCGTGGGCGACACCGTACAGATAGTGCGTAACCCCTGGCGCGACAGTGAAGCGCAGGTGGTCATGATGAATGAGGACGGGCTGGAAACCTTCTGCCGGGTGCCGGAAGTGGTGAAAGACGACTATGGCTTTGCCCTCAATGCACCGACATTAGGCGAATCGTTCAAGGCATTACCCCACACCACGGCGCAACATCATCTGGCGGAAGTCGAGCAGACCCTGTATGGCACCACCACGCCGGGGGAAACCGCCGCCGCGCAAAAAGCCAACGCCTTACCCTTTGATGGGCGCTTTAACCCTTATCTGGACAATGAACGCGATACCCCACCGATTTACCTGCCCAAACAGGGTCAGGTCTCCCCGGTTTGCGCCCCGCGTTTTGAAGAACGTTTAAACCCGGTCGTGGTGGTGCAACGCCTGCGCGCGCGTTTCCAGTCGGCGGGCAAGACCTGGCGCAGTGAATTTTACACCGCGCTGACCCAACGCTTCCCGGACGGTATTCCGGCTGACCAGGTCGATGCACTGGGTGATGAACTGATGGCCCAGTCCACCGATGTGGTGCTCAGTCTGGCCAGTCACGGTTAACGGGAGGCCATCATGCTGAAACTGAAAACCCTGTTACAACAACACAATCTGACCCAGGCGGCACTGGCCCGTGCGCTTGACCTTTCCGAGGCGACACTGGCGCAGATAGTCAACCACCATCAGTGGCCGAAACAGGACACCGACGCGCTAAAACAGCGTATCCGTGCCTGGCTATGTAACCAGGGCATCGCAGCGGACGACTGCTTTGACGGGATAACGCCCGGCGGAAAGGAAAAGCGCCCACTACTTAGCAATGAGGAAGACACCATGTTACTCAAAAAACAGGTATTGCTGCCTGCCACCAAAAAGCATTTCGGGCTGTTTCGCGCCCCGTTTGATGACCAGGCCATACAGGGTCATGAAGATGTGTTTTTAACCCTCAAAGCCGTTATGTGCGTGAGGCATTGTACCAGACCGCCCGTTATGGCGGCTTTATCGCCGTTATCGGCGAATCCGGTTCGGGTAAAAGCACGCTGCGACGTGACCTGACTGACCGTATTTATCGGGAAAACGCCCCGGTGGTGGTGATTGAACCCTACGTGCTGGCGATGGAAGACAACGACCATCAGGGCAAGACCCTGAAAGCGGCCAGTCTTGCCGAGGCTATTGTCCATACCCTGGCCCCACTGGAAAAACTCAAACGCTCGCCGGAAGCCCGCTTCCGTCAGTTACACCGACTATTAAAGAGAGCAGCCGCGCCGGGTACAGCCATGTACTGGTGATTGAAGAAGCCCATTGTCTGCCCATCCCGACCTTAAAGCACCTCAAACGCTTCTTTGAGCTGGAAGACAGCTTTAAAAAACTGCTGTCCATCGTCCTGCTGGGACAACCCGAACTGGGCGACAAGTTATCCGAGCGCCTGCTGGCGAGTCAGGAAGTGGTACAGCGCTGCGAAGTGATTGACCTGCCGCCGCTGGATGAACACCTGACCGACTTTCTTGATTTCAAGTTTAAACGCGTCGGTGGCGACACGAGCAAAGTCCTCGGCCCGGATGCGATACCGGCACTACGTCAACGCCTAAGCTGGCTGCGCCCGAAAAAAGACACGCCGGTCAGCCTGCTTTATCCCCTGGCTATCGGCAATCTGGTGACCGCCGCCATGAATCTGGCCGCGCAAAACGCCATTCCGGTTATCGACGCCAATATTATTCACAGTGTGCATTAAAGGAGGCTTTTATGCTGAACCCCGCCGTGACCATTAAAAACCCGTCAGCGATGACCTACCAGGCCATCCAGCAGCAGTTCAGGCAATGCCTGTCGGTGATGGACAACCTCAGCCAGGAAGGTTTTACCGTCAGTCAGTTTACCGTTGATGGCTATAGCCGTCCGACCATTACCCTGCTGCATGACCGACGGTGTGATGCCTTACATAAAAAGGGGCATGCCGTTCGCTATGCCCTGGGTACCGACCATCAGGGTCGCTGGGAAAAATACCAGTTTCTGCAAGATAACTGCCGAATCACCTGGGAGGTACGTTAATCATGAAAACACGCCCTGTCCGTATTACCGCTCGCCAATCGGTTTATTTGGCAAAGACCGTCGATATGCCGGAACAGGACTATGAAACCTATTTATCGATTTGCGAAAACTGCCGTGATTTTAATGAACAGGATTGCTGTCTCGGTGACATTGCGGCCCGATATAGAATTAACGTATTTGAGCATATTCAATACAGTGACGCCCTTGAGGACATTATTTTCGAGCGCGTTTAATTCCCGACGTTGTTAATGAAAAGGTAAAAAAGATGGCAAAGAAAATAACGCGGCTTAAAGCCGTGGCGGCTTCCTGCACCCCGCAAACCCGTGAGCAGGTGATAAGCGATATTAAAAGTCTGGGCGATATCCAGCGGGAAATGACCCGGCTGGAGACACAGATTAACGATGAAATTGCGCGCTTAACCCATCAACATGCGGCTGATATTGAAGCCATGAAAGCCCGCATCACCCTGTTGCAAAGAGGTATCCAGACCTGGTGCGAGGCCAACCGTGAAGAGCTTACCCAAAACGGCAAAACCAAAACCGCCAACCTGATAACCGGCGAGGTGTCATGGCGTAACCGCCCACCGTCCGTTTCGCTAAAAGGGATGGACGATATCCTGCAGGCGCTGGAAGAAAACGGACAGACCGACTGCATTATTCGCAAAGCACAGCTTGATAAAAATGCCCTGCTCAAAAATCAGGACACTATCCAGCGACTGAATATTCCCGGCATTACGTTTCGCAACCAGCTTGAGGATTTCATTATTACCCCCTTCGAGCAGGAGGTGGCCTCATGAGCTATCAGGAAATAAAACCTCTACGCCGTCAGATTGAAAGGTACATAAACCGCGGCATACATCACCTGCGGGCAGACCATTCCGCGGCGGCGTATCGTGACTTTCAAAATGCCTTCGAGATATTGGCCGAACTGATAGCACGATTAGATGAGGAAGACACATTATGAGCATTACCTGCATCAGCTGCCATCGGGCGACTCACCACCTGCAGCCCGTCCAGGCAGACGTTATTCAGCAACCTGAAAGCGGTGAGTGGGGGATTGACCTGTTACTGACCTGTCCACACTGCGGACAGCGGTATAGCGCCTGGGTACTTAATTGGGATGTCGTGCCGCTAAAAGGTATCACGGCAAAGTCGCCATCAATACCACCCCATCATCAAACGCACGAGGTAAATAAACCATGAACCTTGACCTTTGGTTAGTTTTTTTAGGGGGTGCCTTGCTCAGTGCCGTATTACCCGGTGCGGGCGCTATCCTCACGCTTAACCATGCCTTCCAGCGGGGATGGCGCAAGACGCTACCGCTTATTGCCGGTCAGGCCACGGCATTAGCTTTGATGGTGCCCATTGTGGCACTGAGCACGGAAGCGTTGCGCGCTTCAGCGGCCGCCTGGCTGTTGCTGAAAGGCATCAGCGTACTCTGGCTACTGTTTGCCGCCTACCGAACCTGGCGCGCACCGGTCATCATGGATGCCTACGATGTCGTGACATTGATCCGCGGCTCGCAACGGTTCTGCTGGGGTTTTCTGACCGATATCACCAACGCCAAAGCGCTCGCCTTCCTACTCGCCACACTACCGGTCTTTCTTAATCCGGCCCAATCGTTAGGGCCACAAATTACCCTTATGACTCTGACGATGGTAATGGTCGATGCGCTGATGATGACGCTCTACGCATTCATTGCCACTCGCTTGCGGCCTTATTTTCAATCGCCCGAAACCCGCAAACAACAAAACCGCCTGTTTGCCGGTTTCCTGGTGTTCATTGCGGTCAGCCTTTGTTTTATTGAACATCCGACCTTAATTCAGTGAAAGAGGATAAATTATCATGTGGATATTAATTTTAGCCCTATACGCCAGTCCCTATGCCGGTCATGCTTTTTCCACGCTGCATACACAGGAGTTTGACACGGCAACCGCCTGTCAACAGGCCGCCAAACAGTTCGCAGAAAAATTTGAAACCTTCAAGGATATTGATGCCAGGGCGATTTGCGTGAAGAAGTCATAGCAGAAAATAGGCGTACAATTCATTCAATTGTATAATAACGATATTCATTTTATAATCCTTCAAAACCCGAAGGATTATTTTTTTATTCATGGCATAAGGAATCCTGACCCAGACCAAAACGATAAAGGACGCCTCCGATGACCCGACAAAAATACCTGCAGTTAATCCATATCGCGGCCCATCATCTCAAACTGGACGACACGACTTACCGCCAGATGCTGCACAGGCTAACCGGAGAAACCTCGGCAAAAGCCCTGAATATCGGTCAACTGGCGCAAGTGTTAAACGCCCTGAAAGCCAAAGGCTTTCGTATCCAACCGACTCAACCCACGACGAAAAAGCAGACCGACCGTCCGCAAATCCAGAAAATGCAGGCCCTGTGGCAGGCAATGGCCGATGAGGGCATTGTCCGGGATGCGTCAGCAACAGCCCTGGCCCACTTTGTTAAACGGGAAACCGGCTGTGATTCGCCTTACTGGCTGGATAGCCAGCAGGCCAGCCAGGTTATCGAGAAACTCAAGCAGTGGCAAAAACGCGTGGTGAGGGCAACCTCATGCTAGAGCATACCTTTCGCAGTAAAGGGCCTGAGTTACTGGTTGAGCTGGCCGAGCACACCGCACAGACTGTTAGGCAGATTATCGACGTTGATCCCGCTGTTGCTAGCCAGATAGGCGATGCCGTCGCTAATCAAATGATGCGGGTCTGGGGCGGGCAGAATGTCTACTTTCCGATGGGGCTGATGTGGAAAATAAACCAGCGCGACCGGGAGATATTTGCCGATTTCAACGGCCATAACCACCGTGCCCTGGCACGCAAGTACGAAGTCTCGCTACAGTGGATTTATTCCGTGATAAAACGGGTTAAAAAAGAAGAGCTGGCCCGCATCCAGGGCAATCTGTTTGAAGATGAGGATAAGCAGGCAGGCTGATCATTTATAACGCGCTTTAAGTACCTCAGCATTTTTTTATTACTATTATCATTACGATAGCACCCACGCAAAGGCGATAAATATGCTTGATTCAACCCTGCTGGATTTACCCTGGGCAACACTCGTAACGCTGGCCTCTGGCTACATTAGCTACTTTATTGCCAATGTTGGTCTGAAAGAACACCATAAACCCATTGATATTCTCTTCTCTACACTGATTTTTAGCCTGTTGCCGACAGTAATATACCACGTGACACTTTGGTGTGGCGTCAATGCTTACGCAGCAGCGCTGCCAACCGTGTTGTTGGCATTTACCCTGGGTGCATTGTGGCGTAAACGGTTGTGCGCGTTTCTCCGGCAGCATAATATCTCATGGTCTGACAGTACCCACTCTGCCTGGCAGCAAATGTTTGGTCTGACGGATTATCGGGCGACCGAATTACTTGTGGTACTGAAGGATGGCTCGGGCTTGCTATCACGATTGCCGGGGCGCTTCGAGGAACTTCCAAATGGGCCTTTTACACTGGGTAATAACGGCGATGTCATTCTCTATGTCACGCATAGAAGTCCGGCAAATAGCGATGAGTGGGTAGAGTATGGCGATGTTATTCATCAGGACTACGGCGCTCTTGCCACTTACATCCCTGCAGATCAAATTACCAGAATAGGCATCAGGAGAAGAGAAGCAAAGCCATCATGCTCTTCTACCGACTGAACTGGATACGACTTGAACGAATCAGCCTAGCGGCTGCAAATCGTCTTCTGTGAAACTAGCGCCAGACATCTGAGCTAGATGTTTATTTTAAGGCCACTGTGAGCCTCGTTACGGAGTTTTCTCCCCCTAAACCATCCAAACCCGTACCGCTTTGTTCTCAGAATCGCTTTAAGCAGCTTACAGACATGGCCTATCAGTTATAGGTACCCAGATCATATATTTTGGTTATTTTTTAACCAAAAAAAACTTTGAAATTCCTAGGCGTCAAGCAGCAATATGATTTCAATAATCGATTAATTTGAGTGATGATTTCTGTTTCACTATGTGTAACTTAATCACCCTGACTTGTCCCAGATAGATCCAGTTTGTCCCAGGTAGATCCACATTTATCGCACGTTTCCCGTTTAAATATCTCACGTCCTATCAGGTTGCAGTGATACATGTGGTGATAGAACTAAGAATAATTATACTATAATGAAGCTGATTAATACCAAAGATAAGATTAAATAGAAAACCGATACCTATCATTATAATACCCACTCGTTGTAATAAGCATAGTGGGCAGGGTATTTCATGTAATATAATTTGATAATAGAATGCAACGATTAATGTTACAGATATTCCTAATAGTCCTAGAATATTCAGATCAGAAATAACTATTGTTGAAGATAGTGTTTTCATCATAATTCTCTAACTAAAACGATAGGTTGATATTATCGCTTGCATGATATTTAAATAATAAGATAGTTATAATAAACAGCATTAATAAAAGGATATAACTTAGTTTTCTCTGTTTGAGAATAAGTGAGATAGTGACCAGAAAAGCGATGAAAAAAGGTAAAAACATCATAAGATCCTATTAGCATAACATTAACTATTAGATTTCATATGCACAATAATATTATCAATATAAATAATATATTTTATAATAATATATTAAAGTGATATTTTTAATTATAAATTATAGGTGTTAACTAATTATTGTCAAAAATTGTTAATAAACTGTATTTATCAGCAAAAAGCAATCCAATACAAGATCATCTAGTGTTAAATTAAAATTCTATAGAGTTTTAAAACACAGAGGGTCAATGCAATTAATTTTATCAGGTTAACATTACCCTCAAATTTTCATTCTTTATAAAAATTATTAATATTTCATTAAGTTAAATTATGTAGTCGTTTTAATATTACCAAAACAGAGATATTTTAATTCTAAAAATTCATCGATACCATAATGGGAGCCTTCGCGCCCGAGTCCTGATTGTTTAATACCACCAAAAGGCGCCATTTCATTAGAGATGAGTCCTTCATTAATGCCTATCATACCTGTTTCCAATGCTTCAGCAACTCGATAGATACGGCTAATATCGCGTGAATAAAAATAGGCAGCTAAGCCAAATTCAGTTTCATTAGCTAACTGAATTGCTTCCGATTCGTTAGTAAATTTAAATAATGGTGCTAATGGGCCAAATGTCTCTTCTTTAGCGATTTTCATTTGGTTATTTACATCAGTCAATATCGTTGGTTCAAAGAATAATTTTCCTTGTGAGGCAACATTGCCGCCGGTTAACAGGTGTGCCCCATGCGCGATAGCATCCGCAATATGTTGTTTTACTTTGTCGATGGCTTGCTGATTAATTAACGGTCCTAGTTGAGCATCTTTTTGACTTGCTGGCCCGACGCGCAGAGTTTTTACAGCTGCACTAAGTCGTTTTGCGAATTCGTCATATATAGTTGCTTGAACCAAGATACGATTAGCACAAACGCAAGTCTGTCCACTATTGCGAAATTTTGCTGCTAATACACCTTGAACAGCCGCTTCTAAATCAGCATCATCGAAAACAATAAAAGGTGCATTGCCGCCTAACTCTAATGAGATCTTTTTGACTGTATTAGCACACAGCGCCATTAATAATTTCCCCACTTGCGTTGAGCCAGTGAAGGTTAATTTGCGGACTATCGGGCTTGCTGTCATAACCGAACCAACTGTTTTTGCATCGGTACTGGGTACAATATTTAAAACACCAGCAGGAATACCTGCTTTCTCAGCCAGTACTGCTAATGCTAAAGCTGATAGAGGTGTTTCAGCCGCGGGTTTTAGAATAACGGTACAGCCAGCAGCCAGGGCAGGGGCAACTTTTCTTGTGATCATGGCATTGGGAAAATTCCATGGCGTAATGGCAGCTACGACACCAACCGCTTGTTTGATAGTCATTATTCGGCAATCAGCGACAGGAGAAGGAATTGTTTCACCATAAGTTCTCTTTCCTTCTTCCGCAAACCATTGGATAAAACTAGCGCCATAAGTTATTTCACCCATTGCTTCGCTGTGGCATTTACCTTGCTCCAGGCTCAATATTTCTGCTAAGGCTGTCTGATTTTCCATAATCAAATAAAACCATTTATTTAAAATCTGACTGCGCTGTTTTGCGCTCATTGCACGCCATGCGGGTAATGCCTTGTCAGCGGCATCGATAGCTTTTTGTGTTTCGATTTTGCCTAAATCACTGACTTTAGCAATTATATCACCATTAGCAGGATTGATAACATTAAATGTTGAATGCTTATCAGCATCGACCCATTGACCGTTAATATAGGCTTGTTGACGGAAAAGGGGAGAATTAATGAGATTATTTTCCATTGATTTTTCTCCAGGATTTATGGATGGTATACCATTCGATATTTATCTTTAATTTGATTTTCAATTGCGGCTAACTGCTGTAAAAATAAAAAAGAACAATTGCTAGCTGATTTAAATCTGCGCAAATGCAAGTCATCACCATTATTAGGATAGATTTTGATTATAATTTAGAAAAATACAATAATAACTTCTGAACAAATAAAATAAATTTTATTGAAAAAAATGATGATAAAGTGGGGAATAATTTTGTATTGGCAGGCCAATTTTATCTGTTAGTCGTTTAAGAAACAGCAGCGTAACCTTTACTAGATTGCTGGTGTTAATGTAATAAAATAACAAAATTTAATTAGTTGCTGTAAAAAATAAACTCTAACATAACTTAAATTTACTCAGGCTTACCAAATAATATTTTGCCAGAAAATCGATTATTTCTGTTGTTATTCATAAAAAATTTTTAATACCATTCAGTTTTAATACTTAATGAAGTAAATAATAATTCAATTCTAATAATTATTAGACATCTCTTAATATGTAATTAAAGGCACAATATACATTTAACGAATCGTTATTTGATTTGTTAAGGAGATTTTCTGCTATTGTCTATTATTTAAAAGTTCTTTTATGCTTTAGTTGCCAAAAATCATTCCATTCTAGCAAAAATAAATTTCTTATTATTAATGTGATAGAGCCAAAAGTTAGCAATAAAAATCTACCACCAAGACCAAAAAAATTGATATTATAAATGATATTGTTTATCAATATCATTTAAAGCGATGTAAAGGACATTATATGCTTTCTATCTCCTCTACCTTATTCTCTAATTCTATTAACCCTACTAATTGTTTGGAAAAAATATCAGAACCTAAAAATGATATAAGTCAATCACCTTTTTCGTCTATGATAAGTAATGTTAGTAATTCTAATCAAAATATAAATAATGATTCGATACCATCTATTCTTGTGCAGTCAGGGGATTTAGATAAACAAAAAAATATATTAAGTAATACAAAAACTTTTTGTAATAAAATAACAATGTCAGCATATAATTATTTGCGTTCTATTGATGGAATTGATGAATTTACCGGAGCGACAGGACAAATTTTACCACAATTTCATCAGTCATTATTATCGTTAAGTATATTACTACCAGCTATTCCTTTGGTTGGAATAGGTGCAAAAGGCGCTTTTGATGAATCAGTAGAAAGTTTTAAAGATATTTATCCTACATTTATGAATGATATTAAGGAAAAAAAACAAGAGATATTAAAAATATTACAACAAAATTTTGCTGAAGATGATGTCAATAAGAAGCTTTTTGAAGAAAAAATTGAACCATTTTTTGATGTTTGGATTAATTGGTTACAAGGTGGAAGTGAAAAAGAAAATATCGAAAATTTACAGCAACTATGTACTACTTGGAAGTATTTGCAAGAACAATCACAAGAACAAGGTAATTCTACCGCCAAGACACTTTATATGGCTACCGAATATCAACGTATGCAACAAGAAGTACCGGCAGTAAAAATTGACCGTAATTCTTCTCCATTACAAGCAGCGGCGATGAGTTTAATGACAGGTGGAATGGTTGGATTGTCTGCCAAATCAATCGCAGATCTAGTGATGTCTCAAGGGATCAGTGGAGCAGAAGCTGTCAGTGATTTAGCCGGAATGGTCAGTAATACTCTGCTTTTGCCAGCACAGATCATGATGACTGGGTATGGAATTTCGCAAACCATTTCCGGACACCAGCGGGATACGCTACTGCGAGAAGATCGTTCTTTATTAGTAAAGAACCCGCAACTAGATATTATTAAAGAAAATATTGCACAATTAAAAGAAATAGCTGACCGTAAAATACATTATAACTATAAGCAAAGAATAGAGTATGGTACTGTCACTGCTGTTGGCCAGGCAGGGATGGCGTTAAGTTCATTAAGTGCAATTACTGGAATTGGCAGCGCGGTAGGTTTTGTTCCTGCTTTAGTCGGGGCGCCGGCTACTATTTATGGATCTTATATTCGTACAAGAACAAGGGTGCAAGAAGGAAAATATTTAGGTGCTAGAGATGCTCAAAATATAGCTGATAAAAGATTAAATTTCGATGAGTTGGCGAAACATACAACTGAAAAGTCTACTGGTACAAATCAAGCAACACAATCAACTGTAACAACGATTGATACTTTTAACACGGTTGTTAAAGCGGCAACCAATACAATGGTGCAGCAGCAAAAAGTTTTAGCAGAAGCAAAATTACTCTCATTAATTCAACAGACGATCGATAAAGCAAATAAAAGTAATATTCAACTAACGGTAGAAAAATTGCATCAACAAGTTGATTCTAAAGTAAAAAAATTATTTGATAGAATAATAGATAGCCAAAAACAATTTATAAAACAACCGGGTAAGTATTTTATTCGACAACGTACCTCTTTACTATCAGATGATCTAAATATAATAAAGGGGATGCTTGACAATGGTGAATATAGCATTGACCGTTTGGGAAATAAATTAGACAAGCAACAAGGAAGTTATAGTTTAATATCTAGATTGGAGTATGTAAAAGAAAGTTATAATATATCTCTATCAACCAAGACAAAAGAAAAAGTATTAGAATCTAGTGTGCAAGATCTTTTAAAATTAGCAAATGAAAATAAAACAATTAAACAAGCACTAAAACATCAAGATAGTATTTCTGATAAAACTTTTAATTGGAATGATTTGCAAAAACTCATCCTGCATGATGAACAAGCAAAAGCTATTTACACGCAACATCATAACCATTATTTTATTAAGCAAATGAAAAATGAAGGTAAATCTCTGAGAGATGATGCTTATAATAATATCATAAATGGATTAGCGGCTAAATCAGCGATTGAACGAAATATAAATAAAGTAATATAATCAAACAGATGTTTAGCTTTAATTATTTCTTGATATATATTATCAAATTTGAGGAATAATATTCTATATAGCAATATATTAAATAGTAATCTTAATTCTATTATATACCTCGATTTTATAGAAATTGAGCTAAACATGATTTTAGTTATAGGTTATAGGTTATAGATTGTACTTATATTAAATACATCCCAATTTAGGAAATTTTAGAAGAAAAAAATAGTAAAATGATTTTAACAATATGATTAAATTGATTAACAATGTATGTCGAGTATCTGCAAATTATTTTTCTCATTATTAGCCAGGCTAAACTTTTAAATAATGCGGATTAATTTGACAATATTTATCACTAGAACAGTTTAAAAATGGAATTTATGAAAAATATTTTATGTGCCAAGGCAGGTATATGAAAAAGTGTTGTATTGCTATCTGATAAAAATTAGCAAAATATTTGGCAGAGAGGGTATATAAACGCAATTATTTTTTAATGAAAATAATATATTGTTAACATTTCAGCCATCGCTGGTAAGCTGCTTTCTTCTATTGGCGTTAAAGGTCGATTGGGTTTTATTGATATTGTATATATAAAGGTTTTGGTTTTAAACTGAGAATTTCTTTCTTAGATAGGAGTCGATGAGGAGGCGAGATTAAATCATTTTTATAAAATATTTTTATGCCTGAATATTTAATACTGTATTCTGAAGATATAACTTGGTTGTACTTAAGTTTTTTTAGCGAAGGAGAACCAAAACCATCCATATTTAAAACAACTTGGACGTTTTTCGAATTCTTCACTTTTTCAAAACCAATAACCATTCTTTTGGTAAACCGATGAATAATTAAAACTTTAGGTGGTAAATTAAACTGTTCAACCAGGTTTGATAAATAATCAATAATATAATTGATATCAACATAAGATATTGATCCTATTACTTTACCTGGTATATTTCCATTGTGCATCATAAATTCTGGATCTATACCTAAATGAACATTTGGCATTTTTAAATAAGGACTAAGTCCTATAACCTCATTCCTTAAATTACTCAATCCGGGTTGGATGTCTAAAAATAAAATAGTGTCTTTTTCCATACCTGCGATTGAAATCGCCTTTTCTATTTGGTATTTGTTCATTCTATTAATATATTCACCATCGTAGCCTGGATTATTGCTGGCAACGATGGCTATATAGTGCAAAGCCATTATCACTGGTGTTGTTGGGTCGGCTGCATTCCATTCTGCGGCTTCATTTTTTAATTTACTCCACATTACTAAAGGGGAATACTCGCCTAATACTCCCATTTTTCTTGAGTCAAAATTACCATAATAAGCAACGATTCTTCTATCTGGAAGTATGTATACATCTGAGGAATTAACATCTTTAATTAATTTATTTTTATGAAAAGGAACCTCATTAGTATTTTCTAAACCATAGCTTTTAGTGCTCGACTCACAATAGAACAGAGCGATAAATACAATAATATTGTACATGCATGCCCTGATCCCGAAATTTTTTTCATCTCTTCGATAGTGCAAAGTATTCACTCCAATATTGCCGAATCGTTTGCTCTCTTTGTTGCTATCAGTCTCTTCCATTTACTGGTTATTTTCGACTGATAAACGCTTTACTTCGCTTGCATTGATTTTTTCATTCATGGCTAGATTAACTAGTTGCCTATATTCATCTTTGAGCACTGATGCCTTGATGTCAAGATTTAACGCTTTTTTGATATCAATGGAAAGACTTTTTTCTATTGTTGAAATTAATTTGTTAAGCTTTTTTGCTTGATGATTAATTGCAGTCTCAATAACCTGACTAGGCCCCTTTGGTTGTAGTGTATTTGGTAACTGATTGGTCTAAAGCGTTTTTGCTGTTTTTTGTTTTTCTATGGAATAATCTATTGGTTATCGTTTATTGCCCGATATAGTGTTTTTTAAAATTGATAAAGGATTAGTTATCTTTTATTAAATCAATTAGTTTCAAAAGATGATCATTAGCAAAGATAAAGATAGTTTTACTGATTGCATACATAATTAAACTTGCAGCGACATAATTAATTAAAACGATAACTCAGATTTTATTTATCTAACTATTATCCAAATAATAGTCTGATTTCTTTATATCTGATAAGCATAGGATGCGTGGTTTTTTCTATAGATTTTTAAGTTAATTTTAATCTGGTTGTTATTTTATAAATGGTCTAATAATTTGATAATTGAATATTAAAATCCATTTTAATGCTATTAAAAGATATTTATCAAAATGTTTAAAATCCTTAGATGAAAGTTCCTAAATTATAGCCATTATTAGCGAATCGAGTGATATTTAAAAATAGCAAATATCTGGTGGTAAATTTGTAAAAATAAAAGAATGTAATAAACTTTAATAATTTGTTAAGAAAATTAACATTTAAGAGTCGGAGGGGGTATGGGGGAAAGTTATACACATATTAGAATAAATTATAATAATTCTAATCAATCAGATACTCGACATACATTACCTAATTCAGCTCAGGCTCCAGCGGTTAATCCTTCTGCTAGTTCAGCCGCATTACCGGCTAGCGAGCGCACAATGCCGATGTCGGCTTCGCATAGCACAACTATGTCGCCGACTTCACATGTAACGATTAAGATGCCTGATGCAGGTGTAAATTTAAGCTATAACTTAACATATCCGGTACCGACATTATCGCATCCAACAACGACACCCACTGCGCATCCAACAACAACGACACCCACTGCACATCCAACAACGACGACACCCACTGCGCATCTAGCAACAACGACACCCACTGCGCATCCAACAACGACACCCACTGCGCATCCAGCAACAACGACACCCACTGCGCATCCAGCAACAACGACATCCACTGCGCATCCAACAACAACGACACCCACTGCGCATCCAACAACAACGACATCCACTGTACATCCAACAACAACGACATCCACTGCGCATCCAACAACCACGTCGCCAATTTCACATGTAAAAATTAAGATACCAGGTTCAAATGTAGATTTAGACTATACGTTAATAATAGATAGAACTCCGACATCATCGCAGCCAGCAGTAACCCCACAGGAAGCATTATTTTTACCTCGTTCAGATGAGTCAAAACAAATTGTTGAATTAATAAATGATTATGCAAGAGGGGGTTATAGTTATGGAGTCAATAATAAACCTTCTTATACTATTGCTAAAGCTGCAGAGCAAATATCGCGAGCAAATTCAACCTGGAATGGCAAAAATATTCTAGGTAAACATGCTGAAATAACTTACTCTTTTTATGACTGGGGTCAGGCGAATGAGCCTGGTTCAAATCAGATGGTAGGCCTTAGCGAACTACAACAGCAGCAAATATTACTCGCATTACAATCTTGGGCCGATGTCGCTAATATTACTTTTACCTATAAATCAGCGCGAGATAGCCAAACAAATCTTGATTTTGGTAATTTTAACAAACCGAAAGGTCAAGCTTTCGCTTATTTACCTAATTCTGGAGTCCTTGCAGGGCAATGCTGGTTTAATGTTCAGAATCATTCAGAAAATTTATATCCAGAGAATGGTAATTATGGACGGCATACTTTTACGCATGAGATTGGTCATTCCTTAGGTTTATATCATCCTGGTGAATATAATGCACAAGAAGGCGTTAAAATAACTTATCTGTTTGATGCGAGTTATAAGGAAGATTCTCGGCAATTTAGTGTAATGAGTTATTGGCCTGAAGGTGCCACCGGGGCTTATTTTCACGGGCTGTATGCAGCGGCTCCCATGATGGATGATATAAGTGCTATGCAACGGTTGTATGGGCCGAATATGGATACTCGGACTGGGGATACAATCTATGGTTTCAATTCTAATGCTGATAGAGATTACTATTCAACCAATGATGCCCGTATAGGTCTTGTTTGCTGTATATGGGATGCTGGAGGAAATGATACTTTAGATTTTTCAGGATATTATCAAAACCAACGAATAAATTTGAAGAGTGGAACATTTTCCGATGTTGGTGGCTTAAAAGCAGATTTTTCAATTGCTGCTGGAGTGGTGATTGAAAATGTTATCGGCGGTAAAGGCAATGATATTATTGTTGGTAATGATGCAGATAATCATATTAAAGGCGGCGCTGGCTCTGATAATATTTATGGCGGACTTGGTGCTGATCGACTTTGGGGTGATGGTGTAAATCCGCAATCGATTCGGTTTACTCGGGCCATTGAAAGTATTGGAGTAAAGAAGCTTAATTTTGGCTCTTTAAGTTCAGAAGAGCTGCAATCTATTGAGCGTGAGATAACTTTATTTGATCCAGTTAGTGCCGTTGGAATAATAGGGTCAGAAGCTGACCAATCTACCACTCAACAGCAGGCCGCACAACCGATTACGCAGCAAAGAGTTGATCGGCAAACCGTAGTTAACAATTATGAAATTATCGAAAAAGATTATTTTGTTTATCATTCTGCTAAAGAATCTACACCCTCAGCCTATGATTTGATTATGGGTTTTCAGGGTGGAATTGATAAAATAGATCTTGCCTCTATGAAAATTAGCAATAAGGCACAAAATAGAGATAGCACGTATGTTGTTGATCACTTTAGCAATACGGTTGGAAAAATAGAGGTAATGAATTATTCGGATAATATCCATCGTATTTTTATCAAAGGGGATAACTATTCAGACGGGGATTTTATGCTAGACATTTTAGGTTCCTTTATACCAAAAACCGATATTGTTATATGGTAGTTATATTGGTGTCCTTAAATTAATAACGTTAGTATTATTAACAAGAATAAATGATTAGCTTGGCTTTTATTTTTGTAAATCGATGATATTGCATGAAAATATTTTGCTGATGATATTAACTCATTTCTGGTTAAGCTTGATTAATTTAGTAAAATTGAATCAGTTTTATTTGCTTAGCGGTTACCAATATAAACAATAGTAAAATAAATACTCTAATAACTATTTGTTTTAAAAAGTATAAAAATGAATTTTTATTTTTCTGTTAATTCAATATTTATCTAATAGCTTATCATGACTAGTGAAAATATTATGTTATTTATGTCACAGCTATTACCGCCAATTTGGGCTCTGGGTAAAGACATTGCGAATATACTATTTTGGTAAACCGTTTTTGGTGTAATAAATCTGGCAATTATTTTAATCAACATGTCACAGCATTAATTTCAAATTATTATAAATTTTATATGATCAACCTTGCCAGATTAAAAAAAAGAGGCCAGAAATACTGGCCTTATCAGGTTAGAAGGAAGTGTAAAACAATGTTATTCTTATTTCGATGGTTCTAACTACAATTAACTTTTTAACAATCTTTTCTTTTAATTCATTAAACTAATTGAATTTTATTGTTTTTGTGGTTGAGAATTTTGTTGCATGGTTGCTGCTTTTTCTTTAGCGCTTTCACTTAAAGTGTTTGCCTTATTGGTTAGATCCTCTTTAGCCGCTGCTGCTTTATCAGATAATGTCTGGACTTCAGAATTAAACCCTTCTTTAACTTGGGTTGCTTTTTCTTTGGCTTGATTTGTGGCTTCAGTGGCTTTATCTGAAATATTTTGTTGCAACTCTGATGTTTTTTGTTTGGTTGTTTCTTTTAATTGATCTGCTTTTGTTGATAGTTTATCAGCTTCTTCAGCAGCTTTATTTTTTATATCGGTTGCAGCTTCTTTCGCATCATCAACCACTTGTTTAGCTTTTTCTGTCCCAGCCTGTTTTATTTGTTCAGCGCTTTCCTTGGTCTGTTGGATGGCATCGTCTACTTTAGGTGATTCATCACAAGCAGTAACAGCAGTTATTATACCCGCCAAGATTAGCATACTTAGAATTTTTTTGTTCATTGATAGGTTCCTTTCTCTATATTCATGGACGATCATAAATAAGTGTATAATCAATAAAAAAGACTTTAACATTATAGATACATCTATTAGATAAAGACATAAGACTGGATATAAGATTTTAACAACATAACAACTTGATATGTATAACTCTGTAGCTTATGTCCGTTATCCATTAAGCATAGATGAGAATTAGAGGAATGAAAAAAAATTACCATCAGTAATTGTACTAAAAATGAAAATGGCTAATCCTTCTTAAGTTGAATTAATTAAATACTTAAAATCAATCAAGCATATTATATCTTAAGTAAATAAGCCGCGCCTACAGGCGCGTCTTGTTGTGCTATTTGGCTGGAATATTATCTATTATTAAGATTTCAAACTAATTTTATCAGTAAAAAGATTATCAGATTTTTCTTTCGGTGTGCCTCGGCAACCGTCGCCATAGTGTTCACCTTCCCAGCGACCAACCAGTGCCGCTCCCATGGCATTACTCATGACATTCGTTGCTGAACGTCCCATATCTAAGAAAGGATCAATACCCATTAATAAAATTAAGCCGGCTTCTGGAATATTAAATTGGCTTAGTGTCGCTGCAATAACGACCAACGATGCCCGTGGTATACCAGCCATACCTTTAGATGTCAGCATCAAAATCAACAACATAGTGATTTGTTCACCCATACTTAAATGGATATTACATGCTTGACCGATAAAGATAACTGCAAATGAACAATAAGCCATTGAACCAACAAGGTTGAATGAGTAACCAATTGGTAAAACAAAGCTAGCAATCTTATTAGAAATACCAAACTGTTCCAGTTTTTCTAAAGTACCCGGAAAAGCCGCTTCAGAACTTGAGGTGGTGAAAGCGAGTAAAGCCGGTTCCATGATGTTTTTGACTAAGCGTAAAATGCATGGGCCAACGATTAACACGGATACCCCAATTAAGATCACCCAGAGTAACGCTAGAGTAAAGTAAAATTCTCCCATAAAAATGCTAGTACTGATCAGTACACTCAATCCGCGTTCAGCAATCATGGCTGAGATAGCAGCAAAAACAGTAATAGGGGCAAAAAGCATAACATAGCTTGTCAGCTTCAACATTACGTAAACCAGTGAATCTAGAATTTTAATAATCGGTTCACCTTTTTTACCTATGGCAGATATGCTGCATCCCATAAAAATTGAGAAAATTACAATCTGTAAAATCTCATTACGCGACATCGCATCAATGATACTAGTAGGTATAGCATGGGCAATAAAATTGTGGAAAGAAAAGGTGGTTGGTTCGATATTTGTCACCGTTGAATTGGTCTCTGCCACGAAATTGATACCTACTCCTGGTGTAAGAATATTAACAATAACCAGGCCAATGGTAATTGAAATGAAAGAAGCAACCATGAACAGTAACAATGTTTTTGAGAAAACACGCCCTAAGGTTTTGGCGTCACCCATTTTGGCGATCCCGACGATCAAGGTTGAAATAATTAATGGTGCAATAATCATTTTAATCAAACGCAAAAAAATATCTGTAATGATCGAAATATTTTTGGCGTAGCTGGCGGTTATTTCTGGATTGGTGAATGAATTTAATGCAAATCCAACTATTATCCCGGCGATCAAGCCTACAATAATCCAAGTGGTTAAACTTTTCGATTTCATAATGATTCCGTTTTAGTCAGGCCGGTATTAGATCTCATATTATTTAACAAGCCCTGAATTAGTATTTCAGTGTTATTACCTAAGTTATCCTTTCCTTTAATTGTGTTAAATAAATGTATTTAAAATGAGAAATAATATCGATTTGTTTTTATCGAAATTGATACAATATCCTGGTATAGATACATGTTTAGTATCAAGTTAAATGAATGTTTATATTGATTATTTGTTATTTAATTAAGTGTTAAATTTCATGTCAAAAATGATTTACGTTATTTATTATTAGGCACGTTAGTATTTTTATTTTGTCTGCAATACAACAGTGTAGAATGATAACCATAACAGTATTAAAGTGAACAAACCATATAATTTAATGAATAATTTTAAATTTTGTGACTTAACAAGCTGATATTATTAGTTTATTTAATTAATAAAATGTTCTAGTAATAGCGGCTATTCGACTTTTTTTACCATTTTTAACTAATAATTTAGCTTTTTAGTTATTGATTAATTGATATCTTAAACAAAAGTACGTTACTAACGAATTGTTTGAAAACTGGCCAGTTTAAAACTGGTTATCAGATATGATTTGTATCTATAAATTTTATAATTAATGGTGTAACTCTCCCCTAAGAATTAACTCGGGGAGAGGAATAAATGAAAGGACTATTTTTTTAGTTGATCATAGGTTTTTAGTGGTTGCTGTTTGTTATAAGGATCACCAATATAACGGGGAGAAGGTTGAAAATCTTTGTTAATGACACTTTTACTGACATCCAATCCATCATAATCAAGCCCGGCTAAATCTGACCAAGTGTGAATCAAATGCATAATACTATAGGGCCTATTTACCATGGTATCTAAATGGCGTTGGTGAGTATTAATCCATTGGGTTGATTGCCAGATAATAAAAGGGATCTCATACATAGGACGGGTTGGTGCTGCTTCATTACGACCTAAAATATGGTGTGGCGGTGTGTCAAAAACCTCTTCGCCATGATCAGAAAAATAGACCAAAAAACCGTTTTCGTTAGATGCAGCAAAATCTCTGATTAGTGTTGCCACTACCTTATCGTTGAAGTGTTGTGCACTATCATAGTCGTTATAATCGGCTTGCTCACTTTTAGCCAAATTGGTGGGCATAGTATCTGTTTTATTATCAAATATTCCCTCATCTTTAGGGTAACGATAGGCATATTTCATATGGGTGCCAAGTAAATGGACAATGATGAATTTCTTTTCTGCTGGATCTTTTAAGACTTCATTGAATGGAGCTAATACTGATGTGTCATATTGGCGTGAACTTTGCGCCATATCGTTGTTTAGATAATATTGTTTATCGGTCTGGCGCGAAAATGCGGTTAACATCGTATTACGTTGAGTTATGGTTTGCTGATTGGTGATCGAGAAAGTTTTATAACCTGCTTGCTTCATCATATTCATTAACGAAGGAGCTGTTTTATAAAGTTCTGGGTGTAATTGATCGGCAAAAGTTAATGCTTGTTGTAACACTTCGATAGTGTAAGGGCGTGAGGTAACTACATCGTTGAATGCTTTGAAATTATTTGGGTATTGTGCTTTTAATGCGCTTAATTGTGGTGTTGTTTGGCGGCCATATCCATATAAACTCATACGGTTTCGACTTGTCGATTCACCAATGACTAACACTAATGTTCTTGGAGTAGCGCCATTATTATCAATCAAATTTTTTAAAGGAGGTATTTTAGCATTGTGGGTTAAAATAGCTTCCATATTAGTAAGCTGATTTTGATAAAGAAAATAACCGCTAATAAATTGCCAAGGAGCAGCATAAGCCATCCTGGCATTTAAATATGGCATTAGATCATCAAGATCACCGTTTGATTTGATGACTTTTTTGTAAAAAGGGGCACCAAAAAGAATACCGATAATAATTGTTGTCAATATAACTTTGGCCGAAACGGAAATATGAATAGGTTTTATGCGTGTCCATAAAAAAATAGCGATAAGTGTATAAACCAATAGGCTTGCGATAACTTTAATACTTAAATATTGGGTTAAGAATTCACTTGCTTCATGTGTGTTTGTTTCAAACATGATAAACATGACACTTTGTGAAAACTGTTGGCCATAAACAATATAATAGGCCAAGGCGATGGCAGAAGATAGCCAGAGAAAAATGCCTATAATGGCGGCAACCAATTTGATATGGCGAGAAAAAAACAGTGCAGGAATGAGCCAAAGAGTGCTGTATAAAAGGGAATCTCTTAGACCAATGGTATTACTTTGACCGGTTGTTACAACAATGATTTGAATAACTGTAGAAAAATAGAGAAAAAAGACAAGCAACCAGATAAAGGCTACTAAGTTATTTTTTTTATTTGGTGAAGAATTAAACATATAATTTATGCTCATCAATTTTGGTTTTTTTAACATAAGTGTTATGTATTATTTTCATTATCAGCTATTTTGGCGGCTGATAATTTTTTGAACATTAAACGAAATAGAAATAATTGCAACAAAAATATTGTTACCTTTGAGCAATTGTTGGGAATATGTTGCCAGTTTTTTGGTTGGAAAGAAGTATTATTAAATTATATTTTAATTTGACTAAAACCATAGTCAATTATTTTTGTTTTTTATAATAAATATAAAAAATACGGTAATAATAACAATAGTAAGTTTTTTTTGTGACAAAATAAATAAAATTCAATCTTCTTTTTGCATCTTTTATTTGTTTTGCCGAAAGGATTAACTAAACGATTTATTGGGTTAATTTGGGGAATTAAATATATTGATAGCTTAAATTTAATGTTTATAATTAGTGTTTAGAAAAATTTCTATTTAACTAGAGGGATTGTAATAAAAAATTAAACCGGCGAAATAGAATATTATTGAATAATAATTATTTGTGTAAAATAGATTTATTAATAAAAAACATTTTATTGTGAAATTTATAATAAAAAAATTTATTAAAAGATTAATAATAATGTAAGTGAAAACAATAAAGTTACCGCCATTGGTAAGGAATTGAAGGCGCGAGCGTTAAACAAAGGTGCGGCCCGCTGCCGTTCCCTGGCATTAATTGTATCTATTGATATCTTTTATTCTTATGCAGACAGCAATTGCCGCATATCCTGCTCCACATTAGTGATTTTTCTTAAACCAAATTTTTTCTCGAAGATAGTGAGCAAATCTGGCGTCAAGAAAGCGGGTGTCGTTGGACCAATTATGATATTAGTTATGCCAAGTGACAGCAAGGTGAGTAAAATAGCAATCGCTTTTTGCTCAAACCAGGAAAAAACCAGTGATAGTGGTAGATCATTCACGTTACACGATAATTTTTTCGCCAGCTTGGTGGCAAGAATAATTGCACCATAAGCGTCATTACATTGACCAACATCGATTAAGCGTGGTAAACCTGCTATTTCACCAAAATCCAATTTATTAAAACGATATTTACCACAAGCTAAAGTTAGAATTATACAATCATTTGGCACATGAGTGGCAAAATTGGTGAAATAGCTCCGCTTAGCGCGCGCTCCATCACAACCACCTACTAGAAAGATATGGCGTAATTTTTTACTGTTGATTAACTCAATTAGTGTATCTGTTGCATCCAGCAGAGTGTGGCGACCAAAACCAACTGTAATCTTATGTTCAATTTCACTATATGGGAATCCTGCCATCTGCTGTGCCATAGCAATCACGGGGCTAAAATCGTTACCTTCCAAATGGTTTATCTCTGGCCATCCAACAATACTGCGGCTCCAGATACGATCGGAATAGTTGCCAACAAATGGATCGATAATACAATTTGATGTCATAATAATGGGGCCGGGGAACTGAGCAAACTCGATTTGTTGATCCTGCCAGCCACCCCCATAGTTACCGGCCAGATGTTTGAACTTATGTATTGCTGGGTAGCCGTGTGCTGGTAACATTTCACCATGGGTGAAAATATTAATACCTGTACCTGCAGTCTGTTGCAATAAGTTGTGTAGATCTTTCAGATCATGGCCAGAAACTAGAATACATTTACCTGCAATGGGTTTTACGTTAACTTGAGTGGGTATTGGGTGGCCATAAGTGTCAGTTGCACTGGCATCTAAAATGCCCATTACCTTAAAATTCATCTGACCAATTTCCATTGCACATTGCAATAAGGCATCCATATCAGATGGCAGGCTACCTAACCATGCCATAATTTTATGGTATTGGTAGTAAATATCGTTATTGTCTTGACCGAGAACTCTGGCATGCTCCATATAAGCCGCAGCACCTTTCAAACCGTACAGACAAAGCAGACGTAAACCAAGGATATTTTCACCAATCACCACTTTATCTTTATTTTGCGCGTAATCTGCTGCTTGATACTGTAACTCGCTAGGATCGTCACTGAATAACTGCAGTTCGGCCATTGGATGATTTATAATAATCGTTGGATCTTTATCTAAGCATTGGATTTTCAGTGCCTCACGTTTGGCTATTGCTTCACGTGTATAGGCAATGATACGCGAAGAGTCAAAATTTACATTAGTTAAAGTAGAAAAAAGGATGCGCGGTGAAAAGTGGTTGACTTGATGATCAATGATACCGTTTTGATAAGCTTTAACTGTCCATGCAGATAGACCCTGTAGCGCAGCGATCAATAGATCTTGTAAATCAGATGTTTCAGCTGTTTTACCACATACACCACGAGTGTAAATACAGCCATTGCCAGCTGGACTGCACATTGTTTGCTCACATTGCACACAAAACATGTTAACTCCATTAAATTTGCATTTTATATACATGTTTATACTATACTTGAGCTTAAGCAGTTGAAAATATATTTTTAAAACAACTTGATAGGAAATTGATTTAGTACAGTTTTGGCGTTAAAGGGAATGCATCTAACAGTAATAATGGTATAAATAACCAACAATTTTGCTTTTTATTATCATTGAACATCACGCTTCTAATATTAGTTAAGTTAGCGACAGCGTTAATATCTAGGGTAGTGACGGCTAGGCATCTATCATTACACCACTATTAAGTAAAATATCTATCTGTTTATCACTATACTTTCATTTTCATCGATGGGTATTAATGCAACCATAATGGTATTTTTACGCTTTAATTAATGCCTCTACTTTTAATCATTAAGTTTTATGCTTAAGCGCTAATTGACCACTGTTGCCAACGGGAAACGCAAAAGTTATGGTGGCAAATGAAAAGAGATAACTGTAGGGCACCTCGAAAAACTCGAAATCTTCAATGGCTCTCCGGCTTGTCTCTAAATAATTAGATGTTTTTTGATCCCCCCGCTACTAATCCTACCGTCCATTGCCATGGACAGTGTCATTTTGTCCATTCTGGGCGTTAAAAAGCTAAGATGCCGGTACGCTGGAAGTACGCCAACCGCTTTAGGTTGTAACATGCTGCCATCATCGTCATGGCAAAATTAGCGCGCACTTGCCCAATGGTACGGATCAGTTTTCTACCCATTTGTTCCATCGCCGCGAATGCATGTTCAACCCGTGCCCTAATCTTTGCAATCCGGTGGTTGCGCCCTTGCTGAGTCTTGGACAACGGTTTATTTCGATGGCCTTTACGCTGAATCTGGCTCCTATAGCCGTTTGCCTTGAGCCAAGCTTCCCGTTCCGCAGAGGGATAGCCTCGGTCGGCGTAGATATTACGGTTGGTGTTGGCCTTGTCGATGACCCTCTCGAAATGCTGACTGTCGTGAGTGCTGGCCGTATCGGTGACGATTTTTCTGATGAACTTGTACTTCTTGTCCATGTTCACAGAAAGCTTATAGCCATAATGGCTCTTACCGTGTTTTTTAGTCCACGTGGCGTCTAAATCTTTTGCCGCCGCTTGGTTGGTTTCCAATGAGCAGGTATCGCTTCCTGCTTGAGTTGCTCCTTTTCGTCCTTCGTGAACGACTGCTTCGGAGCAGGTACCAAGGTGGCATCGATGATTTGGCCTCCCCGAGCTATAAAGCCTTTCTTCAAAAGCTGTGAGGTTACACCATCGAAAATGGCTTTAGCACCAGCTTCACCGATCCTGTTCTCGAACGTCCACACAGTGGTACGGTCAGGTATATTGATGGCATGGAGCAACCCACAGAAACGCTTGAAGCTCATTCTGTCCAAAAGCTGGTACTCCATCTGCTCGTCAGACAGGTTGTAGATACGCTTTAGAACTAAAATGCGAACCATGGTCTCGGTTGGAAATGGTGGACGTCCTCCTTTTTTGCTGACAGGGCGTGGTACCACATGGTCGATTTCCGCTGCCAGATGCGCAAAGTCTATACAGGTTTCGATCTTGACCAGAGGGTCGACCAACTGGTCAATCGTCTGTAGGTGATACTGGTCTGCAAGGAGGTCATACTTAATGGCGTTTCTTTTCTGCATGGTGGTCAGGGCAATAGGTCAGTTTTCGATAATTTTATCTGCGAAATCAAACTCTGGTTAGGTTTTTCGAGGTGCCCATAAGGTGGCTTGGGCATATTGACCATTGCGGAAGGTAAAGAAAAAAACGCCACTAATAATAATGAGTAAGAGTTGTCCTTCGATAGAGGGTACGAAATAGAGCAGAGGTAACCCAATTAGAATAGCGGCAATGGTTCCAATAATACGCAAGATTAAGCAATTCTTAGTTGCAATATAATTTGGTTGGCATACAAATAAACTTGTCAGTAATATCCAATAACCCTGTGGTAGATTAAAGCATTGAACAATAATATAACCGGTACATAATACTACTGACATTCTAATCGCATGGCGAAACAGTGTTGAATTAAGTGTTAAGTTACTGGTAAGTGTGAGCCAAAAGTCACTGATGTTAGACAATGAATTGTCAGAAAGTTGTGTTTCTGTCAATGATTGGCTATGTGGAGTTTCTATTTGCTCAACAGCAATACTATTAAGTTGAGTATCTATCTCTTTAAGATTAACTAATAGGTTATAAAGTGCGTTTATTTGTTTGTTGTTGGAATATTGTTGTGTAAGGTGTTGCAATGAATTTTCCAGATTAGCAAATGCATATTTAAATTTTGCATTATGCTGATACCTTGTATGAGATAAAATGGAGTGAGCAACCAATTGGCATGCTTCAGCTTGCATTGATAATAATTTCTGGAATCGGAAAAGAATATCACTATGCGGAAAATCCTGATTTAAATTTTGATATTTAATGTGTGATGAACTTGCTCGCTCATGGATATCTTGAACGATAAAATAGTAATGTAGGCTATTGCTAGTTCCTGATTGGTTTTTATTATTTTTCAAGCGACTAAGCAGTGTTACTTTCATTTGATTCATAGTATTGACCAGTTTGCTATTGGCCATTGCAAGATCAAAGATCGATTGTTGATAATTTTCTTCAATCTCGGGGGTAAATAAATTGGCTTTATTAGCTAGATAGATAGAAAGTTGTTGGTAACATTGGGCTAATTTATTATGTAAGGGCTGGATAGGAAGAAAAATATGACTGATAAGTGTTAATAAATAGTACCAAATAGTCCCGATAAGTAACAGTATCGGTTGTTGATACCAAATTGTAAAAATAGCCGTTCCAAGCATGGTATAGATTGCGACCAGAAGTGCGCCAAAGGCGATTGTTCCATAGGGTAACCCGAGAACACCAAGAAATGTAAAGCTAAAAGTTGATAACGCTAAGCCAATAAAAAATAGCCACGGGTAGGGAAATAGTAGCTCAACAGTGACCGAGGCAATCAGAAATGATAATAGGGTGATGGCGATATTACGAAGCTTACCAATAAATCGATCATCAAGATCAGTTAATGCAGCGGCAACGACACCCAGTGTTAAAGGGATAGTTATTTTAAGTTGTTCACCTAAAATCCAAGGGAGTAATGTTGTTCCTGAGAGCGCAATTAGTATTCGGATATAATAAAGGATGTTGCTATTATAAAATACATGGCGAAAGCTAGAGAACATGGTAAGCACAATAACCCCTAATTTGTCAGCATACTGATTAATTGTATAAAAGCATCCATAATAGCCTATAAGGTTTAGCAAAGAGAAAAAACTTTTTCTTGCCATCTCCTAACATATTTTAGCTAAGGTAGTGTGTAATGGAATTGAAATCGACACATGTAGGTCAGCGTTTCGCTCAACATCCTTATAATCGAGTTCGTCTATTGAATGCGGGTGTGGAAGTGAGCGGTGAAAAACATCAGTATCTCATTCCGTTTAATCAACTTGTTGATATACGTTGTAAACGAGGTATTGTTTGGGGAGAGCTTGAATTTGAATTACCAAGCAACCAGGTAGTTCGTTTACACGGTACCGAATGGAACGAAACACAACATTTTTTTCATTATCTTATTGATATATGGAAAAAATGGAGTCAAGAGATGAGTTCGATTTGCTCAGATGTTTTATCTGAACAAGTGCAAGAAATAGAGAAATACTTAATCCAGGATAGTTGGTTTACCCATGCGCAACTTACTCTGTTGCAAAATCAAATTAATAGCAGATTAAATGCCCTTCCAATGCCGCTTGTGCGTTTAAATGAATTCACAAGTTGCCGCCAAAATTATGCTGTTTGTCAGCATTGGCTCCATTTGAGCCATCAGGCACTATGTGACATTAATCAATATTGGGTCGCTCGCTTGTTTAAGCAGTACTCTGAATTTTTTCAGCAACTTACTATTGCTCCGTTAAACCAATCTCAAATCAATTGTGTGGTCAATGGCGAACAAAATATTTTAGTATTGGGCGGACCAGGTAGCGGTAAAACGTCTGTTTTGATAGCGAAAATGGGTTGGCTTTTACTCAGGCAACAGGCTATTGCTGAACAGATTTTATTACTTGCGTTTGATGAGAAAACAGCAAAAAAAATGAATGAATTGGTTCATACTGATTTAGGGCAGCCAGCATTTCAGGCAAAAACTTGTAATAGCTTAGTACTGTATATTATTCAAAGTTGCAGTAATAAAAATGTCGCTATTAGTGAATTAGAAATAAATGAACAAAAAAGACATAATTTTCTGGTCAGTGAATGGCGAAAGCAGTGCCATGAGCGAAAAGCGCAGGCAAAAGGGTGGCGTGAGTATTTAACGCGAGAATTAGCTTGGAATATAGCTAGCGGTGAGTTTTGGCATGACAAGCAATTAGCAAAAAGATTAGTGGTTCGTTTAGATAATTGGCTTAATTTATTACGTATACATGGCGGCAGTCAGAAAACAATAAGTGAATTAGCAACGCCAGAAGAGAGCAAGCAACTGCAAATGGAGCTGCGATTAGTGGCACCCATTATTAAAAGATGGAAATCGATGCTAAAAGCCGAGGGGGCAGTTGATAGCTTAGGGCTAATACATCAGGCAATTAATTTATTACAGAAAGGAAAATTTATTAGCCCATGGAAATACATTCTGATTGATGAATTCCAAGATTTTTCGCCATTAGAAATGCAGTTACTGCAGTTATTACGAGAACAGAGTACACAAACTCACTTGTTTGCAGTTGGTGATGATGGGCAAGCAATTTATCGTTTTCCGCTAGCAAAATTAAATTTAATGGCTTCTTTTGAACATTATTTTGGTCAAGGAGTTTATTGTACACTTGATACCACTTATCGTTTTAATGATCACATAGCTAAAATTGCTAGCCAATTTATACAAATGGATCCTGAGCAGCAGATTAGACCATTAAAAAGTTTTGTTAAAGCAAATAAAAAATCAATAGTTTTATTACCAGAAGAGCAACTGGAAAATCTGCTTGATAAAATGAGTGGTTATGTTACTGAAAAAGAGACGATTCTCATTTTATCGCGTTATTTTTATTTGCAACCGGCTGTGATTAAAAAAGCTAATACCCGTTGGCCTAAATTAAATATTAATTTTATACCTATCCAAGCTGCGAAAGGGTGTCAGGCCGATTATGTTATTATCCTTGGATTAGACCATGGAATAAATGGTTTTCCTATATGTGAACCTGAGTCTGCAATAGAAAAAGTATTATTATCAAAGTCTAATATTTTTCCTAACCTACAAGATAGACGTTTATTATACGTTGCTTTGACTAGAGCTAAAAAGCAAGTTTATTTATTGTATGATAAATTAACACCGTCTATTTTTGTTGAGCAATTGAAAAAATTAGGTGTATCGCAACAAAAAAGAGCATGACTGTTATTTATTCTAACTTTTTTATTATTTAACTGGATTATTGCTATTGTTGTTAAAAATATGTTTTAGCAATTATAACTTAACGTTATTTGTCAATTCAGGTTTCAAGGTATTGTTGATAATTGGGGATCTCAATTTCAGTTTCATGATCAAAAGCTGGCGATGTGATAATGAAATCAGCACTAGCTATATTCGTGGCAACAGGAATGTTCCATACAGTAGCGAGTCGAAGTAGCGCTTTTACATCCGGATCATGTGGAACTGCATTTAATGGATCCCAAAAGAAGATCAAAATATCGATTTTTTGTTCGGCAATCATCGCGCCAAGTTGTTGATCTCCTCCCATTGGGCCACTGAGCATATTAACAATCTTTAATCCGGTATGTTGATGAATTAAGTTACCCGTTGTACCAGTGGCAAATAATTTGTGTGTTTTTAGCACAGAAATATGTTTTTGCACCCATGTTAGTAGTGATAATTTACGGTGATCATGGGCAACCAAAGCAATATTTTTACTTTTTTCCAATCTGCGAATAACGGATTCCATAAATTTCCTTACATTGATAGATATTCACTAGTTTAGCAACTAACGCACTATGCCAATATTGATTGAGTTAACTCAACAAATTTGACAAGTGTAGTAGCACTTTATTGCGATTTATATCATAGTTTAGTAATTATTTTTTAAATTATGGAGTTGTTGTAAATGGATGATCCGAAACTGACAGATATTTTAACTAAAGTGAAATTTATAGCATTAGTTGGCGCTAGTGATAAAGTTGACCGCCCAAGTTATAAGGTAATGAAATACCTTATAAATCAAGGATATAATGTGACCCCTGTCAGTCCAAAACTAGCAGGCAAAGAATTACTCGGGCAAAAAGTTTATGCCCATTTAGTTGATATTCCATATCCAATTGATATGGTTGATGTTTTTAGAAATTCAGCCGCTGCCTTTGAAGTTGCCGAACAGGCAATAGCAATTAATGCAAAAGTAATTTGGCTACAATTAGATGTTATTAATCAAGAGGTTAAAAAGATGGCTGAGCGAGCAGGATTAGCGGTGGTGATGAACGCTTGCCCTAAAATAGAGATACCTCGCTTAGGCTTAGAGAAATAGATCAAGGAAGATGATAGACTAACCATCTCCATTGATTGTATTTAAAATTAGTTAATTACGTAATTGTGGGGCTCTAAGTTGAGTTTTAATTGATTCCGACAGCTCATCTAACGATGACTGTTCTGGGTGCTCATCAGAAGTTTCATAAGTAATCTGGGCTTCAGCCAGATAAGTGTGAATAGGTTCACCATTATCATCTTCCATAACGACATGGTACCAGGGAGCTGAGCGTAGAGCTGCATTAGCTGCAATATCGTCATCCTGTGGTTTATCCAGGGAGTATTCGGCGTCAACATCGACGATTACTCCAAGATAACCCAGGAGTTTGTGCCTTACTTGTTGCCCAATACTAAATTTACTGGTAGTCATCATAGCTACCTCCTAGAAGCCTTGCATATTCTATAGGTAATGATATGTGGGTAATAATATAAATTTCAAGCAGGTCACTCTGTTACGCTAGTTTCTTAATAACTCTAATCCATGTAGATTAAAAACTCTATACTATGAGAGTATCTGTTGTTTACACAAAAAACAATATGTTGAAGTTATTATTTATTATAAGAGAGCACTAAAATGCGAAAGATAGGTAGAAATTACTATATATATGGGCGAGTTCAGGGTGTAGGGTTTCGTTATCATACCTTGCATTGGGGCAAAGAACATGGACTATATGGTTATGTTTATAATCGTTATGATGGTAGTGTCAACATAAAAGCTTTCGGTACATTACAGCAAATTCAGCAGCTAGAGGATTGGCTAAAAGCTGGTGGGCCAGTGGGTGCTAAAATTGAATATTATAAAAGTGAAGAGTGTCATGTTGAAAAAGAGGTAGTAGATTTTCATATTCGACACTCGCTGTGATAACTCAAATACATTTTACTGGCTTAGGTAAACCTGCAAGTTTTGTTGCTTGTTTCGCTGGTCCTTTTGGAAAAAGGCGATAAAGATAGCGGCTATTACCAATATCCTCACCATATTTTTTAGCAATTGCCTTTACTAACATACGAATAGACGGCGAGGTATTGAATTCGAGATAAAATTCACGAATGAAGCGAATAATTTCCCAGTGTTGCTCCGTTAATGTAATATTCTCTTGTTTGGCTAGTAGATATACCATGGATTCACACCATTCTTGGCTATTTTTAAGGTAACCATCGGCATCAGTGTTAATTTCACGACCTTCAAATATAAACATATGATATTTCTAAGCTTAAAAAATGGATGGTTAATTTAACAAAATTGAACTCTTTACCCAAGTATATTCGTAAAATGCCGATAAATTAAGCGAATAATCACTTAATAGCATAAATATATAGCGATTAAATTATATAAGTCTTTACAACCATTCAAGCTGTGTTTATAGTTCTTGGCATTGTGGAGGGGTGGCCGAGCGGCTGAAGGCAGCGGTCTTGAAAACCGCCGATGGGAAACCATCCGAGAGTTCGAATCTCTCCTCCTCCGCCATTTTCGTTTTAGTCGCGTCTTTTAAACACAGACGAATCTTTATCAATCCAACAAATTAGTAAATTCCATTATGTACAATGGGTTATTACAATCTTGCTACAATTTATTATATCGAATTGTTCACTGTCATTTTTATCCCATCGATCTATAAAGCTATTTGATATGGTTAGTAAGCTCATTTAGTCAAATTGATATTTACAGAAACCAGAATGAAATAGATAACGCTAAACCAATAAGTCATTAATGAAGATTCAATGAGTCTCATTTTATGTAAAAGAATGTTTTATTATTTTTTTGAGGAAAAGTTTTGCATTAAATTTAACCTGACAGATATCATATAAATAATGGACAACTGTCAGTTTGTTTAAATTTGGTTAATAATTTTAACTTGTTTATATCGTAATTAAAATATTAACGATTTGACTTCGAGCAAAGAAAGCCAGTTGTAGGAATAAGATCAAGATTAAAATGAGAATCTTTTATTTCTGTTAATTTTAGAGCAATACCTTCTTCATTTTCTGGTTTAAATTCTAAAATCTTTAACTTTTTAGTGATATCATTGTACTTAATCTTTGCATAGCCTTTAGAGATTAAAATAGCATTATCATTACGCTGAATAATATAATCTAAAATTATTGTTCCTGCTGAATCATCAATTTCTATTGTCGCATATTTATCATCGGGATCAGCAGGACTCACTGAATCAATTTTTATGGTTTTACCAGTAGAACTGGTAATCGTTACTCTAAATCTATTGTTTGTTTTAAAGATTTTATCAGTGAATCGAAAAAATACTAAAAAACCATCACCCATTGTATTTATACTCATAGTTAATTTCCTATAGTTGATCGTTAAAAATATTTGCTTTAATGACTATATTTTATTGTTCTTATTGATTGATAAGATCATTCTTAGTATTAGTTTTCAATAATTTAAATTTGCAGAAAACTAAAATATATAAAAATAATTTTATGATATTTAAAAATAAAAAATTAATATTGCTATTTACGTTTGATAAGATATTTGCATGTTTGCATAATTTTTAATGGTTTTCTATTTAATTTAAAATAAAAATTATGAATTTCTTATCAATAAATTTGATTAATTATTTTTATAAAAAATAAAATTTTATATTAAAAATGCAATTAGTAAACATTTGTTGAAGTTATATAAAAATTATTTTATTTTTATGAAAAATTTAACCATATTATAAATATTATTCTAGATAAAATATTTCTTATAAAAATATAATTTATTCTTTATAAAGAAAAATTGATAATCAAATAAAAAATGTTTTCTAAATGCAAACAGCATAAATAAATGCATTATTTTTATTAAGCCAGTTCATTATCAAAATATTTATCTCGTAATTGAAATGTAAAAAAATAATGTTTATCGAGTCATCTTATTAGATTATGTAAGGATAATAACTAGGAAAATAATGGTAAATATTAAACCAGTTTATTCCTCTAACTAAAAATGATATTAGAATGTACTAAATTAAAATATAATTAATAGCAAAATGTTACTAGAAAGAATAAAAATATTCTCTTTATTACTTCAAAGCTAATTTTTCCATTCTTATATAATTTGATCTGATAAATATTTTTATTTTTTTGTATGAAGACTTATCATTATTAATATAATGTAAGCGTTTTAAATAATATATACTATGGTGAAAATTTATTTAATTTTTAGTGAATAAATAAAAATTAAATAAATTTCATTAAAAAAATAATGGAATCATGACAAAAATAAAAATAAAAATAAAAATAAATATAATTGTAAAATTACTCTTGATTAATGACATGCTATTAATTATATATATTACATGTTAATCAAATAATTTCTTTATAATATTATAATCAGAGAGAAAACTAATTTGTTAACAGAAGTAATAAAAAAATAGAAGGTGGGCGTTTTTTTAATAGACGTGAATCGTGAGTAAATTATGGAAGAGGATTATAGATTTGAAATGAATTTTAATATCATTACCAATAAATAGGTAAAAATTAACTTAGTTTGATTTATTAAACTCAGTATATAAAAAATTTATTTTGCTGTTTGAGCATAAATAATGATTTTGATTTTATTTTATAAAATAAAAAAAGATATAGCCAAACAATTTTATAAAATAAATGTAACTATATGTTCGAGGTGAATTATTTAAAATAACTTAAACAGAGTTATAAGAGTATTTATTGAGTAAGTTTTATAGCTAAAAGATCCAATATTAACCTCTATGAAGACTTAATAAAATAATAAATATTTATTTAAAATAATGAAATGAAGATATTTAACTATGGTTATGAAGATCAATTTGAATAACAGTATCAATATGGAAAAATTTCATGAATAAAGATATTAATATAAATAAGAATAAGCCAGCACCCGAAGTCGCAGGAGCTTTGGGTGATATGCTTGCTGATAGCACCAGTCAGATCACGGTGATTATTCCAGAGTCAGCAAACCTTAAAAATTATGATCTATTAATGATACACTGGGCAAGTCTTTCTGAAGAAAGCACAGATAAAAGCTATCCGTTACCTATTACTAAAGAAAAAGCAGGGAAAAGCTATTCATATGTTATTTCTGAAGAGAAAATAAAAAAAATCAACAGTACCTCAGTCAAAATCTGGTATTCGGTTCAGCAGGCTGGCTCTATTCAGACTCAGATTTCCGATATTTTAACTTTGATAATTCCAAGTTCCCTTGCAATAGATAAAAGGATAGTTTACGCAAAAATTCATCCAGGCATTGGAGTAGGGCGAGTCGGAAACAGCGAAAATGAATTTTACATTGGACCTGAATATGCGAATGCAGCACAGCAAGAATTTGGTGCGACACGAGATAGGACTGGTGCTATTAAACGGCAAGCTGCTCGATTCAGAATTTACGGCTACAACAAACAAGGCGTTGCAGTTGCAGAGTTGACTCCAGATATGGCCGATATCGAATGGAAGGTTGAGCTTGCTAACAAAAAGTCATCTTGGTATGAATTTTATGCTGCCATGGATCAACCAAAAACTAGGCCAGTTAAACGGCGAAATCCATTAATTACCGGTGAGCAACGCAAACAATTGGAAATTAAACCCTCACCTAAAACAATAACTGGCAAGAACAGTAGTGGTGTGCAATTTGATGATGGCAAATTTAAAGAAGTAACTGTTAATCTTGGGGAATTACGTACTGATGATAAAGGACGTTTGCTGGTACTTGGTGGGCATGGCAAATCAGCATCACCGAGTGGCGCTCCACTATTAGTTATTGATGAAGACGGAAAAGAACAAAATTTCAATAATTCAGTTGACTGGTATGATGATATTTCTGATGGCCCTGTTTCGGCTAAGGTAAAAATTGAAGGTAAAGAAATTCCTGTTACCGAAGCTTGGGTTATTATGGGACCTCCAGACTATGCCCCAGGACTTATTCCGTTTCGTTCGATGTACGATATGATCAAGCACTCAGCTATGGATGCGGGCAAAATTCTACCTGAAGAAAAAACTTCTTATGCTAAAGATATTTTGCCGTTGCTACAACGCCTCTCCAATCTACAGTGGGCTAACCTAGGCTTTGCGCAAACATTTGGTCCGGGTGGTTCATTTCCACTAGATGCAGATCTCATTAATGAATTATCTAAGCCGGAAAATGATGCTAAACGTTTTAAAGTCTATGAGCGATTCCGTTCACCTGATGATGAAAGTGTTGATAGTGGAGATAAGATGAAATGGCCTCAGCTTTATGGCGATGGATATGCTGCTGAATATCCTTCTGGTAAAGGTGATCTTCTAGCCGTGGATAAACAAAGTTATAAGCATTTAGAAAACTTCGTATCAGCAAAATTTAATGATGATATGACGGGTAATAATTATGTAAGTGGTACTTCTTTCCCCGATCCATGTTATGACAAGCCTGTAGATGAGTTACCGATTGCTGAACAGCCGGCCATTTTGGATAAGGGGCCATTATCTTACTGTCTTGCAGATGCATTTCATCCGGGTTGTGAACTGACTTGGCCTATGCGGCATACCACATTATATAGTGACAATGACTTTTTACGTATTAAACGCCGTGAAGACGGTATTTTAGAACAGGATTATGGTGATGTACTAACACCCGAACAAGCTCTGGCGGCTGATGGACCCCTTCATGCTCAAGGTCCTGGTGATATAACACGTTGGATGGCAATGCCATGGCAAGGCGATACCGCTCGCTGTCGCTCAGGTTATGACAAAGAATTCCATCCTTATATGCCATCTTATTGGCCGGCAAGAGTGCCGAATGAAATTTTTAGTGAGAAAAATTATAAAATATTTATTGATACTGAGCTGAGCGCCGAAGAGCGCGACAATGCTTTTCAACAACGTGACAGTTGGCTACGGGCATTTCTATTAGAAGGTCATGATAATGAGACCGTAATGCAAGCAGTTGTCTCCCGTTTTGATGAATTGGGGATTGTACAACGTTTGCCTGCCCCAGAAGATTATTCATCGTGTATTGAAAGCGTATTTGTTGAACAATTAAAACCCGGCCAACCCCCTTTGCCTGAAGCGGCTTCTGCTTTTGGTGGACGTATTGATGGTAAGCCGATTGATAATCAAGTGGATTTATTAAAACAAGCAGGATGGACTGAAGAAAAATGGGACAAATTTCGTCGTACACGTTAACTCCTTTGACATGTGAAGTCCTGATTGTCGGTGCCGGCCCAGCCGGTACTGTAGCGGCTCGTTTGCTGGCTCTGGCTGGAATAAAGGTCGTATTAGTGGATCGTGTCAATATTGAACAACAAAAAATAGGTGAAAGCTTGCCGGGGGCAGCCCGGCCTATGCTTGAGAGGCTAGGACTAGTTTCTTGGGTTGAGAAAAGTTCTTCAATCGTAAATAAGGGAAATTTATCTTGTTGGGGTGGGACACAGTTGGTAGCCACCGATTTTATTCGTGACCCATATGGTTGTGGCTGGCATCTTGATCGACAACAGTTCGACCAAAATCTTAGAGATGCTGCCGAAGATGCCGGTGCTTTAATGATTAATGGCCGTATATCTTCTGTTGTTGAAAATAGTGATGGTATACAGGCAAAAGTAGGTGATCAGAGTATTACTGCGCAGTGGGTAATTGATGCAAGTGGCAACTCACGCTTTGTGGCTAGTATGTTTGGTGTTTCAAAGCACAGAGATGTACCTTTGTTTACGCTTTACACTTGGTGCAAAAATAGCACCGTTGATACACGCAGTGTTGTTGAGGCTGTTCCAACAGGATGGTGGTATACAGCAGGATTGCCTGACGAACAACGGGTGCTGGCATTTTTCTCCCTGCCAGAGCAAATCAAAATCCTGCGTGATAAGGATAATTTTATATCTGCATTAAAAGAGACAATACATATTGCTAACTGGTGTCCTGCTGCTGGTATCTCCTCAAGTCCATTACAGGTTACTGAGGCAACAGGTAGTTATTTGGATAAGGTTTTTGGTGCACGTTGGTTAGCTGTTGGTAGTGCAGCACTGTCATTTGAACCATTATCATCTCAAGGAATTTACAACGCAATTTATACCGGTTTACGTGGTGCTGAAGCCGTTAAAGCCGCCTTGATAGATAATGATCGTTCTTTGCTAATTCAGTATGGTGAGCGCATAAAATCTATTCGTGCTGCCTACAATATTGCAATCAGTGGCTATTACCAGCAAGAACAGAGATGGCCAGAACAACCGTTCTGGATAGAACATCAAAAAGAAAGACTATAACAAGTTTTCGATAATTTGAGATCGGCAAATTTGTTTGATTTGAATTAAAAATTTTACGAGTTGACTTTATTTATATTCTTTAAAAAAGTTAACGATCATAATCTTATGTTATGGAGGCGGGCAGTAATATGAGTAAAGATAATATGAAAAATTCTTCCGCAATGCATGTTCATCTGACACCAGAAAGTCAAGATATGGAAACGGCAATAGAAGGGATCCGCAGGATGTTTGTCGATAAGGTACAGCACGATCACATCGTTAATAACAGACAGACACCCGCACGACGGGCAGCGTTTATTAAACAGCACGGTAGTGCTTACGGAATTTTTAAAGTAAATGATAATCTGCCAGCTGTATATCAAGTAGGAATATTTAAACCAGGAGCTCGTTATAAAGCCTGGCTGCGTTATTCAAGCGATACACCGCAAACACTTCCGGATAAAAATACTACTGTCGGTATTGGTATTAAACTGTTCGATGTAGCGGGTAAAAAAGAGCTCGAAGATGATGTTAATGCTACGACCTTAGATTTTATTCTGCAAAATACGCAAGTATTTTTTGCCGCAGATGCTATTGAAATGTGTGAGTTTAAAGCAGCAGCATTGAATGGTACTTTAGACGAATGGCTGAAAACACATCCGGAGACCGCTCGTATTTTAGCTGAGATGGGTAGTCGTACTGTTGAGAGTGTTTTGACGGAGCCGCTCTGGAGTTGCGTGCCATTTAAATTTGGTGATCATAATTATTGTAAGTTCAAACTGGCTGTCCAGTCAGTTGCACGCCCTATTGAAACAGTAAATGTCAATGCTCCAGGTTATTTAGGCAGAGATATGCAAGAACGGCTGATACAGCGAGAAGCCATACTGGATTTTTATGTTCAATTGCGAAATAATCCTAGCAAACAGTCTATTAGTAACGCCCGTAATCTGTGGGATGAAGCAGAGGCTGTCCCGGTTAAGGTGGCAACGTTGATTATCCCACAACAGAATATCATGGCACGCGGGCAGGCTGATTATGGAGAGTCTTTATCCTATAATATTTGGCGAACATTGCCCGAGATGGCGCCGGTGGGCAGTATTGCTGAGGCGCGAAAAGTGGTTTACCGATCATCTGCTCAAGTCCGGCGAAATGTCAATGGTCAGGCAATTGGTGAGCCAACTGAGGCACGGCCGCCAAGTGCGCCAGTTCCCCCATATAATCCTACCCTAGAAGTTCCATGGCCATCAGGAACAGTTGGTAATATCATAGAAGACTTTCAGGCCTTCAGGATAAAGGAAATTCCAGCTAATTATTTTGCTACTATTGGCCCTCTAACCCTCAGTGCACGTGATATGCGGCAGAGTATTTGGATTACCAAAACACAACATGAGGTTACTGGGGTTGTTGATGACGTGGTTGTTCAGGTCCGCAATGAAATAGAGGAAAAGGGAAGTCTACGTATTTTATTAGAAAAAAGGGCGGCTGAAAGTATTAGATTTGGATTGAGTGTTAGAACTGCCAGCAGCAATGCAAAGCTAAACATTTCAGCCTATAACGAGGATAAGAGTATAACAGTTGCTGATGAGGTTATCGTTACGCAAGGAAATTCGATAATCTATATTGAAGCGGATAAAGGAGAAAAGATAGATCTCCTGACATTTGGATTCACAGAGGAAATCAAAATTTTTGAATTGGATAATTTTGTCGTGACATATGCTTCTAACTAGGTTACCAACTAACCCTTTAAGCAGTCCAATAAATTATACAGTCATAGTGATGGAGTAAGCTTGAAAAACAAAAACTGGCAACTGATTATATCCAAAAACAAGGGATGGACAGAGTAGGTAATCTGGGTTCTTCAGGTTTTAGGTAAGCAATTTAATTAGCTAACAGTTGGATCAGATATAGTTATTGACGAGTTTACTTTATTAGTTTTGGATCCTTAGATCTAAACCGTTGCCTGGTTGGTAAAAATTTAACTAATCAGTTACCAATGCAAGTAGCTGATTAGTATTATTTTTCACCGTTATTCCATTTGGATATTGCTTCTTATTTCTATCCTCGATACATCCTTTTTGTCATAACAGCTAGGATGAATTCAACAATTATCATAATTTTATCAGAACCTAGAGCAAATCTTTATTTTTTGTTCATTTTCAGTTGTAGAGCCTTGCGGTTATGCGGGGCCAAACTGAGTGTCGCACATCTCATTTGTGGTTATTTTTTCATCTGATGAGTTCTCTTTATTTGCAAAAGCCAGAAAACTAATACCTAAAACAGACGTAATAGCAAATATTTTAACTAGTCGTTTCATAACTTGTCCTCTTGTGTTGGTTGAAAACCATATTCGATAATAATTTTATTTTTTTTATTTTCAGTAATATTTTGTTGTGTGATTTTTGCGACAATTTTTTGTTGGAGTAGTTATTTTTTAGCAAAACCGGATAATAGCTGCGCCAGGGCAGCTAATGATAAGAGGATTTGATAGCTAATTATCTTCACAATTACTATGCGAAAGATTATATTGATCATCATGGCAAGGAGTTATGGCATTATTAAATTGCGAATAAAAAGAGGGATCTGGGCTACTAAGTCCTGCATGTTCGTGTTGTTCGCGGTGGTTATGTTCACCATGTCCAGTATTATGAGCAGAAGTATGAGCAGGGGGATGAGCTGGAGCATGGGTAGCAGGATGACCACCACCGCCAATATAACTGCTACGATAATTATTACTATTAGCTTCAGCTGAACTATTAAAAATAGTAAAAGAGAACAGTACAGTAACCAATAAAACTTTAGATAACGTTTTCATAATATATACCTTAGCTAAATTGTTTATGTGTTTTTTGTACGGCTAAATTAGCAGTAATAAAAGATAGTAAAAGCTAATTATATGTAAAATGCCGTGTATTTATATGTTAAATATATAGAAAATTAACGTTTAAAATATTTGCATTTTTTTGTGTTGTACTTTTTAATAATGCATGAAGAATTAGATGTTTTTAATATTTTAAATTAATGACTGTCAGTAGTTGTTTTATAATTTTTACTATTAATAATAAATTATTTATATTGCCGTTTGTTATTAACATTGCGATCCAACATTAAAAATCAGCAATACAAATACTATTAATACCTTCATTGGCAGTTGATCACAGTTAATATAAAAGCAAGTATTTTGCCACTTGGTGCTGCAAAAATGTTAGCCAGGATATTTTCACTATAATTATAATTAATTCTTTGAATTATAAGATAGGTAAAATGATAAATAAAAAACAGTTATGGTTTTTTCCTGTTGTTTTAATTAGTCATCTATTTATTTTTATTTCCTTTGCGATTTCCCATGAAAATAACGACATAAAATCGCGACAATTTATTGTCAACTTGGCTCATGGAAATGGTTGGGCTAGTCAAGGTGGCGAAATGAATTGGAGCAGTTATCAGGTAAGCTTTGGAGAAAAGATGGCCAATAATTTTTTTGCTTCAATAGCTTATTTAAATGAAGGACATCCAAATAATAATCACCGCGATGGTTTTGCCGTTATTGGCACTGGAGTAGTTGATTTCAATCAACTAATAAAGTTAGATTTGTCACTTGGCCCCTATTTTAGTATGAATACAACTCGCCGTAATAAACAAGTACATAATGATAAACGAGTTGGTATTTACGGTTCAGTTGCGCTTATTTATTACCTTATTCCTGATAGATTTTATCTGCAAGCCCAATACAATCATGTGCAAATGTTTAATTCATTTACAACAGATTCAGTCATGGTTGGTATTGGTAGCAACTTTCAAAATGAACTACGATCTTCGTTTGCTACTAAAAAAGATATGCAAATAAGTTATTGGTTAGGCACTTCTCAAACTAATCGAGCAAAATTACCATTAAAAATAGGTCAACAAGTAGAGTTTAAGCATTTTATCAATGATGCTGCCGCCTATTCAGTCAGTTATCTTTATGAAGGGGATAATGGTCTAGTTAATAGGCAAGGTGTTATTGGACAGATTTGGTATGTCATGCCGATATCAATCTATTGGATGCTTAGTGCTGGAGCCGGGCCTTATTATACTTATGATAGGCATGAGATAAACAATAAGAATGATTTGGCCGGTGTCATTAGCTTACAAATAGATTATCAATTAGTTAGGCATTTAAGTACTAATTTTCGTTTTAATCGTGTTGTTTCGTTTAATGATAAAGACCAAGATATGTTTATGGCAGGAATTGCTTGGCGCTTTTAACATCTCAAGTTAGTTATTTTTGCTGCTGATTGGCCATAAAGTATTATCAAGCATATCTCTTTCAGTATTGTTTAAACAACTATACAGCCTATATTATTAAAATATAATTACCAAATGCGTTTTATATATATCATTTGTTTTATCAATTTATTTTATTTATTACCGTTAAAATACATTGGAAAAAGCATAAATAGAGGGTAAGGCTGAAAGAAAAGTTTTATGTTTTTATATTAATGTTATTATTTTCTACTTTTTGAATTAGCAGTGGAGTTGCTCAATGTCGAATAAAGAAAGTTTTCACATACACGGAAATGATTTATGTCTATCAACGTTAAATTATATTGATAGTATAGTATCGGAAAGACAATTGAATATTAATAGTTTTCGCATATTAGATAATAAAACAATTATCTTTACGGCTGACGCTGTGACCGGTTCATTTTTAATGCTGGCAACGCCGAGTGGGGTGGTGAAGATTTTAGCTGAAATGCCTAATAAAGATGTCAAAAAAAATATTGAAAATATCAGACAAGTTGATGTTTTTTTGATAAATAAAGATATTTATTTCTTATCCAGCGCTTGGGCCACCTCGGCAGCAATACATAAAATAACTTGGAATAAGATAATTAATGCTGTTAATAATATACCTGTAACTATTGATGATATAGAGTTTATAACAAACGGTAATTCATTCTATGTTATTCAAAGTGGTAAATATCAGGGATATATAATTGCTAATCAGCATAAGTATAGATCTGGTGGTGGTGCTTATGATATCTACATTCTGATTTCTTCCTTAGGCAAAGAAATAAAAGAAATTGGACTAGAAAAACAAAGCGTTAATAATTTTCTATCGTTATCAGGTAGTAGCGAAATATTATAATAGAAGAATTAGTTAACATTGATATATTAATAATAAGTATTTATAAACCAGATAAAAAAGCCTAAAGAGGGGCCTTGGCTATTGATAAGATAACCGATTAGCGCAAAATTTTCGTAAAAAGATGAATGAAAATTATTAAATCGAGCGATGTTAGTCACTATTCTTTATTAAATTGATGACTGGCAATAACATTCGATTTCTCTTTATTGTTATTATTAAATACAACCTTTTTAACAATATATTATTACAATCTAATTGATATATTTGAAGATAAATTGGTAATAATCTAATTACTCTATTTAACGTAAAGATATTAGTAATAGTATTACACCTAGGTTTGATTATTTCTTAAAAGATTTATTGTGGTTATTATCTTTATCGGCTAGTACAAAGATAGTAGTAATTATCATATCACTGAGGTTAACTAAAGGAATAGGATGGTGATAATTTTAAGTTTCACTTAGCTATATTTGTATAAAATTTATTCTCACTATTGCATTATTAGTTAAAGGGAGGATAGCAATAATGACGGTAGTTACTGAGGTTAGTGCCAACCAATATATCGGCGATTGTGCTTCAACTGAATTTGATTATGAATTTAAAATATTTAGTGAGCATCATTTAGTTGTCATTATGACTGATGGCAATGGTGATCACGAGGAAAGATTGACATTAAATAAGGACTATACAGTAACTGGTGTTAATTGTGATAAAGGAGGCAAAATAATCTTGTCATCACCTTTATTCAATGGAAATCATTTATTGATAGAGAGATGTTTACCAGCAAAACAAGAAGTCTCATTTGAAAATTGCAAACAATATAACGCAAAACAACATGAAAACGCATTTGATTATGTCACGATGTTAGTTCAACAAGTGTTAGCAAACACTTCGCTAGTACTACAGCAACCCAACAGGTTTGCAAATTATTTTGATGCTAAGAATTATCGCATTTCCAACATTAGTCAGCCTAAAAATGATAATGATGCGGTTAACTTAGCTTTATTGCAATCTGTTATAAAAGATATGGATATTAGATCGATACGGGTTAATGACATTGATATGCCTGCATTACCTGACGCGGAAAGCCGTAAAAATAAGCAGCTTGGTTTTGATCAAGATGGTCAACCGGCCTTGTTTGAGCTTAATGAATTGGGGGGGGAGTGACTATATTTTAGTCGATTCATTCGAAAAAGGATTTGAAATAACAAGCCGTTATCATGTATTGCATTATGAGAAAGAAAGTAGTTATTACCGATGGACAGGTAAATTACCAAAACAGGTTTCCGAAAATTCTACCCCTGAGTCGACAGGTGGGATAGAGGCTGGCGCTTGGATACAAACAATCGTTAATTCCTACACAAAAAAAGAAATTGATAATCAATTTGTTAAAGTCAAAGATAGTAGAGCTGTGCAATTTGCTACATTAGATTTAGTGAGAACGGATAATTATGCTGGCATGTCAATAAAAAATAATGTCCAACGTGTATCTTTATCTGTTTCTGGTAATAGTGCCTATACCCTGAAGGCTCAAAATAATAATAACGCCATTAAGTATTCAATAATATTTCCCACTTATTCAAGTACATTAGCTGCTACCAATACTTTAGATAAAATAACTGCTTATGGATTTAACGCTATTCATCCTACCAGCGACGCTGTTATCCGATTAGGAGCAGATAAAGGAGACTATGACTTAGTTTGTGCAAGGAATAACCATAAATTTTTTATCCGTAATAATAACACGCATCAAATTATTTATTTGCCGCAAAAGCAAGGAACATTTGCTGTGCAAGAGGATAATTATAATAAACAGGAGATTGATGCTAAATTAGTCGGCACTCAATGGAGCGCTAAAAAAGCAGTAAATGGCTGGATGAAAGAGCCTTACACCGGCATAATTATTCAATGGGGATGTGTTGCTAGAAAAAACAGCGCAAGAAATTTCTTTCCTATCGCTTTCCCTAATACTTTGGCTAGCATGGGAGTTGCCAATTTCAATTCTAATTCAAAACTAACCGAATTGTATACGCCTAATATATTCGATGCCAACAATAGTGGATTCACAATGCGCCAAACTAAGGTGACTAATGGTAGTAATGCTTCTCCATTAGTTGATATGAGATGGATTGCAATAGGATGGTAAGGATGGAAAAAAATAATGTTTATTATTTTAGTGCAACAAAATTATGTTGGTTATCTGAATCATTGAAAGATAGTTATATCAGTGCGGGGACTTGGGATGATGAAGCGACTAAAATTCCGTTTAGTATATATAAAGAGTATGCACTTTGCGTGCCGCCGGAAGGAAAAATGTTAGGTGCAGATAAAAATGGTGCACCGATTTGGATTGATATTCCATCTAAAACTAACAATGAATTAATCGAAGAGGCAGGAAATACAAAAATTGAATTAATGCAAAATGCAACAGCGATCATTGCGCCCTTACAGGATGCTATTGATTTAAATATAGCAACCGATGAAGAATATAAAGAATTAATGGAATGGAAAACCTATCGTGTACTATTAAGTCGTATAGATATATCAATTGCGCCTAATATCGAATGGCCAAAATTGCCCAAATAAAAAGGTTATTTTATTTATGATAAGAATAAAATTTCCATTATTAATTTATGGAATATTATTTTTAATTATGATGAAAAATTATTAATTAAAATAGTAAATCTAATATAGTAATAATATAAACTGTTTTTGATCTAATAGCTAATTTACTGTAATTTTTCATCTATTAGATCAGATTAAAAATAGTCTATTTTTAGAGAATAAAAAACAGCAGGCTATTGAAATTTATTTTACAATTCTCTATTAGCAATCTTTTGTTTTTTATCAAGGAAAATTTATCCTTATCTGGCTTCGGGTATCCTGGCTCAGTATCATTACACCACTATTTACTTACAAACGGCATTATTCCAGTATATTTGATTCATTTTGCAGTAATTAGACACATATTTTTTTGATCAATATAAATTTCTCCATTATTTTGTAAAAAGATTAATTACTTTCACTTTATGTGTAGACAAAATAAAGGATATTTTTATATATTTACTAAATATTGCAATATGGTGAAATTATATCATTTAATAAATTTATTTTTTTGATATGAAACTTTTTTCCATTTAATTAATATTTGGATGTTTATTGCTTTCATAGTAACTATTGTTATGTTGATTATGAATAGCCATTCCTTGACGGGGATATTAAATTAAAGCTTATGAAATAAAAATATGAGTATTTAAAAATAAAATTGATAATAAAAAAATTATCTTAATAAAATAATAATCAGGCTAGTTAGCACTGTCCCTGCAATGCAAGAAAATTGGTTTATACTTTTTATTTATATTGTATTTGCTCAGTTTATTACTTTTAGTTTTAAATGCAGTTTGCAGTCAGCTAATTAGAATGATTTTCATCATATGGGAGTAGGTAGGTATGTCGGAACATAAAAAATTTCGCTTTTATCAGCCTTTAAAGGGCTTCAATCATACATTTGGTGATGAATGGTTTGCTCTTAAAGCAGAAGCGTTTGCGCGTTTTTTTGGCACTCCTGGTTTTTTAGTTGGACAAACTGTTGTTGTGGTTGTATGGATCTACCTTAGTATGACTGGGATAACTAAATTTGATCCTTATCCGTTTATTTTACTAAATTTAGCTTTTAGTCTGCAGGCAGCCTATGCAGCTCCGTTAATATTACTTGCTCAAACTCGCCAATCTGAACGTGATCAAGCGCATGCGATTGCAGATGCTCAACACAGAGAAGATTTAGCTGAGGCAATGGCGCAAAGACAAGCTATTGCAGAATATAGCGCTGAACAGTTGTTTGTATTACTTCAACAAAATACAGAGTTAACCAAATTAACCAAAGAAATGGCCGAGCGTATTGAAAGCTTAACCATTCAATTAGAAACCCGTACCCGCAAATAAAAATTATTTAGAATAAAGGTAAACGGTAGTCTTTTATCAACTGGCTATTGTTTAAGGTAAAGACAACTTATTTAGTTAAGTATATCTGGGTCCTTTATGTAAAGCATAAAGTGATGATATAACTGGCGTAGTGTAATAGAAAAGACGGCGTTTTAGCCACTGAGTATCTTCTCTTTCTTTGGTGCTAATTCGTCCTAATCGCCAAGTTTCTGGTTGGCAGGCTTTATTCATACGACGCTCTGTTGTATAGAGATAATTAAATCCCAATTCTTTTGCAATTTTGGCGTAGTCTCGAGTATAAAATCCTTGTGGCCAACATAGATGCTGACTGCAATAACCAAGTTGTTGGATAAGGGTATTACGGCATTGTTCAATATCTTTAATTAATGCGGCATGACGTCTTTCAATATTAGTTTCTAATTGATCCCAACGTAAATGTGAGTGAGTGTGATTATGGAATTCGATTAATTCACTAGCTTGCATATGTTCAATTTCCGACCATCTCAGCATAACATCATCGGCTTGGCCGTTACGGATTTTCGCTTCACATTCACGGTGTGAATATTCAATGTTAGATAGTTTTCTAGCCTGACCATTACCTATATCTTTTGTAATGAGAAAAATACTGGCTTTTAGCTGCAATCGTTCTAATACAGGAAAAGCGTAAACCCAATTGTCTAAATAACCATCATCAAACGTAATCATGACACTCTTTCGGGGAAAAGGTTTTCCCTGATAAAATTGTTCTAATTCATGTGCAGAAAGGGTTTTCCAGCCGCTATTAGCGAGCCATGTCATCTGTTGTGTGAAAGTTTTTGGTGATAAAGTAACTAACCCGGGAGACGGGCTAACATGATGATACATAAGAATAGGAATAGTTGTTGCATTCATTATATTAATAAAATCATTGATTAATACGTAGTTAACTATTTTTACTCAATTGTTAGCATAATGGCAAGTATTTAAATATTGCATAAATGTTAATATTATATCATTAATCGATCAAATAATTATAAAAAAAAGAGAATATTAGTAATTTTTGTAGTTATAAGACAAATAGAGTTAGCTGTCAGCATTAGTTGATAAATTAGCTATCAGTACAGAGTTTTTATTTAATTTGGATGACTTTAATTATTTGTTCGCTCCTGAGAGGCTTTATTATGAGAATTAATATTAGATACTTTGCCAATTTGTAACAGACGGAATAAGCATGACTCGATTGAAAATTTTTGGGTTACCTGAAGTTGTCCTCGTTGTGCCATTTCTTGATATTTTTTAGGTTGTTGTAGAAAATCATTAATAGCTGCTACCCAATTGTTGATATCAGATGGTGGTAGTAATAGTCCATTGCTTTTATGTTGGATAATATCAGGTAGCCCACCCACATTACTAGCAAAGACGGGCACAGCAAAGAAAAGTGATTCAACCGCTACCATACCAAACGCTTCCTTAGTAGAAGGAATTACGGTTAAAGATGCATATGAATATATGGCAGAAGAAGGAAAAACAATACCGGCTAGCAGTGTTTCAGGCTCTAAATCATAGTCGATAATTTTTTTCTGTAATTTAGCCTTACAAGCGCCATCACCAATAATTAAATAACGAAATGAACGGCCTTGACGCTTTAATTGGGCGAGGGCTGCTAAAATAATATCATGTCCTTTTTCTTCTCTTAGCATACCTACTTGAATTATTATTGGCGCTGTTCCATCGTTTATCCAAGTTAAAATACTATCAGCGACAGGTGTATGACTTTCGGCAACCATTTTAGAAAAATCAAATCCAGGATGAACAACCTTCACCTTTTGTGGTATACAACCAGATTGCAATAATGTTTTTCGCATTGGTTCGCTGGGTACAATGACGTAATCGAATAAGTAATTCATACTGAAGGCTTTTATTTTACCCGACAGATAGGTTTTTTGTCGCAGTACACATGGTCGTTGTTTCTTAGCTAATGTTTTTACTGCGATGGCAAGGTTATTCGCATCATGGCCACTGTGACAAACGGCTAAAATTGTTTGCTGCTGGCGTAGTAGTCTGCGTAGACGTATGATTGACGTAGGATGAGCGCTATTAGTAAATGAAACATGATAGATAGGAATGTTGTTTTTTTTTGCTTCATGTGCAATTTGGCTGTCAATATGGCAAGCTAAAGTTACGTTAAAGCCTCGATGTATTAGGCCTTTCATTTGTAGTAAAGCTTGAGCTTCTTGGCCACCAAAGTTCATCGAAGATTCGGTATAGATAATGGATGTATTCATGATATACCCTGATAATTAGCCCGTTTGTAAATTGACTTGCTATTCAATTAACAAAATAAATAAATGACGTAATATTCTAATTTTTATGTTATTTTGCCAAAAAATTTAGCGTTAGGAATTAGTCATCTGTAATAAAACAGTTCCGCACATAATGTTATGACTTTGTTAAATTAAGGCGCTAAAGCATAATGTGTTAACTATGCTTACTTTAACTAATTGTAGTATTTTTTTATAGTAATTTTCCTGCTTATTTTTTCGTAATGTAGATTTTATAGGATCATTTTCTACATTTTGTGATTATTTGTTTATGATTATAAAAATAATAGAGATAAAGATTGTAATGAGATGATGTTAACACTATTTTTTACATAATTAATGCTCATTTTGCTAAATTTAGACAAGTATTATAGCTATCATGCAATTCATTGATAATAAATATAAAATTGTTAAAATATTTAATATAATAGCTATCTAAAATGGTTAAATCGATAATTTTATCATCGTATGGTATTTTATATTTGATACATAATTTAATTAAATAAGCTCAATGGATTAATTGTAAATAACATTTTATTACATTAATGTTAAAAAATCGTTCATGTTGTGCCATAGCTCCATTTTTACTCGGCAAAAGGTAAAATAGAAATTTATGTGTAGCTTTATCAGTTTTGTATTAGATACTTTATTTATATTTTTTAGTTAGAGGTTAAATGATGAGTATTTTCATGAAAAATTTTACATTATTGTTACTAAATGTGGTTTTATATTTCTATTCAGCTTTTACTTTGGCCAAATCACCAAAATTACTTACTTCACCAGCACCTAATGTATTGTGTGATAGATACATATGTGCTGATAGAATTGAAGGAGTATCGGCCAGTTTAACAGAAAAATATTTAGGCAAAATACAAGCTAAGCGCTTATTGTCTCAAGGTTCATTTGATAAAACCGCCTTTACATTTGATAATGGAGTTTTTTGTGACATAAAGGATAAAAAATGCTACGTTGATAGATATTTTAATGAGAAAGGAGTAAGGAGCAAAGTGTGCCAGCAGTACACAAAAAAATTATTTAGTAATTAAATATCAGTAAGAATAGCAAATGGGGTTGTATTTTCTTTTTTATAAATTTAAATATGGCTTTAAAAACGACATTGTAAAGTTAAAATTTACTTGTTTGATTTAGTATTTTATTAGTTAAAAATCGCTTACTCTTTTAAAGTAAGTTGTGATATTTTTATGGTTATCGAATTGTAAAATAGAAGCATTAGTTTTAAAAATAGAAAATTTATCATAAAAATTTTTATTTAAATATAAATCCAGCGTAAATTATTGATATAAACGATCGATAATTGCATTACAATAGTTTAAGTCTATCATATATGCAAGTATTGATCGTTTATATCAATTTTTTTTATATGACTATTTTAGGTATGATTTATTCCATAAATTTTGTTTTGGTTTAATTTATAATGATTACGTTAACTAAGATTTATATTTTCTTTTTATGTTTATTACTTGAGGTATTAAATTTTACTTAACTCGAGGACAATGAAAAATGTGCCGCTAACACATTTAAGCAATATGGTATCTGCATTGTTAATAGTGTTAAATCGTCAGCTGTTCTGAGCTATGATTTTTCTGATTATCGGTATTTTATGTTTACCATAATTAGAAAAGTTATAGATAAATATTTTATTAGCATAATTTTTACTAAAGCATATTAAACAATAAAAATAGCTTTAGTCTAAACCAGCATTATTTTTATGGCATGATTGGCGCCAGCACTTAGGGATTATTACTATTATTACATCATGGCTTTTTACAATATGAGTATTTTTTGTGAAAATATAATAATGATTAAGGAGCAGATATAAAAGATAATTTGAAGTCAATTAATAGATTTGTAATATTTTTGGTTGCTAATTTATCGCTCATATAATTTATTATTAATAGTGAGTTATATGCTTATAGATTGATCAAAATAAACACTATTTAAAAATACTGATTTTTTTACTCTCGTTTATGAGATTAAGACAAGTAATTTTATCAAAAAATATTTTTTTCCTTGTGTGTTTAAAGCCAGTCATTTTGGCGATGCTGGCTTTTTTTTTTGCAATCATGTAAAAGTTAAATTTTATTAATTTAATAATCGAGAATTTTTATTTTATATAATAATAAATATTATATAGACTTTTATTTTTGTAATATCAGCCTTGTAATTAATACGTTGTAATTAGTGGAAGATTTTAGTTTTTTTCACTAACATATTATCATAATTAGTATATTATTCTGATTGCAGTGCCAGCTTGTTAAAGGTACGTAAGGAATCATCCGATATTAAATAAATATTAATTATGTTAATGATTATGTTGTTTGTAATATAAGCAAAATTTATTACTAGAAAATGTATTACCAAATACCATCTTATTTTATGTAATTGAAGTGGAAATTAATAAATATTCTTAAAAACAAGCAAAGTCAAAATTTTATGGTAAATGAAATTTATTTTTAATTGACTCCATCTAAATAAAGTTTTATTAATAAAATAAATTATAATGAACTTTAAAGGAGCGTTGAAAAGATGAAAAAAAGATTAATGATATGGCTTCTTTTAGCTTTAATATCGCCAGTTAGTTATTCGTTAGAAAAATTTCAAGATTATGAATTGACTCAGGTATTAATTTTAAGAGGCATAATTTAAGAGCACCAATAATATATGAGGATATATTAGCCCGCGCAACGAATAAACTTTGGCCTATTTGGCATACTAAAGATGGAAATCTTACCAATAAAGGACGTCAATTAGAGATTTATATGGGAAACTACTTTGGGTCTTGGTTTGATAGAGTAGGGCTTTTGCGGCCAGAACAATGTCCAGACTCAAATAATGTTTATATTTATGCGAACAATCTACAGCGTACTATTGCCACAGCACAATCTTTTATTACTGGTGCTTTTCCTGATTGTTCGATTAAAGCTTTTTATCGAACAGATATGGCTAAAGGAAAATTGGATCCTATTTTTGACTTAGTTATTACTGACAACAGTGCAGAATTTAAACAGCAAGCCATAACCGCTATGACAGAAAAATTAGTACATTTAGATTTAGCAGAAGCTTATAAACAAATTTCCACTATTTTGGATTTTAAAAATTCAACACTATGTAAAAAAGACAAGTTGTGTGAGCTGGTTAGTACCCCCAATAAGATGATTATTAGTGCCGATAAACAGCCACTTGTATTTGGACCGTTAGGATTAGCAACATCCGCTGTAGACGTTTTTGATCTGCAGTATTACCAAGGATTTGCTACAAAAGACGTTGCTTGGGGAACAATTAATACACCAGAACAATGGAAAACACTTAATGAAATTAAAAATGGCTATCATGCAGTTGCATTTACAACTAAGATTGTTGCTAAAAATATAGCTAAGCCTTTATTAAACTATATAAATTCGCATTTTGTTGAACAAAATAAGAATGAAAAATCAAAATTGCTGATTATGTTTGGTCATGATGCAAATATTGCATCAGTCATGTCTGCTCTGGATTTTGCCCCTTATCAGTTGCCTGAACAATATGAAAACACACCCATTGGTGGCAAATTAGTGTTTCAGCGCTGGCATAATAAGAAAACTAATAAAGATTATCTAAAAGTTGAATATATTTATCAGTCAGTAAATCAATTGCGAGATGGGACGCCATTGACATTAAATAGCCCACCAAAACAGGTCACTTTATCGCTTGAGAATTGCCCAATTGATGAAAGTGGTTTATGTAATTGGGACGACTTTGAAAAGAGCATACAACAAGCATTAAGATGATAAAGTTAATGTTTGATTAAGTAAAATGAAGGCAGCGTGGTTAACGCTGCTTTTCTTAATATTCACCACGAAAGAAAATATTTTGCTAGTCATTTTTGTAAAATGCGTTTTTTCTTCCATTTTAACAAATTATAAAGTCTATTCCTTTATTATTAATACTTATTGTAATTTAAAGATAATATTAATTTATTTTTACTTTAATATCGATATTTAGCCAAATATCCGCAATTTTTTTATTTATTACTATTCAGTTTTGATGTTCAGTAAAATCTTCAACAATCAATAATTGAGTAGTCAAACCTCATTCCTGCTTACAACACATTTTTTCTGGATTTATACGATTTAAAGTATCAGCAAGCGATTAGCATAAAAAATAGTATTATTTTACCAGGTAATATATACATTAAAAAATTGAAAACTGATATAAATAACTATTTTATTAACCAAATAGTGAATAAAATAATTTAATAACACTAAATTATTTTAATATCACAGAAAATTTTGTAAAACAGTTGTTACTGTAAATTAATCAAATCATATCTTAGTTAATATAATCTTGTATTAATGTATTTCTGGTATACAAATCATGTTCTACTTAAATATATAAATAGTAATTTGTACAAATATATAAATAAGAGCATTTGGCATGAAAAAAATAGTAACCATGATAATTGTAGCATCATCACTTGGTTTTTCTCTAACATCTCAGGCCACTGAAAATTGTCCGGCATTAAATAAAATTGCAGGTGCTAGCGGTGTTTTCCGCGCAGATGGAATAAATGGAGAGTGGCGTGGAGTGTTGCAAGGCATTATTACAGAAAAAGCAGCGCTACAATCTTTTGAAATGGCACTTGCAATACAGGAAAGTCAGACGGCTCCTAGCAAGTTTCAGCATTGTACCTATTTAGTTGGTGATGATAAAACCCTAGATATGAAGTTTGTTTTAACGAATGAAAATGAAAATGAAATTGAAAGAGAGTTTACCATCCAAACTGTAGGTAACCTATGGAAAAAAGAAGATGGGCCTTTTGGACTTATTTATGATGCCTGTGAAAAAACTGCGCCAGAGAATTGTATATTTACAGTTGATCATTTAAATATCCTTTAAAGAATAATTTTTGGTTCTGTCACAGTAAGATTGCTTCAATTTGTTCAAAGCAACAGATAGCAGTTTTATGGTAAACAGCTATTGATTTTATTGGGTATCTGTTTTATTAGGACGGAACCTTTATTTTTAATTTAGTCGAAAGGGCCAATACTGTTTAAAAAAAGAAGCTGATTAATAAAGGCTAAATGTTCTATTAAGCGGATTTTGGTTTTAGCCTAATATAAAATAGTATAAATTTTTCGCTCCCATATATTTGTTAATAATTAATTTCTATTAGGTAAAGGGTATGAATAATTTCGGTATTGGTAATAAACATGGTTATATTCGATTATCAAGTGACAGTTCTATGAATGCCACAGTTAGTGATATTGGCCACACTAACGTATTATCGGATCAATTGGCTAGTGTGAAAAATAGTGCCGCTGCTAACTATCAACCAGATAATTCTCACATGGGAAATTATGGACGTAGTACTCAGGATAATGGTAAGGATACAATGAGAATGGCAATAACTAAGCTTTATAAAGTGGTTTCTAATTCTGATAAAATAAATATTGATAAAAAAGATTTAAATAAACTAATTGATAAAATGAATCATAATGACGTTAATTATTATGATATAAAAAAACAAGTCACAACTTTAGGCGAATTAAAAGTCTTGCATCGCAGTATAAGTAACAAACATAGCTGAATCGTGAAATTATCACTTAGAATATAAAAGATAATAATTAGTAGGCGATGGTGATTAAATAGCAGTTATTTTAATAAGCGTTTATAAAAGATTAATAATTGTCGATATTAAAATGGCAGCAAAAATCCCCAATACCATGCTAATTATTTCTTTTGTTAAAAGTTCACTGTTTGCTTACGATGGTGAGCGGCAATTGTTAGCAAAAAGTGAGCGTAGCTTTTGTAATTTGGCAGGGATTATAGCTAAACAATAACGGTTCTGTTGACCTTCATTCTGCCAAAAATTTTGATGATATTTTTCTGCTGGATACCATTTTTTAAAAGGCTCTAAGGTCGTTACTATCGGTATTGCATAGGTTTGTTGGGCATTGTTTATCGCTATTTCGGCGGTTTGTTTTTGTTGCGCAGAGGTGAAGAAAATAGCGGAACGATATTGGCTACCAATATCATTGCCTTGTCGGTTTAATTGAGTTGGATCATGGGTAGCAAAGTGGATATCTAGCAACTCATTATAGTTTACTTGTTGTGGATCAAAAGCGATGCGAATAGCTTCTGCATGTCTTGTATTACCGGAGCAAACCTGTTCATAAGTGGGGTTTTCTACAGTTCCACCGGTATATCCGCTTTCTACCGATTTTACACCAATTACCTGTTCAAATATCGCCTCGGTACACCAAAAACATCCACCACTAATTACTGCATATTCAATAGTCATAGTGATTGCCTTGTAAGCTGGTCAATAGAATTAGAATCAATTAATACGATTTATCAAAAAAGATGATAGCTATTTTTGTCATATCAAATGAGTCGTCTGAGTCTAGTTTATTACTGTAATATAGTTTTAGGTTGATAGCTATTCTAAGTGGTTAGCTTATAGTTTTGATGCTGAAAATAGTCAACATTTTGATTTTTATCTGTTATTAATAGCTCCCCTTAATTTTTCGATCGAGGGGAAGAAATTCATTATTTAGCCTAAATTGTTTGTTGATCGGCGTTTTGTAGCATTTTTCTGATAGGAATAATTAAGATTGCCAATACCGCAGCGCAAATTATTAGGGCAATAGAAACGTGGGAAAATAGTGTCGGCATAGATTGTAACTGTTCTTTATTGATATTTCCGCCCATAATTCCTGCAACCAGATTACCTAACGCGCTAGCACAGAACCAAAGCCCCATGACTTGTCCGCGCATTTTTTTAGGCGCCAGTAATGTCATTGTTGCTAGTCCAATTGGACTTAAACATAATTCACCTAAGGTTAATAATAATATACTGCTGATTAACCAAATAGGTGAAACATTGATATTATGCATGATAACTATGTTTGCGGCTAGCATCATAACGGCAAACCCAGCAGCAGCAAATAAGATACCTACGACAAATTTTGTGGTACTAGTCGGGTTTATATTGCGCTTAGCCATTGTTGGCCATAGCCAACTGAATAGCGGGGCAAGAGTGATTATGAAAAGCGCATTAATTGATTGAAACCAAATAGTTGGAATTTCAAAGCCATTATTAAGATGGCGATCAGTATAGTCACGAGCAAAAATATTAAATGAGGTCGGTTTTTGCTCAAAAGCTGACCAGAAAAATGTCGCTGAAATAAGTAAGATGAGGCAGACTAATAAGCGCATCCGCTCATTTTGATTTAATCCTGCCAGGAAAAACATATAAATAAAATAGAGGCTAACAAAGGCGGCAATAATATAAGCAAAACTTTTGGCCACAATGGTAGCATTAAATGGCACGATATCGGTCGCAATAAATATCACGATAGCGGCCAATAATACCATTACAAATGTGATCCATTTACCAATGTTTTTACGCTTGACGGTTGGTTGCTCCCAACTAGCATCAATACCTGTTTCTTTACTATAGCGACGCATTTGGGGGACGGCATAAAATCGGAAGATAAGTAGAGCAACCAGCATCCCAATTCCACCAAGGCCAAAGCCGATATGCCAACCATATTTTTCATAAAGTGGTCCAATAATTAACGGGGCAATAAATGAGCCTATGTTAATTCCCATATAGAACAGTGAAAATCCGCCATCACGGCGTGTATCATCTTTTCTATACAGAGTACCAACCATAACAGTAACACAGGTTTTAAATAAACCCGTTCCAAGTACAATAAATAATAATCCGATAAAAAATAGGCTATTACCCCAAATTGCAGAAAACGCGATGGAGAGATGGCCTAATGCAATAATTAGTGATCCATACCAAACTGCTTTACGCTGCCCAAGCCAGTTATCAGCTAACCATCCGCCAGGGAGTGAGGTAATATAAACTCCACCGGCAAAAATACCAACAATAGCTGATGCTTGCTCGATTGTTAATCCCATTCCTCCTTGCAATAAGGTTGCACTCATAAAGAGGATCAACAGTGGCCGCACGCCGTAAAATGAAAAACGTTCCCACATCTCAGTTAAGAAGAGAGAGCTCAGAGGATAGGGATGACCAAAGAAGGTTTTAGTTTTTGTGACTGTGCGTTGCATCTAAATATTCCCCATCAATACTCTACCAGTGAAATTATAAAAGTAAAAAATATTAGCCTTAAGTTATAAAATATTCTCTTTTTCAGTTCAAATATTGCTGTTAATCCAATATCGTGCAATATTATTTTCTATTTAATTATTAGAAAACTATATTTACTTTTATTTAACCCATTTTTTATAAAAAAGTCGACAAAAATATTATTTTTCCTACCTTAGATAGATTAAAAACAGAAAATATAGTTAATGTAAATTTTTAAATTTAATTATTATTAAATTTAAAAATCATGTAAATCAATAAGATAAATGTTCATTTTCTGATTGTTATTATATTGTTTATAATAAATTTAATTTGAAGTAAAAAAAATGATAAAGCCATCATTTAATCACATATTAGGGTGATATTTTAGCATTTAATCAATAGTTAATTTAATGATAGTGCATTAGCAAAAAATTGTCTGGATAAGCCTAGTGACTGGTCAGATAACACAGTCACTGGTAGCTTTATTAATCGTGTATGTTATCAAGCTCACCATAAAGCGATGGCATATCTTTGGGTCTAGTTTTAAATCGACGATGTAGCCACATATATTGCTCGGGCGCTTGCATAATCTGTTTCTCAATCAATTTATTCATAAAAGCTGCAGTAGAAATTTCATCCTGCTGTGGCAAGTGGGTTATTGCCGGTTGGATAAGCAATTCATAACCTTTTGCGTTAGCTAATCGCCTGGGGGTAAAAGGTATTATGGCTGGATCGGCAAGTTTTGCCAGAATATGGGTACCAATAGTGGTAGCAGTATGTTTGACAGCGAAAAAAGGCACAAAAACACTTTTTCTTGGGCCATAATCGTGATCTGGCGCATACCACAAAATTTCTCCGTGCTTTAGGCTGCGTATCATGCCCTTTATATCTTTGCGATCAAGCATAAATTTATTAGAGCGCAACCGTCCTCGGGTTTGCAACCAATCCATTACTGGATTGTCGTTTGGACGATAAACACCAATACCAGGATTTAAGATACCAAAGATACGAGCGCCTAATTCGAGCGTTAGAAAATGAATTCCTACTACGATGATCCCTTGCCCTGTCTGCTGAATTTTTTCAATATTATTCTGTCCTTTAATCGTAAACCAGTGTTGTATTCGTTTATCAGACCAGAACCAGGCCATACCTGTCTCAAATAATCCCATACCTACCGACTCAAAATTTTTATCGATCATTTGCTGGCGTTGCTGCGCACTCATAGCCGGAAAGCAGAGTTCTAAATTACGCTCTGCAATCTGTAGGCGTTTTTTTAGAAAATATTTGGCTAACCGTCCAAGGCGAGTTCCTAGCCAATAGATAACAGGATAAGGTAGTAAAACCAGTAAATAAAGGAGCCCAATTCCTAACCATGTTAGCCAATATTGGGGATGTAAATATGAAATTTTAAAAGGAGTTACTTTTATCATCTGCGTTTTGTTTAGTCAGTATTAATATTAATATTATCTATTGTGACACCTTTTTAGCAAAGCTAAAACTATAATTGTATATTTAACCGCCATTCACTACTTAACATTGGTTTGCTTTAAGAGGGGGTTACTATACGTTTTTCCGTTGATGAGGGTGATATGCTGCAATTTAATATGGTCTTTCTTTTTAGCGGTTGGTATAACTTATTAAAGATCATATATTAAAGTATTTTATCAATGATATCAGATGTAAATGAAATAAAAGATATTGAGCACGAGAATGATTGGTCGTACTCATTTTAAATAAATGCAAAGCAAGAAAATTGATATAAATTAAGAATAAAATTAATTATATTATTTATAATATGATTAAGTTGTATTCCTTTTGTAAATAGAAAATATTTTAATCATTCGAATATATATATTTAAAAATATTATAAACAAAAAAAAGTTCAATTCGATTATTAACAAAAATTTTTTCAGTAATGTGTCTTTTATGGGAATACACAGTGCTATTACTAATTCCAAGTTTTCTGGCAATAACGTGATTAGGTACTGCATTCATCCAATTTTTGATAATTTTTTGCTCTTGATAACTAAAAATAGATGCATTGTCATTGGATAAATAAGTGATATTTTTTAATATGCTATTGGTTTCTATTAAACGTTCTAATACATGATTTAATATTTTTTTAGACATAATAAAACATTGATTTTTTAGTAAGATGGGCCGATTCGTGAAAGGGTAAGGAGAATCAAGATAAATATAGAAACGTACATTATGTAGTTTTTCAATAAATGTTTGTAGTTGATTACAATACTCTGCATGATGACAATAATGTGTTAAATTGGCTAAAACAACATCAGGAGAAAAATTATTAATATGATTAATGGCAGAGTTAATATTATCTTGACTAATAAACTGTAGTTTATTGATTTTTGATAAATATTCACTGATGCCTAATCTTGTATAATAACATTCGTCAATGATTAAAACTTTCATTACAAAACATCCTTGTCTAAGTAATAGATAAACGATAAATTTCTTATTGATTTCTTGCTATAAGTAAAATAAGAAATAACGATAAAATTTTGTAAATGTCTTACTGTTATATAATTAAAATATCATAGTAAGTATTTAATTGAATACCCATATTAGCTTAATATTGTTTATTAATTGATTTAGTTTATTTATATAATTTAGCTTTATTAATAATACTTTTCAGAAAGTATATTCATTATCTTTCTGGATTTTTATTAGTTTTATTGTTTATTTTATAGAATTTTTTTGCTAAACAGATTAACTAATGTATGATCTTATATTGATTATAAATAATATATTGTTAATAAAATAAACCTCGATAATAGCGTTATTTTTAATGAAATAGCTGTTTTTTAAGCACAAATCATATGATAAAAGATGACCGTGGTTGATAAATTAATAATCAACCATTGCCATGGTAACTTTATAGTAGAGAATTATAGTACATTGATTTCCCAATTAGCATCTTCATTTGCTAAAAAAGGAATTAAATGATTTTTACCTTGGGAAATTTTGTCAGGTATAATTACTTTTTTACGTTTAAGTTCAATAAACCCTTCATTAACAGGTAAGCCATAAAATTTAGCGCCGTTTAATGAACAAAACGCTTCAAGGTTTTTCATCGCATTCATTTCATCAAAAACGGTAGCATAAGCTGCAAGGGCCGTAGGTGCATTAAAAACACCGGCACAACCACAGGCAGACTCTTTTCTATTTTGTGTATGGGGTGCAGTATCTGTGCCAAGGAAAAAGCGTTGACAACCTATTGTTATTGCTTCACGTAATGCTTTTTGATGGATGTTGCGCTTTAGAACAGGTAGACAATATAAATGAGGTTTGATGCCACCAACTAACATATGATTTCTGTTAAACATTAAATGTTGTGGTGTGATGGTCGCAGCCAGCTTTTCATTACCAGCCAATATATATTGAACGGCTTCTTTAGTGGTAATGTGTTCAAACACAATTTTTAGGCTGGGGAAATTTTTTCTGATAGGCTCCATCGTTTGATCAATAAAATAGGCTTCGCGATCAAAAATATCAATATCACTGTTTGTGACTTCACCGTGAACTAATAGTGGCATACCTATTTTTTCCATTTTGGCAAAAACGGGATAAATATTGGCTATCTTTGATACCCCATATTTAGAGTTAGTCGTTGCGTTGGCTGGGTAAAGTTTACAGGCAGTAAATATCCCCTGATTGAAGCCTTCTTCTACTATTTGGGCGTCAGTGGAATCGGTTAGGTAGCAGGTCATTAATGGTGTAAATGAATGTTCTGCAGGGGTCGCGTCAAGGATCCTTTCTCGATAAGATTTTGCTTGATTAATATCAGTAATTGGCGGTACCAAGTTTGGCATAACAATAGCTCGACCAAAAAATCGGCTAGTATAAGGCACAACAAGTTTTAATATATCATCATCTCTAAAATGAACATGCCAGTCGTCTGGGCGGCGAATTTTAATAGTTGTCGTGATTTGGGTCATTAAATTGACTCTATCTTAAAAGTAGATAATGAAAAAGATGAGTTGTGAGTATGTTAACTAGAGATGATAAAGTGAAAAAAGCAAAATAGCTATATTAAATAGCAGATTAACCTGTATCAAACTAATAAGTTATAAAAGTAATAACAAAAGTATAAGCTAAGATTGTTTGGCTCCTCCAACTGGACTCGAACCAGTGACATACGGATTAACAGTCCGCCGTTCTACCGACTGAACTATGGAGGAATAACATTAGATGAGCATTGAATGTTATCGATAGAAAGTCAATTTGTCAAAGACCAAAAGGAGTTATATTAATCAGCAGTGCGGAGTTTTGAATATAACAATATGTTGGCTAGCGAGAGGTTGCGTTCTAGTAAGCATAACGGTTGATTTTTAATCTATCTAATTTGCCTATGAAAGCAAAAAAACTGCCAATTAGGCAGGTTTTCTTAAGAATCTGGCTCCTCCAACTGGGCTCGAACCAGTGACATACGGATTAACAGTCCGCCGTTCTACCAACTGAACTATGGAGGAATTGGCTGTGCGCTTCACAACGAGCGGAATAATAGCGGGGCTTATCTTAGTTGTAAAGTGTAAAAATGAAAATAATCACTGTTTGGTCATAAGGTAATCAAGAGCCAAGATTTTAGATTTAAAAATCCGAGTCTTATGTTGTAGAAGTTTAAAAAATTGACCAAATTGAGTGGCGTATTTTGTATTAGCTAAAAGAATTGGATGAAAAACAAGTAAATTTTGGCGGCGTATAATTATGGTATGTTAACTAAAAAGTAAAAGCCCGCATGATTGCGGGCTTTAAGTATTTGGCTCCTCCAACTGGACTCGAACCAGTGACATACGGATTAACAGTCCGCCGTTCTACCGACTGAACTATGGAGGAATTAAGCAAGCTAAAAAAGCTGGCTGCATACTAACGATGTCCTGCACCACTGTCAACGTTAAAAATATAATATCTTTACTGTTTGTTTATACTGTAATCACATTGCATCAAAAATAAACTATTTATCTGATATTATATGAGTTTTATATGAATTATGAGCGATTTTTTATTGAATTAGGCGGGTATGCAAGTAGATATATATCATAAAATGTTATTTTGTTTTTTTGCTTGATAAGACGTTTTAACTCGGTTTTGATTGCATTGTTGATAGTTGGCTCAGCAAGTATTTTATTAATCGCAGCATCTGATACTTTTTCAGTAACAAACCATTCACCATTGTAACATACACGTAAATCTAGTATCCCAATATCCTTAAAGCGGTATGTTGGTTTGATATCAAACAGTAATGCAGCGGCGAGCAAAAGAAAAAAAAGTGTAAAACCGATTGTCCAGTACAAACCAAAGTACGAGGTATGATAGATTAGAATCGCTGTTAGCAAGTAAGTCATGACCATTCCTATACATAGGTATGGATGGGCAGTAATAAACTGCCAATTTAGATAAGGCCTATTATTACGGTTTTGCTGTTTATTTATTTGGCAGAGATTTTCATTCAGGATTACTTTTATCATATCCATGATATTTACCTTAATTGATTAGATTTATAGATGAATCTAAACCCTGAGACTAGTATATTAAATTGCTTGAGTTATCGACATATCTTTTTTTCTTTTATTTTAAACAAAATTTCTATTGATTAGGAATCGTCCCAAACAGAAAAAAAATTTATATTTATGGATTTATTTAGATCATTTTGATTTTTTTATTAATTTATTGGGTTAACGAAGAATATTCTTGAAAAAATTCGATTTTTTTCTTAAACAAAAGCATAAAACTATTGATATTATTAACTACTCGTGCGTTAATGGGAGGAAGCCTAATAAACAGATCTATTTTATTTACGACATTTAAGTTAATGTGTTATGAGTAGCGTTATCCTTGATAGCCTTTCGACCGTTTCTTGCTGAGTGCTTCCATGAATTAAATAGTGATGTAGGCTTTTGTATACCTGCCGAAAGCGGCAATGTTTATTAGTTATATAGGAAAAGGCACATGTCTGACAAAATGAAGGGTCAAGTGAAGTGGTTTAACGAATCTAAAGGCTTTGGTTTCATCACTCCTTCTGATGGTAGCAAAGATGTATTCGTTCACTTCTCTGCCATTCAAGGAAATGGATTCAAAACCCTGGCTGAAGGGCAAAATGTAGAATTTACTATTGAAGATGGTTCGAAAGGCCCAGCTGCAGCGAATGTAACTGCTCTTTAAGATTAGTTAAATAAATGGATTTCTTGAAGCCTGTCGTGCAAGCGGCAGGCTTCTTTATTATTATTTTGTAGTATTGGTACAACATTCAATTTTTTGGCATAACCGATGAAAATCAATGATAGCGTTTTAGTAAAGACTGATGGCGAGCAGATGAGAGAAGGCATTATTCGATTAATAGAGCCTTTTAATGAGGGAGTAATGTATTTAATTGAGTTGCCTGAATATCCTACTGGTATTTGGTTTTTTAATGAGAATACGGCAGATGCAGGTATTTATGTGATACCAAAAGAGAGTGACTAAATATAAATTAACATCCTCCTAACCTAGTGAATTATTATTTCTGCACTGAATATCTTTGCCATAGGTAAAGGGTTTTTAAAGCTGATTAAATTGATAATTGTTTTAATAAATAATTTATAACTAAATATGCTTTATAAGCCTATAAGACCAGGTATTATTTACTAAAAAATTATTATTTTTATATTATATTTTTAAAAATATTTCTTTTATTATTTGTATTATATATTCTAAATTTTAAATAAAAAAATCTCTATTAAGAATATCTTTATTTTATAAAACATTTTTATATCAAGAATAATATATTTTTTATCGTAAAATAAGTGATTTTTTATATGAAAATATCTTCAATGTTATTTTTGGCCTAAAAATTTATTAAATAAGATTTTTTACTTACCTAACATATTGAATTGTATAAATTATTTTTAAATTCGTTATGAGTCACTGATATTCATAAGTAAGAGAATTATTATTCATTCTCAACGTAAATAAAATTTACAAAAAATAGTTTACAATGATAAATGTCGTATTTGTGTTTTTTTCATTTGCATGTGTATTGGTTTTTGCTGATTTTATAGCATTATAATCTTCTTATTGTCGTTATGTTGCGTTTATTGTTTCATGTATTGCTAATTAATGGTTATTTTAATATTTATTAATTGATTAAATTAATAAAATAACCTTAGTTATTATTCTATTTTTCTGAGTAGATAAATTAATAAAAAAAATTAATATTGAGTTTAATAACAAAAGCCGGCTATTTTTGATATAACATAACGTCAAATTTAAATAGCCTAAGTACAACTGAATAATCGTAAGAATCAGCTATAAAGATGCAGCTTATTCTGGTTATTAAGTGTGAATTTTTATTCAATTTACAAATGTTGAAGTAAGTTATGACCATAAGACTTTGGTTTTTAAGATAGATTTATAGAGCAATTTTTAGCGGCTGAGTAAAAAGAATTTAACCCATTAGATATCATTAATGGTAAGTACTCTTATAGCCAAACACCAGCAAATTTAACTAAATAGAATAAATGAGTATAAAAATATGAATACAGCAGATTTATTGAAGCAAATTTACGATATTAACCTTTCTTATTTATTACTTGCACAACGTCTTATTAAGGAAGAAAAAGCTTCCGCTATGTTTCGACTGGGTATCACCGAGGAAACGGCAGATTCATTGATTAGTTTGACATTACCACAGTTAGTTAAGTTAGCTGAAACTAATCAATTAATATGTAATTTTAGATTTAACAATAGCGAAACGATTGAACAATTAACTAAAGAATCTCGTGTTGATGATCTACAACAAATTCACACTGGAATTTTATTATCAACTCATTTGTTCCAACAATTATCGGAAAATGATAAATCGATAAAAAGAAGGGCATAATTATGGCGAGTAAAAGTATTGTTCAAGAAGCAAAAGATATCCATTTGGCTATAGATTTAATTAATTTAGGTGCACGTCTTCAAATGTTGGAAAGTGAAACTCAACTCAGCCGAGGACGATTAATTAAGTTATATAAGGAATTACGGGGTAATCCACCACCTAAAGGTATGTTGCCATTCTCAACCGATTGGTTTATGACTTGGGAACAAAATATTCATTCTTCTATGTTTTATAATGCTTATCGCTTTTTATTAACCAGTGGTCATTATAGGGGAATAAATGCTGTCGTACGGGCTTATGGTTTGTATCTGGAACAATGCTGCACTGAACCAAGCAAACCACCTATACTTGCTTTGACAAGGGCATGGACGCTAGTTCGATTTGTTGATAGTGGCATGTTGCAACCATCAACTTGTCGCTGCTGTGGTGGAACTTTTATTACCCATGCACACCAACCAGTGAACAGTTTTGCTTGTAGTTTATGCCAACCACCTTCAAGGGCGATCAAAAAACGTAAACATTCTTGTCAATTTGCCGATATTCATCCGCAAGTATTGGGGAAAATTCAGTAGTGGAGCAACTGAGCTTATAAAATAGAGAATTATGGTTTAGGTTTACCATAGCTCTCTTATAGGTCGGTATGTTAGCTTTGAATACGGATCTCTAGTTCATCATTATCAATAAAGGGAATATCAGGTGCTTATATTCTTAGGCTATCTTGTGGTTATTGGAGCAGTATTAGGTGGTTATTTACTTGTTGGGGGGCATTTGTCTGCTCTTTATCAACCGGCCGAGTTTTTGATTATTTTAGGGGCTGGCTTAGGTGGTTTTATCGTAGCAAATAATGGCAAAGCGATTAAAGCAACATTGAAGATATTACCAAAATTACTAACAAGTTCGCGATATAATAAAATAATTTATATGGATCTAATGGCACTACAATTTCTATTACTATCAAAAGCGCGCCAAGAAGGAATTTTATCGTTGGAGCGAGATATTGAAAATCCACATCAGAGTGACATTTTTTTTCAATATCCTAAATTATTAAATGATCCGCATTTAATAAGCTTTTTAACTGACTATATGCGATTAATGGTTACTGGCAATATGAATGCCCATGAGGTTGAAGCATTAATGGATGAAGAAATTGCCACTTTTGAACATGAAGCTGAAATCCCTGCGGTTAGTTTAAGTATGTTAGGTGATTCATTACCTGCTTTTGGTATAGTTGCCGCGGTGATGGGGGTGGTGCATGCACTTGCTTCTGCGGATAGGCCTGCTGGCGAGATGGGAATATTAATTGCTAATGCGATGGTTGGAACTTTCCTGGGAATTCTACTGGCGTATGGTTTTATTTCACCATTAGCAAATTTGGTGCGACAAAAGAGCCATCAGCAAATTAAGATGATGGAATGTATTAAAGTCACTTTACTGTCATTCCTTAACGGTTATGCCCCACGAATTGCGGTAGAATTTGGTCGGAAAACGCTATTTTTAGATGATAGGCCCTCTTTTTATGAATTAGAAAATCATGTTCGTAGTATGAAGAATCCGATTGGTACCAATTCTTCTGATGTTAAAGATTCTTGATTATGAAAACAGCAAAATCTACTATCATCATCAAGAAAAAACGGCGTAAAAAAAAGGGTTATTATCACACTGACTCATGGAAAATTACTTATGCCGATTTTATGACCTCTATGATGGCTTTCTTTTTAGTCATGTGGATTTTATCTATTTCTAGTCCTCAGGAACTGACTCGTATTGCCGATTATTTTCGTACACCACTGAAAACTTCATTAAATGAAGGCACTAATAGTAGTGATGTTACTAAACCGATACCTGGTGGTGGCCAAGAAATTATTTATCAAGACGGTGATACAACAGTAGAGAAAACTATTCAACTACCAGACAGTGAACCAGAAAGATTTAAAAAATTACAACAGGATCTGGAACAATTAATTATGAATGATCCTCGTTTGCAGGATGTAAAATCTAATTTATTAATAGATTTAATTGATGACGGTTTACAGATACAAATTATTGATGGTGAAAGTCGGCCTATGTTTGGCACTGGCAGTGCGGTAATTGACAAAAATATGCGAAAAATTCTCCATATTTTAGCACCGGTATTGAATGATTATCCGAATAAAATTAGTCTTGCTGGCCATACTGATAGTACCCCATATGCTAAGGGCGGTTATGGTTATAGTAACTGGGAATTATCGGCAGATAGGGCAAATTCTTCACGCCGGACATTAATTAGTGGTGGTTTGAAAGAATATAAAATCATCCGTGTGGTAGGCATGGCCTCAACGGTACCATTAGAAACCAATCCAGCGGCAGCCGCTAATCGTCGAATTAGTATTTTGGTGTTAAATAAAGAGCGTGAAGCGGCAATTATTCATGAAAATCAGCGGCCACAGCTTACAAAAGAGACTAAAGAAAAAGGCAGTCAATTGAAGAATTCGTAATTGCTTTAGTACATCAGCAATATTATCTACCGACAATGGTAGATAATGTTACCTCAACGAAAAAATAAATAACTATTTAGACGCGCTTTATCAAATATTTTCATAAAGCAGAAGAACGTTTTGAATGAGATGGCGCAAATATTGTTGTTTTTAATATTTCATAAGGTCATTATTCGTTGGGGTTATTCACTTTTTGTTAAAATTTATGCTGCAAAATCTGGCTTTTGTCAGTTATAACAATAGAACTATCTTTGTTGAAAATCTGATTAGATAGTTTTTTACATTAAACAGTGTCAATACGCAAAGTTATATGACAAATTCTGGCTCAACAACCGAACAAGGGCGTTGTTGGTTGTGTGGCAGCGCCTTATCTTGTGCAAGAAATGATTAAAAAGCGTGATCCGTCCTATTACCCACTGAGTATTATGGTTAATAGAACGGAAGACATTATTATTGTCTCTAAAGCGGAGCCAGCAAATATGCGGTGAAATATTTTGCTGCTGGAATTTTTGAGCAGAAAATTGAACAGATTATTCAATAAATGACGTAAAACATAAGAATGAAGTATAAGCAGTAGGTAACACAAAGAAGCTGAATCTTATCGCGTTAAGTTTAGAAACTGGCTGGTAGACTTACGGTGGATAGTTCGCGGTTATTTATGGTTATTGATGATTTACAATAGCCAACAAAAATAAAAGAGATACAAGATTATTCAAAATAAAATAAGCAATGTATCTCTTCTTAAATAATGATCGAATATTATTTACTTCATATTTAACGACTGTTTTATCTGCTTCATCGCATCGATGCCTTGTCGGCAAGCTTTATCTTGCTGATCTTTAGGCAGGGCAATGATCTGTTTTTTACCATCTTCAAGTTGATTTTTTATAGAATCAAGTTGTGCTTTGGTTTGTGGGTTTTCAGAAGCCTTAGTAACTAAGGAATCAACTTCAGAGAAATAAGCTTTACAGGTATCGGTTGCACCGATATAGTCGATTTTTTTCTCTTCTTCTGAACAAGCAGTGATGATAAATGCGAATAAACCCATGCTACAAGTTAATAGTAATTTTCTCATAATAATCCCTAACCAAATAATATTTATCTAGTTTATAAAGTATAGATTCATTTTATAAAGATGTGAAATATTAATAGTTTTAATCAGGTTGTACATTTTCCTCATGATCGTATTTTATAGAATGAAAAAAACAAAATAGATAAAACGATCACTCATTGTTATATCAGCAAATTAATATCAATGGATATTAGCCATAACTTAATGATTCTATATAGTGAAGAAATATTAACTATGTTTATCTTATTATAATTTTTTCATCTGAGCTAATAGCGGAAATAATAACTATTCCTTCTCTGTTATCTTCCTTTTAAGTTGATTTTATTATGGCAAGCTTAGCGCCTTTCCTTTGTCAAAAGAAAATTAACGGAGTAAAAGGGAGTGGCACAAGAGAGTGATTTAGAAAAAACCGAAGAACCTACTGCCCGAAAAAAGGAAAAAGCAAAGGAAGATGGCCAGGTTGTTCGTTCCCGTGAATTAAGTTCTTTTTGCATGTTAATTGCCGGTGTTTCGCTATTCTGGGTTTGTGGCCATTATTGTTATCAAAAGCTCCATATACTTTTTTCACAGACTTTTTATTTTAATAAATATATTTTATACAATAGTCACCTATTGCCTAAATTAGTGTTTGAGTCGATTAAAGTTGGCCTCAACGCATTATTGCCGATTATAGCCGGATTGGTATTAATCGCTTTTGCTGCTCCTAGTTTTTTTGGTGGTATACATATTAATTTTAAGTCGATTAAATTTGACTGGAAAAAATTAAACCCAATCTCTGGATTGAAACGCATATTTTCAATCCATGCATTGGCAGAACTGTTTAAAGCATTATTGAAAGTTATATTAGTTTCTATTGGTATCAGCCTTTTTGTGTGGGTCAATCTTCCTCACTTTTATCATTTAGTCACCGAACCGCGTTATCTGGCATTAACTCAGGCGACACAATTAATGATATTTGCTGCTTATATTGCCATATTTATGCTTATTCCACTAATCGGCTTTGATCTTATTTATCAGCTGCTTAGCCATTTGAAAAAACTTAGAATGACTCGCCAAGAAATCAAGGATGAATTCAAACAGCAAGAGGGCGATCCACACATTAAAGCACGTATTCGTCAGCAACAGCGAGAGATTTCCCGCCGTAGAATGATGGCTGATGTGCCAAAGGCAGATGTTATTATTGCTAACCCGACTCACTATGCAGTTGCTTTACAGTACGACAATCAAAACATGCAAGCACCTAAAGTATTGGCTAAAGGGGCTGGATTAATTGCATTAAATATTAAGCAACTGGGTGAAGAAAATCGTATTCCAGTGCTGGAGGCACCACCTCTGGCAAGAGCACTTTATCGCCATAGCAAAGTCGGTGGTCATATTCCGGCAACACTTTATGCCGCGGTAGCAGAGGTGTTGGCCTGGGTATATCAGCTCAGACGTTGGCAGCGAGAAGGCGGATTGAAACCAAAGAAACCAACTAATGTATCAGTACCTCAGGGACTGGATTTTGCAGGAGATAATAATACTCATGGCTAACTTAGCCTCACGATTGCGTTTACCTAAAGACTTAAAAGATACTCAATGGCAAATTTTAGCCGGACCAATATTGATCTTATTAATTTTGTCGATGATGGTATTGCCATTGCCGCCTTTTTTATTAGATATGTTGTTCACTTTTAATATTGCCCTCTCGATTATGGTGTTATTAGTGGCCATGTTTACCAAGCGCACTCTTGAATTTGCGGCATTTCCAACTATTTTGCTGTTTTCCACTTTATTACGACTATCACTCAATGTGGCTTCAACCCGCGTTATTTTGTTAGAGGGACATACCGGATCGGCGGCAGCAGGTAAGGTTGTTGAATCCTTTGGCCATTTTCTGGTGGGTGGTAATTTTGCGATTGGCATTGTGGTTTTTATTATTCTGATTCTGATTAACTTTATGGTGATCACCAAAGGTGCTGGTCGAATAGCAGAGGTGGGTGCCCGCTTTGTGTTAGATGGTATGCCAGGTAAGCAGATGGCGATTGATGCCGATCTGAATGCCGGCTTGGTTGATGAAGCGGAAGCGAAAGCGCGACGGAAAGAAGTTAACCAAGAGTCTGATTTTTATGGCTCAATGGATGGTGCTAGTAAATTTGTGCGTGGTGATGCCATCGCCGGACTGATGATTATGGCGATCAATATCATTGGTGGGTTAGTGGTTGGTGTCGCTCAACATGGTTTAACGTTGGGTGAATCAGCGAGTATCTACACCTTGTTAACCATTGGTGACGGCCTGGTGGCACAGATCCCGGCATTAATTATTTCTACCGCTGCTGGTGTGATTGTTACCCGGGTTGCGACTAATGAAGATGTCGGCGAGCAGATGTTGGGCCAACTGTTTGATAACCCACGGGTATTGATGTTAACGGTGGGAGTATTAGGTTTGCTTGGGCTTGTCCCCGGTATGCCAAATATTGTTTTTTTGCTCTTTACTTTGGTATTAGGTTTTATTGGTTGGAAATTGATGAAACGCTCGGCCAAACCGGTAATTGATGTTGAGCAACAACAAAAAATTGAACAGCGTTACCAGGCGGTAGAGGTTAGTTGGGATGATGTTCAGCCTGAAGATCCATTGGGTATGGAGGTTGGTTACCGTTTGATCCCATTGGTTGATCAGGGACAAAATGGCGAGCTGCTTAATCGAATTGGCGGCATCCGCAAAAAATTTGCCAAAGAAATAGGTTATTTACCGCCGGTGTTACATATTCGCGATAATATGGCGTTGAAGCCCGAAGTCTATCGTATTTTAATGAAAGGGGTAGAAATTGGTCGGGGGGAATCCTATCCAGGGCGTTGGTTGGCAATTAACCCAGGTGGTGCTATCGGGGAATTGATCGGTGATGCGACCCAAGAGCCTGCTTTTGGTTTACCGGCTATCTGGATCGATGAAGCATTACGTGAACAGGCGCAAGTGCAAGGTTATACGGTGGTTGCAGCTAGTACGGTAATTGCGACGCATTTTAATCATCTGTTAAGTCGCTTTGCTAGTGAATTATTTGGTCGTCAGGAAGCGCTGCAGCTTTATGAACGGATCAGTAAAGAGTTACCGAAACTGACGCAGGATCTGATGCCTGATGATAGGACGTGAGATATTTAAACGGGAAACGTGCGATAAATGTGGATCTACCTGGGACAAACTGGATCTATCTGGGACAAGTCAGGGTGATTAAGTTACACATAGTGAAACAGAAATCATCACTCAAATTAATCGATTATTGAAATCATATTGCTGCTTGACGCCTAGGAATTTCAAAGTTTTTTTTGGTTAAAAAATAACCAAAATATATGATCTGGGTACCTATAACTGATAGGCCATGTCTGTAAGCTGCTTAAAGCGATTCTGAGAACAAAGCGGTACGGGTTTGGATGGTTTAGGGGGAGAAAACTCCGTAACGAGGCTCACAGTGGCCTTAAAATAAACATCTAGCTCAGATGTCTGGCGCTAGTTTCACAGAAGACGATTTGCAGCCGCTAGGCTGATTCGTTCAAGTCGTATCCAGTTCAGTCGGTAGAAGAGCATGATGGCTTTGCTTCTCTTCTCCTGATGCCTATTCTGGTAATTTGATCTGCAGGGATGTAAGTGGCAAGAGCGCCGTAGTCCTGATGAATAACATCGCCATACTCTACCCACTCATCGCTATTTGCCGGACTTCTATGCGTGACATAGAGAATGACATCGCCGTTATTACCCAGTGTAAAAGGCCCATTTGGAAGTTCCTCGAAGCGCCCCGGCAATCGTGATAGCAAGCCCGAGCCATCCTTCAGTACCACAAGTAATTCGGTCGCCCGATAATCCGTCAGACCAAACATTTGCTGCCAGGCAGAGTGGGTACTGTCAGACCATGAGATATTATGCTGCCGGAGAAACGCGCACAACCGTTTACGCCACAATGCACCCAGGGTAAATGCCAACAACACGGTTGGCAGCGCTGCTGCGTAAGCATTGACGCCACACCAAAGTGTCACGTGGTATATTACTGTCGGCAACAGGCTAAAAATCAGTGTAGAGAAGAGAATATCAATGGGTTTATGGTGTTCTTTCAGACCAACATTGGCAATAAAGTAGCTAATGTAGCCAGAGGCCAGCGTTACGAGTGTTGCCCAGGGTAAATCCAGCAGGGTTGAATCAAGCATATTTATCGCCTTTGCGTGGGTGCTATCGTAATGATAATAGTAATAAAAAAATGCTGAGGTACTTAAAGCGCGTTATAAATGATCAGCCTGCCTGCTTATCCTCATCTTCAAACAGATTGCCCTGGATGCGGGCCAGCTCTTCTTTTTTAACCCGTTTTATCACGGAATAAATCCACTGTAGCGAGACTTCGTACTTGCGTGCCAGGGCACGGTGGTTATGGCCGTTGAAATCGGCAAATATCTCCCGGTCGCGCTGGTTTATTTTCCACATCAGCCCCATCGGAAAGTAGACATTCTGCCCGCCCCAGACCCGCATCATTTGATTAGCGACGGCATCGCCTATCTGGCTAGCAACAGCGGGATCAACGTCGATAATCTGCCTAACAGTCTGTGCGGTGTGCTCGGCCAGCTCAACCAGTAACTCAGGCCCTTTACTGCGAAAGGTATGCTCTAGCATGAGGTTGCCCTCACCACGCGTTTTTGCCACTGCTTGAGTTTCTCGATAACCTGGCTGGCCTGCTGGCTATCCAGCCAGTAAGGCGAATCACAGCCGGTTTCCCGTTTAACAAAGTGGGCCAGGGCTGTTGCTGACGCATCCCGGACAATGCCCTCATCGGCCATTGCCTGCCACAGGGCCTGCATTTTCTGGATTTGCGGACGGTCGGTCTGCTTTTTCGTCGTGGGTTGAGTCGGTTGGATACGAAAGCCTTTGGCTTTCAGGGCGTTTAACACTTGCGCCAGTTGACCGATATTCAGGGCTTTTGCCGAGGTTTCTCCGGTTAGCCTGTGCAGCATCTGGCGGTAAGTCGTGTCGTCCAGTTTGAGATGATGGGCCGCGATATGGATTAACTGCAGGTATTTTTGTCGGGTCATCGGAGGCGTCCTTTATCGTTTTGGTCTGGGTCAGGATTCCTTATGCCATGAATAAAAAAATAATCCTTCGGGTTTTGAAGGATTATAAAATGAATATCGTTATTATACAATTGAATGAATTGTACGCCTATTTTCTGCTATGACTTCTTCACGCAAATCGCCCTGGCATCAATATCCTTGAAGGTTTCAAATTTTTCTGCGAACTGTTTGGCGGCCTGTTGACAGGCGGTTGCCGTGTCAAACTCCTGTGTATGCAGCGTGGAAAAAGCATGACCGGCATAGGGACTGGCGTATAGGGCTAAAATTAATATCCACATGATAATTTATCCTCTTTCACTGAATTAAGGTCGGATGTTCAATAAAACAAAGGCTGACCGCAATGAACACCAGGAAACCGGCAAACAGGCGGTTTTGTTGTTTGCGGGTTTCGGGCGATTGAAAATAAGGCCGCAAGCGAGTGGCAATGAATGCGTAGAGCGTCATCATCAGCGCATCGACCATTACCATCGTCAGAGTCATAAGGGTAATTTGTGGCCCTAACGATTGGGCCGGATTAAGAAAGACCGGTAGTGTGGCGAGTAGGAAGGCGAGCGCTTTGGCGTTGGTGATATCGGTCAGAAAACCCCAGCAGAACCGTTGCGAGCCGCGGATCAATGTCACGACATCGTAGGCATCCATGATGACCGGTGCGCGCCAGGTTCGGTAGGCGGCAAACAGTAGCCAGAGTACGCTGATGCCTTTCAGCAACAGCCAGGCGGCCGCTGAAGCGCGCAACGCTTCCGTGCTCAGTGCCACAATGGGCACCATCAAAGCTAATGCCGTGGCCTGACCGGCAATAAGCGGTAGCGTCTTGCGCCATCCCCGCTGGAAGGCATGGTTAAGCGTGAGGATAGCGCCCGCACCGGGTAATACGGCACTGAGCAAGGCACCCCCTAAAAAAACTAACCAAAGGTCAAGGTTCATGGTTTATTTACCTCGTGCGTTTGATGATGGGGTGGTATTGATGGCGACTTTGCCGTGATACCTTTTAGCGGCACGACATCCCAATTAAGTACCCAGGCGCTATACCGCTGTCCGCAGTGTGGACAGGTCAGTAACAGGTCAATCCCCCACTCACCGCTTTCAGGTTGCTGAATAACGTCTGCCTGGACGGGCTGCAGGTGGTGAGTCGCCCGATGGCAGCTGATGCAGGTAATGCTCATAATGTGTCTTCCTCATCTAATCGTGCTATCAGTTCGGCCAATATCTCGAAGGCATTTTGAAAGTCACGATACGCCGCCGCGGAATGGTCTGCCCGCAGGTGATGTATGCCGCGGTTTATGTACCTTTCAATCTGACGGCGTAGAGGTTTTATTTCCTGATAGCTCATGAGGCCACCTCCTGCTCGAAGGGGGTAATAATGAAATCCTCAAGCTGGTTGCGAAACGTAATGCCGGGAATATTCAGTCGCTGGATAGTGTCCTGATTTTTGAGCAGGGCATTTTTATCAAGCTGTGCTTTGCGAATAATGCAGTCGGTCTGTCCGTTTTCTTCCAGCGCCTGCAGGATATCGTCCATCCCTTTTAGCGAAACGGACGGTGGGCGGTTACGCCATGACACCTCGCCGGTTATCAGGTTGGCGGTTTTGGTTTTGCCGTTTTGGGTAAGCTCTTCACGGTTGGCCTCGCACCAGGTCTGGATACCTCTTTGCAACAGGGTGATGCGGGCTTTCATGGCTTCAATATCAGCCGCATGTTGATGGGTTAAGCGCGCAATTTCATCGTTAATCTGTGTCTCCAGCCGGGTCATTTCCCGCTGGATATCGCCCAGACTTTTAATATCGCTTATCACCTGCTCACGGGTTTGCGGGGTGCAGGAAGCCGCCACGGCTTTAAGCCGCGTTATTTTCTTTGCCATCTTTTTTACCTTTTCATTAACAACGTCGGGAATTAAACGCGCTCGAAAATAATGTCCTCAAGGGCGTCACTGTATTGAATATGCTCAAATACGTTAATTCTATATCGGGCCGCAATGTCACCGAGACAGCAATCCTGTTCATTAAAATCACGGCAGTTTTCGCAAATCGATAAATAGGTTTCATAGTCCTGTTCCGGCATATCGACGGTCTTTGCCAAATAAACCGATTGGCGAGCGGTAATACGGACAGGGCGTGTTTTCATGATTAACGTACCTCCCAGGTGATTCGGCAGTTATCTTGCAGAAACTGGTATTTTTCCCAGCGACCCTGATGGTCGGTACCCAGGGCATAGCGAACGGCATGCCCCTTTTTATGTAAGGCATCACACCGTCGGTCATGCAGCAGGGTAATGGTCGGACGGCTATAGCCATCAACGGTAAACTGACTGACGGTAAAACCTTCCTGGCTGAGGTTGTCCATCACCGACAGGCATTGCCTGAACTGCTGCTGGATGGCCTGGTAGGTCATCGCTGACGGGTTTTTAATGGTCACGGCGGGGTTCAGCATAAAAGCCTCCTTTAATGCACACTGTGAATAATATTGGCGTCGATAACCGGAATGGCGTTTTGCGCGGCCAGATTCATGGCGGCGGTCACCAGATTGCCGATAGCCAGGGGATAAAGCAGGCTGACCGGCGTGTCTTTTTTCGGGCGCAGCCAGCTTAGGCGTTGACGTAGTGCCGGTATCGCATCCGGGCCGAGGACTTTGCTCGTGTCGCCACCGACGCGTTTAAACTTGAAATCAAGAAAGTCGGTCAGGTGTTCATCCAGCGGCGGCAGGTCAATCACTTCGCAGCGCTGTACCACTTCCCTGACCGCTAGCAGGCGCTCGGATAACTTGTCGCCCAGTTCGGGTTGTCCCAGCAGGACGATGGACAGCAGTTTTTTAAAGCTGTCTTCCAGCTCAAAGAAGCGTTTGAGGTGCTTTAAGGTCGGGATGGGCAGACAATGGGCTTCTTCAATCACCAGTACATGGCTGTACCCGGCGCGGCTGCTCTCTTTTAATAGTCGGTGTAACTGACGGAAGCGGGCTTCCGGCGAGCGTTTGAGTTTTTCCAGTGGGGCCAGGGTATGGACAATAGCCTCGGCAAGACTGGCCGCTTTCAGGGTCTTGCCCTGATGGTCGTTGTCTTCCATCGCCAGCACGTAGGGTTCAATCACCACCACCGGGGCGTTTTCCCGATAAATACGGTCAGTCAGGTCACGTCGCAGCGTGCTTTTACCCGAACCGGATTCGCCGATAACGGCGATAAAGCCGCCATAACGGGCGGTCTGGTACAATGCCTCACGCACATAACGGCTTTGAGGGGTTAAAAACACATCTTCATGACCCTGTATGGCCTGGTCATCAAACGGGGCGCGAAACAGCCCGAAATGCTTTTTGGTGGCAGGCAGCAATACCTGTTTTTTGAGTAACATGGTGTCTTCCTCATTGCTAAGTAGTGGGCGCTTTTCCTTTCCGCCGGGCGTTATCCCGTCAAAGCAGTCGTCCGCTGCGATGCCCTGGTTACATAGCCAGGCACGGATACGCTGTTTTAGCGCGTCGGTGTCCTGTTTCGGCCACTGATGGTGGTTGACTATCTGCGCCAGTGTCGCCTCGGAAAGGTCAAGCGCACGGGCCAGTGCCGCCTGGGTCAGATTGTGTTGTTGTAACAGGGTTTTCAGTTTCAGCATGATGGCCTCCCGTTAACCGTGACTGGCCAGACTGAGCACCACATCGGTGGACTGGGCCATCAGTTCATCACCCAGTGCATCGACCTGGTCAGCCGGAATACCGTCCGGGAAGCGTTGGGTCAGCGCGGTGTAAAATTCACTGCGCCAGGTCTTGCCCGCCGACTGGAAACGCGCGCGCAGGCGTTGCACCACCACGACCGGGTTTAAACGTTCTTCAAAACGCGGGGCGCAAACCGGGGAGACCTGACCCTGTTTGGGCAGGTAAATCGGTGGGGTATCGCGTTCATTGTCCAGATAAGGGTTAAAGCGCCCATCAAAGGGTAAGGCGTTGGCTTTTTGCGCGGCGGCGGTTTCCCCCGGCGTGGTGGTGCCATACAGGGTCTGCTCGACTTCCGCCAGATGATGTTGCGCCGTGGTGTGGGGTAATGCCTTGAACGATTCGCCTAATGTCGGTGCATTGAGGGCAAAGCCATAGTCGTCTTTCACCACTTCCGGCACCCGGCAGAAGGTTTCCAGCCCGTCCTCATTCATCATGACCACCTGCGCTTCACTGTCGCGCCAGGGGTTACGCACTATCTGTACGGTGTCGCCCACGCAAACGCCGGGGACTTGCCGCACATCATATTCACTCCCCCTGAACGACACGCGAAGGTGGGTGCTAACCTTACGGTTTTCCGGCAGACTCACCGCCAGTTCGCGGCATACGTCAACAGGTGGTGCCTTGATTAACTGTCCAGGGGTAATACGCAGCCAGCAGTCGGTGCGGGTCATGCCGGTACGTCGGTGGATGGCGGTACGGTTGTATTTTTTACGCCACAACCCGACCAGGCGGTTCAGTTCATCAATATTATCGACTTGCACAAACCGCAGGCCAGATTCAAAATGGCACTCGAGAATGTCGCGCGCCTTTTCCACTGAGCCGGTAGCGCGGGCGTTGCGGGCTTTATGGGCGATAAGTTGAATACCGAGGGTTTTGCACAAGTTACGCATCGTGGACGAGACCAGGGCACAACCGGGGTCGGTATAAAGGATACGCGGCACGCCATGCAGTACGTCGGCCCCACCGCGCTCCTGCATGGCATTAATCAGCACATCGGTAAAATTTTGTGTCGTTTCGCCACCGAAGCGGTACTCGGCGTAAATCCAGCCGCTGGTGTGGTCGGTCAGCTCAAATGACCAGACGCGGTCGTTAACAATGCGGTCGAGATTTTTGGGCTTGTTCTTGTTAAATTCCGCCTCTGTCATCATGCGCAGGCCGCTATCGCGTGTCGTGCGTTTTTTATCGGGATTTTTCAGGTAATAAAGCACACACAGCGACGCATCCAGCTGCCAGGCATGATTGGGATGGTCAGTTTTTAGTTGGACACACGGGGCCGGTGCCCGTAACTGATTAGGGTGTAGACGATAGTGGTACAATGCCCGGCTGATGGCATCGACCGACAGGGCGAACCACTCGCCGGTTTCATTATCAATATACCCGGCATCAATCAGGTTATTAGCCCGCAGGTCGTTAACCGTCTTTCGCAGACTGTAGAGGCGTTTGCCATTCTTACGTTCTGCTTCCATGATAACGCCCGATATCAACAGAGCTTCGTCACGCGTCAGGGCACTGGTACCATAATCTACCCGCTGCTTGCGCGGTGCCTTATAGCTCACCTGCTTGATTTTTCGCAGCAGCGTCGCCCTGGAAATGCCGAGTGCCTGGCAACCTGTCTGATAAACCGCGTCTTTACCGCCATGCCTTGCTTTTTCGGCAGCCTGAGCAATCGCCAGTACGCGTTCGGTCAGGATGGTGTTCATTGCACCACCTCCTCACCGTTATCTTCACCAGTACCGCGCAGGTGCTCCGGTAACTGAAAATCGGCGTCTTCGGCATCACTATCGTCTTTTATCCAGTCAGGTACTGCCTCTGACACCGCGTGGTGGGGCAAGGCAAAGTCGCTACGTAATACATTGATTTCAAACTCAATATCATTGAGTAGCCCCGCTAAATAGTCGGCATGGGACAGAATATCCCCACTGTGGCTATTCAGTTTTTCCAACCCTTCGCGGAAGCGTCCCATTAACATAGCTTTAACATCAAAGCCCACCAGACTAATTTCTTCGCGGAGATGCCGTAAGCCCTCTTCCCCTAACGGGCGATGTTGATCGATCAGGCGTTTTTCACTCAGTTCATTGATCTTTTGATCTTTCTCATTGGCCAGGCGGCGGCTGGCTTCAAGGGATTTTTCTGTCTCTCGTAATTTTGCGCGCAGTTCTCGTACCGACATCCTGTCAACCTCGGTCAGTGTCATACCAGCAATAGTGCCGCCTTCGGCTAAAACATCTAGATCCTCATCATTTTCAGTTAATAATTCATAAAGTTTAGCTTTTCCCAAAACGCCTAACGTTGCGCGTTTTGGGGCTTCAATTCCATTACCTAAAAACTTTAGGCTTGCCTGCATCATTCTGCGAGCTGTTTGCGGTATAAGCCCTAAATCCTTTTCAAGGATTTTTGTAAATTCCCCATGAGGTTCATTCTCTTTAAGAATAATGAGTCGCTTCCCCGCCTCAAGCATGGCTTCGGCGCTCTGTGCCATATAGAAGCGCGCCTCATGCACAATGCGCTCGCGCTGATAGGGCAAGCCCTCGCCGTACTTATCCATAATGGCTTGCTGATGTTCAGCCAGGGCATTAAGGTTGTTCATTAAATCCGGTGCCAACGGTTGTTCGGGGGCAATTTCAGCCGTCATCGGTAATGCTTTTCTACCCATTATTTTGTCCTCTTACAGTTTTGACGATGAGGCTACGCAGCGGCCATGCCTTTCTGCCATCTTGATTTGTGCCCGTTCGGTTTCATCAAAAAAGGCAAGGGCAATCTGTATCAATTCTTCACTCAAGGCGTAATTCCCATTGAAGCGCCGCTCAATCATCCCTTCTTCCACTAAAAATGGCAGGGTGCGACTGATATTGGCCGCAGAGTCATTGATTAGCGCCGCCAGGGCTTTATTGGACAGGCCGTCGCGGTAATGCCCTTTCATGGCTTTCAAAATACGCAGCGCCCGCCGTGTGCGTGAAGAGGGGTGCAGTAATAAGGTGTTTTTCATCGAATGCCTCTTTTTCATTAATGGAAATTGTGTTACCGTCAGTGAAACAGGCGAATGTTATTTTTTATGGCGTTTTTTACTGTATGGCATGGGTGAACCAACTATCTGTTCAATAGCGCATTTTACTTTACGGGCTTTTCCGCGTGAGCCTTGGCAAGCACCATTCAGTAACACATAGATGTCATGAGGCTTAAAACCATATTCCTGTGCCCACTTAGCGACCGAAGGATATTGCTGATAGATATGCTCGTAAAAATTGCGCTTAAAGTCGGCTGGGTGTTGCAGTGACATGGTGTTATCTCCGTTATAAAAAGTTAAAAATAAATATACAATAGCATTCAAAATAATGTAAAGTCTTTTTTATATGTTTTTGTATGTTTTCTATCACCGTTAAAGACCACGGGCTGTTATCGGCCTAAAGGAGACCTGTATGGCAAAGAAAAAAGCGACAACCAGCCTGTCTGTCAGTACGGCGGACAATATCACGATTGCGGGGGGGGGGGCAATTGCATACCCTGAAAAAAAGGCAGAAAACAGCGCTCAACAGGAGGTGATGGCGCGTTTTGGGGATGGGCTACCCTATGAGAGGGAACGCATTGTGCATGAAGCGCGCTTCTATATGGCGCAAAGTGCCGAGGCGATGCTGGAGGCCGGGAAGCGGCTGATTATTCTTAAAGAGAATGAACCTCATGGGGAATTTACAAAAATCCTTGAAAAGGATTTAGGGCTTATACCGCAAACAGCTCGCAGAATGATGCAGGCAAGCCTAAAGTTTTTAGGTAATGGAATTGAAGCCCCAAAACGCGCAACGTTAGGCGTTTTAGGAAAAGCTAAACTTTATGAATTATTAACTGAAAATGATGAGGATCTAGATGTTTTAGCCGAAGGCGGCACCATCGCCGGATTGACGCTAGATGACGTTGACCGGATGTCGGTACGGGAATTACGGGCGGCATTACGTAAAGATGAGTCGGCGCTTAAACGCAGTCAGCAACTGGTGGCAGAAAAAGAGAAGCAGTTGCAACAACTAAGCCAGCAACTGGCTGGCAAAACGTCTACGGCTGCTACGAGCGATGAACAGGCACCACTCGATACCCAGCAGTGGGTGACACTGACACTCGAAGGGGTGGGAGATCGTCTTAAATCAGAGCGCCTGCGATTGGGGCTTAGCCAGGAGATCTTCGCCGAACGGTGCGGAGTCAAAAAACTCACTCAATACAACTATGAAAAAAGTGAGCGGCATCCTGATGCGGCTTATCTGGTATCGGCTAAAGCATTAGGGGTTGATGTTAATTACTTGATCACTGGTGAGCGCAGTGATGAAGCCAGTGCACTCGACGTGGTAAGAGATGAGGAGGAGGCAACTTTATTGACGACGTTCCGCCATATCCCCGGTGAAACACGCGAGGTGGCACAACGTACCCTGGCTGCAATGGCAGAGAAAAAAGCCGCCCGCAGCCGCGCATGACCCATCCCTCTCCGTTGCAGCGGAGAGGGTTATTTAACGGTAATAATCAGCTCACGCCGTTGGGTGGGCTGATTGCTGTTGAGACTATAACGAATTGGTACACTCTCCATCACAAAGCCTCGAAACACTGCCCGCATCTCGGGAATATCATTGACTGAAATAATCATCATGCCCGCTAAATCCCGTCCCATACCCGCTAATTTTTCATATTGCTCCAGGCCAAAATCCACGCCATAGCCTTCTGTCCCCCAGTACGGTGGGTCGCAGTAAAACAGCGTGTGCGGACGGTCATAACGGGCAATGCAGCTGGCCCAGTCCAGCTGTTCTATGGTGGTGCGTGATAATCGCAGATGCGCGAGCGACAGCTCTTCTTCCATGCGTAGCAGATTCAGGCGTGGCCCCGTGGTGGTGGTCACGCCAAAGGTGTGCTCCGCCACCTTGCCGCCAAATGCCTGTTTTTGCAGGTAATAGAAACGGGCGGCCCGCTGGATATCAGTTAAGGTTTCGGTTGGGGTGATGGTTAACCAGTGATACATCGCCCGGCTGACCAGCGCCCATTTAAACTGGCGCATAAACTCTTCCAGATGGTGTTTTAGTACCCGATAGAGATTGACCAGCTCGCCGTTGATATCGTTAATCACTTCCGCTTTGCTGGGTGACTTCATAAAGTAGAGCGCGGCTGCGCCACAAAACGGCTCCACGTAGCAGGTATGCGCAGGAAAGCGCGGTAAAATCTGTTTTGCCAGCCGCCGTTTACCGCCTATCCAGGGCAGTATCGGTAAAAATTTTGCTGCATTGTCTGTAAGCCTTTTTCACTAATGGAAATTAAGGTAGACTCTTTCCTGTTCTCGAGAACGGAAAGCGCCACGGTTGACTCACAGGTCGTGTCTGTGTGTTGACGGCCTGTCCGGTGTTCCTGCACCGGGTGGGTCGCGCTTTTTCCCTTGCCCCATTCGGGGCTAATCACTGCGCCTAACCTAACCGTTCACCAATCCTCCCACTAGTAAACCGCTTTAAAAGCGATTGGCGCACTGTCCTGCGACACTGTCGGCCTGATTCTCAGGGAGATGGTGATGAAAATCCGAAAAAAATTGACTTTGACACCCTTTAAAACCCCGCGTCTCGGCGGTTGGTTGCTCACTGCGGCCGGTTTGTTGCTGGTGATTGGCCTGGTGTCGCCGCAGCAATTGCCGGTGGTCGTCTATAAGCTGGCTTTGATTACCCTGGCAGCGGTGGTCGGTTACTGGCTTGACCGTTCGCTGTTCCCCAAAGCGCGACCCGGTCAATACCTGCACCATGACCACCCGGAGGTAGCACAAGGTCGACATCCGGTGCGCGGCGGCTGCCATCAGGTCTTTGCCGCCGCTCAACTGCGTCGAGCGGTGATTGTGGCGGCGGTGTGTCTGAGTGTGGCGATGGGGTTGTGAGTATGCATTATCACCAACACCCCAATAAACCACCCGGCATGATGCTGTTCTTTTTGCTGATGCTACTGCTGGGTGGTGCCTTTGATGCGAATGCCGCCCATCCCCCGCCCGCAGCACTGCCATACCGGGCTGACCTGATACGCAACGCCCGTCTGGTATGGGGCCTTAATGCGCCAGTGGCGGATTTTGCCGCCCAGATTGACCACGAAAGTGGCTGGCAGCCGGGTATCACCAATACCATTGGGGCGCAGGGGCTGGGGCAGTTTATGCCCACGACCACCGCCTGGATTGGGGCGTTAATGCCAGGGCTGGCGGCCAAAGCACCCCTCAATCCCGGCTGGAGTTTACGTGCGGTGGTGAGTTTCGATCACTGGCTATGGCAACGCGTGTCGGCGGTAAATGCGTGTGAGCGCATGGCGATGACGCTCTCGGCCTACAACGGCGGCCTGGGCTGGGTACAGCGTGACCGCCGTCTTGCGAAACAGCAGGGGTTCGATGGCAGGCGCTGGTTTGACAGCATTGAGCGGGTGAATGCCGGACGCGGCGCAAGTGCCTGGCGCGAGAATCGCCATTATCCCCGCCGTATTTTAAAAGCCCTGGCACCGCGTTATCTGACCTGGGGAGGGGCAAGCTGTGTTTAGTGCAGTCAGCCTGAAAAGCCTCAGCAGGGTGCTGGTGATGGCGCTGCTGTCGGGCATCTGGTGGCACGGCTACACACAAGGCGCAGCTCGCTCAACCGAACGGTGCGCGGCAACCCTCAGTCAGCTGCGCGAGACGTTTGCCATGCAGGAAAAACAGCGCGCCGAGCAGGCCGCACAAGCCCTAAATGCTTTGCAACAGCGTTTTACCCATCAGGTGAAGGTGGCGCATCAGGCTGAACAGGACTATCTGAATCGTATTGCGCAGCTTCGTGACAAAACCCGACACTTAACCAGGCGGATAGATGACGTTACCCAACACTGGCAGGATGAAAAAGGCCAGGCACATACTGTGGCCTGCGTATTTACTCGTGGCTTCGTGCAGCACTACAACGCCGCCCTCGGGCTGTCAGACGTTGACGGTTCAGTCCCTGCCGCCGCTGCCGGCGGCACTGGCAACACGACCCGGTCAGCTGAGACCCCTGGCGAGCGACACACCCCGAGTCCAGTTACCCAGCGCGATATCCTCGCCAATATCACCGACAACGGGCAACAGTGCCAGGTCTGGCGGGCACAGGTAAATGGATTACTGGATTATATAGAAGGATCACAACCATGACATTACAGGTCGATTTCTGGGTACTGGTGAGCTATCTGTTTGGGCTGGCGGGCTTTCTCGCGGGGCTGGCACGGTGGTTTATCCGGGAGACCGAAAAGCGTCAGACCGAACGGTTTGCGTCACTGGAGCGTCTGATGCGCGAGGCGTCCGATAAAGGGGTACGCCTTGAGCGCGAGGTGCTGGAGTTCAAAGTAGAGGTGCCGGAGCGTTACGTCCGGCGCGACGAATTTATTCATTATCAGCAGGTGGTGGAGTCACGGCTTGACGCGATTTACCAGAAGCTGGAAACGATACAACTGCGTCAGGTGGCAGGAGGATAACGATGATAGAGACCGAACAGGCGCGCCGTGAAGGGTTGCGCTGGGTGTTACTGCAGGTGGTCAACAAGGCGCGGCCCTATCCGGCCAATGACCGGCTGCTGTGGGATGTGGGCCATTCGCTCTACCCGGATATGACCATGCTGGAGCTGCAAAAGAGTTGCTGTTCCTTGAGGGCTTAAGCCTGGTTCGCCTGACCCGACCGCCCGCACGCTCATGGACCGCCACACTGATGCCGGAAGGGGTGAATCTGGTGGAATACGTCACCGACGATATCCCCGGCATTGCCCGCCCGGCCAAATACTGGAGAGAGTGACGATGGCACCGCGCAGTCATATCGAAGTCTTGCCCGTCTCGGTGCGTGAATGGCTCGACCGGGCGCTGACCGAGCGCAATTTCAGTGGCTACCGCGAGCTGGAGACGTTGCTGCGGGATAAAGGGTACAGCATCGGTCGGGCGCAGATTTCCCGCTATGGCCAGAAGGTGCAACGCCGCTTTGCCGCTATTCGTGACGCGACTGAAGCGGCGCGGCAACTGACCAAGGGTGCGCCGGATGACCAGGATACCCGTTCAGAGTCCATTATGGCGTTGGTGCAGACTGAATTACTCAATAGCCTGCTGGAGGCACAAACCATCAAGGAAGAAGCGGGCTCGCCGGTTGAACGGGCTGAACGTTTTGCCCGCATGGCGAAAAATTTGGCCCCGATTATTCATGCCAGCGTCAGTCTGAAAAAACTGTAAGGCCAGCTTAAAAAAATCAGCGCGGAAATGGCTACGCTGGAGCTGGAAGCAGCGCAGCAAGGCAAAGGACATGTCAGTCTGGAGACCCTGAAGCGGGTGCGTGAAGAAATTTATGGGATTATCACATGAGCAAAAACGTGACACTCTACCCGTATCAGCAACACTGGATGCTGGATCCGGCGCGTTTCAAGATTGGCTGTTTTGCCCGCCAGACCGGTAAGACCTTTACCACCACGCTGGAAATTGTCGATGACTGTCTCAGGGTGGAAGCCCTCGGTGGGTCGGCGCGTTGGGTGATTTTATCGCGCGGCGAGCGCCAGGCCAAAGAGGCGATGGAAGAAGGGGTCAAAAAGCATTGTCAGGCGTACGGTCTGGCCATCCGTGAAATCGAAGGCAGCGTGAAAGGCTCGGGCAGCGAACGTTATACCATGCTAGAGGCGGAGCTACCCGGCGGCTCACGTATTACCGCACTCCCGGCGAACCCCGATACGGCGCGCGGCTTTGCCGCCAATGTGTTTCTCGATGAATTTGCCTTTCATGCTGACAGTCGCAAAATCTGGGCCGCGCTGTTTCCGGTAATATCAAACGGCTACAAGTTGCGTGTCACTTCCACCCCGAATGGCAAGGGCAACAAGTTTTATGAACTGATGACCGACCCGTCGCTGGACAGCGTCTGGTCGCGCCATCGGGTCGACATTTACCAAGCGGTCAAATACGGCCTGCCACGGGATGTGGCCGCCCTCAAACAGGCGCTCAATGATGAAGACGCCTGGGCGCAGGAATTTGAACTGCACTGGCTGGATGAAGCATCAAGCTGGCTTTCCTATGATCTGATTGATGGCGTAGAGCACCCGCAGGCCGGCAAGCCTGAGCACTATCAGGGTGGCCCCTGTTTTGTCGGGGTCGATATCGGTCTGCGCCACGACCTGTTTGTGATTTGGGTGATTGAGCAGGTGGGCGATGTGGTTTGGACGCGCGACATCATTACCCGCAAGCGTGCCCCGTTTGCCGAGCAGGATGCACTGCTCGATGGGGTCTTTGCCCACTACCGGGTGCTGCGCTGCTGCATCGACCAGACTGGTCTCGGCGAAAAGCCGGTGGAAGATGCCAAACGCCGTCATGGCAGCACGCGGGTCGAAGGGTGTTATTCACGCCCAGAAACAAGCTGACGCTGGCGACACGCGGTAAAGAGGTCTTTGAAGACCGGCGCTTGCGACTGCCACAGGGCGATGGCGCGTTACGCGCCGATTTGCATAAACTGAAAAAAGTGATGAGTCCGACTGGCGCGCCGCGTTTTGTGGCCGAGAGCGATGCCGCCGGGCACGCTGACCGTGCCTGGGCGCTGTTTTTAGCGCTTAACGCCGCCGACCAGCCGCACGGCCCGGTGCGCGCTTATTCCTGTTGCCCACGGCAGGCCTCATCCTTGCTGGAGGGATATTGATGATTATCGATAAAAAAGCGTTGTTCAGTGACATTGCTACCCGTGCCCGCAGTCCGGCGGGCCTGGGGCAACTGTTTGGCCATTTACCCAATCCCGACCCGATATTACGCGCCAGAGGCCAGGCGATTAGCGTCTACCGCCAGTTACGCGCTGAGCCGTTGGTGGGTAGCAGTATCCGGCGGCGCAAATCGGCGGTCAAATGCCTGGAGCGCGGACTGGATGCAGGGCAAGCGCCCGCCCATGTGCTGCGCTTTATTGAACAGACCCTGGCGCAGTGGGACATGAACCGCATCATCGGTGAACTGCTGGAGGCGGCCTTTTTTGGCTATCAACCCGCCGAACTGAGCTGGGCAAAAGACGGTCGCCATCTGGTGGTCACCGATGTGGTGGGCAAGCCACCGGAGTGGTTTACCTTTGATACCGAGAATCGCCTGCGCTTTCAGGCACCGCAGTCCGGCCTGGCGGGCGAGTTATTACCGCCGCGCAAATTTGTGGTGGCGACACAAGACGCCACCTTTGATAACCCCTACGGGTTTGCGGATTTGTCGCTGTGCTTCTGGCCGGTGACGTTCAAGAAAGCCGGCTGGTCGTTCTGGATGCGCTTTAGTGAGAAGTACGGCACCCCCTGGGTAGTGGGGTATCATCCGCGTAGCCAGGACCAGGCGCATATCAGCCCGCTGCTGCACTCCCTCGAGCAGATGGTGCAGGATGCGGTGGCGGTTATCCCGGATGACAGCAGCATTGAATTCAAGGAGCCCGCCACCAAAGGCGCGTCGAGCCGTCTGTATAAAGACCTGATTGAGATGGCTCGCAGCGAAATCACCATTGCGCTGCTGGGCCAGAACCAGACTACCGAAGCCGAAACCAATCACGCTTCCGCCCAGGCCGGGCTGGAAGTGGCCGCCGATATCCGCGATGGCGATGCGGTGATGGTAATGAGTGCGGTAAACCAGATACTCCGCTGGCTGGTTGAGCTGAACTTTGGTGATGTGCCCGCGCCCGTGTGGCGACTGTGGGAGCAGGAGACCATCGATGAGGTGCAGGCCAAGCGTGACCTGAGTCTGGCGCAAACCGCCGGCTTTTTCAGCGCGCAATACTATCAGCGTGAATATGGCTTGCAACCGGGGGATTTGCTGATGGAAAGCGAGCCAAAAGCCACTGCTCCCTCCGCACCCGCGCTGACCTTTGCTGAGGAACAAACCAAGACCGCGTCTGATGCCCAGGCACAGCTTGACCGGGCACTGGACAGCCTGATGAAAAACGGCACGCTGGACAACACCCTGCAACCGCTGCTCATCCCGTTATTTGACGCGGTAAAATCGGGTATTTCCCCGGCGAACTGAGGGAAAACTGGCCGCACTTTACCCCGAGATGCAGGCGGACGCCCTCCAGGAAACCCTGGCCCGGGTGATGTTTGTTGCCAACGTCTGGGGAGGTTACATGCCAACACTCAATGATAACGAACTGACGGCACTGTTTAGCCTGCCGCCCAAACGGGCGATAGCCTACTTAAAAGCGAAAGGCTTTACCTTTTCCTGGGATTGGCAGGACGTCTGGCAAGCCGCCCATGCGCAGAGCGCGACGGTGGCCAAGGTGACACAACTGGATATTCTGCAGGACATTTATCAGGCGCTGGAAACCACTCTGGCGGAAGGCAAAACCGGCCAGTGGTTTGCCCGTGAATTGACCCCAACACTGCAGGCCAAGGGATGGTGGGGGGAACAGGCAAACACCGACCCGGTGAGCGGGGAGCCGGTGACGGTGCAATTAGGCAGTCCGCAGCGACTGGAGACCATTTACCGCACCAATCTGACTACCCTGTACAACGCCGGGCGCTGGGCAGAAATGCGGGAGAATGTTGCGGCGCGTCCCTACTGGATGTATGTGGCAATACGCGATAACCGCACCCGCAAAAGCCACCTGGCACTGCATGGCCGGGTGTTTTCTGCCGATGACCCGGTATGGCGTGCACTCTACCCGCCCAATGGCTGGCGCTGTCGCTGCAGCGTGATTGCACTGTCTGAACGGGACATCAAAGCGCGAGGACTCACGGTGGAAACGTCCGGCGACCGCCTGCGCTGGTCGTTGCAGGTGGTCTCGCGCAAAACCGGCGAAATGCAGCCGGTGGCCCAGCTGACACTCGACAATCATACGGTGTTTTCCCCGGATATCGGCTGGTCGTATAACCCCGGTGAAGGGTATCGACCGGACTTAACCCGCTATCAGGGGCCGTTACACGCCGTCGCTAGCAAAGCACTCGGAGGCACTCAATGAAACCCACCCTCCTGTCGGTTGAGATAACCGATAACGACCTGAAACAGGCGCTGAAGCAACTGGAGAACGCCGCTTATGACCTGACGCCACTGATGCGCCGCTGGTCTGAAACGCTGAAAACGGCTACCGACCTTAATTTTGAAGAACAGGGGCGGCCACGCTGGCAACCGTCGGTCGCAGCACTCGCCCGCCAGGGCATGACGCTCTCACGTGACGGGTATTTGCGCCGCAGCGTAACGCCGGAATATGATGCGCATCAGGCCAGGGTCGGCACCCATCGCGTTTATGCCCGACTTCATCAATTGGGTGGGAAAGCGGGGCGCGGTGGGTCAGTGACGCTGCCGCCGCGCCCTTACCTGCCGGTATCCGAGGCGGGACAGCTACAGGCTGAAGTCAAACGCCAGCTGCTCGATGAAGTGATTGATTATTTGCAACAGGCTAGCCTCCGCTAAGCGCTGCTTGACGCGTTCGGGTGCTTAAAGGATACAACGCGATACCCGAGCGCGTTTCCGCCCTTTATAAAGCTTTATAAACCCCTTCCTGACGCGGTTATTTCTGATAGCCGCCTCGTCATTCATTTGTCTTCAAAAAAGACGCAAATGAAAATCTTTAAAGCCCTTTAAAGGGAAATCAGACAACCCGACATAGACTGTTGGCATGATAGTCAATGGAGGTGCCATGAAACCCCTGCATATTCTCAAGCCAGGCCACTATATTACCGGAGCCGGTGACCGCGTGACATTTAGTGAAAACGATTTGCATGTCTGTGCGAATGCCTATGATCCGGCTTTGCATGAAGCGCCAATAGTGATCGGTCATCCGACGACCAATGCACCCGCTTATGGCTGGATCAAACGGCTGTCGGCGCAAGGACGCTCACTGATAGCCGAACCCCAGCAACTGGAGCCGACATTTAGCGAATCCGTGGTCAGTGGGCGTTACAAAAAAATCTCAGCCGCCTTTTATGCGCCGGATTCCCCCCATAATCCGGTGCCCGGTATTTACTATTTGCAACACGTCGGTTTCCTGGGTGCCCAGCCGCCGGCGGTCAAGGGCCTTAAGCCGGTGACCTTTAGTGAAGGCGAAGAAGGGGTCGTCGTGTTGAGTGAAGACATGCAGTGCGATCACGATCCGCTGTTTACCCGCTTACGGGCGTTCCTTAGTCACTATTTGCGCACCCAGCCTGACACGCCCCGCTTAACCACCGCGACCAGCACCTTTTCTGAGCCGAGGCTCATCACGCCACCCTGACAACGGAGAACCTTACCGTGGAAAAAATGGAGCCGAAAATCAACGGCTGCAAGCCGAGAACGCCGCCTTAAAGCAACAGATTAGCGCCCATCAGGCTGAAAAGGCCGCGCAGGCCGCCAACGTCGCCCACGAGGTCAATGTGGCATTTGCCGAAAGTCTGATTAATGAAGCACGCCTGGCCCCTGCCGGACAAGCGGTGATGGTGGCGTTACTGGATGCGCTGTCTGGCAAAGAGCAGGCGTTGACCTTCAGTGAGGGCAGCAAAACGCAACCACTGGTTGATGCCGTCAAGTCTCTGTTTACCAGCGCTACCCCGCTGGTTGATTTTAGTCAGCGGGCGGTGCCGGGAAGAGGCAACACGCCGCAAAACAGTCTGACCTTTAGTGAGCGGGCATCCGATCCGGATACGCTGCATCAACAGGCCATGGCGCTTAAGGCGCGTGAGTCCATCCCTTACGAAGCGGCGGTGAAGCGCTGCCTGTCAGGAGAGTCCTATGTCTGATTATTTAAAAAGCAAACGGGCCAACGACCCGGTGCTGACCCACATTGCCGCTGAATACCGCAATGCCAGCCTGATTGGGGAAAAGCTGTTTCCTCTCGTCAGGGTAGAAAAGGAAGGGGTTAAGGTGCCGACCTTTGGTAAAGGACGGCTGGCGCTGTATGAAACCAAACGCGCGGTCGGGGCCAACAGCAATATTCTGTTAAGAGAGAAACAGGCGTTCACCGATATCGTGCTCGATGAGCATGATTTGGCGGTGCCGGTCGATTACCGCGAACAGGCGGAATCGATGTTCAATGAAGAAATCAAGGCGATTAAACGCGCCACCGACGGTATTTTGCTGCGCCGTGAGCAGTATGTCGCCGAGCTGGCCCAATCGGCGTCGGTCTATGCCAGCAACGCCACCAAAGCCTTGACGGGCGAGGCCGCCTGGAACAAGAAAAATGGCGATCCACTGAAAGAGATTGAAGCCGGGATGGAAGTGGTCCGGGCCAATATCGGCCTGCGCCCCAACGTCATTACCATGGGGGCGAGCGTGATGGCACTGTTGCGCTTCCATAAGGTGCTGCAAGACGCGCTGGGCGGCAATGAACGCAAGCGTATTACCACCGAGATTTTAAAAGATTTATTCCAGGTGGATGAGGTGCTGATTGGCGCACCCGTTCAGCTGGCGAAAGACGGTAAAAGCACCACCGACCTGTGGAAAGACAACCTGATGCTGCATGTCGTCAATTTTCCGTCAGTAGGCAGTGATAGCGCCGATGAGCATATGCCTTCCTTTGGCTATACCTTCCGCCGGCAGGGGATGCCGCTGGCCGACCGCTTTGACAGTGTTGGCGGCAAGGTGGTCAATATCCGCTATACCGATATTTACAAGGTAGCGGTGGTGGGCAGTGAAGCCGGTTATCTGATTAGCGGCATTAAAGGAGCGTAAAAGATGGTGACACAACAGGTGGTACTCACCACCACCGTCGTGGCGGTGGAAGATTTAACCGCCCATCGTCTGGTGGGCATAACGGCAAAACCCTTTAAGGGCACCGGGACGGAACTCGGTGTCGCCGAGGTCTCCGGTAAAAAAGGCGACAGCGTACCGATTAATGTGCTGGGCATCATGGCGGTAGAGGCCGGCGCCGCGATTAGCGCGGGCGAGCTGCTCAAGGCCGACAGTGAAGGCCGGGTGGTATCGGAAAGTGCATTAACCGGTGGCGGGCTGCCCGCTTCAACGGTGGGGTGGCTCTGGATGCGGCCACTGCCGCGGGTGAAATTATCCGCATGGTCAGAGGTATCTGATGGCCTACTGCACGTTGGAGGATATCGGGCAATTGCTCTCCCGTCATACGCTGGTTCAGCTGACGCAGGATGTCTCAGGCGAAGCGCTGATGGGTGGCCTGCCCAATGTGATTAACGACAAGGTGCTGAACGATGCCATTCGCTATGCCGATGAGCTGATTGATGCCCATCTGCGCGGTCGTTATGTATTGCCACTGGAAACCGTTCCCACGGTACTGCGCGATATGGCGGTCAATCTGGTCAGCCATCGATTGTACCTGCGTCGTCCCGAAGGCCAATTGCCGGAAGCCATAAAGAGGTTTATCGAGGCAGCTTAAAAATGCTGGAAGCCTTGCGCGACGGAAAATTGACGTTAGGTATCGCCGCCAGTGGTCAGGTGCTCCCCGAGCCGGGGGCTTTTCATGTTTATGCCCGTCCGGCGCGCTTTAGCGGCCCCGGCGGCTTACTGGAGGACTTTGAATGACGCTCGATATCATGCGCGCCCTCCTGGGCCTGCTGACAAAACGCTTACCGCAGCTGGAGGTCACCTTCTTCCCTGAGCAGCCGGAACGCTTTCATCTTAACCATCCACTCGGTGCGGTGCTGCTCAGTTTTGCCCGCTCACGTTTTGGCGACATTGAGGATGTGGGCATGGTATTCCAGCCGCGGGTGCTGCATTTCACGCTGACCCTGGTGATGCGCCAGCTTAACGGTAACGACGGGGCGATTGCCACCCTCGATACCCTGCGTCAGGCCGTGGGGGGCTTTATGCCGCCGGACTGTCGCCGCCCGCTGTGGTTGATTGATGAGGTCTTTTTGGGGCAATCCGAGGGTTTATGGCAATACGCGCTGACGGTGGCGACCGAAACCTGGTTTGTGCAGGACGCCCCGCAGGAGGCCTTACCGCGTACCCGGGAAGATATCATGAAGACAGAGAATAACGAGGTGGCTTATGGCGAAGTTTCGCTACAACGGTGAGTCCCCGAATGGGGCGGCCCTGCGTTTGGCTGATGGCCGTACCCAGGATGTGATGTTTTATCCCGGTCAGGTGGTCGATGTGCCGGTCGATCATCCGTTTATTGTCTCGCTGGAAGCGCAGGGCTATCTGACCTTCCTGGGCTTTGATTATCCCGATACGCCCGTTGAACCGCCAAAACCGTTGACTGATTTTGAACAACGATCACAACAGGCCCAGCAGCCGACTGGCAAACCGGCCCGTTATCGTTATGACGGCGAACAGATGGGCGGTGCTTCGTTACGTTTACCGGATGGCCGCATCCTGGATGTGATGTTCTGGCCGGGTCAGGAAGTGACCCTGCCGATGGATAACGATTATGTGCTGGGGCTGGAAGCCCAGGGCTATTTAACCTTTCTGGGTCAGGAAGCAGCAACCCCGTCGACCCCATCATGACGGCACCGTTGGCACAGGCAATCACCTCATCGGGCGACACCGTGGCGCTTCCCGCTGATGAGGCCCGGCCCGTCGAAGCGCCGGTCAGCACAGCGTTAGTGATGCCCGCCAGAAAACGCGGCAAAGGGCCATTAGACACAAAAAGTAACGAGGTCACCCCATGAGTAGAGAACACCATCACGGCGTTGATACGCTGGAAATTGAACGCGGGACTCGTCCGGTCAAAACGGGAGAATCGTCCGTGATTGGCCTGGTCGGTACCGCGCCCACAGGCCCGGTCAATACCCTGACCCTGTGTACATCGGAAAAGGATGCCGCGCAGTTTGGCGATGAGCGAAGTGGATTTACCCTGCCGCAAGCCTTGCGCGCTATCTATGACCACGGTGTCGGGACGGTTCTGGTGGTCAATGTGTTTGATCCCAAAAGCCATCAGAAAACGATAACCGCAGAAAGTGTCACCTTCGATAGCACGCACCACAGTGCCACACTGAGCCAGTTACCCGTGGGTGATATGGTGGTGAAAAGCGCCGATGGGCAGACCCTCTATCAGGTAGCGACCGACTATACCGTGGCCGCCGCAACCGGCAAAGTCATCCGTGTCACCACCGGCGGTATTGCCCAGGGGGCCACCGTCAGTGTCACCTATAATACGCCGGATGTCTCAAAAATCACCGCTGCTGACATTCTGGGCACCACCAATGCCGCCGACCAGCGTACCGGTATGAAAGCGTTGGAAAATGCCGACAGCCTGTTTGGTTTTCGCCCGAAGCTGCTGATTGCGTCCGGCTTCTCGCACCAAAATGCGGTGGCCACCGCTATGATAGCCCTGGCACACCAATGTGAAGCCATCGCCTATATTGATGCTCCGGCGGGGACGACGTTTGCCCAGGCCATCGCTGGACGGGGGCCACAAGGCACGATTAATTTTAATACCGCCTCTGATCGGGTGCGCCTGTGTTATCCGCAGGTCAAGGTCTATGACAAGGCAACAAACCAGACTCGCCTGGAGCCGCTGTCGGCACGCGCGGCGGGTCTGCGGGCCAAAGTTGACCGTGAAAAAGGGTTCTGGTGGTCGTCTTCCAATCAGGCGCTGATGGGCATTGTGGGGATTGAGCGCCCGTTAAGTGCGCGTATTGACGATGCCAATAGCGAGGTCAATCTGCTTAACCAGAACGGCATTACCACGGTATTTAACAGTTTTGGTAGCGGATTACGCCTGTGGGGCAACCGCACGGCGGCCTGGCCGACCGTGACGCATCTGAAGAATTTTGAAAATGTGCGGCGCACCGGGGACATGATTAATGAGTCTATCCGCCATTTCAGTCTGCAATATATTGATCGCCCCATTAATCAGGGGCTGATTGATGCGCTGACCGAATCGGTCAATGGCTATGGCAGGAGGTTGATTGCCGATGGGGCGCTGCTGGGCTTTCACTGCTGGTATGACCCGGCGAACAACACCAAGGATGCGCTCAGTCTGGGGCAGTTGAAACTGAATTACAAATACACCCCGCCGCCACCCATGGAGCATCTGACCTTTGAAACAGAAATCACCGATGACTATCTGACGATACTGAAAAGCAAGGTCTCATCATGATAACCAGACAGCAAAAAACAGAAGAAGGAGCGCGTCATGGCGGGTAATGCACTGCATTTTATGACCAATGCCAATGTCTATCTGGACGGCAATAGTCTGATAGGTCGGGCAAAAGAAATCAAACTACCGGAAATCAACGTGGTGCAGCAGGAGCATCAGGCGCTGGGGATGATAGGCAAAATTCAGTTACCGGCGGGGTTTGACAAGCTGGAAGGGGAAATTCACTGGACCAGTCTGTATGAAGAGGTGGCCCTGCGTACCGCCAATCCCTTCAAGGCGTATCCACTGCAATGTCGCGGCAGCCTGCAGCGCTATAACCCGGCACAGGGTCGCCAGGATGAACTGCCGGTGGCGGTGTTTATGACGGTGATGTTCAGCAAAAATAGTCTGGGCAGCTTCAAGCAGCACGAGGTGCCGGAGATGAGCAGTAGTTTTACCTGCAGCTATATCAAGCAGGTGATGGATGGCCAGGTGCTGCTGGAGCTGGATGTGATCGCCAATATTTTTAAAATCAACGGTGAAGATATGCTCACCGATTATCGCGCCAATCTGGGTGCTTAACCTGACAATCCGAGGAGTGATGATGACAGATTGTATTCATTATCGTTTGCAATACCCTTATACCCTGGGCAGTGGTGAAAGGCTAACCCAGGTCAGCTTAAACCGGCTCAAGGTCAGTGACATCAAGGCGGTACGTCGCTTAAGTGAAAACGTCAATGACTGGGACAGCCTGTTGATTGCCCGCATGACCGGCCTGATACCGGAAGATATCGACAATATGGATTTGGTAGATTATCAACAGTTGCAAGGCCACTTTCGTCAGTTTGCGGGGCTGGATGCACTCGCCGAAGGCACTGCGTCAGGCACAGGCGCTGTTGGCGAGATGGTTCCGCTGGCAGCCGAGTGAGCTGGATGCGCTGACGGTGATGGAGTTTGAGGACTATTTACAGGAAGCGGCTGCCCAAATCCGGCAGGAGCACGGGCAACGCGGGGCAAACCGATAAAGAGTGATCGGGTGTAACAGAGGCAGGTGACGCAGTGTCGAGCACATTTTCGATTGGGGTGGTGATCAAAGGAGCGGTGGCCGGTGCCTTTCGCTCAGCGATGGGCGATTCACGGCGTAGCCTCAATAGCCTGAGTGAAACCACCCATCGCCTGCAATCCCGTCAGCAACAACTGACCCAGGCGGTCACTCGTTACGGTCAGTTGGGTGTGCAGGCAGCACGTAGCCTCAATAGTGAGCTGGGTCGGGTGGGTCAGACGCTTTCCCGTCTCGGACAACAGCATCACGCCTTAATGGGGCGAGGTCTGGCGTTAGGTGCCACCACGGCGGCAGCGGTGGGTGCGGTCGCGCCGTCGGTTAAACAATCGATGACCTTTCAGGACAACCTGGTCGATATGGGGATCACCGCCGGTTACGACGGTGCCACCCAGGCGGCAATGGGTAACGATATCCGCGCCTGGAGCCAGCAATACAACCAGACCCAGTCCGATTTACAGGCCGCCACCAGTGCGCTTATTGGCAATAACATTGACAGCCTGGACGATATTCGCGCCTACCTGCCACACATCGCCCGAGGCGCAACCGCCACCCGCACCTCCGCTGAACTGTGGGCGCAGGCGGCGGTGACCACCCAGCAGTCGCTGGGCATTGCCGCGAAAGATTTTGCCGCGGTACAGAACATCATGGCGCAAGGGGGTAAGGCCGGGTCATTTGAAATCGCTGACCAGGTGAAGTGGTTGCCCGAGCTGGCCCCAAAGATGAAAGGCATTGCTGAGGGTAAAGAGGCGGTGGCGGAGCTGGTCTCTGCCTTGCAGATAGCCAGGATGGGGGCAGGCACCTCCGATGAAGCAGCCAATAATCTCAAAAACTTTCTCGAAAAGGTGTTTGCCCCGGAAACCCAAAAACGCTTTGCGGATGTCGGTATCGATATTGAAAAGTCCTTAATGCAACAAAAAGTGCACGGGATTTCGCCGATTGAAGGGATGATGAATACCCTGCAAAGCTATCTGGCACAAAAGAGTCCCGAGGCGCTGGCACAATTTAAATCAGCGATGGCGCTGCAGGACGATACCGCGCGCGATAAGGCGTTACTGGCCCTGCAGCAGAACTTTGGCTTAGGTGAACTGTTTGCCGATATGCAGGTAATGGCCTTTGTGCGTCCGATGCTCGCGAATATGGACAAGTACCGGCAAATGCGCGCAGACGATTTACAGGCAGCCGATAAAAATGTGCTGCTGGGCGACTATAAAAAACGGCTGGCCTCACCGATTGAGCAGATGAAAAAGTTAGGCATTGCCAGTCAAGAGCTGTCACTGAGTATCGGTGAATCACTCTCCCCCGCCGTACTGTCGTTAACGCAAACGGTTCTGCCTTATCTGAATGCCGCCAGTGGTTGGGTCAAAACCCACCCTCAACTGGTCAGCGGTATCGCCAAAACCGTGGGGGCGCTCCTGTTGTTTAAGGGGGGATTGTTGGCCACAAGGTTGGCGTTCAATCTGCTGGGTTCGCCGATACGCCTGCTGTGGGGTGGGTTTACCCGGCTGCGTACCGGCTGGCTGTTACTCCAGAGTGCTTTCGGCATGGGTGGGCGCTTAAGCCGACTCGCAGGCAGCGTAGGACGATTAGGTAAGGTGTTGGCCGGTGGGCTGGTGACGGGCCTGCGCCTGGCTGGTCATGCCCTGCTGTGGTTGGGGCGAGCACTGATGTTTAACCCTATCGGCCTGACTATCACCGCGATTGCCGCCGGCGCTTACCTGATTTACCACTACTGGACGCCGATAAGCGCTTTCTTTCAGGCCCGCTGGGCCGAGGTGAAACAGGCGTTTTCCGGCGGTATTGCTGATGTGGGTGCACTTATCCTTAACGGGTCGCCGCTGGGGCTGCTCTATAAAGCCTTCGCCGGGGTGATGGGCTATTTCAACATTGAACTGCCTGCCCATTTTACCGATGCGGGTCGCCAGCTGATTGAGGGTTTGGTCAATGGCATCAAAGTCGGTTAACCGCCGCCAAAGAGACGATTGTCAATTTTGGGGACAGTGTTTCAGGCTGGTTTAAGGAGACATTGGGCATACACAGTCCCTCACGGGTCTTTGCCGGATTGGGGGACAATATTGTGCAGGGGGCGGTGGTGGGCATTACCCGTACCACGCCCGCGTTAGAACGCGCCGTTGGCGGCCTGATGCCGCTGATGCAACCGCCCTCCCCGCGTGTGCCCCACTGGCCTGATACCCCAATCCCCCCTGCCGGTCAGGGGAAGGCATTTTCAGGCATACAGATCACCTTTGCCCCACAGATTGTGATAAACGGTCAGTCCCAGGCGGCCCCAGCGGCGTTACGCGAAGCCCTGGCTATCAGTGTGCGTGAGCTAGAAAAACGCCTGGCGCAGCTGATGCACCAACAACAACGGAGGGACTTTTACTGATGCTGGCGATCCTGGGTGAGATTGAAGTGCAGCTACAGACCGGCTTTACCGCACTGGAAGCGACCCTCGGCGGTGAGTTTGCCGAACAGGCGCGCATTGGCCGTAAGCCCGGCCTGCAGTGGGTCGGCGATAAAGGGGATGAATATCGCCTCAGCGTGCGATTTCATCAGCAGTACTGTCAACCGACCGCGCAATGGCAACGGCTACAGGCCGCCTGTCGTGCCCATCAGGCACTGGCATTTGTGCTCGGCAATGGCGAGTACCTGGGGCATTTTGTGATCAGCACGCTTACCGGTCGCACGCTGTTAGCCCATGCCGACGGTATCGCCCAATGCCTGGAGGTCGATATCAGTCTGCGTGAATTTACCGGCGATCTGCGCCAGCCGCTTAAGCCGCCGGCGATGGCCACCACACTGAACAGAAAAGCCGCCGGGCTAACACCGGCGATCGGCAGCGGTACACCGCTATCGCGGGCGATGGGTCTGGCCCGTCAGGCGCAGTCGGCACTGGCTACGGCCTCACAGGCGATCCGGGTGGCGCGCCAGATGAAAACGGATCCGGTCGCGGCGTTAACGCGCGTCCCTGGGGTCATTACTAGCTTAGGTGAGGTGGCCACCCCGTTGATACAGGCGCAGCCGTTGTTGGCCGGCCTGGAAGCCCATTTTCCTGCGGCCAGTCACCTGACCCGTGCGGCGGGCAAGGTGGCGACCACGGCCAGCCAGGCGAAAAACACGCTCAGTACTCTGACCCCCGGTACCGGCCAGGCACTGCCCGGTGCACTGGATACGGTGGCCGGTCAGGTGGGCGGTGCCCTCAGTACCTGGAACGACGTCGCCCCGGTGCTGAGCCGTCTGACGAGCCATCTGGTGACGCGTCACTAAAAGGAGAACAGGCCGATGTTTGCAAGTCAACATGAAGAAGAACATAAGCCAGGTGTCTGGCAACATATTACCCGTGAGGGCGAGCGCTGGGATACGCTGGCCGCCCACTATTACGGTGACGCATTGGGCTATGTGCGGATCATTGCCGCCAATCCTGATATCCCCATTACACCGGTGTTGCCTGCCGGCATCACCTTGGCTATACCGCTGATTAACGCGCAGGACACCGTGGAGGAGACGCCGCCATGGTTACGTTAACGACACAAAGACAGCAGGCGGTACCGGCCCCGACCTGGACCCTGCATTATGGCCAAAGGACATCACGCACGATATCACCCCGGACGTGCTCGGGATCCGCTTTACCGATCAGCTCAGTGGCCAGTCTGATGAGCTGACGGTCGAACTGGAAGACAGCGCCGGGCGATGGCGTGGGGCCTGGTATCCGGGTAAAGGCGACACGCTCTCATTGGCGCTCGGCAGGGTCGGCACGCCATTACGTCCCTGTGGCACCTTTTCGATTGATGAAATAGAACTCAGTGGCCCGCCGGATACGGTGTCGCTGCGTGGGTTATCCGCTTCAGTGACCACCGCGCTGCGAACCCGGAGCTACCGGGCGTTTGAGCAGACCAGCCTGGCGGCCATCGCCCGCCGGATTGCCCAAAAACACCACCTGACACTGGAAGGGCAGATTGCGCCGCTGCCCTTGACCGGGTCACGCAGCAACATGAAACCGACCTGGCTTTTTTGCGCCGACTGGCCGAGGAATACGGCTATATCGTTAAAGTCACGCCGAGCAGGCTGATTTTTCTGAGCGCGTCAGATTGCGGGAAGCCTTGCCAGTTAACGTCATTACCCCGCAAGCCGTCAGCCATTACAGCCTGCGCGATACGCTTAACCGTATCTACCAGCAGGGCAAGGTGAAATACCAGGACAGCCAGCGCAAACAACTGGTCACGGTCGGTATCAAGGCCGATGGCACGATAGGCGACGTGGCGCGAGAAACGGCTCCTCAAAAACAGGGACGTTCAACCAGCGCCGATACCTTAAGACTGCACAGCCGGGCACGGAGCCGGGAAGAAGCGACTGCCAAGGTGTGTGCGGGGCTGAACCGGCATAATGAATATCAACGGGTGGCGACGGTAGCGCTGGCCGGCAATACGGCGTATCAAGCCGGGTTAACCGTGCGCCTGGCCGATTTTGGTCGCCTGTCCGGGGTGTGGCTGATTACTGAAGTTCGCCATGCCCTATCGCGCCAAAGCGGGTACACCTGTGAACTCACCCTGGGCCAGGGGCCGATGGCGCACACCAACAGGAAAACGACTCGCGCGGATAAGCCTGCGCCCCGACAGGTGATTGGGGTGAAAGCCGATGGCAGCGTGGGGCCGCTGAGTGAAAAAGAGATGACAATCGGAGAAAAGCCACCATGAAAGGACTGCAATTGATGTTCGGTACCATCAGCCAGATTGATGAGCAAAACGTCCGGGTACGGGTACGGCTGCCGACCTGTGATAACCTGCGCACCGCCTGGCTGCCGGTATTGCAACGCAACACCCAGGATAACAAGGATTACGGGCTACCCGATGTGGGTGAACAGGTGAGCCTGCTGCTGGATGCTGACGGCGATGACGGCGTGGTGTTAGGGGCGGTGTATTCCGAGATAGACCGCCCGACAGTGGCGAGCCGCGATAAGCGGCGGGTAGATTTTGCCGATGGGACTTTTGTCGAGTATGACCGCAAAAACCACGCGATGACTATCGGCGGCAATATACAGACCCTGACGCTGACCACCCAGGCCACTGTGCTCATTCAAACGCAAAATGCGACGGTGAAGGCAAGTCACACCCTGTTACTGGATGCACCCGATACGGTCGCGACGGGCAACCTGACGGTACAAAAGCAACTGACTTACCAGGGCGGCATGAGCGGTTCGGGCGGCAGTGGCGCGACAGCCATCATTGACGGCACGCTCCAGGCCAGCGGCGATATCCAGGCAGGTCGGGTGTCGCTGCAACAGCATCAACACAGCAACGGGCATGACGGTAAACCCACCGGCAAGCCGTTATAAGCGAGGGAGGAACGCGTTTGATGAACACAATGACCGTCCTCAGCGCCGTAGATTGGCAACCCGCGCTGCACGTATCGGGTGAACGGGTCAGTGGCGTCGAGGATATTCAGCAGTGCCTGCGACTGATTTTAGGCACCCCAAAAGGCAGCGACCCGCATCGACCGGATTTTGGCAGTGATCTGCATCGTTATCTGGATATGCCCACTGAGCGCGCCTTGCCGCATGTGGTACGGGAAACGGTGGAGGCCATCAAACGCTGGGAGCCCCGATGCGAATTACATCAGGTGCGGCTTAATGCGCAGGGTGAGCGGGTGAATCTCCTGCTGCGCTGGCGACTGCCGGGCAGTCAGGTCAACGCACAAACGGAGGTGGCATGGCGTTAACCCTTGAGAAACCGCAGTTTGTGAACGCAGACGCCCAAGCCATTACCCGCGAGATGATTGCGGCCTATGAAGCGGCCAGCGGTAAAACCCTGTGGCCGGCGCAGGCGGAGCGGCTATTGATTGACCTGTTCGCCTACCGGGAAACCCTGGTGCGCAGTGCCATTCAATCCGCCGCCGAACAAAACCTGGTGGCCTTTGCCCGTGCGCCAATGCTGGACTATCTGGCCGAGCTGGTCGGCGTTTACCGTTTACCGGCTCAACCGGCACGCACCACGGTGCAATTTTCACTGGCGGTCGCACCCTCGCTGACGATACCGATACCGGCCGGTACACGGCTCAGCGCCACGGACAGCCTGCTATTTACCACCGACAGCGAAGTCAGGCTGACGCCAACGGCATCCCGGGTGACGGTGAGTGCGACCTGCAGCGAGGCAGGGATACAGGGTAACGGCTGGCAACCGGCGCAAATCAGCACCCTGATGGAGGCCATCGATGACGGGGATATTCAGGTCACTAATACCACGCCAAGCGAAGGCGGCTCAGACGTTGAAGACGATGAGCATCTACGCAACCGTATCCGTCTGGCTCCGGCGTCCTTCAGCACCGCTGGTTCACGTGAAGCCTACCGCTTTCATGCCATGAGTGCCCATCCGGGGATTTGTGATGTGGCAGTGACCCGCCCGAAACCCGGCACGGTCAACCTGTATCCGCTGCTGACCAGCGGGCTGCCGGACAAGACGGTGCTCAGCCTGGTGACGGCCCTGTGCTCGGAAGAGCGGGTGCGCCCGCTGAATGATACAGTGCAGGTGCTGGCCCCTGAAAAGGTTGACTATACCATTACCGCACAGCTGACCTGTTATGCCAGCCAGCCAGGCGAGCCGGTACTGAAACAGGCGTGGCAGGCCGCTGAGCAGTATGTGGCCCGCCAGGCTAAACAGCTGGGGCGGGATATTGTGCCCAGCCAGATTATCGCTGCCTTGTCAGTGCCGGGCGTTTACCGGGTGCAGCTCACGAGTTTCACTACCCTTGAGTCGACGGTACTGTCGGCACAGCAATGGGCGCATTGTAGCGACATTCAGTTGACCCTGGGCACGGAGAGCGGCGATGACCGATAACAGCCTGTTACCGCCGCTGCTGGCGGCAGAGAAACATTTTCAGGGGCTGGCGGCACAGGCGGCGCGGTTGCAGCAGATTGACCTGACGCCGCTGCTGGTTTATCTGCTGGACATGACCGAGGCGTCGGCCTTGCCCTGGCTGGCAGAGCAGCTGGCGTTAACCGGGGTTAATGGCTGGCATTTAGCCGAATCGGATGATGCCCGCCGTGCGATGCTGAAATCGGCCATCACGCTGCATCGCTATAAGGGCACCCCCTGGTCGATTCGCGCCATGATACGGGCGCTGGGATTTGGGGAGGTGACGATAACCGAAGGGGGAGCGGCCCTTAAACCGGAACAGGCCACCGCGTATCCCGATGGCGAGACGCACTGGGCGCTATATCGGGTGGTACTCAATACGTTGATCACCAATGACCAGGCGGCCAGATTACGCGAGACGCTCGCGGCCTTTGCGCCGGCGCGGAGCGAACTGGTGGCGCTGGATTATACGGCGGTTCCGTTGCGCTATAACAATCAAACGACCTACCACGGGCGCTATAATCATGGCAGCAGTTAAGGGTATGCAAAAATACTTAATGAATAGACAAAAACAGACTACACTATGACTAACAATCCGCCCACGAGGGGATCCAGCCCGATGGAGAACGATGACATGAGTTATTTAAAAGAAACGGCTGCCTGGGAGGACGGTATCTACCAGATAGAGACCTCCGACCCGGTATTGGGTGGGCCAGACGGTATCACCAACCGACCTACGCGTGAACTGGCGAATCGTACCGCCTGGTTAAAGCAGCAATTAAAAGCGGCCGAAGCGGCGTTAACGGCGCATACGCGCTCCCGAAATCACCCGGATGCCAGCGTAAGTGAAAAAGGTTTTGTCAAGCTCAGCAATGCCAATCAGAGCAGCAGTGAAACGGAAGCCGCAACCCCTAAAGCGGTGAAAATTGTCAATGATAGACTTAATGCGGTGGTCGACCATGCGCCTTCCGATTTAGATACGCTGAACAAGCTGGCGCAAGCGATTAGCAATAACCCCAAATTTGCTGAAAACGTCATGCAACTGTTGAGTCAGAAACTGGCAAAAAATGACAACGGCGCTGACATCCCAGACAAAAATAAATTTTTAGAAAACCTTGGTTTGTTAGAAACAGTAAATCTGGCTAAAAATGCAACACCTAGTCAGCGTAAAATTAACGGCAAAACCCTGATTCAGGATGTAAAATTAACCGCCACCGATGTTCATGCTGTTACGCCAGAAGTATTGCGTGTCGAAATCCCTGTCGGCGTTCCTCTGCCTTGGCCTACTGAAACGCCTCCGTCAGGTTGGCGTATATGCAATGGTGAGAGCTTTAATAAGAAAGAATACCCACTGTTGGCACTCGCTTATCCATCAGGGAAACTCCCTGATTTACGTGGCGAATTTATTCGGGGCTGGGATGCAGGACGAAAAGTGGATAACGGACGCAAAATATTAAGCGTACAAGGTGATACCCTTCAAAATTTCACTGGAAACATAACCGGCATTCAGTTTGTCGGTCAATCATCAGCCAGTGGGATTTTCAAAATGGGAAGAAGAATGGCCAGTAGTAGCATTACTGGAGGAACCAGCGGCGTATTCGCTGTTGATTGCTCAGCCAGTTTTCAGTCTGGTTTGAGAACCGCTTCAGAAACAAGGCCGCGAAATGTCGCGTTTAACTACATTGTCAGGGCAGCATAAAGTTTTTATCTTTTCGGAGCTTCCGGCCGCACAATATCTGGCGTGGTGCCGATATCGACACGGTTTAGCAGTGTGCCGGATATTCACTCGCCAAATCCTCTTTCAGAAACCAATCGCTAGAACGACGCTTTCAAGACCGTTATCTATCGTCACCCTGACGGTCGCGTTATCGACCAGATGGGCTGACTGGGACTGATTATCGCCCCAAGCGTTAATCGCAGTATCAACATAGCCGATACAGAGCAATCCTGCTTTGAGAAACTTCATGGGCAGCGGGAAATCATAGGTCCCTGCCCCTCTGTCTTTTCCATATCTCGCCCACTGGATAATCACCCCCGTGTCCCCGCATTTCCACCATCCGTTGACCTCGCGCTTTGCCGTATTCGATTGACCGTAGGTCCCTTTGGGCTGGAAGGTATTTTTCAGGTAAACATCCAGCCACTGATTTCCCCATTTGCTGCCGACAACATTGCCGTCAGCGGCCATTCTTCCCGCTCCTGCATACACGGAAGAAGGTGCACAAAAACCGCCATCTTTATGGAAAACGTACTCACCACCACCGTCAATACCGTTATTGATGTGTATTCCATCACCGCCCTTATCTTTCCAGATATAGGCGCGCACTTTGCCATCAGCATTCGCGAGAATAAAATGCTTGCGGTTATCCCCCTTCAGTCCGATTTGGGTACCCTGTGACATAATGTCGCCCTTGACGGTGCCGCCAGTACGTTTGTCCAGCGTATTTTTTGCACAATCTACCGTTTCCAACAAACCAAGGTTTTATTGAATCTGGAATTTAGCTAATATTTTGCCCAAAACCAGCGATGACAAGGCTTTCAGAGGGAGGATAAGGTCCTAAAATGGCAAAAATAGGCTATATGAGGGTGTCAAAAAATGACCAAAACACCGATTTACAGCGAAAATCGCTCATTTGTACAAATTGTGAGCAGATTTTTGAGGATAAAATCAGCGGAAAAACAGACCAGAGACCCGGATTAAAACGCGCGCTAAATGCACTGAAATCGGGTGACACCTTAGTCGTCTGGAAGCTGGATAGACTGGGTCGCAGCATTAAACATTTGATTACTTTAATATCCAAACTGGAAGATGAAGGTATTCATTTTCATAGTTTGACGGATTCTATCGACACTGCTTCGTCAGCAGGTCGTTTTTCTTTCATGTGATGAGTGCGTTGGCGCAAATGGAGCCGAGAGCTGATTGTTAAACGTACTCAGGCAGGTTTGGCCGCAGCGAGAAGCAGAGGACGTATCGGCGGTAGACCTTGCTCATTATCTTCTGCACAGCAAGAGCAGGCTAAAAAATTACTTGAGTTCGGTCAGAGTAGAAAACAGCTGGCATTACTGTACGGAGTTTCATTAGCGAGCATTTACAAATATTGTCCAGCGAATCAAAACGTTTGAACAGGCCAAGACGGCTCTGATGAAACATAACAATTTAGTTACGTTACACTCAACGGAAACAGATATAGCCGGCGATTTACGATTTATCACAGATTTCAGTTTCAAATATAGCATTCGGTATCACCATAGTCTATTTTTAAAAATGATAGAATATATTGAATCAATAAATCTGAGTCACGACCACAAATGGGATGGATAATGAACCAAACATGCAATAAACTGAAATTCGCTTACTGGGTTCCTAATGTGTCAGGGGGACTTGTTATCAGTAATATCGAACAGCGAACTAGCTGGGATATCAATTACAATCTCAAGTTAGCACAGATCGCAGAAGCCAACGGCTTTGATTATGCGCTGAGCCAGATCCGCTTCACCTCTAGTTACGGTGCAGACAACCAGCATGAATCGGTATCATTCAGTCATGCACTGCTGGCGGGAACAACCAAACTGAAGGTTATCGCCGCACTCTTGCCCGGGCCATGGAATCCAGCCATAGCCGCTAAGCAGATCGCCACGATCAGTCACCTGACTAATGGTCGTGTTGCAGTGAATATTGTCAGTGGTTGGTTCCGTGATGAGTTTGCCGCTATCGGTGAACTTTGGCTCGATCATGACGAGCGTTATCGTCGTTCGGAGGAGTTTATACTAGCCATACGTGGTATCTGGACAGAAGATAGCTTTACGTTCAAAGGTAACTTTTATCGTTTCAACGAATATTCGATGAAACCAAAGCCGGTGGATCCGCAACCAGAAATCTTTCAGGGCGGTTCATCGCGTGCGGCGCGTGACATGGCTGCCCGTGTCTCTGATTGGTACTTTACCAATGGTAACACTCCGGCGGAGATCAGAAAGCAGGTCAATGATATCCGCGCCAAGGCCGTGACCAACGGACATTCCGTCAAGATTGGGGTGAATGCTTTTGCCATTGCCCGCCAGACTGAAGAAGAGGCGAAAGCGGTTCTTGACGAAATTGTCGCTAAGGCTAATCCCGAAGCTGTGCAGGGCTTTGCCGATCAGGTGAAAAATGCAGGAAGGCTTCACCCGAAGGAAAGGGAAACTGGGCAAAATCATCCTTTGAAGACCTCGTTCAATACAATGATGGATTTCGTAGTAATCTGATCGGAACGCCGGTGCAGATCGCCGAACGAATTATTGCGTTAAAAGATGCCGGTGCAGATCTCATCCTACTCGGCTTTCTGCATTTTCAGGAAGAGGTAGAATTCTTTGGTAAACACATCATTCCTCTAGTACGTGAACTGGAAGCCAAGCGTGACGTAGAACGTAGTCCTTAATAGGCCTTATCCAAGTAGGTCAAAGTAGCTCTGATGAAAAATAAAAGTGTAATTCCGTTGCACTGACGGAAACAAAAGTAGCTCACCATTTATCGCACATTTTGGCTTCAAATATCGCACGCGGCATCAGCAGAGTATTATTGGTTGCTGAAAATGTGTTTATTAATATGCTGCACCCTGATTTGAATACAAGATGGGATCATATTGTTCTTTTTCAGGATGGTAACTGTTTGAGTCCGACTGAATACAATCTGAGTCGATGTTACAAAGAAGATTTTCCGCTTTTTGCCGCGTCTTTTATTAATAGTGAAAATCAGACAACGTTTAATAAATTAATTGAGGCCTTAGATTTAAATGACCAATATAAACAATTTTTCCTTGAGGCTATACAATCCAATGCTTATAACACAAAGCTGATAGATAGCTCTGCTCAACAGGAGTTAACTAAAATTTTTTCTCGTCTGCTTGATTTTCAACAGGGCTACACTTTGAAAAAACAAAATTATGACCAGATCCTCAACTTATACAATTTAACAGCAAGTACAGATAGAGAAAAAGCCGAGCATCTATTCGCGTTATCTGCCGTTTTTACTCATTATTCATCCAGTGCTATTTTTGGAACTGAGTCAGAATCACCGCTAATGCTCAGGTATTATGCATGCGCTTTAATGGAAAAAGCTTACAATCTGAATCAAACACTGATTGGTCAGGATAGATTCAATGATTGGAAAAATCGACTACTAGGAATAGGAACAGAGAACATTTTCACTTGTACTGCGGTTTTATCTAACATAATGACTAAATATGCTTCAGAGCACTGTAATTATGTTTTGCAAAAGATCCAGCCATTGGCCTGGCGCTAAAAGATGCTATTTTATTAATGAAGAGTAATTAAATTTATGCAGGATGGTATGGCTTATTTGGTCTTAGCTGCTAGAAAATGCCATCCTGTGTTTTTATTAATCTGTCATCCCTCAATGTTTACAAATGTGGTAGTGGGTTAATGCGGCAATAACGCTGACTAATCAGAACGTACAAGCATTGGCAATAGTCATTACAAGAAAAAATGCCAAATCTGGAAAGTTATTTAAAAATGTATTTGGCAAAGATTAAGTAGAGAGCATATGTTAGTCATACAGACTTAGATGGTTTGGTTAAACTTTATTATCAAGCTGCCTCAGCTAATTCTGCAGTGAATACCATAAACAATAATTACTACCCATTTGTTCAAAAAATGTGGATGAATTAGATAAAGATTTATTCTCTAAAATTGATAAGTTAGTAAAGATAAAAAAGCGACTAATGCTGATGAGTTTGCTGAGTTTAGATGGAATTTATTTCTTTAACCAATAATTCTTATGTTTTGTAGGATAAGTTTGTGGGAGTAAGTCTGGATGCAGTAAAATCATTAAATCAATATACAATTGAGAATGATTTCAAAAAATAATCGAAATTGTTAGTTTTAATCACTCTGCTAGCAATGTGGTGCCGGACTCGGAATCGACATGCTAAATTAACTCATTGAATTTTATTGTTTATTTTTGATATGATTGTTTTTATGCCCTCAATTGTACCCTCGGTCCTTTTTGGTGCTGGAGCGGGGGATTCAAACTCAGGAGCGAGCGGGTAACATCGAAGTAAAATGCTTCGCTACAATGTCGTTCATTTTATCAAGCAGTTCTAGCCTTTTGAAGCTGATATGCGCTGTTCCTTTCTGAAAATATTTAATCTCAAACATCTCATCCTCACAACGATTGCTGTGCCTGTTCTCATGGATATGATCCCCCAGCCGACGGGTAACGTCAGCACGGTTGTCAGGAACAGGTTTTCCGTCAAGGATCATCAACATCCGCTCAAGATCAGCTAATCGATCGCGCTGCCAGCCCCAGTTTAGACCAAATCCCCAACGGTCATATTTCACCAGCCCTGCCACGATAATCTTTCTCCCAAACTTACACGGGCTGTTGCTCTTGTAGTCCCAGCTCAGATCTTTAAACACATTGATCACCCCACGTTCAAATACGCCACCTTTACTATGATGCAGTTGCTCGAATGTGTTGAGAAGGTTGGCTTCGCTGAAAGCCGGAATAGCATCCTTTTCCAGGCTGTTGTACCACTGATTAACTTGCTTCCATAACGGTGGCCGGTGCGCATTGCCCAGTCATTCGACGTACCATCGCCAACACCTGAGGTGAGCTGAGAGAATGCATCGAGTTGGCGGATCAGCGCGCCGATACGTTTCAGTGCTGTATTGCGCCCGGTGACGATGTGCTCAATGCTTGTGGAGCTGATGACTTCAGTGTGGCCGGTCAAAGCTTCAGGTTCGGTGAGGGTAAAGTCTGACATCATTTTTCCCTTTATATAAAGCAAAACGCCAGTCGGTGAGGACTGGCACTTATGCGTGTATGATGAGTATAGTTCGGCGGTTAATCTGTTCTGGTCTGTTGCAGAAGCTGCAGATGGCGGAGATCGCGAACGTTCTGTAATGCCTGTTCAATCCAGGGCAACAGTGTTGCGGAGTCGGCATTGTTTTCGTCGTTATCGAAGATGATCTCCGTACCGCAATTGATATTGTCCTGCAGCCATCCAATCAGAATGTTGAGAGAGGCTTCCGTGGTTATGCATGATGCACTAGTCTTTGGCAGACGCTTTCGGACCTTCAATGCGGTGGATGATTTTAACCGCGAAGCCCTGGCGATAGAAATCGACCTGAATATCCCGGTTCAGCGTTTTGTCCGGGTTCTGGACAGGATCGTGATAAATCGCGGCTATCCGCTGAAGATGCGGATTGATAACTGACCCGAACTGGTCTCGCTGGCGCTGACACAATGGGCCGAAGAACATGGTGTGCTGCTCGAATTTATTAAGCCGGGTAAGCCCACGTCTCTTTCCGGCAGGGATACCACCCGGCACGAACATTTAACCGAACAGCACCACTATCCTGGCGTAAAGGTGTTCACCGGCAAAATACAACAGGACTGTATTACACACCTGCTGTCGAAAGCGACCTGGAAATCAGAGACAGAAAACCGGAGAATCAGAGCTATCACGCCAGTGGACTGACGCTGCTGACGGCTGCTATCTCGCTGTGGAATACCGTCTGTATGGAAAGAGCGGTCGATGCCCTGAAGCGTAAAGGGGTGAAGATCAACGAGCAACTGCTGTCACATTTGTCGCCGTTAGGATGGGAACACATCAATCTGACAGGCGATTATATCTGGAAAAGCAACCGGATACCGGCTTCCGGTAAGTTTCGTCGGTTGAGACCAGCTAAAGTCGAAAGGTCAAAAAATAGCCTTAACGTACAATAATTTTCGATATCCAAACTGACCCCTGGTACGGCTCACAGAAGTACCTGCCTGCAGCTGTGGGACGCCACCGGGGAAATGATGCCTAGAAGGAGATCCCCTGCAGGTGCCTACAGGCTTGCTATGACGCCGGACTCGATATCCGGATGCAAATCAAAAAGAGTGAGACGCCGGAATCGCCGAAATTTCCTCCCTGTGGTATAATGGGAGCATTGTATCTAACTATAAGGTTTCCCTGGCTAAATTGCCGGGTCTCATTTATCAATTTTCAGTGGGCTTATGTAGTCAAAAAGGTGTGTCGCTCCCGATATAGCAAGCCAGCCGCTGTTGGGTAAAGAAAAGCTCAAACGCTGACAGCTCAACATCAGTAGGGGGTTGCCAGTGCTGTCCCGGATATGTTTTTCCTAGTTGCTGCCATTTCGATTCTCCTAATCGATGGAAGGGCAGCAGATTTACTTCGTATACACCAGCAGACTTCATAAATGTTGCCAGCGCCTGCATGTTGTCGTCGGTATCATTGATACCAGCAATCATAGGTACACGAAGCACCAGGCGACCTGTCCAGCCTTGCTGAACCAGAGCACGGATATTGCTCAGGATAAGTGTGTTATCCACGCCGGTATACTGGCGATGGAGATGCGTATCCAAATGTTTAACATCGATAAAAGCGAAATCAATAAACCGCATCGTACTCAGGAAAATGTCTTCTCGAACATATGCCGTGGTCTCAATGGCAGTATGGATCCCGGCCTCCCGGCAGCGATGAGCGATATTTTCCAGGAAGCGATGCTGAACAAAAGGATCGCCGCCGCTGAATGTCACACCGCCTTCTTCACCCCAGAAATCCCGGTCATGCTGTAAACGTTGTAACAATGCTTCCGCGGAATAGTTATAACCACAACGCTTCAGCGCCTGCGATGGACAGGCGTCGATGCAGGTTAATGCCCGACACACCTGACACTGAGCGTTATCCAGCATGAGTTTTCCGCCAGCAATCGTGATAGCCTGGCAGGCACAATTCTCCACGCATCGGGTACACCCTTGTGATGCGACACAACGCATCTCACTGAACAGCATTTTTTCCTGCGGTTGCCAGCTTTCCGGATTGGCGCACCACTGGCAGCTCAGACGGCAACCACTCATAAAAAGAGTGGTACGACTACCGGGACCATCATGGATTGAGTGGCTCTGAATATCAAAAATCAGGCCCTTTTCAACATCCATAGCATGTCTCCTGTAAAAAAGAACCCGCCCGGACAGCGGGTTCAGAGCAACCTGAGTCATAGTTAACGGCGTGTAAATGCGTCACACAGTCCGGCGTTTGTACTGGCATCTACCCAGTAAGGTTTGCCAAACCCCAGACACTGCGCAGGTGAGGTTTTGTCGCAGTAGTGTCTGCAATGTTCACAACGCGGCTTTTCGTTGTAGTTCTCACAGACAGGAGTGTCAATCATGATGAGGTTTCCGCTCAGACGACATAAACCTTTGGCGACGTCAATGGGGCAGAAATTATGGCAGTGGGTATGGTTGCATTCACACATGATTACATCTCCTCGTATTCTGTTCTGGCTATCACTTCATCCTGAATCGGCTTACCAATTTCACACCAGTACTGCGTAAATCCCGCGACGCGAACCATCAACTCACGGTAGTTTTCAGGGTGCTGCTGCGCATCCCGCAGCGTTCTGGAATCAACAATGTTGTACTGAATATGGAACCCGCCTTTCCGCAGATAGCTGCGGGTTAGTTCCAGCAGTTTGCGCGAGCCCGATGCGCCACGTACAGAAGTGGGATGCAGTTTCAGGTTCATCTGTGAGTTCTGAGACTGGCTGTGATCCCAGACCGTCGCGGAACTAAATAACGCATAGGGGCCGTTGCGATCGGTGCCTGGATAGGCGGACATGGATCCGTCTGAGTAAGTCGTTCCCGCCAGCCGTCCGTCAGCACTCGCCAGCGTACAGGCACCTTGTGGACCGTGTGTGGAAACTGAGATCTGGCAACGGTACATTTTTTTGCCGTACAGCGATTCATACTGACGCGCCATCGTACAGAACCAGGCTTCGTACATTTTCAGTAAATCATCTACATAAGGATCATTATTGCCAAATTTAGGCGCATTCAGGCAGGCGGCATGAATATCATCAAAGCGTCTGCCTGTATTAGCCTTACGCTGCTCAGCCATGGAATAATTGCCGCTTTCTTCGGCTGTCTGGTAACCGAAGTTGTTCAGCAATGCGTCCGTCAGTTGTTCAAGGGGATACGCTTTGTCGTCAAACACCAGTTTTTTAATGGCCGCCAGCGAATTGATGCAAGTGATAGTGCCGCAGCTTTCAATGTTATAAGTGGCATTGTAGCGGTAGCCCATCTGGCCGATATGCTTACCGTCGCGCAGGCAATCCGGCTTCAGGAAGGAGTTCATAATGGACATATTATTTTTACGCCAGATATCCATCTGAATGTTGTTTGCTTTAGCCACCACATCGCAGGTCTGTGCATAATAACGGGTGAATTGTTCCCATAACTGTTCGAAGCTGTCTGGCTTCAAATTGTGCGGCGGATAAACCTGAGTACCTGTACGTTTGTCCAGACCGTTAGTGAGGACGAGTTCAAGGATTTTTGGATTCGCAAGAAAGTGCACGCCAGTGCCGGCAGTCTGCCCGGATCCGCCGGGAAGATCGTACTGTTTGCCATTTAGCGTCAGCGGCAGGAACGAACCCGGTGAGGTTTCAAGGCAACCACCAAGAGCAATGGCTCGAGCCTCCTCCACATCCATTCCTTCAGCCGCGTACTGGTTTAACAGGAACTGCATCCCCACCTGATTGTTAACCCAGGCTGGATAGCCCACACCGGTTTTCGTGCATTCAACGGCTTTAAGAAGGAAGGATTCCGGTACTTTTTCGTCATACAGCACGCTCAGAGTCGGCTGCGGGGACTGACAGCGAATACCCGCTTCCAGGATCAGCTCTTCAAGCCGGTTAGCGGCGGATGAACCTTCTTTTTTCAGTCCACCAAGCACCACATTGTTGAAAGTATTGCCGGAAAGTACACCACCCACTACCCCTGTGGAAGCGAAACAGTCCACGCAAGTGAGTTTAATACGGTGAAGCTGAAGGAGTTCCAGCGCTTCTTCTTCATCAAGGCGCCCTGCAGCAATATCCTGTTCGAACCAAGGCCAGAGAATCTGCCCAATGCGTCCCGGCGACATTCCTGAGGCGGCATCTTCATTCAGCACGGCAAGGTGCATGGTGTAACTGAGTTGCAGAGCTTCGTGGAAGGTACGGGGCTGATGATGGGCAATCCACGCCAGACATTCCGCAATGTCAGTATATTCCTGGCGCTGTTGCTCATCATCAGTGCGTTCGGCAAGAACACGCGCGTGTTGCTCGTAGTGATAGATCCAGTTTTGTAGCCCTTCAATAATGATGCGCACTGCGTCGTAGTAATAGAGCCGGTCCATGCCGATGATGCCATCGCCGTTAGCATTTCCGGCAACCAGGTCGCGCTGCTCGAGGGCAAAATTTTTAATACCATCCAGTCCATACTGAAGCGGGTAGTAGTAGTTGATGACCTCACGCCCCTGCGGAATGGTATAACCGGAATCGAACATGCAAATCACGGACTTCATGATGTTTTCTTTTATCTGGTAATCTGGTATCAGCATTTCGTACTTGTGTCCGAGCGCTTCAACCGAACGTCCCTCCCAGGCTCTGGCTAAAGTAATCAGAGCTGGAGTTTGTTCAGCACGAATACCAAATTTGCCGGCAATGGACACAATATTGCCGGCACTTTGCGTCACATTACCGCCGCCGTTGCCAAAATGAGAGAGCTTTCCAGCACTGTCGCTACCGGTATCAGCACGAGAGGTCAACTCATCAGCGTTAGCCAGAAAAAAACTCTCCGACAGCCATGGCATCGGAAAAGAGCCACGGTAGTAAGCCGTTTTCTGCATGACCAATTTTTCGCCGGGGAAAATATTGGGTGTTAAATGGGAAAAAGCACATTTCAGGGCTTCTGCACGGCGAACGATCGCCACATCATCAGCCAGTTCATCCCACTTACGGGTATACCAGTAGGGAAATTCGGTATCCACAGATGAAAGAGTTTGGAAATAAATATCCCGCAGCGCTTTTGCCCGGGGATAAGGAGCATCATTCAGATTTGACTCATTGTGTATATCGGAATGAGCAGCGTGTGAAGCAATGCTTCGCTGCTGAAGAATAGCAAGTTTTTCGGTATTCATTGGGTTAAAGCCTTCTGAATATTTTGGTCTTCTGACCGTCGTCCCTCGTGATAATCCCTCAGTCTATTTATAAAATAGCCTGCTAATAATTTACTCCTTACAGTAAATGATTCAAAGGCGATATTTTTATTTTGTTGTTTAATATCAATTTATTGATTGATTGCGATATGTTCCGTATCCGTAAATCATTTCTATTTTCATTCTCAGTGGGGGCATTGATGTTTCCGAATGGCAGTTTTTTCATAATACTCATTCCTTACTATTGCGGGAAAGAGTCCGGTACCCCATTCGATGGGCCGTGAAGATGCGGGGGCCTGCACGATGGCATCGCACTGAGTACAGGCATGCTTCTCACGTACAGTCCGGATAGACGCTGTTTATCGCATCCAGGAAGCCCTTCACTTTCTTTTTTCTGGTTCCCAGCGTGTTAGCTATGTCTTTTTCATCGAAGGGAACGCTTAAATAGAACTTTTCCATTCCTGAGCCAGTATCCTGCGTTAGTTCAGAAGATTGTATCAGCCTGTGCTCGAACGATTTTATGCTGAGTCAAGCTCCCCGGAAACTTTATGTAGATATCAGATGGGGATTACGACAACGTTCAGACCGTAACTTGACTCGCCTCGGTGGGCTCCTGCTTCAACGGAGGGTTTGACTGCATCATCCTCCTAAGCAAATACGGCATGTCCTGTCGCTAAAATATTACGAGCACCGTTTACATCGGCGTTAGCTGCCTGGCGCAAAATTTACTGTAAGCGCCTCGTGAGGATCGTTGGGTAAAATTAGCCTGATAACGTTCGCCCGCAGTTGTACTTTGGCCGGGAAGCAGGGGTGCCGGGCAGGTCTGCGGTGAAATATTTGTTTACCAGATACGAACGACATGCTGCGGGTTCGAGCGGCAAAGAGCCAGCATTTATAACTTTGCTGTGCTTAATTCACGACGTTCACAGCGATGTTGTTGATCATCATTAGATGAAAATGCGAGTGAACTCGCTATTTGTGGAACATGATCCCATCTTTTTTGTAGTTCCCGGAACCCTCATTTTCTATAATCCCTCCCGTGCCCCAATTCCATGTATTGGATAGGGTTTTTCAATTCGGCTCTTTCCGGCATTTCAGGTGCTGAATGAGGCAAGAGGATACATTATGTTCACCATTCTCGCGTACATCGCGATCTTTTTATTGTGCAGTTACAGTATTTTTAAAGTTGACCTTCACAGGGACTCTCTGTCAAAAAGTGTCTTTATCGGTATGTTTTTCGGCGTACTTATCGGTATTTCACTCCACTTTGTCAGCGCTGAGGCCAGAAATCAGGTCACCGACTGGTATGACATTGTTGGTAACGGTTACGTTAACCTGCTGAAACTGGTCGCGATCCCGCTTATTTTTATATCCATTCTTTCCGCCATTAATAAACTGGAGCACAGTGCCGGTATTGGCAAAATGTCACTGACGATCGTCGGCTGCATGTTGTTCCTGGTTATGATAGCCGGGTTCATTGGCCTGTTGACCGCCCGTACTATCGGGCTCGACGCCAGTGTATTTGCCCATCTTCAGTCCACTCTGACAGCTGATGATGTAGCGAAAACTGCTACAGTGTCGCTGCCGAAACTTATTACTTCGCTTATCCCCACGAACCTGTTTCTCGATCTGACCGGTGCACGCAGTGTATCCGTTATCGGAATTGTGGTATTCACCCTACTGGCTGGCGTTGCACTACTGAAAGTAAAAAAAGAAGCGCCTCAGGAGGGAGAGCAGCTTAGTGCTGGCATCAATGCTGTCCAGTTCTGGGTAATGAAAATGGTCAGGATAGTTATCGCCATGACGCCTTATGGTGTTATGGCTCTGATGACTAAGGTATTTTCGGCCTACAGACTGGAGCAGTTTGTCAGTTTGCTGGGTTTTATTGCCACCTGCTACCTGGCTGTGCTGATGATGTTTATTGTGCACGCTATTTTGTTGGTTATTGCCGGGCGAAATCCGGTTCAGTATTTCCGAACTGTATGGCCAGCGTTGACATTCGCTTTTGTTTCCCGCAGCAGTGCCGCGTCAATTCCGTTGGCGATTACGGTGCAGAAAAAATTTGGTGTTCCTGATACCGTCGCCAACATTGCCGCTTCTTTTGGTTCAAGTATGGGGCAAAACGGCTGCGCCGGGATTTATCCAGCGGTAATTGTGGCCATGATTGCGCCGACGATGGGCATAGACCCTCTTTCATTGACTTTCCTTGCGGCAATGCTACCGGCTATTGCTCTTGGTTCAATTGGTGTGGCGGGTGTTGGCGGCGGTGGGACCTTGGCGGCTCTTATCGTCCTCTCCACCCTTAATTTCCCGGTGGCATTAGTGGGTATTTTTATTGCGATTGAGCCAATTATAGATATGGCTCGTACGGCACTTAATGTCAATGGTTCAATGATTTCCGGAGTGTTGGCTAGTCGGCTACTGGAGGAAAAAGACAGTCTTCGTGAACAGCCTGAGACCTGAACTGGCTGATGCATCCAGCTCCTCTCCCGCTTTTTTCGGGTGAGGGGCAATTTTTTACCTGATGTTTTTAATCTCGTATATCTGCATTCACAATTGCCGCCTTTTTTATCGTTAACATCATTGTGATGTATAACATTCACTCAAAATAGTTACTTAATTTTGTCCAAAGTACCTCAGAAAACACTATAAAATCCTCTAGTTGAATGCCATACCAATCACTGCGACTTTTAGCGAATAAGTCCCCAGCGAACCCAGTTCCTGGCTGGACAGCCATCCGCGCAACCCGGACAGGCAGAATCCACGCTGGTTTTGATACAGAAAAACATTCGAGACTTGAAAAAATTCAGACTGGCATTGCGATTTGTAGGCACTATGCGGGCGTACGCCCGCTATATAAACTAAAAGTTAACATTATACCCTAGTGTCAATATCGTAATGCTCAAATACAGCACCACTATTGTTATAAACATTTTGTAGTCAGTGAAAAATTTTAATGGGGCAGTAAGGTAAAGATGTTTTCTTGCACCATTATTTATTTCCGTAAACAACCTGTAAACCTCTGGGTTATCCTTTAACGATTTTATTTTGTTATGTTCGCACCAATGTTTTTTGTTAGCGAAGTACAAAGACCAGTCGGCATACACTGTTATGATGGCAAGCAATACGCCTACCGCCACTGCATCATAATAAAAAACAACCTTATGCGGCAAAATCAGAGCAACTAACTCATCCATTACCTTCCCCCCATATCATTATAGGCTTTATCGGAAAATGAAAGGGTTAGTGCAACCCCCATCCCAGTGATTAAAAAAATTGGCACAAGCAGAACAACTAATGCTAAGAAACCAGACAGGTGATCAGGTTTATTTAAATAACTGATAGCAAGCAGCAAACTAAAACCGAAAAGCATCCCGAACACCACGGCATATTGCCACGGGGATAAATAATCAACATACCAGTCTGGTATCGGATCCGGGCTTAAACTGGGGTAACGGAAATTTCGGTGGTTCCGGCGTAAACCCCTTGTGGATCCTTTTTTATCATCTCATTACCAAAATCCTTTAACGTGAGTTTTCGTGCCACTGAGCATAATAAGTTTAAAAATTCCAAACTAACAATGAATTAGCTTCTAAGCGTACGTTTTCGTTCCATTGGCCCTCAAACCCCGTTTACAAAAAATAAGGGATACGCTGAGGCTCAGCCCTTTATGGGCTGAGCTTTTATACCATTGTAGTTTTATAAGTATCTTCTTGCCCATCAGAGTAGTCAGTATACCAATGCATCGTTCCTCCTCTTCCTACTAGACTGCTTTTAATTCGAACCACTATCCTGAGTGAAGTTTTGCAAAGTCAAAGGGGCTTACTGATTTCTCACCATTTACATCGAGAAAATCTGCCCACCATTGCAGCATCAGCCTGCGCTCATCCAGAAATTCCGCTTTATGGATATAAGCTGCACGTACGCCATTACGTTCCTGATGGCTCATCTGGCGTTCAACAGCATCCCTCGACCATAACCCTGACTCAATCAACGAACTACAGGCCATTGCCCTGAAGCCATGACCACATACATCTACTTTTGTGTCGTAACCCATTAGCCGCAATGCGTTATTCACGGTATTTTCACTCATAGGTTTCCATGGATTGTGATCACCGGTGAAAATCAGTTCATGTTCTCCACTGATGGTGTGGATCTGCTGCAGAATATCCAGCGCCTGAGCTGAGAGTGGAACCAGATGCTCTGTCCGCATTTTTGAGCCACGATGAGAATACTTGACCCCGTCAATAGGTTTCCGCTCGGGAGGAATAGTCCACATGGCTTTCTTGAAGTCGATCTCAGACCACCTGGCAAAGCGAAGTTCACTGGAACGGATGAAAATAAGCAGGGTTAGTTTAGTTGCCAGTCGGGTGAGAGGCTGCCCTCTGTATGCATCCAGTCGTTCAAGGAGCTCTGAAATGCGATTTAAGGTGAGGGCAGGGCGATGCTGGCGTTTCACCGTCGTTAAAGCGCCAGCCATATCTACGGCAGGGTTATAGCTGATAATGCCTGACTGGGCGGCATAGCGCATGATTGCAGTGATACGTTGCTGAAGGCGAGCTGCAATCTCATAGATCTCTTTGGCTTCGGCAGCCTTAACGGGGACAAGTAAATCGGGAGTCCTTAGGGTGGTAATATCGCGTGAGCCGATAAAGGGGAAAACGTGAGTCTCGAGACTTTTCAGTATCTTCTCACTATGTGAGGCTGACCATTTTTTGTTGCTCTTATGCCACTGCCTTGCGATGCCTTCAAATGTCTGAGCTGTTTCGGGTACCGACTTTTTGATCCGTTTCTGTTCGCACGGGTCAGTTCCCTCAGCTATCAGCTTCCTCGCCGTATCGCGTTTTTCCCTTGCTTCTGATAACGAGACTTCAGGATAGACACCCAGAGCGAGCGTTTTCTCTTTGCCCAGAAACCGGTAGCGGAGCCGCCAGTAGCGCGAGCCGTTAGGGTGAACGAGCAAAAACATGTTGCCGCTGTCGGCAAGTTTATAAGGTTTTTTATCCGGTTTAGCTGCACGGATTTTAGCGTCAGTGAGCGCCATTGGCGGTATCTCCTGATAGTAAAAAGGGGTATAAATTTTATCGAATCAGACTATACCCTCAGTTGTACCCTCGCAAGGGACTTGATGCGGGTTGACGTTGATTGAGCTGAGTGGAGTTAAGGGATTGTAGAAGCGTTGGTTTTGGCGGACTTAGAATGCAAAAACGGACCTCCGTAGAGGTCCGTTGATATGAATTTGGTGCCCGGAGGCGGAATCGAACCACCGACACGAGGATTTTCAATCCTCTGCTCTACCGACTGAGCTATCCGGGCAACAGGGCGTATTAAACCTGATTATGATATTTTCGTCAATTAAAATTATTGCAATAAGCTTTCTTATGCTTGTTTTTTCAACAATTTAACAACTGGTATATAAAAAGTGTTCGAAGCTTTTTTGCCGATTAGAAATGGTACCCTTTATTATAAGGGTACCAACTTAACTAAGTAAAAAGGCTGTTAACGATAATTTTTCTGCGCATTATTTACTTTAATCAGATAATTACGTGATTGCGCAGCCGGATGTTTAGTCACTAATGCTTGGTAAACATCACCGGGTGGCATTTGGTTAATAATCTGTGCTGCCAGCTTTTTATCGTTATGGAATACTCTTAATACACTACCGGCTCCACCATTATAGGCAGTGATGATCGCATAGCGGCGCGAGGTAGCATTAGTGATTTCACCTAAATAAGTGTTTTGTAGCAATGATAAATAGGCGGTTCCCAGATCAATATTATTGGCAGGATCAAATAAATAATTGCGACTTGGTATGCCTGATTTTCCTTGGGCACGAAAAACGTCTTTGCCAGCAGTGTTTGGCATAATTTGCATTAAACCTAAAGCATCAGAGCGACTGACTGCGTAAGGATTAAAACTAGACTCTATTTGCATAATTGCCAAGATCAACGATTGATCAACACCATATTTTGCCGCTGCCTGGCGGATATATGGTAAATACTTATGAGCACGTTTATCCAGGTGATTTGGCACTAATTGGATAGTAATTGACCAGATGACGTGCAATCCTGACTGACGTCGCTGTAATTTATTTTCTAATAGATAGTCGGCAAATTTTGTTGCTCGCCATTCCCAGCGGATCGGTTGATTCGTATGATCAAGTACTTGTCCATATAAAAATGGCTCTTTACTGATAGCAATATTATTAATATCAGAGTAGAGATCAATGGAGCCTGGATCATCGCCCATCAATAGAGTAGTAACAATGGCTTTTTTTAAGTATTCCTTTGGCTCTACGCCAGCGATGGTTTCAATTGTGATGCTGCCGCTGTCAAAATTAATATGGCTACGGGTTTGGTATTGATCGGTATATTTGACATAATCTTTTGGCCCAGCAATCAGCACTTCCTGAATTCCCCAAATATTCTCAATATTGTGAGCAAATTGCTGAACTAAAATATCAAATCCATTGGTATCTTTGATGTATTCAGGATGAAATGAGAACTCTTTTTTACTGGAGCAAGCCAGCAAAAGTTGGACAATGATCAGAGGGAGCAGCAGCTTTTTCATATCATTCACAGTTTGTCAGATAAAAAACCATCAGAATGGAAAAAATTCTGATGGGGTTAACAATTATTTTTCAGGCGGGGTATAGCCTTCAATATGAATTTCTTGCCCCTCAAACAGAAATTTTACCATCTCTTGCTCTAATAGCTTTCGGTCTTCAGGATTCATCGTGCTAAGTTTTTTTTCATTGATCAGCATGGTTTGTTTGCTCATCCATTGTCCCCAGGCTTCTTTAGATATTTGATTAAAAATCCGCTTACCTATTTCACCAGGATAAAGCTGAAAATCCAAACCTTCAGCTTCACGTTGTAAAAAAGTACAAAAAATAGTTCTACTCATTAAGTGGATCCTCAGAACGGTAAAGTTAATATCTAAATTGTTTAAGTAAGTTTTCAACCGGTGCTGCTAAGCCAATTTTTATATCTTGCTGTAAGTTATACCAAAGTCCTTGTGTTTCATCCATACAAGCAGAAAACTGATTAATAGTGACATAAATAGGTATAACATCTAAATGAAAGTGGCTAAAGGTATGACGAAATGTAATTAATTGCTCAATTTTGTTATATACAATACCGGAATTATTAAGCCACTCGTTTAGTGCATCAAGCGTATCAAATTGTGGAAAAATATATAAGCCTCCCCAAATACCAGAAGGAGGACGCTTTTCCAGCCAAATTGAATTTTCATATTGTAGAATCAAAAACCAGCCACATTTGGTGGGAATTTGCTGTTTAGGTTTTTTGGCTGGAAAATTTTGCCAGCTGTGGTTCATAAAAGCATAGCAACCTTTTTGTAACGGGCAGAGTTCGCATTTAGGTTTACTACGACTACAGATCATAGCACCGATATCCATCATCGCCTGATTAAAATATTGAGCATCATTAGCAGGAGTTAACAGAGTACTGATAGCCCATAGTTGGTTTTCAACTTCTTTTTTACCGGGCCAACCATCAATTCCATAATAACGAGTAAGCACGCGTTTTACATTACCATCCAGGATAGGCAAATGTTGGTTTTGGGATAACGATAAAATAGCGCCAGCAGTGGAGCGTCCGATGCCTGGAAGTGAAATAACTTGGTCAAATTTATTGGGGAAATGGCCATCATATTTAGCCACAATTTGTTGTGCTGCTTTATGCAAATTGCGGGCTCTGGCATAGTAACCGAGGCCTGTCCATAGGTGTAAGATTTCATCTTGCGGGGCATTTGCTAAAGATATGATGTCAGGGAAATGGCTAATAAATTTCTCAAAATAGGGGATTACGGTAGCGACCTGTGTTTGCTGCAACATTACTTCAGATAACCAGACGTGATAGGAGGATTTTTCTCGTTGCCAGGGAAGTGTTTTGCGCCCATAACGATGATACCAGTTAAGTACAGCTTGCGAAAATTGCAGTGTATCCATATAAAGAGTCTTTACCCTAAACAGTTTTATAAAAAGTAGCTTTTGATATGAGCGATGGTATCATTGCTAGTTGTTTTTTCCGCAAGGAATAAATATTTACTCTTTAGCCAAATATTAGCTTTGATGAAGCTTTTTATTCCGTCAATAGAGTAATGCTTTTTACCTGCCATTTTCATATTCAACTGCTCATAATATAATTATTTCTATTATGAATAGTATTAATTGGTAAAAATAATCTCAATACTTATGATGAAAAATGTTATTACTCCAGAAGTTAATGAAGAGGGCAAAGTAATACGTCGTGTTCGTAGCTTTGTCCGCCGTCAGGGGAGATTAACTCCTCGTCAGGAAAATGCACTGCAAATGTTATGGCCTAAGATGGGGGTAGATTTTACCGGCGAGCCTCTATCATTTGATTCACTATTTGGCAATAATGCGCCGGTGATCCTGGAAATTGGTTTTGGTATGGGGGCATCATTAGTTGCCATGGCTGAACAAAATCCGGCTAAAAATTTTCTCGGTATTGAAGTTCATTCACCGGGAATTGGTGCTTGTTTGGCAGCGGCGAAAGAAGCCAATCTGAGTAATTTACGGGTTATGTGTCATGACGCAATTGAAGTATTGGAGAAAATGTTGCCAGATGATTCGTTAAATATGGTGCAACTTTTTTTCCCTGATCCCTGGCATAAAGTAAGGCATAATAAACGCCGAATTGTGCAGCAGTCCTTTGCTAAGCTTGTTTTACATAAATTGGAATTAGGTGGTATATTTCATATGGCAACCGATTGGCAGCCTTATGCCGAGCATATGTTAAATGTAATGCGTGAAATTAGTGATTATCGAAATTTGTCAGCAGCAGGCGATTATGTTCAGCGACCCGCTACGCGACCGGTGACTAAATTTGAAAAGCGTGGCCAGCAGTTAGGCCATGGAGTATTTGATCTTATGTTTGAGAGGATAAAATAATGTCTAAACAGCGTAGCCGTCGTTTACGTAAAAAACTACATATAGACGAATTTCAAGAGGTTGGTTTCTCAGTAAATTGGTCTTTTCCCGCTAAAACGCCCATTGATAAGATTGATAGTATGGTTGATACCTTTATTATAGAGCTTATTCAACCTAATGGTTTAGCGATGGACGCCAGTGGTTATTTAGATTGGGAAGGATTGATCTGTATGGAGAAAACTGGCAAATGTACAGAAGAGCATCGTAAATTAGTAGACGAATGGTTAAAAAATCACGGAATGAAAAAGGTGGTTACTTCTGAATTATTTGATATTTGGTGGGATTAATCAGCTTTAAATGTTATTAGACAGATTATTGTGACTAAGTGTTTTTGGCATGCTTTAATTTGTCTAAATGAAGAATCGATATAAGGGATTTTTAATCGATATTTAAAGATTATTTTTTTGGTGTAAATAAGTCTATCAATAGATTTTTTTACTATAAAAACTGTATTTTTAATTATTATTAATTAAAGAAAAATAAATGTATTTTATAACAGTTTTAAATTTAGTTTTTATATCTTTTAATTGAAGATAGTTAATCAGCAAATTGGCAAATAATATGCTGTCTTATTTTTAATTTTTCATACTAAATAAAGAGAAAATCAAATTTATATTAACTGATTGAGTAAAAATAATAAATTATTATTCTAATATTTCAATTTTAAGTAATAAATATTGTTTTTTATTACAACAATATATTTTTAATAGCTTTATATCAATCAAACTGGTTGTCTGCCATTCCATTTATTATATAAATATAAAAAATATTAATATATTTTTCAAATAGCTAATAGTAGCATGCGTATAATATTTGCTAAAACAAATATTAAATTAGTATTTAACTAGCTATCCATTTTTATATTGTATTCATTAAACTGTTTAAATATATTAATTAATTTTACTGATGCTCAATGTTGGGTGGTTATGTTTTATATAATAAGTTAAAATTTTATTATGTTTTTTATATTATAGTGAATGCTAGATTTTTTTGTCATTAACTTAACTAAGTGATATTTAGCTGTATAATAGGTACTTGATAATTATGAGTTTTGAAATTAATTAAATTTTTTAATCATCAATTGAATGAATTTTAAGCATAAATAGGAAATAGATAAAAATTATTCTAATAAATAGATTATATTTTTATCATGATAATTTATAGGAAATAAAAATAATATCGGATAGTATTAAGATATGAAAACTTTAAACACAACGCTTTCTAATACATTACTTATAGATATTTTACAACAGGTCCGTGCTCTGATTGGACAAGGAAAAGTAGCAAATTATATCCCAGCGTTAGCAGAAGTGCCGAATCATCATTTGGCAATGGCTGTTTGTACTGTCGAAGGAGAGATATTTTCAGCCGGTGATGCATATGAGCGTTTTTCTATTCAGTCAATTTCTAAAGTACTTGGTCTTACCTTAGCGATGACCCGTTACCGGGAAGATGAGATTTGGTGTCGGGTTGGTAAAGAGCCGTCAGGATTACCCTTTAATTCATTGGTACAATTAGAAATGGAAAAGGGGATACCGCGGAATCCTTTTATTAATGCCGGGGCTATTATTATTACTGATATGTTGCAGTTTCGGTTTAGCACACCTAAGCAACGAATGCTGGAGTTTGTTCGTTCTCTTACCGGTCAAACGGATATTAGTTATGATAACCAAGTTGCGAAATCGGAAATGGAGCATGCGAGTCGCAATGCAGCAATTGCTTATTTAATGAAATCTTTTGGTAATTTCAAGAGCGATGTTTTAGCGGTATTAGAAACTTATTTTCATTATTGTTCGCTAAGTATGAATTGTGTGGAATTGGCTCAATGTTTTAATTATTTAGCCAACAATGGACGATTATTAAATAATGATCAGATCATCACACCAATTCAAGCCCGACAAATTAATGCCTTGATGATGACTTGTGGGATGTATGATGGTTCTGGTGAATTTGCTTTTCGTATTGGAATACCGGGTAAATCAGGTGTTGGCGGTGGCATCATTTGTGTTGTGCCTAATGCTTTTACAGTAGCGGTATGGTCACCTGAATTGAATAAATCAGGGAACTCTTTGTCAGGTTGCGCTGCCTTAGAATTATTATCGCAACGAATAGGTCGCTCCGTTTTTTAGTATATGGCAATACAAAGCTGTTGGTTAAAGGAGAAAATATGTTACGTATCATACTAATTATTTGCACATTATTGATGGCAACTTTTGTCGTAGCGAAAGAGCATCAATGTTCTGTAAATCTTAAAGATGACATTATTATTACCAAACAGCAGATACAAGTTAAAGGTGCCAGTGGGAATTTGCAGATCACACCTGATGGTGAAGTTACCTTTAATAATAAAGTATTACCGTTAACCCCGATGCAAAGAGAACATGCTGTTGCTTATCAAAGCGTGGTTCGTGCAAATTTACCATGGATCAAACAGCATACTGAGCAGAAATTAGTTGAAGCTAAGCAAATACTCGATAATTTGGTTATTCGGGTAATGGGACAAAACAGTCAAGTGAGAAATCGCTTAAATACACTAAAACAAAATTTGGATAAGCAGATTGATAAAGTTATTGAACAACGCGCCGATAGCCTGATCTTTCATCATCAGCAGTTAAAAACGATTGAAGCTGACAGCCGTATTTTACTCAATGAAAGTTTAGGCGGAATATTGCAAGATAGTATTAATGAAATGGGGCGTAAACAATTATTGACAGGTGGTGATGCAAATCAGTCGCTGCAAAATTTGCTGGGTGGACTAAGCGGATTACAGCAGGATTTAGAATTAGAATGGAAAAAGCAGGAAAATAATTTTCGCCAGTTTGGTCAACAGGTTTGTCATAAAATTGCCCATATGGAGCAGCTTCGTATTGATCTATTAAATAAGTTGAAATAATTTTTAAACTATCATATATTTTATTTTAAGCGTGCAATTTAACTAAGTTATTACTAAAGTAAGCGTTTAATTTGATCGAGATTTATCCAATCAATAAAGTTTAATCTGGTTTTTATCTGTTATTGTTGCAGATATTAGTCAGGTTAATCTCAATATTCCCATTTTTCATTTTAGCTAAATTTAGTCTGACAAAATAAATGTCGCTGTACTTGGGATATGAAAGTGACAAAAGTCAGTGTAATACCCGATATAGCAATCCTAAAAATTAGTATAGTTTGTAGGCATAATAATGCTTATCGTTAAATAAACAGTTTTGCTAGTGATTGCTTTCAACAAAAATAGAATATTAAGTATAAAACTTAACAAGCAAACCTGTTATATGAAATAAATTACTAAAAAATTTGTTTTTGATAGGAGTACAATGCATGTCTACCATATTGAATTTAGGCAATAATTACAATTATAACTTTAGTGAAAGTCGACTTAATCGCGTTATGAATGCAGAAACATTAGCTGAAGCGCAAAATATGGGGTTATGGGATCGGATTAAAGACTTTTTTCACGGTGGCGTGAAGCGGCAAGCAATAGAGATATTATTTGATCATATTAATCAGCCGGCATGCCATGATACTTCACCAAATAAACAACTACTGAAATTTGAACGATTGATTGATTTAGCCAAACCTGAACACAAAAAAGATTTTATCATTGATGCTGATCCACCTAATGTATACGGTAAATGGAATTATCGATTACAGATCGCAGAACATACTGTATATCAAGCTAATGAGATAGTTGATAGTTCAACCACTTCTTATGGAGCTTTTTGTGCAGTTATGACAGGTATGGCTTTTCGCCAATATATATCTGATAACCCTGATATTTTTGGTAGTGGAAATGATAGTAATGATGACTATATCAGGGCTAGTATCCAATGTATGAGTGATAATGAAAAAATACGCCAGCAGCTTGAAAAAGACCTAGACAACCCGAAGTATAGCCATAAAAATTTTTGTGCAATCGAAGAAGTTGCTGATTCAGCAGAATTTATTGCCCGCTTCAAAGAGGGAAGTTTAGAATTTTCTAATAGAGATAATTTACACGGTGAATTTAGAGGTGCTCTTTTAAAGAATGCATTGCAAAGTGGAAATTATCACAATTTGAGAGAATTGTGCTTACAAGGTAATAATCGTACTGGGCAAAATACCATACTAAAGTATGCAGTAGCTCCTCATATTGATATTTTCATTCAGAGTCTGACAAAGGGTAATCCCATTGATTGGCCGAATGGTAGGTATGATCCCATTAAGATTCTAATTGAAAATAAAAGTCCTCTTATCAGTGCCGAAACTATTCAATCACTAAATGAACAGGTTATTGGTGATACGACATTAGGTAAATTATTTGGCATTCCTCAACCTGATATCGATGATGCAGATGGTAAGCATAGAAATACTATAGTAGATAAAAGAGTATAGTTGATTAGAAAAGTAGAATAATATGCCGTTATTTACATCCCACCCTAAATGGGATGTAAATGGCTTTATAAAAATAGTGTTAACAAAGAATTGAGAAATAATTTGCCTTGTTCGGTGATCTGCCAGCTCAATTTTGTTTCTGTGATATAACCTTGCTCCAGCGCGTTATCAAGTTGACGACGAATGACATTTTCCGCTAAACCGGTGTAATCAATAAAATCCTGTCTTGGTACTGCCTCAAGTAAGCGAAAACGATTCATAAAGAATTCAAAAGGCCTATCTGGTTGGTTTACTTCCTTTTGCTGATACAGATAGTTCCCCGATAGATAGCCACGGGGATGTTTCGTTTTCATTGTTCGCAAAATACGACCATCGGCAAAAGAGATTTTTCCGTGTGCGCCACAGCCAATGCCTAGATAATCGCCAAAACGCCAATAATTTAAATTGTGCTGACACTGATAGCCAGGCTTGGCATAACCAGATATTTCATATTGTTGATATCCGGCTTTATTAAGTAGCTGATGTCCTTCTGAAAAAATCTCCCACAGCGCATCATCATTAGGTAATACTGGCGGGCAGGAGCCAAAATGGGTATTCGGTTCAATCGTTAATTGATACCAAGAAATGTGGGGCGGAAATAAATCAATTGCTTGTTGCAGATCAGAAAGTGCCTGTTCAAGTGACTGATCAGGTAAACCATGCATTAGATCAAGATTAAAACTACGTAAATTTAATGCTGAAGCCAGACAAGCGGCTTGGATAGCTTCTTCGGGGCCATGTATTCTGCCTAATCTTGTGAGTTTATCGGCAGCAAAACTTTGTACTCCAATAGAAATCCGATTAATGCCAGCTTGTTGATATTGGCTAAAACGTTCAGCCTCAACGGTACCAGGATTTGCCTCCATGGTGATTTCGGCATCAGCTGCCAGCGATAATCTTTGACGTATACCATCAAGTAACGATTGCATTGCCTTAGCGTCGAGTAGACTAGGTGTACCGCCACCAATAAAAATACTCTTAACTTGACGACCATTTATCAGTGCAAGGTCAGCTTGAAGATCGGTTAGTAGATGTGTGACATATTCTTGTTGGGGCAACTCACCTTTTAGTGCATGTGAATTAAAATCACAATAAGGGCATTTTTGCACGCACCAGGGAATATGCACATACAGACTCAATGGCGGTAATTTAAGCATTAGTTAAAGATCCTAATAACATTTTTAATGCTTGCCCACGATGCGATACTGCATTTTTTTGCACTTTGGTTAATTGAGCTGCGGTAAGTTTTAGTTTGCTATCATAAAAAATCGGATCATAACCAAAACCGTTGCTACCTTTAGGTTCATGGGTTAGCACACCTTGCCATATACCGTGACATATAATCGGTGTTGGGTCGGCAAAATGGCGCAGATAAACGAGTACACAATGGAATTGAGCTTGGCGTTGGTTGTCCGGAATATCTTTCAGGATGGATAATAGTTTGTGCAAATTTTCTTCGTCAGATGCATTTTCACCGGCAAAGCGAGCTGAATAGATCCCCGGCGCACCTTTTAACGCATTAACCGAAAGGCCTGAATCATCGGCAATGGCCGCGAAACCAGAGGCTTTTGCCGCATGGCGTGCTTTTAATATCGCATTTTCAACAAAAGTTAGCCCAGTTTCTTCAATTACACTAATAGCTAACTCAGTTTGGGCAATAATATTTAAGTTACACTCTTTTAACAGTTCAGTGAATTCAATTACCTTGCCGGCATTACCCGTTGCTAATACCACTTTATGCATGAAATTTGCTCACCTTTACATTAAATAGCCAACTGAATAGAGTATGCTGGTAATAGTCGGATCAATGAATAGCAGAATATCCAGGCGCAGATAATTTAAAGCAATCAAAATCAGCATTACAATCATGGCTGAGAAATCTAACCCGCCCATAGCAGGGATAATACGACGAATAGGTGACATTAAAGGTTCAGTTAATTGCATAAGCATATAATCAATAGGATTACGACCTTGGCTTATCCAACTAAGAATAGCTCGAATTAAGATCAGCCAAAAAACTAACTTGCCGGCATAAGTTAATAATTGAATAAAGCTAATAGGTAATAGCGTTATGCTGATTAAAGCGAGCGTGTTCGTTGCCCACATGACAAAAAGAATATTGGCTATGGTAAGAATATAAGCGACCAATAAAGTTGCGGTATCAATAGCTCCAATAGCAGGAATAAAGCGCCGTAAGGGCCCTACAATTGGTTGAGTTGTTTTGACCACAAATTGGGAAAATGGATTATAGAAATCCGCTCTGACCCATTGCATCCAAACTCGTAGCAATAAAATAATAATGTATAGTTGAATAATGGTTGGTACGATAAAAGTTAAAAATTGCATTTAATTATCCTGATAAATCAATATTGTTTTTCCATTTCTTCAGCGCGGCGGATTGCAGCACGCATTGCGTCGGTGACAATTTGAGATAAATTAGCTTGATAAAACTGCTCTAAGGCTTTAGCCGTAGTGCCGCCTTTCGAAGTCACTTGTTCTCTTAGTGTCGCAAAAGAGAGATCTGATTTGGTTGCCGCCAGAGCAGCAGAACCTTGGGCGGTATATAAAACCAGCTCTCTTGCTGTTTTACTATCAAAACCAAGCCGTTCAGCCTCCTGTTGCATTAATTCCATAAATAGGAAAAAGTAAGCAGGTGCACTACCAGTAACGGCAATAATATCATTAATTGCGGCTTCGTTAGTCAGCCAGAAAACTTTGCCAACACTTGCCATTAGTTCTGTGGCAAAAGTTTTATCATTCTTTGATACTGAATCCATGGCATACAAACCACTAACACCTTGGCCTACTAGTGATGGCGTGTTAGGCATAACACGCACCAGACTTATGTTAGGCGCGAGATATTGTTGATAACGTTTCACCGGAATTCCAGCGGCAATTGTCAAAACCAGTTTATTGGCAAAATTAACCTGTTCTTTTAGTGATTGACAAACAGTTTCCATAATCTGGGGCTTAACAGCAAGCATAATAACATCTGCATGTTTGCTTGCATCACCGTTATCGCTTTTTCCATGTATGCCATATTTTTTTACCAGTTGATCGCGATTTTTGCTGGTGGGGGAGCAGACTGTGATGTTATTTGCCGGATAGCCAGCTGAAATTAATCCGGCAATAATCGCGTGAGCCATATTCCCAGCGCCGATAAAGGTAATTTTTCGCTGTTGCATTATATTGCTCCTTTTATTGATTGCCTTGATTTTCAAATTGATTCATTATCGGGAACCAAAAATAGCTGTGCCAATTCTGACTAATGTTGAACCACAAGCAATTGCAATATCAAGATCTGCGGTCATGCCCATTGAAAGTGTATCAATATCTGGATATTGTTTTTTTAACTGATTGAATAAATTTTCCATGCTACGAAAAATTGACATCTGTTGGCTAAGCTCATTATTTGGCGCTGGAATTGCCATTAAACCACGTAATTTTAGGTTTGGTAATAATACAATTTCAGCCGCTAATTTATCTAACTCTGCTGGTGTGATACCTGATTTACTTACTTCATCACTGATATTAATTTGGATTAGCACGTTTAGTGGCGCTTTATTTATCGGACGCTGATTATTTAATCGTTGTGCTATTTTTAATCTATCAATAGTATGACACCAATCAAAATGCTCTGCTACTAATCGACTTTTATTGGATTGTAGCGCGCCGATAAAATGCCATATTAAATCCTGTTTGTTACTAAAATAGGCGATTTTTTCTATCCCTTCTTGCAGATAATTTTCACCAAACTGGTATTGTCCCGCATCGATAGCCTCTTGAATTGCATCACAAGATTTTGTTTTACTGACGGCCAGCAGAGTAATACCTTCGGGCTCTCGATGATATTTTTTGGCCGCTTGTATAATGCGATTTTTGACATTAATCAGATTTTGTTGGATTGTATTCATAAAATTTGGATGCTAAATGAAAATGAAATAGGATAAAAATATAATTTCATTGTCACGGCTGTGCGTGACAGTTTATTGTCATTATGCTGATTAAGCATGTTGTTCAAACCAACTTTCTAAAATAATGACAGCAGAAATGGAATCAATCTTACTTTTATTTAACGCCCGATAGCCACCCTGATTAAATAGTTGTGCTCGCGCTTCTATTGTTGTTAAGCGTTCATCGTGTAATGTAACTTGGATACCAAAGCGCCCATGCAGACGATTAGCAAATTTACGGGCTTGATTACTTATTGGCTGCTCTGTTCCGTCCATATTGAGAGGAAGTCCAACGATAGCCAGTTCAGGTTGCCACTCTTGTATTATTTTTTCAATGTCTAACCAGTTAGGCTTACCATCTTTTGCTTTTATTGCAGTTAAAGGGCGTGCAGTTGCTGTAATTTCCTGCCCAATGGCGATACCTATACTCAGTGTACCGAAATCAAAAGCAATAATTGTTCTGTTTGCCATTATGCATGACCCGCTTGATTTGAAATATTAAAGATATCAATCCCAATTAAAGCAGCGGCTTCACGCCAACGTTCAGAAATGGGGGTGTGAAAAATGATATTGCTATTTGCTTTGGCGGTTAGCCAACTATTTTCCATTATCTCTTTTTCCAGTTGCCCTTGTTCCCAGCTTGAATATCCCAAGGCAATAAGTGTTTTTTCTGGTTGTTTGGTAGTACCTAAAGTTTCGAGAATGTCTTTTGACGTTGTGATCATAATTTCATCAGAAAGCTTTAAGGTAGAACTAAAACTATTTTGTGGCGAATGTAGAATAAAACCATGAGCTTCTGCGATCGGGCCACCAGAAAAAACCGGTTGACTTAATTCAGTTATATGATCGTATTCTGTCGTTTTAATGTTTAAATTTTTTAATATGCTATTGATTGAAATTTGTTCGATTTGTCTATTGATAACGAGACCCATAGCACCTTTTTCATTATGCTCACAGATATAAACCACCGACTTTTGAAAATACGGATCTAATAACGTTGGCATGGCAATGAGAAAGTGGTTTTGTAAATTCATATTATTAAACTTATTTTCCTGAATTATCAATAAAATATACCTGAATTAAAAGTTAAAAAATAATTAATGAAACACATTCGCGATTGTTTAAATTTTATTTTCGGCTGACTGTAAGATATTAATATTTTATAACAATAGAAAACATTTATAGTATCCTATCTTATTATTCAGTTAACTGTAGTGTTAGCTGTGGTTAATTTACTGTTTTTGCAGCCAGTCGTTTTTCTATTGCATCAAATAACATACCTGTAATTGATATAGCCGAAAATGCTGCTTCAATTTCACGTATACAGGTAGGACTGGTAACATTAATTTCGGTTAAGCGATCACCAATAATATCTAAGCCAACGAAAATTAATCCTTTTTCCTTTAATATAGGTGCGACCGTTCTGGCAATTTTCCAATCACTTTCTGTCAATGGTCTTGCTTCACCATATCCTCCTGCCGCTAAATTTCCTCGCGTTTCACCTTGAGCAGGAATACGAGCTAAGCAATAAGGAACTGGTTCACCATCGACAACCAACACCCGTTTATCACCTTGCTTGATAGCAGGTAAGTAATCCTGAGCCATACAGAAGCGCTGGCCATGTTGAGTTAATGTTTCAATAATGACACTGGCATTAGGATCATCTTTCTTTAAACGGAAAATCGATGCGCCACCCATTCCATCTAGAGGTTTAAAGATGACATCACCATGTTTTTGATGAAATTCTCGCAGTTTTTTATTATTTCGGGTTACTAACGTATCAGGTGTTAATTGAGGAAACCAGGCGGTAAATAATTTTTCGTTACAATCCCGCAGGCTTTGAGGTTTATTGACAATTAGACTACCCGCATATTCTGCCCTTTCAAGAATATAAGTGGCATAAATATATTCAGTATCAAAAGGAGGATCTTTACGCATTAAAATAACATCAAGATTTTTCAAAGCAATATCTTGTTCAGTACCAAATTGATACCATTGTGCAGTATCTTGTTTGATGTTGATCAGTTGTCTGGTATGTCCGTAAGCTTCACCTTGTAATAAATAGAGATCGTCCATTTCCATATAGTGAATTTCATATCCACGGCGTTGTGCTTCTAATAGCATAGCGAAACTACTATCTTTTTTAATTTTTATGGTTGAGATGGGATCCATCACAATACCTAATTTGAACATTTTGTCTCCTTAACCAAGATCGCCGAAGCGAACTTGTAATGCTGTGATTGCAGTTAACGCAGTGGTTTCTGTTCTTAATATCCGAGGCCCTAGTGGGATATTAGTAAATTGGTAGTTAGTTGTCATTATGATTTCATCTGGCGAAAGACCACCTTCTGGGCCAATGAGTAACCTAATTTTATTTACCGCAGCGGGCAGTGTATTAATACTTGATTGGGCTTTAGGATGGAGATTAATTTTTAATGCATCATCTTTTTCTGTGCACCAAGCTTCAAGAGGCATAACTGGACGAATTAAGGGGATTTTGTTACGTCCGCATTGTTCGCAAGCAGAAATGGCAATATTCTGCCATTGTTGTAGCTTTTTACTGAGTCGTCCAGGCTCTAATTTAACATTACAGCGTTCAGAAATAAGAGGAGTAATGATATTGACGCCCAGTTCTACTGATTTTTGAATAGTGAATTCCATTTTTTCCCCACGAGAAATAACTTGTCCAAGATGGAGATCTAAAGGGGATTCTCTGTTTGCAGTTGTCGCCATCCCGAGTTGGACTTTAACTGACTTTTTATTAATCTCAAGTATTTGCCCTATGAAAATAGAATTACTGCCATCAAATAACTCAATATTTTGTCCTACACTCATACGTAGAACTCGACTAACGTGGTTAGTGGCATTATCGCTTAATCGTATTATTGCGCCTGATTCTAATGGTTCAGGATGATAGATCCGAGGAACGCGCATAGCCATGCTTCCTTATAAACTCGATGCTAGCAAAATATTGTGCCTATAATAAAGATGGGAAAATAAACTAGCAAGCTGTCTTGCTAGCTATTGATTTTCCTTTTTTATTTTGCGTACAAATTCGCAAAAATTCGCTTACAACCGGATTATTGTTAATATTTATTGTAGAACTGTTATAAAGCATTGTTTTTTTATTTATGGATATTGGAAAAGAATGCTGAGTGAATAATGCGGTTTTTCAAAAAGGAATTTGAAGATGGCAACATGGCTAACCACTTTTTCGTATTGGCTGTTGATTCAATCATTTGTTATAACAATTATTTTATTACCATTAAGCCATTTATTAGTTAGTTATTTACCCCTTTATCTATTTAATTATAGATCGCATGACTCACCTAGTAGATATCTTCTTTTTATTACTCTTTTTATTCCTTTCACTATCATATTTTTGCTGATCACAGATCTTAGCCATATAGTGATTTTACTTTTTTTCGTTTGGTTTAGCGTATTACTTGGGTTTATTGATCATCAGACAGGTTATTTGCCAGATTTATTAGTCTATCCATTACTTGTGTTAGCGTTGCTTTTTCATGCCATGCAATCTAATGAACAGTTGTTATTGGCTATTTATGGTGCCTTGGTTAGTTATTTAATATTTTGGTTTATTTATGGTTTTTTTAAATTAGCTATTAAGCGTAGAGGATTAGCACAAGGAGATATTAAACTTGTGGCGGCTTATGGGGCTTGGTTAGGGGTATATATTTTACCTTATTTAATGCTATTATCTGCTTGTCTTGGCTTACTTAATTATATTCTTTTATGGATCAAGATACGCTATAAGCCAGATAAAATTGCTTTTGGCCCTGCATTAGCTAGTGCAGGTATTGGTTTGATGTTGATTAAATATTTTAAAGAAGATTGGCTCATAAAAATTATTCTCTAACAAGTTAGCATGTCGATATTTGGGGCTATGGGTAACTTTGTTAAACTTAGACTAGTATTTTTTATTGAAAAGAGACTTTATTAATTTTTATGTGCTTTTAACTCGTTAGATGAAATATGAGGAAAGTTAAAATGAAAAAAGCAAGTTTGTTATTATCTTTTCTTCTCTGTTGTTCATTTTCAATTATAGCATCTGTGCCAGATGGTATTACGGTATTTGCCAGCCAAAAAGAAGACGGTAGTATCTCTTCGGCAAAAAAATCCTATTACACAAAAACATTTGATGTTACGGTGGTAAATGCGTCTGAAAAAGATATTGATCTATCTAAATATTGTTTTAAAGCTTTTTTAGGTTCAAGAGAGTTTAAGGTAGATACTATTGATGAGAATTTACATAATAAAGTGCTAAAAAATAACGAAAGTGCAAAAGGCTTGATAGTATTTGCATCTATTAATCGTGATATTGCTAAAGCAGCAGTGGTTAAATTAACTGATAAATGTAAATAAATAATCTCTAAACGCAGCTTAACTTTACAATAATAAGCTGCGTTAAATTACTAAAGGCCTACATTTTAATTGTTTTCAAATTTATTATGCTAAATAAACAATAGTTAACTTTTTTCCTTCCATGGAAAAAAATAAATAATTTTTATGATAAGGAAGCCGCCGATAAATTTTCCAGATAATTTTGCCATAGTTGTGGTTGAGTAAAATATTTATCTAAATTTATTACCATCAGGTTTTCATTATGCTGAGCAATTAGGGTCGGAAAACCGGAACGAGCAACTTGATGTAATAAGGTACGACTTGATTGGATATGCTTGTTTGTTGGTTCATCTTTATTTATGGCAAAAGTTTGTTGAAATAACTGTTTATCTAGTCCAATCTGCTGGGCTAATTGCAATAAAATGTTTTCGTCACTAACCCGAAGGCCATCAATATAGTGGGCTGTTTGGATGGCGTTTAACATTGCTAAACCTTTATTTGCTAATTTATCAGCGGTAATAATTGCTGTTATCGGTGGTAATGAGTCAAGTATTACGTCATGTTGTTGTAACATTTGGTGATAATTATCTCCAAATGTTTGCCCCGTTATACCGGCTATCTGCTTATCAGTATCCAACAAAAATTGACGCCATTGATCGTCTATTTTTACTCGGTTGTGGCCTGTCAGCATACCACCACCATGAAGTTGTAGTTTAATATTCGGCTGACCAGCTGCAATTTCTATCAATGGAGACGCGCCATAACACCAACCACAGAAAGGATCAAAGATATAGTGTAAGGTTATTGGTGACATTTTTTCCTCGCGAAATTATTGTGGCCATTTCATTTCGCCCTTCAATACTTTGGCACTTAATTCAAGACTAGCAGGCTCCTTTAAATTTGGGTAAGCTTGCTTCATCATGTCAATAACTTCAGTTGAATTTTTGCTTTTTGCTAAAGCTTTTTCTAGTTTTTTCAAATAGTTTTGTGTAAAAGTAACGGTAGTAATATCTTTTGCTGATGGTTCAAGGTAATGACCGGGAATAACGACTTTTGGCTTAAGTTGTTTGATACTTTCAAGGGCTTGTTGCCAGTGTTGGCGAGATGCTTTGCTTTGTGTATCAGCTGTCCAGACATGGATATTGTCAGAAACAAGTACGCCACCAACAACAGCTTTAAGTTTTGGGATCCAGACAAAAGTACGATCAGGTGCGGCACTTTTTAATCCCTGAATTTTAATTTTTTCACCATCAACCACTAATGTATTACCTTGTAACACTTCAGGAACAATAATCTTGGTTGGTGCCTGTTCTTTCAATATAGGCCCCCAATAGGCCAGTTTACCATCTTTGGACGCTTTTATCGCTTTAACAGTTTCGGCAGTTGCTAATACTTTTGCGTTAGGAAAAGCTTTAGTAATGACCTCTAGTGCAAAATAATAATCGGGATCAGAATGACTAATATAAATTGTTGTTAGTTTTTTATTTGTTTTTTTTATACGATTAACTAATTCTTCCGCATCATTTTTTTGAAATTGTGCATCAATAAGGATTGCTTGGTGATCACCACTAATAATTTCAGAAGAGACGGGAAAAATACTTTTTTCACCTGGATTGTAGACTGACATTTTCAAATTAGTGGCTTGAACTAATGCGCTGAAAGTAAAGAGAGTAGCCATTGTAATGATGGAAACAACTTTCATAATGTTTTCCTTAATACTGAATGTTTAATCACTTATAGCAAATAGTAAAAATTGGAAGAAAAATAATACAATTGACAGCAAAGTGTGGCAAAAAATGAGTATTCACACTGGATAGCAACATCATTTCACCAGATTTGTTACCTTTATTGCCCAGTAATTGCTGGCATAAAAATTTAGTTTGTTTCTAATAACCATTAATGTTCACAATTATCCAGCAAATAGTATTTTAGTCGCTAGTTTGGCAAATTTCGCCCATTTATAAAAGAGTATTACTGTGGATCGACAATTTATCAATAAAACAGTTAACTAAGGAAATGATCCTATTGTCTCAGCGTGACAGATTATTAAATAATCAAAAAATAATCTAATTATTTTTAATTATCATTGTGTTTATTAAAAATAAATTAGTAATATTTAAATTATTATTGAATTCTATAAACTTAAGTTGGTTAATGGATCAGATTAAAAATAATCAATAATTAAAGGCAGTCAGTAACTGAGTTTCAAATTCTTTAATCGTAATTTTTAGGCATTGAATAAATCGTTCGGTAAGTTCAGAAGAAGGCCGATGCATTGGTTTAATTAAATTGACAGTGAAAGGAATGGGTTTAATAAAAGGTCTGATGCAGAGGCTATCAGGATCATGTTGTAAAAAATCGATAACGGTAAATGGGTTGACGATTGATATACCCAATCCTTCCCTTACCATAGCACAAACAGAGGAAGCATTATGGACTTCCATTATCATTCGTCGGCTAATATGTTGTTCTGCAAAAAATGTATCAATGGCTTGTCGATAACTATCCGTTATTGAAAGACTAATAAAAGCAACATTATTAAAGTCTTTAGCGGTTAAATATTTTTTTTTACTCAGTGGGTGCATACGAGGTAACACAACAACTTCATTTAGGCTAGTTAAAATATCACCATAAGTACCGGTGGGTATCTGCCGATGTTCTGTCAAACCGATATCATAATGTTGTGCCGAAAGCCATTCCTCTAATATAGGTGACTCTTGGGAGGTAATGGTAAAATTAACTTCAGGGTAATCGAGTAGAAACCGCTTACAGGCTTTAGGTAATAACGACTGACTAAATACCGGTAAACAGGCAACTGAAAGTTGCGTGTCTCTAAATTGTCTGATAATTTCCGCCATATTATAGATCCTTTCTAATCCATAATAAGAACGTTCGACTTCTGCGAATAACCTTAATCCCTGAGCCGTTGGCAATAGCCGTCCTTTGATCCTATCAAATAACTTAAATCGTAACAGACTTTCTAGACGGCTAATTTCACGGCTGACGGTAGGCTGAGATGTTCTAACTAATTGTGCTGCATCAGTTAAGTTTTTGGTGGTCATGACCGCGCGAAAAATTTCTATATGACGCCAGGAAAAAGTTTTCATTTACATAACTCGCTGCTGTTATTTATATCCTATATGAATAGACTATAGCTAAATAGATATTTTTAATGCTTATTTTCTCTATTAATAATAAAAAAAATGAAAAAATAAATTAAGGTTATCAATGACAACGTTTGCAACCACCATAAGTCGATATTTGACGGCAGAACAATTAATTAAACTGCCCGCTCAATTCGGGACTCCTATTTGGATCTATGATAGTGAAGTCATTATACAGGCGATTAAGCAGTTAGCTGCGTTCGATGCGATCCGTTTTGCACAAAAAGCGTGCTCTAATATTCATATTTTACGTTTGATGCGTCAACAAGGCGTGAAAGTTGATGCTGTATCATTAGGCGAAATCGAAAGGGCGTTAGTTGCAGGTTTTCGCCCAGGTAGAGAACAAGCCGAAATTGTATTCACCGCAGATGTCATTGAAAAGCAAACTATTGAGCGTGTAATAGAGTTAGATATTCCTGTTAATGTCGGCTCTATTGACATGCTCGTTCAATTGGGAAAAGCCAAACGACATCATGCTATTTGGTTACGTATCAATCCAGGATTTGGCCATGGTCATAGCCAAAAAACCAACACCGGTGGAGAAAATAGTAAGCATGGTATCTGGTTTAGTGATTTGCCATTAGCGATTGAAAAAATTAATCAATATCAGTTAACGCTGGTCGGTATACATATGCATATTGGTTCTGGGGTTGATTATTGCCACTTGGCTAAAGTCTGTGAGGCAATGGTAGAGCAGGTCATCTTAAGTGGCTGTGATATACAAGCAATTTCAGCTGGTGGGGGATTGTCGATCCCTTATAATTTAGCTGAAGAGCGAATTGATATTAACCATTATTTTGCTTTGTGGCATGATGCTCGTGAACGTATTTCAGCTCATTTGGGGCATCATATAACATTAGAAATTGAGCCTGGTCGTTACTTGGTAGCAGAATCTGGCGTGCTTTTAGCTGAAGTAAGAGCAATAAAAAGAATGGGCAAAAATCATTATGTATTAGTTGATAGTGGTTTTAATGATCTAATGCGTCCTGCTATGTATGGTTGTTATCATCATATTTCTGTCTTGCCAGCGGATAATCGAGATCTTACTGATGGAAATTTACGTGAAACACTAGTAGCTGGTCCTTTATGTGAGTCTGGTGATGTTTTTACCCAGACAAATACCGGCGCTGTTGTGCCTCGTTTATTACCTGAAATTTATGTGGGAGATTATTTAGTCTTTCATGATACTGGTGCTTATGGTGCTTCAATGTCTTCTAATTATAATAGTCGGCCGTTAATCGCTGAGGTAATGTATTTAAATGGTGAGGCAAAATTAATTCGTCGGCGTCAAACATTGGCAGAATTGTTGGCATTAGAAACGAGTTTGATAAGTAGTGATTAGGGAGCTTAAGCCCCCTGCAAGTTCTACAATTATGCCGCTTGTTCTTTATCTAATGGGGAACTATTTTTCTGTTTGTCAGATTTTTTACTCGCTATCGCCAGTGCATCATATTCAAATTCATCAACATTGATCGATCTTAAACGGCTGGCTTCTGCTTTACGTAAAATGTCAGCTTCTTGTTGGCTAATTTTACCATCGGCGAGTGCTTGTTCGGCAAGTTTATCTAAATTGATAAAGTGTGGTTTATGGCTAGCTTGACTGGTCAAACGTTCAAAAATCGGCTCAGCGGCAATAATATCTGATAATGCGGTATTAATTATGCCATGAGGGTTATGCTCACTTGGTGTCATATATTGACCGCGACCAATACGCTCGCGTGTTTCTGATGGTGTCATCATAATTTTTGCTAGTTTATGATCAAGTTGATCGTTAGGTGGCGCATAACGATAACCCAATGGAAAAATGATAATACGGCTTAACATAGCAACCAGACGATTGGGAAAGTTTCGCAGCAGTGCTTGCATGGCTTTTTCTGATTGAAATAGACAATCTTTTATTACCCATTCAACAATAGGTAAATCCATTGCTGGGCGGCCATCATCTTCAAAACGTTTTAGTGTGGCGGATGCTAAATAGAGGTGGCTTAAAATATCGCCTAAACGGGCAGAAATCCGCTCACGACGTTTTAACCCGCCACCTAATACGGCCATAGAAATATCAGCAAGTAAGGCAAGATTAGCACTTTGGCGATTTAATTGCTGATAGAAGCGGCGAGTATTATCTTTTGTTGGTGCTTTGCTTGTTCTGCCGTTTGTTATACCCAAGTAGAAACTGCGCAATAGGTTACTTATTGTATGACTTAAATGGCTAAAGAGTAATTTATCAAAGGCGATAATGTCGTTATTTTGTGTTGCGGCTATTTCATGCAAAATATAAGGATGACAGCGAATAGCCCCTTGGCCAAAAATCATCATACTGCGTGTTAAAATATTGGCACCTTCAACGGTGATAGCAATAGGAGCTCCTTGATAAAAGCGAGCAAGAAAATTTGAGGGACCTAGACAAATTCCTTTACCACCAGCAATATCCATCGCATCAATAATGGCTCTTTGGCCTCGATGGGTACAGTGATATTTGACAATCGCAGAGAGGACTGCTGGTTTTTCGCCAGATATAATTGCCGTCGTAATTAAGGTTGAAGCGGCATCCATTAAATAAGCATTAGCAGCGATCCGTGCTAACGGTTCTTCAATACCTTCCATTTTTCCAATAGATACTTTGAATTGACGGCGAATATAGGCGTACGCACCGATTGCCAGCGCGACACTTTTTAAGCCACCCGTGGCGTTAGATGGAAGCGTGATGCCACGACCAATAGAAAGACATTCCATTAACATACGCCAGCCTTGGCCAGCCATTTTGGTACCACCAATAATATAATCAATCGGCACAAAAATATCTTTACCGCGCGTAGGGCCATTTTGGAAAGGGATATTCAAAGGAAAATGGCGATGGCCAATTTCTACTCCTGCAACATTGGTTGGGATTAGTGCGCAGGTAATGCCGAGATCGGTTATATCGCCAAGTAAATGGTCTGGATCATAAAGTTTAAATGCTAGCCCTAATACCGTAGCAATCGGCGCTAATGTAATATAACGTTTATTCCAATTTAAACGCATACCTAATATCTGTTGGTTTTCCCATTCGCCCATACAGACAACACCAGTGTCAGGGATAGCTCCAGCATCAGAACCGGCTTCAGGGCTTGTTAAAGCAAAACAGGGGATCTCTTCACCGCTAGCAAGTCTGGGAAGATAATACTGTTTTTGTTCATCGGTGCCATAATGTTGTAAAAGTTCTCCTGGGCCTAATGAGTTAGGCACACCTACAGTAATGGCTAATATGCCGGAAACTCCGGCCAATTTTTGTAACACTAGCGCTTGAGCATAGGCAGAAAATTCGAGGCCACCATACTCTTTTTTGATGATCATAGCGAAAAAACGGTGTTGTTTTAAATGTTGCCATAATTCAGTAGGTAGATCGGCTAGTTCATGGCTAATTTGGAAGTCATTAGCCATACGGCATGCTTCTACAACTGGGCCATTGAGAAACGCTTGTTCTTCAGTTGTTAATTGCGGTTTTGGATAATTATGTAATTTATCCCAATCAGGCATACCTTGAAACAGATCACCTTCCCACCAGGTTGTGCCCGCTTCGATGGCTTCTTTCTCGGTTTTTGACATGGAAGGGATAATTTTCTGAAAAATTTGTAAGACTTTGCTAGAAATGAATGAGCGACGTACTGGGAGATAGACTAATGGAAATAATACCGCCGCTGCGAGCAATAATGTCCAAAAATACCATAAATCAGCACTAGCCATAATTAAACAATAAGCAAGTATAAGTAAGCTACTAAATAGTAGATTTGTTTTGTGATAGCAAAGAATTCCGATTAAACCAATAAATAGAAAAATAGTGAGTAGAGCCATAATGGTACTCCTGATTATGATTAAGCTAAGTCATCGGAGGTCATATCTGTGTTTTTCTTATCTTTAATCTATGTAATTTTATTTATCAATATTTTTACATATTAATTACAATGAAGTTCACAAATTATTTATTGAGCTTAACTTGGTTGTGATAAGTCGTATTGATACTTCTTTCATAAAGTTTAATCCGTTACACTGGGATTGTTGAAAAAATAATATTTTATTAGGAGTAAAAATGATGTATCAGGAGCTTATTTGTGCTGAATTAAAAGAAGCGGCGGTGACATTGAACAATTTTCTTAATAACCGAGAAAATATCGAAGCGATTGAACAAGCTGCGATTATGTTGTCGAACGCCTTTAAAGCGGGAGGAAAAGTATTATCTTGTGGTAATGGTGGCTCGCACTGTGATGCTATGCATTTTGCAGAAGAATTAACCGGACGTTATCGTGAAAATCGTCCAGGTTATCCAGCCATTGCGATTTCTGATGTTAGTCATCTCTCTTGCGTTGGTAATGATTTTGGTTATGACTATGTTTTTTCCCGTTATATAGAGGCTGTCGGTAAAGAAGGGGATATATTATTTGCACTCTCAACATCAGGTAATTCTGGCAATATCATCAAGGCAATCGCGGCTGCACGAGCTAAAAAGATGCAAGTGATCACATTGACAGGTAAAGAGGGCGGAAAAATGGCAGGAACCGCTGATATTGAGATCAGAGTACCTCATTTTGGTTATGCCGATCGGGTCCAAGAAATTCATATTAAGGTGATCCATATCTTAATTCAGTTAATAGAAAAAGAAATGGTGAAATAACATTGCTAGGCAATATTGTCGGGTAGAAATGTGATCAGTTAGCGTGATTATGCTTAGATTTGGAAATTTCATTCTGGCATACATAAAGAAGGCATTATGTGTGAATTGCTTGGTATGAGTGCTAGTGTCCCGACAGATATTAATTTTAGTTTAAGTGGTCTTATCCCGCGAGGAGGTCAGACTGGGCCAAACAAAGATGGTTGGGGGATCACTTTTTATGAAGGTCGAGGTTGCCGAACATTTAAAGAACCCAAGCCATGTTATCAATCGCCTATTGCACGCTTTGTGCAAGAGTACCCGATTAAATCAGAGGCAGTTATTGCGCATATTCGCCAGGCGAATCGGGGCGATGTATTATTAGAAAATACCCATCCTTTTACCAGGGAACTGTGGGGCAGAAATTGGACTTATGCACACAACGGCCAACTTGAGGGTTATAAAAAATTACCAGTAGGACACTATCGGCCAATTGGAAAGACGGATAGTGAGTGGGTATTTTGTTGGATTTTATATCAATTGGCAGAAAAATACCCTAAAAAACCGACAAACTGGTTAACTGTATATCGGTTTATTGCCAAACTGGCTGATCAATTAAAATTGATGGGGGTACTTAATATGTTGATTTCAGATGGACAATATATGATGGCCTATTGCTCAACTGATTTGCATTGGCTTACCCGCAAAGCACCTTTTGGTAAGGCAAAATTGCTTGATAATGATATTGAAATCGATTTTCAGCAACATACACAAACAACTGATATAGTCTCAGTGATTGCCACCAAGCCTTTAACTGGTAATGAGAGTTGGCACCGAATTCAGCCGGGAAGTTTTGTTTTATTCCATTTTGGTAAGCGCATATTGTAGCCTTTCATCTGCTGTAGCTGGCGATGATTGATGGTTAGGAAATTTGTTTACTAAGTATTGTCCTTGCTGAATATTAATTACTGGCAATCGACTTGTTTTAGTAAAATATTCATACGCGGGTTGCAGTTGTCGCCAGAAGGTATAGTAACGTGAATTACGATGGCGATTCATATTGTTAGAAGTCATTTTAAATGGATATATATTGACCTGTATTTCATATTGACCATTTTGTAATGCATTTTCCACATAACGATAGATTTCATTTATATAGCGATCAGTCATCGCGTAGCAGCCAATTGATTTACAGCCACCATGTACCATCAAATAAGCGCCAGTATAGCCATGAGCCTGGTCGTATTTATTGGGAAAACCTAAATTAAAAGCGCGATAATATTTGCTATCAGGTTTTAATTGTGAGCGTGTGATGCGATAAAACCCTTCTGGACTCTTTAAGTCACCTTGTCTTTTCTTAGGTCCTAATCCACCAGAGAAATTACAGATTGGATAACTTTTAAATAGTGAAAATAAGCCTTTTTCATTTTTAGTATAGAGTTCTAGCACTCTTTCTTCTTTGAAAATTTGAATAAATATTGAATTATTTAAATATTTTTTGCCGTTATTACTGCTATCTAATGGGTAATATAGCTTTGTCGCTGAGTAGCTATTATTGATAAAAAATGACAGGGAAAAGATCCCTATGCTAATAAAAAAAGAGAGTTTCATAAGCTTCCATACAAAAGTGATGTATTGTACAAAAAAAATACACAAATATTAATCATATATTTGTATTGTAGTTTTTTATATTAAAAATTAATAATTTTGTCTCCTGTCATTTTTGACTTATTTTGGCAAAAATTCCGACATTCTTCGAAAAAAATGATTTAAATAATCGTTTTTTGCGAAGTGTTCTCAATATATTAAAAAATTTATTCTTATTTGCTTGAACTAAATCACTTGTTCTATCAGACAGAAAGCGAGGGAACTGATAAAATCATCTGCGTTAAAATAATAGGTAAATTGTAATTAATTAGTGGATATTCATTAGCTGGCTTGTTTCAATTATTCAACAGCCTTTTGATTATTGGTTGCTATCTGATTTCATTTGAAATCGTTAGCTTAGGGTTTAACTGATAAACTTGTGCAATTCTTATGATTAAAATTAAAAAAGGACTCGACCTCCCGATTGCAGGAGTGCCCGCTCAAGTAGTAGAGGATGGCCCTGTTATTCATCATGTAGCAGTATTGGGTGAAGAGTATATAGGGATGCGTCCTTCAATGTTGGTGAAGGAAGGTGAGCAAGTTAAAAAGGGGCAAATTCTTTTCGAAGATAAGAAAAATCCAGGCGTATTTTTCACCAGCCCGGCTTTTGGCACTATCATAAAAATCAATCGAGGTGAGCGCCGAGTTCTTCAATCTATTGTTATTGAAATTAATGGCGATGAGCAAATCGTATTTAACCGCTATGATAATAATCAAATCGATACATTAACGTATCAACAAGTAGAAGCTAACTTACTTCAGTCAGGTTTGTGGACAGCATTGCGAACGCGTCCTTTTAGCCATACTCCAGTGCCAGGTACTAGCCCAAAAGCAATTTTTGTTACTGCGATGGATACGCGTCCACTGGCGGCTGATCCCTTGTTGATTATTGCAGCGGAGGAAACGGCTTTCAATAATGGTTTGAAAGTATTGACTAAATTAACAGAAGGAAAAATTTATGTATGCCATGGAAACGGCAACTTAGTCAAGTTAACTGATAATGAAAAAATTATTTATAAGCAATTTATTGGACCACATCCTGTAGGGTTAGTCGGTACCCATATCCATTTTCTAGAGCCGGTAAGTATAGAGAAAACTGTTTGGCATTTAAATTATCAAGATGTGATTGCGATTGGTAAACTTTTTACAACGGGTCATCTTTATTCGGATCGCGTTATCTCACTTGCTGGGCCTCAAGTTAAAAAGCCACGTTTAGTTCGTACTTGTTTAGGCGCTGATCTCTATGAGTTAACTGATGGTGAACTAAAAATAGGTGAAAATAGGATTATTTCAGGGTCAATCTTGTGGGGCAATAAATGTGATGATACTCGGGGTTATTTGGGAAGATTCCATAATCAAGTTTCGGTATTGAGTGAAGGACGTGAAAAAGAGTTATTTGGCTGGATTGCGCCTGGAATAAATAAGTTTACTATCACCCGTACAACACTTGGCCATTTCCTGAAAAATAAACAGTTTAATTTCACCACCACGACCAATGGTAGTGAACGTTCTATGGTTCCTATTGGTAATTATGAACGTATTATGCCACTTGATATTATGATCACTCATTTATTACGAGATCTGCTTGTTGGTGATTTAGCCAGCTCACAGCAACTTGGTTGTTTGGAACTGGATGAAGAAGATTTGGAGCTGTGCACCTATGTATGCCCAGCCAAATATGAGTATGGTCCTGTACTACGTGAGGTATTGGCCAGAATTGAGCAAGAAGGTTAACTACATGGGCTTAAAAAATTTATTTGAAAAGTATGAACGTCATTTTGAACCCGGTGGAAAACTAGAAAAATACTATGTGCTCTATGAAGCTGTGGCAACTATTTTTTATACTCCGGGAACCATCAGACATGGGAGTTCCCATGTTCGTGATAGTATTGACCTAAAACGAATGATGATTTTAGTCTGGCTGTCGGTTTTTCCAGCCATGTTTTGGGGCATGTATAATGTCGGTGCACAAGCGATCCCAGCTCTTTATCAATTACATACTGAAGCTGAGTTGCAAAAGATCCTTGTTTCTGATTGGCACTATAGAGTTGCTCAATTTTTGGGTGCTTCATTAACACCAGAGGCAGGCTGGGTAAGTAAAATATTGCTTGGGTCGGTATATTTTTTACCTATCTATATGGTTGTTTTTTTGGTTGGTGGTTTTTGGGAAGTATTATTTTCGCTGCTCCGTGGTCATGAAATCAACGAAGGTTTTTTTGTCTCTTCTATTCTATTTGCCCTGATTGTGCCGCCTACTATACCGCTTTGGCAGGCGGCATTAGGTATTACGTTTGGTATTGTTGTGGCGAAAGAAATTTTTGGTGGTACTGGGCGTAATTTTTTAAATCCAGCATTAGCTGGGCGTGCATTTCTATTTTTTGCTTATCCTGCGCAAATTTCAGGTGATTTAGTTTGGACTGCCACAGATGGTTATTCTGGCGCTACGCCATTATCACAATGGGCTAGGGGCGGAGATCATGCACTAATAAATAATTTGACACATCAGCCTGTTACCTGGATGGATGCTTTTTTGGGCAATATTCCAGGCTCAATTGGTGAAGTTTCAACATTAATGATCTTAATCGGTGGAGCATTGATTATTTTTTGCCGAATAGCTTCATGGCGTATCGTTGCCGGTGTAATGATAGGCATGATGGTAATGTCTTATCTATTTAATGTTATTGGATCAATGACTAATCCTTTATTTGCGATGCCTTGGTACTGGCATTTGGTACTAGGCGGTTTTGCTTTTGGCATGATGTTTATGGCGACTGATCCTGTTTCGGCTTCTTTTACCAACAAAGGTAAATGGGCATACGGAATATTGATCGGTGTAATGTGTGTTCTCATCAGAGTCATTAATCCTGCTTATCCGGAAGGGATGATGTTGGCAATTTTGTTTGCTAACTTATTTGCGCCTCTGTTTGATTATCTGGTAGTTCAGGCAAATATTAAACGGAGAAAAGCCCGTGGCTAACAATAAAATAAAAAATCCAAAAGATAGCATCGGCAGAACATTTCTTGTGGTATTTATTCTGTGTTTAGTGTGTTCAGTAGTTGTATCTGGTGCAGCGGTAGGTTTGAAATCTAAACAGCAAGCGCAAATATTATTAGATAAGCAACGTAATATTCTTGATGTTGCTGGTTTACTCAAACCAAAAATGTCAGCTGAAGAGATACAATCTCTTTATAATACTCGTATTAGCGCTAAGATTTTGAATTTCAACACAACTGAAATATCAAATAGTAATGGCAACTTCGATCTTAATAGTCAGCTACGTAATGATGAAACCCGAATTGCATTATCTCCTGAACAGGATGTTGCTAAGATCCGTTATAGAGCCAACTCGGCAGAAATTTATTTAGTCAACGATGATAATGGAAAAACCATCGCACTGGTATTACCGGTTTATGGTTCTGGTTTATGGTCGGTAATGTATGCTTTTATCGCTGTTGATATAGATGGAACGACATCACGAGGTATAACTTATTATTCTCATGGTGAAACGCCAGGTCTAGGTGGAGAGGTAGATAATTTACAATGGCGTGCCCAATGGATTGGTAAAAAACTTTATAATCAACAAGGGAAACCGGCGATAAAAATTGTGCGTGGTGGAGCATTAGATGGTCCCTCTAGTATCGATGGCCTATCAGGGGCAACACTGACATCAAACGGTATCCAGAATATGTTTGATTTCTGGTTGGGTAATAATGGTTTTGGCCCATTCCTGAATAAAGTACGCAAAGGAGAGTTAAATCATGGCTGATAGTAAAGAGATTAAACGAGTGCTAATTGGACCTTTATTGGATAACAATCCTATTGCATTGCAAGTTCTAGGTGTTTGTTCGGCTTTGGCGGTAACGACTAAATTAGAAACCGCCCTTGTGATGGCCATTGCTGTGACTTTAGTCACTGGTTTTTCTAGTTTTTTTATCTCATTGATCCGTCATTATATTCCTAATAGTGTGCGAATTATTGCTCAAATGACAATCATAGCTTCTTTAGTTATCGTTGTAGATCAAATCCTGCGCGCTTACGCTTATGAAGTTTCTAAGCAACTTTCAGTATTTGTCGGTTTAATTATTACTAATTGTATCGTCATGGGACGTGCTGAAGCTTATGCAATGAAATCACCACCAATTGAAAGTTTTATGGATGGTATTGGTAATGGTTTGGGATATGGTGCTATTTTAATTTTAGTTGGTTTTCTAAGAGAACTATTTGGTTCAGGTAAACTATTCGGTATTACTATTCTGCAATCGGTTCAGAATGGTGGTTGGTATCAGCCAAATGGCTTGTTCCTGCTTGCACCAAGCGCGTTTTTCATCATAGGTATGTTGATTTGGGGACTGCGCACATTGAAACCTTCACAGGTTGAAAAGGAGTAACTGACGCAATGGAACATTATATCAGCTTGTTTGTTCGAGCTGTGTTTATTGAAAACATGGCTCTTGCCTTTTTTCTGGGGATGTGTACATTTTTGGCGGTTTCTAAAAATGTCAAAACAGCCTTTGGATTAGGAATTGCAGTTACTGTTGTTCTGGGTATTTCAGTACCTGCGAATAATTTAGTTTATAATTTCATTCTACGTGATGGTGCCCTGATAGAAGGCGTTGATTTAAGTTTCTTAAATTTCATTACTTTTATCGGTGTAATTGCCGCATTAGTACAAATTCTAGAAATGATTTTGGATCGTTATTTTCCCGCCCTTTATAACGCATTAGGTATTTTTCTACCACTAATAACCGTTAATTGTGCGATTTTTGGTGGTGTCTCATTTATGGCTCAGCGCGAATATAATTTTAGTGAATCTATTGTTTATGGATTTGGTTCAGGATTGGGATGGATGCTGGCCATTGTTTTATTGGCATCTATTCGTGAGAAAATGAAATATGCAGATATCCCATCGGGTTTAAAAGGTTTAGGGATCACCTTTGTCACTACTGGTTTGATGGCATTGGGTTTTATGTCTTTTTCCGGTGTACAGTTATAAGGGTGAAAATAATTCATGGATATTATTATTCTTGGTGTAGTAATGTTTACCCTAATTGTGTTAATTCTAACGGCAATGATTTTATTTGCCAAATCTAAGTTAGTAAACACAGGGGATGTAAAAATTGAAGTTAATGGTGATCCTGAAAAGAGTTTTGCTGCGCCTGCAGGTGACAAGCTATTAAATATGTTGTCCAATCAGGGAATTTTTGTTTCATCTGCCTGTGGTGGCGGTGGTTCTTGTGGCCAATGTCGGGTGACAATCAAGCATGGTGGCGGTGATATCCTGCCGACTGAACTTGCCCATATTAATAAGCGTGAAGCTAGAGCTGGATGTCGTTTGGCTTGCCAGGTTAATGTAAAACAGGATCTGGAAATCGAATTACCTGAGGAAATTTTTGGTGTAAAAAAATGGGAATGTGAAGTTATTTCGAATGAAAATAAAGCGACTTTCATTAAAGAATTAAAATTGAAAATTCCAACAGGAGAAGTTGTCCCATTTCGGGCAGGTGGCTTTATTCAGATCGAATGTCCTCCACATAAAGTTTCTTATACTGATTTTGATGTACCTGATGAGTATCGTGAAGATTGGGATAAATTCAATTTATTTCGTTATCTCTCTGAAGTAAAACAGCAGACAGTAAGAGCTTATTCGATGGCAAATTATCCAGAAGAGCATGGGATAATCATGCTAAATGTCAGGATAGCAACACCTCCGCCGAAAGCTGCCGATTTACCTCCGGGTATTATGTCTTCATACATTTGGTCATTAAAACCAGGCAACAAAGTCACTATTTCTGGGCCATTTGGTGAGTTTTTTGCTAAAGAAACCAATGCGGAAATGATTTTTATTGGTGGTGGTGCGGGTATGGCACCAATGCGGTCACATATTTTTGATCAATTAAAGCGTTTAAAATCTAAACGAAAAATCAGCTTTTGGTATGGGGCTCGTTCAAAACGTGAATTATTTTATGTTGAAGATTTTGATCAATTAGCTGCTGATAATGAAAATTTTACCTGGCATGTTGCGCTATCAGATGCAATACCTGAAGATAACTGGCAAGGGTATACTGGTTTTATTCATAACGTTTTATATGAAAACTATTTGAAAGATCATCCAGCGCCAGAGGATTGTGAGTTTTATATGTGTGGTCCTCCTGTGATGAACGCCGCAGTTATTAAGATGCTTAAAGATTTAGGTGTTGAAGATGAAAATATTTTATTAGATGATTTTGGTGGTTGATTGTTTCCGGTATTTTAACTTTTTGTGTCATCATTGAGTTAATGTGGACTTAATATGCTTAAAAAAATTTTATGCTAAAAAATAAATTATTCAATTGGATTATTACTTTATCTACTATTTTCATGCTTTGTGGTTGTTTTGAGACAGAGCAAAAGTGTATTCAAGGGCAAACGATGGGAACTTACTATGTTGTTAAGTATGTTAGTGAATCATCTCATCCTTTTTGGGAAACATTGCGTGACGATATTGATAGCCGTTTAGAAGAAGTTAACAATCAAATGTCAACTTACCGCCCTAAATCTGAATTAAGCCAATTTAATCAATTTCAACATGTAAATACGCCATTTCCTGTTTCGTTAGCCATGATGACAGTGATTAAAGAAGCGATTCATATTAATAAATTAACCAATGGTGCGCTCGATATTACTATCGGACCATTAGTTAATTTATGGGGATTTGGCCCGGAAGGAAGGATAACCAAAGCACCACCGAAAGAGACGCTGCAGTTGCGCCGGCAATGGATTGGTATTGATAAACTTGCGATTAGAGGTAATAGCCTGATAAAAAAAATACCTCAGCTCTATATAGATCTGTCAGCTATCGCTAAGGGTTACGGCGTTGATGTTATAGCAGAATATTTAGAGTCACAAAATATTGATAATTATATGGTCGACATTGGTGGTGAAGTCCGCACCAAAGGCCATAACGGTAAAGGTGTAGCGTGGCGTATTGCGATTGAAAAACCTTCGGATAAAGGGCTAGAACAGTCGGTACAAGAAATTATTGAACCTGGAAATATGTCAGTTGCTACCTCTGGTGACTATCGTAATTATTTTGAACAAGATGGAGTTTATTATTCACATACTATTGATCCGAAGACCGGTAGACCGATTATTCATAATTTGATTTCTATTACTGTTATCGCTCCGACTTGCATGATGGCAGATGGTTTATCTACTGGCCTCAATGTGTTAGGGGCTGAAAAAGGAATGGAGTTAGCTGAACGTTTAAATTTACCGGTTTTCATGGTCGTTACGACTAATAAAGGTTTCGAAGAACGTTATAGTTCAGCATTTAAACCTTATTTAGTAAAAAAAATGTAGCGGAGTCATTATGTTAAAAATATTTATCGCTACTTTGGTTTTTTTCCTGCTTGCTTTTATTGCTATGTCACTTGGCTATATTATTAAACGCAAGCAACTTCAAGGAAGTTGTGGTGGATTAAGTAATATAGGCATTGAAAAAGTTTGTGATTGCCCGCAGCCATGTGAGCTTCGCAAGAAACGTATAGCAATGGAAAAGCGTCAAAAGCATCAGCAGATTAACAACCGTATTATTTAATAAAAAATCTCGTTATTAATAGTAATAACAAGATTATTAATATTTTGATTTTTTTATTATCTTATATCTTTAAAATATTTAGGTGAATCGACCATAACTTCATCTGCATCTAGCTCTTTAGCCAGTTTATAATCAGCTTCATCTTTTATACCAAATAAAACGATATGTGCACCACCGCTGGCGCGGAAACATTTCATTGCTTCATGATCCCAAACTAAATCTGAGGATGAGCGAGCTTCACCAAGAGTATATTTTTCCACAACTTCTACTTTACGTCGCAGTTCCAGTCCATACCAGCGCTGAGTATTAACTTTTTTATCAATCAAACAATGATGATTCATGGTAATATTTGCCAGAATATCACGCGTTTCATCACGACTTTCAAAACGTTGTACATGATCAGATAAAGCATTCAAGAAAGCTTGGTTGGTGGAATAAAAGCGAGTACGTCGAAACGCTTTTTCTTCTTTTAACACTTTTTCAATTGCTTTTGCTTGTTCGTAAGGATCGGCATCGGGAGATTTTAGATCGATATAGAAATCGGTCGCTGGAAACTGTTGCAGTACTTGCTTCAAGGTCGGAATGACTATTCCTTTATTACAATAAAGATGGTTATGACGGGAACCGAAACGGTAGCCGGCATCAGCCTTTATAAGCTGCTACGCAGAGTAAGAGGAAACCGGGCCACTTCTATTGGTTAATGTATTTAAATCAGATGGACGATATAATACGGGGACTTTATCACTGGAAAGTTGTAAGGTGATCCATATTTTATCGGCGCCGTTTTTCAATGCCTGATCAATGGCATAAATGGTATTTTCTGGCGCATCGGCAGTTCCTCCACGATATGCAACGATTTTCGGTGAATTTGCTAAGGCAGTAACTGAACAGAGCAAAAGCAGTACAGCTGTCATACTTTTATGCATTATTTTCTCCATAAGTTGTGTGTATGAAAAATATTATAAATTAATTTTATTATTAAAGTAGAAGATTAAATATAAATTAATATAGCAGATTTTTATTATTTTTTATCGTAAATTTAATGATATAACTTTACGTTATATTAGTTATAAAATCATTTATTTCTTAATTATAATTAAAGCTTAAATAATATTTTCTTGTCAGATAATTTTTATATTCTTAAATGAAAATAACATATTGTTTAAAAGTGTTTTTATGCTTCTAATAATAAATTTCCACAATAAATTTTTTATCCCGTCAGATGAAATTTAAATACTATATATTATTTAAAAAATAGTAAAGATAGACTGTCCAATCTTTATTTTAAAATTAGATTATATTAATATATCTTAACTTGTAATATAGTTTTTATATATTATTGTATTAAAAGGTTTTTATTATTTCAATTTGTGAGCTTATTAAAGTTTATCATGATAAATTATTTCTTAATATAATAGAGGAAATAATTAAAATAAATATATTTTATCATCTATTATTTTTAATTTAAAATGATTTAATTTTATTAATAATGATAATGTCTATAGCTTAATATAAAATAGGACATTAGAATTATAGTGTTTTAGATGGACTTATTGAGTTGTATATTATAGTAAAATAGTATTGTTGAATTAGTTAAATTAAATAAATAATAGTAAATATTATTATTTATTTTGTATTATTAATTAAATAAGGCTGTTAATTATGAAAATTTATACCTTTAATAATGCAGAAAAGGATCCTTTTTGTCGTGGTAAACAGATTGGAGAATGTTGGGCAACACAAATAAAACAGATTGTAATGCTATATTTAGATTTTTTTTCTCGTATTGGCATAACTGGCGATCAGGTGAGAAAAATTGGCGAGAATAGCTTATCTGCCTTGGAATATTGGTGTCCAGATTTGGCAAGTGAAATTGAAGCAACGGCTCTTGGCGCAGATCTTCCCGTTTGGTATTTGGCAAGTCTCAATGCACGAACTGAAATTTTATCAACCAAAGCAACATCATATTTAGGTGAATGCTCTACCGCAATTTATGCAGCTCCTGATATTAATATGCCACAAACTATACAAACTTGGGATTGGCATGACGTTTTAGCACCTTGCGGATTAATGACTGAATTGCAGAATAAAAAAGGAATGCGATTTAAGCTTTTTACCGAATTTGGCATGTTAGGTAAAATTGGTGTTAATAGCGCTGGATTAGGATTACATTTTAATATCTTACATCATATAAGCGACAATGATTCTGGTGGAGTGCCTGTACATGCAGTAGCTCGCCGAATATTAGAAGAAGCAACAACCATAGAAGAGGCTATCGCTTTAGCATTTTCTGCGCAAGTGAGTGCATCGTCAGTATTAAGTATATTTTCCCATCGTGCTGAAAGATGCAGAGCGGTAAGTATTGAGTTAAGCCCATTTCGGACAGCGATCATTTATCCGCAACAAAATGATTGGTTACTACATACTAATCATTTTCTGGCATCTGAATTAGTTTCGGGGGAACGCACTACTGATGATACTACTTATAAACGTTATGAGCATCTTAAAATAGTCGCTAGTGATATGAAAAATAAAGGCATTATAGAGTCTGCTGCGGCAATGTGTGGTCCCGAAGGTGAGCAGTCACCAATTTGTTTTTTACCTGATAGTTCGCAACCTGATACCGAGCGTTGGGAAACTTTATTGACAATTAGTATTAATACTAAAAATTGTATATTAAAATATGCCGCAGGCAATCCTTATCAATTATCTCAAACAGGTTACCGCTCTTTTTAGCAACAAAATTTATTTAGTATATTAAAAAAGTAATACATTATTTTAATAAAATATTTTATGGCCATAATCCTATTATTGAGTTGTTATTTTCTTTAAAATTTTTTATTTACGATTAATAAAATCATCACTATACTGTTTATTTAAACAGTATTATTGGGAGAAGGTTGTGTGCAAAATTATCCATATTGATATGGATTGCTTTTATGCAGCTATAGAAATGCGTGACAATCCTTCTTTGCGCAATATTCCGCTAGCGATTGGCGGTAGAGCGGATCGACGTGGGGTAATTTGTACAGCTAATTATATGGCTCGACGTTATGGTGTGCATAGTGCAATGTCTACAGCTTTAGCACTTAAACATTGCCCACAATTGAGAATTATCCCTGGCCGTATGTCTTTATATAAAGAAATATCATGGCAGATACGGCAAATTCTGCTCGATTTTACGCAATTGGTTGAGCCTATTTCTTTAGATGAAGCTTATCTTGATGTGACAAATAGTCCCCATTATCACGGTTCCGCAACCTTGATAGCTAATGCGATTAGACAGCGCATTTTTAATCAATTATCGCTTACGGCATCAGCGGGTATCGCACCGGTCAAATTTCTCGCTAAAATTGCTTCCGATATGAATAAACCTAATGGGCAATATGTTATTACGCCTGATCAAGTGGCCAATTTTATTTATCCATTACCATTAAGAAAAATTCCTGGTGTCGGTAAGGTTACGGCACAGCGGTTGCAAAAAATGGGATTGGAGACCTGTGGCGATATTCAACAATTTGATTTGATTACATTAGTGAAAGAATTAGGTAAGTTTGGTCAAATTTTATGGGATCTTAGTCATGGCGTAGATCCACGTAACATTAATAGTGAGCGTTTACCTAAATCAGTTGGGGTAGAGCGTACTGTTGCTAAGGATATTTATCAATGGGATGACTGTATGAAAATTATTGAACGACTTTATCCAGAACTTGAGACTCGATTAGCAAAAATTAAACCGGAGCTTAGCATTGCAAGTCAAGGCGTTAAGATGAAATTTACCGATTTTCAGTTAACGACTCAAGAGCATAGTTATCCGATTTTAAGTAAAGGTGATCTTATCCAAATAGCACAGCAAATTTGGCAACAGAGGCGAGCAGATCGCGGTGTTAGATTAGTAGGTCTACATATAACTTTACAAAATCCACAGATAGAAAAGCAGTTAATACTGAACTGGTGAAAAGCAGGCTAGTTTAGCCTGCTACAATTATTAACCTTTTTCAGGTATTGATTTAAGTACTGATGTTAATAGTTGCCAGTATTTCTCGACACTTTTAATGTTAGCTCGCTCGTCGGGTGAGTGGGCGCCATATATCGTTGGCCCAATGGAAACCATATCCATTTGAGGATAAGGTTTTTTAAATAGCCCACATTCTAAACCAGCATGGATCACCATGATCTTAGGTGTTTTGCCAAATAGTTGCTGATAGATATCGCTAGCAAGTGCCATGACTGGCGATTTCGGATCTGGTTTCCAGCCAGGATAACTGCCTTTATGTTCACATTCCGCATCGGCAAGCATCGATAATGATGTCAACATGTTAACAACATAATCTTTGCCCGTTTCAATTAATGAGCGAATTAAAAAAGTAATTTCGGCCTTTTTTTCATCCATATTAACAACGCCGATATTGAGTGAAGTTTCAACAACCTCTTTGATGTCGTCGCTCATCCGAATGACACCGTTAGGCGCAGCATTGAGAAAATGTAATAAGCGAGATTGACAATCTGCGGTTAGCGCAAATAATTCTGTTGTTGTCTCATCAAGCGTAATGACTAAGTTTTTTTCAAGCGCGGCAAATTCAGATCTTAGCATCGCTAGATAGTGATTTTTACTAGTTTCTAAATTAGCTGCTGCTGATATGGGCACTGCAAAAATTGCTTCACTCTCACGAGGGATCGCATTACGTAAGCTACCCCCTTGAATATGAATGAGCTTTAATTGTAATTCACTGGCATGACCTGCTAGAAAACGCGCCAATAGTTTATTCGCATTAGCTAATCCTAAATGAATATCACCACCCGAGTGACCACCGGTTAACCCTTTAAGTGTTATTTTGAAGATTATATGATCAGCTGGAATGGCTTCTCTTGCCAATTTAAAGGTGGTGGTAAAATCAACGCCGCCGGCACAACCCATGTAGATTTCGCCTTCTTCTTCGGAATCGGTATTGATCAGAATATCTGCTTGTAGCCAATTTGGCTGTATGCCAAAAGCACCAACCATGCCGGTTTCTTCCGTCATGGTGAGTAAAACCTCTATTGGTCCATGTTTAACATGTTCATCATCCAGTACAGCTAAAGCAGAGGCCATACCAATGCCATTATCTGCTCCTAATGTGGTACCTTGCGCTTTCACCCATTCATTATCTACGTAAGGACGGATAGGATCCTGAGTAAAATCGTGCTGAGTATCACTGTTTTTTTGTGGCACCATATCCAAATGGGCTTGAAGCACGACAGGTCGAAGATTCTCCAAGCCGGTGGTTGCCGGTTTGCGAATAAGAATATTACCGACTTTATCGCGTTCAACGCTAAATTTTTTGCTCTCCGCCCATTGAATAATATAGGAAGCAAGTGCTTCTTCATGTCCAGATGGATGAGGAATTGCACAAATTTGTGCAAAAATATTCCAAAGCGGCTGTGGTGAAAGCTGTGAAAGTTCAGACACGTTTTATCTCCTATTACTACCCTTATTATTAAGATTGCTAATTAATTCCGCAGTCTTGGTAAATATTATTTATTTTATTAATTCAGAATATCACCTTCTAACATCTATTCCTTTAGTTAATTGTGATAATATTAATTAATTTCTGGTTTTTGTTATTACAAATCACTATAATCTCGCGCAATATTTTCTCCACTAATATGCTTTTCTAAAATTGTCTCTAGTCGTTGGGATCAGAATTTTATGAGTGAAAAATACATCGTAACATGGGATATGTTGCAAATGCATGCCCGTACTTTGGCACAACGCTTACTACCAGCCAAGCAATGGAAAGGCATTATTGCGGTTAGCCGCGGTGGACTTGTTCCAAGTGCTATTGTTGCTCGTGAATTGGGTCTACGCCATATTGATACGGTCTGTATTTCAAGTTACGACCATAATAACCAGAGAGAACTTAAGGTTATTAAGCGAATGGACGGCGATGGTGAAGGTTATATTGTGGTCGACGATTTGGTCGATACTGGCGGGACAGCGCAAGCTATCAGGGATATGTATCCCAAAGGCTATTTTGTGACTATTTTTGCGAAACCCGCTGGGCGTCCATTAGTTGATAATTATGTTATTGATATACCGCAAAATACCTGGATAGAACAACCTTGGGATATGGAAAAAGAGGTTTTTATTAAGCCGCTTTGTGAACAATAATAATTATTTTATTTATTTCGCTTTGATTCGTGAAATAAAGTATATGATATAGGGATGCTAATCGCATCCCTTTTTCATTGCTAAAGTTTTTAACTGAATAAAGTCAATATGAGTGAAAAAAATCTGTCAGAAAAGCTGTTTAAGCCTAAATCAAAACTGAAACAAACTGAGACCTCTGTTCTGGTGACTTATAGCGTGCCTAAAACGCATTTATTGAAGCATAGCTCAACATTCGAAGGGACGAGTTATGTTAGTTGGTATCGTATGCTTAACCGGCTAATATGGATTTGGCGTGGCAACGATGGGCTGGAGATTGAAGCAGTATTAAGTCGTATTGCGGCAAATAATCGTATTCGAAGTTTTGATAACTTACTCGATACCATAATTGGTTACCAGCCAGGAAATTGGGCTTATGAGTGGTCACAACAAGCGATGGGCTGGCAGAAAAAAGCACTTGAATTGCCAACAAAAATAGCAGCAAGCCAAGCTTGGTTACGGGCAGCTAATTTATATAGTATTGCCGCATATCCTCATCTTAAAGGTGATAATCTTGCCGAACAAGCGGTGTTATTAGCTAATAAAGCTTATGAAAATGCAGCGCAATTGACCGATTTTCGACTGAAAAAAATTTCTTTCAAAATAGCGGATGGTAAAAAAGAGGTGATTGGTTTTTTACATTTACCGGATACCAGCCAAGGCCCGTGTCCCACGATTTTAGTTTGTGGCACATTAGATAGTTTACAACTAGATTATTACCGCCTTTTCAACAACTATCTGGCCCCGCAAGGTTTTGCTATGTTAACTCTGGATATGCCATCAATTGGCTATTCTATTAAATATAAACTTTCTCAGGATACTAGCGCGCTGCATCAACAGGTACTTAATCAATTGGCCAATATTCCATGGATCGATCATACTCGAATAGGTGTAATTGGTTTGCGTTTTGGTGCCAATATTGCACTTCGCTTAGCTTATTTAGAACCCAAACGCTTAAAAGGCGTTGCAGTTTTAGGGCCCATCGTCCACAGCTTGCTTACTGAACAAAAATATCAGGATCAAATACCGGTAATGAATATTGACCTCTTTGCCAGTCGATTAGGTTTCTATCAGGTAGATGAAGCTGTTTTACGTTCAGAACTAAGTTGTTATTCGCTAAAAAAACAGGGATTATTAGGGCGTCGCTGTTCTGTACCGTTTATGGCTGTCAACTGGCAAAATGATATTTTTAGTCCTAAAGAAGACGCACTACTTGTCGTACGTTCGTCCATTGACGGTAAGTTATTGACTTTACCAACCAAGCCGTTGTATCAAAATTTTCATCAGTCACTTTCTACAGTAGTGAGTTGGCTGAAAAGCAAAATTGAATAATCGTTGTGATTACGTGATTATTTTTTCTTATTTGCTAAAAAGGTAGCTTAACAACAAGGAGATCCTTATTATGGCTTTAACTTCAAATTATTCTAAAAGTAAATTATTGAAGCATTTTACCAGGTTAGGACCTTATCTCCGCGAATCTCAATGTCAGGATGATCTCTTTTTTTTCGACTGCCTTGCTATTTGTGTTAATGCAAAGACTGCTCCAGAAAAGCGTGAATTTTGGGGATGGTGGTTGGAATTAAGACGAGAACTTGACGGATTTGTATATCATTATAAATTAGGTATGTTTGATAAAGCGGGTAATTGGCAGCAGATCGAAATTAATAAATCAAATATTATCAAGTCGCTTGAAGAGACATTGCAAGAATTCCACAAACGTTTAGGTGATTCACTTAATACATTGGAATTAACATTAACCCCTTGCCCCAAAATGGTTGCAATTAATATATAGCTTATATTGTTGGCAACTATTGTAAAATTAACTTTTCATTAAAATTGCGTTATGTCAGTTGGCATAACGCTTCTTACTTGGGAACGAATCAGCCTACGGCTGCAAATCGATAACCAGTAAGTACAGACATAAAAAAAACCGCCTGTAATTGATTTTAAGGCTATCAAATAAAAAAACCTATCATTCCCTATTACCCATCGTATATCTCTTCATAAAAAGTGATACAGGACGTTTTATAGCGTGTTTTGTCGGTTAGTTAAATAAGATTTGGTTAAATAATCCTGCAACGTTAAAATTGATTATTTTTTCACCCTAAAACATGACAGTTATTAATCGTTAAATGGCTAATTTCGTTTCTTTTTTCCGTGAGTTAACTTCCCGATGAGAGCTGATTTTCAACCCAAACCGTTAAAATTGCTTTTTGAGCGGAATAATGCATGGGCGGCGATCATGGAAACTACCCAACTGAGAGATATTGAAATCGAGGTGGTAACAAAAATGTTAGCCTGTGGCACAACGATGATGGGGTTCCGTCAATACTGTTGTGAAAATGAAGATTGTGCTCATCAGAAGTTAGTTTGTTTTACCTGCAAGGGACGAGGTTGTCCATCCTGTGGAACAAAAGCCACGGATACTTGGATAGACACAAATATAATGCGTTTACCGGATGTCGAATGGCAACATGGTACGTTTACGATGCCGGATAGTCTTTGGCTTCTCTTTGAATTGAATCGATGGTTACTAGGGAAACTGTTCCCGTTTGCTGCGGACAATTTACTTTATGCAGCAAAAAAACGGGGATTAACAATGGGTATTTTTGGTGCGCTACATACCTATGGGAGAAAACTAAACTGGAACACGCATATTCATCTCTCATGGACAATGGGCGGCATCAATCAAAATGAAAAATGGAAGTCGATGCAATTTGACCTCGCTAAAGTCAGAAAACGTTGGATGTGGAATATTCGACAATATCTTCTTTCTGTCTGGGGGAAAATTTACCTACCTGAAAGTTTACAGCACATAAGAGATTATGATGAGTGGAAGCGGTTTATTCTGAATGCAGGGAAAAATGCTGAAGGTAAAGATTATTGGCATGTTTATTTTGCCGACCCGACATCCAATGCCCAAAAAACAGCAAAGTATATTGGGCGTTACCTGAAGAAACCGCCAGTCTCTGGCGCAAGGCTAGCGCATTATGATGGAGGAAGTCGCATTACGTTGCGGTTTTTCGACCATAATACCGGTCATTATAAAAATTTAGATTTAACCCAGAAAGAATTAATTTTACGGCTTATCAAACAGATCCCCGAGAAACATTTTCGGATGATCCGTTATTTTGGTTTTTGGCAAATCGAGTGGTGGGAAAATTACTCGATATTGTTAGAAAAGCAGTGGGACAATCGGCATTCAAAAGAAAACGTTCGATGACTTTTACCCTGCTAAGCCAGCGGTTTTAGGAGTCGATCCGTTTAGTTGCATTCTTTGTGGTGGCAGGATGAAATTTTCTCGTTTTATCGAAGGATTGAGGATAGCTCAATTAGTCGATCATGCTTTAGAGATTGCTCGAATGCGTTACGTCCCCTTTTTGGGGTAAGGGGAGATCTACTTAAAATCCACTCAATTGTACAAAGTTAACTCATATTGTTCATAAAAACATCATTACCGCTTATTGACAAATCTTTCTCTCGCCTCAAAAAGAAAAAAATCACGTTTGATACCCGTTATGCTGCTTAATAATTAATGTTAATTTTTCGTTAAATTATTTTTGAAATTCTTATACATTAAATTATTTTTGAAATTCTTATACATAAATATTTATTGTTATAGAGAGTTAATGGCAGAAGCATGATGAACAATAGCCAAACTTTGGTGATAAAATTAGGAACAAGTGTATTAACGGGTGGATCGCGTTGTTTGGATCAGGCTCGTATTGTTGAATTAGTGCGACAATGCGCACAGCAGCATGAAAAAGGTCACCACATTATCATTGTCACTTCGGGTGCAATTACTGCTGGTCGAGCGCATTTAGGTTATCCAACATTACCTGAAACAATTGCTTCGAAACAATTACTCGCGGCGGTTGGGCAAAGCCATCTGATCCAACTTTGGGAACGGTTGTTTTCCATTTATGGTATTCATATTGGTCAGATGTTATTGACCCGAGCTGATATTGAAGATCGCGAACGTTTTTTGAATGCACGCGACACATTACAAGCGTTATTGGATAACCGTATTATTCCTGTTATCAATGAAAATGATGCCGTTGCGACAGCCGAAATTAAAGTTGGTGATAATGATAATTTATCGGCATTGGTTGCAATTTTAGCTGATGCGGATAAGTTACTATTATTAACGGATATCGAGGGACTGTATACCGCAGATCCACGCAACAATCCAAATGCACAATTGATCACTGAAGTTCATGATATTAATGATGAACTAAGATGCATGGCAGGTGATAGTGTGACCGGTTTAGGCACTGGTGGAATGGCAACAAAGTTGCAAGCAGCGGGCATTGCTGGCCGAGCGGGAATTGAAGTGATTATTGCCGCCGGTGATAAGCCTAATGTGATCGCAAATGTGCTCGAAGGTCTGCAAGTAGGAACAAAATTTCATCGCTTAAAAACGCCGATGGAAAACCGAAAACGGTGGATTTTTGGCGCGCCTCTGGCGGGTGAAATTGTTGTCGATGAGGGTGCTGCTTTGGCTATCCAGCAAAAAGGCAGCTCATTATTACCAAAAGGAATAAAGAAAATTAGTGGTAATTTTTCGCGCGGCGACGTTGTGCGTATTCTTAATTTATTAGGCAAAGATTTAGCGCATGGGGTGACTCATTATAATAGCGATGCTTTACGCCTAATCGCAGGATATCATTCGCAAGAAATTAATCGAATTTTGGGTTATGAGTATGGTGCTGTTGCTGTTCACCGTGACGATATGATAGTGAGTAAATGATGTTGGAAAAAATAGGCAAAGCGGCTAAACAAGCTTCATGGTACCTGGCAGGGTTAAATACAAAACAGAAAAATAATGTCTTAATGGATATAGCTGATTGCCTGCAACAACAGAGTGATGCAATTTTAGCTGCTAATGCTAAGGATATGGAAGCCGCAAAAGCTGGCCATATGAATGCAGCTATGCAAGACAGACTATTGCTAACTGTTGAGCGATTAGATGCTATTGCGAATGATGTAAGAAAGGTATGTCAATTAGTTGATCCGGTTGGACGTATACTCGATGGCGGCTTATTAGATAATGGCTTAAATATACAACGTCGATGTGTTCCACTGGGCGTGATTGGTGTTATTTATGAAGCGCGTCCGAATGTAACGATCGATGTTGCCTCGTTATGTTTGAAAACCGGTAATGCGGTAATTTTACGTGGTGGTAAAGAGACCTCACAGACTAATCAAGCAATCGTTAAAGTTATTCAGCAAGCGTTGCAACAAAATGATATTCCACAGGCAGCGGTTCAATCTATTGATGATCCAGACAGAAAATTAGTAACCCAATTGCTGAAAATGGATCGCTATGTAGATATGTTGATCCCGCGTGGTGGAGCAGGTTTACATAAGCTATGCCGTGAACAATCAACCATCCCAGTGATCACTGGTGGTATTGGTGTCTGTCATATTTATGTCGATCAGCATATTGATTTTAACAAAGCACTACCACTGATCGTGAATGCTAAAGTGCAGCGCCCAAGTGCATGTAATTCATTGGAAACGTTATTAGTTCATAAAAGTATTGCAGCTACATTTCTACCGCTTTTGGCTGAGAAAATGGCTGAGCAAAATGTGACTCTACATGCCAGTCGGCATGCAATGTCCTATTTAAAGTCAAGCCCGGCAAGCGTTGTTGAAGTGTTGGAGCAGAATTACCGTGATGAATGGTTATCGCTTGATGTTAACGTTACAGTCGTCAACGATATCGATGCTGCGATTAATCACATTCGGGATTATGGAACGGCCCATTCTGATGCTATTTTGACCCAATCAATTCAACAAGCTGATTATTTTGTTCAGCGCGTTGATTCTGCGGCGGTTTATGTTAATGCCAGTACGCGATTTACAGATGGCGGACAATTTGGTTTAGGTGCAGAGGTTGCGGTAAGCACACAAAAACTACATGCAAGAGGTCCGATGGGATTAGATGCATTAACAACCTATAAATGGATTGGTTATGGAGATAATTTAACACGTTCTTGAGTCATTACTTCACGATTTTTTGAGCCACACTGTTGTTGTGTGGCTTTATTTTAATCGTGGAAATTTAGAATTTTTACTTTTGTAAATTTTAAATCTCGCTTGTAAGCTGACATATATATTCTAACTAATTAAATAAATTATCGATTAGGACGACTTGATATGCTTTATCTTATTGGACCAAGAGGTGCAGGGAAGACAACAGTAGGAAGAACGTTAGCTGAATCTAGGATGTGTCATTTTTTTGATACCGATTTGTTAGTTAAACAAAATGCTAAAATAAGTATTGCCTAGTTAGTTGAACGAGATGGTTGGGATTGCTTTCGTGATTTGGAGTCCAGCGTGTTGCGATCAATACAACAGCCAAACTCAGTGATCTCAACGGGAGGAGGGATTATTTTACTGAAAGAAAATCGTGATTTTATGAAAAAAAATGGCTGTATTATTTATTTACAAGCTCCATCTGATGTATTGATTAGGCGTCTGTCTGCTGATCCTGAAATTTCACAACGACCAACATTAACAGGTAAGCCCTTAGCAGAAGAGATAGCTGAAGTAATGAATGAAAGAGAAGGTTACTATTTAGATACCGCTGATTACATTATTGATGCCGACTTACCGACGACAAAAATTGTTTACCAAATAGACCATTTTTTGCAAAACGATAAAAAATACTTTGTATGATCTCAATTTTGCTATGTTAGTCATCTTCGGTGAAAGATGTACTCTAAAATGATCAATAACATTAAGGAGTAAGGAAAGAGATATGCTGATAAAATTATTGCGCGCAATATTCCAGTTTTTTTTCGCGTGACTGTGGTTGGTGAAATAAAACTTAAAGAATATGAGCGATGTTTAATAACACCTAATCATGTCTCTTTTTTAGATGGGATCCTACTCGCTCTTTTTTTACCTATTCGCCCGCTTTTTGCTGTTTATTCATCTATCGGCACACCACGCTTTATTAAATTATTAAAACCCTATGCCGATGTTGTTCCGCTTGATCCTGCCAACCCAATGGCTATTCGAACTTTAGTTAGAGAAATAGAAAAAGGGCGTCCGATCGTCATTTTTCCTGAAGGAAGAATTAGCGTTCATGGTTCACTGATGAAAATTTATGATGGTGCTGCTTTTGTGGCGGCAAAAACAGCTGCTAAAGTTATTCCGATTAGAATTGATGGACCTGAATTAAGTTATTTCAGTCGGTTGAACGGCATTTTTAAGCTTAAATATTTTCCTAAAATAACATTAACGATTTTACCAGCAACAAAAATTACCATGCCTGAGGCGAAACGAGCGGCAGACCGTCGTCGGCTGGCGGGAGCACAACTTTATAAGATTATGAAAGAGGCTCGATTGCATAGCCGTTGCCAGCAAACATTAATGGAAGCTTATTTTGCTGCGATGAAACGTTTTGGCCGTTTCACGGGTTGTATCGAAGATATTAGTTTTAAAGAAGACAGCTATCAAAGTTTTCTCAAGAAAACCTTAGCGGCTGGGCTTATTATTGAACGTTATACCAAACAACATGAGCATGTCGGTTTACTTTTACCTAATGCAACAATGACGGCGGCTACTATTTTTGGCGCAATATTACGTGGCCGGATCCCTGCCATGATGAATTATACTGCTGGTAGCAATGGCTTAAAAAATGCCATCAAAGCGGCATCCATTAAAACAATTTTTAGTTCTCGTCAGTTTATTGAAAAAGGTAAGTTATCACATTTGCCTGAACAGGTTACTGAAGTCAATTGGATTTTTTTAGAAGATCTGCAAAATACCCTGACTTGGCAAGATAAAAAATGGATCCTATATCACTTACTATTGCCAAAAAAGGCGCTTATACCAGTAAAACCAGATGATGCGGCATTGATCCTTTTTACCTCAGGATCGGAGGGAACGCCTAAAGGGGTAGTTCATAGCCATACCAGTTTATTGGCTAATGTAGAGCAAGTTAAAACAGTGGCTGATTTTACCCCTAAAGATCGATTTATGTCCGCATTACCGCTTTTCCATGCTTTTGGGCTGACGGTAGGTTTATTTATTCCTATTTTTTCAGGTAGTCATGTCTTGCTTTATCCTAGTCCACTACATTATCGGGTGATCCCAGAGTTGGTTTATGACAAAAATTGCACAGTACTTTTTGCTACTCCTACTTTTCTGGCACATTATGCCCGTTTTGCTCACCCTTATGATTTTGCGCGCGTGCGTTATGTTGTTGCAGGGGCAGAAAAACTTATTGAAAGCACAAAAAAAATTTGGTTCGACAAATTCGGTATCCGAATACTTGAAGGCTATGGCGTGACCGAATGCGCCCCCATTGTATCAATCAACGTTCCTATGGCGGCTAAAGTTGATACTGTTGGTCAAATTTTACCTGGTATTGAAACCAGACTACTGCCGGTGTCAGGTATCGAGAAAGCCGGCCGTTTACAGTTACGTGGCCCAAATGTCATGAAAGGTTATTTACGAGTCGAGGATCCTAATCATTTAGAATCGCCTCATGCCAAAAACAGCCAAGGAGAGAATGAGGAGGGATGGTATGATACCGGTGATATTGTTGAACTTGATAATGATGATTATTGTATTATCCGTGGTAGAGCAAAACGTTTTGCAAAACTAGCAGGTGAAATGGTTTCACTAGAAACAGTCGAGCATCTTGCTGGCAGTTTATCACCCCATGCTCAGCATGGCGTGGTTATCAAAACTACCAATAATAAAGGTGAAAGCCTGATCTTATATACCACCGATAACACATTAGATCGTCGTCGATTATTAGCGGCAGCAAAAGAAAAAGGCTTACCTGAATTAGCGGTACCAAGAGATATTCGCTACCTAAAAACATTTCCTGTACTTGGTAGTGGAAAACCGGATTTTGTGGCGTTAAAAAAAATCGCGGATGAGGAGTCTTGATGAAAGATTTAATAGTATCGCCGCCGCTATTAACTAGAGGTATAAAAGCGCTACTCTTATCTCAATTTTTTTCTGCTTTTGCTGATAATGCCCTATTATTTGTCATTTTAGCGCAACTCAAAGCCAAGCTTTATCCCGACTGGAGCCAACCTATCTTACAAGTGGTGTTTGTTTTTACTTATATTATATTAGCGCCTTTTGTGGGACAAATAGCAGATTGTTTTGCTAAAGGTCGGGTCATGTTATTAGCTAATATTAGTAAGTTGATCGGAGCGGTAGGCATTCTATTAGGACTGGATCCTTTTCTCTGCTATGGTTTAGTTGGTATTGGTGCAGCAGCTTACTCGCCAGCAAAATATGGCATCTTAGCTGAGCTCACTACTGGCAATAATTTAGTTAAAGCAAATGGTTTTATCGAAGCTTCGACAATAGCGGCAATTTTGTTTGGTTCTGTTGCGGGTGGTTTTTTTGCCGATATCGATCTGTTATTTGCTTTAGCTATGTGTGTCCTGTTTTATGTAATTGCGGTGGTGATTAATTTATATATTCCTCGATTAGTGCCCGCTAAAAATAAACAAAAATGGGTTTTTCGCCAGCTAATTTTGAATTTTATTGGTCTATTTAAAACACTTTGGCGTGATCATGGTGGGCGATTTTCTTTAATTGGTACTAGTCTTTTTTGGGGCGCCGGTGTAACACTGCGTTTTTTATTAGTGCTCTGGGTGCCAATAGCACTTAATATTACCGATAATACTACACCTACATTGCTGAATGGGGTGGTGGCAATAGGTATCATCATTGGTGCCGGATTTGCGGCACATATCATTACACTCAATAAAGTTAGTCGTTGTATGCCGGTAGGGATCTTTATTGGTGTGATAATTATTATTTTATCAATGCAACAACATCTTTTTTCTACTTATTTGATCCTTATTATATTAGGTGTTTTAGGTGGTTTATTTATTGTTTCGCTTAATGCTTTGCTACAAGAAAAAGGCAAACAGACGATTGGTGCAGGTAATGCTGTCGCTATTCAGAATTTAAGTGAAAATACCACTATGCTAATTATCTTGGGTTTTTATTCATTAGCGCTCAAAACAGGTATTTCTATTATTACGATAGGAATAGTGTTTGGTATAACCTTTGCAGTAGCAATTGGCATCCTCTGGATTTGGTATCTATATCGCAAGATGTATGAAAAAGGATAATGGCTAAAATGAATAGTGAGCAGCTGCTCTATGAATTAAGTAATAATCTTGCTAATAGCCTAAAGAAACAGGGTAAAACAATAACTTGTGCAGAGTCATGTACAGGAGGATGGATTGCTAAAGTCATTACTGATATTTCAGGTAGTTCTGCCTATTTTCAGCGAGGTTTTGTTACTTATAGTAATGAAGCTAAGCATGATATGCTAGGTGTGAGTAAAAATACGTTGCATAAATATGGTGCTGTTAGTGAACAAGTTGTCATAGAGATGGCAGAAAGAGCGTTAGCTAGGGCTAATGCTGATTTTGCGGTTTCAGTTAGCGGTATTGCCGGCCCTGGTGGTGGTACTGATGAAAAACCGGTTGGTACAGTTTGGTTTGGTTTTGCTTGCAAATCTCTTTCTGTTGCAAGGATAGTAACTCGTTGTTGCTTGTTTAAAGGCGATCGTATTCAGATCCGACGCCAAGCTGTGATATTTTCATTAACAACACTATTGAAAGAAATAATCAAAAATTAACTTGATACTGGATGGTTATACAGTATAATTATCAACAACCGATATCAAATCGTCTTATCTGCAGTGAAGTATTATCTTCACTTCATTGCTCGGGGGAGTTAAACAATGGCTATTGATGAAAACAAACAGAAAGCACTCGCTGCCGCATTAGGTCAAATTGAAAAGCAATTTGGTAAAGGATCAATTATGCGCTTAGGTGAAGATCGTTCTATGGATGTAGAAACTGTCTCTACCGGTTCATTATCTCTTGATGTCGCCTTAGGTGCAGGAGGCTTGCCATTAGGTCGTATTGTTGAAATTTATGGCCCAGAATCTTCCGGTAAAACCACGTTAACATTACAGGTTATTGCGGAAGCTCAACGTGAAGGTAAGACTTGTGCATTTATTGACGCAGAACACGCTTTAGATCCTATTTATGCCAAAAAACTTGGTGTTGATATTGATAATTTACTTTGTTCACAGCCGGATACGGGTGAACAAGCACTGGAGATTTGTGACGCTTTAACACGGTCTGGGGCAGTAGATGTTATTATTGTCGATTCTGTAGCAGCTTTAACACCAAAAGCTGAAATTGAAGGTGAAATTGGTGATTCACATATGGGACTAGCTGCTCGTATGATGAGTCAAGCGATGCGTAAGTTAGCCGGAAATTTAAAAAATTCTAATACACTATTAATTTTTATTAATCAGATCCGAATGAAAATTGGCGTTATGTTTGGCAATCCTGAAACAACCACCGGCGGAAATGCGTTAAAATTTTATGCTTCAGTGCGTCTTGATATCCGACGTATTGGTTCCGTCAAAAATGGTGAAGAAGTTATTGGTAGCGAAACTCGCGTTAAAGTAGTAAAAAATAAGGTTGCGGCTCCTTTTAAACAAGCAGAGTTTCAAATCTTGTACGGAGAAGGGATTAATATCTATAGTGAGCTTATTGATCTAGGTGTGAAGCATAAATTGATTGAAAAAGCGGGTGCCTGGTACAGTTATAATGGCGAGAAAATAGGTCAAGGCAAAGCAAATGCGACAGTTTATTTGAAAGAACGCCCGCAAATTTACACTGAATTAGATAAAAAATTACGGGCTATGTTGCTTAATCACGCTGGTGAATTTAGTAGTGCCGCTTCTGATTTTGTGACAGAAGCGGTAGAGGAAACTCCATTACCAGAAGAATTTTAACTTAATAAATAAAATTGATTAAATCTATGGGCTATATTCGATCTGGATATGGCCTTTTGCTCATTATAAATTAGTTATTAATACAAGTTAGATTGAATTATGATTTGAAACACACTTTAGTAAGATAGTCTTGGAATTTACAATATTATTAACAATTAATGGAGATGATTAGTTCATTTTTTACAAAAAGTGCTTTGTTTTGTTATATATAGCAAATTGTTATTATTGGCTTAATATATTCAGGCGCAGTTTTTGATTAATTTGTGTTAGACTTACGCTATTGCTTTCCTTAATCTTCTATTTAGCTGATAACTATAGCTTATACGTAATTTAAACTAAGTGAAATTAGCCACTGGAGTTATCTATTGGCAATTATCTTTCTAAATGTAGATGGAGACAAAATTTAACCGCTTTGTCCCGATAATAGGAAAATAAATATAATGAAATAGTGTTAATGTAGTGTTAGTTTCCCTGCGTAATAGTTAAATCGTTTTATGTTAAACTAATCAGACTAGTCGTTGTTGTATTAGTTAGAAAACGATATATTTAGGGAAAGATGTACCTATAAAGCCTGAGCATTTGAGCGATGTATTAATACTCGTCAGTTAGTAGATCCTTGTCACCGATTTAGTCATAAAACAATTTAAGGATTTCTCAGGTTTGCCAGGTAAAATGCCGTCGGTAACTTGATTGATGATAAAAATGTGTTTATCACATCAAGTCATAGATCTATTTTTCCAGCTTGATTTCAGGATAATTATGAGTAGTAAAAGCACCGCTGAGATCCGTCAAGCGTTTCTCGACTTTTTTCATACTAAAGGGCATGAAGTTGTACCTAGTAGTTCATTAGTACCAAATAATGACCCAACATTATTGTTTACTAATGCAGGCATGAACCAATTTAAAGATGTATTTTTGGGATTGGATAAAAGAGCTTATTCTCGAGCAACAACTGCACAGCGTTGTGTTCGAGCTGGAGGCAAACATAATGATTTAGAGAATGTTGGTTATACCGCTCGCCATCATACTTTTTTTGAAATGTTAGGTAACTTCAGCTTTGGTGACTATTTTAAACAGGATGCAATCAAATATGCCTGGGAACTGCTGACAAGTGAGCAGTGGTTTAATTTACCCAAAGAGCGACTTTGGATCACCGTTTATCACACTGATGAGGAAGCTTATAAAATTTGGCAACAGGAAATTGGTATTCCTGCTGAGCGTATTATTCGGATAGGTGATAATAAGGGTGCCCCTTATGCTTCTGACAATTTCTGGCAAATGGGGGATACCGGTCCTTGTGGCCCTTGTACAGAAATTTTTTATGATCATGGTGAACATATTTGGGGAGGGCCGCCAGGGTCACCTGAAGAGGATGGTGATCGCTATATTGAAATCTGGAATATTGTTTTCATGCAATTTAACCGCCAGTCTGATGGCGGTTTAAAGGCACTTCCAACACCTTCTGTTGATACAGGCATGGGGCTTGAACGTATTGCCGCAGTATTACAACATGTTAACTCAAATTATGAGATTGATTTATTTCGTCAATTAATTGCTGCTATTGCTAAAGTGATTGCTTTATCGGATCTGAATAATAAATCATTACGCGTCATCGCTGATCATATTCGATCAAGCGCTTTTCTTATTGGTGATGGTGTATTTCCTGCTAATGAAGGACGTGGATATGTATTGCGTCGTATTATTCGTCGAGCGGTTCGTCATGGATATATGCTAGGAGCGAAAGAGACATTTTTCTATAAATTAGTTGCACCATTAATTCAGGTAATGGGTAACGCTGCTGACGAGCTAAAATCTCAACAAGCAACGATTGAAAAAACATTGAAGAATGAAGAGGAACAGTTTGCTCGTACTTTAGCGCGTGGATTGCAACTACTGGATGACGAATTAGCACAATTACAAGGCGACACTTTAGCTGGTGAAATCGCATTTCGGCTCTATGATACTTATGGTTTCCCATTTGATTTAACCGCTGATGTTTGCCGTGAACGCGATATTAAAGTCGACGAGTTAGGTTTTAACGCTGCGATGGAGCAGCAAAGAGATCGAGCTCGAGAGTCGAGTGGATTTGCGACCGATTATAATGATGCCATTAAAGTAGATAGTCATAGTGATTTCTCAGGCTATGAAAATAACAACCAACAAGCTACAGTAACGGCTATTTTTCATCATGGTAAGCCTGTCAATGTATTAAACCAATGTGAAAAAGGGATTATTATTCTAGATAAAACCTCTTTTTATGCTGAGTCAGGTGGTCAGGTTGGTGATAGCGGTATACTTAGCAATAGCCATTGTCAATTTGCTGTGTCTGACACACAAAAATATGCTCAAGCAATTGGACATATTGGTAAGGTAATGACTGGCTCAATAGCGGTAAATAATTCGGTCGACGCAGGAATTGACATTGAACGTCGTAACGCTATTCGTCTCAATCACTCAGCTACCCATTTGTTGCATGCCGCTTTGCGTGATGTATTGGGAAATCATGTAAGCCAAAAAGGATCTTTAGTGAATGAGAAATATTTGCGTTTTGATTTTTCTCATTTTGCTGCAATGACGCCGATGCAAATACGCCAAATAGAAGATATCGTAAATTATCAAATTCGTAAAAATGACCCTATTATAACGACATTAATGGATTTAGAGGCGGCAAAAGAAAAAGATGCGATGGCGCTTTTTGGTGAAAAATATGATGCACAGGTACGCGTTCTTAGTATCGGCGATTTTTCTATTGAGTTATGCGGCGGTACTCATGCCAATCGGACTGGCGATATAGGATTATTTCGTGTTAGCAGTGAATCGGGTACGGCAGCGGGAATTCGGCGGATAGAAGCTATAACCGGACAAGTTGCTATAGATGATCTTCACCAGCAATCCAATTTATTGGCTGAAATTGGCCAATTAATGAAAGGTGATGCTAATAATCTAATGGAAAAAATTAAAACGACATTAGATAAAGTTAAGTTATTAGAAAGGTCGTTAGATCAATTAAAAGGGCAACAAGCTGCCCAAGAAAGTGTTTCTTTAAGTCAACAAGTTAAAAAAATTAACGGAGTTAGCTTATTAGTTACTCAGTTAAATAACACTGAGCCTAAACAGCTACGTATCATTGTTGATGACTTAAAAAATCAATTAAAATCAGCAATTATTGTGCTTTCTACTATAAGTAATGATAAAGTCAGTCTAATTGTTGGTGTAACCAATGATTTGACTGCTAAAATAAAGGCTGGTGATTTAATTTCATTTGTTGCGCAGCAAGTAGGCGGAAAAGGGGGTGGTCGCCCTGACATGGCTCAGGCGGGCGGCTCTAATATAACAGCACTTCCTGCTGCATTAGCATCAGTTGAAGAGTGGGTTAATTCGCGCTTGACATGAATTAACCATGAGGGTTGCATAACTTAATTATGCAACCTTTAACGGATTGTTTTTAAATGACCTAAGTACAAAATTATATTTTTAGCTACAATATTAGTATGATGATTGCTTTAGGTTAAATACTTTAGGTGAATATCATTGCTTTACGTTTTCACGGTGTGTGATGGATAATAGCGGGGAAACCTAGAGACCCGACTCTTTTTAATTTTCAAGGAGCAAAGAATGCTTATTCTGACTCGTCGAGTTGGTGAAACGCTCATGATAGGCGATGAGGTAACAGTAACGGTGCTGGGTGTAAAAGGCAACCAGGTACGTATAGGGGTTAATGCACCCAAAGAGGTTTCTGTTCACCGTGAAGAAATTTATCAACGGATCCAAGCTGAAAAATGCCAGCCCAATAATCAGTAATTTTTAGTAAAGCGTTCATTCTTAGGTATATGTTAATTATATTTATAGAATGAGCGCTGTTTCTTATTGCCATCTATTTTATGTCTGTATTTTTTCAAGCTTAGTATCCTATAAAACCAATTAGATAGATTGTAAAAAATGTCTTTTTTTTAGTATTTTTTTACATTATGAATCAAATGCCGGATTTTAATTGTTAGATACCAACGCATTTTTTAAAATACTTACAAATAAATCAATAGATTATTAGCTGACATAACTTATAAAAAGAAAATATTTAGGTTAACTATTTTACGCTGGAATAGTTTTCTTTATTAAAGGATAAGAACCTACTTTTGATCTGTTTTTTTCTGTTAATCTTCCTGTTTTGATGATTTTTTATTGGTGAATATAGAATGCCATATTATTTTATTTCGTTGTTAAACTACTCATCTTGATTGTGAAATGTGCAAACGAACTAAAGAACGTAAAAAGATCGGAAAAATTGTTTGACTTCTAAGTCTGGGAAAGTAATATGAGCGCCACGCAACAGAGAGATGGTTTGAAATTGTCTCGTTGCTTATTCGATGGTGAGGTGGCCGAGAGGCTGAAGGCGCTCCCCTGCTAAGGGAGTATGCGGTTAATAGCTGCATCGAGGGTTCGAATCCCTCCCTCACCGCCATTTTGATAGTGCATCCATAGCTCAGCTGGATAGAGTACTCGGCTACGAACCGAGCGGTCGGAGGTTCGAATCCTTCTGGATGCGCCATTAATTTTAGAATAAAGAATATTGTTTATTAAAGCTAACTAGCGTATCTTTAATAATAGAAAACAAAAATTGCATCCATAGCTCAGCTGGATAGAGTACTCGGCTACGAACCGAGCGGTCGGAGGTTCGAATCCTTCTGGATGCGCCATATCATAAAACCCTGTCAATTAACGGCAGGGTTTTTTGTTTTATAATTAAAATGTGTTTGTTAATAAAATATACGATTACTTTAGTGATTTGCTCTAGATAATCTAGACGGCGACAATTTTAATTATTTACGCTAAAGTAACTTTTCTAAAAGTAAAAATAACGAACGGATAACGGGAGGTCAATTTGATCCCGAATGTATCAAAAGCGCTATCATGGTTAGAGGCACGTCCTAATATTTTACATGGTCTTTGTCGAGGTATTGAACGTGAAACACTGAGAATTACACCAACAGGCGGACTGGCTAAGTCTCCTCACCCTGATAGTTTAGGGAAAGCGTTAACTCATCCATGGATCACGACTGACTTTGCTGAAGCTTTGTTGGAATTCATCACTCCAGTTGATAATAATATTGGGCACGTTCTAGCATTTTTAAGAGATTTACATCGTTATACAGCACGTCATCTTGATCATGAATTGATGTGGCCATTAAGTATGCCTTGTTTTATAGAGAGCCAAGATAACATTAAACTGGCTCAATATGGTGTTTCTAATATTGGTCGTTTTAAAACTTTATATCGGGAAGGATTAAAGAATCGTTATGGGGCGTTAATGCAAACAATTGCAGGGATCCATTATAATTTTTCTTTGCCGATTGAATTTTGGCAAGCGTTGGTTGGTGTTAAGGATGCCGAAAGTGGTAAGGATGAAATTTCTGCTGGTTATTTTCGACTCATTCGTAATTATTATCGCTTTGGTTGGGTTATCCCCTATTTATTTGGCGCCTCACCTGCAATTTGTGGTTCTTTTTTGCATGGAAATGCCAGGCATCTTCCTTTTGAGAAGACAGCTAAAGGAACCTATTATCTCCCTTATGCCACATCGCTACGAATGAGTGATTTGGGATATACCAACAAATCCCAAAGTGATCTGAAAATCACCTTTAATGATCTAACGACTTATGTTACTGGTCTTAAGCAAGCAATAAAACAGCCTTCTCCCGAGTTTACAAAATTAGGTATATACAATAAAGATGGTAAACATTTGCAGCTGAATACCAATATTTTACAAATTGAAAATGAGTTATATGCGCCGATTCGACCCAAACGAGTGCTTATTGGTGATGAGTCGCCATCCGATGCACTGTTAAATAGAGGAATCGAATATATTGAAGTTAGAGCTTTGGATATTAACCCATTTACTGCCATTGGTATTGATGAAGCGCAGATCCATTTTCTTGATCTCTTTTTAATCTGGTGTGTATTAGCGGATGCGCCGGTGATGGATGAAAGAGAATTAAATTGTTGTCGCACGAATTGGAATCGAGTGATCCTTGAAGGTCGTAAACCTGGACAAATAATCGGTGTGGGTTGTGGTGAATCAATGAGACCTTTAAAAGAGGTAGGGCAGATATTATTTGATGATTTAATTAGAGTTGCTGATGTGTTAGATGTTAGTGGCAATACACGATATCGTGAAATTTGTTCTCAATTGATAGCAATGTTTGAAAATCCAGATCTTACTTATTCTGGCCAAATATTATCCCCGATGATTGAACAGAGTATTAGTCAATATGGTTTGCAACTGGCTAAGACCTATCATCAACAATTAAGCAATGAACCTTATGAAGTGATTACTGAAACTGAGTTTGCTAATGTTCGTCACACCTCGATTAGCAAACAGTTTGCAATTGAACAAGCGGATAAAATAAGTTTTGAGCGTTACTTAAAGGCCCATATCGGGTAAGAATAAAGAAATGGCCACTTTGAAGTGGCCAAAATAGAATCTCTTAGAGAATAGGATGATAACAATTTTCGCGTCTTGCTTAAGTAAGACTTGCGATATGAAAGGAAGTTCCATTTATTTTGTAAAAAATTAATTTTTTGGAGATCACAGTAATGCCATTACTTGATAGTTTTATGGTTGATCATACCCAGATGAAAGCACCTGCTGTGCGTATTGCTAAAACGATGAAGACTCCGCATGGTGATGCGATCACGGTATTTGATCTTCGTTTTTGTGTGCCAAACAAACAGCTATTAACGGAGAAAGGCATCCATACATTAGAACATTTATTTGCCGGTTTTATGCGTGATCACCTCAATAGTAGCGATGTAGAGATTATTGATATTTCACCGATGGGCTGTCGTACAGGATTTTATATGAGTCTAATCGGCCAGCCTAATGAACAATCTGTTGCTGATGCCTGGAAAATGGCTATGCAAGATGTACTTAAAGTGACGGCTCAGAATCAAATACCTGAGTTAAATAAATATCAGTGTGGTACTTATGAAATGCACTCTTTAGTTGAAGCTCAGCAAATTGCTCGCAATGTGATTGAAAGTGGCATTGTGGTTAATAAAAATAACGAACTAATGTTATCGAAAGAAAAGTTAACGCAATTATCATCATAAAATAGCCTATAAAAAGCGGCTAAAATGATAGCTAGTATGGTTTTTGTTCTATCGTAAAGGGCAGGTCAATCGGCATTGCTCTAACTTGTTTAATCACGTTGCCATTGATAGCTAATACTATAAAACGGTACTTACCTATTAAGATTTCAGTATTTAGCATTGGAATGTCACCTAGCTCTTCTAATAACAGACCATTGATAGTCCTGGCGCCGTCAACCGGTAAGTGCCAATCAAAAGCTTTATTGATTTCTCGTATATTAGCAGTACCATCAATTAACACAGAACCATCGGTTTGTGGTAAAGCTTCCTCGGCTAAACTGGGAGACATTGAGGTAGTAAAATCTCCAACAATCTCTTCAAGAATATCTTCTACTGTTACCAGCCCTTGAATATCACCGTATTCATCAACAATAATACCTACTTTTTCATTATTACGTTGAAATTTTATTAGCTGTGTATTTAATGGCGTACTCTCTGGAATAAAATAAATTTTATCTGCAGCTCTGATTAGATTTTGCTTGTTAAATTCTTTCTTTTCGACCATTAGTCGATAGGCTTCACGAACTCGTAGCATGCCGATAATATCATCAAGGGTATCTCGGTAAAGAACAATTCGACCGTGTGGTGAATGAGTTAGTTGGCGGATAATCGATTTCCATTCAGTATTAACGTCAATCCCAACGATTTCATTGCGAGGAACCATAATGTCGCCTACAGTGACTTTTTCTAAATCTAAGATTGAGATCAACATATCCTGATTACGACGAGAAAGTTTACTTTTGGATTCATTAACAATCGTACGCAATTCATCTTTGCTAATCGCATCACTACTAATAATGGGCGATTTAATACCAAAGAAACGCATGAACATAAGGGTGATGGTGTTAAATAACCAAACAATGGGTAACATCAATTTCTGTAGCGGTTTAAGCAGAAGACTGCTAGGAAAAGCCACTTTTTCTGGATAGAGTGCCGCCATTGTCTTTGGTAGCACTTCAGCAAAAACTAGGATCACAAAAGTTAAGATACCAGTAGCGATGGCCACACCAACATCACCATAAAGTCTCATACCAACAATAGTTGCTAACGATGAGGCCAATATATTAATCAGATTATTACCAATCAAAATAAGACTGATTAGGCGATCTGGTTGTTTTAATAGTGATTCAACGCGACGAGCAGCTTGATGGCCATGTTTGGCTAAATGGCGTAATCGATATCGATTAAGGGTCATCATTCCTGTTTCTGAGGCAGAAAAATAGGCTGATAAGATAACCATGACAATAAGTATGATGATTAAAGTACTTGTTGAGACCTGCTCCAAGGTAAAATTCCTATGTTGTTCATTAGTTAATCATAAAATAGTCTAAAAAATTAAATGACGATTACATGCTGTAGTAATCGCTTACCAAAAAAAGCCAATGTCAAAATAAATGCGCCAATCAGATTAAAAACAATCACCCTTCTACCGCGCCATCCGTGATGAAAGTGACCCCATAACAAAATAATGTAAATAACCCAAGCACAAATAGATAAAATAGCTTTATGGATGTTTTCTTTATTAAAAACATTATCCATAAACATCATTCCTGTCCCGAGGGTGAGTGTCAGTAAAATGACCCCAACTTGTATAATGTGGAACATTTTACGTTCAATAACCATTAATGGTGGCATATCAGGTGTAAATATTAATTTTTTATTTTTTAATTGATAGTCTAATAAAGCTAGCTGTAGGGCATATAAAGCGGCGATTATCAGGGTTGCATAGCCTAATAATGCTAGCCCGATATGAATAAAAGTTGCCACACTTGTTTCTAAGTGGGTAATAAACTCACCGGGCATAATGGTTGCTAATAGTAAGTTGATAATAGACAAACTATAAACGATTGGTAGCAGGAACCAGGCGCGGCCGTTAAAGGCAACGATGGTCATAATGATACTGATTAACAAACTGACGATAGAGCCTAAGTTTAATAAAGTTAAATTCTGACCTCCGCTAACAAAGATCAATGCTTTTAATGCGATACCATGACTTACCAGAGCAATAACCGCTAATATGAGTGTTAGCCTGGCATAAAGTTTTTGTTTACCAGCTAAAGCTGGCATGATGAGTATCACACTCAAAAAATAGGTACTAATGGCGATAATAGCGAATACTGGCATAATATTTTATTTGTTAGCTAATTTATTAAATGTGAGTTAGTTAGTATAGCGTTTGCCAGCATTGCCTCCAACAGTTGTTCACTATTCTTATGAAACTCGATGCAGAGATTGAATTATCATCGTGTTATAATAAAAATTAACTGACAGCAGATCCCTTTAACAGAATTGAGTTAAGCACATGTTTGATAATTTAACTGACAGACTTTCGCGTACATTGCGCAATATTAGTGGCCGTGGAAGATTGACTGATGACAATATTAAAGAAACATTACTTGAAGTTCGCATGGCGTTATTAGAAGCTGATGTTGCTTTGCCAGTCGTACGCGAATTTATTCAATCGGTAAAAGAAAGTGCAGTAGGTCAAGATGTCAATAAAAGCCTAACACCGGGCCAAGAATTCGTTAAAATTGTGCAAAATGAGCTCATTAAAGCGATGGGCGAGGAGAACAGTGCTTTAAATTTAGCCGTACAGCCTCCCGCTGTTATTCTTATGGCCGGCTTGCAAGGTGCGGGTAAAACCACCACTGTGGCTAAATTAGGCAAATTATTAAAAGAAAAACAGAAGAAAAAAGTTTTAGTGGTTTCTGCTGATATTTATCGTCCTGCGGCTATTAAGCAATTAGAAACACTCACTCAAACAGTCGGGATTGATTTTTTTCCATCAACTGCCAGCGAGAAACCCGTTGAGATTGCGACTAATGCGCTACAACATGCAAAATTAAAATTTTATGATGTGCTAATCATCGATACTGCTGGTCGTCTGCATGTTGATGAAGCTATGATGGAAGAAATTCAGGCAATCCATCGGACTATTAATCCAATTGAAACCCTATTTATCGTTGATGCGATGACCGGGCAAGATGCCGCTAACACTGCTAAGTCTTTTAATGAAACGTTGCCATTAACCGGTATTATATTAACGAAAATTGATGGTGATGCTCGTGGTGGTGCCGCATTATCAATCCGCCATATTACAGGTAAACCGATTAAATTTTTGGGTATAGGCGAGAAAATTGATGGCTTAGAGCCTTTTTATCCTGACAGAATTGCCTCTCGTATCCTTGGTATGGGAGATGTCTTATCACTGATTGAAGAGATAGAAAGCAAAGTTGACCGTGAAAAGGCGGAGAAGCTTGCTCATAAACTTAAAAAAGGGAATAGTTTTGATTTAAATGATTTTCTTGAGCAGCTTAAACAGATGCGAAATATGGGTGGTATGGCGAGTATGTTAAGCAAAATGCCAGGCATATCCCAAGTTCCCGATGCGGTTAAGTCACAAATGGATGATAAAGTGTTGGTTAGAATGGAAGCGATTATTAGCTCGATGACCACTAAAGAACGACAAAAACCAGAGATTATTAAGGGATCACGCAAGCGGCGTATTGCAGCTGGTTCTGGCACACAGGTACAGGATGTTAACCGATTACTTAAACAGTTTGATGATATGCAGCGCATGATGAAGAAAATGAAAAAAGGCGGGTTAGCTAAGATGATGCGTGGGATGAAAGGTATGATGCCACCGGGTTTCCCTGGCGGTTAACAACCAGGCATTAAATAAACAATTCGTACTTTTGATTGCTTTTTATCTTAAAAAGAGTAGAATCTTGGGGCTTTTTATATACAACCAGACTCTATTCCTCGATAGGGTCTGGTTGTTTTGTTAACTAATGAGGATGTTATGGTAACAATTCGTTTAGCTCGTGGTGGCGCAAAGAAGCGTCCGTTTTATCAAATCGTTGTCACAGATAGCCGTAATGCACGTGATGGTCGCTTTATTGAGCGTATAGGCTTTTTTAACCCTATCGCATCAGGTAATGCAGAAGAGTTGCGTCTAGATTTAGATCGTGTTGAACATTGGGTTGGTTTGGGTGCATCAGTTTCTGATCGTGTTTCGACACTGATCAAACAAGCAAAAAAAGCAGCTTAATTTACTACGGTGGTGGTGGTGAGCAAAGAGGTTTGCCTTAAGATCCCTGTTAATCCTATTGTGTTAGGAAAATTAGGCTCTGCGCATGGCATTCGTGGTTGGCTCAGAGTTTTTTCATCCACCGAATATACCGAAGATATTTTTGAGTATCAGCCTTGGTTTATTCAACGTTCGGGTCAGTGGCAACAACTGGAATTAGAAGGTTGGAAACATCATAACCAAGATATTATCATCAAAATAAAGCATATTGATGATAGAAGTGCTGCTAATTCAATGGCTAATTACGAAATTATCGTCGATTCAGCACAACTACCTGTACTTGAAGGTAGTGAGTATTATTGGAAGGATCTAATTGGTTGCCAGGTCATAACTACTAAAGGTTATAGTTTGGGCTATGTTCAGGATTTAATGGAAACAGGCTCAAATGATGTACTGGTAATCAAGGCAAATCTGAAAGATGCATTCGGTATTAAAGAACGGCTAATACCGTTTCTTGATGAACAGGTGATCAAAAACGTTGATCTTACTACTAAGACAATTGAAGTAGATTGGGATCCTGGATTTTAAACGCCGATTGAAGGTTTTATGAGTGGAACGCAAGATGTGGATTGGGATTATTAGCCTGTTTCCAGAAATGTTTCGCGCAATAACCGAGTATGGAGTGATAGGTCGTGCAGTAAAAAATGGCCTATTGAATATACAGTGTTGGGATCCGCGAGATTATACTCACGACAGGCACCGCACTGTAGATGATCGCCCTTATGGCGGTGGTCCAGGTATGCTGATGATGGTACAACCTCTTAGAGATGCCATTCATGCAGCAAAATCTGAGATCGGTGAAGATGCTAAAGTAATTTATCTTTCACCACAGGGACGCAAACTTAATCAGCAAGGTGTTTGCCAATTGACGGCAAATAAAAAGCTTATTTTGGTTTGTGGTCGATATGAAGGTATTGATGAACGGATCATTGAAACTGAAATTGATGAAGAATGGTCAATTGGTGATTATGTTCTTAGCGGAGGAGAATTACCAGCAATGGTAATGATCGATTCAATTTCCCGGTTTATTCCTGGTGTATTAGGGCATCATGCATCAGCGGAAGAAGATTCTTTCATGACTGGGTTACTTGATTGTCCTCACTATACCCGTCCTGAGGTGTTAGAAGGTATGGAAGTTCCGAGCATCTTATTGTCGGGCAACCATGCTGAAATAGAGCGTTGGAGAAGAAAACAGTCACTAGGCCGAACTTGGCTTAGAAGACCTGAACTTCTAACAAGCCTAGCTCTGACTGACGAGCAGAGAATGTTGTTGGCAGAATTCCAACAGGAATATGAAGAACAGCAACGTATTAATTGAGACATTGTATCACACTGTCTTGTATATATCAGTTTACCTAGGGTAAGAGAGTAATTATGAGCAACATTATTAAACAGCTTGAAGAAGAGCAAATGAAGCAAAATATCCCTTCATTCCGTCCAGGAGATACCGTAGAAGTTAAGGTATGGGTGGTTGAAGGTTCTAAAAGACGTTTGCAGGCATTCGAGGGCGTGGTTATCGCTATTCGTAACCGCGGTTTGCATTCAGCATTTACTGTTCGTAAAATTTCTAATGGTGAGGGTGTTGAGCGTGTATTCCAGACACATTCACCAGTTATCGACAGTATCACAGTTAAACGTTGTGGTGCTGTTCGCAGAGCTAAATTGTACTACCTGCGAGAGCGTTCTGGTAAAGCAGCTCGTATTAAAGAGCGCTTGAACACTAAATAATTCGCTTTTCGCTTCATCCTAAAAATCTTAAAGGCTCGCGATTTTTGCGAGCTTTTTTATTAGCTATTTTCAGCTTATTGCATTATTCGTTGTTATTTTTATTAAATCTTTTGTGTAATTTTTTATAAACGGGAAAATATTTTTCTTTATTTGAGGTGTAAATTTTTTTGTTTATTTTCATTATATTATGTGTTTTTTGTTCTGCTTTTATTTTATTAGTAAATTAAATGTTACTATGTGTCATCGCCATTGGATTGTATTATTTACAGTTCGTGTTATGGTATAGCTGAATTTCAAATCGGTGTAATGCAATGTAGGAAAAAAGTTAAATAGGTAAAAATAATGATCATGCAAAAAGATGAGCTTAATAATGTTAATATTTCCGATGAACAAATTTTAATTACACCGAAAGAGCTTAAAAAATATTATCCATTGGATCATAATAACCAGCAAATAATTAGCCAATCTCGCCGAATTATTGCTGATATTATTCAGCATCGTGACCCACGGTTGTTAGTCATTTGTGGCCCCTGTTCTATCCATGATGTAGATGTAGCGCTGGAATATGCTCATCGCTTAAAGCAGTTAGCAATCGAACTGAGTGATAGTTTATATATTGTCATGCGGGTTTATTTTGAAAAACCACGCACCACTACGGGCTGGAAAGGTCTGATTAGCGATCCGATGATGGATGGCTCTTTTGATATGGAAAAAGGACTACATATCGCACGTAAACTACTATTATCGCTTGTCGATATGGGATTGCCATTAGCGACAGAAGCACTTGATCCAAATAGCCCACAATATTTAGGTGATTTATTTAGTTGGTCCGCTATAGGTGCTAGAACAACTGAATCGCAAACACATCGTGAAATGGCTTCAGGACTCTCCATGCCGGTTGGTTTTAAAAATGGTACTGACGGTAATTTAGTTACAGCAATTAATGCAATGAAAGCTGCTGCAATGCCACATCGGTTTATGGGTATCAATCAATCAGGTCAGGTTTGTTTATTACAAACGCAAGGTAACCCTGATGGTCATATCATTTTAAGAGGAGGGGAAAAGCCAAATTACAGTGTGCAAGATATTGCAAATTGTGAAATACAGATGCGCAATGCTAATTTATCACCCTCTTTAATGATTGATTGTAGCCATGGTAATTCCCAAAAAGATTTTCGCCGTCAACCGCAGGTTGTTGAATCTATTATTGAACAAATTACAAATGGTAATCGGTCAATTACCGGTATGATGCTGGAAAGCCATATTAATGAAGGAAGTCAATCTTCAGAGCAATTACGTTCTAAAATGAAATATGGTGTTTCTGTCACTGATGCTTGTATTAGTTGGGAAACAACAGAGGCAGTATTAAGAAAATTACATACTAAAATTCGTTCAGTACTTAAAGAGCGTATTAAAACCCTAGAAAAAGCAAGTTAATTCAAGGTAAATTGATGTCAGCAGAATTATTACAATTACGTCAACAAATTGATGAAATCGATAAATCATTACTAGCTTTATTAGCAAAAAGAATGCAATTAGTGATGGCAGTTGGTGAGGTAAAAAGCCAACAAGGGTTACCTATCTATGTGCCAGAGCGTGAGGCTTCAATGTTGGAGGCGCGTCGCAAAGAAGCGGAAAAAATAGGTATTGCTTCTGATCTGATTGAAGATATCTTACGCCGCATTATGCGAGAATCTTACCTACATGAAAATAATCAAGGATTTAAAAAATTAAATGCTGATCTAGGGCCGATTATCATTGTAGGCGGCCAAGGTCGGATGGGAAAATTATTTAGTCGCTTATTTAGACTCTCGGGCTATGAAGTTCATAGTTTGAGCGAACAAGATTGGGATAGAGCTGATAAATTATTGGCTAATGCGGCGCTAGTAATGATTAGTGTTCCCATTCACTCAACGCTAGAAGTTATCCATAAATTGCCAAAATTGTCTGAAGATACATTATTGATGGATATATCTTCTATTAAGCAGCAACCGCTTGAAGCTATGTTATCAGTGCATAATGGGCCTGTTGTTGGCTTACATCCCATGTTTGGCTCAGATGTAAATAGTATTGCTAAACAGGTTATTATTTATTGTGAAGGGAGAAATCCACAAGCATACCAATGGTTATTAGAACAATTGACTGTTTGGGGAGCCAGATTACATAAAATTAATGCTGTAGAACATGATAAATGTATGGGATTTATCCAGGCACTTCGTCATTTTACTACTTTTGCTTATGGACGATATTTATCAGAACAAAAAGTCGATCTGCAACAATTGTTAACCCTTTCATCGCCTATTTATCGATTAGAGTTAGCAATGGTTGGACGTCTGTTTGCTCAGGATCCACAGCTTTATGCAGATATTATTATGGCATCCGATCAAGACATTGATTTAATTGCTAAATATTATCAAAGTTTTGGTCATTCTGTTGGATTGCTTAAAGAGAAAGATAAGGAAGAGTTTATTTCTCAATTTGAGAGAATTAGCCAATGGTTTGGTCAAGATGCTAAACGGTTCATGCAAGAAAGTAATACATTATTACAACAAGCTAATGATATTAGCCGTTAATTTACTGTTATTAATACTTTTAAAAAACCGGTTATACAACCGGTTTTTTAGTTAGCAACATCGGTAGATACTAAATTATCAGCTGGGTAGCAGCCTAAAATTTTTATTGAGCGTGTCATTGCAGTTAACTTTTCTAAAGCATGTTGCATATCTAATGAGCGTAAGTTTGCCTGTACATCAATGTAAAACATTTCTTCCCATGGTTTGTTATCGATAGGGCGAGATTCTAATTTACTCATAACAATATTATGTTCTTTCAATACTAATAATGCATCGACTAAAGCACCGGCATGTTGGCTGGTCGCGATCAATAATGTAGTTTTAGCGGGAATTTGCTCTGATACTTGTACTGCATCACGTGCGATAACAATAAAACGGGTCATATTATTCGATTGATTGGCTATATTATGTTCTAAAATGGTCAAGCCATATAACGCGCCGCCAATTTCACTACCCAATGCAGCCACTTTAGCTGAATTAGTTTTAGCCACTTTTTGCATAGCACTGGAACTACTATCGCAATATTCAATTTTCCAATTAGGATATTGCTGTAGAAATTGATTACATTGTTGAAATGGTTGTGGATGGCTATATACCGTCTCAATATTTTCTAATGGTACTTTAGTTATTGCTAGTAGGCAGTGATTAATAGGTAAACGCATTTCGCCTACGATTGAAAGTGGAGTGGTTTGCAGTAAATCATATACATCATTAATTGCACCTGAACTAGAATTTTCTATAGGTAAAATGCCGTAATCAGCTTGCTTTGTCTCGACTAAAGCAAAGATATCTTCGAATTTATTACAACTACATTCAATTGATTGGATAAAATGGTGAGCTGAATATTGACGTGCGGCAAGATGAGAATAGGATCCATTAGGGCCTAAAAAAGCAATTCGGCCAGAATTATTTGGTAGCGGATTTAAGTGTTGCTGAAAAACAGCCTGCTGCGTTAACACGAAATCTTGATTGATTGTTTGAAAAAGCCGCGTGATATAAAAGCTATCTAGACCTTGTTTTTTCCCTTCAGCGATTAATCTATTTAGCAATTGCTGTTCATCGTTTGCCTCATTAATAGGCTGATTTATTTTTAATTTAGCGTCAGCGATATTAGTTGCTAAATGATGTCTTTCCGCCAGTAAATTTAATAACAAACTATCAAGTTCATTTATTTTTTTCTGCATATTTAATAGATTAGATTTATTATCCATAATGATTTTCTCTGATTGTATTTTTTTATTTTTGGCGATGAATGATAATAAAAAAACGCCTTTCTGATGATTATCAAGAAGCCAACAAAAACTCAGTGAGTATAACGATTAAGCTTAATTATTAATTCTGTTTTCAATCAGTGTGAATTATGAAGCTTATTTTTATGTTAGGCAAAACAAATAACATAATAAAAAACGCACTATTAAAAGTGCGCTTGGAGAAAGATTAAATGGCGAAATAGTTATTACAAGGCGGCAAGATCTATCTCTTTTGCGGCTGGATAAGCACGCCTGGCCTCATTTTTATGTTGACGCTTATTAAGTTGTTTCTCAAGTTTAGTTATTAATTCATTGGTTGCAATGTAAAAATTACTATGTTTTGCGCTTGCAAATAATTTTCCATTAGGTGTGTGAATATTGGCGTCGACAATAAACTCTTGAGGCTCTTTTGACAGCACAATGTGAGGATTAATTAAAGAAACTTGCCATTTGCTAAGTTTATTCAAACGTTCTTCAATGTGGTGACGTATAGCAAGTGTAATTTCTATGCATTTGCTTGTTATACTAACTATCATATCGCTACCTCACTTGTCATTGAGTTATGGATATTTTCAGAATAGCGATAATTAATAGAAAAAAAGTGATCTTGATCGGTTTTATTTGGTCTCTAGTTAAAGTAATAGTGAGATTGTGATGCATTATCAAAAAAAGATGCTTGCTACTTGCATGAGATACTGGTTTTTTGCATTATTACTTGATTGTGCTATTTTTATCGGTTTAAAAATTTAACATCTGGCTAAAACTCTTTTTACTATTAAAGTTAAAAACAGCAAAATAGCTTTGCTGTTTTTAATCAATAGCTTCTAACGATTATTTCGCCTCTAGGCATGGTTAGCTGCAATTAATTCTGCAACCTTATTTTTTTCCTGTGTTAAACCTAACTTATTATAGGCTATTTCCATGTATTTTAATGCATTGCGTGTTGACTGGGTATCGGGATAATTTTTTAGCATCTGTTCAGTGCGATTAATAACAGCAACATAAGCACCACGTTTATTATAATATTTAATAATAGCCAGTTCATATTTTGCTAAACGCTCTTTTAGGAAGGCTAAACGTTTGCTAGCATCTGTTGCATACAGGCTATTTGGATAAAAACGAACCAATTGGCTAAAGTCTCTAAAGGCTACAATTGCATGTTGGGGATCGCGATCTGAGCGATCAATACCAAAAAAATCTTGTAGAGCACTATCGTCTAACGCTTGTGCTGTAAGACCGCGCATATACAAAACATAGTCAATATTGGGATGTGTTGGATTCAGGCGAATAAATCGGTCAATGGTTGCTATCGCTAATGGCAGCTCCGCTGATTTATAGTAGGCATAAATCATATCCAATTGAGCCTGTTGGGCATAAGGGCCAAATGGATAACGATTATCAAGGGTTTCCAATAATTTAATTGCCCCTTTATAATTACCGTTTTGTAGTTTCTCTTGACTGCTGGTATAGATATCAGTGGGAGAGCTTTCTGGTACAGTATCCTTATTGCTGGAGCATCCGGTAACAAGTAAACTCAATGTGGCTGCTGCCAGCAGATATTTTATACTTCTAATCACGTGGTTATTTCCTCTGAATGTTTTTGGGGCGATCTCCATAAAGCCCCTAACGGAATATGAGTTACAATAGCACATATTTTAATTAAAACGGCACTGCCGTCAAAATGTAAACTTTACTGTAGATAATTTTATGGCTCAACAATTACAACTCCAGGCGCAAATTCTAGAATCACAACTTGGCCAACGTTTAGACCAGGCATTAGCTGAATTATTTCCTGATTATTCTCGCTCACGAATAAAAGAGTGGATTTTAGATAATAGAGTGCAGGTAAATGGCAAAATTATAAATAAGCCGAAAGAAAAAGTATTTGGTAGCGAACAAATTGCCATTGATGTACTTATTGAAGAAGATATGCGATGGCAGCCACAAAATATTCCATTAAATATTGTTTATGAAGATGACGAAATAATTGTCATTAATAAACCTCGTGATTTAGTGGTTCATCCTGGTGCAGGGAATCCTGACGGAACGGTACTAAATGCGCTTTTATATCGCTATCCCGAGATTATTAATGTTCCACGAGCGGGGATCGTTCATCGGCTAGATAAAGATACTACCGGGTTAATGGTTATTGCAAAAACGATTCCTGCCCAGACTCATCTGGTTGAAGCTTTACAGCTAAGAGAGATTACGCGTGAATATGAAGCGGTAGTAAATGGTCGTATGACTGCTGGTGGAACGGTAGATGAACCTATTGCTCGTCACCCAACTAAGCGAACACATATGGCCATTCACCCGCTGGGCAAACCCGCTATTACCCATTATCGAGTAATGGAGCATTTTCGCGCTCATACCAGGCTTAGATTAAGGTTAGAATCCGGTAGAACGCATCAAATTCGTGTTCACATGGCGCATATTAATCATCCTTTAGTTGGCGACCCGGTATATGGTGGCCGTCCACGCCCATTAAAAGGTGTTTCGGAAGAGTTTCGTCAAGTTATGAACAATTTCGATCGTCAGGCTCTCCATGCCACGATGTTACGTTTATATCACCCTCGTACAGGTATTGAAATGGAGTGGCACGCAGATATTCCTGCAGATATGGTTATACTAATTAATATACTCAAAGCAGATGCCATGATGCACAAAGATGAGATGGATTGGTAAATGGATAGCTTAATATATCCGGATTGGCCGCAACCTAAAACAGTCATGGCTTGCAGTACAACTCGTATTGGTGGCGATAGTTTGCCACCTTATGACAGTTTCAATCTAGGGTTACATGTCGGAGATCAAACGAGATTAGTGGAACAGAATCGCAGTAGCTTAATGAAACAACTACCAACGCAGCCTTACTGGCTTAATCAGGTACATGGCACGCATATTATCGATTTGGCTAACGAAAAAAATGGTAATCGGCAAGCGGATGCTGCATATAGTAGCGAGCGAGGACAGGTATGTGTCGTGATGACGGCAGACTGTTTGCCTGTTTTACTCTGTAACCAACAAGGCACGGAAATTGCTGCCGTACATGCTGGCTGGCGCGGTTTGTGTGACGGGATCCTGGAAAAGGCAATAAAACAATTTAAATCACCGGGTTCCTCTATTATGGCCTGGTTGGGACCGGCAATTAGTGCGGAAAAATTTGAAGTAGGTAGTGAAGTCAGGAATGCTTTTATTCAACATGATGCAGAATTAGTGCAAGGTTTTAAAGCTTATGATAATGGTAAATATCTCGCTGATCTCTACTTGCTAGCGCGTTTGAAATTAAATGCAGTGGGTGTCAAAAATATTTATGGTGGAACCTATTGTACGGTTAGTGAGCCAACGCGTTTTTTTTCCTATCGACGTGATGGCGTGACAGGACGAATGGCATCATTGATCTGGTTAAAATAAATCTTTAATCAGATTAATTATTATTTTTTATACCAATAGCTGATTTTTATCGTAAGTAACTTGAATAATATGAAATAAAACCTCATTTAATCTGCATAAATGATTGCAATTGTATTTTGGAGGTATTATGCGTTTGGATCGTCTTACCAACAAATTTCAACAAGCACTAGCTGATGCTCAATCTTTAGCAATTGGACAAGATAATCAATTTATTGAACCAGTACATTTACTGGTTGCCTTGTTAGATCAAGAAGGCGGTACATTACGTCCTTTATTGACATCGATAGGGGTTAATATCAGTCAGCTTAGTAACAAATTAAACGATATTCTCAATACCTTACCGCAAGTGCATGGCACTGCTGGTGATATCCAGCCATCAAACGATCTTATTCGGCACTTAAATTTGTGTGATAAGTTGGCGCAACAGCGAGGTGATACGTTTATATCCTCAGAGCTATTTCTTCTGGCAATTTTTGATGCCAAAACCTCCCTGGCAGATACACTTAAAACGATGGGAGCGAATAAAGCAAATATAGAAAAGGCGATAGAACAAATGCGTGGTGGTGATAATGTTAATGACCAAGGTGCTGAAGAGCAGCGTCAAGCACTTAAAAAATACACAATTGATTTAACTGAAAGAGCTGAACAAGGCAAACTCGATCCTGTTATTGGACGTGATGAAGAGATCCGCCGAACGATACAAGTTCTTCAGCGCCGAACAAAAAACAATCCGGTTTTAATTGGTGAACCAGGGGTAGGTAAAACCGCGATTGTTGAAGGTCTTGCTCAAAGAATTGTTAATGGTGAAGTACCCGAAGGGTTGAAAAATAAACGCGTTCTCTCTTTAGATATGGGTGCTTTGCTGGCTGGCGCTAAATATCGGGGCGAATTTGAAGAACGCTTAAAGGCTGTCTTAAATGATCTGGCCAAACAAGAAGGAAGTGTGATTCTGTTTATCGATGAATTACATACTATGGTTGGCGCAGGTAAAGCTGAAGGAGCGATGGATGCTAGTAATATGTTAAAACCAGCACTAGCGCGAGGAGAATTGCATTGCGTCGGTGCGACTACACTTGATGAATATCGTCAGTATATTGAAAAGGATGCGGCATTAGAGCGTCGTTTCCAGAAAGTTTATGTTGCTGAACCTACCGTTGAGGACACCATTGCAATATTAAGGGGACTGAAAGAACGTTATGAGCTGCATCATCATGTACAAATAACTGACCCTGCCATTGTTGCTGCTGCCAGTTTATCAAATCGTTATATTTCTGATCGTATGCTTCCTGATAAAGCAATAGATTTAATTGATGAAGCTGGCGCTAGCTTACGGATGCAGATGGATTCTAAACCGGAAGCGCTTGATCGTTTAGAACGTCGAGTTATTCAATTAAAACTTGAACAACAAGCGCTAAAAAAGGAATCTGATGACGCCAGTAAAAAGCGGCTTAAAATGTTAGAGGAAGAACTAACGGAAAAAGAACGGGAATATTCAGAGCTAGAAGAAGAGTGGAAAGCGGAAAAAGCAGAGCTTACCGGTACACAGCATATAAAAGCGGAATTGGAAAACGCACGTATAAGTATGGAGCAGGCTCGGCGTAGCGGTGATTTAGCTAAAATGTCAGAATTGCAATATGGTAAAATTCCTGAATTAGAAAAACAACTTGAAGCTGCCACTAAGGCGGAAAGTCACAGCATGAAGTTATTGCGCAATAAAGTAACTGATGCAGAGATTGCAGAAATATTAGCGCGCTGGACAGGCATTCCCGTTTCAAGAATGTTAGAAAGCGAACGTGAAAAGTTACTCCATATGGAACAGGATCTGCATAAGCGAGTCATTGGTCAGAATGAAGCTGTTGATGCGGTATCTAATGCTATTCGGCGTAGTCGTGCTGGTTTATCAGATCCAAATCGGCCTATTGGCTCATTCTTATTTTTAGGTCCTACGGGTGTTGGTAAAACCGAGCTATGTAAGGCACTGGCAAATTTTTTATTTGATAGTGACGATGCAATGGTACGTATTGATATGTCCGAATTTATGGAAAAACATACAGTCTCCAGGCTAGTTGGTGCACCTCCAGGTTATGTAGGATATGAAGAAGGCGGTTATTTAACCGAAGCCATCCGACGTCGCCCTTATTCTGTTATTTTGCTTGATGAAATTGAAAAAGCACATCCCGATGTTTTCAATATTTTATTACAAGTTCTGGATGATGGACGTTTGACCGATGGGCAAGGAAGAACGGTCGATTTTCGTAATACAGTTGTCATTATGACATCAAACTTAGGTTCGGATTTAATCCAAGAGCGTTTTGGTAGTTTGGGTTATGACGAAATGAAAGAGCTCGTCATGGAAGTTGTCAGCCGTAGTTTCCGACCCGAATTTATAAACCGTATTGATGAAGTAGTAGTATTCCATCCACTCGATAAAGAGCAAATTACAGAAATTGCGCAGATTCAACTAGCGCGTTTATATAAACGAATGGAAGAGCAAGGCTATAAAGTAAAAATCACGCCAGCGGCATTAGAAAAATTAGGCGAAGCGGGATTTGATCCGGTATTTGGTGCACGCCCTTTGAAACGAGCGATCCAACAAGAGATAGAAAATCCATTGGCTGAACAGATGTTATCAGGCAAATTAGTGCCAGGCAAACAAATCACTTTAGATATTAAAAAAGGTGTTATTGTTGCTAAGCAATAAATAAAATTAAATTATTAATCTTATTTGAAGAGGTAATATTTGCCTCTTCAATAGTATTATAAGAACTCACTCGCCTTGATTAAAGATCATTATTAGCAACTAGCATAGATACTATTAATTCAAGGTTAGAGCAATAAATGAGCACTTAAACAGAAAAAATGTAAATAATAGTTGTTAATTTCAGAAAAGCCCCTATAATGCTGACCCGTTATCGCGATTTATTCATCAATAAAAGAATAAACGCGTATTAAGGTGAAAAGCGTAATATACGCCACCTCGCGGCCTAGGTCGCACGCTCTTTAACAATTAATCAGACAATCTGTGTGGGCAGTCGCAAGACATCATCAAAAAATATTTGATTTTAAAGTCTTGAAGAGTGACAAAACAGTTAATTCATATATGAACTAATATGCAGTAACGTTATTTTGGACGGCAGCGGCGAAGGTGGTCAAACATCGGCAAAGCGGGTTGAACAAAAGGGCGTTACAGTCAGTAAAACATTCTTTGAGCATCAAGCTTTTAATTGAAGAGTTTGATCATGGCTCAGATTGAACGCTGGCGGCAGGCCTAACACATGCAAGTCGAGCGGCAGCGGAAGGAAGCTTGCTTCCTTGCCGGCGAGCGGCGGACGGGTGAGTAAGGTATGGGGATCTGGCCGAAGGCGGGGGATAACCACTGGAAACGGTGGCTAATACCGCATAATCTCTAAGGAGCAAAGTGGGGGACCGTTCAGGCCTCACACCTTCGGATGAACCCATATGAGATTAGCTAGTAGGTGGGGTAATGGCTCACCTAGGCGACGATCTCTAGCTGGTCTGAGAGGATGATCAGCCACACTGGGACTGAGACACGGCCCAGACTCCTACGGGAGGCAGCAGTGGGGAATATTGCACAATGGGCGCAAGCCTGATGCAGCCATGCCGCGTGTATGAAGAAGGCCTTCGGGTTGTAAAGTACTTTCAGTCGTGAGGAAGGTGTTAAGGTTAATAACCTTAGCAATTGACGTTAGCGACAGAAGAAGCACCGGCTAACTCCGTGCCAGCAGCCGCGGTAATACGGAGGGTGCGAGCGTTAATCGGAATTACTGGGCGTAAAGGGCACGCAGGCGGTTAATTAAGTTGGATGTGAAATCCCCGGGCTTAACCTGGGAATGGCATTCAAGACTGGTTAACTAGAGTCTTGTAGAGGGGTAGAATTCCATGTGTAGCGGTGAAATGCGTAGAGATGTGGAGGAATACCGGTGGCGAAGGCGGCCCCTGGACAAAGACTGACGCTCATGTGCGAAAGCGTGGGGAGCAAACAGGATTAGATACCCTGGTAGTCCACGCTGTAAACGATGTCGATTTGGAGGTTGTGGTCATGAACTGTGGCCTCCGGAGCTAACGCGTTAAATCGACCGCCTGGGGAGTACGGCCGCAAGGTTAAAACTCAAATGAATTGACGGGGGCCCGCACAAGCGGTGGAGCATGTGGTTTAATTCGATGCAACGCGAAGAACCTTACCTACTCTTGACATCCAGCGAATCCTTTAGAGATAGAGGAGTGCCTTCGGGAACGCTGAGACAGGTGCTGCATTGCTGTCGTCAGCTCGTGTTGTGAAATGTTGGGTTAAGTCCCGCAACGAGCGCAACCCTTATCCTTTGTTGCCAGCGATTCGGTCGGGAACTCAAAGGAGACTGCCGGTGATAAACCGGAGGAAGGTGGGGATGACGTCAAGTCATCATGGCCCTTACAGTAGGGCTACACACGTGCTACAATGGCGTATACAGAGAGAGGCGAGCCAGCGATGGGAAGCGGAACTCAGAAAGTACGTCGAAGTCCGGATTGAGTCTGCAACTCGACTCCATGAAGTCGGAATCGCTAGTAATCGCGGATCAGCATGTCGCGGTGAATACGTTCCCGGGCCTTGTACACACCGCCCGTCACACCATGGGAGTGGGTTGCAAAAGAAGTAGGTAGCTTAACCTTTTGGATGGCGCTTACCACTTTGTGATTCATGACTGGGGTGAAGTCGTAACAAGGTAACCGTAGGGGAACCTGCGGTTGGATCACCTCCTTACCTAGATAGATGGAATGTGAGTGTTCACACAGATTGTCTGATGAAATAGCGCGTCAAGCCAATCTAAGATTGACTAAAGAGCTTGAAGTCCCCTTCGTCTAGAGGCCTAGGACATCGCCCTTTCACGGCGGTAACAGGGGTTCGAATCCCCTAGGGGACGCCACTTTAGTGATTTAGAAAGGTGGTGCATCACGCTTTTAGTGTTGTGCACTGTTTGTGCTTTACGCAATAATGATTAAACCAATTTAGTGAGTTGGTTTACCAATTATGCTCTTTAACAATCTGGAACAAGCTGAAAATTGAAACACACATTATTGAAAAAATAGTGTGGAGAACTCTCAAAACTCCAATTTGAAGTGTTATTCAAATAGGCAGACGAGTAGCATGAGCGAGCAGGGTGAAATTTGCGGCGTAGGCGCGCAGTCAGCGCAGCGTACATAAGTACGTGAGCATGACGAGCACCGCACAACAAAAAATTTCGCACGGCGCAGCCATGACGCTTCTCTATTATTTGATAAGAGACACCTTCGGGTTGTGAGGTTAAGCGAATGAAGCGTACACGGTGGATGCCTAGGCAGTCAGAGGCGATGAAGGACGTGCTAATCTGCGAAAAGCGTCGGTAAGCTGATATGAAGCGTACTAGCCGGCGATGTCCGAATGGGGAAACCCAGTGCATTAATGCACTATCGTTTGATGAATTCATAGTCAAACGAGGCGAACCGGGGGAACTGAAACATCTCAGTACCCCGAGGAAAAGAAATCAACCGAGATTCCCCCAGTAGCGGCGAGCGAACGGGGAGCAGCCCAGAGTCAACATCAATATTTACCGCAGGAGAAGGGTCTGGAAAGGCCAGCAATAAAGGGTGATAGCCCCGTATCTGAAACGGTAAGTGTTGTGAACTCGAAGAGTAGGGCGGGACACGTGTTATCCTGTCTGAATATGGGGGACCATCCTCCAAGGCTAAATACTCCTGACTGACCGATAGTGAACCAGTACCGTGAGGGAAAGGCGAAAAGAACCCCGGCGAGGGAGTGAAATAGAACCTGAAACCGTGTACGTACAAGCAGTGGGAGCACCCGAAAGGGTGTGACTGCGTACCTTTTGTATAATGGGTCAGCGACTTATATTCTGTAGCAAGGTTAACCGCATAGGGGAGCCGTAGGGAAACCGAGTCTTAACTGGGCGTTAAGTTGCAGGGTATAGACCCGAAACCCGGTGATCTAGCCATGGGCAGGTTGAAGGTTGGGTAACACTAACTGAAGGACCGAACCGACTAATGTTGAAAAATTAGCGGATGACTTGTGGCTGGGGGTGAAAGGCCAATCAAACCGGGAGATAGCTGGTTCTCCCCGAAAGCTATTTAGGTAGCGCCTCGTGAATTCATCTTCGGGGGTAGAGCACTGTTTCGGCTAGGGGTCATCCCGACTTACCAACCCGATGCAAACTACGAATACCGAAGAATGTTATCACGGGAGACACACGGCGGGTGCTAACGTCCGTCGTGAAGAGGAAACAACCCAGACCGCCAGCTAAGGTCCCAAAGTCATGGTTAAGTGGGAAACGAAGTGGGAAGGCTTAGACAGCCAGGATGTTGGCTTAGAAGCAGCCATCATTTAAAGAAAGCGTAATAGCTCACTGGTCGAGTCGGCCTGCGCGGAAGATGTAACGGGGCTAAACCATGCACCGAAGCTGCGGCAGCGACATTTAGATGTTGTTGGGTAGGGGAGCGTTCTGTAAGCCGTAGAAGGTGGACTGAGAGGTCTGCTGGAGGTATCAGAAGTGCGAATGCTGACATAAGTAACGATAAAGCGGGTGAAAAACCCGCTCGCCGAAAGACCAAGGTTTCCTGTCCAACGTTAATCGGGGCAGGGTAAGTCGACCCCTAAGGCGAGGCTGAAAAGCGTAGTCGATGGGAAACGGGTTAATATTCCCGTACTAAGGGTTACTGCGAAGGGGGGACGGAGAAGGCTAGGCTATCCGGGCGACGGTTGTCCCGGTTTAAGCGAGTAGGTGGGTAGTGCAGGCAAATCCGCACTGCTACAACACTGAGACGTGATGACGAGCCACCAAGGTGGTGAAGTAGTTGATGCCCAGCTTCCAGGAAAAGCCTCTAAGCGATAGGTAATCATTAATCGTACCCCAAACCGACACAGGTGGTTAGGTAGAGAATACTCAGGCGCTTGAGAGAACTCGGGTGAAGGAACTAGGCAAAATGGTGCCGTAACTTCGGGAGAAGGCACGCTGGCATTAGGTGAAGGGTCTAGCATCCGGAGCTGAAGCCAGTCGAAGATACCAGCTGGCTGCAACTGTTTATTAAAAACACAGCACTGTGCAAACACGAAAGTGGACGTATACGGTGTGACGCCTGCCCGGTGCTGGAAGGTTAATTGATGGGGTAAGCCGTAAGGCGAAGCTCTTGATCGAAGCCCCAGTAAACGGCGGCCGTAACTATAACGGTCCTAAGGTAGCGAAATTCCTTGTCGGGTAAGTTCCGACCTGCACGAATGGCGTAATGATGGCCAGGCTGTCTCCACCCGAGACTCAGTGAAATTGAACTCGCTGTGAAGATGCAGTGTACCCGCGGCAAGACGGAAAGACCCCGTGAACCTTTACTATAGCTTGACACTGAACATTGAGCCTTGATGTGTAGGATAGGTGGGAGGCTTTGAAGTGTGGACGCCAGTCTGCATGGAGCCAACGTTGAAATACCACCCTTTAATGTTTGATGTTCTAACTTGGGCCCGTAATCCGGGCTGAGGACAGTGTCTGGTGGGTAGTTTGACTGGGGCGGTCTCCTCCCAAAGTGTAACGGAGGAGCACGAAGGTTGGCTAATCACGGTCGGACATCGTGAGGTTAGTGCAAAGGCATAAGCCAGCTTGACTGCGAGCGTGACGGCGCGAGCAGGTACGAAAGTAGGTCTTAGTGATCCGGTGGTTCTGAATGGAAGGGCCATCGCTCAACGGATAAAAGGTACTCCGGGGATAACAGGCTGATACCGCCCAAGAGTTCATATCGACGGCGGTGTTTGGCACCTCGATGTCGGCTCATCACATCCTGGGGCTGAAGTAGGTCCCAAGGGTATGGCTGTTCGCCATTTAAAGTGGTACGCGAGCTGGGTTTAGAACGTCGTGAGACAGTTCGGTCCCTATCTGTCGTGGGCGAAGGAAGATTGAGGGGGGCTGCTCCTAGTACGAGAGGACCGGAGTGGACGCACCACTGGTGTACAGGTTGTCATGCCAATGGCATCGCCTGGTAGCTAAGTGCGGAAGAGATAACCGCTGAAAGCATCTAAGCGGGAAACTTGCCTCAAGATGAGTCTTCCCTGACAGTAATGTCCTATAAGGGGTGTTCGAGACGAGGACGTAGATAGGCTGGGTGTGTAAGCGTAGCGATACGTTGAGCTAACCAGTACTAATGACCCGAGAGGCTTAACCTGACAACACCGAAGGTGTTTTTGGAGAGAGAATTTTAGCTTGTTTTGAGATTGAATCTGGTCGAATTTTGCTGAAGGCCGAGGTGTGTTTGCTACTGAGGTAGGTGAGCAGCCTGTAAGGCAGCGAAATGAGACGGGATAAATAGAAAAGAATTTGTCTGGCGGTAATAGCGCGGTGGTCCCACCTGACCCCATGCCGAACTCAGAAGTGAAATGCCGTAGCGCCGATGGTAGTGTGGGGTCTCCCCATGTGAGAGTAGGGAGCTGCCAGACTTTGATTTAATACTAATGGGAAAGACCGTTAGTGAAATGAATCGGGTGGTGCGGTAGTTCAGTTGGTTAGAATACCGGCCTGTCACGCCGGGGGTCGCGGGTTCGAGCCCCGTCCGCACCGCCAATAATATCGAAAGTAAGCCCTGTGAAGATATCACAGGGCTTTTTGTTGTTTATTAAAAAACTTGTCAAATATATAAATATTTTTTATAAAGTTGTTTTATTTTCATTTTTCTTGAACTTTAAGATGCAACTATGCTTCTAAATGATGAGTTTTATCTATTATCTATGTATTGGATAGATTAATAAATATTCGATTTTTAAGGGTTATTTGAGGTGGCAAAGAAAATTTATTCAGTGCGTTATATTGCTGGCCAGCCAGCAAAGCGTATTTTACCTGTATCTGAATATACGCTTGATGATGATTTACCTATAGGGATGCCATTATTTTCAGAAAGTGATGAATTAAGCATTGTTTCATGGAATATTTATAAGCAGCAACGCCCAAACTGGTATTCAGTTTTAAATAAATTAGTCATAGATAAACATTTGATTCTGTTACAAGAAGCTCAAACTTCACCTCAACTTATTGATTTTGTCGTATCTCAACATTTAGTTGCTGATCAAGTGCCAGCAATTGTTTTCCCTCAACACGCTTCTGGAGTAATGACGTTAGCAAGATCTCATCCAATTTATTGTTGTCCATTGCGGGAAAAAGAGCCATTACTTCGGTTACCGAAATCAGCGTTAATTACCGTTTATCCATTACATAATGGCCGAAATTTAATGATTATTAATATTCATGCGGTTAATTTTAGTTTTGGGGTGGATATTTATAGTCGGCAACTACACAATATAGGGGAGCATATTAAAAGACATCAAGGGCCAGTGATTTTTGCTGGGGATTTTAATACCTGGAGTCGACAACGTATAAATGCACTTAAACGTTTTACGCGCAGTTTACGGATGAAAGAAGTCAATTTTGGCACTGATGAACGCACTATCATCTTTGGTTACCCATTAGATTATGTTTTCTATCGTAGTTTAACCCTTCTGGATGCAGAAGTGATTAAAACGCAATCTTCTGATCATAATCCCATTTCTGCCAAGTTTAGTATCAAATAGTTTTAATCAAAGAATAAAAAAATAGAAATGCTGATTTAGCATTTCTATTTTAAATATTAGGTTTGCACTCAGATAATGATGTTAGTTATCAATGCTATTTTATTGATATATTTTCTTTTTTAATAAATAAGTAGTAAGTAATTGACAAGCAGACGATCCAAATCATTCCTACGATCAGCGCAACGCGTGTATCTTTGAAAAAGCCTAACAGCATGATGACAAACACCATAAATAAGATGGTGATGAATGGACCAATCGGCCAAAATGGTACTTTAAATTTCAGTTTGCTTGCCGTTTCAGCGCTCATTTTACGGCGCATAGCAACTTGAGAAAGCAAGATCATTAACCAAACCCAAACGGTTGCGAATGTGGCTAAAGAGGCAATTATTACAAAAATATCTTTTGGAATAATATAATTGAGATAAACACCGATCAGCATAATTACCGACATAACAACTACTGTCATCCAGGGAACACCAGTGCGGCTAACTTTCATAAATGAACGAGGTGCTTGCCCTTCCTGGGCCATACCATACATCATACGGCCAGCTCCAAAGATATCACTGTTAATAGCAGATATAGCAGCTGTAATGACAACAATATTTAAGATATTAGCGGCAGAAGTTATATTTAAATTGGCAAAAATTTGTACAAATGGACTGCCATTTTGTCCAATTTGATTCCAAGGAAAAATGCACATTAAGACAAATAGCGTTAAACCATAAAACAGTAATATACGCAATGGCACAGCATTAATGGCTTTAGGGATAGTTTTTTCTGGTTCTTTAGCTTCACTTGCAGTAATGCCGATCACTTCAATACCACCAAAGGCGAACATAACGATTGCTAGTGAGGCAATAATTCCTTCTACACCATTAGGCATAAAGCCACCATGTTGCCAAAGGTTAAATAAACCAGTTGCATGATGTTCAGTTCCTTGACCAAAACCAAATAACATGATTGCACCACCACCAATGATCATCGCAATAATGGCAATCACTTTAATAATTGATAACCAGAATTCCATTTCACCGAAAATTTTCACATGACACAAGTTCAATGCGCCAATAAATAGGACAATACTTAATACCCATATCCATTGTTCAACTTGAGGAAACCAAAAGCGCATATAAGTGCCAAAGGCAGTTACATCGGCCAGACAGACAATTAACATCTCAAAGATATAATTCCATCCAGTAAGAAAACCGGCTAATGGCCCCATATAGTGGCTAGCATACTGAGAAAAAGAACCTGGCACTGGGTGATGGACGGCCATTTCACCCAGTGCTCGCATAACCATAAAAACTGCTGCTCCACCAATCATATAGGCAAGCAGTACCGCTGGGCCGGCCGCTTGTATTGCTGAAGCTGAACCATAAAAAAGCCCTGTACCAATTGCAGAGCCTAGCGCCATGAAGCGAATATGCCTGCCAGTCAATCCCCGTTTAAGTTGATTTGTATTGTTCATGTGTTGCCTTTCCATCTTTCTTTTTAATGTGCTGGATATGCTCCCAGTTCACAACCTAAATGGTTTTGATAACTACAAAGCACAAGTTGTTAACCATAACATAAAGAAAGGTGTTCTAGGGATAGATATCTGCAATAATAGGCAAATTATTAAGTTATTTTAGAGAACGTCATGGATTATCCAATTAATCAAATTTTTCAAACAATACAGGGAGAGGGCTATTTTACCGGAGTAGCAGCAATTTTTATTCGTTTACAGGGTTGTCCGGTCGGGTGTAGTTGGTGTGATACTAAACATACTTGGGCTAAAAATAAGCAACAACAACGACCATTATCGATAATCTTAGCTAAAAAGATCGAAAGTGACGAGTGGGCAGCGTGTAGTTCAGAACAAATTATTGATCTATTTGAACAGAATAATTATACCGCTCGTCATATCGTCATTACAGGGGGAGAACCTTGTTTATATGATCTAACCGAATTAACTGATAACTTAGAAAAAAATGGTTATCAATGCCAAATCGAGACGAGTGGGACACATAATATTTATTGTTCTGAAAAAACTTGGGTAACTGTATCACCAAAAGTGGCGATGCGTGGTGGTTTTAGTATATTGCCGACAGCGTTAAATCGAGCAAATGAAATTAAACACCCTGTCGGGCGCCAAAAAGATATTGATGCATTAGAATCTTTGATTAATCAGCTTGAGCCCAATCATCCTGCACCACATATTTGTTTGCAACCGATTAGTCAAAATGCTAATGCGACTCAGCTTTGTATTGAAACCTGTATTAAACGTAATTGGCGGTTATCGGTTCAAATGCATAAATATCTAGATATCGCTTAATAGTACTCAGCACCAATCGGTGCTGAAAATAAAGGACGGGGTTTATTCACCGCGATAAATACAACCTGCATTGCAAGTTTCTTTAATCATTATCGAACTTAATTGTGGCAAAATGGGTTTCATTTTATGCCAAATCCAACGTGCAATAACTTCACTAGTAGGATTTTCTAATCCTTCTATGTCATTAAGATAATGATGATCTAATTGTTGCCATAAAGGTTTAAAAGCTTTAGAAATATCGCTAAAGTCAACTATCCAGCCTGTTTGTTGATCAATTTCACCGGTTAATTCTAATCTGACCATAAATGAGTGCCCATGTAAACGTCCACATTTATGGCCTACGGGAACATGGGGTAGTCGATGGGCAGCCTCAAACTGAAAGTCTTTAAAAATTGTTGCGCTCATTGTGGCACCTATCAATTGTATTAATGCAAACATTTTATCTGAATGAGTACATTTTTTATATTAGAAACTTTTGATTAATTAATCTCATTATGTGAGTTAAAAATAATTTAATCATTTTAAAAATGAGATATGGTTATATTATCTTATTATCTTGACCTTGTGTGATAACTTAATGAATATAAAATAGAATGAAAGAATTTTTCAGCATAATTTTTTACTTTAAATAAAAAAAACAGTTAACCAACAAAATATTTTAAATTGATCAACTTATTAGATGGTAAAAACAAACTTTTTTTTGACATATAGCTAAGCTATACTTTGTCAATAAAAAGACCCGTTTGACTCTATTTCATATTTATTTATGAATTTTTTATTAATAACTTATCTGTGATAGGTAGCGTCATAGGGTAAGTTGTGGGATGATAAGTGAGTCTTGCAGGGGGCTTCGATGCGTAAATTAGCGCTGATATTGTTGGCGGTGTTTTGCTGGTTACAATATTCACTATGGTTTGGTAAAAATGGTGTCCATGACTATTTGCGTATAAAAAGTGAAGTTGCAGCGCTAGAAACGTTGAATACGACATTTAAAGTACGCAATGAACGTTTATTTGCTGAAATAGACGATTTGAATGAAGGACGCGAAGCTATTGAGGAGCGATCCCGCTCTGAGCTTGGTATGATTAGACCTGGAGAGTCTTTTTATCGAATAGTGAATGAGAATGCTTTTCCAAACCATAAATAAAATTTTTAATTAATAATATTTTTTCCGGCCACAAAATTATTTAAAAATATTATGACGAAAAAGTAGTAATTCATAAGAAAACAGTCTAGAGCAATGAATAAATTTATATCTAATCATAAAGTGCAAATTGCTGCTTTAATACCTGCCGCTGGTATTGGCAATCGTATGAAAGCGAATTGTCCCAAGCAATACTTGAAAGTAGCGGGAAAAACGATTATTGGGCATACCATATCTGCCTTACTTAAGCAGCCAAGAATTTCCCAAATTATTGTTTCGTTAAATAAGGATGATATCTTTTTTCATCAATTAGCGATTGCTAAAAATGCAAAAATTAAAACAGTCGTTGGTGGTTGTCAAAGGGCTGATTCAGTTTTGGCTGGACTGAATTATTTATCAGACAATTTACAGCTAGATCCCTGTTGGGTTTTAGTTCATGATGCAGCTCGACCTTGCTTACATCAAACTGATTTAAATAGTATTATTCGTTTTATTGATAGTAAACAGTCTTCTTATGGTGGTATTTTGGCTGCGCCAGTAAGAGATACAATGAAACGTTCAGTTCAAGGAAAAATAGATATTAGTCATACTGTTGAACGAAGTGAACTTTGGCATGCACTGACGCCACAATTTTTTCCTTTAGCATTAATCAAAAACTGTTTGACTCAAGCATTAGCGCAAAAAGCGGTAATTACCGATGAGGCTTCGGCGCTTGAATATTGCGGTTACCATCCTCAATTGCTGGAAGGTAGAGTGGATAATTTAAAGGTTACTCAACCAGAAGATTTGATGTTAGCAGAATTCTACCTTTCTCGCGCTTTATAAGACTATTGTTAGGAGTATCGTTCATGCGGATTGGACATGGATTTGATGTACATAAATTTGGTGGAGATGGCCCAATTACAATGTGTGGAGTGAAAATTCCCTATGAACAAGGATTAATAGCGCATTCTGATGGTGATGTCGCCTTACATGCAGTGACAGATGCTATTCTTGGAGCAGCAGCATTAGGCGATATCGGTAAACTTTTTCCTGATACCGATCCGGCTTTTAAAGATGCCGATAGTCGCGGTTTGTTACGCGAGGCGTATTCGCAGGTGCTGAAAAAAGGATATTGTATTAGTAATCTTGATATCACAATTATTGCTCAAGTACCCAAAATGCTGCCATATATTGCTGATATGCGCAAAAATATAGCGGATGATCTAGGTTGCCATATTGATGATGTCAATGTTAAGGCTACCACAACGGAGAAACTTGGATTTATTGGTAGAAAAGAAGGCATTGCTTGCGCAGCAGTGGTTTTATTAGTAAAGGATAATAGTCATGATGGTGACAGCACTTCAGTGGCTGCATGGTAAACCAGTAGCAAGCGGAGCAATAAAATTAACGGCTGAAGATTTTATTGTACGTGAAGATCTGGGATTTTCACCTGAAGGTGAGGGTGAACACTTGATGGTGTATGTTAGAAAAAAGGGCTGTAATACTCTATTTGTAGCCGACCAGTTGGCTCGATTTGTTGGTATTTCTCCACGTAGTGTCAGCTATGCTGGATTAAAAGATAGGCAAGCAGTGACAGAACAGTGGTTTTGTCTTCATTTGCCGGGAAAGGAAGATCCTGATTTTAGCCAGTTTTCACTTGCAGGATGTGAAATTTTGCTAGTGAAACGACAGAAACGTAAATTGCGTATTGGTTCATTAAAAGGCAATGATTTTGAGTTAACTATTCGACATATTAGTGATCAGCAAGCAGTGGAAACACGTTTGCAGCAAATCAGAACATTCGGGGTAGCTAACTATTTTGGTGAGCAGCGCTTTGGTCGAGCGGGTAATAATCTCGTGCAAGCTGAGCGTTGGGCAAAAGGTGAAATTGAAGTTAAGCAGCGTAATAAACGTAGTTTTTATCTTTCTGCCGTTCGCAGTGTTATATTTAATTTTATCGTCAGCGAACGTATGCTTAATAATAAAGTACGTCAGGTAATGGACGGTGATGTTATGCAATTAACCGGCAGTGGTAGTTGGTTCGTTGCTAAGAGTGAAGAGTTATCTCAATTACAACGAAGATTGCAGGCTGGCGAAATTCAAATTACCGCTCCGCTATATGGTGAAAAAGAATTAGGAACTCAATCAGAAGCTAAACTGTTTGAACAGCAGTGCTTAACTCATTTTTCTGTTTTATTGCCGCTGCTGGAAGCTGAACGAACAAATTTGGTTCGACGAGCGATCATTGTTGTTCCTAGTAATATGCATTGGAAATGGTTAGAGCAGCAAACCTTGAGATTGTCTTTTTCATTACCTAAGGGTAGTTTTGCCACCAGTGTGATACGAGAATTAATTAATCAATCTACTGAAAATATTATTGATATTGCTGAATAGTATTCGGTTAAAAATAATGTTGTTGATGATAAATCTTATTATATAAATATAATAAGATTTAAAATTTAACAATTATGTTGTCAGTTTGTTTTTAAAGGTATTAAGCCTTCTTTTGTAATAAGCGCCATTAAGGTAAAATTTTTATTTTGCTATTATCAGTCAGATGTAACCGATTGCTTGCAACTCTTAATTGATAAATGCTGTTATTAACTAAAGTTAAAATAAAAGAGGCTGAAAATAGCTAATCAAATTTGCCCAATAGATTTTAAGCTTAAGTGAAAATATTAGAATTCAACCGACAAAATTTTAATAAAAAATTAGCGGTTAATACATTGGGCAGTGTTATTTCTGTTGTTGTAAAAAGTTAACTTGCTTATTTTGTTCGTTATTGACTGGTAGTGTTGATAGTATTTAGTCAACAACTCTTTTATACATTTTTAATATTTATTAGAAATTTTTTTTTATTGATTGATGTATTGCTAGTTAGATATTTGGTTAAGATAGTATTTTCACTGGATATTATTTTGGCGTATCTTATTTATGTTATTTAAAAATGATAATTGTAATTAGATATTTTATTATTTTTCAGGTAGTTGTTAAAACAAACAAAATTATATTGTTATTTTATTACATTCACATCCACTAATATTAGACCTTCATTTTTCTATCGTAATTTGATGTGTTTTATTGTTACTTAATGATATTCTTGCTGTAATCTATTATTGACGCTATTTTCAACCCATAATCTTTTTTTATCATAGATGATAATAGTTGGATAAAATAGCCTGGTTCTTAATATAACGTTCAATATAAATCAACGGGATACAATAATGCTAAGGATATTGCTAAGTAATGATGATGGTGTAACAGCAACTGGCATCCAAACGCTTGCTACTGCATTACGTAAACATTATTTCGTTCAGGTTGTTGCACCTGATAGAAACCGAAGTGGGGCATCAAACGCATTAACACTTCATAAACCATTACGAATAGCTAAGTTAGCCAATGGCGACATCTCAGTACAGGGAACGCCAACGGATTGTGTTTATTTAGGCGTTAATCAGCTTATTCTACCCTCTCCTGAAATCGTCGTTTCGGGTATTAATCATGGACCCAACCTGGGTGACGATGTTATTTATTCAGGTACCGTTGCAGCGGCGACAGAAGGACGTCATCTTGGTTTACCTGCACTTGCGGTTTCATTGAATGGTGAAACACACTTCCAAACAGCAGCAGAAGTAACTTGTCATTTATTAAAATTATTACAGAAAACGCCATTAAAAGCGGGTAATATTCTTAATATTAATGTTCCTGATATTCCTTTATCGGAAATTAAAGGTTACAAAGTGACACGCTGTGGTAGTCGTCATGCAGCTCAAAAAGTTGATCCATCTAAAGATCCAAGGGGCGATACGGTCTATTGGTTAGGGCCAGTTGGCGGAATATCTGATGCGGGTCCAGATACTGATTTTGCTGCAGTAGCGGCGGGTTATGTTTCTATTACGCCATTACAAGTGGATTTAACCGCTTATAAAGATCAGCAAGTTGTTAAAGATTGGTTATTAAAAGCAGAGGCAAGTGAGGAATGCTAAAACGGTCAATGAGAGATTTATTGACACAACTACGCCATCAAGGGATTAAAGATGAAGGTCTATTGGCAGCTATTGCAAAAGTTCCTCGTGAGCGTTTTGTCGATGAAGCACTTTCACATAAAGCTTATGAAAATATTCCTTTACCTATAGGTTTTTCTCAGACTATTTCGCAACCTTATATTGTTGCTCGGATGACAGAATTACTTACGCTTTCTCCTTCGGATCATGTTTTAGAGATAGGCACAGGGTCGGGTTATCAAACAGCCATTTTAGCTCATCTTGTCGCGCGGGTTTTTTCGGTAGAACGGATCAAGGGGCTACAATGGAATGCTAAACGTAGATTAAAACAACTTGATCTCCATAATATTTCAACCCGTCATGGAGATGGCTGGATGGGATGGGCTTCAAAGGGGCCTTTTGATGGAATCATTGTCACCGCGGCGCCGGCAGAACTCCCACTCGTGTTGCTTGAACAATTGAAAGATGGTGGCCGCATGGTATTACCTGTCGGTGAGAAAAAACAAATGTTAAAAGTCATTAAACGTCAGGGTAATGATTTTCATGCTACAACGGTAGAGTCAGTGCGATTTGTTCCTTTAATTCCTGGAAGTTTGGCATGAAATAGGTAATATTTTAGCGATAGATAATTTAAGGTTTTATTAATCTCTGCTTTAATAAGCATAATAATTTATTATTTAGCTATTGCGATAAATTGTCGATCATGACTTACATTATCGATTTTTATTCAAGATTTATCTTCATGGGAGAAGAAGTATGAATTTTAACAGCCCAAAATTTGCGATTCGATGGGCAACTATCTGTATAATAACAGGCACAATGTTAATAGGGTGTTCGACACCATATCATCCAGCAGCGCCAATTAGTAGTGTCCAAGATAGTAGCCGCCCAATTGATACTTATCCTGCTGTCAATACATCATCAAAAAATACGCCAATACCCTCTTCTCCTAAAAATATTTCTGTTAGTAATCAAAATAATAGTATAAACAAGCCGGTATATCAGCCAGTGATACCAGCACCTAAGACTAACACCGATGGCCGAATAATTTATAACCGAAATTATGATAATATCCAAAAAGGAAGCTATAGTGGTAACACCTATACTGTTAAACGAGGTGATACGCTGTTTTATATTGCTTGGATAACAGGCAATGATTATCGTGATCTAGCGCAACGTAATAAAATTGCAGAACCTTATAGTTTAAATATTGGGCAAGTACTTAATATTGGTAGTAGTTCTACCGACTCAGAAATGGTAGTTGCTAATCGTACTCCGAATACTAACAATACAAATGTTGATTCTCAGTCAACTAATGCGTATGCTTCATCTGTCAGTGAGCAAAATTCAGGAAAGATGTTACCGAGAGCATCCAAGCCACTAGCACCTTCTACGCCGCCTGCAACAACAGCATCTTCGGGCTTAAATAGTAACAGCGTAGTCAATACAGTAGGTAAGTGGCGCTGGCCGGCCGAAGGGAAAGTGATTGAATCTTTCTCTGATGTAAAGGGCGGAAATAAAGGTGTTGATATTGCGGGATCGCGCGGTCAACCTGTTTTTGCAACTACAGCAGGAAAAGTGGTTTATTCTGGAAATGCATTACGTGGATATGGAAATCTTATAATAATAAAACATAACGATGACTATCTGAGTGCCTATGCTCACAATGATACTATATTAGTTCGTGATCAACAGGAGGTTCAGGCAGGGCAAAAGATTGCCACTATGGGTAGCACCGGTACGAGTTCGGTAAGATTACATTTTGAAATTCGTTACAAGGGAAAATCAGTAAACCCGTTGCGTTATCTTTCGCAACGATAACTTGGACAGATTGCTTGTCAATGCTGTCTGCATTATCAAGGGTAGGAGTGACTGATGAGCCAAAATTCGCTAAAAGTTAACGAGTTATATGACGATTTAGACGAAACTAGCATGGATGCGGAAGCTTTCGATGAAAGCTTGCTAAAAGAAGAGGACTTAAATTTAGAGCAAGATGATGATTCAGATATATTTCAGAATATTAATCAACGTGTTCTAGATGCAACTCAGCTTTATCTTGGTGAGATTGGATATTCACCTCTTCTGACAGCGGAAGAAGAAGTATTTTATGCGAGGCGCGCTTTACGTGGTGATGCAGCATCACGTCAGCGTATGATTGAGAGTAATTTACGTTTGGTTGTAAAAATTTCTCGTCGCTATAGTAATCGTGGTCTTGCCCTACTGGATCTTATAGAAGAAGGCAATCTTGGATTAATTCGGGCGGTTGAAAAATTTGATCCAGAAAAGGGTTTTCGTTTTTCAACTTATGCAACATGGTGGATCCGTCAAACTATTGAACGAGCAATTATGAATCAGACGCGTACTATCCGCTTACCGATTCATATCGTTAAAGAGTTAAATGTTTATTTGCGTATTGCAAGAGAATTGGCTCAGAAACTTGATCATGAGCCAAGCGCCGAAGAAATTGCAGAACGCTTAGACAAACCGGTGGATGATGTTAGCCGGATGTTGCGGCTAAATGAGCGGATCTCTTCTGTTGATACTCCAATCGGTGGTGATTCAGATAAAGCGTTACTTGATGTGTTATCTGATGATAATGATTCAGGGCCAGAAGGAACTATCCAAGCTAACAATATGAAAGAAAGTATTGTTAAATGGCTGTTTGAACTTAATGCAAAACAGCGTGAAGTATTAGCACGCCGCTTTGGTTTATTAGGTTATGAATCGGAAACGTTAGAAGAGGTAGGGCGAGAGATTGGTCTTACTAGAGAACGTGTTCGTCAGATACAGGTTGAAGGTTTGCGCCGATTAAAAGATATTTTGCATAATCAAGGTCTTAGTATGGAATCTTTATTTAAGACTTAATATCTTTGCAATATCGTTAATATTAATAAGGTGGGAGGAAAACCCACCTTTTTGTTTGATATCAGGCGGGAACGCCACTATGAAATTTAAAATCGCTATCCGGCGTTTCGATCAATTCAGCCTCGATGTTAGCAAAATATTCGATCCGCTGCTGAATATTTTCGCTAGAAATAGCTTGCGCTAAAACTAAATAATCTTGATAGTGGCGAAATTCTGATCTGAGTAGTGAAATATAGAATTTAGCTAAGGATGTTTCAAGATGAGGCGCCAGTTTAGCAAAACGCTCGCAAGAGCGCGCTTCGATATAAGCACCAATGATCAGTTTATCAATTAATGTGTTCGGTTCATGATGGCTAACATGACTAAATAAGCCCTTAGCATAACGACCGGCACTAATAGTTTGATATTTGATATCTCTTTCCGTCATGATTTCCAGCACTTGATAAAAATGGTGGAGTTCCTCTTTAATTAATAACACTATTTTATCAATCAGAGATTGGCTATAGCTTGTGTTTTTCTTTCCTCGGATCGATTTGGATAACTGATTTTTTCCTTTAAGCGTATCAATATTGCCAATTTTCTTATAAGCAAAATCTTCGAAAGGTTGTAACCATTGTAAGAGTGTATCACTGCTCTGTTCATCAACGGCATATTTTCGCAACAGTAGCATAGCACTTTGCGCGGCTTTTAGTTCACACAACAGGTGATCGCATAAAATAATCGCTAAGTTTTCTGGCTGACTGGCTTTATCTATCCACGCTTGCGGTGTTTTGCAGGCTAAAAAATGGTGAATTGGATCAAGTAATTTTCCATCATATAACATAACTATTTCACCATTTCTTTTAACCGATAAATCAATTCTAGCGCTTGACGAGGTGTTAATGTATCAGGATTTAACTTTTCGAGAGTTTCAATGGCTGGTGAAACCGTCTTTTCCACTACTTTTGCTAGTTGTGAATTATCAATAGATTTATTTGCTGGCAGCGTGGAGAGCGTTTCTAGCTCGATTAATTTCTGTTTTGCTCGTTGAATAACCTTGGCGGGGACACCCGCCAATGAAGCCACCGCTAGGCCATAGCTTTTACTGGCAGCGCCTTCTTGAACGTTATGCATAAACGCAATCGTGTCGTCATGCTCTATTGCATCTAGATGAATATTAACCGCACCTTCCTGCTTATCTGCCAAATTGGTTAATTCAAAATAATGCGTAGCAAATAACGTCATAGCTTTAATCTGGCTAACCAGATTTTCCGCACAAGCCCAGGCAAGTGAAAGGCCATCATAGGTTGAAGTACCGCGACCAATTTCATCCATTAATACCAGACTTTGTTCTGTCGCATTATGGAGGATATTAGCGGTTTCTATCATTTCCACCATAAAAGTTGACCGACCGGCAGCAAGATCATCCGACGCACCAACCCGAGTGAAGATCCGATCAATCGGGCCAATAATCGCTTTTTCGGCTGGCACAAAGCTACCTATATAAGCAAGCAGTGTAATTAAGGCTACTTGACGCATATAAGTACTTTTACCGCCCATATTGGGGCCAGTAATAATTAACAACCGACGTTGTGGTGACAGATCCAGTGGATTAGAAATAAATGGCTCACTAAGTACCTGCTCAACGACTGGATGGCGTCCAGCAACAATTTCTATGCCAGGTTTCTGATTTAATATTGGGCAGCGATAGTCCAAAGTCTCGGCGCGCTCTGCCAAATTATTGAGTACATCTAATTCTGCTAACGCTTCGGCGCTAGTTTGCAATGCTGATAAATGGGGTAATAACAGATCAAACAGTTCTTCATAAAGCTTTTTCTCAATTGCTAATGCTTTACTTTTAGAAGTTAGCACCTTGTCTTCATATTCTTTCAACTCAGGGATAATATACCGTTCGGCATTTTTTAGGGTTTGGCGACGAACATAATGGATAGGTACCAGATGACTTTGTCCACGACTGACTTGCAGGTAATAGCCATGCACCGCATTAAAGCCGACTTTTAGGCTATCAATGCCTAATTTCTCTTTTTCCCGCAATTCAAGTTTTTCCAAGTAATCACTGGCACCATCGGCCAATGCACGCCATTCATCAAGTTCGCTATGATATCCGGTTGCGATCACTCCTCCGTCTCGCATTAACACCGGTGGTGTGTCAACAATGGCTTCTTCCAATAGTGTTTGCAGTGATGCAAAGGAGCTAATGCGTGACTGCAAGTTTTTCAAATAGGGAAATTCAATCTTATCTAATATTGCGTGAATATCGGCAAATTGTTGGAAAGCATGACGCATGCGAACCAGATCCCGAGGCCGGGCTGAACGGAGTGCTAAACGAGCAAGTATCCGTTCTAAGTCACCAATTTGGCGTAGAAAAGGTTGTAATTCGAAATGATAAGATTGGAGTCCGGCTATCGCTTGTTGGCGATTGGATAATTTATTTAGATTGCGCAACGGACTATGTAGCCAACGTTTTAGCATCCGGCTACCCATCGGCGTTACGCACTGATCCAGTATCGCAGCTACCGTATTCTCGCTACCACCTGATAAATTTTGTGTTAATTCAAGATTACGACGCGTAGCGGCATCAAGGATAATGGTCTCTTTTTGCTGCTCCATGGTAATACTATGGATATGGGGCAATGCTGTACGTTGGGTATCTTTAACATATTGCAGTAAGCAACCCGCTGCGCGCAATGCCAATGTCGCCTTTTCAACACCAAAACCCATCAGATCCTGGGTACCAAATTGTAGATTCAATTGTTGTCTAGCGGTGTCTAATTCGAACTCCCATAATGGGCGACGACGTAGTCCTTTATTATTTTCAAATAGTGCAACATCAACAAAATTCTCTGGATAGAGCAGTTCTGCCGGTCGGGTACGTTGTAATTCAGCACTGATGGTGTTGATATCAGCCATTTCACTGATAATAAAACGGCCGGAAGTGATATCTAAAGTAGCATAGCCATAACCATTATCTTCTTGCCAAATCGCAGCTAATAGATTGTCCTGACGCTCTTGTAGTAATGCTTCATCGGTAACGGTTCCCGGCGTTACGATGCGAACAACTTTACGTTCGACGGGGCCTTTGCTGGTGGCGGGATCACCGATTTGTTCACAGATAGCAACCGACTCACCTAACTGAACTAATTTGGCTAAATAACTCTCTACGGCATGATGAGGTACGCCAGCCATCGGAATGGGTTGGCCGGCCGATTGCCCACGCTTAGTTAGTGAGATATCAAGTAATTGGGCTGCTTTTTTAGCATCATCAAAGAATAATTCATAAAAATCACCCATCCGATAAAATAACAAAATATCAGCATGTTGTGCCTTAAGGCGTAGATATTGCTGCATCATTGGGGTATGGGAAGCGAAGTTTTGGGAATTAGTCATAGTTTTTATTTTTTAACTCTTTGAGTTGTAATATTGCCGGTAAGACTTGCTGACTGAATGCTATTTTAATTAAACCCGAACACTTTGCTGTGTAACGGATTGGTTTTAAAATAGATTGTCCGTTTGTTAGCAAAATCTAGCCACTTATGAAAAATTTTCTTCACTATACTATGGATAAGCAATAACCAGAAGTCACGGCGATGAAAAAATAGTGCTCACAAAATTAGCCTCATAAAGGTTCTATGGCAAATTTATTGACTACATTGCGAGCGGAGTGGAGAAAACATATGTAACTGTTATTTAGTTGCTTGCGTCATAGTAGTGAGAATTGCTATCAGATAAGCTCTTTACGAAAACAGATAACGCGTTCTGTTTCATTAAAGCCCCAATTTTGATGAGCTTTATGTGATAGTTTATTGTCAATTTCGGCATCGGAACAGAGTTCTCCAAATCCCTTTGCAATCAGATCGGTGGTTATTTTATTGATCAATGCCTGACCAATACCTTGTTGACGGTATTCAGGCTTAACCCAAATACCTTCCAAAAAGGGAACCGGTTGTTTGGTGCAGCCGTTGGCATATTCCCGTAGGCAAATTTCGGCAAAACCGACTGCCTGATGGTTTAACATAGCGATATATCCTGCATTTTGCTTACTACTCAGCATTTTATCTATGTCACTAAGATGGGCATCATGGGCATGTCGATCCCATAGTTGCAGACGCATAGTTGCCCAAACCTTATGGTCATTTTTCTCCATCTTTCTAATCATTATTGACATACCGTTTCCTATTTTTTAACAGTGACAAAATTATTTTTTAGCTGGATAAAAGTTACGCCGAATTTAAACGGCTTTATTGGTTCCTTATTTTATAACAATATTATTTAATCGCGATATAAAACTAAATCAAATTGGTTTTATTGGGGCTATAAAATAAATAACCTCATATTTATTTTACACCTTGTTTTAGTTAAAATTATTTAACTTTATTTATCACAGGGATGATAATGAAAAAATTAGTTTTAGCTTTAATTGCAATGGGAATAATGAGTGGCTGTGCAACGATAGTGGGTGAAAAAACTCAGCGTATACAGATTAATAGCAATCCGTCTGGCGCTGAATTTTCCGTCAAAGATGAAAAGGGATCGATCATTGCTCAAGGAAAAACACCTCAGGGAATTACATTAGAAAAATCTGAGGGTGGTTATTTTGGTAAAAAAAGTTATGAAATTACTTTGACAAAGGAAGGATTAAAACCGGTTACCTTACCGTTAAAAGCGAGTGCTAATGGATGGTATGTTGCTGGTAATTTTTTCTTTGGTGGATTAATAGGTTGGTTAATTGTTGACCCATTTAATGGTGGTATGTATACACTTCGTCCAGAAAAAATTGATGCTACTTTATCTCAAATATAATTTTAGCTAGTATGTATGAAATAATTATCGTTATTTTCATTAATAATTAAGCTCCGTAGGGGCTTATTTTACTTTTACAGAATTATTTTAATTAATCGTATTAACGAACGGCATAAAGTGTTTTTTAAACTATTGTTGTTTATTTATTACAAACGCTATTTCTCTGCTATTAAGATTTATTGGTTTGTCGCATTAATCATTATTACATTTTTTATTTCTAACTAGCCGAGAAGTCTATTTATTGTTGAGCAAAATTAATTTCTATTAATGCGACAAAACCAGTTAATTTTTAAGCCAACTTTTGATAACGAGCAAAAAAAGCGTGGGCGTCTTTAGCATTAGCGTTCGATAAATTATCATCGATAATTTTGTCGGCATAATAAGCGGTAAAACGTCCACAATCTTTACTATTAAGCAGGGCTTGATGTCCAAGATGTTCGCTAGTGACGGCAAAATCTTTGTCTAAACCTAGCTCCTTTTCTACCAATAATTGCTTGGTTAAATGTGCTGCACCAATATAAAAAGTATCAAGCAGTGGGCCTTTTGAATCATGGATTTTAGCCGATTGAATTTTACCTGCATGCATATCGACTTCTAGTAAGACAAAATGGCCTCGAGTACTACCGCAGAATTTATTGCTTTGGGCGATCGGTACTAAGACTTTGACTTGCTCGTGGGGATAGGCTTTTTTAATTTCATTCAGCGTCTGTGCAGCAGTACGGCCACCGGATAATAGATCCTGCATTGGATTAGGGTTAGTTAAATCATGGCAAGCAGAAGAGACAATATAAGTTATACCGTCCGTTTGCTTGCTGCGGTAGCCAACTTGATTTGTTCCGCCGAATTCAAAATGGGCTTTTGTTTGCCAGCCATTTGTTGGTTTGAAGATCTCATCTAAGGCAGAATTTAGCTTTGAGCAACTTAATTTCTCACCGAAAGTGCCAGTTAAATAATTGAAAAAATTACGCATCCAGGAACAAAATCCGGACTTTTCTGGCGAGGGTGGCTTGCTAAACTCAGCTGATAAACTGTGACCAGCCGTAGAGGTATCACCCCAATGACCCGTTGGATGGGGATTTGGGGGACTGTTTGAAATATATGGCATAATTTTAAATCCTTAATTAGCAACAGAATTATTATTTCATTTTAACGCTATTTCAAAACATCAGTGACTTGCCTGTTGGCTGAGATAAGTTTGAGTTTCTACAATAATTTTTCCAATAAAATTTATTTATTACTATCAGGATTAAACCTTATTATTGTGAATTTCTTTTATCATTTGTCGCTTCCGCCACTGTTGCATTTAGATTGCTGAATACTAAAAATGATTGGCTATTTTGTTATTGAGAACATATGTAAATTTTGGCTTTAATATTAAAAATAATACCTAGCAAATAATTTAGAGTAAATAATTAAATTACTTTTCTTGTAAAAAAGGTTGATTAAAGAAAATGAAAAATAAAACAGCATTAAATACTATTTGCATTTGGTTATTTCAATAAATTGAAAGAAATAAATATTTTTTTAAAATTTTTTGCAATGCTATTTGTTATTGAATAAAGATCGTCTAGTGATAATTTTTGATAAAGCATAATTTAAATAGCAAACAAGTACTTTATTAACAGCAAATATATGGGTTATTGATAACGCTATTACAGCCTACTAAATGATGGCAGAATTTTATGTTAAGGTTTGGAGGATTAGCGATTATTGGTGGAGTATTAATCAATAGCTCTAAGGTAATCAAGCTAGCGGATCAATCGAAAGAAACATCAGTTGATAACTTAAATGAAACAATTGAAAGGTTTAATAAATATAACTAATTAATATTGGTAGTGTCCCTGATCGCAAAGACCAGTATCGCTGATTTCAATTCGATAAAGTTGAAAGCGATTGCCTATTGAGGAAAGCCTATTATCAAGACAAGCAGGCGAGCGGGACAGTAAATTTTTTTACTGTGGTTTTATTTTATACCTGCAAAGACACTGTTTATCAGTTGAATTAATAATAATAAACTGTATTTTTATGTTTGATTCATTTTTAATATGGTTATTTAATGCATTGATATATAATTATTTTATCAAGATTAATGAGATAAAAACAGGTCATTAATGCGTTTTGATATTATTAGTTCGTCCGCAAGCCCCTACACTTGTTGTAAGCAGAGATCTTTATGAATGGCCGTAAGGCTGTTGATATCTGAACCTAAACAAAGGAATCTATCCATGCTTAATAATAATATTACAGTACACCACGGCACCCCAACGATCACGGTGCTTGACAACCGTAATCTAACTGTACGTGCTATCGCCTACCATTGTCATCCGGATACACCGGCAGTGACCGAGGAACGCATCACTCATTATCAATATGATGCTCGTGGTTTCTTGATTCAAAGCGCCGATCCGCGTCTGTACAAAGCTGGTTTGGTGAATTTTACCTACTGGACTGATGTGACTGGCAATGCCTTGCGTACGCAAGGCGTGGACGATGGTACCACCGTCTCCCTGAACGATGTCGCCGGCAGACCCTTTATGACTCTCAGTAACCTTCGTATCACTGACGATAAGGTGGAGGATCAGAGTCAGACTGTCATCCGTACTTTTGACTATGAGAAAAGTGATCTACCAGGCCGTTTGCTGAGTGTAACGGAGCAGGTAAATGATGAAGTAGTCCGAATTACCGAGCGTTTTATGTATGGAGGTGATACACAAACGGAAAAAGAGCTGAACCTCGCTGGGCAGTGTGTCAGTCACTACGACACGGCCGGCTTGGTGCAGACTGATAGCGTTGCCTTGACTGGCGTAGCACTCTCTGTCACTCGTCAGCTGCTAAAAAATGCCTGCAACCCGGATATTTTTGCTGACTGGCAGGGAGAAGATGCATCTGCTTGGAACGCTCTGTTGAACGCAGAAACCTACACCACTCTGACCACTGCGAATGCTGTTGGTGCGCTGCTAACTACCATTGATGCAGCTGGTAATCAGCAACGTATGACATATGACGTGGCTGGTTTGCTTGCCGGTCGCTGGCTGACGGTGAAAGGAGGAACGGAGCAGGTTATTATGAAATCTCTGACGTATTCCGCTGCTGGGCAGAAGCTGCAAGAAGTGCATGGTAACGACGTCGTGACTACCTATAGTTATGAACCGGAGACTCAGCGTCTTATAGGGATAAAAACCGAACGCCCAACCGGTCACATTGTGGGCGCTAAAGTGCTACAAGATTTACGTTACCAATATGATCCGGTGGGTAATGTACTGAGCATCAGTAATGATGCTGAAAAAACCCGTTTCTGGCGCAACCAGAAAGTGGTTCCTGAAAGCAGGTATAGCTATGACAGCTTGTACCAGTTGGTCAACGCTACTGGCCGTGAAATGGCCAATTTTGGTCAACAGGGTGGTCATTTATTTTCTGTCCCCGTGCCCTTTCCCACAGATAGTTCAGCATATACTAACTACATCCGCATCTATGGTTACGATAGTGCCGGTAACCTGATACAGATACGCCATAGCGCACCAACCAGCAATAACAATTACACGACAGATATCACGGTCAGTGACCGTAGCAATCGAGGAGTATTAAGTTCACTAACCAATAATCCGTCAGAGGTTGATGCGCTGTTCACGGTGAATGGTCAGCAAAAACAGTTACAGCCAGGTCAGAGCCTAGAATGGACGCTACGCGATGAATTACTTAAGGTGACACCGATTCACCGTACCGGAACGGCAGACGATAATGAAGGCTACCGCTATGACGCTAACAGCCAGCGCCTCATTAAAATTAGCAGACAAAAAACTGCGAATACCATGCAAACACAACAGGTGCTATATTTACCGGGTCTAGAGTTACGCATTAAGGTCGCTAATAACAGTGAAACCGAAAATTTACAAGTGATTACGATCGGTGAGGCTGGTAATGCTCAGGTGCAGGTACTGCATTGGGTGAGCGGAAAACCAGATGATATCGACAATGATCAATTACGTTATAGCTTTTGATTGGCAGCAGCTGTTTGGAGGTGGACGGCATCGGCAATATTATTAGCCAAGAAGAGTACTACCCATATGGCGGTACTGCACTATGGATAGCTCGTAGCCAAATGGAGGCGGACTACAAAACTATTCGTTACTCTGGCAAGGAACGGGATATCACCGGGTTGTACTACTACGGCTACCGCTACTATCAACCATGGGTAGGCCGCTGGCTAAGTGCGGATCCCGCCGGGGCGGTCGATGGGATGAACCTATTTAGAATGGTACGCAATAATCCTGTGACATTTAAAGATGTGGATGGTAGGGCTCCCAAAAAAGTGAATGATGCTTATGATAGAATGGTATCTTCTGGAGAAGCATGGCAAAGTTTAAAAAATAAAAAGGGTAAAGATGCGATATCAGCTTTGTCACAAAAAAACCTCTCTTTACTAAAAGAATCAATAATTCTGACCCCTCAGGAACAAAAATTTTTGGTAATGTTTCAACAACAACCTTTCTACCTTACCCACTTTACTTCTTCAGATTTAAGGCAGCCAGACGGAAGTTTACAGTTAAAGTCAAGAGTTCAGTTATCGAAAGATAGAGTGAAATTTAATCAATCAAATACGGTTCAATTAGATCTTGATAGTTTTGCTACAGATGACTTTGTATTCTTTGGTCTTGAAATTGGGGCAACGACTAAAAAAACCACAAGTCGTTTTGGTGATACGCTTTACAGGATCCCCTTGAGTGGTGTAGATAGTGATATAAAGAAATATGCTCACCTTGAAATGACAGATTTGGCTCAAAATGATCAGAGGCCAACAACAACTCCTCCTGAATGGCTTGACCAGAGCGATAAAGAAAAATTTTTTCATGGGGAAGTTGAAAGTCATAAAGCTACCGATTTGATTTTTTACGGAAAAGATATGATCAAAGGGGTAGGGTATCGTTTGATCCGTGATCTCAGGGAGTTTTCGCCGGCAACGTCGACTAAGGTTTATGCAATAGATAAAGCTGAAGATTTAAATAATCTGATGAATAAATTGTATCGTCCCCAAATTGTCATTCCCCACTCCGTGACATTTAAAGTAAGGGCATTTGAGGCTATTTTGCCGCAAAGAGGTCGCCAAAGTGGTGCATCAACGAGCACAACTCCCTTAAAAGTAACACACTATTATGTTTGAATAATTACCATCTCGGGGAAGAAAATCCTTCCCTGAGATAGTACAACAAGCTGCATTTATTCAACTAATTTGCTGCGAATAAAACACAATTGGTAGAGCAGAATAGTGAATGAATGTATTGTTTACATATTTAGCTATTTCCTGCAAAGCTTATCGGGTTAATTTTTCTAGTAACTAACAAGCTATCTGAGTGTGAGCAAGGGAGTATTAAACTTAGATAAGGATTTTTTTGATCCATAAATAGATGATTGCTAACAATGTCGTCAGTAGGGAAACTGTTAATACAATAATAAAGCCTATCACTTCGCCTTCAAAAGGGACTTTAACATTCATTCCCCAAAAACTAGAAAAAATCATCGGGATAGTTAATAGTATGGTAATGGTAGCCAGAAACTTAAGAAATTTATTTTGATTATTGGCTATCGTTGAAGCAACCGTATTCATCATATCGGTAATTATTCTTGAATAGGTTGCTACTATTTCAATTGTCTGTTTATTTTCAGTATAAACGTCATCTAATATTTCTTCATCAATTTCATCGAAATAAGAAGCTTTATAACAAGCATTGTCTTTTATTTTAATAATTCTCATTATAGCCAAATCATTCGAATGTAATGACATTGAAAAAAAGACCAGACTTCGTTGTATATCCATTATGCTGATAACATCTTCATTTTTGGTAGAGGTTAATAATTCAATTTCTAAACTTTCAAATTTATTAATGATTAATTTTGTGATGGCATTAAATTCACTAGCGATATTATACATCAATGCCAGCAATACATTTATACCAGTCATTTTTTTATAATCAATAGTCTCTAGGTATTTCAATGCATTCACTTTATCATATGAAATAATAGCAATATTTTTTTTAGTTAAAAAAATACAAATTGGGCTAATTGAGAATGAGTTATTACCGATTTTTATTGGCGAATTAAAGATAGTAAAAATGTAATTATCCCTTAAATCAATTCTCGCTCTATCTTTGTTAGCCAGTGCTTTATTGATATTTTGCGTCGAAATATTTGTTTTTTTTGCTATCGAGTCAATATCCTGAACGGTTGGATTTGCAATATGAATAATATAGCCATCATTATAATGTAATGTATTAGCATCTTTATTATCTAAATGATTATTCGTCATAAATAATTAATCACTTTCATATCTTAATATTTTATTATGTAATTATTACTCACAATATTGAATTTATCCATCTCGGTTTAGAAGGTGAGCGTACTCGGTATTATTTCCAGTGTTCTCTAGCTAAATGTTGTCAATTATCTTGGCAAAAAATCCAACGTCTGAAAAGGGCTCCACTATCTGTTATAAAAAATAATAGTAATATCAAAAAATAATTATATTCATACTATTACTATGCAGATTAATAAATTATTTCATCGGCACTTGGTAACAAAATCTCTCTGGTAAAGATAACCAATGACAAATTTATAAACCGATTAGTTATTTAAGTAGTTGCCGAATTTGTCCGTGATTTACTCTGTAAGCGATTAAAACAACGGTTTGCGGTAGCCAAAAATTCAGCACTGATTGAAATATATGTTTAACGGATAATATTTTGTTTCTCTAACGGAGCTCTTTTATTGTTACTAATCATTTTGACTTCCCGTAAATCTATGCTAACCCTTTAGTGGTTACAATAAAACAATTTAAATAAATTGCTCATTATTTTCATGATAAGGATAGAAAGATAAAATGAAATTTATGCTATCAATACTGGTTGTTTCCGTCCTGTTTTCCACCACCTCTTTTGCTGCAAAGGAGATCACAACTGAAGAATCTTCTGGCTATACAAAGATAGGTGAGCTGTCCTTTCAGCAGTCAGGTTTACCTATTGGAAATCATGCACAATTGTTGAAAGAAGTAGATAAGAAATGCCAACAAATCAGTGGGGTACAAGCAGATAATTGTTATTATCGCGTTATTGATAAAACAGGTAATCAAACAAACTATCAAAATATTGATCTTGAAATTTTCAAAAAATAAGCTTTAAACCCATTCTGCTCTAAAATTAGCCAAATCTAATTATAGAGTGGATAAACAGATTAAGTTATCAGCCTATCTGCTTTTTGAGGTGAGAAACTAGCTATGATAAAGAAAATCACATTTTTTCCTATTTTATTTATTACTCTATTGTTTTCTACTCAAATATCAGCAGAAGTGATTGTTGAAGTAGGTTCAGAACCTGCCTGCCCGTACGGTTATTACGATTACAAACCCTATTATTGTGCGCCTTATGGCTATTATGGTCCCGAATGGTTTGTCGATGGTGTATTTATTGGTGCCGGCCCCTGGTTCCACGGCTCTCGTCACTTTCGTGGTCATGTAGATAACCGTTTTGATCCCTATCATGGCTACCATGGTGCATTTCCTGAACGTGGTGATAAGCCTTTTAACCACTTCAGAGGAAATGAAATACGGTCGGGCCGTGGTTCCCACAACAGATGAATTTCTCAAAGGGATATAACAATGAATAAGCTGATTGTTTACGTTTTTGTATGTGTTCTGTTTGGTTGTGTAACAGATAATCGTGCGAAACGGTAGGAGGAGAATATGGAGTTTCTATAGCTAATAGTGAAAATATAAATTTAAGTGGAGAATTTCATGGGAATAGACATGCAGTTTCTCACGGAGGAGGTACAATTTCTACACTAATTCCTATAGTTACTTATAATTGTCATCATGCCGGAAAGTTCACTTCACTGATAGATAATGCTTGTGATTTTCATGGAAATACTGAATTTTCATCTTTTTCTGGATATATTACCGGTGTCAATATTGGTGGACATAATAATAAAGTAGAAAATAGCTATATTTGTAACCATCCTGTCAATATCTCACATCAGGTTGTTTATTTTGCAGAAATAACTTCAATAATGCATAGCCTGAAGGTTCTATAATAGAATCATTTGCAGCACTTAATGATGGCAGGGGAGTTATTGATATGGGTTGGAATAGTAACTCATTAACAATAAATACATACATAAACGGAATATTAAATTTATCAAACTTAAAAATAAAAACAACATCTAGTACTGGAGTCTTGTTTACTTTAAGAAACAGAAGATCTATTGCAAGACTTGCAATAGATATTACAAATTCTATATTAGAATCAGAAAAAAATTCAGATGCAGCAATTAATATTCAACAAATTTCTGGAAACAAAATATCTATCTTAAATAAGACAGGAATAAATTTATATGGTGGAGATAAAATTACAATTCCTGGAGTAGAAACTGTAATTGGATAATTTATTTTACTTAGTAGCAACTCCTAAAATAATATATTTCCAATTTTTTGGTGTTATTTTTAATATTAATTTATCAAGTTTACTTAACATTTTTCTTTGCTTTTCATTTCTACCAAAACATGAAGTAATCCCAAATGTTTTATATTTTACAGATGAGAATTGATTTAAAAATAACATCATTTCATTTATTGAAACATATCTCCAGTTATCCCCCCATTTTATAAATTTTTTTCTCATCAATTGATGAAATGGTGATGCAATAAGATTTTCTATAAACCAAAATTCACCACCTTTTCTTAACGTACGATATATTTCAGATATAGCAATTTTTTGGTTAGTAATATTATTATCATAACCAAGAGCTCCCAATATAGATTTTGACATAATGACATCTAGTTCATTTTCGTATGGAATTTTTAGTGCATTTACTTTTTTATATTGTATTAGGTGATTAACATTATATTTTTTATGCTTTCGTTTGGCATCATTAGTAGGGCCATCTTTATCTGAACATATAACATTAGCTCCATTCATTGCAGCCCACAATGATAAACCACCATTTCTACCACCTAACTCTAATACTGAGGAATTATTAATATCAATATGGCTATTTTTTGTCCAATAACTTAAGCACTCTTTCCAATTGTTGACATCCCATTCAATAACATCATCAATAAATTTATTATTCATTTTTAATACCGTAATTAAAAGATAAAAATTTATCTCAGATAATAACTAAAATAAAACCAAATTAAAAGATTGCTTTTTTAATGATGAGATCTTGATGTGATTAATACTAAAATTATTTTGGTATAGTATATTTATTCATGTAGCTCACATGGTATAAATACAATAATATCAACTAATTAAGGTTATTTTTTATGGATCAGCTCACAATCCTCTAAGAAATAATTTTAAATATTGCTAGCGATAAAAATATTCTATAACCCGCCGGTTATAAATCTATTTATATCAATTAGTTGAATGGATTTTATGGGGATTAACCCGCCTATCATAGATGTGCTTTTAAAACGTGAAATGAATAATAAGCAAAAGCCCCAATAATGGGGCTTATTCTCAGCGTTGACTAAGCTTGCAATCGCTATATGTCACGCTGGCTACAATGGTCGCACCTTAGAGTAGTCTTAATGCCTGTCATTAGTTATCAAATAACTAACGCAGGAGACACTAAAATATTATCAAATCCGGTTAGTATTCTCTATTGAAAAATAAAGATATTTTCTTATTTTATTGGTTATTTCCGGTTAGCTAATTTGTGAAATAAAAAATCATAGATAAAGTGTTTTATTAATTTGATGATATCAAATCATTAATAGAAAGATTGCACAGATCCATTACATCATACGAACGAGACCAATAACATAACCAATTTTCAAGTTCTTGAGATGAATAGTATTTTTGAGCTAACCCGCAAGCCATTTCAACTATTTCAGAACCTGGAGCCGTTAATTCATAACCATTGATCAGCAAAAATACATATCCTGACATCAAAGCAGTACGTTTATTTGCATTAGCAAATGGGTGATTTTGAATTAGGCTTTCTATCAAAGCAGCTGATAAAACAAACATATCATTAGTCTGCTCGTAGTACCTAACTAGAGAAGGCCTAGATTGGGATGATCCTAGAGAGTTTTTATTGATAATCTTAATAGGTTCATTGGGAGTTTGAGATTCTATTAGTCTTTTATTTATGTATATAATATCATCAACAGATAAGTATCTGATGCCATCAACTGTTTCACCAAAAGAAAATGGCATCATTTATACCTTTGAAAGTTCCTTCATATTCATTTCATATCTAACAAAGCCAAATTCAAAAGCTTTGGCAATTTGATCAGTATGAGAGCAGTCGGGAGCAATCACAGGTTTAGGATTGGCAATTCTGCTTTTGTCACGTTCAGGTATTGACAAGCGAAATGCTTTTTTCAATGCGTGACCCATAATTTAGCCTCTTAACAAAATGTAAACTATTTTTATGATAATCTCATATTGTAAATAATACAACTTCAACTTGTTTTATCTTTGATGACATAAAATAAAAAACCAGCTCTTCGGCTGGTTTAGTTTTCCCTGGTGTTGGGATATCTGCATGTAGTTGTAATGTATAAATAATAACTTGGCGTCAATGAGAATATTATCCACCATAAGTTAAATATTGTTAATTCCCTAAATTAGGGTATTGCAGCATTAGTTAATACATGGTATGTCATTAGAAAATAATGGAATATTTTTACTTGAAAAACAGATAGTAACGATGATTTTGACTCAACGTCATACTTTTTCCTGATGAGTAAAATAGTTTTCTTAATTGTGTCATGCGTCACATAACGCATATCAGCAATGTTTTTTTCTGGAACTCCTATGGCTAATAGAACCGCAATTTGAATTTGGTCTTTGGTTAATTCTGGGAATACTTCTTTATAGATTTCTAATTGTTGATCTGTGAGAGCTTTCATACTTTAGCTCCCGTTAAAACTTTACAGACGTGTATAACGGTAATAGACTTTTTCATAGCCTTGATCCTACTTTGTCTAGGGTTGAGGTTAGCTGGCTTTTAGGATTGCCGTCCTTTCAGTCAGCGACATTTCCACAAAAAAATACACTCACTATTCAACGTAACTTGTTGATTTATAGTGAGTGTAAATTCATGTTTTATCTTGTAAATGCGTATATAAAATAAACTATAAATAAATTAACTAATTGATATATAAATATTTTATTTATATTTATTTAACTACCTGTGTGGCAGTGAACAGTTTACAGCATCTTGTAAGCGAAAGAATAAACTTCTAAGCTGCCTATGCGGCAGTGAACGTCAGGCTGTCAAAACCACCTTTTGCTCTATAGGGTTTGGCGTGATGCCAATAAATAACATGGTGTAAGTTTTCTTTTTGATGATTATATAAACCGATGATTTGTGGTTCTAATACGTTAAAAATCAATAAAGAAATTTCGTTGTGTCTTGGATGTTTTTCAAAAGTAAATCTGACATCGATATGTTGGCCGTCGTCAGTAGGATCTTTTTGTTTACCTTTTTTAACCCATTGCTGAAAAAGAGGATCTAATTTGCCAATGTCATGTAAACAGCCAGCTAAATAAACAACCTTTGATAAGTTACTATATTCATTGTTATCAACCAGTTGTTTAAATAATTGCTGTGCAATATAACCGACGGCAAAAGAGTGTTCTGCTAGAGGTTGTAATTGTGTATTGGCATAATATTCATCTTTTTTTACTTTGTTGATTGCAATATCCATAAAAATCTCTTTTTGTGTGGTATTAACGGGTACTATTCCTTGCAGATTGAATTTATTACGATTGCCAATAATCCAAAGTAGTTCGCTGCGCTGTCTTGAGCGGATCCAATGACAGCTTACCGCTGTATTTTTGCTGGCGGTTTTGCGTAATAATTTTTTTACTGTAATCAAACCATCTTCAGTAATCACCGTTTGCCAGGTATTATTTCCAATTCGATCAGCAAAGGCATCTAATACCCGACGTGTACGAGTAAGCGCTTTTTTTTCGCATTGACTGATAAAAGTGACATACATTGGTTTATTTTCCTGAAAACGATGATAAAGAAACTCTTTTTACTTGTTTGAACATAAAGTCCATTGCTTTGTGTTCAGTCAATTTTTGTAACACTTGCTGACGAAATGCTTGCTCAGTCATTTTTTCTTTGGCACAAATAAATGAATAAGGTAAAACGATCGCATCTTTAATTAAGTCAGCGACGTCAAATACCAATGCGCCACGATGGGTTTTGCCATGCATAACTGCGAAACTATGGGGAATGCCTAATACCCATAAGCAACTTGCGGCTAAACCGTAAGCTAAGTAATTGCGGTGATTAAGGAAATTATTAGCTAAATCACCTCGTTCTTGGTTGCGTTCAAAACCATTTAATTGACATCGTGTTGCTGCAATTTTGTAAAATTGCTTAGTAGTAAGTGCTTCAGCTAGTAATAGTTCACCAACTTTGTTGAGGTGGGATACTTTTTTCTCAAAATTTGTTATGGCTTGTTCAATATCGGAATCATTGAGGTAGAAGTGATATTCTTTTAGGTGACGATCTTTAGACCAAGTAGCACGAATAAAATCAACTCGCGCCTGTTGAAATTGCTTCGCGGCAGCTAAACGTTTTTCTTTGTCAAACCAGAACTGCATCCAGCCTTGCAAATATTCCGTTGGTCGATACTCATTTTGTGGTGTTAGCCACTCGATTTCTGCACCCATAAATAAGGGGGTACCGCCGCCGCCGCAAAAACCTACCAGTACACCGGCGGTGGCTAACATGCGCATGGCGGCTTGGGTAATAGAGGTTCCTGTACCTAATAAAATTACTGTGGTATTTGCAATTGGAATATTGTAATAGCAGTTTTCATTTTTAGCTTCCGTTAGATATAAAACTCGGCCATCTTTTTGCATAACCCGGCAATGCTCAAGATAGTAGATATTAGCTCTTTTAGAATGTAATATGGTTTTTAAATCTGAAGGAGGTAATTGTTCCATTTTTTGTTTTAAAAACTCCATTTTAATGATTTTTATTTTTTATTGCTAAATTGCGATAGCGTATTAATTGATTGCGAAGTCGTATTTTATTGGTTGCTATTACGCGTTATATATTAATGAAAATTTATTTTACATTTCATGATATAGCACATAAAAATCAGTTTAATTTAGGTTAAGTCTGGTGTTGTTTGCGGTATAGGTTTAATGGAATTAGCTTTAATTTTAACTATTGAAGAGTAATAAGTTTATTAGTTAGTCGCGAGCAACTTTTTTATTGGCTAATAAGTTATGTAAATATAATTAATATAAGTTATAGAAATACAATATTAATTTAAAGAACTATACATTAATAAAATGCTGTTAATATTTTATGGTCTTTATTTATCAGAAAATTAAAAATTACTAATAATGATTGAATAGGTAAATAAATAGAGGTTAAACAGGAAATAAATTGAATTTGATTTTGTATTTATATTTGGTTGAAATACTAATGTATCTCAGATTGCAATACACAACATTTTTTTACAAAAAATGAAGTTTATTTATATTAAATATATTATTAAAAATTTAATTTCAGAAAAATATTTGCTAATGTCAGATTACCATAATATTTGATTATAAATTGTTAGAAATTAATTTTAGTTACATAACTATTCGATAAAACATACAGCGGAGCAGTAATGAAAAAATTTTTACCACAATTAGAAAATAAAATGCTGATGGCGTTTGTCGCCGCTGCTGAATCAGGTAATTTTTTGCAGGCTGGGATACTATTAAATAAGTCTAAAACAACAATTAGTCGTTGGATAAATGAACTCGAGGTTATATTAGGATATACGTTATTTGATAAACGCTCGAATGGTTCTGTGTTGGATATAAATAGTAATGGTAAAATTTTATTACCAAAGGTTAAAATGTTTTTGTTATCTTTGCAAAAACTAGAAAAGTTTTCTTTTGCTTTAAATAATCATAAAGATCCAGCGGTCATTAGATTAGCATTTAATCAGCTGATTCCAGAAGAAGCGATTGCTGATGTAATATTAAAATTAAAGAGCGAGTTTCCTGCTGTTGAAATATATATTGTGCATGCAGATTTATTTGATGTTGAATTTACCCTTAATAGTAATAAAGCAGATTTTGTTTTAGGCTTACAATGTGTTGAGATATATAACAACATTAATGCCCAAGTGGTTGGTGATATTCAAATGATGTTGGTCGCTGATCCAGCCCATCCGTTGACGAAAGAAGAACCGATAAATAGTTTATCTTTATCTTCAGAAACAGTCATTTATCCTTCATTACAAGGTAAAGTCGATGATGAGCGATATCATTTTTTGCCTTATTCAGAAATGATGTTAACTACTGATTATTATTCGTGTTTAAAATTGGCTGAAAAAGGATTAGGCATTACTTATATTCCTGATCATATGGCAATTAATTCTATTTTGGCAAAAAAATTAAAAGAGATAAAAATAGACAAAAATGAAATTAATAATATTCATTCATTAATGTTATATTACCGGGCAGATTATAGTTATTTTGCCATATCTGCGATTTTAAGCTCAGGATTAAAGGAGTGGTTTGGTTATCATTAAATGATGAGTACTGTTTGTTGTGAGGTTTTATCATAAAATAGATAACATAATTAAATAAAACATAAACAAACTATCAATGTGATATTTTTTCCCAATTTTTTACGCATATAATACGCGCTTATTCGAAAGTGTTATATCTCGTTAGGCGAGGCTCCTATACAAACACAAGTTGCTGATCTCACGACGTCGAGAGACGCCCAAGGTTAGGACAAGGCAGATCGGATTAAGGTTTGCCTCAAAGTAACTTCCTTTCATAGGATACGTTGTATAGTGCTAAAACTAAGACGATTGGGATAGTGTTCTATGCTCTTTCATCTGGTCGCCCCTATAGATGAGATTTATTATAGGGTAATCTATATGTTTTTATTTTTGACATTCATTGGGCAAAGTATTTTCTTAGCTAGATTTATTTATATCTCTCTTCTTTCTCCTATACCGATAAATTAACTGATTATTTTATTGCTTTCAAATGACATGCAGTGATTATCAATAATCACTAATTAGACAATGCCTATTTGAAATATTGGCATAGTGTTCTATTCATAAATTTTTTTTATCTGTATTGAGATAAGTATTATGTTTTCTTTTCGTAAAAATAAATCAGCCAGTTTAATTTTTTTCTGTTTTTATATTCCCGGGGCTATGGCAGTAGATATTTATGATAAGCAAGGTAGTCGAATCGCGGTTAATGGTGAGATTGAATCTAAACTAATGAGTTCTAAAGATCAGGATCACGATGGTAATGAGATTAAAGTAAAACTGGGTTTAGAATTAGAGAGTCAGTTTACCGATTCTGCTAGTGGTTTTGCCAAATTTGAGCATGAAACCGAACTACATGGCGGAGAAGGGGATAAAAGTAATGAGTCAAAGAATAATTTGGCGTTTGCCGGATTAAAATATGATACTCATCATATCGACTATGGTCGTAATTATGGTGTTATTTATGATGTTGATGGTGCGCAGGCCAATGAGTTACCAGATCAAGTTCCAGAAGAAGTAAAGGAGGCGCGTTACCACCGTTTTATGCAGGTTCAGCAGCAGATTTCTAAGCAGCGATTGCAAGAAAAAATTGGATCTAAGATCTGGATAATGATCGATGAGCTGGATGAGCAGGGAGCCGTCGGCCGTAGTATGGCAGATGCGCCTGAAATTGATGGTGTGGTTTATCTCAATGATGAATTTGATGTTAATCCTGGTGATATTTTTCAGGTGCTAGTTGAGCATGCTGATGAATATGATCTATGGGCGACCAGACATATCCATTAATTTAAATCAAGTCTATAAGGTATAATAGGTTTTTTCATATACCTATTAACAAGATTACCGCCTTTTTTTGAATTTTGTCCAATTCTAAATTCTTGTGTTAAAATTACTCTGTTCATTGTTTAGTTAATTATGCTAAGCAGTGAACATTTTTATTTTTGAGCCTGCATCTTGTATCGAAGATTATCTTATTGTATTTCTAAGGACAATAAATCATGATTATTCGTTTGTCTAAAGCGTTGGCTGTATGTGCGGTGGCGTTATATGCCTCTTTAGTGGTTATAGGCAATATTACCGATTATGACACCAATTTTGCCTTAATTCGTCATGTTCTTTTGATGGATACTATCTTTCCTGAGGCTACAATTAAGTACCGTGCAATTGAATCTCCAACTGCTCATAATGTTAGTTATATCATTCTGATTATTCTGCAAACATTAACGGCAATACTTTGCTGGATTGGTGGCATTAGATTATTGGCTAATTTGAAAAATACTGCGGCTAATTTTAATAGAAAGAAAAAAATTGCAATTGCTGGCTTAACATTGGGCTTTTTGACCTGGCAAGTTGTCTATATGTCATTAGGCCGGGAGTGGTTTGGCATGTGGATGTCTGAATGGAATAGCGGGGCAGAAGCGTTTCAAGTTTATACTACTATTTTGTTGGTGCTTATTTATCTTGTTCATCGCGATAGAGACCGTAATCGCGAGCGTGATGAGATGAAATAACCAGCTTTTAATATGCCGTGAGTTGCAGGTCATATTATTGGCAAAGTTCATTAGCATTTATAAGTTTATAAATGCTAATGAACCGCTAGGTTATCGTTAGTTAAAATAGATGTTATTTTATTTTTTGAACTGAATAATATCGGCTGTTACGGCTATTTTACGCTAATATTAAATTAAATATTTTTATAATAATTTATTAAATATATCAATAGTATCATCCAATGAGATATATAATAAAATATAGTTTTATTTAAAAATTCTTTTTCAACGATATTAAATAATAGGTACTTAAATGAAATATTATTTATTGCCTAGCACGATAGAATTTAGTCAAAGTTTTAGCATCAAACTATCTTTATTAAAAAATTAAAATAATTTTCTATTTATTATCATAAATTGTCGCCATTTTAAAAATAATTAAATATTGAGTTAAATAAGTATACAGAAATTATAACCGCACTTTTGCTAACTGAATTTATTTAAAATTTTTATGATATAAAAATATTAATAAGTTGATGCTGACATTTCAATTACTTAATTAATTTTTATTAAAATCACAATAAGTATATTCCTAAAGTAATGTTTTCATGGTATCCAAATTATATTTACGATAGATTTAGGCGAGAATGTTAAAGTATGTGTAAAATTATGTATTTTTTTGGTTGCAATTTGATTATTTTTAGGTAATATATTGCTTATGGTAATGATTACTAATCAATATGATAACGATCTTGTTTTAAAATGGAATAATTAATTTGGTGACCAATTTATTAAAGATAATTTTATTACTTCAGATTGGGAGTTATTACTTTACCTATATTTTATACCAGCCTAGCTAGGTATTATTTTTTGCATATCATAAATTACAACTCCAGTTTTTAATTTTATTATAAATTAATGTTTTTCGAGTATACAGCTGCGTCATTTAAATATTTCACTATAATTTTGAAATATATCATTTGTTTTTATTAGGAATAGATAAATGAAAAATACTCTTACCAGCTATTTTATTGGTATATCACTAATTTTATTCAGTAAAATTGCTTTTTCTGCGACTGATGGAACCGTGACGTTTAGTGGGGCAATTATTGACACGCCTTGTGACGTAACTTTATCTCCTGGATCATCCAATTCTTCTTTAGCTATCGATATGGGTGTTTATATGAAAGATAAGGTACCGAGTACTTCAGGTCAAAAAGTTAACGGTAGTGAGAGGCCATTAGCATTTAGGTTAAAAAATTGTCCTCATTATGATGGTCATAGTATCGTGCCTAAAATAACATTTAAAGCGAATAAGGATGACCATAATCCCAAGTTGATAAAGTTAGATGGTTCCGGCGCGGAAGGAGTGGGTATTGGTCTTTATGATGATTCAGGTAATTTATTAGATATCCGTGATATATATCAACACAATATAGCAACACCTAAGGGAGGAGTGTTATTTATTATTCCTTTTAAAGTGGCATATGTATCTAATGGTGAGACAGCTAAACCTGGTAAAGCAAATGCTTCAATAAGTTTTGAGATTGCTTATAAATAAAAATTGATAATTAAATTTATAGATACTTTTTCTGGTCATAGAAAGGATTCTTTATATTTATGACTAATATTCGAGTAATAATAATGAAAAACAGAAAGATAAAGCTTTCTACGCTTTATATACTATTATTTTTTGTATTTAAAACTTATGCAAATGTAACAATTAGTGGAACACGAGTTATTTATGATGGAAATAAAAGGGAAGCTTCAATTCTGATAACTAATCATGATGAGAATAGGCCTTATTTAATTCAGTCTTTTATTAGTATTAATAGCGATGGGAAAAAAGCGCCATTTATTGTTACGCCACCCTTATTTCGTTTAGACGCAGGCAGAGAAAATATTTTGCGAATTATACGAACGGGTGGTGACTTGCCCTTGGATAGAGAATCCGTTTTTTACCTCAATGTTAAAGCGATCCCTTCTGCGCAGGATAATCTGCAAAATGTTTTATTTATTACGGTAAAAACCCGAATAAAATTATTTTATCGGCCAAAGGAAATTCAAGGTGATGCGGATGAGAGTTATAAATTATTAGTTTTTCGTCGTCTTGGTAAACAATTAGCAGTTAAAAATTCCAGTAATTATTATGTGACTATTAATCAACTTAAAATTGGTAGTCAAATAGTTAATTTAAAAGATCAGGACATGATTGCTCCACAAGGAGTCGCTTATTTTAATATATTGGCTAACTCATCAGATTTAATTAGTTGGAATAGCATCAATAGTTATGGTGGTATTAGTACAGAGATGAAAAAAAATCTACCTTAGATGAAATGGAAGGTCTTTAGTGTGATTTTTTTTAATAAACAACTAGAAGAAAAACAGTTATGTTCATTTATATTTTTTCTCGTGACGTTATGTTCCTTGATATTTTTACCCGAAATTATTGCTCAAGATTATTTCCCATTATCAGCATTAGAAATAAGTAATTCTGAACAGGCCGTTATTGACTTAAGTTCGTTTTCTATACCTGGTGGACAGTTGCCAGGAACATATAGAGTCACTGTTTTTCTTAATGGGACAGAAAAAGAGAACAGGGATATTAACTTTGTTCAGAAAAATGGAAAATTATTTGCTGCGTTAACTGTTGATGATCTAAAACGATTGGGCGTTAAAATAGCTGCTTTTCCTGAATTGTTGAAGCTGCCTGCCAAACAGATTTTGTATAATATTGAGGATTACATTCCCTACGCCACAATATTATTCGATTTTCATCAACAACGCCTTGAAATTAATATTCCGCAAGCAGTTATGGATAACATAGCCAGAGATACTGTTCCAACCGATTTATGGCAACAAGGGGAGTCTGCTTTTTTAATTAGTTATGATTTTAGTGGTTCACATAATCATAATCGTAACGCCAGTAGTCAAAATTATTATTTAAATTTGCATAATGGCATTAATATCGGTGCCTGGCGCTTTCGAAATCAATTAGTTTATAACTATGATTCGCAACGAGGTAAGAATAATTTATCGTCCGTTAATAGTTATATTCAACGAGATATTCATAAATTAAAAAGTCAAATAATTTTAGGTGAAACATTTACCAATAATGATGTTTTTGACAGTATAAAATTCGTTGGTGCGTCAATTATCTCAGATGATTTAATGTTACCAACTAGTCAACGTGATTTTGCGCCGGTTATTAGAGGAATAGCGCAAACAAACGCACGCGTTACGGTTCGACAAAACAATTATATCATTTATGAAAATTATGTTCCGCCAGGTCCCTTTGTGATCACCGATCTTTATGCAATATATGGTTCTGGTAATTTGCATGTTACAGTCACGGAAGATAATGGCAAACAAACAAAATTCATTCAGCCATTTTCATCAGTGCCAATAATGCAACGAGAAGGAAAATTAAAGTATCAGTTTACCTTGGGACGCTATGCTAATTCGAAATCAAATTTTTATAAACCCTATTTTAGCGAATTAGCATCAATATATGGGGTTTCTAATCGATTAAGTTTATTATCTGGTATCCAGGCTGCAGAAAATTATTTATCTCTTTCCCTTGGTTTCGGGTTAGGTTTAGATGATTTTGGTGCCTTTTTTTTTAATGTAGTATTTGCTGATGCAAATTTGCCTAATAATAAACATAAAAAAGGACAATCTTATAAAATTCAATATGAAAAAAGTATTGATGAAATAGGAACATCCTTTAATTTTTCGGCAAATCTTTATACTAGCTCTGAATATTATTCTTTTCCTGAAGTAAATAGACCTTTAAGAAAACAGGATGCCGAAAATGGACAAAATAAACTTAGCCAATTTCAGTTTACGCTCAATCAAAATCTGGAAGATTTTGGTAATTTTTATTTTTCTGCTTATTGGCAGAATTATCGTCGAAAAAAAGGCACTACGCAGTCATTTTCTGCCGGATATAATATTAATATTGCTGATATTACCTTTGGATTAAATTTATTTTTTAATAATAATGATGAATCTACTGAAAATAAGGATAAACAAATAGCATTTAATGTTTCTGTTCCATTTAGTAAATGGTTACCTAGCGGCTGGATCACTTATAATATTAATAATAATACAATAAATGGGCAACAATTAGCCATTAATGGCAGTTTATCTGATAACGATGATTTATTATATAATGTTCGGGTTGATAACAATTATACAAGTTTAAAAGAATTTGGTGGCGGTATTTCTTTGAATTATACCAATAGTTTGGCTCGTATGAATGTAGGATATAATTATAATAATAACGATCGTTCATTTAATTATGGGCTTTCAGGTGGTGTTATTGTTCATCGAAATGGTATTGTTTTTTCTCAACCATTAGGGGAGACGGTTATATTAGTTAAAGCCGATGGTGCGGTAGAAACTAAAATATTAAATCATCGTGGTGTTAAAACAGATGGACGAGGCTATGCGGTGATCCCCTATAGCGAACCATATAATTATAACTATATTACGCTTGATACTGAATCATTAGCCAATGGGGTAGATATTGATAATCCGGTGCAAAAAGTGGTACCAACTCGAGGAGCGGTAGCAAAGGTTAATTTTCATGTGCGTCGCGGTAATCGTATATTGGTCAAATTATCCCAAAATAATAAGCCCGTCCCTTTTGGTGCTATCGCCACATTAATTGATGGTGATAGCCATGGTATTGTTGGTGATGATGGTGAATTGTATTTAAATGCAGTACCTGATTTAGCCAAAATAAGAGTTCAATGGGGAAAGGGTGAAAAACAGCAATGTTATGTCAAAGTAGATCTTTCTAAATTACCAAGAGAATCAGATATATTAGAAATGAATGCCAATTGCTATAAGCTTAGTCATTTTTCAGCATAAAATATAATAGGGATTATATGATATTTAATTTTAATATAGCTTCATTGATAATTTTTATATTAATAATTAATTATAGCCAATTCACTATTGCAGCTGCATGTTTGGTTGATAAAGAAGTAGAAAATATTACATTTAATGAAATATCTATTGACGTTAATAAAAAAACACTCCCCTATGATATAGAAGAAAGGGGTAGTCCGATTAGCGTAAATTGTAAAGGTAAACATAATCAATATATCTATGTTAGATCTATTGATGGCGTTGGCTCTGTTAGTGGAAATATTTATAATACTAATCTTAAAGGAGTGAAATTTATTTTTAGTTTGGAACGAAATCGAAACGGCTCTTTAAGAAGAATACATACTGATAAATATAGAAGGATCGGTAATAAACGCGTGTTTATTGGTCATTTTAGTCTTCGTATTTATCCTGGCTTTCAATCGGGGAGAATAAATCCAATAAAAATAACACTAGCACGTCGTGATGAAAACAAACAAGATACCGATGAAATATTATTTACTTATAATATTGCTGGCATAAAAATTAAAGAGCATTCTTGCATAGTAAAAACACCAAAATTGAATGTTCAGATGGGAACAGTATTTAAAAAAGATTTTAGAGGTAAAGGCAGCACCACCGGAGAGCGGACTTTTAATATTGAGGTAAACTGTAAAGATGTTAATCAAGCCTATATTACCTGGCAAGGAGGAAATTCAAATGGCGTTATACCGGCTGATACAAATTCGACAGCAACAGGGGTTGGGATTCAAATTTTTGCTAATAATACACCTGGGCACCTCGAAAAACTCGAAATCTTCAATGGCTCTCCGGCTTGTCTCTAAATAATTAGATGTTTTTTGATCCCCCCGCTACTAATCCTACCGTCCATTGCCATGGACAGTGTCATTTTGTCCATTCTGGGCGTTAAAAAGCTAAGATGCCGGTACGCTGGAAGTACGCCAACCGCTTTAGGTTGTAACATGCTGCCATCATCGTCATGGCAAAATTAGCGCGCACTTGCCCAATGGTACGGATCAGTTTTCTACCCATTTGTTCCATCGCCGCGAATGCATGTTCAACCCGTGCCCTAATCTTTGCAATCCGGTGGTTGCGCCCTTGCTGAGTCTTGGACAACGGTTTATTTCGATGGCCTTTACGCTGAATCTGGCTCCTATAGCCGTTTGCCTTGAGCCAAGCTTCCCGTTCCGCAGAGGGATAGCCTCGGTCGGCGTAGATATTACGGTTGGTGTTGGCCTTGTCGATGACCCTCTCGAAATGCTGACTGTCGTGAGTGCTGGCCGTATCGGTGACGATTTTTCTGATGAACTTGTACTTCTTGTCCATGTTCACAGAAAGCTTATAGCCATAATGGCTCTTACCGTGTTTTTTAGTCCACGTGGCGTCTAAATCTTTTGCCGCCGCTTGGTTGGTTTCCAATGAGCAGGTATCGCTTCCTGCTTGAGTTGCTCCTTTTCGTCCTTCGTGAACGACTGCTTCGGAGCAGGTACCAAGGTGGCATCGATGATTTGGCCTCCCCGAGCTATAAAGCCTTTCTTCAAAAGCTGTGAGGTTACACCATCGAAAATGGCTTTAGCACCAGCTTCACCGATCCTGTTCTCGAACGTCCACACAGTGGTACGGTCAGGTATATTGATGGCATGGAGCAACCCACAGAAACGCTTGAAGCTCATTCTGTCCAAAAGCTGGTACTCCATCTGCTCGTCAGACAGGTTGTAGATACGCTTTAGAACTAAAATGCGAACCATGGTCTCGGTTGGAAATGGTGGACGTCCTCCTTTTTTGCTGACAGGGCGTGGTACCACATGGTCGATTTCCGCTGCCAGATGCGCAAAGTCTATACAGGTTTCGATCTTGACCAGAGGGTCGACCAACTGGTCAATCGTCTGTAGGTGATACTGGTCTGCAAGGAGGTCATACTTAATGGCGTTTCTTTTCTGCATGGTGGTCAGGGCAATAGGTCAGTTTTCGATAATTTTATCTGCGAAATCAAACTCTGGTTAGGTTTTTCGAGGTGCCCTGTATTGAGGTATACACTTTAAGTCATTTTAACTTATCACGATTAATGCGATCAAAGACGTGAATTTAGGCGGTAGGGTGGCATAATTTCCAGCTATTGGGAATACTAATAAATTATTATTGTATTATTTACTATTAATTATTTGTTATATCAAGGCGATTGCTACTATAGAAAAAATGGCACAAAATATTGCTGATGATGTGTTCTATTGGATGAAATAAATTTATGATTAAAATCTTTTTGGCGATCTCAATAGGCTCTGCGCTTGGTGGTATCTCACGTTGGCTTTTGTCAACCAAATTAAATCCATTAATTGCACTTTTACCATTAGGGACTTATCTGTCAAATGTTATTGCTAGTTTTATATTAGGTCTTGCTTTTGCTTATTTTGCTAACCATTATACCCTATCACCTGAGTGGCGATTGATGGTAATGACCGGTTTTTGTGGTGGTTTATCAACTTTTTCTACCTTTTCATTGGAAGTTATGCTCTCCTTTCAGCAACAGCGCTACTATCATGGATTTTTGGAAATCTTAATTCATGTGGTTAGTACCTTATTGGTAACTTACCTTGGTATAGTGATTTATCAATTAATTCAGAATCGCTAGTATCTGACAATTTTTGTCAACCTAAATTGCTTAAAGACACTCTTTTTCTGCTAAATCTAACGCAAAATAGCTCAAAATCAGATTAGCACCGGCACGTTTGATGGCACCTAATGTTTCTAGCGCAACATCGATTTCATTAATCGCGCCTGCTTGAGCAGCAAATTTAATTTGGGCATATTCACCGCTGACCTGGTAAGCTGCTAATGGCAGTTCAGTTCGCTCACGAATATCACGAATAATATCGAGATAAGCACCAGCAGGTTTTATCATTAAAACGTCAGCGCCTTCTTGCTCATCTATCAATGATTCTCTAATTGCTTCATGACGATTCATTGGATCCATTTGATAACTTTTGCGATCACCAATTAAGCAAGAGCCTGCCGCTTCGCGAAAAGGGCCATAAAGGTTAGATGCAAATTTGGTTGAATAGGACATAATACCGGTGTTAGTAAAACCGGCTTTATCCAGCGCCTCACGAATTGCCCTGACTTGCCCGTCCATTGCGGCAGAGGGCGCAATAAAATCAGCACCAGCATTTGCCGCAGTGACTGCTTGTCGGCCGAGGTTGAGTAATGTTGCGTCATTATCAACGCCATTGCTACCTAAAACACCACAGTGGCCGTGGGAGGTGTATTCACAAAAACAAGTATCTGACATGACTAGCATATCGGGTACGCTATCCTTGCAGGCTTTTGACATACGGGCAACTAAACCATTCTCTTGCCAGCTATCGCTACCTGTTTCGTCAAGATGATGGGAAATACCAAATAACATCACTGACTTGAGCCCGGCTTTAGCGATCCGTTCGATTTCATAAGGTAATTTGTGTTCCGGGATACGAAAAACCCCAGGCATAGTTGCAATAGGCTGATAATCTTTAATTTCTTCTTCCACGAAAAGGGGCAATATAAGATCATTTAGCGTTAAAATTGTTTCTTTAAATAAAGCGCGAACTGTTTCTGTTTGACGTAATCGCCTTAAACGACGAATAGGCTGTTGATATTGCACACCTTCTCCTTGCTATTGTTACATAAATTATAATTAATCATATAATTTTTTTAATAATAATATTTGCATCGTATTATAAATGCTATTAATTCATCTTACATCTTTATTGATAGCGCTGTTTCTCTATGCATGCCATTTTGTCTTATTGGCTGAATCCTAAATAGAGATAAATAATTAATACGATTATTGCGGTAACAATAGCATAAGGCATCTGGGTTCTGATATGTTCAATATGATCGCAATCAGTCGCCATTGAAGCAACGATGGCGTCGCTAGAAATTGGCGAAGTCATATCACCAAAAATCGAGCCGGTAATTGCTGCTCCGATCATTAATTCGGTAGGCATATTAACGGAAAGCGCTAATTGCACGCCAATTGGGATCATAATAGCAAAAGTTCCCCATGAAGTGCCGGTTGCTAATGACATGATAGCGCTGATTAAGAAAATGAAAGCTATCGAAAACCCTGCCGGCAACACGCCTGAAGAAATTTGTGCAATATAAGCACCAGTATTAAGATCGGCAGAAACATTGCCCATTAAAAAAGCTAAAATCATCACTGAGCTAATTTTGATCATGCTGGCGTAACCGATATAAATTTCCTTAAAGAAACTTTCGATCGTCAAAATGCGGCGGGCTAAAAACCAGATAAACGAGACTAAAGTACCAAACATAACTGCCCAGTAAACTGAGGTTGAGCCACTGCCTTTAGTGAACTCGCCATTACCGGTGATATATAGAGCGATAGGTACCATTAAAACTGTTGCCAGAATAGGAATAAAAAAGTTCAATACAGTGTTGGTTGCTGGATGATCAATGACTTCCTCATCAGTAATGGAAGATAGCTGATGAGATCGATGTTGATTGGCAATCGCTTTTTGTTCAGCTATTTTCATCGGCCCCCATGAATAATCGGTGAGGATATAAAATAGTACTGAAGCTAGTGATAACCAAGCCATAATATTATATGGCATAGCGGTAGCAAGAATTTCGAATGGTTCGCCAGAAATAAAACCTTTAGAGATTTGTACGCCAATAACCCCCATCATGGCTGCTCCCCAACCATTGATCATGACAGAAGAACATACAGAGACACCAGAGGTTTGAATAATATAGGCCATTTTTTCTGCGGAAACACCATAATATCTAGCAATATTTTTAGTGGAAGCACCAGCGACTAATTGATTAATAGAACTCTCAATAAAAATGATTATTGAAATAAACATGGCTAGCAGTTGAATTGCTTTTTTATTTTTTATTAAACGCGTTTTATTGGTTAGTAAATATACTAAACTTCTAACACCGCCGGTGACGCTAATTAACCGCATAATTCCGCCAATTAACAAAATAAAAATAATAGTTTGTGTATTGCCGGGGGAGGCAAAAGTAGCAATAATTCCTGTTAGTGTTGCTTGAATGCCTAACAAAATATTGTGATCGTTAATAACGGTATAACCAACTAAAATACCTATCAATAATGATAAGATTACTTGACGTGTTATTATCGCGAGTATAATAGTGATAAGCGGCGTAATTACTGTCCAAATTCCGTAGTCATTCATTGCGATACCCTGTCTCTAGCTGAGTATTAAAAATTAAGTGCTTGCTCTAAATCGTTAATTAGATCGTCAATATCTTCTATCCCTACGGATAAACGTAATGTTGTATTGTAAATGCCCATTTTTACTCTTTCATCTTCAGTCATAGCGGCATGGGACATGGTTGCTGAATGATTTACCATGCTTTCAACACCACCTAATGACTCGGCCAGAACAAAATATTGCAATTTGCTGATAATATTTTTTACGTTATCTCGATTGCCATTAATGTTAATGGTAACAACAGCGCCACCAGTTTTCATTTGTGTCTGACAAATATGATACTGGGGATTATCTGATAGCCCTGGATAGTATACTTTTGTGATATTACGATGATTATTTAAAAACTTGGCAATTGTCAGTGCATTAGCGCATTGTCTTGTCATGCGAAGATCTAAAGTTTTTAATCCCCTTAATGCAAGATAAGCATCAAAAGGTGAAGCAATAGCACCGATGGTTGTTTTAATAGCATCAATTTTATCGGCTATTGTAGATTGATTAGTGATAACGGCGCCACCGATCAAGTCTGAGTGTCCGCCTATGTATTTACTGGTAGACAACATGACAATATCAGCGCCTAATTCAAGGGGTTTTTGATTCCAGGCAGTAGCAAAAGTATTATCGACACAGGTTATGATGTTATTTTCTTTTGCCAACTGACAAATTTTACTGATATCAACAAGTTCTAATAGCGGATTAGTAGGGCTTTCTATCCAAATCAGACGGGTATTATTGCGTAAATGCTGTTTGACTAGTTGGAGATTATTGAGATCAATATAATCAACTTGATGGCCACTTGTTTCTTTGATTAACTTTTCAAATATACGGTAAGTACCGCCATAGACCCCTTGCATGGCAATAATATGAGAGTTTTGTGGTAGTAAATTTAATATTAGTAATGTTGCAGCGACACCCGATGCGGTTGCGGTAGCATAAATACCCTTTTCAATATCGGCAAGTAACGTTTCGTATGCATAGCGAGTTGGATTTTTAATTCTTGAGTAGCTAAATTCACCATTTACATCAATATTTTGTTGAATAAAACTACTTGCTGTGGTGATAGTGGGGAAAAGCGCATTATTAGCTTTATCAAGCTGGTTTCCACCATGAATTAAAATAGTTGAAAATTTTGCCATTATAATCCTTATATTTTTTTCTAATCAGTGTTAATTCATTATATGACAATAAGTATAGTTGTATAAATGGATAGAATTACAATAGATTCGTGTTAACCAAAGGGGCTATTTGATATATTTGTACTATTATATTTATCCTACACCAATATGCTAAGGAGTAATAGCGTATTTTATAAAATAACAAATATTTTATATTTTATTTATTTCTCGTTAATAGAATATATATTTTGTTTTTATAATATTAAATTACTAAAAATGTGGTATTTATAATGGTAGATTGGTAAATAAGAAATATTACAACTTAAAAAATATAGACTTCATAATATTCTTATGAATTATTTTTTAAAATAATCTATTCTTTTATTTTCATTACGTCTTGATATTAATGTTTTTATATAAAAATCAACTAAGTATTTCCAAACAAAAATAAAATATTGTTATATTTTTGTTTGCATAATCATAATGTAAGTTAAATTTTATTGTATGAAGTTTCTATTCACAATATAAAATAAATTTCTATTTATCATGTAAGATGGAAGAGTCATATTTTGATTTTATTTTAGTGTTAAAATCTATCAATGATAGCTTATAAAGATAATTACTATCATTAATTAGTGCTTATAGAAAATTAAAAAATAGCATAAAAATAAATTTATCACTTACAACAAAAGGAAAGTGGCTATTTAGTGGCTAGTTAAAGCGGTAAAGAATAGCTAACTTTTATAGAGTGAACGAAATATTAGTTATTAAAATTTAAGTTTATTTTTATACAGCAAAAAATTAATGATAAGAAAAATTGGAGCATTAAAAGATGATGAATTAATTAGTTGTGAACAAAAGCCTGCAGTACATATCAAATATATATTTATTGGTATAATTTTGTATTGAAAGGGGAAAATAGTATCTTATATCTACTTTTGTTTAAAAAACAAACATAAATAGATTGAGATATCATTAAAAATATTTAATAAACTAATTTATTAGTCAATAAATTAATGTTGTGTGTAAGTAATAATAAATTTATAACAGTAGATTTTATTTGATAAAATATTTAGAAATAACAAAATAAATTTATTATCAAATAAAATATCAAAAAAGAATATCTTATTGTAAAAGTTTAAAAAATATTTATTATTAGATAATAAAATGTTTCATTTTGGATGATTTTAAGCATTAAATGTTATTGTTAAATTATAAATAAATTGATTATGTTTATTTTTTGATGCGCAAATAAAAAATATTATAATATTCTTTATTATCAATTGGTTATTAAAATGTTTATTTTTTGATAGTTTTAGGCTATCAATAATGCGTAAACGGATCGATAAAAACAAATTGCATAATTGAGGTAATATGACTTTAATCTTTTCTTGTAATAGATAACTATTATAATATATTATTATACTTCCTATATATTTTATTATTTAAAAATCATACTGATGCTTGTTTTCATTAGCGGAGTTAAGTAATGGAATTAAAAAATTTAAATTTATTCATATTAGTGGTAAGAGTTGTTTAACCTTCAATCATTTTATTTAATGTAAATAATAAAAAATCTGTAGAATAACGGATAGTGTAGAGCAATTTTATTATGGATACCCTTTTCAAGGATGGCTATTAATTAGACTATTAAATAAAGTTGTAGAAGAGGATGCTTATTATGAAACATCAAGATTTAGTTTTTCAATTTTTAGATTATCGATTGCATTGCAATGAAATGCTGATGAAAAATGGAGAAATTATTGCAGTACCACCTAAAGAATTAAGGGCATTAAGTTGTCTAGTGGCTAATAGTAAAAAGATTATAAAGAAAGATGATATCGTTGCTTATGTTTGGCAAGGTGGCGAAGTAAAAGATGAATCAGTTGTTCGTTGCATATATTCATTGAGAAAATTGTTTAAACAGGAAAATTTGATTATAACAATTTATGGTAGAGGATATTGTTTTAATAGTGATGTAAAACTTATTGATTTAAATGCAAAGAATGATTATTTATACGAAATTCCTAACCATGATAAGCGGCAAAGTGGGCTTTATATGCAAAGTATTGGCAGAATATTACCTGTATTCAAAGAGGGTATTTGTTCTTCAAATACAATAAAGGATAGTTTTCAGCGTTTAACATTGAACATTAAATGTAAATAGTCATGATTTCGTCATAATTTGGTTGTGATCTTTGGGTTATTTTAAGGTTTAATGAGATCGTGTTTTTTGCTAGAAGCTGGTTTCATGTTAAGGAGCAAGTTTTGCGGCAGAGTGAATCTATGTGGATAAAATATGACGAAATTTTATTAGAAAATCCAGTTCTTTATTATGTTACGGCAGTAAGTAAAACAGAACTTCGTATTAGTTCAAAAGGAAATCAAGAAATTTGCTGTTTCGATATTGGAGAGAGTGGGATCATGATGATTTTACCTTCTAAAATAGATGTTCTATCGGGTGAAATCAGGTTAAAAAAAGAAAATATCTTACATTTAGCTAAAATGCAGGCTTTTATTGATAAAGCAAATAATCAAATCCATAATTTTAAGAATAATTACCTTTCTGCTTTTATTAATTTTAATTTTGATACTTATAAAAAACAAAAAAATCTTGAATATTGGTTTTTGAGTCAACAAATTAATAAAGAAAAAAAAGCAGAAAGGTTTTCTTCTTTATTACGCCAAAATGAAGAATATCGTATTGTCAGTTTTCTGCTTGAAGAATCGATGTCAGAAGGAAACCAAAAATTACAGAAAATGAGTGTAAAATATGGATTATCTGTTTCTTACTTTAGAAAATTAGCAGGAAATGCATTAGGGAATTCTCCTAAAACTGAGTTAAAAAAATGGCGATTAGTTAATGCGTTATTAGATTTAAACGATAAAAATCATAATATTACACAAATAGCTTTTAAATATGGTTATTCCAATTTGTCTCATTTTTCTGATGAAGTGAAGAGTTTTTTGGGGATAAGTCCGAGCCGGTTAAAAAGATACTATCAAAGGAAAGGATCTAGTGTCACCGATGAAGAAATTATTGATAAGAAAAGATAGCAGTATATTAATTTTTTTAGTGTTTTTAAATTTCATATTATTGTCCAGTTCTAAAGCTGTATCAGAGCAAAATATCGAATCAGGTTATATTGCTAAAAATGAAACTATACGTGGTGTTTTTGATGCCCTATCTTCGGTTATTAATAAACCAATCGTAGTTAGTCAGCTTGCTGTAAAAAAGAAAATAACTGGCGATTTTGATCTTAAATATCCACTGGATACTTTAAAAGACATTACTCAGCAACTTAATTTGATGTGGTACGATAATAGTCAAGTAATATATATTTGTGATGCAATTGAAATGCGTGATACTGTTATTACCTTACATAATACGACAATTTCTGAGATAAAAAATTTTTTAAAAGATTCAGGTCTGTATGATGAACGTTACCCATTGCGCTCAGGTAGTAACAATCGTTTATTTTATATATCTGGGCCGCCAGTCTATATTGAGACGATAATTAATACTGCTCAGTTTTTAGATGAAGTGACTACAAGCTTTGATGGCCAAGAAAAAATAGCAATTGTGCCATTATATAATACTTTTGTAGAGGATCGTCATTATCAATATAGGCTTAATGATATTATTATTCCAGGAATGGCATCAATAATAAATAAATTGATGGATGCTTCAAGTAGTAATATTGCAAAATTAAAAACGCATACGCTAAAAAAAAATCAAGATGATTTAGCTAATCAGAATAATAATTCATTACTAACAGAAGATTTATCATTAAATAAAGGTGCGGTTTCTATTATATCTAATCCTGGTAATAATAGCTTATTAATAAAAGGTAATAAAGAACAAGTAAATTATTTACGAAAGATTGTAGAACAGCTAGATATCACTAAAAGGCATGTTGAACTATCAGTATGGATTATTGATATAGAAAAAAAAGCGCTTGATCAGCTTGGTATAAAATGGAGTGGTGGTGCTAATATTGGGCAAAAATTAGGTATATCGATAAATGCAGGAACAAGCACTATTGATGGGGCTAGTTTTATGGCAGATATATTTGCATTAACAAGGAATGATAAAGCAAATATTGTTTCTCGGCCAATGGTACTAACACAAGAAAATATTCCAGCAATATTTGATAATAATCGAACTTTTTATACTAAATTGATTGGAGAAAGAGCGACAGATTTAAAAAATGTTACTTATGGTACAGCCATTAGCGTATTACCTAGGTTTACTCTTGATAATCAAATAGAAATGATGATTACCGTTCAAGACGGAAGTCGAGGGCAACAGTTAACTGATCATTTACCAGAAATAGGACGAACAGATATTAGTACTATTGCTAGAGTACCTCAGAATAAAAGCTTATTAATTGGTGGTTATACTCGTGATGAACATAGAAATATAGAAGAAAAAATACCATTACTGGGAGATATTCCTTATTTAGGTAATATATTTCGCTATACTACTGAAAAAAAGGATAGTTTGGTGAGAGTATTTCTTATTCAACCTAAAGAGATTACTAATCCTTTAGGTTTGAGTGCAGAAAATATTGCTAAAAAAGTAATAGAAGATAGATTTGATAATAAATTAGAAAATTGGATGTCAAATTTTTCGAGTAATCGTTGATGAGTAATAACATAAATAATTCTTATAATATTGTCCAGTACATGCTGCGTCATAGACAAAAATTAATTATGGAAAAAGTGAATACTCAGGAAAAAGTGGATCGATACGAGGCACTCGACGATGAAAGTGAGAGCAAAATTGAAGAAAGGCATCAATATAACCAAAAAAAATTTGGTAATGAACAAGGAAAAGCACTATTACTATCGCAAACTAGACAGAGAAGAGAATTAGTTAAAAAAAGTGAATTAGAAAATTGTAATGAATTTGACTATGTTTTGGATGATGAAATCGATCAAAAAATCGATAAAGTAGTAAATATTTTATCTGTGCCAAAAATTTCTCCCCAAAATTTAGTAGCACAGCTTAGAAAATTAATAACTGATGATAGTGATTTAGTAATTGTATTACGAGCTTTAATTAGGCGTAATATGCTACATGAAAAAAAAAGAAAAAAAATAACAGATGTATTAAGTTATGTAGAACAAACTACGAATAAAAAACGATTAAAATCAGGAATTAATGTTGCTCTTAAAGCACGTATATTTAGCTCTAAAATAGATGTTGAACCCTATTTACTGCGTGAGAGCTATAGACAATTTATTGAAACGGATCTATATGAGATACAAATTTATGGTAACTGGATTTCAACCTATGGAACAGAAAATCGAGAAATAATTTTGCAATTTATCGAAAATGCAACGATTACTGATATTAATTCCAATGATCCCAGTTGTAGCCGAATAGAATTTGGTAATCTTTTGTCAAGATTAAATCAAATAAAAACAATAAAATCATGTGATAAATTCTTTATTGAATCTTTAATTAACTATTATAAAAGTAAAGCAATTCCCTTTCGGGAGTTAAACATAGTATTATTTTTTATTAGTGTACTTGAAAAACCTAATGCTATAGGTAATTTTCTAGATTTATTATTAAAAGCGGATAGTGGTAATGAAGATAAAGGAAAAATAACTCAATTAATTTATAATTTAATAAAAAAATTGCCACTATGTATTTTTATTGATATGAATGATAAAGAAATAATAAAAGAGCAGTTGATAGAAAAATTAAATAATTTTTTTCATTTAAGATAGTATAAATCACTATAATATTTGAGTAAATATGAATAAATTTCTAAATGAAATAAAAAAACATTCAGAGCTGTTTGTATTAATTTTAGTTTTTGTCATCATTTCGATGTTGGTAATTCCTTTACCTACATATTTAGTTGATTTTTTAATCGCGTTAAATATTATTTTATCCGCATTAGTATTTTTATCTTCATTTTATGTAAATAGAATACTAAATTTTTCATCATTCCCTGCCATTTTATTGATAACAACATTATTTAGATTATCCCTAACCGTCAGTACAAGTCGATTAATATTAAGTGAAGCTGATGCAGGGGAGATTGTCGCTGTATTTGGGCAATTTGTTATTGCTGATAATTTAGTTGTTGGGTTTGTCATTTTTGCCATAGTTACTATTGTACAATTTATGGTTATTACCAAAGGTTCAGAACGTGTTGCAGAAGTTGCTGCCCGTTTTTCTCTGGATGGTATGCCAGGCAAACAAATGAGTATCGATGCTGATCTACGCTCTAGTATTATTGATGCAGAAGAAGCTAAACGTCGGCGCAGTGTTGTCGAACGGGAAAGCCAGCTGTATGGATCTTTTGATGGTGCAATGAAATTTATCAAAGGTGATGCAATTGCGAGTATTATTATTATTTTCATAAATTTTATTGGCGGCATTAGTGTTGGTATTAGCCAACATCATATGGATTTTTCGCATGCTTTAGCAACCTATACGATTTTGACGGTAGGTGATGGATTGGTTGCACAAATCCCTGCTTTATTAATAGCGGTTGCAGCAGGTTTTGTTGTTACCAGAGTTAATGGTGATAATGAAAACTTAGGTAGAACGATCATTAACCAGTTATTAACTAATCCTTTAATTTTGATTATTTCAGCAATTATTGCATTGAGTATTGGCAGTTTACCTGGCTTTCCTTTTATTGTTTTTTTATTGATTTCGGCAATATTAGCTAGCATGTATTATCTTCAGTTTAAAAGAAATAAACCAAATAAAGAAGATACGGCATTGATTGAAAAAAATGAAATAACGGACTTAGAGATAGATAATCAAGGGGTGATTAATAAAAAAACAAATGAAACGATCCCTTTAATTTTGGTTGTTAATAAAAGCGTAATTGAAAATTTAAAAAAAGAAAATATTTCTGCTAAATTAAAAAATAAATTTTATCTAGATTATGGAATAAATTTGCCTGATATCATAATAAGTGATTCTGATGATTTAGAAGAAAATACCATAGTGCTATTAATTAATGAAATAAAAGCAGATCAATTTTATATTAGATACGATGGATATCGTCTTATTAATAAGACAGATGAAATTGAACATCTTGGGATTGAAAAGATTACTATTAATAATGATATTTGGATAAATGAAACGGATTATGAAAAAATAAAAGAAATAGGATATTTATGTCGCCATTATATAGATGAAATTTATTTTAATTTAGCCAATATACTCACTCGTTATGTACACGAATATTTTGGTATACAAGAAGCTAAGCAAGAAATTGATAATTTAGAAGAAAGGTATCCAGATCTTATTAAGGAAGTCGTAAGGCATGCAACAATTCAAAGAATAGCAGAAATATTACAACGGCTAATTAATGAAAAAATATCAATAAAAAACATGAAATTAATTATGGAAACTATTGCACAATGGGCACCAAAAGAGAAAGATGTTATTTTACTTGTCGAACATATTCGTAGTGCATTAGGAAGATATATTTGTCATAAATTTTCGCGAGGAAATAATTTAAACGTTATTTTATTATCAAATGAAAATGAAGAGGTTATTCGGAGTAATATACGAAATACCTCGGCCGGTGCTTTTTTGAATTTAGAACCTAAAGAATCTGAATATTTATTAGATAAAATATCATTAGCATTAGATAGCATGCCGTTATCTTATAATGATTTTGTAATTTTATGTTCAGTTGATATTAGAAGATTTTTAAAAAAGTTTGTTGAAAATAAATTTAACAATGTGGATGTTATTTCTTTTGGTGAATTAACAGAAACGGTTTCCGTAAATGTATTGAGAACGATTTAAAACTAAATGGAGAGAGTATGCATATTGATATTGCCTTATTAGTTCGTGATGCGCTAGCACATAGTGGTTGTGATAAAAATTTAATTTCTGATTTTGATGGACATTCAACGATTACATTAGAATTTAGTGATTCATTAGATATCAATATAAGTATTGATGATAATTATGTATGGCTGTGGAGCCCTCTTTGCGAAGTGAGCAGTAATTTGATTTGTCAATTAAGCGAAAAGATATTAAATAAATTAATGGAAGAATGCCTGTTTACCGTGACAAAACAGTTACAATTAGTTTCTCGTAATCAATATATTAATTTGGCAGGCGTCGTAGCTCCTGCATATTTAGTCGATGGAGCCAGCTTTTCTGCGGCGTTAGAGGAATTCTTCCACTTAATAAATAATTATTCAGAGATGCTTTGTTAGAGATGCTTTGTTAATGAATGAAATTACTTTAAGCCATAGAATATATAAAATTCAGTCGCTATTAGGAACAGTGATTGAAGCCAATATTGCCGATTGTGAAATTGGTGAAATTTGCCATATTCATAAAAATTGGCGAGACACGAAAATTATTGCTAAGGCACAAGTTCTTGGTTTTCGAAAAGATACTGTAATACTAGGGCTAATTGGTGAATCGATAGGGATCTCAAAAGAGAGTGTTATTATTACATCAAAAGAACATTTTACCATAAAACTTTCATCAGATTTATTGGGTTGTGTCATAAATTCAATGGGAGACATTGCTGAAAGTTTTAAAGAAAAAAGTGGTTTATTAACTAATGAAAAGCGTGGGATCAACCAAAGTTCACCAAATTATTTGCAAAGAAAACCAATACAACATCCATTTGTAACCGGTATTAAAGCGATCGATGGACTAATTACCTGTGGAATTGGTCAACGATTGGGTATTTTTGCTTCTGCTGGATGTGGAAAAACATCACTGATACATATGATGATACAACATGCCAGTGCAGATATTTTTGTTATCGCATTAATTGGTGAACGGGGGCGTGAGTTGACTGAATTTGTTGATACACTGAAACAAACTGGTCATATTGATAAATGTGTTATCGTCTACGCCACTTCTGATTACTCTTCAATAGATCGGGTAAATGCTGCTCTGGTTGCTACAACAATCGCAGAATATTTTCGCGATGCAGGAAGTAACGTAGTACTGTTTTTAGATTCAATAACACGTTATTCCAGAGCATTACGCGACGTTGCATTAGCTGCAGGAGAACCGCCAGCCAGACGCGGATATCCTGCCTCTGTATTTGAAGCATTGCCAAAATTATTGGAACGGCCAGGGCTTACACAAAAAGGGGGAATAACAGCATTTTATACTATATTATTAGAAAGTGATGATGAGCCTGATCCGATTGCAGAAGAGATCCGTTCTATTCTTGATGGACACATTTATTTAAATCGTAAATTGGCAGAAAAGAGTCATTACCCTGCTATTAGTATTCTACAAAGTATAAGTCGTGTAGCTTCTCACATATGTGATCAACAACATTTGAGTCATGCCGCTCAAGTTAGAAAAATTTTAAGTAAAATTGAAGAATTGAAAATATTTATTGATTTAGGTGAATATAAAGAAGGCGAAAACTGTGAAAACGATGAGATGTTATATAAATATAACAAAATAAATAGTTGGCTTATACAATCTCAAGATGAAAAAAAATCCTTTGAATCAATAAAGCAAGAGATGTATGAGATTTTATCGTAATGTAAAAAAAAGGCATACTTTAATATGTCAAAAAATAAATCAGAACGATATTTTACTGCAAAACCTAGATAATAGAATAATGATAATTGAAAATAAGATAAAAGAAATCAATAAAGAAATTTTATTTGTTAGTAATTTATTGGCAGATATTAATAATGTGGGGTTATTATCAAGAGATGAGTTGTTTTCAATAAAAAGAAAACAAGCGGTATTTAATCATAAATTAATAGATTTAAAATTGGAGAAAGCAAAAAAGGAAGCTGATCATCAAGTTATTATTTTAGAAAAGAAAGAAAAATTAAACACTAAAAAAATTTTACATATGAAAAGCGAAAAGTATATTTTTTTATTAAAAAAAGAAATGGTTAAAATTATTCAAAGGAAATATCTTATTGAAGAAAATGAAATAGAGGAAGTTCTTTATGCCAAAAGTCAGTTCAATAAAAACTTTTAATATACAATCAAAGCAGAATGGAACATGCTCATTAGATGATATTATTAAAGAAAATATAAAAAATAGCAAACCATTATCTAAAATCGATTTATCAAAAACTAATGATATTAATTTATTATATGATAATACTATATTTCATGATGGTAGATATAGCTATGATCTTGATGAAGTTAACTATCTTAGTGATGTTGATGAAACTGATATCTTAATGAAAAATGAAGAAAAAGATAATACAATAGTAGATAATCAACTTTATAATATTTCTTTAAGATTATCTGATGTTAGCATAGAAAATATTATAATAAGTAATCAATCAATATTTAAGGCTTCTGGAAGTATAGAGGAATTAAAAAATGATAACTTTAGTAATCATAAAAAATATGTTCAAACTGATAAAAAATCTAGTCGGATACACCATGTAAAACATGAAAATAGTGTTATAAAAAAAGAAAATATTGCCAATAAATTAAGTATTAATAATACAATCGATGCAGATTATATAACTAACTTAATTCACTTTGTTGGTTTATCATCTCGTGGGCAGAGCAAACAAATTAGGGTAAATAATTTATTTAACTATCAAGAAATGAATTTAACACCAAGTTATGAAACAATGCCAATAAGTTATAAAAGTAATATTGATTGCAATTACCATTCAAGACTTATTTTATCTAAAAGAACTTTTAATAAAAAAATAGAAATGCCATCATTGGAAAATTTACAAAAAAATAAATGTATAAGAAATAATTTCATTAATTACAATGAAAATAAAGAGTTGAAATATTTTTTCAAAAAATGGGGAAAAACACATTATGTGGATATAAGTATAAATAAAAAATTCCAATGTTATCCAATATTTAGCTTTAATCCATCAGATTCATTGGTTGATAATAGAATTCATAGTTATTTGAATAATAATAGTAACTCTGAAAAAAATCTTCTTATTATAAGAAAAGATAATAAGGATGAATTTAATGAAAAAAGCGATAAATACCAAATTTTCTTTGAGGATGAGGAATGATAAAAAATTATTTTCCTATAAAAAGTCACAAAGAAATTAATTTAAAACAATTATTAATTACTTGGCAAAAAAAAGGAATTAGTCAAAAAAGATTTCCATTACCAAATGGAGAGCTATTATTATCTTTTTCTACCAATAAAAATTGGAAAGGGATCATAGACCTTAGAGAATGGTTAGAATTAATAAAACCAGATTTAAGCAGTTTATCTATGTATGCCTGGAAATTTGATGAATTAGAAACTCTTTTTTTAAATAGCTATACATTAAATGAATTTTTACCTTCTGAATTAGAATTTAATACTTTATATAGTAATGGAAAAGTTAATTGTAATGATAGCGATTATAAAAATATCATCGCTATGCTCAGAACAGATTATGGTAATATCTGGATCCATGATATTGATAATAACTTGAATCATGTAAGTAAATTAGAAAAATATAAATGTGAACACATCCCAGTGGAACTAATTTTAAGAATGGGATTCAGCAATATAACTGTATTAACTTTAAATAAGGTTAATCTGGGTGATATTTTATTTGTGAATCAGCAAACACATGATGTGGTTATTCAAAATAAAGTTATCGGACATTTTACTAATGATAATGGAGTCTATATGATAAATAAAAATTTTTATAATGATAATATTGAAGATACAATCAATGACGATGATAATCTAATAGAATCTAGTGATAATTTAAGCTCTAAAAGTGATATACCCATTACACTTGAATATATTTTACAGAAAAATAAAATTCCTTTATCAGAATTGGAAAGTATTTTTCAAGGTAAGGTACTACCATGTGACTTAGCCGCAGAAAATAATATTAAAATTGTTGCTAATAGGGTTTTAATTGCAAAAGGAAATATAATTTGGATTGAAGATAGATTGGGTGTAGAGATCACTCATTTATTTCATAACGAAAAATAAACAATTGTTAATACAGAGAGTAAAAGTAGAAATTATGAATAATGATATTTCTCTGATTACCCTATTGGCGTTTTCAGCCTTATTACCATTTATTATAGCGACTGGCACATGCTATATAAAATTTTCTATTGTTTTTATTATGGCTAGGAACGCTTTAGGACTACAACAAATTCCTTCTAATATAGTATTAAATGGTGTTGCATTAATGTTGTCATTTTTTGTGCTACTGCCTGTAGTAAAAACCAGTTATCAAGAATTTAATAAGGTTAATATAGATTATAAAGATATTGATTCTATTATTAATTCAGTAAACTCTGGATTAGGTGGATATAAAAATTATTTAATAAAATATTCAGATAAAGAATTAGTGTCATTTTTTGATAAGTTACATCAAAAGTCAGATGATGGAAATTATGATCAATATGAAAATGGTAATGAAAGCTCTATTATTTCATTGCTTCCTGCATATGCCTTAAGTGAAATAAAAAGCGCTTTTACTATCGGCTTTTATTTATATTTGCCCTTTGTTGTTATTGATTTACTTATTTCAAGTATTTTATTATCACTTGGAATGATGATGATGAGTCCGGTAACAATATCTGTTCCTATAAAATTAATTTTATTTATATGCTTAGATGGATGGAGCTTGTTATCAAAAGGATTAATAACTCAGTATATTGAACTAGCAACAGGATAATATATAAAGTTTATGAGTAATATAATTTTTGCAAGTAATAAGGCATTATATTTAATATTGATCTTTTCATTATTTCCGGTCATCGTCGCTACTATTATTGGGCTAATTGTTGGGCTTTTTCAGACGATAACTCAGCTACAAGAGCAGACATTGCCTTTTGGATTAAAATTAATTGGTGTAATGGGATGTTTATATTTACTATCAGGTTGGTATAGCGAAGTTCTCTTAAGCTATGCTCATGAAGTTATTAAGCTAGCACTATCGTGATTTAATATTATGCATATAGATACTAATTTTTATTTTAATATTTATAATTTTTTGTCTCATTTAGCTGTCGTAGCTTCGCGTATTTTTCCAATATTTTCTATTATTCCATTTTTATCTAATAATATTCTATCCTCCACGATTAAATTTCCTCTTTCACTATTTATTGCTATGGGTGTATGGCCATATGATGCATATGATTTACCTCAATTTGAATCGATCAATTATTTAGTCATCTTGCTAAAAGAAATTATTATTGGATTAATGATTGCTATTTTTATTTCTTTACCTTTTTGTGTTTTACAAATAGCAGGAAATATTATTGATAATCAAAGAGGAGCGACATTAAGTAGTAGTATTGACCCTATTAATGGTGTGGATACATCCGAGCTGGCTAATTTTTTTAATTTATTTGCGGTGACACTATTTTTAGCTAATGGTGGGGTTATAACTATTTTAGAAATTTATAATTATAGTTATCGTTTGTGGCTACCTTTTTCAATGGAATTGCCATCAGTTTCAAATATTTTAACTTTTATTTCTTATGCAATTTCAAAAGCGATAATGTTAGCGAGTCCATTAATTATTATTTTTTTAGCCACTGAAATTATGCTCGGGTTACTTGGTCGATATGCACCTCAATTAAATCCATTTTCTATTGCTTTAACTGTTAAAAGTCTAATTTGTTTTACTATACTGATGATTTATTTTTCTTCATCTTTTAGCGAAACGGTATTAGTCATGCAGCAAATATCTTTTAAATTGATTGAAAACAGTATCTAATGGAATACTATGTCAGCAAACAAAACGGAAAAACCAACGCCTAAGAAGCTAAAAGATGCAGCTCAGAAAGGAAAAAGTTTTAAAAGTAAAGATTTAGTTATCAGTTGTCTTATTTTTTTAGGTTGTTTATATTTGACAAATTATATTAATTTCACAGCCATAATAGATATTTGGGCGAATACATTAAAAAATAATCATCGTATTACACCATTAAATTATACTTTTGTCCTTTTATTTTCGGCATTAAAGATTTTTTTACCTTTTCTTTTTTTATGTATATTAATTATTATGCTTACGACGATGGCACAGACAGGATTTAAAATTGCAACTAAAGTATTAAAATTAGATTTTAATACTTTAAATCCTATCAATGGAATTAAAAAAATATTCAATATTAGAACGATAAAAGGCTTCATTAAAACATTTTTATTTATCTTAGTATTTTTTATTGTTACATATATTTATTGGGGTAATAATAAAAAAATTATTTTTGCTCAAATTTATTTAAATATTCAAGATGTTTTTTTAGTATGGAAAACGTTACTTATCGATTTTATCGTTATTTTATTATTGTCATCTATTATTGTCTTGATTTTAGATTCTGTTGCAGAGTATTTTATTCATATTAAAGATTTAAAGATGGATAAAAATGAAGTTAAACGTGAACATAAAGAGCAGGAAGGAAATCCTGAAATCAAATCAAAAAGAAAAGAATTGCATGTCGAGATTTTATCCGAACAAGTAAAAAGAGATATTAAGAGTTCAAAATTTATGATTGCTAATCCAACACATGTCATTATTGGTATCTATCTAAATCCGCAAATAGTTGCTATACCAATGGTCTCAGTATTAGAGAAGAATCAACGAGCGCTTGCTGCTCGCGCATATGCTGAAAAAGAGGGCGTGCTGGTAATAGAAAATATTGCATTAGCTCGTCGAATATATAATACCCATCAACTTTACTCTTTTATTAATTTAGAGGAAATTGGTGAAATAATTAAAATTTTAAGTTGGTTACAAAAAGTTGAAAATGAGTGGGATAGCGAGGTTACATAAAGAACTAACATTTTTTATGAGCGTTATTTATGTGAATACGATTTATTTATCTGTTTTAATTGTGAAAATGAATGCTAATAGCAATTCAGGAGATTTACTATGCCCTATAATAATGAAAATATATCTCTTACTCAGAATGAACAAGATAGTTTTGGTCTTGAAGAAACTATTCTGACCGTTATGAATACGGGTGCCACACTAAAAGATATTTATGAAATAGATGAAAATGTTATAGAGAATATTTATGCGCATGCTTATGAATTTTATCAGCAAGGTAGGCTTGATGAAGCTGAAAAGTTTTTTAAATTTCTATGTATGTACGATTTAAAAAATGCTGATTATTTCATTGGGTTAGGTGTTGTTTATCAGCTTAAAAAGGATTATGCCAAAGCCTGTGATATTTATGCTTTATCTTATGTAATGGCAAAAAACAATCATTGCCCAGTTTTTTATTCAGGCCAATGCCATTTGCAAATGGGAGATATTGCTAAGGCACTTTATTGTTTTGATTTAGTTTGTAATGAAAGTACCGATGTTAAATTAGTAAAAAAAGCGGAAGTCTATCGAAAAGTTATTAAAGAAGCTAGATTATCAGAAACAGAAGTTAAAACAGAAACTTCGATTTCTTAATGTTTTATATTTTTAATTAGGAGTTATTATATGGGAGAGATAGATACATTTAATATAAGAAAAAATTTTTCTAATAATTTTAATAATGAAAATATAAATGCTGATCATTTTAATGAAATTGCTAGCGTTATTAAAGATAAAATTACTATTTCTCCCAAAGAAAGTGTTCAATTAAATAATAAAGCTAAATTAGAATTAATTCTAGCATCAGAGTTTAACAATAAAAATGTATCTGATAATTCAATAGATATTCTGCAGATTAGAAAGCCTAAATTTTCGCTGTCAGAAAAAGGTAATTTATTATTAGTATTAGCTGAAATGCAAAAAATTAGTGTCGATCTTCAAGGAAATAAATTAAAACTTAGAATTGAACTTTTTAATGTTAAATTAAAGGCTAAGACTGAAAATGCTAATCAATTATCTAATGAAATAGATCAGTTGAATCATGACTATCAACAACAATTAGCGCTTTTAAGTAGCATGAAAATCAAGCTTGAAAGTTTACAATTGAGTAAGAATGAGCTTGAAAAAGAACTTAGTACTAAAAAAAATGATAAAAATAACAAACAGATAGATTATCAAAATTTGAAAGAAAACTTAGCTGATAAAGATTTGGCCTTAGAAAACCAGTTAGCAGAAGAAATTAATGATCTTGCTGAATTTATTCAACAAAAAGAAACTGACTTAGTCGAATTAAACGACACATTTGAGATGTATTCAAATGAGTGTAAGACTGCCATGAAAGACATAGCTCAATGTACGGGTTTAATTAATGATGCGCTTAATAAATTGAGTCAATTCAAAGCAGCAGACAGAATAGAAAGTGATAAACCTATTGAACAGCATATTAAAGAAACTCTCTCAAATACAGGTGAATTATTAAAAATTTTATCAACACTAATTATTAATATCGGTAATTGTGCAGTTGATAAATTAAAGGATGATCTTGAGATTAATCGTAAACGGGCGATGGCTAATCAAAACGAATTGAAACGCCAATCTGAAGAGTTTGACCAGCAGGTACGCAAAGCCGAACAAACGCAAAAAATAGCTAAATGTGTAGGGCAAATCCTTGGTGGTTTGGTTATGGCTCTTGGGGCAGTCAGTGCGTTATTTGGCGGCGCTGGAATTGCTTTGATGGCTGTTGGTGTAGCGTTATTAGCGGCAGATTTTATCGCTGAAAAAGCGACCGGTCGATCATTAACCGATAGGATCATGAGCCCGTTAATGGAGCATGTTTTTATGCCATTAATAGAGATGTTAGGTAAAGTTGTTGATGCGATATTGGAATATACACCACTGGGTGGTTTGTTAAAAGAGATCGATAAGGCAGCAGGAACTGATATATGTGGGATAACAAAGGGCATTGTAACGGCGGTGGTCGCGGTTGCAGCCGTTATTGCTTTAGCTTATGTGGCGAAATCGGCGGCAAAGTTTCTTATTGAAAAAATGTCACAAACTTTTATTGCCTCAATGGTACAAGTTGCTAAACAAGCAATAGTTCAGGTAATAAAGAAAATTATTCCCAACGTGGTAAAAAATGCAACTAAGCAAACATCAGCGGTAGTAAAAAAAATAATTGATGAGATTACTAAAAAGTTAGAACAAATTGCCAGTAAGATTTCAACGATGATGGAAAAAACAACTCAGCAAATCAATAAATCTGTATTTAAAAATATGAAATTAAGCACACCAGAAGAAATTCATCGTTTAATGAAAATTACCGGAAATAGATTAGTTATGAGTAATCAAGTCATTATGTTTACCAATACAGCAGCGCAAGGCGGTTTAAACGTTAATGTTGCCAATGTTCAGCTCCAGAAAGCTAAGATCACTGCTGATATGTTGTTTGAACGGTATGAAATTGATCGTTTAATGGATGATTCAAAGAATTTATTTACAACTTATAAACTTCTGCAAGAGAGCATTATGAAATTATTTTCTAATATAACAGAGATAATCACTGCTCAGAATAATACTGGTAAATATATTACTAAGTCTATGCGTGCTTAAATTAAAGAGGAAAATATGACAGCAATAAGTACTTCTGATAATAGAGCTATTTTGTATCAAACGGATCGTAATATTGATGATGCCGATACTATTTCAAATAAGGAAAAAACTTCTTTAGCTGGATTGTCGCTATCACCAATCGAGATACAAAATATAATAAATAATAGCCCCCAGGATGAAGCGGAAAAATCTGTAATACGACGACCAGATGTTAAGAGTTATGGAAAGGTTCAAGCTAGTGATGTGAAAAATGCTTTTGAGGATTTACTTACCAATATTGAAAAGAAAGAACAATTATTTAACTTTTCTCTATCAGATGAAGATCTTGCGAGTATTGCTGATACTATAAATCGTTTTGAGATTACAAAGTTAGCGAATGGCTATACAGGTAACCAGGATAGCTTACTTCTGGCAATGATTAAGGCAGCTTTGAGTCAGTCAGAGACTTGTCGTCAATTAGCCAATATGGAGACTAAGATCGCATACGACTCAATTAAATCAAGTGCTAGTAATACGGTTATGGCGGCTCATGAAGGGCAAAAACAAGCGATAACAACGGCAATGGTTTCTCTTGCCATGGCGGGTACAGCAACTTTTGGTTCGATTAAGAGCTTAAAGAATCAAAATTCGTCACTGAAACTTCATGAAACTCAATCGGTTAAACACAGCGCAGCTGCAACAGAACATCGAAATGCGGCGTTAAATGCTTCTCGTGACCCAGAGATGAATAATGAAGCGGTAGAAAGCTTGATGGCTAAAGCTCAGGAATTTCAGAATAAATCCCAATTTTCACAGGTGGCTGGACGCGAAGCGCAAAATGAAGCGCAAAAAATTTTCGTGGCGTCAAATGCAGTGCAGCAAAATTCAGCATCGGTGGGGCAGATGGCAGGACAACAGCATGCAACAGCGCAGGCAGAAAAATCTGGGCAATCACAAATGGATTCTGCGCAAGAACGTACTTTTAGTGAAGTAGCGCAAATAACTAAAAAAAATCATGAAGAATCCATCGCATTAGTGAAAAAAGCATTAGAGATGTACTTGGAAGAGAGCCAACGTAGAGTCGTAACTTGTCGAGCTATTATTGGTTAATTTATTAACGACATTCGATTTAAAAAGTAAAGCACTGGATTAATATTACTGAAATTTAAGGCTAATATGAAGTGCCCTGATTGGGTTTTTTAGGCAATATCGGTAAAGGAATGGAGATGGAAATTTATAACCCTTCTATATATAAGGCACCCATTTTTTATAAAAATGATGATAACGGTGATAATGCTGATATTGATTTTCCTCAGGCGAGTAATAAAAAAGACATTATTGATAATTCAGAACTTCAATTAAATGAACTAAAAAGTTGGCGTAACCGAAATGAAAAGTTGGTTGGATACAATAAAAAATTAATTCAGTCCATGGCAGAGGAAGCTAGTAATAAATTAGTTCAATCAGCAGAAATAATAAATAATAATGGCCGTTTGTTGTTATCGTCAAACTCCCTACGCGCAGGGCAACAAATAGAAAATCAGATAATGACATCGTTATCGGATAGTCTTAATTATGAGGGGGAAAACAGTGAAGAGATTGACAAAAAAATTAGAACGATACGTAGCGTAATAGATAAATATAAAGAAGAAAATATACCTGGTTCAAAAAAATCATTATTTAATAATGCTAATTTTTCTAAAGTTAAATCAAGCCGGGAAATAGCTAAACACTTATTTCAAAGTATTACTAATATTAATAAACATTATTTAAAAATTTTTCAGGATGGCGCTAAAGTTTATGCCGATGTGTTAAGAGAACTCAATGAAATACTTGCCCCATTTAAAGATGCGATAAAAACGGATAAAGATACGGTTGAATTTAAATTTGATGAAACAAAAGAGATAATTGATAATCTTATAAAACTGAAAAGTAAGTATGGCCATAGAAGGCTGGTACCTTCTAAGGGTAGTCTAAAAAGTCAAGATGAGGCGATTGCATGGGCTAAACAGCTTGGTTTGGATGCCAAGAAATGTATTGTTATTGATGGTAATAATTTCTATCTTAAAATAGATATTAGCTTTATTGATCAACTAATCGACCATTTTCCAAAGATTAGCACTAAAAAAGGTGAAAAAAAATTTTTATCGGATGCTAGTTTTAATTCAGTACGCTGGGCAGCTTGGCAATCTGGTTTTGACCAATTTAAAACAGAAGCGCAAACTCTTTCACAAACCGTGACGCAGAAATACTCAAATGCTAATGCTATTTACGATAATGTTATTAAAATATTGACCAATACAATTAGGGAATTACTAGAATCGAATAAATCATTCCTTATTACTTAATTGGAGAGGAGTTATGCCTAATCCATCTTATATTAATAGCACCAACTTAGCAGCAAATTTTAGTCTGCCACTAGACAAAGCTAATTATTCTAAAGATATATCAACCCAGTATGCTAGAGGGATCCAAAAAGTTAGTAATAGTAAAGATTCGATTGCTGTTACTTCATATTCTGAGCAACCTGTTTTAGCCTTTGATTGTAACGTAAATAGTAATATTAATCACAGTGGCAATGTTTCTCTCAATGAACGTATGTATAAAGCTAAGAACAGCATGCCAGATTCAAAAAAGGCCATAATGATCAGTTGTGATAGTCAATTCGATCTATTAAAAACAGGCTGTCAGGTATTTTTTACTCATTCTCCTAATAGCTTCAAAAAAAATACTTTTAGCCAACTAACATATGAACAAAAAGAATATCTTTATCTCTTTTTTGCCCTATTTAATTTTATACTAACATCAGATTTAACTAAAATTGACAAAAAAAAATCATATGAAGAATTTAATGATTTTTTTAAAAAAATATTAAAATATAAATGTGATACTTCAATATTAGATGGGACAACCACTAAAAAAGTAGAACAAGCACTTAAATTTCAAAAAATGGCTAAAGATTTATTAAGTAAATATAGTGAAACTAAAAATGGACTATCTTTTTCTAATTATATTAAACAACTTGCATTAAAAGAATTATATGCTCATTTTAATAAATATGATATTAAACAAAATATCATTGATAGCAAAATAAAAAATGGACGACTTTTTTCGCCAAATTTTAATATTTTCTATAATAAAAGAATGTTAACTATCAATAATGAAAAAGATATCTTGATGCGCTTTAATAATATTGTTAGTCTTGAATTTATGATTTTTGATACATTAAATCGTTCATATGAAAAAATTGTAGAGGATACGGCACCTAGTGCTCCGCCTGAATCATTGATGCCTGATTTTCAAAATGTGAATATTATTGGATGGAAGCCAGAGTACCGGTTAGAGTTTCAGCCACAATATATTAATAAAAATCCTTGATTTGGTAACAGTTATTGCTAAATTATATAAAAGATGAACTCATGTTAGTGAAAATTAAAATAGCTATAATTTAATTTTATAAATAAGATAATTGATTCTATTTAATAACTATAATGAAAATTTAAAATATTAAATTTAATAAATAGTACTATATTTTTAATACGGTATAGATTTTAATTAAATAAAATTTTAGCTGCATCATTTATAATGAGATAATATATGGATGCTTTAGATTACAGAATGACAAATAGTATTATTGCAAAATGCCTCAATTTATCAATTAAAGAAATTTTACCAGAAATGCATTTAATATATGATTGCATGGCTGATTCTTTAATGTTAATAGATTTATTTATTGAACTAGAAAATTATTATCATATAAAATTTACCAGTAACAATATTGAAAATATAGAAACTGTTGATGACATATACAAATTTTTAAGGGCGATATAAAAAATTTTCAAGCAAAATATAGTAGTTACATTAGTAAATATTACATGATTTATTTTTTCCTTCGTTAATTATGATTATAATTTGATGATTATCTGGTTATGATTTTTTTTATAAAAAAACATATCTTAGTCAAAAGTAATAATTAGATAAGTATTAACTGTATGGAGATGAATAAAGATAACCAACTCGTTTTTAGGATCCTGAGTGGAAAACTAGCTGGGTGTGAATTTTTGCTTGATAATCTTCATACTGTTTTTATGGTTACAAATGATAGCACTATTGAGACAATACATAAGGGAAATTTATATCCAAATAACCTTATTTATATTCCTTGCGTTGATCGTGAATATAGCTTTGAAATAGTTGTTGAAAATAATGCATTAAGTAGTAATGGTAATATAACTGTTAGAGAAATCAATGATGGAAATATAGATAATGGACAAACTATTGCATTAAATGAAATATACCATGTTAATGACCTTTCGTTTGCGATTCGTAGCATGAGTGATAGCTTTAACGCAGAAGTTTTGCATTATCGTTACCCTATTATTGATATAACGGCAGAGAAGGTTTTGCCAGTTAAGAAAAATTATTTAGCCATAACCCTGTTTCTTTTATTGATATTATTTCTTATAGGTTTATGTGCTTATTTTTATTTTACTAGTGAGCAGAGAAAAATATCTAAGCTTTCTGTTTTATTGCGTAATGATTTAGAACATTATCGCATAAGCTATGGTCAGGATAATATTATATATCTGTTAGCGAGTAATGAACGTTACGTTTATCATGCTAAAAAGTTATTGAATAATAGTGATGATGATAATCAAGTGAAAGTATTATCGAGAAAGCAGCAAATAAAAGCTATTTCTTGGTGGTTAAGAAAAAATTTTCCATCAGCCTATTTTCACTCTATTGAACTGGATAAGGCAGAGCAGCCAGTAATATCACTGAGTAAAGAAAGGACAAGCCTAGCAGATAAAGAAAAATCGAATATTATTAATAAATTAAAAAAAGATTTTTTATTTGTTAGAAATGTAGTCTTTCAGTCGATAAGTGATAAATATATCGAAAATATTTCAGAAAATGGAATTAAAAAATTAAAAATAAATTATAAGAAAATTGTCTCTAAAAATAGTATTACTTTTTTTATCTTAGATAATTTAAGTGATCAGGAAATACAATCAATAAAACTTTTTATTAATAATTTTTATCAAAATTGGGAAAAGAATTATATTTATTTTACTATTGAGTTAAATAGTGACTGGTTACAAGATAAATCTTATAGGTATGGTAGTAAAAATTATATACGTACTTCTCCATTTCACTATTATTTTAATAAAAATTAACAGGAGGTTTTATATGACTGTATCACCTAGCGGTGGCAAAGTTGGTCCGGCTGATGAAGGTAAATTTGATACAACACAGTCTGTTGGTGGTTATCTGGTACAAAAATCTGCCAGCTTTGATAAGGGTGTGGTAAATATGAATAAAGAACTTGATGCAACCTTAATTGAATTAACTAAAGATCCATCAAATCCCATGCTGTTAGCTAAATATCAGTCTCTACTCTCTGAATATACCTTGTATCGTAATCTCCAATCTAACGTAACAAAAACGCTTAAAGAGACGTCTATGAATACAATTAGAAATACGTAAGCTAAATTTTATAGAAAAATATTTCTGTTAAGAGTGATTTATGAAAACAAAGATTTTTAATTCTTTTGTTAGTAACTATCTTATTGATATTACTAACTTAACTCCTGATTCAACTGGCTTGGATAATCATTTAATAGCCAGTTTTGCTAAGTTATCTCACAAAACTAAAATGGAATATGATCAAATATTGAATATGGCAGAAAACCCTATCAATATTTCCGATCCGAAGTATCTAGGTTATCTTCAACAAAGGACCGCAGATTATGGTTTACGTATTTCATTATTACAAACGTTAGTTCGTAAAGGAGTAAATGCGGTTGAAACATTATTGAAAACCTAGTATGAAAAAAATTTATCTCAGCATAATTTGGCTACTGTTATTATTAACGGGCTGTCATGAACAGGAACTTCTTAAAAATTTGGATCAAAATCAAGCTAATGAAGTTATCGCTTTATTACAACAAAATAATATTGATGCATATAAAAAAGAGAGCGCTAAATCGGGTTATATTATTTATATCGAAAAAGAAGATTTTATTCCAGCGGTAGATTTAATTAACCGTTATGGTTTACCACGTAAACCAAGATTAGAAATTGCGCAAATGTTTCCATCTGATAGCTTAGTATCATCGCCGTTAGCTGAAAAAGCACGCCTCTATTCAGGAATTGAACAGAGGTTAGCGCAATCTTTACATTCTATTGAAGGTATCGTAACTGCCCATGTGCATATTAGCTATGAGTTGAATAGTATTGAAAGCAAAAAAGAACAAAAATATCATGTTTCGGCATTGATTAAATATAATGATACGATTAAAGATGTAAATCTATTAATTAATGATATAAAAAGATTTTTAAAAAATAGCGTCAATGGCGTAAGTTATGATGATATTTCTGTTGTTACCACAGAAATGGAACAGATAAACCGATTAAAATTAACATCTAGTCATCAAGGGGCAACATCTGGTTTAATATGGCTATTTTCTGCTAATGTTTTTATTATTTTAATCATCTTTTTTCTATTTTTCTTGATAAATAAAAATAGAAAAACACCCGCTTTACTGACGATGAATAATAATTTGGTAACAAATTTCATTAAAAAAAAACTTATTATGAAAGATAGAAGTAATAAATAAATGGTTATGTCTAGTAATACAATTAATTTTTTTTTGTATGATCCGATATCTTAGATGCATCGCGATCATTTTTCTATTCCTGCAATTTTTAATAATAAAGTTTGTCGATCGATTTTTAATAGTGTGGTAATAAATTTTTATTCTCTCCCGATTGATAGTACTTTTAATCAAAATTATGTTGAAAGATATATTATAGAAAATTGGAAGAGCATGTTGCAGGTTTCCTTTATGTTAGCTTGCTTACGCTATCGTTCTCTATTATTTCACAGTGGAAAAATAGTAAAATTAGATGAAAATATAAGAAACTTTTGTAAGTTAAATATTATTGATGATTTTTTTCTTGTCGAAAAAAATGATTTTGCTGATATTGATTTTTGGTTATTAGCCAGAAATGAACTATTTATATTTCAAGACTATTTATCAGATACAGTAATAAAGCGATTGGCGATATTATTTCCCCGAATAGACAATAATGATTCTAATTTTGCAAAAATAAATCCACAATTTAGTTTATTAAAGTTAGCTGTTCAATATGCAAAAAGATATCAATATAATAGATAATGTTTTATTAAAAAAAGAGATATTGGCTGAACATAATAAAGCATGTTCAATTGCAGATAAATCAAGGAATTATGCCAATACTGTAGTTAATAATGCAGTCAAAGAGTCAGATAGAATAACCAAAGAAGCATTTTTGATCGGCTACAAAGCCGGATTAAAAAGCATTATTGATAATATTATCTGTTATTTTAAAAATTCTGATGATATTTATCATGCAATGCAGCAAAAAGTACTAAATCAAGTTAATCAAAGTTTGATTAATATTATAAATGATGAAAAGTTGGTTTCTTATTTTATTAATAGCTATTTAGCTAGTTTTTCTACTAGTTCAGCAACAGATGAACTTATTATTATTCAGCCAGAATTATATAAAAAGTTAGAATATAAAATTATTAATAGTATTGATTTTAAAAAAGAAAATATTATTTTTGATTATCATGCCGAAAATTATTTTCTTATTAAATATAAAGATAATATGATAAGACTTGAGCATAATTTTATATTAGAACATATAAATTTATCTATCCAAGAAAAGTACTTTTATAAAGAAATGATCAAAAATATTGATCAACTTATTGATAATATTTAACCTTTAGGATAATAGCATGAAAATTCTGATAATTGATAATATTGTGTCATCTATTGCACCATCCTCTCTTAAAGAAACTAAATTATTAGATGATAGATTGAGAGAAAATATAATGGCTACAAATGGTAATGATTTCTCAGAGGTAAATAAAAAATCTGGAGTTAATATTATTTTTTTTACTCAACTTCGTGAAATATATGATAAAGCCCAAGAAGATGAAGAGGAAGGATTATAAATGGTAAGTAAAACTATTTTTATTTATCTTATCATATTTTTTCCTTGCATTATCAGTGGTTGCCATAATTTTCGTGATCAGAGTAATTTTTTAGGCAGCGATTTAAATAATAATTTAAAATGTGAAAAAGTAAAAAGTAATCTAAATAAATCTACACCGATAGTTTTGTATAAGGGAATGGTAGATTGCATAAAAATAAATCAATATAAAAATGGTATTTTCCTCTATCTATTAGCCGGGAGTTATACTTATTATGATGCAAATCGTATAAATACTTTTTATGCCAGAAAGGTTCATCATGATTTATTGACTGAAAATTTAGCTTTGTTAACTACAGCCGAATATAACTCTTTTTGGCGTATTTTGAAAAATTTTATGCAGCAAGAAAATCAAAGAAAGATGGTCTGTAGCAAAATTGAGCGGATTGGAGCTCCTGATTATCAACCAATTTATATGTTAAGAAATAAAGTTACTACAATATCACGATATAATATTGATTATGTTTTATTCAAAAAAAGTTTAAATAACTACTTGAATTGTTGATATTAATTGTTATCAGTTATTATTTTTAATAAAAAATAAATTGTTTATCATAAGTTAGTCTTTTATTTTCTTTAAATGTTATATTTCAGTATTTATTAATTTTTCCATCATGATTATGATTAACATTTTAGCTAACATACCATTATGCTAAATGTCTCATTTGATGGTGAATATTATGGATTGTATAAATTATAATATTGGACAAATGATAAGAAAAAAAAGACAAAAATTGCAAATTTCGGCAGCAGATCTGTCAGCATTATTAGGTATAAGCCAACAGCATCTCTCTCGTTATGAGAGAGGAGAAGTTAAGATTAATGTTGAATGGTTGATCAAAGTTTCAAGGGTACTCGATATCGCTATAGAAAGCTATTTTGTTAATTCCAGAATTAATTTCTGGGAGGACTATTATAGTATGGGAAATTGTTTAATGGTAACTAAAAATAAGCGTTAATGTGTATCTAATTTATTTTAAACAGTATATTAAAACTAGGAATTGCGATAATAGTGATCAAATTTCAAATATAATCTTCTTCGTCCCTATAGAAAAATAAACTGCATCTTTATTTTTCTTTTTAATAACCAATAAATAGTTATTGCCCCCATTTCTTCGATAGGAATTGGGGGATTTTTAGTTTTTTTAGCTAAATTTATACTAGTGTATTATGCTATGTTTGACTTAATTGTATAAATTATTTCTATTTTCAGATGGGTATCTGCCATAATAAAAAATAAATATTATTTATGCTATTACTAGTTTTTATTATTAATTATTTAAAAAATTATATATTATAAAGCAGAGCGTATTTATGGAAATAACCTTTAGTAGTGTTGTTAATATAAATCATGTCAAATTAAAAACAGACAATAATAGTGATAATAATAAGCTGAAAAACAACAAATCAGCAAAACAAAGATTAGATGAAAATATGGCAACAGTGATATCCTCAGAGGAACTGCCTGATATCGCTGCTCATTTTGAAATGATGAATGCAATGAGTGCTCATCGAGCAGAAAATATACGTAATACTCAATTAAAAAAAACGATTTCAAGCGAAATTCTTGTTGATGTTCTCAATTTAATTAATGCTGCTGACAATAATATAAAACATCTAAATAATATAACTGGGTTGAGTTATTATCTTACAGTAAAAGATAAAATTAATATAAAACAATTACAACTAGATAGTTATAGACAGCAATTAACGTTATTAAAAACAGATGAAGAGAAATATAAAATAATTGAAAATGAAATAGTTGAGATTGAAAATGATATTGAAGTTTATCGTAAAGTATTGTTGATAGCAGAAAAATCTACTCGTGCTCATCAACTTAGTACTATAGGTTTTTCAGTAAATACAATTCCTATTTTTAGATTTACTCAAGCGTTAAACAATATAATTAAAAAAAATTTTTATTATTCTCTATCAGACAATAGTAGCAAAGTGTTTATCTATGGATTAGATAACATAATTAATTTAATTGATCAAACGGATAAATATGTTTCTGATCACTACTTAAATATGATTGAAGCATTATATGAAAATAAATTAAAAAGTATAATAAGAACACCTATACATTTTAAAAGAGAAGATATGATCCAGAATATAATTAGACTGCATGCAGAAGGTTGGCAAAATAAAACTGTCGCAGAAAAAGCAGAATTATATGAAATGATTAACGCATCGGATAGAATAGTAACAAAATTTAACAGTGGTAAATCTATTATTGAACCAGAAATTGAAACATTAAATATTTATGCAATATCTGTTTTAGCATCTATTTATGAAACCGATTCACATGTATTTGGTAAATTATCATTAGATGATCTTATATCAACAAATTATGTTTATAGCTACAAAGATGAACGAGGCAGAACTGAAGTTGATATAACAACAATTTATGAATATATGTTACGACATATAAAAGAAATTGATTCACCATTATCAAAAAGAGATCATATTAGACTAAAGTTTCCTGCTGAGTTTCAACCAGGTTTAATTTCTTATCTGGAAGAAGAGTGCGAAAATATCAAAGAACATTATTACTTTATTAAAAATTTTCAACAGTTAGAAAAAGAAGTAAATGATATTAATGAGTTAATACCGAGCTCAGTGCAATATTTAACTAATTTTTTATCTGATTTGGGTAATAAATATCGGGTGAAAAACCTTTCTTTAACAGATGAAGTAGATTATAAAATTATAAGACGGGGTTTTGGATATTTGGATGCTACTCACCCAGTTAGTAAATCTAAAAAATTTACAATATATGATATTCTTATAGGTAGAGATAGACAATATATATCAAAAGAATTAGGTTTTATTAATTATTCTTTACTGAGATCATTTCCTCTAAAATATAATAAAGAAATAATCGACGTTATTGATTCAGTTGATATTCAAGCTGACTATACTAATAAAATAGAACTATTAAAAAGTAATAATAATTTAAAAAATAATTTTTATCATTATATCGATGATTTAATTACTGTTTATAATAATAAAAGCAAACCTTATTATCTTATCGAAAATTGTTCATCACTGTTAGTTTATGCGCAGCCTGAAATAATAGATCGGACTGGGTTAGACCAAATTAATTATCAATATATCCATCCTGAAAATACTCCAATTAGTGTGATCTCGATCACTACCGGTCAACGCCTTCAATTTAGTTCATTACGTGATATGAAAAATCAAATAAAAGATAATAAAGAAATAAGTGCTTGGTTTAATTATCACTTTCCGCTTGATTATAAAATGGCTGCTTTAGAATTAAAACTAATAAAGAAGGGTAAGGATTATTCTTATTTATATGAAAATATATTGGAAAAGTATCTTGCTGATATAGATGTACTAGTTTTTTCTCATAGTGAAGATAACATATTTAATACATTTGAATATATTAAGTTATTGATATTACCTGTTTTTTTTATGGGACCTTTAGGGGCATTTTTATATGGTAGTTTAATTTCTGTGATGCCTTTACTTGGCCAGGCAGCTATTAGTGATACAGCGGAAGAACGTAATAGTTATCTAAAACAAGCAGCCTTTGCGATGGCTTTAGAAGTTGCCGGCAGGATTTCCACTGTGGTTTTACAAAAGATCATTTCTAAGGCAGCTACGCTTTATGCGAAGATTAAATTACCTAAAAAAGTATTTGCTACTCAAGATAATATTTTTAGTGACTTGTCTCATTATGGAATAAACCGAAATTTAACGTCCAGCATAGCGGTAAAAACGGCAGAGATAGTGTCGCAACCACAGAATATTAATGTTATTAACAGCACTAATATGATGAGTTATTTAGGTTTGGCTCCGAGAAATCGTATAAGAGAAGTTATTCGTTCAAATATGCTGACTGGGACAAAGTATGAAACTGCCGAACTTTATATTGCTGATATATTAAAGCAAGCCAATGTAATCAATGAATTGCAAGAACGGTCATTAATTGAAAATCTAAAAAAGACAAAAAATTATACTAATTTTTTGCATAATAGTGGTTTATTTAATAATGTCAAAAAAATAACCACCATGGATGAGCTTTTGCAAATTAAACAAGGAGAACTTGTTGTTTTTACCCAAACGCTGGCTAATACAGATAGGCCAGTACATGCTATGGTCAGTGTTGGTAATGGTCGTTTTGCCGGGGTAAAAAATAACCTATTGGATGTTAATTTAGGCGATGGCAAGAAAATTATTACAGCAGAACAATTAGGCCAATTTGACAGCGGTATTTTAAAACATTCAAGTTCATTGGAAGCAGCAGGATTGAATGTTTGGGCTGGTTACCCTAAAGGAGCAAAATACAGTTATGGCCAACCAATAGAAGAAGTTGCTAGAAAATTAGCCTCAGAGCCTATCGCAGATTCAGCAAAATGTGTTGCTGAGCTATTAGAGCAATCAGGCGAGTTATCTTCTGAGCAAGCATTGGTATTTTATGACGTTGCGAAAGCACTATATTCCTCCAATACTCATCAAAAGGCGTTACAACAGTTGATTACTAATCAAAAACAAATTAATCATTATTCTGAATTAGCGTCGTTACCCAAAGGTAGCTTGGTTGCTTTTCATGAGAATAATTATACAGTTAAGAAATTAATGGTTAGCTTGGGTGATGGAAAGTTTGCAATTAGGCATGCAGATCATTTGGAATTAGCTTTTGGTGGTAATTTTACTCAACTTGCTGATGGTAAATTTGGTCCCTATCAAGTAACGGCCGGTAAGGTTAACTTATCGGCAATGCGACAAGCGTCATTGTTAGGAAAAGATTCCATTTTTGGTTTAAAAGGTAATAAATTACTTATCAGAGCACATGGCGCACCATCGATTATTAATTATATGGATTCGATTGAATTTGCAAATGTTGTTAAGGGGTTAATTTTAAGAACAGAAAATTCGATTGATTTACGAAGTGTCGGCGCTATAGAGTTACAATCATGCTTTGGTGCTTTTGGCCGATATCCTTCCGGAAAGATTTTAGCGAATGAATTAGGTAAAAAAGTAACAGCTTATCCATTAACTTATAGTGAAAAGATTGCGCAAAATCCCGAATGGTGGCGGCCGTATCCTAAAACATTTTTGCCATCGAATTATTTTAATTTTACTCAACTATGGTTAATTAATCAGCAACACATGCGTAATCATAATTTTTGGAATAAATTACTTGGTTTACACAAAAACGTTACAACGATTAATAGTCGCATTACCCGAGCAGTAGATCATAATGAAGCGGACAGCATTATTGAATCACTAACATATGATATAGCAAAGTTAGTCTTAAAAAAAATAAGCATTGATGATTTTTTACAATTACATGCAGAATATTTTAGTGATAATTTAACAGAGGTTCCGCCAGCTGTGCTAAAGTCAGCATTAGAGGCTTTATTGGGTAAGGATATACCTGATAATGAACAAAGTTTTGCTCAACAGATAATAGCCGTTTTTTCGTTAAATAGATATTCATTTCAGTTATTGGATAATTATCTCACCAATATATAATAGTCTTAACTGATGATTATATTATTAGCTGATGTACATGCAGCTAATAATAAATCCATTTTTCCGTAAAATTTAGTAGTATTGAATTCTATTATCAATAAGGATGATAGCAGAATAATTACTGTTAAAAAGCGTTAAAATTTTTTCGTATTAAAACAAGTTTTCGCTAGTCTATTTTAGGCGTTGGTATTGAAGGTTTTACTATTTATCGTTGAATGTTGCAATTTAGCGCTAAAATTTTCACTATGTTAGCAATAGGATGAATATCTTGGAAAATGCTAATGGCAATTTTTCATTTAATTTTTTTAAAATTTATTTTTATTTTTTTAATTAAATTTTAAATTAAAAATAAACATTAAAATAACAAAATAAACTTGGAAATGTTTTAATGTATTAATGAAAAAACCTTATCTTTAATGTCAAGTTAAAAAATAACAAAATTATCTTTACTAATTATTTTAATAAATAACAAAATAAAAAAATGACTTTATTAAATTTTTTATTAATCGTGTTTTGTAGGATATTTATTTTGAGGATATAAAATGACTAACATAGAATTTAAAAGTAGTCGTTGGACCAGAGCTGATGCTCTTAAAGTTTGTATTGATGATCCAACCACGACTCAACCCCTCATTGATTATAATTTTCCTGTTATGGATGAAACGTTGTTTATCTGGGATACCATGCCGCTGAGGAATTTCGATGGAACGATTGTTTCGGTTAATGGATGGTCAATCATTTTTACGTTAACGGCTGAAAGACGTCCAGATTTATTCAAATATAAAGATGGTCGATATGATATAACAAGTGATTGGCATGACCGTCATGGCCGTGCTCGTATCTGTTACTGGTATTCAAGAGATGGTCAAAGTTGGGAATTCGGTGGTCGAGTGATGCAAGAAGGGGTTTCACCTACCAGCAGAGAATGGGCTGGCACACCGATCCTGATCAATGATAAAGGTGAAATAGAGTTATATTATTCCTGTGTCACACCAGGCGCGTGTATGGCTAAAATTTGTGGTCGTGTTGTTACATCAAACACTGAAGTTAGAATGGTAGGTTTTGACGAAGTGATCCAGCTATTTTCGGCGGATGGTTTTTATTATCAGACAGAAGAACAAAATCAATACTGGAATTTCAGAGATCCATGGCCTTTTATCGATCCTATCGATGGAAATCTGTATATGGTGTTTGAAGGTAATGTGGCCGGTGAGCGAGGTACACATGTTATTACCAGTGATGATATGGGGGATATCCCGCCTGGATATGATGACGTTGGTGGAGCGCGTTTTCAATGTGGTTGTATTGGAATTGCGGTTGCAAAAGACAAATCTGGCGAAAATTGGCAATTGCTTCCTCCATTGATCACTGCTGTGGGGGTGAATGATCAGACTGAACGCCCACATTATGTATTTAAAGACGGTAAATATTATTTGTTTACTGTCAGTCATCAGTACACTTATGCTGATGGTTTAAATGGCCCCGATGGGGTATATGGTTTTGTTAGTAACAACCTGACCGGACCTTATGAACCATTAAATGGTTCTGGATTAGTTCTTGGCAATCCATCTACTCGCCCTTACCAAACTTACTCACATTATGTTATGCCTAATGGCCTAGTCACATCATTTATTGATAATATTCCCAATCCCAATATAGATGATGACAAAGGGCAATATCGCATTGGCGGAACTGAAGCACCAACTATCCAAATAAAAATTGCAGGAAACCGCACATTTATGGTGAAAGAATTTGGCTATGGTTATATTCCGCCAATGGAAAATGTTGTAGTAAGAAAAAGATGTAGTGATTAACGAGTTATATTGGCTAAATTTAAGTTAAATTTTCGCCTAGATGAATAGATATTTAAAATTGTATTTTCTGACAGATCTATTATTTAATTTATTTATTTTAATTTCTGGTTGGAAAGTTAACCTATCTTTAAAAATTAAAATGTAACATTTAGTTGTTATTTCTGTTCTGCTATTACCTCATATCGAATGGTCAAAAAGGAAGATAAAATTAATTTAAATGTATAAGAATTTCAAAAATAATTTAACGAAAAATTAACATTAATTATTAAGCAGCATAACGGGTATCAAACGTGATTTTTTTCTTTTTGAGGCGAGAGAAAGATTTGTCAATAAGCGGTAATGATGTTTTTATGAACAATATGAGTTAACTTTGTACAATTGAGTGGATTTTAAGTAGATCTCCCCTTACCCCAAAAAGGGGACGTAACGCATTCGAGCAATCTCTAAAGCATGATCGACTAATTGAGCTATCCTCAATCCTTCGATAAAACGAGAAAATTTCATCCTGCCACCACAAAGAATGCAACTAAACGGATCGACTCCTAAAAACCGCTGGCTTAGCAGGGTAAAAGTCATCGAACGTTTTCTTTTGAATGCCGATTGTCCCACTGCTTTTCTAACAATATCGAGTAATTTTCCCACCACTCGATTTGCCAAAAAACCAAAATAACGGATCATCCGAAAATGTTTCTCGGGGATCTGTTTGATAAGCCGTAAAATTAATTCTTTCTGGGTTAAATCTAAATTTTTATAATGACCGGTATTATGGTCGAAAAACCGCAACGTAATGCGACTTCCTCCATCATAATGCGCTAGCCTTGCGCCAGAGACTGGCGGTTTCTTCAGGTAACGCCCAATATACTTTGCTGTTTTTTGGGCATTGGATGTCGGGTCGGCAAAATAAACATGCCAATAATCTTTACCTTCAGCATTTTTCCCTGCATTCAGAATAAACCGCTTCCACTCATCATAATCTCTTATGTGCTGTAAACTTTCAGGTAGGTAAATTTTCCCCAGACAGAAAGAAGATATTGTCGAATATTCCACATCCAACGTTTTCTGACTTTAGCGAGGTCAAATTGCATCGACTTCCATTTTTCATTTTGATTGATGCCGCCCATTGTCCATGAGAGATGAATATGCGTGTTCCAGTTTAGTTTTCTCCCATAGGTATGTAGCGCACCAAAAATACCCATTGTTAATCCCCGTTTTTTTGCTGCATAAAGTAAATTGTCCGCAGCAAACGGGAACAGTTTCCCTAGTAACCATCGATTCAATTCAAAGAGAAGCCAAAGACTATCCGGCATCGTAAACGTACCATGTTGCCATTCGACATCCGGTAAACGCATTATATTTGTGTCTATCCAAGTATCCGTGGCTTTTGTTCCACAGGATGGACAACCTCGTCCCTTGCAGGTAAAACAAACTAACTTCTGATGAGCACAATCTTCATTTTCACAACAGTATTGACGGAACCCCATCATCGTTGTGCCACAGGCTAACATTTTTGTTACCACCTCGATTTCAATATCTCTCAGTTGGGTAGTTTCCATGATCGCCGCCCATGCATTATTCCGCTCAAAAAGCAATTTTAACGGTTTGGGTTGAAAATCAGCTCTCATCGGGAAGTTAACTCACGGAAAAAAGAAACGAAATTAGCCATTTAACGATTAATAACTGTCATGTTTTAGGGTGAAAAAATAATCAATTTTAACGTTGCAGGATTATTTAACCAAATCTTATTTAACTAACCGACAAAACACGCTATAAAACGTCCTGTATCACTTTTTATGAAGAGATATACGATGGGTAATAGGGAATGATAGGTTTTTTTATTTGATAGCCTTAAAATCAATTACAGGCGGTTTTTTTTATGTCTGTACTTACTGGTTATCGATTTGCAGCCGTAGGCTGATTCGTTCAATAATCCACTACTAATATAACAGAGTTTCACTTGACAGCTATGGAGAAATAAACATTTATTTGATTTATAAAAAATGAATAGATTATCTATTTTGCAGTAATAATCGTCATTAAATTGATGATTAGTATTGAAAATGCTAATAAAAATCATCAAACATTTATCAAATTATTGTTTGTTTAATTTAGCTTTCTATTGGAATATTTAATTGTCAGATATTAGCTAATTTAAACATTTTTATTCACTTTGATTGACAATGATTAGCATTCTCCTCTGTTTCAAGGAGAATGCTAAATTCCAATTTGTGATAATTTTAATTTTGCAATATTAAGTCAGTTTTATTAATCGAATACAAAAAATTAAAGTGGTAGACATCAATGTCACACAAATAAAAGCCGCTGGCAGTGTGAACATATGAGCAATACCGCCAATCAAAGCCGGTCCAAGTAAAATACCGGAGTAACCTAGAGTAGAAACTGCGGCTACCGCTAATGCTTCAGGCATTATGGTTTGCTTTCCTGAAACAGTGAATAGCATAGGGGCAATATTTGATAATCCAAGACCTATTAGCATAAATGCGATTGCTAGAGTCCATAACGGACCATTGGCTACCAGAATTGCAAAGCCAAATATTGCCATAAAACTACCATTAATAAATACTCGTTGAGCGCCCCAGTGGCTAATTGCTTTATCGCCAAAGACACGACCAACGGTCATCATAATTGCAAATAATGTATAGCCTAGTCCGGCATGGTTAGGCGCAATATGCTGTTGACTGAGGAGTAAAATACCACTCCAGTCGAGCATTGAGCCCTCCATGATGTAAGCGATAAAACATAATAATCCCAATATAATCACACTACCTTTTGGTAGGACAAAAAAAGGCGTGTCATTAGAGGTAGTATAATTTGTTAGGCCGCTCCAGGTTGATACCATTAGAAAACTTATAAATAATACAACTAATATAATTACTTGTAAGGGTGTGGTGCCTAATGTTAATAACAAGCTAACAATGCCAGCACCAGCAAATCCTCCTAAGCTAAATAGTGCATGAAAACCGGACATGATTGGTTTTTGTGCCTGTTTTTCGGTGATAACAGCATGAATATTAACCACGACATCCATTGCACCAATACCCGCACCAAATAGAAATAGGGTGATTGCTAATGGTAAAACCGTTTCTATTGAAACGAGTGCTGGTAACATTACCAGCACTAATATTGTCGCTAGAGTAAATATTCGCCGACATCCAAAACGAGCTGCTAACATCCCAGATAATGGCATCATTAATAAAGAGCCGAGACCAAAAGCCAATAGTATCGCCCCCATAGTGCCATTCTCTACCTGTAGCCGTTGCTTGGCTAAAGGTATTAATGGTGCCCAGCTTGCCAAGCTAAAACCGGCAATAAAAAATGCTTTACGAGTAGCAATGATAGGCAAGTGCATAGCACTTACTATATTTATTTCAGACACAACGAGTTCCTCGACAGCGAACATACATTTTTGAAAAAGCGGTTGAAAATTAGCTTTGGTTTTTTAGCTCGGCAAAATCCACTATTTCATCGAGATGGCTAATGATTGAAGTGGCTTGATGATAGCATTGCTGAGTAGATAACTTGTGTGGCCAGGCATATATCCTACGAAGACCAGCATCATAAGCTGAACTGATACCTAAATCTGTATCTTCAATAACGATGGTATTATTGATGTTAGCTTTTAATTGAGTCATCATCGTTAAATAGGGTTCTGGATGAGGTTTGGTATATTTAACATCATTACCAGCAATTAATTTAATTGGGTTTAATAGTTCAAGTAAATTTATGTTTGCTAAACATACATCACGTGGAGCTGTAGAAACAAACCCAAATGGAACATGTTGTTGTTCTAACATATTAATTAATTCAGTGATCCCAGGGCGCAAATATTTTTTAGCTAATTTAGCTTTATAGGTTTCAACTATCTGAGCGGAAACCGATCGTTGCTGTTCTGGTGGAATACCAATATGTGATAAGGTTTCCTTTAAACTTAGGCCAATCAATTGTTGTGGTTCAAAATGCTGAGTTTGCTCAGCAGCCACAGTGCGTAGAACATCAAAATGTAATTGTTCGCTATCAACAATAACACCATCTATATCAAAAATAACCGTCAGTTTATCCATTTTGCTATCCTGCTTATCAGCTAATTAATATTAGATAGTCGTAGTAGTACTTTGCAGTTGGGAGCCTGAAGTGGAACCATCGTTTTGTTATCAATGTCGCAGCCAACGGTACGAAAAGCTGATAGATAATCGGAAAAATTGAATGTATGGCTTATTAGTTTATCTGCCGGGATTTGTTTATCGCGGATCATGGTGTAGGCACGTTCGAAACTATTATTTAGCGAATCAATTGAACCTATTACCGATAAACTTTTATCGGCGATTTTTAGTACGTCTATTGTTGCTTTCTTATCTTTTAAGGCCACATTAAGTAATTTACCGCCAGGAGCAAGATGAGAAATGAGTAATTCAGTCACTTGGCCGGTAGTATCAATACATAAATCTATTTGACTATTAGCTGCTCCATACTCTTGTTCTATTGCTGATTCAAAATCGTGATAGATTTTGCTATTGGGCGGTAAATTTTTACTCGCGAACTGATAACGATGGGGATTTTTTTCAACAATAAATGCATTTACACCACGTTGATGAAGCACCCACAAATAGAGCATTCCCATTGGGCCTGCACCGATCACTGCTGCACGAATATTAGTATGGGTAATTGCTAGTTTATCGACACCGGTAATAGTACAACTCAGGGGTTCAGTCAGAGAGGCGGCTTCCATACTGACATGATCGTCTAACTTAATTAAAAAAGCTTCTTTAGCTCGATATTGATCAGCAAAAGCGCCATCGTAGGAAACGCCGGCTTCAGTCCCCATTTTCATTTCACAATGATTAGGATTACCGGTTAAACACATTCTACATTTTTGGCAGGCATAAGTTGGATTGATAACAACCCGATCACCAACTTTAAATTTAGTGACATTATTACCAATTTCAGTGACTATCCCACTTGCTTCATGACCTAATGTGGTACCTGCTATTGCAACTGGGTAGTGATCATTAATAATACCGATATCTGTCCCACAAACGCCACATACTGCGATATTAACAATCACATCATCAGCCTCTAGGCAATGAAGGGCAGGAATTTCATGGATATTGACCTGCCAAGCTTGTGAATATTTAAGTGCCTTCATAGTATCATTGCCTCTGGTTTATTCGATTTTAACTGATTCATTTCATTAAATGTGATATCGAGTTTATTGATAATTTCATCGATATGCTGGCGGGTGCAAATTAGTGGAGGTCGTACTTTTAGGGTGCAGCTTTTACCATAACGTGATCCTCGGATGATAAGATGATGTTTGTAGGCGAGGCCAATAATTTGGGCTGCGTATTCTGGTGATGGTGTGTCGAAGCCAAACATATATCCAAGGCCACGAACTTTAGTAATATCATCGTGCTTATTTTGTAATGCAATTAAACTATCTCGTAAATAACTTTCATTTTGTTGTACATTAGCCAGAATATTTTCATCTTCGATGATATCAATAATTTCATTAAGTGCGGTTAGTGCTAATGGATTGGCACCAGAAGTACTTGAGTGCTCATAGAATTCAAGTACATCTAATTCTTCTTTCATTAAGACGCCTCCCGTAGGAATACCAATTCCGCCTGCGCTTTTAGCAAACACAATAATGTCAGGCTCAAGATCTTTGGCATAACCATTAGAGGCAAAGAATGTGCCAGTACGACCAAAACCGGTTTGCACTTCATCGGCAATAATAATAATGCCGTATTTATGACAGATATCTTTTATATAACGGTAGAAATCAGTGGGTATAACAATATTTCCACCATTTCCCATAATGGGCTCAATAATAAGACAAGCAATATTGTCATTAGAGCCAAGCTGGATAATTTGATCGAGATCGGGATAAGAAGCTAATGCATTTGTATCTTCAGCATCGGCTAACTGGCTAGGTGGCATAGGAATTTTAAGCGACCCTTCAATATTAATGCGAAAATTTTTGATTCGAAAAGCATTACCGGATATTTGTGCCGTTGCCAGCGATTGGCCATGATGAGCCAGGTAGAGTGAAATGACGCCAGAGCGGCCGGTCGCTTTTTGTGCCATTCTTATAGCACCTTCAACAGCACCTGATCCTGAAACATCTCTAAACCAAATACGATTAATTTTTTCAGGAAGATATTTGGTTAATTTTTGTAGAATGCAAATTGACATTTCACGGGTAAAAGCGGAGCTTAAATGGGTGCAGCGATCTATTTGCTGTTTTAGTTTATCGGTTATTCTTTTATTCGTATAGCCAAGTGGTAGATTGAATGTTCCTGAAGCTGCATCAATATATTTATTTCCGTCTATGATTAAGTAGGGACCATCACCTTGGTATTTGGCAATGAGCGTTTCAAATGTTTCCTGCATAATATTAAAGCCTCCAATTTGGTTAATATTATATATTTTATGGTTTTATTACTTTTGTTTATTAATAAATATCAAAAAATAAATTAAAAAATGATAATTACATATCAATTAAAAAATAATAAAAAAACAAATCAGTATTAAATTAATTAAGCTTAACCATGATAAGGCTATTTTTGTTTTAAATCAATTTGTTATGAGATTTTGCTTATAATGGATTAATTAATAAATTTAATGAAAAATTAAAGTATTTATAATTATAATATAAGTTATAATATCATTGTGATATTAAAAATAATAATTTAAAATTAAATATTTTGTTAATTCATCTCTATTATGATGTCTTTAATTAAAAAATTGAACAGACAATATTTTTTTTACAAAGGATGTTAATTTTTTTTAAAATATTATTTAATTATAAATATCGTTTGATATTATTAAATTAATATTTAACATGATTAGTAATGATTATTTAAAAATAACGTTATATTAATTGACTAGAAAAATAGTTTAACAAACGGTTAGTGGAGCTTAAATCGACGCTAGAGGTTTTTCTGTTAGGAAAAAATATCGACCACAACGTTTTTTCAACCTGCTTTGCCAGATAAAAATATTTTATTTTTTGTTGTTTACTATATTATACTGTTTTTTTATACAGTATAATGATGGTGATTGATATGAGTAATTTGCCTTTATTTTTAGATAAGATCACTTGTGGCTTTCCTTCTCCTGCGCAAGATTATGTTGAAAAGCGGCTTTCTTTAGATAAACAATTAATTCGTTTTCCTGAAAGTACCTATTTTTTGCGGGCATCGGGTCATTCGATGAAAGATGCCGGCATCTTAGATGGTGATTTGCTGATTGTTGAGTGCCATAACACAGCAAAACAGGGTGAGATTGTGATTGCTGAGTTAGATGGAGAATTTACATGTAAATATTTACAATTATCTCCATTTAAAGCACTGCTTTCAGCGAATGCTGTTTATCCGCCGATTGTCATCCATGAAGAGATGCTTGTGCGTATTTTTGGTGTTGTCAGATATGCTATTCATTATTTTTAAGCGACAAAATGTTTGCCCTGATTGATGTTAATAGTTTTTATGTATCTTGCGAGCAAGTTTTTCAGCCTGATTTAAAAGGAAAACCTACGGTTGTTCTTTCTAATAATGATGGTTGTGTTATCTCACGGTCTGAGCAAGCCAAAGCTTTTATCAAAATGGGGGCACCCTGGTTTGAAATTGAGCCGATGGTTAAAGCTAACGATATAGCGGTATTTTCTTCCAATTATACCTACTACGCTGATATGAGTATGCGTGTTATGGAAGTGTTAGCCTCTTTGGTACCAAAATTAGAAGTTTATTCCATTGATGAGGCATTTTGTGATCTCTCTGATATTGAGGCATTAGACGATTTAACCCAATTTGGTTTTTATCTACAACAACAAATTATGCAGCGCTGCCATTTGCCTGTTGGGGTGGGAATATCCACGACCAAAACATTAGCTAAATTAGCCAATTTTGCAGCCAAGCAATGGAAAGGGGCAAAAGGTGTCATTGATCTTAGTCAACGTGATAGGCAACAAAAATTAATGTCGTTAATTGCGGTTGATGAAGTGTGGGGGATAGGTCGAAAATTGGCTAAAAAGTTAAAATTAATGAATATTAAAACGGCATTAGATTTAAGCCAACTACCGCCAAGCGATGCGCGCAAATTAGGTTCTGTCATATTAGAAAGGACAGTCCGTGAATTAAATGGCGTTTCGTGTTTAACATTAGAACAGCAACAAAAAGCCAAAAAGCAGATAATTTGTTCTCGTTCTTTTGGCAGAAAGATCACTGAGTTTGAATTTGTTAGACAAAGTATTTGTGCGCATGCAGAGCGTGCAGCCGAAAAATTAAGGCAACAAAGACAATGCTGTCGAGCTGTTAGAGTTGCTATTCAAACTAGTCGTTTCTCGCCAAGCGATCCGGCTATTTACCGCTATGCGAGCAAAATATTGTTTTATCCAACGCAAGATAGTCGAGATATTATTAAGGCGGCAACAGAGATTTTACTGCAAATATGGCAGCAGGGAGTTAGATATAGTAAAAGTAGCGTCATGCTAAGTGATTTTAGTGATCCAAATTTGAGTCAACTTTCTCTTTTTACAACAGAAAAGCCATTTGCTAACGCTTATTCCCTTATGCAAGTGATCGACACTATCAATCAAAATCAAATTGCCAAAATAGGGTTTGCCGGGCAAGGGCTGATTAATAAAAAATATCCCTGGGTAATGAAACAAGAATATCTCTCTCCTCATTGGACGACGGATATTAATCAAATACCTATCGTAAAATGCTAATATAAGAAATGGTTTGGTAATATTTACCCTGCTGTATGTACCTGCTGTTTTTGAAAAACGCAGGTGATTTCACGTTTTCTTGTAATGGTTATTATGGCGGGCCATATCAGATTTTTATTAAAAAATTTAATGGTATTTTTTAATCTATAGTTTGTGACGGTTTTTTTAATGATCGATGGTTTATTTATCATATCTGCATAGCACATTCCGATATTAACTAATATTTAACAAATATAACAAAATATTAAAAAACGCTAAGTTATTAAATAATTAATTAACAAAAAATTAATATTAGTCTATACATTTTAACGTTAATAAAATTAAATAATGGAATATAGCATGCCATTGGTAAACTCGAGTGCACCATCATCTAGCTGGTTATTTTCTACATTAGATCTTTTACGACGCGATAAAAAAGCTGCTGAAAATATAGCGAGTGAAGAAAATCCAACAGATAATTTAATCAATTCAGAAAATGCAATGCTGCAAGATGAAGCAACCTCATTGACTTCACAGTCAAATAACGCTGTCACCAAGCATGAGCATGATAGTGTTGTTCTTAACAATCCATTGCCTGATAAATTACCAACTGTCTTATCATTGTCAAAAGAAGATTTTTATCTTTCTGTTAACGATGAACGGGTTAGATTGTTATGTGGTCTACTAACCGAGGAGGGTTACATTACTTGTCAACCTTGCGATATTATTTTAACCAGTGAGTTGATAAATCATGTCACTGACTATTTGACCCGCTATAAAGATAATGAAGAAAAGATAACCGCCTTTGTCAGGTTATTACTTAAACCCTCAGGGGAATATGGCGCTAATCAAGGTGAAAAAATCTCGTATAGCCGTCAACAGGCAGTTATTACCGATTGGCTACAATATGCAATCTTTGGTGAGTCAATGGATAACTGGCTACTGGCACAGATAGAAAAATATCAAACGCAACAAAAGGCCTTTATTCTGACAGCCAAGTTCACCGATAAACTACACCAAATTATAGCGGGCGGTATTCCATCAGATAGCTGGAGTTTAATGCAGACTGAGCAAACTAAATCGTCAGAGAATTTCCTGTTACGTCATGAAGATCTGAAAAATGATCACCACAATCAAATCGAATTAACTTTGCCGTATGCGAGGCTTGATGATTATTATCAGCAACAGCTATTAAACCGTATTATGCCAACATTGATGTTGCAGCCTAAAAAACCAGATGAACAACAAAGACTGCAACAAATGGCGATAAATCAACCAGAGTGGGGTTATCTCCATGCAGGGACAGCATTACTGAGTGAAAGTGGCGCTGATTTTAATAGTATGAGTCTGAATGAGATTATTGATATCGGTATATGGCTAGAAATGATGCTGACGGAGAAAAAAGTTCCTGCTGAATATGTTCAATACTTCAAATTACCTGCCATGATCCATGACCGATTAAATAAAGAACATACTGCTACCACCACACGGGAAATGACCGACGTTTATCACAATTATTTTGATTATTTAACGCAATATGGCCAAAACAATCCCTTTATCAAATTGGTTACTTTATCTCAAAGTTGGAAGTCCCGGACAGAGCTTGCCCACCAACAATTAAAAGCGCATGAGCTGGAAGAGAGTTGGTTAGATGATTATTTGTATCACAATAGAGAGGTTGACTTTCCGAATAAACAGCGACAGATGATCTCATTACCTAATATAAATCAAATTTTTGCCGAGCAGAACCAACAAATTGCTAGATTTACCGAACAGACAGAAAAAATCTTGCTCCCCCTGACGTTTAATTCAATTAGACAAAGCGAACAAAAGTTTATTGAACAGGCTGACATTCAACTGGTGAGGGCCAAATTTGATGCCACCAGTAGTGTGTACAGTGCCCCGTTACCGCCAGCAGCAAGACAAGGAATGAGAGATTCAGATGCATTAGTGACCAAGGTACCCGAATCGATTGATCTGCTGAAATATATGTTTGATGGCGAAACACGGATGTATGCATTAACCCTGGAGCAGGATATAGGACGTTATAAATTATATCGGGTTGATTTCAATAAAAATTCAATTCTTGGCCTATTTGGCCATGATAAATAGTGCCTATCAGGATGATTATAAATTAAAAATAGAGACCATTTCGTCCTTAAAAGCCGAAAATGATAAACCGGATATACTATTCGCAAAGTTGGCTAAACGACATGGTGAAAAATTATGTCAAAAGCTACATGATGAGGGTTATGAGAAAACAACCCGGCAAAAAGTGGAGGATTTTTTCTTAAGCCTGATTCCATTCTATACCTGTATTACTGAAGCCCAAAAAGGCAATACTAATAGGGCGATCGAAGCCGGCTTATTCGATATCGTAAGTTTTTTACCAGTTATAGGCAAAGGTGCTCAAGTTGGTCGCCGATTCAGCGTTGCGATAGGAGAAACTGCAGTTAACGCCGGACGAGTAGCATTAGCGCAGGTTACAATCAGACAAGCATTACTTGAAGGCGGAAAACAATTCGTTAAATTTGGCATTCCTCATATAGCAAACCGTTTACCGCAAAAAACTTATATTGACTTAGGAGTCACTCTTTTACGTAGTGCTGATCCGGGTTTTGAATTGCTAACATTGGGCGGCATAAAAGGGGTTAATGCGCTAAAAAATGCGGCGAGCCAACTACAAAAGAAAATTCACGGATTAAACCCATTAGCTAAAGCGTTAGAAAAAAAGGTAAAAGAGTTGGCTGTTGAGTCACTGGAGTCATTCAAGGTGGAGACGGCCTATCGCCCTGAATTAAAAAGAGAAGTTCAGGTCGTAAATATTGGCCAGCAGCAAGGTAAAAACATTTGGGTACAAGTCAACTTGGAAAGCAATACCCTTTTTGGTCGAAAATATCTGCGTAATTCAGCGAGTGAACTGGAATTAGCACCGGTACCAATACGCGAGCGGTTTTATCAACTAAAAACTGAAGGAATGGGGGGGGAAGGGGGCGGGTAAAGCCGCTCAAAGATGGTCTGTGGAATCTAAGCGAGTGTTAGGCTCGGCAGCAAATGCTGAGCGATTCGATAAGCTAAAAGAATTAATTATTAATCGGGAAGCTAACACTGTTATCAATTTATCCAATGCGGATTTGAGTAATATAAACTTTACCAATTATTTTAATATGTTTAATGTAAAGGTCGATCTCTCATTAGCTAACCTAACCAATATTAATTTAAGTAATAGTAAGCTATATCAAATTAACTTGGCGAAAGCTAATTTGGCTGGAACGAGTCTAATGCATTCTGATCTAACCGAAGCTTCAATGGTGGGCGCTAACTTACGTGACGCTAAATTGAATCAGGCTATTATGAGCAAGGTTGATCTAAGATCGGCTGAACTGACAAACGCGACACTAAACGGCGTTGATCTGACAGAAGCTAAGCTACAGGGTAGTAAGCTGGCGGAAGCACAGATGATTTTCAGTAAACTAAATAACGCTGATTTAAGTATCGCTGATTTACATAATACAATATTGATTAATGCTGATTTGACGCAAGCTAATCTAGTTGGCGCTAATTTGACTGCTGCGGATATGACAGCAGCAACACTCACAAACAGCAACTTAAATGACGCTGAATTAGGAAATGCAATCCTCAATAACGCTGATTTAACGCAAACTAAAATGCATGGTACTCAATTAATTGCCGCTCAATTGGAAAATGCAAATCTGACAGAAGCTAGACTAGGCAATGCTAACTTATCTCAGGCTAACTTAGCCGGTGCCAAGTTGATAAAAACTAACTTGGCTGAAATCAAGGGAATTAATGCTATTTTATCAAATGTTGATCTATCAAATGCTAATCTGATTGATGCTGAGTTATTTAATTCTAAATTACTCAATGCTAATTTACACGAGGCTGATCTCAGTAACGCAAAGTTACTTGACGCTGACTTAACTGGGGCTAAATTGATTAAAGCTCGATTAGAGAATGCTATTTTGTGCAGAGCTAATTTAAGCAAAACTAATTTAACGCAGGCTAAAATGTATCAGGTTGATTTAGTGGCAGCTAATTTGAATGATGCTGTGCTAACGGGTGCTGATATGAGAGAGGCTAAATTAGTAAAGGCTAATTTAATTAACGCGCAATTACAGGGCGTTGATCTTAGCAAGGCTGAACTAAAAGAAGCCGTTCTAAAGTCGGCTAATCTGAACGATGCTAAGTTGATAAGCGCTAAATTAAATGGTGCTAAATTAATTAAAGCACAACTGGATGAAGCTAACCTATCTGATGCCTTGTTAGTCGAAATTGATTTGACAGAAGCTAGTCTGGTAAAAGCCAATTTACATAGCACAATTTTAATCAGGGCTGATCTTACTAATGCTGATTTGACCGAAGCTAAATTGAGTGAGGCAAATCTATTTGAAATTGATTTTGAGAATGCTAACTTGACTGCGGTTAAAATGCATAAAGCTAATTTGAATAGTGTTAGTCTAATTAATGCTAACTTGAGTAGAGTTGATCTGACGAAAGCTGACTTAAAAAAGGTCAATTTCACTAAAGCAAATTTATCGGGTGCTGAGTTTACAGAAGCGCAATTAGAAGACACTAATCTGACTGAGGCTAATTTGAGTGGTGTTGATCTGACGAAAACTGAGCTAAAAACGGTCGATTTCACTAAAGCGGATTTATCGGCTGCTAAGTTGACAGAAGCGCAATTAGAAAATACTAATATGGCTGAGGCTAATTTGGCGGGTGCTAAGTTAAACAAAGCCAACATGCAGCTAGTTAATTTGACCAAGGCAGAATTAAATGGCGCAAAATTGTATTATGCTGATCTAAGTGGCGCTACACTCACTGATGCTAACATGGCTAATACTGAATTGGATAAAGCGATCTTTGCTGCTGCTGAGTTGAATAATGTTGATTTGACTAAGGCCAGTATCAGATTGGTTGATTTAAAGAGTGCCAATTTGAGTGGCGCTAAATTGAATAAGGCCGATCTGACCGGGACTAAGCTGAAAAATGCCAATCTAGAAAACGCTGAATTGTATCAGGCAAATATGCCAGAGGCGGAACTATGCCAGGCTAATTTGAGTCAAGCTAAATTAATTGAAGCTAATCTATATAAGGCAGATTTGACTAAAGCGACTTTAACTAAGGCTAAATTAAAGGGCGCTAAATTATATAAGGCTAACTTGGCTGAGGTCACTATGAATCTGGCTGATTTATCTAAAGCTGATTTGAGTGGTGCTGAACTTTATAATGCCAATCTGAACGGAGCAAATTTCAGCAGCGCTGTATTAAAAAATACAAAATTGAATGATGCTCATTTAGTCGCAGCTATTTTAACGGAAGCTGATCTGATTAATGCCAATCTGACGGGTGCTAAATTAATGCGTGCTGATTTAAATGGTGCTAATTTAACCGCTGCTAATTTGACTAATGCAATTCTGACTGACGTTAAATTGAATAGAACTGAATTGGCTAAGGCTAATTTAATGGATACTAAATTACTGGATGCCCAGCTAACAGAAGCCAATCTAACTGAAAGCAGATTAAATAACGCTGATTTGACTCGCGCTAACCTGAAAGCGAGTAAACTGATTCGGGCTGATTTGCATAGTGCTAAGCTAAACAACGCCGATTTAACTAACGCAACCTTAATGGGTGCTGATTTGAATGGTGCTGACTTGAGTGGTGCGACGTTAGTCGGTACTGAGATTAAAAATGTTGAACTCAGTAAGACTACGCTAGCACGATTACATATTAATAATACTGATTTTACTGGCACGGCTCTCAACGATACCTTTACCCTTGACCTGCCGAATGAGTGGAATGAAAGTAAGTTAGATTTGCTGCTTAACCATTTTAATAATGATGGGAGTATTTTAACAAGTATCAATAGTATTGATCATGCCTATGATAAGCTAAAAACAGAGCTGGTTATTCAATTAATTAACTCGCTGGATCAATCCGCCATTAATCTCAATCGGGTCACGTTACCATTAATAGATATTATCGGTAAACCGCCGTTTATAGCAAATCAGCAAATCAATAATTTTATTAATAAATTGTTAGATAATTACTTAAAAGATCATTCATCCGAATTGCTAAGAGCCCTGGAAACTCACCCGACAATAATTAATACTTTGTTTAATTATTTTGACCAACAGCCGAGTTTGATGGTGTTACAAGGATTCCATAGTAGCTTTATGCAAACTTTATTGGCAGCCAGGACGGAAGGTCTTGACGTTGCGAATGCTTGGTTGGCTAATAATTTGTATGAAAAATATTTACATTTACCTTATATTCAACAGCAACTGCAATATGAACAGATTAAAGATATTTTTGGTGATGGTAACGGTAATGTAGATTGGAGCGATAATGATGCGCCAAACTATCTCTTTTTATCGCCGACCAGACAAGGCAGGGTATTGGTTGTTTCTCAAAATATCCTGTCACAAATGTTACATCCGAATGTAGAAACCAAATGGGATAATATTTACCGCTTTCAGGATGGCGAATGTTTAAACTTTACTGAGTCTAGTTTAAATGAATGCTACAACGAGGAGTTTCCTCTATTCTCGAAATATTTTACTTATAATACTCATCAGGCCACATTTAGTAAGTTAATCGAGGCGCTGAATTTGGGTGACCAACTTAAACCTTTATTTGTTGATACATTGAAAACCAATACATTTACTACAAAATTAGTAGATGATGACTCTCAACAAGCATTAAGTGATGTATTTTCTAAGGTACTTAATTTTGCAGATAATAGTTTAAAAAGCGAAAATTATAGCCAGATCATGGAATTATATGGCTTGACATCAAGTTCAGATAGAGAAAAAGCAGAACATCTATTCTCATTATCAGCCGTTTTTACCCGTTACTCTTCCAGCACTGTATTTGGTACTGAGCATCATTCACCGTTAATGTTAAGATATTATGCCTACGCTTTAATGGAACAAGCCCACAAACTTGATCCAACCCTAATGGGTCAAGTTACATTTAATGATTGGAAGGCGAGATTGTTAGGAATAGGGGATGCTTTCACTTGTACAGCGCTTTTATCTGACGTAATGATTGTGATAGCTAGAGAACGTTGTAATGAAGTTTTAAAAAGGATCCAACCACCGGCATGGCGGTAAGATACTTGCTATATTAATTTAGCTTATCAATAAAATGGCACTGTTGTTGTTTGTCACAGTGCCATAATTAAGATACTAATATTTGTCCTTAGCCAGTTTTTTACTGATTACGGCTATCAGATTAGCATATCACTAACTAATAATATTATTTATTGTTATTCTCTTTAAATTATTCATAGTGAAATATAATTCAGTATTTAAGCTGAATTATATTATTAATAAATATTTATTACATTCTAACAATAAGATTTAAATAACTAGCTAATATGACAATAGTAAAGCCATTAATAATACATTAATTTATTATTTTTGTATTAAAATAATTTATGGGGAATTCCATAGTAATATTTAAGGTGAAAATAATATATTCTTCTATAATTATTTTTCACTTTTTGTTTTTTTATGATAAATGGAGAAAAATTTTAATGCAAGATAAATTAGAGAGTCAAAATCAAACTAAACATTTAATCAATGGCACTGATGGTAATAATATATTAAAGGGTGGTGCAGAAGACGATTGCATAAATGGAAGTGAAGGAAATGATACTATTAAAGGAGGGGCAGGAAAGGATTGGCTTTACGGTCATGAAGGCAATGATAAAATATATGGCGAAGAGGGGGATGATTTTATTTTTGGTGATGAGGGAGATGATAAACTATATGGTAATGATGGGCATGATGATATTTTAGGCTCAGAAGGTGATGATATTATAGAAGGCGGAAATGGGTCTGATTCTCTCTATGGTGGCCGAGGAAATGATAAGATAGATGGTGGTGATGGAGATGATAGAATTATAGGTGGCCCTGGGGCTGATAAATTAACCGGAGGCATAGGTAAGGATCTTTTTTCTTATAACTCAGTAAATGATTCTACAGCAGAATCACCGGATAGAATAACAAATTTTCAGAGCGGGATAGATATAATAAATCTTTATGGTGTAATAACAGATGATAAACTTAAACAAATTCCGATTAAAAAAGTAGATAAATTTACTGGAAATATAAATGAATTATTGCTTAATTATGATGAAAGCATTAATGAGACTAGTCTAATGTTAGATCACGATGGTAATGGGCAAGCGGAATTTAAAATTGACATTGTAGGTAAAGTCGATTTTGAGCAGGATATTATATTTTTATTACCGTTATAGTAAAAAAATTAATTAATATTCAATAATTATGTAACGACTCGAAATAATCGGGTCGATATTTGAAAATATTAATTAAACATTCAATACATCTTACTATCAAAAATAAATATTGTAATTATCAAATTTAAATAACTGATAATATGATAATAGTGAAGTTATTAATAATATAGGAAGTTATTGTTCTATTGTTAAAATGATTTATTGAAAATTAATGACGCTATTTAAGGCTAAAATAAGATGCTCTTCTATAATTATTTTTCATTTTTTATTTTTGTAATGATAAATAAATAGAGGGAAAATATAATGCAAGATAAATTAAACAACCAAAACACGACTCATAATCTAATTAATAGCACTAATGATCATGATATATTGTATGGCACGCCAACAAATGATCAAATAAATGGTCTTGAAGGAGATGATCAAATAATTGGTTATGCTGGTAATGATACCTTAGTCGGAGATGCCGGTAATGATATTATTTCAGCTGGTGATGGCGATGATCGCTTGGAAGGTAATTCAGGCAATGATCGTCTGTTAGGTGAGGCCGGCAATGATATTATCAAAGGGGGAAAAGGGGATGACAGTTTATCTGGTGGTGAAGGTAATGATCAAATATTTGGCGATGAGGGAGATGATAGCATAGAAGGCGGTGCGGGATACGATAGCATAGCAGGCGGTGATGGCAATGATACGATAACAGGTGATGCTGGCAAAGATCGTATCAACGGTGGTGCAGGAAATGATATTATATCCGGCGGTGGGGGAAATGATGACATATCCGGCGATGATGGAGATGATACGATAACAGGTGATGCAGGTGAAGATCGTATCCAAGGTGGTTTTGGAAATGATAATATATCCGGTGGTGAAGGCAATGACATATTAATCGGTAATGATGGCAATGACAGCATATCCGGCGGCGATGGTGATGATATTATTATCGGCAATCTTGGCGCCGATCATTTAACTGGTGGTGCTGGCAATGATAAATTTATGTATTTTTTAATAAATGATTCTTTGACAGAATCGCCAGATAAAATAGATAATTTTGAGACAGGCAAAGATACAATAGATCTTTCTTATCTTACAATAATTGATGATAAAAAAATTGAGATTAAAAAAGTAGATAGTTTCACTCATCAGAAAAATGAGTTATTGCTTAACTATAATGAAAGCACCAACAATACCAATCTAATGTTAGATCAAAATGGTGATGGGCAAGCGGAATTTAAAATTGACATTGTAGGTGAAGTCAATTTTGAGCAGGATATTATATTTTCATTACCGTTATAGTAAAAACAAAATTAATTAATATTCAATAATCATTTAACGGCTCGAAATAACCGGGTCGTTTGCCGAAATAATCTGACAGTAACAAAAATATGAATGATAAAATTATGGTACTGAATTGAGTTCCTAATTTTTTATTATTTCACTGAATCTAATTATCATAACCTCATATCTCGCTGTTATCGAAGAATGATAATTATTTTATCTATGTTACCTGCTGTAATAATTGTATTATTTTTTAATAAACTTTTATTGCTACGCCAAAATTTATAGAACCTTCTTTAAAGCGCTAGCATAGGTTAATAACATGAATGAAATAAAATATATTAACTAAGGTTAAAATAACTATTTAAAGTATAAAAAATAATTAACTGAGAAAAATCTTTGCTAGCAAAGGAAAAAATCCATAACTCAAATATAATAGGCTATTTAAACTAAAACATTGGAACCATAATGGCTACAATAAGTTCAACGTTTTCACCAAATGCCTGGTTATCATCTACTTCAAATCTTTCACACCATAATAAACGAGAAGCTGAAAATATATTAACTGAAGAACAGTGCTCAAATGACAAAGAAACTCGAAACAATCAAATACAAAAAAATGAAAAGCGCCAATTAAATGCTTCACAGGATAAGAAATTCGCTATTTCAGCTATAAATAGCGCCGATGTAACTGGCATACAATCTGTTAAGAATATAGAAACATTTTTACGAACTTCAAGCCAGCCAATAAATTTTACTTTACCCGCTACCGAGGCGCCATTTTTTTATTCAGTTGCATATCAAGAACAAAATCGGCTGTTATATTCTTTATTAATTCAAGAGGGTTATACAATAGATCCGCATGAGGATGGCACATTATCATATCGTTTAGTTAATCATATCAGCGATTATCTTTCGCATAATGAAAATACGGAAGCAAAGCAAGCGACCCTTGCAAAGCGACTATTAAAGCCATTAGGTGAGTATGGTGCGGGTGAGGGAGAGAAAATTTCATCATCTCGCCAGCGCGGGGTTATTGCTAAGTGGTTGCAGCGTGCGGTGCTAGGCTTGCCATCGGACAAATGGATTTTACTGCAACTTGAGGCTGCAATAACACTCAATATGGGTAAAATAAAAGATAATCGATTGCTTGATCATCAATATCTAAAACAAAAATTTTTTCAACAACTTAAGAGTAGCAACGGACTGGCTATATTGTCTCCGCAGGCTCGTACGTATTATCAAGAAAATGTATTGAGCAGAGTCATGCCTACCTTCTGTCTGCAGCTTAAGGATCCGGATGAACAAATAAGACTGGAAAGTATGATGGTAAATCAACCTGCGTGGGGGTATTTGCATGCAGGTGCTATGCTACTCAGCGAAAGTGGTGCTGAACTTAATCAAATGAGTTTGGATGATATTATTAATACCGGTGTTTTACTGCAAACACTTATCGTTGAGCGGAAATTACCGGCTGAATATGCTCATTATTTCAAATTACCGGCTCTCATCCATCAGCAATTAAAACCAGAATATATGACAGATAGCGTAGAAATAAATGAACAAACTATGTCATCTATTTATCGACACTATTTTAATGAATTAGAACAAGCCAACCAAAACAACCCTTTTTTCAAACTTAATAACTTATTACAAAACTGGAAAAGCCGGCCATAACTTGCCCGCCAACAATTAACAGCACATAATATTGATGAGAGTTGGTTAGATAACTATTTGTATCAAAAGAGTGAGGTTGCCTATTACAATCGCTGGGGCGAAAAGCCATTATTACCTAGTATAGATAAAGTTTTTGCCGACCAAAACCAACAAATTGCTAAACTTACCGAACAGACAGAAAAAATCTTGCTCCCCCTGACGTTTAATTCAATTAGACAAAGCGAACAAAAGTTTATTGAACAGGCTGGCATTCAACTGGTAAAGGCTAGATTTGATGCCACCAGTAGTTTGTACGGAGTCCCGTTACCGCCATTAGCAAGACAAGGAATGAGAGATTCAGATGCATTAGTGACCAGGGTACCCGAATCGATTGATCTGCTGCAATGTATGTTTAATGGCGAAACACGGATGTATGCATTAACCCTGGAGCAGGATATAGGACGTTATAGATTACATCGAGTTGATTTCAATAAAGGTAAAATTCTTGACCTATTTCCGAATGATGGATTAGCTCGCTATGATAATGATTATAAATTAAAAATAGAGACCATTTCGCCCTTAAAAGCAGCAAATGATAAACCGAATATACTATTCGCAAAGTTGGCTAAACGACATGGTGAAAAATTATGTCAAAAACTGCGAGATGAGGATTATGAAAAAACAGCCCGACAAAAAGTGGAGGAGTTTTTCTTAAGCCTGATTCCATTCTATACCTGTATTACTGAGGCCCAAAAAGGCAATACTAATAGGGCGATCGAAGCCGGTTTATTCGATATCTTAAGTTTTGTACTGTTTGCTGGCAAAAGTGCTCAAGTAGCTCGTCGGTTGGGTATTGCTGCTAGTGAAGCCGCTATTGATGCACTACGGATTGCGCTAAGACATGCGACGATTGTTGAGGCTTTAAAAGAAGGCGGAAAACAGCTCATCAAATTTGGTCTACCTCATATAATGCAAAGTGTACCAAGAAAAGCTTATGTTGATGTAGGTGTAGCGTTTATCCGTTCAGCTGATCCTGGATTTGAACTGTTAGCAACTAGTGGATTAAAAGGTCTCAATAACCTAAAAAATGCCGCTATAAATGTAAAACAGAAAATTAGCGGTTTAACTCCGTTGGTAGAAGCGTTAGATAAGCAAGCTAAAGCGTTATCTATTGCACCAGTTGAGTCTTTCTATACTGAACGCGCTTTTCGCCCTGATCTGGCAAAAGTCGTTCAGGTAGTTAACATTGGCCAGGAACGCGGAAAAGATATTTGGGTACAAGTGGATCCTACAACCGGTGTTCTTTTTGGTCGAAAATATCTACGAGATGCTGCCGGTAACCTGGAGTTAGCACCGGTTTTAATACGAGAACGTCTTTATCGGTTAAAAACCCAAGGTATGGGTGGAAAAGGTGCTAATGCAGCCGCCAAAAATTTATCTTCTCAATCCGATACAGTTTCAACTCAATTAGAAAAAATATCGCTTAAGCAATTGGACAAATTATTAGTAAATCGACAAGCTAATACGATTATCGATTTATCCAAAAAAGACTTGAGTAACATGAAGCTTTCTCATTGTTTTAATCAAAACATAGACAGCGCTTTTGTTAATCTAAGTGGCTCTAATTTAACTAAGTCTAAATTGATTAAGGCTAATCTAATTCGCATTAAGCTAAATGGTGCCAATTTGACTGAAGCCAACCTGACAAATACTAACTTATATGCCGCGGATCTATCAGAAGCCAACCTGACAAATGCTAAGTTATTGGCAGCTGATCTGACCGAAGCTAACCTGACAAATGCTAAGTTGTGTGCCGCTGATCTGAGCGAAGCTAATCTAACAAAAGCTAAGTTATTAACAGCCAATCTGATAGATGCCGATTTAACAAAGGCTAATTTATTAGTCGCTAAGCTAAGTAAGAGCAAACTTACTAATGCTAACTTATCCGCAGCAAATTTTAGTAATAGCGAAATGATTGATGCTGACTTAAGTGGAGCTAAGCTTAATGATGCCAAAATCCTTCATGCTAACATGCACGGAGCTAATCTGGCAGGGGCTGACCTGACAAAAGCGAATTTAACCGGTACTAATATAATCAATGGCAATCTCAGTAATGCTAACTTATTAGCAGCTAATCTAACCGGGTCTGAACTACAAAATGCTAACTTGTTAGAAGCCAATTTAACACAAGTTAACCTGACAAATGCTAACTTATTTGTCGCAAATCTGGCAGGTGCCAAGCTGATAGAAGCTAACTGTTTAGACGCTAGTCTGATAAGTGCTGATTTAAGAGGCGCTAATCTAACCAATAGCGATCTCACTAATACAGACTTAGAAGGTGCTAATATAACCGATGCCAATCTGACCAAGGTTAACTTAAATGAAGCTAATCTGACAGAAGCTAACTTGACAAATGCTAACTTGCAATTAGCTAATTTAACCGATGCCAACTTGATAAATGTCAACCTGACAGGTACTAACTTAGCAGGAACTGATTTTAGTGGCGCTTTATTGCGTAGAATTAATTTTAGGGATGCTAATTTAGCTGATGCTAATTTGGCGGGAGTAGATATTATAGCTGTTGATTTTTCTGGTGCACTCTTAAACAGCACTCTTACAATTAATCCATTTATTGAATGGAATGACGCGACCTTGGATTTGATACTTAATCATTTTCATAATCTAGAAGGTAGTTTATTAACCAGTATCGATAGCATAGATGATAGATATCGTGTATTAAAAACTAAACTGGCTTTGCAACTTATTCATTCTCTTGACCGTCCTGGCATTAATCTTCTTCAGGTCAGGTTACCATTAATAGAGGTTTTGGGCATACCTCTTTTTATCAACAATCAAGAAATTAACCATTTTGTTAATAAACTGATAGAAAATTGTCTAACCGACTCTTCCTTGGGACTACTGAATAACTTTAAATCCCACCCTCAACTAATTAAGCCCTTTTTCAATTATTTCGCCCAACATCCGCATTTGCAGCCTCAGTCCACGTTAATAGTTCTTTTATTCAAACCATAATAGCGGCCAGAATGGCTGGAATAAATGTGGTAGAAAATTTGGCAATTAATGAACTATATGAAAAATATTTAAAACTACCTGAAATTCAGCAACAACTGCAACACCCAGAAACTAAATACACTTTTGGTGATTCTGAAGGCAATGCAAACTGGGCAGACAAACATGCAATGAATTATCTATTATTATCATCAAAAAAGCCAGGCAGAGTGATAGGACGTGAGATATTTAAACGGGAAACGTGCGATAAATGTGGATCTACCTGGGACAAACTGGATCTATCTGGGACAAGTCAGGGTGATTAAGTTACACATAGTGAAACAGAAATCATCACTCAAATTAATCGATTATTGAAATCATATTGCTGCTTGACGCCTAGGAATTTCAAAGTTTTTTTTGGTTAAAAAATAACCAAAATATATGATCTGGGTACCTATAACTGATAGGCCATGTCTGTAAGCTGCTTAAAGCGATTCTGAGAACAAAGCGGTACGGGTTTGGATGGTTTAGGGGGAGAAAACTCCGTAACGAGGCTCACAGTGGCCTTAAAATAAACATCTAGCTCAGATGTCTGGCGCTAGTTTCACAGAAGACGATTTGCAGCCGCTAGGCTGATTCGTTCAAGTCGTATCCAGTTCAGTCGGTAGAAGAGCATGATGGCTTTGCTTCTCTTCTCCTGATGCCTATTCTGGTAATTTGATCTGCAGGGATGTAAGTGGCAAGAGCGCCGTAGTCCTGATGAATAACATCGCCATACTCTACCCACTCATCGCTATTTGCCGGACTTCTATGCGTGACATAGAGAATGACATCGCCGTTATTACCCAGTGTAAAAGGCCCATTTGGAAGTTCCTCGAAGCGCCCCGGCAATCGTGATAGCAAGCCCGAGCCATCCTTCAGTACCACAAGTAATTCGGTCGCCCGATAATCCGTCAGACCAAACATTTGCTGCCAGGCAGAGTGGGTACTGTCAGACCATGAGATATTATGCTGCCGGAGAAACGCGCACAACCGTTTACGCCACAATGCACCCAGGGTAAATGCCAACAACACGGTTGGCAGCGCTGCTGCGTAAGCATTGACGCCACACCAAAGTGTCACGTGGTATATTACTGTCGGCAACAGGCTAAAAATCAGTGTAGAGAAGAGAATATCAATGGGTTTATGGTGTTCTTTCAGACCAACATTGGCAATAAAGTAGCTAATGTAGCCAGAGGCCAGCGTTACGAGTGTTGCCCAGGGTAAATCCAGCAGGGTTGAATCAAGCATATTTATCGCCTTTGCGTGGGTGCTATCGTAATGATAATAGTAATAAAAAAATGCTGAGGTACTTAAAGCGCGTTATAAATGATCAGCCTGCCTGCTTATCCTCATCTTCAAACAGATTGCCCTGGATGCGGGCCAGCTCTTCTTTTTTAACCCGTTTTATCACGGAATAAATCCACTGTAGCGAGACTTCGTACTTGCGTGCCAGGGCACGGTGGTTATGGCCGTTGAAATCGGCAAATATCTCCCGGTCGCGCTGGTTTATTTTCCACATCAGCCCCATCGGAAAGTAGACATTCTGCCCGCCCCAGACCCGCATCATTTGATTAGCGACGGCATCGCCTATCTGGCTAGCAACAGCGGGATCAACGTCGATAATCTGCCTAACAGTCTGTGCGGTGTGCTCGGCCAGCTCAACCAGTAACTCAGGCCCTTTACTGCGAAAGGTATGCTCTAGCATGAGGTTGCCCTCACCACGCGTTTTTGCCACTGCTTGAGTTTCTCGATAACCTGGCTGGCCTGCTGGCTATCCAGCCAGTAAGGCGAATCACAGCCGGTTTCCCGTTTAACAAAGTGGGCCAGGGCTGTTGCTGACGCATCCCGGACAATGCCCTCATCGGCCATTGCCTGCCACAGGGCCTGCATTTTCTGGATTTGCGGACGGTCGGTCTGCTTTTTCGTCGTGGGTTGAGTCGGTTGGATACGAAAGCCTTTGGCTTTCAGGGCGTTTAACACTTGCGCCAGTTGACCGATATTCAGGGCTTTTGCCGAGGTTTCTCCGGTTAGCCTGTGCAGCATCTGGCGGTAAGTCGTGTCGTCCAGTTTGAGATGATGGGCCGCGATATGGATTAACTGCAGGTATTTTTGTCGGGTCATCGGAGGCGTCCTTTATCGTTTTGGTCTGGGTCAGGATTCCTTATGCCATGAATAAAAAAATAATCCTTCGGGTTTTGAAGGATTATAAAATGAATATCGTTATTATACAATTGAATGAATTGTACGCCTATTTTCTGCTATGACTTCTTCACGCAAATCGCCCTGGCATCAATATCCTTGAAGGTTTCAAATTTTTCTGCGAACTGTTTGGCGGCCTGTTGACAGGCGGTTGCCGTGTCAAACTCCTGTGTATGCAGCGTGGAAAAAGCATGACCGGCATAGGGACTGGCGTATAGGGCTAAAATTAATATCCACATGATAATTTATCCTCTTTCACTGAATTAAGGTCGGATGTTCAATAAAACAAAGGCTGACCGCAATGAACACCAGGAAACCGGCAAACAGGCGGTTTTGTTGTTTGCGGGTTTCGGGCGATTGAAAATAAGGCCGCAAGCGAGTGGCAATGAATGCGTAGAGCGTCATCATCAGCGCATCGACCATTACCATCGTCAGAGTCATAAGGGTAATTTGTGGCCCTAACGATTGGGCCGGATTAAGAAAGACCGGTAGTGTGGCGAGTAGGAAGGCGAGCGCTTTGGCGTTGGTGATATCGGTCAGAAAACCCCAGCAGAACCGTTGCGAGCCGCGGATCAATGTCACGACATCGTAGGCATCCATGATGACCGGTGCGCGCCAGGTTCGGTAGGCGGCAAACAGTAGCCAGAGTACGCTGATGCCTTTCAGCAACAGCCAGGCGGCCGCTGAAGCGCGCAACGCTTCCGTGCTCAGTGCCACAATGGGCACCATCAAAGCTAATGCCGTGGCCTGACCGGCAATAAGCGGTAGCGTCTTGCGCCATCCCCGCTGGAAGGCATGGTTAAGCGTGAGGATAGCGCCCGCACCGGGTAATACGGCACTGAGCAAGGCACCCCCTAAAAAAACTAACCAAAGGTCAAGGTTCATGGTTTATTTACCTCGTGCGTTTGATGATGGGGTGGTATTGATGGCGACTTTGCCGTGATACCTTTTAGCGGCACGACATCCCAATTAAGTACCCAGGCGCTATACCGCTGTCCGCAGTGTGGACAGGTCAGTAACAGGTCAATCCCCCACTCACCGCTTTCAGGTTGCTGAATAACGTCTGCCTGGACGGGCTGCAGGTGGTGAGTCGCCCGATGGCAGCTGATGCAGGTAATGCTCATAATGTGTCTTCCTCATCTAATCGTGCTATCAGTTCGGCCAATATCTCGAAGGCATTTTGAAAGTCACGATACGCCGCCGCGGAATGGTCTGCCCGCAGGTGATGTATGCCGCGGTTTATGTACCTTTCAATCTGACGGCGTAGAGGTTTTATTTCCTGATAGCTCATGAGGCCACCTCCTGCTCGAAGGGGGTAATAATGAAATCCTCAAGCTGGTTGCGAAACGTAATGCCGGGAATATTCAGTCGCTGGATAGTGTCCTGATTTTTGAGCAGGGCATTTTTATCAAGCTGTGCTTTGCGAATAATGCAGTCGGTCTGTCCGTTTTCTTCCAGCGCCTGCAGGATATCGTCCATCCCTTTTAGCGAAACGGACGGTGGGCGGTTACGCCATGACACCTCGCCGGTTATCAGGTTGGCGGTTTTGGTTTTGCCGTTTTGGGTAAGCTCTTCACGGTTGGCCTCGCACCAGGTCTGGATACCTCTTTGCAACAGGGTGATGCGGGCTTTCATGGCTTCAATATCAGCCGCATGTTGATGGGTTAAGCGCGCAATTTCATCGTTAATCTGTGTCTCCAGCCGGGTCATTTCCCGCTGGATATCGCCCAGACTTTTAATATCGCTTATCACCTGCTCACGGGTTTGCGGGGTGCAGGAAGCCGCCACGGCTTTAAGCCGCGTTATTTTCTTTGCCATCTTTTTTACCTTTTCATTAACAACGTCGGGAATTAAACGCGCTCGAAAATAATGTCCTCAAGGGCGTCACTGTATTGAATATGCTCAAATACGTTAATTCTATATCGGGCCGCAATGTCACCGAGACAGCAATCCTGTTCATTAAAATCACGGCAGTTTTCGCAAATCGATAAATAGGTTTCATAGTCCTGTTCCGGCATATCGACGGTCTTTGCCAAATAAACCGATTGGCGAGCGGTAATACGGACAGGGCGTGTTTTCATGATTAACGTACCTCCCAGGTGATTCGGCAGTTATCTTGCAGAAACTGGTATTTTTCCCAGCGACCCTGATGGTCGGTACCCAGGGCATAGCGAACGGCATGCCCCTTTTTATGTAAGGCATCACACCGTCGGTCATGCAGCAGGGTAATGGTCGGACGGCTATAGCCATCAACGGTAAACTGACTGACGGTAAAACCTTCCTGGCTGAGGTTGTCCATCACCGACAGGCATTGCCTGAACTGCTGCTGGATGGCCTGGTAGGTCATCGCTGACGGGTTTTTAATGGTCACGGCGGGGTTCAGCATAAAGCCTCCTTTAATGCACACTGTGAATAATATTGGCGTCGATAACCGGAATGGCGTTTTGCGCGGCCAGATTCATGGCGGCGGTCACCAGATTGCCGATAGCCAGGGGATAAAGCAGGCTGACCGGCGTGTCTTTTTTCGGGCGCAGCCAGCTTAGGCGTTGACGTAGTGCCGGTATCGCATCCGGGCCGAGGACTTTGCTCGTGTCGCCACCGACGCGTTTAAACTTGAAATCAAGAAAGTCGGTCAGGTGTTCATCCAGCGGCGGCAGGTCAATCACTTCGCAGCGCTGTACCACTTCCCTGACCGCTAGCAGGCGCTCGGATAACTTGTCGCCCAGTTCGGGTTGTCCCAGCAGGACGATGGACAGCAGTTTTTTAAAGCTGTCTTCCAGCTCAAAGAAGCGTTTGAGGTGCTTTAAGGTCGGGATGGGCAGACAATGGGCTTCTTCAATCACCAGTACATGGCTGTACCCGGCGCGGCTGCTCTCTTTTAATAGTCGGTGTAACTGACGGAAGCGGGCTTCCGGCGAGCGTTTGAGTTTTTCCAGTGGGGCCAGGGTATGGACAATAGCCTCGGCAAGACTGGCCGCTTTCAGGGTCTTGCCCTGATGGTCGTTGTCTTCCATCGCCAGCACGTAGGGTTCAATCACCACCACCGGGGCGTTTTCCCGATAAATACGGTCAGTCAGGTCACGTCGCAGCGTGCTTTTACCCGAACCGGATTCGCCGATAACGGCGATAAAGCCGCCATAACGGGCGGTCTGGTACAATGCCTCACGCACATAACGGCTTTGAGGGGTTAAAAACACATCTTCATGACCCTGTATGGCCTGGTCATCAAACGGGGCGCGAAACAGCCCGAAATGCTTTTTGGTGGCAGGCAGCAATACCTGTTTTTTGAGTAACATGGTGTCTTCCTCATTGCTAAGTAGTGGGCGCTTTTCCTTTCCGCCGGGCGTTATCCCGTCAAAGCAGTCGTCCGCTGCGATGCCCTGGTTACATAGCCAGGCACGGATACGCTGTTTTAGCGCGTCGGTGTCCTGTTTCGGCCACTGATGGTGGTTGACTATCTGCGCCAGTGTCGCCTCGGAAAGGTCAAGCGCACGGGCCAGTGCCGCCTGGGTCAGATTGTGTTGTTGTAACAGGGTTTTCAGTTTCAGCATGATGGCCTCCCGTTAACCGTGACTGGCCAGACTGAGCACCACATCGGTGGACTGGGCCATCAGTTCATCACCCAGTGCATCGACCTGGTCAGCCGGAATACCGTCCGGGAAGCGTTGGGTCAGCGCGGTGTAAAATTCACTGCGCCAGGTCTTGCCCGCCGACTGGAAACGCGCGCGCAGGCGTTGCACCACCACGACCGGGTTTAAACGTTCTTCAAAACGCGGGGCGCAAACCGGGGAGACCTGACCCTGTTTGGGCAGGTAAATCGGTGGGGTATCGCGTTCATTGTCCAGATAAGGGTTAAAGCGCCCATCAAAGGGTAAGGCGTTGGCTTTTTGCGCGGCGGCGGTTTCCCCCGGCGTGGTGGTGCCATACAGGGTCTGCTCGACTTCCGCCAGATGATGTTGCGCCGTGGTGTGGGGTAATGCCTTGAACGATTCGCCTAATGTCGGTGCATTGAGGGCAAAGCCATAGTCGTCTTTCACCACTTCCGGCACCCGGCAGAAGGTTTCCAGCCCGTCCTCATTCATCATGACCACCTGCGCTTCACTGTCGCGCCAGGGGTTACGCACTATCTGTACGGTGTCGCCCACGCAAACGCCGGGGACTTGCCGCACATCATATTCACTCCCCCTGAACGACACGCGAAGGTGGGTGCTAACCTTACGGTTTTCCGGCAGACTCACCGCCAGTTCGCGGCATACGTCAACAGGTGGTGCCTTGATTAACTGTCCAGGGGTAATACGCAGCCAGCAGTCGGTGCGGGTCATGCCGGTACGTCGGTGGATGGCGGTACGGTTGTATTTTTTACGCCACAACCCGACCAGGCGGTTCAGTTCATCAATATTATCGACTTGCACAAACCGCAGGCCAGATTCAAAATGGCACTCGAGAATGTCGCGCGCCTTTTCCACTGAGCCGGTAGCGCGGGCGTTGCGGGCTTTATGGGCGATAAGTTGAATACCGAGGGTTTTGCACAAGTTACGCATCGTGGACGAGACCAGGGCACAACCGGGGTCGGTATAAAGGATACGCGGCACGCCATGCAGTACGTCGGCCCCACCGCGCTCCTGCATGGCATTAATCAGCACATCGGTAAAATTTTGTGTCGTTTCGCCACCGAAGCGGTACTCGGCGTAAATCCAGCCGCTGGTGTGGTCGGTCAGCTCAAATGACCAGACGCGGTCGTTAACAATGCGGTCGAGATTTTTGGGCTTGTTCTTGTTAAATTCCGCCTCTGTCATCATGCGCAGGCCGCTATCGCGTGTCGTGCGTTTTTTATCGGGATTTTTCAGGTAATAAAGCACACACAGCGACGCATCCAGCTGCCAGGCATGATTGGGATGGTCAGTTTTTAGTTGGACACACGGGGCCGGTGCCCGTAACTGATTAGGGTGTAGACGATAGTGGTACAATGCCCGGCTGATGGCATCGACCGACAGGGCGAACCACTCGCCGGTTTCATTATCAATATACCCGGCATCAATCAGGTTATTAGCCCGCAGGTCGTTAACCGTCTTTCGCAGACTGTAGAGGCGTTTGCCATTCTTACGTTCTGCTTCCATGATAACGCCCGATATCAACAGAGCTTCGTCACGCGTCAGGGCACTGGTACCATAATCTACCCGCTGCTTGCGCGGTGCCTTATAGCTCACCTGCTTGATTTTTCGCAGCAGCGTCGCCCTGGAAATGCCGAGTGCCTGGCAACCTGTCTGATAAACCGCGTCTTTACCGCCATGCCTTGCTTTTTCGGCAGCCTGAGCAATCGCCAGTACGCGTTCGGTCAGGATGGTGTTCATTGCACCACCTCCTCACCGTTATCTTCACCAGTACCGCGCAGGTGCTCCGGTAACTGAAAATCGGCGTCTTCGGCATCACTATCGTCTTTTATCCAGTCAGGTACTGCCTCTGACACCGCGTGGTGGGGCAAGGCAAAGTCGCTACGTAATACATTGATTTCAAACTCAATATCATTGAGTAGCCCCGCTAAATAGTCGGCATGGGACAGAATATCCCCACTGTGGCTATTCAGTTTTTCCAACCCTTCGCGGAAGCGTCCCATTAACATAGCTTTAACATCAAAGCCCACCAGACTAATTTCTTCGCGGAGATGCCGTAAGCCCTCTTCCCCTAACGGGCGATGTTGATCGATCAGGCGTTTTTCACTCAGTTCATTGATCTTTTGATCTTTCTCATTGGCCAGGCGGCGGCTGGCTTCAAGGGATTTTTCTGTCTCTCGTAATTTTGCGCGCAGTTCTCGTACCGACATCCTGTCAACCTCGGTCAGTGTCATACCAGCAATAGTGCCGCCTTCGGCTAAAACATCTAGATCCTCATCATTTTCAGTTAATAATTCATAAAGTTTAGCTTTTCCCAAAACGCCTAACGTTGCGCGTTTTGGGGCTTCAATTCCATTACCTAAAAACTTTAGGCTTGCCTGCATCATTCTGCGAGCTGTTTGCGGTATAAGCCCTAAATCCTTTTCAAGGATTTTTGTAAATTCCCCATGAGGTTCATTCTCTTTAAGAATAATGAGTCGCTTCCCCGCCTCAAGCATGGCTTCGGCGCTCTGTGCCATATAGAAGCGCGCCTCATGCACAATGCGCTCGCGCTGATAGGGCAAGCCCTCGCCGTACTTATCCATAATGGCTTGCTGATGTTCAGCCAGGGCATTAAGGTTGTTCATTAAATCCGGTGCCAACGGTTGTTCGGGGGCAATTTCAGCCGTCATCGGTAATGCTTTTCTACCCATTATTTTGTCCTCTTACAGTTTTGACGATGAGGCTACGCAGCGGCCATGCCTTTCTGCCATCTTGATTTGTGCCCGTTCGGTTTCATCAAAAAAGGCAAGGGCAATCTGTATCAATTCTTCACTCAAGGCGTAATTCCCATTGAAGCGCCGCTCAATCATCCCTTCTTCCACTAAAAATGGCAGGGTGCGACTGATATTGGCCGCAGAGTCATTGATTAGCGCCGCCAGGGCTTTATTGGACAGGCCGTCGCGGTAATGCCCTTTCATGGCTTTCAAAATACGCAGCGCCCGCCGTGTGCGTGAAGAGGGGTGCAGTAATAAGGTGTTTTTCATCGAATGCCTCTTTTTCATTAATGGAAATTGTGTTACCGTCAGTGAAACAGGCGAATGTTATTTTTTATGGCGTTTTTTACTGTATGGCATGGGTGAACCAACTATCTGTTCAATAGCGCATTTTACTTTACGGGCTTTTCCGCGTGAGCCTTGGCAAGCACCATTCAGTAACACATAGATGTCATGAGGCTTAAAACCATATTCCTGTGCCCACTTAGCGACCGAAGGATATTGCTGATAGATATGCTCGTAAAAATTGCGCTTAAAGTCGGCTGGGTGTTGCAGTGACATGGTGTTATCTCCGTTATAAAAAGTTAAAAATAAATATACAATAGCATTCAAAATAATGTAAAGTCTTTTTTATATGTTTTTGTATGTTTTCTATCACCGTTAAAGACCACGGGCTGTTATCGGCCTAAAGGAGACCTGTATGGCAAAGAAAAAAGCGACAACCAGCCTGTCTGTCAGTACGGCGGACAATATCACGATTGCGGGGGGGGGGGCAATTGCATACCCTGAAAAAAGGCAGAAAACAGCGCTCAACAGGAGGTGATGGCGCGTTTTGGGGATGGGCTACCCTATGAGAGGGAACGCATTGTGCATGAAGCGCGCTTCTATATGGCGCAAAGTGCCGAGGCGATGCTGGAGGCCGGGAAGCGGCTGATTATTCTTAAAGAGAATGAACCTCATGGGGAATTTACAAAAATCCTTGAAAAGGATTTAGGGCTTATACCGCAAACAGCTCGCAGAATGATGCAGGCAAGCCTAAAGTTTTTAGGTAATGGAATTGAAGCCCCAAAACGCGCAACGTTAGGCGTTTTAGGAAAAGCTAAACTTTATGAATTATTAACTGAAAATGATGAGGATCTAGATGTTTTAGCCGAAGGCGGCACCATCGCCGGATTGACGCTAGATGACGTTGACCGGATGTCGGTACGGGAATTACGGGCGGCATTACGTAAAGATGAGTCGGCGCTTAAACGCAGTCAGCAACTGGTGGCAGAAAAAGAGAAGCAGTTGCAACAACTAAGCCAGCAACTGGCTGGCAAAACGTCTACGGCTGCTACGAGCGATGAACAGGCACCACTCGATACCCAGCAGTGGGTGACACTGACACTCGAAGGGGTGGGAGATCGTCTTAAATCAGAGCGCCTGCGATTGGGGCTTAGCCAGGAGATCTTCGCCGAACGGTGCGGAGTCAAAAAACTCACTCAATACAACTATGAAAAAAGTGAGCGGCATCCTGATGCGGCTTATCTGGTATCGGCTAAAGCATTAGGGGTTGATGTTAATTACTTGATCACTGGTGAGCGCAGTGATGAAGCCAGTGCACTCGACGTGGTAAGAGATGAGGAGGAGGCAACTTTATTGACGACGTTCCGCCATATCCCCGGTGAAACACGCGAGGTGGCACAACGTACCCTGGCTGCAATGGCAGAGAAAAAAGCCGCCCGCAGCCGCGCATGACCCATCCCTCTCCGTTGCAGCGGAGAGGGTTATTTAACGGTAATAATCAGCTCACGCCGTTGGGTGGGCTGATTGCTGTTGAGACTATAACGAATTGGTACACTCTCCATCACAAAGCCTCGAAACACTGCCCGCATCTCGGGAATATCATTGACTGAAATAATCATCATGCCCGCTAAATCCCGTCCCATACCCGCTAATTTTTCATATTGCTCCAGGCCAAAATCCACGCCATAGCCTTCTGTCCCCCAGTACGGTGGGTCGCAGTAAAACAGCGTGTGCGGACGGTCATAACGGGCAATGCAGCTGGCCCAGTCCAGCTGTTCTATGGTGGTGCGTGATAATCGCAGATGCGCGAGCGACAGCTCTTCTTCCATGCGTAGCAGATTCAGGCGTGGCCCCGTGGTGGTGGTCACGCCAAAGGTGTGCTCCGCCACCTTGCCGCCAAATGCCTGTTTTTGCAGGTAATAGAAACGGGCGGCCCGCTGGATATCAGTTAAGGTTTCGGTTGGGGTGATGGTTAACCAGTGATACATCGCCCGGCTGACCAGCGCCCATTTAAACTGGCGCATAAACTCTTCCAGATGGTGTTTTAGTACCCGATAGAGATTGACCAGCTCGCCGTTGATATCGTTAATCACTTCCGCTTTGCTGGGTGACTTCATAAAGTAGAGCGCGGCTGCGCCACAAAACGGCTCCACGTAGCAGGTATGCGCAGGAAAGCGCGGTAAAATCTGTTTTGCCAGCCGCCGTTTACCGCCTATCCAGGGCAGTATCGGTAAAAAATTTTGCTGCATTGTCTGTAAGCCTTTTTCACTAATGGAAATTAAGGTAGACTCTTTCCTGTTCTCGAGAACGGAAAGCGCCACGGTTGACTCACAGGTCGTGTCTGTGTGTTGACGGCCTGTCCGGTGTTCCTGCACCGGGTGGGTCGCGCTTTTTCCCTTGCCCCATTCGGGGCTAATCACTGCGCCTAACCTAACCGTTCACCAATCCTCCCACTAGTAAACCGCTTTAAAAGCGATTGGCGCACTGTCCTGCGACACTGTCGGCCTGATTCTCAGGGAGATGGTGATGAAAATCCGAAAAAAATTGACTTTGACACCCTTTAAAACCCCGCGTCTCGGCGGTTGGTTGCTCACTGCGGCCGGTTTGTTGCTGGTGATTGGCCTGGTGTCGCCGCAGCAATTGCCGGTGGTCGTCTATAAGCTGGCTTTGATTACCCTGGCAGCGGTGGTCGGTTACTGGCTTGACCGTTCGCTGTTCCCCAAAGCGCGACCCGGTCAATACCTGCACCATGACCACCCGGAGGTAGCACAAGGTCGACATCCGGTGCGCGGCGGCTGCCATCAGGTCTTTGCCGCCGCTCAACTGCGTCGAGCGGTGATTGTGGCGGCGGTGTGTCTGAGTGTGGCGATGGGGTTGTGAGTATGCATTATCACCAACACCCCAATAAACCACCCGGCATGATGCTGTTCTTTTTGCTGATGCTACTGCTGGGTGGTGCCTTTGATGCGAATGCCGCCCATCCCCCGCCCGCAGCACTGCCATACCGGGCTGACCTGATACGCAACGCCCGTCTGGTATGGGGCCTTAATGCGCCAGTGGCGGATTTTGCCGCCCAGATTGACCACGAAAGTGGCTGGCAGCCGGGTATCACCAATACCATTGGGGCGCAGGGGCTGGGGCAGTTTATGCCCACGACCACCGCCTGGATTGGGGCGTTAATGCCAGGGCTGGCGGCCAAAGCACCCCTCAATCCCGGCTGGAGTTTACGTGCGGTGGTGAGTTTCGATCACTGGCTATGGCAACGCGTGTCGGCGGTAAATGCGTGTGAGCGCATGGCGATGACGCTCTCGGCCTACAACGGCGGCCTGGGCTGGGTACAGCGTGACCGCCGTCTTGCGAAACAGCAGGGGTTCGATGGCAGGCGCTGGTTTGACAGCATTGAGCGGGTGAATGCCGGACGCGGCGCAAGTGCCTGGCGCGAGAATCGCCATTATCCCCGCCGTATTTTAAAAGCCCTGGCACCGCGTTATCTGACCTGGGGAGGGGCAAGCTGTGTTTAGTGCAGTCAGCCTGAAAAGCCTCAGCAGGGTGCTGGTGATGGCGCTGCTGTCGGGCATCTGGTGGCACGGCTACACACAAGGCGCAGCTCGCTCAACCGAACGGTGCGCGGCAACCCTCAGTCAGCTGCGCGAGACGTTTGCCATGCAGGAAAAACAGCGCGCCGAGCAGGCCGCACAAGCCCTAAATGCTTTGCAACAGCGTTTTACCCATCAGGTGAAGGTGGCGCATCAGGCTGAACAGGACTATCTGAATCGTATTGCGCAGCTTCGTGACAAAACCCGACACTTAACCAGGCGGATAGATGACGTTACCCAACACTGGCAGGATGAAAAAGGCCAGGCACATACTGTGGCCTGCGTATTTACTCGTGGCTTCGTGCAGCACTACAACGCCGCCCTCGGGCTGTCAGACGTTGACGGTTCAGTCCCTGCCGCCGCTGCCGGCGGCACTGGCAACACGACCCGGTCAGCTGAGACCCCTGGCGAGCGACACACCCCGAGTCCAGTTACCCAGCGCGATATCCTCGCCAATATCACCGACAACGGGCAACAGTGCCAGGTCTGGCGGGCACAGGTAAATGGATTACTGGATTATATAGAAGGATCACAACCATGACATTACAGGTCGATTTCTGGGTACTGGTGAGCTATCTGTTTGGGCTGGCGGGCTTTCTCGCGGGGCTGGCACGGTGGTTTATCCGGGAGACCGAAAAGCGTCAGACCGAACGGTTTGCGTCACTGGAGCGTCTGATGCGCGAGGCGTCCGATAAAGGGGTACGCCTTGAGCGCGAGGTGCTGGAGTTCAAAGTAGAGGTGCCGGAGCGTTACGTCCGGCGCGACGAATTTATTCATTATCAGCAGGTGGTGGAGTCACGGCTTGACGCGATTTACCAGAAGCTGGAAACGATACAACTGCGTCAGGTGGCAGGAGGATAACGATGATAGAGACCGAACAGGCGCGCCGTGAAGGGTTGCGCTGGGTGTTACTGCAGGTGGTCAACAAGGCGCGGCCCTATCCGGCCAATGACCGGCTGCTGTGGGATGTGGGCCATTCGCTCTACCCGGATATGACCATGCTGGAGCTGCAAAAAGAGTTGCTGTTCCTTGAGGGCTTAAGCCTGGTTCGCCTGACCCGACCGCCCGCACGCTCATGGACCGCCACACTGATGCCGGAAGGGGTGAATCTGGTGGAATACGTCACCGACGATATCCCCGGCATTGCCCGCCCGGCCAAATACTGGAGAGAGTGACGATGGCACCGCGCAGTCATATCGAAGTCTTGCCCGTCTCGGTGCGTGAATGGCTCGACCGGGCGCTGACCGAGCGCAATTTCAGTGGCTACCGCGAGCTGGAGACGTTGCTGCGGGATAAAGGGTACAGCATCGGTCGGGCGCAGATTTCCCGCTATGGCCAGAAGGTGCAACGCCGCTTTGCCGCTATTCGTGACGCGACTGAAGCGGCGCGGCAACTGACCAAGGGTGCGCCGGATGACCAGGATACCCGTTCAGAGTCCATTATGGCGTTGGTGCAGACTGAATTACTCAATAGCCTGCTGGAGGCACAAACCATCAAGGAAGAAGCGGGCTCGCCGGTTGAACGGGCTGAACGTTTTGCCCGCATGGCGAAAAATTTGGCCCCGATTATTCATGCCAGCGTCAGTCTGAAAAAACTGTAAGGCCAGCTTAAAAAAATCAGCGCGGAAATGGCTACGCTGGAGCTGGAAGCAGCGCAGCAAGGCAAAGGACATGTCAGTCTGGAGACCCTGAAGCGGGTGCGTGAAGAAATTTATGGGATTATCACATGAGCAAAAACGTGACACTCTACCCGTATCAGCAACACTGGATGCTGGATCCGGCGCGTTTCAAGATTGGCTGTTTTGCCCGCCAGACCGGTAAGACCTTTACCACCACGCTGGAAATTGTCGATGACTGTCTCAGGGTGGAAGCCCTCGGTGGGTCGGCGCGTTGGGTGATTTTATCGCGCGGCGAGCGCCAGGCCAAAGAGGCGATGGAAGAAGGGGTCAAAAAGCATTGTCAGGCGTACGGTCTGGCCATCCGTGAAATCGAAGGCAGCGTGAAAGGCTCGGGCAGCGAACGTTATACCATGCTAGAGGCGGAGCTACCCGGCGGCTCACGTATTACCGCACTCCCGGCGAACCCCGATACGGCGCGCGGCTTTGCCGCCAATGTGTTTCTCGATGAATTTGCCTTTCATGCTGACAGTCGCAAAATCTGGGCCGCGCTGTTTCCGGTAATATCAAACGGCTACAAGTTGCGTGTCACTTCCACCCCGAATGGCAAGGGCAACAAGTTTTATGAACTGATGACCGACCCGTCGCTGGACAGCGTCTGGTCGCGCCATCGGGTCGACATTTACCAAGCGGTCAAATACGGCCTGCCACGGGATGTGGCCGCCCTCAAACAGGCGCTCAATGATGAAGACGCCTGGGCGCAGGAATTTGAACTGCACTGGCTGGATGAAGCATCAAGCTGGCTTTCCTATGATCTGATTGATGGCGTAGAGCACCCGCAGGCCGGCAAGCCTGAGCACTATCAGGGTGGCCCCTGTTTTGTCGGGGTCGATATCGGTCTGCGCCACGACCTGTTTGTGATTTGGGTGATTGAGCAGGTGGGCGATGTGGTTTGGACGCGCGACATCATTACCCGCAAGCGTGCCCCGTTTGCCGAGCAGGATGCACTGCTCGATGGGGTCTTTGCCCACTACCGGGTGCTGCGCTGCTGCATCGACCAGACTGGTCTCGGCGAAAAGCCGGTGGAAGATGCCAAACGCCGTCATGGCAGCACGCGGGTCGAAGGGGTGTTATTCACGCCCAGAAACAAGCTGACGCTGGCGACACGCGGTAAAGAGGTCTTTGAAGACCGGCGCTTGCGACTGCCACAGGGCGATGGCGCGTTACGCGCCGATTTGCATAAACTGAAAAAAGTGATGAGTCCGACTGGCGCGCCGCGTTTTGTGGCCGAGAGCGATGCCGCCGGGCACGCTGACCGTGCCTGGGCGCTGTTTTTAGCGCTTAACGCCGCCGACCAGCCGCACGGCCCGGTGCGCGCTTATTCCTGTTGCCCACGGCAGGCCTCATCCTTGCTGGAGGGATATTGATGATTATCGATAAAAAAGCGTTGTTCAGTGACATTGCTACCCGTGCCCGCAGTCCGGCGGGCCTGGGGCAACTGTTTGGCCATTTACCCAATCCCGACCCGATATTACGCGCCAGAGGCCAGGCGATTAGCGTCTACCGCCAGTTACGCGCTGAGCCGTTGGTGGGTAGCAGTATCCGGCGGCGCAAATCGGCGGTCAAATGCCTGGAGCGCGGACTGGATGCAGGGCAAGCGCCCGCCCATGTGCTGCGCTTTATTGAACAGACCCTGGCGCAGTGGGACATGAACCGCATCATCGGTGAACTGCTGGAGGCGGCCTTTTTTGGCTATCAACCCGCCGAACTGAGCTGGGCAAAAGACGGTCGCCATCTGGTGGTCACCGATGTGGTGGGCAAGCCACCGGAGTGGTTTACCTTTGATACCGAGAATCGCCTGCGCTTTCAGGCACCGCAGTCCGGCCTGGCGGGCGAGTTATTACCGCCGCGCAAATTTGTGGTGGCGACACAAGACGCCACCTTTGATAACCCCTACGGGTTTGCGGATTTGTCGCTGTGCTTCTGGCCGGTGACGTTCAAGAAAGCCGGCTGGTCGTTCTGGATGCGCTTTAGTGAGAAGTACGGCACCCCCTGGGTAGTGGGGTATCATCCGCGTAGCCAGGACCAGGCGCATATCAGCCCGCTGCTGCACTCCCTCGAGCAGATGGTGCAGGATGCGGTGGCGGTTATCCCGGATGACAGCAGCATTGAATTCAAGGAGCCCGCCACCAAAGGCGCGTCGAGCCGTCTGTATAAAGACCTGATTGAGATGGCTCGCAGCGAAATCACCATTGCGCTGCTGGGCCAGAACCAGACTACCGAAGCCGAAACCAATCACGCTTCCGCCCAGGCCGGGCTGGAAGTGGCCGCCGATATCCGCGATGGCGATGCGGTGATGGTAATGAGTGCGGTAAACCAGATACTCCGCTGGCTGGTTGAGCTGAACTTTGGTGATGTGCCCGCGCCCGTGTGGCGACTGTGGGAGCAGGAGACCATCGATGAGGTGCAGGCCAAGCGTGACCTGAGTCTGGCGCAAACCGCCGGCTTTTTCAGCGCGCAATACTATCAGCGTGAATATGGCTTGCAACCGGGGGATTTGCTGATGGAAAGCGAGCCAAAAGCCACTGCTCCCTCCGCACCCGCGCTGACCTTTGCTGAGGAACAAACCAAGACCGCGTCTGATGCCCAGGCACAGCTTGACCGGGCACTGGACAGCCTGATGAAAAACGGCACGCTGGACAACACCCTGCAACCGCTGCTCATCCCGTTATTTGACGCGGTAAAATCGGGTATTTCCCCCGGCGAACTGAGGGGAAAACTGGCCGCACTTTACCCCGAGATGCAGGCGGACGCCCTCCAGGAAACCCTGGCCCGGGTGATGTTTGTTGCCAACGTCTGGGGGAGGTTACATGCCAACACTCAATGATAACGAACTGACGGCACTGTTTAGCCTGCCGCCCAAACGGGCGATAGCCTACTTAAAAGCGAAAGGCTTTACCTTTTCCTGGGATTGGCAGGACGTCTGGCAAGCCGCCCATGCGCAGAGCGCGACGGTGGCCAAGGTGACACAACTGGATATTCTGCAGGACATTTATCAGGCGCTGGAAACCACTCTGGCGGAAGGCAAAACCGGCCAGTGGTTTGCCCGTGAATTGACCCCAACACTGCAGGCCAAGGGATGGTGGGGGGAACAGGCAAACACCGACCCGGTGAGCGGGGAGCCGGTGACGGTGCAATTAGGCAGTCCGCAGCGACTGGAGACCATTTACCGCACCAATCTGACTACCCTGTACAACGCCGGGCGCTGGGCAGAAATGCGGGAGAATGTTGCGGCGCGTCCCTACTGGATGTATGTGGCAATACGCGATAACCGCACCCGCAAAAGCCACCTGGCACTGCATGGCCGGGTGTTTTCTGCCGATGACCCGGTATGGCGTGCACTCTACCCGCCCAATGGCTGGCGCTGTCGCTGCAGCGTGATTGCACTGTCTGAACGGGACATCAAAGCGCGAGGACTCACGGTGGAAACGTCCGGCGACCGCCTGCGCTGGTCGTTGCAGGTGGTCTCGCGCAAAACCGGCGAAATGCAGCCGGTGGCCCAGCTGACACTCGACAATCATACGGTGTTTTCCCCGGATATCGGCTGGTCGTATAACCCCGGTGAAGGGTATCGACCGGACTTAACCCGCTATCAGGGGCCGTTACACGCCGTCGCTAGCAAAGCACTCGGAGGCACTCAATGAAACCCACCCTCCTGTCGGTTGAGATAACCGATAACGACCTGAAACAGGCGCTGAAGCAACTGGAGAACGCCGCTTATGACCTGACGCCACTGATGCGCCGCTGGTCTGAAACGCTGAAAACGGCTACCGACCTTAATTTTGAAGAACAGGGGCGGCCACGCTGGCAACCGTCGGTCGCAGCACTCGCCCGCCAGGGCATGACGCTCTCACGTGACGGGTATTTGCGCCGCAGCGTAACGCCGGAATATGATGCGCATCAGGCCAGGGTCGGCACCCATCGCGTTTATGCCCGACTTCATCAATTGGGTGGGAAAGCGGGGCGCGGTGGGTCAGTGACGCTGCCGCCGCGCCCTTACCTGCCGGTATCCGAGGCGGGACAGCTACAGGCTGAAGTCAAACGCCAGCTGCTCGATGAAGTGATTGATTATTTGCAACAGGCTAGCCTCCGCTAAGCGCTGCTTGACGCGTTCGGGTGCTTAAAGGATACAACGCGATACCCGAGCGCGTTTCCGCCCTTTATAAAGCTTTATAAACCCCTTCCTGACGCGGTTATTTCTGATAGCCGCCTCGTCATTCATTTGTCTTCAAAAAAGACGCAAATGAAAATCTTTAAAGCCCTTTAAAAGGGAAATCAGACAACCCGACATAGACTGTTGGCATGATAGTCAATGGAGGTGCCATGAAACCCCTGCATATTCTCAAGCCAGGCCACTATATTACCGGAGCCGGTGACCGCGTGACATTTAGTGAAAACGATTTGCATGTCTGTGCGAATGCCTATGATCCGGCTTTGCATGAAGCGCCAATAGTGATCGGTCATCCGACGACCAATGCACCCGCTTATGGCTGGATCAAACGGCTGTCGGCGCAAGGACGCTCACTGATAGCCGAACCCCAGCAACTGGAGCCGACATTTAGCGAATCCGTGGTCAGTGGGCGTTACAAAAAAATCTCAGCCGCCTTTTATGCGCCGGATTCCCCCCATAATCCGGTGCCCGGTATTTACTATTTGCAACACGTCGGTTTCCTGGGTGCCCAGCCGCCGGCGGTCAAGGGCCTTAAGCCGGTGACCTTTAGTGAAGGCGAAGAAGGGGTCGTCGTGTTGAGTGAAGACATGCAGTGCGATCACGATCCGCTGTTTACCCGCTTACGGGCGTTCCTTAGTCACTATTTGCGCACCCAGCCTGACACGCCCCGCTTAACCACCGCGACCAGCACCTTTTCTGAGCCGAGGCTCATCACGCCACCCCTGACAACGGAGAACCTTACCGTGGAAAAAAATGGAGCCGAAAATCAACGGCTGCAAGCCGAGAACGCCGCCTTAAAGCAACAGATTAGCGCCCATCAGGCTGAAAAGGCCGCGCAGGCCGCCAACGTCGCCCACGAGGTCAATGTGGCATTTGCCGAAAGTCTGATTAATGAAGCACGCCTGGCCCCTGCCGGACAAGCGGTGATGGTGGCGTTACTGGATGCGCTGTCTGGCAAAGAGCAGGCGTTGACCTTCAGTGAGGGCAGCAAAACGCAACCACTGGTTGATGCCGTCAAGTCTCTGTTTACCAGCGCTACCCCGCTGGTTGATTTTAGTCAGCGGGCGGTGCCGGGAAGAGGCAACACGCCGCAAAACAGTCTGACCTTTAGTGAGCGGGCATCCGATCCGGATACGCTGCATCAACAGGCCATGGCGCTTAAGGCGCGTGAGTCCATCCCTTACGAAGCGGCGGTGAAGCGCTGCCTGTCAGGAGAGTCCTATGTCTGATTATTTAAAAAGCAAACGGGCCAACGACCCGGTGCTGACCCACATTGCCGCTGAATACCGCAATGCCAGCCTGATTGGGGAAAAGCTGTTTCCTCTCGTCAGGGTAGAAAAGGAAGGGTTAAGGTGCCGACCTTTGGTAAAGGACGGCTGGCGCTGTATGAAACCAAACGCGCGGTCGGGGCCAACAGCAATATTCTGTTAAGAGAGAAACAGGCGTTCACCGATATCGTGCTCGATGAGCATGATTTGGCGGTGCCGGTCGATTACCGCGAACAGGCGGAATCGATGTTCAATGAAGAAATCAAGGCGATTAAACGCGCCACCGACGGTATTTTGCTGCGCCGTGAGCAGTATGTCGCCGAGCTGGCCCAATCGGCGTCGGTCTATGCCAGCAACGCCACCAAAGCCTTGACGGGCGAGGCCGCCTGGAACAAGAAAAATGGCGATCCACTGAAAGAGATTGAAGCCGGGATGGAAGTGGTCCGGGCCAATATCGGCCTGCGCCCCAACGTCATTACCATGGGGGCGAGCGTGATGGCACTGTTGCGCTTCCATAAGGTGCTGCAAGACGCGCTGGGCGGCAATGAACGCAAGCGTATTACCACCGAGATTTTAAAAGATTTATTCCAGGTGGATGAGGTGCTGATTGGCGCACCCGTTCAGCTGGCGAAAGACGGTAAAAGCACCACCGACCTGTGGAAAGACAACCTGATGCTGCATGTCGTCAATTTTCCGTCAGTAGGCAGTGATAGCGCCGATGAGCATATGCCTTCCTTTGGCTATACCTTCCGCCGGCAGGGGATGCCGCTGGCCGACCGCTTTGACAGTGTTGGCGGCAAGGTGGTCAATATCCGCTATACCGATATTTACAAGGTAGCGGTGGTGGGCAGTGAAGCCGGTTATCTGATTAGCGGCATTAAAGGAGCGTAAAAGATGGTGACACAACAGGTGGTACTCACCACCACCGTCGTGGCGGTGGAAGATTTAACCGCCCATCGTCTGGTGGGCATAACGGCAAAACCCTTTAAGGGCACCGGGACGGAACTCGGTGTCGCCGAGGTCTCCGGTAAAAAAGGCGACAGCGTACCGATTAATGTGCTGGGCATCATGGCGGTAGAGGCCGGCGCCGCGATTAGCGCGGGCGAGCTGCTCAAGGCCGACAGTGAAGGCCGGGTGGTATCGGAAAGTGCATTAACCGGTGGCGGGCTGCCCGCTTCAACGGTGGGGGTGGCTCTGGATGCGGCCACTGCCGCGGGTGAAATTATCCGCATGGTCAGAGGTATCTGATGGCCTACTGCACGTTGGAGGATATCGGGCAATTGCTCTCCCGTCATACGCTGGTTCAGCTGACGCAGGATGTCTCAGGCGAAGCGCTGATGGGTGGCCTGCCCAATGTGATTAACGACAAGGTGCTGAACGATGCCATTCGCTATGCCGATGAGCTGATTGATGCCCATCTGCGCGGTCGTTATGTATTGCCACTGGAAACCGTTCCCACGGTACTGCGCGATATGGCGGTCAATCTGGTCAGCCATCGATTGTACCTGCGTCGTCCCGAAGGCCAATTGCCGGAAGCCATAAAAGAGGTTTATCGAGGCAGCTTAAAAATGCTGGAAGCCTTGCGCGACGGAAAATTGACGTTAGGTATCGCCGCCAGTGGTCAGGTGCTCCCCGAGCCGGGGGCTTTTCATGTTTATGCCCGTCCGGCGCGCTTTAGCGGCCCCGGCGGCTTACTGGAGGACTTTGAATGACGCTCGATATCATGCGCGCCCTCCTGGGCCTGCTGACAAAACGCTTACCGCAGCTGGAGGTCACCTTCTTCCCTGAGCAGCCGGAACGCTTTCATCTTAACCATCCACTCGGTGCGGTGCTGCTCAGTTTTGCCCGCTCACGTTTTGGCGACATTGAGGATGTGGGCATGGTATTCCAGCCGCGGGTGCTGCATTTCACGCTGACCCTGGTGATGCGCCAGCTTAACGGTAACGACGGGGCGATTGCCACCCTCGATACCCTGCGTCAGGCCGTGGGGGGCTTTATGCCGCCGGACTGTCGCCGCCCGCTGTGGTTGATTGATGAGGTCTTTTTGGGGCAATCCGAGGGTTTATGGCAATACGCGCTGACGGTGGCGACCGAAACCTGGTTTGTGCAGGACGCCCCGCAGGAGGCCTTACCGCGTACCCGGGAAGATATCATGAAGACAGAGAATAACGAGGTGGCTTATGGCGAAGTTTCGCTACAACGGTGAGTCCCCGAATGGGGCGGCCCTGCGTTTGGCTGATGGCCGTACCCAGGATGTGATGTTTTATCCCGGTCAGGTGGTCGATGTGCCGGTCGATCATCCGTTTATTGTCTCGCTGGAAGCGCAGGGCTATCTGACCTTCCTGGGCTTTGATTATCCCGATACGCCCGTTGAACCGCCAAAACCGTTGACTGATTTTGAACAACGATCACAACAGGCCCAGCAGCCGACTGGCAAACCGGCCCGTTATCGTTATGACGGCGAACAGATGGGCGGTGCTTCGTTACGTTTACCGGATGGCCGCATCCTGGATGTGATGTTCTGGCCGGGTCAGGAAGTGACCCTGCCGATGGATAACGATTATGTGCTGGGGCTGGAAGCCCAGGGCTATTTAACCTTTCTGGGTCAGGAAGCAGCAACCCCCGTCGACCCCATCATGACGGCACCGTTGGCACAGGCAATCACCTCATCGGGCGACACCGTGGCGCTTCCCGCTGATGAGGCCCGGCCCGTCGAAGCGCCGGTCAGCACAGCGTTAGTGATGCCCGCCAGAAAACGCGGCAAAGGGCCATTAGACACAAAAAGTAACGAGGTCACCCCATGAGTAGAGAACACCATCACGGCGTTGATACGCTGGAAATTGAACGCGGGACTCGTCCGGTCAAAACGGGAGAATCGTCCGTGATTGGCCTGGTCGGTACCGCGCCCACAGGCCCGGTCAATACCCTGACCCTGTGTACATCGGAAAAGGATGCCGCGCAGTTTGGCGATGAGCGAAGTGGATTTACCCTGCCGCAAGCCTTGCGCGCTATCTATGACCACGGTGTCGGGACGGTTCTGGTGGTCAATGTGTTTGATCCCAAAAGCCATCAGAAAACGATAACCGCAGAAAGTGTCACCTTCGATAGCACGCACCACAGTGCCACACTGAGCCAGTTACCCGTGGGTGATATGGTGGTGAAAAGCGCCGATGGGCAGACCCTCTATCAGGTAGCGACCGACTATACCGTGGCCGCCGCAACCGGCAAAGTCATCCGTGTCACCACCGGCGGTATTGCCCAGGGGGCCACCGTCAGTGTCACCTATAATACGCCGGATGTCTCAAAAATCACCGCTGCTGACATTCTGGGCACCACCAATGCCGCCGACCAGCGTACCGGTATGAAAGCGTTGGAAAATGCCGACAGCCTGTTTGGTTTTCGCCCGAAGCTGCTGATTGCGTCCGGCTTCTCGCACCAAAATGCGGTGGCCACCGCTATGATAGCCCTGGCACACCAATGTGAAGCCATCGCCTATATTGATGCTCCGGCGGGGACGACGTTTGCCCAGGCCATCGCTGGACGGGGGCCACAAGGCACGATTAATTTTAATACCGCCTCTGATCGGGTGCGCCTGTGTTATCCGCAGGTCAAGGTCTATGACAAGGCAACAAACCAGACTCGCCTGGAGCCGCTGTCGGCACGCGCGGCGGGTCTGCGGGCCAAAGTTGACCGTGAAAAAGGGTTCTGGTGGTCGTCTTCCAATCAGGCGCTGATGGGCATTGTGGGGATTGAGCGCCCGTTAAGTGCGCGTATTGACGATGCCAATAGCGAGGTCAATCTGCTTAACCAGAACGGCATTACCACGGTATTTAACAGTTTTGGTAGCGGATTACGCCTGTGGGGCAACCGCACGGCGGCCTGGCCGACCGTGACGCATCTGAAGAATTTTGAAAATGTGCGGCGCACCGGGGACATGATTAATGAGTCTATCCGCCATTTCAGTCTGCAATATATTGATCGCCCCATTAATCAGGGGCTGATTGATGCGCTGACCGAATCGGTCAATGGCTATGGCAGGAGGTTGATTGCCGATGGGGCGCTGCTGGGCTTTCACTGCTGGTATGACCCGGCGAACAACACCAAGGATGCGCTCAGTCTGGGGCAGTTGAAACTGAATTACAAATACACCCCGCCGCCACCCATGGAGCATCTGACCTTTGAAACAGAAATCACCGATGACTATCTGACGATACTGAAAAGCAAGGTCTCATCATGATAACCAGACAGCAAAAAACAGAAGAAGGAGCGCGTCATGGCGGGTAATGCACTGCATTTTATGACCAATGCCAATGTCTATCTGGACGGCAATAGTCTGATAGGTCGGGCAAAAGAAATCAAACTACCGGAAATCAACGTGGTGCAGCAGGAGCATCAGGCGCTGGGGATGATAGGCAAAATTCAGTTACCGGCGGGGTTTGACAAGCTGGAAGGGGAAATTCACTGGACCAGTCTGTATGAAGAGGTGGCCCTGCGTACCGCCAATCCCTTCAAGGCGTATCCACTGCAATGTCGCGGCAGCCTGCAGCGCTATAACCCGGCACAGGGTCGCCAGGATGAACTGCCGGTGGCGGTGTTTATGACGGTGATGTTCAGCAAAAATAGTCTGGGCAGCTTCAAGCAGCACGAGGTGCCGGAGATGAGCAGTAGTTTTACCTGCAGCTATATCAAGCAGGTGATGGATGGCCAGGTGCTGCTGGAGCTGGATGTGATCGCCAATATTTTTAAAATCAACGGTGAAGATATGCTCACCGATTATCGCGCCAATCTGGGTGCTTAACCTGACAATCCGAGGAGTGATGATGACAGATTGTATTCATTATCGTTTGCAATACCCTTATACCCTGGGCAGTGGTGAAAGGCTAACCCAGGTCAGCTTAAACCGGCTCAAGGTCAGTGACATCAAGGCGGTACGTCGCTTAAGTGAAAACGTCAATGACTGGGACAGCCTGTTGATTGCCCGCATGACCGGCCTGATACCGGAAGATATCGACAATATGGATTTGGTAGATTATCAACAGTTGCAAGGCCACTTTCGTCAGTTTGCGGGGCTGGATGCACTCGCCGAAGGCACTGCGTCAGGCACAGGCGCTGTTGGCGAGATGGTTCCGCTGGCAGCCGAGTGAGCTGGATGCGCTGACGGTGATGGAGTTTGAGGACTATTTACAGGAAGCGGCTGCCCAAATCCGGCAGGAGCACGGGCAACGCGGGGCAAACCGATAAAGAGTGATCGGGTGTAACAGAGGCAGGTGACGCAGTGTCGAGCACATTTTCGATTGGGGTGGTGATCAAAGGAGCGGTGGCCGGTGCCTTTCGCTCAGCGATGGGCGATTCACGGCGTAGCCTCAATAGCCTGAGTGAAACCACCCATCGCCTGCAATCCCGTCAGCAACAACTGACCCAGGCGGTCACTCGTTACGGTCAGTTGGGTGTGCAGGCAGCACGTAGCCTCAATAGTGAGCTGGGTCGGGTGGGTCAGACGCTTTCCCGTCTCGGACAACAGCATCACGCCTTAATGGGGCGAGGTCTGGCGTTAGGTGCCACCACGGCGGCAGCGGTGGGTGCGGTCGCGCCGTCGGTTAAACAATCGATGACCTTTCAGGACAACCTGGTCGATATGGGGATCACCGCCGGTTACGACGGTGCCACCCAGGCGGCAATGGGTAACGATATCCGCGCCTGGAGCCAGCAATACAACCAGACCCAGTCCGATTTACAGGCCGCCACCAGTGCGCTTATTGGCAATAACATTGACAGCCTGGACGATATTCGCGCCTACCTGCCACACATCGCCCGAGGCGCAACCGCCACCCGCACCTCCGCTGAACTGTGGGCGCAGGCGGCGGTGACCACCCAGCAGTCGCTGGGCATTGCCGCGAAAGATTTTGCCGCGGTACAGAACATCATGGCGCAAGGGGGTAAGGCCGGGTCATTTGAAATCGCTGACCAGGTGAAGTGGTTGCCCGAGCTGGCCCCAAAGATGAAAGGCATTGCTGAGGGTAAAGAGGCGGTGGCGGAGCTGGTCTCTGCCTTGCAGATAGCCAGGATGGGGGCAGGCACCTCCGATGAAGCAGCCAATAATCTCAAAACTTTCTCGAAAAGGTGTTTGCCCCGGAAACCCAAAAACGCTTTGCGGATGTCGGTATCGATATTGAAAAGTCCTTAATGCAACAAAAAGTGCACGGGATTTCGCCGATTGAAGGGATGATGAATACCCTGCAAAGCTATCTGGCACAAAAGAGTCCCGAGGCGCTGGCACAATTTAAATCAGCGATGGCGCTGCAGGACGATACCGCGCGCGATAAGGCGTTACTGGCCCTGCAGCAGAACTTTGGCTTAGGTGAACTGTTTGCCGATATGCAGGTAATGGCCTTTGTGCGTCCGATGCTCGCGAATATGGACAAGTACCGGCAAATGCGCGCAGACGATTTACAGGCAGCCGATAAAAATGTGCTGCTGGGCGACTATAAAAAACGGCTGGCCTCACCGATTGAGCAGATGAAAAAGTTAGGCATTGCCAGTCAAGAGCTGTCACTGAGTATCGGTGAATCACTCTCCCCGCCGTACTGTCGTTAACGCAAACGGTTCTGCCTTATCTGAATGCCGCCAGTGGTTGGGTCAAAACCCACCCTCAACTGGTCAGCGGTATCGCCAAAACCGTGGGGGCGCTCCTGTTGTTTAAGGGGGGATTGTTGGCCACAAGGTTGGCGTTCAATCTGCTGGGTTCGCCGATACGCCTGCTGTGGGGTGGGTTTACCCGGCTGCGTACCGGCTGGCTGTTACTCCAGAGTGCTTTCGGCATGGGTGGGCGCTTAAGCCGACTCGCAGGCAGCGTAGGACGATTAGGTAAGGTGTTGGCCGGTGGGCTGGTGACGGGCCTGCGCCTGGCTGGTCATGCCCTGCTGTGGTTGGGGCGAGCACTGATGTTTAACCCTATCGGCCTGACTATCACCGCGATTGCCGCCGGCGCTTACCTGATTTACCACTACTGGACGCCGATAAGCGCTTTCTTTCAGGCCCGCTGGGCCGAGGTGAAACAGGCGTTTTCCGGCGGTATTGCTGATGTGGGTGCACTTATCCTTAACGGGTCGCCGCTGGGGCTGCTCTATAAAGCCTTCGCCGGGGTGATGGGCTATTTCAACATTGAACTGCCTGCCCATTTTACCGATGCGGGTCGCCAGCTGATTGAGGGTTTGGTCAATGGCATCAAAAGTCGGTTAACCGCCGCCAAAGAGACGATTGTCAATTTTGGGGACAGTGTTTCAGGCTGGTTTAAGGAGACATTGGGCATACACAGTCCCTCACGGGTCTTTGCCGGATTGGGGGACAATATTGTGCAGGGGGCGGTGGTGGGCATTACCCGTACCACGCCCGCGTTAGAACGCGCCGTTGGCGGCCTGATGCCGCTGATGCAACCGCCCTCCCCGCGTGTGCCCCACTGGCCTGATACCCCAATCCCCCCTGCCGGTCAGGGGAAGGCATTTTCAGGCATACAGATCACCTTTGCCCCACAGATTGTGATAAACGGTCAGTCCCAGGCGGCCCCAGCGGCGTTACGCGAAGCCCTGGCTATCAGTGTGCGTGAGCTAGAAAAACGCCTGGCGCAGCTGATGCACCAACAACAACGGAGGGACTTTTACTGATGCTGGCGATCCTGGGTGAGATTGAAGTGCAGCTACAGACCGGCTTTACCGCACTGGAAGCGACCCTCGGCGGTGAGTTTGCCGAACAGGCGCGCATTGGCCGTAAGCCCGGCCTGCAGTGGGTCGGCGATAAAGGGGATGAATATCGCCTCAGCGTGCGATTTCATCAGCAGTACTGTCAACCGACCGCGCAATGGCAACGGCTACAGGCCGCCTGTCGTGCCCATCAGGCACTGGCATTTGTGCTCGGCAATGGCGAGTACCTGGGGCATTTTGTGATCAGCACGCTTACCGGTCGCACGCTGTTAGCCCATGCCGACGGTATCGCCCAATGCCTGGAGGTCGATATCAGTCTGCGTGAATTTACCGGCGATCTGCGCCAGCCGCTTAAGCCGCCGGCGATGGCCACCACACTGAACAGAAAAGCCGCCGGGCTAACACCGGCGATCGGCAGCGGTACACCGCTATCGCGGGCGATGGGTCTGGCCCGTCAGGCGCAGTCGGCACTGGCTACGGCCTCACAGGCGATCCGGGTGGCGCGCCAGATGAAAACGGATCCGGTCGCGGCGTTAACGCGCGTCCCTGGGGTCATTACTAGCTTAGGTGAGGTGGCCACCCCGTTGATACAGGCGCAGCCGTTGTTGGCCGGCCTGGAAGCCCATTTTCCTGCGGCCAGTCACCTGACCCGTGCGGCGGGCAAGGTGGCGACCACGGCCAGCCAGGCGAAAAACACGCTCAGTACTCTGACCCCCGGTACCGGCCAGGCACTGCCCGGTGCACTGGATACGGTGGCCGGTCAGGTGGGCGGTGCCCTCAGTACCTGGAACGACGTCGCCCCGGTGCTGAGCCGTCTGACGAGCCATCTGGTGACGCGTCACTAAAAAGGAGAACAGGCCGATGTTTGCAAGTCAACATGAAGAAGAACATAAGCCAGGTGTCTGGCAACATATTACCCGTGAGGGCGAGCGCTGGGATACGCTGGCCGCCCACTATTACGGTGACGCATTGGGCTATGTGCGGATCATTGCCGCCAATCCTGATATCCCCATTACACCGGTGTTGCCTGCCGGCATCACCTTGGCTATACCGCTGATTAACGCGCAGGACACCGTGGAGGAGACGCCGCCATGGTTACGTTAACGACACAAAGACAGCAGGCGGTACCGGCCCCGACCTGGACCCTGCATTATGGCCAAAAGGACATCACGCACGATATCACCCCGGACGTGCTCGGGATCCGCTTTACCGATCAGCTCAGTGGCCAGTCTGATGAGCTGACGGTCGAACTGGAAGACAGCGCCGGGCGATGGCGTGGGGCCTGGTATCCGGGTAAAGGCGACACGCTCTCATTGGCGCTCGGCAGGGTCGGCACGCCATTACGTCCCTGTGGCACCTTTTCGATTGATGAAATAGAACTCAGTGGCCCGCCGGATACGGTGTCGCTGCGTGGGTTATCCGCTTCAGTGACCACCGCGCTGCGAACCCGGAGCTACCGGGCGTTTGAGCAGACCAGCCTGGCGGCCATCGCCCGCCGGATTGCCCAAAAACACCACCTGACACTGGAAGGGCAGATTGCGCCGCTGCCCTTGACCGGGTCACGCAGCAACATGAAACCGACCTGGCTTTTTTGCGCCGACTGGCCGAGGAATACGGCTATATCGTTAAAGTCACGCCGAGCAGGCTGATTTTTCTGAGCGCGTCAGATTGCGGGAAGCCTTGCCAGTTAACGTCATTACCCCGCAAGCCGTCAGCCATTACAGCCTGCGCGATACGCTTAACCGTATCTACCAGCAGGGCAAGGTGAAATACCAGGACAGCCAGCGCAAACAACTGGTCACGGTCGGTATCAAGGCCGATGGCACGATAGGCGACGTGGCGCGAGAAACGGCTCCTCAAAAACAGGGACGTTCAACCAGCGCCGATACCTTAAGACTGCACAGCCGGGCACGGAGCCGGGAAGAAGCGACTGCCAAGGTGTGTGCGGGGCTGAACCGGCATAATGAATATCAACGGGTGGCGACGGTAGCGCTGGCCGGCAATACGGCGTATCAAGCCGGGTTAACCGTGCGCCTGGCCGATTTTGGTCGCCTGTCCGGGGTGTGGCTGATTACTGAAGTTCGCCATGCCCTATCGCGCCAAAGCGGGTACACCTGTGAACTCACCCTGGGCCAGGGGCCGATGGCGCACACCAACAGGAAAACGACTCGCGCGGATAAGCCTGCGCCCCGACAGGTGATTGGGGTGAAAGCCGATGGCAGCGTGGGGCCGCTGAGTGAAAAAGAGATGACAATCGGAGAAAAGCCACCATGAAAGGACTGCAATTGATGTTCGGTACCATCAGCCAGATTGATGAGCAAAACGTCCGGGTACGGGTACGGCTGCCGACCTGTGATAACCTGCGCACCGCCTGGCTGCCGGTATTGCAACGCAACACCCAGGATAACAAGGATTACGGGCTACCCGATGTGGGTGAACAGGTGAGCCTGCTGCTGGATGCTGACGGCGATGACGGCGTGGTGTTAGGGGCGGTGTATTCCGAGATAGACCGCCCGACAGTGGCGAGCCGCGATAAGCGGCGGGTAGATTTTGCCGATGGGACTTTTGTCGAGTATGACCGCAAAAACCACGCGATGACTATCGGCGGCAATATACAGACCCTGACGCTGACCACCCAGGCCACTGTGCTCATTCAAACGCAAAATGCGACGGTGAAGGCAAGTCACACCCTGTTACTGGATGCACCCGATACGGTCGCGACGGGCAACCTGACGGTACAAAAGCAACTGACTTACCAGGGCGGCATGAGCGGTTCGGGCGGCAGTGGCGCGACAGCCATCATTGACGGCACGCTCCAGGCCAGCGGCGATATCCAGGCAGGTCGGGTGTCGCTGCAACAGCATCAACACAGCAACGGGCATGACGGTAAACCCACCGGCAAGCCGTTATAAGCGAGGGAGGAACGCGTTTGATGAACACAATGACCGTCCTCAGCGCCGTAGATTGGCAACCCGCGCTGCACGTATCGGGTGAACGGGTCAGTGGCGTCGAGGATATTCAGCAGTGCCTGCGACTGATTTTAGGCACCCCAAAAGGCAGCGACCCGCATCGACCGGATTTTGGCAGTGATCTGCATCGTTATCTGGATATGCCCACTGAGCGCGCCTTGCCGCATGTGGTACGGGAAACGGTGGAGGCCATCAAACGCTGGGAGCCCCGATGCGAATTACATCAGGTGCGGCTTAATGCGCAGGGTGAGCGGGTGAATCTCCTGCTGCGCTGGCGACTGCCGGGCAGTCAGGTCAACGCACAAACGGAGGTGGCATGGCGTTAACCCTTGAGAAACCGCAGTTTGTGAACGCAGACGCCCAAGCCATTACCCGCGAGATGATTGCGGCCTATGAAGCGGCCAGCGGTAAAACCCTGTGGCCGGCGCAGGCGGAGCGGCTATTGATTGACCTGTTCGCCTACCGGGAAACCCTGGTGCGCAGTGCCATTCAATCCGCCGCCGAACAAAACCTGGTGGCCTTTGCCCGTGCGCCAATGCTGGACTATCTGGCCGAGCTGGTCGGCGTTTACCGTTTACCGGCTCAACCGGCACGCACCACGGTGCAATTTTCACTGGCGGTCGCACCCTCGCTGACGATACCGATACCGGCCGGTACACGGCTCAGCGCCACGGACAGCCTGCTATTTACCACCGACAGCGAAGTCAGGCTGACGCCAACGGCATCCCGGGTGACGGTGAGTGCGACCTGCAGCGAGGCAGGGATACAGGGTAACGGCTGGCAACCGGCGCAAATCAGCACCCTGATGGAGGCCATCGATGACGGGGATATTCAGGTCACTAATACCACGCCAAGCGAAGGCGGCTCAGACGTTGAAGACGATGAGCATCTACGCAACCGTATCCGTCTGGCTCCGGCGTCCTTCAGCACCGCTGGTTCACGTGAAGCCTACCGCTTTCATGCCATGAGTGCCCATCCGGGGATTTGTGATGTGGCAGTGACCCGCCCGAAACCCGGCACGGTCAACCTGTATCCGCTGCTGACCAGCGGGCTGCCGGACAAGACGGTGCTCAGCCTGGTGACGGCCCTGTGCTCGGAAGAGCGGGTGCGCCCGCTGAATGATACAGTGCAGGTGCTGGCCCCTGAAAAGGTTGACTATACCATTACCGCACAGCTGACCTGTTATGCCAGCCAGCCAGGCGAGCCGGTACTGAAACAGGCGTGGCAGGCCGCTGAGCAGTATGTGGCCCGCCAGGCTAAACAGCTGGGGCGGGATATTGTGCCCAGCCAGATTATCGCTGCCTTGTCAGTGCCGGGCGTTTACCGGGTGCAGCTCACGAGTTTCACTACCCTTGAGTCGACGGTACTGTCGGCACAGCAATGGGCGCATTGTAGCGACATTCAGTTGACCCTGGGCACGGAGAGCGGCGATGACCGATAACAGCCTGTTACCGCCGCTGCTGGCGGCAGAGAAACATTTTCAGGGGCTGGCGGCACAGGCGGCGCGGTTGCAGCAGATTGACCTGACGCCGCTGCTGGTTTATCTGCTGGACATGACCGAGGCGTCGGCCTTGCCCTGGCTGGCAGAGCAGCTGGCGTTAACCGGGGTTAATGGCTGGCATTTAGCCGAATCGGATGATGCCCGCCGTGCGATGCTGAAATCGGCCATCACGCTGCATCGCTATAAGGGCACCCCCTGGTCGATTCGCGCCATGATACGGGCGCTGGGATTTGGGGAGGTGACGATAACCGAAGGGGGAGCGGCCCTTAAACCGGAACAGGCCACCGCGTATCCCGATGGCGAGACGCACTGGGCGCTATATCGGGTGGTACTCAATACGTTGATCACCAATGACCAGGCGGCCAGATTACGCGAGACGCTCGCGGCCTTTGCGCCGGCGCGGAGCGAACTGGTGGCGCTGGATTATACGGCGGTTCCGTTGCGCTATAACAATCAAACGACCTACCACGGGCGCTATAATCATGGCAGCAGTTAAGGGTATGCAAAAATACTTAATGAATAGACAAAAACAGACTACACTATGACTAACAATCCGCCCACGAGGGGATCCAGCCCGATGGAGAACGATGACATGAGTTATTTAAAAGAAACGGCTGCCTGGGAGGACGGTATCTACCAGATAGAGACCTCCGACCCGGTATTGGGTGGGCCAGACGGTATCACCAACCGACCTACGCGTGAACTGGCGAATCGTACCGCCTGGTTAAAGCAGCAATTAAAAGCGGCCGAAGCGGCGTTAACGGCGCATACGCGCTCCCGAAATCACCCGGATGCCAGCGTAAGTGAAAAAGGTTTTGTCAAGCTCAGCAATGCCAATCAGAGCAGCAGTGAAACGGAAGCCGCAACCCCTAAAGCGGTGAAAATTGTCAATGATAGACTTAATGCGGTGGTCGACCATGCGCCTTCCGATTTAGATACGCTGAACAAGCTGGCGCAAGCGATTAGCAATAACCCCAAATTTGCTGAAAACGTCATGCAACTGTTGAGTCAGAAACTGGCAAAAAATGACAACGGCGCTGACATCCCAGACAAAAATAAATTTTTAGAAAACCTTGGTTTGTTAGAAACAGTAAATCTGGCTAAAAATGCAACACCTAGTCAGCGTAAAATTAACGGCAAAACCCTGATTCAGGATGTAAAATTAACCGCCACCGATGTTCATGCTGTTACGCCAGAAGTATTGCGTGTCGAAATCCCTGTCGGCGTTCCTCTGCCTTGGCCTACTGAAACGCCTCCGTCAGGTTGGCGTATATGCAATGGTGAGAGCTTTAATAAGAAAGAATACCCACTGTTGGCACTCGCTTATCCATCAGGGAAACTCCCTGATTTACGTGGCGAATTTATTCGGGGCTGGGATGCAGGACGAAAAGTGGATAACGGACGCAAAATATTAAGCGTACAAGGTGATACCCTTCAAAATTTCACTGGAAACATAACCGGCATTCAGTTTGTCGGTCAATCATCAGCCAGTGGGATTTTCAAAATGGGAAGAAGAATGGCCAGTAGTAGCATTACTGGAGGAACCAGCGGCGTATTCGCTGTTGATTGCTCAGCCAGTTTTCAGTCTGGTTTGAGAACCGCTTCAGAAACAAGGCCGCGAAATGTCGCGTTTAACTACATTGTCAGGGCAGCATAAAGTTTTTATCTTTTCGGAGCTTCCGGCCGCACAATATCTGGCGTGGTGCCGATATCGACACGGTTTAGCAGTGTGCCGGATATTCACTCGCCAAATCCTCTTTCAGAAACCAATCGCTAGAACGACGCTTTCAAGACCGTTATCTATCGTCACCCTGACGGTCGCGTTATCGACCAGATGGGCTGACTGGGACTGATTATCGCCCCAAGCGTTAATCGCAGTATCAACATAGCCGATACAGAGCAATCCTGCTTTGAGAAACTTCATGGGCAGCGGGAAATCATAGGTCCCTGCCCCTCTGTCTTTTCCATATCTCGCCCACTGGATAATCACCCCCGTGTCCCCGCATTTCCACCATCCGTTGACCTCGCGCTTTGCCGTATTCGATTGACCGTAGGTCCCTTTGGGCTGGAAGGTATTTTTCAGGTAAACATCCAGCCACTGATTTCCCCATTTGCTGCCGACAACATTGCCGTCAGCGGCCATTCTTCCCGCTCCTGCATACACGGAAGAAGGTGCACAAAAACCGCCATCTTTATGGAAAACGTACTCACCACCACCGTCAATACCGTTATTGATGTGTATTCCATCACCGCCCTTATCTTTCCAGATATAGGCGCGCACTTTGCCATCAGCATTCGCGAGAATAAAATGCTTGCGGTTATCCCCCTTCAGTCCGATTTGGGTACCCTGTGACATAATGTCGCCCTTGACGGTGCCGCCAGTACGTTTGTCCAGCGTATTTTTTGCACAATCTACCGTTTCCAACAAACCAAGGTTTTATTGAATCTGGAATTTAGCTAATATTTTGCCCAAAACCAGCGATGACAAGGCTTTCAGAGGGAGGATAAGGTCCTAAAATGGCAAAAATAGGCTATATGAGGGTGTCAAAAAATGACCAAAACACCGATTTACAGCGAAAATCGCTCATTTGTACAAATTGTGAGCAGATTTTTGAGGATAAAATCAGCGGAAAAACAGACCAGAGACCCGGATTAAAACGCGCGCTAAATGCACTGAAATCGGGTGACACCTTAGTCGTCTGGAAGCTGGATAGACTGGGTCGCAGCATTAAACATTTGATTACTTTAATATCCAAACTGGAAGATGAAGGTATTCATTTTCATAGTTTGACGGATTCTATCGACACTGCTTCGTCAGCAGGTCGTTTTTTCTTTCATGTGATGAGTGCGTTGGCGCAAATGGAGCCGAGAGCTGATTGTTAAACGTACTCAGGCAGGTTTGGCCGCAGCGAGAAGCAGAGGACGTATCGGCGGTAGACCTTGCTCATTATCTTCTGCACAGCAAGAGCAGGCTAAAAAATTACTTGAGTTCGGTCAGAGTAGAAAACAGCTGGCATTACTGTACGGAGTTTCATTAGCGAGCATTTACAAATATTGTCCAGCGAATCAAAACGTTTGAACAGGCCAAGACGGCTCTGATGAAACATAACAATTTAGTTACGTTACACTCAACGGAAACAGATATAGCCGGCGATTTACGATTTATCACAGATTTCAGTTTCAAATATAGCATTCGGTATCACCATAGTCTATTTTTAAAAATGATAGAATATATTGAATCAATAAATCTGAGTCACGACCACAAATGGGATGGATAATGAACCAAACATGCAATAAACTGAAATTCGCTTACTGGGTTCCTAATGTGTCAGGGGACTTGTTATCAGTAATATCGAACAGCGAACTAGCTGGGATATCAATTACAATCTCAAGTTAGCACAGATCGCAGAAGCCAACGGCTTTGATTATGCGCTGAGCCAGATCCGCTTCACCTCTAGTTACGGTGCAGACAACCAGCATGAATCGGTATCATTCAGTCATGCACTGCTGGCGGGAACAACCAAACTGAAGGTTATCGCCGCACTCTTGCCCGGGCCATGGAATCCAGCCATAGCCGCTAAGCAGATCGCCACGATCAGTCACCTGACTAATGGTCGTGTTGCAGTGAATATTGTCAGTGGTTGGTTCCGTGATGAGTTTGCCGCTATCGGTGAACTTTGGCTCGATCATGACGAGCGTTATCGTCGTTCGGAGGAGTTTATACTAGCCATACGTGGTATCTGGACAGAAGATAGCTTTACGTTCAAAGGTAACTTTTATCGTTTCAACGAATATTCGATGAAACCAAAGCCGGTGGATCCGCAACCAGAAATCTTTCAGGGCGGTTCATCGCGTGCGGCGCGTGACATGGCTGCCCGTGTCTCTGATTGGTACTTTACCAATGGTAACACTCCGGCGGAGATCAGAAAGCAGGTCAATGATATCCGCGCCAAGGCCGTGACCAACGGACATTCCGTCAAGATTGGGGTGAATGCTTTTGCCATTGCCCGCCAGACTGAAGAAGAGGCGAAAGCGGTTCTTGACGAAATTGTCGCTAAGGCTAATCCCGAAGCTGTGCAGGGCTTTGCCGATCAGGTGAAAAATGCAGGGAAGGCTTCACCCGAAGGAAAGGGAAACTGGGCAAAATCATCCTTTGAAGACCTCGTTCAATACAATGATGGATTTCGTAGTAATCTGATCGGAACGCCGGTGCAGATCGCCGAACGAATTATTGCGTTAAAAGATGCCGGTGCAGATCTCATCCTACTCGGCTTTCTGCATTTTCAGGAAGAGGTAGAATTCTTTGGTAAACACATCATTCCTCTAGTACGTGAACTGGAAGCCAAGCGTGACGTAGAACGTAGTCCTTAATAGGCCTTATCCAAGTAGGTCAAAGTAGCTCTGATGAAAAATAAAAGTGTAATTCCGTTGCACTGACGGAAACAAAAGTAGCTCACCATTTATCGCACATTTTGGCTTCAAATATCGCACGCGGCATCAGCAACCCGCCAAGTATTAATTCATATTCTGCCAGGTGATCCTGGATATTATTCCACAGTCTTCGGTTTGCATCTTTATACTTGGTCGCTACTTTTCTCCTTAGCCATCATTCTGTTCGTTTGTGTATTAATGTTATTCAATAGCGCTGAAATACAAGTAGCAAAATCCCCTGTCAGAGAAATAGCGATTTATCTATTTGTATTTTTAATACTCGCTAACCTTATATCCACAATATTGGAGTGTGGACTGACACAATGTGTTGATAACCCAACATTTTATAAATTATTAAATTAAAAATCTAATTTATTATCAATTGAAAATTCGCAGTTATAGTATAAATTTCAGGCAATTGAAAATGTCTGCCCTAAAATGTCTATTAAATCGTTTTAAAAAATATTCGTTGTGTTTAAATCGATTAAACAGATATTTAATGCGGTTTGCTATTGCCTATGCTCACGCTAACAAAGCCCTATCTGCGTCATGTCCAGCGCGTCAAGGATGTATTATTCATCATAAGTATCACACCCTGCCTGACGTTGTCTGGTGACACTACCGTCACGATTACGTCGTGCAAGTTTGCCGGCGCGTCAGAAATAAATGCAGTCACCGGGTACATCACATCCACCAGCACAACAGCTTTCTCACCCTTTACCGTCAAGTTGAGCAAATAGGAGATTTCCTCATTAGTATCGCTACCATGGGTTATTCTAAATTAAAAGTCTTGTTTTGTTAGCAACGGCAAATTAGGCAAAAAACATATTGGCTAAACATACCGCAGGCAGCATCTATAAAATTTACCTATCGTCACTCCATTAATCTGGATGATACCCACTTAAGTCTTGTTGATAATAACAACGGCAATATAGGATCCTGCATCAATAAAGTGGCTGACTATCCGATCAAATTTGGATTACTACAATAATTATTTTCTTCTATGCTTGATTCTTTATTTATATTCTATTTTTTATGGAGTTCGTGACGTGTTTCCAATAAGTAATTTATCAACGGTTGCTCATGTTGCTTTGCCCAATAAAAATGATCCACCCAACATGCTGTTGCAGCAATTAATATCATCTTCTACTCATATTCAAGGGGAAACTCGCTTGCTTCCTAACGGACTAACTGCTCGCGATAATTTTCCGTTACTATTTCAGGTTGTCCTCGATCCGGTAAATGAACAGCCTGAAATAAATGGATTTCAACCTTCACATGACTTTAATTCCTTATACCCAATGATTGGAAAACAAGGAGAAACAACCATTGTTGCTGGAAATTATGATGAAATTGTACAATATGTATCCCGCAATCAAGCCTATGCGGTTTTTGCTATTGCCGCGCTTGGATTACCAGCGGTTTCATTGAAACAGAATTTTGATGATCCTGACACTAGTGCTATAGCGTTGCTATTTTCTGTAACAGGGAGTTTAGAAAGAGCAATAAGTTTTGATGAAACACATATCTTAGGCCCGGTAGATCCAGAGCGGGTGGTTTTATTGCATGCACCCTATAGTAATCTTAATACTTTACAACCAGAAGTGGCTGAAAATCTTTCACGAACTTATCAACAAGTAGTAAATAAATATATGAATTCCTCTAACCACAGTACTTTTGATATCTGGTTCAGTCTCTATCCCCAATATGAGGCTTTATCTTCATATTTTATAGGCAATGAACTTACACAACAGCAGATAACTAATGGTAACTTAGAAAGAAAAGTCGAGTCCAATAACATTCCTCATAATTCACTCACTGAAAATACTCCTCTAGCTCACACGATGGTAAATGGAGAAAAAATAAAATTAATAACTCCTGAGATATTAAAAGAGATAGTGTTATTAGGTGCAAAAGGGATCGCAAAAACTGGTGGACTAAAAGGGCTCAGTGAAAAATATAATGTGAATTTAGCTTCGTTAAAAAGTTATCTTTATAAAAATGGCATTCTCACGGCTCGAGGAAAATATTTTTTATATGGCATATCCAATCGCATAACCCATGAGATGTTAACAAAAATAGTGTCATTAGGTACCGAAGGGTTTGCAAAGGCTGGTGGGTTAAGAGGGATCAGTGAACAATATAACATCAATTCGACTGCATTAAATAATTACCTTGATAGAAATGGCACGCTTAAGGTTAGAGGGAGAATTTTCTTAGGGGGTAAAGCCAATAAAATAACCTCTGATATATTAACAAAGATAATGTCATTAGGTGCCGAAGGGTTTGCAAAGGCCGGTGGACTAGCAAGGATCAGTGAACAATATAACGTGAATTTAACTACATTAAATAATTACCTTGACAAAAATGGCACTCTCACGGCTCAAGGAAAGCATTTTTTATATGGCATATCCAATCACATAACCCATGAGATGTTAACAGAAATAGTGTCATTAGGTACCAAAGGGTTTGCAAAGGCTGGTGGGTTAATAGGGATCAGTGAACAATATAACATCAATTTGACCGCATTAAATAATTACCTTGATAAAAATGGCACTCTCACGGTTAAGGGAAAACATTTCTTAGGTGTTGAATTCAATAAAATAACTCCTATCATATTAAGAGAGATAGTCTATTTAGGTGGCAAAGGGATCGCAAAAGCCGGTGGACTAATAGGGATCAGTAAACAATATAAGGTAAATTTAAGTACCTTAAAAAGTTACCTTGATAAAAATGGCATGCTCACAATGAGGGGGATGCGTTTTTTGGAAACCCGCTAGCATTTCAGTAAAAGTTGCTCTGTTATTTTTAGCTGGCTAACAGATAAAATTGGTTGGCCAGCAACAAGTCATCCCTTTTCGGATGTTGAAGCTGCTGCTTGTTTAACATATATATCAATTCGATATTTGTAAACAAAGTTTGGTACACTGCAATGATTTGAATACCAGTATAGCTGGTATTAGTCGCTTAATATGTCGATGTTCCGTTTTTACCCGAATGGTTAATTATTTATTCTATCCAACAGTAATATCTTTAACCGTATAATATTCTATTAGTTTTGTTAAAATTGATATCTCACTTATACCTAAAACATCTTTTTTGTCAAAACTTACGTCGGATAATAAAAAACCCTATGGTGAACCATAGGGTTGAGAACTAGGAAAATAAAATAGCGTTTAATTACAGCACATTGATACAGTTTAACTCTTTATATGCAAGTTCTAAACGCTCAATCATGGAAGTCTGACCCGCACGCAGCCAAACACGAGGGTCATAATATTTTTTATTAGGTTTATCTTCACCTTCTGGATTACCCAGTTGGCTTTGTAGATAACCTTCATTTTTCTTATAATAATTCAAAATGCCTTCCCAGGTCGCCCACTGGGTGTCAGTATCAATATTCATTTTTACCACACCATAACTGACCGCTTCTTTAATTTCTTCAGCAGTAGAGCCTGAACCTCCATGGAAAACAAAATTAAGATTATTTTCCGCTGGCAAATTAAATTTCTGCGCAACGTACTGTTGTGAATTGTGTAGAATTTTTGGTGTTAATTGAACGTTGCCTGGCTTATAAACACCATGCACATTACCGAAAGATGCCGCAATAGTAAATCGATGACTAATTTTACTCAATTGCTCATAAGCATAAGCGACATCTTCAGGCTGTGTATAAAGCGATGAGCTATCTAAGCCAGTGTTATCGACACCATCTTCCTCACCACCAGTGCAACCTAACTCAATTTCTAATGTCATGCCCATTTTGCTCATCCGTTGCAAATATTGAGAGCAAATTTCAATATTTTCCGCCAATGATTCTTCAGACAAATCGATCATATGCGACGAAAACAGTGGCTTACCGGTGGTTTTATAATATTCCTCGCCAGCATCTAGCAAGCCATCAATCCATGGCAGTAGTTTACGTGCACAATGATCAGTGTGTAAGATAACAGCGACACCATAATGTTTTGCCATTTGATGCACATGATGAGCACCTGATATTGCGCCTAAAATCGCAGCTTGCTGACCTTCTGCTTTTAGACCTTTACCGGCGATAAACGCAGCACCACCGTTAGAAAATTGGACAATTACCGGAGAACGAACTTTAGCAGCGGTTTCCAAAACAGCATTAATCGAATCTGTACCGACACAATTGACTGCCGGCAACGCAAATTTATGTTCTTTTGCAACGGCAAAAACTTTTTGCACATCATCGCCGGTAATAACACCTGGTTTTACAAAATCAAAAATCTTAGACATGAGATAAAATCCTATTATTGGACAGGTGAACAGTGCTACCTGTCATTTTCTTCAGATATAATTACTGTTTTGCTCGTTCTTCTAACACAACAACTGCAGGTAATTTTTTACCTTCCACAAATTCAAGAAAAGCACCACCGCCAGTAGAAATATAAGAAATTTTATCCGCAATACCAAACAGATCAATCGCCGCTAATGTATCACCACCACCTGCTATAGAAAAAGCTTCACTTTCTGCAATTGCTTGGGCAATCACTGCGGTGCCGTGGCGAAAATTAGGGAACTCGAAAACCCCAACCGGACCATTCCATAAAATCGTTTTTGCTTTTTTAAGAATACCCGCCAAACGTTCAGCCGTTTCATCGCCTAAGTCCAAAATCTGCTCATCATCTTTAACATCATTGACAGATTTCATTACCGCCTCGGCTGTTTCAGAAAATTCAGTCGCTACCCGAACATCAGTAGGTACAGGAATATCGCAAGTAGATAATAATTTTTCTGCTTCGGGGATCAAGTCATCTTCATATAAAGAACGGCCGACTTTATGACCTTCAGCTGCGATAAAGGTATTGGCAATACCGCCTCCCACAATAATTTGGTCGGCAATTTTTGCTAAAGAATCCAAGACAGTTAATTTAGTCGAAACTTTTGAACCACCAACGATTGCAACCATTGGCCGAGCAGGCTCTTTCAATGCTTTACCTAATGCATCCAACTCAGCAAATAACAGCGGCCCTGCGCATGCTATAGGAGCAAATTTTGCCACACCATGGGTTGATGCCTGAGCACGGTGCGCCGTACCAAATGCATCCATTACATAGATGTCACAAAGTGCAGCATATTGCTTAGATAAATTTTCATCATCCTTTTTTTCACCCCGGTTGAAGCGTACATTCTCAAGAACCACCAGCTCGCCATTAGCAACTTCAACTCCATTTAAATAATCTTTTACTAAACGAACAGGATAGTCGAGCTTATCTGCTAAATAGTCTACAACGGGTTTCAATGAAAATTCCTCATTATACTCACCTTCAATCGGGCGACCTAAATGAGACGTTACCATTACCTTTGCGCCTTGCTTTAAAGCGGTTTCAATCGTCGGTAAAGAAGCACGGATCCGTGCATCAGAGGTAACTTTGCCATCTTTGACAGGAACGTTTAGGTCAGCCCGGATGAATACTTTTTTACCCGCCAGATCTAAATCGGTCATCTTAATTACAGACATGGTGAATCCTCTCGTTGATTCTCTAAATTATTAATCTTCTGCTGTGTAGGGAGAGCAATATTCCCCATACTGTCTGTCAACAGATAGATTTGTTGAAACCAGTAGCAGCCATTGCTAATGTCGTATCAAGCATACGATTGGCAAAACCCCACTCATTATCGCACCAAACTAAAATCTTAATTAGGTGTTGCCCACTAACTCGTGTTTGCGTACCATCTACAATAGCACTATGTGGGTCATGATTAAAATCTGTTGATACTAACGGCAATTCAGTATAATCAACTATACCACGAAATGAACCTTCTGCTGCTTGTTGCAACAGCTGATTGACTTTAGCTACCGTTACTTTAGATCTTACCGTCACACTGAGGTCGATCGCCGTTACATTGATAGTTGGTACGCGAACCGATATCGCTTCAAAATGATCTTTGAATTTTGGAAATATTCGTGTGATCCCAGCAGCCAATTTGGTATCAACAGGAATAATAGATTGGCTAGCGGCCCGTGTACGACGTAGATCCTGATGATAAGCATCAATAACCGGCTGATCATTCATTGCAGCGTGAATCGTTGTCACTGTACCAGATTCAATATCCAAAGCATCATCTAATATTTTAATCACAGGAATAATACAATTTGTGGTACAAGATGCGTTTGATACCAGTTGATCGCTATTTTTCAAACTGGTTTCATTAACCCCATAAACAATAGTTGCATCAAGATCAGTACTTCCCGGATGAGAAAATAGCACCTTTTTTGCGCCACTTGATAAATGCGCAGAGCCATCGACCTTTGAACCATAAACACCGGTACAATCGAGTACTACATCAATATCCAATGCTCGCCATGGTAGTTTTTCAATCTCAGATTGATGAAAAAGATGAATACTGTCATTACCTACAACTAACAAATCGTTATTCAGGCGCACATCATAAGCAAATCGGCCATGACTAGAATCATACTTTAATAAATGTGCTATTCCTTCCGAAGTAGCAATTTCATTAATTGCAACAACAGCAATTTGAGCTCGGTGATCTGATTCATAAAGCGCTCTTAATATGCTACGCCCTATTCGCCCAAAACCATTAATTGCCACTCTAACTACCATACTCTTCCTTCAATATAACAACTGATTTGTTAATGGCTAAGAATACCGATAATTACAGCTTTTGTACTGAGGATTTTTGTCGTCAATCATAAAAAGTGTGCTTTTGATCAATAAATCTAGCAATTTTGCCAAAATGAAACGTTTCAGCTTAATTTAAATGCACTACAACATAAAAAAAAAATCGCAATAGCGCATGATTATCTGCTGAAATAAAAAGAGCGTATCTAATCATATAAAGCTGATCAATACGCTCATATCATTTTCATCAATTACGGCAATAAAGCTTTAGCCTTCTCTATCACATTTTCCACACTAAAACCAAACTCTTTAAATAAAATCTCTGCCGATGCTGACTCACCAAAAGTATGCATACCAACAACCCCACCGGTTGTGCCAACATATTTGTACCAATAATCAGCAATACCCGCCTCAACAGCTAATCGTGCAGTAACTGAAGAGGGTAATACAGACTCACGATAAGCGGCGTCCTGTTTATCAAAAGTATCCGTTGATGGCATAGAAACCACTCGTACTTGATAACCTTCGGCAGTCAATTTTTCATAAGCGTTAACCGCTAATCCAACCTCAGAGCCAGTTGCAATCAAAATAAGCGCGGGTGTTTTTTCGCTATCTTTGAGCACATAAGCCCCTTTAATAATATTGGCTAACTGTTTAGTATCACGTGGTTGCTGTTCAAGATTTTGACGGGAAAAAATCAATGCACTTGGCCCCTCATTACGCTCAATCGCATACTGCCAGGCAATGGCCGATTCAACCTGATCACAAGGACGCCAAGTACTTATATTAGGCGTCAGGCGCAAACTGGCTAATTGCTCAACAGGTTGATGGGTTGGACCATCCTCACCCAAACCAATAGAATCATGAGTATAGACAAAAATACTGCGAATTTTCATTAACGCAGCCATGCGTACTGCATTACGCGCATACTCAACAAACATTAAAAAGGTTGCACCATAGGGTATAAAACCACCATGCAAGGCAATACCATTCATAATAGCCGACATACCAAATTCACGTACACCATAGTGAATATAATTACCTGCTGGAGAATCTTTTATTGACTTAGACGCTGACCACATAGTTAAATTACTGGGAGCTAAATCAGCGGAGCCGCCTAAAAGTTCAGGCAATATCTTACCGAAAACCTCCAACGTATTTTGTGAGGCTTTACGGCTGGCAATATTAGCAGGATTGCGTTGTAATTCCGTCACCAAATTATTTGCAACAGCTTGCCAATTAGTCGGTAATTCACCTTTGGTCCGACGGATAAACTCTTCGGCAAGTTGCGGGAAAGCCCGTTGATACTCAGCAAATTTTTCACGCCAGGTAGCTTCTTTTTGCTGACCGATTTCGCGGGCATCCCAGGCTTGATAAATATCTGCTGGTATTTCAAAAGGTGGATATGACCAATCTAGTGCTGCCCGGGTTTCAGCGATCTCAGTTTCACCTAATGGTGAACCATGCGCTTCTTCGGAACCAGCCTTATGTGGCGAGCCATAACCAATCATCGTTTTGCAGATTAGTAAAGAGGGCTTATCGGTAACCTTACGGGCTTGTTCTATTGCTGACTTGATTTGTTCAGGATCATGTCCATCAATACCTTTGATAACATGCCAATGATAAGCGGCAAAACGTTCAGCAGTATTATCTGTAAACCAACCTTCTACCTCACCATCGATTGAAATGCCATTATCATCATAAAAAGCAATCAATTTACCTAATTTCAATGTTCCAGCCAACGAACAAGCTTCATGTGAAATGCCTTCCATCATGCAACCATCACCCATAAATACATAGGTATAATGATCAACAATAGTATGGTCTGGACGATTAAATTGAGCAGCTAACGTTCGTTCGGCAATAGCAAAACCTACAGCATTTGCAATTCCTTGTCCCAGCGGGCCAGTCGTGGTTTCAACACCTGGCGTATAACCATATTCGGGATGTCCTGGTGTTTTGGAATGAAGTTGGCGAAAATTTTTTAATTCTTTGATCGGTAAATCATAACCGGTAAGATGCAACAAGCTATAAAGTAGCATAGAACCATGGCCATTAGATAATACAAAACGGTCACGATCTACCCAGTCAGGATCAGCAGGATTATGATCCAGATAGTCACGCCAGAGTACTTCAGCAATATCCGCCATTCCCATTGGCGCACCTGGATGCCCTGATTTTGCTTTCTGTACCGCATCTATACTGAGGAAACGGATAGCATTAGCAAGGATTTTACGAGTGATCATTGTTTACTCCAAATCGAATAAATAGCAAATTTGATACTGATTTTCTCAAGGTCGTTTTGCCATCTTAACAGTTAAAATCTAATCTAGGTATCTGCCCTAAATAATCAGCGGTAACAAAATTTTAATCAATAGCAAAAGAATTAAAAATAAGTGAATGATACAATAATAACAATCACTGTTTGTGCTATAGCGAAAATCAAAACACGAATATCATAATTTTTTCTAAGCAAAAAGGCTGTGAGATTGGATATGATTTTCTGGCAAAAAGAATGATTATTATCTTAAAATACAGAAAACCCCGAGGCTTATACTCAGGGTTTTATAATATTGGCGGTGCGGACGGGACTTGAACCCGCGACCCCCGGCGTGACAGGCCGGTATTCTAACCAACTGAACTACCGCACCACGGTATAATCGATTTAAGAACGGCCATGATATTACGAATCAGCAATCTATACGTCAATATTTTTTAGAAAAAAAATCACTATTTGCGCATTTTTTCAGCTAAAAGTGTAACAATGATTAATGTTTAACCTGATCCTTTTCGCAATCATCGGAACGCCAAAGTGAAATCTTTCCACTTTTCTTTTCAATCAGATCCAGTTTTGCTTCATGGCCAGTAATTTCTTCTTGATTAGCATAAATCACGGTTAATCCCATTGCTGAGCGTTCTATTCGTTTAATATCATCGGTATAGGTTTCACTACCTGGCTCTGAATCAACTGAAAAAGCTAACGAGGTTTGTCCTCCGGTCATTGCCATATAGACTTCGGCCAAGATCTCTGCATCGAGCAAGGCGCCATGGAGTGTACGCTTTGAATTATCGATATGATAGCGATCACATAAAGCATCAAGATTATTCCGTTTTCCCGGAAACAGCTTTCTGGCCAATACCAAGCTATCAGTGATCTGACAAAAGTTTGCTGTCGGTGGAATATCTCTATTTAACTTGGAAAACTCATAATCCATAAACCCAATATCAAAAGGGGCATTGTGGATGATTAACTCAGCGCCGCGAATAAAATCTAAAAATTCATCAGCTATTTCAGCAAAAGTTGGTTTATCTTGTAAAAACTCATCACTAATTCCATGAACTTCGAAAGCTTCAGGATCAACTAATCGTGCTGGTTTTATATAAACATGGAAATGACGACCAGTTAAGCGGCGATTGATCACTTCTACCGCGCCAATTTCAATAATATTATGTCCTTCATAATGGATCCCTAGCTTATTCATACCAGTAGTTTCCGTATCAAGAACAATTTGTCGTGTAATCACAGTGCTCATAGTGCCTTTTTATGTCAGACTTAGGGTTATAAATCACGAATAAAATGAGTTTATCAGAAATGACGAAACAGGTAGAAATTTTCACCGATGGTTCTTGTTTAGGCAATCCAGGCCCAGGCGGTTATGGTATTTTACTGCGTTATAATAAACATGAAAAAACATTAAGCAAAGGGTATTTTCTTACCACCAATAATCGTATGGAATTAATGGCGGCCATTATTGGTTTGGAAACGCTTAAACAACCCTGCCAGGTTATTCTAACGACTGATAGTCAATATGTCCGTCAGGGTATCACCCAATGGATCCACAACTGGAAAAATCGCCAATGGCGACGCGCAGATAAATCACCTGTTTTGAATGTTGATTTATGGCAACGATTAGACGCAGCAATTTCTCGACACCAAATAGAATGGCACTGGGTCAAAGGCCATGCTGGACATGCAGAAAATGAGCGATGCGATGAATTAGCAAGAAATGCGGCAAATTCACCAACAGAAGAGGATAGCGGCTACCAAACGGAACAAAATTAATGACGTTTGCGCCAACATTTAACAACCCCCATTGTATTACCTATTTTCATGCGGGTTCGCATAAATTTTATGGGTGTTGGCGTCAACCGGTAATGTTCTTTTACGGGCAATGATAAGATTGATACAACCGGCAAATTGCAAATTTCTATTGATAAAATGATCAGGGTTTATCCAGGGTATAATTTGAAAACTTTGTCGCTGCAGTACTTCGTAATTCAATAAGCTCAACCAATCAAGTTGACGCCAGGTCGAAAACATATGACTACGATAGGGTTGCCGCTTACGCAAAAGAGGAATACATTTCCCTAACCCTAGCAAACTAAAAGGATTAAAATTAGATAAAATTAGCCAACCATCATCAACCAAAACCCTATCAGCTTCACGCAATAACCAATGTGGGTTAGTACTGTAAGATAATTGTTGTATTAAAAGACAGGCATCGATCGATTTGTCCTCGAAAGGCATTTCATTAGGATCACCTAATAATTGACAGTTACTTCCAGCTATATTCATGCTAAATTGATGGGTAATCAGCGATGCTTGGGTATCAATCTGTAAACTCAATTGGCCAATTTTTAATAAATGGAAACCAAATATTTTTGGCCACCATGGTTGTAGCTGCTGGTTCAATGCAATACGATAATACTCTCCCCATGGAATGTCTTCCCAGGAGTCAGGCATTTTAGATCGTTGAGCAATACGAGCTGACTTCATTGTAATATCCTTCTAACCCTTTAGCTATGAGGCATTATTATATTATGGAGCTTATCAGAATTCCTTCCTTAGTTGATAATTATATATGGCTATTAATCTATCAAGGTAACTGTATTATTGTCGATCCTGGTACTGCTAAGCCAGTGCAGCAATTTTTGCAACAAAATGCTATAAAACCGGTCGCTATTTTACTTACTCACCATCATCATGATCACGTCGATGGCGTCAAAGAATTACAAAAATATTATCCCAAATTAGTCGTCTATGGTCCAATGGAAACCAGTAGCAAAGGAGCAACATGTATCATAAAAGGTGGAGAGCAGCTAAATTTTGCCGGCTTTTCATGGCAAATTTTTGCCGTACCTGGACATACTTTAGGACATGTTGCTTACTATCAAAAACCATATCTATTTTGCGGTGATACCCTATTTTCTGGTGGTTGTGGCCGTATTTTTGAAGGAACAGCTGAACAAATGTATCATTCGCTTGAAACGCTTAAAGCTTTACCTGATGAGACGTTAGTCTGTTGCGCACATGAATATACCGCTGCGAATATGGTATTTGCCAGTTATTTGCTACCCCACGATGAAGCAATAAAAGCTTATACTTTAGCCGTGAATCAAAAACGAGCCCAAAAACAATCCACACTGCCATCACAACTTAAAGTAGAAAAAAAGATCAATATCTTCTTAAGATATGACGATCCTTACTTACAAAAAGTATTGGGGTTTTCTCCTGCTACTTGTTCAAATTGTGATGTATTTGCCAAAATTCGCAAACTAAAAGATCGCTTTTAAATTGATGGTTGTCATTAGCTAACGAGATCAGTATCATTCCCCCTTTGTTAAACAATTGAATAAATAACAACCTAGGATAGGTTACATTAATGAAGACAAAAGCGATACTATTCGCCTCTGTTCTGCTTGTTGGTTGTCAAATGACACCCAATGAGCAAACACCAGATCCGTCTTCAGCCAATCAAGATATTGAAACTACCACTTGGGAATCAACCTATTTAATAGAAAATGATTTGTGGGGTTATATTAGTAATGAGCTGAAAATGGATATTCCTGATAATGCCAGGATCAGAAATCAAATCAAATCTTATTTGGCCAAAGAAAGCTATTTGCGGAATGTGACATTACGCGCAGAGCCTTACATGTACTGGATTGTTGAAAAAATTGATCAACGCCACCTGCCAATGGAGCTTGCCCTGGTTCCTATCGTTGAAAGTGCTTTTAATCCCCATGCGACCTCACAGGCTCAGGCTACAGGTTTATGGCAGATTATTCCATTGACCGGTCAGTCATATGGATTAAAACAAAATAAATGGGTTGATGAACGCAGAGATGTCGCTGCCTCGACTAGTGCAGCACTAAATTTACTTGAACGATTAAATAACCTATTCGACGGTGATTGGCCTCTAACACTTGCTGCTTATAATTGTGGCGAAGGTTGTGTGCTTAATGCCATCAAGAAAAATGAAGAGCTGGGATTACCTACTAATTATTGGTCGTTATCACTCCCCAAAGAAACAATGAATTATGTACCAAAAATTTTGGCTCTCAGTAATATATTACGCAATAGCGAACAATATGCATTGCAATTACCAACAACCAATAAAAATAATGCACTCACCCAGGTTAATATAGGCGAACAAATTACCTTACCTCAAGCAGCTAGACTTTCTGGACTGCCATTAACCGCTCTTAAAGCCTATAATCCGAACAAATTACCTTACCTCAAGCAGCTAGACTTTCTGGACTGCCATTAACCGCTCTTAAAGCCTATAATCCAAATTTAAAACATAATATAACACCTCCAGCCGGTCCCTATACTATTATGCTACCAACAGATAAAGCTGATCTGCTTAAGGATGCGCTTTCTGATCAAGACGTATTAAATAGTATTCGCCTTGCTGTTGCCAACAATAATAAACAGATATTAGCTAGACAGCGTGCTATCACTAATTACAAAGTTAAACGCGGTGACTCCTTATCGATTATTGCCAAACGTTTTAATACCACAACCGATAAGCTTAAGTTACTCAATGGCATGAAAACAGCCAACTTGCGGATCGGGCAAACATTAAAAATTAGCGGTAAAAATAGTTATCGTGCACCAACTATGATTGCTAAAAATAGCACTTCATCAGGCAAGAAAGGTAAAGTAAATATCAAGACCTATAAAGTCCGTCAAGGTGATTCCTATTACAGTATTGCTAAACGCCACGGCATCGATCTTAAAGATCTGATGAATTGGAACTCTAGCGTTAGAATAGCAGATTTAAAACCGGGCATAACGCTGACTATTCACCTCTAATAATATTATGACAAAATAGCCCTTCGCGCGAAGGGTTATTTTTGCGCATTAATAAAAATTGACGATTATTTCTTTTTATCATTAGATATTGAGATAATAATTTATCCCACTTGAACTTGTCCGTAGTCTGGACTGGTAAAGTAAAAAATAGCAAATACTGAAAAAAATAAAAAATAGAGAATAATAAAAATCAAACTAATAATAAATGCAGCCAATCCAGCTCTATTCCAGGTATCTTGTATAAGTTTAAAGGTTTTTACATCACTATAATTACCATTACGCCATGCCCACTCATTCCCTTTAATACCACATACAAACATCCAAATAAAATTAAATAATGGAATAATACACAGCAACGGCCAGTAAGTTCGATTGCCAAATCCCCAAAAAATACTAAACATAAAAGCGCCCCAATTCCACTGCTTAACACCTTCCGGTATTGTTTTTGTTTGGACCTGATTTTCCATAATTTTCTCCTAAAAATAACAAGTAAAAAGCAACTGAAATATAGTCTATTTTATTATCAAATCAAATTTTCTTTTTATTGTATTTAATATTTTATTATAAATAAAAAAATAAATAATTATTTAATCAACTTAAAAAGAATAAAAATACCAATTTATAAAACAATATTTATAATTAAAAATAATTTAACATTCATTATCTAAAGCAACTTTAAATAAGATTATTGGTGAAATAAAAATCTACTATTTAATATATAATAAATCCGACATAAATTTTTCATCATAAATTATATTAATACTAAAAGGAACAATAATGGACTATTGCTCAATTTTATTCAAATTAGGTTTAAAAATTTTATTGTTTACTTTAATTACTGCTAATAAATTTATTTATGCCAATACTTCTACTGTTGATATTGCAAAACCACTAGAAAATGGCATTTCATACAATACATTTTCTGAACTTCCTTTCACTCAAAGTGGCATTAGCTTTAATAATGATATCCAATCAAATCCAATACTAGAGAATACAGCGGCTAAGATTATTATCGCAGAAATTACTAGCGATAAGCACTCTAATCTACAAGGCACCATCGGCATTAAAGGAACTATTGCAGATTTGATTATTGCCAATCCTAATGGGATCAGTTGGAAAAATGGTAAAACAGATAATGTCAAAAGTCTGTCGCTTATCGCAGGTAAACTGGAAATCCCAGCAAAAAAAACGTTACAACAGCTGAAAAGTCTAAAATTCATTACCACAATAGGTAGCAGCATTAATTTAACTGATGATAGAGAAAATTCCTTGTCCATCAACAATCTGGCGAATATTGAGGCTAAAATTAATATTGCTAAAGTTAATCTTTTTGCCGATAAAATTATCATCAACAATAATATAACCCTGGAGGCTGCACAACAACACTACCTTGCCGCAACTGGCGCAATATCTTATAGCCTACGCCAAGCTAACATTAAACTTAAGCACCTAATCAAACCGGATACTAATCTAACTTATTTACACCATAGTCAGCTTAAACTTAGCCAGCAGACTACTGTCAAAGGGCAAAATATTATTCTGGAAAGCCATTCTTATCAATGTAGTAATAGTTATTCATGCAAAAATAATAATATCCAATTAAACGGCTCGCTGATCGCACAAAATTTTTCCCTACGCGGTGATAGTCTATTTGAAAATTCAGGATCGCTAATTCTTGGCCGGCAACCATGATCGATAAATTGATAATATTAATAAACAGTTGCCTTATTAAGCAACAATAAAAGCATAAAAGAAATCCAAGGACTATTAATAAAAAAGGCGAGATAACAATAAGTCTCTCGCCTTTAATATATGATTAATCAATAACAGTAAATTTAAGCCTGGCCTTTAACTTCTTTTAGACCATTAAAAGGCGCTTTTTCACCTAACACTTCTTCAATACGGATTAATTGATTATATTTAGCAACTCGATCAGAACGGCTCATTGAACCTGTTTTGATCTGGCCCGCTGCTGTTCCTACTGCCAAATCTGCAATTGTAGCGTCTTCAGTTTCACCTGAACGATGTGAGATAACCGCAGTGTAGCCGGCATCTTTTGCCATCTTAATTGCTGCTAAAGTTTCGGTTAAGCTACCAATCTGATTGAATTTAATTAAAATAGAATTAGCAATTCCTTTTTCAATGCCTTCTTGCAAGATCTTGGTATTAGTAACGAATAAATCATCACCAACTAACTGAATTTTGTCTCCTAACACTTTAGTCTGATAGGCGAAACCATCCCAATCTGACTCATTAAGACCATCTTCAATAGAAACGATAGGATATTGTTTGGTTAATTCTTCGAGATAGTGGGTAAATTCTTGTGAAGTAAAAGTTTTACCTTCACCTTTCAGCTCATAATTACCCGTTTCCTGGTTGTAAAATTCTGAGGCGGCACAATCCATTGCTAAAGTAATATCTTTACCTAACTCATAGCCTGCTGCTTCAACGGCGTCTTTAATTGCGGCTAAAGCTGCGGCATTAGATTCTAAATTTGGTGCATAGCCACCTTCATCGCCGACCGCTGTATTCATCCCTTTGGCTTTTAACACTTTTGCCAAGTGGTGAAAAACCTCTGATCCCATCCGAACTGCTTCTTTCAAGCTTTTTGCGCCCACTGGCTGGATCATAAATTCTTGAATATCAACATTGTTATCTGCATGTTCGCCACCATTGATAATATTCATCATTGGTAAAGGCATAGAAAATTTACCCGGCGTGCCATTCAATTCAGCAATATGCTCATACAAAGGCATACCTTTCGCTGCCGCAGCCGCTTTTGCATTAGCCAGTGAAACAGCCAAAATCGCATTAGCACCGAATTTAGATTTATTTTCTGTACCGTCTAATTCGATCATGATTTTATCGATATTAGCCTGATTTTTGGCATCCTGGTCGATCAATGCATCAGCAATTGGGCCATTTACTGCTGCAACAGCCTTCAAAACACCTTTACCTAAAAAGCGATCTTTATCACCATCACGTAGCTCTAATGCTTCTCGTGAACCGGTCGATGCACCAGATGGTGCCGCCGCTAAACCAACAAATCCGCCTTCTAAATGAACCTCTGCTTCAACAGTCGGATTACCACGGGAGTCGATGATTTCACGCCCGATGACTTTAACGATTTTGGACATTAAATTTTCCTCAGTACAAGTTAAATTTCAGCCAATAGTAACAAATTAATACCATTAGCCCATATCTCTTTTCAGCTGGTCTTGCTGATATTCCTTTGCGGCTTTAATAAAACCAGCAAATAACGGATGGCCATCCCTTGGTGTCGAAGTAAATTCAGGATGAAACTGACAAGCGACAAACCAAGGATGGTTAGGATCCTCGATAATTTCCACCAGCTTATTGTCCGCTGAGCGTCCTGCAATACGTAAACCCGCTTCTTCAATACGCGCCAAAAGCTTACCATTGACTTCATAACGGTGGCGATGCCGCTCCATAATTGTGTCGCTATTGTACAACTCACGGACTTTACTACCTTTCTCTAAACGGCATAATTGGCTACCTACTCGCATCGTACCGCCAAGATCGCTCTTCTCATTACGAACTTTAATACTACCACTGTCATCAAACCATTCCGTAATTAAGGCAACAACCGGATATGGACAATCTGGCGCAAATTCTGTTGAGTTTGCCCCTTCCATACCAGCAACATGACGGGCATATTCAATCAAAGCAACTTGCATTCCCAGGCAAATACCCAAATAAGGAATATTATTTTCACGTGCATAACGAGCTGCCATAATTTTCCCTTCGACACCCCGTTCACCAAAACCACCTGGAACCAAGATAGCATCAAGTTCTTTTAATAGTTCGGTACCACGCGCTTCAATATCTTCAGAATCAATCAGCTTGATGTTCACTGTTAAACGATTTTTTAAACCGCCATGTTTTAACGCTTCAATAACCGATTTATAAGCATCAGGTAACTCTATATATTTACCTACCATGCCAATAGTTACCTTACCTACCGGATTGGCTTGCGCATCAATAACCTGTTCCCATTCAGACAAATCAGCTGCTGGGCAGGCAAGTTCAAATTTCTTACAAATATAATCATCTAGCTGCTGGGATTTCAATAACGCAGGAATTTTATAAATTGAATCAACATCTTCTAATGAAATAACTGCTTCTTTCGGTACATTGCAGAAAAGCGCAATTTTTGCCCGTTCATTAACTGGAATAACCCGATCTGAACGGCAAATTAGCACGTCTGGCTGAATACCAATAGAAAGAAGTTCTTTTACTGAATGTTGAGTTGGTTTAGTTTTAACTTCACCTGCAGCAGGTAAATAAGGCACTAAAGTAAGATGCAGGAAAAGAGTGTGTTTACGACCAACATCAACTGCTAATTGACGAATTGCTTCCAAAAAAGGTAAAGATTCAATATCGCCCACTGTGCCACCAACTTCAACCAAAACGATATCGTGGCCTTCTCCACCACGAATAATCCGGTTTTTGATCTCATCAGTAATATGAGGAATAACTTGAATAGTTTCGCCCAAATAATCACCACGACGCTCTTTACGCAATACTTCAGAGTATACGCGACCGGTCGTGAAATTATTACGGCGTGTCATTTTAGTACGAATAAAACGTTCATAATGGCCCAGATCAAGATCAGTTTCTGCACCATCTTCGGTGACATAAACTTCTCCATGTTGGATTGGGCTCATCGTGCCTGGATCAACATTAATATAAGGATCCAGTTTCATAATAGTAACATTCAGTCCACGCGCTTCAAGTATAGCAGCCAAAGAAGCTGCGGCAATGCCTTTGCCCAGAGAGGATACTACCCCGCCGGTTACAAAAATATAATTTGTTTTCATGCTAAACCTGAAAATTTAGGTGTAAAAGACGATGAATATAACAGGACGGGAAAGCAGTATACCCTAACCTTAAATCTGCTACAAATGTTCTAAACCTATTAAGGTTAACTTTCATCAATAATCTTTCAATATCAAGAATTAGCTTATGCAAATTCCTGTCAATAAATAGCTGCTCGATTATAACATCCTAACTAATACTTAATCCATTCAGCTAAAAATAATAATCACTCTTTTTTAATTTGTTGCCAAAGTTTTTCCATTTCATCTAGTGTAGCATTTTCTAATGAACCGCCTTTGTTTAAGATCAGTTTTTCTACTCGGCGAAAACGGTGTTCAAATTTACGACACGCTTTTTGTAATGCTAATTCAGGTTCATGGCCAAGATGGCGCGATAAATTAACCACCGCAAAAAGTAAATCACCAATTTCTTCTTCAATATGTGATTGGCTCGGTTCAGGTTTATTTATTTCTGCCAAAACCTCTTCAATTTCTTCATGAACTTTGGCTAATACCGGGGCAAATTTGTCCCAATCAAAACCGACAGCCGCACAGCGTTTTTGCATTTTGTTGGCTTTCATTAATGCCGGCAGTACTTGTGGAATATCATCTAAAACTGAATGCTGATTTTTTGCGGCCCGTTCTTTGACTTTATTTTTTTCCCAATCATATATTGCTTTATCGCTATTAATAATCGATTGTTCAGCAAAAATATGAGGATGACGTGATATTAACTTTTGACTGACGATTTGGCAGATTTCATTAAAATCGAATAATTTTTGTTCTTTTGCAATCTGGGCATAAAAGACAATATGAAACAGTAAATCACCCAATTCTTCTTTTAAAGCAGCAAAATCTTGTCGTTCAATAGCATCAACAACTTCATAAGTTTCCTCCAGCGTATAAGGCGCTATTGTGGCAAAAGATTGCACTTTATCCCATGTACAACCATGTTCAGGATCACGTAACTGAGTCATAATCAATAACAATTGTTCTATTGCAGCTGAGTCCGTTTGCATATTATTTCCATCCGAAGTTAATAAAGTTCAAAAACCTATCAATGCGCCGCTTGCTAAAACATGATGTTATAGTTACGACTTAATATAACGTTTAGCCTCAAATACATCAGGGAGTTGATTTAATTTCGCTAAAATACGATCTAAAACAGGTAAATGATTGATTTCAATATTTAAATCGATAGTCGCCAATTGTTGTTTAACATCACTACGACTACTAACACTTAAAACATTTACTTTTTCATTAGCAAGAATAGTCGTAATATCTCTTAATAACCCACTACGATCATTAGCAATAATTCTCAATCCTAATGAATAACCACTAGCGTAGTTTTCACCCCAAATAGCATCGACAATTCTTTCTGGTGCATGCAATTGTAGCTCGATCAGTTGCTCACAATCGATACAATGGATCGAAATACCTCGACCTTTAGTAATAAAACCAACAATATCATCACCAGGAATTGGCTGACAGCAACGAGCAATGTGGTGCATCAAGTTGCCAACCCCTTCTACCACAATTCTACCGCTATCTTTCACTGGCAAGCGGATAGAGGATATTTTAGACTCCAGTGTTTTTAACGCGGCGCGGTCTGCTTCTTCGGCAGTGGTTTGGCTAAACTTATTCTGTAAAAAATTTACTAGTTGATTAATCCGAATATCACCAACACCAATACCTGCCAGCACTTCATCCAATGAGTTAACGTTGTAGCGGGTTAATAACAACTTTTCCGCCTCTTTTATACTTATCGCCAGTTGATTAAGTTCGTTATCTAATATTTGTCGCCCTGCCTGGATATTCTTATCACGATCCTGCTTACGAAACCAATTGTGGATCTTAGCGCGACCGCGGTTTGTCGTAACATAGCCTAAATTTGGATTGAGCCAGTCACGGCTAGGATTGGGATATTTTTGCGTAATAATTTCAATTTGATCTCCCATCTGTAAGTGATAACTAAAAGGAACAATCCGGCCGCTGATCTTAGCGCCAATACAGCGATGACCGACATCACTATGAATATGGTAGGCAAAATCAAGTGGGGTTGAGCCAGCAGGCAAATCAATGACATCACCTTTAGGTGTAAAAACATACACGCGATCATCAAAAACTTGGCTACGAACCTCATCAAGCATTTCCCCTGAATCAGCCATCTCTTCCTGCCAGGCTATCAATTTTCTTAACCAAACAATACGATTTTCATAGCTACTGCCTTTGCCTGTTATTACCGCGCCTTCTTTATATTTCCAATGGGCGGCAATACCTAATTCAGCATTTTCGTGCATTTGGCTGGTCCGGATTTGTACTTCAATCGCTTTACCATTTGGCCCTAACACCACAGTATGAATGGATTGATAGCCATTCGGTTTAGGGTTAGCAACATAATCATCAAATTCATCAGGTAAATGGCGAAAATGAGTGTGCACAATACCTAATGCAGCGTAACAATCCTGTAAACGTTCAACGATAATACGCACAGCGCGCACATCAAACAGTTCATCAAAGGCCAGATATTTTTTTTGCATCTTCCGCCAGATGCTATATATATGTTTCGGGCGGCCATAAATTTCTGCGGTAATACTTTCCTGTAGCATAAAATGTCGCAGTGACGAAACAAAATCATCAATATAGCGTTCACGATCGATACGACGTTCATGGAGTAATTCAGCAATCTTTTTATATTCATCCGGGTGTAAATAATGAAAACAGAAATCTTCTAGCTCCCATTTCAATTGCCCAATGCCTAAACGGTTGGCCAAAGGCGCATATATATTTAAGCACTCTTTTGCTGCTAAGACTCTTTCTTCTTCAGAGCGTTCCCTTACCTCGCGTAAATAGGCAATACGTTCTGCGATCTTAATCACCACACAACGAAAATCTTCCACCATAGCGAGCAACATCCGACGAATATTATCCACCTGAGTAGAACTTTTTTCGCCTAATTTGCTAGCATTCAATTGGCGAATGGCGTCCATCTCCATCACACCTTTAACCAATCCGTGAATCGATTTACCAAATTCAATATTAATAATTTCCTCAGTGACAATTTTGGCATCAACTAAAGGAAACAGCATTGCCGCACGCAGACTATCGAGATCCATGCTTAATGTTGACAGGATTTCTCCCATCTCGATGCCACGCCATAGCAGTAATTGACGATGTTCATGTTGCTGAACTTTGCTATAGCAGTAATGCCAAAGTTCAATTAACTTTTGTTCTGAGTCATTGTTGGTAAGTTTGAGACTGGCAACCCACTTATCAACGGCAAATTCTCCTGCAGATGTCAAATGAGCGCTTCTAATTGCAACCATAATCTTTCCTTGCCTATTTGCTTAAATCGCGACAAAAAAGTGCCATAGACTCTAGATGACTAGTATGCGGGAACATATCTAACATCCTGACACTCATAAGTTGATAACCGGCTGTAAGTAATTGTTGACTATCTTTTACTAATGTCGTTGGGTTACAGGAGATATAGACCACCCGTTCTGGTTTAAATTTGATAATATGTGGCATTACGCCCATAGCACCGGCGCGTGCAGGATCTAATAAGATTTTGTTAAAGCCCATTTTTGCCCAAGGTTGACAGTCTATGTCAAACTCGAGATCAGCTTGATAAAACTCAACGTTGGTTAATTGATTTAAACTAGCGTTAAACCGTCCTTGCGCCACCAATTCAGCGACGCCTTCAACACCAACAACAGCATTAACATGACGTGCAATAGGTAAGGTAAAATTACCCATGCCACAAAATAGATCCAAAACCCTATCTTGCGGCTCAAGCGCTAACCAATCCAACGCTTGAGCAACCATTTTTTTATTAATTTCAGGATTTACTTGAATAAAATTCTGAGGATCAAATGTCAATTTCACATTCTCAATAGAATAATAAGGCTCACTATCATTACTTGCCAAACTAACAAGTTTAAGCCGATTGGCACTATTATCAACCAAATAAACATTGAGATTATAGCGCCTGGCAAAAGCAGTTAATAATATTTTATCATTAGTAGTTAACGGCTTAAGATGACGCAAAATAACACTCACGCCGTTATCTGCATTAACAAGCTCAACATGACCTAAATGTTTAACTGCTGCCAATTTGTTTAAACAGTCAGCAACAGGAAGTAATAATTTTTCTAGTTCTGGCTGTAACACAGGACACATTTTCAGTTCCACTAACACATTTGATTGGCTCTGACGAAAACCCATGCGTAAACGACGCTCTGCATGCTGGTATTGAAGACCAAACCGCGCTCTACGGCGATATCCATACTCACTACCGGTAATAACTGGCAATGATTTTACCGCACTGCCCGTTTCACGTTGAAATAAATATTCTAACCTACTGATTTTCGCAGCACGTTGAAGAGCCGGCGTCACATGTTGTTGTTGACAACCACCACAGATGCCAAAATGACGACAAAAAGGCGCCACCCGATCAAGACTATCAGTCAATCGTTTGCTCACTTTTGCCTTGGCAAATTGCCTTTTCTCTTCTGTAAATTGAATTTGTGCTTGCTCACCAGGAAGTAAATCAGTAATAAAAATTATTTTTCCTTGATAATGCGCAACACCTTGCCCCTTAACATCAAGACTTTCAGCTATTACTGTCAAATTATCGGATTTAACTTTACGCTGCTTTGAAGAATAAAATTGTACCATATCATTAAAGGTATAAAATTTTGTTAGTCTATTAATAAAGAAACTATCATCTCATATATTATCGGAAAATTAAGTTCACTTTATTCATTTTATCAATGAGGATGAAGAATAGTATCACATCTCGAAGCAATTGATGTAGATTATCCACCACTAAATTGTTAATTATTTGTAATTTAAAGAAATAAAGTAATCGATTTATTTATTTTTGTAAAAAAATAAATATAAAAAACAATGAAATAAATTCTCAAAATCAAATAAACCAATATAATATTGCTAAATAATGTTATAACTAAATTGTTATCTAATTTCTAATAATAAATGTTATCAAAATCACTTTAATTATATAAATAGAGTAATTTAGATTACAATGGTTTTTAAATTCAAAACATTTTTCACTTATCAGACCTTAACTCGATATTTAATTAATGTGTTTATTCTAAAGCATTACTTAAAATATTTTCCAATCTATATATTTAAGTAATACTTATTTTCGTTATTTAATTTAATAACATAACATTTTTTAATTTTTCACAGTAAATTTTCGATATTCCTGATAAGCATAATGATCTGTCATACCACTAATATAGTCTTGTATAAGACGAGCGCGGTAATAAAATTCTAATATATCTTTTTCTGTCTCATCAGTAGTGCAAATTCCTTCAATGGCTTCACCATAAGCTAAACAATGTTTAGTAGATAATTTATGCAATAGACGTGTTTCAATGAAATACTTCTTGTGATACTTATCTTGATAAAGCTGGGTAAAATCAGCACGTGGCATTAATAATAATGGGCGATAAAAGTTTAACAAACCGCTAATTATTCGATAACCTTGTAATTCTAATTGTTCAACTTCCGGGTGCGTAAATACATGTTTATAGGCAACTCCTTTCAATACCTCCAAGAGATGATGTTCATCACTTTTATCTTCTAATAAGGCACTATTAAAACTTCCGGCATAAATTTCAGCTAAATGTTTAATAAAACGATGAGCACTATACGACGCCAATTTACTAATAATATTAACTCTAAGATACATAAAAAATTGATCTTGCTTGCTACGTCTTGTTTCATTGTGATTAATACTTTTGTAAGCTTTTTCTACTGTCTGTTCAAATAAATCACCTTTTGCTTTTTTACCTGTTTCCAACCAACCTTGCCGTAAATATTCCAACAGCTTATCAACACTGAAAATACCTTTTTCTACCGCATCATCCAAATCGGCAATGCAATAAGAGATATCATCTGCCGCTTCCATAATGTAGGAAAGCGGGAAACGACAATATGGCTTCATATCCAATCGACGATACAACTCTTTGATAAAACTATCTTCTGACCAATAATAGCCCGGTTTTTTAGTTAAATAATCAAAATCTTTAGGGATTTTATCCAGTTGATAAGCACCTTTAGTATATTTTAAGATTGAGCCAATTTGAGCATAAGTCAGGTTCAATTTTAATAATTGATGGATCATTCTAAGTCCCTGAGCATTACCTTCAAATTGACAAAGATCTATACGTAATTGGCGACGAAGCAAATCCTTGTTAGATTCATTTGTTAGTTGTAGAAAATTAATTTGGCATTGATCTATAGCCTTTGATTTAGTAGAAACAAATTCAGCGTCAAGTAATGTTGAAAACCAGCTCTTAATGGCGGCTTCACCAAAATGACCAAAAGGTGGGTTGCCAATATCATGCATTAAACATGCCATTTCAATCAAACTTTCAAACGCATCAAGGCGCTCAGAGAGACCATAAGTTGCCAGCAATTTCTTTTTTTTCAATTGGCTTATCACAGTCTTTGCAATAAAACGGCCAATTTGCTGCACTTCTAACGAATGCGTCAGACGACTTCGAACCGCCGCATTTTGTTCTAAAGGAAAGACTTGAGTCTTCTGTTGTAAGCGGCGTATTGCGGCAGAATTAATAATGCGCCCTCGATCACTTTCAAATTGACGATTAACTTGTTCCTCATTCTTTGCATCAACATTGTAATCACTATATTTACGAAGAAAATTGAGCTTTTGCCTAAAATCAATCTTGGACATTTCCCCTCCCGATGATGAAATATCCCCAGCTAATGGATCACAGTTAACTTTTTTTCTCTTTTCAATGTTACAATGGCACGGAACTGACAACATGTCTAATTAATCAACTATGAGTATGACACAATGAAAGTTGCAATAATAGGTGCAATGGAGCAAGAGGTGGCATTATTGCGCGAGCAAATCAATGCTCAGTTGACATTATCACGGGCTGGCTGCGAAATTTACTGCGGAAAATTTGATGATCTTGATATCGCATTATTAAAATCAGGCATTGGTAAAGTTTCTGCGGCAATCGGGACAACATTACTAATAGAACATTTTGCCCCTGAATTTATTATTAACACTGGCTCCGCCGGTGGGTTAGTACCTGTTTTGCAGGTTGGTGACATCGTGGTTTCAACTGAAGTTTGCTATCATGATGTCAATATCATCGCCTTTGGTTACCAACCAGGCCAAATGGCACAATGTCCAGCCACATTTAAAGCGGATAAAAAATTACAAGAACTGGCCGAAAAGTGTATTGAAAAATTAGATTTACATGCTGTTCGCGGTTTGATTTGTAGTGGTGATAGCTTTATTAATGGCGCGAAAGAGCTAACCTATATTCGCCAAACTTTTCCTACTGCCATCGCTGTTGAAATGGAAAGCGCCGCAATTGGTCATGTATGTTATCAATTTGATATCCCATTCGTTGTTGTGCGTGCAATTTCTGATGTCGCTGATAAAGAGTCCCATCTCTCTTTTGAGGAATTTTTGCCCGTCGCAGCTCGTCAGTCAAGCCTATTGGTGCAAACTATGCTGGCTAATTTAGCTAACTCAAGCCAAAGCCGTAAATGAGCTATTAACAACCACTTAGGCTAGATCCCTATACTAAGGGTTATTAATTACCCTTAGTAAGTTAAGCGATTAAATACTAAATGAAGAACCGCAACCACAAGTTGTTTTCGCATTTGGATTGGTTACCACAAACCGTGACCCTTCTAATCCTTCAATATAATCAACACAACCGCCAACCAGATACTGTAAACTCATAGGATCAACGATTAGTTCGACGCCTTGCTTTTCAATCGTTAAATCACCTTCATTCATTTTATCATCAAAGGTGAAACCATATTGAAAACCACTACAGCCTCCACCAGTAATATAGACGCGCAAACGCAAATTGGGATTTTCTTCATCCGCAATCAACGCTTTAACTTTATTCGCTGCAGCATCAGTAAACTGTATAGGCAGTGCAGTATCATTACTCATTTCTAACTCCAGGCCGACATGCCAATCAATAGACGCAGGAAGCATCAATACTTCACTGGACAAGGGATGATTATCTAACAGCCGGCCAATTGATTCAAGATCCAGCCGAAATTAACTGATTTAAAAAAATTCTCTCTACATTTGCTATTTGGTTTACTGCCAATACTGCTTTAAGATATGCGCAAAATTTCTGCTGGACCAATGCTTGGAGTTATTTAATGAGTCAATCTGAAACACTTTACCTAAAAGCCAAAAATTTTATTCCTGGCGGTGTCAATTCACCGGTTCGGGCGTTTAATGGTGTTGGCGGCTATCCATTATTTATTCAGCGAGCTGACGGTGCTTATATTTATGATGTTGATGGCAAAGCTTATATCGATTACGTTGGTTCTTGGGGGCCGATGATTTTAGGTCATAATCACCCCACAATTAAGCAAGCGGTCATCCAAGCGGCAGAAAATGGCCTGAGTTTTGGTGCCCCAACCGCCATTGAAGTAACAATGGCAGAAATAATTAGTCAACTTATTCCATCCATCGAAATGGTTCGTATGGTAAATTCAGGCACAGAAGCCACAATGAGTGCCATACGGCTTGCACGCGGTTATACAGGGCGTGACAAGATTATTAAATTTGAAGGCTGTTATCATGGACATGCCGACTGCCTATTAGTTAAAGCAGGCTCAGGCGCTTTAACCTTTGGTCAACCTAATTCTCCTGGCGTTCCCGCTGATGTTGCTAAACATACTCTTACCTGTACATTTAATGATTTAGATTCAGTTCGGCATACTTTTGCCCAATATCCGCAAGAAATCGCTGCTATCATTGTAGAGCCAGTAGCGGGCAATATGAATTGTATTCTACCCGAGGCTGAATTCCTGCCTGGACTACGTACATTATGCGATCAATTTGGCGCGTTATTAATTATCGACGAAGTGATGACCGGCTTTCGGGTTGCCTTAGGTGGAGCACAAGCACATTATCAAGTTAAACCTGATTTGACCTGTTTAGGTAAAATAATCGGCGGTGGTATGCCTGTTGGCGCATTCGGTGGCCGCAGCGAATTGATGGAAAAACTCGCTCCAATAGGGCCAATTTATCAAGCCGGTACCTTATCAGGCAACCCATTAGCGATGGCAGCAGGCCTTGCTTGCCTAACAGAAGTTGCTAAACCCAATACCCATAAACGCTTAGCAGAACTGACGAAAAAACTTGTTACAGGCTTACAAGAAAAAGCGCAACAAGCTGCTATTCCGTTGGTTGTTAATCATGTTGGCGGCATGTTTGGTCTATTTTTTACAGCAGCACCACAAGTTAACTGCTATCAGGATGTCATGCAATGTGATATTGAGAAATTTAAGCAATTCTTCCATTTCATGTTAGACGAAGGCGTTTATTTGGCACCTTCTGCCTTTGAGGCGGGTTTCATGTCCATTGCGCATAGTGATGAAGATATTGATCGCACAATTAAAGCAGCAGAAAATGCTTTTAATAAGATGAACTGATCATTTATTAAGCCATAAAAAAACCGGCGCTAATTTTTTACCATAGCGCTGGTTTACTAGATTTTTATTACTGTCCAAACATCTCTTTCACCCAAGCAGGTGCATCATTACTTTTGCTCTGCTGTTCATTTAAGTTCAGGTTTGGCTTCAATACTTGTACCCCTTGCTGACATAATGCTTGAGGATCCTCTGTCCATACTGGCAAAATACGATCTCCACCACCTGCGCAGTTAAAACTGCCATCGATATTCACTCGCATCTCCATAATTCCATCGGGAGAGCGATTATCCAATGCCAATGGAGTCTGATTTTCTAAATAACGACGATATAGATGTAATGCACCACTTGCACCAGTAAGATTTGTCGGACCATTATTATCACGACCAGCCCAAGCAATTGCCACTTCCTTACCATCGATACCAGCAAACCAACTATCGCGTAGATCATTTGTTGTTCCGGTCTTACCGGCTAAGTGATATTGAGCAAATTTATTCATTAATGAACGAGATGTTCCGCGCTCAACCACTTGTTGCATACCATAAAGTGTTAGATAAGCTGCCTGCGGAGATACTGCCCGCTCTGCAGATGGATAACTTTGATAAAGTTCATTGCCATCACCATCAATCACGGAGCGTAATGCCGATAATGCCGCTCGATTGCCGCCGCCACTAATGGTTTGAAACATTTGCGCCGTTTCCATCGGCGTTAAGTTCAAGGCACCTAATAACATTGCCGGCACTTTTTCTATCGCATCACTTGGCACACCAAGACTTACTAATACTTTACTAACCTGATCCAAGCCAACACTCAAGCCAACATTCACCGTCGGAATATTCAGCGAGCTGGCCAAAGCATCAATCAACATGACCTGTCCCCGAAAACGGCGATCATAATTTCTCGGTTCCCATATTTGATTATCAAATTTGACGCTAATCGGCTCGTCAGGTACCCAAGTATTTAAACGAAAACGGTCTGGTTCACTTAATGCGGTAAGATAAGTTGACGGCTTAGCCAGTGAACCAATTGAGCGGCGAGCATTTAAAGCTCGGTTAAAACCAGAATATTGTGGTTGTGAGCCACCGACCATAGCGCGCACTTCACCATTAATACGGTCAACAACTACCATCGCGCCTTCCAGATCAGGCAACTTACGTGTTTTACGTAAATCAGCTATCCCCTGTTCAACGGCATTTTCAGCCGCTTGCTGCGAGACTGGATCTAAAGTAGTAAAAATTTTAGCTCCAGAAAGGTTATTTACTCTATCGCCCAATTTTTCAACTAATTCTTGCCGAACGAGCTGCATAAAAGCGGGTTGAGGTGTCAAAACACCGCTTCTTGGTTTAACGCCTAAAGGACGAGCACTCAATATATTATACATTTCATGATCGATAATTTCGCGCGTTTCCAATAGCTTTAACACTAAATTACGACGTTCTAGCGCCAATTTAGGATTACGCCATGGGTTATATAGTGATGCTCCCTTCACCATACCAACTAATAACGCTTGTTGATCAATACTCAGCTCATCGATTGGACGACCAAAATAGTAGAGGCTAGCAAGGGGAAAACCCCGAATTTGGTCATCGCCGCTTTGTCCTAAATAAACTTCATTTAAGTAAAGTTCAAGAATACGTTCTTTGCTATAGCGAGAATCCATTAAAATCGCCATATAAGCTTCATTAGCTTTACGTATTAACGTTCTTTCATTACTTAAAAATAAGTTTTTAACTAATTGTTGAGTTAGCGTACTGCCACCCTGAACCGTCTTACCAGCCATTAAATTAGCAATAACCGCACGCCCAATAGAATAAATACTTACCCCATCATGCTCATAAAAATGTCGGTCTTCAGTTTCAAGTAATATTTTGACTAAAGAATCAGGAAAATCTTCTCTCGGCAAGACTAAGCGTTGCTCATTGTTCGCCGATTGCATCATAGTGATAAGTTTAGGATCTAGTCGAAAAAAACCAAACGAACGCCCATTTTCCATATTAGTAATATTGGTGAGCCGAGCATGATCAAAACTTAATTTAGCTAAAATCTGTTCTTCTCTTTGATCAGGAAAGGAAAATGGCCGGCGTAACATTTCTATCGTGTTATCTTTAACAATATACTCACCGGGTAAAGTAATTTTATTTACCTGGCGATATTGCATGCCATCTAATAATCGAATCATCTCTTCTTTACTGTAATTCATCCCCGGTTCAAGATTAACCATTCGGCCATAAATTGCAGCCGGTAGATCCCAAACTTTACCATCAAGACGATCACTGATTTTCTGATATAAATAGATACCATAGACACCAACTAACAATGCCAAGACTATGGCAATTTTGACAAACAACCAAAACCAACGCCATCTATCTTTAGGTGGCCGAGACTTATTGTCTTTACTTGCCATTAGTTCTTCTTCCTCGTTGTCATCAATATCTTCATACTCATAATCATAGTTATCTAACCGATTATTTTGATGAGATTTTGATTTTTTACCAGTGGGCTTTTTCTTAGATCTGCGCCCAATGGGTTCATAATTATCTTTGTCATGCATGGTATAAAATCAATCTTTATTTACTATTAGTTTATTTTTAGCCCAAGAGTTTAATCATAACTTACAGATATTTCTTTCATATATCTCATTAAAATAGCATTTTTATCATAATTAAATAATAAAAATCCGCTAAATAGCAGTTTTATACTCTGATAATAACATTATTACCACTATCTTACTAAATGAACACTATCTATCCATTAATTTATATGAAAAAGCAACAATTATTAACTTTTAGTGCCAAATATTGTAGCATTGCTTTGCCTTTAGCCGTGTCTATCACAACCGGAGTAGCTAGCAATGTATTGGTTCCCGCCACTAGAATCAGCCCAATTAGTAAAGCGTTATAAACGTTTTCTTGCTGATGTTATTACACCAGCAGGTAAATTACTAACCATTCATTGCGCCAATACAGGTGCCATGACAGGCTGTGCAACCCCCGGAGATACAATTTGGTACTCAACATCTAATAATATTAAGCGAAAATATCCACATAGCTGGGAACTGACACAAACACAAACTGGCGATTGGATTTGTGTTAATACTCATCGAGCAAATGATTTAATTAGTCAATTTATAACTGAAAATAAAATTCCGGAATTATCCGATTATGATAACATTAGCCGGGAAGTGAAATATGGCGACGAAAATAGTCGAATCGATCTCCTTCTAAAGAAAAAACAGCAAGTTAATTGCTATATTGAAGTAAAATCAGTCACCTTACTAGAAAACAATATCGGTTATTTTCCTGATGCTGTTACAATAAGAGGGCAAAAACATTTACGTGAACTATCCTTGATAGCCGAACGAGGCGAAAGAGCAGTTTTGTTCTTTGCCGTACTTCATACTGGTATAAAGAAAATGTCCGTTGCAAGCCATATTGATTGTCAATATGCTGCGCTCTTACAGCAAGCAACAAATGTTGGTATTGAAATACTCTGCTATCAGATTAAAATATCAGAAAAAGGGCTAGCAATGGATAAAAAAATACCATTTATTCAATAAACCAAGCTATTATATTCTTTTAGGCAAAATTCGTTTTACATACAAATTAAGGCAGATAACACGCGCATCACCCTGGTACAGTAAAACGAATTGTAAGAACCATTGCCAAGTTTAGAGTGTTCTGTTATTTATAGCGGCCTTAGTTTTTCCCCCTTGAGGGGTTCTTTTGAATATTGCGTGTGTAGGAGAAGCATTATGCAAGAAGGGCAAAAACCTAAAACCTCGTCCTTAAGCATTCTCGCCATCGCTGGGGTAGATCCTTACCAAGAAAAGCCTGGCGAAGAGTACATGAACGATGCCCAATTGGCACATTTTAAGCGCATTCTCGAAACATGGCGCAATCAACTCAGAGATGAAGTCGACCGCACTGTAACTCATATGCAGGATGAAGCGGCAAATTTCCCTGATCCCGTTGATAGAGCGGTACAGGAAGAGGAATTTAGCCTTGAGTTACGTAATCGCGATCGCGAACGTAAGTTGATTAAAAAAATCGAGAAGACGCTAAAAAAAGTTGATGATGAAGATTTTGGTTATTGTGAAAGCTGTGGGATTGAAATTGGTATCCGCCGCTTAGAAGCTCGTCCAACAGCTGATTTATGCATTGATTGCAAAACATTAGCTGAAATGCGTGAAAAACAGATGGCGGGTTAGCCAATAATCTTACACCATAAAAATACGGTACACAAAAGTGTACCGTATCCTTTTGAAATAAATGAGTAATTCAATAATTACTAACATTCCACCTTATATTGGACGCTTTGCTCCGTCACCCACAGGTGATCTCCATTTTGGCTCGTTAGTTACTGCGCTTGGTAGCTACCTACAAGCTAAAAAAAAGCAAGGAAAGTGGTATGTTAGGATCGATGACATCGATACCACTAGAGAAGTGCCGGGTGCAGCTTCTCACATTTTAAAAACTTTAGACCATTATGGCTTACATTGGGATGGTAAAATAATCTATCAATCACAACGCCATGATATTTACTGTGACATTTTAACTCAGCTAAAGCAGTGCCATGGCTGCTATTACTGTCGCTGTACCCGCCAACGTATTAATACTATTGGTGGTTATTACGACGCTCATTGTCGCAATCTTGGTTTATCTTGTTCTGCCGCAGCTTTGAGGATAATACAGTCAAAACCGGTGTATAGTTTTTATGATCAATTACAAGGTGACTATGTAGCGCCTTGCTCTCTGGCAGAAGAAGATTTCATTATTGTTCGAAAAGATAATTTATTTGCTTATAATCTGGTTGTCGTTATTGACGATCACGACCAAGGTATTACCGAAGTTGTTCGTGGTGCGGATCTCATTGCGCCAACCGTTAGACAAATTTCTCTCTATCGCTATCTGGCTTTTCCGCAACCCGATTATGTGCATTTACCACTAGTATTAAATCGTTCTCATAATAAACTTTCTAAACAAAATCATACCCCGCCGCTGCCGATGAACGATCCGAGGCCTATTTTAGTTGATGCACTAAATTTTTTATCACAAACAACTATTATTAATTGGCAAGACCTTAGTACTGAACAATTACTTAGCCAGGCTGTACAAAATTGGCAATTAGATAGCATCCAACCAGGCAGGAGAATTGTTACCTATTATGATTAATTAGTAATTTTTATCCTACTTAGGCATTCTCAAAAAAAATCCTATAAGATATGATTAATTATTAGTATTTATTTTTTTAACTAAAATCGCATTAGATATCGAGGTGTATTATTTTTACCCGGGTAGCCAATTTCTGTCGTAATTTATTGATACGAGAAGAAAAGAATAATCGAAGTAAACAGAAATCTTATGATAGTTCTGAGACTGACACTAGGTCCAAAACTAAGGTAAAAGCTTTACTAACAAAAAGATATCGGAGTACAAAAATCATTAAAAGTGCTCAATTAGCAGATAAACAGACACCCGATTCTGCTATAAATACTTCAATATCCATAGTTCCGCGCGATAAGCATCCTATTTCGCGAAGAGACATCAGTGACAATGCACTGAAAGTGCTTTATCGTCTAAATAATGCTGGCTATGAAGCCTATCTGGTCGGTGGTAGCGTCAGAGATTTACTATTAGGTAAAAAACCTAAAGACTTCGACGTTACTACAAATGCAACACCTGAACAAATTCGCAAATTATTTCGTAATTGTCGTCTAGTCGGACGCCGTTTTCGTTTAGCGCATATCATGTTTGGTTATGAAATCATCGAAGTTGCTACTTTTCGTGGTTCTCATGAACAAACTGATACTAATAATAAGGATATGGCTCACCAGGCACAAAGTGGTATGTTACTGCGAGATAATATTTTTGGTAACATTGAAGACGATGCCATTCGACGCGACTTTACCATCAATAGCCTATATTACCGAATTAACGATTTTACCCTACGCGATTATGTTGGTGGATTTGAGGATCTAAAAAATGGCACTATTCGCCTAATAGGTGATCCAAAAATCCGTTATCGAGAAGATCCCGTTAGGATGCTACGCGCTATTCGGTTTGCCTGCAAACTGAATATGCAAATTGATGTTGAAACTGCCAAACCTATTCCACAACTGGCATTTTTATTAAAAGACATTCCATCAGCACGTCTATTTGAAGAGTCGCTCAAATTACTTCAAACTGGTCAAGGTTATCAAACCTATCAACAATTAAGGCGTTATAGTCTCTTTCAATCATTGTTTCCGTTAGTTGAACGACACTTCACCGCCAATGATGATTCACCGATGGAACTTATCATTAATCAGGTGCTGCAAGATACTGATTATCGAATAAAAAATAATAAACGCGTTAATCCTGCATTCTTATTTGCTACCATGTTATGGTATCCACTGGTAGAACATGCCGAAAGGCTTTCTCAGGAAAGTGGCTTACCCTATTACGAAGCCTTTGCGATCGCAATGAATGATATCCTCGATGAACAATGCCGTTCTATCGCTATCCCTAAACGGCTTACTTCAACAATGCGCGATATCTGGCAGCTACAATTGCGACTACCACGGCGCCAAGGGAAAAAAGCAGATAAGCTACTTGAACATCCAAAATTTCGCGCAGCGTTTGATCTCCTGGAGCTACGCGCCAACGTAGAACAACGACGTGAATTAGAAGAACTGGCTCATTGGTGGGCTGAGTTTCAACAAGCCAATAATAACCTACAGCATGAAATGATCTCAGAGCTAGGAAGTATCCCGACTCATCGTCGTAACTGGACACGTCGTCGAAATCACACGTCGTCGAAATCACACCAATCGTAAACCAATAAAAAACAACAGAGTTAATTAAATATGCAACGTGTTTATATCGCCATTGGCAGCAATCTAGATGACCCCTTACAACAAGTACAAAGTGCCATTAGAGAATTGCAGCAATTACCAAATACCAAACCAATTGCCGTTTCTTCTTTCTATCGCTCTAAACCGATGGGGCCACAAGATCAGCCTGACTATCTCAATGCCGTTATCGCGTTAGATACTGAGTTATTGCCCGAAACCCTACTTAAACATACTCAATCGATTGAATTAATGCATGCTAGAGTGCGTAAAGCCGATCGTTGGGGGCCAAGAACCCTCGATTTAGATATTATGTTATATGGCCAACAGGTTATTCAGACAACGCATTTAACTATCCCTCATTATGGCCTTAAAGAACGAGAATTTGTGCTTTATCCCTTAGCAGAAATTGCCCCTCAGCTACGCTTTCCGGATGGTGAATTACTCAGTGATAGATTGCAGCAGGTTGCTAAAAATGAACTGACTTTATGGTAATTTAGCCAATGATTCAATTGGCTATGGGCAAGCTATATATCGATCGTAATATTTAATAACAAAATTTCATTAATAATGAAATTGTTACCGTAAATTAAACACTGCATAACTTAAAAAATAAACTTCCATTTTAAAATTGAACACGATTAGTAACCGTAGGTAATAAAACATTAGTTGTGTACAACTAATATTGTCAGAAAAAATAAATAGGTAACTAAAATGAGATTTAAATGAAAAATTTTCAAAAAAAAATGATTATTATCTGGTAACAGCAAAGGTATTAATGGTTGCCATTATACTATGCCGTTATTAAAAAAGAGTTGGAGTTAACTTATGTTGGTGTAACAATTTTAAATACTCACCAGCTGATAATAAAAAAATTAACAGCATAAAATAAAAAACAGATAGTTTTTAAAATAAAACCAATAATCGACGTTTATAAACGTTTTACAGTTAAAAAATTAAATTCAAATTATAATAAAAAACAAATTACTATGGAAATAGATAAGCTACTATCTGTTTCGACACCTTAAAATTAAACTAAATTTTTTATTATTTTTATTTACCCCTGCCACACGACTCACCATCATAAACTTTTACCATTATCTATAAAACTAACCAACATTATCAGAAAAAACAAAAACCATGACAGCAACATAAAGATAATGCAGCGGAAGCGCTAAAAAATAGCGCAATTCCTTATATATTTATCGCACTGTGCACTAGTAATTACGTTCTTAATCCTCGTCCTTTTTCAATTAAGTACCAAGTTATGGCATATAAGATAACAATGAAAATCACTAACACCGATAAGGTAATAGATAATTCAACATCGCTAATGCCAAGAAATCCATAACGTAACCCGCTGATCATATAGACAATCGGATTAAGCTTAGATACCATTTGCCAAAATTCAGGCAAAAGTGACAAAGAATAAAAAACACCACCTAAATACGTTAATGGTGTTAAGACAAAGGTAGGAATAATACTAATATCATCGAATGTTTTGGCAAATATCGCGTTCACCAATCCAGCTAATGAGAATAAAATTGCTGTCATTAATACAGTAATAATTACCACCCATAATGAATAAATATGTAATGGGACAAAAAAGAGCGAAACCAGAGTGACAAAAAGACCAACCAATACCGCTCTAGCAACCCCTCCGCCAACAAAACCAATTATCACAATATGGGTAGGAACTGGTGCAACCAGCAATTCTTCAATGCTTTTTTGGAATTTTGCACCAAAAAAAGAAGAGCAAACATTAGCATAAGCGTTAGTGATCACCGACATCATAATCAAACCAGGAACAATAAACTGCATGTAATTCACGCCATCCATATTACCAATTCTTGAACCAATTAAACTACCAAAAATAATAAAATAGAGTGACATAGTGATCACTGGTGGTAGTAAAGTTTGTACCCAAATACGCGCAAAACGTGTTATTTCTTTGATCCAGATAGTTTTCATCGCCACCCAGTAGAGCTGAGTCATCTATTTTCCCCTTGCTTTATCGATAGTGGATGCTGTTTATTCATTAAACCAACAAATAATTCCTCCAAACGATTTACCTTATTACGCATACTGGTTATCTGTATTCCTTGCTTAGAAAATTGGCTAAATAAACCATTCAGGCCTTGATCTCGAAATACATCGACTTCTAGTGTTGAAGTATCCACCAGCCTGAATTTATAACCATCTAATGTAGGAATAGGACTCTTTGGCGCCAAATCAAAAATAAACGTCTCTGACTCCAACTGATTGAGTAGTTTTTTCATACTGGTATTCTCAATCAATTCTCCATATTGAATAATACCAATATTACGACATAACATTTCTGCTTCTTCCAGATAATGGGTCGTTAAAATAATGGTGGTGCCTTGCGCATTTAAAGTCTTTAAAAAACTCCACATTGAACGGCGCAGCTCAATATCGACCCCTGCGGTTGGCTCATCCAAAATTAATAACTTTGGTTGATGCATTAATGCGCGAGCAATCATTAAACGCCGTTTCATGCCACCGGAGAGATCTCGCGCAGGCTCATTACGTTTATTCCACAAAGCCAGTTGAGAAAGATACATTTCTGCCCGAGACAAGGCTAAGGAACGCTGAACCCCATAATAACCGGCTTGATTCAGCACTATCTGTAATACCGTTTCAAACGGATTAAAATTAAACTCTTGTGGCACTAATCCCAATTGACGCTTAACATTCACCACGTCTTTATCGAGATCATAACCAAACACTCTCACTTTACCGCTCGTTTTATTGACTAACGAACTGATAATACCAATTGTCGTTGACTTACCCGCACCATTAGGTCCTAATAAGGCATAAAAATCACCTACCTCAACCTGTAAATCAATGCCGGTTAATGCTTTCACACCACCAGGATAGGTTTTTGTAAGCTGAAGCAGTTCTAAAGCATAAGTCATAAAAAACCTTTCTTATCTATTTTTATTCCATACATGATAATAAATCACACCATTAGCAATCTTTTTCAATTAAACTATAACTAACAGCTAGTAAATATTAAAAAATAAATTGATCTTGTATATGATTATTATCGCAGTTAAACATAACTAATCCACGTGAATTATGATGAAAAAAATTAAACAACTGTTTGAAAACAATCTACAGTGGTCAGAATCGGTAACCAAAGAAAATCCCTCTTTTTTTAAAGAATTAGCAAAATTTCAAAATCCACATTTTCTGTGGATAGGCTGCTCTGACAGCCGGGTTCCGGCCGAAAAATTAATTAAAGCAGCACCAGGCGATCTATTTGTCCATCGCAATGTCGCTAATTTGGTGATACATACTGATTTAAATTGCCTATCTGTTATCCAATATGCTGTTGACGTACTAAAGGTTGAACACATTATCATTTGTGGTCACTATGGTTGTGGTGGTATTGAAGCTGCAATTGATAATACTGAACAGGGCCTAATTAATAACTGGCTACTGCATGTGCGTGATATCTTGTTTAAACATAGCTCAATTTTAGGTGAACTGGCTCCGCAAGAACGGGCAAATCGTTTATGTGAACTCAATGTCATCGAGCAAGTTTATAATCTTGGTCATTCAACAATAATACAATCTGCCTGGCGACGCAGCCAAAACGTCATCATTCATGGCTGGGTCTATGGTATAAATAATGGCAGACTCAATGATCTTGATGTGACCGCTAATAGCCGTGAACAACTTGAACTCACTTATCGACAAGCTATTGCTAAATTAAACCAGCAAAAATAAACACCGCAAAAAATCGAACGTTAGTTCGATTTTTTCAGCCAATAAATAACACTACTGTTTAATCGTCTAGTAAAATAACATGCCCGATATAGGGTAAATGTCGATATTGCTGCGCATAGTCGATACCATAACCAACAACAAATTCATCTTGAATAGCATAACCAGTCCATTCAACAGGAACCTCTACTTCACGTCGAGAAGGTTTGTCTAATAACGTACAAATAGCGACAGATTTAGGACCACGTAATTCTAAAATTTCACGGACTTTTTTGAGTGTATTACCCGAATCAATAATATCCTCAACAATCAGAACATGCTTGCCGCGAATATCTTCATCCAGATCCTTAATAATTTTCACATCGCGAGTTGAAGTCATTCCATTGCCATAACTTGATACCGTCATAAAATCGACTTCATGCGGGATATCAATTTTACGACATAAATCAGCCATAAAAATAAAAGAGCCTTTCAAAAGACCAACCAACACCAACTCATCTTGCAATGGTTTATAATGTTTAACAATCTCTTTTGCCATCTCATCAATACGTTGTTTAACATCCGCTTCTGAGATCATGACTTCTACAATTTGTTTCATAACTTTAGGCATTCATGGAAGTAAAAACCGTAGATTCTAACATAAGGACAATAAAGACGCGATAAAATGCCCTCACTCAATATTGATTAACAACATAAATAAAATAGTTAATATCTTAGCTAACCGAGAAACTGACCATCATGCCGGTATCTTCATGCTCTAACAAATGACAATGTGCCATATAAGGATGTGCTTGGGTTGCTACATGATCAAATTTTACTAGCACCTCACTGATATCGCCATCAACTCGTACAGTATCTTTCCACCCTTGTCGGTGAGGAGCCACTGCTTGACCATTCTCGCTAAGGATCCGAAATTGGGTTCCATGAATATGAAAAGGATGTAACATCATGTCACCACGACCAGAAATGAGCCAGCGTTCATATTGACCTTTAACAACATTAAATGCCAATTCATGCATTGAAAAAGGTCGGCCATTAATACTGTTGGCATGCTGAAAATCGAAGGGTTGATTCATGACTTTGCCTTTCTGATGACTATTATGCATAGGATGATCGCCGTTGCTATTCATCATATTGTGATGGCCATGCATATTCATACCCGCCAAAGCCTGCTCACCATACTGTTTTCTAAGCGCCATCATCCCTTGCATATCTAAACGGGCATCCATCATTAAATGCAATTGACGCTGTTTAATACCAGCCAAATCAGGCAATGAGGCAATAGAAGCTAAGCTATCAGGTAAAAAAGTGGCTCTCGCGTTCAATCCGGGCTCAATATGCAATAAGGCCAGCGGTTGATCAAAAGGTGCGAGTGTCATAGCCATTTGTTTGACTGGCAATGTAACAATATCAAACGCTTTACCATTTGAGGCATCTATCAATACCTCAAAGCGTTCGGCACTTATCATCGGTAATTGATCGACTGCAACAGGTTCATTTAACAATCCACCATCACTAGCAATAACATACATTTTACGTCCATCACTAGTTGCCAAATTTAAACTTCTGGCATTACAACCATTAAGAAAACGTAAACGTAACCAACCCTTAGGGGCTGAATGTCTAGGTAATACAACGCCATTAGTCAACATAGTGTTACCAAACCAGCCAACAGCGGCACTCATTACATCAAGCTGATAATCTATCTGCCCTGCGCTATTTAAACGTTTATCCTGCAAAATGACCGGAATATCGTCAATGCCCCATTGATTTGGCAATTTGAGTGATTGGCTGTTCTCATCCTCAATTAATACTAAACCCGCCAACCCCATGGCAACTTTATAACCCGTTTTGCCATGAGGATGCGGATGAAACCAACAAGTTGCCTCAGGCTGGTTAACCATAAAATTAACCCTCCTCACCGCATTTGGTTTAATTATTGAATGAGGGCCACCATCAACCTCGCCGGGGATCTTTAGTCCGTGCCAATGCAATGCGGTAGCCTCGGATAACTGATTATCAATATCAATAGTGACACGCTGGCCTGATTTAAGCTTAATAGCTGGTCCTAATAACGATCCATTATAACCCCATGTTAGCGCTGATTTTGCTGGTAAAAATTGCGTTTTACCTTGCGTAACCCGGATCTTAATTTTGCCATGATTATCAGGCCATAATAATGGTGGAATAGGTAAAGAAGGATATTGAGTTGCAGATAATGCAGCGCGACTCCAGGTTGGTAATAAGCTTACTGAACCGATTGCCGCTGCCAGTTTCATAAAATCCCGACGCAACATAGCTTGCTCCTTTATTATTAGACCCTAATAAGATAAGGTATAGAAGTGAAATGGTAGAAAATAGATAATTTCACTAAAATATAGAGGTTCCACTTACTGGAAGGTCAAGCCAATATTTTTATCTACTATGACAATATATTTATCTAGTTTTGCTAAAAAAAGTATACTTAATAGTGCTATAACTATTAATAGAATAAATTGATATTTAAATTATACAAATAACTGAATGCGTAAAATTATTTTTATTTCACATATAACTCTGCTTTTTTGGTTTGCTTTTTCAACCAAAGCATTTTCCCTATCAATCAATGAAACAGAAAATCTAGCTGATTTAACAGCTGTTTATATATTTTTAAAGCATGATTGTGGTTACTCACAAATTCCTGATCGTGAAATTGAAAGAGCAATCTTCTATTTTGCCCAGAGTAATCATTGGGATATAAGTAATTACGACAAAAGTGCCATGGCAAAATTAAATGAAGAGCGTTATGATGACTTAAAAAAAATCCCTATCCCTCGTAAAAAGAAATGCCGGGTGCTTGCCAATGACGCTTTAGCACTATTTGCCTATGTAAAATAAATACTTTCTTTCGTCCATTTAGATAAGAAATTTCTAGCTGACCATTGAAACGAAACAAATTATTAGCTGCGCTTTTTTAACTCTGTTAGAAAGGAAAAGACAAGTATGTCAAAAAAAGAAATTTGGCTCGAAACACTCCACCAAAATGTAGGTCAATATTTTACTATCGATAATATACTGTACCATAATAAAACAGCTCACCAAAATCTGATTATTTTTGAGAATGCTGAGATGGGGCGGATTATGGCTCTTGATGGCGTAGTACAAACAACTGAACGGGATGAATTTATATATCACGAAATGATGACTCATGTCCCTCTATTTGCCCATGGCTGCGCTAAAAAAGTACTAATAATTGGCGGTGGTGATGGAGGAATGTTACGTGAAGTATGTCGCCATCAATATTTAGAAAACATTACTATGGTTGAAATTGATGCGGGTGTAGTGGAATTTTGTCGCCAATATCTACCCAATCATAATGCAGGTGCTTATAACGATCCGCGTTTTAAATTGGTCATTGATGATGGCGTCAATTTCGTTAAGACAACCCAGCAAAAATTTGACCTTATTATTTCTGATTGCACCGATCCTATCGGACCAGGAGAAGGGCTATTTACCTCAGATTTTTACCAAGGATGTGTCAACTGCCTGAATGAAAATGGCATTTTAGTTGCGCAAAATGGTGTTTGTTTCTTGCAACAAGATGAAGTAATTAATAGTCATCAAAAACTATCTAATTACTTTAATGATTGCAGCTTTTATCAAGCCGCTATACCGTCTTACTATGGCGGCATGATGACCTTTGCCTGGGCAAGTCAAACAACAAAATTACGTCAAATACCCTTGCAAATATTGGAAAACCGTTTTAAAAAAGCAGAAATTATTTGTCGCTATTATACACCAGCACTGCATCTTGCCAGCTTCGCTTTACCACAGTACTTACTGGATTTACTCGCTAAAAAAGTTTAGTTTTACTCAATAGGAGGTGAAATAAATTGCAAAAATTGAAATTACATGGCTTTAACAATTTAACTAAAAGCCTAAGTTTCTGTATATATGATATCTGTTATGCCAAAACAGCAGCAGATCGCCATAGTTATTTGGCTTATATTGATGAACAATATAATGCAACACGCCTGACTGAAATCCTTACCGAAACCTGCTCTATCATTGACGCCAATATCTTGAATATTGCCCGACAAGATTATGAGCCTCAAGGTGCCAGCGTTACCATTTTGATCAGTGAAAATTCAACCAATCCCAAAGATGTAGACAACACCGAAAATCCGGGGCCATTACCCGATTCTATTGTTGCTCATCTGGATAAAAGTCATATTTGTGTTCACACTTACCCAGAAAGCCATCCAGAGGATGGTATATGCACTTTTAGAGCGGATATCGAAGTTTCCACTTGTGGCGTAATTTCGCCATTAAAAACTCTTAACTATCTTATCCATCAACTTGAATCAGATATTGTTACTATTGATTATCGTGTTCGTGGTTTTACGCGCGATGTTAATGGCATCAAACTCTATATTGATCACGAAATCAATTCCATCCAAAATTATATGCCAGAAGAATTTCAGTCTCAGTACCATATGATAGATGTTAACCTCTATCAGGAAAATCTTTTCCATACTAAAATGATGCTAAAAAACTTTGAGCTTAATCTGAATAACTATTTGTTTAATACAACCGCAGAACAGCTGGCTGTTGAGGAAAAAAAACAGATTACTTATCTGTTGAAAAAAGAGATGCAAGAGATTTATTACGGCCGTAATTTGCCAGAATTATAATTTATAACGATTAGTGGATCGAAAGTAGATTCTTATCCACTAATCATACGACTCCATTCAGTGTTGATATCAATTTTTTACTTTAGCAACTTATGGCACACTAAATGAATATTACTGGCTAACAAACAGACCTATTGGCTTTTTTCATTATCTTTTATGGCTTGATTATAAATCGCTGTTGCTATCCATTGGTTAATTTTTATTACCTCCGCATTGTCCATATTCCAGATATCTTTCATTACCAAAAAGACTTCAGAACCATAAATAAGGGAAAACGATCTCTTCACTTTCTCAATAATTTCAGGGGAAAAATCATCCTTCATAGGTTCAACAATCATCGCCAAAATATCTTTCCGATGTCCCCGAACTAAACGTTTTTCTACTTTTACTGTTGATGAGCGAGCTGCCGCCCATTGCTGCAAAGATACTTGTAATGCTGCCCTAAGCGCCCCTTCATATTGAAACATCCTCGGATAGGCAAATAACAATAATTCTTGGATCCGTTCTTCAGTTTTTTGGCTATCAGGCAACCAAGTTAAAATAGGCCCCAAGCTTTCACTCACAATGGCGGAAACTAGATCACTGTGAGTTGGAAAATAACGATAAGCTGTCGCTCTCGAAACATCAGCATGCGAGGCAACTTCAGAAACAGAAGGCAATTTTCCATCTTCAAACAAGCTCAATGCGGTAGAAATTAATCGGTTAAAAGTTCGTTTCCTGGTGCCAGTATATTGTGAAGTAAAATCAATTGACGTCATAAAATTTATCCTTTATTACTAACCAAAATGGATTTAAACGTCACCTTTACGATAACTTTTATAATTAGAATTTACTGCATAAAAAAACAATATAATGCTAAAGAGTTAAAAATAAATTGAGACTAATATCTCAATTTATAAAAAGCATAAATGATCGCTTACTTTTTTTGCGCCTATAATACTCCCATCCAAGTCAGCAAACAATCAAGGATTTATGATGAAGGAACAGCAAAGCTATATCTACATTGCCGCAACACTCGATACCAAGGCAATCGAAACTTATTATGTTAGTCAACTTATAAAAAAAACTGGCTTAGCGGTACGTATTATTGATTTAAGTACTAATCCTAACAATTTGAATAATAAAACGGATATTAGTGCTGAAACTATTGCCAGCTATCATCCTTTAGGAAGAGAAGCTATCTTTAGCCAAGATAGAGGAAAAGCTATCGCAGCTATGGCAATCGCATTTGAGAAATATCTCTCACAACAAAAAGATGTTTTAGCTATTCTTGGATTAGGTGGTTCAGGTGGAACAGCACTTATTACACCCGCAATGCAGTCTCTTGCCATCGGTATTCCAAAGTTAATGCTCTCGACGATGGCATCTGGTGATGTTTCAGGCTATATCGGTGCCAGTGATATCTCCATAATGTACTCAGTTACAGATATTTCTGGCCTGAATACTATCTCCCGTAAAATTTTAAAAAATGCCGCTGCGCAAATCGCAGGTGCGGTACTTTTTAATTCTGCTGATGAAGATGAAAACAAAAATAAACCAACTCTGGCGCTAACTATGTTTGGGGTAACAACACCCTGTGTCCAACAGTTAACCCAAAAATTAGATAACCATTATGATTGTTTAGTGTTTCATGCTACCGGAAGTGGTGGCAAAGCAATGGAAAAACTAGTTGATAGCCAATTATTGGATTGCGTGCTTGATATAACAACCACGGAAGTTTGTGATTACCTTTTTGACGGCATACTTGCCTGTGATGAAGATCGCTTTGGTGCCATCATGCGTACCAAAACACCCTGTATCATCTCTTGCGGTGCATTAGATATGGTTAACTTTGGTCGTCCAACCTCCATCCCTGACAAATATAAAGATCGTCATTTTTATCATCATAATAGCCAAGTTACATTAATGCGCACCACAGCCGAGGAAAATTATCAGATGGGAGTCTGGATTGCGCATAAGCTGAATCAATGTCAAGGCGATGTTACTTTTATCATTCCAACCGGGGGATTTTCCGCCTTAGATATTGAAGATGGCGTTTTTTGGTCACCACAAGCCAACCAAGCCTTCATTGATGCGTTTAAATCAAACTACCAAACCACAGCTAACAGAAAACTGATAATCACTCCTTATCATATCAATTCAGCAGAATTTGGTCATCAAGTGATAGAATTGCACCAAGAACTAATGAATTAATTTGGAGTTATGAAAATGAAACAAACACGCGCATCATTATTAGCAAAATTCCAAATGATGATCTCACATGGTCAACCAATTATCGGTGGCGGTGCCGGCACAGGTTTATCAGCAAGATGTGAAGAAAAAGGAGGGATTGATCTGATTGTGATTTATAATTCTGGCCGCTATCGCATGGCTGGTAGAGGTTCATTGGCGGGTTTACTTGCTTATGGTAACGCCAACGATATTGTTATGGAAATGGCAAAAGAAGTTTTACCCGTGGTTAAAAATACTCCGGTATTAGCGGGTGTTAATGGTACCGACCCATTTTGCCAATTCGATACCTATCTTGACTCTTTAAAAATAATGGGATTTGCCGGTATACAAAATTTTCCTACTGTTGGTTTGATCGATGGTAATTTCCGAGCTAACCTTGAAGAAACAGGCATGGGATATGCGTTAGAAGTTGATGTGATCCGTCAAGCCCATAAAAAAGATTTATTAACAACGCCTTACGTTTTTAGTGCCATCGATGCGAAAAACATGACAGAAGCTGGTGCTGATATTATCGTCACGCATATGGGATTAACAACAGGTGGTGATATTGGTGCCAAAACAACTCACACGTTAGAGGATTGCGTAAAACTGATTAACGATTGGGCGGCAGCGGCAAAGTCTGTTCGTAAAGATATTATTGTACTTTGCCATGGCGGTCCTATTGCGACACCTGAAGATGCAAAATATATTTTACAAAATTGCCCTGATTGCCACGGTTTTTATGGAGCAAGTTCTATGGAACGTTTACCGGCAGAAACTGCCATTACTGAAACTACAAAAATATTTAAAACGATAAAACGAAAATAATTTTTAATCCATTTTAGGTTGTAAAATCAACCAAACTTTTGATCGCTAACGCCAGGAGCCTGTGGTATTTACCACAGGCTTATTTTTATTAATTATTATTTAATTAATACCCAGCCTATAAAATGAACTCTTGCAACAAATTAATGATTGTTAATAATAAGTTACTATAGATTTGTTAATATTAATATCATCACTTAATTTGTTAATGCAAAACAACAAATTATAAAATAAAGAAAATTCTTAAGCATTCTATTTAATCTAACTAATAAAATTTAAATAAAAAAGACCGATATATAATAAATAGTTAATCATCTATCATACAAAAATAAAATGTGTAAAATATTTAACTGTTTTTTGTCTATTTTGCCAAAAATCTTCTTGTATATTTAAAAAGGTGCATAATGCATTCATCTGATGTTACCAATCGTTCACTTTACTCGCTAAGTTGGCCCATTTTTATTGATGTTTTGCTACATTTTGCGACATTACTTATCAATACTTATATGGTTAGTCACGTCTCCACCGCTTATCTAGCCGCAATGGGAGTAGGCAACCAAGTTTTTGATCTTTTTATCACCATATTTAACTTTATCAGTGTAGGATGCAGCGTTGTTATCGCCCAATATTTAGGGGCAGGTAAAAAAGAAAAGGCTAGTCATGCCATTCATATCTCTATTGCTTTTAATTTCCTATTAGGCTTTATCAGTGCCGCCATTATTCTACTCTTTGGCTATAAGATACTTGGTATCATGAATACACCAGCACATTTGCTGGATTATGGTTACGCTTATTTACATATTCTTGGTTTATGCTTAATACCAGAAGCAATTTCAATCATATTAGCGGCTTGCTTGCGTGTTTATGGCAAATCACAACCGGCAATGTGGGTAACATTTATTGCCAATCTGATCACCATCCTCGGTAATATGATCGTTTTATATGGTTTTTTTGGTTTACCACAATATGGCTTAACTGGCGTTGCCTGGTCTACAGCGATCGGTCGTATAGTCGCTATAATATTACTTTTCTTCTTATTATTCAGTGGGCTAAGGATCAAATTTGTACCCTCTTTGCTGTTACACTGGTCAAAAAATACGTTGAATAAAATATTACATATCGGACTTCCTTCTGCAGGCGAAAATTTAGTCTGGATCTTACACTATATGGTTGCTTCTGCTTTCATCGGTTTAATGGGAGAAACCTCTCTTGCTGCTCAAACCCTCTATTTCCAACTTTCACTATTTATTATGCTATTTGGTATTTCTCTTAGTATTGGTAATGAAATCATGGTGGGTCATTTAGTCGGTGCCAAGCGTTTTGAAGATGCATACCAACGAGGTTTGAAAAGCTTAAAATGGGGATTTTTTATTACCATTGGTATTGTATTTTGCTTCTGGTTATTTCGTATACCTCTATTGGATGCAATTACTGAAGATCACAATATTATAAAGTTATTACTTCCGCTGTTCTTGCTTTCTGTTTTTCTCGAGCCTGGCAGAACACTAAATATTGTCATGGTGAATGCCTTACGTGCTGCTGGCGATGCCCGCTTTCCCTTTTGCACCGCACTTATTTCTATGTGGGGTATTGCGCTGCCAATCAGCTATTTTTTAGGTTTAAAAATGGAAATGGGATTATTAGGAATATGGCTTGGATTTCTATGTGATGAATGGCTACGAGGTTTAACCAATGCCTGGCGTTGGCACTCTAAGCGTTGGCAAACCAAACGGCTCGATATCTAATATTATTGCTACCTTTGTTGTCTTTAAGTAACGAAGGTAGCCCAAAATAACTGATCAATTAACGCGTTCGGTTAATAATGCAAATTGTTGCCGAATTTCCTCTTCAGGTAAATGTAAACCAATAAAAACCATTACCCCTTGACGCGCCTCGCCATTTTGCCACTCACGATCCCAATCAGCACTATATAAACGCTGAACTCCTTGAAATATTAATCGGCAGGGCTGATGTTTAATCGCCAATATTCCTTTATAACGTAAGAGATTATCAACATGGCGACATAATAACTTCTCCATCACTTTTGATAGTTCCGACAATTCAACTAATTGATCAAGATAGACAACGATTGATTGAATGGCATTTTGGGTGCTGGACATAAAACGAAAAATAGGCTTTGAAATAGTTAACTTATCGTTAAGCATAAATCCATTTATGTTAAATAATGACTGTATCGCCATATCACCATGGGTGACTTGATAAATAGGTGCTCGGGCATTAATACGCTGTAAACGGGCTATTAATGCGGTATTATTTGCTTGAATATCGGTTTTAGTTAGCAAGATACAATCCGCATAACCAATCTGCACTTGAGCAATAATAAATTGATTTAGCTGTTTCTCAGCATGTACCGCATCCACAACCGCAATAATGCCATCTAACAAAAAACGTTGGCATAAAACTTTATGTGAAAAGAAAGTTTGCGTAATAGGGCCAGGATCAGCCATTCCAGTACACTCAATAATCAGGCGATCAAAAGCTAATTGCTTGTTATCTATAGCATTAAGTAAATCTAATAGCGTATTTTCCAATTCATTCGAACGATTACAACAAATACAACCATTGCTTAAAGTTGTTATCTGAGTGGCATTATCACCGATAAGCTCACTATCAATCGACTCTGCTCCAAATTCATTTTCAATAACTGCAATTTTATAACCATGTTCTGCATTGAGAATATGACGAAGCAATGTTGTTTTGCCTGCTCCCAGAAAGCCGGTCAATATTGTTACTGATATTGATGTCATGCTAAGCCTCAGTTATCACATCCATTGAATAATGGCTAGCAACAGCGAAAACCGCCGTTATCACTACTAGCATAGCGCGCTGCCTGACGTTGGCGAAAAAATTCTTCATAACTCATGATAGATTGCTCAGGATGAGTATTACGCATATGCTGAACATAATTATCATAGTCAGGAATACCGATTAGCATAAGTGCCGCCTGCCCCAAATATTTACCTACTTGTCCAAGATTATTAAACATATTTATTACCTCAAAAATACCCCACCTAAGCTTATAACCTACTTTGTGGAGAACAATGGATTTAATATTAATTAATGTGAGGAGGAAATTTTAATATCACTTTCAGCGACAGAAACATATGGTGTTTCAATATCTGAACGTTTAGCTGTTCTCCAGGCTTTTATCGCTATTTTAAGCCCATAGAATATAATGCTATACACCACTAGTAAGAATAAAATACTTAATCCTGCATTGGTGTAGTTATTGATCACAATATGATGCATATCAGACAGTTTTTGAGCTGTTGTTACCGCAGTTGCCGTTGCTATTTTGTCTTGATATGAATGAGCCAAATAGATAAACCCTTCCAGCTGAGGATCAGAGCTAAACAACTTCAAACCTAACGCCCATGTCGTACATATTAATAGCCATATTGCTGGGACAAGCGTTACCCAAATATACTTAGTGCGCTTCATTTTAATCAAAATAACGCTACTTAATACTAACGCAACAGCGGCCAACATTTGATTAGAGATACCAAATAATGGCCATAAACTTTTAACCCCGCCTAGCGGGTCAACAACCCCTTGATAAAGTAGATATCCCCATAAACCAACACAACCAGCAGTAGCAATACAGCCAGCAATTAATGAATCTGTTTTTTTCAATACAGGAATAAAATTAGCCAAAAGATCTTGTAACATGAATCGACCAGAACGTGTGCCAGCATCCAAAGCAGTCAAAATAAATAAAGCTTCAAAAAGAATACCAAAGTGATACCAAAATCCCATATCAGCGGCAGGAATAATTTGCTGGAACACATAAGCAATACCTACCGCAAGTGTAGGCGCGCCACCGGCACGATTCAAAATAGAAGGTTCACCGATATCTTTAGCTGTTTGTAAGATTTCCGCTGGCGAAATAATAAATCCCCAAGAGCTGACTGTTGCCGCAGCATGTACTGTAACTGCTTTCAATTGCGCCATAATCATAGCTGCATCGGAGCCACTTAATTCATGCAAATTAGGCATGGTAAAACCTAACGCTGCCGGTGGAGTATTCATGGCAAAATAGAGGCCAGGTTCAATGATAGAGGCAGCAACTAGTGCCATGATAGCCACAAATGATTCCATTAACATAGCGCCATAACCGATGTAACGCGCATCGGTTTCATTGGCTAATAATTTAGGCGTTGTTCCCGAAGCAATTAAAGCATGAAAACCAGACACGGCACCGCAAGCAATAGTAATAAATAGAAAAGGAAATAATGTCCCTTTCCAAACCGGACCCGTTCCATCAACAAATTGGGTTACCGCTGGCATTTTTAAATCTGGATTAAGAATAATAATACCGATTGCTAAACCAACAATGACGCCTATTTTCAAAAAGGTCGCCAAATAATCTCGTGGCGCTAAAATCAACCACACTGGCAATAACGCTGAAATAAAAGCATAACCAATTAAGACATAAGTAATGGTGGTATCTTTAAAGGTTAACGCTGGTCCCCAATAAGGATCATGAGCAATCACACCACCAAATCAAATAGCCGCAATTAGCAGAATAACACCGATAATCGAGACTTCTGCAACACAACCAGGCCGAATATAGCGCATGTAAATACCCATAAAAAATGCAATCGGTACTGTTGAACAGACGGTAAACACTCCCCATGGACTTTCGGCCAATGCTTTTACTACAATTAACGCCAATACGGCTAATATGATAATCATAATCAAAAAGCAGCCGAATAATGCAATTGAACCTGGCACCACGCCCATCTCTTTTTTTACGATTTCCCCCAAAGAAATCGCATTGCGGCGCGATGAAATAAATAACACCATAAAATCCTGTACAGCACCGGCCAGCACCACCCCCGCTAACAGCCAAAGTGTACCGGGCAAATAACCAACCTGTGCCGCCAATACGGGCCCTACTAATGGGCCAGCGCCGGCAATGGCGGCAAAATGATGGCCAAATAAAACATTGCGATTGGTTGGCACATAATTTAATCCATCATTATTAAGTACTGCGGGTGTTGAGCGAGTTGGGTCAAGCTGTAATACTTTTTTGGCAATATACAAGCTGTAATAACGATATGAAATTAAATAAACGGCAATGGAAGCAACAATGATCCATAAAGCGCTAATATGTTCTCCACGTCTAAGGGCAACGACACCTAAACAAATAGCACCAATGATCCCTAATATTAGCCAAGGGATATGCCTTAATATATTATTCTTATTCATTTAAGAAACTCTTCCTAGGTTAAATAAATATGTCAAATGAGAATGATTTTTATTTATTCTTTTTAGCATTTGTTTTTTAATTCATGACAGTTAAAAATATCCTTTGTCATGCTCAATATAATAAATCGGAAGAGGTAGTGGTTGATTTTGTTCTATGTAAACGGTCAAGTAAAATATTAAACGGTTAAATAAATCCAATGAGTGGTTATAAATAAAAAAAGAGCTATTTTTTTGTGACAAAGCTAACAACACAATTGTTAACTATTAATATGTAATTTATTGTCAACAGGTTAAAAATGTTATTATTGTAAAATGATAAAAATTATTAATGTTAGTAAAAATAAAATATTACTGTTTAATAAAATTAAAGTGAAGTTAATATTTTAATTTATTGTTGAAATAAATATATAAAACGCTAAAAAATCAAATAATCACCCTATCTTATCGATATATTAATATCTTTAATAAGAAAAATATATTATTTATAATCAATAGTAAATGTTGCTGTTGCATTAACCGTTCCGGCAGAAACACTATTATCAGTTTGATAAAATTTTGCACTATAAGTTAATTGCTTTGAAAAATTTATGTTTAATTTTTTATTGAAATATATAGGTGGGCACCTCGAAAAACCTAACCAGAGTTTGATTTCGCAGATAAAATTATCGAAAACTGACCTATTGCCCTGACCACCATGCAGAAAAGAAACGCCATTAAGTATGACCTCCTTGCAGACCGGTATCACCTACAGACGATTGACCAGTTGGTCGACCCTCTGGTCAAGATCGAAACCTGTATAGACTTTGCGCATCTGGCAGCGGAAATCGACCATGTGGTACCACGCCCTGTCAGCAAAAAAGGAGGACGTCCACCATTTCCAACCGAGACCATGGTTCGCATTTTAGTTCTAAAGCGTATCTACAACCTGTCTGACGAGCAGATGGAGTACCAGCTTTTGGACAGAATGAGCTTCAAGCGTTTCTGTGGGTTGCTCCATGCCATCAATATACCTGACCGTACCACTGTGTGGACGTTCGAGAACAGGATCGGTGAAGCTGGTGCTAAAGCCATTTTCGATGGTGTAACCTCACAGCTTTTGAAGAAAGGCTTTATAGCTCGGGGAGGCCAAATCATCGATGCCACCTTGGTACCTGCTCCGAAGCAGTCGTTCACGAAGGACGAAAAGGAGCAACTCAAGCAGGAAGCGATACCTGCTCATTGGAAACCAACCAAGCGGCGGCAAAAAGATTTAGACGCCACGTGGACTAAAAAACACGGTAAGAGCCATTATGGCTATAAGCTTTCTGTGAACATGGACAAGAAGTACAAGTTCATCAGAAAAATCGTCACCGATACGGCCAGCACTCACGACAGTCAGCATTTCGAGAGGGTCATCGACAAGGCCAACACCAACCGTAATATCTACGCCGACCGAGGCTATCCCTCTGCGGAACGGGAAGCTTGGCTCAAGGCAAACGGCTATAGGAGCCAGATTCAGCGTAAAGGCCATCGAAATAAACCGTTGTCCAAGACTCAGCAAGGGCGCAACCACCGGATTGCAAAGATTAGGGCACGGGTTGAACATGCATTCGCGGCGATGGAACAAATGGGTAGAAAACTGATCCGTACCATTGGGCAAGTGCGCGCTAATTTTGCCATGACGATGATGGCAGCATGTTACAACCTAAAGCGGTTGGCGTACTTCCAGCGTACCGGCATCTTAGCTTTTTAACGCCCAGAATGGACAAAATGACACTGTCCATGGCAATGGACGGTAGGATTAGTAGCGGGGGGATCAAAAAACATCTAATTATTTAGAGACAAGCCGGAGAGCCATTGAAGATTTCGAGTTTTTCGAGGTGCCCGTATGTCGCGAATTCACCATGTACTCTAGCACCAGTAATTATATTTTTTACATTAGCACACTGATAAGTTTTAATTACATCAGTTGTGAACGTACCTAATAATGTGCCTACCGGCATATTATTCTTCACAATAATATCTCTTCCATCCACCTTTATTTGCCCACCAACCTCAATACATTGAGCAAAAACAGATGGGGTATAATTCAAACTACAAATAAACAGCATAATTAAAGATAAATTTCTCATAAGTATATTCCTTTCTAAAATTGCTTTTACATAATCATTACTCATCCTTGGTAAATTATTTTTTTAAAATAAAAATATATATTCCCTAAAAAGAATTATTATAGAAATTAACTTGTCAATTTTATTTCTATTCAATAAAAAATATTAAATCATACAATTTTTCAGAATGGGAAAATTGTTATCAATATCTTTAAAATATTGTTCAACAACAACTCTATCAGACTAAATTTAATTTTACCCACCAATTAACTCAATATTTAATATAAGAAAAATTACAACTGAAAATTTTATTTAAACTATTTTATATACTAATGATAAAATATCGTACTGCATAATTTAGATGAGTATAAAGTTTTATAACTAATACACTTATATTTATTTTAATAACCATTATTGCAAAATTAAAAATTATTACTATTGGGGTTATTATTTCCACCATTAGGCCATACATGGTTACGACCATTATCTTGGTTATTATTATCCCACTGATTATTATTATTGTTTTGATTACTGTTATTGCCGCCTGGATAGCCGTTATGGTTACTACCTTGGTTGCCATTATTGCCGCCCGGATAGCCGCTATTGTTATTACCTTGGTTGCCATTATTGCCGCCTGGATAGCCGTTATGGTTACTACCTTGGTTGCCGTTATTGCCGCCGGGATAGCTGTTATTGTTATTACCTTGGTTGCCGTTATTGCCGCCTGGATAGCCGTTATGGTTACTACCTTGGTTGCCATTATTGCTGCCCGGATAGCCGTTATGGTTACTACCTTGGTTGCCATTATTGCCGCCTTGATGGCCGTTATTATTACCCTGGTTGCTATTATTACCGCCCTGATTGCCATTATTATTACCTTGGTTGCTATTATTACCGTCCTGATTATTATTACCTACTGTTTTAACATCAAAAGCATTTAAAAATACTGGGTTTTCCTTCGCCCAAATATTAGTGTTGTTGTAAGACAAAATAGTAGCGCCAATTTGTTTCTTGGCAACAGTTCCACTTTCGGTAGGTCCTATTTTATAGATCCTGACATCAAAATTATGGTTTATCCGGTTCCAGGTATGGCTATGCCAACAAACCGAAATATTATTTAGATTATTTTTCCAACCTGTAGCCGGAAAATATACATCGCCACACATGCTCTGAACACCAAGTGAATAACCAATTCCGGCAATATTGGTTTTATACACTCTAATACCATTTATAGATGTAGCAAATTCACCATATATTTTTCCTCCAGTAGTCATGTTGTTAGTATTATTATTATCGCAGCTATAAGTTTGCATTGAGCCTAGGGAAAAAGTGGCTAATAAAGTACCAACAGGCGTATCATTATTGACTACAATATCTTTTCCATTTATTGTTAATGGCCCACCAATAGCATTACATCCCGCAAAGGATAAAGTACTATAAGCTAAATTAAATAAAACAGAAGGTATTAATAATATATTCTTCATATGCACCTCATTTATTAAGGTAAATTTTGAGTGATTGATTTTTAATACTTATAAATAAATTTACTAAAATATATTTTTTAAAAATAAATTTGTTAGTTGAAATTTAGCAAGAAATAATATTAAATTTCATTAGTTAATCTATGAATGCAGAGTAGAAACAATATAAAAATGGAGTAATTAAAAAATATTTTTCTTAGCTATTAGATAGAAATTTGAAAATTATAAACCCCTATGACAAAATATCGTCATTTGTATTAAAAATTGTTTTTTGCATTATTTTGAGAGTTGTTACCATTATTATTAGTGTTGTTATTGACATTGTTATTAGTGTTTTTATTAGCATTATCATTGGTGTTTTTATTAGCATTTTCATTGGTGTTTTTATTGGCATTATCATTGGTGTTTTTATTAGCATTATCATTGGTGTTTTTACTGGTATTATCATTGGTGTTTTTACTGGCATTATCATTAGTGTTTTTACTGGTATTATCATTGGCATTATTATTGCCATTGTTATTGGCATTATTATTCAAGTTATTATTGGCATTATTATTTTTATTAAAATCTATACTGTTATCATTAGGCCAATTATATTGATGAGTGTGTTGATGATTGTGTTGATGTTGATGTTGATGTTGATGTTGATGATTGTGTTGATTATGATGTTGAATACAGCTATTTAGCTTATCTCCATTATCTACCTTTGTTACTCTAAAACTATTCAAAAACACTGGATTTTCATTAGCCCATAAACTGGTATCTTTATATGCTAAAATGGTTGCGCCAATTTGTTTTTTTTCAACTACTCCATTTTCAATAGCGCCTATTTTATAGATTCCGACCTCAAAATTATGATTTATTCGCTCCCAACCCTTATTCGACAAACAAACATCTATATTATCTATTTGATCTTTCCAACCTTTAGTTGGGAAAGCCATATTTTGACACATTGATTGAACACCAAGAGTATAACCAATCCCTGCGATATTGGTCTTATATACTCGGATACCATTTATAAGTGTTGCAAATTCACCATAGAGCTTGCCACCGCTGACCATATTTTTAACATTTTCATCACAACGATAAGTGTTAAATGAACTTGATGTGAAGGTAGCTAACAAAGTACCAACAGGCGTATCATTTGGAACAATAATATCTCTTCCATTTATTGTCAGCGGTCCACTAATAGCATTGCAAACATTAGAATCAGCGCTAGAACCACCGAAGGGATCAAAACCAAGTAAACCATTAATATTAGCAAAACCAAGAGTTATATAGCTAAGGTTTAAAATAATTATCAATATAATCCTCATAATTTTCTCCTTTATTAAAATAGATTTATAAGATTTAAAATAAAAATATCACAACATAATTAAACTTTTAATTAATAATTATATAAAATTAGATTCTATCAAAACAGATAACTTTATAACGATTAACAAACAATATAATTGTAATATTAGAAATATTATTTAATTATATAATTGACAAAATGGATTTCATTTTTCAACAATAAAATAAAGTTAAATTAATCAACCTACCTATATATTTTATATAGTCATAAAAATCATCATAAATTTTTATAAATAAATATTTATCAGCAGTGTGATATTGTTTTTAATAACTATAATGATGGTGAAATCTAATATTATTGTTATTGCCACTTTTATTTATATTGCTGCTTTTATTAGTATTACTACTTTTATTACTATTAGTGCTACTATTATTATTAGCGCTACTGTTAGTATTAGTGCTGTTATTAGTATTAATGCTACTATTCATATTAGGGCACCTCGAAAAACTCGAAATCTTCAATGGCTCTCCGGCTTGTCTCTAAATAATTAGATGTTTTTTGATCCCCCCGCTACTAATCCTACCGTCCATTGCCATGGACAGTGTCATTTTGTCCATTCTGGGCGTTAAAAAGCTAAGATGCCGGTACGCTGGAAGTACGCCAACCGCTTTAGGTTGTAACATGCTGCCATCATCGTCATGGCAAAATTAGCGCGCACTTGCCCAATGGTACGGATCAGTTTTCTACCCATTTGTTCCATCGCCGCGAATGCATGTTCAACCCGTGCCCTAATCTTTGCAATCCGGTGGTTGCGCCCTTGCTGAGTCTTGGACAACGGTTTATTTCGATGGCCTTTACGCTGAATCTGGCTCCTATAGCCGTTTGCCTTGAGCCAAGCTTCCCGTTCCGCAGAGGGATAGCCTCGGTCGGCGTAGATATTACGGTTGGTGTTGGCCTTGTCGATGACCCTCTCGAAATGCTGACTGTCGTGAGTGCTGGCCGTATCGGTGACGATTTTTCTGATGAACTTGTACTTCTTGTCCATGTTCACAGAAAGCTTATAGCCATAATGGCTCTTACCGTGTTTTTAGTCCACGTGGCGTCTAAATCTTTTTGCCGCCGCTTGGTTGGTTTCCAATGAGCAGGTATCGCTTCCTGCTTGAGTTGCTCCTTTTCGTCCTTCGTGAACGACTGCTTCGGAGCAGGTACCAAGGTGGCATCGATGATTTGGCCTCCCCGAGCTATAAAGCCTTTCTTCAAAAGCTGTGAGGTTACACCATCGAAAATGGCTTTAGCACCAGCTTCACCGATCCTGTTCTCGAACGTCCACACAGTGGTACGGTCAGGTATATTGATGGCATGGAGCAACCCACAGAAACGCTTGAAGCTCATTCTGTCCAAAAGCTGGTACTCCATCTGCTCGTCAGACAGGTTGTAGATACGCTTTAGAACTAAAATGCGAACCATGGTCTCGGTTGGAAATGGTGGACGTCCTCCTTTTTTGCTGACAGGGCGTGGTACCACATGGTCGATTTCCGCTGCCAGATGCGCAAAGTCTATACAGGTTTCGATCTTGACCAGAGGGTCGACCAACTGGTCAATCGTCTGTAGGTGATACTGGTCTGCAAGGAGGTCATACTTAATGGCGTTTCTTTTCTGCATGGTGGTCAGGGCAATAGGTCAGTTTTCGATAATTTTATCTGCGAAATCAAACTCTGGTTAGGTTTTTCGAGGTGCCCATTAGTACTTTCATTGGCATTAGCACTCTCATTGGCATTAGAGCTTTCATTAGCATTAATGCTCTCATTAGCATTAATACTCTCATTAGCATTAGTGCTCTCATTAATATTAGTACTATTATTGATATTGTTATTACCTTCCTGCCCAGTGTTACCACTTTGACCTCCACTATTATCTAATGAGCCATTATTATTGCTTTGGCCACCATTAGTATTTTGCTGCCCATTATTACCACTTTGACCTCCACTATTATCTAATGAGCCATTATTATTTCCTTGGCCACCACCAGTATTTTGCTGCCCACTATTACCACTTTGACCACCACTATTATCTAATGAGCCATTATCATTGCCCTGGCCACTATTATTATCAATTGAACCATTGTTATTCGGTTTATTATCATTATTATTCAAGGTCACAACTCTGAAATTACTTAATAAAACTGAATTTTCATGTGCCATCATATTTTGGTTATTAAACGCCAAAATAGTAGCGCCAATTTTTTTCTTTTCAACAATACCACTTCCTGTAGGGCCTATCTTATAGATCCTAACATCAAAATTATGTGTTATCTGGTTCCAAATATCTTCATTCCAACAAGTCGCGATATTATCTAAATTATCTCTCCAGCCGCTAGAAGGAAATGACATATCACCACACATCGATTGCACACCAAATGAATAACCAATACCTTCGATATTAGTCTTATATACTCTAATTCCATCTATATAAGTAGCAAAATCACCATAAGCCTTTCCACCTGTTCGCATATTTGCTGTATTATTATCATCACAACGATAAGTTTGAAAAGAACCTAATGAAAAGGTATCTAATAAAGTAAAAACAGGGGTTTCATTGTCTACCACAATATCTCGTCCATTTATTGTAAGTAGTCCAGCTACAGCGTTACATTTAGCAAGGGCTAAATTTACACAATAAAAATTACAAATAATAAAATTAATTAACAACATGATCTTCATATGTATTTTCCTTTTTAAAATTAATTTAAAATTATTAATATCCATAAAAAAATTATCAAAATACATAAATTAAATTACACATTTTAAATCAACTATTATATTAAAAATGAATCTATTAACTTAAGTGTAATTAAATTAAAAATACTAAGTATTATATACCTACAAATAAAATATTAAATATAATAAAAAACCATTCAATTGTTAGAACAACTAAGTTAATTTAGTTTCATGACAATTAAAAGCATTATTAAAATAATTATAGTAATTCCGCATCTTTCAATAATAAATTTTCTATGCGATATGTTTATACAAAAATCAATTATCTTAACACCATTAAAACAATGACAAATCTATTAAATAAGAGGAATTATTACTTATTAAAACTATTCTTATTCTAACTACGGCCTAAGATATCTTATTTATGCTAGTAACAAAAGTACTATCTGACAATTACCTAAAAATATTATTTGCAACAATGAATTATACAAATTTACTTTTAAATCATAGTATTATGTTATCATGATCAATCGTTGATAATAGTATCATGCCTTATCTACATTAGTTAAGTATTGTTATTTAGTGAATAAATATATTCCAGATGTATAAAATACTAATAACCCAATATTTATATATTAAGATTATTTTATTTCTCAGATTCTGAAATAAATAAAAACATACCAAAAAATGTATTATCTTATTTTTAGCATACAAAACTTTAATTTATCATGCTTGATATTAAATTATCATAAAAATTGAACAAAATTTCACACAATACAAAATTATTAAAATAATAATCAACTGCCATGTTACAATTAGATATTGCTTAATATGATTTCTTGCATGAATATTTGCATTAACACAAAGTCATTCGATATAGTATTATAATTACATTTATATCATTAAATAATAGAATTATTGGCTAGTCTAAAAATTAATTGATAAAAATATAATAATTTAAAAAATTTAAGTATTTTAAATAAAAATACAAAACTAAATATAATCTATATCTAATTATTCTAAAATAACACTTTCTGCTAACAATGAAAATTCGTCGGCCGGGCTATTTTTCTGCTTAATTTTCGATTGTTCTTCTATTAGTTCTGCAAAAAATGAATCTATTGGTATATTTAACACTTGAGTAATTGAATATAATGTATTTACTTTAATGTCATTGACACCACGTTCATAACGTGAGAGCTGTTGTTGGCTGACTCCTATTTTTTCAGCTAATAATTCTCCAGATAATCCCTTTTCTTTTCGTTTAAATTTAATCATTTTTCCTATATTTACATTGATATTGATACTCATATATTATCCTTGTATAGATATAAAAATTATTACCAGTAAGCAATGCTTAGTCTAAATAATAAATAATGTTATTATTTATTTTTCTTAATATAGAAAAATTAACTACAATTTACCACCTCTTGACTAATAAACCATTAACTTTAAGAGTATTAATAGTTATTTTATTTTCAATGCTCTAATATGAAATTTTATTCAATGATTTTCAATAAACAATCATCAATAAAAAAACATGATATTTAATATATATTTATCGTATAAAAATAAAATTTTCCACTTATTATATAGCTAAGATTATTGTCATTTTATAACTAACTAATAAATATACATTAACAATGTCTAACCAATCACATTGTTATTTATGCTCACTAATTATGAGTTTATTAATGAACTATCTATTAAACAGCAATACAATAGATTTATAAAACTATACCTAAATTACATTAATAACTATCAATATGCCATTAATTGCATAATAATCTCATCGCATAATAAAATCATACTATTAATTAAATTAATATAAAATCATTATCAAATTTATAAAATAAACTGCTAACTATAAAAAAATCAATATAATAATATCAAAATATAGCCAAATTAAAACTCATCCTTATTTATCTAAATTAATAAATATTTTAAAAAATTAACATTATTTATTATTCCAATTTATTTTAATCAACTAACAATACTGAAAATAAATATAGTATATATAAAATAATTAACAATATAAAACTATCTAAGGTTGTCTTCACTTCAAATAAAATCATATTCTTCATTAATTTCATATGGATATAATTTTATTATTTTTTATATCATAAAATTATATAATAAAACTAAAAATTATTAATCAAATAAAACAATGTTTTTATCAATTTTATAAAAATCTGATATTATCTATGATCCATACAATGGCAATAAGGAAGTTTTTATGTACAAATCCATAATTTTGTTCTTAACTTTATTTTTATCCAGTCACGCTGTAGCCTATAACATCGAAATTGATAAAAAAACCGAACAAGAATTGGATAAAATAATCACTACCAAAGTTATTCCCAATCAACATGCTGAAAGAAGTATTTTATTAAATGAAATATCAGCATCTTTCCTAGATACACCTTATAAAGCTAATACACTTATTGGCTCACCAACTATAGCTGAAGCTCTGGTTATCAATTTCAACGGCGTTGATTGTTTCACTTTACTTGATTATATACACGCCATTAGCCATTCAACCAATAAACAAACATTTTTAGAAAACTTGGTAAAAACCCGCTATATAGATAGCAATGTTAGTTACTTAAAAAGAAAGCATTTCTTCTCTGATTGGTTTGCTAATTCTCCCAAAAATGCCAATGATATTACGAATAAAATAAGTGATAGCTATATTACCGTAACCAAACATCTTAACCTTAAATCCGATGGTGGCAAATTTATTCCTGATTTAAACATCATCGAGCGTAAAATAAATTATATTCCATCAGACAAAGTAAACTCACACACATTACAAAAATTAAAAACTGGAGATTACATAGGAATTTATTCAAAACTGGATGGATTGGATGTTTCTCATGTCGGCATGGTTATTAAAAAAGGAGACCAAATTTATTATCGGAATGCATCATCACTTTCAAAAAACATGAAAGTTGTTGATACACCTCTGCTCGATTATATTCGCTCACGACCAGGTATTATTGTTTTACGTTCCATTTAGCAGTTTAAATTTTGATAGATGCTCTTTGAATTTATTAGGTTAAAGAGCATCTAGCTTTTTAAGACCGTAGTAAAAAACTATACATCAAAATAAATCCATTTATTCCTGTTAGCAACTCCAGCATCAACTCTCAATAATTGCAAATTTAAAATTAGCAAAATCAATTAACAATAATATAAACAAGAAAATCAAAAATAAGAAAAAAAGCTTCCTATTCAATAAAAACAATTACTTATATAGTAAAAAGCAGCAACTGAATAAAATTTTTACTATAACAAAACAGGATAAAACATCTAATATTAGATAAGTTAAAGGTATTCTGTATTAAATGAAATAATCGCAACGAAAAAAGCAACCCAAGTAACTATCAAGAAGATAACTAATTAAGCAGTCGAGGCAAAGAATTGAGACACCAGTCGTAGCTATTATTACTTAATGAATTCAATCTACTGGTGGTGATTAATCTAACAAAAAATTTTAAACAACATTTATTCGAATAACTTTAACGTAAACCACAAAAATACACAATCTATACTACAATCAACTTAATTAAGTAAATTAACGTTCATTTTTTTTACATTCGTATCGCACATTTAAACAAGTTTTATATATTTCAGCTAATTAAAATTAAAAGAATCGATAATCGTAAATTCAAGTTAGTTTTGAGATAAGTATAACCACTCAATCAGAATTATATTTTTCGTAAAAAAAAATTAATAGGATTTTCATGAAAAAATAAAATATTTTGACTTTCCATATTGAAAATACAATCTGAATGCTTTTAACTACAAAAACTAACACTAATTAATAAATACTCGACAATAATTTATATTTCTAGAAATTTACAGGATATGCAATGTAACTAACAAAAATATTTAATAAATAACAACATAGCTACATCACTCACTTAATCAAAGTCAGCTATTTCCGTTTGCTTACTCTGTTTTTTTAAGTATTTTACATATTAAATGGTGTTTTTAATCAATGAAATCTATTCACCTATATAAATTATTGTTACTGATAACAACTTTTGCTCTTCCATATTCGGGTTTTGCACAAGAGCGGCCATTATTATCAATTACGGTAAATGAGTCGTCTTACCAACAGCAACGCGATGACGATCTATCTCGGCCAGCGGTACAGAGCGAGTCCCGTATTTTGCCAATTTGGGGTAATGAAGCTCGTGCTCGTGGTTATGCTCTACCTGAACCATTTGGTATTGGCTACGGCTATATGAATTTACGACAGGACGTAGTAGTAGATAAAATTAATTTTATCTCACCGAAAATCCCACAACTATCTAACTTAGTAACAATAGATGCCGGCCATACCCGCGAGAAAAATGAATCGCATATGTTAAAATTAGATACTTGGGTATTCCCCTTTTTAAATATTTATGGCGTTTATGGCAAAACCAAGGGTTCCTCGAAAACCAAATTAGCTAGCGTTTATTTCGGGGACGCTGAACTAGATTTCGCACGAAATATGCCTTTCGTATTAGATTTTGAAGGAAAAACCTACGGTGGTGGAGCTGTTCTTGCCGGTGGCTATAAGCAATTCTTTGCTACCTTAGATGCAAATTATACGCGCACTAACCTTGATATTTTAGATGGTGATATCAGTGCATTAGTTATCACTCCGCGCATTGGTTACGAGTTTACTTTTCAGCCCTTATTATCAGGTCAAGGTAATACCAAAGTACAAGTGTGGGTAGGTGCAATGTATCAGGATATCACTCAACGCTTTAAAGGTAATATTAATAACCTGAATTTACCTGAAGAATTCGCCGAATTAATCAAATTGCTTGATGATCCTAATATGAAATTTGATGTTAAACAACATTTAGCACACAAATGGAACAGCACGATAGGCGCTAGAATAGAAATTACTCGTAATTTTAATATCTTATCTGAAGTGGGATTTAATAATCGCAATAGTTTCTATATCTCGGGCGAATTACGTTTTTAAATAAAATAGCATTATCCATTAAGTTGATTAATTTATGTACTTCTGGCCTATACCATCAATTTTAAAAAAAGTTAGTTCAGCTAAACGGTACGGATTACAGTATGTGAAAGGCTGGAGGTTGAATTTGAAATTTTTTATTAAGATCTTCAGTCTTTGCCTTTTCTTAATTAGTTGCAAAGAAAATACAGCAACTTCAATAACCATTGAACCGGTACTCACAACAGAAACTCACGAAGAGGCGCAAAGGGTTTGGCCTGTTATGCAATCAATAGCACCACCGCAAGGCTTAAGACCGTGTTGTGCTTTTGGTTATAATCTCAAAGTTAAGCTTTGGCAAATACCAATCCCTTTTTATCAAATTGATAATATTGTTGAAGCCAACAAACTAGGTGAACATCATTATAATGATAGTTTTTGGGCAATATTGACAGTACTTAGCGGGTTGAGTAAAGAAAAATTAGGCCTTATTTATACTGAAAAAGGCGGGTTTATTGACATTGCTCATGTAAAAGATACTGCAGATTATACCCTATATCTTTTTACTGAAATTTTTGCTCATCTGGGAGAAAATTATCAAATTCAACTAGATGATGAATTAGCTGCCCGAAAAATACAACTTTTTGCGGTTAACCCATCAATACCCTATATTGAACGTTATACATTAAGTGCTTATCTGGCCGCTGAATTAGCTTTTGAATTAGCTGCCTGGCACGAAATCGCTCAAAGTTATGGCTATGAATCTGTACCTGGTATTTCTGAAGGTATTTCCGCTTTTTCTCCTGAAGATCTCTATTCCAACCTGTTAGGTGCCCGTCTTGCCCTTACATTAATTTTACAAGGTCAGGCCAGTTCAGTGACTCAATTTAGTGTAGCCATGGCTAAAACATTACCATTAGCATTAAAAGAATTAGGCGCTTACGCTAAAAACGAAACCAAACAAATGTTCGATCAAATAGATAATCTATGGTGGAATAGCAAAATGCAGGTCCCTGAAAAATTTCTGGTCCTAAAACGAGACTATGAAACCAGTAGTACACGTATGCCAGTCATGCCGCCAAAAAATATCCAACACGGACACAAATTGTCCCTTCCTCAGAATTATAAACACTATAAGCTATCCCAATTTGCGCAACTACAGCTGTGGCCAACAAAATATTCTACTGCCTTACCAGCTAAAAATGGTTATTGGACACGTGAAGACTTTCCACAAATAGCAAAATTTACTGAAATTCGCGATAATTTGGAATTAAATCAGCAATAAAATCATTAATTTTTGCTAAAAATATAGTAGCCCCATATGTAATTAATTAAATAAGTTTAACTATATCAATATCGATCAAAATATAACTTATTGTAAAATAATGATAAATGTTTTTTTAATTAAAATTAACAAATTTAAACTAAAATTTAATTAATAAATAGCCAATAATAAGTAGCACTTGTTAAATTTATCTGCTAGGATTTGTGCAATTTTTGTTCAACTTGAAACGAGGAGAAGCGCCATGCCCTCTCGAACGATGGGGACTAACGCCGTCTTCGCTTTCTTAGTGTTATTGTTTTCAACTAGTTTTAGTTATTCATCAACCAGTACGAGTTTGTCTCTAAAAGAGTATTATCACAAACCTGTGCAGACAAAAGAACTAACTCGTCTGCCTGATATGCGAAAATACCCATCAGGAGCTACTCGCAAGAAAGCGTTTTTAAAAGCGATTGTCCCAATAATTGAAAAGTACAACTACAAGATCATGCAAGATCGCCAGTGGTTATTATCCAAACGTTACAATAAAAATTGGAACGCTGCTGATAAACAACGATTAAACCAAATTTGCACCAGTTATAATATACCATGCAGTTCACCTGCTAGTTTAAACTGGAACAAGTTGCTAAGTCGTGTTGATATTATTCCTACCCATTTAGTTGTTACCCAAGCAGCAACAGAATCAGGTTGGGGAGCTTCTGGCTTAGCCCAGAAAAATAATAATTTGTTTGGTATGAAATGCGGTCGTAAATGTACCTACAGTCCAGGTACCATCAAAGGCTATGCGGTTTATTCATCTGTCGATGCATCTGTCAATGCATACTTAAGAAATTTGAATACCAATAATGCCTATCAATTATTACGCAATTCACGTGCACAGCAGCGTAGTACTCAGAATTCATTAAGTACCAGTGTATTAATTGATAATCTGAAAAACTACTCACAACTTGGAGATAAATATAATCGTTATTTACAAAATATGTTCTCAAGTAACGAAGAGTTAATCACCCAAGTTCAGCAGAATATGCCAAAGCATATTTAATCAACTTGCTGTAATAATTGCTAAAAATAAAATCCATACATAATAAATGTGTGGATTTTATTATTTTTAAAATATTAACATCCTAATTCCTAACACAATAGCATCATTTAAAATTCATTTGATTCACTAACTTCAAAGAAAAATAAAAAATAGCATACCTATAATCGCCCCAACAGTCCCTAAAATAGTTTCCATCAAAGTCCAAGTTTTTAATGTCTGCCCCTCGGTAGCACCAGTAAATTTACTAAACAACCAAAATCCAGAGTCATTTACATGGCTTAGTACTATTGAGCCGCCAGATATACAAACTGCCAAAGCGGCTAATTGCGCGCCAGAATAACCTAACTCATTGATCACCGGCAATATAAGTCCAATAGTCGTTAAACAAGCTACCGTCGCTGAACCTTGAATAATACGTACAGCAGCAGCTAATACAAAACAAGCCAATGCAATTGGTAAGCCTGTATTCATTAACGCATTACCTAATACTGGCCCAACACCTGAATTGACTAAAACTTGCTTAAAAACGCCCCCTGCACCTGTAATAAGTAAAATAATTCCTGCTGGCTGAATCGCTGCTGAACAGATCTCCATCACTTTTTCTCTATTCATACCATAGCGAAGCCCTAAACCATAAATAGCCAGTAGACAAGCTAACAGCAATGCGATAAATGGGTGGCCAATAAATTCTAACCAATGCTCTGCATCAGAACCCTTTACCAAAAAATAACTACTTAATGTTTTCAATCCTACTAACGCTAAAGGAAACAGTACGATCAATAGGCTGAACATAAAACTTGGCATTTTATCTTTTTTGCTCTCATTACCTTGATAATTTTCAGGTAACGCAATAAAAACATGCTGGCTAATAAAATTACCAAATAATGGTCCGGCGATAAGCATTGCTGGAATAGCTGCACATACGCCAATCAAAATCATCCAACCAAAATCAGCATTCATCTGAGATGCAACTAACATTGGCGTTGGACCCGGAAGTAAAAAAGCAGCAGCAGCGGCTACACCGGCAAACAGGGGAATAGCTGTTTTAACAACATTGCCACCTAAACGGTTAGTAATGGTGAAAACAATACCAATTAACAATACTATTGCGACATCAAAAAAAAGCGGCAATGCGCAAATCAATCCTGTAATACCAATGGCTAAATTAGTCCGTTTTTCACCAAAACAATTGATTAATTTGATCGCAATTTGCTCTAATGCGCCTGTTTCATGGAGTATCCGTCCAAACATTGCGCCTAATGCCACAACAATTGCTAAGAATCCTAATGTTCCTGCCATACCTTCTTGCATTGTTTCTATGATTTTTTTAACCGGCATGCCAGAAAATAATCCCGCTAAAATAGAAACCACCATCAACGCAATGAACGCATGTAATCTTGCATACATAACCAAAAACAACAATAAAAAGACAGCCCCTGCGGCAGTCAATGTCAATACAAGCATATTTAATGTTTCAGGTATAGGCGTGTTCATCTATTTTTCCTTAGTAATAATTTCATCAATTAATTTTACTGTATTATCAATAACTTCAGCTAATGGTGGCTTAATATCGATGACATACACATCTTTTTCATCATTACTAGGTACTTCCAAAGTATCAAACTGCGAGACCAACATATTTGGTTTGAAAAAATGATTTTTACGCTTTTTTAATCGGTCTTCTATTAATTTAAAGTCTCCTTCAAGGTAAAGAAATGACAAATGTTGGTTTCCGTCTCTTAAAATATCTCGATATTTTTTTTTCAACGCGGAACAAACAATCAAAGAAACCTTATTTGTTCTCTGCATAGCAAAAATAGCATCACTCAATGCCTTAAGCCAAGGCAGTCGATCAGAATCATTCAACGCATAGCCATCCGACATCTTTCTAATATTGGCACGTGGATGCAAAAAATCACCATCTAAAAACGCAGCTCCTATTTTTTGAGCGATCCCACTCGCAACTGCTGATTTACCACTACCTGACACCCCCATAAGTATAAAAACATGGTGTATTTTTTTACTATCACGCATTATTAACTCCTTTAAAAATCAAGCAATATATAAAATGTTACTGATAATTTTCAGTTATAAAAAATAATATAATAGAATTGTGATAAGAATCTCAGTAAAGAGGGAGGCGTGAGCGCAAGTAAAATTTGTTATCCATTTTATAACCCTTAATTTAAATAGAAATAACTTCTATTAATTCACTAGATAATCAAAATTAATAATCTTAATTTCTACTCAATATTTATTCCATTTTCCAATTAAGTATCAGTTTATCGCAACAGGAAATAAAAAAGCATTATTACAAAATAGTAAAAGATATTATTTATTTTAGAACTATGGTAGATATCAAAAAGTATAAATATGATAATATCATTATTATAATGATCTTCACCTTAGGATAATTCATGACAAAGCAAGATCAGGAAAAAATACTGTCCCAGGCAAAAAAAATATGTCAAGCGCGTAATGTACGTTTAACACCCCAAAGAGAAGAGGTATTACGCCTTATAGCAGCCCAACCTTGTGCTATTAGTGCTTATGATTTGCTTGATTTACTTAGAATTTCTGAACCTCAAGCTAAACCGCCGACTATTTATCGTGGCCTGGAGTTTCTCTTAGAACAAGGTTTTATACACAAGATAGAATCAACAAATAGCTATGTTATTTGTCATCATTTTGAGGATCCTAAACATACCTCAGTTATGCTAATTTGTGATAATTGCGGTAGTGTTGCCGAAAGTAATGGCCAAGCGGTAGAAACTGCTATTTTAAAATTAGCCAAACAGACTGGTTTCCAGTTGTCCCATACCGTTGTTGAAAGCCATGGGTTATGTTTACCCTGCAACAAAATTGAGAAAAAACAGTGTCAAAGCTAAGGTATTATTAGGCTTAAATAGTGATATAAAAGCCGGCGGCTTATATAACCGGCCTTTATTAAAAAAGCAATAAAAATTTAAAAATAGTTTGCTTAATACCCATCAATCAAAAAATCAAACAAACTAGGAAATAATATTATATTCAATAAATTAAGCTGAATTTACTTAAAAAATTAATTAGAGATAAAAGAGCTAAAAGTTTGACTAAAATGAGTTACTACTACGAATAATACCAACAGCTAGTCCTTCAATAGTTAAGGTTTGTGTCCGCAAATCCACAATAATTGGCTCAAATTCAGGATTTTCAGCAATTAATTCAACTTTACTACCCACTTGCTTGAAGCGTTTAACCGTCACTTCATCATCAATCCGCGCTACAACGATTTGTCCATTATGTACCTGCTGGGTTTTATGTACAGCAAGTAAATCCCCATCAATAATTCCAATATTTTTCATGGACATGCCATTAACACGCAATAAAAAATCAGCACTAGGTCTAAAAATAGTAGCATCAATCCGATAATGACTCTCGATATGTTCTTGAGCAAGTAAGGGTTCTCCTGCCGCCACCCGACCAATAAGTGGTAATCCTTCATCCTCATGTTCTTCTTGCAGTAGCCGGATACCGCGAGACGCGCCAGAAACAATTTCTATCACCCCTTTACGCGCCAACGCCTTTAAGTGTTCCTCTGCTGCATTTGGTGAACGAAAACCTAAACTTGATGCAATTTCAGCGCGTGTCGGCGGCATACCCGTTTGCGAAATGTGTTCACGCACTAGATCATAGACCTGCTGCTGCCTCAACGTTAATTCTTTCATTTCGCCCCCTATTTATTCGCATCCACACATTGTCACTGTAAGTATATACAGGTATATTAAGATTTAAAACCAATAAATGTGTAAAACCCTATTTTTTATAACTAGCTCACGAAATAATGATTACCAATTACAACTGACCAAATAAAAATTGCTAAACAAATTGAAATAAAAACCGCCGCCGAGCCGATATCTTTCGCTTTAGCAGAAAGCTCATGCAATTCTGTACCAATTCGATCAACCACTGCTTCAATCGCACTATTTAATAATTCAACAATAGCTATCAATACCATTGAGCTAATAAGTAATAACCGTTCAATCCATTGCACATCAAGTAAAAAAGCCACAATAATGGCAATAATCACCATAATTGCTTCTTGTCTAAAAGCGGCTTCACTCTTCCAGGCTGCTCTTAACCCTTTCAGCGAATAACCAGTTGCTTTAATAATTCGGGTTAAGCCGGTTGTTTGATTTGCCATAAAATTTACTCTCTAGGTTTAGATAAATGTGGGATTTAATATAATTATTATCTTTTAAACAGATATTAATTACTATTTCTGATATGCTTTGGTAGGATTCAAACAAGAGGCTATCGCTCATCTATGTCATTTTGGCGTAAAATTTACTATAATCTATTAGATTTACCAATGAAATTGTTGGTAAAAAGTAAGCTCATACCAGCAGATCCAATTAAAGAATTGCATCTTGATACGACACATCCTTTTCTATATGTATTACCTTATCATTCTAAAACAGATTTATTGACCTTACGGCAACAATGTTGTTCTATTGGCTTACCAGATCCACTCGATCCGATTGAAATAGACGAAATTAAATTACCTGCCTATGTCTTTATCGATGATGGCCCGCGCGTATTTCGTTATTATTCGCCAGATCCACGTAAAGATTCAGTAAAAACATTTACTGCTTATCTTGATCTTCATTGCCATAATCCCGAGCTAAACATTCAGATGCTACCCGTATCAGTAATGTTCGGTCGAGCGCCTGGTCGAGAAGGCCACTCGCCAGCACCTCCGTTACGTTTACTGAATGGTATCCAAAAATTCTTTGCCGTTATCTGGCTAGGACGTGACAGTTTTGTTCGTTTTTCTCCCACTGTCTCTTTACGCCAAATGGCTGGCGAATATGGTACTGATAAAATTATCGCCAATAAACTTGCCCGAGTAGCTCGAATTCACTATTCACGGCAACGATTAGCTGCGGTTGGCCCCAAACTCCCTGTACGCCACGATCTATTCAATAAACTGTTAACTGCAAAAGCGATAGAAAAAGCAGTTGAAGATGAAGCTAAAGCAAAAAAAATCTCCCTTGAGAAGGCAAAACATAATGCGATTGCCATGATGGAAGAAATTGCCGCTAATTTTTCCTATGAAGCGATCCGCATTACTGACCGCGTACTTAGTTGGACATGGAATCGACTCTATCAAGGAATTAATGTGCAACACTCCGAACGTGTGCGCCAATTAGCACAAGATGGCCATGAAATTGTCTATATTCCTTCTCATCGTAGTCACATGGATTATCTATTATTATCTTATGTGCTTTATCATCAAGGTTTAGTTCCGCCTCATATCGCTGCAGGTATCAACCTTAATTTTTGGCCGGCTGGGCCAATTTTTCGTCGCTTAGGTGCTTTTTTCATTCGTCGCTCTTTCAAAGGCAATAAACTTTACTCGACCATATTTCGTGAATATCTCAGCGAATTATTTGCGCGTGGTTACTCAATTGAATATTTTGTTGAAGGTGGCCGCTCTCGAACAGGCCGACTACTGGAACCAAAGACTGGTACGCTGTCAATGACCCTGCAAGCAATGCTACGAGGTGATTCACGTCCAATTACCATTGTTCCAATCTACATAGGTTATGAACATGTATTAGAAGTTGCGACCTACGCTAAGGAACTAAAAGGGGCAGCAAAAGAGAAAGAAGGGTTTTTCGCAATGTTAAGAGGTCTACGCAAATTGCGTAAACTAGGCCAAGGTTATGTTAACTTTGGTCAACCGATTGCACTAACTCAATATTTAAACAAACATGTTCCCGAGTGGCGTCAATCTATCGATGCTATTGAGCCCCAGCGTCCAACTTGGTTAAATTCAACCGTGACTCGGTTAGCTCATAAAATCATGGTTAGAATTAACAACGCTGCTGCGGCTAATGCAGTCAATTTATGTTCAACTGCTTTGTTAGCTTCGCGCCAACGTGCATTAACCCGTGAACAATTAATTGAACAAATCGAATGTTACCTCCAACTATTAAGAAATGTGCCTTATAGCGATGATAGCACGACACCCAGCAAAACTGCTGAGCAACTATTAGAAGACGCCTTACAATTGGATAAGTTTGAAGTCGAGCATGACAGCATGGGCGATATTGTAGTATTACCTCGAGAAAATGCTGTATTGATGACTTATTATCGAAATAATATTATGCATTTGTTGGTTTTGCCTTCTTTGGTAGCCAATATCGTATTACATAATGAAAGTGTTCAACACCAGGAAATTGGTGATCAAATTGCACTCATTTATCCATTCTTAAAAGCAGAGCTGTTCATGCGATATAGCATAGAAGAATTACCTGAATCTATCGATATTCTGCTGAATGAATTGGCGCGTCAACAACTAATATTATTAACAGTAGAGGGTGTTGTAACTATCAATCCAGCTCGTATTCGCCCTCTTCAGCTTTTAGCTGCTGGTATCAAAGAAACTCTACAACGCTATGCAATTACACTTTCACTACTGAGTACGATACCTGAAATTAGCCGAGGAATATTAGAAAAAGAGAGCCGTATTCTTGCTCAACGTCTATCTGTACTACATGGTATCAACGCGCCTGAATTCTTTGATAAGGCGGTTTTCTCCACACTGGTAAATACATTAAAGCAGGAATGTTATATTAATAGAGAAGAAGATACGATTATCATCGCCAATGCACAACGGCTTTATCGTATTATCGCTAAATTAATATCTCCAGAAGTGTGCTTAACTATTGATAGTGTCAAACACGTTACTGAAAAGCCATTACCTAAATAAATCATCTTTATATTAGTATAGTAACGCAAAACGGATTTAGACTAAAATCGACCAACATTATAAAGGATAATCATTCGAGATTATCCTTTATAATTAAAAATAATTTAATAAGATGCCAATAAATAAAACCAACCCCACATAATTGTTATTCATAAATGCTTTAAAACATAATATTGGTTGTCGATTGGCTATTAGTTTTTGTTGATAGGTAAATAAGCCTAATACCAATATTAAACTAACAAAATAAAACCCACCCAAATCTAGCAGTTGCCCTATATAAAATAACACCAGCACCATAGCTAATTGTAAAATGCCAATAATTAATTTATCAAAACCGGCAAAAATAATTGCGGTTGATTTTACACCAATTTTTATATCATCATTGCGATCAACCATCGCATACTGGGTATCATAAACAATAGACCAAATAATATTAACCAGAAATAATAACCAACATTCTAAAGGTAAGGACTCACTAACTGCTGCATATGCCATTGGAATTGACCAACCAAACGCAGCACCCAATACAATCTGCGGAAAATGGCTAAATCGTTTGATAAATGGATAAATCCAAGCTAATAACAACCCAATCACCGATAACCAAATTGCCATTTTATTTAAGGTCAACACTAATATAAAAGCGATGACGATCAATGAAAAAAATAGTGTCTTAGCTTCTTTTTCTGTTACATCACCATTTGGCAGGGGACGTTCCTTGGTTCTTGCAACATAACCATCAAATTTTCGATCCGCAAAATCATTGATAACACAACCAGCTGCACGCATCAAAAAAACACCCGCAGTAAAAATTAATAAAATAAAAAGATCTGGTAACCCCCGGCTTGCTAACCATAATGCCCAATAAGTAGGCCATAGTAATAATAAAATACCTATCGGTTTATCAATTCGCATTAAACGAAAATAGGCGCGCCATTTATTCAATTTCAACGTTGTTTGCCCTGCCAATCTATTTATCTCCCTATTATTTTGTATAGATAGGTGAATCTGGCAAAAAAAGTTCTGTTAATAATAAAGGTTTAGCCGATAATCTTAACAATGAACGCCTTACCCAACAATTATTCTGTATACCTAGATTAATATAATCACGAGTCAAATTATTTCCACTAAATAGGTATTTTCCCAATGGCACACTGCCTAAATTTATTAGCTCACTTTCAGGGCCAGTTAATGTCTCTTCTGGAATAACCGTCCGCCCATATAACCATGGACAACCATCGCCCAAAAGCACCACTTCACGTAACCAATAACGTTGACTATTAGGCAAAAGTTTAGCTTCTTCGTCCTGACTATCTAACAGAATAAAACCTTCTTGATACAGTTTTACGGTGACTTGCTGGCAATAACGCGCAAGACGCTCAGTCATTGAACCTAATTCGGTTAACCAATTATATATTGGATTCGGTACGGTAACTTCTTGCGTCGAAAACCAATGAATCGGTTGATTGCAGAAAAGTGACTGATTGATATGGCTTATCTTTACAGTTACGCCCATAGAATACTTCTCTCACTCTATCTTGAGATTTAAAATACAAGATAGCATGCTAATAATGAATGGAATGATAGGATCTGCTAATTTATATAAAAAGTTATCTCTGATTGCAAAATTTTTATTAATTTTGCAATCTTTATATTAGCAAGAAGTGATCTATCTGGCAGGTTATTCATTGTCACCAAAACCTGCTGTTACAAGCTTTGGTGATAAAATTATTATCGCCAGCTTTTAAAACAATTAATTAAGCCATTGGTAGAGGTGTCATGGCTGTTAATTTGATCTTCAGTTGCCAGCTCGGGCAGAATGCGACCAGCTAATTGCTTACCAAGTTCGACCCCCCATTGGTCAAAACTAAAAATATTCAATATAGCACCTTGCACAAAAATCTTGTGTTCATACATCGCAATCAAAGCGCCTAGCGTATATGGCGTAATTTGATCAACAAGGATAGAGTTAGTTGGGCGATTACCTTGGAAAACTTTATAAAGTGCCACATTAGCCATTTTAGCCGGATCTTGACCTGCCGCTTTAAATTCTTCGTCCACTTCAAGCCGATTTTTACCAAATGCTAACGCTTCTGTTTGGGCAAAAAAATTAGACATTAATTTATTATGGTGATCACTTAATGGATTATGACTTATCGCTGGTGCAATGAAATCACAAGGGATAAGTTTGGTACCCTGATGGATTAATTGATAAAATGCATGCTGACCATTAGTACCTGGTTCACCCCAAATAATGGGCCCAGTTTGATAATTCACTTTTTCGCCATTACGATCAACATACTTGCCATTTGATTCCATGTTACCTTGTTGAAAATAAGCCGCAAATCGATGTAAATATTGATCATAAGGTAAAATGGCTTCAGTCTCAGTAGCAAAAAAATTATTATACCAAATCCCGATTAACGCCAATATCACCGGAATATTATGCTCAAAAGGTGTCTGTGCAAAATGTTGATCCATTGCATGAGCACCACTTAGTAATTGTTCAAAATTATTAAATCCGATGGATAAAACAATCGACAGGCCAATAGCTGACCACAATGAATAACGACCGCCAACCCAATCCCAGAATTCGAACATATTTTGTGTATCGATGCCAAATTTGGCCACTTGTTGCTCATTGGTTGATAAAGCGACAAAATGTTTGGCAATCTGTGTTTCATCCGCGGCAGCAGCTAAAAACCATTTTCTGGCTGTGTGAGCATTAGTCATTGTCTCCTGGGTGGTAAAAGTTTTAGAGGCAATCAAAAATAATGTTGTTTCAGGTTTAATTTTTTGCAATGTTTCAGCAATATGGCTGCCATCTATATTGGAAACAAAATGCATATTTAAATGGTTTTTGTAAGGCCTGAGTGCTTCGGTTACCATATATGGCCCAAGATCAGAGCCTCCAATACCAATATTAACAACATCTGTTATTGCCTGGCCGGTATAACCTTTCCAATCACCATTAATGACTCGTTCACTGAAACAACGCATTTTGTCTAGCACAGCATTAACTTGTGGCATAATATCAACACCATCAAGCTTTATCGGACTATTGCTACGATTACGTAAAGCAATATGCAAAACAGCTCTATCTTCTGTTCTATTAATTTTCTCTCCAGAAAACATGCTGTTAATTGCGGCGCTTAGCTTTGTCTCTTTTGCTAAATCTAGTAATTTAAGCAAGGTATTTTCAGTTATTCGATTTTTAGAAAAATCAACCAAGATCTGTTCATTAAAAGTGAGTGAAAAATTAGCAAAACGATCAGCATCATTAGCAAAAAGATCACGCAGATGGATATCTTTTACTGATTGATAATGTTGTTCTAATTCGTGCCATGCTGCTGTTAAACTTGGATTAATGTTTTCCATTGAAATACTCTCTATCTTTCTTCAACTATGATTTACAACTGGGCACCTCGAAAAACTCGAAATCTTCAATGGCTCTCCGGCTTGTCTCTAAATAATTAGATGTTTTTTGATCCCCCCGCTACTAATCCTACCGTCCATTGCCATGGACAGTGTCATTTTGTCCATTCTGGGCGTTAAAAAGCTAAGATGCCGGTACGCTGGAAGTACGCCAACCGCTTTAGGTTGTAACATGCTGCCATCATCGTCATGGCAAAATTAGCGCGCACTTGCCCAATGGTACGGATCAGTTTTCTACCCATTTGTTCCATCGCCGCGAATGCATGTTCAACCCGTGCCCTAATCTTTGCAATCCGGTGGTTGCGCCCTTGCTGAGTCTTGGACAACGGTTTATTTCGATGGCCTTTACGCTGAATCTGGCTCCTATAGCCGTTTGCCTTGAGCCAAGCTTCCCGTTCCGCAGAGGGATAGCCTCGGTCGGCGTAGATATTACGGTTGGTGTTGGCCTTGTCGATGACCCTCTCGAAATGCTGACTGTCGTGAGTGCTGGCCGTATCGGTGACGATTTTTCTGATGAACTTGTACTTCTTGTCCATGTTCACAGAAAGCTTATAGCCATAATGGCTCTTACCGTGTTTTTTAGTCCACGTGGCGTCTAAATCTTTTTGCCGCCGCTTGGTTGGTTTCCAATGAGCAGGTATCGCTTCCTGCTTGAGTTGCTCCTTTTCGTCCTTCGTGAACGACTGCTTCGGAGCAGGTACCAAGGTGGCATCGATGATTTGGCCTCCCCGAGCTATAAAGCCTTTCTTCAAAAGCTGTGAGGTTACACCATCGAAAATGGCTTTAGCACCAGCTTCACCGATCCTGTTCTCGAACGTCCACACAGTGGTACGGTCAGGTATATTGATGGCATGGAGCAACCCACAGAAACGCTTGAAGCTCATTCTGTCCAAAAGCTGGTACTCCATCTGCTCGTCAGACAGGTTGTAGATACGCTTTAGAACTAAAATGCGAACCATGGTCTCGGTTGGAAATGGTGGACGTCCTCCTTTTTTGCTGACAGGGCGTGGTACCACATGGTCGATTTCCGCTGCCAGATGCGCAAAGTCTATACAGGTTTCGATCTTGACCAGAGGGTCGACCAACTGGTCAATCGTCTGTAGGTGATACTGGTCTGCAAGGAGGTCATACTTAATGGCGTTTCTTTTCTGCATGGTGGTCAGGGCAATAGGTCAGTTTTCGATAATTTTATCTGCGAAATCAAACTCTGGTTAGGTTTTTCGAGGTGCCCGATTATGTAAAGCAATATTTTTATCTTCCAAATGGTAAATTAGATATTAAATTATTAAAATTAGTTGCTTTAGATAGTCGAGCATATCATTTATTCGTTGATTATATTTATGGAACAAGAGCTATTTATGGTAATTTTAATGTAAATGGTTTTCTAGAGAAATTATATGAAGAAAAAATTTTTGACACTCCGTTATGGAAAACAGTCAATAATGAAGCAATACAAAATAACTCATATCTAGTAGATAAAAATAATATAAAAAAAATTATTTTTCGTTTACTGATGAGAAAAAACATCGTCAACAAGCTGAGTTATTAGCTAGTGAAAACCCAAAAAATACATTTATTTTTCAAGTAGATAAAAATTCAAGTACGATTATTTTAGAATATGGTAAATTAGATAATTTACATACTACTAAAATTGATAAATGGATATTGTTAGGAGATGTTCTACTGCAAGATAATGTTTTTTTATTTGAAGGAATGACGACAGAAAATTTAGTCGATGTAATGGATGATATTCATAAACAACATTTATTGGCTATACCTGGTGAAATTAGTTTCTTTAATAAAAAAGCATTAGGCCGATTGTCAAACGTGTATGATACTTCAGCAATTGCCTGTCAGTTGGCAATAAAGTTAGCGCAGAAAAATATAACAACCAATATAACTAGTTACCAGGCAAACCTAGATCCTTTTCCATTACCATCATTAGATGGAGTGGCTGAATATTTTGATTTGATTAAAAATAATAAATTCAGTAAATTTAGTTATGATCAAGCCACAGAACAACTATTCTATAATGATTTTAATATTTCTTATGCTTTATTTATGGATATTACTAAAGGTAATATTGATCCTGATTTAGACTTTGCAAGTTATCCTTATTATTTAAATCAATACCTACTTGGTCATGATGGTAATTTAATTACTAATAGAATAAAAACCATTATCTATGATCCAATTATTAGTCGTAAAGTGAATAATTATTTTTTACGTAATATAAATCAATTACCAAATGCGCTTGAACAATGGCAAAGAATATTTTCAATTGATAATAATGAAGCATTAAATATAAAAATAAGAAATATTGATCTATTATTAGAAAATATCAGTTATCGACCAGAAATTATTTATTATCTTAGTGATTATTCAAAAAATTTACTCACAGAATTATATTCACGCTCCGATGGAGCACTTGATGTGGCTAGTTTAATGATCTTAATTAATGAACCACAACAGTTAAATAAGTTACATATGTCTTTGACAGAGCTTGCTGGGATTGATGAAAGAAGTGGACTTAGCGAATTGCCGTTACAAGAGTCATTATTTAGAAGTCAGCAATGGCATCAATATTATCTTAATAATATCATCTCATTAACAAGAAAAGTTAATCAAGATCCTAACTTAACCATAAAACCATTGTCACATGCTTTTTATTTTGAAAAAAATGTAAATTTAGCTAAGTATATAGGCCTCTTTTATGCGTTAACTTCTAATAATACTAATGATATAAATAGAATATGGCAATATCACCGTGATTTAATCGAAGTTTCCTCCAGGAGAAAGTTATCGACTAATGAGCAAAAGTTTTTAAATAACTTTAATGAAGTTGTTGATTGGATTGTCTATTTTGCTGATAGAGAATCGTTACTCTATGAACAGCAAAATTTAATTTTATCTGAAAGCTTGGCTAATGATCCTATTATCAAATATCAATTAAGTATTAATCATATTGTTTTCACTATTGTTATTGAAGATAAAGGATATGGTTATTATCAATGTAAAATATTTGATCCAGGCATGGGAGAAATAAAAATAAATCGGATAGCAAAAGAAAATCTAGATATAAAAGTTCTTTCATATATTAAAAATTATCTTGATAGTGATATTATTATTAATAATAATAGTTATAAACGCTATCAATTGATGGGATTAGAAAAGGATCCTATTGTAAATTATCAATTTAAGCTACAAAAAATTTCAGATAATTTGATAATTAAAACCAGAGGAAAAGATTTAATTGATAAAATACCAATTAATAAAAATATATTCGAAGCTAATGTAAATGTTAAGATAGGAGAACATAATATTTCATTATTAGCCTTACAGCAAGCTGGTGCTCATATAGAGGATATTCCTATTTCATCATTTGCTATTAGAAATATTGCTTCTTGGCAAACAAAAATAAAATTTGATGCTGAAAAACTTAATGATTATTTAACTTTATTTTCGGGTACTAGAGAAAATATTAATATTATTAAATTAATTAAAGAAAGAATAAAACTTTTACCTGATCATAAAAGTTTTTTATTGGAAAATGGCAATTTAAATGAATATTCTGTAGCGATGGAGCGTTTAACAGATATTAATAACTATGTTGAACCACATTTAATAAACAGAAAATTATGGAGAAATTTACAACTGAATATGGCACAATTACCACGTTACGCACATATTCTGAATAAGATTTCTAATATTACTCAGTTAACAAGTCTTATACAATTGGTTTCATCAACCCAATCAAGCTTAAACTATTTAAATAATACTGATATTTCAGTAAATGAACGACAGCAGATTGAAAAAAGTCTGGTTATAGCCTGGAGTGCTGGCATCGTAAATTGGGGCAATGAAATTTTACAACCGTTACTAGTAAAAGCTGCGTATCACATAACAGGAGCCAGATATAGTGCTAATTTTTTGCTGCCAGATTATCTATTGGCATTAATATCGCCACTAGTGGATTTGATCTTTATTATGCCTATGAAAACTTTAATCAACTAAACTATGAGACTGATCCGGTAATACGCCAGGATTTAATTGTTAATGGTACGTTATCTTTGCTAGGGGCTGGCGTAAGTATTACCAGTGCATTAACTATGTTAGCGGGTAGTTCGTATGCGGGTCCAGTAGGTATTGCGATCGGTACCGGTTTAATGGTAGTAGGTATGTTTTATAACGCCTATAGTACTGTTGAAAGAATTAAAAAAAATGTGCAATTAACAGCCATGGAAGAATTTCAAACAGGTTTCAATGCTGCATTAGGGCTAACAGCTGGTTATTCAGTACGCAATAAGTTATTAAAACAACAGACAGAAAATGCGGTTAAAGCTTATAGAATACAAAGCGAAAAAGATTTATTTACCAATTTCTTAAAATCAGCTGGCTATAATCTTAATATATTTGTTGTAGAAGAAGAAAAAATTGTCGAATTACCCCGTTATCATTTGTTTGATAAACATACAAATCTTTACTTATTGAAGAATAAAAATCTAACTATTCAATATGATTATGAATATTTAAAAAATGATTTAAATATTCTTACTTTATCTCTCGATTTATGGAAACAACAACAAATTAGCGAAGCAATTGAAGTGGCTAAACGAGAATTTACTGCTGAAGAGGTCAGAAAAATTATTGCACAATACCCAAAACGTTATCTGGTAGAACCGGCAAAAATTAAAACCTATATTCCGATTAATACTCAAGGTGAAAATGAAGTTATTATGTTCAGCCGAGAGCAGGATAATATAATTAAAGTATTAACAAATCAACCTTACCTGGATAATTATCGATTTTCTGATGCATACGCTATTTATTCATTAGCTGGAAAAAATCAGCCAGAATTTATTTATGAAAGCTTACATAATTATTTGATGAAAGGAAGTTTAAAACGACAAATTACTGGTATTAATTTTAATTTAGGCCATGGTGATGATGTTGCAGTTGGCTTAATTGCAGTAAAAAATCGTTTCCTGTCTTATAATGGCCATAAAATATTTATTGGTGGCGAACAGGATGATGTTTTTATTTTATCAAGTGAAATATTGGGTGCTACAGAATATAAATATTTTAATGGTGATAAAGGAAATGATACTTTGATTATTGCTCAATTGCCTCGTTATTATAGTAATGTATCGTTAAGTAGTGATGGAATTCTATCTGATAATATAACTCTTTCATTAACAGGAACTTTTATTAATTTAGAGCAAGGTTCATTAAGATTTCTTCACCAATCTATCTATGCTGGTTTTGAAAATATTGAATTGTTGGTTAATAGTAGTAATAAAACCGATATTCATGCTGATTTAGTTAGTTTTGAAAATATTATTGGAATAAAAAATAATCAAGATGTTATTTTAGCTAATGAAAAAGACAATATTTTAAACGGTAATGGAGGTTTAGATATTATTTATGGTAAGGGAGGAAAAGATACTATTATACTGAATAATGGTTATGCTAATGGTGGCGAAGAGCAAGATACTTATATTATAGAGCGTTATAGTTGGAATGAGTATGTTGCAAGTTTAGCTTGGCGCAGTATAGATTATATTTGGGATGCTGAAAATCAAATATGGATAAATATTGCTATAAATAGAGCAACAGATAATATTGATGCGAAGATTATTATTGATGAATATGAATTTCAAACGAAAAGTATCGTAAATCTTGATTATTATTTAGATGAAATTAAAGAATTAGCAATAACTGGTAATGATATTAGCATTAATATTTCTGCCTTTGATAATCAAAGGAATATTAGTGCTCAACGTAATCTAAATATAAATAATATTAATTTGGTTTTAAAGAACGCGTATAGAAATTTTGATAATAATAATGTAATGGTTAACCATGAATATATTTTACAAACAACAGATGGTTTTTTATTATCGATGGATTTAACTGACAAAATAAAAATATCAACACCACCAGAAAAAATATTTGAAGCTATATACATTAGTGAATTAGATAAAAATAAGAGTTCTATAATTAATAATCAGATTGAGATTGATTTAAACCATAATAGTATAAAAAATTACCGAAAAAATTATCTATTACCCCCTATGATAAAACCATTATTGGCTACTCATAATGCAGAAAATTCCTTATTTTATGGTAATAATGCTAATAATAAATTTATATCAATTAAAAATAATTCATATATTAATTTTTCTCATGGAATAGATACTTATATTATTGATGATCTTGAGATTAAAGACTTTAGTAATAATAAAAATATTATTTTTGATTTTAAAGAAATCATTACAGGCTATACACATGAAGATGTTATTATTATTGCTATAAAAAATTATAGTGGCCATGATTTTTTCTTTTATGAGAATAAGTTATTTTATAGTAAAAATGACAATACAGCTGAAATTATATTTATTAATAATACCAATGATTTTTTTGGCAAAATTTACCTTATCGATGGAAATAATGAAAGTTTTAATATTGAATATAAAAATGATATATATAGTATTAAGCCTACAGTTACAATGATTATTGCTACTGAAAATGATGATAATATTAATTATATCAAAAGTAATATACTACAAAGAAAAATTAATGCATTAGCTGGTAATGATATTATTACTGATATGACTGAGTTAGGAAACATTCTTATTGGTGGTAGTGGTAATGATATTATTACCGCTAAAGGAGGTCATAATATTATTATTGATGGTGATGGTGATGGTGATGGTGATGGTGATGATATTATCTCGGCAGGTGATGGTAATGATATTATTATATCAACAAATGGCAATAATATTATTTCAGCAGGAAAAGGTAATAATATCATAGTAATAAATTATAACAATAATGAGACAAAAGTTTTTCTTGCTGAAGGTAAAGTTAAAATTTATATACAAGGAATAGGAAATATCTATAAAAATGAGAGTGTTGATAATAATTTAATTATTTCATCGTTAGATAGCAGAAAAGAAATAACTATTTATGATTATGAAAAATATAAAAATAATGTGGAGATTAGTACTTCATTAAATAACGCAGTACTATTAAATAATGAAAATATAGATTTACTAATAAGTGCTGCATCAGCTTTTCAGCACAACAATTATGAGACAATGATTGCTAATTTAGATAATGATGACAGAGATTTTGTTAACCAAATATATCAATATAAGGAAATAAGTAATTTATAAAATTATTGAAAGGAAATGAAAATTAGAGGGAATGTTTATGCCTGATAATTATAATGCAGATATTAATTTTTCTCAACTTACTTACTTATATTTAATGTCAAAAAACAAACTTATTCATATCGCTGAAAAATTTATATTATATGGTAATAAGAATTTATTAAATAATATCCAAGGGAATATTTGTCTTGGATTATCTAGCTATTATATGGCTAATATTCGTCAAGGAGGAAGCCGACAAGGAGAAACCTTCTTAATTGAGCTAAAACAATTAATTCATACGATTGAAATACCAATTTCAGAAAGCTCTACCAATTTAGTAAAAGCCAAACTAATGGCAGAGAAAGTTCACGCTAAAGAAAAATTGAATCGTATTCTTACTATAATTATTGATATACAAAAAAGACATTTTAATTATGTAGATATTAATAATTATGTACCAGATCCCTATATGTGGTTTGATATGTTACCTAATGAAACAGCACATCATTATATTGATAGATTGAGAAGTAACGTATTGGAATTGAATAGTAATTTAAATGATTCAAGCTGGTTTGACGAGCTTTATATTGATTTAAAAGCCAACTATCAGAGTAACGATGTTGATTTAATTGAAAATATAAAATATAATTTTAATAAAGTTTTATTAGAGAAAAAATATAAATATTATATTGATAGTATTAAATTCACATTAGACAATGGTATGCAAACTGTTTTATTTAAACAAACTCATGATCGCCATTATTATTTTTTAGGGATTGATTCTTTTTTTTCTAACTATCTTAATCAACCAGTAAAATATAATGCTAAATATTTTGAGTTATTTACTGGCAATCATATGATGATATTTTCGATAGAAAATAAGCATCAGGCAGTTAATTATACCTTTTTTGATAGTAATATTGGTGTATTTAATTTTGATAATAAAAAAAAATTTAGGTTATTTTTGCTGTCCTATTTAAAAGAACATGAACAAGATTATAATATAACTAAAAATGAAAATGGTAATTATAAATTAATGATAGCTGCTTATAAAGATAGCAATGATATCAAACAGCAATTAATTGATTTAGATATTAAGCAACAAGATATAGCGATAACCGCAACAAAAATAATTTTTGAAAATCAACAAAAAATAATAAGATTATTTATTGTTAATGAAAATTTACTCTATAATGTTAGTATAGAGTTTGTTAATGTTGATTTTTATAATCAATTAGTATTAGTTAAATTAAGTTACTTGAATAATAATGAAAAAGTTATAAAAAATGTTATTATTAATCAATTATCCGTTGATAAAATATTAAATATCATTCATGAAGAGTATCAAGAAATATTAAATTCAGATAAAGTATCGATATTAATCGAATCTGAACAAAATATTATTTCATATTATGATATTGATACCATTCCTGATCATTTATCTGAAATCAAAAATCAGAAAAAATCGCCTTATGTAATCAAAAAAATCGATGATTTTATTTTTGTCGAACATGGCAACGCGAATGACCAAAATAGCCATGTGGTTGGTGACAGTCAACTATTATCTGATTCAGCGTTAAGTCGACAATATACTATTATTATCCAGATTCAAAATGATAATATTGTCGCTGATGCGGTTGAAAAATTAAAAAATAAACATCCCACTCAAACAACGATTATTTATTATGATATGGAAAGTGATCAGTATCGAATTAAATATAATTCAGCTGAGTTGGGAAAACGAGGTAATGTACGTTGGCTGGTTGTTGCCCATGGTTCATATTTTAATAGTATGGAGCCAGCTGCTTTTGCCGAAGGCTTAAAAACATTAAAACAAATTGTATTTGATCACCATGAGCCCCCAAAAATCGTTTTTGTCGGCTGTAAGCTTGCAAGTGATAATATTATAGAAGATAACGCGCTTAAGCTAAGCCGCGCATTGTGGGATCAGCAATTTGATGCAGCAACTTCTGCTTATACAAAAAATGTTTATATTTCTGATTCAGGTCATAGAATAACAAAAATTGGATTTTTGGAAAGTAATACTAAAAATATGGCATTATATAAGAAAACATATCAATATCATCAGTTGTCAAACACTATTTATATCAATGGCCAAGATTATATTTTTTCAATTTTAAATGATTTAGGAAATTATAATGATTCAGTAAATTCTATATTATCAGAAAATGAAATTTATTTAAAAAAATATTTTTCAGATTATCAAGGTAATTTAAATATTGATTTAATAAAATTAGTCAGTTATGAAAATGAAGCTTATAGCATTTTTAAAACATATTATCATGAAATTATTAACAATAATCTTATTTTTGATAATCAAATCCTGCTAAATAGAATAATTGCAAAACAGATAACTGACGTTCCTGTTTGGCGTAAAGTTAATGCAAATTTTATTATTGAAAATAATAGTCATTTACCGGCAGTATCAAAAAAAAATATTATATTGCGGTTTTCTGGCGATGATAAGGCTCGTCAGCAAGCTGAATTGATCGCGATGCTAGATCCAAATAATACTTTAATTATTCAGATTGATACTAATCGAAAAAAATATTTTATTGAATATGGAAAATTAGCTGATTTTCAGCAAAAAGGTGAGCAAGCCTGGTTTTTATTAGGTTATGTTTCACCAGCAGGAGAAAAATTTAGCGGCTTGGATTCACAATTATTGACAAAAGCTTTATTAACCTTAAAAGAAAAATTTGTGTTGGATAACCCACAGGAAGTCTGCATTATTAGCACTACCACTATGGGGCAAAATGCTAGTCCTTATAATGCTGATTGGATTGCATCTGGGGTTGCAAAACGGCTTTCTGCTATCGGTATTGATACAATAATAACATTTTATACCCAGCGTAAAGGTTTTTTGGTGAATGAGAATTTATTAAATCATAATGCTAGTTTTATTAACTGTCGTTATGACTCTGTCACAAAACAAATTTTGTTAAATGATATTCCTATTACTCAATCCTTATTAATGAGTATTGCATTGAAAGAGGTGCCTGTTTGGCAGGCAGTGTCAGAATATTCTTTTTATTTACAAAACTACTTCGTTAATGAGCGAAACGGTATTGATATTAATAAACTACAACAAGTGGTTTATGATCCTATTATTAGTAAAAAAGTGAATAATTATTTTAAGCAAAATGAGCATATTTCTACTAATGCAATGGCTGATTGGCAGTTAATTTTTAGTAAAGATACACAATTACCCTTATGGCAGCAAGCGCATGAATTATCTTCATTACTGGATGCAATATATTGTGATCAAAGTGTGTTGCATAATTTAAGTGATCAGTCACGTTGGATATTAAAGCAGTATTTTTCTTTAGGCATAAATGAAGTGCATGAGGGAAAAATCTTATCTTTAGTTGCTAATTATCCAGAATATATACGTTTACAAACCTCATTAAGTGATTTGATAGGACTTTCTGCCGAAAGTTGGCTTGAAGGATTAGCTTTACGCTCTGCATTAGAGAAAAGTGATCACTGGTATCGTCGTTTATTTATCAATTTTAGCCAATTAAAACAAAATATTAGTCGTAGAGCTGATATTGATGGACAAATGAGATTATTTTCACACGCTTTTTTATTACATGACAGTAATATTTTTGCCGCTAATATTGAGGCGACTTTAGGCATAATGTATAGCAGCTTTCCGGTTGATGCTAATGATAATATTCATCAATTACTGGTATATCATCGTAAATTACATGAACAACGTTTGATAAATCCGCTTTCTACCGAAGAATGCTATTTTTTGCAGCAATTCGAGCAGGTTTTCCAATATATTAAACGACAAGATATGGTTGGAAATATAACTCAATTGCTAACTACACAATCCCTTGAACAGTGGTTATCGGTGGCGGAAATAGGCGGTTACCAATTAAAAGCGGGTAATTCGGTATTCACTGTAGTAATTACTCAGCAAACTGATGGTTATCAATATGCGTTATTTGATGCAAAAGGTGGAGAAATTGTATTTAGTGGGCAAAATAAGCTGGATCTTTCAGCTGCAATTTTTAGAGGATTAACTGATTATTTAACGGTAGATTTGCCGAAAAATTTTATTGTAAAAAATAAAACCACCAGAGCTGCTGAAATCGGCATAGAAAAAACTGCTGAAGGTCAATTTAAATTTGATATTTATCGTCTTGAGGTTACTCAGGAGATAAAAACTAAAATTAGTTCACTAATTACCCAATTGCCTGATAAATCCCCGGTTGTTGAGCGACCATCAATAGTAAAAACGGGTGCCACCCATATTCAATTAGCAACCTTACAACAAGCTGGCGCACAGATTGATAATCGGCCAGTGACAGAGCAATCAACCAGGCTATTAGCTAACAATACCAATAAATTGACATTCGATGTTCAGCAACTTAATGATTATTTAACTTTTGCGAATGGTTCGCAGGAGAATTTAAAGCTGGTGAGCGTAATTAACCAACAATTAAGTCGAGTCGTATCAAAGAGTCAATTGTTAGCTAATGAACAGGATCTGGCTACATCAGCACTATTATTAGAAAGATTATCCGCTATTGAACATAACCCAGATAAGACTCTTTGGCCACGTTTGCGGCAAAATAGTGTCAAATTGCCTCGTTATGCTCGCATGATGAATAAAATTGGTTATGGTACTCAGGCTATTGGTCTGTTTCAATTGATTAACTCTACCCACACCATGTTAACAGAGCAACAGTCTACAGAATTGAATGATCAGCAGCGGTCTGAAATAAGTAAAAATATCGCCATTGCTTGGAGTGCTGCGGCAGCTAATTTTAGTACTGATATTTTGCAACCGCTGTTATTAAAAAGCGCTTATAAAATAACTGGCTCTTATCGAGTGGCAGGTACGTTTACTGGCCGGGCGGTCATTTTTTTAAATGCGATGGCGGCGGGATTTGATATTTATTATGCTTATGATAGTTTTAGCCAACTAAAGACCGAACAAGATCCTGCTATACGTCAAGATCTGATTATTAATGGCATGTTATCTGTACTGGGAGCGGGTGTCGGACTTGGTACCGCATTGGCTATTTTTGCTGGTTCAGCAGCAGCAGGCCCGATTGGTATTGCGTTTGGTACCAGTTTAATGTTAGGGGGAATGACCTATAATGCGGTACGAACAGTAGCAAAAATTAAAGAAAAAATTGAATTAACTTCAGGGGAAGAATTTGAAACTGGTCTAAGAGCGGCTTTGGGACTGAATCTAACTTATGCGATACAAAATAAATTACAGCAATTTCAGGTAGCCGATAGTTTTAAACAAGCGTTATTTGAAAAACAACGCAATCAATTTCAATTTGAATTACAACCATTTGGTTATACTTTACATGTTTATATTGAAGAAATGCAGCAAGCAGAAGAGTTACCTTATTTTCATTTAATAGATAAACAGACACATAAATATCTGGTCTATCAAGATATTGAACATCATATGATAGCAAAATATCTCAATATATTTTCAAATTCAGCCATCACCTTATGGACCAATGAATCTATTAATCATGAGATAGAGCAGAATAAAAGACGTTTTTCCGAACAGGAAATCAGATTAATTTTGCAGCAATTTCCAGATCGTTATGATATTGAACCTGTCAAAATTAAAGAATATATTCCACATTCACAAATAGCGACTAATGATACGATTTTATTAGAGGAAAATTCAGATAATATATTATTAGACTATACAGATAATTATTCTAATAGGCATAAATTGTTTGCATCGGATAGTCAAAAATCAATGGTCATTTATACAACATCATTGTGGCCTAGATTAACACACTCCTATGATTATGCTGAAAGTTTTTTTAGAAATACCTATAACAAGGCTTATATTTCTGGCATAAGTTTTAATACAGGTAATGGCGATGATATTATTATTGGATTGAAGGAAGTAGCCAACCGATTTGAAATATATGATGGTAAAAAAATATTTATTGGGGGTAATAGCGATGATATTTTTATCTTTAATAATAAGCAATTTGAAATTAGTAAAATAAAATATCTTTACGGTAAAGATGGTAATGATAGTATTATTATTAATACATTACCTATTCAACAAAGTATTGGTCTTATAGAGCCAGATTTTTCTATTTATAATAAACATAACAATACCAGTTTTCGCGGTTGTTATATTGATTTAGAAAATAGTACCGTAAAATATTTAACGCGACCTTTTCGCACTTTTGACTATTCTCATCATAGAATGACAAGTTTTGTTAGTAGTAGTAACAATACTTCACAACTTGTTGCATCTATTAATAATTTAGAAAATGCCAGTGGGCCGAATACAGCACATAATATTATCATTGGTAATGCTAAAGATAATATTTTAGCAGGTGGCAATGGGCATGTAATTTTATATGGTAAGGACGGTAATGATACCCTTTTATTAACAAAGGGCTATGCTAACGGCGGTAATGGCGTTGATCGGTATGTTATTCAACGTTATAATTGGACCGATCATATAAAAATCTTACCTGACTATCGCTTTTTTAATCAGTGGCATCCAGAACAGCAAATTTTTATCAATCCCAGCTTACAAAAGCAGCGATTTAAATTTAATCGACTGTTTAATTATAATTCATATGCAGTAATAGATGAAATGAGCAACAGTGATGAATCTATTATCGGACTGGAGTATCAGTTAGATGAAATAAAATCATTTGAATTAATTAACAGTGATATTATTCTGAAAATTGAAATAGATGCTTCATCTGAGCTGAATAAGACAGCAAAAAGTGTTATTCAAATAAAACTAAAGAATGCCTATAATTATCATGGTGATGGCAAACGTTTTTTAACTCATCAATATAATATATTTACTCAGGATGGGTTTTTATTAACCCCTTATTTATCTCAATTGTTGGACTCCACCTCTTATCAAGATGTTTTATTTGAGATTATGTATGTTAGAAAGTTTGAACGTCATGTCAGCGCGGCCAGATCTTATTATGTTGGTATTGATTTGCGAGAAAATACCCTTGAGACATATAAAAAAACATATTACTTACCAAATAATATTAGACCAATGAAAACCGCATTAGAGGCAGTGGAAACAAAGTTTTCTGGCGATCAATTTGATAACCATTTTTATAATATAAAAAGTAATAGCTATTTCCATCTGACAAAAGGTATAGATCATTATTATATTAATGATATGTCAATTCCTAATTTAGTGGCTATTTATATTACTTTTGATTATGGCGCAGTAAGTGAGCTTTATACTGAAAATGATAGATTAATTATTTATTTAGCTGAATATAGTGGGTATGACTTTTTCTTTGAAAATAATGAGCTGGTACATAAAGATAAAAAAAATGATATAGCCAGAATAAAATTTGTAAATTGGCAGCAGTTAGCATCAATAAATATTCTAATTCAGGATAAAAATCAGCAAAAATTTAATATAATTTTGTCTGAACAGGGCAACTTTATTAAGCCATTGGATCCTATTCAAATGGCAACAGAACAAGATGATATTATTGTGTTGCCATTAGATTATCGTCTGAATGAAAAATTACTTGATGCCGGTGATGGTAATGATATTGTCACCGATATTAGTCAAAGGGGGCATATTATTAAGGGAGGAAAAGGTAATGATATTATTACGGTTACAGCGGGTAATAATATTCTGTTTGATGGTGAAGGCAATGATGCACTCTATGGTGGTGATGGCGATGATATTCTTATCACGACCGGTGGAAATGTCACCTTGACGGCAGGAAAAGGTAACAATATTATTTTCATTAATCATCTTAATGGCCATATTAAAATTATTAACAGTGGTGGCAAAGATACCATTATTTTGCAGGATAAAAAGATCGCTGATTATCAGATTGTTGATCATAACGGCAATCGCTCATACCTCTCTTCGGATAGTTTATCTGGCATATTGATTGAAGATTATGAGCAACAAAATATTACTGTTAAAGCTGGAATTGGACGTAATGAACCGCTTAATAATGAACAAATTAATGGTTTAATTGATTTCATGGCTGCGTTTGACAATAAAAGCGAAAATAGCAGTATCGATTTAATTACTTATCTATCTACCTTTAATGTTGAGGCAGATTTTAGTGTTGCGACAACCATATAAACACTATTATTGATAAATAGAAATTAGATAGTGAGTATTGGTTATTGTAAATAATCGCAGTACTTTGTTTCATTTATTATTAATAGTAATGATGTAAAAATAACCAGCTAAATTGATTTTAATTAATTTAGGTATGAGCAAATAATCAACTATGTTATTCTGTTGGCAAAATAAACTTTTTTTGAAAAATTATGCTATTTGAAGCTAATTGTTAAATTTATTTAAATAACAAAAAATTATTTTAGGATAGGGTAGTTATGATGACGCCAAAAACCAAGATTATCATTGTCGGTGGTGGGGCAGGAGGATTAGAACTCGCAACCAAGTTGGGGCATAAATTAGGACGCAAGAATAAAGCTGAGATTATATTAGTTGATCGCAATCAAAGCCATTTATGGAAACCTTTACTGCATGAAGTTGCGACCGGCTCTTTAGATGATGGAGTAGATGCTCTGAGTTATTTGGCGCATGCCCGTAATCACTATTTTCATTTTCAATTAGGTTGTTTGACAAATATTAATCGTGAAAATAAAACCATTACGCTTGCAGAGATACATGATAAGGAAGGCCAATTATTAGTTCCTGAGCGGCAATTAAATTTTGATATTTTAGTGATGGCGTTAGGCAGTGTGTCTAATGATTTTGGTACCGCCGGCGTAAAAGATCATTGTATTTTCTTGGATAATCCACAGCAAGCACATCGTTTTCATGACGAAATGTTAAATTTATTTCTCAGTTATTCGGTGCGACATAAACCGGATGATAAGATTAATATCGCCATTGTTGGTGGTGGCGCAACTGGGGTGGAACTTTCTGCTGAACTCTATAATGCTATCGAGCAATTAACCAGTTATGGTTTTGAAGGCTTGGATAAGGAAGCGCTTAATGTAACCCTGGTTGAGGCGGGAGAACGTATTTTACCGGCATTACCGGTACGGATCTCAACAGCTGCACATCATGAATTAACCAAATTGGGTGTTCGTGTTTTAACACAGACCATGGTAACTAGTGCGGATAGAGATGGCCTTAACACTAAATCGGGAGAAAAAATTAACGCCGATCTTATGGTTTGGGCTGCGGGTATTAAAGCACCTGATTTTATGCACCAAATTGGTGGCTTAGAAACTAATCGAATTAACCAATTAGTCGTTAAATCAACACTACAAACGACGCTAGATAATTCTATTTTTGCTATTGGTGATTGCGCATCTTGTCCTAAAAAAGAGGGTGGATTTGTACCTCCTCGCGCCCAGGCTGCACATCAAATGGCCACTTTGTGTTATAAAAATATCCTGGCATTACTCGATCATAAAGCGTTGCAAGAGTATGTTTATAAAGATCATGGTTCTTTAGTCTCATTGTCTCGTTTTAGTACGGTTGGCAGCCTAATGGGAAATTTAGTGCGCGGTGATATGATGGTTGAAGGGAAAATCGCTCGTATCGTCTATATTTCACTTTATCGTATGCATCAAATAGCGTTACATGGTTATATTAAAACCGGATTGATGATGTTAGTGGGTAGTATTAATCGTATTATTCGACCTAGATTAAAATTACATTAATTTATGCCGATCGCTATTAATAATAGCAAATTTGATATTAACCATCGCTTCTTACTGTAATCAAAATAAGAAGCGACAAGTTAATTTATACTTGGTGTGACTGAAAATCAGTTATTAATTGTCTGACGAAAGTGAGCCTTTCAGCATAATTGATTAGTGGTTTAACAAATTTCAATTTATTAGGCCCATCTAGCCGATAAATATCAGCTGAGTTTTGCAGTAACGCGATAAGAAAATTCGCGCTTACTTTATTTTGTTCACTAAATTCAATAAATCCGCCTTTTTCATGAGCTTCTATTCGTTTAATGCCTAATGCTTGTGCATGCATCCGAATGGCAGTAGATTGTAGTAACTGCTTGCCTGCATCAGGCAGGCTACCAAAACGATCAATAAGTTCAATTTTTAACTCTTCCAGCTCATTGTCATTTTTGGCGCTGGCAATCCTTTTATAAAACGATAATCGGAGATTTACGTCGGGAATATAGTCATCCGGCAGTAGTACCGGCATTCTTAACTCAATTTCAGTCTGTTGGCTGGTAAGTTGTTCTAAAGAAGGTTCCTTGCCTTGCTTTAAAGCCTCAACGGCGTTTTCTAGCAGTTCCATATAAAGTGTAAATCCGATGGTGGTCATCTGTCCGCTTTGTTCTTCACCGAGCAACTCGCCAGCACCGCGAATTTCTAGATCATGGGTAGCCAATGCAAAGCCAGCGCCAAGATCTTCTAGTGCTGCGATCGCTTCAAGCCGTTTTTGCGCGTCACCGGTCATAGCTTTCGGGTGTGGTGTTAAAAGATAAGCATAAGCTTGATGATAAGAGCGGCCAACTCTGCCACGTAGTTGATGTAATTGCGCTAAACCAAAATGATCTGCCCGTTCAATAATAATAGTATTAGCGGTAGGAATATCGATTCCGGTTTCAATGATGGTGGTGCAAATTAATACATTGAACCGTTGTCGATGGAAATCGGTCATTACCCGCTCCAGCTCTCTTTCGCGCATTTGACCATGGCCAATTACAAAACGCGCTTCAGGTACCAGCGACTCTAAACGCTCTTTGGCTTTCTCAATATATTTTACATCATTAAACAGATAGTAAACTTGTCCACCCCGTAATATTTCACGCAAAATTGCTTCCCGCACAATTAAATCATCATATTGACGAACAAAGGTTTTAACCGATAATCGACGAGAAGGCGGAGTGGCAATAATCGATAGATCACGCATGCCACTCATTGCCATATTAAGGGTTCGAGGAATAGGTGTTGCCGTTAATGTTAGAATATCAACATTAGCTCGCATCGATTTAATTAATTCTTTATGGCGAACACCGAAGCGATGCTCTTCATCAACAATTAATAACCCGAGTGTTTTCCAACGAATATCATTTTGCAGTAATTTATGGGTACCAATTAAGATATCCACTTTTCCTTCAGCCGCTGCGTTGATAATCTGTTGCTGCTCTTTGTTACTACGAAAGCGTGACAGCATTTCAATCCGTACTGGCCAGTTTGCAAAACGGTCGCGAAAATTATCGAAGTGTTGTTGCGCCAATAGCGTTGTAGGTACCAACACGGCAACTTGTTGATTATTGGTTATTGCCAGGAATGCTGCTCGCATCGCTACTTCGGTTTTACCAAAGCCGACATCACCACAAACTAAGCGATCCATGGCAATAGGTTGACACATATCGCTTAAAACGGCATTAATTGCCTGTTCTTGATCAACGGTTGTTTCGAAAGGAAAACCTTGGCAAAAGAGCTGATATTGCATTTTATCATGCTTGAAAGCGAAACCTGGCTTTATGCTACGCTGAGCATGAAAATCTAACAGTTCTGCCGCCACATCACGAATTTTTTCAGCTGCTTTTTGTTTCGCTTTAGTCCAAACATCAGCACCTAATTTATGTAGTGGTGCACTTTCATCACCGCCGCCACTATAACGGCTAATTAAATTTAGCGATGAAACCGGAACATAAAGTTTATCATTGCCTGCATAAGTCAGCATTAAGTACTCAGCTTGAATACCTCCTGCGGCTAAAGTGGTTAAACCTTGATAACGTCCAACCCCATGTTCAAGGTGAACAACCGGTTGTCCGGGGCGTAACTCTGCCAGATTACGGATCAATAAATCGGTATTAATTGGTTTACGTTGTTCAGTATGACGTTGAATAACCCGTTTACCTAAAATATCGCTTTCACAAATAAGAGCTATTTGTTGATCCTGATTAGTAAAACCCTGCTCAGCTGCCCCCATGGTGATATAAAAGCCTGCATTACTTGCTTCACGCAGCATTTTAATCTTAATAGGGTTGATTTTTATCCGTGCTAATAGCTCTAGTACAGTTTCACGCCGTCCGGCACTTTCTGCAGAAAAAATAATTCGGCCAGCAAAATTTTTGCTGAACTGCTCCAGTTTATCAAGTGGGGCTTTATTTTGCTGGCTGATACTTAAATCAGGTAAAGCTAAGTAGGGAAGGTTAGTGTTGCCTGCTTTTTGACCGACCGGCGCAACTGAAATTTTGATACGTGGCCAAGTTTTAAGGGCGTGATTAAGTTGTTCGCTATTTAGCCAAAGTGTATCAGGCGGTAGTAGCGGACGCATGGGATCAACATTTCGGCTCTCATAGCGCTGATAAGTGTCAGCCCAAAATCTATTAGCCGCCGCTGTTAAATCTTGCGTGATCAATAAAGTATTAGCAGGCAAGTAGTCAAATAAAGAAGATAGTGGTTGATTGAAAAAAAGAGGTTGCCAATATTCAATTCCCGCTGGCATTATTTTTTTACTAATTTGTTGATAGATATGCTCAGGATCACGCCGTACGTCGAAATGTTCACGCCATTGGCTACGGAATAACTCAATAGCTTTATCATCTGTTGGGAATTCGTGAGCGGGCAGTAGATTTATCTGCTCAACTTCGCTGATAGTCAGTTGACTATCAACATCAAAAGTTCTTAAGCTATCAATTTCATCATCAAAAAAGTCAATCCGATATGGATTATCGCTGCCCATTGGAAAGAGATCAAGTAACGCTCCACGAGTAGCATATTCACCATGTTCGAGTACTTGTTCAACATGTCGGTAACCGACTTTATCAAGATTGTTACGCAAATTTTCACGTGAGAGTTTGTCGCCTTTATGCATTACCAGTGCATTGCTGATTAGGAAATCAGCAGGGCAAACTTTTTGCATTAATGTATTAACCGGAACAATTAACAAACCTTTTGTTAAGGTTGGTAGTCGATAAAGATTGACTAAGCGCGCAGAAATAATTTCTTGATGTGGTGAAAAACTATCATAAGGTAGTGTTTCCCAATCCGAAAGCATTGTCACTGAATTTTGCGAAAATTGTTGTATTTCATCACATAATTTTAAGGCATTATGCGTATCTTGAGTGATTAAAACGACAAGACCTTGATGGCGTTCGACAATATCAGCACACTCAACAGCGGCTGCCGCGCCAATTAGACACCCCAAATGGCGTGTATCACCTTGCTTTTTGGGTAGTTGGTAATAATATTTTGCCGGCATAAGGATTAATTAATTCTCATTGATAGAAATTGTAATACTTGTTTTGTTGACACTAAAACAAACGAAAAATAGTCTAATCTGTTAAGTTAGATATAAAAAATCGTAAAACTTTGGCTTAGGGTGGTTCCATTCAGTGACGCTACCCTTTATTATCGCCAAACACTTTGCTTTGGCAACAGAGGTATATCGGATTTCATGTCTCAGTCTGTTATCTTTTATATTGGTCTACGTTACATGCGTGGACGAACAGGCGACCGATTTGGTCGGTTCGTATCGAGTTTATCTACGATTGGCATTGCATTAGGCGTTATGGCATTAATTACCGTCACTGCTGTTATGAATGGTTTTGAACGCTCATTGCAGCAGAGTATTTTAGCATATATGCCACAGGCTATTTTAACGACACCTAAAGGTAATCTCAATCCCAATCAATATCCAGCAAAAAATGTAACCTACCTAGAAGGAATCGAAAGCATTGCCCCAATTGTAGAAAGTGATGTTGTATTGCAAAGCAGCCAAAATGTGGGGGTTGCGGTCATGATTGGCGTTGATGAAAAGTCAACCGAGCCTTTGTTAAATCATTTGCAAGACGTTGATCCTTCAGTATTAACTGCCGGTAGTTACCACGTTATTTTAGGCGTAAAGTTGGCTGAACAGCTTGAGCTAAAGAGGGGGGATCAATTGAGATTAATTGTCCCAGGTGTTAGTCAACTTACGCCAATGGGCAGAATACCCAGTCAGCGTTTATTCACGGTAGCCGGTTTTTTTGCTACCGAAGGTGAAGCCGATAATAGCGAATTATTGGTTAATCAACAGGACGCGGCAAGATTAATGCGTTATCCGATCGGTAATATTACGGGTTGGCGACTTTATCTTAAGGCACCTTTAACCGTTGATAGCTTGAGTCAACAGACGTTACCAGCAGGTATGGTATGGCAGGATTGGCGCGAACGAAAGGGTGAGTTTTTTCAGGCAGTGAGAATGGAAAAAAATATGATGGGATTATTATTGAGTCTCATTATTGCCGTGGCGGCCTTTAATATTGTTACTTCACTTTCATTATTAGTTATGGAAAAACAGTCTGAAGTGGCTATTTTGCAAACATTAGGTTTAAAGCGGGGCCAGATTATGGCTATTTTTATGTTACAGGGAGCAGGAGCAGGCATCATTGGTACCATCATTGGAACATTATTAGGTCTATTTATCGCAAGCCAGCTTAATATAATTATGCCTATGTTAGGTTTGTTGGCTAAAGGAATCGAATTACCGATATCTATTGATCCTGCTCGTATTATATTAATCGCTTTATCTTCAATCGCTATCTCATTATTGGCCACCCTTTATCCATCTTGGCGTGCAGCCACCGTTCAACCTGCAGAGGCTTTACGTTATGAATAATTCTCCGCTATTAGTTTGCCAGGACCTCTGTAAGTGTTATCAAGATGGCAAAATTTCGACTAATGTACTTAAAAATATCTCCTTCTCAATCAAAAAAAGTGAAATGATGGCAATTTTGGGTAGTTCAGGCTCTGGCAAGAGTACGCTACTGCATTTATTGGGTGGATTAGATACGCCAACTAGCGGTGATGTCATTTTTGATGGTAAAAAAATTAGCTCACTTTCTACCAATGGGCGAGCTGAACTACGCAATCAGAAGTTGGGGTTTATTTATCAATTTCATCATCTATTACCGGATTTTACTGCGTTGGAAAATGTAATGATGCCGTTATTAATTGGTGGAATGACACGTGTGAAAGCGCAGCAAAAAGCGAGTGAGATGTTAGCAGCAGTAGGTTTATCGCATCGAGTTAATCATCGCTCCGCTGAATTATCTGGCGGTGAGCGGCAGCGAGTTGCAATTGCTCGGGCAATTGTTAATGAACCTGCTTTAGTACTGGCGGATGAACCGACCGGTAATTTGGATTTACACAATGCAGATGTCATTTTTGATTTATTAATGGATCTTAATCGACAAAAAGGGACGGCATTTTTAGTTGTAACTCATGATTTGCGACTTGCCGGTCGTTTAACTCGTCAGCTGGAAATGCGGGATGGCTATTTACAGGATGATCCGAGCTTAATAGGAGTGCAATGATCATGGTGGAATTACCCCGTGCGTTAAAAATTGCACTTCGTTTTAGTCGAGGTAAAAAAAGAGCTGGTTTGGTTTCACTGATCTCGATTATTTCTACACTGGGTATTGTGCTTGGCGTTGCAGTGTTGATTATTGGCTTAAGTGCAATGAATGGTTTTGAACGTGAATTAAAAAATCGCATACTTTCAGTTGTCCCTCATGGACAAATTGCGGCAGTCAATCAGCCTTATTTAAATTGGCAAGCTGATTTAGCTAAGGTTCGACAAACACCAGGGGTTGTTGGTGTATCACCTTATATTAATTTTACTGGGTTGCTCGAAAAGGGGAATGCATTGAAGGCGATCCAGGTAGCCGGTGTTGATTTATCGTCAGAGCGATCAGTTAGTTCGTTACCTGATTTTATCTTGAATGATGCCTGGCAAAAATTAAAACCAGGTAATAACGAAATTATTTTAGGTCAAGGTGTGGCAGAAACATTAAAAGTTTCGCCTGGGGATCATATTACCATCATGATCCCTAATCATGATGATAAATTACGTATTCAGCAACCGAATCGAATTAGTGTCACGGTTATTGGCGTATTCAAATTAAATGGTATGTTAGATCATCAGCTGGCAATTGTGCCATTGCAAGATGCGCAGCAATATTTAGCCTATGGTGATGGTATTACTGGTTTTCAGATCAGTGTGAATGATGTTTTTGCTGCCAATAAAGTGGTTTACGATGCCGGAATAAATACTGGCCATTATGTCACTATTAAAAGTTGGATAGCGGATTATGGTTATATGTATAGTGATATTCAAATGGTGCGTGGCATCATGTATTTGGCCATGATTTTGGTAATTGCTGTCGCCTGTTTTAATATTGTCTCTACGCTGGTAATGGCAGTGAAAGATAAAAGCACCGATATTGCGGTGTTGAGAACACTCGGTGCTAAAGATAGTTTTATTCGTGCTATTTTTTTATGGTATGGATTAATAACGGGAATGGTGGGTTGTTTTATTGGTATGTTAGTCGGGATTTTTATATCACTAAATTTAACGACTATCATTAAATGTATAGAAAGTATTGTTGGTCATCCTATTTTATCAGGTGATATTTATTTTATCGATTTTTTACCCTCTGAGCTCCATATTACCGATGTATTTTATGTCATGTTAACAACATTAATTTTAAGTTTACTCGCAAGTTGGTATCCAGCTAAACGGGCAACAAAAATAGATCCGGCGCGAATTTTAAGTGGGCAATAACCGTTGTTGTTTTTGCTGTCATTATCTAAAAGAGGCGATGGTTTGGTTGAAAGTAATGGGTCGTTTAGCATGAAAAAGGATACTGTCCAATGATGTGGTTTTATTGTCGACTTAGAAAGTTACGTAAAAAGAAAAACTTACATCGACAAAGATTTCGTTGTTGCCTTTTTTACCGAGACAAACAGTTGATTGATAAGATGAAAACAAAAAAAATTGTCGTATTAACCGGCGCCGGGATTTCAGCTGAGTCTGGAATTCGTACTTTTCGCGCAACGGATGGTTTATGGGAAGAACATCGGGTTGAAGATGTTGCAACACCTGAAGGTTTTGTTAGAGATCCAGAATTAGTACAACGTTTTTACAATCAGCGGCGTTATCAATTACAGCAAGCAGATATAAAACCCAATGCAGCCCATCATGCTTTAGCAAAATTAGAACATTTCCTGGGTAATAATTTTTTATTAGTTACGTAAAATATCGATAACTTACATGAAAAAGCGGGTAGTAGACGCATTGTTCATATGCATGGTGAATTATTAAAAGCTCGCTGCTGTCAATCAGGTCAGGTTATTGAATGGAAAGGAGATCTAACAACTGATGATCGTTGTCACTGTTGCCAATTTCCTCAACCTTTGCGTCCCCATATTGTCTGGTTTGGTGAAATGCCACTAGGTATGGAGGTGATTTATCAGGCTTTATCATCAGCCGATATTTTTGTTGCAATTGGTACATCGGGACATGTTTATCCTGCCGCTGGGTTTGTACATGAAGCTAAACTTGCTGGTGCACATACCGTTGAATTGAATCTTGAACCCAGTCAGGTTGAAAGCCAGTTTGATGAAAAACATTATGGTGCTGCCACAAAAATTGTTGAAAAATATATTAGCGGGCTACTTGCAGAGCTCAAAGTATGATTAAGTAATAATGCATTTTATTAATATATCTGCTAAAACTGATTTGACGCAATAATTGTCATTAATTCCTTTCGCATAATGCGGTAATAGCTCATTGGGGGAAGAGAAATGGATAGGCTTTTAGAGCGTTTTTGGGAATATAGTGCGATTAATACTCAATCAAAGAGCTACACTAAATCTAAGCCCAGCAGTATAGGCCAGGCAAAATTAGCAAAGTTATTACTGACCGAACTGACAGAGCTAGGAGTTTCTACTAGCGAGTTGCTAGAAAACGGCTGTTTAATGGCGAAGCTGCCTGCCAATATTGAACATCCGGTTCCTGCGATTGGCTTTATTTGCCATCTTGACACTTCACCCGATTTTGTTGGTAAAAATGTTAAGCCACAACTGATTGAAAATTATCGTGGCGGTGATATCGCATTGGGTATTGGCAATGTGGTGTTATCGCCAGTAATGTTTCCCATTTTGCATGAAATGATAGGTAAAACAATAATTACTAGTGATGGTAAAACGTTATTAGGGGCAGAAAATAAGGCAGGTATTGCTGAAATTATGACGGCGATAACTCATCTAATACAGCAAAATATTCCTCATGGTGACATCTATATTGTGTTTACACCCGATGCCAAAATAGGTCGCGGAGCAAATAACATCGATTTAAAAAAATTTAATGCTGAGTGGGCTTATAATTTAGTTGGTAGGGGGATTGGTGGGCTTGAATATGAAAATTTTAATATCGCGAATGTGAGGATAAAAATTATCGGTAAAGGGATGCTAAAGGAGAGTTCCAAGGAGGGTATGGTAAATGCTTTAACATTGGCTACCCGCATTCATAATCAGATCCCAAGCCAAGAAATAGCAACGTATTCAATAATGGATCAAGGTTTTTATCATCTGAGTTGTATTAAAGGCACAGTAGATAAGACTGAAATGAATTATATTATTTGTGATTTTGATGAACAAAACTTTGCCAAACGTAAGCGAGCTATGTTCCAAATTGCGGAAGAACAGGGAAAAGATCTGCATCCTGATTGTTACATTGAATTGACGGTTGATGACATTTGTTACAACATGAATAAAGTGGTTTACAAGTATCCACATGTTATTGATATTGCCAAGCAAGCAATGATTGACTGCAATATAAAACCTAATGTGCAACTGAATCGAGATATTACCCATGGGGAATTGTTAGCTGCTTATGGCATACCTTGTCCTAATATTTTTACTGGCGGATATAATTTTCATAGTAAATATGAATTTATCTGTTTAGAAGGTATGCAGCAGGCAGTTGATGTGATTATTCGCATTGTGGCATTAACGGTGCAATATGTTAAATTTGATCGAGTTGCTGCGAACCAATGATGATTAACCTGCAAAATAAAATTATCAACTAGTTAAGCCAACATGTTTTATTATATACAGGTTAAACAATTCTAATCGTTAAAATACCAATATCCATCATTAATTAGTTTAGTGACTAATTGCATGAAATCCTTGTCATTCAATGCGTTGCCTAGCATATCAGCGTGAATTTCCTGTTTTTCACAAAGTATATTAATAGCTGTTATGTTTAATTTAGGCGATATTAATTGTTCACCATTAACAAAGTATTGATCCGCAACATTCAAGGTACGTAAGCCATTAAGTTTGTAAAGGGTATTTCCTTGACAAAGAAGCTGGATAACTTGCTCAACAGTATAGGATGGCTCGGGCGGCGCGATATCTAACTCATGACGAGACTGAGAGATAAATGTGCCAAACCAATGGTTAAAAATATGTGGTTGAGCAAGCAATTGTTGCATTATATGTTGTATTTCAGTTAATTCTGTTGGCAAGATCATAGCCGGATTGTCACGTGTCGCTATATCTGGATCGCTATAATGATAATTACCTAAGTCATTAGCGATAAGATAATCAGCAAAACTACTAAATAATTCACGGCTAGTCGGTGATCTAAAACCGACTGAGTAATTAAGTGAAGTTTCAATGGAGTAGCCTTCATGGGGGAAGCCTGGCGGGATATAAAGGATATCGCCAGGTTCAAGTTGTTTATCAATAATGGCAGCAAAAGGCTCTACCTGGAGTAGATCTGGATGTGGACAATGCTGTTTTAGTGCAATTTTTTCACCTACTCGCCAATGACGGCGGCCAAGACCTTGAATAATAAAAACATCATATTGATCAATATGGGGGCCAACGCCACCTGCTGGAACAGAATAAGAAACCATTAAATCATCAATTCGCCAATCAGATAAAACACGAAAGGGCGCGATTAAAGCAGTCGATGGATAATGCCAATGGTTAACGGCTTGTACTAGCAGTGACCATCCTGTTTTAGCCAATTGATCATAGCTATCAAAAGGGCCATGAGTGACATTCCAACTTCCATTCTGGAAGCTAACTAATCGACTATCCACTTCATCTTCCATTGCTAATCCAGCTAAATCATTAGCTGAAATAGGATCAATAAAATTAGTAAATCCTTGTTTAATTAATAGCGGCCTTTTTTGCCAATAATTTTTGATGAAATCTGGCCAATTGATGTTAAGTTGATAGTTAATTATTTTATTTTGCATATTTATTTTGTCAGATTAAAATAAGAAAATGGTGTTAGTGCTATTAGCTATCTGTCATGGGCGATTGTTGTCTAAAAGTTACAACCACGCGTGCTCCACCTAATGGATTATGAGTAATAGCAATATCTCCGTCATATTGTTCAATAATTTCAGCTGCAATAGAGAGCCCTAAACCTTGTCCTGGCCGTAGAGTATCAACACGTTGACCGCGTAAAAAAATCAAATCTCGTTTATCTTCAGCAACACCAGGACCATCATCATCGACGATAATGGTTAATGAATTTTCAGTGCTACTAGCGCTAACTTCGACAAATTCAAGGCAATATTTACAAGCATTTTCAATAATATTACCCATAATCTCCATAAAATCTATCGGTTGACCCATCCAAGTGATTTCAGGTGAGACATCGAGAGTCAAATTGACGCCTTTTTGTTGATATACTTTGGCTAAGGCACTGCATAGATTATCTAATAAGGCAGAAACTGAAGAAATTTCTCGGATTGCGAAATGATCTTCACTATGTATGCTAGCACGATGCAAATAATAGCCTATTTGTTGTGAAATTCGGCCAATTTGTTCCAGCATGATAGGCTCGGCTTGTTCAATGATCATTTGTTTGCTTGAGCGCAGAGAACGGAGGGTTGATTGTAATACCGCTAATGGGGTTTTTAGGCTGTGGCTTAAATCAGCAAGTGTAGTTCGATATTTGGTATAGCGTTTTTGTTCATTTACTAGTAAATTATTCAAGTTACGCACTAATCCGTTGAGCTCTAATGGCGGATTTTGATCCAGCGCTTCTCGCTCACCTTTTTCGATGCCACTTATTTGTGAACTTAATGATTCTATTGGGTATAAACTCCAGGAAGTTACTAGCCAAAGCATTGGAATAACCAGAATAAAATTGGCTAATATAACATAACCAAACCATTCCCAAACTAATCCAGTTTTCTGTAGATCTAAAGGTAAAGTATCTATTACAACAATAGTAAGTTGCGGCAGATTTTTAGTTGCCTGATAGTGGTTGACAGAAACTGAGTGAGTTAAAGAGGAATATTTATCTTTAATATCAGTCACTTTTTGCGCCGGTTTACTGCCGTTAGGTGAGACTTTAATTAATTCACGAGTGGTATTTAAATCGGTATCTAATTCGTACAATCCATCCTTTTTTAACCACTCTTTTTCGATGGCGTTTTCAATCGCAGGTATATGGCGTTGTCGCCACAAAATTTCACCTTGTTGATTATAAATTAAAATAAAGGCTGGGGCATTTAAGGTAAAATCAGTTGGGACATGGATATCTAACTTATTATTACGCCATTGCGCCAAGCTATAAAATAGATTACTTTGACTACGTAGTAAGGTATAGGTTGTTTTATCAAAACTAACTAAATAGCCAACGATTGCAACGGCACCATATGAAAGTGTCAATGCTAATATTATCCCCGAAGTTGCGAGTAAAAAACGTGTTCGCAACGAAAAGGGTTTTTTGCGTTTTAAAAAATTAAATTGTATCATCTGAATGTTCTGCGTCAAAGCGATAACCTTGCCCACGAACGGTCACAATGACATAATTAGGCCACGCTTGCATAATTTTTTTTCTTAATCGTCCCATTAAAACATCAATAGTATGGCTTTCGCGTAATTCTGCATCCGGATAAAGCTGGCGCATTAATGACTCTTTACTCACTACTTTACTATTATTACGCATTAAGGTTTCTAAAATAGTATATTCAAATGCGGTGAGTTTGATATTTTTATCTTTAATAGTGAATTCTTTACGTGACATATCAATAATAAAATCACCTAGTTGAAGTATTTGCGAAGCAAGTCCGCTGTTACGGCGCATTAATGCTTGAACCCGTGCTAAAATCTCCTCCAGATGAAAAGGTTTTGTCACATAATCATCGGCACCACTATTTAAGGCAACCACTTTTTCTTGCAGCGTTCACGAGCGGTTAATATTAGAATAGGCAATTTAATGTTGTCCTGCCGCCAACGCCTGATCATACTTAATCCATCTTCACCCGGTAATCCTAAGTCAACAATTGCAATATCGGGATTACCCTCTTGTAAAAAATAATCGGCTTCTTTAGCATCTGCTGCTGCATCAACTTGATGACCGGTCTCTTTTAACTGGACAGTTAGATGGTGACGTAAAAGCGCATTATCTTCTACAATTAATATCCGCATAACAACCTCAATTTCTGAATAAATCTACTAGAAAAAGTAGTAATAAATCCTATGTTAGAAGGATAGCTGGATGACGGCAAGATATTACTGAATGAAAAGAAAATAATTATGTGATTTGATTGGCTAATTAAACGAAAAGTAGGGTGAGCAATCAATATTACTCACCTATTAATGTTATTTTAAATGGTCCACCAGATTGACTGAATAACCAATATAGTTGGTTGGCGTCATTGTTTTTAAACGATTTTTTTCTGATTGTGGTAAATCTAAGCTATCAATAAATGCTTTGATGTCGCCTGCTGTAGCCCGTTTGCCGCGGGTTAAAGCTTTTAGTTTTTCATAAGGCTTTTCAATTCCATAACGGCGCATAACAGTTTGAATAGCTTCAGCCAGCACTTCCCAATTAGCATCTAATTCAGTTTGTAAATTCTGCTCATTAACTTCTAATTTACTCAAGCCTTTCAATGTCGCTTGATAGGCTACCAATGCATAACCAATACCGACCCCTAAATTACGTAATACCGTTGAATCAGTGAGATCACGTTGCCAACGTGAAATCGGTAACTTATTCGCCAGGTGATTTAATAAGGCATTGGCTAGTCCAAGATTACCTTCAGAATTTTCAAAATCAATCGGGTTAACTTTATGTGGCATGGTTGATGAACCAATTTCACCAGCGACAGTTTTTTGTCTGAAATGATTAAGGGCAATATAACCCCAGATATCTCGATCAAAATCGATTAAAATAGTATTAAAACGAGCAATACAATTAAAGAGTTCAGCAATATAGTCGTGGGGTTCAATTTGGGTTGTGAACGGATTCCATTTGATACCTAACGAAGTAACAAACTGTTCGCTAAACAGATGCCAGTTTATATCAGGATAAGCGGATAAATGGGCATTATAATTACCCACCGCACCATTAATTTTGCCTAAAATTTCGATTTGCTCAAGTTGCTGATATTGCCGCTCCATACGATAAGCGACATTAGCAAACTCTTTACCTATCGTCGTCGGCGTCGCGGGTTGACCATGGGTTCTTGATAGTAGCGGCAATGCGCGATAAAGACGCGCCATCTCTTTTAGTCTATTAATGATTTTTCGCCATTGAGGGAGAACCACTTGGTCACGGGCGATTTTTAGCATTAAGGCATGGGAAAGATTATTAATATCTTCAGAGGTACAGGCAAAATGAATAAATTCAGCCACTTTTTCAAGTTCAGGCATGGCTGCCATTTTTTCTTTTAGAAAATATTCAACCGCTTTTACATCATGGTTAGTTGTTTGTTCAATTTGTTTGATCTGAATGGCGTCATTTTCATTGAAGTTAGCGACAATTTGCTCAAGATAAGCCGTTGCTTCGGCACTAAATGCGGGTACTTCTTTAATGTCAGCACATGCTGCTAATTTTTGTAGCCAGCGTACCTCTACTTGTATACGATATTTCAGTAAACCAAATTCACTGAAAATTGGACGTAATAGACTGACTTTATCACTGTAGCGGCCATCAATTGGCGATACAGCAGTCAGTGAAGATAATTCCATTGGTAGTGACTCCCAGATTTATTAACAATGAGCAAGAATTTCTTTTGCTTGAGTGATCAAACGTTGTCGCGAAAACATTAATTGTAGGCGGCTTCCACCGACTTGTTGCCAGAGAACGGCGCTACGAATACCAGTAAAAAGTAATGCGCGTACTTTAGCTTGTATCGAGCTATTTTGCAGCATGTCGGGAGAACCTGTTACCTGAATACGTGGGCCAATAGGGCTAATAACATCTACATAAATTCCTGCCAGCGCATTAAAAATACCGCTGGACATAGGTTCAAAATAATTTTTTTGCTGTTGAAGTAATTCAATACGCCGTTTAAGTTCATCACTAGCCGATAGATTTTTTCTTAGTCGTCGTTCTAAGCCAATGAGACTTAATAAGTAGCGGGTTAAATCGGAGGAAAGCGTATTATTTGAAGCGGTAAGTATAGCAAGTAAAGTATTTAAACCAACACGAAGATTTGCCTCGCTATTGCCATAAACCGCTAATGTGGATGTTGGATTAATATTTAGGGTGCTATTAATCATTACTTCTGCCGTATTATCGTCAATTTTACCTTCATGAGCCAATTGTTGAACTAGACGACATGCTTGGCAAATACCGGCAAATGCAAGAGTAATATCATAAAAATTTTTGCTCACATTGACTCCTGAATACGTGTTTCAATGACGCCACCGCCTAAACAAATTTCACCTTGATAAAAAACTGCTGATTGGCCAGGTGTAACGGCTGCAATAGGGTAGTCAAATTGCACGGAGATTTTATTGTCACTAAGTGGCTTAATTGTGCAGGGGATATCTGGTTGTCGATAACGGGTTTTAACTGTATATTGATTGGCTTCGTTTAACGCTGGTGGATTAATCCAATGGATTTGTTGGACGATGAGTCCTGTGGACATCAAACGTGGGTGGTTATGGCCTTGGGCAACAATTAGCTGATTATTTTTAATATCTTTATCGACAACATACCACGGATCGTCGTTTGCTTCTTTTACACCACCAATACCTAATCCTTTACGTTGACCTAACGTATGATACATTAACCCTGTATGTTCACCTAAAATTTTGCCATCAACTGTTATAATTGTACCTGGTTTAGCTGGCAGATAGCGAGCGAGGAAGTCACGAAACTTTCGTTCACCAATAAAACAAATTCCTGTTGAGTCTTTCTTTTTGGCGGTAATTAAACCAACGTCCTCAGCGATACGGCGAACGGCTGATTTTTCCAGTTCACCGATTGGAAAAAGACTTTGTGCTAGTTGAGCTTGATCCAACGCATAAAGAAAATAGCTCTGATCTTTGTTGTTATCCAAACCACGCAATAATTGATGGCGACCATCAACAATTTTGCGTCGAGCGTAGTGGCCGGTGGCAATATAGTCTGCTGCCAGATCTTGTGCTGCGAATTCTAGAAATGCTTTAAATTTAATTTCTTTATTACATAGAATATCGGGATTCGGTGTGCGGCCAGCTTTATACTCAGCAAGAAAATGGGCAAAAACATTGTCCCAATATTCGGCGGAAAAATTAACGGTATGCAGTTCTATATCGAGTTTATCGCATACCGATTGCGCGTCGGCAAGATCGGTAGCTGCTGAGCAATACTCATCATTATCGTCTTCTTCCCAGTTTTTCATGAATAAACCGGCAACCTGATAACCTTGTTGTTTCAATAGGTAAGCGGATACGGATGAGTCAACGCCACCGGACATACCAACGATGACTTTTTTTAACTGGCTATCTGACATGAATAAATCTCATTGCGGGTAAACATAAACTCAAATATTTTAACATGCAGTGGCAAGTTGCACCATAGTAGCATAAGGATTAATCTCTATTAGCCGGTATGAAATTGATAAGGGTCGATTAATGTTAACGGGAGAAATTCTTGACTGATAAAGCAGCGGATGCTTTCTGCTACTAAAGGCGAGCGCAGGCATGGACTGGATAATATTTCATCAGCAGTAAGCCATAAACATTGGTGGATATCATTATCTTGTGGGGAGGTTTTAGGCATCTCATCCAGTTCAATCAGAAAAAGAAACCGCAGGAAAGCACAGCCATCAGGGGCTATCCATTGATGGATTTTTATTAATTGCTGGGGAACTGCATTAATACCGGTTTCCTCATATAGCTCGCGGCTCGCGGCAGCAAAAATAGTTTCGTTAGCTTCTAAATGTCCAGCTGGTTGATTCCAGACTGATTTATTATTAATAATTTCTTCTACAATTAAAAACTTACCTTTAACGTGAACGACGTTAGCAACCGTAACGTGTGGTTTAAACAAAATCGACCTCCTTCCACTCACCTGGCTGTAAGTTACCTAATTGAAAATTAGCCATACTATAGCGAATCAATCGTAAGGTTGGAAACCCTATGTTGGCGGTCATACGACGTATTTGTCGATTGCGGCCTTCTGATAAGGTAATTTTTAGCCAACAGGTTGGAATATTTTTTCTTGTGCGTATAGGAGGATGACGTGGCCAAAGCCAGTCGGGTTCAGCCACAAGTTCAGCTTTTGCTGGCTTGGTCATACCATCTTTTAATAGTAAACCGTGACAAAATTTTTGTAATGCGGTTGATTCCGGTATACCTTCAACTTGCACATAGTAAATTTTTTCCATTTTATTGTTTGGTTGGGTCAATTTGGCTTGTAATTTGCCATCATTAGTGAGTATTAACAGACCCTCGCTATCGCGATCTAAACGCCCGGCAGCATAGACATTGGTGATAGGAATATAATTTTTTAATGTCTGCCGACCAATTTGGTCAGTAAATTGTGACAATACATCGAACGGTTTATTAAAGAGTAATATTTTACGTGAACTAATCATATGTTTGACAAAATTTGCGCTATTTTTGTCATGATATTGTTTTGATTTGCTCTTTTTATGCTGCAGATTTGTCATAGCAATGATTAATAAAAAATGAGATCCCTATTATACCTTAAATTAGCAAACATTGGCGTAGAAAAATTATTCAAGTACCATGCAATATTCTTACCATAAGTTAACAGGTATTGCGCTAAGATAATAAAAGGAGAGATTGATGGAAAGCAAAGTAGTTGTTCCTCAACAAGGTGAAAAGATTACACTTGCAGCAGGTAAGCTTAATGTCCCTAATAATCCAATAATTCCTTATATTGAAGGGGATGGTATTGGTGCTGATATTACTCCGGTGATGTTAAAAGTGGTTGATGCAGCTGTAAAAAAAGCCTACCACGGTGATAAAAAGATTTCTTGGATGGAGATTTATACTGGTGAAAAATCAACTCAAATTTATGGTAAGGATGTATGGTTACCCGCTGAAACACTCGATTTGATCCAACAATATCATGTGTCTATTAAAGGGCCATTAACGACACCTGTTGGTGGCGGGATCCGTTCCTTAAATGTTGCTTTACGACAGCAACTCGATCTCTATATTTGTTTACGACCAGTGCGCTATTATCAAGGTACTCCTAGCCCAGTAAAACAGCCAGAATTGACTGATATGGTGATTTTTCGCGAAAATTCTAAAGATATTTATGCAGGTATTGAATGGAAAGCAGGCAGCTCTGAGGCAGATAAAGTAATTAAATTTCTGCAAGATGAGATGGGAGTAAATAAAATTCGTTTTCCAACCAATTGTGGTATTGGTATCAAGCCCTGTTCAGAAGAAGGAACTAAGCGGCTAGTACGAGCAGCAATTGAGTATGCTATCCAAAATAATCGTAAATCGGTCACTTTAGTGCATAAAGGCAATATAATGAAATTCACTGAAGGTGCCTTTAAAGATTGGGGATACCAGTTAGCACAACAAGAATTTGGTGGTGAATTACTTGATGGTGGTCCATGGATGAAAATTAAGCATCCAGAGACGGGTAAAGATATAATTATCAAAGACGTGATTGCTGATGCGTTTTTACAGCAAATTTTGTTGCGGCCAGCTGAATATGACGTTATTGCTTGTATGAACCTCAATGGCGATTATATTTCTGACGCATTAGCGGCCCAAGTTGGGGGCATCGGTATCGCCCCAGGCGCCAATATAGGCGATAGTTGTGCACTATTTGAAGCAACCCATGGAACAGCACCGAAATACGCAGGTCAAGATAAAGTCAATCCAGGCTCGATTATCCTGTCCGCTGAAATGATGTTACGCCATATGGGTTGGACAGAAGCCGCTGACTTAATTATTAAAGGCATGCAAGGGGCGATTGCTGCCAAAACCGTCACCTATGATTTTGAGCGTTTAATGCCAGGTGCTAAACTATTGAAATGCAGTGAGTTTGGTGATGCAGTGATCAATCATATGTAATTTTATGCTTTGCTGAATTAATCACGGGAACTTAACGGTTCCCATTTAATTTGCGAGCTATTGGTTTGTTCCCCAAAATATCACCAAAATTTTTCCCCAAAACTGAGCAATTAAACAGCAATAATTTGCCATTCTTTACCTCTATCATCATTATATTTATCAGTCATTTTATAAGATTTATGGCCAAGCAATTTTTTAGTGTTAATCCCTTGCTCTCTATACAAACGCTCTGATAAAGATCTCTGTTCATGAAAAGTTGGAGCCGATCCTTTTTCCCAAATTATCCCACATTTTTCTCTAGCTTTTTTAAACGTTGTAGTTAGAGTATTTGGCGTAACTTTTTCTCCTCTCTTGGCTTGTGATGTGGTATTCCTATAATGAATCAAATACGGACTTACTACTGAATCACGGCATTTAGAAACAACTTCTCGTAACGAAAAATTGATTGCATCACAACGTAGTGACAATGGGATAGCAACCTTGCTACCTGTTTTTTCTTGCTTTATGTGTAACATATCGTCCCAAATATCAGAAAATTTCATATTCGTTATATCACCAATACGTTGACCTGTAACAATGGCAAGGAGCATTCCGCATTGTAAATATGGAGGATGATTTTCAGCTTGTTTGTATATGGTTTGCCATTCATCAATGGATAGTCGTTCTCTTTTAATTCTATTACGAGGTTGTTTTGTTGCTTTTGCTGGATTATACCCTGGTGGCACGTGGCCGGCGTGTTGAGCTTCCTTAAAAATGTCAATAATAACCATTCTGACGATTTGTGCCATTCTACTGTGGCCTTCTGCTTTAACAGAATCAATAATTTCTGCAATATCAAGAGCGGTGATGTTTTCTAATTCTTTCATTCCACAGTGTTGGCGGAATAAATTAATTGGCTTTATTTTTTGCTTATATGAATTTATTTTTAGTTCATTTGCATCCAACCGTTCTTTTTGTATGTCTATGTATTTATCTATCCAAGTTGTTACAGTAATACTAGGTGTAGTTTTTTTGATTCTTGATAGTTTACTATTGATACAAAGTAATTGACGTGTCTGTTGTTCAGCGATAATCGTATTTGCTTCAATGGCAATTTGTTTAGCTTCAGTTTCCATAGTGCCTAAACTATGGAACTTTCCAGTTAGTGGATGCTTGTATTGCCAATAGATTTTTCCATTTCTTTTATCTAATTTACGATATAAGTTAGGAATTGTTATTTTATGAGAACGACGTCTGGCTGCCATCTAAAATTATCCTCTGGAGTTTTTCGTTATAGTTTTTTGCTAATTGTGGTTTGGCAACAATTCCAATATATCGTGCTTCATGATCTACCATCCATTTGCGTCCTACTTTTATTGCAGGCGGTGAAATCATCTTAGCTTTTGCATATTTTTTTAAGATTCTTTCACTAGGGGCATTTTCACCAAACTCAAGTTTTGCCCATTCTTCCAAATTAATCATTCTTGACATAATCATCACCTTACTTTGTAATTTACATGAGTCTTTGTTCTTAAAAATTTATTCAAAAACTCACACTATTCTCAGGCGCTTCATTGCCTCACAAAAACAGATAGCCTAAGCACGAATGGTTATCTTCGTTCTTTGTTAGGTTAGGGATATAATTTAGTGAGGTAGATTATTAGGGTTTATTTGCTGCGCCGTTTGATGCTTTATTTTGGTATTGCCAGGGTGGGTCTGCGAGTATCAGGTCATACTTCACTTCATCTCCTAAACATACCAGCTTTTATTTTTATGCAAGTCGTCTATTTTTTCTAACACAGTGATTTTATTACCGCCATTTCCGGTTAATGTTCCGCTTTCTCCATCAGTATCAAATTGATATATCAATCCTTTGTTTCTTAATTTTTTCTCCTTCAATCTAATTATTTTCATCATCTCACCATGATAAATAACCTGCATCCCTGCTTTGACATGATGTAACGTTGTTCTGTATTCATGGGTGTTATTCATAAGATTTCTCCGGTTATTGATTAAATAAATGTAAGATTTGATCAAAAAGTGATCATTTATGAATTATTTGTGGTAATATCATTGCCGTTGTGTGTTGGTTAACAGCAACATTTTCCCTGGTGTTGGCCAGCCTTGCGCTGGTCTTTTTTTGAGAGATGCGGAAATACCAAATAGTTGTCAATTTCTAGTGAATACGTCGGCTATTAGCAAATAACGATTTCAGATTGATACCGTATACCTGTAACCATGATTCAGCTGGCCATGACTTAACCTGACCATAACGAATATCCGGTACTTCGGTTGCCTCCTCATGGTTCTCACGACACCATCTGCGAAGTGGGGCAAATTTATATTTTTTACCTGTGGCATTCTTTACTGCTGTGATAGTGGCATGTTTAACACTTTCTCCTAGTCGTTCTGTCAGTTCCCGATTTTTACGGGTAGCAAAGCTGAGTTTACCCATTGCAGAAGCTTCACGAGTGCGGCTGATTTGTGATTTTGTTCTAATAGCTTCATCACGTTCATCTAAAATAACCAGTTTTTCTTTTTCTGACTCAACGAGTGCTTCCAATGCTTGAATATAATTTCCTGGTAGTGTTTTTTGGTATTGGATAGGATGAAAATAAGCGTTTTCCATTTTTTCAAAGAAAGACCATGCTTCGTCGGTATCAACAATTTTTGACATACGAGCTGCGCCTTTCTCCGTCCATAAAATCTGCTGGCTTGTATATTTACTAACCAACCCGATATTATCGGGTACCCTCTTAAACTGTTGTAATTCATTACCTTCCAGCTTGAAATAATGGATACCTTCGATAAAACGAGCTTTATGGTTTGCTAGATTATCTTGAATGTTTTTCATGCTGGCACCATACCCCTTAGCAAGGGTTTCAGTAGTTACCACTCGAACATTTTGCCACTCGATAACGGGTAATTGACTTGAATCGATAGTAATTAATTCAGCTTTCATCGTGATTCTCCTTTTAAGCTTTGATTACTTCTTGACCTAAGGCGGAATTCTGCCTTAGCTCTTCAATTAACTCTTTGGCTTGTTTTGTCTCAAGCCATGTTTTAGGGCGTTTAGCATCTTTGCCACCACTGGCTTTATGTAACGCATTAAGGTTGAAACGGCCTTCTGAGTCTGTCGTTATTTCTACGCCAGCAATGATAGGGTAATGTTCATTTGTTAAATTTTGCATATCGTAATTCCTCAAAATTAATTGATGAATGAGCATTGATTAAGTGGAATAGGTTAGGTGGGTAATGACTTCTTGTTTTGTAACTATTTCTTCAATGTGTCGAGGAATACACCCAAATAGACCAGGAGTGCAGGGACTATCATAATACCGATAACTAGTAGCTCTTGCCCACCTAAATGGATATTGCCTAATTCGCCACGTTTAAACCTGATTTGCGGGTCAATAACGGCATCGGCGTGCGCAATGTGACCAACTATCAATTCGAAAGCAAATGCCGCGCTGATAAACAATAATGTCGTGATTAATAATTTAATGATGTTAAGTTTCATAACTTAACCTCCGGTATAATTAGCGTCTAGAAAGGTATATCTTGGTCTTCAAAATCAGCTTGATGAATAGGGTTAGTGGTTGGTATACCCGTTCTACCTTGGCTTTCCTGCGGTTTCGTCTCTTTCCGGTTGCCCAATATTTCAACGTTGTTGACCAGAAATTCCGGTGATATCCTTTGCTGACCGGATTTGTCTGTCCATTTATTCTCTTGATAGGCAGCAGTAACACGAACAAAAGTGCCTTTTTGTGCATGCTTCTCAATATATTCGGCTATTTGTTTAAATGCCTTACAATTAATCCATGTCGTTTCGTCTATCCATTGACCGTTACTATCTTTCCTTGATTTACTAATAGCTAGAGAAAATGTGGTAAATGGAATAAAAATATCGTTACTGGGAATATAGCGGATTTCTAATTTGCCGATTCGTCCGGTAAAATTACATTGGTTCTGGTTTGCCATGGGGTCTCCACATATTGATTAATTTTGTTGATTTCTGATTTCAGTTTTTCGATAAATACTTGAACGGCTTGTTCAATTTCGTTAACTAAATCATCATCCTTGAACATTCGGATTTTATAGTAGGCAAGGTTAGGGGGGAGTCTGTCATCATAGCTGACAAAATCGCACCAGTTTCTCCCTGTGCACATCATTTGGCCGTGCATTTGTAACAGGTATTCGTATTTGGGTTTTCCTGTAACAATGGTTTCAATGTGGGTAGTGGTGTTGGGGCATTTGATTTCGATAAGTCCATCATCATTAACCAGGCCGTCAGGACTGGCACCAAATAGTGCAATAGACGGGTGGGGAATAAAGCCCACTTCGGTGACCGTGACATCAAACTCATTGAGGCAATATCGCGTTCTGGCTTGAGGTTCAAGTGCAATTCCCCGTTCAATGGCCTGATTGGTTTTAATTTCTTCTCGTCGTCCGGTAAGGGTTTCACAGACTAACTGCATGAGGTAGTTTCGTTGTGTTGTTCCCTTGCCTTTGGATAACACCTTGTGTAAATTGCTGGCGGTGACTTTCCCAAGTCTTGCGTGAAACCACTCGTCCGTTTTCTGCTTCATGATTAGCCTCGTTTTTAATTAAATTTTTATTTTCTTCGCCAATAATTCCTTTCTCTTCCGGTGTTAACTGTTCCCAATGCGATCTCATGGATTCAACGCCACCTTTTGCTGCGGTTTTTAATTCCTTGATTAATTGATTGTAACGAGCCTTTTGTTGCGCTTCTTCTTTCTGCATCACAACTTTTTCCTGCTCAGGTAAATCTTCACCCGCATAGATATAAAATCCTAATCCAAACATCGAAATGGCTTTAGTGAGGCAGCGCATCAGCGCTTTGTTGATATCAACGGCGTTAGGATTGGAAATAGCCTGATTCCGGTAATCCATAACGGGTAACCACATTTTGCGCGGACATTCGTTATTACCCTGTTTAACAGTGAGGGTTAATGACACCATGGCACTGCCATCATTGTTATAGCTAACGGCATCAATGACATAGTAGGATTCTGGGTAATGTGCCATTAATACGCCCCATGCCCAAGCCCATGAGAGATAAGAAAGGCCGCTTTTCTTTTCAACTTTATCGTTAACATTAATCGCCGACAGTGTTTCCCAAACCTGTTGTTGAAAACTTATCTCTTTTTCGGTATGTTGTATTTCGCTCATAGATATTTCCTCTTGGGCGCTCGAAGTGCTTTGTACTGATGGATATTCTCATTTTTGAAATGGTCAAACAGTGCCTTCCAGATATCGTCAAAATCCTCAATACTGAGTTTTCGCATCACTGAGGAAGGCAGGCAGTCATAAACAGGCTGGACAAGTTCGCTGATTTCGTCGTCCAGCCTGTCCTCCCAATAAGCAATTTCTTGCTGTTGTTCGTACCAGTCATCTTGCATGGCGTAAGGGTTCATTTGACCTCCTCGAACTGAAATAGCATCCTGTTTTTTCTGGTTTTAATCTCGGCGACTAATAACTCGATTTCATTTTGTGAAAAGTGTGCGTTCAGTAGCAGGGTGATAATTTTTTCTTTAATATGACGTTTTTTCGACATTTCTGATTTAAGTGGCATGATGATTTTTTCCATAAGCTTTTAGTTGCAGTGATAAAGCGATGAGCCATATATCTTGTCGTTGGGTATTAATCGCTAACTTTGCTGCCTGTCTTGCCAGCGCTAGCAGGATGTTGTCTTTGTTCATAGTTAGCCCTTATGCCACCTGACTATATTTGTCGTGGGTGAATTCACCATTCCACTCTTTCTTCATCGGTAGCTTACTTTTGAGGTATTGGTTATATAGCCATGAAGCCCCCTTTTTTAGCAGAACGATTTTGTAACACTGACGTTGCCCATAATCGTTTGTCATGATGAAGGGGGATTCGGTTAAATATTTATCTCTTGCATAAGAATGAACACGCCAGACATGAGCCTTGCTGATATCCTTTTCTGCATCGTAGAGAAAATGACGCGATTCTAGAAAAAGGTTAACCTGGTTAATATTTACGCCATTAAGTTGTTTGCAAAACTGAACGGGTGACATACCAACCTGAAACAGGTTTTTTAGGCTATCGATTTCTGTTGTGAGGTTCTTGTTTTCTAGTAATAGCTTTTCTTTATCTTCCTCAGCACGAACAACCATGAGTGCCAGTTCTTTGGTTGTTGGTAGTAATGTTTGAGGTTGTAAAATCCGTCTTTCGCATTCAATAAAATACTGTCTGGCCTGTTTCCCCTTTTCGTTACGCTCAACCATTGATAACTCTTTCGCCATATCGATGCTGATATAGTAGTCTTTCATTAGACGTTGGCGAGATTTTGCACTCCCCGATTTTGGGGAGCTCAAATTTTCTACAATTATGTAGTCCTGATTTTCAACAAATCCATACTGGTTAATTCGGTCTTTAATCCATGTGGTAAAATCCTTGCCAACTTCTAGAAATGCATGTAAATCACGGGCATTTACCGTTGGGATTAAGCCACCGTTAATGTTTTTTGTTTCGATTGTAATTAGTTGATGTAATTTAGACATAAAAATATTTCTCCGTAATTAAACGAATTAAGGTGTTAACGTGAAAGATTTTGCAGATTGAACCCTAAACCCGTTATACTTACCCAAAAGGAGGATTTCCTATGGGTCAAGTTGCATTTGATACACTACAAGCATCAGAAGAGCTTCAAACGGCTGGACTTACTAGTCAGCAAGCTAAGGCTATTTCACTTGTTGTACGTAGATCGCATGAGGTTGCTGATGTAGCGACTAAATCTGATATTGTTGAAGTAAATCGCAATATTGCTGATGTTCGTAAAGACTTATCTGCTGAGATGAATTTACGTTTCGAAAAAGTAGATGCACAAATCTCTGATGTTCGTAAAGATATGACGGTACGTTTCGAGAAAACAGATGGTCAAATAGCGTTGATTCGTAAAGATGTTGAAACTATTGCTACTGGACTACTTTTAAAACTTGGTGGTGTAATCGTTGTGACTATTAGTGCTGCAACGGCAATACTGAAATTCTTTTAATTTCTTGGTTGCAGGTTCAAACTCTGCATAGACCGCCAAATGCCATTCAACGTTTTTGTTAATTTATGGTTTTCTTTATTCAGGTATTTATTTTGCTCAGTTAAATAATGAATAAAGGTCTTAAGTGCTTTCGTGTATTCGTCTTCTGCATCTAATGGCTCAAGATTAATGATGTAATGCGCATGATTATCACCGTCATAAGCCATATCTATGAAGTTAACTAAATTTGGATGGTTTGACGTTACAATGCGTGAATTGTCCAGTCTCATGATGTGTACTCCTTTGTTTATTCTAATTATTTATTGCTGCATCAGTACCCAATCCCAATGGCACCCCTAAAATCTGGTGGGTTACTGGTTAAAGAGCAATTTTGTTTTTCACTAATACTCATATTTGCATATTGATTGACAGCTAAATTATGATTCTCTAAGGCTACAAATGCGTTTCTAATTTTGTGGCCTAGAGTATTAATATCGACTTCGTTTAACGATAAATCGCGTTTGTAATTAATTTCTAACAGATTAGCTAAAACTTCACGTGCTTTGTCTTGTGATTTTTCACTCAACTCTTTAAATTTCATGTTTTCTCCTAAATATTAATAAGCTTAAGGATGTGTGCCAAGTGCCACTTGGTGTCCGATTACAGTCATCACGGACGGGTAAACGCAATCAAACTATATTTAGCTATTTGAAAGATAATTTATAGTGTTGACTGTCCCACGAGCGCTGAGCCGCATTCACACATCCTGAAATTGATTTGATTGCCTGATTATTTAGCCACCTCAGGCGGCAGTGGTTTGCGTATTTACCACAACACACAAAAGTTTAATGGAATGGAATTCATGCTTGATGGAATGGAATTCATGCTTGAACAAAATGTATAAGAATTTCAAAAATAATTTAAACAAAATGTATAAGAATTTCAAAAATAATTTAACGAAAAATTAACATTAATTATTAAGCAGCATAACGGGTATCAAACGTGATTTTTTTCTTTTTGAGGCGAGAGAAAGATTTGTCAATAAGCGGTAATGATGTTTTTATGAACAATATGAGTTAACTTTGTACAATTGAGTGGATTTTAAGTAGATCTCCCCTTACCCCAAAAAGGGGACGTAACGCATTCGAGCAATCTCTAAAGCATGATCGACTAATTGAGCTATCCTCAATCCTTCGATAAAACGAGAAAATTTCATCCTGCCACCACAAAGAATGCAACTAAACGGATCGACTCCTAAAAACCGCTGGCTTAGCAGGGTAAAAGTCATCGAACGTTTTCTTTTGAATGCCGATTGTCCCACTGCTTTTCTAACAATATCGAGTAATTTTCCCACCACTCGATTTGCCAAAAACCAAAATAACGGATCATCCGAAAATGTTTCTCGGGGATCTGTTTGATAAGCCGTAAAATTAATTCTTTCTGGGTTAAATCTAAATTTTTATAATGACCGGTATTATGGTCGAAAAACCGCAACGTAATGCGACTTCCTCCATCATAATGCGCTAGCCTTGCGCCAGAGACTGGCGGTTTCTTCAGGTAACGCCCAATATACTTTGCTGTTTTTTGGGCATTGGATGTCGGGTCGGCAAAATAAACATGCCAATAATCTTTACCTTCAGCATTTTTCCCTGCATTCAGAATAAACCGCTTCCACTCATCATAATCTCTTATGTGCTGTAAACTTTCAGGTAGGTAAATTTTCCCCCAGACAGAAAGAAGATATTGTCGAATATTCCACATCCAACGTTTTCTGACTTTAGCGAGGTCAAATTGCATCGACTTCCATTTTTCATTTTGATTGATGCCGCCCATTGTCCATGAGAGATGAATATGCGTGTTCCAGTTTAGTTTTCTCCCATAGGTATGTAGCGCACCAAAAATACCCATTGTTAATCCCCGTTTTTTTGCTGCATAAAGTAAATTGTCCGCAGCAAACGGGAACAGTTTCCCTAGTAACCATCGATTCAATTCAAAGAGAAGCCAAAGACTATCCGGCATCGTAAACGTACCATGTTGCCATTCGACATCCGGTAAACGCATTATATTTGTGTCTATCCAAGTATCCGTGGCTTTTGTTCCACAGGATGGACAACCTCGTCCCTTGCAGGTAAAACAAACTAACTTCTGATGAGCACAATCTTCATTTTCACAACAGTATTGACGGAACCCCATCATCGTTGTGCCACAGGCTAACATTTTTGTTACCACCTCGATTTCAATATCTCTCAGTTGGGTAGTTTCCATGATCGCCGCCCATGCATTATTCCGCTCAAAAAGCAATTTTAACGGTTTGGGTTGAAAATCAGCTCTCATCGGGAAGTTAACTCACGGAAAAAAGAAACGAAATTAGCCATTTAACGATTAATAACTGTCATGTTTTAGGGTGAAAAAATAATCAATTTTAACGTTGCAGGATTATTTAACCAAATCTTATTTAACTAACCGACAAAACACGCTATAAAACGTCCTGTATCACTTTTTATGAAGAGATATACGATGGGTAATAGGGAATGATAGGTTTTTTTATTTGATAGCCTTAAAATCAATTACAGGCGGTTTTTTTCATGTCTGTACTTACTGGTTATCGATTTGCAGCCGTAGGCTGATTCGTTCAAAGCCCCGATCACGAATTTCACCTAATCGATTAAAAAACACTGCGCGAGATAATGCGTTACGAGCTTCTCCCTTATTCAATCCTGCCTGAACCCGACGGCGTAATTCAACACTTTGCAACCAATCCAGAATGAAAAGAGTTCGTTCAATACGACCCAACTCTCGCAAAGCGAAAGCCAACCCATTCTGACGCGGATAATTTCCTAATTTTCGTAACATCAGTGAAGCCGTAACTGTTCCTTGTTTGATTGACGTAGCCAATCGGAGAATTTCATCCCAGTGGACGCGTATCTGTTTTATATTCAATTTATCATTACTTATTAATGCATTAAGTGCACTATAGGCGTTATTACCCTTTGGAATAAATAATTTAGTGTCACCCAAATCACGAATACGGGGTGCAAAACGAAATCCCAGTAGATGCATCAGACCAAATACATGATCAGTGAAACCGGCTGTATCGGTGTAATGCTCATCAATTCGCAAATCTGATTCGTGGTACAATAGGCCATCCAGCACGTAAGTTGAATCGCGGATACCCACGTTGACAACCTTTGCACTAAAAGGCGCGTATTGGTCGGAGATATGGGTGTAAAAGTACGCCCTGGACTGCTTCCATACTTCGGATTGATATGTCCTGTGCTTTCTGCTTTGCTGCCTGTTCTGAAGTTTTGTCCATCCGAAGATGATGTCTTTCCATCACCCCAGTTACCAGCAAAGGGTTGACGAAATTGCGCGTTTACCAGTTCTGCCAACGCTGCACTGTAAGTGTCATCCCTGATATGCCAGGCTTGCAGCCAGGACAGTTTTGCGTAGGTTGTACCTGGGCAGGATTCGGCCATTTTTGTCAGACCCAGGTTAATTGCATCAGCTAGGATCGTCGTCATCAACAAATTTTTGTCCTTACTCATATCACCCGTCTTCAAGTGTGTAAAATGACGTGTGAAGCCAGTCCATTCATCGACCTCCATCAACAATTCGGTGATCTTGATATGTGGCAACAGTATGGCTGACTGGTCAATCAGAGTTTGTGCTGCATCCGGCACTGCAGCCTCCAGAGGTGTAATTTTCAAGCCAGAATCTGTAATGATGGCGTCTGGTAGGCTATGGGTGGCTGCCAGATGGTTGACTCTTGCCAACTGTGTTTCCAGCAATTCCAGCCGGTCACGTAGATACTGGTCGCAATCATGGGTCACTGCCAACGGTAATTCACTGGAAATTTTTAGGGTGGCGAATTTCTGGACCGATACTAAGTATTCGTCGAAATCCTTGAATTGACGAGACCCTTGTACCCACATGTCGCCTGAGCGAAGCGCGTTTTTTAACTCCGATAGAGCACATAATTCATAGTAACGTCGGTCAATACCTCCATCGCTCAAGACTAGCTTGGCCCACCGCGGCTTGATAAATTCGATAGGTGTATCCAGTGGCATTTTGCGAATGTTATTAGTGTTCATGCAACGTAGCACATTAATGGCATTGAGTAGACTTTTGGCTACCGGAGCTGCCCTTAGTTTGAGCACAGTAATAAATTCTGGTGCATAACGGCGTAGCATGGAATAACACTCGCCTATGTGATTCAGGAAGTCGAAATCAGCGGGTCCCGCCAATGTTTGTGCCTCTGTAACGCTGGCGGCGAAGGTGTCCCATGACATGATGGTCTCAATGGCGGCAAACGGATCACCACCGCTTTGCTTAGCTTCAATCAGCACTTGACCAATACGCCCATACATTCGCACCTTATCATTGATCGCTTTACCAGAGGCTTGGAACTGTTGCTGATGCTTGTTCTTGGCTGCATTGAACAGCTTACCAATAATGCGATCATGCAGGTCGATGATTTCATCAGTGACTGTGGCTATCCCCTCAATAGCCAGGGCCACCAATGTGGCATAACGCCGCTGCGACTGAAATTTTGCCAAATCAGAAGGTGTCATCTGACCCCCTTCTCGGGCTATCTTGAGTAAACGATTTTGGTGGATCTGCCGCTCAATACCGTCTGGGAGATCAATCGCCTGCCAGAACTTTAGGCGTTCAATATGCTCAAGCATATGACGTGAGTTTGGTTTGATAGGTGATTGACGTAACCAAGTCAACCACGTTATTTTACTCCCTTCCTTAAGCTCTAGAAGGTTGTCAAGGCGCTGGCGATGACTGTTTTTGAGAGAGCCAGTCAATGCTTCGTAAATGTGCCGATTGGCGCGGGTGATAGCTTCAGCACATAGGCGATCGATAACGTCGACGGTTGGAATAATAATATGCCTGTGACGTAACGTATCAAGCATACTATTAGCCAGCACAATGCCCTTATCTGTCTGTAAGGCCAGCTCAGTCGTAGCCTGTAAAACCTGTCGGTAGTGTGTCAACCCGAAGGCCTCCATACCCAGATAAGCGCGCAACTCCAACATGTGCTCTCGGCGTGTAGTTCCCCGCTCAGCATACTGAGACCAGCAGGCCGTATTGATACCTAACTGGCTTCCGACCCATGCTAACAGCGATGTAGAAATAACAGTATCGGTCAATAGACCTTGACCAGGAAACCGCAGCAAACATAACTGGATAGCCATACCCAGTCGGTTGGTATCACCGCGTCGTTGTAGAATAAATGACAGATCAGCTTCAGTGAGTGTGTAATACCGGATCAATTCATCATCGGTATTAGGTTACACCATCAGGTTTTTCCGCTCGGTAGCGGACAACGTTGAACGGCGTGGCATATGCCTCCTTGTTCTTAAAAATGGTCGTTTTTGAGAATTGAATTTATCATTTTTTGCATGACGGATTATCTGGGCTTAGCGATTCTCGAAATCAATTATTGAAACTCTATTCTTAATTCCCTATGCTCTCAATGAGTTTTGATAAAAAATCAGCAGGCAGGTGAGAAAAAAATGGAAAACAAATTGCGGTTTGAAGTACAGGGAGATTTAGGCTGTTTCGTTTACCCTGATGAAAGGTTTGCTCCTTTGCTGGATGAGTTCGAGCATCTGCTTGGTACGCATCAGTCTGGCGAGTTGAATGATAAGCGTTATATTGCCGAACTGAATCGTTTTATCAGGCTGGAGCCAGATCTTATTGATCTTCATGCGCACCTGTCATTTATCTTCCTGGAGCAGGATAAGCCCAAAAAGCACTGGATGCCGCTCTGGTCGGACTGGCAGCAGGTAACCGCCTTATCCCTGAGAGTTTTTCAGGTGCTATTGAATGGGGATATGTAGATAATCGCCCATACCTTCGCGCTCTGCAGGGGGCGATGCTGGCGTATGTACGCTTACGACGTCATAAAGATGCTGCCACGCTTATTGATAAAATGCTGGCTTATAACCCTAATGACAATCAGGGAGTCGCTATCTGCTGGGCTCGGAAGTACTGCGCGCCGGCGACAAAGAACGGGCGGCCAATATTTTTGATGAGCACGCAGATAATTATCCTCCTTACTGCTATGAGCAGGCCCTTCTTTATATCCTCAATAAAGACTGGGTCAAAGCAGCAACAGCACTTCGACACGGATTCAGCGCGAACAGTTACATCGCTGAAATACTTTCCGGTAACTTCCACCCGCAGCCATTAGCAATATGGCATGGGAGTAATTTAGCGAAACCAGAGATGGCGGCTGACTATATCGAAATGTATGGTGAGCTGTGGTTCCGTCATCCTGAAGCGCTGGCATTTGTCCGCTGGTTATTTAACCATTCCAGTATTATGACCGAACGGGCCTCCCTGATGAAATGTTCTGAAGACCTTTTCAGTGAAGGAGATTTTGATGCCCGTGGGCGTATTATTGACCGTCAGCGGCAGTTGCTGAGTGGAATTGATCATCGGCTTTCAGCGGAGGTCGTTAAGAAGATGAAAAACAGACGAGGGCAGGAAATCTGGCCATGGATGTACACTTTGGGATGTTCTGCCGTATGATGATTGGCTATGCGCGAGTTTCCAGACAAGATCAGAATCTTGATTTACAAATTGAAGCCCTGACCAGAGCAGGGTGCGAAAAAATTTATGAAGATAAAATCAATGGTGTACGAACTGAACGCCCAGGGTTAACCAGAACACTGGAAATGCTTCGAGAGGGCGATACGCTGGTTGTATGGAAACTCGATCGTCTGGGTCGTAGCGTAAAACAGCTTGTTGATATCGCTGGAGAGCTGCACAAACAGGGCATTCAGTTCAAAAGTCTCACGGATGCTATTGATACCGGAACACCGTCGGGGCGTTTTTTCTTCCATGTTATGGCTAGCCTTGCAGAAATGGAGCGAGAGTTGATAATCGAACGTACGCGGGCAGGTCTTGATTCAGCAAAGGAATTCGGGCGTAAAGGTGGGAGAAAACCAAAAATGACCAGCAGTAAAATTGAATCGGCTAAAAAATTATTAGCCAGCGGTATTCCTCCCAGAGACGTAGCTAAAGATCTCGGTGTTTCTGTTCCAACGTTGTACCGTTGGTTGCCGGCATCAAGACATTCTTAGACCATATTCAGGAAATTACGGTTTAAATGCGCCACAAAGAGTAAAACTGGAAGTCTCAGTTCAAATGCACGCACTAGTCGATGAGGCACTGTTGCAGTACGTTTCGCATACCTCTGGCGTAGCAGCGCTAACATCGGCCTGGGAAAATACAGATCGCTACGTCCACTTCAAACAGCTTAACGTACAATTTTTTCCGTTTTCTGAGGGGACCCCAAATAGCTCGCAGCTTATCGATATCGCCATCTGCTGTATCACGATATGCCAATCGGGCTGCTCAACTGGGGATAAAACAATGGCCTTTACCCACAGAATGGGACCCATCTTCCTTACGAAAGGCATTTAGCCAGACTAAAGTGAAGATGAAAAAACATTCTTTACCTGATTGGGCAGAAGTACATAAAGAATTACGTAACAAAATAGTCACATTACAACTGCTCTGGGAGGAATATGCAGAACAATACCCAGGGAGTTTTTATAGTTACAACCATTATTGTCGTCTTTATCGTGAATGGTTAAAAACCACAACCCCATCAATGAGGCAAGTTCATAAAGCCGGTGAAAAACTCTTTGTTGATTACTGTGGTCCCACTATCAATATAATTAATCCCAATACAGGCGAAACTAAAACAGCACAGATCTTTGTTGCTGTTCTTGGCGCATCAAACTATACATGGGCAGAAGCAACGTGGTCTCAGCAGCTTGAGGACTGGGTAATGAGCCATGTTCGCTGTTTCCAATCGCTTGGCGGTGTACCTGAGATTGTGGTGCCTGATAACCTGAAAAGTGCAACTTCACGAGCCTGTAAATATGATCCTGACATCAACCCGACTTACCAACAAATGCTTGAGCATTACAATGTTGCGGTCATGCCAGCCCGTCCTCGTAAGCCAAAAGACAAACCTAAGGTTGAAGTCGGCGTGCAGCTTGTCGAACGTTGGGTTATGGCACGACTTCGTCACGAACACTTCTATAGTCTTGCTTCACTCAATCAGCATATCCAGGTTTATTGAAAAGGCTAAATACCAAAAAGATGCAAAAGATGAGTTACTCTCGAGCAGAGCTCTTTGTTCAGTTAGACGCCCCTGTACTACAACCACTACCGAAAGCGCATTACAGCTTCACGCTATTAAAGAAAGTTAGAGTCCATAAAGATTATCATGTTCAGATTGATAACCATTATTACTCGGTTCCATATACTTTTCTCGGAGTGCAATTGGAAGCTCGAATTTCCGGCGAGTTAGTCAGGTTATTTAACAAAGAGCAGGAAGTTGCAGCTCATCCCCGCTGCAGGACTTATGGCTACAGCACTCGAACAGAACATATGCCTGAAGCCCATAGACAGCATGCAACCTGGACACCTGAACGTCTTCTTGAGTGGGCCACACGGTTGGGCAGTGATGTCCATGACTATGTTCTTCACATACTGAACTCTCGACCTCATCCAGAACAAAGTTATCGGTTTTGCCTTGGGCTTCTAAACCTTCACAGAAAATACAGCAATGCAAGGATTAATGCCGCTTGTGCCAGGGCGTTAAAAACCCAAGTTTGGCGTTTAGCTGGAATAAAATCAATCTTAGAAAAAGGACTAGATAAACAAACAATTCCAGATACAAAACCCGACCTGTTGTCAACACTGGAGCATGAGAACGTTCGCGGAAGCAAATACTATCACTAATCAGGGAAATTATAATGAATCACCTTTATGAACAACTCACCGTTCTGAAATTGAACGCATTGCGTGATGCCCTGAGAAATCAGAGCGCTCAACCCAATACTTATCAAGAACTCGGATTCGAAGAACGCCTATCATTGTTAGTCGCAGAAGAGTTGACTAATCGTGAGAATAGAAAAGCAGAACGGTTAATTAAACAAGCAAAATTCAGACTCAATGCAGAACTCTCAGAATTAGATTACCGTAGTAGCCGAGGGATAGAAAAAACGTTAATCCGTTCACTTAGTCAGGGAAGCTGGTTAAATTTGAAACAGAATCTATTACTTACAGGCGCGACAGGGAGTGGTAAAACCTATCTGGCGTGTGCACTGGGCCATAATGCCTGTAGACAGGGATATAAAGTGTATTACTTCCGATTAAAATCCCTAATGGAGCTTTGTTATCAAGGTCATGCAGACGGTAGATATAGCAAGTTGCTAACAAAGCTAAATCACACGGATCTGCTTCTACTGGATGACTGGGGGCTTGAGCCTCTTTCATCAGAGCAACGAAGCGATCTACTGGAAATTATTGACCTGATGTACCAAAAGGGTTCAGTTATTGTGGTAAGCCAATTACCCATAGAAAATTGGTACAAAATGATAGGTGATTCAACCCATGCAGATGCAATCTTAGATCGGCTGGTTCATGGCAGCATCAAACTAGAGCTAAAAGGAGAATCAATGCGAAAAATACAAACGCTATTGACTGATGGAGATCAGTGAAGTTAATTTAAAAACGGTTCTGTGATAATGACGCAAAGCGATCTCCATCGATGTTAATAAGTGATCTTCTTCATGGTAATACGCAATAATTCCCCTGATTGAGATGTAACCAAGAAAAAACTAAAAATCGATTTATTGTTGGGGTTCTAAATTAGAACCCCTTATTATTTATTTTTTGGAGAGTTTTCCCTGATGTGAACACTATTTATAATAATTAACAATTCTAATTAATCACCTTGCTATAGAGGTATTTTTTACTACCTATTGGTTTGTTTATGTATTATCATGAGGAAAATCACTGGATTTAAATATGAAATTTAAAAAAAATTTAAATTATTATTACGACAAATTGCCAGCGAAAATTGATCCATACATTGATTATTTTTTTAACTGAAATAATGTATTTATGTGAAATCCGATAATGTTAAATTTTATTGATGTTAAATACTCAGAAATATCTAACTGTCAATTAAATGATTTATTTTTCCTCAGGAAGAAATCATTCAAAGACAGGCTGAACTGGTTAGTTAAATGTAAAAATAATAAAGAATTTGATGAGTATGATAACAAAGGCGCTAATTATATCTTAGGGTTCTATAAAGATAGAATTATCTGTGGGGTTAGACTTATTGATATGATGAATCCTAATATGATTGAAGGAGAATTTAATAAATATTTTAAAAAAATAGATTTACCTAATGGAAATTATATTGATGCCAGTAGATTATTTGTAGATAAAGACAGAACAAGGCAATATAAAATAAATAAATACGCTATAAGCTCAATGCTTTTTTTGTCAATGATTTATTATACAAGAAGCTATGGTTATGATGGTTTGTGTGCAATCATTAGTCATCAGATGCTAATTATTTTTAAGCGCTCTGGATGGAATGTTTTTGTTATTAATAAGGGCATTTCGGAAAAAAAAGCGATTATTTATTTAATTATTATGCCAATTGATTTAGGTAATACTATTTTTTTAAAGAAAAAAATTTTATCTGAATATAAATTTGATGATCGCTGGCCTTTAACATTTTATCCAGATGGCATGTGAATAATTTTTAATTCTGTGGCTAGCTTTATAGCATGTTTGGCATTATAAACTCCTAGTTTTTTAACTATATTGCTCATGTGAAATTTTATGGTGCCAGATTTAATACCAAGTATTTTGGAAATATCTTGGTATGATCTCCCCATGCTAACCCAATATAAAATTTCATTTTCCCTACGAGAAAGCGCTGAGGATTTGAATTGACTACGATTTCTTTCTATCTCTTCATAAAGAGATAAAAATTTTTGATGTGTTTTAATAAGTAATTGTTGTAATCTTTCTTTATTCTCATGTATGAGTTGTGTAATATTATTGTCTGATTTTGTATGAAATATAGATAATACTGCTAAATTATCATTGTAATCATGAAGTATGAATGTGTGCCCTTTTTTGATATTATATTTTTCTGATTTTTTGAAAATTTTTGGTAGTTTCATTTCTGAATATATCATGATTTTATCATCCCACTCGAAATCATCAACTCTTTCCATCGCATTTATAATTACAGGGTCGATAAGTTGGTAATTACCTTTTATATAAAATTCAAACCAATCAGTGTGGTTGTTAATTATGATTACATTCATTGGATTGAATTTATTCATAATTAAATAAGCATATTTAATATCGCCATATTTTCTTATTTCTTCTTCTAAAGAATTCTTTATTTTTTGATTTATTAGTTTATTTCCGAAAAATTTAATTTCCATTTTTATCTCTTAATTAATATTTTATGATTAGAGGAGATTATTTTAATCTCCATATTCCCTTTCTTTAATTTTTTGGTTTATCTCTTCTTCATGATGATATGAGATATTAATCTCATCGTTTTCTTTTTCCAGTTTCTGAGGTTCTTCTTCGAGTTGAAGATCGGGGATTTTCTCATCATCATGCAGTAGTGCGTATTCTAATGTTATGTCCTGATTATCATTAACTTTTTCTGTCTCTATATCTTGCGATAAACTCTCAGGGATTTCATTTTTAGGGATATTATCCAGTTCAATCACAATCGAATGATCTTTTTTATCATTTTTTAAGGCTTCATCAAATTGTGCTAGCGAATAAAGATTAATGCTGTTCTCATCATTGCCCTTATTTAGTACGATATAGATACCATCTGATGCACCTTTGTAAGTAGCTTCTTCGATGTCTGTTTTCCCTGTATAAACGCCAACCGGAATATGGAGATTTCCTCGCTGGATGCCGTGTTCATTGGTGACAGGTAATAACAGTTCAGGTCGGTCATGATGGGAAAATCTGGCAACTTCAACCATTGATGGGTCTATCTTTTGTGCCAACTTCGTGTTGCTAATTTCCTTACTGTTATCCCAAATTCTGATTTCATTTCTAGCCAGTTGGTCTTCCTGTTTGTTCAGGATGTCATGCGCGGTTACTCTGTCGCCAGAATTTTTTGTGAGGGTTTTCATCCAGGCATCGCCATCTGATAAATAAAGCTGAACGTGTTCTTTTGCACGGGATAATTCCACATAGGTATTATCCATTGCCGCCACGGTACGTGCCCCTTCATAGACGATGACATAGGGATAAAGCGCCTTGTGAAGCATAGCTGGTTATAGCGTAGGTGTAATCCAGATGTCTGTCGGCATATTCTTTTTGTGGTTGATAGGTGACGAGCTTGCCGTTTAACTCAATATAGAGCTTATCGTCCTCAATCCGCTTTATCATGCCCCTGTCGTTATTGGCAATATTGCGGTCTTTATCGGTTGTGGTGAGGCGGATTTTTTCACCTTCTGAAACTTCAATGGTTTTGTCTTCAAAAAGTGCGACGACGGCAGGATCCACTTCAAGTGGTGACAGGTATTTCTCCTGATTATTTTCCCGATTTATCAGACTAACAATGCCTTCTTTTGAAATCCCTGTTATCTGAAAATAGTGTTGATTGATTTTTGCGATGTGACCCAACTGGTTTCGCCAAAATTGGCTATCTTTTAAATCCGCTTCCTGATGGTTAATGCGTTGTAAAACAGGAATGCGGGCTAATTTACCCAGCATCTGTTGACTTTGCATCACCGTATGAATGTTTTCATTTAACTGATTTCGATCGGCATTTAACGGGGTGATAATCACCGTGTTATCACGTGCTTCTTTCGTTCTCCCCACATAGTCATCAATCACCATTTTTATCATTTGATTGTCGTTTTCCTGTGGTTTACCTGATGAAGCACCCTTCATGATTGCGCTTTCGGGAATAAAAGCACCATTACTCCTTGCTACCCGGTCAGGGGAAACCTGACGAATAATGTCCAGTGATTTTTGTGTGTTTCCGGCAATTATTGCCTCAATAGCCGGTTTTAATTCGGGGGTTTGTCTGACGATTTCGTCCATCACGACTTTATCGGCGGCACTTCGTTGCCAGGCGAGGGCAAAAGGCGCGCCTCGCTCGAAGGCTTTTAGCTGTTTTGCATCCCCTGAGAGGACAACTCTTCCTGCATTATCCGTGATGTTAAGTAGTAATTCTGCCAGGGTTTTATTGCCAATCATCGAGCTTTCATCAATTACAAACAGGGTATTTTTATACGATGTTTTGAGGTTGTTCTGGTGCTTTTCCATCAGAAAGCTGGCGATGGTTTGGGATTTTATGCCCGCTGCCTGTAATTCATTGACCGCTTTGTGGGTGGGTGCGAGGCCTATGATATTCACATCGGGTCGATTATCGTTAAGGGCTTGTGCTACCGTTTTAAACTGGGTGGTTTTCCCGACACCGGCATAGCCTTGTATCATGATTGTCTGGTCTTTTGAGGTTAAGACGAGTTCGGCGGCTTTTTGTTGGCCTTGGGTTAATCCGGTAAAATGTAGTTTTTCTTTATTTTGGATTAACGGCAGTTGACTGTTTTTCCCTTGTAAAATCTGCGATAGGATTTTTACTTCGTTATCAAAATCTTCTTTGCGAATAAAGCGCCCATAAAGCTCGTGTGTTGTTTCATCCACGCATTTCACTTCGCCTTTTTTTAGGCGTTGTTTAAAGGCATTTATACAATCATTAAACGAAAAATCACTTGATTTTGCTGCATCGGTTATCACATCGAGGCTATTAAAAACCATACTTGATTTTGTCCGCCGGTCAATGGCGATGTTTATCTGTTTCTGGATATCAGGGGTGGCATTATTTTTAGCAACATTGGCGGCTTTTATGAATGATTCATTACCTTGCTGGATATCAGCGAGCACGGTGGTGCTAATTTCACTTTGTTGTAACCGTTTTTGGATACTATCGCTATCCAAACCGGTTATGCCGATAATGTTCTTCCCACTGCGTCTTATTTGGTTGATGGTCGAATTATTCACTTCTTTTTCGTTAAACACCGCAATCACGGTTTGCGTTTTATTAAGACTATTTCCAAACGCTTCACAGTAGTGATATTCCAGTTTGCTATCGGCTTTTGGGGTGAATGACGCTTTTTTACCGTGCTCATCTTCCATGATGATTTTATCGGCAAATAAAAAATTGCTTTTTTTTAGTTCTGTGACCGTAAATATCTTTCCTGTCTGGATATTTTGGCCAAACACACCGGTTGATTTGACTCTATCACCTTCTCGAAGTTCTATCTCTTGCACTTTAAAGAGACGATAGTGACTATCGATTTTATTAATCGAGAGGGCAGAAGTGTTGCCGAATTGGTCTTGTAATAAAAGTTTATTACTTTGTTTACTAATGCTTTTTATCTGATACTGCTGCCGTTCATTTTCTGTTGTGCGCTCAAGTATCATGCCGATGTTATAGGTGTTACGCTGATTGCGGTTAGCCATATCTAAAAATATCGATTTTTTGGTGGTCACTACCCTCTTGTTTTCAGACAGTAATCCTTTTTCGATTAAAATATTACGGGTTTGTGTGGTTATCGCTTCTTTTGTTGGGTTATTGCCTGCCTGAATGATGACCTCTTTATTTAAGGCATAAAGGTTAGCAAAATGATTCGCAGCGGCCTGTATTCTGCTTGCTTTGTCCTGTTCAGGAATAAAATAGAGGTGTTTATCGGCATTCGATTCAAAAGCGTTAATCGGTTCGGTACCGAGTGCTCGGGCTATTTCACTGGTCAGTCCTTTGTTTTTACGGCTGTCGCGATGCAATGCAATAATCGTGTCGCCCTCGGCATAGGAACGACTGAGTAATGCCGCGACTTTGTTAAGGGGTAGATGTTCAGACTGGTAAATCCCGATTAATTGCCGTTTATGGTTTTTTTTCTGGGCGTCATTTAAATAGTCATCAATGCTGATGGTTTTTACTTTTTTATTGACATGCTCTTGCAATTTATCGCTGATTTTTTTATTGGGCGTAATAATCACGGTATTTAACTTATTTTCTTTGGCAAGGGCATGGATTTCGTCGATAACCTGAACTTCATGGGCAAACCCGCCTTTAAGATTAACCAGATTAAATCTGACATTGTTTTGGGTAATATTTTTGGCTAACGCGCTTTCTTTTGTTGTTGTTAATTCATGTTTACTGTACCGCAACTGATGAATTAACGTGCTGACCGCATTTTCCTGTTTAAGATGGTTTTCTGTGGTTAACAGCTTACTTTCTGAATTAAGTGGCACGAGATTTCCCTGCTTAATCTCCTTGTTAATTACTTTTCTTAACATTTCTAATACTGACTCTTGGCAGGGAATGCGATTAATGACATGGGTTAATAATGCATCATAGGAAAATCGGGTGCTTTTATCTGATAGTGCCTTAATGGATTACTGGATGGCTTCTTTAAGGTTAACCTCTGGTGTTGATGGGTTGACCATTACAACCAGAGGCAGAACCCTGTTTTATCCCAGTAAAGGGCCTTCACCTTGTCTCGATTTCGGTTGCAGAAGACGAATAGCGCCTCATCGAAGGGCGAATGGGCCATATCCTGCTCGATAATTAGTACCAACCCGTTGATGCTCTTGCGAAGACTTGAATTTTATATGTCTGTACGAAACTCGTGTCTATATCTTCATCAAGGGATTTTAGCGTCGTCAGCAACGCTAGAAGATAATCGTACGGGTTAAGATCATTGATACGTGCATTTATTTTCACCAGGCTCTGTAAACAGCTCACTTCCATGGGCACCCGCTTGTGTATTGACAAACAGCTAGTTCTTGCGCCCTTCACAAACGGCTTTATCGCCCGCTCCGCGCGGTGGAGATTTAACAACGCTTACGAATAAGTCAGATATTTCAGACTGCTACTTTGAAATATCTGACTTATTCCGAGTTCTGTTTTAGCTATTTAAAAAAAAAATCTTTTTACTATTCTGTAAGAGCAAATAGGGTTAATTTTTTATCTAAAAAATGCTCTCTTTACCTTACACAATTAAAAAAGGCCAATTTTTTAATTTACCAGTACTAATTTTTATATAGATAAGCCACTTAGCTATAAATTAATAAAGTTTTCAACACCAGGAATTTTTATAAATAATAACAGGAAGCCATTAATAAGTTAATAGATAAAAAGAATGCTATTTTCAAATAATACTAAAGGATAAAAATGTCATCTAACTATGTACTAATATCACGTTTTTCATTAAAAAACGCTTATTCCGCTAATGCTTTTACATCATTAAAAGGCTCTGAAAGCGTGCGGTATTATTCTTGTGAAGAACAGAGCGTTAATGAACTACTGGAGCTTCGTTCATTTAACGACATCGAAGAAATCTCATGGGCAGAAGAAGAGATGGAGTCTATGTTTCATCGCTTCGCTGACGTTCTTTCGAAAGATATTCGCAGGGAACTTCTCAAGTTTGTAGAATCCCCGATTCACAATAAGAAATATCTGCCCGAAACCGAGTATATCCAACTTCGACATGTTGAAGTCCCGGCGCATAATTATCAACAATATCTCCAATGGCGTGATGAAACCATTTTTAATGTCGTAAGAGACAATAAAGATAAGATTGAAAGCTTCGAGGCATTCCATTCTCTTATCAGCGGAATGCCGGGGGTAATGTTTATTTCCGCTTTTAACGTCGATAAAGATACCTATAAGGAAGCTTTCACCAACGCACGTTACCAGGAAATCATTAAGCAGGCCGGAGATAATTACATTACTGGTGGTAATGAAGGTCTTTATACCCGTATTTACCGTGCATGTTTTCGCTGAGGAAAAATAAATGAACAGTAAAAAATTGGTTGTTGTAGGCGATAAATTTAATGAATTCGCAAACGGTAAAGATGTTCTGACGATTTCTCAGCTTGAATTAATGACGCAAATACCTGCCAATATTATTGATAAAGAACATGAAATCATTGTCGGCCAGGGCGTACGTAAAGACTTCGCAGCAAAAGTAATTTCAAATCAGTCAAGAAACTCTATTCATGGCAATAAACTTAAAATGTGCTCGCTGGAAAAAATGGTCAGTGACAAGAAAAATGCACATTGTCATAAAAGGCTAGAGCAAAATGTCCTTATAGGCCCGGCAGAACAGACTGAACATAACAATAATCTTTATGCAATGCCGTTGCTGATTGATGAGCGCTGTGAACTCATGGCAGATCATCAGACCGGTCAGCATATTCAGGGTATGCTTCTGGTTGAAGCAAGCCGTCAAGCTTTTATCTCCGTTACCGAAGAATTCATTTATAAGCAAGAAACCGGACGCTATTATGTCATCAACAGTATGGCGATTACCTTTGCCAGCTTTCTTTTTCCTTTACCGGCAATGGTCCATTTTGAGTTTCTTGAGAAGGATATCAATGACCGCAGGGGACGCTTCAAGGCTCAGGTTCGGGTGACTCAGCATCAGACGCTTTGTACCACCATGGACGTATTGTTCACCGTATATCTTTCCGGGCTGATCTCTGAAAAGGAAAAATCACTGGCTGACGCTGCCATGAAGGCGGCAATCCTTGAACAACAGGTGACGGCGCACGGGGTAACTCATGCCTGAATTAAGTAGCCAGAAATACCGTCTGGCTGTTGCTACCACGCAGAGGCCGCTGTATCCCCATGCGGAGGTAATGAACAGTAAGGTAGGGTGGCCAATTTTAGTTGACCACTACACATTCTGGCTGACTGGATGCATGCTGAAGGTATTCTTGATGTAAACCTGTCTGAATACAGAAAGTGCGCCAGGTTCATGAACAAAATGAAAACCGGATTATTAACGCAGTTGTACTTACTTTGGAGAGAAATAAAACATGCCATTTATTCACATTACCACCTGGCCTGTAAAAGATGAAAATGCAATCATCAAGTTGCAAGAAGATGTTACTTTTGTAGTGCACAAAAATACCGGGGCGCCGCTGGATAAAATCTCAGTTGTTATTTCTGAAGTTCAACCTTCACACTGGGCAGATGCAGGCGTACCCGGAAACCATAAAGATTTTCCAGTAAAAAGCCGAAGAAAAAGTTACGAGGAGTGAGCCTTGCAAAACTCAGCAGCATTCTTTGACGTCGATGAGACACTGATAAACATTAAAAGTATGTTTGATTTTTTTGACTTCTGGTGTCGGAAAAGAAAAGAATACGATAAGCTAGAAAGTTATATGATCCACTTTCGTGCTGAAGTCAAAAAGGGAACACCCCGGGAGAAACTTAACAGGGAATATTACCGCCAGTTTGCAGGGATTTCTTATAAGGAACTGGAAGATGCTGGTGAAAAATGGTTCAGATTTAAGCTTAATTCTGAATTGTTTATAGGCAGCGCGGTATCAGCACTCAAAAAACATCAGAATGAGAATATATACACTGTTTTCATTTCCGGATCTATGCTTCCCCTTCTTTATCCTATTGCAAAATATCTTGGCGTGAAAGATATCCTCTGCACACCGCTGATATTCACTGACACGAGAAAACTTACGGGTGAAATAGGCATGCTTCAGACTATTGGCACCGGAAAAAAGGATGCGCTTATTCATTTCTGCAATGAAAGAAAGATAAATCCTGCACATTGTTATGCTTATGGGGACGACCTCTCGGATATCCCCATGCTCGAATCAACCGGCCATCCTGTCTGTGTAGGTAAAAATTCAGCGCTTATCAGACACGCAATTAAAAATAGCTGGCCGATTATTTAAACCATTATTGAGGCAAAGAAAATGACTTCAGAAAAATCTGCGCAGGATATGACCTTAAAGTCATGGCTTGCCTTATTTATCCTGGCTTTTTCAACTTTTACCATCGTTATCACTGAACTGGCTCCCGTTGGCCTGCTGACGTCCATCGCAGAAGGGCTCAGTGTCTCTGAATCAGCGATTGGCATGACAGTTTCGCTTTATGCCTGGGTAGGTGCATTGAGTGCGCTCTTTGCATCAGTTTTCCTGGGTAATGTGGCGAAAAAGCGGCTTTTGCTCACGCTCACGGTGGTGCTTTTAATGTCTAACGTTCTTGCCGCTACGGTGAGTACATACACGGTGCTGTTTGCAGCACGCGTACTGGGTGCGCTGGCCCACGGCGCATTCTGGGCGATGATCGGTGCGACTGCAGTTGCCATCGTGCCGACCAGATACATAGGCACAGCAACCTCCATCGTTTTTGGTGGCGTATCAGCAGCCAGTGTGTTTAGCGTACCAGTATCAAATTATATCGGTATCCACTTCGGCTGGAGACAGGCGTTCTGGTTGATGGCTGCGCTCAGCGTGGTTGCATTTTTCGGTATCACCGTACTCGTTCCTCGGATAACCAGCAAAAGTGCTATCGGTCTGGAGGCGCTCAAAAGCGTGCTGAAATCATCCACACTGTGGAAAATTTACTCAGCCACGTTACTGGCGGTTACCGCGCACTTTGCCGCTTTTACATACATTGGGCCCTGGCTGCAGACACAGCATTTCCTCACAACATCGATTATCCCAGTTGTTCTTTTTTTTTACGGTATCGCAGGTCTTGCCGGCAATTTTCTGACCGCAATAGTGATCGATAAATATCTCAAGGTAACGGTTTCAGTGTCTGTCCTGCTTATCTCCACAGTGCTGGTTTTTCTAGGGTTATCCGGTGCATCGCTTTCAGCCACAGTCATCTTTGCCGCAATGGTTATTTGGGGCGTCGCAGTATCAGGAATATTCGTGGGCTTCCAGACGTGGGTCTTACGCATGGCAGACCATAAAACCTTTCCAGCTTCTTCGGTCTACGTTTCATTTTTCAATATCGCTATTGGTATCGGGGCGTCAGCCGGTGCATGGATGGTATCCGCTTTTCCAGTTCAGCGGCTGTATATCGTAGCAGGCGTCGCCATTGGGCTTTCTGTCCTGCTCGTGGCCTCTATTCCAACGTGCATGGGAGCCGCACGAACCATCTCGGAGAAATTTTATGAGTCAAACTGATGATCTCACACGTTATGGCAGGAAGATTATGGACCGCCTTGAGGCAGGCCTTGCCGATAAAGTTACCAGGCGCCTAAGTGAATTTGATCCCATCTTGCCGGCCCTTATCACCAATTACGCTTTTGGCGCTGTGGTCGGTCGTCCTGGACTGGATCTCAGAACGCGGGAAATGCTGACGGTTGCCTCACTTGTAACGCTGGGTAACGCAAGGCCTCAGCTCGAATTACACATGAGAGCAGCGCTTAACATCGGCGTCACTCCGGAAGCGCTGCTTGAAATTGTGATACAGATGGCCGTCTATGCCGGCGTTCCGGCGTGCATGAATGGTCTGACAGCCTACCGCGCCGCTATGGCGGCTACCGGCCATACGTTACCCGGACTGAAAGAGGAAAACTTATGAATGAAGTTGTGATTGTTTCTGCAAAGCGCACGGCAACCGGCGCGTTCCAGGGTTCCCTGTCGGGGTATTCAGCTACAGAGCTTGGAAGTCGCGTTATTTTGGCACTTCTTGAAGAATCCGGAGTGGGCTTTGGGGATATTTCTCAGGTCATAATGGGACAGGTTCTCACGGCTGGCTGCGGCCAGAATCCCGCCCGCCAGTCAGCGCTGAATGCCGGACTGCCTGTTGAAATTCAATGTTTGACGGTCAACAAGGTCTGTGGTTCCGGCCTCAAGTCCGTTCATCTTGGCATGCAGGCGCTGCAAATGGGTGAAGCAGAATTTATTATTGCCGGTGGTCAGGAAAGCATGTCCAGCGCGCCACATATCCTTATGTCTTCGCGCACCGGAACACGGCTAGGCGATATTGATATGAAGGACAGTCTGGTGTCTGACGGGCTTTGGGATGCCTTCAACAACTACCATATGGGCGTAACTGCAGAAAACGTTGCGGCTGAATTCAGCATCAGCCGAGAGATGCAGGATGAATATGCCCTTTTATCTCATATCAAAGCGCTGGACGCGCAGGAGCAGGGTATTTTTGAGCGTGAAATCGTTCCCGTAGAATGTCTGATCAGGAAAGGCGAGACCATGAAAGTGTACACGGATGAAGGCCCCCGTAAAACTAGCATTGAAAAACTAATGCTGCTGAAACCCGTTTTTAAAAAGGATGGAACGGTGACCGCAGGTAATGCATCATCTCTGAACGATGGCGCTGCCGCTGTCCTTCTCTGTACCCGAAACACGGCTGCGGCACGTGGGCTGCCGGTTCTAGCATCTCTGGGCGTGTTTGCTAACTCAGGAATTAAGCCAGGATTAATGGGCGCAGCCCCAGTACAGGCTATTGCAGACTGTCTTTCTCGCTCGGGCTGGAAACCTGAAGATGTTGAACACCTTGAATCTAATGAAGCGTTTGCAGCACAGGCGCTGGCTGTAATCAACCGGACGGGTATTTCACCCAAGCGCATCAATCCTTACGGCGGCGCAATCGCGCTCGGGCATGCTATCGGGGCTTCGGGATGCCGTATCCTAGTGACGCTCGTGCATGGACTGGTGCGCAATAATTATAAGCGCGGTGTTGCGGCACTGTGTGTTGGAGGGGGGGAAGGCGTAGCGCTGAGTATTTATCGATAAAGAAAAATATCAGTTAAACCATTTAATCAATACGGCCGTTTTTGGCTATAAATTTGAAAACGGTCACCCAACCATAACCTCGTAAGTGTATTAAGGTTCCTTCTTCTCAGATGTCTAACTTGTTCAATTGTGTATTAGGGTTAACAATCCGATTTTTTCTCAGCGTAGTTACCCAAACCCAACCATGAGATCGAATTAATTTCAGATTATCCAGGCTAGAATACCAAGCATCCATCACTACCGCTTCAGGTATGATTCCTCTTTTTTTAGCAAGTGCGAGCATTTCGGAAAAGTGCGTATTTTTTGTTTTTCCATCGGAATCTTTATCATAAATACGATAATCAATAGGAATTGATTCAACAGTTGTTAGATTATGCCAAAGTAAATTAACTAAACCTATGCTAGCAATAACATCATGTTCGTTACCTGAATACTGATAATGAACCATCTCTATTTGGCTATCAACGATATTGATCACACAAAAACCAAAGCCCGCTCCCCTCAAACCAATGGGATCTGTGAACGCTTTCATAAAACCGTATTACAAGAGTTCTATCAGGTGGCTTTTCGTAAGAAAATCTATGGGACTTTAGATGAATTACAACATGATTTAGATAAATGGTTAGAGCAATATAATAATCACCGCACTCATCAAGGAAAAATGTGTTGTGGGCGTACCCCTTTGGCAACTTTACAGGATGGAAAACAACTTTGGAGAAAGAAAGATTTAAACTGACAGATACTGTATAAATAACCGGTAACTGTCAGATCAAGTTTGAGCTACTAAATCTTAATTGATAACATGAGCTTTTGCGACAGCCTCTGAAGGATGGGGATTTAACGACGCTTACTTTTTTTTAAAAAAAAAGTGGGCTTGACACCAGGAGTATATATATCTAGCAGCGGAACTAGTCGGTATCATTTGACTGAATTGGATAATAAATTTTTTTCTGGTTGATGGAGTCATTTTTCAAAAAATGAAACTTTTGATAGTGATTAAGGTGAGATATTGGTAAATAAAATACTTTTTAGCCTCTAATTAATTAGAATACAGCTATCTTTGTTTGAGAAACGAAGAATAAAAAGACCTTAGTAACTTTCTCGTTAGTCCCACAAGGCATACAAAAATCGGGTAAAATGTTGAACTTTGAATAGGCTCAAGTTGGGCGCTATTCTTACGTACATATAATAAATATTTTTGGATTTCTTAATTATATAAAACCTATATTTTAATAAATGAATTGATTAATTTGATAAGATAAATTAAATAAATAGGTGGAATTACGACACAAACTCCACCAATGTTTAAAATGATTTTTTATTTATATATATAATTTATTACCGGTTATTATTGTTGTTATTCATAATAGTTCTCCTGATGGATTATATTGTTAACCTGAGTTAGGGATAAGCATTATCAATTATGCTTGAAGATATGTTCAAACCAAAGAACCCACCTGTTGAGTTTTTTCCCCGTTCAGCTATCCCATCGAAGACTTTATGCCTGCGGATCCTTAAGTTATCACACACCGCTATCGGAGTAGAATCGGCAACCGATAAACCCCTGCACTTTTCCTTAATTGACTCAAACAGGGCCGTTAACGCTAAGGCACTGCGCGGAAGTAACTCTATACAGCGTGAATATGATGGCAAGCTAGGGAACTCCTTCCTGAGATATAAACGAACATAATACAGATAAAATACCTTGAATTGTCTGAATCGGAGTTGATGAAACAGAACAACCAGTGTCATTATTTCAGCCAATGAAAGCTGAGTAAACCGTCTACGACGCTTACTACCGTTAGTCAGCAAAATTTCATGCATTTTTGGCTCAAAGTCTTTACAAAAATCATCTATCAAGCAATAAAGTTCAGTAAGATTTTCCATAATTGTTTAACAATGCTCTATTCTTTAACCCGATTGTTAAAGTATTTTAACAAAATAGGTGCATTCAACTATTTGAATATCAAGACTTTCACTTTATTTCTTATCCCGAACTCAGGTTAATGTACTGGTATTTGCCCACCGCGTTATTGCGGGGCGTGTTGATGCATCGCGCGATATTTGAAGTCAAAACGTGCGATAAATGGCAGGCTACTTTTGTTTCCATCAGTGCAACGAAATTACATTGTTATTTTTCGTCGCGGTCGCTTTGACCCGTTCGGGTATTTTGATGCGCTTTGCGATATTTGAAGAACATTTGTGTAATGAATGAAGTCTGGATTCTATTTCACTAAGTGAAATAGAATTATACTTAGTCCATTATTTGCTATAGGATTGCCCCTACTCCTTAGTAATGAGCACAATCTGAGTAATCGATGTTAAATATCCGCACCACACCTTTACTGGTTGCCACTTTTTACAGTTTAAACTTCATCTTAAAGCATTAATCACGTTTTGATAAAAATAGAGGTCAACTTCAATGAAGCATGAGTCATTAAAAAACAAACAGAGGATCTATCTGGATTTATAGGCACCGATTTTCTATATGCGTACGACAATGGATGGAAATATGAATGGTATGCTCGTAATCATACTACATGTGATTACCGAATCTATTATGGTCTTGTTGGAGGGCGTTGGGTCACACACCAAAAGATGCATGCGATTAAATTTGCATCACATGTTTATAAAGTCGACTGGCATGAACCTACTGGTACATCCGTAAGCCTTTTGTTTGATTTAAAGCGGGAATTAGTACACGGAACAATATTTTTCCCTCAATGGATTGCTGGTGAAGGGCAACATCCTGAAAAAACTATCTGTTATCAAAATGAATTTATTGATGACATGCTCCGATTCCGTGACGAAGGTCCTGCTTATCCTTACGTAATTATTTCTGAATTTGCAAAAATTGTTTCCATGAAAAATGAAGGGCTGGATAATGATGAAGTTATCAATAAAGCGCCAGGGCAACTTCCTCCTTGTTTTTGTGACGAAATTAAAAATGCTCGATAATATAATAATTTAGATGTTAGTTTGTTGTTGAATAAATATATCTTTCTCTTGCGTATTCCGGTGAAAGTGGACAGCGATTCCGGCTACTTGATGAATCATGCTAATAATTAACAAGGTGTTGTTGTGATAGGATTGTTAAGTTTGACTCCCATTTTTTATGGCAACGTTTCTCTTGCAGGGCTGAAGCGGAGCGAGCACCGAACAACCCTGCCGCAGAATCGGAATATCCTCTGTCAAATTCGACTTGTTCACACCCCAGAATATACGTTCACTTTGAGCCGGAATACGCATATCTATCTGTATTTCAAAATAAGTGTTTATTTGAATACATTTATTGACAATATTGATACACGTGACAGTGTATCGAGCTTCCAGACTATCAGCCAATTTCAGAGACTTTAAATCCTGTTTTGATCGGAGGCTGATAGTCCTTTCTTCATTCATTTTATCCTCAAAAATCTGGTCACAATTTGTACAAATGAGTGATTTTCGCTGTAAATCGGTGTTTTGGTCATTTTTTGACACCCTCATGTAGGGGTCCCTACAGAAAACGGAAAAAATTGTACGCTTAGCCTATTCAGATGAAGTAATTAACGAAAAAAAATATAGACACATAAGTTAATTATCAAAACTCGTTGAAATGGTAGGCAATTGAGAATAATGTTTCAAGAATGGTTTGTAAGAACCGTAATTCATTGATCTGCCATTGTAATCAAATATTTTTGCTGTTGTTATTACAAACCCTCGTTTTCAATAATAGTTGATGGGCCGCATTTCCTATTCATCAATAAGTAACCTGATAATTTTATCCAACTTTACATCTTCAACGGCATTGTTACATATCGTATTCAACAAAAGCGTAAGATTGCAAATTGATTATATTATTTGAAAATTCATATCACTACGTCCATTTTCGATGTCTTAACGTACAATTTTTTCCGTTTTCTGTGGGGACCCCATGTAGCCTATCTTTGCCATTTTAGCCCCTTATCATCCCGCTGAAAGCCCTATACTAGCTGATTTTGATTAAAATTTAATCAATTCTTAATTTGTATAAAACCTTGGTTTAACAGAAACGGTAGATTGTGCAAAAAATGCACTAGATAAACGCACGGGTGGAACCATCAATGGCAACCTCCATGTGACCCAATCGGTGCATATTGGCGATGACGACTCAGGGCTACGTGCTAACGGTGACGGCAACGTGGCATTTTATGCCAATAATGCAAAAGTAGCTTCTTGGAATAATGACCGATTGCATTGGTTAAAGAATGTAGAAATTGATGGAACCATCAATACCCATAGCAATTTGCATATCTCATGGGGCGGCAGGACCGCGGTTTATCAAGAAAATGGTGATGTAATTGGCCCTATTTGGGGCGGAGCGTTAAGCAGCTGGCTTAATATGCAGATTAACAATCGAGGAGCAAAAAATACAGCTCACCTCGCTACGAATGGATGGTGGAAATGTGGTGACACCGGCCTTATCAGACAATGGGGCATCACACCACCACTCAATGCCGGACAGATTTATACGGTGTCTTTGCCTTGTCCCGTACCTCATGCCATCTTATCTGCGACAGCGACAGTGAAATACAAAGGTATTGCCGCAGAGGGCAATTTAGGCACCTATGTTGAAATAGACGGTAAGTCATTAATTATCAGTGCTGATTACACCAGAACAGGGATTAAAGCACCGAGAACATGGGAGCTGGTTTGTTACTAGTTCCACATTATCAGGCGGCCCTGACAATGTAGTTAAACGCGACATTTCGCGGGCGAGTTTCTTCTGCTGTTCGTGTTACACGCGATGAATCAAAATGTCCCTGATATCCTCTCCAAAAGTCATTTCTTGAGGTAGCATCGTAGCTCACAGAATCCTTGTTATCACAATAAAATGCACCTTTTGGCGGAAAATTTGATGAAACTGCCTGCCCATCCATTGCCCATTGCGCCCAGATTTTCTGCATAGCATCACCTTGGGCACTTAATATCTGACGCCCGTTATCCACCCGACGACCTGCATCCCAACCACGAATAAATTCACCACGCAAATCAGGGAGTTTGCCTGATGGATAAGCGAGTGCTAATAGTGGGTATTTTTTCTTATCGAAGCTATCACCGTTACATATACGCCAACCTGCCGGGGGTATTTCAGTAGGCCAGGGCAGAGTGTAGTGGTCTAATAAAACTGTAGAGATTTATAGCTTATAATTAAGCAAAATCTTATAGGTATAAACATGCCACGAAAAGTAAAAGTGACCTTTAGCGCAAAGCAAAAACTGGAATATGCAAAACTCATGGTTGAAGGTGGATATAGCAATATCCAAGTTGAAAAAATATCCGGTGCGGGTAAATCTGCCGTATCGCGCTGGAAGCAACAATATCTTGCCGAGTTGAATGGGAATACGCCTGTAAAATCAAAAGCGTTAACGCCCGAGCAACAGCGCATACAAGCGCAAAGCAAAAACTGGAATATGCAAAACTCATGGTTGAAGGTGGATATAGCAATATCCAAGTTGAAAAAATATCCGGTGCGGGTAAATCTGCCGTATCGCGCTGGAAGCAACAATATCTTGCCGAGTTGAATGGGAATACGCCTGTAAAATCAAAAGCGTTAACGCCCGAGCAACAGCGCATACAAGCGTTAACGCCCGAGCAACAGCGCATACAAGCTACCGTGTAAAGTCAAGAAAAAACTCGCTTTAATTTCAGGAATACAGCCTCCTAAGCACTGTCAGCAAGCTGCCAGTACTAAGTCCCCGATACATCGCGGCTAGGCCGCGCTAACGGGGTTAAAAGGGCTTATATCAACACCATCATAGCTATAAGCACACATGGCTATTCAGGGCGGATGGGGTATACGGCTCTCTGACAGTCCTTCACCGGCTTACGCCGGGTGTCGTCGGTTTAACTATAGAGCCATATAAAACAACATCATGCCGCCTTACATGCGCTACGCCCATCGGAAGACTGATATTCAGCATCAAACGCTTTCTGCGTATGCAAAACGCCATAACACCAGTGAACAAGTTTCCTCATCAAAGCACCAATGGCGCACATTTTAGCCTTGCCACGCTGGCACAACCTCTCATACATCAGCTTCATCACAGGGTTAAATTTCAGACCGCACAGTGACGCCAGATAAAGCTTTGCCCTGATTTCAGGGGGTCCTATTTTAGACAGTCTCGGCTTACCTCTGACTGAGGAACCGGAGATCTTTTCAATAGGCACCACGCCCAGAAAAGCAGCTGCCTGCTTTGCAGTGTCGAAATGATGACTGCGCAATATAACCAGCATATTCAGACCTAACTGAATACCGACGGATTTTATCGACGTCAGCAAGTCAAAATCCTTTTTTAATTCAGGATGCTGGTCAAGGTGAGCTAGGATAAGAGCATCCAGATGCTCAATCTCCGTGCTTAAGTTACGAAGTGCATTCTCGATGGATTCAGTCACAGCAGGAGGGGTGTCCGTTGCCCGACATTTTTCCAACCTGTTTTTTTCACGGGTTCTGTCGGTGATAATCGCATCTCGTCGGCGAAGAAGTGCACTGAGATAACGGACATTTTCAGGCGGGGGAACCCATCGTTCAGGCACTTTAAGTGCACCGTAACAGGCGAGCATATAAGCATCAACACTGTCATTTTTTGACAAAATGTCCATGCCTCGTGCGAACTCTCTTGCTCGATGGGGATTGGCAAGCGATATCCTTACTCCGGACTTGTGAAGGCCATAAGCCAGTAATTCGTGATAAACCCCGGTGGCTTCCATGATGATATGGATATCAGTCGGCTCAACGTGTTGCTTGCGAAGCCAAGTTATTACAGCGCTGGCGGCGTTGAAATCGTTTTTAAGCTTACGTGTTTTTACTCTGCCTTTTACACCTTCTCGCAATAGGCACAGATCAAGAGTTTTCTTACTGACATCAATACCTAACTGAAACATAAATGCTTTCTCCTTTCACTGAACCATCACGCCTATTAGCCTTGTACATGCAGAGTCATTGCTCTTGGCAACCGTTCAATGTTAATGCTGGCGTGAAAGGTGAAGTGGAGGGCTATAGCTTCCATAGAAGGTCATAACCTTAAGGCGAAAATCTGGCTCACTCCACTTCATGTGATAGTAGCTAACCACCACATGCTGTAATGGTCAACAAATTCTGTAGAAGATCTAAGCGGCATTCTTTAGTTCATGATATTTTTGCTGTGGCGTTAAATAACCAATCGTTGAATGGCGTCGATAATAATTATAAAACTGAATGTAATTTTCAACTTCATAGACAACAGATTGATGATTCATAAACGATAAATGGTTAAGCTTTTCTGTCTTTAAACTCCTAAAAAATCTTTCCATCACGGCATTATCGAGGCAATTACCTCGCCGACTCATGCTTTGAGTTATTTTCCGTTCAAAGAGGTGCGCCCTAAACTCCTCCGATGAATATTGGCAACCTTGATCTGAATGGAACATCAAACTTGTCGTATCCGGTAATTGCCGTTCAATGGCGTTATCTAAGGCTTCTTTCACTAATTTCGTATCCGGTTTTGTTGATAAGGCATAACCAATAACTTCTTTGGTGGCTAAATCTAACACGCAAGCTAAATAGCTCCACCCATAGTGATATCTAATATACGTGATATCACCGACATAATAGTGATTATGCTGTTGAGGGGAAAATTGTCGTTTAAGCAAATTAGGGGCATATCGATGTTCGTTACCCGATGAGGGATAGTAATGCTTTTTCGTTGGTCTAATTGCAACTAATTGATTTAATTTCATGATGTTTGATATTTTATAAGTGCCAATCTGGCACCTAAACCCTTTAACTCAGCTTGGATACGTCTTTTGCCATAAGTTTGGCCCGATGTATAAAAAATACGTTTGATTTCGCCACACAGCCTTTCATTTTCAACTGTCGGTATTTTCGTTTCATAATAAAAACTACTACTGCTTACTTCAAAAGATGGCATAACTCAGTGACCGTAAAATTGGGGTACATAATTTTCATTTGCTTCACGATTTTGAGTTTTGATTGTCGAGGATGAAGTAAGCCGCGGCTTTTTTTAATATGTCATTATCCCTCTGAGCACGCTTAAGTTTTGCTTCTAATTCTTGTATGCGCTGTTGCTCGGGCGTTAACGCTTTTGATTTTACAGGCGTATTCCCATTCAACTCGGCAAGATATTGTTGCTTCCAGCGCGATACGGCAGATTTACCCGCACCGGATATTTTTTCAACTTGGATATTGCTATATCCACCTTCAACCATGAGTTTTGCATATTCCAGTTTTTGCTTTGCGCTAAAGGTCACTTTTACTTTTCGTGGCATGTTTATACCTATAAGATTTTGCTTAATTATAAGCTATAAATCTCTACAGTTTTATTAGACCACTACAAACCCCATATTACCCAAGCAACAAGTTATTTTTGATTTCATCTAAAACTTTTTTTTCTTCTGGAATATCTTCTTTTTTTGTAGGGTTATCTGACTTTGAGATCAAAGCCAAAACGTTATGCAATTGTTCAAGATTAAAATTTTCATCTAATAGACAGGAGATCATATTGGGCAATCGATGATCAGCTAAATGCAAAGCCAAGCCTGATAAGAAACATTTCCTCAGAAAATCGCCTTTTTTGATTAACGGTTGATCAAGCATTTCATCGGCGAATTGGTCTTCTCTGAAGGAATCTGGATGAATATGTACAATGATTTTCTTTCTTTTATCACGCATTTAATCGTCCCCTAAAATCATATTAGCAATCGATTTGACTAAGGCAAATTGCGAATCAGGAACTTGATATATCTTGTTCTTTAAATGTTCAAAATCTTTAACAATTTTATCTTTAATTAAAGATGAACCCCCGCCGATGAGATAAATTCGCTGAAATTCATTAAACGTTTTTAGCTTACCGGATACCAATACCGATAAATTATTTATAGCATCTTCAGTTTCTGATTTTATCATGTCTAATTTTTGCTGCTCTCGATTGACCAACGAACTTAAAAACGCATATTTTTTATAAAAAATATCTAACATTAAATTATTAGCAGAAGCGTAACTTAAGCCGATATTCGTCTCGGATTTAACTATTTTTTGTATTCTTTTAATAACGGAAGAAACACCTAATGACGGCTCGGCAATAACATGCGTTAATTGTCTGAATTTTCCTAAAACAACACCACAATCTAACGTTGTTCCGCCTAAATCTACAATAAGAGATGATTCATAATCATTAACGTCGTCATGTTTAAACCTTTCGTGCAAAGCGGTTAAAGATTCAGGACTAACATGAACTTTTTTTATTTTGAAGGTATCTTTGTAACCTTCTCCATCATGATATTTTATTTCTCTTAATAAATTAACCTTCTTCCTTTCTATATTTTTTGCGTTCTTTTGACGCTGTTCATTGAAGAATTCGCATAAAGGTAATGTCACATATAATTCTATTTCGCAGGGCGTTAAATCGGTATTCAGTAAAGCATGATGAACCGAGAGCAAATTTTCATCGCTATATTGATAATTAACCGTTGTGGTTTCGCTAGCGTTATTAATCCCATCGTTAAAAGAATAACGTTTGCCCTCTATTTCATAGTTATAAATGTTTTGTCCAAAAGCAAAATTCCAGTTTCCCGCTAAAAATGAGGTTTCTGTTATTTTTGTCACTAGCTTTTTTTGCTCATCAGCGTAAGCCAGCTTCACGAAAGTAGAGCCATCATCACAAAATATCTTTTTCATAAAACAATCCTTATTGGTATTAATTTAATTACCAATAGTAAACCAAAAATAAAAATAAAAACACAAAATAAACCCAATTTGGTTAAATAAATAAAACCAGATAATGAAAAAATAAAATAATAAAACCAATATGGTTTTATTTTGGTGTTACTTTTTAATAAGAAATTTATTTAATTTCGCCAACTCTTTGGAGGATTTTAAATGCAGTGGCTTTTTGTTTTGGTGAAATGTTATTCCACTGCCGATATGAAGTGATGACGTTATTTAAAAAACGGACTTCCCAACTTGTTAATGTCCGATATTTTTTCCACAGAGCCGCATTCTCTGCATGAGCAATTAATTCAGATTCCTTCATTTATCTTTATTTCGCCTTGCCAAACGTTGCAAATTATCCTCAACATCCGCTTGGGTGACAACGCCTGCTATCTGGCCGTCTTTGTCATAACGAAACGCGCCTAACTGGATAAGGGCGCGATAATCAGCGTGATGTCCAATACTCCCTAAACAGGCGCTTAAACGCCTTCTGGCTAGTGGTAAGCCTTTTCCCTTCACTTCTTGCCACATATCTTGCTGGATACCCACTTTCATCGGACACAACTTGCTATCAGGAAAAAGATTAGGCCAAAACGTAGTTATCTGTGAGATGGCTTCCTCTAACAGCAATCGCTTTTTAGTTACCGTCTTGAAAGTCAACCTTAAAAACTAAAAATAACCCATGAATTTAATTCTATAATTTTAGGTTAATTCCGCTTCCTCGCCCGTTCGCTTGCTCTCGGACTCCGGTGAGCGGATAGAGTTAGCTTAGAGGAGGTTTTGTCGCTTAAAGCCAAAACTGGGTTTGCGTTATCATCCGTAAATTGATTTTAAGCCACCTAGGAAGCCCGTAGCACCATTTTCTCTATCTAAGACATCCAAAGTGCCACCTAAAATCTAAGATGGCTCAAACTCGATTTTATGAATTCAAAGTTGGGCTTGAGTAGTTTTGGTCATAAGCTAGACCCGTTTTCAATACTCCATAGCACAGGTGAACTAATTTCCTCATTGCTGCACCTAGAGCTGACATTTTTGACTTACCTCTTGTTAATAGACGATCATACAATGACTTAATATGTCGGTTATGGCGTATTGCTGTTAGAGCTGATAAATATAATTTAGCGCGAATTTCAGATGGTCCTATTTTAGATAGATGGGCACGCCCGTTAACAGAGGTACCTGATCGGCGTTCTACAGGCACTAATCCTAAATAAGCAGCCGCCTGCTCAGCACTATTAAAATCATGACCGCGTAATACCATCAGCATATGACTTCCTACTTGAGTCCCAATTGATTTGATTGATGTCAGTAACTCCATGTCTTTTTTCAACTCAGGATGGTTATTGATATGCTTGGAAATCTCAGATTCAATAGCCAATAACTCTTTTTCTAATACTTTTATGCACTTAACAAGTGATTGCCTAACAACTTTTGGCGTAGGCGTTGTTAAGGTCTTTTCCTGACGGTTTTGTTCACGTAATAAATCAGCTAAAAGCGCTTCTCGACGTTTGATTAATGATTTCAATGCTCGAATTTCTAGTGATGGAGCTATCCATGCTGAAGGCTTTTTTAGCTCCCCATAACAAGCTAAAACGAAGGCATCCACTCTATCTGTTTTAGTTAAAATACCCATGCCTTTTGCAAACTCTCTTATACGATAAGGATTTACGATGGAAACATGAATACCCATATCATAAAGTTCGGTGCAGAGTTGTTCGTGATAAGTTCCTGTAGATTCAAGAGTAATTCTTACATCTTCGAGTAAGCATTTTTGTGTTTTCAGCCACTCTATCAATGTGTTAGCTGAATGTTGATCATTTTTAATGACTTTGTTTTTTTGTTTTCCCTCAATACCCTTAGCTAACAGGCAGATATCTAGCTTTTTTTTACTGACATCTATTCCGATTTGATACATGAGAATACTCCTTTCACATAATAAACCATCATGCCTATTCCCCTTGTACATACAGAGTCAATGCTCTCGGTAACCGTTCAATCTAAATGCTGGCATGAAAGGAGAAACAGAGGGCTTTAACTAAAAAACAAGGTTGTCCCATTGGCGGAGTCACAAGCTCACTCTGTTTCATGTGATGGTAGCTAATCATCACAAATAACAAGATACAAGGCGGTATGGGTGGTTTTGGTGTTTTAACCTTCACTTCCTGTTTAGGTTTAACGACAGGTTTCTTGGGTTGCTGTTTTGCTACTTTGGGAGGATGAGGCTTTTTTACCTGTTTTTTGGGCACAGCATTGACCCATACCTTTTTACCGTAAACGGGGTTACTTGAGGTTTGTTCTTCTGGTGAAGCCTTTCTTGGGCGATTGAGACTTAACTTTTTTCGTTCCGTCATCGTTTAATATTTAAACAGGTTACTCATTTCAGTATCAGTGAGACCCGTTGATAATTTCACGATATCTCTTTCTACGCCTTTTTCAAGAAGTTGGCGCGCTATCTTCATCGAAGCCTGTTTTTCACCTTCTTGAATGCCTTCAAGTTTGCCTTTTTGAATACCCATTTGTTCAATTTGTTGAGCAATAGTCATAAGTGCTCCTTCATGTTTCTCGGATTGTTTAGCTATCTCAGTGATAAATTCCATTGGCTTTTGAGCATTTCCTTCTTGGATGAGATAATTAAACAGGGTGATAACTTGATTATCGGTATAATAATTATACGACAGCAGTGTCACAATTTCATCAAAAAGCTCTGTCATATCCCGTCGTCGAATGTGTTTTTGGATGAGTGTCAACAAAGCCATTCGCTTATGTTGCATAATTTGACCATCATCTAAAGTTGTAACATCCGCTAATCGAAACGGTTGTGTATAGATACTCTCAGCTAATTTTCTGTCACGAAAACAGTCCAACCAATTCATGCTATAGGGATGAGGGCTTTTTTCACCTGTATAAAACAGGATGGGAAAAACGAGTGGCAACTCTTTGTGACCCGCTTCTAAATGTTTATGCATTGCAGCCATACTATAACGCATCAATCTCCATGCAATAAGCTTATCAGGGGTGGATTGAGCTTCAATCAATACATAGATATATCCGCTTCCCTTTGAGGTGCTGACTGAGTAAAGAATATCACTCTGGTAGTTTTTCATCTCGCTATCGACAAATGAGCTAGATTCCACTTTTATGCTATCTAAGTTACATAGAGCCTTAATCTCGTCAGGCAACCAAATATCGAAAAAATCTTTGGCGGTCTCTTTTTCACTTAAAAACTGCTTGAATACACTGTCGTGTGGCGTTGGGGTGAATTTTTTACTCATCCGATATCTTCAATAATTGCTCGCGTAAGATTGAATTATGGCAAACAAACCCGCTATATTAAATACGCTATTTATTCATTACCTATCAGATACTGTCTTGTTCATCATAATCCAGCCATACAAAAACGCGCCCTATCTTCTCGGGTGCGTTTATTTTTTATTATTGGTATCTTTATCATGGTTAATCACAGGAAAACCGCTCAAAATCGATTACAGGCCGTTTTAGAAGTGTTTCTAAATTAATCCTGTGCCGTTTTTTCATTCTCAGCAACGTTGGCCAGAATATTTACCAACAATTTATTGATGATAAGCGTCTTCTTAGCTCGGGTCGCTGAGACATACAGCAAATTGACTTCGTCTCTCAAGGTTGCTTTGTCCATATTAGGGTCAAAAAGATTATTCGGGAAGTCATTATTGATTTCGACAATATCCCACTCCAGTCCCTTTGCTCTGTGGGCAGTGGTAACCGTAACCGTTGATTCATCTTCACTGTCTACCGTTCGTTTACGTAAAACATCCACTTTCTTTGGTAATGGTGTAAATTTTTCGATGATTTTGATAGATTGCAACATTTCCTGGTCACCACTACAGTCGGTTGCGGCCTACGAAGTGGGAAGCCTTGCCCGATAGGGTGGGGAGCAGTCACTACGAGTCATTGACTTAAATGTTATCACTAACCTATAATGTATTTGCAATGCAATTACATTATAGGTGAGCAAATGGAAAATTTAACCATTAGAATATCCAAACAAGATAAAGAATTGCTGAAAGATTTTGCGGATTTTAACGGTATTTCTGTTTCAAATCTGTTAAGACAGTCAGCGCTTGAACGTATTGAAAATGAAATTGATATCAAGCTTTATCAGCGCGCAAATAAAATCATGAAAGAAATGACTGATGATGATGTTATTAATCATGATGAGCTAATCTCTGATTTAGGTCTTGATGATGTACACAGTTAAATATCATAAAAATATTGTAAAAACTTTAAAAGGAATCAGTAAATCAGACCAATTATTTATTTTATCCTGGATAAATAAAAACCTGATTAATACCAAAAACCCAAGAATTTATGGAAAATCTTTAAATGGAGAAAAAAAAGGTTTATGGCGTTATCGGGTCGGGAATTATCGAATTGTGGTAAATATTCAAGATAAAGAATCAATTATTCTAATAATAGATATTGGTCACAGAAAAGATATTTATCGTTGAGATTGCAAAACAAATGCTCAAAAGTGGCATGGACTAAAGAATGCCGCTTAGATCTTCTACAGAATTTGTTGACCATTACAGTATAGCTAAATACTTCACTCCACCATTGAGCCTCTTTATAAGATTCTAATTTGGGAATATAAAAATAAGGGCCACTCCCTTTTTCCAATAGCTTTTTATAGTTATGAAAGAAATAAAGTGCAAAATCCAATAATGCCCCTGGAATTGCTTTTCCTCGATATAAAATATGTTTTTCAGGTAAATGTAAGCCTCGCACACGAGCCATCAAAACAGCCGGATCAGACTTTAATTGATAAACTTTGCCTTGCTTATTAATAAATGAAATAGTGCCATTAACCGCATCACGTAAATTAATTTGTCCTTCAATCAATTTTTCCCAAGCAGGTGAAAGTGAGTCTTCAAAATCAGCCATAAAGACTTTTACATTAGCATTCAAAGCATTAATAATCATTTTACGTTCTACTGGACCGGTTATTTCAACTCGACGATCAAGTAAATCTGCAGGAATACCTTGTATTTTCCAATCATCCTTCCTAATTGAAATAGTTTCTGGCATAAAATCAGGTAAAATACCTTGATCAATTTGCAACTGTCGCTCAACTCTAGCATTAAGTAAAACATCACAAGGTCCAGCAAACTGCTCAACTAAAGCTGTTAAAAAATCAATTGCAGCTGGTGTCAAAAGTTGCTTTTCTGGTGCGCCAAACGGTTGCAAAAAAGTTAATTCATTGATCACTGTCTGCTGATCCATGGAGCATCTCCTTTAATATAAGGTACACTTGCTAAAGACTATCTCAAAATCAGCAAAAATCAAAAATCCTTCCATTTTCCAAAAAAAGTTATCTTATTGAAAATAAAGAATTTATTTAAAATATAATAACGATAATTAACTTAATTGAAGACAACGAAAATATTGCATATTTGTTATATAAATATGCATTTAATGGATTAAATGTAATATTACAAGAAGAAATAAGGGGAAAAACATTCTAGCCTAGTTTTTTTCTTTTTTCTCGATTCATAGCAAATCAAAAAATTTATAAATAAAATTTTACAATAAATAAACTAAACCGTTTTACGATATAACTAGCCAAACGTCAAAAAGCCACCCAAAGGTGGCTTTCTTAACATAATCAAAGTCTGGCAGCTCCCTACTCTCACATGGGGAGACCCCACACTACCATCGGCGCTACGGCATTTCACTTCTGAGTTCGGCATGGGGTCAGGTGGGACCACCGCGCTATTACCGCCAGACAAATTCTTTTCTATTTATCCCGTCTCATTTCGCTGCCTTACAGGCTGCTCACCTACCTCAGTAGCAAACACACCTCGGCCTTCAACAAAATTCGACCAGATTCAATCTCAAAACAAGCTAAAATTCTCTCTCCAAAAACACCTTCGGTGTTGTCAGGTTAAGCCTCTCGGGTCATTAGTACTGGTTAGCTCAACGTATCGCTACGCTTACACACCCAGCCTATCTACGTCCTCGTCTCGAACACCCCTTATAGGACATTACTGTCAGGGAAGACTCATCTTGAGGCAAGTTTCCCGCTTAGATGCTTTCAGCGGTTATCTCTTCCGCACTTAGCTACCAGGCGATGCCATTGGCATGACAACCTGTACACCAGTGGTGCGTCCACTCCGGTCCTCTCGTACTAGGAGCAGCCCCCCTCAATCTTCCTTCGCCCACGACAGATAGGGACCGAACTGTCTCACGACGTTCTAAACCCAGCTCGCGTACCACTTTAAATGGCGAACAGCCATACCCTTGGGACCTACTTCAGCCCCAGGATGTGATGAGCCGACATCGAGGTGCCAAACACCGCCGTCGATATGAACTCTTGGGCGGTATCAGCCTGTTATCCCCGGAGTACCTTTTATCCGTTGAGCGATGGCCCTTCCATTCAGAACCACCGGATCACTAAGACCTACTTTCGTACCTGCTCGCGCCGTCACGCTCGCAGTCAAGCTGGCTTATGCCTTTGCACTAACCTCACGATGTCCGACCGTGATTAGCCAACCTTCGTGCTCCTCCGTTACACTTTGGGAGGAGACCGCCCCAGTCAAACTACCCACCAGACACTGTCCTCAGCCCGGATTACGGGCCCAAGTTAGAACATCAAACATTAAAGGGTGGTATTTCAACGTTGGCTCCATGCAGACTGGCGTCCACACTTCAAAGCCTCCCACCTATCCTACACATCAAGGCTCAATGTTCAGTGTCAAGCTATAGTAAAGGTTCACGGGGTCTTTCCGTCTTGCCGCGGGTACACTGCATCTTCACAGCGAGTTCAATTTCACTGAGTCTCGGGTGGAGACAGCCTGGCCATCATTACGCCATTCGTGCAGGTCGGAACTTACCCGACAAGGAATTTCGCTACCTTAGGACCGTTATAGTTACGGCCGCCGTTTACTGGGGCTTCGATCAAGAGCTTCGCCTTACGGCTTACCCCATCAATTAACCTTCCAGCACCGGGCAGGCGTCACACCGTATACGTCCACTTTCGTGTTTGCACAGTGCTGTGTTTTTAATAAACAGTTGCAGCCAGCTGGTATCTTCGACTGGCTTCAGCTCCGGATGCTAGACCCTTCACCTAATGCCAGCGTGCCTTCTCCCGAAGTTACGGCACCATTTTGCCTAGTTCCTTCACCCGAGTTCTCTCAAGCGCCTGAGTATTCTCTACCTAACCACCTGTGTCGGTTTGGGGTACGATTAATGATTACCTATCGCTTAGAGGCTTTTCCTGGAAGCTGGGCATCAACTACTTCACCACCTTGGTGGCTCGTCATCACGTCTCAGTGTTGTAGCAGTGCGGATTTGCCTGCACTACCCACCTACTCGCTTAAACCGGGACAACCGTCGCCCGGATAGCCTAGCCTTCTCCGTCCCCCCTTCGCAGTAACCCTTAGTACGGGAATATTAACCCGTTTCCCATCGACTACGCTTTTCAGCCTCGCCTTAGGGGTCGACTTACCCTGCCCCGATTAACGTTGGACAGGAAACCTTGGTCTTTCGGCGAGCGGGTTTTTCACCCGCTTTATCGTTACTTATGTCAGCATTCGCACTTCTGATACCTCCAGCAGACCTCTCAGTCCACCTTCTACGGCTTACAGAACGCTCCCCTACCCAACAACATCTAAATGTCGCTGCCGCAGCTTCGGTGCATGGTTTAGCCCCGTTACATCTTCCGCGCAGGCCGACTCGACCAGTGAGCTATTACGCTTTCTTTAAATGATGGCTGCTTCTAAGCCAACATCCTGGCTGTCTAAGCCTTCCCACTTCGTTTCCCACTTAACCATGACTTTGGGACCTTAGCTGGCGGTCTGGGTTGTTTCCCTCTTCACGACGGACGTTAGCACCCGCCGTGTGTCTCCCGTGATAACATTCTTCGGTATTCGTAGTTTGCATCGGGTTGGTAAGTCGGGATGACCCCCTAGCCGAAACAGTGCTCTACCCCCGAAGATGAATTCACGAGGCGCTACCTAAATAGCTTTCGGGGAGAACCAGCTATCTCCCGGTTTGATTGGCCTTTCACCCCCAGCCACAAGTCATCCGCTAATTTTTCAACATTAGTCGGTTCGGTCCTTCAGTTAGTGTTACCCAACCTTCAACCTGCCCATGGCTAGATCACCGGGTTTCGGGTCTATACCCTGCAACTTAACGCCCAGTTAAGACTCGGTTTCCCTACGGCTCCCCTATGCGGTTAACCTTGCTACAGAATATAAGTCGCTGACCCATTATACAAAAGGTACGCAGTCACACCCTTTCGGGTGCTCCCACTGCTTGTACGTACACGGTTTCAGGTTCTATTTCACTCCCCTCGCCGGGGTTCTTTTCGCCTTTCCCTCACGGTACTGGTTCACTATCGGTCAGTCAGGAGTATTTAGCCTTGGAGGATGGTCCCCCCATATTCAGACAGGATAACACGTGTCCCGCCCTACTCTTCGAGTTCACAACACTTACCGTTTCAGATACGGGGCTATCACCCTTTATTGCCGGCCTTTCCAGACCCTTCTCCTGCGGTAAATATTGATGTTGACTCTGGGCTGCTCCCCGTTCGCTCGCCGCTACTGGGGGAATCTCGGTTGATTTCTTTTCCTCGGGGTACTGAGATGTTTCAGTTCCCCCGGTTCGCCTCGTTTGACTATGAATTCATCAAACGATAGTGCATTAATGCACTGGGTTTCCCCATTCGGACATCGCCGGCTAGTACGCTTCATATCAGCTTACCGACGCTTTTCGCAGATTAGCACGTCCTTCATCGCCTCTGACTGCCTAGGCATCCACCGTGTACGCTTCATTCGCTTAACCTCACAACCCGAAGGTGTCTCTTATCAAATAATAGAGAAGCGTCATGGCTGCGCCGTGCGAAATTTTTTGTTGTGCGGTGCTCGTCATGCTCACGTACTTATGTACGCTGCGCTGACTGCGCGCCTACGCCGCAAATTTCACCCTGCTCGCTCATGCTACTCGTCTGCCTATTTGAATAACACTTCAAATTGGAGTTTTGAGAGTTCTCCACACTATTTTTTCAATAATGTGTGTTTCAATTTTCAGCTTGTTCCAGATTGTTAAAGAGCATTATTATTCGCAGCATACTGTTGCCAGCCTGCTCTGAATAACTTTTTTTCTATTTTTATCTTGCAATATGGTGGAGCTAAGCGGGATCGAACCGCTGACCTCCTGCGTGCAAAGCAGGCGCTCTCCCAGCTGAGCTATAGCCCCATTAAGATTGTCGTATCATTACACCTTACTGCTAACCTTGCCTTTCAGCCACTTCCGTCAGCAATGTTGGTAGGCCTGAGTGGACTTGAACCACCGACCTCACCCTTATCAGGGGTGCGCTCTAACCACCTGAGCTACAAGCCTAATGATACCTTCTGCTCAATCTTCATCAGACAATCTGTGTGAACACTCACATTCCATCTATCTAGGTAAGGAGGTGATCCAACCGCAGGTTCCCCTACGGTTACCTTGTTACGACTTCACCCCAGTCATGAATCACAAAGTGGTAAGCGCCATCCAAAAGGTTAAGCTACCTACTTCTTTTGCAACCCACTCCCATGGTGTGACGGGCGGTGTGTACAAGGCCCGGGAACGTATTCACCGCGACATGCTGATCCGCGATTACTAGCGATTCCGACTTCATGGAGTCGAGTTGCAGACTCCAATCCGGACTTCGACGTACTTTCTGAGTTCCGCTTCCCATCGCTGGCTCGCCTCTCTCTGTATACGCCATTGTAGCACGTGTGTAGCCCTACTCGTAAGGGCCATGATGACTTGACGTCATCCCCACCTTCCTCCGGTTTATCACCGGCAGTCTCCTTTGAGTTCCCGACCGAATCGCTGGCAACAAAGGATAAGGGTTGCGCTCGTTGCGGGACTTAACCCAACATTTCACAACACGAGCTGACGACAGCCATGCAGCACCTGTCTCAGCGTTCCCGAAGGCACTCCTCTATCTCTAAAGGATTCGCTGGATGTCAAGAGTAGGTAAGGTTCTTCGCGTTGCATCGAATTAAACCACATGCTCCACCGCTTGTGCGGGCCCCCGTCAATTCATTTGAGTTTTAACCTTGCGGCCGTACTCCCCAGGCGGTCGATTTAACGCGTTAGCTCCGGAGGCCACAGTTCATGACCACAACCTCCAAATCGACATCGTTTACAGCGTGGACTACCAGGGTATCTAATCCTGTTTGCTCCCCACGCTTTCGCACATGAGCGTCAGTCTTTGTCCAGGGGCCGCCTTCGCCACCGGTATTCCTCCACATCTCTACGCATTTCACCGCTACACATGGAATTCTACCCCCCTCTACAAGACTCTAGTTAACCAGTCTTGAATGCCATTCCCAGGTTAAGCCCGGGGATTTCACATCCAACTTAATTAACCGCCTGCGTGCCCTTTACGCCCAGTAATTCCGATTAACGCTCGCACCCTCCGTATTACCGCGGCTGCTGGCACGGAGTTAGCCGGTGCTTCTTCTGTCGCTAACGTCAATTGCTAAGGTTATTAACCTTAACACCTTCCTCACGACTGAAAGTACTTTACAACCCGAAGGCCTTCTTCATACACGCGGCATGGCTGCATCAGGCTTGCGCCCATTGTGCAATATTCCCCACTGCTGGCTCCCGTAGGAGTCTGGGCCGTGTCTCAGTCCCAGTGTGGCTGATCATCCTCTCAGACCAGCTAGAGATCGTCGCCTAGGTGAGCCATTACCCCACCTACTAGCTAATCTCATATGGGTTCATCCGAAGGTGTGAGGCCTGAACGGTCCCCCACTTTGCTCCTTAGAGATTATGCGGTATTAGCCACCGTTTCCAGTGGTTATCCCCCGCCTTCGGCCAGATCCCCATACCTTACTCACCCGTCCGCCGCTCGCCGGCAAGGAAGCAAGCTTCCTCCCGCTGCCGCTCGACTTGCATGTGTTAGGCCTGCCGCCAGCGTTCAATCTGAGCCATGATCAAACTCTTCAATTAAAAGCTTGATGCTCAAAGAATGTTTTACTGACCGTAACGCCCTTTTATTCAACCCGCTTTGCCGATGTTTGACCACCTTCGCCGCTGCCGTCCAAAATAACGTTACTGCATATTAGTTCATATATGAATTAACTGTTTTGTCACTCTTCAAGACTTTAAAATCAAATATTTTTTGATGATGTCTTGCGAGTGCCCACACAGATTGTCTGATTAATTGTTAAAGAGCGTGCGACCTAGGCCGCGAGGTGGCGTATATTACGCTTTTCACCTGTAAAGTCAAGTAGTTATTTCTACTTTTCTTTACCCTGCGTCAAGAAAATTCAATTCAATTGATTCGTTCTATACTGACTCAGTGGGGGCGCATTATAGGCAGTTTTACGCAGCTAGCAAGCAATAATTTGTAAACTTTAGTCGTTTGCTCTTTTTTTCGACAAAAATATCTTATTTATGTTTGAGTGAGCTATGAATCTAAATTTTAAATTTATTCATTAGAATTATTTAGAAACAATTGCCTCGCGCAAAGTTATATAAGTAATGATTCATTAGATATCTGTTAGTGCTATAATTTTCTAAAATAAATAAAAGATAATCTATTTTAAAATCTGATTTATTTCGGTTTACCTTATTTTTTAGGTTATTTAATGTTAAAAACAATACAAAATATGTTTGGCTTACCAGTCATAGCAGCTATGGCCTTTTTTATGCAAAGCCTAGATGCAACTATTTTAAATACTGCATTGCCTGAGATAGCTAAAAGTCTTAATCATTCTCCTTTAGCCATGCAATCTGCTGTCATAAGTTATACATTAACTGTTGCTCTGCTTATTCCAGTTAGTGGATGGTTAGCCGATCGCTTTGGTACAAGAAAAATTTTTATATTTGCAGTTAGTCTATTTTCTTTAGGCTCTTTCTTATCTGCAATGTCATTATCTTTGGCTTTTTTAGTTTTTTCTCGCATCATTCAAGGAATAGGCGGTGCAATGATGATGCCTGTTGCACGTCTTGCATTATTGAGAGCTTACCCACGCAGTGAATTATTACCTATTTTAAATTTTGTCACTATTCCCGGATTAGTTGGACCTATATTAGGCCCTTTACTTGGTGGTTTTTTAGTAACTTATACCAGTTGGCATTGGATATTTATTATTAATATCCCTATCGGTTTACTTGGTATTTTATATGCAATAAAACATATGCCTGATTTTAAAATGCCTAAACGCGCCTTTGATACTATTGGATTTATTCTTTTTGGTGCTGCAATTGTAATGTTGACAGTGAGTTTAGATTTTTTTAATAACGAAAATTTAACCAATTATGCACCATTAATTATAATTTTAGGCGGCATTTTTTTACTCTTTATTTATGTATTACACGCAAGAAAAATCGCTTATTCAATTATTCCATTAAGTTTATTTAGCACAAGAACCTTTTCTATCGGTATAGCCGGTAATGTTATAACCCGTCTAGGCACAGGCTGTATTCCGTTTTTAATGCCGTTGATGTTGCAAGTAGGATTTGGACACCCAGCGGTTACAGCTGGTTTAATGATGGCTCCAATGGCGATAGGCTCAATATCGGCAAAATCTGTTGTGACAAAAATATTAACTCAATATGGCTATAAAAAAACACTTTTTACCATAACATTTATTATTGGCTTAATTATTACTCAATTTTCATTGCAATCACCTGATATGCCAATTTATGTTTTGATAATTCCTTTATTTTTACTGGGAGCGGCAATGTCGACACAATTCACCGCTATGAATACACTTACTCTAGCGGATTTGACAGAAAACAATGCAAGTTCTGGTAATAGTATGTTAGCTGTAACCCAACAACTTGCTATCAGTTTTGGAATTGCGAGTAGCGCTGCAATTTTACACTTTTATGAATCGCTACCTTATGGTGATCATATTGATAATTTCCATTATACATTTATTACTATAGGTATAATTACTCTGTCATCTTCACTTATTTTCCTTCTGTTGCAACAAGAAGATGGACAAAATTTAATTAATAAAAAAGATCCCTAACAGTAAAAATTTCATCTAAATAGGACAAACCTAAAATAAATTATATTTATTTTTTTTTGTTGAATTTACTAAAATTCAATAAATTAATTTGCAATAATTCTTTTTTATACAGGAGAAGAGTATATGCAATTGGCTGAACGAATAGCTCAATTGAGCAACTATCTAGAAACTGGTCTATACGAGCGGCAGCATACTATTCGCCTTTGTTTATTAGCAGCATTATCAGGAGAAAGTGTTTTTCTACTAGGTCCACCCGGTATTGCTAAAAGCATGATAGCCAGGCGAATAAAACAAGCTTTTAAAACGGTTAACTCTTTTGAATACCTAATGACTCGTTTTTCAACGCCAGAAGAAATTTTCGGACCACTTTCCATTCAAGCATTAAAAGAAGAAGGACGCTATCAGCGTTTAACGACAGGCTATTTACCTGATGCCGAAATTATCTTCCTTGACGAAATCTGGAAAGCTGGCCCTGCTATATTAAATACTTTGTTAACGGCAATTAACGAAAAAAAATTTAGAAATGGCTTTCACGAAGAAAATATTCCTATGCGCTTACTTGTCACTGCCTCTAACGAACTACCAGAATCAGATAGTAGTCTTGAAGCTTTATACGATCGTATGCTTATTCGTTTATGGTTAAATAAGGTGCAGAAGAAACAGAATTTTAGAGCTTTATTAAATAGCAAAAAGGAAGAAAGTGAAAATATTGTTCCCAATCGACTTAAAATAAATAATGAAGAATATGAAGAGTGGCAAGTAAAAATTTGTGAAATAAAACTACCAGATGAATGCTTTGAGATAATTTATCAATTACGGCAGCAAATTGATAATTTAGTTCCATCACCTTATATTTCTGATCGTCGATGGAAAAAAGCTATCCACTTACTGCAAGCTAGTGCTTTTTTTAATGGGCGTGATGCAATATCACCTTTAGATATTATTTTATTTAAAGATTGCCTTTGGCATGATTTGCAATCGCTACAACTATTACCACAATTAATTACTACATTATTAATAGAAGAAGGTTGGCAACAACAAATTATCAATAAGAAAATTGATGATCTTCATAATGAATGGCAGCAATCAACTCAAATTAATAACAATAAAACCGCTTTTAAATTAGAAAAAGAAAACCGTTTATTCAATCGCATTCCACATTATTCTGTATCCAAGCAAATTAGCGAAAAAAATATAACATTATTTTTACATACGCCTCTAGTTTTACATAATATAAAAGTTAATTCTGTTACCATAGATAAGAGTTCAATCAACGATACATTAAATAAAGGAAAAATTTCTGCTCAACTTAATGGTATTGGTTATGCTCAATTAATTTCAGCGCAAGTTAATAGCAAAAATCAATTGCAAGTGCTGGATGCAAGTAGAAAGCCATCAACACTTTATTTATACGAAAAAATAGATGAAAATAAATTAGATAATAAATGGCTGGAAAAGCTCGAACAACTTAATCATTTAATTCAACAGCAAAAATCTTTATTTAGTCATCACCAACCTTGTTTTTTTATTGAAAATCATTGGCTAGCAACTATTGAACAAAGTTTTTTAACTCTAACAAATAAATTATCTCAATTAAGAACGCAGATGATGAGCTAATAATCTATGTTGAATCTCACAACGATTGATATGTTACTCTCCATTAATGAAATGGAGATAATAGAAGAGATTGTATTAACATTACTGGCCACACCTCAATTAGTCATTTTTTTTGAGAAGTACCCTAATCTTAAAAATATATTATTAAGAGATCTTTTAGCATGGAAAAAAAATTTATATCACAAATTGCAAGAGACCTTGGTACCCATTAAATTAACCGAAGAATTTGCACTTTATCAGCAAAATTTGGCCCTTGTTACTACAAAATTTTTTAGCAATCTTCCGATAACTATTAATAAATTAACAGAAATAGATTCTTCTTTTGTGCAAGAAGCACATTATTTACTGGGAAAAATATCTCATGATCCCGCTGGACAATCTCTATTTATTCAACGCTGGCGCCTTAATCTTATTTTTGAAGTAACAACGTTTAATAAATTATTATTAGAGCAAGAAAAAGAACAGTTATTGGCTGAATTAGAGCAACGATTGAAATTAACTGGAAATTTAACAGAAATGTTTAATCAAAATAATCAGTCTGCTGGTAAATTATGGGATATGAGTAAAGGCGCTTTAACCCAATCCAGTAATAATATTCAATTATTAATTCAGTATAGCCATTTTTTACAACAACAACCTGAATTAGAAAAATTAGCAGAACTTTTAGGTAGAAGCAATTCGTTGAAATCTCAGCAAAAACAGCAGCAAATATTAGAATCAATAATCTCATTGGAAAAAATCCCTGACCAACTACCCGAGCAAATTAGAGGAATAAACCACGGTAATGATATTTTACGTCTTCTACCTAGTGAATTAGCATTGCTGGGATTAGAAGAACTCGAATTTGAATTTTATCGTAAATTAGTAGAAAAACAGTTACTTACCTACCGGTTACAAGGCGATAATTGGCAGCAACGAAAAATATTACGTCCAACGGTCAAACATCACGATAAACAACAACCAAAAGGGCCATTTATTGTATGTATAGACACTTCAGGTTCAATGGGAAAATTTAATGAAAATTGTGCTAAAGCTTTCTGTCTCGCTTTAATGAAAATAGCCCTGAGTGACAACCGTCAGTGTCACATTATTCTATTTTCAATGGAAGTTATTGATTATGATTTATTAAGCAATGACGGATTAGAGCAATTAATGCAATTTCTTAATCAAACATTTAGTGGGGGAACTGATTTGGCTGCCTGTTTAAATAAATGTTTAAAAAAAATGCAACAACAGCAATGGAAAGATTCAGATGTGGTTGTGATTTCAGATTTTATTGCTCAACGGTTACCTGATAATTTAGTAAAAAGAATAAAAGTTTATCAAACGCAACAGCATCGTTTTCACGCTGTTACATTATCTAAATATGGAAAACCCGGTATCCTAAATATTTTCGATTATATCTGGCACTTTGATACCGGGCTAAAAAGTCGATTATTACGCTATTGGAACTAATTACAACATATCCGCAATAACTGCATGGCTTTCCGGCGACCATACACTACATTGAACTTGGCCAATATGCTTTTTCTGAAGTAATAACATCACTAAACGAGATTGTCCAATCCCACCACCTATTGTTTGTGGCATTTGATCTTTTACTAATGCTTGATGCCATTCAAAAGACATTCTATCTTCATCACCGGTGATTGCTAATTGGTTTGTAAGCGCTTCTGTATCAACACGGATGCCCATAGAAGAAATTTCAAATGCATCCTGCAATATAGGGTTCCAAACAATAATATCACCATTTAAACCGGCATAACCCTCACTGTTAGGTGTTGTCCAATCATCATAATCAGGAGCACGTACATCGTGAGCAAGGCCATGCGATAGTTTTCCTCCAATACCAATAAGAAAAACTGCACCTAATTCTTTAGCTATTTCACGTTCTCTTCCTTTAGCATCAAGATCAGGGTAGCGTTGTAATAATTCTTCACTATGAACAAAATGAATTTGCTCAGGTAAAAATGGTGCTAAACCACATTCTGTACTAACCGCTTTTTCTGTTTCTTTTATTGCTTGATAAATTTTAATGACCGTCTGTTTTAAATAATCAAGAGAACGCTCATCCTTAAGCATTACTTTTTCCCAATCCCACTGATCTACAAATACAGAATGAATAGGTGTCAGACGATCTTCATCAGGACGCAATGCTTTCATATGGGTATAAAGCCCTTGTCCGGGTTTAAAATCAAAACGACCTAACGTTTTACGTTTCCATTTAGCCAATGAATGTACAACTTCAAAAACAGAATCTGGCATCGATTTTACTTTGACTTGTACTGCTTTTTCATGGCCTGACAGGTTATCTTGAATCCCATCGCCGAGACGACTTAAGATAGGTGCTTGAACTTCAATTAAAGCTAATTCTTTTTCTAATAAACGCGAAAAATAAGATTTAACAAAACTAATTTGTTGTTGTTTTTCGATGAATGACTTTTCCATTTTTTTACCCCATAATCTGTAGCATTATTTGCTTTGTTATATAGATTAAGCAATAAAACTGGTCATAAATTCAATATACTTAATAAAAAAAAGTCATTATGATTTATAATATTCAAAATAAAGCCTTTAAAAATAAATAATCGTTAAAAATGGTGTTTTAAAATGGTTGAAAATTATCAAATCGATAATCTGGATCGTGACATACTTAATGAATTACTGAGAAATGCACGGATCCCCTACGCTGAAATAGCTAAAAAATTTGCCGTAAGTCCTGGTACGATACATGTCCGAGTCGAAAAAATGAAACAAGCTGGGATTATTGTAGGGACACGTGTAGATATTAATGTGAAGCAACTAGGTTTTGATGTCTGTTGCTTTATTGGCATTATTTTAAAAAGCGCGAAAGACTACCATACTGCGCTGAAAAAACTTGATGAATTAGACGAGGTAGTCGAAGTTTACTATACAACTGGACAATATAGTATATTTATCAAGGTAATGTGTCGATCCATTGATGCGTTACAAGACGTACTTATTAATAAGATACAGACAATTGATGAGATCCAATCTACTGAAACCTTGATCTCTTTACAAAATCCAATAATGCGTACTATCAATCCATAAAAATGGAATAACCATATTATCCACAGGTAGATCCCAACTCATTCACAGCATACAATAGGCATTGTTTTAAATAATGGGGTTCATCATGACAAAAGTAACATTGATTACAGGTAGCACTATGGGCAGCGCTGAATATGTTGCTGAGCATATCGCTGAAATATTGGAGAAATATGGCTTTGACACTGAAGTCACATACGGCCCATCGTTAAAAGAGCTACCAACAAAAGGTATTTGGTTAATTGTATGCTCTACCCATGGAGCAGGTGATTTGCCTGAAAATATACAACCTCTAGCAAAAGAGATCAGCGAAGAAAAACCTGAACTTAGCCAGCTTAATTATGGTGCGATTGGGATAGGTAGCAAAGAATATGATACTTTTTGTGGTGCAATCCATAAATTAGATCAACTGCTAAAGGATCATAATGCAAAACGCGTTGGAGAAACATTGGAGATTGATATTTTGGAACATGAAGTGCCAGAAGATCTTGCAGAAATTTGGATCGAAAAGTGGAAAGATAAAATTATCGATTTGGATAAATAAAAGCCAAATAAATGTGGATAACTTTGCGAAAAAGCAGGGAATAACCCGTAGTTATCCATAGAATAAGCTTGAATACCAAACTTGGTTGTGGATAACTAGCCATGTTAATCCCAGCTTATACGGAGTAGGATCACTTATCATTCACAGCTAAAGATCATAAACAAAATAATGATCTTCTTATGGTATTTGCACTTATCCACAGAAGATCGCGATCCTAATAAAAGATCTAATAAAGAGATCTTTAAATAAAAAGATCTTATTTATATTAAGCAAGGATCATATAACTTGCCTCTTAGCAAAACTCGAGTAAAATTCACTTCCCAAGTCATACTTAATACTAAGGTTTATACATGTTTTACCCAGAACAATTTGATGTCATTATTATTGGTGGAGGCCACGCTGGTACTGAAGCAGCTATGGCTGCTGCTCGTATGGGACGTCAAACTTTACTTCTAACCCATAATATTGATACGTTGGGCCAAATGTCATGCAATCCAGCTATCGGTGGAATAGGTAAAGGACATCTGGTTAAAGAAATTGATTCCTTAGGTGGCATTATGGCTATTGCAACAGATAATGCAGGGATCCAATTTAGAACGCTTAATGCAAGCAAAGGTCCAGCAGTACAAGCAACCAGAGCTCAAACTGATCGAGTACTTTATAAGCAAGCGATTAGGACTGCGCTAGAAAACCAAAATAACTTAATGATCTTTCAACAAGCTGTTGAAGACCTGATCGTAAAAAACGATCAAGTTATTGGCGTGATAACCAAAATGGGATTAAAATTTCACGCAAAGTCTGTCGTACTGACCGTAGGTACCTTTCTTGACGGTAAAATTCACATAGGATTAGAAAATTATAGTGGTGGTAGGGCTGGTGATCCTCCTGCTATTAGCCTATCACATAGATTAAGAGAACTACCTTTACGAGTAGATCGACTTAAAACAGGTACCCCCCCTAGAATTGACGCAAGAACTATCGATTTTTCCCAATTAGCACCACAATTTGGTGATGATCCCACCCCTGTTTTCTCTTTTGTCGGATCAGCTGAACAACATCCTCAACAATTACCTTGCTACATCACTTATACGAATGAAAAGACTCACCAAGTGATCCGCGATAATTTAGATCGTAGTCCTATGTATGCAGGAATTATTGAAGGAATAGGTCCCCGCTACTGTCCCTCTATTGAAGATAAAGTTATGCGGTTTGCAGATCGTTCTGCACATCAAATCTTCCTTGAACCAGAAGGACTAACCAGTAATGAAATTTATCCTAATGGAATTTCTACTAGTTTACCTTTTGATGTACAAATGCAAATTATACATTCGATGAAAGGTCTAGAAAATGCGCGTATTATTCGACCCGGATATGCGATTGAATACGATTTCTTTGATCCCCGAGATTTAAAGCCAACTTTAGAAAGCAAATTTATCAAAGGGCTATTTTTTGCAGGTCAGATTAATGGAACAACTGGTTATGAAGAAGCAGCAGCTCAAGGTCTACTAGCTGGACTTAACGCAGCTCGTTATGCTTTTGAACAAGAAGGATGGTTCCCTCGTCGTGATCAAGCCTACATTGGTGTTTTAGTTGATGATCTTTGTACCTTAGGCACTAAAGAACCCTATCGAATGTTTACTTCACGAGCAGAATATCGCCTTATGCTACGAGAAGACAACGCTGATCTTCGTTTAACCGAAAAAGGGTACGAACTTGGTTTAATCGATGAAAGCCGTTGGCAAAAATTTTGTCATAAAGTTGAATTAATTGAACAAGAACGTCAAAGGTTACGTAACCTTTGGTTACATCCTAATTCAGATAAAATTAGTAATCTTAATGAGATATTAACTGTTCCGCTTTCAAAAGAAGCGAACGGCGAAGATTTACTTCGCCGCCCAGAAATGAGTTATAAATTACTTACTTCGTTAAACTATTTTTCACCTGCAATTGATGATCCGCAAGTCACAAGTCAAGTTGAAATTCAAGTAAAGTATGAAGGTTATATTACTCGTCAACAAGAAGAAATAGAGAGACAGCTGAGTAATGAATATACTGTTTTACCGACCAATTTAGATTACAAGCAAATAACCGGTCTTTCTAATGAGGTTATTGCAAAGCTTAATGATCATAAACCTAGTTCTATTGGCCAAGCGTCGCGTATATCAGGTATTACGCCAGCCGCAATATCAATATTATTAGTCTGGTTAAAAAAACAAGGTTTATTACGTCGGAGTGCTTGAAATGAACTTAATAACCTATTTTAAAACTTTATTAGATAAAACAGATATTATTTTGACCGATCAACAAATACAACAGCTAATTGTCTATATTGAGTTATTAAATAAATGGAATAAAACATATAATTTAACATCAGTTAGATCACCAGAACAAATGGTTGTTCGTCATATTTTAGATAGTATTATTGTTGACAAATATCTTATCGGTAAACGATTCATTGATGTGGGTACAGGCCCAGGATTACCTGGTATACCCCTTGCTATTGTTCGCCCCAATGATCATTTCACACTATTAGATAGTTTGGGAAAACGGGTTAGGTTTTTGCGACAAATACAACATGAATTGATGCTTAAGAACATCGAGCCTATTCAAAAACGAGTTGAACAGTACCAACCAGTAGAAAAATTTGATGGCATAATTAGCCGAGCATTTGCTTCATTACAGGATATGCTTTCATGGTGTCAACATCTTCCGAAGAAAAATGGAGGACAGTTTTACGCACTTAAAGGTATCCTTTCTGCAAATGAAATATCAACTTTTTCTTCTAATTTTAAGATAAATAAAATTATTTCGTTGGATGTACCAGAACTCGATGAACAGCGACATTTAGTGATTTTAGGATTCAACTAATATTGTTTTTGATCAAAAAAAGTGACATTTTTTAGTCATAAAAAATAAATTTTTAAATGTTACCATTATTTTTATATCAAAATTTTAAACAGAAAATACATTAACTTAATTGTTACATTTGAATAACAGGAAAAGGATAATAAACTTATTGATATATTATATTATTAATTAGTTATATAAGATTATCTACATGCATTTCTCCTCTTTATTTTTAATAAAGAAATTATTAATATTTTATCTTTGATTTTTTATCTTTGATTTTTCAATTTTTTTTACTTATTTCTTTTTAAGTAAATTAATAACCATATTAAAATGTGACAAAGATCATATTTTAAAATTTAATATAATTAAATAATAGTAATTAAATTGACATTATTTTGTTTATTTTCGTGTTGGATCGAAAATTTTAAATATTTGTTCACGTTTTCGCTACTTATTGATTGAATTCATTTTTAGGGGTCGTATAATTTGCAAGTTTTTGTCTCTTGACACTCTCGAGCAAAGGCAGTTTTATACGCACTCAGCAATTTAAGGTTTAAAATACTGGGAGAATATAAGAGTCATGTCTGTTTCCCTCTACAACGGTAAAATTGCTTTAAAACTGTTGTTATTTCAGTTAATGGCGCTTGTGGTCCTCAGTATAGCTTTCTACATGAATAGTGTAGAATGGGGCTTATCTGCTTTTGCGGGTGGATTCGCATGTTGGTTACCTAATGCTTTATTTATGCTGTTAATACGTTATCAAAAGGCAGTTAAAAAAGATGTTCCTATTCACATTGCATGGTTTTTTACCATTGGTGAGGGAGTAAAAGTTATTATAGCAATAACTGTATTGGTAATTGCTTTAGGTATATTTAAAGCAGCATTTGTACCATTAGGTTTGACCTATTTAGCTATGTTGATTATTCACATCATTACACCAGCTGTAATTAGATAGTGAGCATTTTTAAACAACAAAAGGGTAAAAGACATCATGTCTGCATCAGGAGAAGTGATGACTGCGGGAAGCTACATAGGACACCATCTAAATAATCTTCAGTTGGACCTGCGTACCTTCAAATTAGTTGATCCCCATAATAACAATGATCCGACGTTTTGGACGTTAAATATTGACTCGCTTTTTTTCTCAGTTGTCCTTGGAATTATTTTTTTGTGGCTCTTTAGAAAAATTGCTGTTAATGCAACCAGCGGCGTACCTGGTAAGTTACAAACTGCAATAGAAATGGTCATCGGTTTTGTCGATAATACCGTTCGTGATATGTATCATGGTAAGAGCAAAGTCATTGCACCTTTAGCTTTGACGGTGTTTGTTTGGGTGTTATTAATGAATACCATGGATTTGTTACCAATCGATTTACTTCCCTATATTGGAGAACATTACCTGGGATTGCCAGCATTGCGTGTTGTTCCAACCGCAGATGTAAGCATTACTATGTCAATGGCGATTGGTGTATTTATCTTGATCATTTTCTACAGTATCAAAATGAAAGGATTAAGTGGGTTTACGAAAGAATTAACTTTACAACCATTCAATCATCCTATTTTTATTCCCATTAATTTGATTCTAGAAGGTGTTAGTCTGCTGTCTAAACCGGTATCTCTAGGTTTACGGTTATTCGGTAATATGTATGCAGGTGAATTGATCTTCATTCTTATTGCGGCTTTGTTACCTTGGTGGTCACAGTGGATACTTAACCTACCTTGGGCGATTTTCCATATACTGATTATTACGTTGCAAGCCTTTATTTTTATGGTTCTAACTATCGTTTATTTATCGATCGCGTCAGAAGAACATTAATTTCAACTTATTAATAAATTTTTATTTAACTGAAACAAACTGGAGACTGTCATGGAAAACCTAAATATGGATCTGCTGTACATGGCTGCCGCTGTAATGATGGGATTAGCAGCAATTGGTGCTGCAATTGGTATTGGCATCCTAGGGGGAAAATTCTTAGAAGGCGCAGCTCGTCAGCCAGATTTGATTCCTCTATTACGTACGCAGTTCTTTATTGTTATGGGCTTAGTTGATGCCATTCCGATGATTGCTGTTGGTCTGGGGCTATATGTGATGTTCGCAGTTGCTTGATAACACAAGCCAAATGGGAAAGAACATTAATATGTTAATTTTTAAAGAGGTATTGTGCGATGAATCTTAATGCGACAATCCTCGGCCAGGCTATTGCATTTGTCCTGTTTGTTTTGTTTTGTATGAAGTATGTATGGCCTCCAATTATGGCGGCGATTGAAAAACGTCAAAAAGAAATTGCTGACGGTTTATCTTCTGCAGAACGAGCTAAAAAAAACTTGGACTTGGCGAAAGCTGATGCGACCGAACGACTGAGAAAAGCAAAAGCAGAAGCACAAATCATTATTGAACAAGCTAATAAACAACGAGTTCAAATGATTGAAGAAGCAAAAGTAGAGGCTGAAGCTGAACGTAACAAGATCGTTGCTCAAGCGCAAATCGAAATTGATGCTGAGCGTAAGCGTGCACGTGAAGAACTGCGTAAACAAGTTGCTATGTTAGCAATTTCAGGTGCAGAAAAAATAATTGAACGTTCCGTTGATGTAGCTGCTAATAGCGACATCGTTGATAAATTGGTCAACGAACTGTAAAGGAGGAAAGGGGCATGTCTGAAATTACTACGGTTGCTCGCCCCTATGCCAAAGCAGCTTTTGATTTTGCTGTAGAAAACCAACTTGTTGATAAATGGCAAAATATGCTCAGTTTTATTGCTGAAGCTACCCGTAATCAACAAATAGGTGAGCTGCTTTCTGGTTCAATAGCACCAGAAACATTAGCGAAAACATTTATCACTATTTGTGGTGATGAAATCGATGAACATGTTCGAAATCTAATTCGCATTATGGCTGAAAACGGGCGTCTAAGTACGTTACCAGAGGTTTTGAAGCAATTCATACAATTACGCGCTTTTCTGGAGTCAACCGTTGATATTGACGTCATTTCTGCCACTGAGCTAAATGAAAAACAGCAATTTAAAATTTCTGCAGCGATGGAAAAACGTCTGTCACGTAAAGTTAAGCTGAATTGCAAAATTGATAAGTCTGTTATCGCAGGAGTCATTATCCGCGCCGGAGACCTGGTTATTGATGGTAGCGTGCGTGGTCGTATTGAGCGTTTAACTGACGTCTTGCAGTCTTAAGGGGATTGGAGCATATGCAACTGAATTCCACCGAAATCAGTGAACTGATCAAGCAACGTATTGCTCAGTTTGATGTAGTGAGTGAAGCTCACAATGAAGGTACAATTGTTTCTGTTAATGATGGGATCATTCGTATTCACGGTTTAGCTGAAGTTATGCAAGGTGAGATGATAGCACTACCTGGTAATCGTTATGCTATTGCGCTCAATTTAGAGCGTGACTCAGTTGGTGCCGTTGTCATGGGACCATATGCCGACTTAGCCGAAGGTATGAAAGTAAAGTGTACAGGTCGTATTCTTGAAGTACCAGTAGGTAGAGGATTACTTGGGCGAGTTGTTAATACCTTGGGTGAGCCAATTGATGGTAAAGGGCCTGTTGAGCATGATGGTTTCTCTGCCGTTGAAGTTATCGCCCCTGGCGTTATTGATCGTCAATCAGTTGATCAACCTGTACAAACAGGATACAAATCCGTTGATGCTATGATCCCTATTGGGCGTGGTCAACGTGAGTTAATCATCGGTGATCGCCAAACCGGTAAAACCGCATTAGCTGTTGATGCCATTATTAATCAGCGTGATTCGGAAATAAAATGTATTTATGTAGCAATTGGGCAAAAAGCCTCAACTATTGCTAATGTGGTTCGCAAGCTTGAAGAGCATGGAGCACTCGAAAATACGATAGTTGTTGTTGCTACTGCATCTGAATCTGCTGCATTGCAATACCTTGCGCCTTATGCTGGCTGTACAATGGGTGAATATTTTAGAGATCGTGGCGAAGATGCGCTAATTATTTATGATGATCTCTCTAAACAAGCGGTTGCTTATCGACAAATTTCGCTATTGTTACGGCGTCCTCCTGGACGTGAAGCCTATCCAGGTGATGTTTTTTATCTTCATTCTCGTTTACTTGAGCGTGCTGCCCGTGTTAATGCTGAATATGTTGAAAAATTTACTAGTGGAGAAATCAAAGGTAAAACGGGTTCATTAACAGCATTACCGATTATTGAAACGCAAGCTGGTGATGTCTCTGCATTTGTACCTACTAATGTAATTTCAATCACGGATGGACAAATTTTCTTGGAATCTAACTTATTTAATGCGGGTATTCGCCCGGCAGTTAACCCAGGAATATCAGTATCACGTGTAGGTGGTGCGGCTCAGACTAAGATTATCAAGAAATTATCTGGTGGCATTCGTACCGCGTTGGCGCAGTATCGCGAGTTAGCTGCATTTTCACAGTTTGCTTCTGATTTAGATGATGCGACACGTAAGCAGCTTAATCATGGACAGAAAGTTACCGAATTGTTGAAACAGAAACAGTATGCACCAATGTCAGTTGCGCAGCAGGCGTTATCTTTATTTGCTGCTGAACGTGGTTATCTGGAAGATGTTGAATTAGCAAAAATTGGTGATTTTGAGACGTCATTGCTGGCTTATGCTACTCGTGAGCATTCTATCTTGCTGAAAGAAATTGATCAGACAGGTAAATATAACGATGAAATCGAAGCTAAGTTAAATGCCTTGCTCGATTCTTTTAAAGCAACTCAATCCTGGTAATTCTATTCGGCCTTTATTGAGACCGTTTGGTTAATAAGGAGGAGCTGAAATGGCGGGCGCAAAAGAGATACGTTCTAAGATCGGTAGTGTTCAAAATACACAAAAGATCACTAAAGCGATGGAGATGGTTGCTGCATCCAAAATGCGCAAAACACAAGAGCGTATGGCAGCTAGTCGTCCTTATGCAGAAACTATGCGTAGTGTAATTGGTCACTTAGCATTAGGTAATTTGGAATATAAACATCCATATCTTAAAGAGCGTGATGTTAAACGTATTGGTTATTTAATTGTTTCAACTGACCGTGGTTTATGTGGTGGCTTAAATATTAATTTATTTAAAAAATTACTGACAGAAATGAAAACATGGACTGATAAAAGTGTCCAGATTGATCTGGCATTAATTGGTTCTAAAGCAGTTTCATTCTTTAATTCGGTTGGTGGTAATATTGTTGCTCAGGTAACCGGGATGGGAGATGATCCTTCTCTGTCTGATCTTATTGGACCCGTGAAAATTATGTTAGAAGCATATGATGAAGGGCGTCTAGATAAGTTGTATGTGGTAACTAACAAATTTGTTAATACCATGACTCAAGTACCAACGATTACTCAATTATTGCCTCTACCTGCGGGTGATGATGAAACATTGAAAAAGAAATCTTGGGATTATTTATATGAACCTGATCCCAAGATACTACTGGATACCCTGTTGCGTCGTTATATCGAATCACAGGTTTATCAGAGCGTCGTTGAAAACTTAGCTAGTGAACAGGCTGCTCGAATGGTAGCAATGAAAGCAGCTACTGATAATGGTGGTAACCTGATCAAGGAGTTGCAGTTGGTTTACAATAAGGCTCGTCAAGCCAGCATTACTCAGGAACTTACCGAAATAGTTTCGGGAGCTGCCGCAGTTTAATGGCTAGGTTTACGAATTACGTAGAGGATTCAAGATGGCTACTGGAAAGATTATCCAGGTAATCGGCGCCGTAGTGGATGTCGAATTTCCTCAAGATGCGGTACCCAAAGTGTACGACGCGCTTGAGGTGATGAATGGTAAAGAAAAACTAATTTTAGAAGTTCAGCAGCAATTAGGTGGCGGAGTTGTTCGCTGCATCGCGATGGGGACTTCTGATGGTTTAAAACGTGGTTTAGACGCTGTTGATTTAGCTCACCCAATTGAAGTGCCAGTCGGTAAAGCGACATTAGGGCGCATCATGAATGTATTAGGTGATCCTATCGATATGAAAGGTGAGATCGGTGAAGAAGAACGTTGGGCTATTCATCGTGCCGCCCCTAGTTATGAAGATTTATCTAATTCAACAGAATTGCTCGAAACTGGTATCAAAGTTATGGATCTTATTTGCCCATTTGCTAAAGGTGGGAAAGTAGGATTATTTGGTGGTGCTGGTGTTGGTAAAACAGTAAACATGATGGAGCTTATTCGTAATATTGCGATTGAGCATTCCGGTTATTCAGTCTTTGCAGGCGTCGGCGAGCGGACTCGTGAAGGTAATGATTTCTATCACGAAATGACAGATTCAAATGTATTGGATAAAGTTTCTCTGGTTTATGGTCAAATGAATGAACCGCCAGGAAACCGTCTACGTGTTGCTTTAACAGGATTGACAATTGCAGAGAAGTTTCGTGATGAAGGGCGAGATGTATTGTTATTTATCGATAACATCTATCGCTATACATTAGCAGGAACAGAAGTCTCGGCCCTGCTTGGTCGTATGCCTTCGGCAGTGGGTTATCAACCGACCTTAGCGGAAGAAATGGGTGTATTGCAGGAGCGTATTACATCAACTAAAGCTGGTTCAATAACGTCAGTTCAGGCGGTATATGTTCCTGCCGATGATTTGACGGATCCCTCTCCAGCAACTACTTTTGCTCATTTGGATGCAACGGTCGTTCTTAGTCGTCAAATTGCGTCATTAGGTATTTATCCTGCTGTTGATCCATTGGATTCAACTAGTCGTCAGCTTGATCCATTAGTTGTAGGGCAAGAGCACTACGACGTAGCACGTGGTGTTCAGTCTATTTTGCAGCGTTATCAAGAATTGAAAGATATCATTGCTATTCTGGGAATGGATGAGCTGTCTGAAGAAGATAAATTGGTTGTTGCGCGCGCTCGTAAAATCCAGCGTTTCCTATCTCAACCATTCTTTGTGGCTGAAGTTTTTACTGGTTCACCGGGAAAATTTGTTTCTTTAAAAGATACTATCCGTGGCTTTAAAGGTATTTTGAATGGTGATTATGATCATCTGCCTGAGCAAGCGTTTTATATGGTAGGTACTATCGAAGAAGCGGTAGAAAAAGCGAAAAATTTATAATGTCGCTGATGGGAGGTTGATATGGCTGCAATGACATACCATCTGGTTGTGGTAAGTGCTGAAAAGCAGATGTTTGACGGCCTTGTCCAGAAAATCCAGGTGACAGGCAGCGAAGGGGAGCTGGGGATTTATCCTCAACATACACCGCTGCTAACTGCCATTAAGCCTGGCATGATACGTATTACCAAACAGTTTGGTGAAGAAGAACTAATCTATCTTTCTGGTGGTATTCTTGAAGTTCAACCAAATGGTGTTATCGTATTGGCTGATACAGCAATCCGTGGCAAGGATTTGGATGAAGCTAAGGCATTAGAATCTAAGCATAAAGCGGAAGAGCATATTCGTAAAGCACATGGTGATGTCGATTATGCTCAAGCATCAGCAGAGTTAGCGAAGGCAATTGCTAAATTACGTGTCATCGAGCTGATGAAAAAATGATATAATCCTAAGAATTTATTTAAACTTTACAGCTATTTTTATAAAAATTAGGTAAATACAGGGAGTGAGACAATTTATTTATGTTTCGCTCCCTTTCTTTTATATAGATAGTAAGCTTTTTTATTTGAACGAAATATGTAGTAATTTGTTCAATAAATAGTTTTACTTTTACCTAACTGATGGAGTTATTAGGTTTTATGTCTATGAACGCAAAAAGTGTTGTGATCCTCGCGGCGGGTAAAGGTACCCGCATGTATTCTGACTTACCAAAAGTTTTACATCCACTGGCAGGAAAACCAATGGTGCAGCATGTTATCGACACATCATTATCACTTGGGGCATCTAATATTCATTTAGTTTATGGTCATGGTGCTGATTTAATTAAATTAGTTTTAGCTAATCAATCTATTAATTGGATCTTACAGGCAGAGCAATTAGGAACAGGACATGCAATGCAGCAAGCAGCACCTTATTTTGCTGATGATGAAGATATCCTGATGCTTTATGGTGATTCTCCACTGATCACAAAAGAAACACTTGAACGATTAATAGAAGCTAAGCCTGACGGAGGAATAGGGTTATTGACGGCAATCGTTAATGAGCCGACAGGTTACGGGCGCATTATTCGTCAAAAAGGTGAAGTAATTGGCATTGTTGAGCAAAAAGATACAACGGAAAATCAAGCTAAAATTAACGAAATTAATACCGGTATACTAGTTGCTAATGGTGCTGATTTAAAGCGATGGCTGAAAAAACTTAATAATAACAATGCTCAAAATGAATATTATGTTACCGATATCATTTCATTGGCGCATGAAGAAGGCTGTAAAATAAATGCAGTTCATCCTACCAAATTGAGTGAAATGGAAGGAGTGAATAACTGTTTACAGCTTTCGGCGCTTGAACGTATTTATCAACAAGAACAGGCAGAAAAATTATTATTGGCAGGTGTTATGATTATTGACCCTGCTCGTTTTGATTTGCGCGGTACATTAAAGCACGGGCGTAATGTAATTATTGATACTAATGTTATTATTGAAGGGGATGTTGTACTGGGTAATAATGTGCATATTCATGCCGGATGTATATTAAAAAATTGTACGATAGATGATAATTCAATTATTAGTGCTTATTCAGTTATAGAAGATTCAGAATTATCTACCGCCTGTACAATTGGCCCTTTTGCTCGTTTACGTCCAGGGACTAGACTGGCAGATAAAGTGCATATTGGTAATTTTGTTGAGGTTAAAAACACCGCTTTAGGTGCGGGTTCTAAAGCAGGGCATTTAAGTTATCTAGGTGACGCCGAAATTGGTGGAGATGTTAATATTGGCGCAGGAACAATAACTTGTAATTATGATGGGGCTAATAAATTTAAAACAATCATTGGTGATAATGTTTTTGTTGGCTCAGATACGCAAATAATTGCACCGGTTACCATTGCTAACGGGGCAACTATTGGTGCTGGAACGACGCTTACTAATGATGTTAAGGAAAATGAACTTGTTATTAGCCGTGTTAAACAGCGGCATATTGTCAATTGGCTGCGTCCAATAAAGAAAAAATAGTCGCAAAATAAATAGTGATGATTAATCATCTATTTTATAAATAATAAACCCAATATCTACAGGCTTTGGGAACGGTAAAACCGAATATATTAATCAGGTTACGACAGCATAAGAGCTGTATGCTCTTCTATTTTGGAATGAAAACCGATGTGTGGAATTGTTGGTGCAGTAGCACAACGCGATATAGCTGAAATTCTTATTGAAGGGCTTCGTCGACTGGAGTACCGGGGTTATGACTCTGCCGGTTTAGCCGTGGTTGATGATAAAACCAATCTGACACGATTACGTGAAACGGGTAAAGTTCAGATCCTGGCAGATGAAGTGGAAAAACATGCTGTAATTGGTGGCACAGGCATTGCGCATACTCGTTGGGCGACGCATGGTCAGCCAAGCAAAAAAAATGCCCATCCGCATACATCTGAATATATTGCGGTCGTTCATAATGGGATTATTGAAAATTATCAACAACTACGTGAACAACTTAAAAAGCAAAAATATGTTTTTACTTCAGAAACTGACACCGAAGTTATAGCCCATTTAACACATTGGGAATTACAAAAAGGTGGTACCTTGCTAGAAGTGGTACAGCGTGTTATCCCCCAATTAAAAGGCGCTTACGGTACCGTTATTATGGATAGCCGTACTCCTGGATTGCTAGTGGCTGCGCGTTCGGGTAGCCCATTAATTATAGGTTTAGGTGTTGGTGAAAATTTTCTAGCATCCGATCAATTAGCGCTTTTGCCGGTTACACGTCGTTTTATCTATTTAGAGGAAGGTGATATTGCTGAAGTGACTCGTCGGACAGTGCGTATTTTTGATCAACAAGGCTCAGAAGTTGAACGAGAACAAATAGAATCCAATATTCAGTATGATGCTGGTGAAAAAGGAATTTATCGCCACTATATGCAAAAAGAGATCTATGAGCAGCCTTTAGCAATAAAAAATACCCTCGAAGGGCGCTTTGATCAGCATGATAGTGTTATTTTTAGTGAATTAGATAAAAAAGCCCAAAATCTATTATCTCAGGTTGAACATATTCAAATTGTTGCTTGTGGGACTTCATATAATGCCGGAATGGTTGCCCGTTACTGGCTTGAATCTTTAGCAGGTATACCCTGTGATGTAGAAATTGCTTCTGAATTCCGTTATCGCAAACCAGCAAGACGTAAAAATAGCTTATTGATCACCCTTTCTCAATCGGGTGAAACAGCGGATACTTTAGCAGCATTAAGATTATCGAAACAGCTTGGTTATCTGGCATCGTTGGCAATATGTAATGTTTTAGGCTCATCTTTAGTCCGTGAATCAGATTTTGCATTAATGACAAAAGCTGGTGCAGAAATTGGCGTAGCATCCACCAAAGCGTTTACTACCCAATTGACGGTTTTATTATTATTAGTTGCTTATCTGATTCGCTTGCAGGATAAAAACATTACTCTTGAGAAAGACATTGTTCAGGCATTACATGCATTACCTGCTCGTATTGACAGTATGTTATCGCAAGAAAAAATGATTGAAGATTTAGCAGAGGATTTTTCTGATAAAAATCATGCTCTTTTTCTTGGCCGAGGTGATCAATTTCCGATAGCGGTTGAAGGTGCATTAAAGCTAAAAGAGATTTCTTATATTCATGCCGAAGCTTATGCAGCGGGTGAGTTGAAGCATGGCCCATTAGCACTGATTGATGCCGATATGCCAGTAATTATTATTGCGCCAAATAATGAATTACTCGAAAAGCTAAAATCCAATATTGAAGAAGTCCGTGCTCGTGGCGGCTTACTTTATGTTTTTGCTGATAAAGACGCGGGTTTTATTGACAGTGAAAATATGAAAATTATTCCATTACCACATGTTGAAGAGCTAATTGCCCCGATTTTTTATACCGTTCCACTACAATTATTATCTTATCATGTTGCGCTAATAAAAGGCACGGATGTTGATCAACCAAGAAATTTAGCTAAATCTGTGACCGTCGAGTGAGTTCGGTATAAAGAGTGATATTTAGGCTATTATCAATAAATTATTGTATATAATAGACTAAGATAGCTTTTTTATTTTTACCTTTTATTACATATTTCTATGCTAAAAAATACGCTCCATTCTAGCGTATTTTTTTAATAATATTAAAGAATAGCAAGCTAAAAATTTATTATTCAGTTAAGTTATTTTGGTAATTGATTACCTGAAAAATAAATATTTTAATATTTAATAAATTGATTAATATAATGCCATCAATTAAACAATACTCACAGCTTATCAAACCCTAACTGTAAACAAAATAAGGAATCAAGGATGCTATTGCAATTAAAGGGGATAAAGTGGTTTATTACTTCGTTATTTTGCTTGTTTTTAGTTGTTGGTTGTAATAATAAAAAAATAGCTGATGAGCAAAAGGCCACGATTAAACAAGATATACCAGTACGTGGTGTATGGTTAACGACCGTATCTCGGCTTGATTGGCCTTCTTTTTCTTCAGTTAACCTTGATTCAGAAAAGCTCAGAATTGAAGTACAGAAAAAAGAGTTAACGGATAAACTGGATAATTTGGTGAAGCTAGGCATTAACACCATTTTTTTTCAGGTAAAACCAGATGGTACTGCGCTTTATCATTCTCATATTCTCCCTTGGTCTGACGTGCTTACCGGTGTAGTCGGTAAAGACCCAGGTTATGATCCGTTGGCGTTTATTATTGCTGAGGCGCACAAAAGAAATTTAAAAATACATGCTTGGCTAAATCCCTACCGGGTTTCAATGGATACGCAACCAGAAACCATTGCTTCACTGCAAAAGACACTTAATTCTCCGCCTGCTAGCGTTTATGTTTTACATAAAGATTGGATACGAACTGCCTACGACCGTTTTGTACTTGATCCAGGCTTACCAGAAGTTCGTAATTGGATCACCAGTATTGTTGCTGAATTAGTTAAAAACTATGATATTGATGGCATACAGTTTGATGATTATTTCTATTATGAAACTCCTTCCTCCAAACTCAATGATGAGGCAACGTTTCAACGATACGGTCAGGGATTTTTAGATAAAACCAGTTGGAGAAGAAATAATACCTTGTTGTTGATTCGAGAGGTTTCTTCAACAATCCGTTCGTTAAAACCCACTATTAAATTTGGCATCAGTCCAGGCGGTGTATGGCGAAATATTTCCGATGATCCACGAGGCTCGGATACTAAAGCTGGTGGGCCTACTTATGACAGAGCCTATGCTGATACCAGATTATGGGTAAAAGAAGGTTTATTAGATTATATAGCCCCGCAAATTTACTGGCCTTTTGCCCGCGAAATTGTCAAATATGATGTGATTGCAAAATGGTGGGCTGATGTGGTGAGATCGACTAACACTAAATTGTATATTGGGGTGGCATTATATAAAGTTGGAGTGCCATCTCAAACAGAGCCTGATTGGTCTCTTGACGGCGGTGTCCCGGAGCTAAAAAGACAACTCGATCTTAATGATGAATTACCTGAAATAAAAGGTGAAATCCTATTTAGAGAGGGGCTTCTTCAGTCTCCGCAAACAGCAGAGGCAGTAAAATATCTTAAATCCCGTTGGAATAGATCAGCGCAGTAAAGTTATTGACCGTTATTTTAAGTAAAACACCCTTAATATTGGGTGTTTTGTTTTATCAGTTATAAATAGATTTTTATTTATTAAATAATCAGTATTAAAAAATGGCATAAATGATTTCAATTTGCGATTATTGTTTATAAATGGCGACGACTTTACTTAGCAACAACATTCAGATTGGATATAACAAAAATGAAAAATGTCGGATTTATTGGTTGGCGAGGTATGGTTGGTTCTGTACTGCTGCAACGAATGGTGGAAGAAGGTGATTTTAATAATATTAATCCTGTTTTTTTTACTACCTCTCAACATGGTGAATTGGCACCAAAATATGGTCAACATCAATCAACACTGCTAGATGCTTTTGATCTTGATGGATTAAAGGAATTAGAGGTAATAATTAGCTGTCAGGGTGGAGATTATACCGATCAAATTTACCCTAAACTGCGGGCGACTGGTTGGTCAGGTTATTGGATAGATGCCGCCTCTTCGTTACGGATGAAAGAGGATAGCATTATTATTCTTGATCCTGTTAATCGTCAATATATTGATCAGGGTTTAAATGAAGGGATAAAAACCTTTGTTGGTGGCAATTGCACGGTCAGTTTGATGCTAATGGCTTTAGCTGGCTTATTCGCTGAGAACTTGATTGAGTGGGTTTCGGTCGCAACCTATCAGGCGGCTTCTGGCGCAGGTGCGCGTAATATGCGTGAATTATTAGTGCAAATGGGTGAGTTACATGCACAGGTTGCTAATGAACTGCAAAATCCCGCGGCGGCGATTTTATCGATTGAGAAAAAAGTCACTGACTTCACCCGTAGTGGAAAGATGAGCACAGAAGCCTTTGGCGCGCCATTGGCCGGTAGTTTGATCCCCTGGATAGATAAACAATTGCCCAATGGTCAAAGTCGTGAGGAATGGAAAGGGCAGGCTGAAACTAATAAAATTTTAAATACCGCTAGTCATGTTATTCCTGTCGATGGTTTATGTGTTCGTATCGGTGCATTACGCTGCCATAGCCAGGCATTTACCCTAAAATTGCAAAAAAATGTTGCGATTGAGGATGTTGAGCAAATTTTGTCCGCACATAATGATTGGGTTCGCGTTATTCCTAATGAGCGTGAATTAACTATTCAAGAGTTAACGCCTGCGGCAGTAACAGGCACCTTAAATGTTCCGGTTGGACGCTTGCGTAAATTAAATATGGGGCCAGAATATTTATCCGCTTTTACGATTGGTGATCAGCTATTATGGGGAGCGGCAGAGCCTTTACGCCGTATGTTAAAAATATTAGATAGTTATCTATAATAAAAAGCCCCAATTTAGATATGGGGCTTTTGTTTTGCCATTTGAAATTAAATGTCTATATTTTCTGCTTTTAATGCGTTTTCTTCAATAAAAGCTCTACGTGGTTCAACCGCATCACCCATTAGTGTGGTAAACAGTTGGTCAGTTGCGATGGCATCTTTAACGGTAACACGCATCATACGGCGGGTATCTGGGTTCATCGTTGTTTCCCATAATTGCTCTGGATTCATTTCGCCTAATCCTTTATAGCGTTGTACCATCAAGCCACGGCGTGATTCTTTTGATAACCAGTTCAATGCATCTTCAAAGGAAGAAATAGTCTGGCGACGCTCCCCTCTTTCCACATACGCACCATCCTCAATCAGATCTCCTATTAGCTGACCAATTTTAGTTATGCGTGTATATTCAATACCATGAATGAAATCGAAATCTAGATTGTAATCAGTATCAACGCCATGGGTTCTTATACGTAAAACCGGTTCAAATAATTGGCGTTCACTATTTTCATTAATATGATAACTATAAGTACTACCATGTTCTTCATTATCGGTTAGGCGCTTAACTAGCATGTTGATCCAATTTTCTATCTTGGATTTATCTTTCAAGTCATCTTCTACCAAGGTAGGCTGATAAATAAGATTATTTAATAAAGCTAGTGGATAGACACGCTCTAAACGTTTGATAATTTTTTGAGCAGCATTATATTCAATGATTAACTTCTCCAATGGCTCACCTTTCAATGCCGGGGCATGAGGGCTAGTATAGAGCGAGGTGTTGTCTAATGCGATTGAAATCAAATATTCGTTCATCGCCTCATCATCTTTAATATATTGTTCTTGCTTACCTTTTTTCACTTTATATAAAGGTGGCTGAGCAATATAGACATGGCCTCGCTCGATAATTTCTGGCATCTGACGATAGAAGAAAGTTAATAACAATGTCCGTATATGGGAGCCGTCGACATCGGCATCGGTCATGATAATAATGCTATGATAACGTAATTTATCAGGATCATATTCATCACGGCCAATACCACAACCTAAAGCAGTTATTAAGGTGGCGACTTCCTGTGAGGAGAGCATTTTGTCGAAACGCGCTTTTTCAACATTAAGAATTTTACCTTTTAACGGTAAAATTGCCTGATTTTTTCGGTTACGCCCCTGTTTGGCAGAGCCGCCTGCGGAATCACCCTCCACTAAATAAAGTTCTGATAAAGCCGGATCACGCTCCTGGCAGTCTGCTAATTTACCGGGTAATCCTGCTAAATCAAGGGCACCTTTGCGGCGCGTCATTTCGCGTGCTTTACGGGCAGCCTCGCGGGCACGGGCGGCGTCAATGATTTTGCTAACAACGATTTTGGCGTCATTAGGATTTTCTAATAGATATTCGACCAGTTTCTCATTCATTAACGTTTCAACAACGGTTTTTACTTCGGAAGAAACTAGCTTATCTTTTGTTTGTGACGAAAATTTTGGATCGGGAACTTTAACAGAAACGACAGCAATTAAACCTTCACGGGCATCATCACCAGTAGCACTAACTTTGGATTTTTTCTGATAACCTTCTTTATCCATGTAACTGTTCAGTGTACGTGTCATGGCGGTACGGAAACCAACCAGATGGGTTCCTCCATCACGTTGAGGAATGTTGTTGGTGAAACAATAAACATTTTCTTGGAAACCGTCATTCCATTGCATGGATATTTCTACATTAATACCCTCTTTTTCCGCCGAAAAATAGAAAACACTTGGATGGATTGGGGTTTTATTCCGACTTAAGTATTCTACAAAAGCTTTGATTCCACCTTCATAATGAAAATGATCTTCTTTATTATCACGTTTATCAATTAAACGAATGGATATACCTGAATTAAGAAAAGAGAGCTCCCGTAACCGTTTTGCCAAAATATCGTATTCAAATTCGGTAACGGTTTTAAATGTGTCCAAACTTGGCCAGAAACGGATATAGGTTCCCCGCTCATCAGTTTCTCCGACAATCGATAAAGGTGCTTGTGGAACACCTAATTGGTAAGTTTGTTCATGGACTTTTCCCTCGCGACGGATAGCTAGCTCTAATTTTTCTGATAAGGCATTAACAACAGAAACACCTACCCCATGTAAGCCACCAGAAACTTTGTAGGAATTATCGTCAAATTTGCCGCCAGCATGAAGAACGGTCATGATGACTTCTGCGGCAGATACACCTTCTTCTTCATGAATATCGGTTGGAATACCACGTCCATTATCGAGAACAGAGATGGAGTTATCGGTATGTATGGTTACAATAATATCGCTACAATACCCTGCCAAGGCTTCGTCGATAGCGTTGTCGACAACCTCGAAGACCATGTGATGAAGGCCTGTACCATCGTCGGTATCACCGATATACATGCCTGGGCGCTTACGCACCGCGTCTAGCCCTTTTAATACCTTGATACTTGAGGAGTCATATGTATTCGACATCAACGTTTCTCGCTAATTTCTGATCCTATGGTTGAACTTCTATTTTGCCATGTTTTACGCAAAACATCCTGCTATTTCCATCTAACATATCTTTAACTTGCGCGATGGTAATCGCGCTAACAAAGACCTGAGCTTGCGTCGCTTTAAGCCGTTCGGCTAATAATTGACGGCGATCCTTATCTAACTCAGAAGCAAAATCGTCTAACAGATATAAGCATCTTTGCCCACTCTGTCGGGTGAAATATTCACCTTGTGCTAATTTTAATGCGCACATTAATAATTTTAACTGCCCGCGCGATAGGATATCTTCAACGGCAATTCCTTCTACGCGGATCCGCAAGTCAGCTTTGTGTGGCCCTAATGCGGTATAGGTAAGCATTCGGTCACGTTCAAATTGCCTTACTAATATATCTGAATAATCGGTTTCTTTATCCCATCCTCGCTGAAATGAGATGCTAAGTGAAAATTCAGGTAAGAACTGTTTACAGGTGTTTTCAATATCTTTCGTAATTCCTGCAATATAGCTGGCTCGCCATTCACTTATTTTATGGGCCAGAGGGATCAGTTCATAATCCCAATGACGCAGCTCATTATAACTTTTTACTTGGCGTAATGCTGCATTACGTTGCTTTAATAGCCGTTTTAAATCAGACCAGGCAGCAAAAAACTGAGGTTCATTGTGGAAACATCCCCAATCAAGAAAAGCTCGACGATATTTAGGGCCACCATTTAATAAGGTAAAACCTTCAGGAGTTATTAGTTGCATTGGTAATAATTTAGCTAATTCAGCAATTTTATGCCCATCATTGCCATCAATGCGAACTTTACTTTCACCGTTACGATCTTTACTTAATCCCAAAGTCAGTTCACGTGATTCTGGCTCTATAGGAACAAGACGACCATGTAAAACAAAATTATGTTGTTGATGACGAATGACACGTGCTGCTTGAATGCTACGAAAAGCCCTACCATGTCCTAATGTATAGATCGCTTCAAGAATACTTGTTTTTCCGCTGCCATTTGGCCCAATTAAAAAATTAAAACCGGTTGCTAATGGTAGATCCGCACTTTCTATATTACGAAAGTCGCGGATAAGTAAACGCGAAAGCATCATAGAATTTAGATATTACAGACGCATTGGCATAACAACATAAGCTGCCGCATTACTAGCTACATCTTCGATTTGTACGCTTGAATTTGAATCAGTCAACAACAAATTAACCTGTTCACATTTTAGTGTATTTAAAACATCGAGGATATAACTGACGTTAAAACCAATTTCTATCATCGAGCTTTGATAATTAACATCAACAATTTCTTCTGATTCTTCCTGTTCTGGATTGTTTGCAGTAATTTTAAGTTGATTTTCGCTGATATAGAGGCGTACACCGCGAAATTTTTCATTTGATAAAATTGCAGCTCGTGAAAATGCTTGTTTAAGTTTATTACAATCCGCGGTCAATGTTTTATCTGGATTTTTGGGTAGAACACGTCGGTAATCAGGAAAACGACCATCAACTAGTTTTGAGGTGAAAATAAAATCACCAACATGAGCTCGGATATTATTACTACCAATCTGTAACTTAAGTGACTCGTCGCTACTATCCAGTAATCGCATAAATTCTACTACCCCTTTGCGAGGAACAATCACTGAATGAGTTGGTAAATTCTCATCAATATTAATATTGAGTGAACAGACCGCTAAACGATGGCCATCGGTAGCGACAGTGCGTAATTCTTTACCTTCAGTTTCAAATAGCATGCCATTAAGATAATAGCGTACATCTTGATGTGCCATTGAAAACTGGGTAGCTTCAATTAGACGTTTTAACGTCGTTTGAGGGAGTTCAAATTCGACTTCACTTTGCCAATCGTCTAGGTTTGGAAAATCAGTGGCAGGCAGAGTCGAAAGCGAAAAACGGCTACGACCGGAACGCACCAGTAGACGCTCTCCTTCAAGAGTAACTTTGATTTCTGAGCCATCGGGTAACCCACGCCAGATATCGAAAAATTTACGGGCAGGTACCGTGATTGAACCATTTTCACCTGGTTGTGTTAGTATCACTTTTGCGACCATTTCTACTTCTAGATCGGTACCTGTTAATGAAAGTGTTTTTTCACTGACTTGCAGTAATAAATTACCTAAAATAGGTAATGTAGGCCGCCCACCAAGTGGACCACTAACTTGTTGTAGTGGTTTGAGTAATTTTTCACGTTCAATAGTAAATTTCATAGCATTAGGATGATAATGTTCTGATTAAGTTAGAAAAATCCTCTTTGATGTCGTGACTTTCCTCCCGTAACTGCTCGATTTTTCGACAAGCATGGAGTACGGTTGTATGATCTCGTCCACCAAAGGCATCGCCAATTTCGGGCAAACTATGGTTTGTCAGCTCTTTCGCTAATGCCATTGCCATTTGCCTCGGGCGCGCCACAGAACGGGAACGGCGCTTGGATAACAAGTCAGCAACTTTAATTTTATAATATTCAGCAACGGTTTTTTGAATATTATCAATAGTGACCAGTTTTTCTTGTAATGCGAGTAGATCGCGTAATGCTTCACGAACAAAATCAATGGTAATTGCGCGACCGGTAAAGTTAGCATTGGCGATAACCCGATTCAACGCTCCTTCCAGCTCTCTAACATTTGAACGCAAGCGTTTGGCAATAAAGAAAACGACTTCATCAGGTAGTTGCATCTGATTTTCGTCCGCTTTTTTCATCAAAATAGCAACACGGGTTTCCAATTCTGGTGGTTCAATCGCAACCGTCAATCCCCAACCAAAACGAGATTTTAGTCGATCTTCAACTCCATTAATTTCTTTAGGATAGCGATCTGAGGTCAGAATGATTTGCTGGTTACCTTCGAGTAACGCATTAAAGGTATGAAAAAATTCTTCTTGAGAGCGCTCTTTATTAGCAAAAAATTGAATGTCATCAATTAATAATGCATCGACCGAGCGATAATAACGTTTAAAATCTTCAATCGCATTATTTTGTAATGCTTTTACCATATCTTGGACAAAACGCTCAGAATGCATATAAACCACTTTTGCATTCGCTTTATGCGCCATGATGTTATTACCTACAGCATGAAGCAGGTGAGTTTTACCTAATCCTGTACCACCATAAAGAAAAAGCGGGTTATAAGCTCCACCAGGATTGTCTGCTACTTGGCTGGCAGCGGCACGAGCAAGTTGGTTTGATTTACCTTCGACAAAGTTATTAAATGTATGCTTAGGGTTCACATTTGAACGATAGGCGATTTCAGGTTGAACTTGTGTTTTATCCCAACTAGGGCGTACTATTGAATTTATTGGCGTCGAAATAGTTTTATTTGCTACGGTATGCGTTGAGGTACCGCTTGCGGTTATTTGCGGTTTATTACCTACTTCAAATTTCAATGCAGGCACATCAGAACCACAAAAATCACTCAATAATTCATTAATATTATTGATGTATTTATCTCTTACCCAATCTAATACAAAACGGTTAGGAGCATAGAGTGCTAATGTATTATCACTCAATTCTGCCTGGAGAGGGCGTATCCACATACTGAATTCTGTGGCAGGTAACTCATCCTGCAATCGGGCAAGACATTGCTGCCAAAGTGAAAATGACACGACGGACTCCCCTAAAACAAGACCAATGGAAAATTATTAAATTTAATAGGTAATAAAAATTGTTAATACCCCAGAAAAGATTTACCGAAAATTTGCGTGA